>CAVSZJ010000009.1:0-78482 GCA_963732445.1 Vicinamibacterales bacterium | reverse complement strand
GTCGTTGTGCCGGTCGACCGAGGAGTCATGGTGGACGCAGACCGGCAGGTGCTCGGGGCGGTGCTGGTGAATCTGCTGCAGAACGCCTTCAAGTTTACCCGGCCCAGCACGACGGTGACGCTGAATGTGGGTGCGAGCTCAAGAGCGTGTGCTGATCTGAGGTCCCACGACCAGTGCGGTGGGTTCCCGGGTGGGACCATCAACGAGATGTTTCGGCCCTTCGAGCAGCGCAGCGCGGATCGCACCGGCCTGGGCCTGGGGCTCGCGTTCAGCCGATGGGGCGTCGGAAGCCGAACAACGGGCGGATTTACGCGCGCAACGTTCCCGATCGGGGTTGCGTGTTCACACTCGACCTTCCGCGAGCCCCGGTTCCTGCGCTCCAGCTCTCGTAAGCAACATCAAGAACCTACTATAGGAGGTATTCATGCCAGCAAGAGGAGACTCCAAGCCGTGCACTCACGCCGGGTGCGCCGGGAAGATGCACTTCAAGAGACACGTGGAAAGCGATCTTCGCTGGGTCTGCGACAAAGACGCTCAACACTGAGTCAGGTCGGGAATGACTAAGACGCGTTTCCGTCAAACATTCCTGCTCCTGCTGCTCGCGGCCATCTCGATCGCATTTGTCGCGATGATCCGCGACGTTCCTTCTCACGATTCTGCTCGCGGCCATCTTTGCCGCCGTGAGCTACCCGATGTACCGGTGGTTCCTGCGACATTCCGCAACCGATCCGCGTGTGGCGGCGATCGCGACGCTCCTGGTGCTGGTGATCGTCGTCGTCGGTCCGATGCTTGCGGTGCTCGGCGCCGGCGCCAACGAGGCGCTGCGCGTCACCGAGACGGTGCGCCCGGCGCTCGAGCGGCTCGTGGACCGGCCGGGCGAATTCAACAGGCGGCTGCGTACGCTTGCCGGGTTACGGCTACATCCAGCCGTATCGCGCGCAGATTTTCGCAAGGCCGGCGAGGTGATGGCCAGCGCGAGCGCGTTCATCTTCTCGGCGCTCTCGGCCACCACGCTCGCGACGGCCGTCTTCATCTTTCATTTCGTGATTCTGCTCTACACGATGTTTTTCTTTCTGACCGGCGGGCCGGCGCTGCTCAAGAGCGTATGCGCTACCTGCCGATCGACGATGCCGACAAGGAGCGCATGCTCGATCAGTTCGTCTCGGTCACGCGCGCCACGCTCAAGGGCACGATCCTGACCGGCATCGCGCAAGGCGTGATGGGAGGGCTGGCGTTCTGGGTGGTGGGCATCGACGGCGCGATTTTCTGGGGAACCGTCATGACCGCGTTGTCGATCATCCCCGGCATCGGCAGCGCGCTTGTCTGGGCGCCGGCCGCGATCATCCTGATGGTGACCGGCGAGGTCTGGCGCGGCATCGGGCTGGCGGCCTTCGGCGGCATCGTGATCGGCAGCATCGACAATCTGCTTCGGCCCCTGCTCGTGGGCCACGACACGCAGATGCACGAGCTGATGATTTTCTTTTCGACGCTTGGCGGGCTGTTGATGTTCGGCGTGATGGGCTTCATCGTCGGGCCCATCCTCGCGGCGCTGTTCGTGACGGTGTGGGAGATGTTTGCGGCGGCGTTTCGCAGCTCGATAGCCGAGCACTCCGCGCTAGTTGATGTCCCGCTTGCCGGCGTCCTTCATCTCACGAATCGCCCGCCGCATGTCCTCGAGCGCTTTCATGTGCTCGAGCGTGACTTTCATCGTCTCGGCGGTTGCGTGCACGGCCTCCATCGCCGCGTGACGGGCCTCATCTGCGGCGCTCCGTGCTTCTTCGGCAGCGGTCCGCGCTGACTCCCGTGACTCGCGCATCAGTTCGGCCGCGTCGCGCGCCTCCTCTGCGACGCGCCTCGCGCGCTCCGCCTCATTTCTGCTGGATTCAGCTTGCTCCGACGGGAGGCGATCGTTCTGGCATCGACCGTACAACACTCACACGGGTTGAGGCTGCTCGGCGTCTAAGAGCACATCATTGTGCCTACGTGCGGCTGAGAGTGGGATGAAGACTGCGGGGGATTAGTGAACGAAGGCCGCCCTTGGAGCGGAATGTTTCGAGATACTCGAGCGTCGCGAGCTCGTCCGACGAGTACCAGAGATCCCCGCCTTTGCCTTGGCGAGCCGCGCGCCTCTCGCGACGGCATACTGGACGTTCCATCCGTCGCCTCGATACACGAGCGACATCGGATCATCCGGCATGGCCGTCACGATCAGCACATGGTGGCCGTCTTCGACTTTCGACACGACGATGTCATTGAGTTTCAGCTCACTACGAATCGCCAAGCCGGGCCTCCTCACCACCGCCGCCGCTTACGCGAGCTTGACGTTCTCGCCTCTGGGGCCCTTCGCACCGTGACCCACGTCGAACGTCACCGCCTGCCCCTCGCGGAGCTGGTCGAATGAGGTCTGCGTGCAGGCAGATTGGTGGAAGAAATACTCTGTCCCGTCGCCTGCGGCGATGAACCCGAAACCCTTGTCGCTTACGAGCCGCTTGATCGTGCCTGTCATTGACGCCATTGCGCTACTTCCTTGTCGAGTCGTGTGCGTTGATTCGCCGACTGGATCCATGATACCCGGAAATGCCCCTCCGGCGTGTGCTGAATGGCACAGGGGGGCCCTGGGGCCCTAATCGTGGAGAACGACGCTCAGGAGGGATTTGTTGACCGTCAGGCCGTCCTGGTCGTCGATGAACCCCAGCCGTTTGAACTTCTTCATGAAGAAATCGACCTTCGAGCGGGTCGTACCCGCCATTTTCGCGAGTTTCTGCGGCGATACGCTCGGGAGCACCCGCTCCGGCTCCTCCCGCATGCCGTAGCGGGCGAGCAGCAGAAGCGCCCGCGCGAGCCGCTTTCTCGTGATGGTTGAACAGCTGCTGGAGCAGGTCCTCCTCGATGCGGATGTTCGTCCCGAGCATGTGGGTGATGAACCGGTCGGCGAGCGGGCTGCTTGTGGAGCAGCCGCAGCATCTCGTCCTTCTTGAGTACGAGAATCATGCTCAGCGTCAGCGCGGTGGCATTACCCATGCGAAGCGGCTGGCCGGCCAGGCACCCTTCGCCGAAGAACTCGCCCGGTCCGAGCATCGCGATGATCGCTTCTTTGCCCGGCGTGCGACCGCACGGACAGCTTCACGCCGCCCTCCTGGATGTACATGACGCTGTTGCAGACGTCGCCCTGCGAAAAGACGCACTCGGCGCGACGGTAATCTACGACCTTCTTTTCGCGACGCCGGCCGAGTTGAGGAATGCCTGGCGTCGAACGTACGCGCGCTGCGCTTCTGTCACATGCGCATCATGGCACGCACCGACGCATGCTGCTGTTCAGAAAGTGACAGTCGCTACGGATTGTCGTGCAGGACCACGCTGAGGAGCGACGTGTTGATCTTGAGGCCGCCGTTGTATTCGATGAAGCCCAGCTTCCGGAACTTGTTCATGAAGAAGTTCACGCGCGAGCGCGTCGTCCCGATCATTTCGGCGAGCATCTCCTGGGAGAGCTTCGGCAGCACGCCTTGCGGCTTGTCCTCCTTGCCGTAGCGCGCGAGCAGCAGCAGCGTGCGCGCAAGCCGTTTTTCGCTCGAATTGAACAGCTGGTCGACGAGGTCTTCCTCGATGCGGATGTTGCGCGACAGCATGTACTCGATGAAGCGGTCCGAAAACTCGGGCTCGTCGTGCAGCAGCTGAATCATCTGCGTCTTCGGCACGACCAGCACAGAGGTCGCCGAGACCGCGGTCGCGCTGCCCATGCGAATCGGTTGCCCCGCGAGCGCGCCCTCGCCGAGAAAGTCGCCCGGTCCGAGCATCCCGACGATCGCTTCCTTGCCGGCGTGCGACAGCACCGACAGCCTGACAGCGCCCTTCTGAATGTACATGACGCTGTCGCAGGTATCTCCCTGCGAAAAACGACCGCCATGGGATGGTAATCGACCACTCGTTTGGCGATCCCGGCTGAGGTGAGAAATGTCAGGGCGTTGAACGCTGGCGAGGCGGAGCGGGAGGTGGTCTTTTTCCTCGGTCGTGGCATAAGTGGCTACGAGGCCTATTTTACGCCTCCGGTCGGATCAAGCGGTGGGCTAATACTGGCTGACCTTGCGGCCCTAATTATGCGGGGTAGCATCATGATGATTGCGACGACGAGAAAGATGTGCAGCAGGCCACCCATCGTCAACGAACTGATGGATCCCAGAAGCCACAGCACGACAAAAATCAGCGCGAACGTAGACACGTGAGGACTATAGCGGTTCAACTGACTGCCCGGTGTGCTGTTCCGCACCGCGTGTGCTCTGGACTTTCGGCTCTGGACGATCGACGATGGACGATGGACGATGGACGATGGCCGATCGCCGACTAACCCGCCTCGGCTGGAGCGAATTCTTTCGTAATCAGCTTGCCGGCGAATCTCCCAGGCCCCTGGTTGCGCGTGTGGTCGAGGAGCAACGCGGCGCCTATCGCGTCGCCGGCGACTTCGACGGATGGGCCGAAGTGAGCGGCAAGTATCGCCATTTGGCCCGAACATCAGCCGACTTTCCAGCGGTGGGCGATTGGGTATGCCTGACGCCTACGGGGACGAGCGCGCGCTCATCGCGCGCAAACTCGACCGCCTCAGCACGGTCTCGCGAAAGGCCGCGGGTCGGGCAACCGAGGAGCAGGTTGTGGCGGCCAATGTCGACACGATCTTTCTGGTGACTGCCCTCGCGGAGGAGCTGAACCCGCGCCGCATCGAACGATACTTGCCGTTGTCCGCGAAGCCGGCGCCGTGCCGGTCGTCATCCTCAACAAGATCGCCTCAGCGCAGATGCCGAGGGCGAAGCCGAGCTCCCGCGCGGCTTCCGTTCGTCGACGTCGTAGGTGTCAGCGCGACGCACGCCACGGCCTCGACACCCTCGATGCGTACCTCCTGCCCGCGCGGACGGTGGCCCTCATCGGATCGTCGGGTGTCGGCAAGTCGACGCTGGTGAATCGCCTACTGGGCGACGATCGGCTGAAGACCGGCCGAGGTGAGAGAAGGCGACGGCAAGGGCGTCACACGACCACCTCCCGGCATCTCATAGAGCTGTCCGGCGGCGCATTGCTCATCGACACGCCGGGCATGCGCGAGCTCCAGCCGTGGGTGGACGAGACGGCGGTGGCAGAAACCTTCGAAGACATCGCCGAGCTGGCCGGCGGCTGTCGATTTACCAACTGCGAGCACCGTACCGAGCCCGGCTGCGCGGTGCTGGCGGCGATCGAGCAGGGAGCGCTCGTCCGACCGCCTAGAACACTACCGGCACCTCGGCCGCGAAGTCGCGTTCGAGGAGCGCAAGCGAGACAAGGCGATGGCGGCGAACCAGAAAGCCAGTGGAAGAAGATTCATCACGCGCAGAAGAGGCTGTACCGCGAGCGCGAAATCGACAGGGCTGACGCTTTTTGCCCAGCCCACAACTTTGTCTGGTTCGCCTTGCGCCGTTCGATGGACATTTTCGCGGTAGGTCGGAGGAGGGCAACCCGATTTGCTCGAAAGGCGGCTCCTACCCAATCGTCGGATCCTGCGACGGCGGAGGCAGACTTCTCGACTTTGGTGGATTTTCCTAACAGAAACGTCAGATCGCACTCGCCGACGCATCGACGCGCGTTGGCGTCGATCTTGATATCACGATGGTTTGCGTCTGTGTCGACTGCTAGAATGCTCGACCATCCTGTACTAATTTTAAAAGCACACGGACCGGCCCCTGCGGCTCACTACGTAGGAGGAACGACACATGGGTTCAGCGGTTTTGGGGGAGGCGATCGGCGCGATCCGCGACTGGTCCGAACGGGCAAGGAAACCGGAGCGTTGAACGGCAAAGGCGCGTTCGGCAGCCTGGTCTTCAACGACGCCGAACAGCAGAAGCGGCTGCCGAAGCAGGTGTACGACGCGCTAAGGCGGACGATCATCCGGGGCGAGTCGCTCGATCGCTCGGTGGCCGACGCGGTCGCTTCCGCGCTGAAGGACTGGGCGATCGAGCACGGCGCCACCCATTACACGCACTGGTTCCAGCCGCTCACCGGCATCACCGCCGAGAAGCACGACTCGTTCCTGGCTCCCGTGACTGACGGCAGGGCGGTCTACGAATTCTCCGGGAAGGAACTCATCCAGGGCGAGCCCGATGCGTCGAGCTTCCCGTCAGGCGGTATGCGCTCCACGTTCGAAGCGCGCGGCTACACGGCGTGGGATCCCACCAGCCCGCCGTGGCTGCTGAAGAGCGTCAGCGACGACCCTCGTCATTCCGACAGCGTTCGTCAGCTGGACCGGCGAGGCGCTCGACAAGAAGACGCCGCTGCTGCGTTCGATGGAAGCGCTCTCGAAACAGGCCGTGCGCGTGCTCAAGCTGTTCGGCTCGAAGGCCGATCGCGTCGTCACGACGTGCGGGCCCGAGCAGGAATATTTCCTGATCGACCTGAACTTCTACCTCTCGCGTCCGGACCTCATCAACGCCGGCCGCACGCTCTTCGGCGCAAAGCCACCCAAGGGGCAGGAGCTCGAAGACCAGGTACTCTCCGGCGCGATTGCCGAGCGCGCGATGGACTTCATGTCGGATGTCGAAACCGAGCTCTACAAGGTCGGCGTGCCCGTCAAGACGCGCCACAACGAAGTCGCGCCGAGCCAGTACGAGATCGCGCCCATCTTCGAGAACGCTAATCTCGCCACCGATCATCAGATGATGACGATGGAGACCATGCGGCGGACGGCGCCGAAGTACGGCCTCGCGTGCCTGCTGCACGAGAAGCCGTTTGCGGGCGTCAATGGATCGGGCAAGCACCTGAACTGGTCGATGAGCGACAACGAGGGTAACAACCTGCTCACCCCGGGCAAGAACCCGCACGACAACATCCAGTTCCTGGTGTTCTGCACCGCCGTGCTGCGGGCGGTCAACAATGGCAGGGCTTGCTGCGCGCGAGCATCGCGAGCGCTGGCAACGACCACCGGCTCGGCGCCAACGAAGCGCCGCCGGCCATCATCTCGGTCTTCCTTGGCGACATGCTGACCGACATCTTCGAGCAGATCGAAAAGGGCGGCGCGAAGTCGACCAAGCACGGCGGCGAGCTCGACACCGGCGTCATGGTGCTGCCGAAGCTGCCGCGCGACGCCGGTGACCGCAACCGCACCAGCCCGTTCGCATTCACCGGCAACAAGTTCGAGTTCCGCGCGGTCTCGTCGAATCAGAGCATCGCGTATCCCAACATCGCGCTGAACGTCGCGGTGACCGAATCGCTCGACTACATCGCGACCGAGCTCGAGAAGGCCACGAAGGGCGGCAAGTCCGTCGAAAAGGCGGCCGCCGAGCTGCTGCCGAAGATCATGCGCGAGAACAAGCGAATCATCTTCAACGGCAACAACTATTCGGACGAATGGCAGAAAGAAGCAGCCAAGCGCGGTCTGCTGAACCTGAAGAACACCGTCGACGCGCTTCCGCAGCTCACCTCCAAGGAAGTGGTCGGCGTGTTCGAGAAGTACAAGGTGCTCAACGAGCGCGAGCTGCACGCCCGCTACGACATCATGGTCGAGACCTACAACAAGACCATCAACGTCGAAGGCCAGCTGATGGTGCTGATGGCGAACCGGTACATCCTGCCGGCCGCGCTCGAGTACCAGAAGCAGGTCGCGCAGAGCGTGGCGGCGGTGAAGCAGGCGGGCGGCAAGTCGGTGGAAGGGAAGAAGCTGCTCGACCGCTGACGAAGCTCACCGACAAGCTGAAGGCGAATACGGACAAGCTGGAGAAGGTGCTCGGCCACGAGAGCAACGGATCGGCCGAGAAGCACGCAAAGCACTTCCGCGACGGCGTCATCCCCGCGATGACCACGGTGCGCGACGTCGCGGACGAGCTCGAAGGCATCGTCCCGCACGGGCAGTGGCCGGTGGCGACCTACCGCGAGATGCTCTTCATCAAGTAACGGCAACACCATGGGCGATGGGCAGAGAGTCGACTCCGGTCCAGATGGACTCTTGCCCCATTGGCCATGGACCGGTTTTACGGATCGGTCACGCTGATCGGTGCGCCGTCGCGGAGCCCGGCGTGCCCTTGAGTAATCACGAGCTCGCCGGCCTTCAGCCCGAGACGATTTCGATGTTCTCGCTGTCCTCGAGGCCGGTCACGACCGGTCGTCGCTGGGCGACGTCTCCAACCGCGACGACCACAGCGGGCGCCTCCACCCGTCCCTCAACACGGCGATTGTCGGTACCAGCGCGACGTTCGAGTGTTGCTCCGCGTCGATTTCGACGCCCACCTGGGTGCCTGGCGCCACCTCGTCGGCATGTCGAACGAGAGCGTAATCGTCACGCTCGTGGCGCCCGCTTCGGGTGAAGGGCGCGACACCACGCGCAGCAGCTCGGGCATCGCCTTGCCTTCGGCGACGGCACGCGCGGTCGCGCCGACAGCGAAGCGCGTAATGTCGCCGGCCTCGACGGTGGCGGTCACCTGAACCTGCGTGGGATCGATCAGGCGGAGGATCGGATCCTTGTCGTCGGGTCCCACGAGGTCGCCGGGATTGTTGAGCCGCTCGGCGACCGTGCCGTTGAACGGCGCGCGAATCGTCGTGTTCTGTCCGAGCGACTCGGACGCGCGCATCGCGGCTCTGGCGACGGCCAGCTCTCCTTCCGCCAGCGTCACCTCCTGCTCGGCGTCGTCCATTTCGCGTTGAGACGCGGCGCCGCGCGCGATGAGCCCTCGGATGCGCTCCCGTGCAGCCGCGCCTGCGCGCAGACGGAGATCGGCGGACTTCAGGTTGGCGCTGTTGACGCGTCTGCTGCGCGCCGAGCGACGGAAACTCGAATCGAACCAGCACCTCGCCGCTCTTGACCGCATCGCCGACGCTCTTCGTGATTTCGGCGATGCGCGCCGGCTCGTGTGCGCGCACGGCGAAGTCGGCGCCCGGCAGCGTGGTGACGACGCCGGTGGCGCTGACGCTGGAGCGGATGGTTCCCAGCCGGACGGGCTCCGCGATGACCGGGAGGCTCGGCTCCGGCTCTGCCTCGCGAGGTGCGGATCGAGTGCAGGCCGAGAGCGCGGCGAGGGCACGGCAACGCAGAGCGCGACATGTTTCATGTGGTCGCCTGAGGCACCGAAGCGCTTGCGCGAAGGCGAGTAGCAGTTTGCTACGCGTGATACGATTCGGTCCAATCATGGCATTCCGCGAAGTGGTCGGCCATCGGCGGCTGCTGAGCCTTCTGGCGCGGGCGATCGCGCGAGACTCGCTGACGCCCAGCCTGATCCTGTCCGGTCCCGAAGGCGTCGGCAAGCGGCTGACCGCCATCGCCATCGCGCAGGCGCTGAACTGCCTGACCGCACGACGATGGACGTTGGACGATCGACGATGGACGACGCCTGCGGCGTGTGCCTTCCTGCCGCCGCATCGCGCGCGGCGCGCATGCCGACGTGCAGATCATCGAGCCGGGCGAGACCGGGTCCATCAAAATCGAGCAGGTTCGCGCCGCGATCGATCGCGCCGGTCTACCGGCCGTTCGAAGGACGCCGGCGCGTGACGATCATCGATCAGGCCGATGCGCTCGTGGCCTGCGGCGCAGAACGCGCTGCTGAAGACGCTCGAAGAGCCGCTGCCGGCGTCGGTGTTCATTCTGGTGACATCGCGCCCCGATGTGCTGCTGCCGACCGTTCGATCGCGCTGCGCGCAGCTGCGTTTCGGCCGGCTGAACGTCGGCCGATGTCGCCGAGGTGCTCGAGCGCGCCACGGGCTATTCGCACGCCGAGGCGCTTGACCGCCGCCGCGGCGTCCGACGGCAGCGTCCAGCGCGCGCTCGAGCTGCGAGGCCGGACGACTTCGCCGACGCGCGAAGCGACGCCGAAGAGCTGCTCGCGCGTGGCCGGTCGCGATGTCACGCACCCGCCTCGAGCAGGCCAAGGATCTGCTGAAAGGCGGAGGCTCGGCCGCGTCCGAGCGCGAGCACCTCGGGGCGCGGCTTCAGGCGCTGTCGTCGCTGTTGCGCGATGTCGGGCTGCTGGACGAGCGGCGCCGATGCGCGGCTGCTGGCGAACCTCGATCGCCGCGCCGCGCTCGATGCATTGGCGCGGACGCTGGGCTCGGAGCGCGTCGAGCGTGCTTCACGGCAGTCGCCGCGCGCGCACGACGCGCTCGATCGCAACGTCGAGTCCGAAGGTCGTGGCAGACTGGGTGGCAGTGCAATGTTCACTAAGCCGCCAGCTGCGCCCGCTCGTTACGTCTCCGTGAAGTTCGCGCCGATCGGCCGGCCGCAGACGTTTCTGCTGAACGATCTGCTGTTTGCCGGCGACGCCGCCCGCCGCGGGCGACAAGGTCGTCGTGCAGTCGGACGGCGGCAGCGCGCATCGGCGCGATGGTGCCGACGCCGGCGGATGTGCTCGATCGGCGGCGCGCGCGCCTGAACACTCGCCGAACCGGGTCGTCCGCAGGGCGACCGCCGAAGACGTGATGGTGCGTCTCAAGCGCCAGCAGCGCGAGCAGGAGGCGCACCGAGTCGCGCTGCTCAAGATTCGCGAGCGCGGCCTCGAGATGAAGCTGACGCGCGTCGAGCAGCTCTTCGACGGCTCCCGGCTGATTTTCTATTTCACCGCCGAAGGGCGCGTCGATTTCCGCGAGCTCGTTCGCGAGCTGGCGTCGGAGTTTCACACGCGCATCGAGATGCGTCAGATCGGCGCGCGCGACGAAGCCAAGATGCTCGGCGGCTACGGATCGTGCGGCCGTCCGCTGTGCTGCACGACCTGGCTCAACAGCTTCGAGCCGGTGTCGATCAAGATGGCGAAGCAGCAGGACCTCAGCCTGAATCCGTCGCGCCTGTCCGGACTGTGCGGCCGCCTCAAGTGCTGCCTGCGATACGAGCTGCCGAACGCCAAAGGGGTGAAGGGCGGCGGATGCGGCGACGAAGGCGGGTGCAACAATCCGACCGGCTGCGGCACGGGCGGCGGCTGCGGTTCGTGCGGCGAAGGCGGCTGCGGCAGCTGCGGATAGCGTGCTCACCGCAGAGACGCAGAGCGCAAAGTCTCTCGAAGAAATCCCTGATGGACTCCGCGTCTCTGTGACCACTAGAATCGATGTTGCCCCGAATCGGCATCACCGCCGGCGATCCGGCGGGCATCGGTCCCGAGATTGCCCGCAAGGCGATGAACGATCCGCGCGTGCGCGCGGTGTGCGAGCCGCTTTTCTACGGCGCCCAGGATCGCGTTCGCGCCGGGCGTGCTCTCCGCCGAAGCCGGTCGAGCCGCGTACGAGACGATCGTGCGGGCAGTGCGCGACGCGCAGGCCGGCGGAGATTCAGGGCATTGCCACGGCGCCTATCAACAAGGAGGCGCTCGCCGCTGGCCGGGTTGCCGTGGCGGGGCCACACCGAGATGCTCGCGTCGCTGACGGACGCGCCGAAGTGGCGATGATGTTCTGGTCGGAGAAGCTGCGAGTCGTGCTGGCGACGATTCACATTCCGCTGGCGGACGTGCCCGCGGCGCTTACGATCGAATCCGTGAGCGGCATCATCGAGCTGACGCATCGCGAGCTGCCGCGCTTCGGGTTGCCGACGCCGCGGCTCGCGCTCGCCGGCCTGAACCCGCATGCCGGAGAACACGGCCTGCTCGGCCACGAGGAGACCGACGTGCTCGAGCCCGCGGTGGCGCGGTGCGTGGAGGCGGGCATCGACATCACCGGCCCGCTTCCCGGCGACACGGTCTTCGTGCGCGCGATGCGAGGGGAGTTCGACGCCGTCATCGCGTGCTATCACGATCAGGGACTGATTCCGGTCAAGATGGCGGCGTTCGGGCAGGCCGTCAACGTCACGCTGGGGCTGCCGATCGTCCGGACGTCGGTCGATCACGGCACGGCGTTCGACATTGCCGGCAAGGGCATCGCCGATCCCGAGAGCATGGTGCAGGCGGTGCTGCTGGCCGCGAAGCTGGCGGGCGATTCTCATGGTTGAAAAAACCGAGCGCGAAGCCGCGCAGAAGAACATCGCGGAGAACCGCAAGGCGTTCCACGACTACCACATCCTCGAGACGTTCGAGGCCGGCGTGGCGCTGCTCGGCACCGAAGTGAAGTCGATCCGCGAGGGCCGCGTGAACCTGCGCGACAGCTACGCGCAGGTGAAAGACGGCGAAGTGTTCCTCCACAACGTGCACATCCAGCCGTACAGCCATCGCGGCTACGCCGATCACGCGCCGATGCGCGCGAGGAAGCTGCTGCTGCACAGCCACGAAATCCGCAAGCTGATCGGCAAGACCATCGAGCGCGGCATGACGCTCGTGCCGCTGCGGATGTACTTCAAGAACGGGCGCGTCAAGGTCGCGCTGGCGCTCGCGAAGGGCAAGCAGGCGCACGACAAGCGGGACGCGATCAAGAAGCGCGAAGTCGATCGGGAGACGCGCGCCGCGGTGAAGGAGCGGACGAGCGATGAAAGGTGCTCGTGACCGGCGCGCGCGGGCAGCTGGCGGGGGCCATCGTCGATGCCTATGCAGGGGACGCCGAGGTGCTCGCGTACTCGCGGCAGGAGCTCGACATCACCGACTTCGAGCGCCGTCATGTCGCGGGTCAGCGCGCGATCGGCCGGACGTCATCATCAATTGCGCCGCCTACAACGACGTCGATCGCGCCGAGGACGAGCCGGAGCAGGCGCTGACGGTCAACGCATTTGCCGTGCGCGTGCTGGCGCGGGCGGCCGCCGAATCGGGCGCCGCGCTCGTGCACTACAGCACCGACTTCGTGTTCGACGGGACGCGTCGCGGCCGTATACGGAAGAGGATGCGCCGAATCCGCAGAGCGTGTACGCGCAGTCGAAGCTGCTCGGCGAGTGGTTCGCGCTCGAGGCGCCGCGCGCGTTCGTGCTGCGCGTCGAGAGCCTCTTCGGCGGCGCAGCGGCGAAGAGCTCGATCGATCGCATCGTCGAGGCGCATCGCCAGCGGGCAGGAAGCGAAGGTGTTTGTCGACCGGACCGTGTCGCCAAGCTACGTCGTCGACGTCGCAGCGGCGACGCGCGCGCTCGTCGAGCGCGGCGAGCCGGGTCTCTATCACTGCGTGGGCACCGGGTATGGGACGTGGTACGAGCGTCGGGCAGGAGATTGCCAGGGTGATGGGGAAGGGCGGAGAGCGGCTTCGTCCCGTCTCCGTGGCCGATGTGCACGCTGCGCGCAGCGCGTCCGCAGTTTGCCGCGCTCGCCAACGACAAGCTGCGCCGCGTCTTCCCGATGCCGACGTGGCAGGATGCGCTGCGCAGGTATTTGGCGTAAAATTCCCCGCGCATGGCGAAGCGCGCGGTCATCACCGGCATCACCGGGCAGGACGGCTCGTATCTCGCCGAGCTGCTGCTCGAAAAGGGCTACGAAGTCTTCGGCGTCGTCCGCCGGCTGAGCGCGCCGAACAGCTGGCGCATCGATCATCTGCGCGATCGCGTCACGCTCTGTCCGGGCGATCTGCTCGATCAGCTGTCGATCATCCGGATGCTCGACCAGCACAAGCCTGACGAGTTCTACAACCTGGCGGCGATGTCGTTCGTGCCGGCGTCGTGGGATACGCCGCTGCTGACCGGCGAGTTCAACTCGCAGGGCGTCACGCGCGTGCTCGACGCGATTCGCACCGTCAACCCGAAGATCAAGTTCTATCAGGCGTCGTCGAGCGAGATGTTCGGCAAGGTGCGCGAGATTCCGCAGACCGAGAACACGCCGTTCTATCCGCGCAGCCCCTACGGCGTGTCGAAGGTGTTCGGCCACTACATCACCGTCAACTACCGCGAGAGCTACGACCTGTTCGCGGTGTCGGGCATTCTGTTCAACCACGAATCTCCGCGGCGCGGTCTCGAATTCGTGACGCAGAAAGGTCACCGACGGCGTCGCGCGCATCAAGCTCGGGCTCGCCGATTCGCTGAGCCTCGGCAACCTCGATGCGCAGCGCGACTGGGGCTTTGCCGGCGACTACGTGCGCGCGATGTGGCTGATGCTGCAGCAGCCGACGGCCGACGACTACGTGATTGCCACCGGCGTCAGCCATTCCGTCCGCGAGCTGGTCGAGATCGCCTTCGCGCGCGTCGGCCTCGACTGGCAGAAGCACGTCAAGACCGATCCGAAGTTTCTCCGTCCTGCAGAAGTCGATCACCTGATCGGCGACCCCTCCAAGGCGCGCAAAGTGCTGGGCTGGGAGCCGAAGGTCGACTTCAAGCAGCTGATCGAGATGATGGTGGACGCGGACATGGAGCGCGTTGCGCGCACTCGCGACGCTGAGGCAGGCGTCGGCCATCGGAAATGATCACGGCCTCCGACCGCGCGCGTCGGATCGGTCATCATAGCGCGGTCATCTGGCTGACCGGGTTGTCCGCTGCGGGGAAGACCACCCTTGCAGAATCGGCGCAGAGGGATCTTTTCGGTGGCGGGTATCTCCCAGTTGTCCTTGACGGCGACACGATACGATCGGGGCTGAGTGCGGACCTCGGGTTCACCGCGAGTTCGCGCGCGGAACAGGTGCGCCGCGTCGCGCACGTCGCAAAAGTTCTGTCCGACTCCGGTCTGCTCTGCCTGGTGTCGCTTATCTCGCCTTATCGCTCCGACCGCGGCCTGGCGCGCTCGATCGTGGGAGAAAGGTTCCACGAGGTGTACGTTCGCGCGAGCCTCCAAGTGTGCGAGCACCGCGATCCGAAGGGCCTGTATAGACGGGCCCGGCTCGGTGAGATTCAGAACTTTACGGGCGTCACAGACCCCTACGAACCACCGCTCCAGCCTGACCTCATCATCGATACCGAACAGTGCGATCGCAGAGAGGCGGCACGTAGCCTCATCGAGTACATTCGCGAAGTGACGTCGCTGTCTGGGGGCATGACCGTCGGCAGAGGGGAGCTGCCTTGGCAGGACAAGTAGGAGGCGCCCTCTGGTACGCTGCCGTCGCATTCGTTCTCTCGCTGTTTCTGACACCGCTCTGCCGCGCGGCGGCCCTCCGTCTTGGGTACGTGGCGTCGCCGCGGGACGATCGATGGCACACGAAACCCACAGCGCTGCTCGGAGGCGTCGCGATTGGCTTGTCGGTGCTCGCCGGCTGGCTTATGACGGGTGCGAACCCGCAGACGCTGCTGATGCTTGTCTGCGGCATGGCCCTGCTCTGCGTCGGTCTGGCAGACGACATTTTCTCGCTCAAACCGTCGACCAAACTCGTCTTTCAGATCGTCGTCGCATCCGTTTTTGTGTTCTCCGGCTACCATCTCCGTTGGATTGAATCGCAAGCCCTTGACTCGCTCATCACTATCTTGTGGATTGTGGGCGTCACCAACGCATTCAATCTCCTCGATAACATGGACGGCCTCTGCGTGGGGATCGCCGTCATTGCTGTTGCCGCTCTGCTGGCGGGGTCGGGCTCGGTGCTCGAGCCCATGCCGACCACTTCATATGCCTCTCTGCTGCTCGGGGCGATGCTGGGCTTCCTCGTTTTCAATTTCCCGCCCGCGTCGATCTTCATGGGTGACAGCGGCAGCCTGTTCATCGGAGTCACGCTGTCCGCATTGACTTTGTCGTCCGACAGCCGCAGCACGACTGAATCGAACGTGCTTTCTGTCGTCGCCGCTCCGGTGCTGCTGCTGCTGATTCCACTCTTCGACACGGCTCTCGTCACAGTGTCCAGGCTGCTGTCTGGTCGGTCGCCGTCTCGCGGGGGCCGCGACCACGCGTCGCACCGGCTTGTCGCCATTGGGCTCAGCGAGCGCAACGCGGTGCTGGTCCTTTGGAGCCTGGCGATCCTGGGCGGTACAGGCCGGTGTGCTCATGCGGCATGCCGGCATCAGCTGGACGTCGCCGCTCACGGCGATCATCCTTCTGGCAATGGCGGTATTTGCC
The DNA here is from genome assembly GCA_963732445.1 of Vicinamibacterales bacterium. Taxonomy (GTDB): domain Bacteria; phylum Acidobacteriota; class Vicinamibacteria; order Vicinamibacterales; family JAMQPK01; genus JAMQPK01. The sequence goes on along the minus strand of CAVSZJ010000009.1, from coordinate 62,691 downwards.
GCGTACTTGATGAACATTCGCGTGTACGACGACGCGGACGGATCTCCGGCGCGCTCCGGCCGGGTAACGCGGTTCGTGGCCGATTTCATGTACAAGCGCCGTGTCGCCGAAATCCTTCTGGATTTCTGCCTGATAGCGGCATCCTACTATCTTGCCTATCGCCTGAGATTCGAAGGGCAGCTCTTCTCGGCGAACTTCACGAAGTTCCTCGAGTCATTACCGCTGGTCGTTGCGCTGCAAGTGGCGTTTCTGTTCGCATTCCGAGTGTATCGCGGCGTTTGGCGGTACTTCAGCCTTATGGATGCCGTCGCCGTCGGCAAAGGCGTAGTCGCCGGGACGGCGGCAATCATTTGCGTGTTTGTATTCATCGAGCGGTTTACCGGGTACTCCAGAGCGGTGTTCGTCATTCATTCGGCCCTGCTGCTGCTGATGATCATAGGCTCGCGAGCGTCGTTCAGGCTCATTAGCGAATTTGTGCGACGCCGTCGCACTGGATCCGGTCTAGTTGTGTATGGGGCGGGCGGAAGCAGTCACCTGGTGCTTCGCGAGATGCTCGAGCACTCGGAGTCGGAGTACCTGCATGCTCGGCTTCATCGACGACGATGCGGCCAAGCACCGCATGCGGGTCCACGGATATCCGGTGCTCGGCGGCTTTGATGCGCTTGCGAGACTTATAGGCAGACGCGATGTGGAATGCGTAGTCTTCAGCCCAGAGGTCGCGGAAGGCAGCCGCCTCCGCGACGTGGAGCAACTGTGCCGCCAGGATGGTGTGCGGCTTCTGCAGCTTTGCGTGGATCTGCACCAGGTTGTGCCGGCGGGGCGCGCCGATGGGGTCGATCGTGCAACAGGGACATTCGTGTGAGCGTCCTGGGCGGCGGCGAACCTCTCGTCAGCCGCGCCTTCGAGTGGATGGAAGGGCTCGCCTGGTTTGTCGCGGTAGGCGTGTGTGCGTCGATTGCCGGTCTCGGGATCGCCGGCGCTACGATCGTCGCATGCGCTGCCGTGGTCATGATCGTTGTCCTTCGCAGGCGCTACCGGCGTCCGGGCGGCGCTCCGGATGTGGTCATGCGTTCACCGCTCATGCTGAGAGGTGCACTCGTCGCGGCGGTCGTGGCTGGCATCGCGCTGCCGAACGACATCAACAACACGGATGCGGCAAAACACGTGGCGTCGGTCGAGTACGCCACGTACTACGGCACCCTTCTGACGCCTGGGTTCTACTCCGATCGCGGAACGAAGTACGACGGGTGGACCTTCATGCATGCCGCGGTGTCGAAATCGACCGGCATGCCTCCGCACCTTCTCGTGCGCTACTCCAAAGTTGTACTTTTGCCGCTGGGCGTGGTCGCGTTGTACGCCCTCGGTACGGCTGCTCAACCTGCATCCAATCCACCTCCCTGTGGTTGTGATGCTGACACTGGTGTTCTCGGGAGATTCATTTCGCCTGATCAGCCTCGGCGGGCCGCGGAGCTGGGCGTACGTGTTTCAGATTGGCGGGATGGCCGCGCTGCTGTCGTTTCTGAGGTCGCCCGATTCGCGAGCTCGCGCACAGCTCTGCGGTACGCTGCTGGGGATCGGCGCGGTCATGCACCTCTTTTTTGCGTTTACGAACGCACTGATCGTAGGACTTGGCGGGGCCGCAGCCCTATGGCTGGGGAGGGGGCGGCAGTGGCACGCGGTGTTGATCCTCGCGGCGTCCTTCGCGATTGTGGCCGCCCCATACACGTACGTGAAGCGTGGGTCGATACCCGACGCGGTGATGCAGATGCCGACGGTGTCCGTGCCCGAAGGGCAACCCTCCACCTCTAGCGCAGTGGAAACCATCGGCGATCGCCGGCTGACTTCGCAGAGGCTCCTGTCGCTTCAGTGGGGGGAATACGGGTCCTTGGTCCCCTTGCTTGCGGCACCGATGTTGTGGAGCGTGCGGCGCCGACCGAGGGAGGAAGTCGCGCTCTACTGCATTGTCTTTGCGATACCGTGTCTCGCGATGCTGGTGCCGCCCGTATATCGCACGGTCATTCGCATCGTCGCGGACAGCCGGATCGAGCGAGTCATCCCGCTTTCGGCCATCGTTGCGGCCGTCCTCGTATACGCCGCGGCTGTCTGGGCCGCTGGAGCGGGCGCGTCTCGAACCTCTCGGATGGTTGGAATCGCGGCTCTGGTTGTCTGTTCGCTCCTTCTGATTCCAAGCACGAGAGCCGCATGGAACTGGTACACGCTGGTGTACCCGACGACGACGGCTGAGCGCACAAGAGAGCATTCATATATCGCTGTGGGGTCTCTGCTGCGCCTCGGAACGGAGCGGTGGCCGGCAGTGCTCGCCACGAGCCGTCCTGTCGCTGCACGGCTTGCGTCGGCGACCAACCGTCCGATAGCGTTTTACCACGAGGGACGGCGGCGCTGGGCGACGCGCGAGGGTAACGCCATGGACGCCGATCAGGCGCCCCTCCCATTCGAGTTCGTGGTTAGCGCGGGACACCCATTTCCGTCATATGCGTCCTGTTCATGGGAGCTGTTCAGCAGCGATGTCGTCCAACTCTGTGCCACCGACTACGGTATTGGCTCCTGGTCTTACCCTGGACGTCGATAGCTCCCGGCGCCGCCTTAGGGACGGGGCGATCGAGCTGCCCGAACGGAAGACCTTCAGGAGATGGCTTTCGTTAGCCGGCTCGCGCCTGAGTCTCACGCGCGCGCTGGAAGAGGAAGCGATTGACGGGTTGACGCTTCGCGGCCGCGTTCTCGACCTCGGCGGCCACCGCCGAAGCAGTTATTACAACCGCCTCCGCATCGAGGGAACCGTGGAAACGGTGAACTTCGATATTTTGAGCACTCCCGATCATGTGTGGGATCTTGAGAAGCCGCTGCCCTTCGCGGATGGATCGTACGATCACGTCGTCTCCTGCAACACCCTCGAACACATCTGCCGAGATGAGCAGCTTATCGGAGAAGCGATCAGGGTGCTCCGCGACGACGGCTCGTTCCACTTCCTGGTGCCTTTTTGTCACAAGGTTCACGGCAGCCCGCGGGACTACCATCGCCACACCGCCGAGTGGTGGCTACAAACGATGCTCAATCACCCATGCGGAAGCGTGCGTGTGCGACCGCTCGTGTGGGATCGACGCTCTACCGGCGCCGCGCTCATCAAGAGCGGCGTCGTGCTCCGTGCGCTGGTGATGGCGCTGCCTGATCCCAGGGCAATGCTCTCGGCCATGCGCGGCGCGCGTAGGACCGGCGGAACAGTTGGCGAGCTTGTGTTGCGGTCGAGAGCCGAATTCGCTCTCGGTTACTACGTCAGCGGCACGAGACGGGGGACCGATCCAGCCGAGTCGAACACGTGCGCGTAGTGGCGCACGTCGTCAAGACGCAAGGAATGGCTGGCGCGGAGAACCATCTGCTCAAGCTGTTGCCCGCCCTGGTGATGCGCGGCTGGGATGTGCATTTGGTCGCGGTGAACGACCTGTCACCCGCTACAGAGGCCTACGAAGACGCACTCCTGCAGCTCCTGTCACTCGGGGTGAAATCGACGCGGGTAACCGTAGCGGGCAAGGCCGATCCATCCGGGACGTTGAAGATTCGCCGGATCGTCCGCGCGTTGCGTCCGGACCTCGTCCATACCCACCTGCCGTATGCAGATCGTTCGGCTCCCTGGCCGCCAGAACGGCGAGAGTCCCGCGCGTGTTGTCATCGAGGCACCACGACTACTCGATGTCGGCAGCGGAAATCCTCAAATATCGCCACTATTACCGGTTCGTCAACCCCCTGCAGGATGCAGTCATCGCCATCTCCGCACGCATCGCGGAGCTCTGCCAGGTCGAAGAGCGGCTAGATCCAACCACGGTTCACGTGGTTCGGTACGGATGCGAGGATCAAGCGGTTGACCGTGATCGTGCGCGTGCTGAGATGCGGGCAGAGCTCGGGCTGCCCGCGCATGCCCAACTGATTGGCACCATCGGGCGCCTCATCGAGTTGAAGGGCCACCGATATGCGCTGGAGGCCCTCGCGTCGATCCGGAAGACAGCCCCGAACGCGGTCTGGCTGATGGCGGGAAACGGGCCCGAGGAAGCCGCGTTGGTCCGCCTCGCGTCAACACTGGGCATTACGCCGCATGTAAGGTTTCTTGGGCAGCGGCACGATGTGCCTAAGCTCATGGCGTCGCTCGATCTGCTGGTTACATCCGACGACCGCAGAAGGCTTCGGGCTGGTGTTGCTCGAGGCGATGGTGCAACGAACACCGATTGTCGCGACTCGCGTCGGCGCGTTGCCCGAGATCGTGGATGATGGCGTCACCGGCATGCTTGTTCCTTCGCGCGATTCCGGCGCATTGGCAGCTGCGGTTACGACGTTGCTGGGTGGCGGCCCGCGTCTGCGAGAGATGGGAGAATCGGGGCGCCTGCGTTACGAGCAGCTCTTTACCCTTCAGCGCATGGTCTCTGAAACGCTCGATGTCTACGACGCCGTGGTGGATTCCTAGTCGATGCGCGTCCTGATTTCAGCCGGCATTTTTCCGCCCGACGTGGGCGGACCCGCCAGCTATGTACCGGCGATCGCATCCGCGCTCGGTGAAAGAGGCCATCGCGTCGACATCGTGTGTCTCGCCGACGGGGTGAACGTCAATTCGGCGTATCCCTTTTCCGTGACCCGCATCGCCCGTGGCGGGTCGAAACTGCTGCGCCTGACGACGGTGGTGCGCGCTCTGGCACGGCACGGCGCCTCAGCCGACGTCATCTATGCCAACGGCTTGAGTCTCGAAGCGCAATGTGCGGGCGAGTTGCGCAGCACGCCTGTGGTTCACAAGGTTGTGGGGGATTGGGCGTGGGAGCGGGCCCGCAATCGCGGATGGTATCAGGGGACCGTAGACGAGTATCAGATCGCGCGCAAGGGGATGCGTCTGCGGCTGCTGGATAGGCTGCGTACGGCGCCGCTGCGACGGGCCGCGGGCGTCATTGCACCCAGCAAGTATCTTTCGCGGATGGTGACGAGCTGGGGCATCGAGCCTCCGCTGGTCACCGTCGTGTACAATGCGCTGCCTCCCTCTCCTCCGATGGCGTCAAACGTCCCGCTGCCACGTTTCAGCGGACGCACGTTGATGACCGTCTGCCGCCTCGTCCCCTGGAAAGGCGTGGAGGGGCTTCTTCGCCTGATTCGCGAACATGCAGACTGGCGTCTCGTCGTCATCGGCAGCGGTCCGTTGCGTGCGGCGCTCGAGCGTCACGCGGTGGCTCTTGGCGTGGGAGACCGTGTCTGCTGGATGGGGCAGCGCGCGCCCGCCGAGGTGCAGGCCCTGCTCTCCGCAGCCGACGTGTTCGTGCTGAATTCGTCCTATGAAGGCCTACCGCACGTCGTGCTCGAAGCCATGCGCGCGCGTGTGCCGGTCGTCGCGACAGCAGCAGGCGGCACGCCAGAGGTCGTGAATCACGGTCGAACGGGACTGCTCGTCCCCCCGGGCGACTTCGACGCACTCGACGCCGCTGTCGCAGCGATTGTGTCTTCGCCTTCGACCTCGCAACGACTTGTGGCCAACGCGCTGGCCTGGACGCAGGAGCAGTTCGGCTTCGAGACGATGGTGTCAGAAACGGAGCGGGCACTCGAGGCCGCCGTGCGCCGGCGGAGCGTCGCCCCTACGCAATGAATGTGTCACGTCCTCGCGTTTGCTTCATTAGCGGAACGCGTTATGGTGCCCAGCTCACCGCGACCCAGGCGAAGAAGCTTGCAGGGCTCGCCCGCGACAGCGACCTGACAATCGTGGCGTTCTCCGATACGTGGCGTCCGCGCCGCCTCCAGCAGCACGCCACGCTGTATCTACTTCCTGCAGTGCCGCTGCCGCCGCTGCGCTACCTGACGTTCTTTGCAGTTGCGCCGCTACTTGCACTGTGGTGCGTAGGCCGGCACCGGTCGAACATCATCGTTGCACAAAGTCCCTACGAGGGATGTATCGGTGCCTGGGTCAAGCGGTGCGCAGCTCTGCTCTTCCGGCGGAAGATCGCATTAGTCGTCGAAAGTCACGGCGACTTCCAGGAGGCGCTGTTCCTGCAGCGCCGCATCCAACGGCGCTGGGTGTACTCGCGGCTGATGGCGGCAGCCGCGGGGTTCGCCTTGAGAAATGCCGATGCGCTGCGCGCGATCTCGTCGGCGACCTGTGACCAGATTCGCCGGCTCGGTGCGTCTCAGCCAATCGTCGAGTTTTCGACATGGTCAGACGTCGACGTGTTTCTCGACGCGGGCAAACATCGGCGAGGGCTGGGAGACGACGTACTCTATGCGGGTGTCGTGACGCCTCTCAAAGGCGTCCACCACCTGGTTGCCGCGTTCGCTACCGTTGCCGCCCGCCGGTCGATTCCAAAGCTGATTGTTGTGGGCCGGTGTCCGGACGGCCCATACCGTGCTGAACTGCATCGGCAGATCGCCGCCCTCGGCATTTCGCACGCGGTAACATTTGTCGGAGAGCTGTCGCAGACAGATCTTGCTCTGCGCATGGCGTCAGCCCGCGTACTCGTGCTTCCCTCGCATTCGGAAGGACTCGGACGAGTACTCTTCGAGGCGATGGCCGTGGGGACACCGGTGATCGGTTCGGCCGTTGGAGGGATACCAGATTTGATCGAGGACGGTGAGAACGGGTTTCTAATCGCGCCCGGCGACGAGGCCGAACTGAGTGATCGTCTGGCTCAAATCCTCGAAGACGACGAGTTGTGTCGAAGACTCGGTGAGGCCGGACGCAGGGTCGCGTCCAGCAGAGTTTCTACCGAGCAGTACTTCGTCAATTACCGCCGGCTGTTTCAGGCGGCCCGTGAACATGCCGGCGCCTGACTTCATCGGCCTGGGGGCGCAGAAGGCAGGCACTTCGTGGATCTACGCCTGCCTGTACGAGCATCCCCAGATCTGCATTCCGCAGAAGGAGCTCCACTTCTTCAGCCGCGAGCGCAACTGGTCGCGGGGACGTGAGTGGTATGAAGCGATGTTCGCGGGATGCCAAGGGACAAAGGTGAAGGGCGAGTTCTCGACGTCCTATCTGTTTGACGCGGAGCCGGCTGCGCGAATACACGGATACTATCCTTCGGTCAAGTTGATCGCGTCGCTGCGAAACCCGGTCGATCGGGCCGTGTCGAACTACGTCAATGACATCAAGGCAGGCGTCGTGCCGCCCGACTCATCCTTCGCGTCGGCGCTCGCGGCGCATCCCGAATATGTCGAGCAAGGAAAATACGCCGCTCAGCTGGACCGCTATCTGTCGCGTTTCGACCGGAGGCAGATGCTGATACTGATCTACGAGGACATCCGAAAGAATCCACGCCAGTTCATGCAGTCGATCTACAGATTCCTCGGCGTCGACGATTCATTCGTGCCTTCGCACCTCGAACGCACTGTCAATGCCGGAGATGTGCCGAAGGTCGTTGCCGTGGAAAAGGCGCTCAACCGCACTGCCGGCACCTTCCGCCGAATGGGCTTCGGCCGGCTCGTGTGGCTCGTCAAGAAGTCGGGGATACCCGCCCGTATCCGCTCGCTCAACGCGCGCCGCTCGTCGGGCAGGCGAACGGCTCTTTCGGCCGAGGAACGGCGTGATTGCTACGAGCGCGTCAAGGACGACATCGCGCAGCTCGAAGCGCTCCTCGGGAGACCTCTTCCCTGGCACCTCGAGTGAACATTGTCTTCGTTGCGCAGGCCGTAGACAGCAACGATATGGTGCTGGCGTCGACGGTGAGATGGATACGGGTGTTTGCGGAGCATGCCAATGTGAACCACGTCAGCGTCGTCACGCTGCGTGCGGGAGAATTCTCGCTGCCATCCAACGTCGAGGTGACAGCGATCGGCCGGGGAGGCCGGCTGGTCCGCCTTCTCCGCTTTTACCGCGCCATCCGTGCGTTCCAGCGCGATCGTGGCATCGACGCCTTCTTCATTTACCAGGGTGGGCCGTACCCGCTGCTGCTGCTTCCGTGGCGTCTGTTCGCCGGTGTTCAGGTCTATCAGTGGAAAGCCCATCCGCACGTAAGCCGGTTGATGTGGTTCTATGCGCGCTTCTGCGATACGCGGGTGTTCACTTCGACGGCGTCAGCTTTCCCGGTGAATCTGCCCAATATCTCGATTGTCGGAAACGGCATCGATGTCACGGAGTTTTCGATTCGCGACACGCCACCCACGCGCGACCTGGTCATCGTCGGCCGCCTTTCTCCCAGCAAGCGAATCGAGGTTGCCCTCGAGGCGCTAGCCATCGTCGGACGCCGCCACGGCTACGTTCCATCGCTCGACCTGATCGGTCCGGATGTCGATCCTGGCTACCGGACGAGACTGGAAGCTCGCGTCAACGAGCTGGACCTTGCTCCATATGTCACGTTTGCTGGCGGCCTGACCCGGTCCGCTCTTCCCGAGCGGCTTCAACGATACCGTGCGTTCGTCAACGTCAGCGACACGGCCCTCGACCGCGCGGTGCTAGAAGCGATGGCGTGCGGACTGCCCGTGATATCTTCGAATCCTTGCGTCAGGGAGATTCTGCCTCCGGAGGATCTCGGCTGGCTGTGTGTGCCGCCGAACGACGCCGACATGCTTGCCGAACGAATTCACGCGGTGCTGGCGCTCGACGCCACGGCCCGTCAGCGCCTGGGGCGAGAGTTGCGCGAGGTCGCCGTCGCGGGGCACAGCGACGTCTCGCAGTCGGATCGCATTCTGAGCACCATCGGCCGGGAGTGTCAGCACCAATGATGCGGCTGAGGCGGCGTCTGCGCAACCTGCTCGTCATGGCGTCCGACTGTGTACCCGTGCACCGATCGGGAGGCCGCATCATCGCGCTGCATGATGTTCCGGACCGGAATGCGCTCCGCGAGAGGCTCGCCTGGCTGCAGCGGCATTACACCATCCAGCCGCTCAAAGATCTGCTGACGTCGCCGGCGGACCGCGCAGTGGCGTTGACGTTTGACGACGGCTATGCGTCGTGGCACGACGTGGCGATGCCTGTGCTCAAGGCGCTTGGGCTGCCGGCGACCTTCTTCTTGTGCTCCGGTTTCATCGGCCTCGAGGGAGCGGATGCCGATCGGTTCTTGCGGAACCGCATACGCCGCACCAGCCGCCTGACACCATTGACGCGCGGACAGGTTCAACGCCTGGCGGATGTCCCACAATTCGAGGTGGGATCCCATACAGTCACGCATGCCGATCTCGCACCGCTCACGCCAAGGCAGATATCCGTCGAAGTTGCCGACGATCGCAGCCGGCTCGAGGCAATGACCGGACGGCGCGTGTCGATGTTCGCATATCCGTTCGGACAGCCGCCGCAGGCGTCCGCTGAAGCCATGAAGACGCTTGAGCTCGCGGGCTTCGAATGGGCTTTCACCATTGTTCCGCAGTTCGTCGAACGCGCTGCAGGTCGCTTCTGCATTGGCCGTGACAGCCTCGATATTGCGGACTCGAAGCGCGTGTGGTCGGCGACGCTGCGGGGATCGTACGACTGGTTGTACAGGATGCGGCCCCGTTGATGAGCGCAATCACAGAGAAGTATCGCCGTATCGCAGAGATCGCGAATCCTGATGACGTGAAGTCCGTGCTTGACGTCGGGTGCCGTGATGGCCTGCTGCGCGAATGGCTGCCGGGTCTCAGCCGGTATGTCGGCATCGATCTTGTTCAGAACGAACGCGGTACGGTTGACGTGGTCTGTGATGTGAGCCAAGGCCTGCCCGTTCCGGACCATTCGTTCGACGCCGTCATCGCGCTTGATCTGCTCGAGCATCTCGACGACATGACGAGCTTCCTCGATGAGATGGATCGCGCCTCAGGCCGGCTGATTTGTGTGGCTTTGCCCAACCTGGCTCATGCGTCGTTCAGGCTGAACTTTCTGCTCAGAGGACGACTGTCCGGCAAGTACGACCTGAAATATCGCGCCGGCAAGGACCGTCATCGATGGCTGACGGTCGTGCCGCAGACAGACGCGTTCATCGAGGGTTTCGTCCGCGACCGCGGCTACACCATGACATCCCTCGACCTGCCGAGCGGCAGCCGTCGCCATCGGGCCGCTGAGACCATCCTCCGCATGCTCGGCTTCGGCCGCTCATGGCATGTGTGGCGAACGCTGTACGTAATCCGCAAGCGCCCCCACTCCGTTACGAGCGGCTGAGCCAGACCAGATAGGTTGGTCCCAGGAGCTCGGGCCACCGCCTAACCAGCGGCGACAGGAGGCCACGTCGAGGACCAACGAGCGCTCCTGCCTCTCTGACAGACCACCCGCGGCCGCCGGCGGCGCGGCAAAAGCGATCCGCTTCGCGAAAACCCAGAAACCACCTGTGTCGATCGCCCGAAGGCTCCAGCGGTAGCCCGTACTTGCCCGACACGTGCCGGCCGCGAAGCACGTTGAGCCGCGCCTTCAGCTCGAAGGCGTTCGGGAGAGAGATGATGACATTGCGGTCGGCCACGCGAAGGAGCTCTGCGAACGCCGCATGGATGTCATCCGTGTGCTCCAGCACATCGAGAGCGACGACGGTATCGAAGGAGCGATCCGCGAGCGGGAGGCCGCGCTCGAGATTGGCGATCACGCCAGCCGGCGGCCCAATGTCGACACTGGTATACCGGCGATGTCCACCGATGGCACGCTTGAGATTGCCCGTTCTGCTGCCGACGTCGAGCACGCTCCCTTGGAACGCTTCCCGAAAGCATCGGACGACGCATTCGAACTTGCCGATTTCACCGCCGCTGCGCGAAACGTATGTGTTCATTCGCGAGAGAAAGTCGCGCTTCGGGTCGTCAGCACGCCGGCCAGCGCAAGGCTTGCCTTGCCGACGGCGATCAACGAGGCAATGCCCAGAAATCCCCACAGATCGCTGACGACCCACGCGACAGCCAGGAAAGCGCAGCTGTAAGTGACGTAAAGCTTCGACCACAGCACCACACGGCCGGCAGCGAAATAGTACGGGTGCAGCCAGAATGCCGCCATCGATGCGCCTGCCGCCGCGATCATCAACTGCGCACCCAGGATCATCGGCTCGTAGCCGTCACCGAACAGGAGCCGCACCGCAGCCGGCACGAAGAGGACAGCGGCGGCGACGATGGCTGCTCCGGCCGGTATTCCGATCCGCCAAGTCATGGGTCCGATGTCGGCGCGGAGCCTGCTGAGGCCACCAGAGTTCCAGTCCGCCAGCAACGACGGATAGATCGCCCGCCTGAGCGAGGCTTCGACATAACCGACGGTTACCATAAGGCTGGTCGCGAGCCTGTAGAATGCAACAGCAGACGGCCCGCGGTGTGCACCGAGAAGCATCGCCGGAAGTTGATCGACGAAGCCCGAAAACGTCACCAAAGCGTAGTTCCAGCCGAAGAATTGCCGCAGCTCGCTCTTGATCGGAGAAATCGTCGCAAAGTGCACACCACCGCGCCACCATCCGCTGCTGCCGTCGGCTGACAGCGTCTTTGAAGCCACCCCCATTCCGATGGTGCCAATGACAATCTGTGATGCGGCGGTGGCAAGGATGTACGCCGTCGTTCCACCGTCGAGCAGCCAAGCCGCCGCCACCAGCCCGAGCCGAAGCAGAGATTCGAAAACCAACAGAAAAGCAATGGCACCGAACCGGCTGTAGGCAGTGAGGATGGCCTCATTCGTCCCACCCAGCGAGTAGACAGGGAAACTGGAAGCCAGCAGCACCATGAGTCCGTATGTCTCCGGCATGTGGTAAACGTGAGTGGCTACGAGTTGGCCCGTGAGCAGGACGATCGCGAGCGCGCCTGTCGCCATTCCTGCGTCGAGCAGAAACCCAAACCGGACAATGGCGCTGACGCTTGTTGTGTCGCCCGCCGCCCGAAACGACGCGAGATACCTTGTCGTGATTGAAACGGATTTCACGCTGGTCACCGACCAGAGTAGCAGCGGATATGCCGCTGCCAGACTGGCCTCCCCGAATCGCTCGACCCCCAGCCATCTCGTGGCGACCACCGTCGTCACCAACCCGAGGACCGCCGAGGTGTATCGCGAGACGACGAGCGGACCGGCGTTCCACAAGAGTGTGTGCAGTCGTCCGGTGCCTGGTGGTTCGCTCATACTCCCGGAGCTGTCCGGCGATTCGGGCGACGAAGCGGGCTGAGTATGGGGCAGGGTCAGAAACGAGGGGAATTGTACTCCGGTTCGTGGGCGTACAGCCGACCCTGATATAACAGTTGCGCATGGTGCCGGAGATTCGTGTGCTTCGCGTGATCGCGCGACTGAACGTGGGTGGTCCGGCCCAGCATGTGGCGCATCTGTCAGAGCTCGATCGTGGCGCGTTCAGGACACTGCTGGCGCACGGGCCTGTAGATAACGGCGAAGCCGACATGGCCGACCTGCTGCCTTCGGATGTCGAGTCGCGAATCCACCTCGTTCCCGAACTGGGTCGTCGTATTTCGTGGCGGCAGGATGTCACGGCGTTCATCAGGCTGCTGCAACTGTGCCGAGAATTCCGGCCGCACATCGTGCACACACATACCGCCAAGGCCGGCACCCTGGGACGACTTGCCGCGCTCGTCTGGCGCGCAACCGCCGGCACACCGTGCAAAGTCGTCCATACGTTCCACGGAAACGTGCTCTCAGGATACTTCGGGCCTGTGGGGTCCGTTGGTGTACGTGTCATCGAGCGCGTGCTCGCGTGGGGCACCGACCGGATTCTTGTAGTGAGCCCGCAGCAGCAAGAGGAGATTATTCGCCGCCTGCGGATTCCTTTCGCGAAAGTGCGGCTCATCCGTCTTGGTCTGGCACTCGATGAGCTCGCAGAACCGCATCCGTCAACCCGGCCCCAATGGGGATTTCCGAAATCATGGCCGGTTATCGGCATTGTCGGGCGGCTGGTGCCGATCAAGAACCACGAGCTGTTCTTCCGTGCCGCACGGCTGTTTCTCGATGAAGGAGGCGAAGCGGGATTCGTGGTGATCGGCGGCGGAGAACGCGAAGCGGCACTGCGAGAGCTCGTCACCCGCCTGAACCTCGAAGCAAACGTCCGCTTCGCTGGTTGGCGTCGAGATCTTCACGAGGTCTACGCGGGCCTGGACATCGTGACGCTGACCTCGCGGAACGAAGGGACACCAGTGGCCTTGATCGAGGCGATGGCAGCCGCACGCCCGGTCGTGGCGACGGCAGTTGGCGGGGTAGGGGATGTGATCGAGCACGAGCGAACCGGTGTCATTGTGCCGCCTGACGATGCTTCGGCGATCACCTCCGCATGGCGCTGGCTCCTCAGCGAAAACTGCCAGGCTGCCGCGATGGGAGCACAGGCGCGAAAATCGGTGCTGAGGCGGTATGGGAAATCGCGCCTCGTGGACGAAGTCCGGCAACTCTACATGGAGTTGGTGGACGCACCCTGCTAGGATGGGTGCGCGTACGCATGCCTCGTCTCGCCTGGTTCACGCCTCTTCCTCCGGTACGATCCGGCATCGCCCGTTACAACGCGGAACTGCTGCCCTTGCTCCGGCCGTCTTTCGAGATCGATCTCTTCATCGACGGTTGGTCGGACGCGGTTTGCCCTCCAGACGGCTTTCTCGCGTTTAACGCGTTCGACTTCGTGTGGAAGCATCGACAGCAGCCATATGACCTCACCGTCTTTCAGCTCGGCAATGCGCCGTGTCATGACTACATGTGGGCGTACCTGGTCCGCTATCCAGGCCTCGTCGTCCTCCACGACGGTCAGCTCCACCACGCACGGGGCCGCACGCTGCTTCAACAGCGATTTCCGCGGCACGATGACTATCGGCGCGAGTTCCAGTTTTGCCATCCCGATGTGCACCCGGATCTGGCCGAGCTCGGGGTGGAGGGGCTGCTTGGCTCGCTCACATATTTGTGGCCGATGCGACGCATCGCGGTCGAGGCCAGCCGGAAGGTGGTGGTGCACAATCGCTGGCTCGCGGCGGAAATTTGCGACGAACAGCGGAACGCCGTCGTGGATGTGATCGACATGGGCGTGCCGGAGGCCAGGCCGAGTCCCGGCGCCCGAGATGTGGTGCGCACTCGGTTTGCGATTCCACCTGACGCCGTTCTGTTCACCGCATTTGGCAAGGTCACTCCTGAGAAGCGGATCCGTCAGGCGGTCCGTGCGCTTCCGACTGTTGGCGAGGCCGTACCCAACGCGCACATGCTGATTGCAGGCGAAATCGGCGAGGGCGATGATGTACTGGAAGATGCCGCGATCGCCGGTGTTGGCGACCGCGTCACTGTCGCGGGATACGTCGATGATGACGAGATCGACGATTACCTTGCCGCGTCCGACGTGTGCCTGTGTATGAGATGGCCCACATCGCGCGAGACATCGGCGTCGTGGCTGCGATGCCTGGCGTCGGCCCGGCCGACGATTTCCACCGATTTGTCACATGCGGTCGACACGCCGACGCTTGACCCGCGGAACTGGTCGTTGCTCCATGCCGGCGCCGACGACCGTCCCGTTGGGGTCGGCATCGACATTCTGGACGAAGACCACTCGCTGAGACTGGCGATGCGGCGCCTGGCCGTCGACGAGGTCTTGCGGCGCACACTGAGTGCAAACGCGCTCGAGCTGTGGCGGTCGCGGTTCACCGTTGAGCGAATGGCATCCAATTACGTACGCACGATTGCCGAGGCTCTTGAGCGGCCGGCTGCGCAGCGATCTGCCTCCGGACTACCGCTACACCTTTTACAGACGGGCACCGAGCATCTCGAAGGGCTGATGGCCGACCTGGATCTCCCCTCAAATCCCCTGGGCACGCATGAGTCAGATGTCTGAATCCAAAGGCAGCGCCGCAGAGCTCGCGCGACTGCAGCGCGAGCGGGACGAAGCCGATCGCCTCTATAACGACGCGCTCACCAAACTCGATGCGGCGATACAACGGCCGAGCGACCTGCCGCATCCGCCGCCGGCGTACGACGAGTTCCAAATCACGCCGCTGAACCAGCGGTGGGAGCTGCTTTCGCTCAAGCCAGACGAGGGAAGCGGTTGGCTGAAACGCGTGCGTGCCCACGCGTGGGCGATGGTCGCGCCTCTCTTCGAACGTCAGCAGGCGTTCAACTCCGCGCTCGTCGATCACGTGAACCGCAACATTGCGACGCACCGGGAGATGACCAAGGCGCTGGAGACGACGCTGGCGATGGTCGCGCGAGGACCAGCGCCGGTTCAGTCGAATACCAGACGCTGCTGATCCTCTACCTGCAGCAGATCACTCCGTATGTCGACACGAAAGACCGGCACGTGACAGGCCTGATGCACGGCCTGGCCGCGGGCTGAGCGCGCTGAGCGACGATCTGCAAAAGCGCTGGGAGTCGATGGTCGCGCGCGAGCGGCGGTTTGAAGATCACGTGAACGATGTCCGCACGACGGTCAGCGTCATGCAGCATGCGATTCAGACGTTGAAGCGCGAATTGGACGCAGGGGCGTGCGGCCGGCACACGTCCGCTGGCGATGCGGCGTGGCCCGACCGGAGACCACCGCCGATCAAGATGCGCCCGCGACCGCACGCTCGACTCCTACAAGTACGTCGGCTTCGAAGATCAGTTCCGCGGATCGCAGCACGATATTCGTGAGCGGCTCGACGCAGTACGTGCCGCTGTTCGAAGGTGCGAGCGATGTGCTCGACGTCGGGTGCGGCCGGGGCGAATTTCTCGACCTGCTCCGCGAGAACGGCATCACGGCGCGCGGCGTCGATCTGAACGACGAAATGGCGGCGGTCTCTCGAGAACGAGGGCTCGACGCGACAGCAGGAGATGCGCTTGACGCTATCCTGCAGGCTCAGCCCGACGGGTCGCTTGGCGGTCTCTTCGCGGCGCAGGTGGTCGAGCATCTCGAGCCCGATTATCTGATGCGGTTTCTCGACGCCGCTTACCACAAGCTTCGGCCGGGCTCGAAGATCGTGCTCGAGACCATCAACCCCGCGTGCTGGTTCGCGTTTTTCTCGAGCTACATCCGCGACATCACGCACGTGCGCCCGCTGCATCCCGACACGCTGCAGTACCTTCTGCGAGCGAGCGGTTTTCAGAACGTCGAGCGTCCGCTACAGCGCACCGTATCCGGACGAATCGAAACTGCAGAGAGTGTCGGACTCGGGGCGGCGCCGCTAGGCGGGCCGACGGAGCTGGAGATTGCTTCAACGACAACGTCACGAAGCTGAACTCGCTGCTCTTCACCTATCTCGACTACGCGGCGATCGGCGAGCGCCTTTAACATCGGCTGTCGCCGGTCGGCGAACACCTAGACAATGACGTCGGGTCGTAACTCGCGTATCAAGCGCGTCGGCGTCCGTTCAGAGAACAGCGTCACGTAGTCGACAGCACGCAGGGCCGCGATCATCTCGGCCCGCTGGGCTCCGGTCGACGGATCGCCATTGACGCCCACGACCAGCAGCTCTCCCTGGGCTCGTGCACGCTGCAACGCCCGCAAGTGTTGGATGTTGAGGGTTTCGAACAAACCGCTTGTGAACACGACCGATGCACCGTGCGCGTGCGCCTCGGCGATGCGTGCAGCCAGCGCGCCTCGAGAAAGCACCTTGGATCGCGCCTGCGACGCCTCGCCGTCGAGCACCCTAGCGAGCGCCTCCGAGTCGGCCACCGCCGTGCCAACCAGCCCGACCACGAGGCCTGCTGCTGCGTTGGCAACGCGGGCAGCTTCCACCAACGGCATACCGCTCGCCGCGGCCATCGTCAGAACCGCCGCGACGGTATCGCCTGCGCCGGTGACGTCGAACACCTCGTGGCGCTGCGTCGCCGGTATATGAGTGCGTCGAATCGCACGCTTGCCGCCCTCGAATAGATCCATGCCGCTTGCCCCGCGCGTGACGAGCAGTGCCCTGAACCCAAGCCTGCGTATAAGCGACTTCGCCCGCATCTCGATGACAGCGTCCCCTGTGACGTAGCTTACCCCCGGCGACGCATCCGCCAGTTCCTTCTCGTTCGGTGTGAGGACGTCGGCTCCGCGGTACTTGCCGAAATCGGGGCTCTTGGGGTCGACGACGATAAAGGGTTTCCGGCGCTGCGACTATCGCAGCCTTGAGCACGCGCCGGCTCAGGACGCCCTTGTCGTAATCCGAGCACACGACTCCTGCCACGCGGCTTCTCAGCTTCGTTACGGCGCCACGAGCCGTTGCTCGTCGCGCGGATCGATGGCTCCCTTCGCTTCGCGGTCGATGCGAAGCATGTGCTGGCTCCTGGCGATCACTCGCGTCTTGAGCGTCGTCGCGCGCGTAGCCGATTCGATGACGCCGCGGGTGTCGATGCCGCTGGATTTCAAGGCGTCCGCAACAGCCAGCGCCCTGCCTCGTCTTTGCCGATCAAGCCCGACGAGATAAACACGACAGCCCAGCGCCGCGAGGTTCATGGCCGCGTTCGCGGCGCCGCCGGCCCTGTCGGCCTCACGTTCCCATCGAAGGACCTGAACCGGCGCCTCAGGCGAGATGCGCTCGACGTCTCCCCACACATAGTGATCGCACATGATGTCGCCGACGACGAGAATGGGGGCCCGCGGGGGCAGGAGTTCAGCCATTGGGCTTCGGCATTATCTCCCAGTCACCGACCTGAACGCCGCGCCGGGAGGGCAATTCGATGTCCTCGACGATTGCGCGCCGGCCGATTATCAGATCGATCTCGGTGAAATCTGCGGACAGGGCCTGGTTCGATGTCGATCCGCTCCATTTGCCAGTCGCCGTGCGCAATAGTGAGGCTGTGGACGGGCCGCTCGTCGACGAACACTTCGAGCTCGAGCGGTCTGTCAAGGCTCACCCCCCACGCCCGCAGCGGCAAGGCGACCGTCGATGCGCCTCCGTCTACGAAGAACCGGCCGCGCGAGGTGATGAACTGCTGTTCCGAAACGCCAAAGCGAACGCGAGTGAGGTCGAGCCTGTCTGTTTTTCGCTCGACTCGCGTCGGAATCGAAATGAGCAGCGCGATGGCGAAGGCGGCGGCGACATGCCGCCGATCTCCATCCGGCCGAGGACGGCGACGTAAGCCCTGCGACGACACCAAGCGCGATCCAGAAGGGGTACGAGACCTCCGGCACGAGCAGCGGATGCCCGCCAAGCCAGGTGGCGATGAACGCGGCGACGCCTATGGCCACCGACCAGAAGGGGGCCGGTCGCTTCTCGCGCGAGCCTCGTCCTATTTGGAGGGCGATTGCGAGCACGCCCAGGAAACTTACGAGGCCGATGATGCCCAGCTCTCCGGCAATTTGCGCGAAGTTGTTATGAGCGTTTTCGCGCATGTAGTACTGGAGCAGTTCCGGCGCTGCAAAATGGTAGGACCATAGAGAGTACTGACCAATGCCCATTCCGAACAGCGGCTCTGCAAGCAGCATCCGCCATGTGGTCCCGAGGAATAGCCAGCGCACCTTCACGGCAAGCCCGGCTGATGAGCCAAGTGACTCGGGCGAAACGAACTGCCAAGTAACGGCGAATAACGTACACCCAGCATCGTGGCGGTAACAACCAGCGTCGTCCTCGTCGTGTAGAGGCGGCGACGGAGCGTTACGACAGTAATCGAGAGGAGAGCGATCAACACGGCCGCAACGAGGGCAGTTCGCGAACCCGTCATCCAGAATGCGAGCGCCAAAATCAGGCCGCCGGCCGCCCACGTGAATCGTCCTCTCCGTTCTTCGAGCGCCAACCCGATCGCGATGAACATCGCCATACCAAAGAACGATGCCGCGGCGTTGGCGTCGCCTACGTGCGCGCTCCACCGTGCTTCGATCAGGGTGCCTGCAAATCGCGCGAGGGGGTCACCAGTTTCCAACACCTCCTCTGCAAAAAATGTCAGGTTGACCATGGCCGCTCCCAGCGCGGCGACCACGATGAGGCGGACAATCGCGGGAGCCTGGGAAGGGATGGTCCGGCAGCAGTGGGCCACGCAGACAAGCAGCGCAAGACCTTCTAGCAGAAGCATGGTATGAAAGACCCCTCCGTAACCCCGGAACGACGTGAAATACGTCCTGCCGAGGTGCGCGAACGTGGTCATCAGAAACGGCCCTGGATAGTCCAACTGCAGTTGCGCGAACCAAAGCTGCTCCAGGCATGAAGCGGTAATGACGATGCCGAACAGGGCGGCGGCGGTCTGAAGTCGATCTGCCGGGAAGGACGAAATCTACCGAGCGTCCATCCGCGCATGAGCGCGCCGCTCAGGAATGCCAGAACCATCGCTTCGCTGCCGCGCATGCGCGATCCGAGCAAGGGCATCCAGACCAGTGCAAGAGGAGCGAGGGCAGTCACACCGAGCAGGCCGTGCCGGGGCCGGAAGAACGAGAGGAGGGCGACACCGGATAGCAAGGCCCGTGCGGAACCCGAGATCGCATTGTTCCAGAAAATCGACTGTGCCAGCAGCAGCACGACCCCTGTAAACAGCCCGAGGCTGATGCGGATGAGGAACCTCGCCGCCGCCTCTGTCCTCTTGTGCATGTGATATCTCGCGCCTGCCGCGATGCAGCACATACTACGTCGACAGCATCTGTACACCTGGCTCGAACCAGAACCATTCCATGGTCGTTGGCCGGCCTTCCTGCGCGAGGCTCAGCAACAGTCGCGTGCTGATGCCGGAAACAGACGGTAGATCGGCCGGCTGTCTGGGGCGAGACCGGTAGACGGTCAGTCGATGGGTGTTCTGAAACCGCCTCCGCAATAACGTGGAAATCTGCGGATCTACAAAGTCGTGGACCTCAACAAGGATCCTGGCGGTGCGCAGGGCAGGTACACCTTCGAGATCGAGCAGTTCCCGCTCGGCACCCTCCACGTCGACCACGAGAACTGTGGCCTCGTCGGGCTTCAGCACCGAGATCAATTCTTCAGTGCGGCAAATACCGTATACGGTGAGCCTGGCGTCCACGCCATTCCGGAGGGCCAGCGCCTTGATGAACTCGTGGTGCGATGACTCGAGCTCAAACGCAGACACACGTGCGTCTGGCAGACAGCGCAGCAGCCCGACGGCGTAGTAACCTTCAGCGGCACCGATGTTCACTACATGCTGTACGTCGCTGCGTATGATCGCCTCGATGACCGGCCACAATTCGAGCTCATGCGTGCCAAGCACTTTCGGTCCGAGCGGGCAGTTCGATGGGACAAGAAGCATTCCAGTGAAGGGACCCCTTTGGACATCAAGACCGATCTGACGAACAATGCCTGCCTCGCCAGCCCTTCGGCGAGCACGTCGGAGCCACTTGTGGCAGCGCCGAACAGGCGTCAGTACGGCGCTCCGGACAATGGCCTTCAGCACGTTCACAAAACGGTTCATGGGGCACCGCCCAACCACCGCACCAGCCGGTGCTTTCCGGGAATGCTCGTACGGTTGAGCACGTCGAGTTCGTCAGGACCGAGTACGCGAAACACGCGGAGCCCGATCACGACGATCGAGACACCGACGATCGTCAATACGGTTGCCTGAGTCCAGGATGTGGACCAGCTCCGCTGCAAGGCAACGAGCGCGGCGGCCATCAGCGCCGAAACAGATGTCACTCTTGCGGCAAATACCCAGGGAAACCTCACGTCGTAGGCGCGTCGCGCAGCGACGTAGCCGATGCCCGCAGAGGCCGCCCGGGTTCCGCCCAGAACCGCCGCGGCCTCAACCAGCCCGAATCGGCCAGCGGCCCAGATGAACAAAGGCGCACCGGCAACCATCAGGCATTGCGCGCCCAGCACCGGGCGATACCGTTCGTCGGCCCAGAGTACGAGCAGCGCTATCGCGAGCGTGGTTTCCAAAAACAGGAGAGTGACCAGCACTCGCGCCGCAGGGACCGCCGCGCGGAAGGGCTCACCATAGAGCAGGGGAAGATAGTCCGCCACCATCACGACCAGGCCGAAACCTGCGGGGACGACGGCAAGGATCTGCACCTTGCTCATGAGGTCAAACGCTCGTCGGAGCGACGCACGTTCGCCTTCTGCGAGCACGCGAGCGAAGGCGGGCCGATAGATGCCTCGAAATCCGGACACCGCCAGTGTCACGCTGGACGACGCAACAAAGTAGCTCGTGGCGAAGAGTGCAACCGGCTCAGGCCGGCCCAGTGCGCTCAGCAGGGCCGGGCTGGCAAATGCTGGTGTCGCGAAGTAGAGGGACAAATCCCGGAGGTATGTCACACCCGAGAGCCGCCAGATGCGATCGAAGGACGGCTCGTGCGTCCGAGAGTCGACCGTATCGGAGGGTAAGCGGTCAAGCTGCTTGAGGACGACGCCCGCACCCACTACGGCTGTCACAAGTGCCGACACACCAAGGGCGGCGAACACTCCGGCCAATTGCAGACCCATCGCGACGACTAGCGTGACCAGGCACACGTCGAGCGCACCATTGAGAAGCGAGAGCACGTTGACTCGCAGCTGCTGAAAAAAGGCCTCCAGCACCCGATAGAGGAGATCCAGAACGGCTCTTCCGACGAGGAGTGCGGAGATCCATCGCAAATAGATCGTGCCCTCAGGTCCAAGCTCCAGCGCTGCGGCCAAAGCGTCTGCCCACACGTTGAGCGCTACGACAAGGACCGCAAGCAACCCGAGGCGAGTAACCCCCAGACGCCAGATCAATCGTGACGCCGCGCGTCGGTCCGCGCGGATGCGGAGGTCTGGTAGAAATTTTGGGAGGCTTCCCGCAAGTCCGAGACTGGAATAAAACAGGATGGAACTGGCAATGCCGAGGATCGCGTCGTAGATGCCCGATTGGAATCCAAACGTGCGTCGCACGAGTATCGACAGCACGATGCCTGCCACTGTCACGACGGGTAACAGCGCCGTGTTCCAGAACACCGCGCGCGAAACCTCCTGGAGAAGGCCGGGCTGGGGGGCTTTATCGGGCATCAGGTTTTGCGCCCGGAACCGCAGAGATCGTTGTATGTGGCCTCAGCCGCGAAGCTTGCGGTTCTGGCGAGCGGATTCCAACCGGCAATCGCGCAGCAGTTGACGGCGATGCGAAACAATTTTCGTCCGAATACTTTTCGGTCGTAGAGCCGTGTCATCGCCGCGGGCCGGAAGACCTGCACAGCTACGCCGCTGAACCAGGTACTGAGGAGTTCGCGGAGCTCAACGGCGGTGTATTCGCGACAGTGATATTCGTGTCCGGGATCCGCGTCCTGCCGTTTCGGAGTCGTCAGGAGAATCTGGCCCCCGCGCCGGAGCACCCGGCGGGCTTCAGATATCACGATGTCGGGCGTGTCAATGTGTTCGATGACGTCGGCGAGGACAACGCAATCGAACGTTTCGTCGGCAAAGGGCAGACGACGGGCGTCGGCGCTCGACAGCAATGGTTCCCGGGCCATGCGATGGCGACCGAGTTCTCTGCGAGCCAAACGCAATGGCAGGAGGGCATCGTCGATGCCGCATACAAGGTCGCTGCCCTGCGCCAGTTTGAAGGTGAGGGTGCCGTCACCGCACCCGATGTCGAGTATCCGACGAGCCTTGGGGTCGAGGGCGTTGAGCAGCACGCGGTATCGCGCCGTAAGAATGGCATTGTGGCGCGTCGGAAGAAGACCGACCTCGCGCCAGTGATACGCACCGAACCGCTCGTACTTGCCGAAGTGGGTCGGCGCCGATCCTTTGGTCACGTCCGGTCTCCCATCGCCCGCCTGTAAATGGCTTCTGTCTGCGCGGCGATGGTTCGCCAGTCATAGTTCGAGACTATCTCCTGCCGGTGTCGCGCGGCGTTCTGACGATACCGCGACGAGTCGAGGACCTCGGCGAGGTTCGCCGAAAATCGGTCGACGTCCCCGAATGGATGCAGCAGTCCGATCTCGTCCTGCGGCACCAACGTGCGCATGATCCCGACGGGGGTGCCGAGTAGCGGGCGTCCGCTGGCCGCCGCCTCGACCGCGACGATTCCGAATTGCTCGTACTGAGAGGGAAAGAGCACGGCATCCGAGAGCTGGTAGTAGCGAGCGATCTCGCGCCGGTCGCGCACCGCACCAAGGAGCACCACGGCTGTCCCGAGCGCGAGATCCCGGATACGAGCCGCAAAGGCCTCGCGTTCGCGCTCGTGCACGTCCCCCATCATGAAGAGGCGAAGCTTTCGTCCTGCCGCACGGAGCCGTGCGACAGCTTCCAACGAATCGAACGCGCCCTTCGCCGACATCACTTTGCCGACAAAGAGCAGGACACTTTCGGCATTCTCTACCGCATGAAGCCGGCGCAAGTCGGCGACGTCGTAGTCCTCTTCGAAGAAGGTCGTCTCGACCCCGAATGGAACGATCGTGCTCGCTCGGACGTCGAACCGATCACCGCGAAGAAGATCGAGCTCGTGGCCCGACTGCGGAATCACATGCGCAGCATCGCGAATGAGACGTCGTCCCATCACTGCGTCGAACGTTCGCCGCTGCCAGCTGAAAGGGTTCAGCGTGTAGACCGGTGTTGTGACGTGCGGGAGACGGCGGTTTAGTGCCGTTCTGTGGGCGAACACGCTTCCAAAGAAGTAGTAGCCCACGGAATGGACGATGTCGAGATCGCGAAGGGTCTGCCGGACGCTCATTTTCAATAGCCCAGGCATGAAATGGTAGGGCGGATGGCTCCCGAGAGCCGTCGGGAATCTTCGGACGAGAAGATTCGGATTCAACTGCTCGCGAGTCGAAGTATCGGGAAACGTGTGAGCGGTAAAGACACGCACGTCATGGCCCTGTTCGCTCAAGTATTCCGCGAGCCGGCCCGAATAGGTACAGAGGCCACCGACTGCCGGCCAGAACTTGTGGCAAAACAAGGCGATGCGCATGTATGGGGGGTGATATAATTTTCGCCTGCCGAAACTGCGTTACATAGTATCTCCGTTCCTGCTGCTCGTGTTTCTCATCTCGCTGCCAGCTGTCTCGGTCACGATTCTACGCGTCGGACGAGGTCGAGTACTTCGCATACCTCCGATCGATGTGGTTTGACGGTGACATCTCTTTCGACAACGAGTATCGATACTTCTACGATCGCGGGGTGGCGCAGGGCGGACGGGCGCGTCCCGAAGGCGGTCGCTACGGCGACAGATTCCGCGAAGCCTTCCTGGAAACTGCTACACCGACGGGGCTGCGCATTAATTTCGCACCGGTTGGATCGGCCATTCTGTGGGCGCCGGCGTATGTGCTCGCTGACGCCGGTGTGCGGATCGCACGTGCGTTCGGCAGCCATGTGTCCGCCGATGGCTACTCCACGCCATACATCGCGGCCGTCACGTATGCCTCCGCCGCGTACGGATTTCTGGCTGTGCTCCTTTCGGCGCTCGCCGCATCAAGGGTCATGACGGACCAGGAACACAGTCGAAGTAGCGCGAACGCAGCAGCGTTCGCGGTGTGGGTAGGCACGCCGCTGTTGTTCTACATGTATCTGGCCCCGGGCTTCTCCCACGCAGTCTCGGCATTCGCCGTCGCGGCGTTTGTCCTGCTCTGGCTGCACGTACGGCGTGACTGGGCGTGGACGGGTATCGTGTCGCTGGGTGCCGTGGCGGCGGTCATGGGTATGGTCCGTGAGCAGGACCTCTTTGTCGCGATCGGCCCGGCGATTGACTATGTTGGGGCGGCCGTTCGGTCCGGCCGGAGGGTTGGAAAGTCGATCGCCTTCGCCGCGGGAGGATTGTTGACGTTCGCGGTCTGTTTTCTTCCTCAGGTGATTTCATATCAGGTTCTTTTCGGCCGGCCCGCACCGTCGCCCAGCGTCGAACGGAAAATGACCTGGACGTCGCCCCACGCGTGGCAGGTTCTTGCGTCACCCGATAACGGGTGGCTGTTCTGGACGCCGCTCGCTCTTGCCGCCCTCTCCGGTCTCGTGTGGCTCGCAGTCCGATCATGGGTGGCGTTCATCTGCGTCGTGATGGTGCTGACGCAGATCTACGTGTCAGGGAGCCTGGATACGTGGGCGGGCGCTGGATCGTTTGGGCAACGCCGACTGGTGGGGTTGACCGTCTTCCTCGTCATCGGGCTAGCGGCGCTCCTTGCCGCGATCCCGCGCGGATGGCCGCGCCACGCCTTGCAGGCATTCGTCGTGCTCGCTATCTGGTGGAATCTCGGGCTGATGGCGCAATTTAGCATCAGACTGATGGACCGCCAGCATCTGGATCCCCCGGCCAATGCCTACCACACTTTTGTGACGATTCCCCGGCGGGCCCCTACTCTCGCGCATCGGTTTCTACGGGACCGCGGGTCCTTCTACGAGGATCGGACGCGCCCGCGACCGTGATATCCCGCGTGACAGTCCTCGACCGCGTGTGGTCCGGGCCGTTCTTTGCGCTGCTGGCACAAACAACGACGGTTCGATGAGAATTCTGTACTCCGCCATCGATCAGTCGGTGCCGGCCGCGCATGGCGGGTCAGTTCATGTGACCGCGGTCGCCGAGGGGCTTGCCGATTTAGGCCACGAAGTTCTTGCGCTCGTTTCACCAGGCGATCAAGGCGCGCTTCCGACCGGGAAGGCGACGTGGGCGGCCCTGCGGCCGTCCTCTTGGCGATCGCCGGCTCCGCCTGCTTCGCGCGCCAGCGGTGCTCGCCCGCGCCCGTGCCTTTGCGCCGGATGTTGTGATCGAGCGCTACTACAACTTCGGCGGCGAGGGCATCATGGCCGCGAAGCGCGTCGGCGCGCTCGCCGTGCTCGAAGTCAATGCCCCCATCGTCGACTATCCGGGCTCGCTGAAGCGCTTGTTGGATCGCGCTCTTGCTCGTCGAGCCGTTGCGGCGCTGGCGCGACTGGCAGTGCCGGGCCGCCGATCTCATCGTCACTCCGAGTGCCAGAATCATTCCTTCGCACGTCCCGGAATCGAAGATTCTGCTCACTGAATGGGGCGCCGATACCCTCCGCTTTCACCCTGGCGCTGCCGGGCCGGTGCCGTTTTCACGTTCCAGCGGCGACATCTTCGCGGTATTCGCAGGGGCCTTTCGTCCCTGGCACGGAGCTGTGTTCCTCGTTGATGCGATACGCCGCATACGCGCGCAGGGGCACCGCAACATCAAGGCCGTGTTTGTCGGCGACGGCCCCGAACTGGAACGTGTGCGTCAGGCCGCTGCCGGGGTGGACGGGATTACACTGGTTGGTGCTTTGCCACATTCGCAGGTTCCGGCGATTCTTGCAGCCGCCGACATCGGCGTGGCGCCGTTCGACATGTCCGCTCATCCGTCGCTGGCGCACGAGTTCCACTGGTCGCCACTCAAGATCTTCGAGTACATGGCCTCGGGCTTACCCGTCGTCGCGCCGAAAATCGACGCGGCTCGCACGAATCGTTGGCGATGGCCGCGAGGGGCTGCTTTACGATCCGAGAGAGCCCCAGGGCCTGGCTGATGCCCTGATTCAGCTCGCAAATCCTGATTTGCGGCGAAAGCTGGGCACGGCCGCACGTGCGAGGGCGGTTCAGATTTTCAGTTGGGACGCTCATTGCCGGCAACTGGATCAAGCCATTCAAGCGGCACGCCGCCGCGCTCCATGCGCATCCTGATCGCGACCGATGCCTTCCCGCCAATCTCGGGTGGAAGCGGCTGGAGCACATACGAGCTCGCAAAAGGACTCCGCGCACGCGGACACGAGATCCGGCTGCTGCAGCCGTACTCGCGAACGCAGCCCTGTTCCCGCGGGCTATGACGGTTTTGCCGTTGAGGGATTCCCTGCCTTCGCGCCGCCCGTCCCCTTCCTTCGAAACTACGTTCGCAACGAGCGCCTCTATGCGCGCCTAAGTGCGCACCTGGCAGACGTCATCAAGCGGGAGAAGATTGACCTCGTTCACGCGCAGCACGTATTAACGGGTCCTCCGTCCGTCATGGCGGCAAAGAGAGCAGGCATTCCCTCAGTGTGCACGGTGCGCGATTACTGGCCGTTGTGTTACTGGAATGATCTGCTCGATGATCCAGAGCGCGGATCCGTCTGTCCGGGTTGCTCCGCCGCTGGCAATGACGCGCTGCCTGCGGCCCCGAGCGGGCGCCGCCTGGCCGATGACGTTGCCGGCGATTCCATACATGCGATCAAACCTCAAGAAGAAGCAGGCAAGCCTCGCAGATGCCGACGCCGTCATCGCCGTGAGCCACCAAGTCGCTACTCACCTGCGTGAGCGTGAGCCGGTGTTCGCACGCGCGCGGATCGAAACCATTCCAAACTGTGTTGACGTTGCCGGCGTTTGGGCTTCTCTGCAGGACTCGGTAGCGCCGCTCCGTGAACCGTACGCTTTGTTCGTGGGCAAACTGGCGGCTAACAAAGGTGCTTCTTCTCTCGTCGAAGTGGCCGAGCGCGCCGGGCTGACGATGCCGCTGGTCGTTATCGGAGATGGTCCGGAACGTGCCGCCATCGAAGAAGCGGCGCGTGCAACGGGGCGCGATGTCAGGCTCACGCCATGGCTCGAACGACGAGAGGTCTTTCGATGGCTACGTCACGCGACGATGTTGATTTTTCCGTCCGTCTGGCCGGAGCCGCTCAGCCGTGTTCTCATCGAAGCCAGCGCGCTCTCCGTGCCAATTGCTGCGATGAACACCGGCGGCACGGCGGATATCGTGGTAGATGAAGAAACGGGGCTCTTGTCGTTGTCGTTCGATGAGCTTGCAACCGACGTCGCGCGTCTCGCTCGCGACAGCTCTCTGCGCGTGAGGCTCGGCGACGCGGCGCGCCGGCGAGCCCAATCTCATTTTGATGTGTCCGTCGTTGTGGCACAGATGGAAGCGCTCTACGGAGAACTCGTCGCATGACGCGCAGCGCCCTCATCTCGGTGTCGCTGCTCGTCGCCTGGCTCCTCGTTGCAACTCAGATTGTTCCCGACCTGATTGTTCGCGCCTACAACGGTGAAAGCTCCCCGTTCTTCAACGCGCTGATCATTTCGAAATCGGAGCATCCCCTCGCGGAGTATCTCCAATACTGGCGAAACGTCACGTGGCTCGGCGCTCTGTGGTTGCTCGCGTTCTGGTTTGCCGGGCCGGTGAGGCGCTGGATGGCGCGGCCGCAGTTCTTCGATCGCGCGGTTGGTGCGGCGACATCGGGGACGCTCGGCGCCATCCGCGCCTGGGTGTGCGGAATTCTCCTGTTGATGACACTGTGGGAGGATCTGGCCAGCACCGCCCTCCTTCCGCGCAGCATGCTCCAGCCGAAGGGAGTCCTGCACCTGCTCCACGCCGCCCCCATCGACTTCGATCGTTTTCTCGCTCACGCGCCGGCGTTGTGGGCGTTTGAGCACGTCACCGCCTTCTTGTTGCTCCTGGGAGTGCTGGGTCTCGCCACGCGCGTCGTGATCCCCGCAGCCGCGATTTGCAGTCTGATTGTGGCCGGGATCTTCAGAGAATATTCGTGGTTCTACCACACGGGCTCTGATTCCGATTTACGTGTTGTGTGTACTCTCGTTCACTCCTTGCGGCGATGGCTGGTCGATGGATCGCCTCCTTCGCATCGCACGCGGGAATTTGTTGCCGCGCGATGACGCAGAGGACAGGCGCGCCGTCTATGGCTGGTCGCGTTATGCCGTGTGGACCATCATCGCGGTGCCATACGTCGCTGCTGGGATGAGCAAGCTCTACTACAGCGGATTCGCCTGGCTTGCCGCGGACAACATGAAGGCGACGCTGTTGCGGACGACGCTCGCGCCGATGGAGTTTGACTGGACGTTGTCGCTCGATTTGCTTCGCGGGCCCGATATTGTGTTTGTCGGTCTTGCGGTCCTCGGCCTCTTCACCGAGCTGCTGTTTGGGTTGGTGCTGTTTTCGCCGAGAGCGCGCCGGATTCTGCCGGCCGCAATGGCGCTGACCCATGTCGGCATCCTGTTCCTCCAGAACATTCTCTTCATCGATCTGATTCTGCTGCAGGCCGTCTTCTACGACTTCACCGGGTTGCGCCGCGCGGTGGGCCTTTGGCTGGAGCGTCGAGCCGGACGCGTGCAGGTTCTCTACGATGGGCACTGCGGGCTCTGCCAGCGATCGGTCCGCATGCTCCAGCGGCTGGATATTCTCGGGCAGCTCGACTGGGTAGATTTCAGGTCGCAACGCGTCGAAGTCGACACATCCAGACTCGAGCACGAGATGGCGGCCATTAGAGGCGGCCGCGTGTACTTCGGGTTCTTCGCCTATCGCGCCATGGCCTGGAGAGTGCCGGCGTTTTGGCCATGTGCTGCCGCTCCTGTACTTCCCCGGTGTCCCTTATGTCGGCGATGCCATGTATCGATATGTCGCCGAGCGGCGGCACGGCATCTGCCGCCTCGATCCTCGGCCGGCTTCTGTCGAGAGAGATGTTCGCCGGGTCCACCAGCGGGGCGCTGCCGCTTGTCTCGCGCTCGCGGCATTTCTCTTGTCCTGGTGGATCACGCATATCGAGTTCTATCCGTTCACAACGCTGAAGATGTTTGCAGCCATGAACGAGCCGAAGGGCACGGTCAGCTACATCAAGCCCGTCGCCATCTACGAAGACGGCAGCGTCGACCGGGCACGGTTCGATCGATGGATTGGCGCGATGGCGGATGGCCGTTACCGGCGCATCCTCACCTTGCCGTTCGACGGAGAGCGGCAAACTGGTCCGACACGGGACTTTCTCGACGCCTCCATGCGTGCAGCCAACCGCGATTCCAACCACCGGCGCGTCGTCGGATTCGAGCTGCAGTTGTGGGAATGGGATTTCGTCGCTGACCGCGACAATGCGAAGCACGGCCGTCTCGTAAAGACCTACCGTTACCCTGCGCCGGAAACAGAATGAGCGAGCGTGAGGGGCAAGGCCTGCGGGTTGCCATCGTGGCGCGCTCGGTCTATCCGATCCATCGATATGGCGGCTTGGAGCAGCATGTCTACGACCTCGTGCGAACGCTGCTCGCGCGGGATGTCCGCATCACGCTGATCGCACCGCCGGCCGCGCCACATCGACCGGCCGACTCGCGCGCCGACGCGGTGTTTCGGCATCCACACCTCGACTTCGCGCCAGTTCCCTATCACGACTTTCCCATTCGCCAACCGCCGCGGAACGACGATCCTGGACAGGAACACCGCATATCCTCTCTTTGGCCTGCATGCCGGGCGGGCCGCAGCCCGGCTCGCGGCCGCAGGCGGAGGTCGATGTTGTCCACGGCCTGGGGGCGAGCGTGTTGGGCTACGCGCTTGGGGACGGCGAGACGACGAGAGCACCGCTTGTGTTCAATCCACAGGGCCTGGAGGAATTTGGCGCGACCGATCCTTCGCGCGCGCCGTTGAAACGCGTCGCATATTTCCCGCTTCGCCTCGCTGTCCGGCGATGCGCCAGAGCCGCCGATCGAATTATTGCGACGGATCGAGCGCTGTTGAGCTCCGTCATCACACATCTTCACGTCCGTCCAGATGTCGTCACCGTCATCCCCAATGCGATTGAGATCGCAGAGTGCGATCGACCCGACACTCCGGCGCGGGCTCAGGCGCTGCGCGAAGAGATTGGTCTCTTGCCGGATGATCTTCTGATTCTCAGCGTAGGCCGGCTGGAAGCGAACAAGGGATACGGGGTCCTGATTCGCGCGCTGGCCGCTCTGGTGCAGCAAGGCGCGCTGCCGGAGCGATGGCGTTGGGTGCTGGTTGGTGAGGGCCCGCTTCGCGGGGAGCTGCACGCTCAGATTTCCTCGGCTGGGTCTGACCGAACGGGCCATCTTGCGCGGTCGAGTGGACACTGCCGAACTGCACGCGTGGTACGAGGCCGCCACGCTGTTCGTCCACCCAACGTTGTATGAAGGGAGTTCCATCGTCACCCTCGAAGCGATGGCTCACCGGCGTGCCGTCGTTGCGAGTCGCGCGGGTGGACTACCGGATAAGGTGATTCCAGGCATGAACGGCTGGCTGGTCTCGCCGGGCGATGCCGAAGCCCTGGCCGCAGCGATTCGCGAAGCTGTGATGGATCGACCGCGTCTCCAAAGGATGGGCGCTGCGAGCCGTGCGCTGGTCGAGAAGGAGTTTTCCTGGAGCGGAGCTGCCGATCGCACGATTGAGCTCTACAAGGAACTCCTCACCGAGCGCAGTTCGTTGTAGGCTTCGTACGTGTTTCGAGCGCTGCGAGAGTCCATCTGGCCCCGCATTCCCACACTGAAAATCCGTTCGGTCAATCGCTTGACTCTCGATCGCGAGCTGCGTCGGCAGTTCCAGCGGCTGCATTCAGGCGTCGTCTTGGACGTCGGCGCGAAGGCGGCGCCCTATCGGTCGTACGTCCCCGCCCAGGGCTACATGCGGCTCGACATCGATCCTGCGAAGAAGCCCGATATCTGCTGCGATTTGCATGACTTGGAATGGAAGGGTGCTCCGTTCGACACGGTTCTTGCGATTGAGATTCTCGAACATCTGTACGACCCGCAGCGCGCGATCGACCGTATTCATGCGCGTGCTGAAGCCGGGGGGCGTGTGCATCCTGTCGACGCGTTTCTTGTACAGGTACCACCCCGACCCAGAGGATCACTATCGCTTTACGTGGGACTCGCTCCGCTATCTGTTCAGAAACTTCCGCCACGTCGAAGTGCATCACCATGGCAACCGCGCTCAGGTTATCTGGGAGATCATCAACGCGGGCGGCAGGAGCCGCGTGGTTCTCAACCTGCTCAACCCGCTCATCGCAAAGCTCAGCTCGAGCCGCACGAGATTTCCGCTCGGCTTCGTTGTCTACGCAGAAAAGTGAGCGGATCGAACGAACAATCCCCGCGTCACGTGCTGGAGTGTAAGTTGACAGCCCAGCTGCCGGACGCGTCCGTGCGCGCTGCGATGGCCGCCTTTTACAAGTCGAGTGAGGGGTACGCTCAACAGCAAGGTTCTCATGGCACGAAGTACTTCAGCCGACTGCTGTCGATGATGGAAGCGGTGCTGGTGGAGCCCCGGCTGGAGATCCTCGAGATCGGAGCAGGCTCCGCTGGAGCGCTGCATGCAGTTCTTGAGCGGACGCAAAGGCGTGAAGGGCATCGCGCTCGAGCTGTCTTCAGCGTCGCTCAACGCCGCGAAAGGCGGACGCGAGGCAGCCCTGCGCGCAGTCGCGGGCAACGCGCTCGAGCTTCCACTTCGCGATCGCTCCATCGATGCGGTCATCGCCTTCGAGGTGATCGAGCATCTTCCCAATGTCGCTCGGGCGCTCGAAGAAATGCTCCGTGTCTTGCGGCGCCCCGGGCACATCATCATCGGCCTGCCAAATCACGCATCTCTCTGGACGCCCCTCGAGGATCGTCTGCGGGGCCGCAGTCGCCTCGCCTTTGGCGTCGAGCGGGGCCGGGGCGCGGGGCGCTGGTGGCGGCGAAACGCGGCGCTCGCGTTTCGAAAGCGCCTCCTGAAGAGATGTGCAATTTCTCTATCGTGAGCCGATCCTTGGCGCCGCAAAGGGCGGCGACGCGGACGCCGTGTATTACGCCTCGCCCGTAGATTTGCTGCGTTTCTTCGAGAAACGGGGAGCTGGGCTCGTCATGAGCAGCGCGCGACTGCGGTTGGGTTGGCTGGGAGCCTTGCTGCCGGTCGAGCTTCAGGGCTCAACGGTCCTTGCATGGCGGGTGACGGACGCTACCGATCGCGGATGATCAGGCGATCGAGCTTGAAGATGAACGCGTTGCCCCCGGTGCCTTCGAACTGCAGCGTGATCTGACTGACGGCGGGGCGCGCCGAATCGGGCCGGAAGCGGGATGACCATATCGCGATAGCCGTCGCAGCCCGAGGGATTCAGGCGCGCCGCAGGCCGTCCGTCAACTGAGACGGCAATCGATTGCGGCCCTCCGTCCGTCGGCGACTGCGGCGCGCAGGACAAGCTCAACTGCGCGGGTCGGAAGCGAGGCAGAGATGACGGCCCGCTTGGTGAACGGCTGCACGAATGTAACCTCTCCGGAGTCCCCGGTCGATTCTCGCCTTTCGAGCGACCAGCCAGGTCCGAGATAGAGGTTGCCGGCGCGCGACCCGGCATCGACGTCGCGCGTGTCGAGCCTGAGATCGGGCCGCCAGATCATTCGCTGTACGTTCCACGCCGCGGCATCGACCACGTGACCGTCGATGGTAGCACGTCGATGCGATCGAGGTACGCCTTCGGAAAGCGCACGATCAGGGTTGTACATGCCGAACGTGCGCGTGCGAGGCTGTGTCGGCATCTCGCCGAAACATCAGCCCGTCCGCCGACCCGCCGGGAAGACCGAGGATGTCGAGAATGGTCGATGGCAAATCGACATGCGACGTCGGCGCTTCCGAGATCGTGATCGGGCCGGTGCGCAGTGGCGGCTTGATCAGCATCACCGCTTTTGCCGTTGCGGCAATCGCGGGCAGCCGCACCGTTGAAGGGCCCGGCAACAGCGACAGGCTTTCGCTGCTGCCGTTGAACCCGAGAGGCGGCAGATCCGTACCGTGATCCGACGAGACGATGATCAGGCTGCTGTCGTAGATGCCGAGGGCCCGCGCGCGATCGAGGAGCGACTGCCACCAGCTTTATCGCGCACCGCGACTGCGCGGTGTAGCTCTCCCGCGACATGTCCGTCAGACCGATGAAGCGACACTCGCGATCGACGACGATCGGACGGTGGGGGACTCCCACGTGGAGAAGCTTGTAAACAGGACGTTCGCGGCCCACCGACATCGCGTTGGTGTAGTGCTCGAGGAAAGCGACCGAATTCGCTGCCTCGTGCCGACGGACTTGCGCGGGCGACTCGCGCCGGTCCATCCACAGCGTCCGGTGCAGCATCTCAGGGCGGCGAACGATGGTCTCTTTCAGAGAATGCGGCACATGCCGGAACAGCGACAGTTCGAACAACTGCCGCGCTGAGACTTCGCGATAGTCCTGTTGGCTGACGAACGGTTTGCGAATTCGAAACCGTGCGCCCTTCCAGTTCGGCGTGGCTTCGGGGCCCAGCCACTCCTCGAACGACGCGATGGGAACAATGGACAACGCGTCAACGTCGTATCCAGCCTTGCTGACCTTGTCGAAGACCGAGGCCTCTTTGAACGCCTCCCGAACAAACTCCGGCGCCGGCTTCTCATTCCTGTACTCCCGGCCGGTGAGCATCGCGGGCATGCTGAACGACGTCGTGGGAAAGGCGCCGGCGTGATCGACGAAATACTGAAAGCCACTGAATTGCCGATCGAGGGTTGCGCGATCCTGCTGGAGAATCTCGGTGAACACGTCCGACTGAAACTCGTCGAGCACGATGTGAAGGACGTTTTGTGACGCAGAGAACTGATAGATCGCCGGGGGCGGCTCGATCCAGCGCGGCCGCTGCGCGGTTGCAGGCCCAGCATCGAAAAGGACCGCGGCGGCCTGCACGCACATGAACACAATCGTTGCGAACGGGGCGATCCGGCTGATTGGACGGAAAAAGGCCAGTGCCAGCAGAAGACCGATGCCCCAGGCAGCGAGCTCGTAACCTGCGCGCCAGGCGTGCGCGCTGAGGTCGACATCCCGCCCGGCGAGCACGCCGTAGTCCGCATTCCACAGGTTGCCCTGTCCCCATAACAGCATTCCGAGCCCGAACAGCACGGCTGCGTACATCCGCGCCAGCCGTTCCGAGAGCAGTGCGATGACGCACCCTATCGTGAGCAGGATCATCCAGTTGAAGAGGACAGTTCTCAGCACCCACGGGATCGCCAGGTCACCAAATGAAACGGCGAACTCGGTCGTGTTGTTGGTAAAAATCGTGTGCGTGCCGAGCAGGAACATGATTGCGGGAACGAGCAGGGAGGTGACGGCGATCGGCAAGACCCGGCGGGCGTATCCCGGGCGCTTCTCGGGGATCGCCTTCGGCGCGCCACCGCTTTACAGCCCACGGCGCCGCGGCAATCACGAGCGCGACCGGTAGCCCCATCCACATGGCCAGGCCGATTCGCTGCAATTGGTGTCCGGCCCGCGAAACACTGACCTGGATCGGTCCAATTGACTGCGTGAACAGCTCCGCGGACTCGAACGGACCGGGCGCCCCTCCCGCGATCGCCCGCTGAATATTGAGGGCCATGCTGCCCCCGAACTGCTCGTACTCGACGACGATCTCGTGGGACCCCGCTTCCAGCGGGAGCGTCCGCCCGATCGTTCGCATGCCCTCTTCGATATTTCGACGCAGCAGAAGCTGTCCGTCGACGCGCAGCTCGACCCGATCGTTTCCGCCGGCAAAAAATTCGATCGTCTGAGATCGATCGAGAAACAGGAAGCCGCGCCACCGCACGCCGAAGAACTCCCGCGGCAGCTCGGGACGGGCATTCAAGAAGTCGAGGTTGATTTCAGACGCGCGCTCTTCGATCGGCGTGCCGCCGAAGCCCGCCTGTGTGTAGATGGAGCGAACGAGTCCCGGTTCGGGCGTGAGCGTCTTCGCGGCGAACCCCAGTACGGATACGAGACAGGCCGCAGCGACGTACGCCACAACCGCCACGGCAACGCGCGGCTTCATGCGTCGAGCATCTCGTTGGCCGCCTTGAGCACCTGAACCGATTCGATGCCGGCCAGACAGTCGGGCACGTGGCCGACACAACGCTGTGGCGGCCTGCGCATCAGGTTGCACGGGCTGCAGGGAATGTCGATGCGTACGATGCGCGACTTCGGCGACAGCGGCGCGTAGCGCGTCGGCAATGACGGCCCGAAGATGGCGAGGACCGGCGTTCCGACCGCGGCCGCGAGGTGCATCGGGCCAGTGTCGCCCGTAATGAACAGCGCCAGTCGTTCGAGCACCGCCGCGAGAACCACGAGGTCTGTTTCTTCCGGAAGATCGATGCGCGCGACATCCGATGGCCACGCCGCCCGGACGGCATCAAGCGCCTGACGATCGCTGGCCGACCCGATCAAGACCACCTTTGCGCCACGAGTGCGCGCCAGCGCGGCGCCGACTTCGGCGAAGCGAACGGGATCCCACTCTTTGATCTGTCGGCCTGCGGCGGGCTGAATGCCGATGGTCATGCCTCCTGGCGAGATTCGGCCGATCAGCTCTTCCGCGCGGCGTCGCGCTTCCTCCGGGATCATCAGTGATGCCACCGGAAGCGGGCTCTGGCTCTCTGATGGGCACCCGCTTTACCCGGTCTGCTAATTCGAACGCGCGCGCGACGAGGGTCATGGCGTTCGCCGCGATATGCGCGGCCGGATCGGGTTGGACCGCCTTGTTCAGGACGGCGCCACCTCCGCCTGAAGCGAATCCAACCCGGCATCGCAGCACCCGAGAACGCCAGAAGCACGTTGCTCCGGATGTCGGGCTCGAAATTGATGGCCAGATCGTAGCGTCTGAGCGCGCCAGGCTTTTGCGCGCGATATCAGCTCCTGCCACGACATCGCGCTGGCCCCTCGAGCCATCCACGGCACGTCGAGCGTCTCGACGAGAATCGACGCCCGGAATCAGGCGCGCGAGTGGAAGGTTCCAGCTCCCGACCACCAGGTCGATCTGGCCGTGGCGCCAAGGCTCGAACCAGCGCGATCGCGTCGAGCACCATCAAGAGGTCGCCGATGCGCTCGAGGCGCAGCAGCAGGATGCGCTTCGGCGGCATCGCCGTCGGCAGGCGTGGATCGAAGCGGTGAGCCGAAAAAGGTCAGCGCGCGAAGGCCGGCATCGGCGAGCCCGACGAGCCATCGCTCGTGACGGTAAGGAATCTGGAGGTGCTGAAACATCAGCGGATCTCAGCCCGGTCGATCATGACCCCGAGCTGCCGGTCGTCAGCGCCGCCCATGACATCTCGCGGCGTCCAGGTCGAGCTCTCGATACGGACCTCGGTCGCCGTATCCGCTCGCTGCGAGCTCGGTAGCCAGCGTCGCCGGGGATGGCGAACGTGTAGTCGCTGAATTGTCCGATTGGGTTGGCCGCGCCGATGGCTCGGTCACCGACGAAGACGCTGACGCTCGCCGGCGCACGCCGGGTGGCCGGCCGCCGTTGCTCATTCGAAGAACCAACGCCCGGTCCGCGCCGGACCTCTGGCAGAGAAGAAGGATGATCCTGCGTCCATCGGAAGGTCACCTTCTGTCCGTTCGAGCCGCTCTTTGCCGTGAAACCGAATCAGGTGAAGATCGTCCGCTCCTCCGACATCGATTCGAAGCGCGCCTTCGTCGTGCGAGCCATCGACGAAGCGGTACACCGTGAGATCGAACGGCTTCATTCTCACGTCTCTGGGATAGACGTCGTAGGGCGTCGATCTCAAGCTCAGGCACCGCGAAGGCTTCGGTGGAGACCGGCTCGGCACGCATCCCTCGCGACAGCAGATCGGTGCCGCCCCCGCCGATGAAGTAGACGTTCTGGTATCTCTTCCGCGCCCACGCCAGGAACTCGACGAAGGTCGGCTTGTCCGGGCGCGGGCTGTAAAGCACGAGGACGTTGCGGGCCCAGATATAGGAGAGAGGCAGAGCCAGCGTGTGAAGGTCCGACGCAGCCGCGCGCCTCCACGAGCACCAGATCGTTGTCGCCGAATCCCGCGGCGAGCCGTTCGATCTGGGGGATGACGTTGGCGTATTCGATGTGGGTGCGAACCTCTTGAGAGGCGATGAGGTAGTGCTGACCCAGAAGAAACGCGACAGCAAGGCCGGCCGCGAAGACCGGTTGCACGCGTGGCGCGGCTGCATGCCCCACCGATGCGTCTCGGCAGTACCACAGCGGCGCAAAAACCGGCCGCAGCGCAAGATGAGAGCCCCCGGCAGAATCGCCGGGATGAACCGGCGAGCCAGCCAGAAGTGCTCGGGCCAGATCCGCATCTTATAGAAGAAGAACAACGCCAGGGTCGTCGACGGTGAGAATCATCGCGGGCGCGCGCCAGAACGATCGCCACACGACGAGGCCGTAGCCCGACGAGCGCGAGAAGAAGCGCTATCCGCGTGAAATACAGGCTCGCGAACATCGCGACGGAGTGCGCATCATGAGGCGCCAGCCGGCCGCCAGGTTCGCGGAAGAAGAGCGCGTACAGCCGCACCGGTCACGACCAGTCGCTATCAGCAACCGCGGCAGCCACGTTCGAGTCACCGCGGCGATGCGCGGTAACCGTGATCGCCCATAGCAGGAAGCCGAAAGCGATGGCTGCCGCGGCCAGCGCCGCGAGATGAATCGATTCGAGCGATTGCAGGTAGCTGATCGGCCTGCTGAAGTAGGGACGCAGCTGGGTCGTGTAGTACGGCACCGGCCGCCAGAAGCCACAAGCCGAGCGTCACGAGAAAGCCGCGACGAGCGCGATTTCCGGTCGCCCGCGAGCAAAGACGCCGCGACCGCCGTGCCGACCGCCAGGACGACCGGCAATCGCGTGAAGAGCGCGAGGCCGAGCAGTGACGCCGCGATCGGTCCAAAAAATTCGTCGCTCTCTTCGTGGGCGTAGGCGTGCGCCAGCAGACCCGCGAACAGCAGCGCCTGGGTGACGATCTCCGAGTTCGGGTACCGCGCGTACCACGTCTGGATGACGTGTACGCGTCAGCAGGCCTGCCGCTGCAGCGGCCGGCACCGGACCGATGAGGCGCGCGGCGGCGAAGTACACCGGCGAGCACGCCAAGAATCGCCCACCACGCGATCACGCGTCGCGTGCCCGTCACGCCATCCAGGCCGTACGCGATCGCAATCCAGATGGGATATCCCTGCGGGAATTGGCCGCTCACCGTGCCCGCATCGCGGATCGCGCAGGTGAAATCCCATGAATCGGACGCTGTAGTAACCCTCGTCGCTCGTAGGATGGAAAAAAGAGATCGCGCGTCGTCTGGCGGAACCTGGCTGCGACGATCGGTCGAGTGGTCACGAGCGACCGACGTTGAGCGATCTGAACTGCCTTCGCTCATGTAGACGCCCGGATCGCGTCCGCCGAGCACGTACTCAGCCGGCAGGCACCGCGAAATACATCCACACGCCGAGCGCAATCAGCATCGCCGGTAAGCAGTGCCGTCCACGTACGGAGGCGAGTCGCACTCGGGCGCCAGACCGCAGCCGCGCCCTTCGCAAGTCGACGCGCAAGCACCGAGAGCGCATGCCAGAACGACATTGCACGAGCCCAGCACGTTCGAGCGAGTACACGCTCATCGCCAGCCAGCGCGAACGCCAGCGTCGTTGACACGACGACGCTGATGATCACCGCCCAGAACAGGCGTTCTTCGGCGGGTAGCGCGGCGCGCTTCGGGCGATCTGCAATCGGCAACCGAAAGATCACCGCCCCGGCAGATACGCGACGAGGAGAAGCCATCCGATCGCGCTCAGCATCGTCGGTAAACGGCCTCGAAATCCTCCGCGACGCGCGCCCAGCTGTGTTCGCGGCAGACAAGGTCGCGTGCCTGACGCCCGATGGCGGCGGCGGCAGACGACTCGCGCAGCATCTCGTCGATTGCCGCGGCCAATGCGCGGACGTCTCGCTCGGGGACAAGGCGCGCCGTTTGCCTATCGGTCGCAACGGCGCCGATTCCGCCTGCAGGGGTCGCGATGAGCGGAGTCCCCGACGACATGATTTCCATCACGGTATTCGGCAGCCCGTCCACGTTGCCGGCTTCGTCGTGAACCGACGGCGCAACCGCCACGTCCGCTGCGGCAAGCAGTGTCGGCACGACATGGTGCGGAACGACGCCGAGAAACTTGATCCGATTCCCGACACCAGCCGCCCGAGCGCGAGCGCGGAGGGAAGCATCGAGATCGCCTTCTCCCGCAATCGCGACGCGCAGATCGGGCCTCAGCGATGTCAGCGCGGCGGCCGCGTCGATCAAGTATTCGAACCCCTTCTTTCTGACGAGCCTTCCGACGGCGAACACCAGCGGTACATTATCCGCGATGCCGAGCATCTCGCGCCCGGCGCGGCGCAGCTCCGGATCCGGTCTGAACAGATCGCTGTCAACGCCATAGGGGATGACGGTTGATCGATCGGGATCGGCCCCAAGCGCGAACGCTCGCGTCTGCAGATCTGCGCTGCATGCCGTGACCCAGCGCGCGCGCCGAAATGTCGCTCGCGCCGCGAACCGCGCGGCGGCGTGGCGCTCGGCGACGAACACGTCAGAGCCGTGGAGGCTGACAACCAACGGGATCGAGCCGGCGGCCGCCGCCCCAATAATGCCGCCCGGAATCACCCAGTGTGCGTGGACGATCGTGGCGCGTTTTTTCTGGGCGACACGAAGCGCTTTGAACCACCCGGCGAGCAGGGCCAGCGGCGCAGCCGCGATCGCGGACGCGCGCAGACGCACATCGGCCCGCATCCCCTCCGCATACCCGAATGTGTTCAGCGATGCGATCGGCGCATAGTGAAACAAGTGAAAGTGAACCCCACCTTCGACTTTTGGGACGGTCCCACTTGCGATGCCATGGTGCGACCAGGTGCACCTCGTGGCCGCGTGCCGCGATACCCTGGGCGATCGGCTCCATGAAGCTTCCGACCGAATCGCCGCGATACCGCGGATACGAAGACGCCACCATGACGATGCGCTCGCTCATTGGGGAATGATCCGCAGGTACCAGAATTTGAAGCCGGCGTCCGAACTGAGCGCGAGACGATGGACCCCGGGCGTCACGGCCTCTGCGGGAATTGACAGGTGGTATTCGCCGATGCGCTCAGGATTCCAGTCGAGGTCCGAGCTCTCCAAGTGGATGCCCGTTCAGCGAGACTTGCACCTTCTGTCGCAGGTCGCCCGACGGCGAGACCGGATCCATCCGGAGAATGAGCCCGTACGATCTCGCATCGGGCAGGAAAATTCTGAGCGAGGCGGTCGGCTTCGTGGCAGATCGACTGGCCACGTTTCCCGTGACGTCAAGGCTGGACCAGCCGTCGACGAAGAACCATCGATCGCGCTGCCCGGCCATGATCGTGACGGGAGCGCCGTTGGCCAGCGCTTCTCGAGCCACGGCGTACGGCATCAGGAACGTCCAGGCGGCTGCGATCGTCAGCAGGGCAAGCAGGATAACGAAGCGGTCTTCGGTGAGAGGCGGTTCGCTGCGCCGCCGCGCCAGTTCGCGGCGCGGAAGACCCTGTCGACCACGCCAGAACGCGGCGATCAGATAAAACGCATACGCGAACAGAGTAAGCCGCCATTCCGCACCGCCCCGAACGGTCCAGGTCATGCTGAACGGTACGAGGGATCCCAAGAACATGAACAGCAGAAGACGGCCCTCTGGCTGCCAAAGCCAGGCAACGAGGCCTCCAACCGCGAGGCACGCGAGGATCGTGCCGAGACCTGGCAACCACTCATCGAGCCCGACCCATTTGTTGGCGAATGGATAGACGAAAATCCCGAGCATCGCGTTGTCGGTGGCGGCGATGGGTCTCGTGTCGAATTTGTCGGCGGAGTAGTTCAGCGCGCTGATCGGCGTCGACATCGGGCGCGCCTTCGCGCTTGAGATAGAAATCGGTGTGGTTGTTGATGGCATACAAAGGATCGCCGGTGGCGATGGCGCAGTTGATCAGAAATGGCGCGGCAAGAGCCGCCGTCAAGCCGACGCCGAGCGCGAGTTGGCCGCGAATGGCCGGACCTCGAGTGGCGAGCAGCCAGATGACCGCGGGTGCTATCAGGGAGATCGACGTGATTCTGGTGAGACACGCGCCACCGCTCAGCACGCCCGCGATCGCGGCGTTCGCGTAGCTCGGACGTTGCGCAAGGCGAAGCCAGGCCCAGGTGCACGAGATGGCGAAGAACGCGAAGAGCTCGTCGCGCCAGCCCCCGATCGACCATTCAACGGCGCTTTGATCGATGCCCAGCGCCGCCGCCGCCGCCAGCCCGACCGCCGGCGACGCGACGCGTGCGCCGAGCGCGTAGGTCGCCACGAGAGTCAGCAGCGCAAACGTGATGGACGTCACGCTGACGCCGACATCGGCGTCGCCCGTGAGCATGAGGCCGATTCGCGTGGCCGCCGGGAACATCGGCTCCCGCACGTGTGCGGCGTAGAAGCTTCGCATCTCTCGCGCGTACTTCAGATAGTTGATCGGATCGCCGCCCGACGTAAGGGCTCGTCACGGGCCGCCACTGCCAATCAGGAGTCACTGAAGAAGCGGCCCACCCGACCGTAGGCTGCATGGCGGCGAGCCAGCGCGGGTTCTCGTACGGTCCGTAGGTTTTGAAAAGGGCGTCCAGCCGCAGCAGCGCGGCGTAGAGCAGAATGCAGGCAAGCAGGGCTGGCACAACCAGCTTGCGCCAATGCCGTGAAGACACGGTGCATTCTATCGCCTTCTGCCCGCGGCAATATCGTCTATCGCTCACGCACGATATAGAATGCCCTCGCACGAATGGCAATCAAGCGCGTCATCGTCTGCGAAGTCCAGGTGCCATTTGTGCACGGTGGGGCCGAGTATCACGTTCGCGCGCTGCATCGGCAGTTGTGCGCTCACGGGTACCAGGCCGAGCTCGTCAGCGTTCCCGTTCAAGTGGTATCCGAAGAGCGAGATTCTCGCGCACGCGGCGGCGTGGCGCCTGATCGATCTGAGCGAGAGCAACGGCGAGCCGATCGATCTCGTCATCGGGACGAAATTCCCGTCGTACTTCGTGCGTCATCCCAACAAAGTCGCCTGGTTGATCCACCAATACCGCGCCGCCTACGAGCTGTGCGGCACTCCGTACAGCGATTTCTCGCACACCGACGAAGATGTCGGGCTTGCGCCAGTCGATCTTCGATCTCGATCGGAAGATGCTGGGCGAATGCCGCCGCCTGTTCGCCAACGCGCGCAATACCGCGAACCGGCTGAAGAAGTACAACGGTCTCGACGCACGAGCCTCTGTATCATCCGCCGCCGTTTGCCGATCGCCTTCGCGCCGGCCCATACGGCGATTACATGCTGTTCGTCGGACGGATGGAATCGATCAAGCGGCCCGATCTGGCGGTTCGGGCGATGTCGCACGTCGATCGTCCGATACGTCTGGTGATGGTGGGAGACGGCACGCAGCGGGCCGCGCACCGAGAACGCTGGCGGAATCGCTCGGTGTGTCGGACCGCATTGAGTTCGTCGGCGCCGCTCGACGAACAGGCGCTTGATCGATCTGTATGCGGGTGCGCTCGCGGTGATCTATAGTCCATTCGACGAAGACTACGGGTACGTCACGCTCGAAGCGTTTCTGGCGCGCAAGCCGGTGATCACGACGACCGATGCCGGCGGCCCGCTGGAGTTCGTCGAAGACGGCGTCGAACGGCATGGTGACCGAGCCCTGCCCCGAAGCGCTGGCGGCCGCGGTCAATCGGCTCGCCGCCGATCGTGCGCATGCAGCCGCGGTCTGGGTGATGCGGGCTTCGAGCGTGCGCGACTGGTCACGTGGGACGGGGTGATCGAGAAACTGGTCCAGGTCCGGAGTCCGACGTCCAGGCCAGGTCTCGATGAAGAAACTGATTATCCAGATCCCCTGTCTGAACGAGGCCGCGACGCTGCCGGCGACGCTGCGCGATCTGCCGCGGCAGATTCCGGGCATCGATCGAGATCGAGGTCCTCGTCATCGATGACGGGTCGACGGACAAGACCGTCGGAGGTCGCGCGCGCGCAGGGCGTCAATCACATCATCTCGCTCCGCAACAGGCGCGGCCTTGCGACCGCGTTTACGACCGGCATCGACGCCGCGCTCAAGCTCGGCGCCGACTTCATCGTCAACACCGATGGCGACAATCAGTACTCAGGGCAGGACATTCCTGCGCTGGTGGCGCCGCTCGTGAACGGCGACGCCGATATCGTCATCGGCGATCGCAACGTCGCGGCGCTCGCAGCATCTTTCGTGGACGCCGAAAACGGCTGCAGCATCTGGGCAGCTGGGTCGTCAGGCAGGTGTCGAACACGCGCGTGCCGGACACGACCAGCGGGTTCCGCGCGTACACGCGCGAAGCGGCGCTCCGGATGAACATCGTGTCGGAGTTCACCTACACGCTCGAATCGATCATTCAGGCCGGCAAGAAGCGGATGGCGATTGCGCACGTGCCCATCCGATCGAACGCGCGCACGCGTCCCTCGCGCCTGTTCGACAGCGTGTGGGTGTACATCAAGCGCTCGGCGTCGACGATCGTCCGCATCTACACGATGTACGAGCCGTTCAAGGTGTTCACGACGCATCGGGTTGTCGACGTTCGCGGTGGGCCTCGCGATCTCGTTCAGATTTCTCTACTTCTATTTCAACAACGACGGCAGTGGCCACCTTCAGTCGCTGCTGCTCGCGGCGGTCCTGATGATTGTCGGTTTTCAGGTGCTGCTCATCGGCCTCGTTGCCGATGTGATTTCCGCGAATCGAAAGCTGCTCGAAGACCTGCTGTATCGAGTGCGCTCGATGGAGCTCGACATCCGTCGGACCGCCTGCCCAAAGACTAGCATCTGCTTATGCTCCGCCCAGAAAGTGCCGCTTCTGGATCTCAAGGCGCAGTACGCGCCGATTCGCGATGACGTGCTCGAGGCCATGACACGGGTTTGCGACACGCAGCATTTCATTCTCGGTCCGGAGGTCGAAGCGCTGGAGCGGGAGCTCGAAGCGTTTCTCGGGGTTCCGCACGCCGTCGGCGTGTCGTCGGGCACCGATGCGCTGCTCGCCGCGCTGATGCTGCTGGGAGTCGGCGCCGGGCGATGAGGTCATTACGTCCCCGTTTTCGTTCTTCGCGACCGCCGGATCGATCGCGAGGCTCGGCGCGCGTCCGGTGTTCGTCGACATCGATCCGGCGACCTACAACATCGATCCTGCGCGGCATCGAAGCCGTCATGACTCGCCAGAACGAAGGCGATCCTGCCGGTGCATCTGTTCGGCCAGAGCGCCGAGATGGGGCCGATTCTCGAGGTCGCTGCGGCGAGCAGGCATTCCGGTCGTGGAAGACGCGGCGCAGGCGATCGGCGCGCGGTATCGCGATCAGCCCGTGGGCGGCCTCGGCGCGATCGGATGCTTTTCGTTCTTTCCCACGAAGAATCTTGGCGCGTTCGGCGACGCGGGCCTCGTGACGACGCGCGATGACGCTGCTCGCCCGCAAGCTGCGCGCGATTCGGCAGCACGGCAGCGAAGTGAAATATCATCATGAGACCGTCGGTGCGAACTTCAGGCTCGATGCGCTGCAGGCGGCCGTTCTGCGGGTCAAGCTGCCGCACCTGCGCGGCATGGACGGCCGCGCGGCAGCGCAACGCCGAGCGATATCGAGGCGTTGTTCGCGCAGTGCGGGCCTGACCAGTACGGTGCGGCTGCCGCTGCGGGCGGCGGAGCGCACGCACATCTA
The DNA here is from genome assembly GCA_963732445.1 of Vicinamibacterales bacterium. GTDB lineage: Bacteria > Acidobacteriota > Vicinamibacteria > Vicinamibacterales > JAMQPK01 > JAMQPK01. The sequence continues at coordinate 17,858 of CAVSZJ010000009.1, read as the reverse complement.
CAATCAGTTCGTCATCCGGGTTCCCGAGCGCGATCAGCTGCGCGCCTATCTCCAGACGCAGGGGATTGGAACCGAGGTGTATTACCCGATGCCGCTCCACCTGCAGCCGTGTTTTCGCGACCTGGGTTACGCGGCGGGATCATTTCCCGTCGCCGAGGCGGCCGCCCGTGAAGTGCTGGCGCTGCCGATATATGGGGAGCTGAGCGAGGCGCAGCAGGCATGGGTCGTCGAGGCGATTCGACTGTTTTTTCAACAGAGAGCATAACGAATGGATTTGTTGCAGCGTATCAAGAGCGGGGAAGCACGCGTCGGCATCATCGGACTCGGCTATGTGGGATTGCCGCTGGCCGTCGAATTTGCGAAAGCCGGGCTTGCACGTCGTCGGCTACGACGTCGATCAATCGAAGATCGATGCCCTCAGCGCCGGGAACGAGCTACATCCCGGACGTCCCGTCCGAGGAGCTGGCGGAGGTCGTCAAGGCGGGCACGTTCCGCGCGACGACCGATCAGCGCGAGCTGGCGAACGTCGACGTCATCGACATCTGCGTGCCGACGCCGCTGAGAAAGACCCGCGACCCGGATCTGTCCTACGTCGTCAAGGCCATTGAGGCGACGGCGGCGGTGCTTCGTAAGGGACAGCTCGTCATTCTCGAATCGACGACGTATCCCGGCACGACCGAAGAGGTCGCGCAGCCGGCGCTCGAGGCCGGCGGCCTGAAAGTCGGTCGCGATTTCTATCTGGCGTTTTCACCGGAGCGCGTCGATCCGGGCAATCAGACCTACACGACGAAGAACATTCCGAAGGTCGTCGGCGGCATCGATGCAGGCCAGCACCGACCTGGCCGCCGCGCTCTACGGAAAGGTCGTCGGGAAGGTCGTCAAGGTCGCCAACACCCGTGTGGCCGAGATGGTGAAGCTGCTCGAGAACACGTTCCGCGCGGTGAATATCGGTCTCGTCAACGAGATCGCGCTGATGTGCCACCGTCTGAACATCGACGTCTGGGAAGTCATCGACGCGGCGGGCACGAAGCCGTTCGGCTTCATGCCGTTCTATCCCGGACCGGGGCTCGGCGGCCATTGCATTCCCATCGACCCGTTCTATCTGTCCTGGAAAGCGCGGCAGAGCGGTTTCGAGTGCCGCTTCATCGAGCTGGCCGGCCACGTCAACGGCTCGATGCCCGACTTCGTCGTCGAGCGGGTGACCGATGCGCTCAACTCCGCGAAGAAGAGCATCAACGGCTCGAAGATTCACTGCTGGGCGTGGCGTACAAGAAGGATGTCGGAGACGTGCGCGAGTCGCCGGCGCTCGACATCCTCGAGCTGCTGCACCGCCGTGGAGCGAAGTTGAGCTACAGCGATCCGTTCGTGCCGTCGCTGAAGATCGGCGACGTGAGCGCTCAAATCGCTCGACGCCGGCGAAAGCGCGATGCCGACTGCGCGGTGATCTGCACGAACCACTCGTCGTTCGACTACGACGCGATTGTCAAGAAGTACCCGCTGATTGTCGACACGCGAAACGCGCTGCGCGGCAGAACGGAGAAAGGGATCTTTCGGCTGTAGGGATCAGGGATCAGGGATTAGTTCCGTCACGGCACGCTAATCCCGAACCCTACCCTACTTGCAGAGTTCCAGCAAGCGGGCTGCTGGCGCTCGCGTACATCCGCCGGCCCATGCGGCCGGCGCGGTACGCGAGTCGGCCCGCCTGGACCGCCAGCTTCATCGATTCAGCCATCGCGATCGGATCCTGCGCCTCGGCGATTGCCGTGTTCATCAGCACGCCGTCGGCGCCGAGCTCCATCGCGATCGTCGCGTCGGACGCCGTGCCGACGCCTGCATCGAGGATGATCGGCACGCGCGAGAACTCGCGGATGATCCGGATGTTGTTGGCGTTCTGAATGCCGAGTCCCGATCCGATGGGCGCGCCGAGCGGCATCACCGCCGCGGCCCCGGCATCTTCGAGCTTTCGGCAGACGATCGGATCGTCGGTCGTGTAGGGAAGCACGACGAAGCCTTCCTTGACGAGAATCCTCGTGGCAACGAGCAGCTCTTCGTTGTCGGGAAACAGCGTCCGCTCGTCGCCGATCACTTCGAGCTTCACCCAGTTCGACAGTCCCGCTTCGCGGCCGAGCCGCGCCGTCCGGACGGCATCATCGGCCGAATAGCAGCCGGCCGTATTCGGCAGCAGCGCAATCCTGGACGTATCGATGTAGTCGAGCAGGGACTCCTTGGTTCGATCGCTGATGTTCACGCGGCGTACGGCGACCGTCACCATGTCGGCGCCCGACGCCTCGTGGGCGCGCTGCATGACCTGGAACGATGGAGTACTTGCCGGTTCCGACGATCAGCCGCGATCGAAACGTCGCGATCACGCGATAACCAAGGTGGATCGGGACTCGATTACTGCCTCCTCCACCAACGAAGTTCACGATCTCAATCTGATCGCCTTCCTGAATCTCGCGTGCTGTCGTACTTGGCGCGCTTGACGACGTCCAGGTTGTGCTCGACGGCCACGCGGCGTGGATCGACGTTCAGCTGCGCGAGCAGGGCGGTCAGCGTGAGACGGGCCGGCGACCTCGTGCGGCTCGCCGTTCAGGACGATTTTCATTTTAGCTCACGAAAACGGTTCGTGATCGGATAGCGGCGATCGCGCCCGAAGCTGCGCCGGCTCACCTTGACGCCGGGCGGCGCCTGCCGCCGCTTGTACTCGGCGATGTAGAGCATCTGCTGCACGCGCGACACGACATCGCGCGGCGCCACTGCCGGCGGACAGCTCCTCAACCGATTTCTCTTCCTCAATCAGCCCCCTCAGAATCGCATCGAGCTGATCGTAGGGCGGGAGCGAATCCTGGTCTGTCTGATTGGGCCGGAGCTCAGCCGTCGGCGGCCTGGTGAGCGTTCGCTCAGGAATGACATCGCCGGCGGGTCCTCTTGCGAGGCGCGGACGATGGCTGTTGCGCCACCGCGCCAGACGATAGACGTCGGTCTTGTAGATGTCCTTCAGAACCGAAAAGCCGCCGCACATGTCGCCGTACAACGTCGCGTAGCCCACCGACATCTCCGACTTGTTGCCGGTCGTGAGCAACATGAGCCCGAACTTGTTCGAGAGGGCCATCAGCAGCAGCCCGCGAATTCGCGCCTGCAGATTCTCTTCGGTGACGTCGCGCGGCCGCCCTTCGAAGACGGGCGCCAGCGTGTCCTCTGCGCCGGCCATCACGCGCAATGGGAATCGTCAGCAGGCGGATGCCGAGCGTATCGGCGACGTACTGCGCCTCCTCCATGCTGACTTGACCGGTGAACGGCGACGGCAACCGCACGCCGAGCACGCGCGTCGGATCCGAGCGCGTCGACGGCGACCGCCGCGCTCAACGCAGAATCGACGCCGCCGGACAAGCCCAGCACGATGCCCGAGAAACCGTTCTTGCCGACGTAGTCGCGCAGGCCGACGATGAGCGCGTTGTAGATGTCCTCGAGCTGTTCGCCGAGCGGCTTGACGGGCCCGGATTCGCACGTCCACCCGTCGTTGCCGCGCGACTACGTCGGCAAGAACGGCTTCTCGGGCATTGTGCTGGGCTTGTCCGGTGGCGTCGATTCTGCGTTGAGCGCGGCGGTCGCCGTCGACGCGCTCGGATCGGACCGCGTGCTCGGCGTGCGGCTACCGTCGCCATTCACAGGACAAGTCAGCATGGAGGAGGCGCAGATCGTCGCCGATACGCTCGGTATCCGCCTGGTGACGATTCCCATTGCGCAGATGATGGTCGGCGCAGAGGACACGCTGGCCCCCGTGTTCGAAGGGCGGCCACGCGACGTCGCCGAAGAAAATCTCAGGCGAGAATTCGCGGTCTGCTGCTGATGGGCCTCTCAAATAAATTCGGGCTCATGTTGCTCACCACCGGCAACAAGTCGGAAATGTCGGTGGGCTATGCGACGTTGTACGGGGATATGTGCGGGGGCTTCTCGGTTCTGAAGGATATCTACAAGACCGAGGTCTATCGTCTGGCGCGGTGGCGCAACGGCCATCTTCCCCGCCTCGCACGCGGACCCGCCGGCGAAGTCATTCCTGAGCGAACCCTCACCAGGCCGCCAACCGCCGAGCTCCGCCCCGACCAGACAGACCAGGACTCGCTCCCGCCCTACGATCAGCTCGATGCGATTCTGAGTGGACTGATTGAGGAAGAGAAGTCCGTTGAGGACTTGTCCGCCGGAGTGGCACCGCGCGATGTGGTGTCACGCGTGCAGCAGATGCTTTACATTGCGGAGTACCAGCGCGGCGGCAGGCGCCCCCGGGCGTCAAGGTGAGCCCGCGAAGCTTCGGGCGCGATCGACGCTATCCGATCACGAACCGTTTTCGTGAGCTAAAATGAAGATCGTCCTCAACGGCGAGCCATGCGAGGTCGCCGGCCCTCTTACGCTGACGGCCCTGCTCGCGCACCTGAATGTCGATGCACGCCGTGTTGCCGTCGAGCACAACATGGACGTCGTCAAGCGCGCCAAGTTCAACGGTACGGAGATTCACGAAGGCGATCAGATTGAAATCGTCAATTTTGAGGAGGAGGCGGCCCGACCCCCTGGCTATCGCGGATCGCACGTTTCGATCACGTCTGATTGTCGGAACGGGCAAGTATCCATCGTTCCAGGTCGTGGCGCCGCCACGAAGCCTCGGGCGCCGACATGGTGACGGTCGCGGTACGCCGCGTCAACATCAGCGATCGAACCAAAGAATGCCTGTTCGAGCATCGATACGTCTCGGATTGCGCTGCTGCGAATACGCGCGCTACTCGGCCGATGATGCCGTCCGGACGGCACGGTTGGGCCGCGAGGCGGGCTTGTCCAACTGGGTGAAGCTCGAGGTAATCGGCGACGACGGACGCTCTTCCCGATAACGAAGAGCTGCTCGTTGCCACCAGGATCCCTCGTCAAGGAAGGCTTCGTCGTGCTTCCCTACACCACCGACGATCCGATTGTTTGCCGGAAGCTGGAAGACGCCGGGCCGCGGCGGTGATCGCGCTCGGCGCGCCAATCGGAATGGGACTCCGGCATTCAGAATGCCAACGACATCCGGAATATCATCCGCGAGTTCTCGCGCGTGCCAATCATCCTCGACGCAGGCGTCGGCACCGCGTCCGATGCAACGATTGCAATGGAGCTCGGCGCCGACGGCGTGCTGATGAACACGGCTATCGCCGAAGCCCAGGACCCGATTGGGATGGCTGAATCGATGAAGCTCGCGGTCCAGTCGGGACGATTGCACCATCGCACCGCGTGGCGGCCCGCATGTACGCGAGCGCGAGCAGCCGCTTGCTGGAACTGTAGAGCTACAGGCGAAATATCCCCTTCTCGGTCCTGCCTCGCAGAGCGTTTCTCGTGTCCACAATCGACGGGAATTTTTGACAATCGCGTCGTAGTCGAATGCCGAATGGTTCGTGCAGATAACCTTTTCCGGCATCGCCTTTCCCGGCATCAAGCGAATTGAGGCTGACGTCTCCGACTCGCAGCGATGCACGAAGGAATGCGTGTAGCTCCAACTGTGCCCCACCGCGGTGCGGCAGCTCAGTACCGAAGAAGCGCCCGGCGACTCGCCGCACGTCTCCGACGTCTTTCTTGTACGCGACGCCCAGCCTGTGAATTTTCAATCCGTTGATGCTCTTCTTCGCAGAGTTGAGCGCATCTGTCCACACGCTCGACGACGAAGTCGGGCATGGAGCCGTTCACGTGGCCGGCGAGCTCGATGAAGCGACATTCGAAGCCGCTCTGCGCGCTTTCCAGGACGATCGAAGGGATCGATGGGAATGCAGTGGCCTCCCAGCCCCGGACCGGGATAGAACGGCATGAATCCGAACGGCTTCGTGCCGGCGGCGTCGATGACCTCCCAGACGTCGATGTTGAGACGATCAGCGGCATCAGCGCAATTTCATTGACGAGGCCGATATTCACCGCGCGGAAGGTGTTTTCGAGCAGCTTCACCGCCACTCGGGTGTTGGCGACCTTGATGACCTTGCCGACGACCTTCCCGTAGAGGGCGGCGGCCAGGTCGGTGCTGGCCTCATCGATCCGACGACCTTCGGAATGTTCTTCGTCGTATAGGTCTGATGCCGGAAGTGATCGACGCGCTCGGTGAAAACGCCAGATAGAAATCGCGACCGACTTTCAGGCCGCCGCTTCAAGCACAGGCTGCGCAACCTCTTCCGTCGTTCCTGGATACGTCGTCGATTCGAGAATGACGAGCTGGCCCCTTCGAAGCACCGCCGCAGTTGCTTCTATCGCCTTGACGACATACGACAAATCTGGGTCGCGGGTCTTTCTCAGCGGCGTCGGAACGCGGACATGTCGATGATATCAACAGTCGCCAGCTCCCGTTGATCGGTCGTCGCGCGAAACGTCCCCGCCTTGAGGACTTCAGCCAGCTCCTTGGACGGGACGTCCGGTATGTAGCTCGTTCCGGCGCTCAGAGCATCCACCTTCGAATTTGATCAACGTCGTAACCGACGACGTGCAAGCCCGCCTTCGCAAATTCGACCGCAAGCAGGGCAAGCCCACATAGCCGAGTCCGATGATTCCGACGCGGGGGGGCCTCCCCGCTCTAATCCGCTGCAACAAATCCATTCGTTATGCTCTCTGTTGAAAAAACAATCGAATCGCCTCGACTACCCAAGCCTGCTGCGCTTCGCTCACTCCGGATAAATGGGAAGCGCCAGCACTTCACGGGTGGCCGCTTCGGCGACGGAAAATCCGGCGGCGTAACCTAGGCCTCGAAAGCACAGCTGCAGGTGAAGGGACTCTCGATAATCAATCTCGGTTCCAATTCCCTGCGTCTAGGTACGCGCGCAGCTAAGGAATCGCGCTCCGGAACCCGGATGACGAACTGATTGTATATGTGCGTGCGCCCCGCCGCCCGCAGCGGCAACCGCACCGTGCTGGCCAGGCCCGACTGCGCGAACGGCACTTCGTAGCGATCGGCATTGCGCTGCCGCGCCGTGCCGCGGCCTAAAGCGCATCCAGTCGGAAATTCGCACCGACCGTCTCATGATGATACTTCTCTTTGCTGCCGTGCTGGCGAATCGCGCGCAGCTTGCGGGCAGCAGTCTCATCGCGCGTCGTGACGAGGCCCGCGTCGCCGAACGCGCCAAGATTCTTGGTGGGAAAGAACGAAAAACATCCGATCGCGCCGAGACCGCCCACGGGCTGATCGTGATACCGCGCTCCGATGGCTTGCGCTGCATCCTCCACGACCGGAATGCCTCTCGTCGCCGCCACATCGAGAATCGGCCTCATCTCGGCGCTCTGGCCGAACAGATGAACCGGCAGGACTGCCTTTGTACGAGGAGTAATGACGGCTTCGATTCCGGCAGGATCGATGTTGAAGGTCGCAGAAGCGATATCGACGAACACCGGTCGCGCGCCGAGCCTCGCGATCGATCCGGCGGTCGCAAAGAACGAGTACGGGAAGTAATGACCTCATCGCCGGCGCCGACTCCCAGCAGCATCAGCGCTGCGAGCAGCGCATCTGTTCCGGACGACACGCCAACGGCGTGCGGAATACCGAGCGCCACTTCGAGCTCGCGCTCCAGCGCTTCGACCTCCGGACCAAGAATGAAATGCTGCGTGTCGCAAAGCCGTGTCATGGCCTCGAGCAGTTCATCGCGAATCGGCGCGTATTGCGCCTTGAGATCCAGAAGGGGCACTTTCTGGGCGGGCATAAGCAACTAGTCTTTGGGAAGGCGGTCCAAGAGTAGCTCCATCGAGCGCACTCGATACAGCAAGTCTTCGAGCAGCTTGCGATTCGCGGAAATTACATCGGCCACCAGGCCGATGAGCAGCACCTGAAAACCCACAATCATCAAGACCGCGGCAAGCAATAGCGACTGAAGGTGCCCACTACCGTCGTTGTTGAAATAGAAGTACAGAAATCTGAATGAAATGGCCAGGCCCACAGCGAACGTCAACAACCCGATGGTCGTGAACACCTTGAACGGCTCATTGCGCACGATGGTCGACGCCGAGCGCTTGACGTACACCCACACGCTGTCGAACAAGCGCGAAGCATCCGCGCGTTCGAGCGGAATCCGATACATGAGCGATGGCCATCCGCTTCTTGCCGGCCTGGATGATCGATTCGAGCGTGTAGGTGAACTCCGACACGATGTTCATCCGGAGCGCCGCTTCCCTGGTGTAGGCGCGAAATCCGCTGGTCGTGTCCGGCACACGCGTGTTCGAAACCTGCCTGACGACCCAGCTTCCCAATGCTGCAGCCGTTTTCGGGACCAGGAAAGATGCGCGAGCGCTGCGACGTTGCGATCGCCGATCGCGATATCCGCGTCGCCGTTCACGAGCGGCGCCACCAGCGCCACCTCTCTGCCCAGAGTACCGATTGTCGCCATCGGTGTTGACGATGAAGTCGGCGCCGAGGCTTGAGGCGCGTCGATGCCGGTCGTAAATGCCGTGGCAAGGCCCCGTCTGTTGCGGAGCGAGATGATGTGCTTGACCCCCTGAGCACGTGCCACTTCGACGGTCTTGTCGGTTGATCCGTCATCGATGACGAGAACTTCAATCTAATCGACGCCCGGGATGCTGCGCGGCAATTCACTGAGTGTCGCCGGCGGCGTGGGCCTGCCTCGTTCCCGCAGGGAATCTGGATGATCAGTTTCTTCATCGAGACTCTGGACGAGTTTCTCGATCACGCCATTCCAGGTGACCAGTCGCGCACGCTCGAAGCCCGCATCGCCCAGCCGGCTGCATACGCACGATTGCCGGCGAGTCAAGAACCGCGGACGCCAGCGCTGCGGGGCTGGGTCCGTCACCATGCCGCTCGTCCCGTCTTCGACGAACTCCAGCGGTCCGCCTGCGTCGGTCGGCGTGACGCTACAGGGCTTGCGAGCCAGAAAGGCTTCCAGCGTGGCGACACCGTAGTCTTCATCGAATGGACTATAGACAGCAAGCGCACCCGCATACAGAATCAATCAACCCTTGCTCGTGAAGGGCGCCTACGAAGTCGATGCGGTCCGACGGCGGTCATGCCGCCAGTGTTTCGGTACGGGTCCGCTGCGTGCCGTCTCCAACCATGACCAGACGTATCGGACGATCGACGTACAACATCGCCCTGACCGCCAGGTCGGGGCGCTTGATGTTAGGCGTCTCGAACAGCGCGTAATCGCAATGGGCCGGCGCGAAGGCGATCGCCAAACGGGGGCGGATGATACGGGGCTCCGTCGAGACCGTTGTATTCTTCAGCCGGTTCGCGTACTACGCGCGTTCGCGAAAAGGCGGCGGGCATTCGCCCACATCTTGCGATAAATCTAAAATCGACTGGCGCAAGCCGACATCTCTTCACTGTGCGAAACGCTACTACGGTGCCGGCGAACTCGTCAGCGGCGCGGTATTGGTCGATTAACCACGTAAGTTTGTTGAAACGAAGTAGAGACGGGAATTTCGTCCGGATGACGAGAGGAAATCGATAGGCTCGCCGTTGCTCTCGCTCAGAATCGAACACGAGCCACGCCGCCGCGTGCGCGAGACATCTCGCTCTTCGGATACCACTTGAAGGGAACACTGACGAGCTCAGCCTGATAGCCGTGAGCACACACAACTGCCGGTGTAGCGCGCGAACGTGATACTCAGCCCCGCCGTGCACAAATGGCACCTGGACTTCGCAGACGATGACGCGCTTTATTGCCATTCGTGCGAGGCAGTCTATATCGCGCGTGAGTAGCGATTGCCGCGGGCAGAAGGCGATAGAATGCACCGTGTCTTCACGGCATTGGCGCAAGCTGGTTGTGCCGCCCTGCTTGCCTGCATTCTGCTCTATGCCGCACTGCTGCGGCTGGACGCCTTTTCAAAACCTACAGGGCCCTACGAGAACCCGCGCTGGCTCGCCTCGATGCAGCCTGCCGTAGGGTGAGCCACTCTACAGTGACTCCTCGTGACGAGCCCGTACGTCGGGGGCGATCCAATCAACTATCTGAAGTACGCGCGGGAATGCGAAGCTTCTACGCCGCACACGTGCGGGAGCCGATGCTCCCCGGCGCCGCGAATCGGCCTCATGCTCACGGGCGATGCCGATGTGGGAGTCAGCGTGACGTCCATCGCGTTGCGCTGCTAGACTCTAGTGGCGACCTACGCGCTTGGCGCACGCCTCGCCTCGCCGGCGGTCGGGCTTGCGGCAGCGGCGGCGCTGGGCATCAATCAGACGCAGTCGAATGGTCGAAATCGGGGGCTGGCGCGACGAGCTCTTCGCCTTCTTCGCCATCTCATGCACCTGGGCCTGGCTTCGCCTTGCGCAACGGTCCGAGCTACGCGAACGTGGCGTGCTGAGCGGAGCGTGTCTCACGAGAATCACCTCGATCTCCCTGATAGCACCCGCGACCATTTGGCTGCTCGCCACTCGAGGTCCCAGGCGATTCGCGGCCAACTCGCGCTCGGCGTCGTGACGGCGGCTCTTGCCGCGCCGTTTCTGATTAACTGCGCCCTCGCCACTGGCGATCCTTTGTATGCCATCAACAACCACACCGACTACTATCGAGCGCGAAGGCGCGCCCGATGTCACTCCAATCAGCGCGCTCAACTACTCCGCCGACAAGTTCGACGAGACCCATCGCAGCCACCGACAACGCGATGCTTGGGATTTTCGTCTACCCCTTCGCCAATAAGTGGGTCGGGCTCGATGGTGGTACCAGGTCTTGGCACGACGCTCGCCTGCCTCCGCGGTTGGAGGCCTCGTTGCGTGGCTTTGGCAGCCAGATGGCCGGCTTTTGCTTTTCATGTTCTTGGGAGCACTCGTGCCTTTCAGCATGACGTGGACGGTTGGCGGTGCGGAATGGCGGCTTACTGCGTATGCGTTTTACCTACGCCGCTTTCTGCGTGGTGGACGGGTCTTCCGAGCCGCGAAATGGCGCGGCGGGGCACGGCACGAACCGCCTATCCCCAAGACCGTTCGTTATCCTGCTTGCCCTGTTGACCATCGCAGCAGCCTGGACGTTCCTGATGCCGTATGCCGTGGCTCGAGAAGCGCTGGCCAACGGCGCTCCAGTCGCCGTCATGGCGGGGCCGCGCGATCGATCGTTCTTCGTCGATGGGTGGTCCGGCCTCGGCGTCACTGGAAACGTGAGTCGCTCTGCCACCGAGCCAACCGCCTCGCTTTAAATTTTCCTCCGATTTCTGCGAAATCGTAAGGGCTCATTCTCCGAGATGGATCCCGGTCTCGCCGTTGGGCGACCTGCGACAGAAGGTGCAAGTTTCGCTGGACGGGCACTCTCTTGGGGCTCCGACCTCGCCTGGAATCCTGAGCGCATCAGCGAATACCACTTGTCAATTCCTGCAGAGCCCGAGATAGGCTCGCGCTGAGTTCGGACGCCAGCTTCAAATTCTGGTACCTGCGGATCGTTCCCAATGAGCGAGCGCATCCGTCATGGTGGCGTCTTCGTATCCGCGGTATCGCGGAATTCGGTGGGAGGCTCATGGAGCCGATCGCCAGGGTATCGCGGCACGCGGCCACGAACCTGGTCGCACCATGGCATCGCAAGTGGGACCGTCCAAAAGTCGAAGGGGGGGTTCACTTTCACTTGTTTCGCTATGCGCCCATCCCATCGCTGAACACATTCGGGTATGCGGAGGGCCTGCGGGCCGATGTGCGTCTGCGCGCGTCCGCGATACGCTGCGCCGCTGGCCCTGCTCGCCGGGTGGTTCCAAGGCGCTTCGGGTCGCCCAGAAAACACGCCACGATCGTCCACGCGCACTGGGTGAATCCGGGGGGCGTATCGGGGCGCGGCCGCCGCTCAATCCCGCTGGTTGTGCCTCACGGCTCTGACGTGTTCGTGGCCGAGCGCCCCCGCCGCGCGGTTCGCGGCGCGGCGAAGTTTCGGCGCGCGCGTTGGGTGACGGCCTGCAGCGCAATCTGCAGACGCGAGAAGCGTTCACGCTACGGGCCGATTCGAAATCGAATCATCCGTCATCCCTTATGGCGTTGACAGCAATATGTTCAGACCGGATCCGGAGCTGCGCCCCACACCGGGCGCGAGATGCTCGGCATCGCGATAATGTACCGCTGGTGTTCGCGGTCGGAAGGCTCGTCAGAAAAAAGGGGTTCGAATACTTGATCGACGCGGCCGCCGCGCTGACATCACTGAGACCCCGATCGTGATTGCGGGAGAAGGCGATCTCGATGCTTCCCTCCGCGCGCGCGCGGCTGGTATCGGGAATCGGATCCACTTTCTGGGCGTCGTCCCGCACCATGTCGTGCCGACACTGCCCAGCGGACGTGGCGGTTGCGCCGTCGGTTTCACGACGAAGCCAACTGGACGGGCTGCCGAATACCGTGATGGAAATCATGTCGTCGGGGACTCCGCTCATCGCTACCCCTGCAGGCGAGAAGTTGCGACCGATAGGCACACGGCGCGTCTTTGTCCCCGAGCGAGACGTCCGCGCATTGGCCGCGGCCATCGACGATATGCTGCGCGAGTCGTCTGCCGCCGCCGCCATCGGGCGTCAGGCGCGCGAGACTGCCGCGACACGGCTGGGCGCGCGTCGCAGAAGATTTCGAGGCCGTTTACCGACGATGCTGAGCGCGATCGGATGGCTTCTCCTCATCGCATATCTGCCTGGGCAGTCATCTTTCGGTTGCCGATTGCAGATCGCCCGAAGCGCGCCGCGCTACCCGCCGAAGAACGTCTGTTCTGGGCGGTGATCATCAGCGCGATCGTGTAGACAGCGGTGGCGTTGGCACTCGCTGCCGTTGGCGGGTACCCCTCGAACGGCTCGCGGCCGTGAATGTGCTGATCGCCTCGGTGCTTGCCGTCACTTCGAAGGGCCGGCTGCGTCTGGCGCCCGAGGCATCGCCTCCTACGTGGACGGCGATGCTACCGACGATGCTAATTGCGCTCGGCGTTCGGATGTACTTTCGCGGTGCCTCCGGCCGAGTACAGTAGATCGGCAGACGGGATCCGGGCGTCTATGTGAGCGAAGGAGTGCAGATCGCGCAACGTCGTTCGCTCGTGACCCTCGACGGTCTCGCAGCCAGTGTGCCGGAGACGACGCGGGATCTGTTTTTTTCCACCGATCCAGGCGCGAGGTCCTACAGCGTCCGATACATGGGCTTTCACCTGCACAAGCACGGTGAGCGGCCGATTCCCGCAAGGATACCCGGTCTGGATTGCGATCGCATAGGCCCTCGACGGCGTGAGCGGCGCCCGACGGGTCATCGCGTGGTGGGCCATTCTCGGTGTGGTCGCCGTGTACTTCGCCGCCGCGCGCCTTATAGGTCCGGTGCCGGCCGCTGCAGCGGCAGGCCTGCTGTGCGTTCACGTCATCCAAACGTGGTACGCGCGTACCGAACTCCGAGATTGTTACGCAGGCCCTGCTGTTCGCGGGTCTGCTGTCGCACGCCTACGCCCACGAAGACAGCGACGAATTTTTTGGACCGGTCGCGGCGTCGCTGCTCGGCCTCGCGCTCTTCACGCGACTGCCGGTGGTGCTGGCGGTCGGAACGGCCATCGCGGCGTCTTTACTCGCGGCGACACAGGAAAGCGCGCTCGTCGCGGCTTCCTCGTGACGCTCGGCTTGTGGCTTCTGGCGGCCGGTGCCTACTACGCCATCCAACTGCGTCCCTACGTCAACAGGCCGATCAGCTACGCTCAATCGCTGAAATCGATCCATCTCGCGGCACTGGCCGCGGCAGCCATCGCTTTCGGCTTCCTGCTATGGGCGACACGGTTGCCGCGCATCGCCCAGGTGACCCGAACGTGGCTGCCGCGGTTGCTGATAGGACTGGTCGTGGCCGGTGCGGTGTACGGGCTCTTCCGGAAAACCTGGCGGCAGGCTGGCGCCTCATCATGTACGCGCTCCGCGTTTTCGCCGACTTCTATTTCACACGGGTGGCGCTTCTGCTCGCTGTCATCGGCTACGGCCTTCTCGTGTCACGATTGTTCTGGCGCGCGCCCGCCTTGCTGCTCACCATCTCGGCACTGGGGGGGTTCTTCTTCTACAAGATGCGAATCTGGCCGGAACACTTCTGGCTGGCGCGCCGCTTCCTGACGGAAATTCTGCCGGGCGCGCTAATTTGCGCTACGGCCACAATCTTTGCGCCCATGTGGTACTGGAGGACGGGCGTGCGGCAATGCAACCAGCGCCACGCCTGCAACCCGTCTTCGCGGCAATCGGCCTTGCTGTCGCGTTTCTGATGGGCCAGCATTACCTCTTTGCGTCACAGCCGATTCGCCGGCACGCCCCCCCGTTATTTCCTTGCGGGCGGAGCACGAATCTGCTCTCCTCAGGCGTAGGCTCGATCGTCTTCCGCACGGAACGCTATGACGCCTGGTTGCCGAGAAAACCCCGTACGACGTGTACCCGGAGGCCTGTGATGAAGCCGTTCGACTTTACGATATACCGGCTTGTCTCCGGTTCCGCCGCGCCGGCACCGGCGTCACTTGACATCGGCGGGACCGATGATTTGAACCTGGTCGACTTCTATCCCAAGGAGCGGCTCGGCGGCGGGGCTGTCACCTTTCGCTGGAGCCAGGACACCTCGTCTCTGCTGATGCGCGTGCCGCCGAAGAGTCGCGAGCTGGTGCTGAGGCTGAGCGGGGGACGGCCGCCCGGCGTGACTTTGGCGCGAGTCACGATCTCGGTCAATGGCGTGGAGATAGGTCAGGGCGAACCGACTAATAGTTTCGGCGACCACGTATTCCCAATTCCGCCAGCGATCGCTGCAACGGCCTCAGCGGGCGACACGGCGAACATCGAGATTCGGAGTTCGACCTGGATCCCGCAAACCGTGATGGGGGGCTCAGACACACGGGCGCTAGGCGTCATGGTAGACCAGGCTGAGATCCGCTAGTGTTTCAGCATCTTCAGATTCCTTACCGTCAGGAGCGATGGCTCGTCGGGCTTGCCGATGTAGGCCTTCACGCGCTGACCTTTCTCGGCGCACCGTTTCGATCCACGACTGCCGCGGCGATGCCCCCGAAGCGCATCCTGCTGCTGCGCCTCGAGCGCATCGGCGACCTCTTGATGGTGCTCGACGCGATCGCGCTGGTTCGAGCCTCGGCGCCCCAAGCGAGGATTGACCTTGTGGTCGGGAGCTGGAACCTTCCACTCGCGCGCCTGATTCCGGGCGTCGATTCTCTCGAGACGCTCGATGTGCCCTGGATGGCTCGAGGAGCCGAAGCGATGTCATGGCAGGAGCTGATATCACGCGCAAAGGCCTGGCGCGGCAACGCTTACGATCTCGCCGTAAATTTCGAGCCGGACATCCGGACCAACGTGCTTCTGGCATTTTCGGGTGCTCGATGCCGGGTTGGATTCGCTTCAGGCGGAGGTGGCGCCGTGTTGGACAAGGCGGTCCAACCCGATCCTGTCGCGCATATCGCGGCGAACGCCATGACCCTCGTCGCGCGCGCGTTCGAATTACTGCCGACGGGTAAAGCGGGTCCCATAGAAGCAAGCCCGCTTCCGCGTGCCAAACTGATGATCCCGGAGGAGGCGCGGCGGCGCGCGGAAGAGTTGATCGGCCGAATCTCGCCAGAAGGCAAGACCATCGGCCTCCAGCCCGCAGCAGGCCGACAGATCAAAGAGTGGGATCCCGTTCGCTTCGCCGAAGTGGGCGCCTCGCTGGCGCGCGCCCGTGGATCAAAAGTGGTCTTGGTTGGTTCGGTCAGCGATCGCAAGGCGCTCGATGCTGTAAGAGCCGCGTGGCCCTCCGATGTCGCACGCATCGATCTCCCTGAAGAAACAGACCTGGTGACTCTCGCAGCGGTGCTCGAACGACTGGCGCTGTTCATCACGGGCGACACCGGCCCGATGCACCTCGCGGCGGCGGTTGGAACGCCGGTCCTCGCCGTCTTCGGGCCGTCATTGCCGACGCGCTACGCACCGCTGTCGCCGAAGTCGCGCATCGTACGCATCGACATTCCCTGCAGCCCGTGCAACCTGATGCGCAGGCCGCCACAACGTTGCGTCGGCCACGTGCCCGACTGTCTGGCCGGCATCGAATCGGTTCAAGTGCTCAAGGCGGCCCACGAGATGCTCGACGCATGAGGCCGCGCCTTGTCGTGGCGGTTGCGGCGTACGTCGCTGCGGCCTGTCTCGTATCCGTACTGGGCCTCGCCGCGAAGACGCTCACACCCGAACCGGGACTCGTTCGCTCCATCTACCCGCAGGCGGGCTTCGGCGGCACGCCGATCGAAGAGCGCGCGTCTGAAATCAATCTCGACTTCTTGAATGCTCGTCCCGAGCTGCCGCGGGAGTTCTTCGGCGTGCGGTGGCGCGGCTTTCTGTTTCTCGATCGGTCTCAGACAATCGAGTTTTTTGCGGGCGGAAACGATCGGGTCGAACTGCGCATCGACGGACAGCTTCTGCTGCGTCGAAATATCAAAGAGGGTATGCGAACGTTGGGGCGGACGCTTGCGCTGGAGGCGGGGGCCCACGAGATTGTCGTCGATTATGAGCAGTTCGGCGGCAGCATGGCCCTCAACATTCAGCGGGCGATCGCGGGCGGTGCGCCGGGACCCTTCGAGTCCGCTGAGCTCTTCACGCAGTCAATCGGGCGGTTTCAGGCTCGTGCTTCGCGGGCCGGACGCCAATTACAGCGGATCGGCCTGGCCATGTGGATGGGGCTACCGGTCGCGCTCGTGATTGCCGCGGCGCCGTGGGCCGCAAAGCGCTGGCGCGCGGAAGGCAAACCGAGAAATGCACGGGAGTACGCTCGACGTGTCTTGCCGATCGCCGTCACCTCCCTGCTCGTTCCTGCAATCACCTTCCTGCTCGGCACACACACGATTTTTGCCAACAACATGACCGAGTTCGCCGTCTCATATGGTGAGCTGGCGATCCCGTGGGTGCTGAGAACTGTCCTGGTCAACTGGACGATCCTGCTCACGATAGGGTGCGTGATCGCACTGCTCTCGGAACGGATGGCGCGGATGTACGCGGCCGTGCTGTTCGGGCTGGGAATGCTGTTATGGGGACAAGGCAACCTGTGGAATGCGGACTATGGCGTTCTCGCCGGCCGGGATGTCGACCTCAGCGAGCACGCTTGGCGCGCGGGGTACGAGCTCGCTGCCTGGGGCGTCGGTCTTCTGCTGGCGCTGGCCCTTTTCCGTCCGATCAGCCGTATCGCCGCATTTGCAGCGATTGCGTTCATGTGCGTGCAGGCCGCCGCGGCCGCACTTGTTGATGCTGGGCCTGCGACCGCGAAGCCGCCTCGCTGGATCGAGCCTCCCGCGGCGATCTATCAGTTCTCCTCGTCACAAAACGTGCTTCACATCGTGCTCGACGAGTTTCAGTCGGATGTGTTCACCGAGATTCTCCAGCAGGATCGCGGCAGCCTCGATGGGCAATTCAGTGGCTTTCAGTATTTCGTCGATCACGCCGGCTCCTTTCCCACCACATCGTTCAGCATGCCCGCGATGCTCACCGGCCGTGAGTACAGGAATGAAAAGCCGGCACCGGAGTTTGTCCGCGAGGCGTTCAAAGAGGCTTCGGTCTTCGACAAGGTCAGCAAAGCTGGATTCGACGTTGACGCGTTGTCCATTGTTCCCATCGCATCGTTCGAGGAGTGGCTGGGCCCCGAAGCCACGCCGAACTGGAAGGGCGCTCGGTTTCGAATTCGCAAGCCGTTCGTCAGCCAGCAGGACTACCGCGAAGTCTCAGCGCGACAGCTGCTCGAGTTGTCGCTGTTCCGGCATCTGCCGCATTCTCTGAAAGAAAGCATCGTTCGCCGCCCTGAGATGCTGCACCGGACGCTGTGGATGGACCGACGCGAGTCTCCCGCGCAAGTCCGTCGGCACGAGGCAGCCAATTCGGTCGCTTTCCTCGAGCACTATACCAACGCGATGTCGGTGGGCCGCGAACGTCCTGTTTACAAGCTTCTCCAC
>CAVSZJ010000008.1:0-452723 GCA_963732445.1 Vicinamibacterales bacterium | reverse complement strand
TCCATCGGCGTCCGTGAGCCGACGCCGAGCGGGCCGATCACGACCTTCGCCACTTTCGCGTGCGCGCGGCGCTCGTCGGCGGTCGGCTCGCGGTCCACGACGAAGAAGCCCTGCGTGCGGACGTGATCCGTGATCTGCCGGCCGGTCTTGCGGCCGTCCATGCCCTTGACCATCCGGACGTCGATCGTGACCTCGGCGGACGCCGGAATCACGTTCGACGCCTGCGCGCCGATGCGCGAGCTGGCCATGCCGCGGATGTTGAGCGACGGCATCGTGATCAGCTCGTTGAGCGTCTGCGGCCCGCCGTCGGTCGAACCGAGCCAGAGCTCCTGCATCAGGCGTGCGTCGATTGCCGGCGCCTCGGCGAGCGCCCGCTTCTCCACCGGCCCGAGCGGCTCCACATCGTCGTAGAAGTGGTCGACGAGCACGCGGCCGCTGTCGTCCTTCATCGAGGCGAGCAGCCGTGCCAGCGACATCGCCGGATTCGGCGCCCAGTTGCCGTAGTGGCCGCTGTGCAGCTCCGTGCGCGGGCCATAGACGGTGATGTCGACCTGTGTCACACCGCGCGCGCCGAAGATGATCGACTGCTGCCGCGTCTGATACAGCGGTGCGTCGCACATCAGCCAGAGATCCGCCGCGAAGAGGTCCTTGTTCGCCGCCAGCGTCCTTTCGAGATTCGGTGATCCGGCCTCTTCCTCGCCTTCGAACGCAAACTTGATGTTGGCCTTGAACGTGATGCCGGCGGCACGGATGGCGTCGACCGCGGTCATCAGCGCGACGATCGGCGCCTTGTCGTCGGCCGCGCCGCGGGCGTAGAGACCTCCACTCGGGGTCGAAGCGCGCCCGTGGCGGCAGCGGGATCACCCGACCACCGTCTTCCACCGGCTTGTCGCGCAGTGTCGGCTCGAACGGCGGTGAGGTCCATTCCTTCGGGTCGAGCGGCTGGCCGTCGTAGTGCGCGTAGAACCCGATCGTTCGCGTCGCGCCCGGCGTGCGAATTTCACCGAAGAGCCACAACGCGGTGTCAGCCCAATCCTCGACCGAGTTCGACTTGCCCCGCATCACCGCCACAGCGTCGAGCCGTAGACCGGCCAGCGAGGCATTCCAGTCGCATCGGGAGACCAACACATTTCGCGCGTCGCCGCCACCGCGCCCTTCGAGAAGAATCCGAATCGTCTCCACCATGATCCGGCGGCGGGTCACGGGATCGCGCAGGCGACTCAAAATCTCCGCGCGGGTTCCTGCCTGCGCCCATGTCGGCATCAGCGCGGCGGAAATCGTCGTGGCAGACGCAGGATACGGGTACACATCCAGCGTCACATCCACACCTCGCTGCCTTGCTTCGTCAATTTGCCGAAGCGTAGCAACCGTCTTGCCCCAAGCCGCTTTTCCGATCGTCTTGTGGTGGGTGACCTGGGTCGGCAACCCGCCTTGTTCCCCGATCGCAATGGTCTCGCGAACGCTCGCCTCCACGTCCACCTCTTCGTCGCGAATATGGGAAATGTGAATTCCGCCCATCGCGCCGGCTGCTTTTGCGAGCTCAATCACCTCATCCGTCTTGCTGAACGTCGCAGGCACGTAGAAAAGGCCCGTGCTCAAGCCGAACGCGCCGTCGCGCATCCCCTCGCGCACGACCGTGCGCATGCGCTCGAGCTCCTCGGCGCCCGGTGCGCGGTCGACGCTACCGAACACCGCCTCGCGGACGGAACCATGTCCGATAAATGTTCCGAGGTTCGGTGTGATTCCGGTCTTCGCGACAAGCTCGAGCACAGGACGCAGCGGAATCGGCGAGAAGCCGTCGGGCCCGGTGATGAGCGTCGTCACCCCCTGTCGCACGTAGTTGTCCGCGGTGGGAACCTCGACGATGGGAAGCACCGCAGGAGGCAGTCCCGCGCCGCCGAGCGCGTGAACGTGAATGTCAACGAAGCCGGGAGCGACGACCTGGTTGCCGGCGTCGATGATCTCGGCTCGCCGGCGCATCGATGCGTCTCGCGATGGCCGCAATCTGATCTCCGCGTATGCCGATCTCCTCCGCGAAACCAGGGGCTGCCTGTGCCGTCGACAAACTCCGCGCGTTCCTGATAATCAGGTCGTATTGGGGTTCCTGAGCCCGGAGGGCAGGCTGAGGGCCGCGAGGAACACGAGTGAATGCAGCGACATGAACGTGAAGAGCACAAAGTGGGGGAAGTTTCATGAAATGCCCGTGATTGACCCACTGGGAGGACGATGAACGGCGCAACGAGAGACGCGCCCATCAACAGTGAAGTGACGAAGGACTTTAGGGTTCCAGGAGCGGCCTGATCCGAGTCATCATCGAGGTTCTCAATTCTAAAGCTATCCGATTGGGAGGTCGGCCGACCTGGAAGATCACCCCCGTGACCACATTCGCCTTCACGTTGGCAGGGCGCGAGCTGGGGAGTATCTTGTGCTGTCATACATTACACTCCGTCGCTTCCTCAGCATGTAGTCGGCGACCTTGGTTGTGGCCGCGCCCCTGGCGCAGGTGCTGCGCTTAGCCATTCAGTTGAGTCCGAGTCACCGGCGAGACGCCAGACCATTCCGACTGGAACCTAACTCACGCGAAGCGGTAGCGTTCCGCATCGACGTCCTGCGACGGGCATCAGGTTCGCGGCACCACGGTGAAGTACGGCGTCGGACCCGAAGCACGCCTGTTACCGACGCGGACCGTCGTCGTCGGGACGAATCCGCTGACGGCGGGTCGGCGGCACGCTGAACACATCGGGCTTGTGACTCGTCGCACCCGAAATCGACTGGCACCTATCGTGGCGTCGACAGCGGGCTTCGCGCCGACCGCATTGGCGGACACAGGTGAACGACCTGGATTTGATCCGTTCTGGACGCGGCTGGCGGCCCTGCCGCTCGACGCGAAGTGGGACGCCATTGCGACCATGGCACGGCGGACGTGGACCGCTGGCAGATTAACCTGCAAAACGTCGGTCTTACGGGGCGCGAGCCGTCTCTCTACGGCATCCTCTGCAGCGGCCCCGGGGCGGCCGGAAAATATCCCGCGCTGCTCAGCCGCGCCGGGTGCCGGCGTACGGCCGTACCGCTGTTTGGCCGAGCTTGCCGGACGCGGTCTCATCACCTTGCAGTTTGGTATCCACGGCATTCCGGTGATCGAACCGCAGGAGGTGTACCATATGGCCGTCTGAGCGGCTATCCGGCCTTCGGACTCGATTCACGCGAGCGCTACTACTTCCGTCGCGTGTACACAGGAACGCTTCGGGCCAACGATTTCCTGATGTCTTGCCCCAGTGGACCGGGCGTGACGGGAGGCAGCCAGGAGGTGCACTGGAATCACAGCCGCACGCATTCGGCGGGTAACTCGGCTCGCGGCGTATTATCCGGCGCTCTCGGAATGACCGGCTGCCTGTACGGCACCGCGCCGGCGGCTGGCCGCACATGTTCCGCGCGACCGATGGGCCGGCCTTGCATCGGACCGAGGCCAGTACATCACGCTATGTGCCATGACGTCGTGAAATCTCGTGCGGCGCTGCACGGTGCCGAACCGTATTCAGCTTTGTAATGACGGACGCACGTCGATGTATGCGGCCTACAACGTCATCACGGCGCCAAACGTCTGATGCTCGCTTACGACAAGGGCCATCAGTCGACACAAGAGCAGGTGGACGACGTGAACGGCTGGCTGGGTGACGAGCTCACAGGACGGAACCCCCCATTGTCTGGAGCGAGGGACGTCATTTGCTCAGCGGATCGGACGCAACTGGAAAATGCGCGGCCGCTGAAATTCGTTCACTGCTCGGCGCCCGGACTCACCGCCAGCGATTCTATGAGCTCGCATGCGCGTGTAAGGGTCGCGTCCGAATCGACGTCCTTGCGGCATCGCTGGTCGAGCTCGCTGTCGATCCCGCGGTAATGGCGCCGACAACCAGTTTTCGCCCGATATGAGGTCTGCGGAATGCTGCGTCCCAAGCCAAGCCGTTCGATACGAAAGCCGTTGTCGAACCGATCATGGCCGTTGGGACGTGACAAGGTGGGGAATCCCGGCCTTGATTGTTTGCGAGCGTGCCGATTCCGCCGTGATACACGAGCATCGCCGCGCCACGGCCAACATTCGCTGAAGGGGAGATACCCAACGCCTTGATGTGCGAAGGAACATTCGTGGGTATTTATCGGGTAATTCGTGACAAGCATCGCGCGCATTCCGAGCTCGCGCGCGGCAGCGACCGATTCCCAGTAACGGTGAAGCGTCGCAGCGGCTGAGCCTGGTGCTAAGGCTGCACGGCTGGTGCACCGGCCCCAGAAAAGGGCTACTCTCAGCATCCTCGGGGATGGTTCCAGGAGTCTGCCCCGTGTCCCAGAGGGGAAATCCCACCAGATGGGCTGTGGCCAGTCGGGGTGCAATGCGGCGAACCATTCCGGAAGAACCCGATGACGAGCTGCGGCGAATGCAGCCACCGATAGAGGATGCGGGTGATTCATGGCAAACCCAGCGTCGAGCGGAGTCGCGTCGACTGGTCCTTTCAGCACCCGGTCAATAACGAGCCAATGGGGCGGGCTGCGCAAAGAACCCGCGCTTGAACCACATCGATGCCGAAATCCGCACGTTCCCCGCCATTCCAGTCGGTGAGACTTCGGATGATGCTTGGCTGCAGGTGGAGCACGGTCGGCGCACGCAGACGCTCCTGCGCCTGTGTGCCACAATGCCGGATGCGGCGGCAACCGTGCTGGGGCCCGCATGCCGCTCGATGTGCCGGTAGATTCCTCGGCCATGGCGGAGCATCGCCCGCCGCGCGACGACTTCGAATCCTTTGCGCGGGTGCCACAGGTCGGGCATCGGCGATGATGGCCTTCGCGTCCTCGACGGTGCCGGACCCAGGAACCCGAGTGATTGCGACTCGATGAGAGCCTGAAGAAATGGGTTCGTGACAACGGTTGCCTGTGCCCGCGTGCCTTGAGGGCGAGAGCGAGGGCGACGACGGGATGCACGTCGCCGGCATCTCCGATCGTCGGAAGCAGAACTCGGAGCCGTGACCGCACCCTATTTCGCGAGTGGATTGGGACGCAGCTGGAAATGCGCGCCGCGAGCGGCTTCGCGCCCTTGCCGCCTTCGATGGCGATGGCGTGCGATTGCCGTTCGCCGCCCACAGTCCGCGTCCCTTCCAGCCTGCTTTCGGATCGTCGATACGCCCGTCAAATCCCTTGGCGTAGAAGCCGATGGGATACGGCACACCAAACACAACCATGCGTCCGTTGGTGTACGCGATGAGGCCGTCATTCAGATTGCCGGTCGACATCGGCACATCGTTGCCCAGCCCGAACGTGTTGTGTCGATTGACCCACGAGTAGTAGCTCGACTCCGCGGGGCCCCGTTTTCGCCGAGACCTTGCCGGCTGGATATTGATGGTGTTCGGACAATGGGTCGCCCGTGGCCTTTGGCCCATTCCAGCGGCCCTTTGCACTTGCTTTGATTTGAAGCTGCCCGGCTCCCGAGCGAAACCCAGACCACACCCTTGCTGTCGATGTCGGCGCCTCGCGCGCCGAAACCGGGCAGTGCACGTGGTAGACCTCGGCCAGGGCCGTCTCGCAGGATTCTATTCCAGGCGCAAGCCTGAACTATCGCCTCCGGCGTCCCCTGTGTCGCTCCCCAGGAGCCGCTACCCGGATTCGGCATCACTGCATAAAACGGCGAGTTGATGCGCGTATCCTTCGTTGCATCTGCCGGCGATCGGCTTTGACATACGCATCGCGTTTTCCGTTGCCGTTGGTGTCGATAACGAGCACCGTCCACGACTTCGCGGCGTTGCCGGAGGTCGGTCGAACAACTTTCGCGCGTCCACCCAGCCTACGACCGGACCGCCCCCGCTCGTCCACAGCGTGTCGTTCGCGTCGTAGCTGAACTGCGGATGCGTCGAGAAGCAGGTCGACCAACGTGTATTTCTTCGTCTTCAGATTGAGCAACATGGAACCGCCGCGCGCTCCATCGGAAACGCCTTGGCCGTATGGCGGATAACGCGCCGGTTCTTGTTGGCGCCCCGCACCGAGGCAGCCAGCCATAGCCCTGGCGCGGAACAGTATTTGAGTTGTGGTTGTTGACGCGCGTTTCCCAGATTCGCTCGCCCCCAAGTAAGGCGAGGTCTGCAGCGGATTCAGTCTGCCGCGTGCCCGGGGCCGAGATTGAGAGGCATGCTCGTATCGCGCACCGGGGTGATGGAACCCCGGTGCTCGCGACGCTTCTTCACGGGATTCGAGAATCGGGAGTGTGTCGGAGCTATTCGGCCGACCCGAACGATCGGCCCGTAAGCATTGACCGTTGGGTGGCTGGTCGCTGGCAATGAGGTCGTGCAGTAACTGTTTTTCGTTCATCCAGTCGCGCAGCGTCACGACGATGTTCCGTTCCACACGAGGTGTGGCGGTTTGGAAAACGGCAGTTCGCCTTTGGCTATTCGATTCTCAGTCGCCGTAGTTGGCGAACGACAACTCGCCCCAGGTTCATCTGATTGAGCATCCGCTGGCCAGCCTGACCTGCCCAACCCGCCGCCGCGATGCATCTGCTGACGTTGAACTGAACACCTCGGGAATCGTCCGCGTCGATTCCTGCCCGAGCTGGTGGTAGCGCATGTACCGCTTGTTCTTCATCGAGCTGATCCCAGTTCATCTGAGTCAGGCGTGGTGGGATGCTGGTCTTGCCGCCGAATCGGCGAGCCGCGGGAATGTTCAGCATCCAGTACCAGTAGATTCGGCCTATAGTGGCGGCGGCTTCGGCGCCGTGGTTTGCCCGTGGTCTTGGCGCTGTCGAGGAGGCCGTAGCCGCGCGCCCAGACCTGGTAGCTCGCAGGCGGGAGATTGGGAATGACGAACCGGCCACGGTCGTCGGTCACCACGCTCTGCGCCGCACCGGAAGGTCGCGGGTTTCCGCAATCACCCAGACACCCGCTTCCGGACCCTTCGGTCCGGTCACAACGCCGCCGATGTCGTCGTTGTCGATCGCGACCTCGCTCGCGGGCTGCTGTGGCGGATGGGACCCGAACGGCAGGAACGACGAGAGGGCGACAAGGGTCATGAGATATGCTACGTGACAAGGTCTCGATCATGATGCGCTCCGTAAGAGGCTCAGCGCACAGATTCTCGCGCCAAGCGATAGCCTTCTCGAGGATAGGAGTCCCGCCTTCTCAGTGATACTATTGGTCTCACCGAGAACTCGAAGAAGGTGGACGCAGAGTGCGTTCTGTCTTCGGTGGCATTGCCTCTCGGAGCCCAATCACTGGGCGAACAGCATTGTTGACGTCCTTTCGACGGCCGGTCTTGCAACGCTCCCCGAAGCGGCAGAGATTAGCACAGGCGGCGAGCCGCTGCGTCGAGACGATTAAGGTGTGCCGCTTCCGGTGCATGACGATTGCCGCGGCTGAGTAGATATCCCGTCGATGCGTAACACAGTTGCGATGGCCGTTTTTCTGGTGCTGTTCGTCTCTACCTCACGCGCGGCCGAGACTCGCATCCACGCCATCGTCGCGATAGAAATGAAGGTGACTGCGCCGACGCGATTGGATTTGCGATCGAGGCCGGCGCTGCCGCCGACAGCGGCAAGGTCCTCAAAGCTGGTGCAGGACAAAGTGCGCGCAGCGTACCCGCAGGCCAAAAACAGGCTCAATGCCGACAACTTCATGAAGGATAAACATCTCGGTCGTGGCGGAACTTTGCCTCGCAATTAACAAGCCACGGGCCGTGCAATGGGGTGTTGGATTCGGAAAAAAGGACGAGGGCGCGGCGCGCAGAAATGCGGAGCGCCTGATGGGCAGGATGTTTCCGTTCAATGATGCAAGGTGAAGGTTGAATTCAGCAAGGCGTTCTGAAACCCGCACTCGTACCGTGCTATCCAGAGTCGCGGATTGTTTCTACTTTTGCGTCGGAGCCCTTTCCGCAATGATTGGGGTCGGAGCGATCCTACCATCGTCGCAGCCGAAGGCTTTGTCAGCGAACCTGAGCGTGGACGGCAGCGCGTCGGTTCCACGACACCGCCATACCAACCCCTAACGGCCAGCCCGGCAATGGCGCCATGGGGGTGGGGCGGGCTAGGGCCAGTAGTCCCCGCCGTGGCCAGCTGGCACCGACACGCGCCAACCGGTCTCGCCAAAGCGCAACAGCGCCCGCAGCACCGATTTTCAAGGCCAGGCTGGCGCCCCAACGCCCAGTCGATGACCGACGGCGCGAAGAACAACGCCTCGAATGCCGCCGCTCATGAGTGGCACTGTAAATACGATCAAGGTGGCCTTGGCCATGCTGCTCAGAGGTACCGTGGGGGCAGCATCCACCCACATCGTCATGCCGATTAGAGGAAAGAGGGCCACACCACCGATGTGCGGCGAGCCAGCGCCGCCGGTTATTCGGTGACGGCGCCGAATCGAGTTCGAGGGCCGCGTCCCGAAGGTGCTGCGTCTCCGACCAGCTGAGCATCCCGTGCGAGAGAGAAAAAGCGATGAGACCGATTCGGCGCCGAGATTATGGCGATTCGTCTCGCACGGTCAACAATTGTCACGGCCGCCTCCTGCGTCGTTGCGGTGAAACGTTCGTTTGTCGTTTTTCCCAGTTACACGAGGCATCCCGCTCCCGACCAGGACGTAGAGCGCGGCGGGTGCAGGTACCAAGCTTCTCATCGTTTGGGGCGTTGAATCTCCGAATCGCTACTACTCCGCCGCCGAGCCTGCCGTCTTCGAGCTCTTCGAGCGTTTTGCCCAGCACGAGATTGAAGGTGGCCGCCAGCTCGCCGATTCTCGATCCGCGATGTCCTCAAGGCCACCAGCAGCGTGTCGAGTGCTTTCGCGTCCACCCTCTTGACACGGCGCTCACGCGAGCTCTCCTCCAGCCCCTTGACGAGAAGCTGCGTCTGCTTGCCGTTCCTGCTGATTGCGAAGTGAATGTGCGCCGTCCGGAATATTCCAATCAAGGTGTACGAGATTGGCTCGACGGCGGAAGCAGACCGACCCTTCGAGTCGGTGAGGAAGCGGCCGTAACCCTGAAGTTTGTATCGCTGCTCGGCTGCCGTCCCCGAGTGTGGTACGTACGACCCGGGACCGTCCACCTGCCAAACAGCGAACGCGTTCCGACTGGCCGGTCATCGTCAGCACGCGGCCGGTCAGATGCGCGATCCCGCCGGCGTGATGGAGTCGTTGATGGTCAGCAGGTCATTGTCCGTGTCGAGGGGCATCTTGTTCTGGTAGAACGGCCCTTCCGTTGTCGACGCAGTCGGCTTCAGGTCAGCGCCTCTGCGAATAAATCCACGCGTCTCGAACAGGGCCAGTCCGGCACCGGCCGAGGCCCCCAGGAATTGACGCCGCGCCGGAGCCACCGCGAAAGCCAAGCGGTGTTCCGTTGCCTGTCGTGTGCTTGGACTGGCAATGCTGACACCAACGCCGCGCGAGGAAGCCCTCGCGCGCTGGGCGGCGCAAACTGAAAACTGGCTGGGACATCCGGGTGGAGAAGCCGGGGAAACTGCTTGTCAGCCAGGCGGAGAGAGAAGACCGACCCCCACACGGGCTGGGCCGGCGGCATCTGCGATGAACCGCGAACCACCCCACGCCGCCTACGGGTCAAGGGACGTCCACTGCTTTCAAGCGGTGGAGGATGTCAGCAATTCGGCCATGCGACGCCGGACGAGTTCGGGTTGTTCGAGTTGCAGGAAGTGCCCGGCGCGTTCGACGGAGGCGACCGCGCTGCGGTCCGGCAAGATTTTCTCCACCCAATGTAATCGGGTGTGGCACAACCATCTTCGCCGACCGTGCAGATAGAGCGTCGGCATCATCGGGAGCGGCCAGCCAATGCGCGTGCAACTCGGTATACAGCGCCGTCACACCTGGCGCGCGACGCGCGGAGTAGCCGAGTGCGGCGCGCCAACTGTCCGGCTCGCCGATGGCAGCCTTCACGTGGCCGTATTCTCAGCCCGGTATCCGGGTGACCATTTCCGCCACAGCCGCGCGGGGCACCATCCATTGGGTGGAACGTTCTCGGCAGCCAGGGCAACTGGAAGTACAGGATGTACAGCTTCGCAACAGTTGCGCGGGCCACGTCGCGACAAGGCGGCCGACATCGGGTATCCGACCACCCGGCGGGCGGAACGGTGGGGCGGACGAATACCACCACCGCCTTCTCGAACGGGCTGTCCGGCATCGCGGCGAGCCCCGCGGCCGCCATGCCCCAGTCGTGCCCGATGATCACGTCGCGCCGCCCCGTCGCGCCGGCCGCGTCGAGCACCCGCAGCGCATCGTCCATCCGCGCACCGACGTGGTAGCTGCTGTCCTGGCGATCGACGACGGCGCGTAGCCCCGCATGAACGGTGCGACCACCCGCCAGCCCGCGTCGACCAACACCGGCGCAACCTTGCGCCACCCGTACGCCGTGTCGGAAAACCGTGTAGGCACAACGCCATCGGTGCATCGTCCCCCACCGACAGCACACGCAATTGCACGGCCGGCGTCGCGACGTCGAACGTGTCCGGCTCGAGCATCAGACGGTTCGAACTCCGAGATCAGCCAGCGGTCGTCGACCTTCTCCAACGTCACGTGCAGCTAGACCTGGCCGACGACGACCGTCTGGTTGACGAAGACCAGAACCACGGCGTGCTTCGGTTCGGCCGACACCGATGCGACCGCCGGAACCGACGCCACCGCGGAAATCCTTCTTCTGCTGGGCCCCTGGAATCACCATGCGAGTTGATCCGAGCGAGGTGTACGAATCGCGGAATTCACCGGTGAGCAGGTCACGGGCGAGTCTCGAGCTGCTGATCGACGGTGTCCGGCTTGTACGACAGCAACTTCTTGCATCGTGCTGTCCTTGGCGGCGTTCATCGATTCCGATGCCGGAGAAGAGTGGTCTTCCGACGCTGCGGGGCGGGTACCGCTCCGTAGCCGCTCGACACGTATTCCCACCGTGTGGCGGATGCTCAACGCAAGCAACAGCGCCGAGGCCCGGCAGCACGCCGTAGGCGAGAAACGCGCGGCCAATTGATCTTCCGCTTAACGCGGATGGGCTCGGATTCGTCGGCAGGTTCCGATTCGTCGGCAGCTTCCGATTGTTGCTGGAGTCCTCCGCTACCAATCGGAAGCTGCCGACGAAGCGGAACCTGCCGACGAATCCGAGCCTGTCCGCGTTAAGCGGAAGATCAATTGGCCACGCGTTCTCGCCTACGGCGTGCTGCCGGGCCTCGCGCTGTTGCTCGCGTTGGGCGCAGGGTTCGCACGGTGGGAGTACGTGTCGAGCGGTTACGAGCGTTACCGCCCGCGCGTCGGAGCACGATCCTCTCCGGCATCGAGTCGATGAACGCCGCCAAGGACAGCACGATCAAGATGCTGTCGTACAAGCCGGACACCGTCGATCAGCAGCTCAACTCCGCCCGTGACCTGCTCACCGGTGAATTCCGCGATTCGTACACCTCGCTGATCAACGACGTCGTGATTCCAGGAGCCCAGCAGAAGAAGATTTCCGCGGTGGCGTCGGTTCCGGCGGTCGCATCGGTGTCGGCCGAACCGAAGCACGCCGTGGTTCTGGTCTTCGTCAACCAGACCGTCGTCGTCGGCCAGGACACGCCGTCCGATTCCGCATCGAGTGTGCGCGTGACGTTGGAGAAGGTCGACGACCGCTGGCTGATCTCGGAGTTCGAACCCGTCTGATGCTCGAGCCGGACACGTTCGACGTCGCGACGCCGGCCGTGCAACTTGCGGGTGCTTGTCGTGGGGGCCCGAAGATGCGCCGATCGCGTTGTGCCTACACGGTTTTCCCGACACGGCGTACGGGTGGCGCAAGGTTGCGCCGTTGTTGGTCGACGCGGGCTGGCGGGTGGTCGCACCGTTCATGCGGGGCTACGCGCCGTCGTCGATCGCCAGGGACGGCAGCTACCATGTCGGTGCGCTGATGGACGATGCGCTGCGGGTGCTCGACGCGGCCGGCGGCGCGACGGGGGCGCGACGTGATCATCGGACACGACTGGGGCGCAATGGCGGCCGCGGGGCTCGCCGCGATGCCGGACAGCCCGTTCGAGAAGGCGGTGATCATGTCGGTTCCGCCCGCCGCATCGTTCCGCCCGCCGGGTGGTCGGATACCCGATGCCGGCCGCCTTGTCGCGACGTGGCCTGCGCAACTGTCGCGAAGCTGGTACATCCTGTACTTCCAGTTGCCCTGGCTGCCAGAACGTTCCACCGAATGGATCGTGCCGCGGCTGTGGCGGAAATGGTCACCCGGATACCGGGCCGACGAGGACCTGCGCCACGTGAATGCGGCCATCGGCGAGCCGGACCGTTGGCGCGCTGCACTCGGCTACTACCGCGCCGTCGCGCGCAGTATGAAGGCGCCGGCGCCGTATACCGAGTTGCACGAGCACTGGCTGGCCGCTCCGAGGATGCCGACGCTCTATCTGCACGGTCGCGACGACGGTTGTGCTACACCCGATTACGCACATTGGGTGGAGAAAATCTTGCCGGACCGCAGCGCGGTCGCGATCGTCGAACGCGCCGGGCACTTCCTGCAACTCGAACAACCCGACCTCGTCGGCCGCCACATCGCCGAATTCTTGACATCCTCCACCGCTTGAAAGCGGTGGATTCCCTGGGCCGTTAGGCGGCGTTGGGTGGTTCGCGGTTCATCGCAGATGCCGCCGGCCCAGGGGCCGGACCCGTGGGGGGGGGTCGGTCTTATTCTTGCTCCCCGCCTGGCTGACGGCTACGCCGCCCGGCTTCTCACCGGATGTCCCAGCCAGTTTTTCGATGTGCGCCGCCCAGCGCGCGAGGGCTTCCTCACGCACATTGATGGCGGCGTTGGTGTCAGCATTGCCAGTCCAAGCACACGACAGGCAACGGAACAACGCTTGGCTTTCACGGTTCTTCAACGCGGTCACCTGCGGAGCCTTGGGGCCGGTGCCGGACTGGCCCTGTTCGAGACGCGTGGATTATTCGCAGAGGCGCTGACCCTGAAGCCGACTGCGTCGACAACGGAAGGGCCGTTCTACCCAGACAAGATGCCCCTCGACACGGACAATGACCTGCTGACCATCAACGACGCCATCACGCCGGCAGTCGGCAAGATCGCGCATCTGACCGGCCGCGTGCTGACGATGACCGGCCAGCCGATCAGGAACGCGTTCGTCGAGATCTGGCAGGTGGACAAGACGGGGTCGTACGTGCACACCCGGGGACGGCAGCCGACCGGCCACGATGCGAACTTTCAGGGTTACGGCCGCTTCCTGACCGACTCGAAGGGTCAGTACTACTTCCGCACCATCAAGCCGATCTCGTACACCTTGATTGGAATATTCCGGACGGCGCACATTCACTTCGCAATCAGCAGGAACGGCAAGCGGGTGTTCACGACGCAGCTTCTCGTCAAGGGGCTGGAGGAGAGCTCGCGTGACGGCATCGTCAAGAGGGTGGACGCGAAAGCGCTCGACACGCTGCTGGTGGCCTTCAACCCGATCGCAGGATCGAGAATCGGCGAGCTGGCGGCCACCTTCGATCTCGTGCTGGGCAAAACGCTCGAAGAGCTCGAAGACGGCAGGCTCGGCGGCGGAGTGGCGATTTCGGAGATTCAACGCCCCAAACGATAGAAGCTTCATTCTGCCCGCCGCCGCGCTCTACGTCCTGGTCGGGAGCGGGATCCTCGTGTAACTGGGAAAAACGACAAACGAACGTTTCACCGCAACGACGCAGGGAGCGGCCGTGACAATTGTTGACCGTGCGAGACGAATCGCCATGATCTCGGCGCCAATCGGTCTCATCGCTTTTTCTCTCTCGCACGGGACGCTCAGCTGGTCGGAGACGCAGCACCTTCGGGACGCGGGCCTCGAAGACTGGATTCAGCACATCACGAATAACCGGCGGCGCTGGCTCGCCGCACACATCGGTGGTGTGGCCCTCTTTCCTCTGATCGGCATGACGATGTGGTGGATGCTGCCCCCGCGGGGAATCGTGAGCAGCGTGGCCAAGGCCGCCTTGATCGTGTACGTGCCGCTCATGATTGCGGTCGACGCCGTGCTTGGAATCGGCTCAATTATCCTCCTCGACTATCGCGAGGCCTTGCCTCCCGCGGACCGCGCCGGCGTGGACGGTGCATTCGAGGCGTTGTTCTTCGCGCCGTCGGTCATCGACTGGCTCGATCAGGGCGCCAGCCTGGCCTTGAAAATCGGTGCGCTGTCGGGCGCTGTTGCGCTTTGGCGAGACTACGGTTGGCGCGTGTCGGTGCCGCTGGCCGCGGCGGGATACGTGCTGGCCCAGAGTCACTTCCCGCCCCATGGCGCCATTGCCGGGCTGGCGTTAGGGGTTGCGGTATGGCAGTACTCGCAGTGGAACCGACGCGCTGCCGTCCACGCTCAGGTTCGCTGACAAAGCCTTCGGCTGCGACGATGGTAGGATCGCTCCGACCCCGATCATTGCGGAAGCGCTCGACGCAAAAGTAGAAACGATCCGCGACTCTGGATAGCGCGCGGTACGAAGTGCCGGCGTTCAGAACGCCTTGCTGAATTCGACCTTCACCTTGCCGTCGTTGAACGGAAACATCCTGCCCATCAGGCGCTCCGCATCCTTGCGCGCAGCGGCCTCGTCCTTTCCGAATCCGACGCCCATTGCACGGCCCGTGCAGCCCGGCTTGTTAATTGCCGAGGCGACCACCACGGCATGGTTGCCGAGATGTTTATCCTTCATGAAGTTGTCGGCATTGAGCCTGTTTTTGGCCTGCGGGTACGCTGCGCGCACTTTGTCCTGCACCAGCTTGAGGACCTTGCCGCTGTCGGCGGCAGCGCCGGCCTCGATCGCGAATCCGATCGCGTCGGCGCAGTCGCCCTTCATTTCTATCGCGACGATGGCGTGGATGCGAGTCTCGGCCGCGCGTGAGGTAGAGACGAACAGCACCAGAAAAACGGCCATCGCAACTGTGTTACGCATCGACGGATTGTAATCTACTCAGCCGCGGCAATCGTCATGCACCGGAAGCGGCACACCTTAATCGTCTCGACGCAGCGGCTCGCCGCCTGTGCTAATCTCTGCCGCTTCGGGGAGCGTTCCGTAACCAGCCATGCGAAAGGATGTCAACAATGCTGTTCGCCGTAACATGGGCTCCGAGAGGCAATGCCACCGAAGAGCGTGACAAACGCACTCTGGTCCACCTTCTTCGAGTTCTCGGTGAGACCGATCGTGTCCACTGAGAAGGCGACTCCTATCCTCGAGAAGGCTATCGCCTGGCGCGAATCTGTGCGCTGAGCCGAGCACCCTCTTACGGAGCGCATCATGATCAAGAACCTGCGTCTCACGTTCGTCACATATCTCATGACCCTTGTCGCCCTCTCGTCGTTCCTGCCGTTCGGGTCCCCATCCGCACAGCAGCCCGCGAGCGAGGTCGCGATCGACAACGACGACATCGGCGGCGTTGTGACCGGACCGAAGGGTCCGGAAGCGGGTGTCTGGGTGATTGCGGAAACCCGCGACCTTCCGGTCCGCTACATCAAGAGCGTGGTGACCGACGACCGTGGCCGGTTCGTCATTCCCGATCTCCCGCCTGCGAGCTACCAGGTCTGGGCGCGCGGCTACGGCCTCGTCGACAGCGCCAAGACCACGGCAAAGCCCGGACAACGCCTTGCCGTGACCGCGGTCGTCGCGCCGAGCGAAGCCGCCGCAGCGCACTACTATCCAGCGATCTACTGGTACTCGATGCTGAACATTCCCGCCGCCGACCAATTCGGCGGCAAGACCAGCATCCCCGCGCGCCTGACTCAGATGAACTGGATCAGCTCGATGAAGAACAACGGGTGCATCGGCTGCCACCAGCTCGGGCAGGAATCGACGCGGACGATTCCCGAGGTGTTCGGCAAGTTTGCAACGTCAGCAGATGCATGGCGGCGGCGGGTTCAGGCAGGTCAGGCTGGCCAGCAGATGCTCAATCAGATGAACAATCTGGGCGAGTTGTCGTTCGCCAACTACGGCGACTGGACGGATCGGATCGCCAAAGGCGAACTGCCGTTTGCCAAACCGCCACGGCCTCAGGGTGTGGAACGGAACATCGTCGTGACGCTGCGCGACTGGATGAACGAAAAACAGTACCTGCACGACCTCATTGCCAGCGACCGGCGCCACCCGACGGTCAATGCTTACGGGCCGATCGTCGGGTCGCCGGAGTACAGCTCCGACACACTGCCGATTCTCGATCCCGTGAAGAACGTCGCGAGCACGTTCGTCGCCCCGGTGCGCGATACGAGCATGCCTCTCAATCTCGGTCCCGGGCACGCGGCAGGACTCGATCCGCTGCAGACCTCGGCCTACTTTGGCGGCGAGCGAATCTGGGAAACGCGCGTCAACAACCACAACTCGATGTTCGGGCGCGACGGCCGGCTATGGCTGGCTGCCTCGGTGCGGGGCGCCGACAACCCGGCGTTCTGCAAGGCGGGATCTGATCACCCATCGGCCAAGGCGTTTCCGATGGAGCGCGCGGTCCGTCACGTTGCCGTGCTCGATCTGAAGACGAAGAAATACACGTTCGTCGAGACCTGCTTCTCGACGCATCACCCGCAGTTCGGCTACGACGCGAACGACACGCTGTGGACGAGCGGGGGCGGTCCGGTCGTAGGCTGGGTGAACACAAAGTTGTTCGACCAGACCGGCGACGCCGCGAAGTCGCAAGGATGGACGGTGCTGGTACTCGACACCAACGGCAACGGAAAACGCGATGCGTATGTCGAAGCCGATCAGCCGGCAGATGCAACGAAGGATACGCGCATCAACTCGCCGTTTTATGCCGTGATGCCGAATCCGGGTGACGGCTCCATCTGGGGAGCGACACAGGGGACGCCGGGAGCGATCGTCAGGCTTGCGCCTGGATCGAATCCTCCAGAGACGGCCCTGGCCGAGGTCTACCGCGTGCCGCTGCCCGGTTTCGGCGCGCGAGGCGCCGACATCGACAGCAAGGGTGTGGTCTGGGTTTCGCTCGGGAGCGGGCACATGGGCAGCTTCGATCGAAGCAAGTGCAAAGGGCCGCTCAATGGGCCAAAGGCCACGGGCGACCATTGTCCCGAAGGCTGGTCGTTCCATCAATATCCCGGCCCGGGCTTCAGAGGTCTCGGCGAAAACAGCGCGGAGTCGAGCTACTACTCGTGGGTCGATCAACACAACACGTTCGGGCTGGGCAACGATGTGCCGATGTCGACCGGCAATCTGAATGACGGCCTCATCGCGTACGCCAACGGACGCATGGTTGTCCTTCGTGTGCCGTATCCCATCGGCTTCTACGCCAAGGGATTTGACGGGCGTATCGACGATCCGAAAGCAGGCTGGAAGGGACGCGGACTGTGGGCGGCGAACGGCGATCGCACGCCGTGGCTGATCGAAGGCGGCAAGGGCACGAAGCCGCTCGCCGCGCATTTCCAGCTGCGTCCCGATCCACTCGCGAAATAGGGTGCGGGTGGCAGAACCACTCGACGTTCTGCTTCCGACGATCGGGAGTGCCGGCGACGTGCATCCCGTCGTCGCCCTCGCTCTCGCCCTCAAGGCACGCGGGCACAGGGCAACCGTTGTCACGAACCCATTCTTTCAGGCTCTCATCGAGTCGCAATCACTCGGGTTCCTTCCGGTCGGCACCGTCGAGGACGCGAAGGCCATCATCGCCGATCCCGACCTGTGGCACCCGCGCAAAGGATTCGAAGTCGTCGCGCGGCGGGCGATGCTGCCCGCCATGGCCGAGATCTACCGGCACATCGAGCGGCATGCGGGCCCCAGCACGGTTGTCGCCGCATCCGGCATTGCATTTGGCGCGCGGCTGGCGCAGGAGCGTCTCGGTGTGCCGACCGCCACTGTCCACCTGCAGCCAAGCATCATCCGAAGTCTCACCGACTCGGGCATGGCGGGGAACGTGCGGATTTCGGCATCGCAACCGATGTGGTTCAAGCGCGGGTTCTTTCGCCTGGCCGATTGGCTCGTTATTGACCGGGTGCTGAAAGGACCAGTCAACGCGTTCCGCTCGACGCTGGGTTTGCCATCGATCACCCGCATCCTGTATCGGTGGCTGCATTCGCCGCAGCTCGTCATCGGGTTCTTCCCGGAATGGTTCGCCGCATTGCAGCCCGACTGGCCGCCCCACACCCATCTGGTGGGATTTCCCCTCTGGGACACAGGGCGGCCTGGAACCATCCCCGAGGATGCTGAGACGTTTCTCGGGGCCGGTGCACCGCCGATCGTCTTCACGCCGGGCTCAGCCACTGCGACGCTTCACCGGTACTTCCGGGAATCGGTCGCTGCCGCGCGCGAGCTCGGAATGCGCGCGATGCTTGTCACGAATTACCCCGATCAAATACCCAGCGATCTTCCTTCGCACATCAAGGCATTCGGGTATCTCCCCTTCAGCGAAGTGTTGCCTGGCGCGGCGATGCTCGTGTATCACGGCGGGATCGGCACGCTCGCGCAAACGATCAAGGCCGGGATTCCCCACCTTGTAGTTCCCAACGGCCATGATCAGTTCGACAACGGCTTTCGTATCGAACGGCTTGGCTTGGGACGCAGCATTCCGCAGACCTCATATCGGGCGAAAACGGTTGTCGGCGCCATTCGCGGGATGCTCGAAGACAGCGAGCTCGACCAGCGATGCCGCGACTATCGCCGGCGCGTCGATTCGGACGCGACCCTTACACGCGCATGCGAGCTCATAGAATCGCTGGCGGTGAGTCCGGGCGCCGAGCAGTGAACAAATTTCAGCGGCCGCGCATTTCCAGTTGCGTCCCGATCCGCTGGCGAAATAACGGAGCGTCCTTATCGTGCAGCCGATGGGGGGTTCCGTCCTGTGAGCTCGTCACCCAGCCAGCCGTTCACGTCGTCCACCTGCTCTTGTGTCGACTGATGGCCCTTGTCGTAAGCGAGCATCAGACGTTTGGGCGCCGTGATGACGTTGTAGGCCGCATACATCGACGTCGGCGGGCACGTCTCGTCGTTGAAGCCCCACGAATACAGACCCGGCACGGTCACGCGGCGGGCGAAGTTCACGACGTCGTAATAGCGCATCGTGATGTACTTGGCCTCGTCCCGATGCAAGGCCGGCCCATCGGTCGCGCGGAACATGTGCGGCCAGCCGCCGGCGCGTGCGTGCAGGTAGCCGGTCACGTCCGAGAGCGCCGGATAATACGCCGCGAGCCGAGTTACCCGCCGATCGAGTGCGGCTGTGACGATTGCCAGTGCACCTCCCTGGCTGCCTCCCGTCACGCCCAGATTCCGCCCGTCCCACTGGGGCAAAGACGTCAGGAAATCGTTGGCCCGAAGCGTTCCTGTGTACACGCGACGGAAGTAGTAGCGCTCGCGTGAATCGAGTCCGAAGGCCGGATAGCCGCTCAGACCTCCGCGGGCCAGGCTGTCGTACACCTCCTGCGGTTGGATCACCGGAATGCCGTGGATACCGATCTGCAAGGTGATGAGACCGCGTCCGGCAAGCTCGGCCAACCCGCGGTACGGCCGTACGCCGGCGCCCGGCACACTGAGCAGCGCGGGATATTTTCCGGCCGCCCGGGGCATGCAGAGGATGCCGTAGAGACGGCTCGCGCCCTCCGTAAGACCGACGTTTTGCAGGTTGATCTGCCAGCAGTCCACGTCCGCGGTGCCATGGTCCGGCAATGGCGTCCACTTCGCGTCGAGCGGCAGGGCCGCCAGCCGCTCGCGCTCCGCGTCCCAGAACGGATCGAAGTCGGTCGGATTCACCTGTGTCGGCTGAATGCGGTCGGGCGCAAACCCCGCTGTGCCAACGCCACGATAGGTGCGGCCCTCGATTTCGGCAGTTGCGACGAGTCGCAGAAAGCCCGATGTGTTCAGCGTGCCGCCAACCACAGTCAGCGGATTCGTCCCGACGACGACGGTCGCCTGGGTGACGGGCGGGAGCATCTCGGGTCCGACGCCGTACTTCACCGTGGTGCCGCGAACCTGATGCCCGTCGCGCAGGACGTCGATGCGGAACGTTACCGCTTCGCCTGGCTTATAGGTCCAGTCGGAATGGTCTGGCGTCACCGTGACGGCGACTCGACTGAATGGCTGGCGCGGCGCCTGCGCCAGGGGCGCGGCCACGACCCAGGTCACGACTGCGCATATGCTGAGGAAGCGACGGAGTGTAATGTATGACAGCACAAGATACTCCCCCAGCTCGCGCCCTGCCAACGTGAAGGCAATATTGGTGCGACCGGTGGCGGGATGATACTCCAGGTCGGCCGACCTCCCGATCGGATAGCTTTTTAGAATTGAGAACCTCGATGATGACTCAGGATCAGGCCGCTCCTGGAACCCTAAAGTCCTTCGTCACTTCACTGTTGATCAGCGCTACTCTGGTTGCGCCATTCATCGTCCTCCAGTGGGTCAATCACAGGGCATTTCATGAAGACTTCCCGTTTGTGCTCTTCACGTTCATGTCGCTGCATTCGCTAATCATCGTCCTCTTGTTGACGCCGGCTCTGCGGCGGCTCCGATCGGAAAGACACCTCAGCGCTTTGAAACTCGGTCACTGGGCCGGACTCGTATTTTCGGCCTTTCTCATATTTGCGTATGCCGATCTGGTGATCGATCAGCTCCCCTGCTTTCTCGGGGTGCCGAATTGCGACTAGGCGACTGATGTGTTCCCATAACGATATGCCGTTCTCTAGACGGGTCGACTACGCATGAGCCAACTTCTGCGGTTCCCCAGTTCGGTCAAGCGAGATCCGGCGATCGAGGTCTGGATGCATGAGCATTCGGGTGAATTGGGGGCGATCGCGCAGCGCTGGTTTGAGGTCATGCGCGACTGCGGAGACGATGTTCGAGAGTTATTGCACGATGGCCATCCGACCGCGTGTGTAGGTGATGCGGCATTCGCCTATGTCAATGCCTTCAAAGCTCACGTCAATGTCGGGTTCTTTCGTGGCGCCGAGATTGCCGATCCGGAGGGTCTGCTGGAAGGCACTGGCAAGTTCATGCGCCATGTGAAACTCAGGCCCGAACGTGACGTCGATGCCACGGCTCTCATGAAGCTGATCGAAACTGCATACACTGATATGAAGGAATGCTTGAACGCACAGGACTTCTCTTCGCTCTCGGCGTGAGCCTCTTGCTGGCTGTGGTGGCCGGCAATCAGGCGGTGGCCCCCGCACCGCTGTCCGGGGCCCTGCGGGACCACGTGAAGGACGAACGGTTCGGGATCGTCACTTCCATCAGAGGACTGCCGCTCGGTGTCCGCGGCGCGCTGCAGACGCTGTTTGCCAGCAAGACCCTCGACATCGCCGAGTCCGGAGCCGAGTTTCAGCTCACTGACGTCGTCATCGATCCG
Organism: Vicinamibacterales bacterium; assembly: GCA_963732445.1. Taxonomy (GTDB): domain Bacteria; phylum Acidobacteriota; class Vicinamibacteria; order Vicinamibacterales; family JAMQPK01; genus JAMQPK01. The sequence continues at coordinate 431,450 of CAVSZJ010000008.1, read as the reverse complement.
AACGTGCCGATCCGTCGGCTGGCCGCGGCGGGGTGCTCGGTCGATTATTGCCTCGTCTACTACGAACGCGGCGGCGGCGGCCACACGTGGCATGTGGCGCTGTTTCACTGGACGCCCGCTGCGACTCGCTTCGAGTGGGGCGGTACTGCGCCTGGCGGCCTGGCGACACTTGACGACGTTAGGAAAGCGATCACTTCCGGCGCCATCAAGGGCCCCGCCAAGGTCTGGTAGGCCGCGAGGCGCTTTGCCCGTTGACCAGATGGATCCACAGGCGCGTCATCTCATTTTTCACAGCGCGCTGGTCCTGGTGGCGGGGCTGCTCGTGGGGGTGCCCTATGGCCGGGCCGTGCATCGGAATGCCTCGTGGGTGGCGTCGAACTACGGGTTCTGTTTTTCGCTCCCCCTCTCAGCCATGGTCGATCAGCGTGGTCACACGTTGGCCAAGCCGCTGTCCAATCAGCTCGTCTTCGTCGGCAACATGGTCGGCCTTGGCGCATCATCGGTGGGCACGGTCGTGTTGCTTTATGCCGCATACGTCTCTCTGCCCTAGAGGTAGTGGAACGCGTCGTAAATTCGCTTATGTCGAAGAGCACATTCCGGCTGGCACTCGTGTTCCTCGCGGCCCTCGCTGCCCTCCGGGCTCAGGAACCCCAATACGACCTCATTATCAGGAACGCGCGAGTTGTCGACGGCACAGGCAGCCCCTGGTTTCGCGGAGAGATCGGCATACGCGGAGATCAGATTGCGGCCATCGCGAGACGCATCGATGCGCCGGCGAGCCGGATCATCGACGCCGGCAACCAGGTCGTCGCTCCCGGCTTCGTTGACATTCACGTTCACGCGCTCGGCGGCGCGGGACTGCCTCCTGCGGTGCTTCCCATCGTCGAGGTTCCCACCGCGGACAACTACGTGCGACAGGGGGTGACGACGCTCATCACCGGGCCCGACGGCTTCTCGCCGATTCCGCTGCGTCCTGTGCTCGAGCTTGTCGCGAAGACCGGAATCACACCGAACCTCGGAACATTTATCGGACATGGTTCCGTCCGCGAGGCGGTGTTCGGTAGCGTCGACCGCGCACCGGGCGCCGAGGAGCTCGAGCGCATGCGCACGGTCGTGCGCGAGGGGATGCGCGACGGCGCGTTCGGCTTGAGCACGGGCCTTTTCTACGTGCCTGCGACGTTCAGCAAGACGGATGAGGTGATTGAGCTCGCAAAAGCAGCCGGCGCGATGGGCGGAATTCACATTTCCCATATTCGCGACGAAGAGGTGGACGTGGAGGCGAGCGTTCGCGAGACCATTGCGATCGGGGAACAAGGCGGGTTGCCGACCCAGGTCACCCACCACAAGACGATCGGAAAAGCGGCTTGGGGCAAGACGGTTGCTACGCTTCGGCAAATTGACGAAGCAAGGCAGCGAGGTGTGGATGTGACGCTGGATGTGTACCCGTATCCTGCGTCTGCCACGACGATTTCCGCCGCGCTGATGCCGACATGGGCGCAGGCAGGAACCCGCGCGGAGATTTTGAGTCGCCTGCGCGATCCCGTGACCCGCCGCCGGATCATGGTGGAGACGATTCGGATTCTTCTCGAAGGGCGCGGTGGCGGCGACGCGCGAAATGTGTTGGTCTCCCGATGCGACTGGAATGCCTCGCTGGCCGGTCTACGGCTCGACGCTGTGGCGGTGATGCGGGGCAAGTCGAACTCGGTCGAGGATTGGGCTGACACCGCGTTGTGGCTGGTGGAGAACGGCGACTGTGGCGGAATTTATTTCGCCATCAGCGAAGAGGACATACAGCGTGTTCTCAGGCACCCGGCATCGATGGTTGCGTCGGATGGCCAGGTCGTGGCATTCGGCCGCGCCAGCCCGCACCCGCGCAGCTACGGCACTTTCGCCCGCGTCCTCGGCCGATACGTGCGCGAGCTCAAGGTTCTCGCGCTCGAAGACGCGATTCGCAAAATGTCCTCGTACCCGGCGCAGCGCATCGGGCTCACCGATCGCGGCACTCTCCGTGCGGGGATGAGGGCTGACCTCGCGATCTTCGATCCGGAAACGGTTCGCGACATGTCGACCTTCGAGCAGCCCCACCAATACGCTCAAGGCTTTGCTTTCGTCGTCATCAACGGACAGATAGTGTTCGAGAACGGAGTGATGTCCGCCGCGCGGCCGGGCCGTGTATTGTATGGGCAGGGGTTCGCGCGATGAACGTGTTGGCGATAGCCTGGCTGCTGCTCGCGTCGGCCGTGTCACTCCAGGTGAGTACGACGCTCGTTCTTGGACGAGTCGAGAGGGACGTGACGGGCGACGGCAAGCCGGAGATCCTTCAAGTCGTCGCCACTGGTCCAATCGAGAATCTCGATCCCGTCTTCACCATTCAATCCGCCGGAAGGACGATTTACACCTACAAGCTTTTACCACTCACGCCGACTGTCGGCTTCGATGGAGGTAAGCGCGCCATCTCACTCGCACAGCACAAGGCGCGGCTAGAGGAGTTCGGCTCATGGTTCTTCGATGCGGGCAAGTTTCAGCGCCCGTCGGAATTCGTCGAGGATCTTCGCGTCAGCGCCCGCCTGCATGTGCCGGAAATTCCCAACACCATTGCCGGCGATCAGTCGTCTTCAGAGACGCGGACTGGAACTGAGATTTGGGACGAGATCCTGAATTCGCGTGTGACGATATTCACGTTCTCCCCTGGTGGTGACCTGATCGTTCCGATTGGATGGAGTGAGCGGGCCGGCCGCTTCTACATCCTGATGAACTGTTGCTGACATGCGCAGATTCTTCGATCGGGAGAATACTCGAATGAAAAAAGTTGCGCTGGTGCTCCTGATCTGCGTTCTGCCGGTCGCGGCGGCCGCCCAGACGAATCCTGCCGCGCTGGCTGCCCGCGCGTGGCGCCAGCAGCACGAGCGCGCGATTTTGGACGAGTTCGTGAGTGCTACCTTCGATCCCGAACATCGCGAGCGATCGCGAAAACATCGAGCGCAACGCCAATGCCATCGCGGCGATGATGGCCAAGCGGGGTGTCGTCCCGCGCGTGTTGTCGGTGCCCGGCGGCAACCCGATTGTGTTCGGCGAAATTCGCACTCCTGGCGCCACTCGAACGCTCGGCTTCTACGCGCACTATGACGGCCAGCCGCTTGATCCCAGGGAATGGGCCTCGCCTCCGTTCGAGCCGACCCTGCGGACGAAAACCGTCGAGGACGGTGGGCGGGTGATTCCGCTGCCGGCGGCGGGCACTCTGTTCGACCCTGAGTGGCGGTTGTACGCCCGCGGGGCCGCCGACGACAAAGCACCCATCGTCGCCCTCATGACCGCGGTTGACGCGCTTCGTGCCGCAGGCTTACGGTTCAACGCGAACATCAAGTTTGCGTTCGAGGGCGAGGAGGAGGCCGGGTCACCAAATCTCGAAAAGACGCTCGTGGCGCACAAAGATCTCTTCGCGGCAGATCTCTGGTTGATGTGCGACGCGCCGCTTTTCCAGACGAGGCAGCAGTCGATCATTTTCGGTGCGCGAGGCGTGACGCTGGTTGACATCACCGTGTATGGACCGCGGGCCGAGCTGCACAGCGGGCACTACGGCAACTGGGCGCCGAATCCTGCCATGTCGCTCGCCCGACTGCTGGCCTCGATGAAAGACGACAACGGCCGGGTTCTCGTCGAGCATTTTTACGACGACGTCGAGCCGCTCGGGCCGATTGAAAAGCAGGCGCTCGATGAAGTACCCGATATTGACGCAGGCCTGATGCGCGAGTTCTGGCTCGGCTCGACGGACGGTGAACCGCGCAGGCTCAACGAACTGCTCACCGCTCCGTCGCTGAACATCCGAGGCATGGCCAGCTCGCGGACAGGTGAGCAGGCGTCGAACGTGATCCCGGCCTCGGCGACGGCGACGATAGACATCAGGATGGTGAAGGGCATGGACGGCCGCAAGACCGGCCAGCAGATCATGGAGCACGTCCGCAAAAACGGGTTTTTGGTCGTCGACCGCGAGCCGACCGCGGACGAGCGTCGCGCCCACCGGAAAGTGGCGAAGGTCGTCATACCCAGGTCCGGGCCCGGCTCACGCACGCCGATGGATCTCGCGATTTCGCAGGAAGTCATCCGAGCCGTTGAAAGCGCGCGTGGTCCCGCCGTCAAGCTCCCAACGATGGGCGGCAATCTCCCGCTCGAGATTATCGAGCGCTCGCTCGGCGCGCGGACGATCGTGATACCCATCGGCAATCACGACAACAATCAGCACAGCTTCGACGAGAACCTCAGAATCCAGAACTTGTGGGATGGTATCGAGTTGATGGCGGCGCTGCTCACGATGTGACGGGGGAGCATGCATATGTTCAGAAACCGGCTCGTTGCGATCACCATACTGCTGACAACGGCGCTCTTGTCGAGTACTTCGACGCAAGGACGTCCCGATCCGGCAGCACTGGTACGTGGCGGGAGGTTGGCGACAGAATCGTGCCTGGCGCAGACGCCGTGCGTTCTTCGAGATGAACCTGACCCGTGTGAGCGATACGAGTTGGCCGGCCGGGAGCGCGGTCGCGGCCAAGTAACATCCGGGCGGCGGCTGCCACGTGCGACTGCGAAGCTGCAAGGTTGTTGCGGTGCCGTTGTGATATAAACGCAGTCCGCCCCGACATTCACAGGGAAGTCTCGCGACTTCAGATTGGAAGCTGCCGGTATGACCATGAAACGACGGGAATTCCTGACGACAGGTCTTGCGCTCGGCCTCGCTTCGTCGGCCGGTGTGTTGACAGCTCAAGAGGGTCCGCGCGGTGCTGCGACTCCTCGACCCACTGGTGGCGGACGGGGCGCAGCTGTTCCGAAGAAGATCGGGAAGACGACGCCGCTCTTCAAGTCACCTGGCATGTATCCCAACGGGTTGTCGGTGATGACCGATGCGCCGGGCGGTCTGTGGATAGGCCAGCAGAAGGCCAACCCCTCCAACGCGAAGCAATACAGCGTCCCGCTCGACGACACCGGCCTCGACGAAGCGGCGTGGCTGGTCGACTGGAACGGAAAGCTGCTCAAGACCGTCACGACCCATGCACGGAATACGTCGGGCATCGCCTATGGAAACGGATGCATATGGGTTGGCGCGAATCAGGATCCGTACGGCATTTTCCAGGTAGACATGAACTCGAACCAGATTTCGCACCGGCAGATCCCGCTGGCATTGGGCGCGAACGGCGGCGGATGTCATGGCGTGAAGTGGCACCAGGGAAAACTCTGGATCGCCGCGCTGCGTCTGGGCGGCATCTTGCGCGTCGATCCAGTTACCTGGGTTCCGGAAGTGCTCATCCGCGTCGCATCGGAGGAGAAGCCGCGGCTGCATGACGTGGCGTTCGATGACGAGGGACATATCTGGGTCGTCACCGGCACGAATAGCACCAGCTACAAGGACGCGCAGCCCGGTCTGAGTAAGTTCGACGGCAAAACGGGCCAGTTGCTGATGACGGTGGATTTCGCACCCGGGTCATCCGATCCGCACGGTCTCGTGTGGCACAACGGACGCCTGGTCAGCTGCGATGCAGGGCTGCACCCGGGATGGACCGGGACGGAGAGTCCGACGGCCGGCTCCATCTTCAGCATCGAAATCGTCTAGCGGCGCGCAGGCTTGCGGAGAACGGCGATGATGGATCCGCTCAGACGCAAAATACTGAAAACGGGTGCCGCGGCGACGGTCATCGCCGCAGCGCCGCGTGTGCTTGCGCAACAGACAGCGCAAGGCAAATCTGCCATGTCGTTCTACGAAAAGGGCCCCGTTCGAATCCACTACGAGCAGTTCGGCTCCGGCTTCCCGCTGCTGCTCATCGCCGGCGGGGGACTCAACTCCTCGATAGCCGGCTTGAACAGTCCCTTCAACGCGATCGAAGAGTTCAAGGGAGAGTACCGCTGCATCGCGTCGGATCTGCGCAACTCCAACGTCGGCCAGTCCTCCGGCCCGCTCGAGATCGACCGGCCGTGGGACGCCTATACCGATGACCATCTCGGTGTGATGGATCACCTGGGCATCGAGAAGTTCATGGTGATGGGCTTCTGCATCGGAGGCCCGTTCATCTGGAACCTTCTGCGGCGGGCGCCGAATCGTGTTGTCGCGGCGGTGCTGGCGCAGCCCAGCGGGTCGCGGCCGGAGATGCGCGACCTGTTCTACGACAACAACATGAAGGGTTGGGGTCCGGAGCTGGTCAAGCGCCGGCCCGAGATCACGATGGACATGGTCGACAAGTTCCTGACCAGGATGTATCGCACCAACCCCGACTTCGTCTTCACCGTCACGCGCGACTTTGTGCGCGCCTGCCAGACACCCGTGCTGATTCTGCCGGACGATATCCCGTCGCATCCGTACGCAGTTGCCATGGAAGCTGCGATGCTCGCGCCAAAGGCCGAAGTCAGCATGTTCCCGTGGAAGGAGCCGAAGGAACGGATTCCGCTGGCCGTGCGTCAAATACGTTCCTTCCTGAGGGCGCATAAGCCGGCTTCTGCCTGACATCAGGAGGAGAGACGATGACCCGCTTTTTCGAGGCGCTGAAAGCGGGCGTACGAGCGTTCAAAGCAGGCACAGAGCCGAGCGAATATTCCGTTGCAGGACGCCCGGTCCGGTGCCCGCACTGCGGAGAGCGGAAGTTCGCGCCGGGCAGCGCCCTCCTGAATAGCCGCAGTCGCACGGTCTTCAACGTGGATTGGGCCGATCCTTCGGCCTCCATACTCATCTGTGCCGAGTGCGGCCGCATCGAGTGGTTTGCGCAAGAACCCGATGCGATGAACGCCCAGGGCGCGGATTAAACAGGCTCACAAGCACTCTTGATTGCATTTTCGCTTCGTGGGCCGCGCTGCAGGCTCAAGCGGACCGGAGCAAACGAAGGAAGGAGACGAAATCATGTCCGATGACATCAAGGGGCTTGTCCAGCGGTGGTTTGACGAGGTGTGGAGCGAGGGGCGCGTCGCCAGCATCGATGCCCTGATGGATCCCGGTTGTATCGTGCATGGTCTGGGTGGGGAGATGCGTGGTCCGGAAGGCTTCAAGCCATTCCACAGCGCTTATCGCAGCACGTTTCCTGACGTGAGAATCAATATCGACCACATGATCGCGCAGGGGGACACAGTGGCGGCTCGTTGGAGCGGCACTGGCACGAACAGCGGGAACGGATTGGGATTTCCAGCCACAGGCAAACAAGTACGGTTCACCGGGATGACGTTCGCACGGATTCAAAACGGGAAGATCGTCGAAGGTTGGAATGTCTTCGATCAATTTGGGATGCTCCAGCAGCTCGGTATCGTGCCGAACTTCCCCCCATGAACATGGCTGTGCTCAAGAGAATCGCTGTCACTTTCCTCGCGGTGTGCTCCGTGCTGGCCGCCGCAGGTTATGTGATGTACCTGAGCAATACTGCGCCTGTCGCGCCATCGATTGCAGCGGCGGAAGCGTCGAGTCCAACCAGGCCATTTGTCGTGAAGCTTCATGCGCAGTGGTGCCCCGTGTGCATGATCACCACATCGATGTGGTCAGGCCTATACAGGTCGCGTGAATCTGCTGGTGTGGGACTTCACCGACGCTCAGACGGAGGCCGTCAGCAGGCAGGCAGCCGAGCGCGTTGGACTGGGGCGCGTCTTCGAAGAGACCGGCTCGACCGGGATCGTCCTCGTCGTGGACGGCCGAACCAGGGAAGTCACAGCGACGATTGCCGGCAGCCGGGACTTCGCCGAGTATCGTGCTGCGATCGATGCCGCGCTGAAATAATGAAGAAGATGACGCCTGCGGCCAACCCCGATGCGTACGTCGATGCGCTTGATGGCTGGCGCCGCAAGACTGTCGTAGCCCTGCGGTCGAAGGTTCGCGCCGCTGCACCGCTGGACGAGGTCGTGAAATGGGGCCATCTCGTCTATCTGGCCAAGGGACCTGTTCTGCTCATTCGTGCGGAGGAGAGCCGCGTGCTGTTCGGCTTCTGGCGTGGGCAACGCCTGACCGAGATCGAGCCTCGCCTCGAGGCTGGCGGCAAGTACGAGATGGCGACTCTGAAACTCCGTGAAGGGATGAGCATCAAGCCCGCGACAGTCCGTCGCCTCACGCGCGAGGCGTTTGCCCTGGACAGGAAGCTTGGTGATCCACAGTTCGCGGCGAAGCCTCGAAAGCGACGCTAGGTGGCCGTGCGACGGATGAGAATGGGAGCGAAGTCAACAATGAAGAAAAGGATGATCCCTGTCTTGATGCTGCTTGCAGCGCTTGTGTCAACCGCGATGCTGGTGTTCCCAGCCAGGGCCGCGCAACGATCCGCCGAAGAATACCTCGTCTACTTCGGGACTTACACTCGCACGGCGAGCAAAGGGATCTACGCGTATCGGTTCCAGCCGTCCAGCGCGACGCTGATCCCGTTAGGCCTTGTGGCCGAAACTCCACATCCTTCCTTCGTGGCTGCCCATCCCGGTGGCCGCTTTCTCTATGCCGTGAACGAACATGAAGGAGAGGATATCCCCGGAAAGAACAACACCGTCAGCGCGTTTGCCATCGACCCGCGCACGGGGTCGTTGACGTTCCTGAATAAGGTGTCTGCACGTGGAGAGGGGCCTTGCCATATTTCCCTCGACAAGACGGCCCGGACGCTCTTCCTGGCCAACTTCCGCAGCGGCAGCGTAGCAGCGCTGCCGATAATGCCAGATGGACGATTGGGCGAGGCGACCGCGTTCGATCAACATAGCGGAGTCAGCGTTCACACCGGCAGGCAGTACGGCACTCACGCCCATTTTGTGACATCCTCGCCCGACAATCGATTCGTACTGGCGACGGACCTGGGACTGGACCAGGTAATTGTCTACCGCTTCGGTCCTGAGAAGGGCAGCCTCGTTCCAAACGATCCGCCGTTTGCGGCGCTCCCGCCGGGCTCCGGACCTCGCCATCTGGCGTTTCATCCGCGTGCGCCGTACGTGTACGTGAATGGCGAAACGGATTCGACGGTGTCGGCTCTCACGTTCGATGCGAAGATGGGAACCTTGAAGACGTTTCAGACGGTTTCCACCTTGCCCGAGGGATTCTCCGGCACGAACACAACAGCGGAGATTCAAGTCGACCCGGCGGGACGTTTTCTATACGTGTCGAATCGAGGCCACGACAGCGTCGCGATTTTGAAGATCGATCCGGCAAACGGCACGCTTTCGCTCACCGGTCATGCGCCGACCAATGGCAGAACGCCGCGTTACTTCACCTTCGATCCGAGCGGCGCGTACGTGTTCCTCGGTAATCAGGGCTCGAATACGGTAGTCGTCTACCGCGTTGACTCGAGCAGCGGCAGCCTTGCGGCCATCCAGACGCTGACAGATGTTCCAGAACCTGCCTCCATCGCTTTCGTGCAGGTGATGCGTTGACGTTCACTTCGAAACGCCCACGCCTTTCATCGCCTCGAGTTTCTGGAGATCGAGCTCCGACACAGCGCTCCGCAGCGCGCCGAACTCGATGCCGCTGCCCTTGGCAGTCACGATGAAGCGGTCGCCGATGACGACGTTGTATTCGTGGGTGCCGCCGGTCTTGGACATCCGTTGATGGACGATGCGGTTGCCGACGCGCTCGGTCCGCTCCGAAACCTGATCGTTCTCGCGTTCGCCCTGGAGGGCCGCCCACGACGCCATGCCCATCAGGCCCGTCGCGCCGCCCGAGTCGGTAATCTCGAGTGTCGCAGAATGGCCGGCGCCGTCGCCATACGAGGCCTCCGCTTTGGCGACCATGATGCCTGCCATGCCGTTGCGCTCCGCGTTGCTGCTCTTGCCGGGCCAACCCGGCGAACTGATCCGGTACCAGCGGCTTCAGCTGATCGATGCTCACCGGGTCCACGCGCTTGCCTCCGCCGAGAAGGGCTCCCAGCCCTTCGAACGCGGCTGCCGTCTCCGCCGCGGTGTCGCCGCTCTTTTGCGCCTGCTCCATCTTGGCGCCGCTCTCCTCCAGCTTGCGGCCGAGTGCCTCGAGCCGTCCCATCGGAGCTGTCGGCAGCGAACTGCGGTTCGCTGCAGGAGAAGAGAGGTGCAGAGCCCATACCGAGCATCGCGACGGGTGCGATGATAAGGCCGCCGATGCTCGCAGCAACGATCGACAGCACGATCGCGCAGACGACAACCACGGCGGTGTATCCGATGGCCTTGTCTTGCGGAACCTTCATCAGCGCCGGCAGACCGAGGTAGAGCAGGTACAGGCCGTAAAGTGCCGCGAACATGGCAAGAATCCCCAGCGCCGGGCAGAATCTGCAGCGCGCCGGCAATCCACGCCTGGCGTGTACGAGTAGACCGCGACCTTGAATGCCTTGTTCGAGTCTTTCTGTGCACCGAAGGTCGGCGCCAGCGCGTTGATGATGAACGCGAGGATGAACACGCCGACGATCGCGAAGACAGAAGGTGAACACGGCGCCGACGAGGCCGGTCATGATCGGGACGCGATACGTGCCGAGGAATGGCACAGACGTACCGACCAGGGAACCTCCGATGAAGCCGGCGATGGCTCCGATGGCCGCCAGCGGCATCACGTAGCTGGTGACGACAGTTCCCGTGCGGCGTGGGTTCCTCCGCGATTGACGGGCCATTCCGTATTGGGGGTCAGCAGAATGTTCCGAACGCGTGTTTTGATGTCCACAGTGGTCCACCTTTCATCTGAAATGTGTCAAACGTTGTACGGGGATGGGTGTTTATACCGGTATCGCGTGGTGGTCGCAACAGAAAGTTAATACAAGGAGACATCACGTGAGAGTGCATGCATTCGCCCTCGTCGCAACGCTGGCCGTAGTGGCAGGTGTGGTCATCGCATCGGCACAAACGGCTTCGCCCACTGTGGACGGCCTGGTTTCTTCCGCCAAGGTTGCCGCAGGGACGGACTGGTCCGGTACCTTCATGCGCCTCTGCATTCCTCCGCCTCCGCCTCCGGCGCCGGCGGCCGGGCGGGGCGGTGCCAATAGCGGGCGGACGTCGCCGCCGCCAAGGGAGACGTGGCACGTCGAACCCGCCAAGGTCGCCGACAACCTCTACTTCCTCGGCGAGAAAGCGCACCACGCATGGGCGATCGTGGGCAGCGAGGGGATCATCCTGATCGAGGCGCTGTATGACTATATGGTGGCGGATGAGGTTGCGGGAGGCATGAGGAAGCTCGGCCTCGACATGAACAAGGTCAAGTACGCGGTCATGTCGCACGCGCACGGCGATCATGACGGCGGTGCTGCGTTCCTGCAGGATTCGATTCCAGGAGTGCGCCTTGTGTACGGCGCGGAGGATTGGGACGCTGTAGACAAATCCACAAACCGCCCCGGCGGCAAGCCCAAGCGCGACATGGTCGGGACGGATGGGCAGACGCTGTCAGTCGGTGATGCTTCGATTCAGATCGTGAGGATGCCTGGCCATACCGCCGGAACACTCTCCTATCTGTTCGAGGTCAAGGACAACGGCAAGCCGCTCCGCGTGGCGTACGTGGGAGGGACAGCGATCCCGTTCAATGGAACGGCCGCGTACTACGACCAATACATTGCGTCTTCGCAGAAGTTCGCAAAAGCTGCCGCCGCCTACGGCGCTACGGTGCTGCTTTCGAATCACACAGAGTTCGACAATGGGTATTACAAGGCCCACACCGCTGCTTTTCGGAAGCCCGGCGAATCGAATCCTTTTGATGTCGGCCAGGCCGGCGTCGCCCGTTACTTCTCGGTGGTTCACAACTGTGCGACGGCGGCCAAGCTGCGCGCCGCAAAAATGTAAGGCGCGCCCATGAAAGCATTCGAGCTCCATCCTGAAGAAGGCTTCGACGCGCTGAAGCTGGTTGACCGTGACCGGCCGGCGATCGGTCCGGGCGATGTGCGCGTTCGCGTGCGCGCAGTGTCGCTGAACTATCGCGACCTCATGGTCGCTCGCGGATCGAAGAAGCGGGCGAAGCGAATCGTGCCTGTCTCCGACGGCGCCGGCGAGGTGATCGAGATCGGCAGCGACGTGCAGCGGCTCGCGATCGGCGATCGCGTCGCGGCGGCGTTCTTTCCAACCTGGATCGACGGCTCGTTCGCGGAAGAGCACCATGCCAACGCGCTCGGCGGATCGCTCGACGGCATGCTCGCGGAAGAGGTGGTTCTTCCCGAGCGGGCGTGGGTGAAGATTCCGTCGCGCTACTCGTTCGAACAGGCCTCGACGCTGCCGTGCGCCGGCGTCACCGCGTGGCACGCGCTGTTCGAAGCCGCCACGGTCAGGCCCGGCGAGACGGTGCTCGTCCAGGGAGGCGGCGGCGTGTCGACGTTCGCGCTGCAGCTCGCGCGATCACGCAGGCGCCACGGTCATTGCCACATCGAGCTCGCCGGAAAAGCGCGCGCGCCTGGCGCAGATGGGCGCGACTTCGACGATCGACTACACCACGGACGCGAAGTGGGGCGACACGGCGCGAGCCGCCGCCGGCAACGGCGGCGTCGATCTCGTCGTCGAGGTGGGCGGCGCAGGCACCTTCGATCAGAGCGTCGCGTCGCTGCGCTACGGCGGCCACATGAGCCTGCTTGGTATCCTCGCCGGCACGCAGGGGCCCATCAACACGTACGCGATCTTTCACAAGAACATCCGCATCCGCGGCGTCTACGTCGGGTCGGTCGCGATGTTCGAGCGGCTGGTGCGCGTGCTGGAACACTCGACCATCGATCCCGTCATCGATCGCGTCTTTGCATTCGACGAGACGCGCGCCGCGTACGAGCACCTGGCGAGCGGCGCGCATTTCGGCAAAGTCGTCATTCGCCTCACTTGACGCACCCGCAGGCGGGAGTAGCGTTTCCCATCTCTCTTGAAAGGAGCCGCCGTTATGAAGTTGTCTTGCCGTCAGACTCGGGCTTGTGATGGCCCTGGTCGTTCTCGCCTCGTTGTCGCCGTCCTCGGCGGTGCAGATCACGCGCACGGGCGAAGGCCCGACGTTCAGCTCGATCGGCCCGCTCGCGTTCGCTCCCGACGGCACCCTGTTCGCGGCGGATACGCAGGGCGCGGCGATCGTGGCGCTCGACCTCGGCGCGCAGGCCAACGGCGGCGCGGCCGGCGCGAAGGGCCTCGACGCGCATCGATGAAAAGCTCGCGGCGCTGCTCGGCACCGGCGCGAGCGAAGTCGTCATTACCGATCTCGCCGTGCATCCGCGGACGCGCAACGCCTACGTGTCGGTGATGCGCGGCCAGGGCGCCGGCGCCGCCGCGGCGCTGTTCCGCGTCGACGGCGCGGGCGCGATCGCCAACGTGCCGCTGCAGTCGCTGAAATTCCAGCGCGTCGAGATTCAGAACGCGCCCGCCGCGAATCCCACGCCGCGCGCACCAATCCGCGCACGCAGGTCGTCACCGACATGGCGTTTGCGGATGGCCGTCTCTGGGTGGCCGGTCTGTCCAACGAAGAGTTCGCGTCGAAGCTGCGCGCGATCCCGTATCCGTTCGCCAGCATCGATGCCGGCACGAGCGTCGAGATTTACCACGGCAATCACCGGGCGGTGGAGACGCGGTCGCCCGTCAACGCATTCGTGCCGTACACGCTCAACGGCGAGCAGTACCTGCTTGCCGGCTACACCTGCACGCCGCTCGTGAAGTTCCCGATCAGCAATCTGAAGCCAGGGCAGAAAGTGCGCGGCGTCACGATCGCCGAGTTCGGCGCCGGCAATCGCGTGCTCGACATGATCGTGTATCGCAAGGGCGGCCAGGAGTTCCTGCTGACGACGAACAACAGCCGCGGGGTGATGAAGATTCCGACGAACACCTTCGCCGCGGCGGCGCCGATCACCGCGCCCGTCGAAACCGAAACGGGCGGCGTGCCGTTCGAGAAGGTCACGACCATGACCGGCATCCAGCAGCTCGACAAGCTCGACGACAACAACTCGATCGTCGTCGCGCGCAACGCTGCCGGCGGCATCGAACCTGCAGGTGCTCGCCCTTCCGTAATGTCCATCCGGATGCTGCGTGCCGCGGCGATCTGTTCGCTTCTCATCGCCGCGGCATGCGGCCCAGTTCCTCTTCCACACCCGCCATTGCCCTGCGTGAAGCGTCGAACGGAGGCCGTGCATTCGTCGAGGTGACCGGCCTTTCCGATGCGCAGCTGCGCGCGGTGCGGGCGGCCGATCTGACGACGAGCAGTGGCCGCGGTTGTTTCGCGTCGCCGTCAGCGAATACGGCGCCGGGCATGCTCGGCTCCTACGCGGTTACGGGCAGCGCGCTGCGATTCACGCCCCAATTCGCGCTCGATCCAGGGCGCCCGTACTCCGTCCGATTCGATCCCGCGCAGTTGCCGGGAGCAGGCGACGCCGCTGCGTCGCCGCTCATCGCCACCATCAGCGTGCCGGCGAAACATCGCGCGGCTTCAACCATCGTCGCCCGGGTGTATCCATCTGGCGAAGACAGTGCCTGAGAATCTCTTGCGAATGTACGTCGAGTTCTCGGCGCCCATGGGACGGCCGAGCGGCATCCCGCACATGAAGTTGCTCGGATCCGATGGCCGCGAGATTGAGGGCGCGTTCCTTCCACTCGACTACGAATTCTGGGATCCCGCCCACACGCGATTCACGGCGTTCCTCGATCCCGGCCGGGTCAAATCGCGGCATCCTGCCGAACAAGCTGATGGGCAGGGCGCTCGACTCCGGTCGCGCGGTGACGCTTGTCATCAGCCGCGAGTGGCGTGACGAGCATGGCTTGCCGTTGAAGGATGAATACCGCAGGGTGCTCGAGATCGGGCCGCCGGTTTCGAAGCCGCTTGACCCCGCGTCTTGGCGCATCGAACCGCCTCGCGGCGGCAGCCGCGATGGCCTCGTCGTGACGTTCCCCAAGGCGCTGGATCACGGTTTGCTGCTGCGGGCGCTCGGCGTCATGCGCGGCGGCGATGCGATCGGCGGAGAAGTAGTCATCGCACACTCCGAAACGCGGTGGACCTTCACGCCGCGCGAGCCGTGGAGTCGCGGCCAGCACCACCTGCTCGCGGTCGACACCCTCGAAGACCCCTCAGGGAATCAATTCGGCAAGGCGTTCGAAGTTGATAATTTCGAAACGGTCGACAAGAGCCCGAATCCGCAGCGCATCATGATTCCGTTCACCGTGGGCGCCGCCACCAACTGACGACTTGACAGAGAACCCGGAGGGGCGAGTGGCAATGAAGCTGATCCTTTTATTTGCAGCGGGCATCACGACGATGGCCGCGCAGGCGCCTATGCCCGATCCGAAGTCGGCGAACGTTCCGCGAATCAATGCGCAGGTAAAAATCGATGGCGTGCTCGACGAACAGCCATGGCAGAAGGCGGTGCGCTTGACGCCGCTCGGCCGAAACGACACGACAACTGCGCCTCGTGTTGCGACCGAGGTGCGGCTCTGGTATGACGAGGCGGCTTTGTACCTCGGCTGGATCTGTGAGGATTACGACATCCAGGCGACCTTCACGCAGCGGGACAGCCGCTTCTGGGAGGAGGAGGTGGTCGAGTTCTTCGTCACGCCTTCAGCGCTCGATCGCTACTTCGAGCTGCAATGGAATCCGCTGGGCGGTACCTTCGATGCCATCATCGCCAACGAGCTCGACGCCGACGGCCGGTCGAAGCAGTTCAAAGGCGATTGGTCGTACACCGCTGCGAACATGACTTTTGCGGTGCGTGCCGACGGCTCTGTCCAGAACTCCAGCGATAAAGACCGTCGCTGGACGGTTGAGGCGCGCATTCCTTTCACCGATCTCAAGGTTGCCACGCCGCAGCCCGGAGACGTGTGGCGCGGCAACTTCTATCGGTTCAACCGCGACCGCGACGGCGAACCGGAGCAACTGAGTTGGTCGCCCACGATATGGCCGGGATTTCACCAGCCCGCGCGGTTCGGATATCTGCGGTTTGGAGATATTGGGAAGTAGAAAGTAGAAAGTGGAAAGTAGAAAGAGTGGGTATTCCACATATACTCCTGCGACTGGAGGACATGACGATATGAAGTTCCTTGTACAGTGGTCTCTTCCGCAATCCACGTTTCGCCCGGCGGTGGCGCGATTTCTCACAGCTGGTGGGTTGCCTCCCGCAGGTGTGACGCTCATCGGCCGTTGGCACGGCATGAGCGGGAAAGGCTGCGCCGTAGTCGACACGACGGACGCGAAGGCTCTTTACGCATGGATCGCTGAGTGGTCTGAATTTCTACCCCTCGAGACCACGCCAGTCCTGGAAGACGCCGAAGCAGGCGTAGTCCTGGGTTCAATGTACAAGTAGCACTGTATGCACAAGCCCGACGGTCACACGACCGTTTCTCCGTATCTAATTGTGGATGGCGCCAGCGCCACGATCGAGTTTCTTCGAAAAGTATTAGGCGCCGTCGAATTGCTCCGCGTCCCGGGCCCGGCGGGAAAGGTGATGCACGCGGAGGTTCGTATCGACGACACCGTCGTGATGATCGCCGACGGTGCCGCAGGATGGCCGCCGGTTCCGTCTCACGTGCACGTCTACGTTCCCGATGTCGACGCCACATATAGACGCGCCCTGGAGGCCGGGGCCACATCAGTGCAGGAGCCGGTCAAAAAGGGAGATGCCGACAAGCGTGGCGGTGTGAAGGACGCGGGCGGCACAACGTGGTGGATAGCAACGAAAGTGGGATAGGCAGGAGGCTTCATGACAGCATCAGTGAGAGTGGTCGCATGCGCGGCGTTCGTCGTTGCTCTCGTGTTCACCAGCGCGAATGTTCCAGGCTTTGCGCAGTCGGATCCCTTCATCGGCACCTGGAAGCTCAACATGGTGCAATCCAAGTTCAGTCCGGGTCCGGCGCCCAAGAGCGGGAGCGTCACGTTCACCACTGCCGCACCCGGCTTCAGAACCGTCGTCGAGGGCGTTGGCGCCAAGGACGAAAAGACCCGCTGGGAGTACACAGGAAATTACGACGGCAAGGACTATCCGCTGAAGGGAAACCCTGATGGAGACATGATCTCCGTGAGGCGAATCAGCGCGAACTCCGTCGAGACAACCATCAAGAGAGCCGGAAAGCCGACCGTCACCAATTTGCGTACCGTATCCGCAGATGGAAAGACCCTGACAGTGGTGACCAAAGGAACCAACGGACAAGGTCAAACCGTGCACAACGTGCAGATCTTCGAGAAGGGGTAGGTTCGCGATTCGTATGTCAGGACCAGAGGCGTGGCTTCGCGGGCCGATCGAAGGGGTCCCCGATCCGCTGCAGCCGGTCGCGCATGCGCTGATACAAGCGCGGGAAGAAGCTCGCAATGTGCTGCGCGATTTTCCGGCGGAATTGCTCTGGAGTCGCCCGGCCGGGCTCGCGTCTGTTGGTTTTCATCTGCAGCATATCGCCGGAGTGATCGATCGGTTGTTCACCTACGCTCGCGGCGAGCCCCTCTCAGACTCGCAGCGGGACACGCTCGCGAAAGAAGGACTTTCATTTGAATCGAGGGACCCAGTCGGCGATCTGCTTGACGCCCTCGATGCACAGATGGATCGTGCGATCGTTCAGCTGCGCGCAACACAACCACACACCCTCACCGAAACGCGTCTGGTCGGGAGGAAGCAATTACCTTCGACGACGCTCGGGATCCTGTTCCATGCGGCAGAACACGGGCAACGGCATGTGGGTCAGATGTTGGTGACCGCGCGCGTGCAATTGTGATTCACACTCTTGCAGTGCTGATGGTGCTGCTTGCGGGTGCAGCCGTACACGCACAGCAGATCGAGCTGCGCATCCGCGCTGCTCGTGTGCTCGACGGCACCGGTCAGATACTTGCGAATGCCACGGTGGTCGTCAGGGGAACGAGTATTACGGCGATCGAACCTTCCAGTTCCAAACCCGCCGACATCGATCTCGGGAAATCGACGCTGCTTCCGGGTTTGATCGATGTGCACGCGCACATCGGTTGGCACTTCGGCGTGAACGGCCGGTACGAGCCACGGACTGCAACACCCGCGCAGGACATTCTCTACGCCGCCGAGAACGCATATCTCACCCTGATGGCGGGGTTCACGACCATTCAGAGCCCCGGTCAACCAGGCGATGTGGAATTGCGCGAGGCGATCGCGCGCGGCGTGCTTCCTGGGCCGCGCATTCTGACGTCGATTGTGCAAGTCACGCCGACGATGGGAACGCCGGCCGAGCTCCGCCAGACCGTTCGCGAGCTGAAACGGCTGCGCGCCGACGTCGTCAAGGTCATCGACTCTGTGGGTGGTCGCGGCGGCACCGAGCAGCTGATGACGCCCGATCAATGGGACGCGATTTGCGGCGAGGCGCGAGATCAGGGGCTGCGGACGATGGTGCATGCCCAGACGACCCAGTCCGTGAAGCTGGCTGTGAATGCCGGCTGCACGCAAATCGAGCACGGCCTCGGAATAGATGACGCGGCGCTCAAATTGATGGCGGAGCGCGGCGTGTATTTCGATCCGAATGTCGGCGTCGTGATGCAGAACTACCTTCGCAATCGAAACAGATTCCTCGGCGTTGGGAATTACAGCGAGGGAGGCTTTGCGTCGATGGAGCAGGCAATCAAGCTCAATTCCGCGCTCATCAAGAAGGCGGTGGCGACTGCAGGATTGAAGCTCGTGATGGGTTCTGATGCTGTAGCGGGCGCACACGGCCGCAATGCGGACGAACTGGTCGAGCGCGTCAGGGTCGGGGGGCAGGCGCCTATGGATGCGATCGTCTCGGCGACGTCGCTCGCCGCACAATCGCTGAGTCTGGAAAAGTCGATCGGGAGAATTGCGCCAGGGTACCAAGCCGACATCATCGCGGTTGACGGCGATCCGTCGATCGACATCAGCGCACTCACTCGGGTGACGTTTGTCATGAGGGACGGGAAAATCTACAAACGGTGAGACGGTTTCGTGTGGCGTTGGGAGATAAAGCAATGAAGGCAGCACAATTGTTGGCGCTCGTCGTATTCGCAGGCGCGGTCCCGCCGGCATTCGCGCAGGCGCCCTCGCTGCCGCAGCCCGGCAGCGTGTTCCTCGAAGAGCTCACATGGATGGAAGTGCGCGACGCGATTGCCGCCGGCAAAACAACCGTCATCATTCCGACTGGCGGCACCGAGCAGAACGGTCCGCACCTCGTGCTCGGGAAGCACAATTATCCTCGTCAAGTACAAAGCCGGCGAGATCGCGGCGCGCCTCGGGAACGCGCTCGTCGCGCCGGTCGTGGCGTACGTGCCCGAAGGGGACGTCGATCCGCCGACCGGCCACATGCGCTACGCCGGCACCATCACGACACCGCAGGACGTGTTCGTCAAGGTGCTCGAGTATGCGGCGCGAAGCTTCAAGCAGCACGGTTTCCTCGATGTCGTGCTGATCGGCGACAGCGGCGGCAATCAGGAAGGGCAGCGGCTCGTCGCGGCGGCGCTGAACAAGGAATGGGCGGCCGACGCCGGTGCGCGTCCATCACATCACCGCGTATTACCCTGGACGCGGCGACGACTGGGTCGTCAGCCAGGGCGTCAGCGCCGCGGATGTCGGCTCGCACGCCGGCACGCACGATACGCGAGCCTGATGTACATCAATCCGTCGATGCTGCGATTCGACAAGATGGTCGTGGGCAAAGTCGGGTGACGGCCAGGGGCACATCGGCAACCCGGCGAAAGCGACCGCGCTCTTCGGCAGGCGTATTCTCGAGATGCAGATCGAGGACGCGACGACGCAGATTCGGGAGCTTGCGCGTCAGCAGCCGCCGGCGCGCTGAACTTCGACTAACCCGTGTTAGCATCGCCGTTTCCATGCGTTTATCGACCCAGAGCCATTCGAGCTGTTCTGCATGGTCGCAGCATGCGCAATGAGCCGTTGCGGCTGCCGGCTGCGCGCGGAACCCGCCCCCGGCCGTGACGCCGGCGTCTCGGCCGCTTCAGACGTCCTCACTTCGTCGCCACCGAGGTGATTGCCGAGGTCAAAGACTTCGCGGTCGCGCTCGGCGGCCACGCGACAGAGAACTTCCTGCGGCTGTCGGCGAACCGCACCTCAGACAACCGCTGTTATTTCACCGGCAAGCTGCAGCTGCCCGAGTTCTACAGCGCGCTCCACATGGTTCGAGAAGACGGAGACGCGGTGCGCCGCGCGCAGCGGCGAGCACGACGTGTTTTTCTATCCGGTGCAGGCGGTCGCCAGCGGCGAAGAGACGATCACGGTCTCGCTCGCCGAGGCGCCGACCGAGCGTCTGCTCGTCGTCGTGCCGCACGAAGACTTTCACAATCAGCGCGAGGCGCGGAAAGCGCCGACCGAAGTGGCCGAAGCGGCCGCGACGCTGGTGGGATTTCTGACGGCGAGCGAGTTTGCGAACGATCGATTCGGTCCCGAATCACCCACTGCCCGCATGCTCGCGCGAGACGCCGATCTGTTCCTGCGGAAGTCGGTCATCGTCAATCAGTATTACGAGAAGGTCAGCGGCCTGTACCGCGATTTCGGGTCGGGAGCGCTGACGCCGGCACAGACGCTCGAGCAGAAGGCCGCAGCTGTTCGCCGAGCTGCAGCGTTCGTGCGCGGAGATCGCGCCGGAACCGGTGTCGTTCAACAAGTGTCCCGCAGCCATGAACAACGCCGGCCTTGCGTTCGATCGCACCTATACGCGCCACTATCCGATGCTGCACGATCTCTACACGCTGCTCGGCGGCGACACGCCGGCGCTCGTGTCGACGCTGAAGCGCCTGATGACGAACTGGCCGAGCTCCGCGGCGAACGCGAACGATCTCATTCACGCCCAATAGGGGTGACCATGGTCCTGACCAAATCGCGAATTGCTGACGGCCCTGCAGAACGAATCGCGCATCCTCACGCATTCTGATCGGCAAAATCGATCGCTCGGCGATCGAGTATCGACCCACGCCGAAACAGCGCAGCACGCTCGACGTTGCTGCGGTATCTCAGCATCATGGGGCCGACGCTGCTTCGCATGGCGAACAACCAGGCCGACTTCGAGACATGGAAGGCCGAGAGCGAGGCAGCGAACGCGCGCAACTTCGATGCAGACGGTTGCCGTCGATCGCCGAACAGAAGCAGACGTACGAGACGCTCGATCGCAGGCATGCTCCGACGAGACGCTCCGCGCCGAGATCGACAATTTCGACGGCAGCAAGACGTCGCGGGGTGTCTTCATCGCTCAAGTACGTGCTGCAGGGGCACGCGCGTACCGGACGCAGCTGTTTCTCGATCTGAAATCGTGCGGATGTGACAGAGTTGAACACGCGAAACCTGTGGGCCGGTGTCGACGCTCCGAGACGGCTGCCTGAGCAACGCAACATGGACGCACGATGCCACGTTACGCGCCGTGCTGATCGTCGTCATGCTGCTGCTCCTGCCCTTCGGCATGTACCACAGGATCAAGTCGCAATCGACAGGGGAGACGCTCGATCGGCGGCAGGAGGGCATTTTCATCCTGGCGACGCTGCGTCCCGCTGGGCGCTGGTGTTCTGGCTCAGCGTGTTGGCCTGGATGATCAACCCGG
The DNA here is from genome assembly GCA_963732445.1 of Vicinamibacterales bacterium. Taxonomy (GTDB): domain Bacteria; phylum Acidobacteriota; class Vicinamibacteria; order Vicinamibacterales; family JAMQPK01; genus JAMQPK01. The sequence goes on along the minus strand of CAVSZJ010000008.1, from coordinate 410,072 downwards.
CCTGGATGGCCTGGTCTTCGGTGTCGCTTCCGATCTGGTCGAGGTGGATTGGCGTCGGTGTGCTCCTGGCCGGAGCTGCGCTGGCTCGTGTGGACCTTCCGAACGCTCGGGAAGAACCTGACAGATACCGTCGTCACGCGGAAGACAACATACGCTGGTGATGCACGGCCCCTATCGGTGGATCCGGCATCCGTTGTACTCCGCTGCAGGGCTGGTCGTCCCCGCGCTGTCGCTCATTGCGGCGAACTGGTTTTTCTTTGCGCTCGGTGTCGACGCTGCTCGTGCATACTGATCGTGCGAACGCGCACCGAAGAAGCGAACCTGGTCGCGCGCTTCGGCGACAGCTATCAAAAGTACATGGACCGAACCGGGCGCTTCGTTCCGAGGACTTGGTGGACATTCCGTCAGTGGTGTCGTGCTCGTGCGCTCTTGTGGCTCGGCGTGCAGTTGATGCCAATGGCGCACGCACAGCGAGCCGACGATGTGCCAGTATTCGACGTCGACGCCGCGTGGCCGAAGCCGCTTCCGAACAACTGGGCAGTCGGGCCGGTCAGCGGCATCTCGGCCGACGCACGCGATCACATCTGGATCATTCATCGCGGCGAAGCCGTGAAGGAGGCAGGTCGTGTGGCGGCGCCGCCGGTGATCGAGTTCGATCCTGCAGGCAACATTGTTCAGACGTGGGGCGGACCGGGGCCCGGCTACGACTGGCCGCAACAGGTGCACGGCATCACCGTCGATGACGCGAACGGACGTGTCTGGATCACCGGGAACGGCGAGAAGGACACGCACATCCTCGCGTTTACCCGCGCGGGGAAATTCCTGCGTCAGATCGGCCGTCCGGGCATGCGCAGCGGGAGCAACAATACCGCCAACGTCGCCCGTGCGACTCAGGTACGCGTCGACGCGCGTGCACGAGAAATCTACGTATCAGACGGCGAGCTGAATCAGAACCATCGCGTCATCGTCTTCGACTCCGAAACGGGCGCATACAAACGGCACTGGGGGGCGTATGGCGAGAAGCCCGACGATGCCGCGATTGGCACCGACTCCGCCCATAGGCAGTTCGGCAGCGCGGTGCACTGCGTGCGGTTCGATCGCGACGAGCGCGTGTATGTCTGCGACCGCAGCAACAGCCGCATCCAGATCTTTCGCAAGGACGGTACGTTTGTGAGTCAGGTGCTCGTGCCACGCGTGCCCGGGGCCGCCGCCACGGTGTACGACCTCGACTTCTCGCCGGATCAGAGATTTCGTCTACATTGCGGACGGCGCGAATCAACGGGTATGGGTGCTCCGCCGGCGCGACATGCGTATCGTCGACTGGTTTGGCGAGCGCGGCGCCGGCGCCGGTCAGTTCGCCACATCCCTTCACGATATCGCCGTCGACTCGAAAGGCAACATTTACACGGGCGAAGCGGCTGCGGCTGGCCGCGTGCAAAAGTTCGCGCGCCGCGTTCCGCGAGCCGCTACGTCGGTGAAGGAATTGAGCATGGGCGCGCGGGATGCCATCGTCAATCTCGTACTCGATGGGGGGCGTGAGGAAATCAATCCGGCAACGTATCCCGCAGCGCTGGGATCGGAGATCAGGCAGCACCTCAGCCGATCGAAAGCGTACCGCTCGACCCGCAGGCTGCCGAAAGATGCCGGCGGTGAGGCGGAGATGGCGCACAGTCGTCAAATCAATTCCGAGCGCGTGCTCGCAGCGAGCACCGCTGACCCGCGTGCTGCCCGCGTAGTTGTGGAGTACGTCGACGCGAGGCGGGGCTGTTACGAATGGGAAGGCATGCCGGACTGTCCGGAAGATGGAGCGATCTTCGCCGACAAGTATCAGCTCGAGCACCCTGACGGACCGTTCCGCGAGCTGCTGCCGCTTCACGCGGCACATTTGTGGTTGTGCGCGGCGGAATTTTCGCCGCCAGACTCTGAAAGGGCGGCACGCGCGACACAGGGATACGAGAAAGATATCGCCATCGCTCTCACGTCGTCGTCGTTGCTCATCCGTACGGCCGCCGAGGGATTGAAAGCACGGGGCCGGTGTTATTCGCCATGACGGCAATTCTCTGCTGGTGGCGAGCCCGAAGGTGATCGTCTTCGTTGACAACGCGGCGCAGCCCAGCCTCGTCGTCGAACAGCTGAGCGCACGCAAGAACGGCCTGGTCGGGCTCTGGGTGGGGAATACATCCGGCGGCGATTTCGCCAATCTCAAGATTGTGGCGTAGCGGAGCGCTGGTGGCACCGAGTGTATGGGCACGCGTGCGATATGTCTGGGTTCGCGCCGGGGCCATCATTTTCGTGGTGTTTCCAGTGTGGATGTTGATGTCTTTCCGCGCGACATCGCACGCGCGAGCCGCGTTGGCGCCGGACGCGCGGGTCGCAGTGGTCCGTGGACCGCACTACTGGACGTTTGCCCCGAAGTCCACACCGGCTCGCGCTGGCCTCCTGTTTTTTCCCGGCGCCATTGTCGATCCTGTGGCGTACGCACCGCTTCTCCATGAGGTGTCGGCGGCTGGATATCCGGCGGTCCTGATAGAAGTCCCACGGAGAGGCGCGTTGGGCGGTGCCGAGGAGCCCGTGGTGTTCGACCGCGCGCGCGCGGCGATGTCCTTGATGCAAGGCGTCGATCGATGGGTCGTCGCAGGTCACTCGCGGGGCGGGCTGATCGCCGCCAGATTGGTGCGCGCTGATCCGTCGCGGCTCGCCGGACTCGCCCTAATCGGCACGACGCACCCACGGGATTTCAGTCTGGCCGATACGCGGTTGTCAGTTACGAGGGTGTACGGCACGCGCGATACGGTCGCGGATGTCGACAAGATTATGGCGATGCGCGCGAACCTTCCTCTGAAAACGCGCATGGTGGCGATCGACGGCGGCAACCATTCGCAGTTCGGGTATTACGGGTTTCAGCTGGGCGACTGGCCGGCGACGATTAGCCGCGAAGAGCAGCAACGGCGGACGCGCCAGGCTTTGCTCTACTTGCTTCAGGCGGCAAATGCGAAATGAGCGCAGAGAGGCGGGCCAGTGGTGCGCCTGTAAGTCCCGGTTCGACACCGCCTTGAGGCGGCATCTTCTCGGCGTGGTAATATCAGCGTATTACCATGCCTACCATCACTGTTAAGCTCGACAAGAAGCGCGCCGCGCGTCTGGCCCGATGGGCACGCCAAAGCAAAATTCCGAAGTCAGAAGTGATCCGGGCTCTGATCGATCGCGCGGGACCCATCGAGACCGGCGAGGATCTGATCGAATGGGTCGAGGGCGCAGCAGGTAAAGGCCTCGGCTTGGGGCAAATAAAGCCGTGAGCCGACCGGTCTTGTTGGACACGTCCTTTCTCGTCGCACTTGAACGTGAGACCGCCCGCGATGAACACGGTCCGGCGCGGAAGTTCTTGCCGGCACTGCGTGGTCGTCAGCTCGTCGTCTCGATCGTGAGCGTAGAAGAGGTTTTGGAGGGGGCGGCCGACGAAGCAGCGACGTTCGCGTCTTTGCAGCGATTTACGATTCAAGGATTGCACCTCGCCCAGGCGCGACGGTGCGCCCTCCTGCAGCGTCGCTCATCGCGCCGGATGGCCGAGAATGATGCATGGCTCGTGGCTACCGCAGATTCGCTGACTGCAGACGTCGTCGGAGCGGATCGCGCAGCATTCGAGCGATTGGGCGCACGATACCTTCGCTTCCGCTAGTGACTTCCCTAATGGCCGGCTGAATGCTCAAGGCCGTCGTGTTCGATCTCTATGAAACCCTGGTCACCGAGACCGGTACTGCGGTCCCCCGCGCCGGGGCCCTTGGCGAATCACTTGGCCTTGACGCCATCACATATCGCCGGGAGTGGAAACAGCTGCGGCCCCTTGTGCTGCGTGGTGAGCTGACGTTCCGAGAGGCACTCACGCAGATCGGCGAGCGCCTCGGCGTGGGGATTCACCCTGATCTCGTGCAGCGCGCAAGCGACGAACGCGCGAACGCAAGAGTGGCCATATTTCGGAAATGCGATCCAGATCTTGTCGAGTTGACGAGGGACCTTCGTCGACGTGGCACGAAGCTGGGCGTGATCAGCAATTGTGTCGCGGAGGACGTGCGGGAATGGCCAACCTGCGCCTTCGCCCCGCAATTCGAGAGCACGGTGTTTTCGTTCGACGCTGGTGTGGTCAAGCCTGATGCCAGGATCTATCTCAAGGCCATCGAGCAGCTGGCAGTGAACGCCGCAGACGCGTTGTATGTCGGCGATGGCGGCGACGATGAGCTCGCGGGCGCCGAGCGCGCTGGAATGAGAGCGGCGCAGGCCACGTGGTTTGTCACACGGCCCGGGTCTGCGGGGGTTCCATTTCTCGCTAGCCCCCGAGACGTGATGAGCCTCGTGGTGACAGGCTGACCTCAGCGTCGCAAGGAGCTGCACATGCTGGGAATTCGCGGTCTGGACGGATTCGGCCTCGTGCACGCGCTGCTCGGCATCGCGGCATTGATTCTCGGGCTGGTGGTCGTGTTACGACGAAAGGGCACCCGCGTTCATCGGCGCATCGGACAGGCGTACCTTCTGAGCATGATTTTTCTCAACGTCACAGGACTGATGATCTACGACCTCTACGGACGCTTCGGACCATTTCACGTGGCTGCCGCTATCAGCCTGGCCACCGTTGGTGCGGGATTCGCTCCCGTCTACCTACGCCGGCCGCGCACGGGCTGGATGGCGGTCCACGGCATATTCATGGGCTGGTCATACGTAGGTCTGCTGGCAGCGTTCATTTCCGAGATCGCGACCCGGGTGCCTGGCGTGCGATTCGGGACGGGAGTGACCGTGGCGACCGCGCTGGTGATGGCTGGAGGCGCACTCCTGATCCACACGCGAGTGCCGAAGATTGCGTCGAAGTTGGCGACGAGTAGAGCGTTCGCTATCCGATGATTTCGTTGAGGTGAGCGATTGCTCAGACCGGTTGCCTTGCTTTCGAGCGTCAAGGGAAATCCCGCACGCTGTGTCCGACGATTTTCCCATCGCGGTCGCGCCGGCACTGAATCGGTCAATTGATCTTGTTTCCCTGCTGTGGCCCCCATTAGAATCGCCTCTTCTCCTTGCTCTCGGTTGCAATTCTGAGGCGTCGCGAAAGAGGCGTACGTGAACGGGGACAACCGCGACGGGACCAACTCTGTAGGGCCGGACCCGCTGGAAAGCGACGAAACCACGCAAGGGCCGGCGTCGACTGAGCCTCATCCCTCAAGGATGGGCGGTCCGCTCTTTCCCAATCAGGACTTTGGCAGCCGCTATCGGATTATCCGTGTGCTGGGCACCGGCGGAATGGGCGCAGTCTATGAAGCCTGGGACCGCGAGCTCGGCGTTCCCGTCGCGCTGAAGGTTGTGCGCTTCGATGTCGGCACGGACTCGGGGAGGACCCATGACCTCGAGCGCCGTTTCAAACGCGAGCTCCTCCTGGCCCGCCAGGTGACCCACAAGCACGTCGTTCGTATTCACGACCTCGGCGAGATCGACAGTGTCAAATACCTCACGATGCCCTATCTGAAGGGTGCCGACCTTGCCACAGTGCTGCGCGAATCGAAGAAGCTTCCGGTCAGTGTGGCCTTGCGGATTGCCAGGCAGATCGTGTCGGGACTGCAGGCGGCCCACGAGGCGGGCGTGATTCACCGGGACTTGAAACCCGCCAACATCATGATCGACCACGAAGACAATGCGATCATCATGGATTTCGGGATCGCCCAGTCCAACGCTTCGGCGCCGGCTGAGATGACGCCTTCGCGTGCCGCCACTGCTATCGATGGTTGGCAGACACACGTGGGCGCCATCATGGGGACGCTTAGTTACATGGCGCCGGAACAGGCGCGTGGCGAGCCGGTCGATCAGCGAGCCGATATCTATGCGCTGGGCCTGATTCTTCGCGACATGCTGTTGGGTGCCCGCCGCCACGAACATGACAGTGCGCATGATGAGCTGACCCACCGGATCGAGCACGGCGTTGTGGCTGCGCGGTCGATCGATCCGACCATTCCCGAGGCGCTGGATCGGGTGATTTCGCGATGTCTAACGTCCGACGCCCCCTCTCGTTACCAGACGAGCGCCGAGCTCGCGGCCGATGTGAGCCGGCTCGACGAAAACGGAACCCCGCTGCCGGTCTTGCGACGCGCAATCAGCTGGGCGTCGGCAGATCCGTCTACGCCACAATCAGTCGAACGGGAGGCCGTCGCCGTTCTGGTCGCAGATTTTGACAATCGATCGGGAGATCCAGTCTTCGAAGGAGCCGTGGAACACGCCCTTACCCTGGCACTCGAACAGTCGCGGTACATCACCGTCTTTAAATCGAGGGATGCGCGCGTGATCGCGGCAGAACTGTCGGCGGACGCCAGCGGACGCGTCACCGAGGAGATGGGACGTATCATCGCGCGACGCGAAGAATTGAACGTATTGATTGCCGGGACGATCGACACATCGGCCGACGGATACCGCGTCGATCTGCGGGCGACCGCGCCGGCTACAGGCGAGCCGATTACATCGCTTAACCGGGACGTCAGACGAAAAGAGCAGGTGCTGCACGCCGTGGCGGCCATGGCGGCGCTCGTGCGAGAAGCGTTGGGCGAGTCGGCAACGGAGATATCGGAGTCGGAGGCCGCGGAAACGGTCAGTGCTGCATTGCTCGAATCGATGAGCGCCTATGCGCGCGGGCAGGAACTGACCATGGCGCACAAGGTGCAGGAGGCCCTTCACGAGTACGAACGTGCCGTCGCGCTCGAGCCGGGGCTCGGCCGTGCCTACGCGGGAATGGCGGTCATCTGTTCGAACTACTTCAAGGACATGGACAAGGCGGATGCCAGTTACAAGACCGCATTCAAATATCTCGATCGCATGACGGAGCGGGAGAAGTATCGAACGCTTGGGACCTACTACCTGAATGTCGCGCGGAACTATCAGAAGGCGATCGAAAACTATGAAACGCTTGCCAAGTTGTACCCGGCCGATGACGGGGCGCATGGAAACCTGGCTTTGGCCTGCGTCCTCATCGGCGACATTCCGCGGGCGCAGAGGGAGGTGCGAAAGAGCCTCGATCTCTATCCGCGCAATGCGCTGCAGCGCTACAACTACGCGATGTACTCCATGTATGCAGCCGATTTCACCACCGCTGTGGCGGAAGCGACGCGTCTTCACGAGGGAAATCCCGCGTTCGAGTACGCGTTTCTCCCGGTCGCTGTCTCCCAGCTCGCGCTGGGAGAGGTGGCAGCGAGTGAGGAGAGTTACGCTCGAATGTCGGCGCAAAGCCGTTTCGGCGCCTCGTTTGCGGCACTCGGCCGCGCAGACACGCTCATGTATTTCGGCCGAAGGCGCGACGCGATTGCACTGCTCGGTGAAGGCATCGCGGAAGATGCCAAACGGAACGACGCACGAGAGATGGCACAGAAGTACGTCGTGCTTGCCGAAGCACGGCTGGGCGCCGGAGAGTTCGTGTCAGCGGCCGATGCCGCACATGAGGCAATCGGGCTGAATCGACACGAGAGCACGCTGTTTCCAGCCGCTCGAGTTCTGGTGTCCTGCGGTCGAGTCGACGAGGCGGCCAAAGTCGTCGCAGACCTCAAAGCGGTGCTTCAACGGCATACGACGGCGTACGCACGGCTGATCGCCGGAGAGATTGCCGCTCAGCACGGTGTACTGGCCGATGCGATCGAAGCGTTTCAGGAAGCGCAAAACCGTCACAATTCGTGGTTCAGCAGGTTCTTCCTCGGTCGGGCCTATGTCGAAGCGGGACACTACGCCGAGGCGCTCACCGAACTGGATGCCTGCGTCGCGCGCCGTGGGGAAACGACCGACGCCTTTTTTTGCGATCAGCCGACGTTGCGCTACCTTCCGCCACTGTACTACTGGCTGGGGCGTGCGCAGGAAGGCGTGGGTGTCACGGCGCAGGCGCGTGAAAGCTACGAGCGCTTCCTGCAGATTCGCGCCCAGGGCGACTCGGACCCGCTAGTTACTGATGCGCAGGCGAGGATGCCGACGCTATCGAGCTGACAAGCTCCGCGTACCTGAATGCGGAGACCACTACTTCACCGTCCGCATAACGTCGCTACGACCTTATCGGCAGCAGTTCCCCGTGCGTCCCTGTTGAAGAATGGGGCATTACCCGTCGACGCGCTGGCGAGGCTTGGAGTGGCGCGGTCCTGATCGACCTGGGTCTCGCACGACAAACCGCGCTTGCTCGGTCTGGATCGTCAACCCTTTCGTACTTGTTGAGAACGAACGCCTCCAGCAGCCACGCCAAAGTCTCGTGACTCTAACACCTTCAAGTATTAGGCGAAGGGGTTCTCGTCCGCACTCGGGCCGTAGATCGCGGGTACCGGGACGCCAAGCTCGCGCAGGTACACCGTCAACTGACCGCGGTGGTGATACCAGTGGTTGAGCATCACCGATCGCAGCATCGCAACCCGCGGCGCCGCTAACAGCTCGCGATCGCCCTGCATCAGTCGCCACGTCGCCATGAGCGTGGCGTCGTCCAGGTCGCCGAGCGCCTTCGTCGCCTTCGCAATGCTCTGGTCGAGTGCAGGGATCAGCTCCGAGGCGCTCTTTGGACTGGGATCAATAAACTGCGGAGCTTGAGCCGGAGATGGCGAGGCGACGAGCTCAGCCACCCCGCCGGGCACCATCGCGACATGCAGGGCGAGTTCCCCCAGCGTCCTCGCCTTTTCGTGCGGCCGCCACGCCAGCTGATTGTCAGGCACGCGTTCGAGGACGCGGCGCGTCGTCTGTGTTTCCTGTTCGAGTTCCTGCAACATGCCGTCAATTAACGCCATTCGTTCGCCCTCCGCTTCCGTGTCAGTCGTGTTACGCCGTTTCAACCCGACGCCGAACGCGGTTGAACAAGTGTGGCCAGCCCTGTGACAGCGCTTCACGATACCCGTCCGGAAACAGGCCGAGAGCGGTGTGACGGAGTGTGATCAACGTCCCGCCGTCGATCTCTTTGAGCCGGTATTGCAGATTCGAGGCTACGGCAAACGACATCATCAACGGTCCTGTGATCTCGAGCAGGGTCGGCTGTTTGATCGCTTGTACGTGACCCCACAAGTGCCCGTTGTTGTTGCCCAGATCGCGGAACCAGCGGCCGCCGGGCCAGGGCTCGAGGATCATGGGCATCGGCACGCTGTTGCCACCTTCGTTGGACGGACCCATTTCCTCGAGAAGCGCCGCGAAGGTCGCGGTGAGAGACGAGCGAACGTGGATCTCTTCGGTGATGTTGAGCGACAGATTCTCAATGGCTGGATCGACTGCGATCATGATGGCCTCCTCTAAGGGTCCGTTTCACGGTGCTCAATGGCGCTCGGCACGTTCCTTCACTCGCACGAGCTGGTTGCGCCAGTAGCGCTCGAATCGGCTGGCCCAGTCGTGGAGCGGTCTGATCTCCGCTGCGTTGGTGCGATAGAAAATCTGGCGGCCGTCGCGCCGCACGTCTACCAAGCCGACATCGCGAAGCACGCGGAGATGTTTGGAGACGGACGGTTGCGCAAGCCCGAGCGCCAGAACGATGTCGCCAACGGGGCGCTCGCGGGGCGCGAGATAGTCCAGGATGTCTCGACGCCGTGGTTCGGCAATCGCGTTGAAGGTGTCCGACGTCGTGGCGGCACGAGACATGACGCAATCATATTCCCATATTGGAATATGTCAAGCCTGCTCTCAGCGCGGCTGCATCGCCTGCTAACGTAGAGCCGTCATGCCGCCGAACAGATGGTCGAGGGCGAGGTTCGTCATCACCCTTACACCCACGGGCAGCGCCGACTCGTCGGCGAAAAATAGCGGCGAGTGATTCTGAGGCACGGTCGTGTGATCTTGTTCACGCGGGGTCACGCCGAGGAATACGAACTGGCCCGGGACCTTCTGCAGGAAGTACGAAAGTCTTCGGCGACTCCGACAGGGGGGCCCAGGCGCACGTTCTCGGTACCTGCCACGCGCTGGAGCGTGGGCAGCATCCGCTCGGTCAACGCCGGATCGTTGATGGTCACGGGATAGGTTGTGCCGCGGCCGATCTCCACTGTGGCCGTACCGCCGGCCGCCTCGGCGTAGTGCGTCGCGATCGACCGAATGCGATCGTGAATGCTCTTACGAACACTCTCGCTGTAAGCACGGACGGTGCCTTCGAGCTCTACCGTTTCAGGCACGATATTGGAGCGGTTCCCGCCGGTGAATCGGCCGACGGTCACCACCGCCGGCGCCTCCGTGATGTTCACGTTGCGGCTGACGATGGTCTGCAATCCCATCACGACCTGCGAACCAATCACGATGGGATCGATTCCGCCCCAAGGCGCGGCGCCGTGAGTCTGCTTGCCCGTGATCGTGATCAGAAACGCATCGGCACTCGCCAGCATGGGGCCCGGGCGGTAGGTGACGGTACCGACGGGATATGGCATGACGTGCAGCCCGAAAATGGCGTCGACCTGGGGATTTTCGAGCACGCCTTCCTTGACCATCTGCTCGGCCCCGCCAACCTCACCAGGCGGCAGACCTTCCTCTGCGGGCTGGAAGATCACTTTGACGGTCCCCGGCAGACGGTCTTTCATACGCGCGAGCACGGTGGCCGCGCCAAGGAGGATCGCCATGTGGTTGTCGTGACCGCACGCGTGCATCACTCCCACTTCCTGGCCGTTCCACTGCGTTGTCGTGGTGGACCTGAACGGCAGGTCGCCCTGCTCGGTCACCGGCAGCGCATCCATGTCGGAGCGTAGCGCGACGACTCGTCCCGGCAGTCCGCCTTTGAGCACGCCGACAACGCCTGTGGTGGCGACGCCCGTAGTTACGGTGAAGCCCAGCTTTCTCAGTTCATCTGCGATAACCTTGGCGCTCCGCGTTTCGCGGTTGCCGAGCTCGGGATGCTGATGAAAGTCGCGCCGCCACGCCACTACTTGCGGGTTCAGTTCAGCGGACAGGCGCTCCACATCGGCAGCCAACGGATTCGTGCCTTGGGCCGTCTGCGCCTGCATCGGGACGGGGATCAGCAACACGATCAGCAGAAGGATTCGCATATCGCGGCGATTGTACTCCTCGTACGGCGCGCGCCGCCGTTCATGGGCGACGCGCGAGAGGCGGATGGACCAGAGTTTTTGGCGGCGACTCATGGTATGCGGCGTCACTGAGATACTGGAATGCTCGGCAGCCCCAGCTTCTTCCTGAGCGCCGGCATCCGCGGATCGTCTCGCAATAGGACCATCTCAGGCCGGTGCATCCACGTCGCTGCCCGCCACCAGTTAATTTCGGCGGTCTGAGCCAGCCCCTCGAACGCGCGGTCTTTGTCGCCGAGTCCGGCATGGATGAGCATGGTGCGCGACGGCGAGTCGGGATGTTTTGCGGCCAGCGCCAACGCCTCCTCGCGGCGGCCGCTGGCGGCGAACATGTATCCCAGATACCCGAAGAACTGTGGTCCCGCGCGCCGGAGTGCTGCCTCGGCTTCGTCGAATCTCCCGGTGAAGTAAAGCGCACGGCCGAGCCAGACGTCGACGTAGGGAAACGCAGGATCGTGTTGTCTGATCCACCGGCAGTTCTCGATGGCGTCCTCGTATCGGCCAGCTCCGATCAGCACTTGCGCTTCGATTCTCCGCACGTCGAGCGACAAGGGATCGGCCATGCGCGCGGCTTCGAGCTGTTTCAGTCCCTCTTTCGTGTCACCCAGGGGCATGAGCACGCCGAGCACGAAATCGGTATAGGTGGTCGTGAGGCTCGGATTCAGATCAATCGATTTCAGGAACGACATCCGCGCGTTGACCCAGTCGCGTTCGTGCGCGTACCGGTTCGCGATCGCGGCGTGCGCCTCGGCCAGCAGCGGATCGAGCTGAATGGCTCTGAGGGCAGCCGTTCCCGTCCGCGGATCCAGCGGAATAAGCTCTTCCCCTGAAGATGGACGCGAGCGCTCCGCAAGCGCGTTTGCCAGTCCAGCCCAGGCCGGAGCGTAGGAGGGATGTTCGTTGGCGATCTGCTCAAAGAGGGCGGCGGCCTTGGCCGAGTTCTCGGGATTTCTCCTCGCCTGGAACGCGCTGCCCCTCAGAAACTGAAAGTACGCATCCGGATCGAGATCGTACCGCCGCTGACCGCGTCCCAGCGCCACACGCATCTCATTGACGATCGCCATCGAAATATCATCGAGAACCGCAGCGAGATCGCGAACGTCGCGGTCGAACTTGTCACTCCACATCGTCACGTCATCCGACACGCGTCCGAATCTCGCGTCGACCTGCACTCGACGACCTGAGCGCGACACGGATCCCTCCAGCACGTACGCCACCCCCAGTTGTGAGCCAACTTCAGCCAGATTGCGCGTTCTGTTTTTGAAGGCAAGCGAAGACGACAACGATCGCACGCTGAGACCCTCGATGGTGGCGAGATTGCGCTGGATCTCATGGGTCAATCCTTCTGTGAGATCGTCGCCGTCGGGTGCAGCGCTCGTGTTCTTGAACGGCAGCACTGCGATCGTGGGCGGCGTTGCCGGGGGAGCATCGGACTGGCGTTCCCAGAACACCGCAGCCACGAGCAGCACGGCCGCGGCCGCGAGTCCGCTATAAAGAAACCGTCCGCGTCGTATCGCCGCTGTCGAGAGCTCACCGGCAAAAGCCGCTGCGCTGGCATGTCGCTTGGCCGCATCGTGGTCGAGCGCTCGATCGATCGCTGTCGCGAGACGCATCGGTACGTCGGGGCGTAACATGCGCACGTGCGATGTCGCGCCTGCGGCATGAGACGCGCGAATCTCGCCGATTGTCTGCCCCTGCACCGGATACTCCCCGGTGAGTAGATGGAACAGCAGGACGCCGAGGCTGTAGACGTCGCTCCGGGCCGTCGCCGGATTCCCGTCGAGCACTTCAGGCGCCACATAGAGCGGCGTCCCGGCGAGATCGGAGGCGGCCCCGTCGGTGAGCTCACGCCCCGTGCCGAAGTCCATCAGGACGACGCGTCCGTCATGACCGAGCATCACGTTCTGCGCTTTGATGTCGCGGTGCAGCAGGCCGGCGTCGTGCACGGCGGAGACTGCGTGACACAGGTCGATGACGATCCGCGACGCGTCATCCGGCGCAAGCGGTCCGCCGCCATGCAGCAGCTGCGTCGAGCGTCCGACCACGCACGAGCTCCATCCAGATGCCGATCGCATTGCCGATCTGCTCGGCGCCGTGAATCGTGACGACGTTGTTGTGCCGAACGCGGGCGAGGAGCCGCCCTTCCTGGATCACGCTCGTGCTGGTGCGGGCCGATTCTGCAGGGATCAGTTTCAGCGCGACTTCACGATCCAGCCGCGTGTCCCACGCGCGATACACGTCTCCAAAGGTGCCCCGGCCGATGGGTTCGAGGATTCGCAGGGATCCCCACGCGGCTGGCACGCGATGGACGTTCGCCACTGCGGCCACCACCTGCAGTTGTTCGACAAAGGGAAGGTGCGCCGAATCCACAGACGACTCGGCGGAGTTCCAGTCGATCGCTGCGCCATCGAGGATATCCGCCGCAATCGCCTCGAGGCGCTCGTCACTTCTTTCCACGTTCCATCTCCTGTGCCAGACGAACCAGCGCACGCTGCGCGGCCTTCCGCGCCGCTTCGGCGCTGGGCTTGTCGAGCGCCTCTGCGAGCTCCTCGTACGTGTAGCCGAGCTCCACACGGCCGATGACCGCGTTCTGTTCTTCCGGCTTCAAGCGCTGAAGGGCTCGATCGTAGCGGTCGAGCGCTTCCTGACCGATGGCCTGCTCGAGCGGCGATGACAGCTCGCTCTCGAGAGCGAGTCCACTGAGGCGTGTGCCATCGGGTCGCCGCCCTTTTCGCCTCAGCTCCTCACGGACGCGATTGAGGATGGCCTGTCGCAGGTACGCGAGCAGCGCTCCGCTGCCGCGCGGCTCGAAGTGCCCGATCCTCTTAAACGTCTGAAGCAGGGTTTCCTGGACAAGGTCGTCGGTGTCGCTGACGTCGCGGGCCCATCGAGGCAGGCGACCCGACGCCCAGCGCTGCAGCGGACGCACGTGGCGGGCAAAAAGGCGGTCGACCGCTTCCTGGTCGCCGGCGCGCGCCCGATCGAGCAGGACAAACGTAGATTCGGTCTCGGGCTGGCGCTCGGTCATCTTGCCTCTGAGTTTCGAAGGAAGCGGCATTTTAGCGCCGGAACGAGTGTCCTGTCCGGGTATGAGGCGTTATACCGTTCTAAAGATCGTGGGACGAGTCATTCGAGCGACCATGGTACTCGGCTGCGTGTTCGCGCACCATTCGTGCAGTCAGGCGCCTGCGACACCGTCGCCTGCCGCTGCGTCCCAGCGAGATGTCAGCGAACCGGTGATCCAGTTACCGCCAGTAGCCGACCCGTCAGACCAGTCGCCGACCCCAGGCTCGTTCCCTCCTCCGTTGGCCCTCCCGAAAGGGCCGAGTCTGTCCGGAACGGTGTACGAATCCGGTGGTCAGCCCGTGTCGGGTGGAACGATCACTTATTCGATTAGTGCGGCCGTTCGAGAAGTCGGGCACTTCACGGGCTACGCACCACTCGACACTTATGGCCGGTTCATAATCGATGGCTTGAACGATGGAAATTGGGTGAGAGTCTCGGCGCGGCCCAGGGCCGGCGGTGCGTCCCGGCTGATGCAACCGTGCGCGACCAACGCTGTGATCAAGGGCCGAACAACACTCAACGTTGAGCTCGTGCCGCTTGGAATGCCCCCCGCGTCGCAGCGCTCTCCCATTGTGAGTGGCGTCGTGACACAGACGATTGATGGAGCGAAACGTCCGGTGAGGACGCGGGTCGTGGTACTACAGCATCTTGCAGGCGCCGTGGGACGTGTTCACGGAAACGGATGAGAATGGGAGATAGTACGCTGTGCGGCGTTCCTCTGGGCCCGGCCGTCCTGGGCGCCGGCTATTCGTGCAACGAATCGGCGAAATTTGTCGATGTCGACATCCGCGGCGACAGCCGGGTCGACGTCGATCTCACGAACTTCCAGTGCCCTGGATATTAGGGGTTTGCCATGAGATTCGCACTGACAGCCGTCGCGATCCTGACCCTCGCTGGCTGCGCCCGAGAAGCGACCCGGCCACTGCCGACTGCTCCCAGTCCCTCTGTCGCGACTGCTCCTAGTCCGTCCGTCCCCACTGCTCTTGAGCCACCCGCGCCGCCCCCGCCCCCGCCAGCGCTTCCGCGCGGGCTGACGTTCGTCTGGGTGGTAGTAACGAGCGACACAGGCGGAGGGTCGTGCATTCGCGGCGCAAGGGTTGAAATCGTCAGAGGACAGGGATTGGGACGGAGTCTGACGCAGTCAGCGTTGGGTTGCTCCTATTGGGATCCTGACGATGCCGCCATGTTCGACGGACTGAACGTAGGAGAGGAGCTGACCCTTCGGGCTTCTGCGTTGGGCTACGGTGCGAAGGAGACGACTGTCGTTACCACTCCCGGAGGGCAGTGGGCAGTGTCCATTGTGCTGTCCAAATCCAATGAGCGCAATTCCCGTTGATGCCGTAACTGACGGTGTGAGGCGCATGGCAGCTCGATTCCTGGCGATAACAGTGATGGTCGCTTCGCTAGCGTCCTGTGAGGATCCGCCGAGTTCATCGTCGCTGGACGGCAGTCCTTTGCCGACAGCACCGTCAACGCAGCCTTCACCCACAGCATCGAGATCGGAGCCCCCACTTCCGCCGGTGGCTTTCCCCGGCCCGGGCGTGACGCTGTCGGGAAGGATTCTCGAAGTCACGCGCGACGGGGCGCGACGCCCGATCAGCGTTCGGCAGGTGGCCGTCGAAGTGGACGTAAGTGACGTGGCGGATCCTAACCGAGGCGGCTTTGTTCCGGTTGACGCCGATGGTCGCTACCGCGTGACGGGTGTGCTGGATGGGCGGTTCGTCAAGATCACAGGCGTAGACACGATCGGCCGCCCGTCCTCCTTCCGATTTTGCGCTACCAATACGACGATGCGCGGTGACACGGAGTTGGATGTCCCTCTGTTTCTGCCGGGAGCGGCCGTCCCGACGCCGACGTTGTCTGGACAGGTCTTCCGGATTATTGATGGCAAGCCGGCACCGGTCGCCGGCGCCGATGTCTACTACCGGTCTCGAGGGCACGGTTCGGATGTATGGGAGTACACCAACGCCGACGGGCGGTACAGCCTGTGCGGCATTCCCCCTATGCCAGGAACGCTGTCCATGTACTGCGGCAATGACACCCAGGTCGTCAACCAGGCAGTCGACATTCGCGCGAATCACACCATCGACATCGATGCGACGAAATTTTACGAATGTCTTGCGCTGCTTCCGCCAAAGTGAGCAACAACTACGCGATGTCTTGTAGCGGAGTCGTCGCCTGGTGCGCGATGTTGTTGAGTGGCCACACGTCGATCACGCAACTGTTACTCGCAGTCGCCACAGTCCTGGCACTTTCTGGGTGTGGTGGGGCGTCGGACCGATTGATTGGCCCGTCCCCGTTTGCACCATTACCGAGCGCAGCATCATTGGATACAGCATCATCGGACACAGGCTCAATTATTCGAGGGACGGACACGTCGAACTTATTCGGATTCGCGTATGAGCACACCGCTTCTGGCATTTCCCCCCTGGCTAACTTTCCACTCCGCATGAGCGGATACACGCCGGTATACAACTGGGTCACGCTCGAGGTAGTCACCGACGCTGCTGGTCGCTACACAGTGCCCGATATGCAGCGAGAGTTCGCCATGGCGCAGGCAAAGCCTCAGCCGGGCTACCTGGCACCGTGCAGCGCGCGCGTGTGGCTTTGGAGTGACGGTCCTTTGAACGTTCACGTCGTTTCCAGAGCAACATTCGAGACGTCGGGGATGCCACGATCAATGCCCCCGCTTTCCAGGCCCGCCGGGCAAGGTTACGACTTCTACATGATGTCGGGGATTATCACGGAAAGAACGGCAGAGGGAGTGGTTCCGGTCGCTGGAGCGTTAGTCCAACATTTTTATGGCAACGGTCAATCCGGGGACGCAGCGGGCTACACAGTGAGCGATGCAAACGGCGCGTACGTTTTATGCGATTACGGGGACGACTATGGCAAGGCTGTGCGGGTGATGAAAGAGGGGTACCGCCAGGCAATCCAGCCAACCGCGGCTTTTCCGTCCGAGTTGAACTTCGAAGTCGTTCGCGAATAGCAGGACCCCGCTCGCTCCTGTCGAACCGGCGGTTATGTGCCCGGCCGGCGCGGCGAATTCACATCCGTCCCGAGCCGTGGTGCAACGGGACCCGGTCAGTGGGAGGAGCACTCCGCCAGGGTCAATGGTGGCACCCTGGCTCGCCGGGCCACTCCTGCCCTTCGGATCAGCAGTTCAACGTGCTTGATCTTCTGGGGAAGCGCACCGCTGACCGTCTTGACGTAAAAAACTCACCGCCTACGAACTCCGTCAGACAGGATCCGGCGCGTGTTGAAGCGTCCTTCGATATCATGGGGTTGGGGCGATCCCGCGGGCAAAGCGAATCGAGGTACGTATGCAGGATGAGATTTGCGTCTTCACAGCGAGCGGCGAGATACAGGCGCAGCAGATTCAGGGATTTCTGGCCGCCGCCGGCATCTCCAGCGAGTTGAGAGGCGAATCGCTGCGGAAGACCCACGGGCTCACCATCGACGGGCTTGGGATGGTCGAGGTCGTCGTCTCGAGCGAGGACGAAGAACAGGCGCGCGCGCTGCTGGCCTCGGCCGAGCACGGAGCGTTCCGCCTCGATGATGATGCGAAGGTGAACGAGTGAGGGCCGCACGAATGGCTGTGCTGATTGTGGCCGCTGGCCTCATCAGCGACACGGCCGTCGGCAGCCGTCAGCAGAAACCCTCGCGGCCGAACATTCTGCTCATTCAGGCCGACGATCTCGGGTATGGCGATCTCAGCGCCTACGGACAGGCGCGCTTCCGCACGCCGTCGCTCGATCGCCTCGCGCGTCGAAGGTATCCGGTTTACCGAGTACTACGCGGGCAGCACGGTGTGCGCGCCGTCGCGGACGACGCTGATGACCGGGCTGCACACCGGCCACGCGTGGATTCGCGGAAACGGCGACATTCCGCTGCGGCCGGAAGATGTCACGATCGCCGAGATGCTGCGTGACGCCGGTTACCGCACGGCCGTGATCGGCAAATGGGGGCTCGGCTCTCCGGGCACGACCGGCATGCCCGATCGACAGGGATTCGACCACGCCTTCGGCTTTCTCGATCATCGGCACGCGCATCGCCAGTACACGGATCATTTGTGGCGCAACGGCGAGCGTGCCGCCGACGAATCTCGAGCGCGACTACGTCAACGATCTGTTCACAGAGGAGACGGCTGCGTTCATCCAGAACGCAGAGACACGCGTCCGTTTTTCGTCTATCTGAACTACACCGTGCCGCACGCCGAGCTGCGCGCACCGGAAGATTCGATGAGCCGCCGTCCGCGGCCAGTTTCCCGAGAAGCCGTTCGAGAACCCGAAAGCCGACGCCATGCCCACCGGCGCCAGCCCCGAGCTTCCTACGCTCGGTTACCGGTCGCAGCCCGAGCCGCATGCTGCCTTCGCGGCGATGATCACGCGCATGGATCGCGACATCGGCACGGCTCGCCGATCTCCTGCGCGCGCGCGGCATCGACCGCAACACGCTTGATGATGTTCGTCAGCGACAACGGCCCGCATCAGGAAGGGGGCGGCGATCCCGGTGTTCTTCAAGAGCTCGGGTCCGTTGCGTGGCATCAAGCGCGACCTGTACGAAGGCGGCATCCGCGTGCCGATGATCGCGAGCTGGCCTGGGACCATTCCGGCCGGCCGTGTCAGCAACCACCCGTGGGCGCATTGGGACATGCTGCCGACGCTCGGCGACATCGCCGGCGCGAAGAATCCCTTCAGGCATCGACGGTCTGTCGATGGCGCGCGCGCTTCGCGGCGAGGCGCAGCCGGCGCACGACTTCCTGTATTGGGAGTTTCACGAGCGCGGCTTTCAGCAGGCCGTGCGAATGGGACCGTGGAAAGCGTTCGCCTGAAAAAAGATGCGCCGCTCGAGCTCTACAATCTCGCGGCCGATCCGGGCGAGCAGACGTGATGTCGCGGCGGCCAATCCAACGATCGTGGCGCAGATCGAAGAGTATCTGAAGACCGCGAGAACCGAATCGGACCGCTGGCCCATAAAGTGATGCCGTCCCGTCGCGATTTTCTGATCGGCGCGGCGTCACTGGCCACCTCCGTTGTAGCGAGCCGACCTGCGAGCGCCGCGCAAGCGCGGCTCCGACCTGGCGTGGGAGAGCGGCGACGTCGTGCACCTGCTACCAGCGGCGAACCATGAGCGGTTCCTGATCAAGACGTCGTTCAAGGCGCCGCAGCGCGCAGCGCCGGTACTGCTGGTGGGCTCCAGGAAAATTTCAGGGCGCGCGGGCGACACGCGCGGGTTCTTCTGGACATTCGACGCGGCTGGTCTCGAGCCGGGTCGCTCCTACACGCTCCAAATCATGGACGCTGGCGGCCGTCCGCTCTGCGCTCCATGGCCGCTCGCGACGTTCCCCGCGCCGGGCGACAGTCCGAAGAGTCTGCGGCTCCTCATCTATTCGTGTGCCGGCGGGCACGACGTCCTGCCCGACCACAAACCCACCGATGTCAGTACACACCGCTTCCTGACGTTGGCCGTTCGGCAACGCATGCTCGAGCGCGCGATGTCCTTCGCCCCCGATGCCGTCGTCGCAAATGGCGATCACATCTATTGGGACCTGCGCACCGTTCGCGCCGATCTGCTCGGTGTGTCGCCCGCCGCAAAGGCGTACGCGGGAGTCTTCGATCGCGCCGGACGCGTACTGGGCACGCCAAACGAGCAGGTCTTGAAGAAAGTCGTCGGGCCGCAAGTCGCGGATCTGTACGGCACGATGATGCGATCCACTCCTGTCTTCTTCCTGCAGGACGATCATGATTATTTCGAGAACGACGAAGCCGACGACGCGCTTGTGACCTTCCCGCCGGACCCGTTCATGCTGCATCTGGCGCGCGCCTCGCAGCTGTTGTACTACCCGAGTTCCTGCCAGACGCGCATCGCGATCAGGGGCTTCCGTCCGGATCGGCGGCGGATCGGCCGCCTGGGATTTCCGAGAGCTTCGGCACGCTGAGGTACGGGAAGCTGCTCGAGCTGCTGATGTACGACTGCCGGCGGTTCATGACCCTGACGGGACCAGGCGCGACCTTCATTCCCCCACTCGTCGAGCAGTGGCTTAAAGCACGCATGGCAAGCTCGGATGCTGCGCACGTCGTCAACATGCCATCAACACCTCCCGGCTGGAGTGCCGGCAAATGGGGCGAGTGGTATGCGGATATGGACGACGGCAACCAGGGGCTGACAACGAAGATTCCCAAGCCGTTCTGGCAATCAGGTTGGCGGCTCCAGCACGATCGCCTGTTGCAGGCATCCTCCGCCATGCGCGGCCGCATTCCTCTCTTCATCAGCGGCGACCTCCACGCGCTCGGTGAAGCGCGAATCCTCAAAACTGGCGACATTGATATGCGCGCGAATCCTGTCATCAGCGTGCTGCCCGGGCCGGTTGGCACCGGACGGCCGGGTTGGCCATCTCTCGTGCGGGGGCTGCGCGCCCTGCCGCCTGCAGGGCTCGAGGTTGAGGAGGGGCTGCCCACGCTGGAGGAAAATGGCTTCACGATCGCCGACTTCACGCCCGAGCGTGTGACGTTGCGCTACTTCAGCTGGAAGCTTGGGCGGCCCGAAGTGGCGTTGGACACGCTCAAGCCATTTCGCGTGACGAACCTGAGTGTGCGGGGATGATACCTATGAATCGACGATCGTTGCTCACATCGTGCGCAAGGCGGCTGCCGGCGCGGCGCTGTTTCCACGTTTCCTCGAAGCCGCTCCGAAACTGCGCGTCACCACGCTCGAGCTGTTGCCGATGCGGGCGACGGCTCGAACCGTGTGGCTCTTCGTTCGGCTGGGCACCGACGCCGGGCTGACGGGACTCGGCGAAGCGTCGGACGCGTTCGGCTTCGCCAACACAGTCGCAGAAGAATGCGGCGCAGATGGAGGCGGAGCTCCGCACGTTCTTCCGGCTCGTCGAAGGAAAGTCTCCGCTCGAGATCGGCGCATACCGGCGAGACGGAGAGCGGCTCGCGACGGGCCGAGGTCTGATTCCGGCGACGGCCTACAGCGCGATCGAACAGGCGCTGTGGGATCTCGCGGGAAAAGCGCTCGACGTGCCGACCTACAGCCTGTTCGGCGGAAAGCTGCGGGACACCCTGCCTGTGTACGCGAACGTGAATCGCGCGACGCGGCCGCGCACGCCGGAAGGATTCGCGGCCAGCTGCCCGCGCGGCCGTGAAGGAGGGGTTCCGCGCGGTGAAAGCCGCGCCGTGGGATGGTTTTCCGCCGCCCGGCTCGACGCCGGCGGCGATCGAAGCCGCGGCCGAGAACGGCATCGCGTGCGTCGTCGCGATGCGCGACGCCATCGGCCCCGATGTCGAGCTGATGGTCGACTGCCATAGCTTTTTCGACGTGCCGCTTGCCGAGCGCGTCGCGCGCAGGCTCGAGCCGCAGAAGCTTGTCGTGGTACGAAGAGCCTGTCGCGCCCGAGCGCGTCGAGGAGACGCTCGAGATACGCAAGCGCATTCAGCAGCCGATGGCAGGCGGAGAAATCCTGTTCGGCGTCGCCGGATTTCGCGCCGCTCTGCCGCACGCGCGCCGTGCACGTGATCATGCCCGACGTCAAACACTGCGGCGGCCTGCTCGAGCTCACGCGGATCGCAGCGATGGCCGAAGCCGACGGCATCGAAGTGGCGCCGCACAATCCGAGCGGTCCGGTCTCGACGGCCGCGAGCGTCCAGGTGTGCGCGGTGCTGAAGAACTTCCGCCTGCTCGAGCTCCAGTGGGGCGAAGTCGACTGGCGGCCCGAAGTGCTGCAGCCGCACGAGCTGTTCGTCAAGGGAACGATCGCCGTTCCCGATCGGCCTGGCTTCGGCGTCGAGCTGAACGACCGGGTCGTCAAGGCGCACCCGGTGTAAGACCATCAAAGGAGATTGCTCATGCGTATCGCATTGGGTTTCGCGGCGGCCGCGTGCGTCACAACCGTGCTGCTGGCGCAGGGAAGAGTGAATCCGACCGACCCGCAGCCGACCTGCAACATGTGCCCGGGCACGTACATCCCGCTTTCCGAGCTCGCTGCCTACACGAAGAAAGCGATGGCGGAGAAACTGACCGACCAGCAGATGAGAGACATCGACATCGGCAAAGGCCACGTCGGCATCGCGATGGTGTATCGCCCTCGTCTGGACAAGCCGCTGCCGAATTCGGTTGCGGAACACGATCTCGTCAGCGAGGTCTATCACATCATTTCAGGATCGGCCACGCTCGTCCTCGGCCCCGACATCGTCAACCGGCAGCGCCGCCCGGCGACACTTCGCACCGTCGTCGAGTTCAACGGCCCGGGACACACCGGATCGGAGATTCGCAACGGAGTGGCGCACGAGATCAAGGCGGGCGACGTTGTCGTGATTCCAGCCGGCACCGGCCACTGGTTTACGAAGATCGACGATCACATCAACTACCTGATGATCCGCGTTGACCCGGACGAAGTGACGCCGCTCAAGAGCGAGGCGCAGTCCAGGGAATACCTGAGCAAGCCGGCGGTGTGGGACAAGTAAGAGGACTCGCCCACGCTCCGGCGTGAGCTCGGGAAGTGGGATCTCACCGCCATCGGCATCAATCAGGTGATCGGCAGCGCCATCTTCCTCCTGCCGTCCCAGGTGGCCGCGCAGGTTGGGACCTGGAGTCCGATCGCGTTTCTTGCCATCGGGCTCGCGTCGCTGCTCGTCGCGCTGTGCTTCGCCGAGGTTGGCAGCCGGTTCGAAGGGACCGGCGGACCTTACCTCTACACGCGCGCTGCGTTCGGACGATTCGTCGGATTCGAGGTCGGGTGGATGCAGTGGGTGACGCGCGTCACCAGCCAGGCCGGCGTCGCGAATGGCATCGCGCTTGCCCTGGGCTTCTACTGGCCGGTCTTCACGACGGGCGTCGGCCGTGCGATCACGATTGCGAGCATCACCCTCGCCCTCGGATGGATCAATCTGCGGGGCATCCGTCTCAGCGCGTTCGCGATCGACTTCTTCACGATCGCCAAGCTCGCTGCCGCTCGCGCTCTTCATCGTCGTCGGCGCTGTGGTTCGTCGACGTCAGTCGCCTTGTCGCCGTCGGGCGCGGTCTCGCTGCCGCAGATCTCGACGGCGGCGCTCCTGTTGATTTTCGCCTTCGGCGGTTACGACGTCATCGGCGTGCCGGCAGGCGAAGCACGCGATCCGCGCAGGCACCTGCCATTCGCATTCGTCGCGACGATTCTCACCGTCACGGCCGTCATGACGCTGGCGCAGGTCGTGGCGCTGGGAACGCTTCCAGATCTGCAGCCTGTCGAAGACGCCGCTGGCCGACGCGTCGTTGCTGTTCATCGGCGCCGCCGGGGCGCTGATCATCAGCGCGGGATCGGTCGTGTCGATGACGGGCAACAACCTCGGCGCCGTGCTGACCGGTTCGCGCATGCTCTTCGCGCTCGCCGAGAACGGCGAGCTGCCGCGTTTCTTTGCGAAGATTCATCCGCGCTATCGCACGCCGTCGAATGCCGTCATCTTCACGACGCTTGTGGCGCTGGGCCTGGCGCTGTCGGGATCGTTCGTCATACTCGCCGTCGCGAGCGCGGTCGCGCGGCTGATCACCTACACCGGCGCCTGCGCGGCGACGCTGCGGCTGCGATCACCACGATTTCAACGGACTGTCAGCCCTGCGACGTTCGTGATTCCATTCGGTCCGGTGGTGCCGCTGCTGGCGATTGCCGTTTCGCTTGCTTGTTCTTGCCGGCGCCACGCGCGCGCAACTGCTCGGCGGCGCAGCGGGGCTTGCGGCAGGCGCGGTGCTGTTCTTCGCGAATGACATACTCCACCGCAGAGAAGCTAAGGCGCAGCGAATTCCTTTCTAAGAATTTTGCGCCTTTGCGTCGTAGCGGTGAGACACCGAGCGTGATCAACCAACTCGTGCTTGCGGATAGCGACGCTTTGTCTCTTCTACCGATCGGACTACCAACGTCTCCAGGACCTTCAGATCGACGTTGGCCAGGCGCCTGATGTAGACACATACCTTTCCAGTCTTGTGCTTTCCAAGCTTGGCCAACAAGACGTCACGACCTTCGAAGCCCGCCTCGATGTAAACAACCAACTCGCGCCCCCGCGCGGCAAACGCAGCGAGAGCGGAGTCACCTTCGTGACCACTGGCGTACTTGTAATGGTAGCTCCCGAATCCGACGATGCTTGGTCCCCACATCCTTGGTTCTTGCGTCGTAACTCGTCGCATGAGAGCAACCAGAGTCTGGGCGTCATTCCGTTGCTCCTCGTTCGCAATGGCAGCGATATGACTCTCGACGCTGATTTCTGTGGGTTGGGTCTTGGGTACCGACACATGCGCCTCCGAACCGCAGCCAATCTTCAAACCTATGGCTCGATGTATCCCTTCGCGCGAACGGTCAACTCACCCTGGCGAGGATCGTTCGAGAAAAACAACGTCGCATCACGCTCGGAGCCGGCTGCGACATAGTCGACCGTGACGAGGCTCGTTTCGACGTTCGTCCCGCCTCCGTTTCAACACACCTTCAACGCCCAGCGCCGCTGCCGTGGCGTTGCCGGAATTTTCGATTTTGAGACTGACGAGAAAGCCGTGCGACGACGGAAGAATCTCGTCGACCCGAATGCTGATCTCCGCGACCGGCCGGCCGGCGACAAACGATTCGCGCAGCAGCATCGTGAACGATCCCAGCACGAACAGCATGCCCAGCGCCGCGAGCCAGCGGGTCTGCGTGGAGCTGTGCACGCTCGCCTTTTTCGTCTGGGCCATGTCGAATGCCTTAGAACAGCAGTCGCGCCGCGCCGGCGCCCAATGCCGCCGGAAACCCGAGCACGATCATTTCCTTGACGAGCTGTGCGAACGTCAGCCCGTCGGTTCGGCCGAACGTCCAGAGGATATACACACTGATTGACAGCGCGATGGTGTAGCCAATGCATGTCATCGCGATGGACAGCTGACCATGCCGATCGACCGGCCGCGCCGCCCAGATCCTCTTCGATCGCGTACTCATCGAACAGCTGCATCATCACGAGCGAAAACATCATCAGGCCGCCAACCTGCCATACCGACATCTTGTGGGCGATCAGCATCATTTCCTCGGTAGACGCCAGGCTCGAGCACAAATACAGCGCGCCGACCGCCATGAGAAACGCGCTGCTGGCGAGTCCGTGTGGATGGCCCGGACCAATCCTCGCTGCCGGCTCGTCGACCTCGAGGTGCGCCACCATCGCGCCGAACCCCGCCGGCGCGGCCTGAATCGCAATCGTGCGAGTGATGGCATCGGCCGACATCCCTGCTTCGACGACGCCGAAGAGAAGCAGCACCGTTGCCGTCGCGATCACTCCGACGCCGTAGGCTGCGAACGCATCGAGCGTATCTCTTCTCGTCACGATCGCGCGATCCTGCCTGGCGTAGCTCGCCATGCCCACGAGCAGAATGAGATGCACGGTGATGAACAGCATCAGTCGCGCCGGCGCGATCGACACACCGAGCGACCACATTTCCATGGTCATCAGCATCGGAAACGAGAAGAGCACGGCACCGGCGAATCCTCGGACGATCTGCAGGCTGGGATGGGACAACGTCAGCATTGGAGACGCATGAGCATATCGCGACTATGACTTACGTCGCCGGCATCGTCGAGCTACCATGATGGGCAACGAACATGAGCTCGACCACCAATCGTACCGGCGTTGACGTTCCCTATCCGGCAATCTCCGCCGACCGCATCGGCTCCCCGCCTCCCGGCTTTCGTCTGCCTGCCGGCACCCGTGTCGGTGCGGTCGCAATCCAGGTCGCGAACCTGGAACGCTCGCTGGAGTTCTATGAGGGTGTGATCGGTTATCGAACGGTCAGTCGCCACGACGGAGCAACCGGCCCGGTCGCGCTGCTCGGGAACCAGTCCGACGATCGGGTGCTCTGCGAGCTGCACGAGAAACGTGGTGTTCGGGCCGTCGCTCACCGCACGCGGCTCGGCCTTTATCACTCCGCCGTCTTGCTGCCCTCGCGGTCGGATCTCGGCCGGTTCATCACCCACGCGAGGTGGTTGGGCGTGCACGTCGGCTCGTCCGATCACCTCGTGAGCGAGGCGACTTACCTGGTTGATCCCGACGGGCTGACCGTCGAGGTCTACCGCGATCGCCCTCGATCGGAGTGGATCGTCAACGAGCACGGCGAGATCGTCACCGGCATCATGCCGCTGGACGTGGAAGCCGTTCAGCGCGACGGCGGGAATACGCGGTGGGCGGGGCTGCCCGGCGGGACGATGATCGGCCATGTGCATTTCTATGTGGGTGATCTCGCGGCGGCATCGAGCTTCTACGTTGACGGCCTCGGGTTCGATCGAATGGTGTGGACGTTTCCCGGTGCGCTGTTCGTCTCGGCCGCCGGATATCATCACCACGTCGGCCTCAACATCTGGGCCGCAGGCTCACCGGTCGCGACCGACGACGAGGCAAAGCTGCTGCGCTGGGATCTCGTCGTGCCGGACACCGAGGCGGTCGGCGCCGCTGCAGAAAGCCTGGCGAGCCAAGGCATCAAACTTCGGCAGCAGCCTGCAGGCATCGTCGCCACGGATGCGTGGGGGCTCACCGTTCGCGTGCTGGCGGATTGATCCTCGCGCAGCGCGTCCGCAAAGACGTCCCCAAGAATTCTTCGCGTCGTTGCGTCGTTGCGGTGAGACACCGCCCCTGCTAGCTCCGTCACGTCGTCACACCGTCAGACTCTGACTGCGGCTATCGGTCAGCTCCGTGTTGCCGGAGGATCGATGCAATCCCCGCATGTTGACGCCGTTCGGCCCACGCGAGCGGTGTGGCCCACGGCTCGGCCTCGGCCTCGATCGGATCGGCCCCGCGAGCCAGCAGCAGTTCGACCAGCGCCACACGGCCCCAGCGGCACGCCCACCCGAGCGGCGTGCTCTTCAGGAATTCGTCCCGGATGTCCGTGCGCGCACCCGCATCCAGCAGCATGGTCGCCAGTGACACGCCCACGCCATGGTCTCGCGCGATCACTTCGTGCAGCATCGTCTGTCCGGACTCCGGCGCCCGAAGATTGGGATCGCAGCGCTCGAGAATCAGCCGGAACGTCGCGCGGCTGTCCGCCTGTTCGGCCTCGTTCAGGTCCTCGATGCCCGGGCAGCGGACGCCAGAGCATCCAGAACCATCGCGGGTCGTCCCGCGGCCAGTCGATCCGCTCGAGCGCCATGCGCACGATCTCCGCGCTCCGGCCGCTCGCGCCGCCCCACAGGATCTGTTCTGCGACCGTCTGACCCGAGAACGTGCCGGACTCCAGATGCGGGTCGATCTCGCCCTCGAGCATCCGGCGCGCCAGTTCCACGTTGCGGATGTAGCCGACGGAGGCGGCGTCGATCCAGCCACCGTGTTCGCACCATCAAATCGATCATGGCCTGGTCGGGCGCGTGCGTACGCGGGGAGCCGCCGTTATAGGCCGCAGCGGTGGCCGAGCCCGCGGTGAACACCGAGGCGTTCGGATCGGCGCCGTGCGCGAGCAGCAGGCGAGCCATGTCGATCCGTCCGGTGTTGACCGCCTCGAGCAGCGGGCCGCCCGACGAGAACGTCTGCTCTTCGAGCTGGCCCAGCTGCATCCGCTCGTTCGGGTCGAGACCCGTTTCGAGCAATCGACGCAGCACGTCAGGACGATCGCCCCGCACGGCCGCCTGCAGCACCGCCTTTCCCTGCAGCGAGTCGAGCGGGCATGACGCGAGATAGTCCCAGCGGCCGAGCGCAGCGGCCGCGAGCGGAGTCAGCTCGGCGCCACGTTCGATGAGCAGCGCGGCCATCGCCTCGCTCGCCGACCGGTCCGAATCCGCGGCACATTCCCAGACGGCGAACTCCAGCGGCGTCCGTCCTTTCCATCGCCAGAAGTCAGGCTGCGACGGCTTGTTCACGTCGGCCCCGTGGTCGAGCAGCCATTTCGCCACCCGCAGGAGGCCGTACTGCGCCGCACGGTGCAGCATCGTCACGCCGTCGGGTGGGCACATGCCGGCAAGTCCGGGCTCGGACTCGAACACGGCGATCACCGCCTCCTCGCCGCCGGTCATCATGGCGTCGCGGAGACGACGCACGCCGTCGCCATGCGCGTTGACGCTGCGCGCGCCGCGCTTCTCTTCCTGCGCGGTCATCAGCGCGACGATCTCGTCGTACCCGCGTTCCTCGGCGATCGTGCGCGGGCTGGTCGCGTCGCGGTTGGGCCAGATGCCGTCGCGCGTGTCCGCTCCCGCTTCGAGCAGCAGCCGCGTCATCTCGACGTCACGCGCCATGACCGCGATGTGGATGGCGCGTATTTCGAAGCCAGACGGTCCCTCGCGCAGCAGATCGACGATTTCCGGCCTTCGCGCGAGCAGCGCACGGACCGCGCCGAGGTCGCCCTTCTGCACGGCCTCGTGCAACCGCGTCGTCGTGACGCCATCGACGGCCGCCTTCAGCTTCGGCCAGCTCTCGAACCCGTACGAGCGCGCCAGCACGAACTGCGCGTCGTGCAGGGCGAAGGTCTCCGGCGTCGCGGTGCGATGGTGGGCGGCGACCTCGATGACCGCGTCTGGTGACTGCGCGCGATACGCCTCCAGCAGCTCCCTGGCCTGTCGCTTCAGTTGATCGATATCGGGGTTCTCGCGCATCGCGCGAGTGGGCGGGTGAGTCCGGTGAACGGTCATGACGAGCTCCTCTCCCGGCCGTGCCTACCGCACAGCCATACGCGCCCGTTGTCCGCTCTCCCGGGCAGGAAAAGAGATCATCCTGACGATGACAAGACCGATGTCGGGGTGGACGCAGTCCTTTCCGCGGACGTGGGTGACGCCCCGATGCGCCAGCGCCAGTATACCGCGCCGGTCCATGCGCCTTCTGCGTAGGCGCCGCATGCCAGCTCGCGTTACGTGGCGCTGATGGGATCGCGAGCTGCCACAGATGCTGGCGCGTGAAAAGCGCAAGTAATCTCTAATCCACGCCGTCGAACAGACTCAGAGCCGGCGGCGCCTAATCGCGGATAGCCGCGGGTCAATCGAAAACTGACACCGCTTGCACGGCCGCCCAGAAAAGTCTGACCAAAAATTTGGGAGGAACCGGGCGTTACTCAGGAGTTCAAGACGCAAAGAACTTCTGGCATTCACATGCGAAAAAGTTGCTTCATTCACGACTTGATCTGGCAATCTAGACTGGTGCAGATACGACGCTAGTATCCGATGATGACACTACAAGCGTTTCTAGGCATCGAGCTTCCTATCATTCAAGCACCCATGGCCGGCGTCCAGGACAGCCGCCTAACGATTGCTGTTTCCAACGCGGGCGGCCTCGGCTCGCTTCCCTGCGCGATGCTCAGTCCCGACGCCATGCGCAAGGAATTGGCGCACATCGCGGCGCACACACCAAGGCCGTACAACGTCAACTTCTTCTGTCACACGCCACCGAGGCCGAACGCCGAACGCGTAACCGAGTGGCAAGCCGTACTGGCGCCGTACTATCGGGAGTTTGATCTCGACCTGACCGCCGTCCCCTCGGCAGCTGTCGCGCGCGTCCTTCAGCACCGACGCCGCCGACGTGCTGGACCACCTTCAAACCAGCCGTCGTGAGCTTTCATTTCGGCCTACCGTCAACGGAATTGCTTGCGCGCGTGCGAGCCGGTGGCTCGAAGATCTTCTGCGTCAGCCACCACCGTCGACGAGGCGCGGTGGCTCGAAGCGCACGGCGTCGATGCGATCATCGCGCAGGGTTTCGAGGCGGGCGGGCACCGCGGCATGTTTTTGTCGAACGACTTGAGCACGCAGATCGGCACGTTCGCGCTGATCCCGCAAATCGTGCAGGCAGTCGCTCTCCCGGTGATCGCCGCCGGCGGCATCGCGGACGCCAGAGGCGTCGCGGCGGCGATGGCCCTTGGCGCAGCCGGCGTCCAGGTTGGAACGGCCTACCTGCTGTGCCCGGAAGCCACGACCAGCGCCGTGCACAGGGCGGCGCTCAGAAGTGAAGCCGCCCGGGACACGGCGGTCACCAATCTCTTCACCGGCCGGCCCGCGCGAGGCATCGTGAACCGCCTTATGCGAGAGCTTGGGCCGATCAGCACGGCGGTTCCCGATTATCCGCTGGCTTCTTCGGCACTCGCTTCGCTGCGCGCGAAGGCGGAAAGTCAGGGTCCGCGGTGATTTCTCGCCGTTATGGTCGGGACAGAATGCCAGCGGATGCCGGGAGATTCCGGCCGCGGATCTCACGCGGGAACTGGCGTCGTAAACGCCCGATCCTTCGCCTTCCGTAGCATCACGGCTTTGTGCCTTGGCGCCTTTGCGTCGTCGCGGTGAGACGCCGGTCATGACAGCAGCTTCCGGTCAGCAAGCACCATCGCGCTCCCTTTTTCCGCAATCATGTAGGCCGGCGCGTTCGTGTTGCCGGAGGTGATCCTCGGCATGATCGACGCGTCGATCACTCTGAGGCCTGCCACGCCGTGCACGTGGAGGCGGTCATCGACCACCGCCAAACCGTCGCGTCCCATCTTGCAGGTTCCAACTGGATGAAA
The DNA here is from genome assembly GCA_963732445.1 of Vicinamibacterales bacterium. Lineage (GTDB taxonomy): Bacteria > Acidobacteriota > Vicinamibacteria > Vicinamibacterales > JAMQPK01 > JAMQPK01. The sequence continues at coordinate 379,533 of CAVSZJ010000008.1, read as the reverse complement.
AATCGTCGTGCCCAGCTCTCCCGCGGCCTTTGACAGCTCGTCATCTGTCTGCGCCTGCACACCAGGTCTGAACTCTTCCGGCTCGAACCGCGCCAGCGCCCTCGCTGCCATGATGCGCCGCGTGTATCGGATGGCGTCGACGGCGATGCGCCGATCTTCCGGCTCGCTGAGATAGTTGAGTTTGATTTCCGGATAGGCAGCGGGGTCGGGCGATGCGATGCGAACCCACCCGCGAGACAGCGGTCTCAGGTTGCAGACGCTCGGCGTGATGGCCGGAAATGCGTGGAGCGGATCGCCGAACTTGTCTAGCGAGAGCGGCTGCACGTGCCATTCGATGTTTGCGGTCGTCTGGTTCGGATCACTCTTGCCGAATGCGCCGAGCTGGGAGGGCGGCATGGTGAGAGGGCCGGTTTTGAACACGGCGTACTCCAGCGCCATCGCGGCCTTGCCAAGCATGCTGTTCGCCCGCTCGTTCAGCGTCGAGGTGTTCTTCACCTTGTACTGCAAGCGGATCTGAAGATGGTCGTGCAGGTTCGCCCCGACACCGGTGAGGTCGTGAATAGGTGCGATGCCCCGCTCCGCAAGCAGCGCAGCCGGACCCACGCCAGAGAGCTGCAGGAGCTGGGGGGATCCGATGCTGCCGGCTGCCAGAATGGTCTCGAAATTCGCCTGAGCGAAGCATCGGCCTTCACGCGGATGAGAAAACTCGATCCCCTCTGCCCGCAGGGCACCGGCGGCGCCGCCCATCCGTACGCGTTCGACCAGCGCGTGCGTCATCACCGTAAGCTTCGGACGCGACAACACCGGCCGGAGAAAGGCTTTTGTCGCGTGCCAGCGTACGCCGCGCTTCTGGTTCATCTGAAAGTAGGCGCTGCCGAAATTGTCGCCCCGGTTGAATTCGCGAATCTTCGGAATGCCGCATTCTTCGGCCGCGTTGCGCCATGCCTCGAGAATCTCCCATCGGAGCCGGGAGTCTTCCACGCGAAGCTCGCCCCCGACGCCGTGCATCTCATCGGCGCCATGCTGGTAGTCCTCGACCTTCCTGAACAGCGGCAGCACGTCGTCCCACGACCATCCTTCGTTGCCGAGGGACGCCCAGTGGTCGTAATCCTCCTTCTGGCCGCGCATGTAGATCATCGCGTTGATGGTGGAACAGCCGCCGAGGACCTTGCCGCGTGCGTAGTGGATCGATCGATTCGCGAGGTGCTCGTCGGGCTGGGTCTTGTAGCACCAGTCTGTGCGCGGATTGGCGATCGTATAGAGATAGCCGACCGGGATGTCGATCCAGAACCAGTCATCCTGTCCACCGGCTTCGAGCAGCAGCACCTTCGTCGTAGGATTGGCAGACAGCCTGTTGGCCAGCACGCAGCCGGCGCTGCCGGCGCCGACGATGATGTAGTCCCAGGCGCCGATGGTTTGCCGCGACACGGGGGCATTATGAAAGTAGAAAGTAGAAAGTAGAAAGTGAAAAGTAGAAAGTGAAAAGGGACAGACCATGCAGATCAATCCGTATCTCTACTTCAACGGACAATGTGAAGAAGCGTTTAAATACTATGAGCGGTGCTTCGGCGGGCGGCTCGGAGCGATCTCTCGATATGCCGGCTCATCGATGACGGATCAAGTCCCTGCCGACTGGCAGGATAAGGTGATGCATGGTGGTGTGACGGTCGGCGAGCAGGAGTTGATGGGTGCCGACGTCGCGCCGGGAAGCTATGAGGCCCCCAAGGGCTTCACCTTGTCGATTCAAATCAAGAGCGTGGCGGACGCGGAGCGTACCTTCCACGAATTGGCCAGCAACGGCAGGGTCGTGCTGCCGCTCGAAAAAACATTCTGGGCCGCGCGTTTTGGCATGCTCGTCGATCGATTCGGCATACCATGGCAGATCAACTGCGAGGGAGACGGTGGGACGTAGAAAGTGGAAAGTAGAAAGTGAAAAGTGAAAAGTAAAAATAGCCCATCAGTCCTGGGCGGCGCAGTGCTGGTGATGGTCGTGAGTGTTGGCCTTGGGGCCCCGAAAGCATGGGGCGTGCTGGGGCATCGACTGGTCGCCCTTATCGCGGCAGACCAGCTCACGCCGGTCGCGAGGCAGAACGTCGCGTGGCTGCTTCCGGGTTCGAGTCTCCCAGACATCGCGGTGTGGGCCGACCAGTACGTCTCGGACAACAGCCAGACAGGTCCGTGGCACTACGTCAACATTCCCAGTCACGGGACGGCTTATGACCGCGACCGTGACTGTCCACGGCAGCCGGGAGCGATCGCAGGCAGTCGCAACGATCGCTGGCGCGATTGTGTAGTCGATCGAATCCTCTACCACGAGGGGCGCGTGGCCGACACGTCGCTCGACCGTGCTGACAGGGCGACGGCACTCAAATTCCTCGTTCACTTCGTCGGCGATTTGCATCAACCCTTTCATGCCCTCGAGGTTGCACGCGGCGGCAACGACATTCCCGTCGTCGCCTTCGGGTCACCTGACTGCAGGCGCTCGGATGGCACGTCGTCTCCATGCAATCTCCATGGCGTCTGGGACACGTCGCTCATCGCGCACCGACAGTTGAGCGAGCGCCAGTATCACGGCGAGCTTTCAGGGCAGATTACCCGCGGGCGTTTGAACACACGGGCTGCCGGCACGCCGGCAGACTGGGCGATCGAGTCGCAGGTGCTCGCGAAACGCGCGCTCCTGCCGCGACAGAGCGTTGTCGACGACGCGTACTTTCGCGCACAAATCTCCGTCATCAACGAACGGCTCGTGCTGGGTGGGCTGCGGCTCGGGGCGATGTTGAATCAAAGCTTCCGTGTGCCGCCGGCGCCTTGATTTCCTACACCCCGCCACTAGGAGCAAATCGCCGGCAGCACTTCTCCGATCCGCTGCTGAATCACCGCATCGGCCATCGCGTCGAATTGTGTCGGCTCCGCATTGATGATCACCACGCGGGCGCCTGCAGCTTTTGCGCGCGGAACAACACCGGCCACTGGATACACCTGCAACGTGCTGCCGATGGCGAGCAATACGTCCGCTTCACCGGCCGCCTGCATTGCCCGGTCGATCACCTCGGGCACGAGGGCCTGGCCGAACGAGATCGTCGCACTCTTCAGAATCCCGTTGCATTGTCTACAGGGCGGGTCTTCTTCGCCGGCACGCACGCGTTCCAGCACATCCTGCATAGGTCCGCGGCTGCCGCAGGTCATGCACATGTACTCGCGCACCGTTCCGTGCACCTCGATGACCCTGGCCGGTGAGTTCCCCGCCTTCTGGTGCAGGCCGTCGATGTTCTGAGTGATCAGCGCGTGCAGGCGTCCAGCCCGTTCGAGATCGGCCAGCGCGCGATGGCCGGCATTCGGCACAGCCTGCCAGGCCGGATGATCCAGACGCTGCTGCCACGCGAGCTTGCGTACTTCTGGATCCGACATGTAGTAGTGAATATTCGACAGCCGTTCGGCTTTCGGATTCTTCGTCCAGATTCCCTGTGGGCCACGGAAGTCAGGAACGCCGGACTCGGTCGAGATGCCGGCGCCGGTCAACGCGACGATGCGCCTCGCTGCGGAGATCCAGCCTCGGACCAGATCGATTTGATCCGTCATCGAGCGAGTCTATACTCGACCTACCTGTGGCCCTTACCGCAACCCTCTATAATTTCGACACCGAGCTTGCCGATATCGATCGCGGCGTCTACGAGAATCTTGCGCTGCGCCTTGCGCGACAGCCGTCGGAAACTCCCGAATTCATGCTCACGCGATTCCTGGCGTACTGCCTCGAGTACGGCGCGGGCATCGAGTTCACCGAGGGCGTGGCGGCGGGTGACGATCCAGCCGTGCTCGTGCGAGACATGACCGGCCGCGTCACGGCCTGGATCGAGGTGGGCATGCCGGACGCGACGCGGCTGCATCGCGGAAGCAAGCTGGCTGGACGGGCAGCCGTGTACACGCACCGGAACATCGCAAAGGTCCTCGACGGATTGAATGGGAAGCAGGTGTACCGCGCGGCGGAGATCCCAGTGTTCGAGTTCGGGAGCAGCTTTATCGACGACGTTGCCGCGGTGTTACAGCGCCGAGAGAAAATCTCCCTGTCGATCACCGAGCGCGAGTTGTATCTGGATATCAGCGGGCAGACGTTCAGCACGACTGTGGTGGAGCATCGATTCAGTTAACGCACGGAAGAGCGGAGGTAGCGCGATGCGAGTGTGGACTCCAGTGATATTCATCACCGGAATTCTCGTCGGCGTGGCGATCGAGCAGGGTCTGGCGCAACAGGGCCGGATCGTCGGGCTCAACCACGTGGCGATCAGCGTGGCCGACTACAAAGGCGCCACCGAGTTTTACGGCAAGCAGATGGGGTTCCAGGAAGCCTTCTCGTTCAAGGAGGCGGACGGGTCGCCCTATCTCACCTACTTCCAGATCAATCGCGACACATTCGTCGAGGTAATGCAGGCGACGCCTCAACGCCCCGCCGGCTGTCCGCATTTCGGTCTCGAGGTCGAGCATCTGGATGCCACCGTCGAGCAGCTGAGGCAACGGGGCGTCGAAGTGAGGCCACCATCCCTGAGTCCGCGCACCGGCACTCGCATCGCCCTGGCGTCGGGCCCGGGAGGCATCAACATGGAATTGCTCGAGATGGGGCCCGCGTCGCTGCACCGCAAGGTGATCGACGCCTGGAAGTAGAGGCGTCGAATGGACCGACAGCAAGTAGAAAGTAGAAAGTAGAAAGTAGAAAGTAGAAAGTAGAAAGTAAAAAGTAAAAAGTAAAAAGTAGTGTCCGGCTTCAGCCGGACCTTAGTAAACTCCGATCGTGGCTCGAGGATGGGAAAGCAAGGCCGTCGAGGATCAAATTGCCGCGGCCGAGGAACGCAAGGCCGGGCCGAAGCGTGTTCGCACGCCTGAAGAGATCGAGCGCGATTCGCGCCGGCAAGTCCTGCTGTTGTCGCGAGCCAAGGTCGCGAGAGACATCGAGAACGTGCGCGACGATCGCCATCGCGTCTCCCTGCAGCAGGCGCTCGACTACATCGACGCGCAGATAACGGCCCTGTGAAGACCTACCTTCTCTCGCTGCCCGAGCGAATCGTGCGCTCGACGCTCGGCCTTGGTGCTGGCGCGGCACGTGAAGTCGGGGAGGTCGTGCTCCCCGACGCGGTGCGGGGAAGTCAGCTCTACAAGAATCTCGTGGACGCGACGCTGCGCTTCGTCATCGAACGTGTTGGAGAAGTCGAAGGGGTCTACGGCAAGAGCGACGCGCTCCCGGACAATTTTCTCGCTCGACGCACCGCCGGCAACGCTGTCGAGATTCTCGGCGTCGTCGCGTTCCGCGCTTCTCCGGTTTGGGTGCTCGCGGCATTGGCCGACGTCTGCGGTGCCGGCAGACAGCTGATTCCGGAAATGGCAGATGCGTTGAAGGAGCAGGGGCTCCTCGAGAAGGACACGCAGTTCACGAGCGTCGATCAGATGTTGGACGGGCTCGAGCGTACGTCGTCGCGGCTCGCGGCGACCATCAACACCCCGCCCCTCGACGTCGCCGGGCTTCGAACAGAATGGGAGGCCATACGCAAGGAGGCGCGGACCATCCAGCCCTCGAGTCTTCCGTCAGGAGAGACGATAGGTGCGATGTGGGCGCAGCTGAAGAGCGAATCGGCGCGCCAGAATCGTTCGGTCTTCGAGACGTCGTCTATGGTGGCGCTGTCGTCCATTCGTGCGCTGCCTGAAAACGCGCGCTGGTTCTACGCATCGGCGCGCGTCGGCGCGACGCGCACCGGCGAGATCGTGGCGGCCGCGCTGCTGGACCACTACAACCAGACTCTCGCCGAGATGCGAGAGACAGGCTATGCTGCCTTTGCCGCGAGGCAGTTCGGCCCGTACGTTCGAGCCGCGGCCGGTCAGTTCTCCCCGAAGAGGAGTACGCTGACGGAACGCGTTCTCGGGAAATTCCGCCGTGTTCAAAGTCCTGCAGATCGATCACGTTGAGCTGTTCGTGCCGGACCGGTACGAAGCCGCGCGGTGGTACGAGCGCACGCTTGGGCTGCAGGTCGTGCCCGAGTGCGAGCCCTGGGCGGTCGATGGTGGGCCGCTGATGATCTCCAGCGACGGCGGCAGCACGAAGCTGGCGCTCTTCGAGGGACAGCCTGCGCCCAGCGCTCACACATCGGCATTCCGCCGTGTTGCATTTCGTGTGACCGGGGGCGGTTTTGCGGAGTTCATTCGACGACTGCCGGATCTCGCCTTGAAGGACTCGCGGCATCAGCCGGTGAGCGCAGTTTCCGTCGTCGATCATCGCCAGGCATATTCCATCTATTTCGACGATCCGTACGGGCACCTGCTCGAGGTAACAACCTACGATTACGATCAGGTCGCGGCATTGCTCGCCTCCTCATGAGCGGCACGAAGCCGGAGATTCGAGAACACAATCGCATCGCATGGGATGCGCTGGCGGCCGAAGGCAATCGGTGGACGTTGCCGGTGTCGCCCGAAGAGATAGACGCGGCAAGGCGGGGACAGTGGGAGATTGTCCTGACGCCGACGAAACCGGTGCCGCGCGAGTGGCTGAATGTCGAGGGCAAGCAGGTGTTGTGCCTGGCATCAGGCGGCGGGCAGCAGGGACCTATCCTCGCCGCAGCCGGTGCCCAGGTCACGGTGCTCGACAACTCGCCCAATCAGCTCGAGCGCGACGCGCGCATGGCCGAGCAACATGGCCTGGCGATCACAACGGTCCAGGGCGACATGGCGAATCTGGATATGTTCGCGGACGCCGCATTCGATCTTGCTGTGCATCCGGTCTCGAATTGCTTTGTGCCCGACATCCTACCCGTCTGGCGTGAGGCGTTTCGCGTGCTGCGACCCGGAGGCTGTCTCGTCGCGGGCTTCACGAACCCCGCCATGTATATATTCGACCTCGACCTGGCTGAGCGAACCGGCCGCCTGGAAGTGACGCACCCGCTGCCTTATGCCGATACGGTTCGCGGTCCGCATGAGCCTCTCGAGTTCAGTCACACGCTCGAAGCGCAAATCGCCGGTCAGATTGCCGCAGGATTTTCGATCATCGGCATGTATGAGGACCTGCACCTCGGAGGCGATGCCAACCCTCTGAATAAGTACATGCCTACGTTCATCGCCACTCGAGCGCTGAAATCGAGTCGAGAGTGACGGCCACCACAGCCTTCCTTCTCGCCAGCGGGCTGTCGGCGGCATTCGGCGTCGTCTATTTGCCCGTGCTGATGCGGCAGCCGAAGGCGTTCGTGTCGCCGTATCCGAAAGCGGATATGCGGAAACGCGCGGCGGCGGCCGTCGCGGACGGCCTGCTCCTGTTGACGTGCGCAGTACTCTCGGGAACGCAGGACTCGATGCTCTTCATCGCCATCGGAGCGCTGTATCTGCTGCTGCGCGACGCGCTCTTCATTCCCGGCCAAAGCGTCGGCAAGTTCCTGTTCGGCCTCCGCGTGATCGATCTCGCTTCCGGCAGGCCGTGCAGCCGCCTGCAGTCGGCGCAGCGAAATTTCATCCTGGTCGTGCCAGGATTGAATGTCGTGGCGACGGGACTCGAAACAATCGCGGTCCCGCGCGATCCGCAGGGGCAGCGGCTCGGCGACAAGCTCGCGAACACCCAGGTTATCGAAGGCTTTGGCGCGCGCGAGTTCGCGACGTCGTTTCAGCGGGCGTTGCTCGACGTTCAGATCGGAAGGCCGCGCGGTAAACAACCGGTGGAGGTCGAATGAAGCGTCTTCAGATCCTTGCCTTGGCCACACTGTGCTGCACGCACCAGGACAACCTTTCCGCGCAATCGAAGCCGATCGTTGCCGAGACGTACCACAACACGTTCTCGCGTGCACACGCTCCGCTCGCGCGCATTCGGCCTGGTGAGACGATCGTCACGAAAACGATCGACGCGAGCGGTCGCGACGAAACCGGCACGGTCCGCGCGCGGCCGCCAAATCCGCTGACGGGGCCTTTTTATGTCGAGGGCGCCGAGCCGGGCGATGCGCTCGTGGTGCGGTTTTCGCGCGTGAGGATGAACCGCAACTGGGGATGGAGCGCGTACAGGCTCGGACTCTATTCCCTGACACCCGAGTCGATCGAAGGCATCTATCCGAACCGCTACAAGCCGGGTGAGATCATTTCCGAGCGGGTGAACGTGGTGCCATGGGATCTCGATCTTGCCGGCAACACGGTGCGGCTCCGAGAGCCATCGAGCGCCGTTCACAGGATGGAGTTCCCGGCAAAGCCCATGCTCGGATGCGTCGGCGTCGCGCCCGCGGGCGATTTTGCGCCGACGTCGAGTCCGTCGGGATCGTACGGCGGCAATCTCGACTACAACGAGATTGGTGAAGGCTCGACGGTGATGCTGCCCGTCTATCACCCCGGCGCGCTGCTGTTCATCGGCGACGGCCACGCCCTGCAGGGCGATGGCGAGCCGATCGGCACGGGTATCGAAACGTCAATGGCCGTCGAATTCGCTGTCGAGCTGCGGAAGAAAGCCAACCTGACCGGCCCCCGCGTGGAGACCAGCGAACACATCATCAGCGTCGGCAGTCAGCCTGAATTTGCGAGCTCGACCAACCGCGGCCTGCAGATGGCCACGAGCGACATGGTGAACTGGCTGACGTCCGACTACAAGATGGAGCCCTGGGCCGCCCATCTCCTCATCGGCTATCAGGGACGCTATGACATCGTTACCGTCGCTGGCTCGGTTGGATTGAGAATTCCGAAGAAACAGCTGCCGCCGCAGCGTTAATGTTCCGGTTCCCGTTCCAGTTCCGAGTTCCGGTTCGAGCCTGGAACTGGAACTGGAACCCGGAACGAAGATGACAGCCGGAGCAAGGTGGTTTTCCTGGCGCGGCTAGCCGTTGTATTCTGAAAACTATGTGCAGAAATATTAAGACGCTGGCGAACTTCGAGCCGCCCGCGACCGGAGGCGAGATTCGCGCCTCGGCACTCCAATTTGTCCGCAAGCTCAGCGGGATGAACAAGCCGTCGCGGGCCAATGAAGCGGCGTTCAACAGCGCCGTCGAGGAAGTCACCGCCGCTGCCGAGCGGCTGATCGCGTCGATCACGACCAGCGCGCCGCCGCGCAATCGTGAAGAGGAAGCCCGAAAGGCGCAGGAGCGCGCGCGCGAGCGGTTCGCCTGAGGGCGTACGGATGGCGAGCGGACCCGTCATCCTCATTACCGGCGCTGCCGGAAACCTCGGCGGCTTCCTCGCACGGCACCTGGTTCCACGCGGGCACGAGCTGCGGCTCATGTATCACCGCACGCCGCTCTCGGCCGATCTCCTCTCGGCGGCGAATGTGCACGCGGCGAAGGCCGATCTCGCCGATCCCTCAACGCTGCCCGCCGTCGTGATGGGCGCCGACGTCATTGTCCATTTCGCGGGCCGGCTCTTTGCCCCTCGGCCCGAAACGTTTCTGCCGGAGACCAACACGCGCTGGTTCTCGAATCTCGTTACGGCGGCTATCGATGCAAACGTCGGGCGGATTATCCTCGCGTCATTTCCTCACGTCGAAGGACCCACGTCGGTAGAAGCGCCGGCGACGGGGCGCCTCGACCGCACACCCGTCTCGGTTCACGCCGCAACGCGGCTCGAGGAAGAGCGCTTGCTGCTCGGGCGAACCAAGCACACCTCGACCACACCGGTCGTCCTTCGGCTGGGCGCGGTGTACGGGTGCGGTATCTTGATGGTCGAGGCAGCCCGGTGGCTCGCCGAGCGGCGCCTCTTATGTGTCTGGCGCGAGCCGACGCTCTTCCAACTGCTGTCGACGAGGGATTTTCTGCGCGCGACGGAAGCCGCCATCGTCAAGCCCGGGGTGCATGGCATTTATCACGTCGGCGACGAGCAGCCCGTGACCGCCCAGGAATTTCTCGACGCCGCCTGCCGGGTCTGGGGCTGTTCCAGGCCGCGACGGCTGCCGTTCTGGATGATCTACGCGGCGGCCTGCGCGTGCGAAGCCTTCGCAATCTCAGCCAATACGTCCTCACCGCTTACCCGCGACTTCGTGCGGCTGGGGCGCGTCCCGCATTGGGGCGACACTCGCCGCGCGCGGACCGAACTCATCCCGGAGCTCACCTATCCCACACTAGCGTCCGGTCTCTCGACTCTGACGTAAGATCGCCGGCGCGTCGTGGCCACCACACTGTCCTTCCGTGCGCGCATGAAGATTCGCGACGGCAATCCATACGTCGATATCAGCGCATCGCGCGCGCGCGTATTGAAGTCGGGCTGGCGCCGGCCGTTGCCAGTGCTCGTCAGAGTCAATGGAAAGCCCGCTGCGAAGCCGTGGCGCATCAACTTGATGCCGACAGGCACCGGGGGGTTCTATCTATATCTGCATGGAGATGTACGCAAAGCGTCGCAGACGACGGTCGGCGATCTGGTCTCCGTCGACGTCGCATTCGATGCGGCATACCGGAATGGGCCGATGCACCCGATGCCGGCATGGTTTCGCATTCCGCTCAAAAAGAACGTGAAAGCGGCGAAGGCCTGGGACGCGTTGATTCCGAGCCGCCAGAAAGAAATCCTGCGGTACTTCTCGTGGCTGAAGTCGCCGGAGGCGCGCGAGCGCAATGTTGCACGCGCCCTCCACGTGTTGTCGGGGAAGAAGGGACGATTCATGGCGCGTTCGTGGTAGAGCAGCTCCCGTCATACGGTATCGGCAGCGCTTGGATCGCGCTGCGCTCCGCGCTAGACTTCGGCACCAATGAATACAGCGGACATTGCGAAGACGCTCGGAACGCTGCTCGCTGAGCTCGTCGACGGCGCGTCGAAAGACGGCGGCTACATGCTGAACCCGGGCGACGAAGGCCTCCTGCGATCGCTCGAGAAGCTGTCAGCAGAGGACGCTTCGAGACTTACGGCCACGGGCTCCTCGATTGCCGCGCACGTTGACCACCTCCGATACGGACTGTCGCTGATGAATCGATGGAGCGGCGGAGAAAATCCGTTTGGGAGCGCGGACTGGAGCGAGAGCTGGCGCAGAACGGCCGTGTCCGAGACGGAATGGCGGCAGCGGCGCTCCGATCTGCGAGCCGAGGCAACGCGCTGGCTTGCCACCGTCCGTCTGCCTCGTGATGTGGACGAAATCGAGCTCAACGGGCTGATCGGCAGCATCGCGCACCTGGCGTACCACCTGGGCGCCATTCGTCAAATCAATCAATCGATTCGCGGACCGGTTGAGGGGGCTAAGAAAGTAGAAAGTAGAAAGTAAAAAGTAAAAAGTAAAAAGTAAAAAGTGGAAAGTAAAAAGTGGAAAGTGGAAAGTGGAAAGGGGGCAGCATGCTGAGAGCGCAACTCGCATCGGCGGTCGTCGTGGCGGTCTTGTGGATTGGGTCAGCGGTCGTTGCTCAGACGCCCGGCACAGCCGGACCGCTCGTGCTGAACCCCATCGCGGCGGCGTCGGGTACCGGCGTGAGCAACGCGGCGCTCATCAACCGGGACGAGATTCGGGTCCTTCGAGTTGACGTGGCGCCTGGCGGCGTGCGCAACGTGCATTCGCACGACGACATGCAGTATCACCTCTTCATTCCCACGTCAGCGGGCATGCGGTTCCAGAACGAATCGGAGGCCCCGCAGCAGATGGCGCCGTGGCAGGCCCAGTTCGTCAAGGGCGGCACCAGCCACGGCTTCACGAACACGGGCTCCTCGACAGTGACGATCATGGAGATCTTCGTCAAGAAGCAACCCTAAGGCTTCGGGATTCTGAGCGTGGCGCTGATCATCGCGCTTCCGCTCACGCCGTAGACGAGCGCGAGCGGGTGCAGCAGAGCCGGGCCGATCTGGTGAGCGCCGAACCAGAGACGGTCGTCGATGCGTCCAAGGTACAACGCGAGCCCCAGCAGCATGACGATGGCGATGCTCGTCGGAATCGGCGTGCCTTCGAAATATTTCACCTTGCCGGTTTCACTATCGGAGAGCGCCGAGGCCGTCACATTGAAGCGGGCGAGACGGCTGACGCCGCAGATGACGAAGTAGGTGAGGATCAGCATGTCCCACCCGCCGCGCAGACCAAGAGTGAACCCGAGCACGGCCGGTGCCACACCGAATGAGATCACGTCGGCGAGCGAATCGAGATCGGCGCCCAGCAGCGATTGGCGCTTGCGATTCAGCCGCGCCACGTAGCCGTCCAGTACATCGCAGATGAGCGCCAGCGGCAGCAGCAGAAAGGCCGCCCACAGGAACCGGCGGTTATCGGCTGCAATGTAATCGAGGCACAGGAAGATGGCGATCGTGCCGCACGCAGCATTCCCGATGGTCAGGGCGTCGGCCGGTGTGTACGACCGCAGCATGGACATGTGGCGGCGCTGTGTGTGCATGGAATGCTAGAGTATCTCCAAATCGATGAGCGGTCGCGCGCAGGCCGGGGTTATCCCCTTCCGACGGAAAAAAGGCACCATCGAGGTGTGCCTCATTCGCAACAAGGGAGGCAGGAAGTGGAAGATTCCGAAAGGCTTTGTGGATGACGGGGAAACCGTCGAACAGGCCGCGCTCAAGGAAGCGTGGGAAGAGGCTGGGTTGACGGGGCAGATCGTCGGCGCCGCAGTTGGCGCGTATAAGTACGAGAAGTGGGGGCAGGCGTTGACCGTATCCGTGTATTTGATGGAGGTCAGCGGTCAGGAAGACAAGTGGGAGGAATCCGGGATCCGCGAGCGCGCATGGTGGCCGGTGGGCGAGGCATTTGAGCAGTTGAAGAACCACCCGGTTGAGCCGCTGCTCGATGCCGCTGCGACCAAGCTCGAGAGGAGACGGAAGCCGAGGTGAGTCGTCAGTCGTCAGTCGTCAGTCCAGAGTCGAGAGCCCAGAGCCCAGAGCCCAGAGTCGAGAGCCCAGAGCCCAGAGTCATGAGGATCTTGTCCGCGCTTCCGTTACTCGCCGTTGTGCCGGCGTTCTGTATCAACGTAGCCGCGCAGCCCGCACCTGTCGCCGATCGCGCGCTCGCGCGCGAGATTCTCGAAGAGCTGGTCGAGATTCCTACCACCGATGCCGACGGCACCAGCCGCGCGGCGCAGGCCATTGCCGCGCGTCTCGTTGCCGCGGGTCTTCCGAAGCAGGACGTCACTGTCATCAACACCGGCGCCAAGGTGGCGAACGTTGTCGCGCGCTTCCGCGGGAGAGCGACCGGGTCACGCGGTGTTCTGCTGATGGCCCACATCGACGTCGTGCCCGCTCGACGCGAAGACTGGTCCGTTGATCCCTGGACGCTTCTCGAGCGTGACGGCTGGTTTTACGGCCGGGGAACGGGCGACAACAAGGCTGGGGCAGCAATGCTCGTCGCCAACCTGATCACGTTGAAGCGCGCCGGGTGGCAGCCCGCCCGCGATCTGATCGTGCTCTTGACCGGAGACGAAGAGACGGCGCAGCGGAGCATCCAGTCGATCCTCAAGACCCATCGAGAATTGGTCAACGCAGACCTGGCATTCAACACGGACGGCGGCGGCGTGCTGTTGAGGAATGGCCGCCCGGCGGTGTTCGAAGTGCAGGCGAGCGAAAAGGTCTACGCCGATTACCAGCTCGAGGTGACGGACGCCGGGGGTCACAGCTCGCTCGTCAGACCCGACAATCCCATCTACACGCTCGCCGCCGCGCTCACGCGGATAGGGGATCATCAGTTCCCGCTGCAGATGAATGATGTGACGAGGATGTTCTTCGAGCGATCGGCGCTCAGCGAGAGTGGACAGACGGCGATTGACCTGCGCGCGGTCGCAGCAGTCAAGCCCGATTTGGCCGCTGCCGCGCGGCTGTCGCGATCGCCGTTCTACAACGCGCAGCTCCGCACGACATGCGTGGCCACGACGGTAGCCGCCGGCCACGCCAACAACGCGCTGCCGCAGCTCGCGCGCGCTGTGGTGAATTGCCGGATTCTGCCCGGCACGCCGGGCGCAGACGTCGAGACGGTCATCCGCAGGCTCGCGGGCGACAAGGTGACGGTCACCGTCATCGAAGCGCCGATCGCCAGTCCTCCGTCCGCGTTGACGCCTGCGCTGCTGTCGCGCATCGAGCCGCTTGTCGCAAAGCACTGGCCGGGCATTCCGGTCATCCCGGTGATGCAGGCGGGAGCCACCGACGGCATGTATACCCGGAGCAACGGCATTCCGACGTACGGCGTGTCCGCGATTGATTCGAACCCTGATGATGTGCGCGCGCACGGGAAAGATGAGCGGGTCGCCGCGGAGTCGTTCTATAAAGCCACCCAGTTCTGGCTCGAGCTCATGAGGACATTTGGCGATGACACGAACTGAAACCGCGCTCCTGATCGTCCTGATATTGACGGTTGCTGCGTCTGGACAACAACCGGCGCCGGTCGGCTACGACGACACACCGATGCAGCCGAACGGCAAGTGGCGCGTGCACGACGGAACGCGCCCGCATCCGCCGATCGTCACGCCACCGCCACCGTCGGCGACGCTCAGTGTTCCGCCGTCCGATGCGATCGTGCTCGTCGGCGCGGGTGACGATCTTGGCGCCTGGCAGATGGCGACCGGATCGCCTGCAACATGGAGCATGAAAGGCGGCGTGCTGCAGACCGGCAAGGGCATGCTGCGCACGAAGCAGCAATTCACCGACGTGCAGCTGCACGTCGAGTTCGCCACGCCAGCGGAGGTGAAGGGTGACAGCCAGGGACGCGGCAACAGCGGCGTGTTCCTGCTCGGCCACTTTGAGATTCAGGTGCTCGACAGCTATCGCAACATCACATACGCCGACGGCCAGGCCGCGTCGATGTACGGGCAGTATCCGCCGCTCGTGAATGTCGCCCGCGCTCCCGGGCAATGGCAGATTTACGACATCATCTTCACCGCGCCGCGCTTCGCCGCCGACGGTACGCTCGACAAGCCGGCGATCGTCACCGTCATCCACAACGGCATCGTCGTACATCACGCCACAGCGTTCTGGGGGCCGACGCGCCACCGCAGCGTCATGCCGTACACGCCGGACATGGCGACCGGCCCGCTTGCGCTTCAGGATCATGGCAATCCCGTCAGCTATCGGAATATCTGGATTCGGCCGTTGCGGGGGTATGACGGGGCTAGGTAGTAGCTGGTAGGTGGTAGCCGGTAGCCATACGGTACTCACGCTCGTTAGCTACGACTTCCTGCTGGCGGGCATGGAGGCAATCAGGCCGTTCAACATCCGGCCAACTTCTTCAACCATCGCGTGAATGCGTTCGTGGTCGCGAGCGGGCAGGATGCCAACGCGCTTTGCGATTTCCAACTGGACCTCGACCTCGGCCTGTGATCCTAGCGCGATGTCGAGATGATTCAAGAACACCAGCTGTCGCTTGCGCCGTTTCCCTTCTCCGATGTTCGACGCAATCGAGACGCTCGCTCGTCTGATTTGGGACGTGAGGCCGAATTGTTCGTGACGCGGAAATCCAGTAGTGACCCGATAGATTTCCTCCACAAGCGTCATCGATTTTTGCCACACCTGCAGGTCATGAAACGACTCACTGTCAGACATACGTTGATTGCCTGCAATCCGTGTGCTATGCGCTGCTGCTGGGAAACGGGCGACATCTGAGTTCAAGTGGCAGAATCGGAAATCTGGAGGATCGCACTTTCTGCAATTCTCGAACACGAGCGACAGGCTACGACCTACCAGCTACGAGCTACCCGCTAGTACGCTAAAGTACCGCCCCGGAGGACAGCATGAAACCGTTCTTGATTGCCATGGCGCTGCTCAGTGCGCAGCCGGCGTATGCCCAGCTCGCACCGCACAACGCCGCCGGCGTGACCTTCGGGCACGTCCATCTCAGCGTTGCCGATCCCAAAGTCCATCATCAAATGTGGGTCGACCAGTTCGGCGGCGTCGTATCGACCGGCCCGTCCCAAGGCAAGTTCACGATCGTCAAGCTGCCCAACATGATGATCGCCTTCCGCGGCACCAAGCCGACTGGCGGAACCGAGAACACCGCGTTCAATCACTTCGGATTGAAGGTGCCGAGCATGGCCAACGCGCTGAAGAAGTGGCGCGACGCCGGGTACACGGTTGAACGCGAGTTCAAGGGGAGCGAAGGCTTTCCGAATGCGTTCCTGATCGGTCCCGATGGCTTACGGTTCGAGCTGCAGGAAGATACGACGCTCAAGGTTCCTGCCAGCGCCTACCATCTGCACTTCACTCTCCCCGAGCCTGAGAAGCTGCGCGACTGGTACGTCGATACCTACGGATTGACACCCAGCACCGCCGGCAACTTCCAGATCGCAGACGCGCCGGGCATGCGGTTGATCTTTGCGCCCTCGAAAACTGCTCCAACGGCCGAAAACACGCGCGGCACGACCGTCGATCACATCGGCTTCGAGATCCGGAACCTGGCGGAGTTTCTGAAGAAGCTCGAGGCGAAGGGCCTGAAGCTCGAAACCGCCTATCGCGAGGTGCCGGCGATCGGCCTCAACATCTCCTACTTGTACGATCCGACCGGTGTCTATATCGAGATGACGGAAGGGTATACGGGGTACTGAAGGCGAGAGGCGAAAGGCAATAGGCCAAAGTCTAGAGCCCAGAGCCCCAAGTCCAGATGGCGGGGTTGATCGACCTTCGGGAGTGGAAGCGGCGCGACCACCATAGGTGGTTTCGCAGGTACGAGCGGCCCTTTTTCAGCGTTACCGTAGACGTCGACGTCACCGCCATCTGGAACAAGTCGCGCCCGCGCGGCGCAACGTCCTTCTTCCTGTCGTCACTGTTTCTGATGTTGAACGCCGCGAATGATGTCGAGGCGTTTCGCCTGCGCCTGCGTCCGCGGGGCGTGTGGCGCCACGACCGCGTCGCGGTCGGGCCGACCATCATGCGGCCAGACGAGACATTCGGCTTCGTCCGGCTCGAGCCGGCGGACACTCTGCATCAGTTTTCGGCGCGAGCGAGAGCGGCGATCGCACACGCGAAGACCCAAAGGGGCCTCGCGTCGACGAATCATACAGACGATGACATCGTGTTTCATTCGGTCCTGCCGTGGCTTCGGTTCTCGTCGTTCAGCAATGCGCTGCCAGGGAAGGGCGACTCGATTCCGCGGATCGTATTCGGGCGATGCTCGCGCGAGGGGCGACGCATGACGATGCCCGTGGCGGTCGAAGTGCACCACGCCCTTGTCGACGGCCTCGACGTGGCGCGATTCTTCGAGCGGTTCAGCGGCTATCTGCGAGGGACTTAAGCCCGGCAGGTTGCCGCAAACATCGTCGAGCGACCGAAAGGTCGCGAGATACAGGTCGTGGGGGTGGGGCCCCACGACAACTAAGAAAGAAGCGTGTCCATGTTGCCGGCGATGAACATCAACTATCTCGCGGTTCTCGCGTGCGCTGTCGTGGCAATGCCCGTCGGGTTCCTGTGGTTCGGTCCGCTGTTCGGGAAGACATGGGCCCGGCACATGGGAATGGGCGATATGCAGCCGCCAGACGCGGGATCGATGGGGAAGTCGATGGCCATCTTCTTCATCAGCAATCTGCTGATCGCCTGGGTGCTCGCTCACAGCATCGAAGCATGGCAAGCCTCGTCGTGGGGGCTTTCACCGGATGCGGCGCCGTGGATCTACGCGGTCAACGCAGGGTTCTTCAACTGGTTTGGATTTTTCTTTCCGGTGCAGATGAACCGCGTGGCGTGGGAGATGAAAGGCTGGGGCCTGGTGCTGATCAATTCCGCGTTCGATCTGACGCGGCTGATACTGTTCGGGCTCATCCTTTCGTACTGGCAGTAACCGGTCCGGCTGAAAGCCGGACTCTGCTTCGAGGCTTGCCACGATGAAACACGCAGCACTCCTATGGATCGCCGCCGCATCATCTGCGGTGCTGCTGTCCGCGCAGCCGAAAACGCTCGATGTCTATGTTCTCGACGTGGAGGGCGGGAACGCCACGTTGTTCGTGACGCCGTCGCGCGAAGCGGTGCTGATCGACACGGGGAACGGCGGGCCGGCCGCCGTTCGGGACGCCGATCGCATCATGGCTGCCGTGAAGGATGCGGGGATCACGCAGATTGATGCCCTCGTGACGTCGCACTGGCACGGAGATCACATGGGCGCGATGGCGGAGCTGGCTCGTCGCATACCGATTCGCCACTACCTGGATCATGGCAGCAACGTGCAGCCGGCGCCCGCGATCGACGCGTTCATGAAGGACGTGTACCCCGGTCTCATTGCGGCGTCGAAGCACACGTCGGTGAAAGCCGGAGACAGGCTCCCACTAAAGGATGTCGAATGGCGGTTCGTCGCATCCGCGCGTGACAGCATCACGCGTGCGTTGCCGGGGGCCGGCCGGCCGAACCCGCATTGTTCCGGATTCACACCGCACACCGTGAATCCGGTGTCGGGCGGGCCGCTCGGCAACACCGAGGACGAGCACTCGGTCGGCTCGCACGTGACCTTCGGAAGGTTCCGCGCGCTGTACCTCGCCGATTTTCCATGGAACAAGGAATTCGAATTGATGTGCCCTGATAACCGTATAGGCACGGTCGAGTTTCTCCTGGTCTCCCGCCACGGCCAGCACAGCTCGAATTCCGCGGCCCTGGTTCACGCGCTGCGGCCGCGGATCGGTGTGATCAACAACGGCATCCGCAAAGGTGGTCAGCCTGAGACGATGCGCGTGCTGCATTCGAGTCCGGGGCTTGAAGATCTATGGCAGGTTCACGCTGCGCAGCTGAGCGGGCCAGAGCATGCGATCCCGAAACTGTTCGTCGCGAACATTGGCGACGACCCTCTGCACAGCCCGGCGCATTGGATTCACGTGTCGGCGCAGTCCGACGGTTCGTTCACGGTGACGAACAGCCGCAACGGGTTCAGAAAAACTTATGCCCTGCCCTGAGCGAGCGGAGCGAGTCGATGGGTTACGCCGCTACCGCGGTGAGGATCTTCTCGAGGCGCTGGACGACTTCGCGATAGCCGAAGCGTTTGTACAACAGGTGAGCGCCGTGGCGCTGGATGATTTCGTCCTCCGCCGCGTCGACTTCGTTGACCCCGGTCAGCACCACCACCGGCACATCGTCGTACCGCTCATCGAGCCGCATTTGTTCGAGTACCTCGAGGCCCGAGCGCTCGTCCGCCAGCCGAAGATCGAGAATGACAGCGTCGATGGCCGATGATTTCAATCGCATCAGCGCGGTTTCGGGGTCGCTCGCGTGAAGCACCTCGCAACCGGCCCGTGCGAAAAACTGCTCGAGAATGCACCGAGTCGTCAGCGCGTCCTCGACGACAAGGACGGTGCGCCGGGTTTGGGCCTTGAGGATCCCTGTCATGCCACGAACGGGGGCAACATCGATACCAGGAAACGGCAGAAGGTAATCCCTTTGTTTAAAGCGCTTTCCTGGCTGCGCACTCCTGCACCGGATCCCCCGTGTGCCGTGCTGGTACAAGAAGTTGCACCGTTGTAAGCGGTAATCTACCGTTAGGGGATGAAAAAATTTGCTGCCGCCGCGTTCCTGACGAGCGCCGTGGTGGCCACAGTCGTCGAAGGGCAGGAACCGACCCCGATTTTCAGGGCCGGAACGACGCTTGTTGAGTTCACGATTGTCGCGACCGACCAGCGAGGGCAGCCGGTGACCGACCTCACCGCAAACGACGTTGCGATTGTGCAGAACGGCAAGCCCCAGCCAGTCGCGTTTTTCAGGTTCGAAGGGGCTGCCTTTGCACCCGGTGCCGTGGAGCCGAAACGTGAGTCGATAGCCCCTGGCATTTTCACCAATCGTGTCGAATACGCTCCCGGTCCGGCGCGCAACGTGACGGCCATTGTCATCGACACCCTGAATACGGTGCCCGAAGACCAGGTCGCGGTGAAGGCGCAGGTGATGCAGTATCTGCGCGCCCTTGCGCCGAACACACGCGTCGCCGTCTACGCGCTCGGGTCGAATCTGCGAATCCTGCACGACTTCACCGACGACCTCGGTGCGCTGCGGGCCCGGCTCGCCAAGCAGAACATCGAGCTTAACGTTCAGGCGATCGCCTCTGACGAGATGGTCCGCCGACAGTTGATGGAAGCGGAGCACTTCAACGACGCGGTGGACGAGTACGTCGACGATTCCAATGAAGATGCGAAGGCCGAGGTGGAGGCGAACGCGGAGCTCGCCCGAGTGCGCGGGCAAATGGAAAGGGCCGAGGAGTACTTTCAGGAACAGCTCCACATGCGCCGCATGAACCAGACGGTGGCAGCACTCGAAGCGCTCGGCGATCACATGGCCGGCATTCCGGGGCGGAAGAATCTCGTCTGGATCAGTGGCGGGATCCCCGTCATGACCCAGGGCGCACAGGATCGCTGGGTCAACAGCTATGCTGGGCAGGTGCGAAGCTTGGCGCAACGGCTCGCGACGCAGGGGATCACGGTGTATCCCGTTCAGGCGACCGGACTCAATGTCGGTATGCTCGGGACGAATACCACGGCGCAGGGCTCGAGCAAGGGGCAGCCGGAGAGCGCGCACCTTCGTCCGCTGACGAGAGAAAACAATCTCCGCATCTGGGGGACGATGGACATGCTCGCCGACGTCACCGGCGGCCGCGCCTTTCGAAACACGAACGAGCTGACCGTCGGCGCACGCGCGGCGGCCACCGATCTCCGCGGTTCGTACTCAGTCGGATTCTATGTGCCGGACAATGCCGACCACCGATGGCGTGGGTTCGACGTGCGCGTGAGCCGGCCCGGCGTCCGCGTCCTGCATCGCAAGGGGTACATGGCGCTTGCCCCGGTCAAGCAGCCGGTCAACTGGTCGCAGGCCGAGTGGCAGGCGGCCATCAAGAACCCGCTCGGATCGACGGCGATCCGGTTGGACGCACGCGCGGATGGTGTGCCGAACGGCTTGAACGTGTTGATACAGATTGCTGCGGACGATCTGTATTACAAACGCGTGGCCGGTGCCCCGGCAACCGATCTGGAAATCGCGTTCGGCGAGCGGAACGCGAAGGAATGGACGCGCGTTCGGCGTGACGGCGCGGTGATCACCATTAAGGAAAATCCTCAACAGGCTGTGAAGGCGTCCATTGTGCGCTTCTCGAAGATGTGGACGGTCGAACCCGACACCACGCAGGTGCGTTTAATCGTCCGCGATCGCATGACCGGCCGCTTAGGAGTGCTGGACATGCCGTTGACCGAAATCAAACGGTAGCGACACAGCAATGCGACGACGACTGATCGCCACGTCGTTTTTCCTTTTGCCTTTTTCGCTACTCGCTCAGAACGCGCCAGTTTATCGGTCGCATACCGATGTGGTGGTCGTGCCGGTGACCGTCACCGATCGCTCCGGCCGGTCCGTCGCGAGCCTGACCATCGCAGATTTCGAGATCGCCGATGGCGGCACGCGGCGCGAGATTACGCAGTTCAGTACCGAGCTCGTGCCGGTGAGCCTTGGCATCCTCCTCGACATCAGCGGCAGCATGGCTACCGACGCGAAGGCGCGCGCGCTCGAGGATGCGCGGTGGGCCGATACGCGTCGAGCGCTGGAGCTGCTCGTCGAGCGTCTAGACCCGCGCGACGAGGTGCTCTTTGCCGCCTTCGCAGACAAGGTGGGGCTTGCGGTTCCGTGGACGCGCGATCATCAGCTCGTGCCGCGCGCGTTCAATACGCTTCAACCGGGGGGCTATACGGCCTTATTCGACGCAGTGAGGTCGGTTGCGCCGTCGTTCCAGCGTGCTGAGCACTCGCGCAAGGTATTGCTCGTCATCTCCGATGGCCGGGACAGCCTGGTGCCGCGCATTAGCGGTCGTCTCACGCCCGGGTCCAAACCGAGGACACGCGCGGAGGAAGTACAGGTCGAGATTGAAGCCCGGCTGCAGGCGCTTCGCGGCCGCGCCGTCGGCGCGGCGCAAGAGGCCGTCAAGAAGTCGGGCGCGGCGTTGTATGCCATCGGAATGGGAACGGGAAAAGGCGCGTACGTCGACCTGGAAAACCTCAGATCTGCTGACCGCCGATTCGGGCGGCTACGTCGAGGCTATCAACGACCCACCCGAGATCACGGCCGCCGTAGCACGCGTGTTCGACGAGCTGCAATCGCAGTACATGCTCGCGTTCGAGCCGGCGCACGCGGACGGCAAGCACCACGAGATTTCGGTCACGACAAGGAACAAAGAGCTGCGCGTGCGTGCGCGCTCGGGCTACACAGCCGCTGCCGGGAAGTAGCGTTTTGCGTTGTCCGAGCCTTTACCGGTAAAGTAACCCCCTCAGGAGAACTCATGCACCTGTCCACCCGAGGCGGTCGGGGCCTGCCGCGCCGTAGCCGCGAAGCGCGAAGGTGGAGCCTGCCCGTCGGCATGGCCGTTGTCGCGACCGTCGCCTTCGTTCAGTATGCCTCGCAGGCCCAGCAGCCTCAGCTGTATGCAAAATGGGATCAGTACGGCGGTGCGGCCGACTCGATGCAGTACTCAGCGCTCGCGCAGATCAACAAGTCCAACGTCAAACAACTCCAGCGCGCCTGGTTCTACCCGGTGCCCGGCGAGCCCGACCGTCTCCAATTCAATCCGCTCGTCGTCGACAACGTGATGTTCGTCGCGGGCGCCCGCGGCGTCGTCGTCGCGCTCGACGCCACGACTGGTAGGGAACTGTGGATGTCGACGCTGCGGGCCACCAACCGTGGCCTCGCGTACTGGGAGAGCAAAGATCGGTCGGATCGCCGGCTGATTCTCACCGCGAGCAACGGCATCCGCGAGATCGATGCGCGTACCGGCCGGCAGGTCCTGACCTTCGGAACGAACGGGTTCGTCGACATGCGCGTCGGCACGCCGCGCCGCAACGGTGGACCGAACAACAGCCCGGGCCGCATCTTCGAAAATCTCCTCATTGTCGGTTCGAACGTGGGCGAGGGCTATGGCTCGCCCGCTGGGGACATCCGCGCCTACGACGTCATCACGGGCAGGCTCGAGTGGACGTTTCACACGATTCCACGCCCCGGCGAAAATGGATACGAAACGTGGCCTGAGACGGCCTTCAGGTATGCGGGTGGCGCGAACACGTGGGGCGATCTCACGCTCGACGAGAAGAACGGCATCATCTTCCTGCCGACCGGATCGCCGACGCATGATCTCTATGGCGGCGATCGACAGGGCGACAACCTGTTCGGCAACTGCCTGCTCGCGCTCGACGCGCGGACAGGGAAGAGGTTGTGGCATTTCCAGATCGTGCATCACGATCTGTGGGACTACGACAACGCCGCATCGCCGAAGCTCTTGACCGTTCAGCACAACGGGAAGCCGCTGGAGATCGTGGTGCAGGCGGGCAAGACCGGGTTTCTTTACGTGTTCGAGCGGAAAACGGGGAGGCCGGTGTGGCCGATCGAAGAGCGGCCCGTGCCGAAAAGCGAAGTGCCCGGCGAGTTTTCGTCGCCGACGCAGCCCTTCCCGACCAAGCCGCCGCCATTCGCGCGGCAGTCGATGACGCCGGAAGAAGTGAATCCGTTCGTCACCCTGGAGGAACAGGAAAAGCTGAAGCAGCTCGTGCGAGAAGCGGCGAATGAAGGCGTTTTCACGCCGTCGAGCCACCTGCGGCCGCACATCCAGTTTCCCGGTGCGTGGGGCGGCGCGAACTGGGGCAGCATCGCGGGCGACCCCGCGACAGGCATGGTTTACGTGCGCAGCCTCGAGATGATTAGCTATCGCAAGATGTCGCTCGTCGAGCCCGGCCGCGGTGGCGGCGCAGGCGGCGGCCGCGGACAGGGTGACGCGCCGCTCAGCCCGCGCGAACAAGCAGGCCAGGGCGTTTACATGCAGCGCTGCTCGAGCTGTCATGGCGCCGGCCAGATGCCGATGCGATCGATCAAGGTCCTCGGTTCGGAAGCATTCCGTTCGATCGTGCGCAAAGGCGTCAACTCGATGCCGGCAATTCCCGAGAGCGTCATTTCGAACAACGCGCTCGAAGGTCTCGAGTCGTATTTGATGTCGCTGCCGACCAGTGAAGAGCAGGCGGGCAACCCGTCGGAGATTCGGCTTCCGCAGAACCCGAATCGTTATCAGGGCCCGCCGACGCGCTATGGCGGATCGTTTTCAGCCGGGTGGTATACGAGTAATGGCTATCCGGTCACCGGACCGCCATGGTCGCAGCTCGTCGCGTACGATCTGAACGACGGCACGATCAAATGGCGAGTCGCCGACGGAACCGCGCCCGGCGTTGCGGGTAAGGTAAGGACAACCACAGGCACGGTACGGCCGCAGAACAGTCCGGTCGTAACAGCCGGCGGGCTGGTGTTCCTGGCGAATTCGCAGGACTGTTTTCTCCGCGCGTTCGACAAGGCAACCGGGGAGCTGGTGTGGGAGCACGAACTGGAGGCGAATCCCGAAGGCATGCCGGCGGTCTATGAAGTGAACGGACGGCAGTACATCGCCTTCGCGGTTGGCGCGTCATGGGGGACGGGAGGCGATCCGGTCTGGCGGAATCCTCTCCATCGCAAAGAAGGAAAGATCGAAGCGCAGGGTTATCACGTGTTTGCATTGCCAGCGCGGTAGTGCACAACTTGAGTGGCCCTACGGCAAAAAGAAAAAATATATGAAAACGAAGATCACAATCGCAGCCCTTTTTGGCGTCTGCATGGCAACGCTGGTGGCGCAGCAGAACCAGGCGCCGGCCTTTCCGCGCGCGTCCGACGCGTTGGAGCGCGTGACGTGGCGCACACGAACGCTGGTCGCGAACGATCGCTTCACGAACTGGGACCTCGCCGTTCCAGGCATGGGCCTCACGTTTCAGGAATCGGTGGTCCGGGCCGACGCCGCACTCGTGCCGTTTATCGAGGCCTCGAGCACGCAGCGTGTGAGTCCGCAGGTTCAGGCGAACCTCGATCACAATCTGGCCGCCGCGGAAATCGCCGCCGTAAAGACCGGCATGGGCCCCAACGTCCGCGTCAGCGCCTACCGTGTTGAGAGCCTGCCTGCCGACGCGGCTACGCGTCGCAGAGTCTTCGATTTCGCACAGGACCTCGGCGCGACAACGCTGGTCGTGCCGGGTAATACGGCGCTCGACGGCCTTGATGCGCTCGCTGAGGAATTCAAGGTCAACGTGGCAGTGCTGAACAGTTCGGCCGACACCCTGAAAGCAATGGAAGGCAGGAGCCGCCGCCTCGGTGTTGGCATAGATACGGGACAGTGGGCCCAGGACGGGGTGAACGCACGCGAAGGGGTTGCGCGCGTGAAGGATCGGTTGCTTTACGTGCTGCTGCGCGATCGCTCGGCGCGCGGCGCCAACGCGCAGAACGCGGCGCTCGGCAAGGGTGTGGCCAATCTCCGCGAGTTTTTCGCTGAGCTGGAGCAGCAGGACAATCGCCAGATTTCCACGCGCCTTGGCGGCGACGGCAGCCCGGTCGTAACGACGAGAGTGCCCATCGCGATGACCATCGATACGACGGGCGTCGTCAAGACGCCCGGCGATATTTTCGCGGCGGTGTCGGCGTTCGAAGATGTCGTGCAGCCGGCGTATGCCGTGAACTTCAATGAGTTTTCGCGTACCCGCCCAATCCGGTTCGACGTCGTCACGCCATCGCGCGGCGAGACGCTGACGCCGGCGGACATTGACCAGCGCGCTCAGGAAATCCGCACGAAGATTGACGCGGCGGTAGCGAACAAGCCGATCGCGACGCCGAAGAGGGCCCGCAAGCTGCTCGTCATCGAGAGCCTTGAAGGGATGTCGCACAACACCATCCCGCTCACCAACGTGATGATTCAGCGGATGGGCGAGAAAACCGGCGCATGGACGACCGTGTTCAGCAACGATCTCAACAACCTTCGATATCCGAAGGTGAAGGAATACGACGCGATCTTCCTGAACAGCATCGTCGGCGAGTTCCTGCCGGATCCGGCGATGCGCGCCGATCTCGTGCGTTATGTCAACGAGGGGGGCGGCATGGGCGGCATTCACGGTACGCCGTGGGCCTCGCGCAATTGGGACGAGTTCGCCGAGATGATCGGGGCGCAGAGCGCGCCGCATCGCATCGAGAATGGCGTGCTCAAGGTGTACGATAAGGACAATCCGATCGTCCGCCCGTTCAACTACGAGGATCTGCCGTTCCGCGAGGAGTATTACCGGTTCGAGGACTCTGGTAATGGCCGGCTGCGCTGGGACAAAGTGCGCGTGCTGCTCATCGTCGATCTCGATGAGAAGGTGCCGGCGTCAACCGACAAGCCGTGGACCGGCTACAAGCGGCCGGATAAGGTGTACCCGGTGGCGTGGATTCGCGAGTACGGCAAAGGGCGAGTGTTCTACAACTCGATGGGCCACATGAACGAAACGTTCATGCGGCCGGAGATCGTGGGGCACTTTCTCGCCGGCCTGCAGTACATTCTTGGCGATTTGGAAGCCAACGCGACACCGAATCCGCTTAAGTAGGTGGTAGGTGGTAGGTGGTAGGCGGCAGCACGGGACTTCAGTCCTGCCCGGTCGCTGGTAGCGCAGGACTTCAGTCCTGCCAACGAAAAACGTAGAGCGAAAAACGTATATCTACAAGGGCGATAAAACGGCGGTCTATGTGGACGCACGCGGTCGGTCCGCCGCACGAAGCTCCGTGCCTGGAGCGGTATGTGCGGGAGGGTGAAGCGGAGAAGGCCAACGAGGATGGCCGTCTTCCCTATAAAGACAAGGGCACGCGGGTCATCGTCTTTGCGGACACGCGCGACGCGGCGCGCAAGGTTGCCGAAGAGATCGCCCGTAAGGGTATTGGAACAGGCGGCTATGAAAAACATCTGCTACGCACTCGTCATTGCGGTTGCCGGAGCGACCGCATCCGTTCTCTACGCACAGACGCCAGGCAGCATCGACTGGCAGCGCGTTGAGGCCGAGAGCATGGCACACTTCCAGGCGGTGCTCAGATTCGACACGAGTGATCCGCCGGGCAACGAGCGGCCGGCGGCGGAATATCTCCAGCAGGTCCTCGAGCGCGAAGGGATTGCGACCAAGGTATTCGAGCTCGAGCCGAACCGTCTGAACATCGTGGCGCGCCTGAGGGGGACCGGCAAGAAGCGGCCGCTGCTCCTGATGGGACATACGGACACCGTGAACGTCGATCCGGCGAAGTGGACGTTCCCACCCTTCAGCGCGACGCGCAGCGGCGGCTACGTCTACGGACGCGGGACCGTCGACGACAAAGACAACGTCACCGCGGCGCTCATGACGATGCTTCTGTTGAAGCGTTCGGGGGTTACGCTCGATCGCGACGTGATTTTTCTCGCCGAGGCTGGGGAGGAGGGCACCACTCGGGTCGGCATCCAGTACATGGCGCAGCAGCACTTCGCGGAGATCGACGCTGAGTTCTGTCTCGCCGAAGGCGGCAGCGTGCTTCGCAGTGACGGTCGTGTCCGCTATGCGTCGGTGCAGACGGCAGAGAAAATTCCCCACGGCGTCATGCTGACGTCAACCGGGATCGCGGGACATGGGTCGGTGCCGCTCGAGACAAATTCGATTCTCAAGCTCGCGCAGGCGGTCGTGACGGTGACCGCATGGAAGCCGCCGATTCAAATCAACGACACCACGCGCGCGTACTTTACGCGGATGGCCGCCATCTCGCAGCCCGCCGATGCCGCCAGATATCGTGCGGTGATTGGCACCGATCCGAAAGCCGCGCAGGATGCGGTGGACTATTTTGCCAAGTCAGATCCGAGGCTCGCTTCGAGTGTGAGGAGCTCGATCTCGCCGAACATCATCCAGGGCGGCTATCGCATCAATGTCATTCCGTCGGAGGCGAAGGCATCGCTCGACGTGCGGCTGATCTCGGGGCAGGATCCGGAGGCGTTCCTGAACGAGCTGCGCAAGGTCGTGAACAATCCGGCCATCCGCGTGGAGTGGATCCCCCGTGACGTGCGGCCCGCTGCCCCGAGCGCGCGGCTCGATTCGGAAGTGTTCAAGGTGCTCGAGTCGGCGTTCGCGCGCCTCTACGATGCGGCGGTGCTGCCGACAATGAGCACCGGGGCCACGGACATGGCATACCTGCGCGCGAAAGGGATTCAGTGCTACGGCGTCGGCCCCGCACTCGACGCCGAAGACAGCCCGAAGGGCTTCGGCGCGCATAGCGATCAAGAGCGCATCCTCGAAAGCGAGCTGCACAAGTTCGTGCGGTTCCACTATGAAGTGGTGAGAGATTTGGCACGGGCGCAGTAAAGCAGCGGCTTACTTTCCACTTTCTACTTTCTACTTTCTACTTTCACCAGCCCCATCGGATATTTGCCATGCCGGGATGGCTCGTCTCGATCGTAGACGATCGGTATCAACTGGCCTGCAATGGGCGCCTCTTTCTTGCCGTGTTGGTACTTCCCTGTACGTGGGGCGCCGCTCAAGGTGGTCCACTCGTAATACACCATCCAGACTGCGCCATAGTCCGACTTTTTATTCTCAACCTTGGTGATGGTCGCCATCGCGGGCCGGCCGTAGGCGAGAAGACTGGATTGACGGCGCACCAACTGAATCAACGTCAGCGCCGCGACCGCGCATGCGAATGGCACCGCGGCCGCCGGCCAGCTCGCAAACGGGCGGGGACCGTAGCCATCGACCCAGCTCGTTTCTGGTTCGGTCGCTAAATACCAGATCTTGATTGGGGAGCCGACAGCGTATCGGTCGTTTTCGTTGCGGCGCAGCGTTGTTGCACCCGTGAGCTCGCGTCCCTGTGCTGTATATCGATAGTGAGCGGTGGTGCGATAGCCGTCGTCGCCGCCGCGTTTGCGCAATCTGACAACATTGCCTTCGGTAGAGATGCGTTCGGACGCAAACAGGCTGATGCGGCGTTCGGCGGTCTCAGCGCGGCCGTGGAGCTCGACACCGGCCCACAGGCCAGCCACGACCAGTGCCGCCGCCGCGACGAACATCATCGCTCCGAATGCATTGACCCGGACGTGCCGCGGCGCTGCCGCGACAAGCGCCGGCGGCAGCCCATGATTATCGCGCGCGCTTCTTCTTGGCACCGCCAACCTCCTGTTGCGTCGGATCCGACCCGGGCAGACGTCCGGCGTCCTGCAGCGCGCAACGGAGCAGATACTCGATCTGTCCGTTGACGCTGCGAAACTCGGAGGCCGCCCATCGTTGTAGAGCGTCGTAAATCTCCGGGTCGAGCCGAAGCGGGAATCCCTTCTTGTCGGGCATAATAAGGTCCGGCTGAAGCCGACACTACTGATACAAGGTCCCCGCGTTCACGACGGGCTCGACGCCTTTCTCGCTGCACAGCACGACGAGAAGATTGCTCACCATCGCCGCCTTGCGCTCTTCGTCGAGCGAGACGACGTTCTTGCGGCTCAGCTCGTTGAGCGCCATCTCGACCATGCCGACCGCGCCTTCGACGATCAGCTGGCGCGCGGCGATGACGGCGGACGCCTGCTGCCGCCGCAGCATCGCTCCCGCGATTTCCGGCGCGTACGCGAGATGGCTGATGCGCGCCTCGATGACTTCGATGCCGGCTTTCGACAGCCGCTCCTGCACTTCGTGGCGCATCCGGTCGGCGACCTCGCCGCCGGCCGAGAGTCGCAGCGACACGTTGGCGTCCTCGTGCGAATCGTAGGGATAGGTGGTGGCCAGAGTGCGCACGGCGGCTTCGCTCTGCACGTGCACGAAGTTCTCGTAGTCGTCGACGTTGAAGACGGCCTCGAACGTCTCGACGATGCGCCAGACGACGACGGTGGCGATTTCGATGGGATTGCCGTCGCGCTCGTTCACCTTCAGCTTCGCGCTCTCGAAGTTGCGCACGCGCAGCGACAGCTTGCGCCGCGTCGTCAGCGGATTGACCCACCAGAATCCGCTCCGCTTGATCGTGCCCTTGTAGACGCCGAACAGCGTGACGACCGACGCTTCGTTCGGATTCACGACCGTGAGCCCGGCCAGCGAAACACCGCCGAGCGACCAGGATCGCGACGCCGACGACCTTGATCCAGTCCATCGTCGAAGCTCGCCAGGCTCATCCAGACCGCCGACGCACCCAGCAGAACAACGACGAACACCACGAGCCACCCGAGAACCGCACGTAGTTCCTTTTCATGTGACATCGCTTTCACCTCGACATCATAATGATATCACTTTGATGTCGCTGTCAAGGGGGGCGGAGCGGCCCCGAAGCCTAAAAAGTCGAACGTGGAAAGGACTCGCTATATCGGTAAAGTAAAGTAACTTTACCGGTCAAGTTAACCATTTTTTCTTGACACGCCTTCCCCCTAATCTGTAATTTAGGCCCACCAAAACACTTCGCCAGGAAGGGAGAGGGTATGACGTTCCTCAGGACAATGCTGTTCTGGTCCTGCTCCTATTCGCCGCTCGAACGCGTCAGCGCAGACAACATCCGGCTCGATGTCCGGGACCGTAGTCGACTCATCCGACCAGGTCGTTCCTGGCGCCGACGTCGTCATCACCAACGAGCAAACCAGGAAGTGCGCCGAACGGTCACGAACGAAGTCGGCCTGTTCGCGTTCCCCGCGCTTCAACCCGGTCCGTACACCATTCGCGCGGAGCTCGCGTGGCTTCAGGCCGATCGAAATCGCGACAACATGGTGCTCGCCAATAACCGCCTGGCCGTGCCGCCGCTTCGTCTCGAAGTCGGATCGCTGGCAGAGGCGGTCACCGTGAGCGCCGTCGGTGAGGTCGTCGCGACGACCCAGACCTCGCATCAGGCGATTCTCGACCTGAAGCAGGTCGAGAACCTGTCCATCCGCGGCCGCGACCCGATCTCGCTGCTGAAGATCCTTCCGGGCGTCGCGCTGCTGAACAACGATCAGGAGACGTTTGGCGGCAGCTTCTCGACGCCTGTGCCGAATATTCAGGGGGGCCGCGGTCAGACGATTTACGTCGACGGCATCAACGGCGGTGACGGCGGCGGCGGCGGGAGTTTCAGCGCGGCGACCAACATGGACGCGATCGCCGAAGTCAACGTGCAGATGAGCGCGTACACCGCCGAATACGGATTGAAGGGAGGAGCGCAGGTCAACATCATCACGAAGCACGGTGGCGCCGAGTACCACGGCAGCGGCTATTTCTACAAGCGCCATGAGATGTTCAACGCCACGAACTTCTTCAACAATCGCGCCGGCCTGCCAAAGCCGCAATACCGATACTCGAATCTGGGTGGAACCCTCGGCGGACCGATTCCGAAGATTCCGAAGATTCACTGCGGCAACAAGCTCTTCTTCTTCTACTCGGTCGACGATACGCAACTGAAGGACGTCAACCCGCTTCGGCGCTACACGGTGCCGTCAGCGCTGGAGCGACAGGGCGATTTCTCGCAGTCTCGAACTCCCGCCGGCGCACTCATCGTCGTGCGCGACCCCTCGACGGGGCTGCCCTTCGCTGACAACAGAATCCCCACGTCACGGATGGATCCGGTTGGCGCCACATTCCTCAACATGCTGCCGATGCCGAACGTAAACGGCGTCGGATACAACTACGAGGCGCAGGAGCCTTCCATCGACCATCCGCGGCGGCAGCACCTGACGCGCGTTGACTATCGACCGACCGACAAGGACTCACTGTCTTTCCGCTACAGCTCCTGGTACACCAAGAGCGTCGGATGGAACGTCGCTGGATCGTCCTCGCGGTGGGGACTCGTGCGGCAGCGGTACGACTTCACGTCGGACGTAGGCAAGTTCGACTACACGCGCATCGTCAATCACGTCGACGATTCTCGAGTTCAGCGCAGGCCTCTTCAACAGCACTGAGGATGGTCCACCGGAGGACGATCTCGCACTGGCCGGAATTCAGCGGCGCACCTTTCCTGCATTGGCGAATCTGCCGCAGTTCGCGGCGCTCCATAATCCGCTCGGCCTGATTCCGAAGGCGCGATGGGGCAGCGCTCCAGAGCAGTTCCGGCACCGGCGATTGCGGTGGCGGCGCCGTCAATCAGTGCTCCGACATCTTCTATGACAATCGCTGGCCGATTTACGGTGCGGACGACGCGTCTGCAATCTCACTGAACCTGACCCACACGCGCGGCACGCACACGTACAAGATGGGCGTCATGAGGGAACGCGAAGTGTTCGGTCAGGCGCGCGCCGGGTATCTTCGCGGGTGAATTCAACTTCCGGCAGGACGCGGCAGATCCGGCGAATGCCGGCTACGCGTTTGCGAACGCCTACGTCGGGCATGTGACGGAGTATCAGGAGTCCCTCGGCCGTCGTCCCGACTTCCGCAAGCAGAACACCTGGGCGTGGTTCGTCCAGGACACCTGGAAGAGTGAACCGCAAGCTGACCTTCGACTACGGACTCCGGATGTACCTGTGGGACTACCCAGAACAGACCGAAGCGTCGATGTTCGGCCAGGAGCGATTCGATCCGACGTGGGGTGGCAATCCGCCGGTGTTCTACCGGCCGGTCCTCGCGAACGGCCAGCGCCGCGCGCAGAACCCTCGCACCGGCGAGATTCTGCCGGTCACGTTCGTCGGCCTTGATCGTCCCAGGGACCGGGTACACCTGCGGCGTGATTACGCCCGATGCGCCTTGTCAGATCAACGGCATCGTTCCGTTTGAGAACGGTGACTACACCGAGTCAGGGCGGGGCTTCGTCGAGAAGCCGCCGATTCAGTTCGATCCTCGCGTCGGCATGGCGTACGCGCTGAATCCGAAAACCGTCGTTCGACTCGGAGGGGGTTCGTTCCACAACGCAACAGGCGGGAGCGATTTTCGCGGTGGTCCGGCATTCGAATACGACAAGCGCGTGCTGTTCACCGATACGAGCTCCTTCATTCTCGGGGCGAGCGCGGCGTCCCCGGTGCCGAACACCGCCGGTGCGGTCCGCACCGACACCCGAAGGCCGAATACCTATCGGTTCACGGCGGCGCTTCAGCGGGAGATCGGCAGCAACATCGTCGCTGACGTCGCGTATGTGGGTGATCGAACGAAGTACCTGACGAGGAGCATCAACATCAACCAAGTTCCGGCAGGGGCGCAGTTCGATCCGGCCAACCGGGATCTCTCCGTGACGCCGACACCGGCGAACCCGGCGGCATTGCCCGACGATTTCCTGCGACCAATGGTTGGATATCGCGACATCCGGTTGGAGGACGCGGGAGGAACATCTCGGTACGACTCACTCCAGGTCCAGATCACGCGGCGATTCACCGGTCGATTCGAGATGGCCGGCAGCTATACCTGGGCCAGAGGTTATCAGAGCACCCTGTGTGGTGCCGGCGGCAACACGAGCCAGTGCGATCAGGGTGCGAATATGCAGAGTGCGCCCAACAACGGAGGTGCGAACTCCTACAGCGGCAATGGAGTGCCCACCAGCGCCAACAACTGGAGGGCGAACATTCAAGAACACGTGTTCGTCGCGAGCTACATGGTTGAAATACCGAAGGGCAGTGCGATATTCGGCAACAGTTCACGTTGGCTCGTTGACAACTGGCGTCTTTCCGGAATTAGCACCTTCGGCACCGGAAGCCTCCTGGATGTGACCTTCGCCACAACCGACAACTTCAACTTTCATGGCGGCGGCGAACGCTGCGGTAACAATCAGGGGCCCTACCCCTCCATGACTGGTAACGCCAACGAGAATGCGCAGCACAGTATCGACGGGTTTTTTGACACCAGCGTGTTTAGACGTCCGTCGGGGCGAGGCGACATCGGCACCTGCAGCAACGCGCAAGTCACCGGCCCCGGCTGGCACAATCACGATCTTTCGGTGTTCAAAACCGTCCCGATCACCAGTACCCAGTCGTTCCAGTTCCGTTGGGAGATCTACAACCTGTTCAATCAAGTGACATGGGACGAGATCGATAGAACGGCACAGTTCGACGCGGCGGGCAATCAGGTCGACGCCGCGTTCGGCAAGCCCACCTCCGCGCGAAACGAGCGGCGGATGCAGCTGTCGATTCGATACATGTTCTGACACGGGGGCACTAAGAAAGTAGAAAGTAGAAAGTAGAAAGTAGAAAGTGGGCGACGGCTCGACTGGGCCGTCGCGTTTTTTTTCGTGGTATGTACACTTCGTGAAACGCAAGCGGGTTGCGAGCCTGCCTCCGCGCGCGGATTATTCGTGGGTGCTCATTCCGGTGGCGGTGTTTCTGGCGTACCACCCCGCGCTGCATGGCGGTCCGCTATGGGACGACCTTGGTCATATCACGGGGCCGCAGCTCCGCTCACTCCGTGGGTTGTGGCGCATCTGGTCTGAGGTCGGTGCGACACAGCAGTACTACCCGCTGCTGCACTCGGCGTTCTGGCTCGAGCATCGGCTGTGGGGCGATGCCTTCTTTGGCTACCACCTGGCGAACGTCGCGTTCCATTCGGCGTCGGCGGTGCTTCTCGTGCTCATCCTTCGCGCGCTGGCAGTCCCCGGGGCATTGCTCGCAGGGCTGATCTTCGCGCTGCATCCGATCGCCGTCGAGTCGGTCGCGTGGATCTCCGAACAAAAAAACACGTTGTCGGCGGCCTTCTATCTCGCGTCCGCGTATGTGTATCTCCGCTTCGCAGAGGCAGGGCTAAAGCCCTGCGCTACCCCGGTCGCAGAGGGGCTGAAGCCCTGCGCTACCGCGGTGGCAGGGCTGAAGCCCTGTGCTACCCCGGCACAGTCCTCCTCTGCATCGGTAGTGCAGCCCTTCAGGGCTGCCGGGTACTGGATCGCCACTGCGCTCTTCCTCTGCGCGCTGCTCAGCAAAACGGTTACCGCCACGCTACCCGCCGCGCTGCTCGTCGTCGAGTGGTGGCGGCGCGGGCGGCTGAGATGGCATCAGGATGTGCGGCCGCTCCTTCCGTGGTTTGCGGTTGCTGTGGCCGCCGGATTGTTCACCGCGTGGTTCGAGCGCGACATCATCGGAGCACGGGGCGCAGATTTCGATCTCACGCTCATCGAGCGGGGTCTCCTCGCAGGCCGAGTCATCTGGTTCTATCTCGGTAAGCTGATCTGGCCCGCAGATCTGATGTTCTGGTACCCGCGATGGACGATCGATGCGTCGGTATGGTGGCAGTACCTGTTTCCCGCTGCGGTGGCAGGCATGACCATCGCGCTGGCAATCGTCGCGCGGCGGACCCGCGGTCCTCTGGCAGGATTTCTGTTCTTCTGTGGAACCCTTTTCCCCGTTCTCGGGTTCTTCAACGTGTACCCATTCCGGTTTTCGGTACGTCGCCGACCATTTTCAATATCTCGCGAGCCTGGGGATCATCGTCCCGATCGCCAGTGGACTGGCCGCGATGACGGCTGCGCCTGCACGCCGTCGCGCAGGGCTGGCCGCGTGCGCGCTGCTCGTCGCTGCATTGGGCATCCTGACCTGGCGCCAGAGCGCGATGTATTCAGATGCCGAGACGCTGTATCGCGAATCAATCGCCCGCAACACCCGCGCGTGGATCGCATATCAGAATCTCGGAACCTTGCTGGTGCACCAGGACACCCGAGTCTCTGAAGCGATTGACGCGTATCACGCTGCCTGGACGATCAGGCCGGACTACTTCGAAGCGACGAACAACCTCGTGATGGCGCACATCAAAGCCGCGACGATCGCATCCAGGACGCCGGAAGGGACGTCAGCGGCGATCGCGCACTTGCGGGAGGCTCTCCGCATCGATCACAACTCTGCCGAAGCGCACTACGCGCTGGGCAACGCGTTGTCGCTGTCTGATGCTCCCGCGGGTATTGCCGAGTCGATCGCGCACTACGAGGCGGCGCTCCGAATCAGGCCAGATCATTTTCGAACGCATTACAACCTGGGCACGGTGCTGATGGACGTGGCGGGACGGCACCCGGATGCCATCGCGCATCTCGAAGCTGCCCTGAAGATTCAACCGGACTCGACCGAAGCCCATGTCAATCTGGGCATGGCGCTGGCCAACGTGCCCGGGCGAAGGCGCGAGGCCATCAACCACCTGGAGCTCGGACTTGCGAAGAGGCCGGATCTGGGACCAGTGCGGGAAATCCTGGAAACGCTCCGATTGGAACCGGAAAACGAAGATCGAATAACGAAAAAGGAATAATGGACGCTTCGCGTTCGAGACTGGAACCCGTCGCCACATACAGATCGAAGTCATTGCGCGTGTCGGACGCATCGGTCGGATGGCGTGACGAAAAGGCGACGACCGATCCGGCGGCGTCAATCGCGGCCCCCCCGCTCGGTTCCATCCATACTTCGTCGGCATCCCCGCTGACGCGCGCCATACTCCGCGCGGTACGGTCGAAGATGAAAACGTCCCACAGCAGATTGAAATCGTCCCCGGCCACCAGATCGCTGGCCTCGGATTGAAATACGACGAATCGGCCATTCGCCGACATCTTCGGCTTGCCGCTCGCGCCATTCGCGAGGCCACGCCGCGTGCTGGTCGTGATGATGTGCCTCTCGCCGGTCTGCAGGTCCGCGACAAAAATATGGGGCAGCTGATTCGACACGCTGACGAACGCGACGAAGCGTCCGTCTCCGCTGATGGACGGATCCCAACCAGCCCCGACACGCGTCGTTGTGCTCCGCTGCGTATCGCGCACGAATATCTGCGGCGCGCGCTGACCGATCGACTCGAAGGGCAATCTCGATACGAACGCGACATAGCGTCCGTCGCTGCTCGGCGAGGGGTGGCCGCTGGACGTTATTGATTCGTCCAAACCGATCAGACCCACGCTGATGTGCCGGGCCGGCCC
This sequence comes from Vicinamibacterales bacterium, assembly GCA_963732445.1. Lineage (GTDB taxonomy): Bacteria > Acidobacteriota > Vicinamibacteria > Vicinamibacterales > JAMQPK01 > JAMQPK01. The sequence continues at coordinate 343,122 of CAVSZJ010000008.1, read as the reverse complement.
GGCCTGCACATCCAGTGCGTACACGTCGCTGTAGTCGGCATTCGCGTCCGCGCCGGTCGCGGACTCGACCTTGCTCGCCGAAAAAAATACGCGACGCCCGTCCTCGGTGATCGACGGGTGCCGCCCCTCACCGATGATCCGCGTCACCGCTTCGCGCCGGTCGCGCAGCACGACGGTATGGGCGCTTTCGAAGACGACGTACCGGCCGTCGCCGCTGATGGCTGGATGACTGCTGTCGCCGTTCACCACGCCGCCCGTGCCCCCACTTTCGAGCGTCACTTCTTGGCGGGCACGGTCGAGCACGTACAGGTCGCCCCAGTTGTCGGTATCTGCAGAAACGAGACGGGAGTATGTCGTGAAAGCAACGAAGCGGCCGTCCGCACTGACCGCCGCGGACGCGCGGTCGAAGTTCGAGCGGTGGGTATCGCGCTGTTCGACGGTCAACATCGTGGCCAGGGCCAGCACGATGGCAGCGGTCTTCACCGCCCGAGCTCCGACACAACCTTGAGGCCCACCCGTTTCGCGCGCGCGGTTTCGAACGTGTCGCCGGAAGGGCCGATTGCGGTGACCCCTGTATGCGGGAGTGCCGCGCGCGCCGCCAGGTTGACTCCGTCGAGCTGCTCGATGATGTGCTCGATCTCGTGCGCGATCAGCTCCTCGGTATCCCGGCGCGACAGGATTTCGACGACGGCGTGGAGGCGTCCTTTGTCATTCCATGTCAGCCGTGTTGTGGCCCGGACTTCGGAAGGCGATCCCGTACCGATGGTAAGGCGAACGGTAAGCCTTGGCTCGCCGGAGATGCGCATACACTGGCGACGGAATGTCGGGGAGGCGCGCAGCATCGATTCGACAAGCGGCCGATACACCGAAGACATGTAGAGGTTCGGAGGAGACTCCAGCTGCCTCGGAACGGCGTCGGTCGCAACGTAATGGTGTACCGATGTAAGGGAGACCCGCGCGTGTTCGAATCCGGAATGCGATTGTGCGGTTGCGGGATTGTCGTAGACAAGAAACACGCATGACACTAGTGCAAACGCCGCGACGTGTCGCATCTTCGCGCTCCCGGACATTAGACGCCGCCTTTCGCGAAATAGTTCACCCGGTAATACGCAACCGCGAGACAGTGGTTATCGAAGGTAGAATGCAAGACGGCAACGGCCGGCAAATGGTTGCACCTCACAAACCGGTGGGAGTCTTCGATTCCGGGGTCGGCGGACTCTCCGTGCTGAAGGCGCTCCGCGAAGAGCTGCCGCATGAACATTTCCTCTATGTCGGTGATTCGGGTTTCGCGCCGTACGGCGATCGGTCACCGGAGTTCGTGACCGATCGCGCCATCACCATCACCGAATTTCTGATGCGTCAGGACGTCAAGGCTGTCGTTGTCGGGTGCAACACGGCGACCGCGGTTGCGGTCGAGTCCCTTCGCGAGCGCTTCGCAATCCCGATTGTGGCCATCGAGCCGGCGGTCAAGCCCGCAGCGTCGCGCACGCGGTCTCGCGTCGTCGGCGTGCTGGCCACGACGGGGACATTGTCGAGTCCGAATATGGGGAAGCTGCTCACGAGCTACGGCTCTGACGTAGAGTTCGTCATCCAGCCGTGTCCTGGGCTCGCCGACCAGGTTGAGAAAGGCGAGCTCGCATCGGCCGGGACGCGCTCGCTGGTGGAGCGCTACGTCCGCCCCATGATCGACAGGGGCGCCGACATCCTCGTCCTGGGATGCACGCACTATCCGTTCCTGCGGCCGCTCATTCAGGACGTCGCCGGGCCGGACGTCGACATCATCGATCCCGCGACCGCTGTCGCGCGCGAGCTGCGGCGCCGCCTCGAAAGTGCAGGCCTGCTGAGCGATGAAACGGACATGGGCGCCGAGCGCTTCTGGACCACCGGCGCGGTAGAAGTTGTTGCACCGATTGTGAGACAACTATGGGGTCCACATGCTGTAGTGTCCGCCTTTGGGCGGACCGTCACGTCCGGCTGAAGCCGGACACTACCTGCTGCTTCAGGAGACAATGATGCGTGTCACGCACGTCGGTGTCTGCGTTGTTCTCGCGCTGCTGGCACCCGTTCAGGAACGGATAACCGCCGCTCCCTCTCCACCACCCGCGTCGTGCGGCAGCCTCGCGTCCTTGCGCCTCGCGAACGCAACAGTCACATCCGCAGCTGAAGTCGCCGCAGGCGCCTTCACACCTCCGAGTGCGACTTCGGGACGAGGCATGGCGCCCGCGCTGGCAAAGACGATGGGGGCGCTGCAGCCGTTCTGCCGGGTGGCGATCACGAGCACGCCGACCGCGGACTCGGACATCAAGATCGAAGTATGGCTGCCGGCCCGGAGCTGGAATGGAAAGTTGCAGGCGGTCGGTAACGGTGGATGGGCCGGCACTATTTCATATCCGGCGATGGCCGCCGCGATGGCGCGCGGCTATGCAAGCGCAAGCACGGACACCGGACACTCGACGCCCGGCGCGTCGTTTGGAGTGGGGCACCCGGAGAAGGTCGTCGATTTCGCACATCGATCGCTGCACGAGATGGCAGTGCACGCGAAAGCCGTGGTGAACGCGTACTACGGGAACGCGCCGACCGCATCGATATGGAACGGCTGTTCCACTGGAGGAAACCAGGGGTTGACGCTCGCGTCGATGTACCCCGCCGACTTTGACGCGATTGTGGCCGGCGCGTCCCCTGATCCGCGCGCGCGCCTCCACGGAGTCCGGATCTTCCTGAATCGAATCGTGCATCGCACGGCGGGCAGCTACATTCCACCGGAGAAATATCCGGTGATACAGAAGGCGGTGATGGACGCATGCGATGCGAGGGATGGGGTGAAAGACGGCATACTCGAGAATCCCGCCGCGTGCCGTTTCGATCCGAAGGTGCTCGAGTGCAAAGGCGGGGATGCGCCCTCATGCCTGACCGCTGAACAGGTCGGCACGGCCAGGGCGATCGTCTCCGATGTAAAGCATCCGCGTACTGGTCGGGTGTTGTATCCGCCGTTGCTGCAGCCTGGCTCGGAGCTCATGTGGGGAACGCTGGCTGGAGCGCAGCCGATGGCCATTCCGGTTGACACGTACAAGCAATTGATAGCCAAAGACCCGGCCTGGGAACCGTCGCAGTTCAACCCCGATACCGACATCGAGCTCATAGACACGTCGCTCGCCGTGCTCAATACGGTGAGCCCGAACCTGAAACCCTTCTTCGCGCGCGGCGGGAAGCTGCTGATGTATCACGGTTGGAACGATCAACAGGTGCCGGCGTCGAGCAGCATCTCATACTACACACGCGTGATCGACGTCCTTGGAAAGGGCGCCGTCGGAAAGTCCATCCAGCTCTACATGGTGCCGGGAATGAATCACTGTCAGGGCGGCGTCGGCACCGACACGTTCGACAAAATTGCAGCCATCGAGGAATGGATGGCGAAGGGAACGGCGCCGGCGCAGATTGTGGCGTCGCATGCGACCGAGGGAAAAATCGATCGCACGCGCCCGTTGTGCCCATATCCGCAGGTGGCTGCCTATAAGGGTTCCGGCAGCACAGACGAGGCGTCGAATTTCGCGTGCAGAAATCCCCGATGATAAGGAAGGGCGCCGTCGTTCTCTCAGGATTGGTGATTGCCGTTGGGGTATACGCGCAGGCGCCGCAGCCTTACGACCTCATCATCCGCAACGGCCGCGTCATCGATGGCACCGGCAGCCCGTGGTATCGCGCCGACGTCGCCGTGCGCGGGGACACCATCGTGCGCATCGCCTCGTCCATCTCAGATCCGGCAGCGCGAGTGGTTGACGCGAACGGGCAGATCGTCTCACCGGGGTTCATCGACATCCACAACCACGCGCGCGAGAGCATCTTTGAGCTGCCGAGCGCGGATAACTACATCCGGCAGGGGGTCACGACGCTCATTGAAGGGCCCGACGGCGGATCGCCGGTGCCGCTCGGTCCGTTTCTGGATAAGCTCGGCGCCACGCAAATGTCCATCAACGTCGGATCGTTCATCGGACAGGGTTCTGTGCGTGAGGCCGTTCTCGGCCGGGCGAACAGACGCCCGACACCCGCGGAGCTCAACAAGATGCGCGGCTTCGTCGAAGAAGGCATGAAGGCCGGCGCATTCGGTATGAGCACCGGGCTCTTCTACGTGCCGGGCGCGTTCACCCCGATCGAAGAAGTGATCGAGCTGGCGAAGGTGGCAGGCAAGTACGGCGGGATACACATCTCGCATATGCGCGACGAGGCGTTCGGCGTGCTCGACAGCGTGCGCGAGACGATCCGCATCGGCGAGGAGGGAGGCCTGCCCACGCAGGTCACGCACCACAAGATCGTCGGACCCGCCAACTACGGCAAGAGCGTGGAGACGCTGAAATTGCTGGAGGCTGCGCGCCTTCGCGGCGTGGACGCGACGAGCGACCAGTACCCGTACACAGCGTCGAGCAACGCCTTTGTCGCGTCGATGATTCCCGCATGGGCACAGGAGGGTGGCCGCGACCAGATGCTGGCACGGCTGAAGAATCCGGCGACGCGCAAGGAGATCGGCGGTGAGACGGTGCGCATCATCCGCGAAGAGCGCGGCGGCGGCGATCCGAAAAACGTCTTTCTCGCGCACTGCGATTGGGACGCATCCATGGCCGGAAAGAATCTGGCGGACGTCGCGCGGATGCGCGGCCTGGAGCCGACGATCGAGAACGGCGCCGAAGCGGCGATGTGGGTCGTCGAGCAGGGAAACTGCCAGGGGGTGTACCACGCGATGAGCGAAGCAGACCTCGAGCGCGTGATGCGCCATCCGGCGACGATGATTGCGTCGGACGGGTGGGTGCAGATTTTTGGACAAGGCGTGCCGCATCCGAGAAGCTACGGTACATTTCCGCGTGTGCTCGGGCTGTACGTGCGCGAGCGGAATGTGCTGACGCTCGAGGATGCCATCCGGAAGATGACGTCGTTTCCCGCGCAGCGGCTGCGCGTCGACGATCGCGGCGTGCTGAAGCCCGGCATGAAGGCCGACATCACGGTCTTCGACCCCGCGCGCGTCCGAGACATGGCGACATTCGAAAAGCCGCATCAATACGCGGAAGGGTTCTCGTCGGTGGTTGTGAATGGTCAGGTCGTGTTCGATGGAAAAGCCATGACGGCAGCACGTCCTGGGAAGGTACTTCGCAGAAACTGAAGATCAACAGGAGGCTAGGAGAGCAGGAGAAATCTTTTTGACAAGAATTCTCCTAACCTCCTAATCTCCTGTGAAGATCTTTAAGGGAGGGCATATGAGAAAGCTGCATCTGGCGTGTGCGTTCGTCGCGGTGCTCGGCGTGGCGCTCCTCCTCATCTCACGAAGCCCGATGAGCGCGCAACAGGCCGGCGGCGCGATTCCCATTGATAACGATGACCTTGGCGGCACCGTAACGGGGCCGAAAGGGCCGGAAGCGGGCGTCTGGGTGATTGCGGAGACCAGCGATCTGCCGACGAAGTTCGTGAAGATCGTTGTCACCGACGATCGCGGCCGGTATCTCATTCCTGATCTGCCGAAGGCCAGCTACAACGTGTGGGTGCGCGGCTACGGCCTGGTCGATTCGCCGAAGACGCAGACAGTCGCCGGGAAAGATCATGAATCTCACGGCGGTGCCGGCCCCCAACCCGCGAGCCGCCGCCGAGTACTACCCGGCGGGATACTGGTTCTCGTTGATGAAGGTTCCCGACAAGAGCGAGTTCCCCGGCACCGGCGATACCGGGCAACGGAATCTCGCCGGCCATGCAGTCGCAGGCCCAGTGGCTGCGCGCGCTCAAGTCAGGAGGCTGCACCGCGTGTCATCAGATTGGCACCAAAGGGATGCGCGAAATTCCGAAAGAGCTCGGCACGTTCCCATTCGTCGGTTGCCGCCTGGGACCGGCGCATTCAATCGGGACAGGCCGGCGGACAGATGAACGCGGGTCTCAACAACTTCGGCCGGCGGCGCGCGCTTGAAATGTTCGCCGACTGGACCGATCGCATCGCGGCCGGCGAAGTGCCGCTCGCGCCACCGCGCCCGCGCGGCGTCGAGCGCAACATCGTCATCACGCAATGGGACTGGGCCGACCCGAAGTCGTACCTGCACGACTCGGTGACGACCGATCGGCGCAATCCGCGCCTCAATCCGTACGGCCCGATTTACGGTGCGCTCGAGCTGAGCTCCGACTACGTGCCGGTGCTCGATCCGGTGAAGCACACCGTCAGCCGCATTCCGCTCTCCGTGCGCGACCCGAACACGCCGCCGACCAACCCGAAAATGCCGCAGCCATCGCCGTACTGGGGCGACGAGGTCATCTGGACGAGCAAGAACAACGTGCACAATCCGATGCTCGACGAGAAGAACCGGCTGTGGCTCACGTCGGCGGTGCGGCCGTCTGAGAATCCCGATTTCTGCAAGGCAGGGTCGACTCATCCGTCGGCGAAGCTGTTCCCGGTGAACAACGCGAGCCGCCACCTGCAGATGTACGATCCGCAGACGAAGAAGCTGACGCACATCAGCACGTGCTTCGCCACGCACCATCTGATGTTCGCCGAAGACGCGAACCGAACGCTGTGGACGAGCGGCGGCGGCCAGGTGATCGGATGGCTGAACACGAAGAAGTTCGACGAGACCGGCGACGAAGTGGCGTCGCAAGGATGGACGGCGCTCATCGTCGACACCAACGGCAACGGCCGGCGCGATGCGTACGTCGAGCCGGATCAGCCGGTCGATCCGACGAAGGACAAGCGCATCAACTCGCCGTTCTACGCCGCGTCGCCGGCGCCGGACGGATCGATCTGGGGATCGTCGCTCGGTTTCCCCGGTGCGATCATGCGGCTGGTGCCCGGCGCGAATCCGCCTGAGACGGCGCTGACGGAGATCTACGAATTGCCGGCTGTCTCCGATCCGAAGGCCGACGTGCTCGGATTTTCGCCGCGCGGGATGGACGTCGATCGCAACGGCATCGCGTGGGTCGCGTTGTCCAGCGGGCACATGGCGAGCTTCGATCGTCGCAAGTGCAAGGCGCCGCTCAACGGCGCGAAAGCGACCGGACAGCACTGCCGCGAAGGATGGACGTTCTATCCCGAGCCGCTGCCGCAGACTGAAAGGGGTCACCGACGTCGGCAGCGCAGAGGCGAGCTACTACACGTGGGTCGATCAGTTCGACACGTCCGGTCTTGGCGCGAACACGCCGATCAACACCGGCAACGCCGCCGAAGCGCTGCTCGCGCTGAAGGACGGCAATTGGGTCACGATGCGCGTGCCGTATCCGACGGGGTTCTACACGAAATGGATGGACGGGCGCATCGACGATCCCGCGAAAGGCTGGAAGGGCAAAGGCCTGTGGGCCACCATCAGCACGCGCACGCCGTTCCACATGGAAACCGGCAAGGGGACGACGAGCAAGGTGATGCAGTTCCAGGTGAGGCCTGACCCGCTGGCCAAGTAGCTGAGTAGGTAACGCGACGCAGCGCGACGGGTCCTGTCACCGATTTTCCTTTGTCCGTCCTCGGGCCGAGAAACGCGTGTACGTGGGACGGCCCTGCGGGGCGGACAAAGAAAAATCGGCGCCACCCGTCGCACCAGTGTCGCCCCGCCATCGACCGAGAGCACACGTCGGCTGGCCATGCGTCGAGACGATCCGTCGGCCAGCCGGACGTGTTCGTACACCGTCAGTTCCGGCCGGCAGGACGACGGATCGGCTCGGCGCGTTGGTTGCCGACCGTTCGCAGCGAGCGACTCCGGGCGCTGCCGGCTTCGAAAATAGAACCATGATCGACATTCGCGATGCGAAGATTGAGGACGCGGAAGAAATCGTCGCGATTCTCAATCCGATCATCGCGGCGCGTCGCTACACGGCACTCGATTCCGAATTGACGGTCGAGGCCGAGCGCGAGTTTATTCGCACCTTTCCCTCGCGTGGCATCTTCCTCGTTGCCGTCGACTCGGCGTCCAATCGCATCGTCGGCTTCCAGGACGTTTCCCCGTTCGCCGATTTCACGCACGCGTTCGATCACGTCGGCATCATCGGCACGTACGTCGATCTCGAGCGCAGGCGCCAGGGGATCGCGTCGCAGCTGTTTGCGTCGACCTTCGCGGCCGCCCCGGGGAAGGGCTACGAGAAATTCTTCACCTATGTGCGGGCTGATAACGAGGCCGGATTGAAGACGTACCTGCGACAGGGGTTTCGCATCGTCGGCACGGCAGAGCGGCAGGCGAAGATCGACGGCCGGTATCTCGACGAAATCGTGATCGAAAAGCAATTGATTTTCTCGTGAGCCCCGGTCGGCAGCCAACGCGCCGAGCCGATCCGTCGTCCTGCCGGCCGGAACTCACGCTGAACACGTCCGGCTGCCCGACGGATCGTCTCGACGCATGGTGAGGCGACGTGAGCTCTCGGTCAACGGCGGGCGACACTGGTGCGACGGGTGGCGCCGTCGGTATCAACGCGTTGAAAATCCAGCGCTCACCAACGCACAGCCCGCCGCACGGCTATGCAATGACGAGGTTCGACACCGCCCGTTGTGTCGCGACTCAACTGCATGACGCCGCCTCCCGCCGCTGCTCGTCGATCAATCACCGCCACCCGACCCAGCCGGCTGAATTCCCGGTGCGCCGTCATTCCACCAAGCTGGTCGAGATTGCGAAGCAACGTATGCTCCAAACCCAGATCGATTTCGAATCCGAGATACAAGAGCACCCGACGGTGATTCTCGAGTGCGTCCTGGAATTGTCCCGGGCGACAGTCGGCGGGGGAGTGCGCTTCGTAGACAGGGCTTCCATCATGCAGGACACTGCCGGACCCGGCTTCATCGCTAATCGGAATCATCCCGTACCACCAGACAGCCGGCAGCGTTAAATGCGTCGTCATCAGAACATCGCCGGCCGTCCACTGGCTCATCAGCCATCGGACGGCTGCCCTGTCGTCGAGATGCTGCTTATCGATGCTGACAAGTCGTGAGCGGATATCCCTTCGTCCGTTCGTGAGAATGTCTGAGAACAGCTGAAACTGAACGAGCAGAACCAGCGCGCCAATGGTCAGCAACGCCCATCTCCGTCGGTCAAAGGCGTCGCGACAGACCCCCACACCACGATCAATCAGGAGGGCCACGCCGGCATAGAGCGCCGGAACAATCCAAATTGAAAACCTTTGGTGCAGCGGAACGATGGCTGCGACTGCGAAGGCTGACAGCGGAACACCAGCGAGCACGAGGCCCAAAGGACGCCTGATACCGAATGCCCAGCCACAGACTGCCGATGCCCAGAGAAGCGTCCACAAAGAGGTGCCGCCCGGATTGAAAGCCAGAGGCTCGAGGCGATCCAGGATCCATCGCAGGCTCCCCGTCAGCCCAATGGATGCCGGAAGCATTTCAGCGACCCACATCGATCGCAGGTAGGGGTTATTGAGGGTGTAGCGGAGCGAGATCGCGTAGTGCAGGCCAAACGAGGCAAGCCACATCAATCCACCGAGTGAGAACCATGACGCGGCACGTGTGCCGTCGCGACGCCAGACCCACACACACAGAAAGATCGCGCACGCCGGAGTCACCAGCAACGCGCCGTTCGCCAGCCAATGTCCCAGGGCGGCTGCAACCCACCAGAGCCACACACGGCGAAATCGGCCCGCAGAGCTGTCTGTCTCAATCGCCCACGCAGCGAGCGCGGGGAGAAGCAGTCCGAAGAAGACATCGGCAGAGTAGTGCTTGACCTCGAAACGATAGTGCGACAGCAATGGGCCAACCCAACACAGGAGGACGAATGCCACAGCAGCGATTCGTCCCATCCATCGTTGACCACACCACGCGGCGACACCGACGGTCGCTATCCCGAAAAGCAAAGGTACCGCTCGCATGGCCGCTTCGCCGGTTCCCAGGATGGTCATGGCCATCCGTTCCAGAACCAGCCAGCCGAACGGCGCGCTTTGTCCCAGCCACAGGACGCCCGCAAGATCGGCGACAGAGCGGTCACGCACGTTGAGCGCGATCATTTCCTCATCGACCCACAGCGGCAGGGCAGACACATGCTGATAGATATCAAGCCCTATGAGGGCGAGCGCTATCGCGCCCGTCGACGAGGCGATCGAAACGATGTGAAGTGCGAGAGGTCGCCGCCGGCGGATGGATGCCCACCGCAGCCGCCAGCGCGACCATTCACCTCTAAAAGTATCGCGCCCATTGGGAGAGAACGTCAGCAGCAGGACCAGCATTCCGACAAGCAGAGAGATCACAGCAGCATTGCGGGGCCGCTGAGATGAAATTCGAAATCCCGCGTACTCGACATGAAATCCGCCGGTGAGCCACAGCACGACCGCCCACACCGCGGCCAGCGCGCAGAGCGCGCACAGAATCCGAAACAGATACCCCAGCAGCCTTCTGGGAATCGCGCTCGGCATCACGTTGTTGCGAGTCTCAGCGACAAAAACTCTCCTGCCAAGCCTTTTTCTAGCCAGTCGGGCTCCGCGTTCGACCAGACCGATAAGCGATCTCGACACTGTCGACTAGTAACTATCGACCACAACGACTGCGCGGCGGAAAGGCTACGAGAAATTCTTCACGTACCCGCGCGCCGACCACGAGGGTGGGCGGCAGACTATCTCCCACGGCTTCCGGATCGTCGGCACCGCGGAGCGCCACGCGAGGGTCGACCGCAGCTACATCGACGAGGTCTATGAAAAGGTGATCGATGCTATCGCAGGCGCTTCGCCATCCTGACGCACGTCATTTCAAGGGCCGATCGAAGGCGATACGTCGTTCGCTCGACTACCTCGTAGCCGTGCTTCCCATAAAACGCTTCAGCATTGATTGAAGACGAGAGATTCAGCCGGTCCACGCGACGCTCACGTGCAGTTTGCTCGAGACGATGCAGAATGGCTGTGCCTACGCCCTGACGTCCGAAAGCCGGACCGACGTACACCGCCCTGAGCTCCTCATCGGCCGGCACGATCATCCCAAAACCTGCAATGCGCGAACTGGATTCTGCAACCAGGATAACCATCTCTGCATCCGCGATTTCCTGGCGGACCTGCTTGTAATTGGCTTCTGTGAGCCTCCCCGCCCACGTGTCCAGAATATCGGGCGGGTAGTGGCGGCGCGCGGTGCTCCACACGGCTTCGTAATGCGTGCGCACGATGGCTTCCGCATCAGTCGTCACGGCGATCCGCACGTGAAGGTCGCTCATGTGGGAAATTCAGGGTAACACGCATCTCCGAGGTCCGGCTGAAGCCGGACACTACCGACTGACGACTGACGACTGTGACCGACGACTGACGACTACCGACTACCGACTACCGACTTTTCGACTACAATTCGCCCGACATGCAGTGGTGGCACTGGCTCGTCATCGGCCTGATCCTTGTCGCCCTCGAGATGGCGGCGTCGGGCGGGTTCTACGTCATCTTCTTCGGCATCGCCGCCCTGGCGATTGCCGGCCTGCATGTGCTCGACTGGGCCGGGCCGGTTTGGATGCAGCTCGTGCTGTTTTCCTCCATTTCCATCGGGTCGCTCCTCGTCTTTCGCGGTCCGCTGATGAAATGGATGGAGCTCGACGGGCCGGGCAAGGACGTCGACTCGCTCGTCGGCGATATCGCGCTGCCGCTCGAGGACATTCCTGCGGGCGGCGTCGGGCGCGCCGAGCTGCGCGGCGCGGTCTGGTCGGCGCGAAACCAGGACATCGCGACCATCGCGCGAGGTGTGCGGTGCAAGGTGGTCGACGTCGATCGACTGATGATTTTTCTCAAACCAGAAAGAGAGCGCTCATGACCGGTGGGGTTGTCGCGTTACTTGTCCTCACGTTCCTCGTGCTGGTCATCATCGCGAAGACGGCGGTGGTCGTCCCGCAGCAGAGCGCGTTCGTCGTCGAGCGGCTCGGACGCTTTCACGGCATTCTGAACGCCGGCTTCCACGTGCTGCTGCCGTTCATCGACGTCATCCGCTACCGTCACTCGCTGAAGGAGATCGCCCTCGACATTGCGGCGCAGGTCTGCATTACGCGCGACAACGTGCAGGTCGGCGTCGATGGTGTGCTGTATCTCAAGGTGCTGAATCCGGAGCGGGCTTCCTACGGCATCACGGATTATCTGTTCGCCATTACCCAGCTGGCACAGACGACGCTGAGAAGCGAAGTCGGCAAGATCGATCTGGACAGAACGTTCGAGGAGCGCACCAACATCAACACGCAGGTCGTCAGCGAGCTCGACAAGGCGTCCGAGTCGTGGGGCGTGAAGGTGCTGCGCTACGAGATCAAGAACATAACGCCGCCCTCCGATATTCTCGCGGCGATGGAGAAACAGATGCGCGCCGAGCGCGAGAAGCGCGCGGTCATTCTGACCTCCGAAGGCACGCGCGACGCGGCCATCAACACCGCCGAAGGCATGAAGCAGGAAGTGATCAAGCAGTCGGAAGCCCGCAAGCAGCAACAGATCAACGAAGCGGAAGGTGAGGCGGCCGCCATCACGTCGGTTGCGACCGCCACGGCCGCCGGCATCCGCAGCGTTGCCGAAGCCATCAAGCTGCCGGGCGGGCAGGAGGCGGTGCAGTTGCGCGTCGCGGAGCAGTACATCGGCCAGTTCGGCGAGCTCGCGAAAAAGAGCAACACGATCGTGCTGCCCGCCAATGTCGCTGATGTGGGGTCGATGGTCGCGCTGGCCATGAAGCTCATTGGTAAGGAGCATGTGTAACTGGAAGTGAAAAGTGAAAAGTGAAAAGTAGAAGAGTGGAGAGTAGAAATCACACATGGCGCATGAGCGAACAGTACTGATTACGGGAGCCACGGGGAAACAGGGAGGGGCGACGGCGCGGGCGCTGGCGGGAAAGGGATTTACGCTTCGCGCGATGACGCGCAATCCGGACAGCGATGCGGCAAGAGCTGTGGCGGCGGAGACGGGCGCTGAGCTCGTGCGTGGCGATCTCAACGACGCGGCGTCACTGACGGGGGCGCTCACAGATGCGTGGGGCGTCTTCGCGGTGCAGAACACGTGGGAAGCGGGCGTCGCCGGCGAAGAAGAGCAGGGCAAACGGATCGCGACCCTCGCGCGCGAGACGGGCGTGCAACATTACGTCTACACGTCAGTGGGATCGGCTCATCGCAGGACGGGCATCCCCCATTTCGACAACAAGTATCGCGTCGAACACACCGTTCGCGGCCTGGGCTTTCCGTCCCATGTCATCCTGCGCCCGGTGTTCTTCATGGAGAACCTCCCCTCGCCCTGGTTTCTGAACGGCGATAACCTTTATGCCGCGATGCCGCCAACGCTGAAGCTGCAGATGATTGCGGCCAACGACATCGGACGGCATGCGGCCCGCGCGTTTACGGAAGCCGAAAGACTCAACCGGCGGGAGATCGATCTCGCCGGGGATTCGAGGACGATGCCCGAAGCAGCGGCGGCGCTGAGCAAGGGGCTTGGACGGACGATCACCTTCGTGCAAATCCCGATCTCGGAGGTTCGCAAGAACAGCGAAGATTTGGCGCTGATGATCGAGTGGTTCGAGCGCGTCGGCTACGACGTCGATATCACCGCTCTCGAGCGCGAATCGGGCATCCGTCCGACGACGCTTGTGGAATGGGCGGCGGGGCAGAAACTGAAAGTAGAAAGTAGAAAGTAGAAAGTCGAAAGTCGAAAGTCGATGAGTCCGGAAGTCGCGCAGCTTCTTGCGATCCTCGATCAGGCGTACAACAAACCTTCCTGGCACGGCACGAACCTGCGCGGATCTCTGAGGCGCGTCACGCCTGTGCAAGCGGCGTGGAGACCCGGGTCCGGCCGTCACAATATCTGGGAAATCGCCGTTCATGCGGCCTACTGGAAGTACGCGGCGGCACGCCGATTTACGGGTGGCGCGCGCGGCTCGTTTCCGCTGAAGGGCTCGAACTGGTTTCGCCGTCCCGTCGAGTCGAGCTCTTCGGGCGATCGCGCCTGGGCGGTCGATCTGGATTTGCTCGACGGCATGCACGATGCGCTGCGGAGCGCCGTGATGCGGCTGCCGGCGACAGAACTTCCCCGGACGCCGCCAGGAAAGAAAGTCAGCAACTTCGCGCTCCTTTCAGGAGTCGCCGCCCATGACCTGTATCACGCCGGACAGATTCAACTCTTAAAACGCTTGAGCTCGCTGTAGGGCTCAGCTTAAGTTGAGCCCTACCGGTTCCCTCTAGCGGTAAACTAGGCCGGTTTCGCCAGCATTCACCGTTTGAGGGCATTACACATGCGCACACGTGTTTTGGCGGCGATTTCCGTGTTCTCGATCGCAGCCGGGATGGTCACGTTCGCCCAGCAGGCTCCGCCGGTCCCGTCCGTCTCCAGGCGCCCCAACGGCGGCGGGCTGGCCACGATTCGCATGGGCGCGGGCGACAACAACATGTGGTTCGGGTGGCGAGTCGCGGCGCCGATGGCATCGTTGAAGGGGATGACCTTCTCCGACGCGCTCGTGAAGGCTGATCTCTGGCCCGTCGCGAGCATCGAGGCGTCGAGTACGCAGAGCACCAGCTTTGAGGTGCCCAAGCCGCTCGATCATCGTCTTCAGGCGAATGAGCGCGCCGCGGTCGTCTATCGCCTCCGCGAGATCGCCGAATCGATCATGGCGTACCGCGTCGACAGCATCGGCGGGGATGCGGCGACGCGCCGGCGCGTGTTCGAGTTCGCAAAGGCGATCAACGTGCCGCTCGTCATCACGAGCGCCGATACGCCGAACCTGGCCGAGATCGACACGCTCGCCGAAGAGTTCGGCATCAACGTCGCCCTCGAAAGCAAGGGAGACCCAAAAACCGTCATCGCCGCGCTCGAGGGACGCGGGAAGCGCATGGGCATCAGCGCGCATCTCGGCGGCTGGGCCCAGGCCGGCATCACGGCTGTAGACGGTCTCGCGGCCGTGAAGGGCAGGCTCCTCCATGTCACCGCGGCCGACCGCAGCGCGTTGAATGCACGTGCCCGCGTCGTCCCGCTCGGCGAGGGAGCCGCCGGTCTCGGTGAGTTTTTCCTTGCTGCCTATGAAGCGGGGCTCAAGCCGCTGTCGATCACGGTTGAATCAACCGGCGCGACCGAGGCCGACATGATCAGAAACCTGAACGCGTTCGAGCGGGTGATGTGGCCCGCCATGTCGGCGCGCGTGAACGACATGCTGAAGACCCCGGCCGGCCGGATTCGAGGCGGCGATCGGCTCGACGCGCCGATGCGGGCGGCGATCGATGCGGCGATTCCCCGTCAGGCGCCTGCGAAGCCCGCGCGCCCGCGCAAGCTGCTCGTTACCGACATCCAGATGTATTCGGGGCACAGCACCATTCCGCACGGCAGCTACATGATCGAGCTGATGGCGAAGTACAGCGGCGCGTTCGACGCGACGTTCAGCAATGACCAGGAGTTGTTGAAGTACCCGAAGATCAAGGAGTTTGATGCCGTGTTCTTCAACAACGTGTGCGGCATGGTGCACAACGACCCGGCGGTGCGCGAAGGCATCCTGCGGTTCGTGCGCGAAGGCGGCGGCCTCGGCGGCAACCACGCGGTCACCTACGCGAATCTGAACTGGCCGGAGTTCGCCGACATGATGGGGGGATGGGCGGGCCAGCATCGCGTCGAGGAGCAGGTGCTGAAGATCGAGGATCCGGGCAGCCCGCTCATGAAGCCCTTCGGCAGCGAGCCGTTCACGCACACCGACGAGTTCTACATCTTTCCGCCGTCCTCGCCCTATTCGCGCGAGAAGCAGCGCGTGCTGATGAGCATCGACGTGGAGAAATCGGATCGCGGATTCGGCGGCCGTTTCAGCGAGCTCAGCACGCGCCCCGATCAGGATTACGCCGTGGCATGGGTGAAAAGATACGGCAAGGGGCGGACGTACTTCACGCCGCTCGGCCACACGACGATCATGTACACCGACACGCGATGGACCGGCCATCTGCTGGCGGCCATTCAGTACCTGCTCGGGGACATCAGCATCGATGACACGCCGAGTGCGAAGGCGAGAAAAACCAATTGAAATGGGACAATTATTTATGAACCCACGCGCCAGTTTCGTTGTGCTTGTCCTCCTTGCCGCATCACCCGCGTACGCCCAGTCCTGGACTCCTCCCCTCGACAACCAGCGGTGTCCGTCGAAATGGGGCGCCGCCGACCAGCGCGGGGCGGGCAATCACATGAAGCCCGAGACGGTACTGCGCGCGACGCGGCTGATCCGCACCGGCGAGGTCTTCGAACTGGGCCAGGTGCTGAGAACCGACATGCCGTTTTCGACGGGTCGCCGGTTCGAGATGGAAGTGAAGCGCACGAACATGAATGCCGGCTCGAACCGCCGCGGCAGCAACGAAGAAATCGTGTTCTCCGAGATTGGCCAGGTCGGCACGCAGTTCGATGGGTTCACGCACCAGACGATCGGGGACAGCCTGTACAACTGCGTCAAGGTGGCCGACGTCGCGACCCGTGCCGGCTTTACGAAGCTCGGCGTCGAGCAGGTCGGGTCGCTCATCACGCGTGGCGTGCTGATCGACGTCGCGGCTTTCAAAGGCGTGCCCATGCTGGGTGATGCCTATCCCATCACCGTCGCGGATCTGCAGCAGGCGCTTCAACGGCAGAAGCTGACGCTGCAGCCGGGGGACGGCGTCATCATCAATACCGGATGGGGGCGGTTGTGGGCCACCGACGCGGCGAGATATCTGAAAACCAACCCGGGTCTCACGACGGCCGCGGCGGAGTGGCTGGCGAAGCAGGACCCGATGCTGATTGGCGCGGATAACGGCCCGGTAGGTGTCACGCCCGATCCGGATCCGAATCTCAGCAACCCGGTGCACCAGATCGCGCTCGTGGTGAACGGCATCCACCTGCTCGAGAACCTGAAGCTCGACGAGCTCGCCGGCAAGCAGGTCTACGAGTTCGCGCTCATTCTCCAGCCCCTGAAGATTCAGGGCGGAACAGGATCGACTGTTGCACCCGTAGCTGTACGGTGAACAGAGGCCGGTGGACGCAGAAACAGTAACGAAAAACGAAAAACGAATAATGCCACGCTGTTACGCCACACGCTCGCGCATTGCTCTATTCGTTTTGCCTTTTTCGTTTTTCGTTACAGTGAGCCTGTCGGCTCAGGCGGAGTGGCCCCAGTTTCGAGGCCCCGGCGGGCAGGGCCATGCGGCGGTCGGCCAGGTTCCAAGCGAGTGGAGCGAGACACGGAACGTGCGGTGGAAGGTGCCGGTGGGCGGCCGCGGGTGGTCGTCGCCGACCATTAGCAACGGCCGCATCTGGTTGACGACATCCATCGCAGAGCGCGGCAGCGCATCGCTGCGCGCGCTCGCGTATGACCTCGCGACCGGGCGCGAGCTGATCGACGTCGAGGTCTTCAGGCTGCCGAGCGCCAATCTCAAGAACGCGAAGAACAGTCATGCATCGCCGACACCGATTGTCGAGGGCGATCGCGTCTATGTGCACTTCGGCGGCGAGGGAACGGCGGCCCTGGATGCCGCATCGGGAGCGATCGTCTGGGCGAAGAAATTTCCCTATGCATCGCAGCATGGCAGTGGAGGGTCGCCGGCGCTCCACGGCGATCTCCTCATCTTCAGCGGCGATGGCCACTACGAAGCGTGGGTCATCGCGCTCGACAAACGTTCGGGTGCGGTGAAATGGAAGACCGAGCGGCGCAAGCCGTTCGATCAGGCCTACACGACGCCGCTCGTCATCTCCGTGAACGGCCGCGATCAGGTCGTCAGCGTCGGCGCGTATCGCGCGGCCGCGTACGACGCGGACACCGGCAGGGAAATCTGGATGGTGCGGTACGAAGATGGATTTTCGAATGTACCTCGCCCGGTGTTTGCCCACGGTCTCGTCTATCTGACGACGGGTTTTTTTCAGCCCGCGGTCCTGGCCGTTCGCCCCGACGGCACCGGCGATGTCACCGCGACCCACATCGCGTGGTCGATGACCCGCGGCGCGCCGTTCACGCCGTCGCCGATCGTGGTCGGCGAAGAACTGTACGCCATCAGCGACATTGGCGTGCTGTCGTGTGTCGATGCAAAAACAGGAAAGCTTCGCTGGCAGGAACGGGTGGGCGGCAATCACTCGGCGTCGCCGGTCTTCGCCGACGGCCGCATCTACTTCCTCAGCGAAGAGGGGGTCGCGACCGTGATTGCGCCGGGTACCACCTTCCGGAGACTTGCGGTCAACGAGCTCGACGGCGCCACGCTGGCGTCGATGGCTGTGGCCGACCGCTCCATCTTCATCCGCAGCCTGACGCACTTGTATCGGATAGCCGGTAGCCGGTAGCTGGTAGCTCGTAGAAAAAGCTTTTGCTACTCGCTACCGGCTACAAGCGACCAGCTAGTAGAATCCCCAACGGAGGCTGTATGAAATTGCTCGCGGTTCTGCTGACGGCGGGTCTCGTTCCGGTCGCGACGTTCGCGCAATCCGCTGTGCCGGCGACACCGGCCGATGTGAAAGCCGGCAGCATCACCTGCGAAGATGTGCCGTATCCCCATGCGGTGTCGTATCTGCCGATGACGCTCTACGGGCAGGACATCCGGATGGCCTACATGGATGTCCCGGCGCAGGGGCAGCCGAACGGCCGCACCGTCGTGCTTTTCCACGGGATGAACTTCGCCGGTTTCTACTGGGGCGGGCCGATCGAGGCGCTGCGCAGGGAAGGCTTCCGGGTCGTCGTGCCCGATCAGATTGGGTTCGGCCGGTCCTCGAAGCCCATCATTCCGTACAATTTTCACGACATGGCGCGCAACACGCGCCTGCTGCTGCAGCAGCTGAAGATCGACAAAGCGTTCATCGTCGGTCACTCGATGGGCGGCATGCTGGCGGCGCGCTTCGCAACGCAGTACCCCGACGTGGCCGAGCGGGTCGTCATCTACAATCCGATCGGTCTGATCGATCCGCGGTACGAACGTCCGTGGGGCAGCGTCGACGAAGCGTACAAGCGTAACCTCAGCACGACGTATCAGCAGATCCACGCCGGCATCGCCAGATACTTCTCCCATAACCCGTCGGCCTGGAAGCCTGAGTTCGACAGGTATCCGAAGATCCGCTACGCGTGGACGCTCAGTGCCGACTGGCCGCGTTACGCGATGGTGCAGGCGTTGCTCGGACAGATGACATATCTTGATCCCGTGGTGAACGACTGGGCCCACATCAAGGCGCCGACGCTGGCGTTCGGCGGCGCCGAGGACAGCCTGGCCGGCCCGACCAGCGTGTTTCAGGCGCGCATGAAGTTCATCGCCGACAGTATTCCAAACGGCAACGGCAAGCTGCATCTCATTCCGGGACTCGGGCACGTGCCGCACTTTGAAGCGCCTGAAAAAACGTATCCACCGCTCGTTGCATATCTCAAGGAAGGGTTGATCCCGAAATGAATCTCAGGAACGCAACGGCGCTCGTCACCGGAGGATCGAGCGGTATCGGTCTCGCGATAGCCAAAGCCCTGGTTGACGCGGGCTCCCGGGTGGCGGTTACCGGACGCAATCAGAAGCGGCTGAGCGAGGCTGCGAAAGCGATTGGCGCGCATCCGATCACTGCGGATGTCAGCAAGGAAGAAGACGTCACGCGCACGTATCGCGAGTTTTTCGACAAGTTCGGTCACCTCGACATACTGGTGAACAATGCCGCATTCGGCGAGCGGCGTGCGCTCGTCGACATGGAGCGCGACAGGTTCGACGCCATTCTGCAGACCAATGTCGTCGGCATGATGCTCATGTCGCGTGAGGCCGCGAAGCACTTCGTCGGGCGGAAGAGCGGCAATCTCGTGAATATCGGGTCGACCGCCGGCGTGCGCGGCGCGGCACACGGCACGGCGTACTACGCGAGCAAGTTTGCGGTGCGCGGCATGACGGAATGCTGGCGAGGCGAGCTGCGCCAGCACAACGTGCGTGTGTTCCTGGTGAACCCGAGCGAGGTCCTCACGAATTTCGCCGCCACAGCCGGATTTGCGCAGAACGACGACAACCCGACGAAACTGCAGTCCGAAGACATCGCGCACGTGGTCACGGCGATTCTCGAAATGAACGACCGCGGCTTCACGACAGAGTTGACGGTCTTCGCAACCAATCCGAAAGACTGACTCGTTGTCTCTCGACCCGTCCGTCCACGAAGCCCATATGCGCGAGGTGTTTGCGATTGCCCGTCGGGCGCGCGTGCACGGCAATCGGCCATTCGGCGCAATGCTGGTGGCGGGAAACGGCGCCGTGCTCGGCGTGGCGGAGAACACCCAGATTACGGAAGAGCAGATTCTCGCCCACGCCGAGATGAACCTGCTCTTCAGGGCGGTCAAGGATTTCACCCCCGACGTCCTCGCCGCCTCGACGCTGTATACGAGCGCCGAGCCGTGCGCCATGTGCGCCGGCGCGATTTTCTGGAGCGGTATCAGCCGGCTCGTGTTTGGCCTGAGCGGCGATCGGCTGCATGAACTGTCAGGTTTCTCCCCTCAGGTGCTGGTTGCGAGTGCTCGCGACGTGCTCACGCGCGCGGGCCGGCAGGTCGAGGTCATCGGCCCGATTTGCGAAGCCGAGGCCGAGCTGATCTGCAAAGAAGGAGAGTTCTGACGCCGCGGTTCTAGGTTCTGGGTGCTGGGGTTCTGCGGTGCTGGTTCAGGGTGCGAGGTTCTGGTTCCAGGTTTGCGTTCTCTGAACAGAGAACCGTAGAACCCGCACCCCAGAACCCAGAACCAGCACCTCAGAACCCCAGCACTCAGAACCGGGAACCGCTCCGAATATAATCGTGTGAAGGAGACAGACTGTGTTAATCAGCCCCGAGCTCGCAAAAGCCTTCAACGAACAAATCGGCCATGAATTTGGCGCCAGCCTGCAATACCTCTCGATTGCCGCGCATTTCAATCAGCGCTCGCTCACACTGCTCGCGAAACTCTTCGAGGAACAGGCCGAAGAAGAGAAGCAGCACGCGATGAAGTTCGTCAAGTACGTGCAGGACACCCAGGGTGGGCTGCACATTCCGGCGATCCCTGCGCCCAAGGCCAGCTTCGCGACGGCCGAGGAAGCCGTGCAGGCGGCGCTGAACTGGGAAAAGGAAGTGACACGGCAGATTACCGCGCTGATGGCACTCGCCAACAAAGAGAACGACTACCTGGCGCAGAGCTTCCTGCAGTGGTTCATCGACGAGCAGCTCGAGGAAGTCGTCAAGATGGAGCGCATGCTCAGCGTCGTGAAGCAGTCTGGCGAGAAGAACCTGTTGATGACCGAGGCGTACCTCGTCCACATCGAAAAGGCGCATTGATCGAGCAGCACTACCTCGAAGACTGCCTCCTTCAGCTGCGCAAGCTGAAGGCGCAAGCCGACAAGGCCATGGCGCAGGTCGACGATTCCCGGTTCTTCGCTCTGCTCGATGCCGACGCGAACAGCATTGCGCTCATCGTCAAGCATGTGGCGGGCAACATGCGCTCGCGATGGACAGATTTTCTGACGAGCGATGGAGAAAAGACCGACCGCAATCGCGACGCTGAGTTCGAGCGCGAGATCGTGGACACGCGCGAAGCGATCGTTGCGCGCTGGGAGGCGGGCTGGGATGTGCTGTTCGCGGCGATCGGGTCGCTTCAGCCGGCCGATCTCGAAAAGACCGTGACGATCCGCAACGAGCCGCACACGGTCGTGCAGGCAATCCACGGGCAGCTCTCGCATTACGCGAGCCACGTCGGACAAATCGTGCTGCTCGCCAAACACTTCGCAGGGCCGGGTTGGCAGACGCTGAGTATTCCGAAGAGACGCAAGGGTTAATGGAACTGTGTTTCGGTAGCGCAGGGCTTCAGCCCTGCCTACCGCTGCAGGCTGCGCGACGCCCTCGCAGCCAACATCCGGTCAGTTCTGCCCGCCGCGCGACCGACTGAGATGCATCTCCAGCTCGCGCAGCCGCTGCTGCTCTTCCTTCAGCCGTTCCACCTCGGCCTGGCGCATGCGGCTGAATCCGCCCTCGAGGATGAACGTCACGACCCGATGCAGTTCGCCGCGATCCAAAAAGGTTCCGTGCGCCCTGCAGGTGTCGACGATCGTGCCTGAGAGCCGGCCAAAGTTCTGTCGGTTCATCATCTTTCCGCACTGAGGGCATGGGCGATAGCGTACCGCCGTGGGCGCAGGTGCAGGTGCAGCGCCGGACTCTTTGAGCTCGATGGCTTTGGTGGCGAGCGCCGTTTGTTGCTCGCGCTGTGCGCACAGCGTCTCGAAGGCGCGCGCCTCAATCCAGGTCCCGTCGCACTTCGCGCATTCGAGCAGATCGACATCACCGACACTGATCCAACGCATGTGACCGCGGCACCCGGGACACGTCGTCACGTGCGGCTGCGCTTCTTCAGAGCGGCTTCGGGCGGCCCCGCACGATGGGCAGAACGCCGCGCCTTGAAACAGCAGGGCCATGCACCCGGGGCAACCCATGATCGCCAGGCGTGACTTGCAGTACAGGCAGCGGACCGCGTCTGGAGCAGCCGGGGCTCCACAGCTCGGGCATCGAAGAGTGGAGGCGTCTGCGGTCACGGCCAATAAACCCGATGGAGGCTCCACACGCTCACGCACCGTTTCGCGGACGCCGACAAGGCCATCAAGAACGGCGCGTAGCTGATTGTACGCGAATCGCGAATTGCGCAGTTCCTCGGCGTGCCCGAGCCCGACGCGCTCGCCCTCATCGAGTCCGGGGAATTGCCTGCCAAAAAAATCGGCGCGTCGTATCGCGTGAACGATCGGAGCTGGATGCGTATCTGACCCGATAGGATCCTGTCTTTTTATCGTAAGCTAGCCGACGGACATGAATCGCATCCTCCTCGGCAAAGGCGAGCAACCCGTCTATCTCCACGCACAATACGGCAATCGACACGGGCTCGTGGCCGGCGCCACCGGCACCGGCAAGACGGTGTCGTTGATGGTCCTCGCGGAAGGCTTCTCCCGGCTTGGCGTCCCTGTGTTCATGGCCGACGTGAAAGGCGATGTCGCGGGGCTTGCGATGCCCGGCACCGGCGGTGAGAAGATTCAAGCGCGGGTGAAGGCAATCGGTGTCGAAGGGTACGTGACGGAAGGGAACCCCGTGGTGTTCTGGGACCTCTACGGCAAGTCCGGTCATCCCGTCCGCACGACAATCACCGAGCTCGGTCCAGCTCTCCTCGGCAGAATTCTGAAACTCAGCGACGCGCAGGTGGGTGCGCTTGAAATTGCGTTTACGCTGGCCGACAACCGCGGACTCCTGCTGCTCGGTCTCGAAGACCTCCGCGCGCTCCTCACATACGTCGCAGAGAATAGAAAAGACATCTCGGCGAAATACGGCCTGGTCAGCGCGCAGTCGGTTGCGGCGATCCAGCGGGGATTGCTGTCGCTCGATCGAGAAGGCGGCGATTCGCTGTTCGGCGAGCCGGCGCTCGAGCTGACCGATCTGCTCCGCACTGACCTGAGCGGCCGCGGCATCATCAATATTCTGGCCGCCGAACAGCTGGTCCTCGAGCCGCGGTTGTTTTCCAGCTTCTTGCTGTGGCTTCTTTCTGAGTTGTTCGAGAGCTTGCCGGAGGTGGGAGATCTCGAGAAGCCGAAGCTGGTCTTCATGTTCGACGAGGCGCACCTGTTGTTCGGCGACGCGCCGCCTGCATTGCGCAACCGTGTCGAGCAGGTCGTGCGGATCATCCGCTCAAAAGGGGTCGGCGTGTATTTCTGTTCACAGTTCCCGGACGACGTGCCGGGGGAAATTCTCGGACAGCTCGGGAACCGCGTGCAGCACGCCTTGCGCGCATTTACGCCTCGCGACCAGAAGGCCGTGCGAACCGCCGCAGAGACGTTTGTGGCCAACCCGCGCCTCGACGTTGCAGAGACGATTTCCACGCTTGCCGTCGGCGAAGCGCTGGTGTCTACGCTGCAGGAAGGGGGTGTGCCGATGCCGGTGCAGCGGACGCTGATCGCCCCGCCCCGCAGCCGCATCGGAGCGATCACCGCGGAGGAGCGCGCGGCGATCCGTTCGCGCAGCCCGGTCGGCACGAAGTACGACACTCCGGTCAATCGGGAATCGGCGTACGAAATGTTGAAGGGGGCAGTTGCGGGGGCGAGCGGTCCCGCGAGCACTAAAGAAAGTCCGACGGGTGCCGAAAAGGCGCCGTCGAAGGTTGATGAATTTCTGTGGGGGACGAAGCGTCGCCAGGGCATGGTCGAGACGATGGCCAAGCAGACGGCCAGGACCGTGGGAAGCCAGCTCGGCCGGCAGATTTTTCGCGGCATCCTCGGCGGGATTCTCGGATCGTCTCGCACGCGATGAAGCAGGTCCTTGTGTATGGCGATTCGTTGACGTGGGGGATCGTACCCGGCACGCGCCGCCGGCTCCCGCTTACGCAGCGATGGCCGGGGATACTCGAAGGGGCGCTCACCCGTGCCGGCGAATCCGTCCGTGTGATCGAAGACTGCCTGAATGGCCGCAGAACCGTCTGGGACGACCCGTTCAAGCCCGGCCGGAACGGTCTTGCCGGACTCGAGCAGCGGATCGAAGTGAATTCTCCGCTGGCGCTTGTCATCCTGATGCTCGGCACGAACGATTTTCAGTCGGTGCATCAGCACAACGCGTCGCACTCCGCGCAGGGAATCGCGTCGCTGGTGCGCGCGATACGCCGCGCTCCGATCGAGCCGGAGATGCCGATCCCGTCGATTCTGATCGTCGCGCCGCCACAGCCCGGAACAGCCGTGGGGACGATGGCCGACAAGTTCGCCTGCGCCGGCAAACAGTCCGCCGGCCTCGGCCACGGCGTACGCGTCAGTCGCGGCCGAGAGCGGCTGTGCGTTTTTCGACGCCGGCAGCGTCATCACGCCCAGCGCGGTTGACGGCGTCCATCTGGACGCGGATCAACACGAGATACTCGCCCGTCATCTGGCCGAGCCAGTCAGGAAGCTCTTGTGAAGCACAACGAGCTCGAGACCGAACGTCTGAAACTGCGGATGTGGCGCGAGGGTGATCTCGACGACTATGCGGAGATGTCCGCGGATCCGGCGGTGATGCAATACCTGACGCTCGGGAAGCTGTTCACGCGTGCGGATGCATGGCGCAGCATCGCGTTTTTCATCGGCCACTGGGAGATGCGGGGGTACGGCCACTGGGCGGTTGAGGAGAAGGCGACCGGCCGCATGATCGGCCGCATCGGGTTTCTCAATCCTGAAGGCTGGCCTGGCTTCGAGATCGGCTGGACGCTCGCAAGGCACGCGTGGGGCAAGGGCTACGCCACCGAAGGCGGGCGACACGGCGCTCGACTACGCGTTCAGAGAGCTCGATCAGAGCCACGTCATCAGCCTGATCCATCCGGAGAACACGCCGTCGATGAAGGTGGCCGAGCGGCTTGGTGAGCAGCGCGAGGGCACGTGCCAGACACAACGACGTGGATCTGTTCGTTTACGGAATAGATCGCCCATGACCGACCGATCCTTTGCTGGCAGCCGTGATTCTTGCCATCGGGATCGCGATCGGCGGCGGCCTCGTGGGCTGGGGATTCGCGCGGGGGCGCACCGCCGACCGCTACGTCGAAGTGAAAGGGCTCGCCGAGCGCGAGGTGACCGCCGACCTCGCGCTGTGGCCGCTTCGGTTCGTGGCGAGTGGCAACGATCTCGCGGCCGCGCAGGCGCAGATCACGCGCAGCTACGAGCAGGTGCTCGCGTTTCTCGCGCGCCACGGCATCGATGCGTCCGCGACGCACCTTCAGAACCTCCAGGTGTCCGACTCCAACACCAACCAGTATCAGCGCGAGGGCGCGGGCCCGCGCTTTGTGATAGATCAGACGATCATCGTCCGCATGAACAAGCCGGAAGTGGTTCGCGATGCGAGCCAGCGCGTCGGCGAGCTCGTAGCTGCGGGAGTCGTTCTCAGCCAGGGCGGCGAGTACGGTTCGAGCGGCCCGACCTACGTGTTCACCAGACTGAACGAGCTGAAGCCCGCGATGATCGCGGAAGCAACGGCGAACGCGCGCGCGGCCGCAGAGCAGTTCGCGCGCGATTCGGGCAGCACCGCCAGCGACATCCGTCAGGCGAATCAGGGCGTTTTCGTCATTCTTCCGCGCGACCAGGCGCCCGGCATCAACGAAAGCACCCAGCTCCAGAAAATTGTTCGCGTCGTCTCTACGGTGCAATACCTGCTGGACTAGAGCCTGGACCTTGCGGTTCTGGGTTTTGGGTGCTGGGTTCTGGGGTTCCGGTTCATGGTTCTTGGTTCTTGGTTCTTGGTTGAGGAACGCAGCACACAGAACGACTACCGCAGAACCGGCACCCAGCACCGAGAACCAGCACCGCAGAACCAAGAACCCCAGAACCCAGAACCGCTATGATCTTCCGACGGTGACAAGTCTTCGCGATCTCTACCACGAGTTTCCCAGACGGTTCTGGGTCGTCGTCGGCGTGCACTTCATCGACAAAATCGGCGGCACCCTCGCCTTCCCGTTTTTTGCGCTCTACATTACCGGGAAGTTCAACGTCGGCATGACTGAAGCGGGTATCCTTCTCGGCCTGCTGTCGCTTGCCGGCATCCTCGGGTCTGTTGTCGGCGGTGGGCTGACGGATCGCCTCGGGCGCCGAAAGCTGATTCTCTTCGGCCTCGTGGCGAGCGCGCTCAGCGCGCTGCTGTTCGGATCGGTGAACCGGTTCGTATGGCTGTTTCCCGTTGCGGCCCTGGTCGGACTGTTCTCGGAAGTGGGTGCCCCGGCGCACGCCGCGATGATTGCCGACATTCTTCCGAAGGAGCAGCGACAGGAGGGGTTCGGCATTCTGCGGGTCGTCGGCAACATGGCGTGGCTCGTCGGGCCCACCGTCGGCGGGTTCGTGGCGCGGTCGTCGTTCTTCGCGCTGTTCGTCATCGACGCGGCCATCAGCTGCGTCGTCGCATTGCTGTTCTATCTGTTCATGGCTGAGACCAGGCCGGCACCGCACGAGCGGCACGTCGAGGAGGGACTTTTCGAAACCTTTCGAAACTATCGCATCGTGCTCGCCGACAGGCGCCTTCGTGGCGTTTCTTGTGGCGGCCGTGCTGATGGGCATGGTGTACATCCAGATGTACAACTCCCTATCGGTGTACCTGCGCGACAACCACGGCATCGAGCCGCAAGGCTACGGGGTGCTGCTGATCGTCGAGCGCGATCACCGTCATCTGTTTTCAGTTCTGGACGATGCGCGTCATCAAAAGGCGGCCGCAGTTCCTGATGATGGCGTTCGGCACGCTGTTCTACCTGATTGGCTTCGGCATGTTCGGTATCGTCTCTGCGTACTGGCTGTTCGTGCTTGCGGTCGTCATCATCACCGTAGGCGAGATGATCGTGATGCCGACGAGCCAGACGCTCGCGGCAGGATTCGCAAGGACCGACATGCGTGGCCGGTACATGGCCGTGTTCGGCTTGTCCATCAGCATTCCGTCGATGCTCGGTCCGCTCGCGGCCGGTATCGTGCTCGATAATTACCGCCCGAACCTGTTGTGGTACCTGTCGGCGCTGCTGTGCGCGATCTCCGCGAGCGGCTTCTATGGATTGCACCGTCAGCTGGGAGCGCAAGCGCGTTTTGGCGCCGCCATCAGCGCGGAAACGGCCACGTCATGATGCTGCTGTTGACCGGTCTGCAGATCATGTTGGGGATAGCGGCGCAACTTCAGAACGTGCCCGTTACGCTACCGGCGGGCGTGAAGAGCGTGTCGTTCGGCCAGGCGCAGCGGTACGACAGCGGGGGCAGGGAGCTGTGCACAATCGTTCGTCCGCTGCCGGGCCCCGCTGTGTTCGAGCGGGGCGTCACCGAAATCTCATATGCCGTCGAGCTGGAGCCTCGCGTCGTGAAGAGCGCGTCCGCCCGTGTTGTCGCGCCGGCAGGACAGGAACTGCGGGCCACGGCGTGTAACGCGTTTACGCCGATCAAAGGGGGCTTCAGCCAGACGCAGTTGGGAAGCACGATCTCGACGGTCGACAAGGCGCCGCTGCGGGCGGGTCGATACACGCTCCGCATCACCGTCGACGGGCAGGTCGCTGAGATTCCATTCTCGATTGGGCGATAGGTGAACAATCACCTGACGCGCCAATCGCCATCTGCTCTTCTTCTGGATCTCGACGACACTATTCTCGACGACAGCAGCCTTGTGCACGAAAGCTGGCGCGAGGCGTGCGCCGCTCAGGCGCCTCGCTTTGCGCCGCTCGACGCCGCCGTCGTGGTCGATGCGATTCGCACGACCTCGAAATGGTTCTGGGACGATCCCGACCGTCACCGTGAAGGGCGCCTCCAGCTCGAGGCCGCGCGCCGCGAGGTGGTGGGCCTGGCGCTCCGCGACCTCGGCGTCGAAGACGTGGAGCTGGCCGACTGCATCGGCGATGCGTACAGCCACCGCCGCGACGTCGGCATGCAGGCGCTGCCCGACGCAATCGAGACCGTGCGATGGCTTCGCGATTCTGGCCGGCGCCTCGCGCTGCTCACCAATGGCGCTGCGGCGGCCCAGCGCAGGAAGATTGCGCGCTTCGAGATCGCGGACCTATTCGACGTGATCCTCGTCGAAGGCGAACTGGGATTCGGCAAGCCGGATGAGCGCGTCTACCGGCGAGCCCTGAGCGCGCTCGACGTGAGCCCCGCCGACGCGTGGATGATCGGCGACAACCTCGAGTGGGACGTGGCGGCGCCGCAGAAGCTCGGGATGCGAGGCGTCTGGATTGACATTCGCGGTCGCGGTCTGCCCGCCCAGAGCCCGGTCACGCCGGATCGCATCGTCCGGTCCCTGGCCGACATCCGTTCGCTGCTCCAGCCCGCAGATGAAAGCGGCCTACCTACGTTATGATGCTGCCACCTCAACACCCAGCAGGAGACCACACATGAAGCGTTTCGAAGCGCCTCTTCTTATCGTCGCTGCCATCTTCATCGGTTTCACCATCGCGTCGGTCGGCGGCCAGCAGGCGCAGCCTGCCGCCGGCGGCGTCTTCACCGCCGCGCAGGCGCAGGCCGGACAGGCGGCGTACGCGCAGCAATGCGCCGGATGTCATCGGCGCCGACTTTCGCGGCTCGGGCGACGCGCCTGCCGGTCGCAGGGCCGGACTTCCGCGCGAAGTGGGGACCGCGAGCGGTCAACGAGCTCTTCACCTACCTCGTCCAGACGATGCCGCCGACCAATCCGGGCGCGCTGGGCGAAGCAAGGCACGCTCGAGGTGACCGCGTTTCTGCTGCAAATCAACGGCGCGCCTGCCGGACCAGCAGCCGCTGACGGCACGGGTCGAAACGCCGATCAACGCGCTGCTCGACAGGACCGGCGCAGGCGCCCGCACCCGCGGCAGGTGGGCGGGGCGGCGCAGGGCGGCCGCGGCGCGGCGCCGCCGATGGTCGTCGGCGCGGGAACAGCTGCGCGCGGGCCGTGGCGGTGAAGCCGAATCGCGGCGTGACCGTTGCGGGCGAAGTGAAGAACTACGTGCCCGTCACGCCCGAGATGCTCAAGAATCCGCCAGCCGGGCGACTGGCTGATCTTCCGGCGCAACTATCAGGGCCACAGCTACAGCCCGCTGAATCAGATCACGCCGGCCAACGTGAAGAACCTGCAGCTGCAGTGGGTGTGGGCGATGAACGACTCGGGCGCGAACCAGACGACCCCGATCGTGCACAACGGCGTCATCTATCTCGCGAGCCCGAGCAACATCGTCCAGGCGCTCGACGGCAAGACGGGCAGTCTGATCTGGGAAACGCGCGTCGGTCCCGATCAGGCGCCCGGCTACGGCGGCATCCGCAGCATCGCGATTGCCGACGACAAGATCTTCCTGCCGGCGAGCAACGCGCACATGGTGGCGTTGAGCGCGCGCAACGGCGAGATTCTGTGGGACACGAATGCGGCGCCGGACGCGACGCGCGTCAACACGAGCGGCGCCATCGTCATCGGCAACAAGGTGCTGCAAGGGCTGACCGGCTGCACGCGCTTCGACGGCGTCGGCTGCTTCATCAGCGCGTACGACATCAACACCGGCAAGCAGGCGTGGCGGTTCTACACGATTCCGCGGGAGGGAGAGCCGGGCAGCGAGACGTGGGGCAAGCTGCCGATGACGTTTCGCGGCGGCGGCGACACCTGGATTGCCGGCAGCTACGATCCCGATCTCAACCTGACGTACTGGGGCGTCTCGCAGGCGAAGCCGTGGAACTTCCTGAGCCGGAAGCTCACGCTGCTCGACAAGACGCTCTACGCGAACTCGACGGTCGCGCTCAATCCCGACACGGGCAAGCTGGCGTGGCACTACCAGCACGCGCCGGCCGAGTCGTTCGATCTCGACGAAGTGTTCGAGCGCGTGCTCGTCGACATCGGCGATCAGAAAGTGTCGTTCAGCGCCGGGAAGGCCGGCGTGCTCTGGAAGATCGATCGCCGCGACGGGCCAGTTCCTCGGCCACAAGGAGATGGTCTATCAGAACGTGTATGACCGCATCGATCCGAAGACCGGCGTGCCGAGCTATCGTCCCGACATCCTCGAGATGCAGATCGGCAAGCCGATCTTCATCTGCCCGAGCACCGCAGGCGGCAAGAACTGGCAGGCGATGAGCTACTACCAGCCGGCGGGCTGCTGATCGCGCCGCTCAGCCAGTCGTGCATGGACTTCACGGCGCGCGACGTGGCGATGACCGAAGGCGGCGGCGGATCGGGTGCGGATCGCCTGTTCAAGCACACGCCCGACAGCAACGAGCAGACCGGCAAGCTCGCGGCCTACGACGTGCGGACGATGCAGGAAGTGTGGAAGTTCGAGCAGCGCGCGCCGTTCCTGACGGCGGCGTTGTCGACGGCCGGCGGCCTCGTGTTCATCGGCGACCTCGATCGCTACGTGCGCGCGCACGACGTGAAGACCGGCCAGATCCTGTGGCAGACGCGCCTCGGCACGTCGGCGCAGGGATATCCCGTGAGCTTCAGCGTCGACGGCCGGCAGTACATCGCCGTGATGTCGGGTCTCGGCGGCGGCAGCCCGCGCAACGTGCCGGCGGCGATCGTGCCCGACATCAAGATTCCGCAGAGCGGACAGGCGCTCTACGTCTTCGCGTTGCCGCAATAATGGCGTCCGGCTTCGCCGGACCTGAACTGCGGCAACGCTCGCTCACAGAGCAGAGTGGCAGAGAGCAGATGGCATTTCTGCTCTTTGCTCTCTGCTCTTTGCTCTTTCTGGGAGGCACCATCATGAGCATCAGAATCACTCATCAGCGGCGTTCTGTTATGCAGCGCCGTTCTCTACGGCCAATCGGCTCGACCGTCACTCCCGCCGACTACTAAGCGATGGCGCACCGAGCTGCGCAACTGGGGGCGATGGGGGCCGAACGATCAGAAAGGGACCGCCAACCTCATCACGCCGCAGAAGGTGCAGAGCGCCGCGCGGCTCGTGCGCAGCGGCATCGTCGTCTCGCTCGCCGGCGCGGTGCCGCAGCAGGAGGCGGCCGACGTCGGGCCGAACCAGGTGTTTCGCCGGACGACGAACAGCATCGGGCCGAAGACGCACGACCGACACGTATCAGGTGAGCTATCACGGCCTGTCGCTCGGCCACACCGATGCGTTCTGCCACTTCTTCATGGACGGCCAGATGTACAACGGCTATTCCGTGAAGGAGAACATCACGCCCGAGACCGGATGCAAGCAGGGCAGCATCATGGGACGCCGCGACGGCATCGTCACGCGCGGCGTGCTGTACGACATGCCGCAGATGAAAGGCGTGGAATGGATCGAGCCGGGCACGCCGATCACGCGCGCCGATCTCGAAGCGTGGGAGAAGCGATCGGGCGTGCGCGTCGGGCCCGGCGACGTGATCGTGCTGTACGTCGGACGCTGGAAGCGCCGCGCGGCGAAGGGACCGTGGTCGGGCCAGGTCGCCGGCTACTACGCCGACACGATCCCGTTCTTCAAGGAGCGCGACATCTCATTCGCCGCGCACGACATGAACATCGACTGGAACCCGCGTCCGGGCTGGGGCGCCGAGCAGGGCATCCCCGGCAATCCCGATCCACCAGGCGCTGCTCGGCTGGCTCGGCGCGGGGATCGTGGAGAACCTCGATCTCGAGAACCTCGCCGCCACCGCGCGCAAGCTGAAGCGCTACGAGTTCATGCTGACGTTCGCGCCGATCCCGGTCGAAGGCGGCAGCGGCTCGCCGGTGAACCCGCTCGCGATCTTCTGATGGTAGTGGTAGGTGGTAGGTGGTTCGCAAGAGCCGCATTTCGTTTCGTCAAGTCGCAGGGACGCGGAGACGCGTGGACCGCAGGGCAAATTGCAATCTCGGCGATTTCTCGTTTTCAGACGCAGGTGATCGGCCGAAACGTACGCCAGAATAGAGCGACTCAACGGATCGCTCGAGTTGTCTGATCTGCTCATCTTCGAGACGTCAGTCGCGATCGAGACGCCTCGGCTTGTTCGATCGAGACGTGCAATCGTTCGGCTGTGAACGCGGTTGCAGTCCCACGAACTGCGGCATTCAGATCGCGACTCATGACGCTGCATACAAGCGTGAACGGCATCGCTCCTGGTTTCAGATCGAATCTCGGACTGAACGCGGGACATCGAAGCTCGGCGTCGACTACTTCTGACCCGACATCGCGACGCAAAGGCCTCGAACAGTCCCAAGCTGCGAGTGCACAGACGTATTCGCTCAGACGACTGCGCCTGCGAAAGCGTAGCAGAGCGGGAGCTTCGCTGCCCTTCGCTGCGATCTTCGTGCCCTTCGTGGATCTTCGTGTCAGAACTTGAAGTTCACCGCCAGCCGCGGGAAGCGGCCGAGCATGATCGTCGTCGCGTTGCCGAGGCTGGCGCCAACGTTGTTGTTGGCGGCGCGAATCGCGTTGGCGTTCAGGACGTTGAAGATGTCGATCTGGAACGTCAACACCTTGTTGTTGTGCCGGAAGTTCTTCTTGACGTTGATGTCGAGCTGGTTCCAGCGATCGTAGAAAATCGATGCCTGGTTCGTTCAGGATGAACGTCTCGGCCTGCGTGCGCTGTCCGTTCGGGAACCGCGCCTGCTTCCGGCGCCCAGAAGATGATGCGCTCCTGGCCGCCGTAGCTCTGCATCACCACACCCATGTCGAGGCCGTACGGGAACGTGTAGTTTCCGGCCAGCTTGAACTCGTGAATGAACGGGTAGTCGAACTGCGTCTGATCGCAGTAGCGGCCGCCCAACGGCGCGTCCACTCCGGTCGTGGCGGCGGTCGGGTTGAACTGTCCGGTCGTCGTCGGACCGTTCGGGTTGTCGTCGTTGTCGCACCACCGCTGCAGCGTGTGGTCCATGGTCCAGCTGCCGAACAGCATCGCGCCGCCCGGGAGCCTGGCGTTGAACGATGCCTCGAAGCCGGTGTACAGCGTGTCGTTCGTCGTATCGCTGCGATCGACGACGCCGACGTTGAAGACGCCCAGCTTGGCCGGATTCAGGTTGTAGACCGGCACCATCTCGCCGGCCTTCAGCACGGCGGCGACATCCGGATCTCTCGACACGTCCGGCATCGGCGTTTCGAATCGCGTGTAGTCGGTCGACGTGATGTTCGTCCGATCCTGGAACGCCAGGTCCGCGATCTTCCGCTTGTAGAACATCGCGCCGACCGCCGACCGCGGCGTCACCTGATGCTGCACGCCTGCCGTGAACTCGTCGTTGTACTGGCGCTCGAGATTCAGCGGCTCTGCGATCGGGCCGGTCGGGATTGGCGAACGCACCGCCGCTCGGGCTGGTGCCGATCTCGTTGTCCTGCGCGACGCCGTCGCAATCGGTCGGAAGGACGCGCACGCCAGGGCACAGCACCGTCGCGGCGGCGCCAGTCGGAGTATTGGTGCCTGCAACCAGATTGCGGTCGAGCCACGTGCGCATCTCGCTGCGCTCGCCGGCCCTGCCGTATGCGTTCGCCGCGATGTCGCCGTCGTAGTTCCGGTAGTACTTGCTCCAGCTCGTCTTCAGCGCGGTGCGGCCGTCGCCGAAGAGGTCGTACACCGCGCTGAACCGCGGCGAGTAGTCGGCGCCGAAGTCGATCAGCCCGCTCTCTTCTTCGATGAAGCGCGCCGGCGCGAACCGCCCTGCCGCCATGCTGCTTTCATACATGCCGGTTTCGACCCACTGGACGCGCAGGCCGGGGTTGATCGTCAGGCGTTTGATCGTCCAGCTGTCCTGCGCGAAGATGCCGACGTCGTAGGCGACATACGCAGGCTGGATGACCGGATTGTTGAAGACCTCGACCGTCGACGGTTGATTGTTGATGTACCGCTGCTGCAGGTGTCCGTTGCGCGTGTTCTTGCGCTGGCGGCCGGGACCCCAATCGTTCTCGATGCCCACCTTGATGTTGTGCGAGCCGGTCACGTACGAGGCCATGAACTTCGCCTCGTTGTGGACGCTCTCCTGCCGCTGCTCGCGCGTGGCGTTCCAGGTCGTGCAGCCGTTCGGCGCCGGCAGCGAGCGCATAGATGCACTTGTCGGGGAAGTTGCGGTTGAGCGCCGTATCGCTGGTGGGCGCCGTCGCATACCACTCCGGCGTGAACGGAAAGTCGTGCGCGGTCCCGGCCGGCGTACCGGACGGGCTGCCGCCTCTCCAGTAGAACTCGGCAAAGGACCAGCCGGCCTCAATCAGCCATCTGCTGGTGACAGGTGCGGTCAGTTTCACGTTGCCGATCGCGTGGTGCGCGTTGCGCGGGTCGCGCTGCTCGCCGGCGCGCGGGTCGGTGCCGGCGCCAATCGAGTGGCCCTTCTTGTGCCACCACCGCTCGAGAAATCCGGCCACCTTGTATTTCTCGGCGGCCTGCCACGTGAGTCGCGTCGAGAGGCTGCGCACGTACAGGTCGTTCGTCGCCTTGTACTGCGTGCCGTCCGCGGCCGTCACGAACTTCGGCACGTTCGCGATGGTCGTCTCGGTTGACTGATGGCGGGCCGAGAGGATCCACCACAGCCTGTCTCTCAGGATCGGACCGCCGAGCGAGCCGGTGAACGCCTCGAGGTGATCGATGCCGTTGGCGACGTTCAAGCCGCGCGAGCGCAGCCGGTCGTCGATGTTGTTCTTGACCCACGTGCCCTTGGTGCCGCCCATGAACGCCGAACCGCTGAAGTTGTTGCCGCCGTCCTTCAGGATGCTGTTCAGGCGAATGCCGCCGCCGCCGGTGTCGGCCGGAATCGCGGCCGTGCTGACCGTCATCTCCGCCTGCAGCGTGTCGTCGAGAAAGCTCAACGACGTGCCCTCGTAGCTCTGGATCGACATGCCTTCGACGAGCTGGTCGCCGTCCAGGCCGCCGAGTCCGCGGGCGCGAAGGCCGACCTGCTCGGTCGTCTGCACGCCGCCCATATCGGGGGTGCTGGGCCGCACGCCGGGGACGATCACGGCAAGCCCCATGACGTTGCGCGAAATCGGCAGCGAATCGATGACGTCGCGCGCGATGACCGTCGTGCGCGTCGCCTGCTGCACGTCGACCTGCGAAGCCGTGCCGGACACGTTGATCGTCTCTTCGAGCGAGCCGACCTTCATCTCGGCGTTGACCGTGGCCGTGAAGTTCGATGGCAGGTCCACGCCTTCGCGAACGACCGTGCCGAAGCCGGTGAGCGAGAACGAGAGTTTGTAGGCGCCGGGCCGCATCGCCTCGAAGCGGTATCGGCCCTGGCTGTCCGTCACCGTCGTCTTCGAGCCTTCGATCATCACAGGGCTGGTGACTTCAACGCTCACGCCCGGGAGCACGCCGCCCGAGTCGTCCGTGAGCAGGCCAACGATCGCGCTCTGAGCCGAAGACACTGCCGGGACCATCAACAGCATGGCCAGACCGAGCAGGATCCCCAGACCGAGTCTCTGCTTCATACTCCATACCTCCGTAAGTCGAGCTGTTGTAAAGGGTTGCGGGGATTTTACGCGTTGAATTTTGAAGTCAAACCAACTATGCGTTTTGCCTGTAACTTTACCGGTAACGGAAATTTGGATTTTATACGGAAAATTGGCGAATCTCTATGACCGCTCGTGCTTCCCAGGCTCATCAATTTCGCGATGACGCGCGAGGATGCGACCCGCCTGCGCGCGGCGCATGTGCCGGCGGCGCGCGGCGTCGGTGCTCGAAGTCGGCATCGGTTCCGGTCTTGAACCTGCCGTTCTACACGATGCCGTCACGCAGCTCTACGGCGTCGATCCGTCTGCAGAGCTGCTCGCGATGGCGAGAGCGAAGGCAGCGGCGGCGCCGTTTCCGGTCGAGCTCTTCCACGGCGATGCCGATCGTCTTCCGCTCGCCGACGCGTCGGTCGACACGGTCGTCGTCACATGGTCGCTGTGCTCGATCGCCAACGCGCCGGACGCGCTGCGCGAGATGCGGCGCGTGCTGAAACCAGGCGGCACGCTCATTTTTGTCGAGCACGGGCTCTCGCCGGATGCCGGCGTCAGGAAGTGGCAGAATCGTCTGACGCCGGTCTGGCGCCGGTTCGCCGGCGGCTGTCATCTGAATCGGAAGATGGACGATCTGGTGCGCGATGCGGGGTTCACGATCGCGCGATCTGCGCACGGAGTATGTGCCGGGGCCGCGCGCGTTCACGTTCATGTACGAAGGACTGGCGCAGAAACCCTGAAACGAAAAACGAAGAACGAAAAAAGAATAGCGTCACGAAGCATGGCGAATATTCGACTGGCCACTGCTGACGACGCCGTCTGCGGTCGCGGCCATCTACGCGCCGTACTGCGAGGGCAGCGTCATCTCGTTCGAGGAGACGGCGCCGAGCGCCGAAGAGATGGCGCAGCGCATCGCGACGTTCGCGCCCAGCGGCCGTGGATCGTGCTCGAAGACGATGGCGGCGTCATCGGGTATGCGTATGCGTCGCCGCACAACGAGCGATGGGCGTATCGCTGGTGCGTGAACACCGCCATTTACATCAGCCGCACGCATCATCGCCGTGGCGCCGGGCGCGCGCTCTACACGACGCTGTTCGAGCTGCTCCGCGCATCTTGGCTACTACCAGGCCGTCGCGGGCATCACGCTGCCGAATCCGGCCAGCGTCGGGCTGCACGAAGCGATGGGATTCGAGCCGGTTGGCGTGTATCGTCACATCGGCTACAAGATGGGCGCCTGGCACGATGTGGGTTGGTATCAGGCGGAGATACAGCCTGTGCCGGCAGACCCTGCGGAGCCGCGCTTGATCGGCTGAGCTCGCCGACATCGGCAGAGTGGCAGGACGCAGTTAGCGCAGGATTAGATCTATGCCTCGGACGTAACGAAGAACGAAAAACGAAAAGCGAATAGGAACATGGAGTTCGCTCTTCGGTTTTCGTTACTGCTTCGTCGCTGCTTCTCGGTGTCGGGCAGGCAATACCTGCACAGCAGGGCTCATTCTCCGTTGTCGAAGCCACGATTGCGGACATGCAGACCGCGATGCAGCAGCGGCGGATCACGTCGCGCGGCATCGTGCAGCAGTATCTCGATCGCATCGCGAAGTACGAGAGCCGGCTCAACGCCATCATCACGCTCAACCCGCGCGCGCTCGACGAGGCCGACGCGCGCGATCGCGAGCGCGCGCAGGGAAAGGTACGCGGACCGCTGCACGGCATCCCGATCGCGCTGAAGGACAACATCCACACGACCGACATGCCGACGACCGGCGGCGCGCTCGCGTTCAAGGGGTTCGTGCCCGCCGTACGAGGCGACGCTGACGAAGACACCTTCGCGATGCGGGCGCGATCATCATCGCGAAGACGAACATGACGGAGCTCGCCAATTGGATTGCGACCGGGATGCCGGGCAATTACAACGCGCTCGTCGGGCTATGGATTCAATCCCTACGATCCGCGGCCGGATCCGCGCGAAGGTACCAACGATGGCCGGCCGGCGCTGAACGCCGGCGGGTCGAGCTCGGGCGCGGGCACGGCGGCGAATTTCTGGGCGGCGAACGTGGGCACCGAAACGTCGGGCTCGATTCTGACGCCGGCCAACCAGACGATGCTCGTTGGCATCAAGCCGACGGTCGGGCGCATCAGCCGCTACGGCATCATTCCGATCACGGCCGATCAGGACACGGCCGGTCCGATGGCGAGAACCGTGGCCGATGCGGCGATCCTGCTCGGCGTGCTCGAAGGCGGCGCGCCCGGATCCTCACGATCCCGCGACGAAGGCGTGCCCTCGGGCGCCGAACGGCGACTACACGCGCTTCCTCAACCGGCGAGGGCTCGCAGGCGCGCGCATCGGCGTGCCGCGCATGTCGTTCGTCGATGAGCAGCGGCACGGCCAGGTCGCTGCGCGACGCGATCGCGCTGCTGCAGCAGCACGGCGCGACCGTCGTCGATCCGGCCGACATTCCGCGTCAGCCGCCGACCCGTGTGTCGCGACGAGGGCGGGATGAAGGGCAAGGACGTCAACTGTTCGATCGTCTTCAAGTACGGCATGAAGCGCGACTTCAACGCGTGGCTCGCGTCGCTGGGGCCCGCCTCGCCGGTCAAGACGCTGACCGAGCTGCGCGAATGGAACCTTGCGCATCGCGCCGAAGGTGCAATCAAATATGGCCAGGCGCAGCTCGACAATTCAGACGAGGTCGATCTCGAGCGCGATCGCGCACGCTATCTTGCCGATCGCGCGACAGACGTACGGGTGACCGGAGCCGAAGGCATCGACGCGGTGATGAAGCGCGAGCGGCTCGATGCGCTGATGTTTCCGGGATCGACCGGTGCGGCCGTGGCCGCGAAGCCGGGATACCCGACGGTGATCGTGCCGTTCGGCTTTGTGCCGAACGCGCCGCAGCCGCCGTTTCCGTCCGGATTCGATGCGAAGCCGGCGCCGCTCGGGCATCAGCTTTACGGCGGCGCGTGCAGCGAGCCGCGTCTCATCGAAATCGCGTACGCGTTCGAGCAGGCGACAAAGCGCAGAAGACCGCCGCCGGAATTTCCGTGAGTAGCAGAGAGCAGAGAGCAGAGAGCAGAGAGCAGAGAGCTAGAGATGCCGAGAACTATCAGTGTTGAGATCGAACAGGTCGGACCGTCAACCGGGAGCGCCGCGGCGCGATCGCACACGGTGTTTGTCGATCGCCCGGTCGAGAAAGGCGGCAGCGATCGCGGCCCGCTTGGCGGAGAGTATCTGCTGATGTCGCTGGGCGGCTGTTTTCTGAGCACGCTGCTCGCCGCCGTCAGGACGCGCGAGGCCGACGTGTCGAACGTGCGCGTGTCGGTGGTGGGAACCATCGGCGGTGTGCCCGAGCGCTTCGAGTCGATGGCGGTGCGCGTGTCGCGAAATACGGCGACGAGGAGCTGATGCGAAAGCTCATCGCGATGTCCGAGCGCGGATGCCTCGTGACGAACACGCTGAAAGACGCCGTGGCGATCTCGGTCACCTCGAGAAATCGGCATGAAGCCACAGCCGATGAACCCGCCGCATCGTACGCTCAGCGAGTTGAAGGCGGGGCTGCCGGACATTGAGCGTCGCCGAAAGACGGCGGCGTGCTGCGGCTCATCGTCAGGCGGCCGCGTGGCAGGCGCGCGCGAAGTGCGTGCGACGAGGCGCAGCTCGACCCGGCTGTCGGGCTCGTCGGCGATTCCTGGAGCACGCGGAGCGGCAGGCAGGGCCGTGATGCGCTCGCCGAATCCGGACACGCAGCTCAACATCATGAACGCGCGCGCGATTGCGCTCGTCGCGCACTCGGACGATCGATGGCCGCTCGCCGGCGATCAGCTGTATCTCGATCTCGATCTGAGCGATGACAATCTTCCGGCGGGCACGCGGCTGGCGATCGGCTCGGCGGTGATCGAAGTGACGGCGGAGCCCCACACCGGCTGTCGCAAGTTTTCGGAGCGGTTCGGCGTCGACGCGACCAAATTCGTCAACTCGAAAGAAGGCAGGCGCCTGCACCTGCGCGGCATCAACGCGACAGGTCGTGCAGGGGGCACGATCCGGGTCGGCGACGCTGCGCAACCAAGCGTCAGGCGGTTTTCCGCAGCAATTCCGTGGTTCGGAGGTGTGTGCGCGTGCCTCGACTGGAATCGCAGCACCGGCCGTCGCGCATCGACCGTCCAGCCCGGCGACTCGTGCCCGCACGAGATGCACTGCAGGTAGACCCGGTTCTTTCTCGAACTGCCGGTAATCTTCATGTCCCCGGAAAGCGCAGATGAGCCGTCTCAGAGAATCCATAACTGCCCTGCCAGATAAGACGCAAACCTGGCCATCGGCGGTTCCCTCAGTGGGATTAACGCCTCAGGGGACGAAAAGTGAACGAAAATTTCGCAGAGTCAGGAGCTTCCCATGTGCGCACCAGTCGTCGTTGAAACCGTTGCGACGTGATTTATCGCGGCGTGGTTTTATCGGTGCGATTGCCGCATGCGCGGTGTCGGCGTCGATGCCGGCGGCCGCACAGCAGAAAGCCGTCCCGGCTGCCGGGTGGGTTTCGCGACGTCGTTGATTTGACGCATCCGTTTTCGCCGTCGCTTGCCGGTGTATCCCGGGTACAAGCCCATACAAATACGCGCGCGATCGACGATCGCACAGAACGGATTCGCGAACAACGAGGTGACGTTCGACGAGCACACCGGCACGCACGTCGACGCGCCGTCGCATTTCGTCGCCGGCGCGATGTCGGGCGATCGCCTTCCCGTCGATCGCCTGATCGCGCCGCTGGTGGTCATCGACATCGCCGACCGTGCCGCGAAAGATGCCGACACGCTCGTCTCGGTCGACGATCTCGCTCGAGTGGGAGAAACAGCACGGCCGCATGCCGGCTGGTGCGCTCGTGGCGATGCATTCAGGCTGGGATGCGCGCGCGACGACGACCGATCGATTCCTGAATCGAGACGCGAAAGGCACGATGCACGCGCCGGGATTCAGCGAGCAGGCGGCGCGCTTTCTCGTCGACGAGCGCGATATCTGCGGCGTCGGCGTCGACACGTTGAGCCTGGACGCGGCGCCGCGCAGAAGTTCGTCGCGCATCTCGCGATTCTTGGCGCGGGCAAATACGGCGTGGAGCTGATGGCGAATCTCGGCCGCGTCCCGCCGTCGGCGCGACGGTCATCGTCGGCGCGCCCAAGCACGCGGGCGCGACCGGCGGCCCGGCGCGAGTGCTGGCGCTGGTATAGCGTTCGTAGGGATCGTCGAGTCGTAGGTCGCGTGCGGATTCCTACGATCCCTACGACTCTACGACCGCTACGCGCCACGATCCCGTGTTAGCATGCCCGCTTCCATGAGATTCATCGCCGCTGCCGGAGTGATGGCGCTCGCGTTGGCGCGGCTGTCGGCGCGCGGCAGGCGATTCCGCAGGCGACCGGCGCCGAACGTCGCGCGCGATCTGCGCGGCGCGATCGACATTCACGTGCACGCCGATCCCGACAACGTTCCGCGATCGCTCGACGGCCTCGAGGCCGCGCGGTTCGCGAAAGACAAAGGGATGCGCGCGATCGTGCTGAAGAGCCATTTCGATCCGACCGCGGGGCTCGCGCTGCTCGCGCGCAAGGCGGTGCCGGGCATCGAGGTGTTCGGCGGCATCGATCTCAACCTGCCCGTCGGCGGCATGAACGCGCACGCGGTCGAGCACATGGCGCGCGTGAACGGCGGGTGGGGCCGCATCGTCTGGATGTCGACGTTCGACGCCGAGAACCAGGTCAGGACCGGCAAGTCGCCGAACGCGCCGTTCGTGCGCGTCTCGCAGAACGGCGCGCTGCTGCCCGAGACGAAAGCGGTGATTGCCGCGATCGCGAAGCACAATCTCGTGCTCGCGAGCGGCCACGTGTCGGCGCAGGAAGCGCTGCTGATGTTCGAGGAAGGGCGCCGGCTCGGCGTCCGCGGCATGGTGGCGACGCACGGCATGTCGGCGCCGACGTCGCTGACGGTCGAACAGGCGCAGCAGGCCGCGCGGCTCGGCGCCTTCATCGAGTTCGTCAGCGGCACGCTGGCGACGCCGAACGCGCAGGCGAGGATCGATCGGCTCGCCGACGACATCCGCAAGGTCGGCGTCGAGCACGCGATCCTCTCGTCCGATCTCGGACAGGCCGGCAACCCGCTGCCGGCCGATGGCTTCGCGACGTACATGGAAGCGCTGCGCAAGAAAGGGTTCACCGATCAGGAACTCGATCGGATGGCGAAAGAGAATCCCGCGCGATTGCTGGGACTTGAAGTAGGAGATCGTGGGGAGCGTGGGGACGTGGGATCGTAGGGTCGTGGGGATCGTGGGGAGCATGACGTGTCGCACTGATGTCTGCCGCATGTCGCCGTCGCGGCGCGGCGCAGATGCCGTCGCCGAATCCGCCGGTCTTTCTTTACGCAGCGCGTTGGGCCCGAGCTCTCCACGTATGCCGTCAGTGTCGCCGACGGGATCGCTCACAAAAACGTCGAGCGTGACGCTGCCGTTCGCCGTGCAGTATGTCTGGCACCATCCGTCGACGAGATTTCTGTACGTGGCGTGGAGCAACGGCATGCAGGGCGATCGTCACGGCGTCACCGCGTACCGCGTCGACACGGCAACCGGAGCGCTGTCGCCGCACGGCCAGTCGATCGAGATCCGCCACCGGCCGGTGCACCTGACGCGTCGATGCCGAACGCGACGCATGTGCTCGTGGCGTACAACAATCCGAGCAGCCTGAGCGTGCACGACCTGAACGCCGACGGCACGCTCGGCGCGGAAGTGAAGCAGCCGGCGCCGCTCGACGGCGGCATCTACGCGCATCAGATTCGCGTCCATCCGTCGAACAAGATGGTCGTGATGGTCACGCGCGGCAATGGGCCCGCGCCGAACCGCGCGGAAGATCCGGGCGCGCTCAAGATCTACAGCTACAAAGACGGCATCCTCACCAACCGTCA
The DNA here is from genome assembly GCA_963732445.1 of Vicinamibacterales bacterium. GTDB lineage: Bacteria > Acidobacteriota > Vicinamibacteria > Vicinamibacterales > JAMQPK01 > JAMQPK01. Next base: position 300,532 of record CAVSZJ010000008.1, on the reverse strand, counting down.
GTCGATCGCGCCGAACGGTGGATTCGGATATCAGCCGCGGCACGTCGACTTCCATCCGACGCAGCCGTTCATGTACCTGAACCTCGAGCGGCAGAATCAGCTGCAGGTGTATCGCACCGTCAACGGCGAGTCGGTCGAGCCGAAGGCGCTCTTCACGAAGGACACGCTCGACAATCCAGGCCGCGAGCAAGCCTGCGCAGATGACCGGCGCGATTCACGTCCACCCGAACGGCCGCTTCGTCTACCTCAGCAACCGCGCGAGCGGGACGACGATGGTCGACGGAAAGCCGGTGTGGGAAGGCGGCGAGAACACGATCGGCGTGTACGCGATCGATCAGAAGACCGGAGAGCCGACGCGCATACAGAACGTCGACAGCGGCGGCATGCACGCGCGCACGTTCACGCTCGACGCGGTTTCAGCGCTGCTGGTGGCGGCCAATCAGAATGCGGTGACGAAAGCCGGACGGCACCGCGCGTGCCGGCGTCGCTGGCCGTGTTCCGCATCGCCGACGACGGGAAGCTGTCGTTTCTGCGGAAATACGACGTGGAAACCGGGCAGGGCAGTAGCTTGATGTGGGCTGGGTTTCTGAGAGTCAAATAGAGTCCGGGAGTCATGATGACGCGCGTGAGTGATCGTCGGCTGCGTTGTTGTTTGCTTACGATGCCGGCGATGGCTCAGGATCGCCTGCCGCCGATTCCCGCCGAGAAGCAGACGCCCGAACAGCGAAAGGCGGCCGAGGCGTTCCGCGCCAACCGCAAGCAGGACGTCTTCGGTCCGTTCGTGCCGCTGCATCGCAGCCCGGAGGTGATGCTGCGCGCGATGGCGATGGGAGACTACCTCCGATACCGCACGGTCTTTCCGACGCGGCTGAACGAATTCATCATCCTCATCACGGCGCGCCACTTCACGCAGCAGTACGAGTGGTACGTGCACTATCCGATCGCGATCAAGGAAGGCGTGAGCCGCGACGTCGCCGACGCGATTGCCGACGGCCGCCGGCCCGCGGGATGTCGGCTGACGAAGAGCTGATTCACGATTTCTGCACCGAGCTGCTGAAGAATCACAGCGTCAGCGATCCGACCTACGCGCGCGCGGTGGCGCGATGGGGCGAGCAGGGAACGATCGAAATGGTGGGCGTCGTCGCGTACTACACGTTTCAGTCGATGGTGCTGAACACCGCGCGGACGCCCGTGCCGCCCGGTGCGCCCGCGCTGAAGCCGTTCCCGAAATAACCTCACAGGAGACCAGGAGAGCAGGAGAAATCTTTTGAAAAGAATTCTCCTGACCTCCTGATCTTCTGTTAAGATTTCTAGACGAGCTTGCAGATCCAGCCCGTGCCCGCGTCGCAGTACCAGAGCACACCGTTCCGATCCATGTCGAGGCCGTGCGGCACCGGGTCGTCCTTGCTGATCTGAATCTTCGCCAGCACCGCGCCGTCTTTCGTGTCGATCTTGAAGATCGCGCGGTCGTCCGAATTGATCACCCACAGCATGCCCTTGTCGATGGCCATGCCGTGCGTGCGCGGCGTGCTGCCGGGGCCGGGAATGCTGCGCACGATCTCGCCGGTCTCCGGTTCCATCAGGAAAACCTTGTTCGCGGCCGGCACCGCCATCCAGTACTTGCCGTCGATCCACTTCATGCCGTGCGCGCCCGACGGCGTGTCGCCGCGCTCCACGCTCATGCGGCCGTAGAGTCCCGAGCCCGGCGTATTCCACTGCTTCAGCGTCTTGCCGGTCCGCGGATCGACCTTCATCGTCTTTGGCGGATCCTGCGCGTTCTTGCCCTTCGTCGATCCGATCCACAGCGCGCCGTTGCCGTAGGTGATGCCGCTCGCATGCAGCGCCTCGGTGAGAATCTCTCGAAGCACCGTGCCGTCCTCGGGCTTCACGAGGAATGCTTTGTTCGTCGGCTGATCGAGCTGGTCGAGCACCCACAGCCCTTCGGGCACGAACTGCAGATCGTTCGGCTGCGTCGATCCCGCGACCTTGTAGAGCTTCTCGACGCGTTTGACGATCGTTGGGACTTCCTGCGCGTGCGCCAGACCGCGACGCCGCCACGGCGCCCGCCACACCCGCAAGGAACGCGCGCCGCGAGACTGCTCGATCCATAACGGCCTCCTTACCTCATCGGCTTGTCAGAGCTCGGATTTCCGGGCAGTATAGCTCTGAAATGCTTCGCGTAACCTTTCTCGCGACGTGCACCTCGGCGCGTTCTCCTGGGTGCGGCGAGGCTGCAGGCAGGCCGAGCCTCCCGCGTCGAACCCGCCAGCCGCCGAGACGCCGAAACGCCGAGATGCCGAGCGATCCGTATCTCGCGGAGGTGACGAAGTTCCGCCAGGATCGCGAGGCCACGCTGAAGGGGAATGCCGGCTGGCTGACGATCGCGGGCCTCTGGTTTCTCACGCAGCCGCAGACGACGTTCGGCTCCGATCCGCTGAACGACATCGTCTTTCCCGCGAGCGCGCCGCCGCGCGCGGGCACCTTCGAACTGCGGAACGGCAAGGTCACGGTGAAGGCCGCCGAAGGCGTGACGTTTCAGCTCGACGGCAAGCCCGTGACCACGATGGAGTTGAAGTCCGATGTGCCGGGTCCGGCCGATCGGCTGACGCTCGGCAGACGATCTGCAGTTCTGGGTGCACAACAGCGGCGAGCGTCTGTCGATTCGCCTGCGCGATCAGAACAGCTCGCTGCGAAAGGACTTCGCCGGGTTGAGCTGGTTCCCGATCGATCCGGCGTATCGCGTCGAAGCGACCTATACGCCCTTCGACAAGCCGAAGATCGTCGACGTCGCGAGCCTGGTCGGCGACAGCGACAAGACGCCGATTCCCGGGCTCGTGAAGTTCACGCTTGAAAGGACAGGAGTACGCGCTCGAGCCGTTCGCGGAGCCAGGCGATGCGCAGTTCTGGTTCGTCTTCCGCGATCTGACGAGCCAGAAGGAAACCTATCCGGCCGCGCGGTTTCTCTACGCGCCGGCGCCCGTGAACGGCAAGATGATCCTCGACTTCAACAAGACCGTGAACCCGCCGTGCGCCTACAACCCGTACACGACGTGCCCGCTGCCCACCGAGCAGAACCGGCTTCAGAACGCGCATCGAAGCGGGGGAGAAATATGAAAGTAGAAAGTAGAAAGTGAAAAGTGAAAAGTGAAAAGTAGACACTTCACGTTCACTTCATGCATCACCCTGAGTTGCGCCGTGCGTTTGTCAGAGACGCGGTCAACATCGCACAAATTTCCTTCGCTTCGGCCAGAAGCCCGCCGTCCGAGCCGATGTCGCCGTCCCTCATGAACTCGAGCCACCCGACCGCTTCGTCCGATTCCTCAACCGCAATTCCAAGCTTCGCGATGAATTCTGCGCGTGAGCGCCCGCGTTGCGATGCCCGGTAGTTCGACCATGTGGAGGTTGCCGCCTTGTAGAACTGCACGCCCGGAACCTGTGCATCCGGGCTTTTGGGAAGCTTCCGGTAGAATCTAAGCGCCGCGAGTGAGAAGCGATATGCGCGACCGACGAGCTCTGGTGGCTGCTTCACTGTGAGACTGGCAGTGCACGAAGGCGGCCACCGCACGCCGGCGCAATTTGTTCGCGAAAGAGGTCGGTGTCAGGGAAGGGTGGCATTTTCTGCAGCCTTTCCACTTTTTACTTTCCACTTTCTACTTTCTACTTTTCTACTTTTCACTTTCACTTACAGCATCACCATGACCCGCGAGCTCCTCAACGCCATTCTGATTCTGCTCGGCATTCTGTCGGCCGGTCTCGGGCTGAAGGGATTCCTGCTGCCGAGCGGATTCATCGACGGCGGCGTCACGGGCGTGTCGCTGCTGCTCGCGATGGTGACGAGCCTGCCGCTGGCGTTCTGGCTTCCCGTCATCAACGCGCCGTTCGTGTTTCTCGGGTACCGGCACCTTGGCGCGCCGTTCGCGCTGCGAAGCGCGCTCGCCATCGGGGCGCTCGCGGCGGTGCTGGCGCTGGTGCAGTACCCGACGGTGACGCACGATCGCCTGCTCGATGCCGTCTTCGGCGGCTTCTTTCTCGGGGCGGGCATCGGTCTCGCCGTGCGCGGCGGAGCGGTGCTCGACGGAACCGAGATTGCGGCGCTGCTGATCAGCAAGCGCAGCACGCTGCTGCGGGTCGGCGACGTGATTCTCGGATTCAACGTCGTCCTGTTTGTCGTCGCGATGGCCGTGCTCGGCGTCGAGGCCGCGCTCTATTCCATCCTCACGTATCTGACGGCTGCGCGCACGCTCGACTTCGTCATCCACGGCATCGAGGAATACACCGCGATGACGATCGTGTCGGGCAAGAGCGCTGAGATTCGCGACGCCATCACCGGTCATCCTCGGCCGCGGCGTGACGGTGTATCGCGGCCGCGGAGGGCTCACCAACGTCGAGCAGGACATCCTCTACTGCGTCGTCACGCGGCTCGAGATTGGCAAGATCAAATCGATTGCGCGCAACATCGACGAGCAGCGCGTTCATCGTGTCGCACGCGCTGTCGGACGTGGAGGGCGGGGTCGTCAAGAAGACCGCGCTCCATATGGATCGAAAACGGGCGCGGCTAGGCGTGACCGGCGGTGAGGTGCTTTTCGATTCGCCTGTCCGGTACGAGCCACATCAGGGCGACGCCCACATAAATCGCCACCGCCATCCACGAATTGACGAACGCGAGCCCGATGCCGATCGCGTAGAGCAGCACCGACACCTGCCCCTTGCGATCGCGGCCGAAGGCGCGCGCCAGCCTGGAGTCCGGTCCCTGCTCGGCGATAAGCGTGTGCGCCAGGATGTAATACGCGATTCCGGCGCACATCAGGACGATGCCGTAGGCGGCGCTGGGAATGGACTCGACGTGATTCTGTCCCATCCAGCCCGTGACGAACGGAATCAGCGACAGCCAGAACAGCAGATGCAGGTTCGCCCACAGGACCATGCCGTTGATGCGGTCGGCCGCGTGCAGCATGTGGTGATGATTGTTCCAGTAGATGCCGACGAACACGAAGCTGAGCACGTAGGTGAGAAAGATCGGCACGAGCGGAGCGAGCGCGTTCCACGTCGCCTCGTGCGGAATGTGGAGCTCCAGCACCATGATCGTGATGAGGATCGCGATCACCCCGTCGCTGAACGCTTCGAGACGAGCCTTTGTCATCGCCGCATAAGGTATTAGAATTCCTTCCCTCAGACCAGTTCAAGGCGCCGGGTCAGCCGGACGCGAAAGGGGATCTCGTGATCGAGGGAGCTCAGGCGCAGCGAAGCCGTGACGGCTCCGGCCGGACGGACACTGCTCGATATGAACGCGTACCAGTGGACGGTGCTGTTTGCCGCCTGGCTGGGATGGGGCTTCGACATTTTCGACAGCCTGCTCTTCAACTACGTGGCGCCGAACGCGGTGCCCGTGCTGCTCGATATCCCGCTCGGCACCGCCGCCGCTCGATCCGCGACGCTTCAATGGACCGGGATCCTGACGTCGCTGCTGCTGATTGGCTGGGCCGTCGGAGGCATCATCTTCGGTCGCGTCGCCGATCGCCTCGGCCGGACGCGCACGCTGCTGCTGACGATGATGATGTACGCGATCGGCACGGCGGCATGTGCGTTCGCGCCGAACATGGCGACGCTCGTGTTCTTCCGCATCATCGCGTCGCTCGGCATCGGCGGCGAGTGGGCGGCGGGCGCGGCCATGGTCGCCGAGGTCGTTCCGGAGCACCGCCGCGTCGAAGCGGGCGCGCTCCTGTACACCGCCGCGCCGGTCGGATTGTTTCTGGCGACCATCGTCACCTATCAGGTGCAGGGCGTGTACTTCGCCGGCAGTCCCGAAGTGGCGTGGCGCTACGTGTTCCTGTTCGGCCTGTTGCCCGCAGGCGTGGCGTTCCTGGTGCGACTGTTCGTCAAAGAGCCCGAGCGCTGGAAGAACGCGGCGAGTCATGCCGCGCCTCCGCGCATCTCGGAGCTCTTCTCGCCGCAGTATCGGGCCATCACGATCAGCGGTCTCTTGATGGCGGTCGTGGCGTTGATCACGTGGTGGAGCTGCAACGCGTTCATCTCGGTCGTGGCGACCGGCCTCGCCGCCGAAGCGGCGGCCGGCCTGCCGCCGGTGCAGGCCACGGCCCTCGTCGAAAGCTGGAAGCAGACGGCAGGGAACTGGTTCAACATCGGAGGGCTCATCGGCACGCTGCTCACCGTGCCGGCGTCGAAGTTCCTGGGGCGCCGCACGATGTTTGCGATCTATTTCCTCGCGTCCGGTCTGGCGGTGCTTGCCGCGTTCGGCCTTCCGATGGAGCCGCGCACGCGGCTCTTCATGTATTTCCCGATCGGGTTGTCGGTGTTCGGCGTGTTCGGCGCGTTCACGTACTATCTGCCCGAGCTCTATCCGACGCGGCTGCGCGGGACGGGCGCGGGCTTCTGTTACAACGCCGGCCGGCTGATTGCGGCGCCCGGTCCGTTCCTGGTTGGCGCGATCGCGTCGCGCGGTGCGGGCGCGCTTGGCGGCGCCGTCGAGGTCTTGTTCTATGTCGGGTTCGTGCCGCTTGCTCGGGCTGCTCGTGATGCCGTGGGTGATGGAAACCAAGGGGAAGGTGCTCGCCGACTAGCGCGCGCACCGTGTAACTAACGATCTGGAGATCTGCGGATCTAGGTCTATAGTTCAGTAGTTCACTAGTTCAACAGTTACAGGAGGCACTAATGGATCGCCGAGAATTCGTCCGCCTCGCAGGCAGCGGCATGGCTGCCGGCGCGATTGCTGAAACGCTCGTTTCCGCGCAGGTGGCCGAACGCACCTGCCGCGCGGAACACCAACGCCGCGGCGTCGAAAGTGAAATTCAAAGTCGGCACGCAGCACGGCGATGACGACGCCACCCTGAAGGCGATGGCCGCCTTCGGCGTCAACAATATCTGCGGCAGCATGCCGTCGGCGAAGCTCGACGAGAAATGGTCCGTCGAGGCGCTGACGAAGCACCGCGAGCACGTCGAGTCGTTCGGCATCAAGCTCGACATGACGGCGATCACGATGACGTCGGCGTCGATCGATCGCGCGCAGATGCCCGCCATCATGCTGGGGCAGAGTCCCGAGCGCGATCGCAACATCGACGACATCTGCACGCAGATCCGCAACTGCGCGAAGGCGGGCATCTTCGCGGTGAAGTACAACTTCACGATTCTCGGTATTCCGCGGTCGGGCCGGGTCAAGGGACGCGGACCATCGACCTACAGCGAGTTCGTGCTGGCGAAGGACGAGAACAAGGACAAGCCGACGATTGCCGGCAAGGTCCGCGCCGACGAGTACTGGGAGCGCATCACGTACTTCCTCGAGCGCGTCGTCCCGGTCGCCGAGGAATACAAGGTGAAGATGGGCTGCCATCCGCAGGATCCCGGCGTGCCGCGCGGCTACCGCGGCATCGAAGAAGTGCCGCTCGCGACGCCGGCCGGGTTGAGGCGATTCGTGAAGATCAAGGAGAGTCCGTATCACGGCTTGAACTTCTGCCAGGGCACGGTGTCGGAGCAGCTCGAGAAGCCGGGCGAGGAGATCTACGACGTGATTCGCAGCCTCAAAGGGAAGATCTTCAACGTCCACTTCCGCAACATCGAAGGCGGCTACCTGAACTTCCGCGAGAGCTTCATCGACAACGGCAGCGTGGACATGCTGAAGGCCGCGCGCGTCTACAAGGAAATCGGCTACGACGGCATGCTGATGCCGGATCACGTGCCGAACGTCGACGGCGATCCCGATCACAGCCAGGGATTCGCCTTCGCGCTCGGCTACATCAAGGCGATTATCGCGGCGGTGAGTGCAGAAGCGTAGAAGCGAAAAACGAAAAACGAAAAACGAATAGAGCAATAGAGGGCGGGTCTGGCACCAGGACCCGCCCTTTTCTTTTTGGTGTCTCGACGCAGAGGCGCGGAATCGCAGAGACATTCATCTTAGGTTGCGTGGGGATCGTGGGGATCGTGGGTCACGCGGGAGGGAACGTAGGTCGCGTAGGGATCGTGGGTCGCGTAGGGATCGTGAGTCGCGAAGATATCGGTAGCGCAGGTCTTCAAGCCGGCCGTGACGCATCCGTATGGGCCGGGCGCTTTACACACTAAGGCCTCAGCGCCGAAGCGTGACGTTGTGATCCGTTGCGCGGCAGTACCAAACGAACCCGGCACCGTCCCGCCAATGAACCAGTGATCCGTTCAGCGCCGCGCGAATCTCAGACCCCGCTATCGTGCCCTCCGCCGATCCGGTGAATCCGAACGACTCCGTCGCGCTCAGGCGATCGTAGAGGTCGGGGGACGTATACTCGCCTTCGTCAGTGTCCCCGGGGAATTCGAGCCGTATGCGCGAGCCCAGGACGGTACTGCCAAAGCTGGAGGTCGCGTCGCCGTTCTTGAGCGTCGGGCTGCTTATCCTCCACTGGAGCGTCGTGCCTTGTTGGATGAGCCGCACCTCGTACGTGCGGCCTTGCGCCATGTCGGGCAGACCGGCGCGACATCGGGGCGACGAACTCACCGTCATGCTCCAGGTGCCGGAGACGTCGGCCGGCGTCTCGACAGGAGTGAGAGCAAAGGGTTCGGATGCTTCGTTCCCTGTAACAACGACATCGCGAGTCTCTGTCTGAAAGCCGTCGGACGACGTGCGAACCTGGACTGGCCCTGCCACTCCATAGAGTCCATACTGCCCAATGTTGTTGGTCGTCGTTTTCAAACCCTTCCCGATGCCGGACAAAACTTCCACAGTCACATCGTCAAGCAGTCCGCCGCTCGAGTTGGCGACCACGCCGCTCAACTTGAACGTCCCTTGCTCGAGTACCAGCACATTCAGCATGGCGCTCTTACCTTCATAGAGGGCGAAGAGGTTTCGCTCTCCACGGATTCCGGCCGCCGTCACTCCGGGACTCGTGAACGAGAGGGCGAACCCTGCTCTGGACACCGGATCCCAGGTCTCGCTGTAGGTTGGGGACCACAACGCACCGGCTGTTACGTCCTTCGACGAACCGTCTGAGTACTCTGCAGCCGCGGTGTAGTGCGCCGTTTCTCCCGGTGCCACCGACGCCGGACCGCTCACCGTGATACCCAACAGCGTTACCTGAGAAGTCGACGGCGACGTGGGCGAGCCGCTCCCACCATCGCAGGCCCACGCCAGAATCATTGGCAGGACGCAGCCAGACTTGAACCGCTTCACAAACACCTCCGCCCGTTTCCTCATGGCGACATCGACGTGGTTACGACGAACGACTGGCTCGTGCTTGCGTTTTCGGGCATTCCAACGACCCTCACGAGCAGTTCTGTTCCCGTCCTCACGTCGATCGAGATTGGATTTTCCATGCGCTCGCAGCAGGGCGGATAATTCAGCACCACCACTTCAAGAGGCGGGTGACTGCCATCCGCAGTCGAGACGGCTTCGACTTGGAGCACGCCATCGCTCTGGGCTATAACGCGAACCGCTCGGCACAGAAATCCGGATCCCGGAAATCCAAAAGATGGCTCGTAGGAGTCGGTGTGGCAGAGCGAGTCATCCGGGTGGACGGTCACAGACCATGACTGCCCCGCGAGAATTCGTTCGATGCGACGTAAGCGAAAACTCTGCGCCGAATTCCCGCGAATGTATCGAGTATGAGGTTCATACCCGTCGGCAACCGCCCACGTGATACTACTGTCGCCGATATCGAGACGCCCCGTGAGGCTGTAGTTGCCGGAAGCATCGGTCGTGCTGCTGTATCTGCCGTTGATGTAAACGGTGGCGGCGGCGATCGGCGCCGATGTGCCGGCGTCGATGACCTGTCCCGAAAGCTGGATCACCGGTCCGAGCGGGACAAGAACAATGGTTGTTGTCTGTTTCTCCAGTATGAAACTTCTCGAGTAGTATTCCGCGGCAGAGACCCACAACATAAGGCTGGACTGCTGCATCCCCGTGAAACTGAAATTGCCCGATGTGTCCGTGGTTGCAGACCTGCCAGCGTCGCTACCATGGGCAACGGACACGGTCGCTTCGGAAATGGGGAGCCTCGTTTGGCTGGCGATGACCTGCCCGCTCATGGTGAACGTCGTGGGTATGGTCAGTCCGGCCGGCGACGGTGCGGCCGGCGACGACATTTCGGTTTCGCTGCCGCTACAGGCAAGCACCGGAACGACGAGTACGAATATGGAACGCTTGAACATCGAGCGTTTGGTTACGCGGATTGACATCAGTTGCTCCCTAACAGTCAGCACAACTTGCGAGCTCGTCCGCGGGCCATGGGCTCACGATGCCCGGATCTGGCCCGCAGGGAAAGTAGCAGTGGGTTGAAGAAGGGTTATACAACCGCGTAAACCGCCGAAAATCGCGTATTCTGACGAGGCTGTGGAAAGCGAAGGCGCACAGAATCAAGCGGCTCGGCAGGAGCTGGAGCGTCTCCTTTCGAGTGCCGGATTTTCGCGGAACGACCGACAATCGCAATTCCTCCGATTCCTTGTCGAGAGGCATTTGGAGGGCAAGGACAACGAGCTGAAAGAATCGGTGATCGGCGTCGAGGTCTTTGGACGCGACCCTGGCTACGATCCGAAATTGGACGCCATCGTGCGGACCGAGGCGGTGAGGCTCAGAGCACGACTGGGCAAGTACTACGCCACCGAAGGCAGTGCCGATCGGTTGATCATCGACCTGCCTAAGGGCGGATATAAACCCATCTTCCGCGCACGCCCGACGCTTCAAACAGAAGGCAAGACTTGGTCCAGACGGAACTGGTGGATCGCTGCTGCTCTGGCTGCGGCTGTCGTCGTGGCGGCGGGCGCGAGCTGGTGGAGAGCTCGAACCAATGGGGTCGCCGTCACCGTCGCCGTTCTGCCCATCGAAAACCTCGATCGCGATCCCGCCAGCGACTACTTTGCCGACGCACTCACCGACGAAATCATCCGAAACCTTTCGGTCATCGACGGGCTGACGGTGCGGTCGCGCACGTCATCATTTGCGCTCAAGGGTAAATCGTTGAACGTGGCCGAGGCCGGGAAGCAGCTTGGCGCAGACTATCTTGTGGAAGGGTCCGCGCAGCACGCCGGCGACCAGTTGCGAGTCAACGTCGCATTGATCCGGGTGGCGCGACGACCATCGCCTGTGGTCCGAGCGATTCGATCGCAAGCTCACCGACGTCTTCGCAATCCAGGACGAGATTTCACACGGCATCGTCAACACCCTGCGGCTGAGATTCCCTTCAAGTCGGCGGCGCTACGAGGCGAACCTGGAAGCGTACGACCTCTATTTGCGCGGACGGCAGATCATGGCCTCGTTCCCAACGCAGGGACGACCCATCGCAGGACGCGCGATCGAATACTTCGAGCAAGCCATTGCCAAAGATCCGAATTACGCCATCGCGTGGGCGGGAATGGCCGATGCCCTTGTGTCTGTCGAACGGAACATGGGCGCAAATGCGCCACCGCCCCTGTTTGGCCTCGCGCGCGCGAAGGCTGCGGCGGAACGAGCCGTCGAGCTCGACCCGATGCTCTCTGAAGCCCAAAGCGCCATGGCGTCGGTTCGAGCACGCGAATACGCCTGGCCGGAGGCGGAGCGAGGGTTCCGTCGCGCAATCGAGCTCAACCCGAACAATGCCCTGGCGCACCTGGAGCTGGGGGCGTCGGTTCTCGTCGTACAGGAGCGCTTTGCGGAAGGACTCGACGAGGTTCGCCGTGCGGTGAGACTGGATCCCCTTTCGCCCTACGTGAACACCGAATTCGGGCGCGCGCTCATGTTGGCTGGCCAGTACGACGAGGCCGTCGACCAGTTCCGGAAGGCCATCGCACTGGAGCCCAGTCGGAACAGACCGTACAACCTGCTGGCGCGCACTCTGTCCTTGCAGGGGAAGAACGCTGAGGCGCTCGCGGTGCGTGACGACGCCGTGAAGCGGGGTGCACAACTCGCTTCCGGAACGGGTGCCGAATACCCTTGCGTCCTTGCGCGATTAGGACGACGCGATGAGGCTCTTGCTAACGTCCAACGGCAACTCAATGCCCCTGTCCTTGCCGCCCGTGCCGTGGCTCAGATCTATAGTTGCCTGGGCGACGCGGAGCGGACGCTCGAATATCTGGAGAAAGCACTTGCGGCGAACGAACCGAATCTTGCGGAGATCGTTCAGTCGCCGGATTTGGCGTGGATGCGGACGAACCCGCGTTTCGCGACGCTGCGCAAAGAGCTGAACCTGGCTCCGTAGCCACGAAACCCGCAATCTAAAAAGTCAACCTGGTCGCAAGTTGAAATGCGCGTGGTCCGCTGGAGCCGAAGATCTGTGTAGTCCGGCTTGTGGGTTGCCCGAAGGCCACGCTCGTCAGATCTTCACTGTGACCGATGAGGTTCGCCGCGTTATAAACGTTGAACGCCTCGCCGATGAGGGCCAGCCTCAGCCGCCCTCGCACCATAAATGATCGGCTCAATCGAATATCCAGTGCGTGAAGATTGTCGCCAAACGAAAACGTTCGGCGGAAGCGTCACGCGTGGAATCGTCGCGCCCTGAGCGTCCCTCGTCCCGGCGTAGGTCTGGTTGAACACGCCGACCAGGCGTTCCAGGTCCGCGCGTCCCATACTGCGGTTGAACGCGTTGACGGTTGTGCCCGGCAGCAGGTCGCCCTGCGTGCCGTCCCCGTTGAAGTCGATTCCACCCACGAATGCGCTGAAAGGACCGCCGCTCGAGAACGAGAAATTCAGTCCAAGCTCGAATTGCGATGGCAGCCATAGCGCACCAGCCAGGTTCAGGATGTGCGCGGGACCGGCCGGACCTCGATTCTCGAGCCAGTTGTCGAGATTGAATCCGTTCCCCGCATGCGTAGCGGTGTTGCTCGAATAGGCGTACGAACCAAGAAGCTGAACCCCGCTCGACAAACGCCTCTCCGCGCGCACCAGCAGACCCCTGTTCGTGAAGCGGTGAGGCGCCATTTGCACATTGATGGGTCCGCGGGAGCACAGCGCTCGAGGATCATTGGCCTGCGCGCCGATGCAAACCGGAATAGCTGGCCCGCGAACGCTGTTGAAATGATTGACGTCGATGGAGCCGCCGTTTTGAGGTACGTCCACGAAGTGACGGTAGACGACGTTGGCGCTCAGGACCAGGTTCCGAAAGAGCTCCCGCTGCAGGCCCACATTGACATGCACCGCGGACGGATTGTGGACCTTCTCGGGGAATATGGCGGGCGACGCCTGTTTGCTGATCTGGATTTGTTGCACTGCCGGACCGGCGGTTGCCAGGCTGTTGGCGAGCCCGGTTCCGATGGCTGGGAGAACTGCCATCAAGTCCTGTCCCGTGAAGCGTGTCGGAGAATTACGGAAGTCGAGCGGCATCCCTACGGGGACACCGGAAATACCAGGCAGAGGATTCGCGATCGAGCTTCCCGTGAAATTCTGCCGGCCGACACCAGGCGGACCAAGGGCTACTCGCTCTGCGTCCATGGAGCTGGTCAGACCCTGAGGACGGTAGTAGCGGCCGGCGCTCGCCCGCACCACGGTCTTTCCATCTGCTGAAGCCGTCCAGGCGACACCCGCAGCGGGGGAGAAGTTCGCCCAGTTCCTTTGCGTCGGTCCCAACCCGTCGCTCCCCAGGATTGGTTCGAGCAGGATCGGCTTGTAGAGGTCGTGATTGAGGTTGCCGTCAAAAGCCCAGCCCAATCCGTACGTCAGCGTCACACGTTCGTGCAAGCGCCAGACATCCTCGGCATAAAGCCACACCGTGTTCCAGCGGCGGACGTTGCCACCGTTCTCCTGCGGCACGCCGGGCTCCCCGATACCTAAGGTGAAGTTCTGGAGAGGGAGTTGAAGGATATCGTCCACCGTGCGGAACTGCCCAGGCAGTGGAATTCTCTCATCTGCCGAAATCCCCGGCAGTGCGTTGTATGCTCGGACGCGGCCCGGTGAGAACAGGGTCATCGTCACAGGCTCGTTTGCCCAGATGAGATTTCGATCGCGGTCATGTTCCCAGTCCACGCCGAAACGCAGGCGATGCGTGCTTCGCTGCCACGTGACGGATTCATTCAGATGGAAGCGGCGTCCGCGAGAGTCGTTCGCGATCGAGTTACCAATCACGAGACCGGCCTGTGGAATGCTGATCGATGGAACACCAAGTCCGAGGCAGCCTTGACAGTCCTGCGTGCCCGGGGCGCCCGTGCTCGATCTGACCATGAAAGAGGAAAATCGCAGGTCGTTGACCAGTGTGGGACGGAGGACGCTCGTCACGCCAACCAGACTCTGATCGGCGCGGTTCACGACGCGGTTCCAGTTCGAGGGATATGCGTTTGCGGATCCGGCCGGTGATCGCCGCTTGGCCCAAAGCCGCGGCTCGCATCCTGGGAGTAGCGGACGAAGACGGTGTGTGCGCCATTGATTCTCGCGTCGAGCCGTCCGCTGAACAGGGTGCCCTCCAGCGGGCTCTTGTTAATCCGGCTCAAGTGAGCGAACTCCGGCGTCAGCAGGGTCGTTGTACCGACAGATCTCTGGTCGGTGCGCTCCCAGGTTCGCGAAGTAGAAAATCTGATTGCGACGGATGGGGCCGCCAAGCGAGAAGCCGAACTGCTGGCGCTGGAAGAACGGATCCGGATTGCTCTGATCGCGGTTGAGTGCTGGATACGCAGCCAGGTTATGGTCGCGAAAGAAGTAGAAAATATCGGCGTGAGGTTGATTGCCCCCGGCGCGCGTGACGACGTTGATTGCACCGGCGTCGGTCATGCCGGCTGACAGGTCGAAATTCACCGTTGATACCTGGAACTCCTGCACCAATTCCTGCGAAAATCCCATTTGCGCGCCGCCGAGCCCCACCGACGTGACGCTGCCTCCATCGACGGTGAAGCGCGCACCACCGACATTGGATGCGGGCGCGCCCAGTATTGGTACAACCGATCTATTGCGATTGGCAGCTGTTGGAGATTGCACGCCTGGTTCGAGCTTGGCGAGCTCCAGAAAGCTGCGGCCGTTCAAGGGCAGCGCCTGGAGTTGATCGTGAGTGATCAGACCGGTAACGGAGGCAGAATCGTAAAGGACCTGCGGAGAGGCCGCATCCACCGTCACCGAATCGGTGAGGTCTCCGACTCGCAAGACCAGGTCCGCCCTCGTCGTCGTGCCTGCGTGCACGGTCGCTGCGCGAGCGATCCGCTGGAAACCCGCAGCTTCGCCGGTAATTTCATATTCGCCGGGCAACAGGGCAGGGAAGCCGTACTCCCCTTGCTCGCCGGTAGCGGTCGTGCGCACTTGGCGTGTCGACAGGCTTATTGCGTGCACCAGCGCCCCGCTGATGACACCGCCGGCTGTATCGTCGCACCACGCCGGCAATTGTGCCCACCGGCAACTGCGCCAGGCAGATTCTTGGCACGAGAAGGATGCCGAGCAGTGTGCAGGCCGCAGCCAGAGGTTTCACTATCACTCTCTACGTGGATCCTAGCGCCAGATCACTCAGTGCGCCACGCGCCGCACGATGCTTTCGCCAAGCCGCACGCCTGGCGTCCCGTTGGCAGGGCTAAAGCCATGCGCTACCGATATCTCGGATCCAGCTGCCCGGCTTCGCAAGGCTGCGGCCCCAAGAAGCGGGGCGACCCAGGATCCCCACGCAGCTATTCGGTTTTCGTTCTTCGCTTTTCGTTGGCAAGCGCCATCTGTATCACCTCCGCCAGATGCAGCGCCTTTCTGCCGGTGCCCTGGTAGATCTGCTCTCTGCAGCTGAAACCGTCCGAGACAATCAACGTGTCCGACGCGGAGCTGCGCACCGCGGGCAGCAGGACGCGCTCGCCGATCGCCATCGACACGGCGTACTTCTCTGCGTCAAATCCAAAAGGACCGGCCATGCCGCAGCAGCCGGCATCGGGCGCTGTCACGATCGCCCCCATCTTCTTCAGCAGTGACTCTTCGTCGGTCATCTTCATCAACGCTTTGTGATGGCAATGACCGTGTAGAAGGACGTTGCGCTCCAGGCGCGGTGGCTCAAAGTCTGGCGTGTGCCGCTCGAGGAACTCACTCAGCAGAAACGTCTGCTTGCTCAGCTTCTCCGCGCGTGCATCCGCAGGAAACAGATTTCGCAGCTCGTCCCGGAATACCGACGCGCAGCTTGGCTCGAGGACGACGATCGGCACGCCGGCGTCGATCTGCGGCGCGAGGCGATCCATCACGCGCTGCAGATAGGTTTTCGCGCGATCGAGCATGCCGAAGTCGTAGAGGGGACGGCCGCAGCAGAGCCGTTCGCGCGGGACCGTCACGCGCGCGCCCGCAGCCTGCAGCACGCTGAATGCCGCCTGGCTGGTCGATGAATGGAAATAATTATTGAAGGTGTCCGGCCAGAGGATCACGTCACGCTCGGGCGACGCGCCCGCGCGTCCGGGCGACGGCACATTCGCCGACCGCGCCCACTTCGCGAAGCTTTGGGTCGCGAGCCGGGGCATCTCGCGCTGCGGTGCGAGGTGAAGAGTGCGCTTCACGAGAGTCGTGACACCTGGCGCGCGCATCAGCAGATTCGCAAGCCTTGGCGTGTGAGATCCAAGCGCGGCCCATTTGTCGATCAATCCAAATGCGTAGGCTTCGAGCGGCCGTCTCCGCCCCTCGAAGTAATGCGCGAGAAACTCCGCGCGGTAGGTCGCAAGGTCGACGTTCGTGGGGCACTCAGACTTGCACGCCTTGCACGACAGGCACAGGTCGAGAGCCTCCTTCACTTCCTCGTTCTTCCATGAATCATTCAGCACCTCGTTCTGCAGGAGCTCCCACAGAAGGCGAGCGCGGCCTCTGGTGCTGTGACGCTCCTCGAGCGTCGCCATGTAGCTCGGGCACATCGTCCCGTAATCGTGCTTGCGGCATTCGCCGAGCCCGATGCATCGCATCGTCGCAGTGGTGAACGATCCTTTGTCGTCGGGAAACGAAAAGAAAGTAGCAGGCTGGGCCGGGCGGTAGTCGGCGCCGAGGCGGAGATTCTCCGTCGGCTGATAGGCATCGATGAGCTTGTGCGGGTTCATCCGGTTCGTCGGGTCCCACGCCGCTTTGAATTCGCCGAACGCGCGCATGAGATCCGGGCCGAACATCTTCGGCAGCAGCGCGCCGCGCGACTGCCCGTCGCCATGCTCGCCGGAGAGCGACCCCCCATAGCGAATCACCAGATCGGCCCCCCGATCGATGAACTCGGCGTAGCGCCGGATTCCCGCCTCGCTCTCGAAATCGAAACTCACCTGCATGTGAATACAGCCGTGACCGAAATGCCCGTAGAACGCCGCCTGATAGTTGTATTCGTCGAGCAGCGCGCGGAGATCGCGCAGATACGGCCCGAGCTTCTCTGGCGCCACCGCCGCGTCATCCCAGCCTTCCCAGCGTGGGAGCGAGCCTGGTACGGCAGACGCCGCACGCGGCCCGGACTCCCTGATCTTCCAGACGGCCCTGGCCTCAGCCGCGCTGTAGATTCGTGCTGCCGGAGCGTCGGGCAGGTGCGACAACTTGTCCACCAGTTGCTGCGCCCACACGCGGCTTTCTGCCGAATCGTTCGATCCGTATTCAACCAGCAGAATTCCGCGGCCCGCGGGCAGCAGCTCGAGATTCGGCGCGCCCTTGTGCTTCAAGCCGTCGATGATGCCGCCCTCGAAGCCCTCGAGGCCTATCGGCGACGTCTCCAGAATCGCAGGCACGTGATCGGCGGCCGCAAACGAATCGGGATAGCCCAGCCCGACGAGCGTGCGATGCTGCGGGCTGTCGATGAGCCGCAGCGTGGCGCCGAGGACGATAGCGCACGTGCCTTCCGATCCCACCAGCGCGCGCGCGACGTGAAACCCGTTTTCCGGAAGCAGCTGGTCGAGGTTGTAACCCGATACGCGCCGGGGGATCTGGGGGAAGCCGCTGCGGATGCGCTCGAGATGCCGGTCGCGAATGGATCGCAACGCCGCGTAAATCTCGCCGCGCCGTCCGCCCTCGCGAATAATCGACTCCAGCTCGGTGTCGGACGTTGCGCCGACAGTGAGCTCGGTTCCGTCGTAGAGAAGAATCGTGAGGTCGTGCACGTTGTCGACGGTCTTGCCTGCGATCAACGAGTGCGTGCCGCACGAGTTGTTGCCGATCATTCCGCCGAGGCTGCACCGGCTGTGCGTGGACGGATCAGGGCCGAAGGTCAGCTGATGCCGCTCCGCTCGCGCGCGGAGTGTGTCGAGAATGACGCCTGGCTGCACGCGCGCAACGCGCTTCTCGATATCGACCTCGAGAATGCGGTTCATGTATTTGGTGAAGTCGAGCACGACTGCGACGTTGCAGCTCTGGCCGGCGAGGCTCGTGCCGGATCCGCGCGCCAGGATTGGCGCGCCGAACGATCGGCAGACCGCAACGGCGGACCGCACATCGTCTTCGTCGCTGGGGACGACGACACCAATCGGGACCTGGCGGTAGTTCGATGCGTCGGTCGCGTACAGCGCCCGGCTGCCGCGGTCGAATCGCACTTCGCCGCGCACGGCACGCCGAAGCTCGCGATCGAGCTCGGCTGCGCGCGCGAACGTGTCTATGGGTTTCGCGTGAGAGCTGAGAGGGAGCGTGGTCACCGCGCCACTGGCGCAGGTTCGGGCATTTGTACAGACCCCGTCAGAGATTGCATTGCGGCCTGCACTCCGCCTGGCTTGTGGGGAACGCCTGCGAGCGCGAGCCCCATCTCCACACCGCTGAGGGTGCCGGCGAGCATCAGGTCATTGAATGATCCCAGATGGCCGATACGGAAGACTCGTCCCGCAAGCTTGCCCAGGCCTGTTCCAAGAGACATGTCGAAGCGCTCCAGGATGATCTGCCGCACCCGATCGGCGTTGTGCCCCTCCGGTGTATACACCGCGGTCAAAGAATTCGAGTATTCCGCCGGATTCTCCGGCACCATGTCCAGTCCCCACGCGCGCACTGCCGCCCGGGTGGCCTCACCGTGACGCGCGTGGCGCTGCAGCACGTTCTCGAATCCCTCTTCGTTGAGCATCCGCAGCGCTTCCCGGAGACCGTACAGAAGATTGGTGGCCGGAGTGTACGGGAAAAACCCTGACTTGTTCGCCTTGAGCATTTCGTCCCAATTCCAGTACGCCTTCGGCAGTTTGGACTTCGCGTTGGCGGCGAGCGCTTTCGCGGAGACGGCGTTGAAGCTGAGCCCGGGAGGAACCATCAGCCCCTTCTGAGAGCCGCACACGGTCACATCGATTTCCCACTCGTCGTGTCGCAGATCGATCGAGGCGAGCGAGGAAATGGCGTCGACGATCAACAGCGCCGGGTGGCCGCTCCGGTTCATCGCCCGTCGAAGATCCGCGATGCGGCTGACCACGCCGGTCGACGTCTCGTTGTGCACGACAACGACCGCCTTCAGCTCGCGCGCCGTGTCGTCCTCGAGGCGCTGCTCGAGGGTTTCCGGTGACGCGCCGTGCCGCCATGTACCCGGGACGTATTCCACCTGCAGGCCGAGCCGCTCCGCAACCTGTCGCCACGCGATGTGGGAAAACCATCCCGTTTCGAAGATCAGAATCCGGTCGCCAGGCGACAGCGTGTTTACAAGTGCTGCTTCAGCTGCACCCGTCCCCGACGCGGGGAACACAACAACGGGACCGCGCGTGCGGAACACGCTTTGCAGCCCCTTGAGCACCTCGATGCCGAGATCCGCGAACTCGGGTCCGCGGTGGTCAATCGTGGCTTGCGCGATCTCTTTCAGCACACGATCGGGAACGTTCGTGGGGCCAGGAATCTGAAGGAAGTGTCGCCCTGTATGTGTCATATAACTCCTACCACCTACCACCTACCACCTAGATTTCACTTCGTCTTCGCCGCCGGACCCAGGGCGGTCATGAATGTGCTCCACGGCACCGGACTTCCGTGCACGGGCGCGACAGTCGCGACGTCCAGCTTCATCCGCTGTATCTGGTTGTAGAAGCTGCGCATCGCCGGAATCTGCGCAGCCCTTGGAGATTCATGCGTATCGAACAGGTCTGCTTCGAAGGCGATCCGTTCGGCGGGCAGATACGCCATCAGCATCCCCGCGACGTGCTGCAATGGCTGCACATAGTACACGCGCAGGATGCGGCTGTTGTCGGTGATGACGTAGTTCTCCTGGATGGCTTCGTAGTTATAGCCCTCCGCCACTTCGGTGGGCGGCCACAGCGACAGTATGTCGGGCTTCACCGTTCGCGCTTTGTAGGTCAGCACGTCACGGTTGATGAACTTCAGGTTGAACATGTGCAGGATGATGGTTGCGCCGATGTGGTTGTAGGTGCGCAGGCCGCCGATGTGATCGAAATGCGGATGCGAGCTGACCAGCCAGCGAATCGGCTTGTTCGGCGCGAGCTTCGCGATCTGCTCGATGACCGCGAGGCTGCGCTCTTCGCCGCCGGGCGCTTCGAAGACCGCGACGAAATCGCGGAACTCGATCATGTAGCTGTTCGCCGGGCCTCCGCCGAGCAAGTAGACGCCGTCGGCCATTTTCTCTACTGTCACAATCGCGGGGTTTGGAGGCTGGGCCTGCTTCACGGATTCCGGAACGGGAACCGGGTCATCGCAGGCATTCGCCTGCACCGTCGGAAACTTTCCGCCGTAAGCGTTGTGACCCGTGCTTTCCGAATAGAACTGCCAGTTGTCGTCCCAGCCTTGATGCGAGTGCCAGTTGATCGGCCACTTCGACGACCCCGCCGCGACGAACTCGGTCGACTCCTGCTCGATGTTGAAATCGCCGAGCACGTTCTCGTTCACCGTGGCTTTCAGCCGGGTGATGATGTTCTGGCTGTTGATCGTCGCGTCGACGCGAAACTTCCCGAGAACGGTAATCCCGACGACGTGCACGCGCTCGGGGATGACGACGTTGCCATCCCGTCCTTTTTCGATCTGCTCCCAGCGCCACATCGCCTTTGGATTGGCCCCGGCCATACGAGCCGCCTTGAGGAACCCGTGCGGGTTCAGCCAGACGTCCAGTTGATAGACATCCGCCATCTCAGGCGGCACTGGGACCGGCGCGCCGGCACCGTCGATGTGCCAGGCGTATCGGCCGTTCACGATATGTGTTTGCCGGACGTTCGCCTGGGTTGGCGTGCCGCCGACCCAGCCGAGCCCGTACTTCCACGACGCAGGATTGTTTCCCGGTTTGCGGTCGAACGTCTCTTTGCTGGTGCCGGTTTCCCAGTTGATGGTGCGCGTGTAGTTCGCCATCTCGCTGCGCTGCCAGTCGACGTTCACGGCGTTCTCGAACGTCTGCCCGACGGGGCCGCTGTACCCGACGCCGGAATACGTGATGCAGCGGAGGCTCTGCTCGTTGATCGCCTTCGAGGCTGCGGCGAGCACGGGCGCGGGGTCGACGTAGCCGGGCGGAAGCTGCTGCGCAGGAACGTGGCCGCTCGCGAGCACGACGAGGGCGAGCAGCACGCACAATCTCTTGGCCATTCCGCCTCCTGGATTTTCACAGGAGAGTAGCCTCCTGCTCTCCTGTTCCTGATGAACCCGCATGATAATGGGTCTCTTCGACGATGTCCAAAATCGCCATCAACCGATCGCAGGGCCGTTCGCTGGTTGTGTCCAGCCGCGGCGTCGTCGCCAGTGAGCACCCGCTGGCGTCACAGGCTGGAGCCACGGCGCTCGCGCAAGGCGGACACGCCGTCGACGCCGCGATCGCGGCCAACGCGGTGATGGGGGTGGTGTGTCCGATGATGTGCGGCGTCGGAGGCGATTTGTTCGCGATCGTGCAGGAAGCCACTGGAGGGATGCACGGGGTGAACGGGAGCGGATGGGCGCCCGCCCGGCTGACGCCGGAATTCCTCGACACCCAGCATGCCGGCGGCATGCCGCAGTCGGGCGTGCACTCTGTAACGGTACCCGGCGCGGTCGCTGGATGGGCCCTTCTACATGAACGGTTCGGCCGCATCCCGCTGGCGCGCGCGCTCGAGGCGGCGATCGCACTTGCCGGCGAGGGATTTCCGGTCGCGGAGATTACCAGCGAGGAATGGCATAACCAGGCCGCGTTCCTGCAGGGCGATCCCGAAGCTGCGAGGACGTTTCTGCCGGACGGACGCCCCCTCTCCCTTGGGGCGATCTTTCGCAACCCCGATCTGGCGTGGACCTACCGCCAGATTTCCGAGCGCGGCAGCGAGGCGTTTTATCGCGGCGACATTGCACGCCGGATCGTCGCAGGGCTCGAAAGGCGCGGCTCGGTCATGACTGCAGGCGATCTGTCGGAGTTTCGCGCGCAGTGGGCCGATCCGATATCCACGACCTATCGCGGGTGGGAAGTCTTCGAGCTGCCGCCCAATGGCGCCGGCATCGCGGCGTTGATGATGCTGAACATCATGGCCGCCTTCGCTACGGGCTTCGGCGAGCCCGCCTTCGCCGAAGGCGATGCCCTCCACATCATGATCGAGGCGAAGAAGCTCGCGTACGCCGATATGCAGCGCCACGTCGCGGATCCCGCGTTTGCGGACGTGCCCATCGCCGCGATGTTGAGCAAGGAGTACGCGCGCGAGCGGGCCGCGCTCATCGATGGCCGCAGCGCTCGTGCGCAGGTGGCTCCTGGTTTGCCGAAGCCGGCCGGCAGTTTCACACTCGCCAGCGAAGGCGGCGACACCACGTATCTGTCGGTCGTCGATCGCGACGGCAACATGGTGTCGCTGATTCAGAGCAATTTTGCCAGTTTCGGATCCGGCGTGGTCGCAGAGGGGACCGGCTTCCCGCTGCAGAATCGCGGCGCTTTGTTCTCGCTCGATCCCGCGCACCCCAACGTCCTCGCCCCGCGCAAGCGCCCACTGCACACGATCATTCCCGCTTTCATGTCGAACGGGAGCACGCGCATTGCCTTCGGCATCATGGGGGGCTGGAACCAGTCCCAGGCGCATGCCCAGTTCGTGTCGAACGTCGTCGATCACGGCATGAATATTCAGGCGGCGCTCGAAGCGGCGCGTTTCACGAAGCTGTCGTTTGAAGGGACCGATGTGGCGATCGAACGGCGGATTCCGGCCGACGTGCAGCGCGATCTTGCCGCACGCGGCCATGAGCTGCAGGTCGAAGGAGACTTCTGCAGCCTCATGGGCGGCGGGCAGGCGGTGATGCGCAGGGACGGCGTGAACTACGGTGCATCTGATCCACGCAAGGATGGAGCGGCGGTGCCGGAACTTGTAACGAAAAACGAATAATGAAAAACGAATAGTGTCCTGGGAATGCAAAACGGGCGGGCCCACTGTCTGGACCCGCCCGTCTCTATTGCAGCGTGCTTTATTCGTTTTTCGCTATACGTTCTTCGTTACGTACGCCTCGTTGCTACCACTTGAACTGATAAGCAAGCCTCGGGAAACGCCCTGGCATGATCGCCGTGACCTGTCCGAGCGACGTGCCTACGGTGTCCGTCACGGTGCGGATCGAGTTGTTGTTGAACACATTGAAGAGGTCCATCTGGAACGTATGGACCTTGTTTCCATACCGGATGTTCTTCTTGAAGTTGATGTCGAGCTGATCCCAGCGTTCCGTAAAGAGTGAACCGGGCTCGTTCATCACGATCGTCTGCGCCTGCGTCCGCTGTTGACCCGGATATACCGCCTGCCCAGGCTGCCATGTGATGACGCGTTCGAGTCCGCCGTAGCTCTGCAGCACCGCGCCGAAGTCGATGCCACCGAAGGGCAGCGAGTAGTTGCCCGCGAGCTTGAACTCGTGGATGAACGGGATGTTGAAGTCCTGCTGATCGCAGAATCGTCCGCTTTGCGCCACCGGCCGCCCCTGATAGAGGTCGTTCGCCGTCGGTCCGTTCGGGTTGTCATCCGATTCGCAGAAGACCGAGACGTTCCGCTCCGCCGTCCAGCTGCCGAAAATCGTGGAGCCCGCCAGGAACCGCATGGAGAACGACGCCTCCATGCCGGTATAAAGCGACTTGTTGTTTTCGCTGCTGCGATCGACTTGTGACTGGTTGAACGCGGCGTTGCTCGCCGAGTTCAGATTGTAGAGCGTGATCACTTCGTTCTGGTTCAGCACCGCCGCGACCTCCGGATCCCGTGCGATGTTGGCCCAGTCCGCTGCCGGGATGGTGGTGTTGAAGGCGGTGTAATTGGCTTCCGTAATCAGCGTGCGATCCGTCAGCTGGATGTTCTTGATCTGGCGCTTATAGAACATGAACCCGACCGCCAGCCGCGGCGCGACCTGATGCTGAACGCCGGCTGTGAACTCCAGGTTGTACTGACGATCGAATTCACCGGCACTCCGTTCGGCGCGCGCGCCGAACGTGGGTGATCCGGTGCCGATCTCGTTGTCCTGCGCGATGCGGTCGTTGTCGGTCGGCTTCGCTACACCCGAGCGCGTACCGACGGTGCCCGGCACGAGGTCTACGTCGAACCAGTTGCGCAGCTCACTTCGGATTCCGGCGTCAGCGTAGACGAGGAATGGGTCCGCATCGTACTGCCGGTGATATTTGCTGAAGCTGGTCTTGAGCGCCGTGCGGCCGTTGCCGAACACGTCGTACACCGCCGCGAAACGCGGGGCGTAGTCGGGGCCCCACTTGATGAGGTCGTACTGCGCCGGGAAGAAGCGTGCCGGTGCGAATCGGCCCGCGGCTGCGCTCGTTTCCTCCATGCCCGCCGCGAACCACTCGATGCGTAGTCCGGGATTGATAGTCAGCCGGTTCAGTGTCCACGAATCCTGGACGAAAAACGCCGAGTCGTACTGCACTTTGCCGGGCGCGTCGAGCGGCGTGTTGAACACGGTCACCTGGTTGGCCAGACCGGCCTGGAAGCGCGCCTGGATGTCCCCGTTGTACTCGTTCGCCATTCTGCCGTCCGGCCCGATCTCGTGGGTATAGCCGAACTTGATGTTGTGGGATCCGGTGACATACGACATGCGGCCATCGAACACGATGCGCGTGTTGTCCTGGCGCTGGCTGAGGTTCGATCCCCAGTCTATACAGCCAGGCTGGGTCACTCCGGAGTTAACGCCGTAGGCGCACTGCGGATCGAGCATCCGCTGGTTCGAAATTTTCTGGGCGTATTCGTACCACTCTGGCGTGCCGCGCTCCTTGATGATGCCGGGGTCGGGCCCGCCGTGCCAGTCGAACAACGTCCACGAATAGCCGCCCTCGAAGAGCAGCTTGTTCGTCAGCGGAGAGGTGTACTTGATGTTCCCCACGGTGTGGTGCGCCTTGGACGGATCGCGGAACGCTCCCGTGCGCGGATCCTGTCCAGCGGCGAAATCGCGACCCTTGCGCTTCCACCATCGCTGCACGAAGCTGGCGAGCTTGTGCTTCTGTGCCGCCTGCCACGTCATGCGAAGTGACGGTCCACGCACATAGGTGTCGAGATATGAGTTGATGATCTCGCCTTGCGGCGTGGTGATCTGCACGGGCACGTCGGCGACGGTTTCATCCGACGACTGGTGCCGGGCCGTGAGGATGAACCACAGCTTGTCGCGCTTGATCGGCCCGCCCATGGAGCCGGTGAACATGTGAATGTGCTTGATGCCGTTGGCGACCCGGATGCTGTTCGGCGTGGCGCGGAGCGTCTCGTCGACATTATCGCTCTGCCACTCGCCGCTGCTGAAGCCGATGAATGCCGACCCGCTGAACAGGTTGCCGCCGTCCTTGAGCACGCTGTTCATGCGGATGCCGCCGCCCGATGTATCCGCCGGAATCGCGCTCGTCATGATCGTGATTTCGGACTGGAGCATGTCGTCGAAGTAGCTCTGCGAGGCTCCCTCGAGGCTTTGAATCGACATTCCTTCGACCAGTTGCTCGGCGTCCACGCCGGACAATCCGTGCGCGCGCAGGTTGACCTGCTCGGTCATGCGCGAACCGCCAACGTCGGGCGTTCCCGCCCGGACGCCGGCCGACAGGACGCCAATCGACATGACGTTGCGAGACACGGGGAGCGTGTCGATGATGTCGCGCGTGATGACCTGCGTTCTCGACGCCTGCTGGACGTCGATCTGCGGCGTTTCACCCGAAACGGTAATGGTCTCTTCGAGCGCGCCCACTTTCATGTCGGCGTTGATCGTGACGACCACTTCAGACGGCACCTCGATCGCTTCCCGCGCGAACGTGCTGAACCCGGCCAGCGAGAACGTCAGCTTGTAGATTCCCGGCCGCAGCGCGTCGATGCGGTACCGGCCCTGGTCGTCTGTCACGGCCGTTCGAATTTTTTCGATGATCGCCGGGCTGGCGGCCTCGACCGTGACGCCGGGAAGCACACCGCCTGATTCGTCGCGCACCTGTCCAACAATCTGCGCCTGCGCGTATGCAAGTGTCGGCAGCAACACCGCCGCGCATACGATCAGCGCACTTTGCACTAAATACTTATGAAGTCTTGACTGCATTGGAGGCCCCCTCCTGGGGACACCGGAAGAACACTGTTGGATTGGTCTTTAAAGGATAAGCAAGGCGCGGTGGTGAGACAAGCACCGAAATGTCTCAGCAATCCAAATAATTGAACGAGAATTTGCAGGTTTTCTCGCGTGTTAAGCTCTGCCGCAACCATCAGGAGAACGCAGATGATCCCCAGAACAATCGCCGGCGTGCTTGCCTGGCTCGTCGTTTTCGCTGCCATTCCCGCAGCGCAGCGGCCCGCCGAGATTGTGTGGACCTTCGATCGCCTCGAGAGCATTGGCGGGGTCAAAACCACCGTCGAGGGCAACCCCAAGGTCATCGACACGCCACTTGGCCGCGCCATCGAGTTCGATGGCGTAGACGATGCGATCTGGATCGAGAAGCATCCGCTCGCCGGCGCGTCCACATTCACGTTCGAAGCGATTTACCGTCCGGACGGGGGAGCGTTCGAGCAGCGCTGGTTCCACCTCGCCGAACGCGATGCGAAGACGGGTCTCCTCGCGGGCGCCGAGCACCCAACGACCGGGCAGGATGCGAACCCGCGCTTTCTGTTCGAGCTGCGCGTCGTCGATGCCAGCTGGTATCTCGATGCCTTTGTCAACGGCCCCGGCTACAACCGGGCGCTCATGTTCAAGGACAAAGTGCATCCCCTCGGCCAGTGGTATCACGTGGCGCAGACCTACGACGGCAAGACGTTCCGCAGTTATGTGAACGGCGCGCTGCAAGGCGAGGCGGAAATCGCATTTACGCCGCAGGGTGAAGGCGCCGCCTCGGTGGGTACGCGCATCAACCGCCGCAACTATTTCAAGGGAGCCGTCCGGCAGGCGCGCTTCACGCCAAGGGCGCTGAAGCCGGGGGAGTTTCTGAAACTGAAGTAACGAAAAACGAAAAAGGAAAAAGGAATAGAGCAATGAGGCGACTGGCTGTCTGCTGTTCGCTGCTGTTGTCACTGGCGACGAACGCGTACGCGCAAGCGGATTATTTCCTGTACGCCGGCACCTACACGAATCCGACTCCGACGACGACGTCTGCGTCGAAGGGGATATACGCGTGGCGATTCGACTCGAAGACGGGAGCATTGACGCCGATCGGCCTTGTCGCGGAAGCCGTGAATCCGGTGCACGTGTGGGCGCACCCGAACGGCAGGTTCCTGTATGCAGCGAACTGGGAGGATGGCACGCCGGGCGATCACGTGAGCGCGTTTGCCATCGATCGCCGGACCGGCACGCTCGAGCTCATCAACAGAGTGAGCGCGCGTGGCGACCGGGCCAACCAGGTCGTGCTCGATCCGAGCGGCACGCTCGCCGCGACCGTCACGTACAACAGCGGCACATTCTCGGTGTTCGGTGTTGAGCGTGACGGAAAGCTCACCGAGGCGTTCTACACCGATCAGCACACCGGCACACCACTGAGCGAGCGGCAGCCGGGACCGCGCGCGCACGGTATCGTCTTTTCGAAGGACGGCCGGTTCGTCTACGTCGCCGAGCTTGGGCTCGATCGTGTGTACGCGTATCGCGTCGATCCCGTCAAGCGAATCGCAGTGCCGGCCGAGCCTCCGTTCGTGACGATGAACGCCGCCGGTTCGGGCCCTCGCCGGCTGCAACTGCATCCGAACGGAAAGTTTCTCTACGTCAATCATGAAACGGACTCGAAGGTGAGCGTGTTCGAAGTGGACGGCTCCCGCCTGAAGCAGATCCAGACAGTGCCGACGCTGCCCACGGACTACAAAGGCAGCAACACGACAGCGGAGATTCAGATCGATCAGACCGGCAAGTGGCTCTACGTCACCAATCGCGGTCACGACAGCATGGCGCACTACGCTGTCGATCCGTCGAAGGGGACGCTGACACTCGTGGGTCACATTCCGTCGGGCGGCCGCACGCCTCGAAACATCACGATCGATCCGACGAACCAGTTCCTGATCGCCGCCAACCAGGCGGGTGACAACATCGTCGTCTTCAAAATCGATCCAAAGACCGGCAACCTGACGCCGACGGGCGCGACCGCCCAGGTTCCGCAGCCCGGGGGTGTGTCCTTCGTGAAAGCGCGGTAACGAGACGAACGCGATCTCCTGTAGAATTTCCTCCATTCCCGAGGAGGTTGAATGTCCGTTCTAAAGAAAACCGCTCTGCTGTTCGTCCTGACCGCGGCCGTTGTCGCCGGACAGGGGCAGGGCGCGAAGGTGTTTCCGCCCACCACCGAGCAGAAAGCGGAAATTCACAAGAAGCTCGCCGAATTGAGCGCGCGCCTCGCGGCTCTCGGATCGAAGAACACCGATCCGCAGCTGCTCGCCGACGTGCATATCTATAAGAAGGCCGCTGAGTACATTCTGCGGTTTCCAGACGAGTTCTTCGGGCCGAACTACGCGGCCGAGACCATTACCGCGCTCGACACCGGCATCGGCCGCTCCATCGAACTGGAGAACGGCACGTCGTCGTGGACGAAAAAGACAGGGAATGTCGTGCGCGGCTTCATCTCGCGCATCGACGGGAGCTTCCAGCCGTACGGACTGACGATACCTGCGTCGTACGACGGCACGCGGCCGATGCGCCTCGACATCTGGCTGCACGGCACTGCTCAGCAGATGAACGAGGTGCGGTTTCTGCAGCAGCAGGCAGGGCCGCACGAGACATCGCAGATTCCGGCCGACGATTACATCCAGCTCGAGCCGCTCGCACGCATGAATCACTCGTATAAGTTCTATGCCGAGACGGATGTCTACGAGGCGATTGCGGCGGTCCGCAAGCACTACAACATCGACGCCGAGCGCATCGTCATCCGCGGCCACTCGATGGGCGGCCATCAGGGATCCGGGCGCCTTGCGCTTCAGAACCCCACGTTCTTTGGCGCGTACGAAGCGAGCGCAGGTTATTCGGAGACGAAGGAATACGCGCGCGACCGCCTGCCCAAAGAAGGGCTGCCCCCATATCAGGAAGCGGCGCTGCATTACGTGGACGCCGAAGACTACGCGCTGAATGCGTTCAACGTGCCAGGCGTGAGCTACGGCGGCGAAAAGGACGCGCAATTGAGGGCATCGACCCGGTTCCGCGAGGCGGTCGAGCGGGAAGGATTTCGGCTGACCAAGGAATCCCCGTACAAGTGGACCACCGCCGATTTGCGCGCGCTGTTTCTGGTCGGGCCTGACACGGGACACGCCTGGCACAAAGAGAGCAAAGCCGAGTCCGAGGCGTTCCTACGCAAGGCGCTCGATGAGACGGCGGGCAAGGTGCCGAACCACGTCAGGTTCGTCACATACACCACGCGGTATAACAACGCCCACTGGGTGACGATCGAGCTCCTCGAAGAAAGCTACGCTCGCGCCCACGTCGACGCGAAGCGCACCGATGATCTGAGGCAGTACACCGTGACGACGAAGAACATCGCGCGTGTGAAGTTCGAGGTCCCCGCTGCGTCATTCACCATCGATGGGCAGGCTATCAAAGCCGGCGCGAATCCGGTGTTTGCGAAGACCAACGGCAAGTGGTCGGTCGCGACCGGCCGTCCTTCTGGCCTTCACAAAGTGCACAGGCTTCAGGGGCCGATAGAAGACGCATTTACCGACGGATTCCTCGTGGTGCGCGGGACCAGCCAGCCGTGGAACGACGCCGTCCAGGGTTATGCCAATCAGCGCTTCGACAGCTTCCGGTCCGAGTTCGCCAAATGGATGCGCGGCGATATTCGGGTGAAAGACGACAAGTCGGTGACGGCCGCCGATATCGCCAACTACAATCTCGTCTTGTTCGGCGATCCGGGCAGCAACGCGCTGATCGCCAAAGTGATCGCCGGCCTGCCGATCCAGTGGACGAAGAGCGAGATCACGGTCGGCGCGCAGAAATTCCCGACGGCGAGATCACGCGCTCGTGCCTTGATCTATCCGAATCCCCTGAATCCGCAGAAGTACGTCGTCCTGAACACAGGGCAGACCTTCTCTGCCAACCGTATCACGCTGCAGGTACCGAATCGGTGTTCTTTCCGCGCCTCGGCGATTACGCCGTGTTGACGACGGGTGGGGTGACGAAGACGGCAGGGTTCTTCGATGAGAGTTGGCGGCTGAAACAGTAACGAAAAGCGAAGAACGAAAAAGGAAGAAGGAATAGAGATGGCGAGAGCACGAATGGTTGTGGGGCTGTTGCTTTGCACCGCCGTACTGTCGGGGCAGGACGCGACGTCTTCGAGCGACGCGTTCTATTCGGCCATTCGTGACAACGATCTCACGAGGCTTGCAGGCGCTGCTGAAGGGCGGCGCCAATCCGAACGTGAGCGATCCGCGCGGCGGTGCGACGCCGCTCATGTATTCGGCAGTGGTCGGATCGACCGCCGCGATGACGCTGCTGCTCGACAACGGCGCCAACGCGAACGCGACGAATGCGACGGGCGCCACGGCGCTGATGTGGGCGGCCACCGACATCGAGAAGGTACGCCTGCTGCTGTCGCGCGGCGCTGATCGTGAACGTCGCGTCGCAACGCGGACGCACGGCGCTGCAGGCCGCTGCACGCAGCGACGGCTCCGCGGCGATCGTGCGGCTGCTCCTCGACGCGGGCGCCGACGCCAAAGGCGCAGATGCCTCCAAGGCCAATGCGCTGCACGCGGCAGCGCTCGGCAACGACGTCGAGACGATCCGCCTCATCTCCGCCGCAGGAGCAGATGTGAATGCCGTCGACTTCGCGGGATTCACGCCGCTCCTTCATGCGGCCGCGAACACGAAATCTCGACGCGATTCGCGTGCTGCTCGCAAAGGGCGCCGACGCGAACGCGCGGTCCGGCGATGGCTCGTT
Organism: Vicinamibacterales bacterium; assembly: GCA_963732445.1. Taxonomy (GTDB): domain Bacteria; phylum Acidobacteriota; class Vicinamibacteria; order Vicinamibacterales; family JAMQPK01; genus JAMQPK01. Next base: position 269,540 of record CAVSZJ010000008.1, on the reverse strand, counting down.
TCAGAAGGTGAAGGCGGGCTCGATTGCTCTCGGCCACTGGACGGCGCTTACCGCGTCGGTCGCGACGGCGACTCCGGAGCTCGTGAAAACGCTGCTCGACGCCGGCGCCGAAGTCAACGTGCCGGACGTGCGCGGCATGACCCCGCTGATGCTGGCCGTGGCCAGCGACCGGCAGAACATCGACGTGATTCGCATGCTGATTGCGCGAGGCGCGGACGTGCAACGCGAAGAGCCTGGCGGGGGAGACGGCGCTCGATTGGGCCGTCAAGGCGGGTTCGAAGCCGGCGATCGACGCGATTCGGAGCGCGGGCGGAACGGAGACGGCGCACGAGCCGGTTGCGGTGCCAGGCGCCGCGCAGGCCGACGTCCGGACAGCAGTCGAGCGCAGCCGCGCGTTGCTCGGGAAGGCCAGCGTGGTGGCCGCTGCGAACGGCGGATGCGCCTCCTGCCACTCTCACAACATCGTCGACACCGTCGAGCGCGTCGCGCTCGCGAAGGGTCTGGCCGGGGATGAGAAGCTGACGGCGCAGCGCCATGACGCTGACGAAGGCGCCGTATTTTTCGCCGGCGAACCTGTTCGAGCGTTTCCCGGATCCTGCCGGATCCCCGATTACGACGGTATTCGCGCTGACCGCTCTCGCCAACAGCGGCTATCCAGCCGATCGCACCACTGACGTGGCTGCTGCGCACCTCGCCAGCCAGCAGGGTCGCAACGGTCGGTGGTTCATGAGCGCCGTCGCGCGGCCGCCCGTCGGTGAGGGGCCGATCGCCGTCACAGCATACGCAATTCGTTCGTTGAAGGCATACGCGCCACCCGGCCGCGCTGCCGACATGAACGAGCGGATCGCCCGCGCCACGTCGTGGCTGTCGTCCGAAAAGGCGACGACCACCGAAGATCGCAACATGAAGCTGCTGGGACTGTCATGGGCCGGCCGCAGCGCGGCCGAGCGCGCCCCTCTTGCGAAGGAGATTCTCGCGAAGCAGCGCGCCGACGGAGGATGGGCGCAGACCGATAATCTGCAGAGCGACGCGTATGCGACGGGCGTCTCTCTCGTCGCGCTTGCCGAAGCCGGCGGCATCTCACCCGACAATGCCGCGTACAAGAAGGGTGTCGCATATCTGCTCTCGAGCCAGCGGCCGGACGGATCCTGGTACGTGAAGAGCCGCGCCGCGAAGTTCCAGCCATATCTGGATGGCGGATTCCCGTACGAACACGATCAGTGGATTTCGTCGATGGCCACAGGCTGGGCGACGACGGCGCTGGCACTGGCGCTGCCGTAATAACAGTCGGCAGTCGGCAGTCGGCAGTCGGCAGTCTCAGTCGACAGTCGACAGTGATGCGCAACCCATGTCCGACGCCCATTACCAGCTGCGGACTACCTGCCGAAATGCGGACTGACGACTGCTGACTGAGACTACCGACTGCTGACTGAGACTACCGACTGTCGACTGAGGACTGCCGACTGTCGACTGAGGACTGCCGACTCCCGTCATTGACTCATCAGTTTCATCATCGCCGTGCGGTAATCGACGTACTGGTCGCCCCGCGGCATGTCGGATTTCAGATAACGTTCGATGTACCGGGGATGCTTCACGTCGGCCGGCCCGCCTTCGAGCGCATTCTCGAGAAGTACGCCGCTGACGCGGCCAAGGTTCGCCGGCACTTTTGGATCCAAATGGCCTCGCAGCGCCGGCAGCCCCAGAAAGTAATTCGTCATCACCGCGACGTCCGGACCCTCCGCATACGGAATCCTGGCGCCTCGCTTCACGCCCGGTCCGTAGAACGCCATGAACGTATCCCATGAGGACAGCACCGACTGCGGATGGCCGCTCTGGCTTGTCTGCCCCATGCCGTGATCGGATCCAAAGATGATGTAGGTCCTGTCCCATACCCCGGCAGTTTTCAACCCCGCAATCAGGCGGGCCAGCTGCGAATCGACAGTCTTGACGAAGTACTGGATGTAATCGGACTTCGGGTTGGTCGTATCGCTCGGGCCTTTCCACGCGTTGCGGATGTGCTGCAGATGCAGACGGAGCAGCCGCGCGTTGTCTTTGGTGAGATGGCGCAGCCCGTGGTCGACGACCATGGCGTCGGTGAGCTCATCGGCCCCGTAATAGAGAAAGTCGGCGTTCTTGAAGATCGCGTAGTTGTTCGAGCCGCCGGCGAAGACGGATTTGATGCCTGCCCGCTTCGCGCTCAGGAAAATGTCGTCGATGTTGTAGGACTCGAACAGGTGCGTGCCCGTATGCATCGCGACGTTCGAGCTCGTGCTGCCTCCCCACGGGCGGGAGCCATCGGGCAAATCGAGCCGGGGCGCCGGACTCGTGCAGTAGTAGGTGTCGGCGGTCACGCCTTGCTTCAACAACGATCCAAGCGTGGTCGCGCCGCTTGCGATGGCGGTGCGGACGCTGTTGTGATCGATGCCGTCGACGATGAATTGAACGACGACGGGGTTGACCACTTTCGGGGCCGCGCCACGCTGGGCCAATAACGCTGGCGCGGCACTGATAAGGGCAGCTGCAACGACGATGATGCCAGTTCTCATGCTCACCACGCTCCGATCAGCTGCCTGAAGCCCGTTTCCTGGATCGACGGTGACGGGTGAAGGGACTGGCCGGGCGCGACTGTCGGAAGCCCACCGCAGGCGCCGCTGTCGATGAACTGCAGCGCCTCGGCCAGCGAGGGCTCCACAGGATCGCCAATCTGATACGCCAAATCGTCGACGGCAGAACAGGTCGCGGAAATTCCGTCGAAGTAGTCGGCTTCGCCGTTGGCGTTCCTGATCGCGAATGCGACGGGAAACAGCGACTTGTCACAAAAGTCGATCCGATTCTGGCCGACGGGTTTCCCGAGCGTTCGGTCGCCGATCGCAATGACCGGAAGAAAAGGTCGCAGTCCGTTGATGACGAGTTCGCTCGCTGACGCCGTTGACCTGGATGTGATGACGAATAGGCGGTCGAGGTTGAGCGCATGCCGCGGCCGCTCGAAGCGCAGCGTGTGATTGCGGAACGCGTTCTTGTCGTTGTAGGCATACTCGCCGAGCACAAGGCCTTCGGTTCGCGCGCCGCCGACGAGCGACGCGAGATGCTGGGCCACGCTCACGAGACCGCCGCCGTTGTACCGCAGATCGAGAATCAGCTCGCGCGCCCCGGCTTCCTCGAGTTGAGCGAAGGCGGCGTCCAGCGCCCCAACGGATGGTTGCACGAAGTTGCGGAAGAAGATGTACCCGACCTTCACGCCCCCGACGTCATAGAGACGGGTCGTGGAGACAGTGGGAATCGTCACGAGCTGTTTCGTCAGGGCAACCTCGACCGGGTCGGCCCCACCGCGTAGATAGACGATCGTCGTTTGAACGCCGATCTCTGCGGGACCGAATGCGTTGCCAAGCTCGCCGGCGCGCCACCAGTCCGTGATAGCACGGCCACCGGCGCCGGCGATCACGTCGCCTCTCTGCAGACCGGCAGCGGCTGCCGGGCTCGCCTCGAACACCTGCGAGACCCGCATCTGGACGGCGCCGTCGTCCATCAGCTCCGAGCGCGTTGAAAACCCAAATCCGATGAACTGGCTCTCGGAATAGAAGGCCTCGGTTTCCGCTCGCGAGGAGATTCGGCTGAAGCCGCGATCGAGCGGTCGATATCGAATAGCTTCGAGGTATTCCTGCGGCGAATCGAACTGCGCGGCATCAAGGTCGGGGATATGCTCGTACCAGTAATAGAGATCGTTGAACACGTCGCGCACGAACAGGTTTTGGCCGACCGTCGTGCAGTTCGGACGCTGTGCGCGGACCGGAGCCGGTACAAGAAGAAGGATGAGCGCCACCGCCCACAGTGCGACGGTTCGGGCTTCCATTAAAACCTGAGCCCGAAGGTTACGCGGACCGTCCGAGGCGTCGTATACGCAAAGCGGGTCAACGCCTTGCCGAATGTCGGGCTCTTCGCCCAATGTGTGCCCTCGATCGGGGTCGTCGTGAACGGATTGAACGCTTGATACAGCGTCGGATTGCTCACGTTCGTGCGAATTGCCGAGTCGACCGTTTGGTTCTGCACGTTGCCCCCCAGCGCGAACGCCGCGCTGCCACCGCACCCGCACATCTGGAACTGGTTGAAGATGTTGATGACCTGCGTCTGAATGAACAGATTGAGCGAGCGGCCCCCGGATACGCCCAGGTCGCGGCTGTACATCGCAGCGAAATCTGTTCGTTTCTGCCCTTCCAGGCGGAACGCATCGCGAGCCGTGTAGAAGTATTGGGTTCCGGCCCCGTCGGGCGGCGTCACATAGCCTGGGTTGGCAACCGATGGGCGTGGGTCGACGCCGTTCACGGTCGCGGAGTTCTGGTTCGATGCGCTGTACGGCACGCCGCTCTCGAGCGCCTGAAGAAGGCTGAACGTCAGCCCGGGGACCCATGGTGTGAAGCTCAGCCACAGCCTCGCGCGGTGGCGCTGGTCGATCGAGAGATCCCCTTCCGGATAATTCCATTCCGCCTGCCGGTATTCCGGATATTTATACGCCGCTTCTCGACCGCTGTCGCCGGCGGTGATCGGCCCGTTGGGCACGGTCTCTCCTTCGAGATTGCCCCACGCGCGTGACACGGTGTAGTTGGCGCCCACGTCCGCGCGAGCCCCGAACCGATATTGCCCCTGGACCGTCATTCCGGAATACCGGCGCTTGAAGACTCCGTCGTCATCATTCTCGATGAGCGTGAGATCGTATGGCCTTCCGAGAACCGCAGCGGGCGCGAACGAACGATTATCGACCACTCTGCCCGTGGTCACGTCCGTTCTGTGAATGTAGAAGCCCTTGTAGTCGCGGTACACGAAGTCGGCACGCACCGCCGCGCGGCCGCCGAACGTACGGTTCACTCCCGTGGCGTACTCCCACACGCTGGGCGAATCGAGCGAGTCGCCCACTTGCGGAGACACACCGCGCACGGTGGGCGTGCCCGTCACCGCGAGATTCGCGCCGCCATTGGCATCGAACCAGTCGAACACCTGCTGGATCGCCGCTTCATTCGATACGCGAACGGCCCCCGTGTTGATATCGGGGCCACGATAGATGATAGCGATATTCGTCGGCGTTGCCGGCTGGAGAGCTCTGGTCCGCAATGCTGTTCAGAATCCCCGCCACGTACCTCGCGACGCTGCCCGTCACCGACCATTGCGCGGTGCCGACCGGATCCCAGACGACCCCAAGCCGCGGACTGAACGCGGTCTGCTTGGCGACGAGCTCGCCGGCGCCGTTCGTGCCGTCGTTCCTGTCCAGGCGCAGGCCGAGATTCGCCGTCAGCCGGCCATTCACCCGCCAGCTGTCGTTGAAAAACAGCGAGTGCGTCCGAAAATCGGTGCCTTGGCTCTGGACGAAGATGGGATTCCACTGAATTTGGGTCGTGCCGTTGACGAACGATGCGATCACGTTGGTCCCTTCAACGATCGCCGTGGCATTGAGGAAGCGGTAGTTGCTGCCGGACTGGTGGTTGTTGGCGAGCCGGACGTCGTTGAACAGGTCGTACCCGAACGTCATGTTGTGTGCGCCGGCGCCGCCGGACGAGAGAAATACGAGCCCTTGACGAAGAGGTTCTGGTTGTCGCGCTCCTCATCCGTGCACACGCCGCAGAAGGTGGGGGAGTTGTAGCGGCGGCCCGAGGGATCGACGAGAAGCGTCCCTTTGATCGGATCCGTGAACTTCGAGCCGCTGCCCACGAACGTGAAGTTCCGCTGGGAGTACCGCGCCTCGAGGAAGAAGTTCGGCGCCAGCACACCGGTGTAATTCACCGTGAAGAGATCTTCGGGCTGGCTGCGATCCTCGAGGCTGGCCTCGTCCATCGAGAGCGTCGGGTTGAACGTGTTGTTGGTCACATCACGGTTGACTTTCGTGTACGCCCCCTGGAACCGGTGATTCGCGTCGAGCGAATAGGTGCCCTTGAATTCGAACCGCGCCGACTTGTCCTCGAACACATAAGGGATGTTCGTAATCACCAGCTGGCGGTTGAGCGACTGCGTCTGCATCCGACCGGCCGTGAAGAACCACAACCGATCTATCGCCACGGGGCCGCCGGCGGTGTATTCGTAAATCGGCACGACCTTGTCGGACTTGGTGTCGTTGGCGAATGGATCGCCTTCACGCTTCGGAACGAGCGACCGCCAATCGTCGTTGCTGAGCGTGTCGCGGAACGATCCCGAAAACTGATTGCCGCCCGACTTGGTGATGACGTTGACCACGCCGCCGCCAAACCGGCCGTATTCGGCAGAAACCCCGGCGGTCGCGACAACGGTCTCCTGCACGGCGTCCTCGATAATGAGGTCGTTCGGCTGGCCGCGCAGATTTTCGTTCACGCTGACGCCGTTCACCATGAACAGGTTTTCGAATGTCATCGACCCCGCGACGGAAAAACTGCCGCTCGGTCCTGTCGGATGCACGCCCGGCGCCATCAGCATGACCGCCCTGATGTCCCTGGAGGTCGGCAGAGTCGCCATCAACTCCTGGTCGAAATTTGTCGCCACCTGCGCGGTCTGCGTCAGCACATCGGCAGTCGCGCCGCCTACGACGTTGACCGTTTCGGAGACCGCCGCCGGGCCCATGAGGACCTCGAGGGGAACCGTTTGTGTAGGGGCAACCGCCACGGTGCGTTCCTGGCGCTGGAAACCGGTGAGCTCGAATCTCACAGTGTAGGTGCCGGAGGGTAAGAGCGCCAGAATGAAATCGCCGTTGCCTGAGGACACCGTGGCCTGCGGCCCCTGCAGATTCGGCGACGTCGCGGAAACCGTGACTCCAGGCAGAGGGAGGTTCTGAGAATCGGTGACACGGCCCGAGATGGTGCCGGTTGTGCTCTGAGCCGAGGCGGCTGCAACGCTCAGGAGACTGAATCCGACGCTTGCCAGGAAAGTGTTAGCGGTCATGGTCCGCTCCTTTACTACTCATTTAAATACAAATGGCTCGAAAAAGGAAAAGGGGTGAGGAGCCGTGGCCCCTCACCCCTTGTGTCGTGACTCTGTTCGTTGTTCGCTCTAGAACAGGAACTTCAGACCGAACTGCATGATGCGCGGATCGCCACTTCCCGGCACTGTGCGGGTGATTCGATTGTAGTTCGCGGTGTTCGCGGTCGTCCGGTTGTCACCCGGCGTGGTCCCTGGGATATCGAAGTTCACCCGGTTGAACAGGTTGAAGAACTCTGCACGGAACTGCAGATTCATATCGTCCGAGAATGCGGAACCGCTTGAACAAACCCATATCAACGGTCGAGAAGTTCGGACCAAAAAACTCGCCCCGCAATGTCTCGCCGAACGAACCGATCGGATTGACCGCGAACGCCGCCGCGTTGAACCACACGGTCCGGTCGGAGCCGTCCGGCGGCTCTAGAGGCTGACCTGTTCTGAATCGCGCGGTTGCTCTCGACTCCCAATCCCCAGCCGGCGTTATCGACTCCGCTGACGATCGTGTATGGCTTGCCACTCTGCCACTGGTAGATGCCCGTGACCTGCCAGCCGCCGACGACGTGGCTGAGCGCGCCCGCGGTGGGACCTGGAATGTCGTATACCCACGACGTGACGAACCGGTGCCGGCGCATATCAGGCAAGCCGCCCGTGCCGCAGCGTGTCGACGATGTTTTCGAGGTCGGGGTGGAAGTACGGCGCCATTTCCGGTCCGCCGATCGTGCCCTGCAGATCCGACAACGTGTAGTTCGAGTTGACTGTGAACCCGTTCGCGTAGCGGCGGTTCAACGTGAGCTGCAGCGCGTGGTACTGGCTGTCCCGATCCTGCACGAAGTGGTTGATCCCGCCGTACTCCGGGAACCGGCGGCGTGCCTGTGCGTTTCCGGCGGGTCCGCCGGGTGTATAGATGGCAGGATTCAGCGTGATGCTGGCCCGCCCCGTGTGTGGCAGTCGAGCCGACGTACGCGGCCCGTGCCATCCATCCTGTCACGACTTCGCGCTCGAACGAGAGGTTGTAGTTGTAGGTCAACGGCGTGTTGAACACCTCGTCGAACGACTCGACGAGCACCGGTCCCGGGAACGTCGCGATCGGGCGCCGATGATGGTGTCCTTGTCCTCGTAGTCGTGCACGCAGAGCGTTGAAGTCGGTGCGCGGGCGATACGGATCTGACAGCGGTCCGACCAGCGTGGTCGAATCGACGACGTTGACCCGGATGCTCCATGGCGGAGCATTGACGCCGCCGTTGTTGAACTCGCCGAGCAGGTGCGTGTCGTAGAACATGCCGCCGCCGCCGCGGATGCTGGTGCGGCCGTCGCCGGTCACGTCCCATGCAAATCCGAACCGTCCTGAGACGTTGTTCGGATCTGGCTTGCGTGCCGTCCTCGGGCACGCCTGGGTCGCCGCGATAGAACAATCCGGGAGGCGCGGTCGGAAACTGCGTCGAACGAGTGCCCTCGCGATACGCCGCCTCGTCGAAGTACTGGAAGCGGCCGACGAGGTCGTGCCACGGTGCGGTCGGCTCGTAGCGGGCGCCGAAGTTCAACGTGATGCGATCGCTCGACTTTGAAGTCGTCCTGGAAGAAGTACGACTGATAGAAGCCGCGATAGTTCTTGTATTCGCCCGTGCCGTGGTCGAACGTCGAGAGCCGGCCGAGCAGGAAATCTGCGAGCGCATGTCCGCCGCTCGCGGCGCCAGGTGCGCGCGTGTACTGGCCGTTCGAGATGAAGTGCCCTGACGGCGGAAGTCGTTGTAGATTTCCGGCCGCAGGTACTCGAACTCGGCGCCGAACTGCATGCCGTGGCGTCCCTTGATCCAGTTCGTCTTGTTGTTGAACTGGAACCCGTCGCGCGGGAATCGGCCTTCGAGGTTGTCGCCGAAGTTGAAGTAGTCCTGGGCCCTGATCTCGGAGACCGACGCGAGCCGTGCGAAGTACGGCAGCCGGATGCCGAAATCCTGGGTAGTCGGGCACGTCCGGCATGCGGCGAGCGCGCCGTGTTGAGCCGGTTGTAGCCGAACGTCGCTTCGTTCAGCAGCGTCGAGCTGAGCGTCCGCTTCCATCCCGTCACGATGTTCTGGCTGCGCGGATTCGACTCGAGGCTGGGCCCGGTGTAGCTGAGAATGTTTCCGGGAATGAACTGCGATGCGTTGTTGAAGTCGTCGAGGAAGTAACGGAACGATGAACTGGTTGTTGCGCCCAGCTGCTGATCGACCTTCATCACGAACTGGTTGGAGTCCTGGTCGGTGCCCCGCGGAACGTTGACGCGACCGTTCGGGCGGTCGACGTCGGCAGCGCGGCAAACACCTTCACCGCCGCCGGATCCCACTCGCTCGGCAGGAATCTGGTTGTTCGCGTAACGCGAGACCCGGTCGTCGGACTGATAGAGCTGCGGACACGCCGGCGAGCAGTTCGAGAAATCGCCGCGCGCGCTGCGCCGCCGTCGGCACGAACCGGATGAGCTCCGAAGCCTTGTTCGTGATGCGCGTGCGCTGCCAGCCGGCGAAGAAGAACGTGCTGTTTCGTGCGAATCGGACCGCCGACAAACCCGCCGTACTGATTGCGCTTGAGGAAGTCCTTCTCGGCGGCAAAGTAGTCCTTCGAGTTGAACTTGCGATCGCGGATGTACTCGAAGGCGCCGCCGTGGAAGCTGTTCGTTCCGGAACGCGTGACGACGTTCACGACCGCGCCGGCGTTGTTGCCATGCTGCGCGCTGTAGTTGCTCGTCTGGATGCTGAATTCCTGGAGTGCGTCGGGGAACGGGAAGCTCTGGTTCTCCTGGTAATACGGGTCGGTGTTGCTCGCGCCGTCGAGGCGGTACGCGTTCTGGCGCTCGCCGGCGCCGTTGGCCGACATGCGGACCGCGCCCGGGAGCGACTTCGCCGGTTTCCTCGCTGATGGCGGCCACGACGGTGCCTGCGACCAGCGTCTGCAGCCTGCGCGACTTCGCGGCCGGGAATCGGCAGCTCGACGATGCGCGCGTGATCGACGACCTCGCTGATGGTCGCGGAGGAGATGTCGACCGTCGCCGTGTCGCCCGCGACCGTGATCGTTTCCGACAACTCGCCCAGCTCGAGCGTGATGTTCACGGTGAGGTTCTGGTTCGCCTGCAGGATGATGCCCGTGCGGCGTACCGACTTGAAGCCGGTCAGCTCGGCGCGAATCTCATAGGTGGTCGGACGAATGGATGGGAACGAGTAGCGTCCGTTCGCGCCCGTGACCGTGTCCTGTCTGATGCCGGTTGCGCTTTCGATCGCCGCACACCGTGGCGCCCGGAATCACGCCGCCGCTGCTGTCGGTCAGCGCTCCGTTGATCTGACCTGCGCCTTGCGCGAAGGCCGCTGCTGACGAACAGTCCGAGGATGAAAATCCCTAAATAGTATTCGTCGCATGTGACACCCTTTCCTGTTGACGAACTACGTGCACTCTGCGAGCCCGACGCGAATGTGGCGTCTGCTCGGCTCAAGGATGGTGAAGCTGAATTGTGAGGGAAACACCTAGGAGTGTCTACCGAAATCAGCAGGATCCAACAAGAAATGGAGTCAAGTGACGCCGGAAAATTGGAGAAAAGCCGGAGCGTTGGAAGTGTTACTCCACTTTTACTTTCCCCTTCTTACTTTTTACTTTCTTGGATAGGATTACGTGTTCACATCCACCATCAACGCTAGAGGGTTTTCAAGATGAGCGTACAAACGGCACCGTCCCCGAACCACTGTGTTGGATTCCCGAGACAAAGCGCGGCTCGAAGACGTCGGGTTCATGACGTGCATGACCCTGACGCTGCTCGGCAATTACGCGCAGACCGGCCACTTCGGCGGGCCGCTCGCCTACACGCCCTACAACGTCGCGGTGCACCTCGCCGGGCCGGAACTCGGCGGCCTGCGCCACGACTACCGCCGGCCCAAGCATCCCTACGGCGACAAGTTCATGCTCGCCGCCGGCCACTGCGCGCCGACCTGCTACGCGCTCTGGATGATCATGGGCGAGGCGCTCTACCGCAAGTTCAAGGCGACGGGCGACAAGAAGTACTACGTCGCGCCGAAGGACGGCTTTCTGGCGATTGACGCGCTCGGCTTCCGCCGTGGCGCCGGCGCGCTGAAGACGCTGCTCCAGGATCAAGGTCTCGCGGACGAGCCGCTGTTCGCGCAGGCGAAGGAAGGCGGACGCGGCATCCACGCGCTGTCCGGCCACATCGAGTCGATCGATCAGAGCAACGACGTCAACGGCGGGCCGTCGGGTGTCGGTCTCGCGCTCGCCGCAGGCAAAGCGGCGTTCTGGGACATGGTCGGCGCGCCGTCGATCAGCCGAAGGTGATCGCGTTCGAAGGTGAGTTCGCGCTCTGCGCCGGCCACGCGCAGGAGCTGAAGACGCAGGCGCTCGCACTCAAAGTCGGCAAGCGTCTCCGCATCATGTTCTCGGAGAACAACGCCGGCATCGACGACTCGCTCATCGGCGGCGTCATCGACAGCAAGTTCACCGGCTACGATCTGGTCGAGCAATGGAGGTCGTACGGCTGGAACGTGATGACGATGGCGAACGGTCACGACTACGATCAGATCGTCGGCGCGCTCAAGGCGATGGACGACGTCGATCCGGCCGACCGCCGGCCGATCATCGTCGTCGGCAAGACCGTCAAGGGCTACTGGCCCACCGCGTCGAACGGCAAGATTGCAGGCTCGACCGATCAGGTGGTCGGCTATCCGAGCCATCCCTACGCGATGAAGATGAACTCGGACTACTTCGTGGCGCTCGCGAAGACGTTCGAGGACAAGTACGGCGTCGAGTTCCAGGGCATCCGCAACGGCGCCGTGACCGATACGAAAGATCGGCTCGTCCAGTTCAAGACGAACATGGACGTCGCGATGTCGGTGCTCGAGAAGAACGGCCTCGGCGACTGGCTCGCGGATCGCATCGTCGAGATCGGCGATCAGGTGAAGGACGACTTCAAGCTGCAGCATCGACGTGAAGCAGGACCCGTTCCTCGACGAGCGCCTTCGCGTCGCGAACCTGCCGATGCGACACGCAGACCGTCAAGGTGAAGAACCCGTCGTCGGGCGCGGAAAAGGAAGTCAAGATCGCCCTCTTCCGCAAAGCCGGCGAAGTGGCCGGCGCGCGCCGCGGCGATTTCCGAAGTCATCAAGTGGTGCAATTACGTCACCGGGAATCCGTGTCGCCACCATCGCCGCCGACCTGTCCGAGTCGGTGAACATGGAGCACGGGAGCCTGTTCGGCCACTACGATCCCGAGAAGAACCCTGCCGGTACGCGGCTGAAGGCTGCCATTCAGGAGGCCGGCAACTCCTCAACGGCCATCGGCATCGTTGGGCAGAATGCCTCGCTCGATCCCGAAAAGTTCGCCGGCATGTGGGCGTGGAGCGGCACATACGGTGCGTTCACTCCGCTGATGTACCTGCCGGCGCGCGTCTGGAGCCAGCAGAACCAGGACAGCAAGTTCCGCACGGGCGTGCTGCACATTCTCGCGGGACACTCGGGCCCTGAGACGGCAGCCGACGCGCGCACGCACTTCGGCATCTTCGCGCCGCAGGTCTGGAAGCTTTTCCCCCGCGGACAGGTGATTAACGTCAGCTTCTGGGACTACAACGACGTGGCCGCCGGTTACTTTGCGGCCGCCGAGATCGCGGCGCGCGAGAAGAAGGTGGGCATCATCGCCATCGAAGTGGCGCGGCCCGATTTTCCGGTCGCCGATCGCAGCACGTTTGCCGACACCGATGTGCGCGCCGCGGCGAAGGGGCTGTACGTCATTCGCGACTTCGCTCCTGGCAAGCCGAGGCACGGCTACGTCGTCGCCCAGGGGTCGAGCGCGACCTTCAACCTGGTGCAGATGCTGCCGAAACTCGAGGAGGCGGGCCTCAACGTGAAGGTGATCTCCGCGATCAGCGAAGAGCTGTTCGACCATCAGCCCGAGTCGTACCGCAACGCCGTGCTGCCGCCCGAGGCGGTGTACGACTTGATGTTCATCAGCAGCGGCACCCGGCGCATGTGGCCGCTCCGCAACGTCGGGCCGCTCACCGACGAGTACTCGATGACCTCGGACTTCCACGATCGAGTGGCTGACCGGCGGCCTCGAGCCCGACGTCATCGCCGAAGCGCACCTCGATCAGAAATCGATCCTCGAAGGGGTGACGCGGTTCGCGAAGGAGCGATCGAAGCGGCTGGATGCGACGAAGGGGCTGTTGGGAAAGCTGTAAAGAAAGTAGAAAGTAGAAAGTAGAAAGTAGGGCGGGTCTGGAACTCTGGACCCGCCCTTCGTCTTTCTGCGGCAAGAAGATGAAGAGGGTGGTTTTCGCGGCGTGGCGGTTCATGGCAGGCCTTGGGCGGCCGTCGAGGAGTGCGAATGTTCGGCGCCTTCGAGCGCGAGGCGAAGCCGTGGATTCGCTCGTGATCCGTCAGGCGACCGTTGCGGACCTGCCAGGGCTCGCGCGATTGCACGTCAAGACGTGGAACGCGACGTATGCGCCGCTGCTGGTCAAAGGACCGACCGAGAACATTCGCGACGCTCAATGGCGGCAGGCATTTGCGAAGAATGATCCTGACTGGTTCTGCTTCGTGGTCGAAGATTGCCGCGGCGGTCTCATTGGGTTTGCGCAAGGCGGCCGCAGCAGCCATCCCGAGTACGCCGGAGAGCTAGGCAAGATTTATCTGCTTCGCGAGTATCAAGGTGTGGGTCTTGGAAGCCGTCTCATCGCGGCGGTTGCGCGACAGTTTTTGAACCGAGGCATCGACTCGATGTGGCTGTTCGGAGATGCGCGCAACCCTTCGAGCAAGGTGTGGACCGCGCTCGGCGCCGTCAAGACGGACGACGATCCGGGCACGGGCAACTACGGCTGGCGCGACCTGCGCGCATTGCTGGCGCGGATCGACGACCACCACAGCAGCCCTATCCAGAGCAGCTGAAGAGGCACGCGCCACCAGAGGGCGAAGGGCGGGTGGCCGCCGATCGCGACTCCGCTGAGCGCGGCATAGATGTTCGCGGGAAGCACCGCCACAAGCAGTGCGACAAGACCCCAGGCGGCCCGTTTTCGCCATCGCGTCAACAACAAGCCCAGCCCGCCGGCGATCTCGAGAATGCCTGTTGCGTAGATCACCCACAATGCGCCCGTGAAGGGCGGCGGGATCATTGCGGCCATGTCGTGCTTCAGGCTGGAGAAGTGGCTCGCCCCTGTGAACATGAACATCGCCGCCAGACTGACGCGAACTATCCGAACGATAAGCGGACTCATCGGGCCCCCTTTATACTTCTAATGATGCGTCGCGCGCGGCTCGCCATAATCCTCGCCTGCGTGTGCTTTGCTGTCGGCTCCGGGCTACCGCTGACGATCGCCGCAGCCTCGACCGTTCTCGACCCCGCTGTCGAGGCGGCGCGCCAGCTACCTCGACTCCACAGTCTCCTGGTTTCGCATCGAGGCACCCTTCTGCTCGAGCAGTACTTCAACGGCCGGCGCGCGACCACGCCCGCGAACGTCAAATCGGTTTCCAAGAGTGTCATCGCCGCGCTCGTCGGCATTGCGGCGGATCGTAAGCTGCTGTCGCTGGGTGATCCGATCGGGAAGTACTTTCCCGACCTGACGGATCCGGCCAAGCGCGCCATCACCGTTGAGGATCTTCTGACGATGAGGTCCGGGCTCGAATCGACGAGCAGCCGCAACTACGGCGCCTGGGTGCAGAGCTCGAATTGGGTTCGTCACGCGCTGGCGAAGCCGCTGCTGGCGGCTCCGGGTACGCAGATGATCTACAGCACCGGGAACAGCCACCTTCTGTCGGCGATTCTCACCAGGGCGGTCGGCAAGAACACGTGGCAGTTTGCGCAGGAGGCGGTCGCAAAGCCGCTGGGCTTCTCCTTGTCACCATGGCCACGCGACCCACAAGGCGTTTACTTCGGCGGCAACGAGATGGTGATGACCCCGCGGCAAATGCTGGCGTTCGGCGAGATGTACCGCAATAGCGGACAGGTGGACGGCCGGCAGATTGTGTCGAAAAAATTCATCGACGACACATTCGAGCCTCGAGGCCGGTCGCGGATCAGCGGACGCGAGTACGGCTACGGCTGGTGGATGCGCGAGATGGCCGGACTTAAAGCCTGTTACGCGTGGGGGTTCGGCGGCCAGTACATCGTGATTGTCCCGAGCCTCGAGCTGACGGTGGTGTCGACGTCCGCCGCGACGGTAAGCGAAGATCGACGGGACCATCGGCGCACGGTCGACGAGATTATCGAGCATCTCATCGTCGCGCCGCTGGGTGCCCGGCAGGACTGAAGTCCTGCGCTACCTTGGCAGACGCAGGCGAGGCAAACGCAACGATGCAAAGCACGATGGCGGGCAGGCGAATATGGTGAACACGCATGGCGGCTCCGTCCTCCTGCGTGATTAGACGCATTCACCCGTGGCGGATCGAGGGCGCTATGGTGAAAAGACTGTGACAAGTGGTTCGACCCGCGCAGTCCGCGGGAGCCTCCCGTTGTCTCTTTACGGCGTGCGTTCGGCGAACGTAACTACATACCCATCCGGATCCTCGAAAGCGAACTCCGTGACGCCGTAGAATTTCCTCTCGAGCGGCATCGTCACTTTCACGCGCGCTTTCAGATCCTCGTAAATCTTTTCGACGCCTGATACTTCCATGAAGAGCGTCAGGGTGCCGCCGATCGGCAGGTTCGCCAACGCCGGATATTCCTCGATCGCAGGACCCCGCGCGTTGAAGAAAATCCTGACCGGTCCCGACTGCACCATGGCAAACACGAACGGGGATTCCTCGGGGACGCTGTCCGTCTTCGTAAAACGAGAATATCGCAATAGAAGGCCAGGCTCTGTTCGACGCTGGAAACGATCAGGTTCGGAGTGAGTGTCTTGATCTCATAAGGCATCGCACACCTCTCTCGTGTGCTCGCTGATGCCTACATCCACGAGCTCGGCGAGGTCGAGTCGCGCGGGTAGGGGCCCTGATTGAAGCAGGCAGGCCCCGCTAGGAACATGGGCAGAATAGCGTCAGCGATGTTCACGGTCAACCGAAGGTCCGGCTAACCCCGACAGGACGAGCTCACTCGGGGTTTTCATTGCGCACCTTGTTTGTCGAGGTCGGAGGTCTACGGTCGTCGAACAACCGACGCGGCCGGCGCCGGAGCCGAGCGGCGCGAGGATTTCATACGGTCCGAGACGGCTTCTTATCGTATCAGCTCGGCTACGGTTCCATGCTCATTGCGGCGCCGACCGCGCGGCACCGGTGATCGGCGTTGTGATTTCGGCTGCTATGCGCCATTTCCCAGCTTCACTCACCAAGATCGCAGTGCGCCAGAATTCAAGGTCTTGCGCGCGAAGGTGCATCGTTGCTGCCGCGAGCGTGCCATGTATCCGAAGTGAAATGTCGCGGATGCTGAGAACGGCGTTTGCGCGACCCGCGATGTCCCGCATCACATCGTCCTTCCGTTGAAACTCTCCGATTGGTGATGCTGCGACAAAAGTATCAGTCACGTGAACACCCCACATTTGCGCATCACCAACGCGAGCGGCTTGTTCAAGAGCATCAAGGGTCTTCTGGATTGCGCGACGTTCTGGTTCCGGACCGGAACTGACAGGCAACGCCGATGAAGGCTGCGTAGCCGGCGTCACATCCCTTCCTGCCCGTACGCCCTGAAACGCCACCATCTGCCATTGGCTCCCTTTCCTGGCCCACGCCTGGATGATTCGAGCGGGTGATTCCCCAGGTAGCCCGATGGCGACCACCGCGCCATCTCCGTGTTCTCTGATGTCCGCAGCTACCTGCGAGCTGCCGCGCGGCATCTCATCTACCGCCGCGGCCTTGTCACGCAATTTTCCGGCGCTGTCGATTGAGGCAATGTCGTCGCTGAGGAAGCGCGCAAATGCGGGTCGGTCTCCCCGCAGGGTCGCGGCGCTCATTTCATTGCGGGCTTCGGCAAGTCCGGAAGATTGCGTGGATACAACAAGAGAGAGAAGCATCGATACGACCACGCCGAGGACATATGTCATGCGCATCTCCTAGTTCGGCTAGAGCCGGACTCCACGTACTGGTCTGCAGGCCGGAGGCGTCGATGTTCTGCGGCGCGGCGAATGGATACTCAGAAACACGTGAGCCGCAAGCAGAACGTCGGCGCCTCCGGGCTCATAGCGACACTTCACGGTCTGGCTGAAGCCGGACACTACCGTATTGCGCGACTTCACGGTCCGGCTGAAGCCGGACACTACGGACGGTTGTTACGACCTGCGACCACCATCCTCTCGGCCTTTAGCGTCTAGCCTTTGGGCTATGGACTCCCCGCAGGGTTGCCGTCGATGTCCAAGTAGGTAATCGGTGCGATCTTCGTTGCGCGGAGCGGCTCCTCGATCGCTTTTCTATCGCCGACGATGACAATCGCGAGATGATCGAGGTCGAGATATTTCTTCGCGACGCGCACCACGTCGTCTGCGGTAATCGCCATGACCGATTTCGCGTACTGCTGATAGTAGTTGTCGGGAAGGGATTGCACCCACAATCCGGTCAGCGCGCTGTTGATCGCGCCGACCGAGGCGAAGGTCCCCGGCAGACGCTGCACCAGTGATTCCTTGGCGGTTCTCAGCTCTTCCTCTGTCACGGGCCTCGCGCCGAGGATGCCGCGCAGCTCTTTCATGAACTCCACGAGCGCGGCGTCGGACTTGTCGCCGACGATATCGCCTCCGGTGCGGAACGGGTTCGGTCCCTTGCCGAAGCCGAAGTTCGAGCTGACCCCGTAGCTGTACCCCTTCTCCTCGCGAATGTTGGCATTGAGCCGCGCCTGGAACATCCCGCCGAGAATCGTGTTCATCACCTGCAGCGCGTAATAGTCGGGAGTCGTCCGGGGAGGGCCAGGCAGGCCGAGCGCAAACGTCGACTGCGCCGAGCCCGGCTTGTCGACCAGATAGATCGTCGTGGTCTTTGGCGCCTGCAGCGGCGGAAATGCGAATGCCGGTCGCTCGCCGCCCGCAGCCCAGTTCGCCAGCCCCTTTTCGATGATGGGGCGAACAGCGGAAGGGCTGACATCGCCGACAACGGTGATGAGCGCGCGCCCCGGCTTGAAATACCGCTGATGAAAGTCAACCACATCCGCGCGTGTAATGGTTTTGACGGTCTGTTCGGTCGGCGACTGACCAAGCGGGTGCGTGTCACCGTAGAGGACCCGTGGAAACACGCGCGCTGCGATCGAGCCGGGCTGCGCCTTCGCCTGGTTCAGCGCGACCAGACGCTGCGCCCGCAGCCGTTCGAGGGCCTCCGGCGGAAACGTGGAGCTCACCAGCATGTCCGCAAGAATGTCGAGCGTTGCCGCAAACCGGGCGGTCGTGCTCACGAAGCTGATCGATCCACTCTCGCCCCCGACGCTGACGGAGACATTCGTGCCGAGCAGTTGAAGCGCGTTCGACAGGTCATCACCGTTTCGCGTCTTCGTACCCTCGCTCATCATCGCAGCGGCAAGGCTGCCTGCGCCGCGCCGGTCAGCGGTTTCAAACTGGTCGGCGCCGCCGAGGAAGGTCATTGAGAACGAGACGAGCGGCAGATCGTGCTTTTCCGACACGATCAACTCCGAGCCGTTCGACAGCTTCGCTTTCGTCCATGTGGGCACCCGCAGCTCGGGGATCTTGCCGATCGGCGGTTGTTTGGCGCGATCGAGTGTCTGTGCGTACGCCGTGGCAGGACTAAAGTCCTGCGCTACCGATGCAATAAAGCCGGCCGATGCACTAGAGCCGAAGTCCTGCGCTACCGATGCAATAGAGCCGACCGATGCAATAGAGCCGAAGTCCTGCGCTACCGATGGAATGACAGCTACCGATGCGATGGGAGCCATCGAGGCAATGAGAACGAGTGCAAGGAAGATGCGGCGGGTCATTGGACTTTTGTGCTTTCTGCCGGCTTCGATGCCTGGTCGGTCTGGCCCATCGGCACGACGCTCAGGACGATGCGGCCGGGCGTCAGGTATTTGTTGGCGACGCGCTGTACGTCGGCCGCGGTCACCGCGAGCGTCTTCTGGTATTCGGTCCGGAAATGACCGGGGTTGCCGTGGATGGCGGCGCCGTTCGCGAGCTGGAATGCCTTGCCGAGATTCGACTCGAGCCCGCGGACGAACGAAAGCTCCTCGCCGGCAGTCGCCTTCTGCACTTCTTCTGCGGTCGGTCCCTCGCGTTTGAGCCGTTCGATGACCGCATCGGCGGCTATCTCGAGATCGGTCAGCAAATGCCCCGGGCGCGGTGTGATCGACATGATGAACTCGCCCACGTCCTCCGAGGTGTTCTGTCCCGCGTTGACGGACGCCGCGGCCTGCTCGTCGAACACGAGGGCTTTGGTGAGTCGCGCCGTACGCGGACCAGACAGGATGGCGCCGAGCACCGACAACGCAAATCGGTCGTCGTTCTTCTCGCCGACCGTCGGCCACTGGACATACAGGCGGGGCACCTGCACTCGATCCTCGAACACGAGACGCTGCGGCGAGGTCAGCGTGACCGGTCCGTCCGTCGGGCGAGTCACGGGCTTGCCTCGCGGGATGTCGCCGAAGTACCTGGTGACCCACGCCTTCGCCTGCGCGGGATCGAAATCCCCGACGATGGTCAGGAACGCGTTGTTCGGGGCGTAGTACAGCCGGAAAAAATTCTTGACGTCTTCTTCCGACGCCGCCGTCAAATCTTCCATGCTGCCGATGACTGGCCAAGAGTAGGGGTGCGCCGGCGGATACATCGCCTTGGAGAAAATTTCGAACACGCGCCCGTACGGCTGATTGTCGACGCTCTGCCGCCGTTCGTTTTTCACGATGTCGCGCTGCGCGTCGAGCTTGGCGAGATCCAGCGAGTCGAGCAGGAATCCCATTCGGTCGGCCTCGATCCACAGCATCGTCTCGAGGTAGTTGGAGGGGACGGTCTCGTAGTAGTTCGTGATGTCGTTCGACGTCGATCCGTTGTTCATGCCGCCCGCGCCTTCGGTGAGGCGATCGTGCAGGCCGTACGCGACGTGACCCGATCCGGTGAACATCACGTGCTCGAACAGGTGCGCGAATCCCGTGCGCCCCGGCATCTCGTTCTTCGATCCGACGTGGTACCAGATGTTCACGGCGACTGTCGGCGTCGTGCGGTCGATCGACAGCACCACGTTCAGTCCGTTCGGCAGCGTGTAGGCCTCGAATGGAATGTTGATCGTGCTCTGCGCTGCAACCGCCGCGCTCAGAGCGAGGACCAGGGCGCCTGCGGCGAGTGTCTTCATGCCGGAATTATGAACTAGAATCACGGGCCTACCAAGCACACAGGAGAGTGGATGTCTGTTTCGGCCAGGCCCGATGCTGCGGAGTCTCGACGACCACCTTCGCTGAGTTTCCTGAAGCTCGCGGGACCCGGCCTCGTGGTTGCGGCCACCGGCATCGGCTCCGGCGACGTCGTCGCCGCGACGGTGGGCGGCGCCCGCTACGGCGTCATGTTGCTGTGGGCGATTGCCGTCGGGGCATTTTTTAAATTCGTCCTGAACGAGGGCATCGCCCGGTGGCAGCTCGCGACGGGCAAGACCGCGCTCGAAGGATGGGCGGAGTATCTGCCCGCCTGGGTGAAGTGGTATTTCGGCGTGTATCTGGTGCTGTGGACGGTCGCGGTCACAGCGGCACTCACCAACGCCACGGGGCTCGGCATTGCCAACCTGACCGGGGGCAGGATCTCGCAGCCATGGGGCGCCGTATTTCATAGCATGTTCGGATTCGTCTTCGTGCTGCTGGGCGGATATGGCGGGTTCGAGAAGCTGATGAAGACGCTTGTCGGGGTGATGGGACTCAGCATTCTGGTCTGTTCCGCGCTGACGTTTCAGGATCCCGCAGCCGTCCTGGGGGGAACGTTCATTCCGACGATTCCTGGAGGCGCCGGGCTCTATGTGCTGTCGATCATCGGCGGTATCGGCGGATCGATCACGATGCTCTCGTACAACTACTGGATGCGCGAAGAGAAAATCAGAGGGGCAGAGCACCTCGGCTACGTACGCGGAGACATCGCGATCGCCTATCTGTTCACGGCGATCTTCGGCATGGCGATCATGATGACCGCCAACCAGGCGTTCTACACGGCCGGCGTCACCATCACCGACGCCCAGGCGGTCAGCAAGATGGCGGAGACGCTGGGGGCCATCATCGGTCCCTTCGGCCTGTGGGCATACTCGGTGGGTTTCTGGGCTGCGGTGTTCGCGTCGCTGCTCGGCGTATGGCAGAGCGTGCCGTACCTGTACGCGGATTTCTACAGCATCATCACGAAGCTGCCGCCTGAGGAGCGAATTCGAGTTACGAAGGTCACGAGCACGCCGTACCGACTTGCGCTGATCTTCGTCTCGCTCGTGCCGCTTCCGTTCGCATTTACAGGCCGCCCGCTCGCCGTCATCGTGACCTACACCATCGTCGGCAGCCTCTTCGTGCCGTTCCTCGCCGCGACGCTCTTGCATCTCAACAATCGCGTGAAGTGGACGAGCGCGGTGCCGCACAACAATCTCGCGACCAACGCGCTGCTGGTCGTGATCCTCGCGCTGTTTGCGATTGTCGGCGGAGACGAAGCGAGGCGTGCGATTCCGCAGCTGTTTGCTCGCTGACCCACGGAGCGCGGCTATAATCATGGCTCAACGATTCAAGTGAGGAGGGAGGAGCAGGCGTGGCCCTCGACCCCGGCGCGTGTCTTGGTCCGTATCGGATTGTCAGCGCGCTTGGCGCCGGCGGCATGGGCGAAGTCTATAGAGCCCGAGATACACGCCTCGACCGTACCGTCGCCATCAAAGTTTTGCCGAGCGACGTCGCCAATGATCCTGACTCGAGGCTGCGCTTCGAGCGTGAGGCTCGCGCAATAGCGGCATTGGATCATCCTCACATCTGCGGCATCTACGACGTCGGTAGCGTCGATGGGACGCATTACCTGGTCATGCCGCACCTGGAAGGCCAGACACTGGCCGTGCGTCTCGAACGTGGCCCACTCCCACTCGATCTTGCGCTGAGGATTGCCACCGAAGTCGCCGATGCCTTGGACAAAGCTCATCGTCAGGGCATCGTCCATCGCGATCTCAAACCGGCCAACATCATGCTGACCAAGACGGGCGCGAAGCTGCTCGACTTCGGGCTGGCGAAGCTGCGAACCGCAACTGGCCCGATCTCTCTGTCAGGCATGACGCAGCTCCCGACTCGCGCACTGGAAACTGCGCGAGGGACAATTCTCGGAACTGCGCAGTACATGGCGCCAGAGCAGGTCGAGGGCAAGGATGCCGACGCGCGCAGTGACATCTGGGCGTTTGGTGCAGTGCTGTATGAGATGGTCTGCGGGACGCGACCGTTTCAGGGAGATACGCCCGCCAGCGTCATCGGTGCGATTCTCAAGGACGATCCTCAACCGTTGTCGATGCGTCAGCCGTTGACGCCGAGTGCGTTGGATCAATTGGTCAGCATTTGTCTCGCAAAAGATCCTGAATACCGGTGGCAATCGATCGCGGACGTCAGGCGGCAGCTTCAGGAGCTCGTCAAGGGCGCGCCTAAGGTGCCGCAGGACGTCCCAGTTCGACAAGGCGTGGCGGCGGTCGCCGTGCCCGCCGTAATGGCCGCCATTGTTGGCGCCGCCGGCATGTGGCTTGTGCAATCGGTGACCACGCAGCCCGTCCGACCTCCAGATGCTGCGGTCGTTTTTGCGATCGAGCCACCTCCCGCACTCAGTCTGGCGGGACCGGCTGCGTCCATGTCGGTTCCGCAGCTGGCGGTGTCGCCGGACGGGCGACACGTGGCATTTCTGGTAGCGAACGCTCAGGGGCAGTCGAGCCTGTGGCTGCGAACGCTCGACACTCAGGAATCGCGGCCGCTGGCGGGCACCGAAGGCGCCGTCGATCCTTTCTGGTCGCCCGACAGTCGGAGCATAGGTTTCCTGTCTCAGGGCGCGGTGAAGTTGACCGAGATCGCTGCCGAGGGAACGCCTCGAACGATCGGTCGAGGACCGGTCGACACACGAGGCGGCGCGTGGAGCGCTGACGGCACGATTCTGTTCTACGCTGCGCGCCCCGGAGCGCTGCACCGGGTTGCGGCCACGGGCGGTCCGGTGACCGAATTGACCTTCAGCGAACCCGTCGGCATGGCCCGATGGCCCGAGTTTCTACCAGACGGCGAACACGTGTTGTTTCAAGTACGCCATGCCGATCTCGATCGACGTGGAATTTACGTCGCCTCGGTCGCCGGAAACGGGTCCCGCCTTCGACGACTGCTGGGGTCCGATTGGGCTGCACACTTCGGCTCGGGGCATCTGCTTTTCCTCGACGGTTCCACGCTGATGGCGCAGCTTTTTGACGTCGCCAAACTCGGGTTGCATGGAACGCCCATGGCGGTCGTGCGCGGCGTTGGCGGATCCAGTACGGCCTATGGATCTTTCTCGGTGTCCACAACGGGCGTGCTGGCGTATACCGGAGGTCTTTCGATTCAGAGCGAACTGCGATGGGTTGATCGCTCGGGACGGACGGGAGAGCTAGTTTCGCCTGAAGGTGATTATGTTGATTTCAGGCTCTCACCCGATCAGTCTCGCGTGGCCTATGCGCGTGTTGATCCACAGATGCAAGCGCCAGACGTCTGGATTCTCGATCTGACCCGAGGTACGTCCACGCGAATCACCTCTGAGCGGTTGGTGGATGCCGGGCCGATCTGGTCGCCGAACGGAGAACAGATCGTGTTCCGGTCGAATCGTTCTTCCACGATTGGCGTCGAGTTGTATGTGACGAGCTCCAGTCCAGGGGGAACGACACGGCGGATTTACGGTCTCGAGGATGCGGGACCGCACGTCCCCAGCAATGCGATGGCGTCGCACTGGTCGAGCGATGGGCAGCTGTTGTTCTTCCAGGCGACGATGGAAGCGGGCTATGGGATCTGGACCAGTTCGATTGAGAAGAAGAATGCAAAGCCGATCCTCGACACGCAGTACAACGAGGTGCAGGCAGCGGTCTCTCCAGACGAGCGGTGGATGGCGTACGCCTCCGATCAATCGGGACGCTACGAGATTTATGTTCAGGACTTCCCCGCGGGTCAGCAGAGAACGCTGGTTTCGACCAGTGGCGGAATGCAGCCACAGTGGCGAGGCGATGGACGGGAGCTGTACTACATACAGACGGACGGCACGCTCATGCAGGTCGGCGTTACGGCAAAGGAGCGATTGACCGCCGCTGCGCCAAGAGCACTTTTCAACACTCGGATTCCGTCTATGCTCAATCCCTATCGGATGGACTACGTCCCTTCGGCTGACGGCGAGCGCTTTTTGATGAAGGTACCGAGCACAGAAAAACGGCAGGGAATCACGGTCGTGATGAACTGGCCCGCACTACTCCGCAGAACACAGAAATAGGTCTGAGCTCTTGCTACCAGCTACGACCTACCACCTACCACCTGCTAGCTGCGTGACAGCGGAAATCTGAAGATCATCTGTGGCTTCGTGCCCGCGCTTGGCGTGCGTCCGCCGCCGAGACCCGCGTCGGTGAAGTACACGTGGTTGTCGTGGATGCACATGCCGTGCGGGTCTGGATCGTTCGGCCCGAACACCCAGCTCTCCTGCACGCGGCCGTTCTCCGCGTCGAGGCGGTGCACCAGTCGATCCGCGCCATCGATGACGTAGAACGCGCCGTCATGGAAGTCGAGGCCGTGGGTACGTTCATGCGAATCTGCACCATGCGGCTGATGCGCAGGTCGTCCTTTGGATCCATCTCCGCCAGGAAGCCCATACCCGGCGCCACGGCCCACAGTTTGTCGGTCTGGCGGTTGTAGTAGGTGCCGTGCTGGCTGCCCCATGGGGTGCGATAACCCTTGACCTGCTTACCCTTCATGTCCAGCTTCACGATCTCGCCGTAGTTCTTGTCATATGGCCGTTTGAACTCGCGCAGGTTCGCTGCGGTGCCTGCGCCATTGCAGCCCACCCAGATGAACCCGCCACCGATAGCGAGGCCGCTGGTGTTATGCGCTTCGCCGACGAAGTCTTCGAGAACCTTTCCCGTTTTCCAGTCGAGCAGGTTGATGCGCTCGGATACCTGATCGCCGACCCACAGTCCTTCCGGTGACGCCTCGAGCGCGTTCGGGTACCGGTCGGGGCTCTTCCAGAGCATCTCGATTTTAGGCGTGTAGGTCGGCGGTTTCGGTGCGCCGCCGCCACGCGCGGGCGCATCCTGCGCCGTCGCACGGCTGCCTGCGATGATGCCCGCGCCTGCGACGGCCGCGGTGTTGAAAAATTCTCGTCTGCGTATTTTCATGAGATCTCCATCGCCCTCAGCTGTCAGCTCTCTTACTTGAACGGCGCGAACACGTCGAACGGTTTCATTCTCGTGTAGGTCGCGCTGAATTTCTGTCCCGCGGCATCGGTGCCGGTCCAGGTGAACGTGTCGCCCTGCACGGCGAATGTGCCCGTGCTCAGTTTATCTTCGAGATTTGGATCCGTATCGCCGATGTGGCGCCGGACGAAGGTCGTGCCCTGGACGTTGTAGGTGCCGCGCGAAGCGCTCATGCCGGTGTACGCGCCGGCGAACTGCTGCGGCGTCCATTGATCCTGCGGCACCTTCGGCACACCTTTGCGCCCGGCCGGCAATGTGGTCGCGTGATACCAGCCATCTTCGCCCAGGAGCAGGTGCTCGGGTGTCGTCGCGCCTGCCGCGCCGTTCAGCGTGTATGCGGTGCGTTCCCACGAGCCGACGAGCGCCGTCGAGCCAAGTTTTTGATTCGGCAGCTTGCGGGCGTGAATCTGGGGCGACTTGGTCGGTCCCGAGCCCTCGAGGACGAGGATGTTGCCCTCGAACCTCCACGCGCGCTCCTGTGTGTTTTCGCCGCCGCCGGGACCGAGGCCGGCTTTGTGATGGCGAAAGTTCACCTGGCCGCTGTTGCTGTAGGTGCCCCAGCCGCCGGCCATTTTGTCGAAGCGCGCGAACAATTCTTTTGTGGTCTGCTGCTCCAGCGGTTTATTGGTTTTCGGACGGCTCGCGGGGAACTCCATCATCGACCAGTAGCCGTCCTTCATGAACTTCACATACAAGGGCGCATCGGGCGGCTGCACGCTGAAGCCGTTGCGGAGCAGGGAATATCGCACCCAGGTGCCGACGAGGGGAATGTAGTCGGGCGGTGGCGCAGGCGCCGAATCGCACGCGTTCTCGTCGCGGTTCGTGCAGCCGTAATCGCTCATGTCATGAGGATAGGTGGCCGGTTCCTGCCCGTGGACGCCAAGCGCAGCAAACCCCGCCACCATGCACACGCCCGCGCACAACAACGCCGATCTCGAGCGCATTCGAAGCCTCCTGAGCAGCTGAAAGGTGGCGGAAAGCTTAGCATAGGGGGTTCCGGGTTCCGGGTTCCGGGTTCCGGTTCCAGTTCCAGTTCCAGTTCCAGTTCCAATTCCAGTTCCAGTTCAGCTTCCGGGTTCTTGAGGTTCCCGGGGCCGGCGTTCCCTCGCCTTCTGATTTCGAGGATCGAAGTTTTTGGGAAGGCTCACTGGAACCGGAACCCCAGATCCGCTTTAGAATCCCCCGCATGCCATTAGTCGTCCGCCTCAAGTTGTCCGTGATGATGTTCCTCGAGTACTTCGTCTGGGGCGCATGGTACGTCACGATGGGAACCTGGCTGGGATCGCTCGGCTTTTCGGGCGAGCAGATCGGGCTGACGTACGGGACGACGGCGCTGGCCGCGATGATTTCGCCGTTCTTCGTCGGGATGATCGCCGATCGGTTTTTTGCGACACAGCGGCTGCTCGCCGTGCTCCATCTCGGCGGAGCCGTGGCTCTGTTCTACGCGTCGACCCAGACCGCGTTCTGGCCGCTGTACATCGCAGTGCTCGTGCACACGCTGTTCTACATGCCGACGCTCGCGCTCACCAATTCGCTGTCGTTCCGGCAGATGCGGGATCCCGGTCGTGAGTTTCCGCCGGTGCGCGTGCTTGGCACGATCGGGTGGATTGTGGCGGGCCTCTTCGTCGGTACGCTGGGCGTGGAGGCGACGGGACGGCCGATGCAGCTCGCGGCGGCGGGATCGATCGCGCTCGCGGTGTTCTGCCTGCTGCTTCCGCACACACCTCCGCAGGCGACCGGCCGCGTGCGGGTGCGCGAGGTGCTCGGGCTCGACGCGCTGCAGCTGATGAAGGATCGATCGTTTGCGGTGTTCGTCATCGGCTCCTTTCTCGTCTGTATCCCGCTGCAGTTCTATTACGCGTTCGCCAATCCATTTCTGAACGCCATCGGCGTCACGAACGCTGCCGGCAAGATGACCATGGGCCAGATGTCGGAGCTCGTGTTCATGCTCCTGATGCCATGGTTCTTTCGACGCCTCGGCGTCAAGCAGATGCTGCTGGTCGGCATGGCTGCGTGGGTGGCGCGCTACATCCTTTTCGCCTATGGCAATAACGACGCGCTCGTCTGGATGCTGTACTTCGGCATTCTGCTCCACGGAATTTGCTACGACTTCTTCTTCGTCACGGGGCAGATCTACGTGGATCAGAAAGCGCCGGCTCACGTGCGTGCGGCGGCGCAGGGCTTCATCACATTCGTCACCTACGGTGTGGGCATGTTGATCGGCTCATGGTTGTCTGGGCGCGTGGTCGACGCGTACGCGCTGCCGGGCGGAGCGCACGATTGGCAAAGCATCTGGCTCGTACCCGCGGCGATGGCCTTCGTCGTCCTGGTGTTGTTCGCGCTTTTCTTCCGATCGACCGAGAAGGCCGAGACCGCGCGATGATGCGACGAGTCTTCGCGTTTTTCGCAAGTCTCTGCGTTCTTCCCCTCGCGACCTACGCGACCCACACACCCCACGATCCCCACGCCACCTACGCAACCCAGGCTCAAGCCGCGCCCCAACCGGGAACCTTCTCGTTTCACGACGCGCGCAGTCGAGTCGTTGACGTGATCGTCGCTGACATCGACGGTATTCCAGGCATCGCCTGGCCCGAATTGGTCGATGCCCGCTGGGATACGGCGCTCCTCGGCGTGCAGATCAACACCGACGCGGCTGTCGCGGCTCCCTATGTGGACATCGCGGCAGGCGGTATGTCTGATCGGCAGTATTTTCCATCAGGGGATTCAGGCGAGCGCTGGCTGAACGTGACGTTTCTGAGGCGTGCAATGGTCGGCACCCGTATCTCGTTGCGCGGTGAAGGGGTCACGTTCGCGAGTCCTGCCGCCCGGCTGCGCCTGTTCGACGGCGGCTTCGATCTCTCGAAGACGGTGCTTGTTCTTGCCCCGCATCCCGACGACGCGGAGATCGCGGCATTCGGGTTGTACGCCAATCGACACGCGAGCGTCGTCACCGTGACCGCCGGCAATGCGGGTTCGCCGACCTACGAGGCCGTCTTCGACGATGCGGGGGATCTCTATCTGTTCAAGGGGCGCATTCGCGTCATCGACAGCATCACGATCCCATGGCAGGGAGGCATTCCGCCCGAGCGCGCCTTCAACATGGGGTACTTCGACGCGCGGCTTGCCGACATGCACGCCAGGCCCGATGCCGTGATTCCCGAGATGTACCGCCCGAACGCCGATATCAACGTGTATCGCAGGGAAAATATCGGGTCGCTGCTGCCGCTGCGGCCGCGCGAGTCGACGTGGAGAAATCTCGTCGACGATATGGCGACGCTGCTGAAGAAGGTGAGACCGGCCGTTATCGTTGCGCCGCATCCCCAGCTCGACACGCACCGGGATCACCAGTTCACGACCGTGGCACTCGCCGAGGCGCTCGGCCGGTGGAACAGGCCGGTCACGCTGCTTCTCTACACGAATCATGCGGATCGCAACCGCTATCCGTACGGGCCGGCGGGCACGCTGCTGTCGCTGCCGCCCCCGCCTCCCGGGGACGTGCAGCTCGATCGCGTGTACTCACATCCCGTGTCGCCCGCCCTGCAACGGCTGAAGCTGTTTGCGCTCGAATCGATGCACGACTTGCGCATGTCGCCGACGCGCCAGTATCAGCTCGCGAGAGACGATGCGCGCGCGATGGCGCCTGAGAAGCCGGGACCGGAACCCGACATCACGTACCTGCGCCGGGGCCCGCGCTCGAACGAGCTGTTCTTCGTGTATGACAGGGAGAGTTTTGGGCGAATGATTCAAGGGTTTCTGAAAAGTCGGCAGTCGGCAGTCGTCAGTCAGTAGTCTCAGTCGGCAGTCTTGAGTCCACTGATGACTGAAGACTGAGACTGCCGACTGTCGACTGTCGACTGTCGACTGTCGACTAGCGACTGTCGACTAGCGACTGTCGACTACCGACTGACCATCATCATCGCCTTTGTGATACAAAAGCACTTACAGACGTCCAGACGGAGGGGAATCTATGTTGACCCGGCGTGAGTTCACTACAATGGCGCTCTCGACCCTGGCATGGCCGAAGTTGCTGGCGCAGACGACCGTCGCGGGCGTGACGCTTGGAGCGCAGACCTACAGCTTCCGCCAGCTCCCGAGACCAGCGGGCGGCGACATGTCCGACGTGATCATCCAGGCGTTCACCGAATGCGGACTGCGCGATTGCGAGCTATGGTCGCCGATGCTGGAACCGGCCAAGGTGGCGCGCGAAGAGCTCCGTGCGTGGCGCATCGATACCCCGCTGGATCACTTCACCGCCATCCGCAAAAAATTCGACGCCGCGAAGATTGCCATACGCGCCTATAACTACAGCTTCAACGACAGCTTCACCGAGCCGGAGATCGATCGCGGCTTCGAGATTGCGCGGGCGCTTGGTGCAGGGTTCATCACTGCGTCGAGCACCTTGTCGACGGCGAAGCGCGTCGTCCCCTTCGCCGAGAAGCACAAGATGATCGTTGCGATGCATAACCATTCGGACGTCAAAGATCCGAACCAGTTCGCGACACCCGAGAGCTTCGCCACCGCGATGGCGCTGTCGAAGTACTTCAAGATCAATCTCGACATCGGCCACTTCACGGCCGCGAATTTCGACGCCGTCGCGTACCTTCGCGAGCACCACGCGAACATCATGAACCTGCACATCAAGGACCGGCGTCGCGATCAGGGGCCGAACGTGGAGTGGGGCGAAGGCGACACGCCGATGAAGGAAGTGCTGCAGGTGTTGAAGCAGGGCAAGTGGCCGATCATCGCGTATCTCGAGTATGAGTACAAGGGCGCGGGCACGCCGGTCGACGAGATGAAGAAGGGCCTCGCCTACATGCGGGCGGCACTTGGTTGAGCGACGCCGCCGTCGGGGGCTTTGAGGCCGCCGGATCAAAAATGCGCCGGATCGGGATGGGCCTTGTGGGCCCCGGGTTTGTCGGGACGCACCACATCGATGCGGTGCGGCGTCTCGGGTTCGTCGATGTCGTAGCGGTGGCCGCGAGCTCCGATCGCTCGGCTCGCGCCAAGGCCGATGCCCTGGGTGTGCCGAAGGCGTACGGCAGCTATGAGGCGTTGGCCGCCGATCCCGACATACACGTCGTCCACAACACCACCCCGAACAACCTGCACGTGCCCGTCATCATGGCCGCGCTCTCACACCGCAAGCACGTGGTGTCGGACAAGCCGCTCGCCCTGAACACGGATGACGCGCGCGCGCTTGTCAACGCGGCGCGCGAGGCCGGCGTAGTACATGCCGTCACGTTCAACTATCGCGGCAATCCCCTCGTGCAGCAGGCCCGCGAGATGATCCACGACGGCGCGATCGGCGAGCCGCATTTCGTCCACGGCGCGTACTTGCAGGACTGGCTGCTGCAGCCCACCGACTTCTCCTGGCGCCTGGAGCCGGAGAAGGGGGGCAAGAGCTCGGCAATCGGCGATATCGGATCGCATTGGTGCGATCTCGTCCAGCATGTCGTCGGCCGCCGGATCGAATCGGTGCTCGCAGATCTCAACACCGTGGTCGCCACGAGGTTCAAGCCGCCGAAGAACAGGGAAGCGTTTGCCGATCGCGAAGCCTCCGGCGGGCAGGCCCGAGGTGAAGAGTTCCGCGTGCAGAGCGAAGACCTTGCCTCGGTGCTCGTACGGTTCGAGGGAGGCGCGCGCGGGTCCGTCTGTGTGGGGCAGGTGTGCGCCGGCCACAAGAACGATCTCTGGTTCGAGGTGAACGGCGGGACCGCCTCGATCCGCTGGCGGCAGGAACAGCAGAATGAGCTGTGGATCGGCCGGCGCGATGAGGCGAATAGCGTGCTGCCGAAGGATCCTGCGCTGCTTCACGAGGGCGCGCGGCGGTACGCGCATCTGCCCGGCGGCCATCAGGAGTCGTGGGCCGATGCGTTCTGCAACGTGATGCGGGACATTTACGGCTTCATTGCCAGCGGCAGGAGAGTCGACGAAGCGAAGCCTCCGGCGTTTGCGACGTTCGATGACGGGTTCCGCGCCGCGTGTATCGTCGACGCTATTCTGAAGAGTCACAGCGACGGCGGCGTGTGGACCGGCGTCCGGTATTGAGAGGCGACGATGAAGCTGGGGTTGTTTACGCCTGTCTTTGCGAAGCTCGGCGCGAAAGACATGCTGGCGAAAGTGCGGTCGCTCGAGAAAGTCACGGCTATCGAGCTTGGCACGGGCGCATGGCCCGGCAGCGATCACGTCGATGTGGATACCTGCCTGAAGGACAAAGCCCGCGCCGCTGATTTTCGCAAAATGATTCTTGATGCCGGGTTGACGATCAGCGCGCTCTCCTGTCATGGCGATCCGCTTCATCCGAACGCAGCTCGAGCGAAGGCGGACGATGAGGTGTTCCGAAAGACTGTTCAACTGGCTGAGCGGCTCGAAGTACCCGTTGTGGTCACGTTCTCAGGGTGTCCCGGGGATTCGGACACGGCAACGCATCCGAACTGGGTGACCACCCCATGGCCCCCGGAGTTCCTCGAGGTGCTCGAGTGGCAGTGGGAGAAAAAAGCGATCCCGTACTGGACGAAGACGGCGGCATTCGCGCGGGAACACGGCGTGAAGGTTGCGCTGGAGGCACACCCGGGGTTCATCGTCTATAACGTCGAAAGCGCGCTCAAATTACGGAGCGCGTGCGGCGAGAACCTCGGCGTCAATTTCGATCCCAGCCATTTTTTCTGGCAGGGGGTCGACGTGCCCGCGGCGATTCGAGCGCTGGGGCCGGCGATCTTCCACGTGCACGCCAAGGACGTCTATCTCGACCGGCACAACGTCGCGATCAACGGCGTGATCGATACGAAAACCTATCGACGCATGCCCGAGCGGTCGTGGCTCTTTCGCAGCGTCGGATTCGGGCACGACGAATTCGAATGGAAAAGGATTGTCAGCGCGCTGCGCCTGGCGGGCTACGATTACGTCATGAGCATCGAGCACGAGGACGCTCTTGCCTCGATCGATGAAGGACTGAAAGCCGCCGTCGACGTGCTGTCGAGGGCAATGCTGACCGAACCTCCCGTAGAGGCGTGGTGGACATGAGAAAACTGGTTGTCATTGCGGCGGTGTCGCTGTGGTCAATCGCGGTCTTCGGACAAGGGCGCGGCGGGGTGTCGAGCTTTCCACCGCAACAGCGCGATCCGGCCGACCCCGCTGTCGTGGCACGCGGCCGCGCGATTTACGATACTGATTGCCGCAGCTGCCATGGCGCCGACCTTCGTGGCGGCGAGCAAGGTGGATCAAATCTGCTGCGCAGCACATCCGTGTTGAACGATCGCGAGGGTGAGTCGATACAGCAGGTCCTGCAGACCTCTCACAAAGGGCGCCTCCCCGCGGCTGGACTCGGCGGCGACGATATGAAAGCGCTCGCCGCCTTCATTCACAGCATCCTCGCGCTGTCGCCCGGACAAGGGGCGCCACCACTGCCCGGCAGCCCGGTCGAGCTGAAGGTGCTGGTCGGCGACGCCGCTGCCGGAGAGCGATACTTCGCCGCCAGGTGCGCAAGCTGCCACTCCGTGACGGACGATCTGAAAGGTATCGGCGCGCGAGATCTCGGACCGGCTCAGCTCCAGAATCTCTGGGTGGCCGGAGGACGCGGTGGAGGCCGCGGCGGGCGCGGAGGCGGTGGTGCGCCGCAGGCGCCGCCGATGACCACGCGCCGCGAAACCAGGGTTGTCGTGACGCTGCCGGCGGGACAGAAGTACGAAGGCCGTCTCGAGCGCATCGACGACTTCATGGTGACGTTGACGCAGGCTGACGGCACGCCGCGATCGTTCCGGCGGAACGGTGACGTTCCCAAAGTCGACGTGCGCGATCCGCTCGAAGGCCACAGGAATCTGTTGCCGATCTATACCGACAAAGACATTCACGACGTGACCGCATACCTGACGGGTGTGAAATGAACTTGACAAAAATTCTTGTCGCCGCGTCGCTGCTGACAGCGCCCGCGATCCTGACTGCGCAGAACCCGGCACCGCGAACCGGAACTGGAACCGGAACCGGAACCGGAACCGGAACCCGGAACGTCATCGTCGATCCTGCGGCGTTGATAAAGCCCCTTGCGGATGAGTGGGCGACTTTTGCCGGAGACTACACCAGCCGACGGTACAGCACCCTGAAGCAAATCAACACGACGAACGTGAAGAACCTCACGCTTGCGTGGATGACGCCCGTGCTGACCGGCGCGCGAGGCGGTGTTCCGCCGACGATCATCGGAGGCGTCGGCACACGCGAGTTCACCGGCGGCACCATCAAGGGCGCCGTGCTGCAGGTCGGCGGCATTCTGTACGTCACCGCCCCGGACAATGTCTGGGCGCTCGACGCGCTCGACGGCCGCGAAATCTGGCACTACTTCTGGAAAACGCGCGGCGCGACCCATATCGGCAATCGCGGCGCGGCCATCTGGTACAACTCTCTGCTCTTCGAGACCCCCGACAACTACCTGGTCTCGCTCGATGCGAGAACCGGCAAGGAAAACTGGCACGTCGAGATTGCCGATTTCGATGAGCAGTATTTCTCCACGCCGGCGCCGATTGTCGTCGACAACCACGTCATCGTCGGCACAGGCAACGACCTCGACGGCCCGGGATTTTTGCAGGCCATCGACCCGGAAACGGGAAAGCTGCAGTGGAAGTTCTACACCGTGCCGATGAAAGAGGGGGACCCTGGGCTGGAAACGTGGCCCAATCTCGAGGCGGCGAAGTACGGCGGCGGTCACACGTGGATGCCCGGCTCGTACGATCCCGAAACTCGGCTGTACATCTTCGGGACCGGCAATCCAAGCCCCGCATACACCGGCGTCGGGCGTCCGGGAGACAACCTGTACACGTGCTCGCTGGTCGCCCTCAATGTCGACACCGGAAAGATGGCGTGGCACTACCAGATGTCGCCGCACGACACACACGATTGGGACACGGTTCAGAACCCGATGCTCATCGACACGACCATCAACGGCAAGCCGCGCAAGCTCGTGTCGGTCGCCGCGCGCAATGGGTATTTCTTTACAGTCGATCGCGTCACAGGCGAGCACATCGTGACGACGAAATACGGCACGCATACGAACTGGGCGGGCGGGCTGAACAAGACGAACGCGCCGTGGCCGGCGCCGGAGAAGGATGCGATTGTCCCCGGCGCGCTTGTATCCCCGGTAGAGGGCGGGACGACGAACTGGCAGCCTGCCGCCTATTCACCCGACACGGGCCTCGTCTACACGCAGGAAGCCAACTCATTCAACATGCTGTATCTCACCGATCCCGATCCGCGCGGATCGATGGGACTCGGCGGCAAGCTGCGCGTCGAGGTCGGGTCGACGGGGAAGTTCCTGACGGCCATCGAGCCTGCGACGGGTAAGGTTGCCTGGCGCCGCAGGTATGCGAACAGCGGCGGCGGCGGCATCGGGTTCCTCACGACCGCAGGTGGATTGCTCTTCGGCGGCGACGGCGGCGGCAATCTGATCGCTCACGATGCCAAAGACGGCAAGCCGCTCTGGCATACGCGCATCGGCAACATCAGCAACGCGCCACAGACCTATGCCATCGACGGGAAGCAGTATCTGCTCGTCGGCACCGGCGATCAGCTGTGGGCCTTTACTCTTTACTAAACCGGTTGCGTGGGGATTGTGGGGGTCGTGGGGATCGTGGGTCGCGTGGGGAAGAGACGATGAAACGAATTCGAGATGAGTTTGTCGCCTGGTTCAAAGTTCTCGAGTCGTCCGCACTGTACGCGACGATGATCGTCACGTTCGTCATGCAGGTCGCGAGAGTCGATGGCCAGAGCATGGATCCGACGCTCAAGGATCAGGATCGGCTGGTGGTGAACAAGCTGGCGTATCACATTGGTCAGCCGCGGCCGGGCGATATCGTGATGCTGCGCTATCCCGCCGACCCCGACAAATCGTTCGTCAAGCGGATGATTGCGCAGGAAGGCGACTCGGTGCGCATCGTCAAAGGTCAGGTCAGCGTAAACGGCCAGATTATTCCCGATCCCTATGTGGCGGGAGACCATCAGAGCTACGACGACTGGGGCCCCGAAGTCGTTCCGGCAGGCTATTGCTTCGTGCTTGGCGATAATCGCAGCAACAGCTCGGACAGTCGAGTCTTCGGTTTCGTCCCCAAGAAGTACATCATCGCCAAGGTTCAGTTACGATGGTGGCCCCCCTCAGCGGCTACGTTCTTCTAAGGTAGCGTCAGAACCACGCGGCGCTCGCCGGAATCAGCAGCGGCAATTTCGAAATCGGTTCGACATGGTTCGCTACGCTCGGGTTGAAACGCAGCGACATGGTAGCGACCCGTCATGCCGAGACACACGACTTCCCCTGTCTCGGTCGTCACTTGCTCTGATGAGCCCTCAACCGCACCGCTGCAGATGGATACTGTCGCGTTCGCGACGGGCAGGCCGACTGCATCTTCAACTCTGATTATCAGAAGCTGTGGAGCATCAATTGTCAGAGTGGCCCAGCTATTTCGGAGATCGTCCGCAGTGATGTCGGCATGGAGAGAAACTCCGGGTATTTCGAATTCTCGACCATCGCTCGTTCGAGTCACTTTCAATTGCGTCAGCACCGCCAGAAACCGTCCGGCTACGGCAACGCCTACTGGAGTCGTTTGACCGTTAAGAATACTGATTTCCTCGAATTGAATGTTTCGTTTACCGAGGTCTGCTACATCAAAGGAAACGCCCGCCATCGTGGTAAGTCTGGCATCCGGCCCCGTCGTCAATCTGAGCATCAGAATTGAGCCTGACTGGAAGACGAGCTGCCGGCTGACGAGGGCGAACACCACTTGCGGGATTTCGGCGGTCGCCACGACAGCAAGCCCCCCACGAACGATGCGAGGTCCTGGGCATCGCACCCAGAACCCCGAACCCTGTTCTCTCAATCAACCAATCTTCCGATCTACCAATGTACGCGGCGCTACCGAGTCCAGAGAGCGCCGTGCCTGAGCTCCTGTCCTGTCAGCTTCGCCGGATCGGCGCCCTTGCGCGGTCGGAATTTCTGCGCGCGGCCGTTGAACACCTCAGACACGTACAGATTGTTCTCCTGATCCACCGAGAACTGGTGCACGCCATTGAGGCGGCCGGGCAGCGGACCGAACGTGCCCCAGCCGTACAGAAACTTGCCCGTCAGGTCGTACTTCAGCATCTTGTGCGTCTCGCCGTCCGAGATCCACAGGTGCTGGTCGCGAGACATCTGGATGTGATACGGACGCCGGATGTTCGTCCACATGTCGAGAAACTTGCCATTCTCGTCGAAGATCTGAATGCGGCTGTTCGTGCGATCGGATACGTAGACCTTGCGATCGCGGCCGACCGCGACGCTGTGCACGGTGTGCATCTGGTTCGGCCCGGGATTGGTGATGCCGGTGCTCGACGTACCCCACGCCGTCAGGTACTTGCCCTCGGGCGAGAACTTGACGACGCGCGTGTTCACGTAGCCGTCGCTGACGAAGAACGTGCCGTCGGGAAGCCAGTCGATGTCGGTCGGCCGGCCGAAGTGGCTGGCGTCCTCCCCCCG
Source organism: Vicinamibacterales bacterium (assembly GCA_963732445.1). Lineage (GTDB taxonomy): Bacteria > Acidobacteriota > Vicinamibacteria > Vicinamibacterales > JAMQPK01 > JAMQPK01. The sequence continues at coordinate 232,808 of CAVSZJ010000008.1, read as the reverse complement.
AACCCCGGCCTCGCCCCACGTCTGCACGAGCTTGCCGTCGTAGCTGAACTTGAAGAGCTGATGCAGATCGTCGTCGAACACCCATACGTGCTTTTGCGGATCGTACGGGTTCATCTTGATCTTGTGCGGCCCGCGCGCGCCTTTCTGCTCGAAGATCTTGTCGTGCTGCGTCCACGACTGCACGTGCCTGCCGTTGCGATCGACGACGAAAATGGAGTGCATCCACTTCCGGTTGGTCGCAGCGGTGGCCTGGCCCTGGAGCGGCACTCCAAACTTCGCTCCCGCGGGTAGGGCAAGCATGCCGCGCTGGCCGATCCAGATGCGATCGGGCGTTTCCGCGAACACGCCGCCAGTCGATCCCCACGTGTATCCCTCGGTGCCCGGGATCGGCTGCGGCCAGTTTTCCACGACCTCATACGGACCGAATTCGTCTTCGCCCCCTTTTTCCTGCATCAGGGCAGATGACGGGATGAGCGCGAGCGCTGCGAGCAGGACAACCCACCTTCGCATGCGGACCTCCTCGAGTAGCGGATTTACGGAACGATCGTGATCAACGTCTCCCGAAAGGTTGGTTTTGCGTCGCCGACGTTGCCGCGCACTTGCGCTTCGACACGGAGCACGTAACGGCCGGGGGGGAACTCCTTGAGTGCGATCTGTGAGGTGTAGCCGTAGATGACCCACGGCTTCTCGGGCGGTGCCCCACCATTCACCAGCTCGTCGCGGGTGGCGAACACTTCGGTTCCATTCTCCGCGAGCAGCCGCACGGCGACATCCACGCGGCGTGCCTGCGGCGATTCGATGTTGTCGTAAATCTCGGTGTAGAGCGCGAGGAGATCGCTGCGCGGGAACTCGCGCCGGCTCGTCGCGGCAGCGGGCAGCACCTTTGCGACGACCGGATCGGGCTGGATGCTCGGCGTCTCCTTTCCTGAAGCCGCTGCGAGCAGAAGCCCGCCCAGCATCAGCTTCTCCTTGCGGAAATCGGGGACCTCGAGGTCGTAGAACACCGAGCCCGTCAGCCCGCCGACGTCCTCGCGCGCGCCAATCCGCAGGTGGTAGCGTCCCGGCGCAAGGGTGATGCGCGGGTTCACGCGCACGCCGAACGTCTTGACCCGCTCTCGCGTCTCGGGCCGAAGCGTGAGATCGAGCGCCAGGCGCGTGCCACCCATCGCTTTGCCGAGATCGTTCACGCCGTAGAGCGACAGTTCGATCTTGTTCGCGCCAATACCCTTCGCGTCGGGCGCCGAATACTGTAGACGGTCCCCGTCGATCTCGATCGCCACCGCGACGGATGCTTCCTTCTGCGTGTTCTTGAAGGGTGCCGCCTGAACAGTGAAGTTCAGCCCGCTTTGCTGCAGCGGGCTGGTGAGGATCTCACGCAGCGCGGCCGATGTCGTGTCCGCATTCGGGCGCCGCTGCTCCCGTGCGCGACGTGCCTCGTCGTCGCGCTTCCGTTCTTCCGCGGTCCGGCCACGTGGCGATCCGTATCCCTTGCGCGCCATGACGCGCAGGCCCGGGCGCTTTGTGCGTACTTCGATCTTGTGAAAGCGGCCGTCGCGCGGGTGGGTCGGCGGGTAATAGCCGAGCACGTAGTAACGGCTGTTCGCCTCCACGATGCGGTTGAAGGCGTCGGTCAGCGAGTTGGTGTTCACGGCGGCAATCCCGCCGGTCTGCTCGGCCAGTTCGCGAAGGCTGCCCTGCGACAACATCAGCTCGGTCATGAGGTCGGTTTGCGCGTTGAACACTCCACCTGTGATGCCTGTAATCGCCGGGTTCCCGCCGGCCAATGCGGGCGAGCCACCGCCCGCCATCTCCATGAACTCGTTGGTCATGCCGACGAGTCCGCGCGGGTCGATGGTGTAGAAGTTCACGTTCGCGCGCGCCGCCATCGAGATGGCATCCTGCGTGGCGCGGATGACGTCGGAGGTGCTGTGGCCGCTAAACACATTGATGACGGGGTAGTCGATGCCTTCGCTAAAAAAGAGAACCGCCTTGCGACGCCCCCGCACCGACGTGAGGAACTCCGCCGTAAGCCTGAGAGTGTCGAGGACACCGACCGCGCGGTGCCCCCGCTCGAAATCCGTCGGGTCGACCCTGTTGTATGCGGCAGGACCGCCCGACGGCGTCGGCTCTGCTTCCGGACCCTGGTCACTCTGAACCTGTTGCTGATAGTAAGCATCGAGCCGCTCGATGGTGAGCGATCGCATGCGGCGACCCATGAACTTGTCGATCGCGGCGTTCAGCAGCGCCTTGTTGCTCGTGAATTCCTGGGCGGCATTGGTCCTGCCGCTGGTATGTACCACCGCGGCGATATCGTTCGCTCCCATGTACTTCTCGACGAACTCCTTGGCCGATTTTTTCACCTGCACCGTCCGCATGGAGCTGACGTCCTGGTCGTCGAGGACGATGACGTACAGGCGTCCGGAGAACGGCACGCGGTTCGTCTGGGAATCGCTCGAGATTTTCCGATCGGCGAGCGTGAATGTGCTGTCCCGGTCAACCGGAATTTCGACATAAGCGAACGTGTCGACTTTCTGCGGCTTGCCGTCTTCGAGCACTTCGAAATCCTCTCGCGCGAGGCCCGAGACGAAATTGCCCTTCTCGTCGGTGACGACGACATCGACGTCGACGTAGTTGACTTCGACCTGAAATGTCACCGATGGCGGGGCCTGGGGTGCCTGTGCCGTGATGGAAGTCGGCGATTGAAGCACGGCCGCACCGATGATGGCCGTTATGAGTTGTCGTTGCATGTCCTGCCTATCGAATCGTGATCAAAATTTCACGGGCGACGGTGTTCGAATTGCCGAGCGCCTTTGCTTCGACCCTCAACAAATACCGGCCCGGCGCCGCGCCCGCCAATGGAATATCCCTGACCAGCGCGTGCGCGGTCCACTGCCCAGTATCGCCCGGATTCGGGACTGTGTCGCGGGCGCCGAACACTTCCTGTCCGCGCTCGGAAATCAGCGTCACGGCGGTTTCAATACGGCGTGGCTGCTTGTTAGAGGTATTGTCGTAGATCTCGGCAAAAACTGTCAGCCTGTCGTCTCTCCCGAAAATCCGGCGGCTTACCGCCGGTCCCGGCAGGAGTTGCGGCGCGTTCGGGTCTGCCATCGCCGTCATGGCCGCCTGCGCCGACGTGGCCGTGATGAGCACGCCACTCAGCATGAGCGGCTCTTTCCGGAAGTCCGGCACCAGCAGATCATAAAATACGGTCCCCACGCGGCTGCCGACGTTCTCACGGGCGCCGATGCGAATCTGATAGCGGCCTGGCTCGAGCGTCAGCCGCGGAGTGACCCTGAGCCCGCCGGTTTTGACGCGTGTGAAGGAATCGGGACGGAGCGTGAGGTTGAACTGCGACCGCGTCGATCGCTGCGCCTTGCCGTCCTGATTGATGCCGAAGAACGACAGCTCGATGGCGTTCGTCATCAGACCGCCGTTGTCGGGCTTCATGAATGGCAGGGACTCGCCGTCGAACTCAATGACAAGCGCAACCGATGCCTCCTTCTGCGTGTGCTTGAACGGCGCCGCCTGAACGGTGAAGGTGAGGCCGCTTTGCTGCAGAGGGGCGTTGAGCGCATCTCGCAGGTCCGGCGACGTGTTGTTGACGGCTCCGCGCCGCGCTTCGCGCGCGCGCCGCGTCTCTTCGTCCCGTTTTCGTTCAGCAGATGTCCGGCCGCGCGGCGATGCATACCCGCGGCGCGCTGACACCCGCAGCCCCGGCCGTTTCACGCGAACCTCGATCCGATGGAACCGGCCGTCGCGTGCCGTCGAAGGAGGATAGTAGCCGAGCACATAGTAGCGGCTGTTCGCATCGACGATGCGGCCGAAGGCCGCGCCGAGGTCGTTCTGATTGACTGCGGCAAAACCGCCCGTTTCCTCCGATAGCGTGCGCAGGCTGTCCTGCGACAGCCTGATGTCGTTCAGAAGCCCCTGCTGCGCATTCCGCGATCCGAACACGCCTGTCGCCACGTTGGGCGCACCCGATCCCGCGAGCTCGATGAACTCGGTCGTCAGGCCGATGAGCCCTCGTGGATCGAGGGCGAAGAAGTTGACGTTCGATCGCGCCGCTGCGGTAATCGCGTCTCGAATGGCCCCGCCGACGTCGGTCGGCGTGTGCATGCTGTAGAGCTCGCTCATCGGCAATTCCAGCCCCTCGCTGAATAGCAGCACCGCCTTTCGCCGGCCCCGGACGCCAGCGAGGAACTCGCCGAGGTTGCGGAGCGTGTCGAGCACCGCCAGCGCACGCTGCTCGCGCTCGAGATCCAGCACGCTGATGGGCGACCCCGTGTCCTTGATGTCGGCCCCGGTTTCGACGTCGTTGTCCTGCCGATCGAGCCGCGTAAATTCCCGGTAGTAGTGCTGCTCGAGGGCTTCGATGGCCGCCGACTGAAGCCGGCGCCCGACGAACTTGTCAACCGCGGCGATCAGCAGATCGCGGTCGTTCGTGAAGTCCTGCGTGGCATCGGTGCGGCCGCTTGTATAGACGACCGCGGCGAGATCGTTGGCGCCAAAATGCCGCTCGATGAACTCGCGCGCCGACTTCTTGACGATTGAGGTGCGGAGCGGACTGATGTCGACGTCGTCCAACACCAGCACGTAGACGCGCCCGTCGAACGGCCTCGTATTCGAACGCATATCTGTGTTGACGGGACGACCGAGCACGGCGAATCGATCCGGCCGCTCGACCGGCAGCTCGACGTAGGAGAACATTTCGACCTTCTGAGGCTTTCCGTCCTCGAAGACTTCGAAGTCCTCGCGTGTGAGGCCGGTGACGAAGTTGCCATTCTCATCGGTGACAATCGCGTCGACGTCGACGTAGTTCACCTCGACTTGAAAGGTGACTGACGGGGGAGTCTGGGGTGTCTGTGCAGATCCAGACACGCCGAGCAGCGCGGTGGCTGCCAGGAGCGGAGCAATGCGGACGGCCTTCATGGGATTTCCGATTGTAAACCCTGAGGATCGTAGGGATCGTGGGGATCGTAGGGATCGTAGGGATCGTAGGGGCGTGGGGGCTTCCCCACGCGACCCACGACCCCCACGCGACCTATCTAGAAACCCAATCGCAGTCCGATCTGTCCCTGCCGCGGGAAGCCCGTCCCGCCAGCAAGGCCGGTTAACCGCAGGAAGTCCGCGACGACCCGGCGGTTTCCGCTCGGATTCGTGAAGTTCGCGCGATCGGTCACGTTGAAGGTCTCGTAAAAGATGTCCAGCGTCCGCCGTCCGCCCAGTCGCGCCCGGTAGCCAAGGCGCATGTCGAACTGCATGAACCCAGGACCAACCGCGCCGTTGCGACCACCTGTGTTCTCGACGTCGCGCATCACGTACTCGCCAGCCTGGGGGGCGGGATTGTAAGTGCCTGCCGGCAACGGCTGGAAGTTGATACGGTTCATGTCGAGATCCTGCGAGTCGTCCTGGATGGTGATGCGCTCGCCGGTCATCATGCGAATTGTCCCGCTCAACGTCAGCCCGCGTGTTTTGGGAATCTCGAGGCGGCCGCTGATGTTGCCGTTGTGTGCCCGGCTGGTGCCCGACGCCGCGTCGTACTCGTCCAGCTTGAGGTCGGTTCCAACCTGCAGTTGAGGCGTGTCGCCCTGACCGGCGGCGACGCCGCGCGACAGGCTGTAGGAATATGCGCCGCGGAGGCTGAAATTGTTGGATACCGCTTTTCGACGGACACATTGAGCGCGTCGTAGGTGTTGAAGCCATATTCCGTCGTGAGCAGCCGAACGGTGTTGTTGTACGCCGCTTCTCCTGGAGACAGGCTCGGGTTCAGGACGCCGTACGGATCGAGGAACACGCGATTCGGACCGTCTCGCACCGTGTCGAGGCCGGTTGGGATGTTCAGGTTAGGATTGAAGAACATGTCATGGCCGGACATGCGGATGTAATCGACAGATGCCGAGACCCCGGTAAACACCTCGCGCTCGTATCCCGTGCTGAATTGATGGAAATACGGTTGCGCCCGCTTCGGATCGTCCCACGTGACCGTGGCGGAATTCCTCACAGTCGTTCCAGGCGGATAGACGGAGTTGATGTACGCCCGTACCTCCGGAGTCAGGCGGCTGACGTCGCCCGAGTTCAACGTGGGATCGGTGGGGAATCGTCCGTTGCGGGGGCCGGTATCTGCGCCCGCCTGCGGGAAGTTCGCCACGAACGACTCGGCGTACTTGAGGTCCGTGAGGAAGTTGTCGACGGTGCCCAGCAGGGTCCGGTCGTAAAACAGTCCGTAGCCGATTCGCACCACCGACTTGCTTTGGCCGTCAGGATTCCAGACGAGACCCAGACGTGGAGCGATGTTGTTGCCGTCCATCGCATATGGCCGGGAGCGGCCTTGGAACAACGGATTCCCGGGGTCCTGCTCGTAGGGGAAGACTTCGATGTCGTAGCGCACGCCCGCGCTCACCGTGAGGCCCGGCTTTACCTGCCATTTGTCCTGCGCGAAGAACTCCCCGATGTGCATCTTCATCTTGTACTCGGAAGGTCCGAGCACGCGGATGGCGAGCCGCTCCGGGTACGACCGCGGATTGGCGGGATCGAACTTGATGTCACCCTGTCCCCGGAACTGGTAGCTGCCGTTCATGTCGCTCCAGATCGGGTTGTGATTGGTCGTCAATGAGTACCGCGCGCCAAACTTCAGATCGTGGCGTCCCATTTTCTCCGGGATGAACCACGAGAAGGTGTTGTCGAACGAATACCCGCGCTGAATGGACGAGTAGTCCATCGTGGTGGCCGCCTGGATGTCGAGCGTGTCGTAATCGAGGCGCGGCGCCGCTTCCATGAGACGGATGCCCGCTCCGTCTGGGCACGGCACGCACCGGGCAAATTCCGGATCGAGGGCGCGCCACGCCGGGTTCGCATGAACAGTGTCCTCGAACACGAAGCCGACGCGCACGGTGTTGACCTTGGTGTCGGACACAACCGAGGTGAGGGTGCCCACCATCGTCCGATCGAAGTCGGTCTCGTCGTTGTAGCTTTCGATCGTTTCCTGCTCGGCCTCGAGCCGGAAGAACTGGGGCGCCCGTTCCTGCAGCCAGCGGAATGCCCAGGAGTGCTTCGAATTGATTTGGTGATCAATCCGCCACAGGTAGTTCCACGCCGACTCTTCGCTGCCAACCGACGTGCTGTACTCGGGACGCGCGCTGAAGCTCTTCGTGAAGTTCCGGCTCTGCGCGATCCGTTCGAGGCTGAAGAAGAAGTGAAGCTTGTTCTGGACGATCGGTCCACCGATCGTGCCGCCCCATTCTTTCTTGCCCACGTCCGGCTTCTCGAGCCCCTGCACCTTTGTGAAGAAGTCCTCGTTGGTCATGGCTTTGCTCGTGTAGAAATTGAAAGCCGACCCCGAGAAGTTGTTGGTCCCGGATTTCGTCACGGCGTTGATGACCGCCCCGGATGCGCGTCCCCACTCCGCGTCGAACTGATTCGTCAGAATCTGCACTTCTGCGATCGATTCGTTGGCCGCGCGCGTTTGCCCTCCGACGTTCGATCCGCGCTGGTCGTCGGTGTTGTTGGCGCCGTCGAAGACGATGTTGTTGGCGGCGGTCGGCTGGCCGTTGGCCTGGAAGCTGTCGTTCAGGAACTCGCTGCTGGCAACGAACACAGTGCCGGGGGCGTTGCCGATGAACGCCATGTAGTTGCGATTCGCTGACGGCAGCTCGTTCAGCTCCTGCGACGAGATGTGCCCGCCGATCTCGGCTGAGGTGATGTCGACCAGCGCCGCTTCGCCAGTGACAGTCAACGTCTCGGCCATGCCGCCCACTTCCAACGGCAGATCCAGCGTGGTTGTCTGTCCGACGGTGAGCGTGATCCCGCGCCGGTCCAGTGCCTTGAAGCCTTCGAGCTTTGCGGTGATGCGGTAGCGGCCGGGTACGAGCTGCGAGGCGAAGTAGCTGCCCTCCGAGCCGGTGACCAGCTCTCGCGTCGCACCCGTATCCTCGTTTGTGATGACGACATTCACACCCGGGAGCACACCCCCCTGAGCGTCCACGACTCTTCCTCCGAGCTCCGTTGTGCCTTGTTGTGCGAGTGCCGGCGCGGATGCGCACAGCAGGGCTGCTACGTAGAATCCCAATGCCAGTCTTCGCATGTCTCCTCCTAAGAAAACCTTCCGAAGGATGAAAGCCGAGACCCATGGGTACGCCGCCGGTCGGGGAACCGCTGAGATCGAAAGCTACTGATCTGGATTTAAGAGCACAATCATGCTCCCTGAAAGTAGGAACTTCAAGGAATTTCAGAGGGGATGGGATCCAAGAAGTTGAAGCCCAGGCTAAGGAAGCGCGAACACAAACATTGAATTTGTCGCCTGCGGAATGCGCGCCTCGGGAATCGTGTCCGTCACGATGCTGCTCGACCAGGATCCGCCGCCGGTGCCTACAGGCACGGCTACGTACTGCTTGCCGTTGACGGCGTAGGTAATCGGAAATCCCTGGACGAGCGTAGGCATGCGCGGGCTCGTGTACAGAATCTTTCCGGTCGACGCATCGTGGATGCGGAAGTACCGATCCCAGTATCCTTCAAGCACAAGGCCATCGCCCATCGTCAGCGCTGATGTGTTTGGCGGCGTCCGGGTGCGGTGCCGCCAGAGAATCTTGCCGTTCACGTCCATGGCGAGCAGCTCGCCGAGGCCGTCGGGGCTCTCCGGGTGCATCAGGTTGATGCGGCGCACCGGGCCTGAGCCGCCGCCGCCTTCAACCAGCTTGACCGGACCGAACGTACCGTCTTCGCAGGTCAGGTTCAGCGGTATGTAGAACGCCCGGGTTACCGGGTGGTAGGCCATCGAGCGCAGGCTCTTGAATCCCCCGGTGCTCGGGCAGAAGCGAAACTCCACGCCTTCCTTCGGGATGGTGTCGGCGCGGTACGCGGCCCGGCCGCTCCTCGGATCGACATCGATTAGCGTCTGGTATCCCGGATCGTGGGCGGCGATGAATTTGCCGGTCTTCCGGTCGATCTGCCAGAGGATCGCCAGCTTGCCCATCGAGAATGAGGACGCGCGGCCGTCGACGTCCACGAGCACGCGCTCGAAGACCTCGTCCATGTCATGGGTTTCTCCCGGAATGTGCTGGAAGTACCACGCCATCTTTCCCGTCCTCGGGATCGAGCGCGAGCGTGCTGTTCGTGTAGAGCGCGTCGCCGGCCGTGCCGCGCTGGAACTGCGCCCACGGCTTGGCCTGCGCCGTACCCCAGTAGACGAGGTTGGTTGCGGGATCGTAGCTGCCCGTCATCCAGCCATCGCCGCCGGCGCGGAACATCAGCGGCTGGTTGTCCCAGGTGTCGCCGCCAGGTTCACCCGGCCGCGCGATTGTCGAGGTCCGCCACAACTCTTTGCCCGGTCTGCGCGTCGTGGCCGAGGATGTAGCAGGTGTCGTTCTTGAACCTCTGGCAGCCAGTCAACGACGTGATGATGACGCCTTTGACCGCGAGCGCGCCCGACGTGTACGTGTATCCCTCTTCGGGGTCCACCACCTGTGTGTCCCACACGACATCGCCCGTCCGCGCGTTGAGCGCGATGAGACGTGCGTCGCCGGTGGTGACATAGATCATGTCGGCGTAAATCGCGATGTTGCGGGTCGGCGTGGTCCGCACGTTGCCGTTGCCCTCTTTCGGTGCAGGCGCGCGGAACTCCCACAGAAAATCGCCGTTGGTCGCGTCGACCGCTTGCGCTCCGCCGCCCGGGCGTCGGCAGAAACATGACGCCGTCGTGCACGAGAGGGGTCGGCTGATGCTGACCCGCCGGCATTCCCCATGACCAGGCGAGCGTCAGCTGACCGACGTTCTGCTTGTTGATTTGTGTGAGTGGGCTGTAGCCAGTGCCGTCGTAGGTGCGTCGCCAGTTGATCCACTCGCCCGGCTCGGGTTTTTCGAGCATCGCATCGGTCACGGGGCGGAACGCGCGATCGCCGATGCCGAGATTGCGCACCTGACGCTGCACCTGCGCGCCGAGACCGCCCCCAAGGCCGACGAAACATGCAGCTGTCAGCAGGGCAGCCGATAGCAAGACTCGTGCGGGCTTCATATATAAAGGTCCTTCTGGAATGACATGAGAAGGCCAGAAGTTTACCTCATCCTCTTATTGCGTCTTCGGCGCCGATCTGGCGCATGCGCAGGGACATACGAGCGGGGGATGGGTTCGTCGCCGTGCGAGGCGGCACGAATCTGGTCGGCAACGCGTATCGGGTGCGCGAAGCGAAACCCGAGGTGGGAGCCGGCGGATCGATCGGAACATTTCTGTCCCGGCTCTGGGCCGTCGAATTCGAGACCTGGATGCGCGCGTCGAATCCTGAGTGCTGCGGTCCACGCCGGCGCGAGATGCTCTACAGTGTCAGCGTCGTGCGGCTGCTGACGAGCCAGGGGCTGCAGCCGTACATGCTCGGCGGTCTCACGTTCCTGCAGGCCGACAGCCCGGAGCTGCAGGTGCAGATCGGGGTTGGCGCCCAGTTTCCGCTTTACCGCCGGCTGGAGATGGCCATCGATCTTCGCGGCAACGGTGGCGGCTCGACGATGATCGTGAGGCCGACGGCGGCGATCATCTACTACTTTCGGTGAGCAGCGACATCACGGATCGAAGAACGTGAGCGAAGAGCGAGACAGAGGAATGACGATGAACAGACAACGATTTCGACCGGCAGCAAATGGGAACCGATCATCGGCTACTCGCGCGCGGTGCGCATTGGTCCGCACGTCTGGGTGTCGGGCACGACGGCGACTGGCGCCGACGGGGAGATCGTCGGCATCGGCGATCCGTACCAGCAGGCGGTGCAGACGCTGAAGAACATCGACGGCGGCGCTCGGCCGCGCGGGCGCGTCGATGAAGGATGTCGTGCGCACGCGGATGTATATCGTCGACATTGCCGCCAACTGGGAGATGGTCGGACGGGCGCACGGAGAATTCTTCGGCGCCACGCTTCCGGCGACGGCGATGATCGAGGTGCCGCGCCTGATCGATCCGCAGATGCTGATCGAAATCGAAGCGGACGCGTACATCGAGTAAGTACATTGGAAGATTCAATCTGCCAAGGCGAGCATTCACCGGAAGGCGGGTTGCAGAATCTGAGCGTTCAAACCCGCCGAACGTTATAATCCCCGCACTCTCTGAATGCCACTACCGCCCGGCGTTCGTCTCGGCGCGTACGAAGTCGTCTCCATGCTCGGTGCGGGTGGCATGGGCGAGGTGTACCGCGCCCGCGATACGCGGTTGAAGCGCGAGGTCGCGATCAAGATTCTGCCCGCCACATTCGCCAACGATGCCGATCGCCTCGCGCGATTCCAGCGTGAGGCCGAATTGGTCGCCGCGCTGAATCACCCCAATATCGCCCAGATTTATGGCGTGGAAGATCGCGCGCTCGTGTTGGAACTTGTTGAGGGCCCGACGTTGGCCGATCGCATTGCGCAGGGCCGACTGCAACATGACGAGGCCGTGCCAATTGCCAGACAGATCGCAGAGGCGCTGGAGGCAGCGCACGAGCGCGGCATCATTCACCGCGACCTGAAGCCGGCGAACATCAAGCTGACGCTGGATGGCACGGTAAAAGTCCTCGACTTTGGACTGGCGAAAGCGATAGAGCATTTCGATGGAGGGCGGATCAGTTCCGCCGCGCTCTCGCAATCGCCGACCGTCATCTCTCCTGAAATGACGATGGGTGGGGTCATCCTCGGGACAGCTGCCTACATGAGCCCGGAGCAGGCGAGGGGGAAGCCCGTCGACAAGCGTGCCGATGTCTGGGCATTCGGCTGCGTGCTCTTCGAAATGCTGACCGGAAAGCCACCGTTCACCGGCGAGGACGTATCGCAGCTGATTGCATCCATTCTGCGCGACGAGCCGGACTGGCGTTCCGTTCCCGCATACGTTCCGGCGAGAGTCGTGACCGTAATGCGCCGATGTCTCGAAAAGGACGCGCGAATGCGTCTGCGCGACATCGGAGAGGTTCGGATCGCGCTCGATCGCAACGTCGTGGCCGCATCCCCTGCGCCTACGCAGTTATCAGTTCGACGCGTCCTGCCAGCGGCGGCAGTCCTGCTCGCGGCGGCAGCTGCGGTCGGCTTTTATATCCGGGCACCGGTGCGAACGCCAACTCCTGGGGCGGCGGTTCGCTTTTCCGTGCGGCCGCCTGCGACCTGGATGATCGACGCGGGGACGAACAACCGAGGGGGGTTGCCCATCACCATCTCGCCGGATGGTCTTCGACTCGCATTCGTCGCCAGAAACGTCGAGGGAAAGAGCGCTTTGTGGGTTCGCCCGCTCGACGCAACCGGCGCAACGGTGCTTTCGGGAACGGACGGTGCATCTTCGCCGTTCTGGTCCGCCGACGGGCGACATCTTGGGTACTTCGCCGACGGCAAACTCAAACGGGTTGCGGCCTCGGGTGGTCCGTCGGCGACGCTCGCGAGCGCACCCGACAATCGGAACGGAGCATGGGGCAGAGACTCGATTCTGTTCAGCCCTAACAACAGGAGCCCGATCATGCGCATCGACCCCGGTGGCGGTGTTCCCGAGGCTGTTACATCCCTGGCGGAAGGCGAGCTCGGCCATTTGCGCCCGGCGTTCCTTCCCGATGGGCGCCGGTTTTTCTATTCGTCGTACGGAGTCGGCCAAGTCGCTGACGTGCCGATCTGGGTCGCAACATTGGGCTCATCAGAACGAAAACTCGTGCTGCGCGCCGACAGCGCTCACATGGCGTACAGCGCGGGCTACCTTCTGTTCGTGCGCGATCTAACTCTGATGGCTCAGAGGTTCGATGAAGACCGCCTCGAAGTCACAGGTGAGCCGCGGCCGATTGCCGAGAACATTCAGACCGAGCTCACGCCGGGATTCGGCGTGTACTCGGCATCACACACCGGCGCGGTGATCTACCTGTCGGTAAGGAGCGGCGCTGCGTTTGCGAACCTCGTGTCGTTCGATCGTGCGGGCAAAGAACTCGTGGTTCACGGCGAGTCCGGTAATTATTTCGACGTGGAGCTGTCCGACGACGGTAAGCGGCTGGCCCTGGTCGCCATTGATCCAGGACAGCGGACTCGCGATGTGTTTCTACTCGACCTGGCGACCAGCCGGCGAACGCGCTTTTCCTTCGATCCGACGAGCGATGAGACCCCGATCTGGTCGCCCGGTAAAGATCCCACCCATATCATGTACCGTGGGCGGAGAGAGGCGAACTTCGCGATCTATCAGAAACCGTCCAATGGATCGGGTGTCGAGGAATTGGTCGTCAACCCCGGCACACCTCGGAGCTGGTCGCCGGATGGCCGTTTTGTCCTGTTCACGACGAACACCCAGGAGACTTCCGCGGATCTGTGGACCCTCGAGGTATCGAATCGCAATGTGGTCGCGTATCTCACGACACCGGCAGTGGAATCGTACGGCCAGTTTTCACCTGACGGGAAATGGATTGCGTATGAAACGAACGAGTCGGGCAAAGAGGAAGTATTCGTCGCACCTTTCCCACCGACAGGGGCAAAGTGGCTCGTCTCCGCGGGCGGCGGTACGTTTCCGCGCTGGAAAGGCGACGGATCGGAGCTGTATTACCTGGATCCTGCGAACAGGTTGATGGCCGTTTCCATCGATCTCACCGGTGGCGCGGCCAGACCTGGAGACGTGCGTCTATTATTCGCGGCACGGCCCAGGCTGGTCGGCATCCCTTATGATGTGTTCCCGGACGGCAAGCGATTTCTGATAAACACGGTTAACGACGCCGTCGAGCCAGAGCCCATCCACGTCGTCCTGAATTGGACCGCGGCCATGCAATAAACCACCGCAACTGCGTTGTTGCGCAACTAATCCAGCGCCGTCGGTGAGAGGAGCGACTTGACGGTTTCAACTTTGCGGCGGCGTCAGGCAGTCGGCGGCGCTGCCCGCACCACGGCGACTGGCGCCGATGGGGAGATCGTCGGCATCGGCGATCCGTTCCAGCAGGCGGTGCAGACGCTGAAGAACATAGACGGGGCGCTCGGCCGCGCGGGCGCACGGAGAATTCTTCGCCGCCACGCTTCCGGCGACGGCGATGATCGAGGTGCCGCGCTTGATCGATCCGCGGATGCTGATCGAAATCGAAGCGGACGCGTACATCGAACAACCGTAGCGTTTTCTTAAGAAAAAGCCTTAGCGTCCCTGCGTATCTGCGGTGGGACCGGGAAAGGCCTTCTTTCCCGGCGACATCGTTCGATTCTATGCGACACTATGGGCCGACGAGAGGCCGGTCCACAGTCGACGGCCGGCCCCACGACAAACTGATAAGGAGATTTGATGGCCAAGACAGCGAAGAAGAAGACCGCACGGAAAGCCAACGCCGCTTTCATGAAGCCCATGACGCCAAGCGCAGCACTCGGCGAGGTCATCGGCGACAAGCCGATGCCGCGCACCGAAGTCACCAAGAAGCTCTGGGCTTACATCAAGAAGAACGGCCTGCAGGACGCGAAGAACCGTCGGAACATCAACGCCGACGAGAAGCTCAAGCCGGTATTCGCCGGCAAGAAGACCGTCAGCATGTTCGAGATGACCAAGCTGGTCAGCAAGCACCTCAAGTAAGAGTGGTCTTTGCAGCGGTCGGTGGTTCGTGATTGGTCGTGGGCGAGTCCGCCTGTCCACCAATCGCCAACCACCAACCACCAATATCGCGAACCCCGAACCACGAACTATTCACCCTCACCGCCCCTGTTTCGCCGGGAGGGATCGATGGCTACGCAGGCAGCACCGGTCGCCGCTCCGCAGCGCGGCGATCTGGGAAGACTTCATCGACATCTTCTACGCGCCGTCTGTCCGTCTTCCGCCGCCGCGAGAACGGCAACTTCTTCATTCCGCTGGCGGTCATCACCATCATGTGCGGCGTGCTCTTCTATCTCAACAGCGGCGCGCTGCAGCCGATGTTCGACGCCGAGTTCGATCGCGGGATGGCGATGGCGAGGCGCCAGAATCCCGAACATCCCTGCCGAGGCCGTCGAGCGCATGCGCGGTTTCGCTATCGCGCATGCAGCAGGTGATGATCTTCGTCTTCCTTCCGATCGCGATCTTCGGCGTCGGCGTCACGACGTGGCTGACCGGCAAGCTCGTCGACGCGAAGCAGACGTTCCGCGCCGCGCTCGTCGTGGGCGCGTACGCCTACGCGCCGCGCATCATCGACGGCGTGCTGCAGGGCCTGCAGGGGCTGTTCCTCGATCCTTCGCAGCTCGACGGCCGCTTCCGGCTGTCGCTCGGCGTCGGCCGGTTTCTCGATCCCGACACGGTGTCGCCGCTGCTGCTCGCGTTCGTGGGCCGGGTCGATCTGATCACCATCTGGATTACCGTGCTCGTCGCGATCGGCCTGTGCGTCACCGGGCGCATCCCGCTGCGCAAAGGCCGCAATCGCGGCGGCCATCGTCTGGCTCGTCGGCGGGCTGCCGCTCATCATCCCCGCCCTTCGCTCGATGTAGATTCAGCTATCAGCTGTTCAGCTTTCAGATTCAAGGGTCACATCAGTCCATCCAGATCCGGCAGGCGACGCTCGTACTCTTCCTCCATGAGCGGGCTCGACAGCAGGAAATCGGCTGTCGCACGATTGCACGCGATCGGCACGTTGTAGACGACGGCCACGCGCAGCAGCGCCTTGACGTCGACGTCGTGCGGATGAGGCGCGAGCGGATCCCAGAAGAAAATGATGAAGTCGATCCGCCCTTCGGCGACGCCGGCGCCGACCTGCTGATCGCCGCCGAGCGGTCCGCTGCGGAACCGGTGCACGGTCAACCCCAGCTCCGCCGCGATCATGCCGCCGGTCGTGCCTGTCGCGAACAGCTCGTGCCGCCCGAGCGTGCCGCGGTTGTAGGTGGCCCACTCGAGAATGTCGGGCTTCATGTTGTCGTGCGCGATCAGCGCGATCCGCTTGCGCCGCTCGGTCATCAGCGAGCGGAAAGCCATATGGAGATCTCGAATCTGTAGATTACCTAGAATCTGATCAGTATTCCAGATTATAGATTCAGTTTCAGTTTCGGGTCCCTATGCCGACCGTCATCGCCGCCCCGTCCGTGATTCAAGCCGCAGGACATCCGCCGAAACGCATCGAAGAATATGCGGGCCGCGTCAATTCCGGCCATGCGAACGTGAGCGTGGCGCGCATGCAGTCGCCGTCGGGATGGAAAGAGCCAGGGCAGCGCCCCGACTTCGAAGAGATCACGATCGTGCTTCGCGGCATGGTGCGGGTCGAGCACGAGAACGGCGTCATCGACGTGCCCGCCGGTCAGGCCGTCGTGACGCATCCCGGCGAGTGGGTGCGCTACAGCTCGCCAGGTCCGGACGGCGCGGAGTACGTGGCCGTCTGTCTGCCGGCGTTCTCGATGGACACGGTCCATAGAGATCCTGAAACTAAGATCTAGATTCAGTCCAGCGATCCCCATGGCCATTGCCGAATCGATCCTGCCGGAATTCGATCACGAAACCGCGACGACGAGAACGCTGCTCGAGCGGGTGCCTGAAGACAAGGCCGAGCTGGAAGCCGCACGTCAAGTCGATGTCGCTCGGTCAGCTCGCCATGCACATCGCGAACCTCCCGCAGTGGACGGCCATTACGCTCGAGCGCACCGAGTTCGACACGAATCCGCCCGACGGTCCGCGCGTCGACGAGCCCGCCGTTCCAGTCGGCGCCGGACCTTCTGCAGTCCTACGATGCCAACGTCAGCGCCGCGCGCGCGCTGCTCGCGCGCACGACCGACGCCGAGTTCATGGTGCAGTGGACGCTGAAGAATGGCGGCAAGAAGCATGTTCAGCATGCCGCGCGTCGCCGTCTTCAGGTCGTTCATCCTGAATCACGCGGTGCATCATCGCGGACAGTTGAGCGTGTATCTGCGCCTGCTCGACGTGCCGATCCCGAATATCTACGGGCCGACGGCAGATACGCAGAGCTAGAGCCTGTCTCACCGCAAGCGCAAGCGCAAGGCTTTCGCAAGAGCTCCAGAGCCTAGAGCCTTGCGTGAGACACGTTCCGCGAACAGGCTGCGAATGACGAATGCGACGTTGGCCGGCCGTTCGCCGAGACGGCGCATGAAGTAGGGAAACCATTCACGGCCGAAGGGCACATACACGCGCACGCGGTGGCCGGCGTCGCGAAAGCCGTTCTGGAGATCGCGGCGAATGCCGTAGAGCATCTGGAACTCGTAGGCGTCCGGCGCGATCGCGCGATCCGCGGCGAAACGCTTCACCTCGTTCAGAATGTCTTCGTCGTGCGTCGCGATCGCGGGGTACGTCCCTTCGGTGAGAAGGCGCTTCGCGAGCCGCACGTAGGCCGCATCCACATCCGACTTCTGTTGATACGCGACGCTCTTCGGCTCGCGGTACGCGCCTTTCACGAGCCTGATGCGCGCGCCCAGCGCGTTCACGCGCTCGAAATCCTTCTCCGTGCGGTACAGGCACGATTGCAGCACGACACCCACGTTGCGATGCCCGAGCTTCCATACGGTCTCGAAGATGTCGAGCGTCGCATCCGTATACGCCGAGCTCTCCATGTCGATGCGGACGAAGAATCCGCACGGTTCGGCGGCCGTCAGAATCTTCCGCAGGTTGTCGACGCAGATCGCGCGGTCGACGTCGAGGCCGAGCTGCGTCAGCTTGAGCGACAGGTTGCGCTCGACGTCCGCGCGATCGACGGCGTCGATGAGATGCAGATACTCGCGCGTGGCGGTGTCGGCCGCCGCCAGCGACGTGACGCTCTCGCCAAGATAGTCGAGCGTGCAGAGGAGCCCCTGCGACTGTATGTGCCGAACCGCCGCGATCGCATCGTCGACGGTTTCCCCGGCGATGAAGCGCCGGGCGAACGCGCGGGTTCCCGACATGCCGTATCGGGACGCGAGCGTCTTCAGTGTTCGGCTGTAGGAGAGCGTCTGGAAGAAGGCTTTGGACGCAACATCCAGCATCAGTGCGTGCGGGCAGAACCCGACGTGAGCAGGTGTTCGATCGAGCGGGCGTAGTACCGAAGGACGTTGCGGTCGCGGACGCGGAACCGGCCGCGATCGTAGACGATGATGCCGCGCGCCTCGAGAGGCTCGGCGGCCTCTTCGACCGCCTGGCGGCCGCTGGAGACGCCGAGATTCGCGCCCACGGCGCGAAGCGTCTCGATGATCGCATCGGCGCGCGCTTCGAGATCGCGCCGGGTCACCGACGGCCGCATGGCCGTCGCGATGACCGAGGTCGGCAGCACCTTGACGAGCTTGCCGATCGACGCGGTCGTCAGCCTGCCCAGCTCCATCACGTCGCGGCGCGACTCCGGCTCCCAGCCGTCGAGCGGTATCGGGCGGCCGAACGTGACGAATGCGCGCGAACGATAGCCGACGGCGTACCGCACCATCTCGGCGAGCTCGCGCGCGAACGGGCGCTGCCTGCGCTTGACGCGCTGTCTCGCCAGAATGTGATCCTCGAGCACGAGATCGTAGGAGATGGCGGTCGGCACGATCATCGAGCCCGGGCGTTCCGGAGTTCAGCGCCGCGTGCAGCAGCCCGGTCTTCGGCGACTTCAGCTCGCCGCTGTAGCTCCGCCCGCCTTCGGGATAGAACAGCAGATCGTGGCGGCGCAGCACCTCGGCGACGTACGCCTTCAGCGTGACGAGGTACGCCGGATCCTTCGCATTGCGGCGGATGGGAATCGCGCCCGTCACGTGCCGGTGAATCAAGCCGAGCGGACCGCCGAAGAGATTGATGCCGGCGGCGATGATCGGCGGCCGCACGCCGTTGTCGTCGAGGACGACCGGCTCGACGAGATAGTCGGTGTGGCTTTTGTGGTTCGACGCGTAGATGACGCGCCCGGCGCGCGTCGCCGCCTCGACGATGTCGAGATGCTCGACGCGGCGATCGATCTTCCGCAGGATCGGGTAGAGCGGATGCTTGAGCGCGCGGTAAAACGGATACCGCTGCGTCGTCTTGAGCTCTTCGAGGTACGCGAACACCCGCTCGCGGCCGTCCGAGCCGCCGTGCGAGCTCTGAAGGTATCGCACGACGTCCTCGCGCGAGAGGACGGCTTGAGCGAGATCGTCAGGAATCATTCGAGTGCCTGCACTATAGCATGCGCGAACTCCGTGGTTGACGCTTTCCCGCCGAGATCGCGCGTCGTCCGCTCGGGCGTCGCGAGCACGCGCACGAGCGCCGCTTCGATGCGGCGTGCGGCCGTCGACTCGCCGATGTGATCGAGCATCAGCAGCGCCGAGCGCAGCAGCGCGGTGGGATTCGCGATGTTCTTGCCGGCGATGTCCGGCGCGCTGCCGTGCACCGCTTCGAACACGCCGACCGTCTCGCCGAGGTTCGCCGCGCCGACGGTGCCGAGCCCGCCGACGAGGCCGGCGCACAAATCCGACACGATGTCGCCGTACAGGTTCGGAAGGAGCAGCACGTCGAACTTTTCAGGCTTCATCACGAGGTTCATGCACGCCGCGTCGACGATCTGCTCGTCGTACGCGATGTCCGGATGCGTGGCCGCGACCGTGCGGGCGCATCGGATGAACAGGCCGTCGCTCATCTTCATGATGTTCGCCTTGTGGATCGCGGTGATGCGCTTCCGTCCCATGCGCTCCGCGTAGTCGAACGCGAAGTGCGCGATGCGCGTCGACGCGCGCTCCGTGATGATCTTCAGGCTCTCGACGACGCCGGGCACGACTTCGTGCTCGAGGCCCGCGTACAGGTCTTCGGTGTTCTCGCGCACGATGACGAGATCGACGTGCTCGAAGCGCGATCGGACGTGCGGGAGATTCGCGACCGGCCGAAGGTTCGCGTACAGGTCGAGCGCCTTCCGCAGGCCGACGTTGACGCTGGTAAAGCCTTCGCCGACCGGCGTCGTGACGGGTCCCTTCAGCGCCACCTTGTTGCGGCGGACCGAGGCGATGAGATCGTCGGGCAGCGGCGAACCGTGTTTCTCGAGCGCGACCACGCCCGCGTCGTGCGGCTCCCAGGTCACCTTCACGCCCGATGCTTCGATGATCGACAACAACGGCGGCCGTCACTTCGGGTCCGATGCCGTCGCCTGGAATCAGCGTAATGGTGTGAGTCATTCGCTCTCAGCGCCGCCCGGGTACCGTCGCGCGCTTCCCAGAAGAGAAGCACCAGGCCGCCGATCGCGATCGGCGCGAGGAGATTGACGGGCAGGCTTCGAAGCTGGAGCCCGGCGTAGAGCGTGACGCTGAACATGGCGACGGCCACCGCGAACCGGGCGAAGAACCCCGACGGGCGCGGGCCGAGCAGCGCCATTCCGAACAAGGTCGTCAAGACGAGAGAGCCGGCGACGTACGACGTGAGAAAGAACCGGTGCAGCGCCGACGTCCGACACGGGCGAGACGATGGCCCCAATCGTGATGATGCCGCCGAACCAGATAGAGAGCGCAAGCACGTACACATACCGCAGCGCGACCACCCGGTCATTATAATTTGAAGCTGTGAGCGTAATGTGGGCTGAATGGTCGCCGCGGGCGTTTGCGCGTGCAGAAGCCGAGAAGAAGCCCGTTCTGCTGTCGCTCGTCACGGCGTGGTCGGACGAGTGCGCGGCGATGGACCAGACGACGTACGCCGAACCCGATGTCGTGTCGTTGATCGACGAGCGGTTCGTGGCCGTGCGCGTCGACGCCGATCGCCGGCCCGACCTCAACGAGCGCTACAACCTTGGCGGTTGGCCGACGACCGTGTTCCTCACGAGCGGCGGCGAGGTGCTGAGCGGCGGAACATATTTCGACGCGCGAGAGCATGATGGCGACGCTGCGGCAGGTCGCCGACGCGTACCGCGACCGCGCGGAGGAAATCAACGCCCGTGCAGTGCGCCGTTCGTAGTGCCGGCGTCAGCGTCAGCGCCTCGGCGAACGGACGCGCTATCCGCTCCGCCGATCCCATCGCGTCATTTCCGATCGCTCCTCATCGCGCGCTTCGACCCGGTCAACGGCGGCTTCGGCTCGGCTCCGAAGCTTCCACATCCGCACGCGCTGTCGTTCGCGCTGTCGCTCGCCGGCGACGGCGACAGCGAGCTCGCACGCATCGCCGCGCACACGCTGCATCACATGAGGGCGCTGTGGGATCCGGCCGCCGGCGGATTTTATCGCTACGCCGACGGCGCCGATTGGAGCCAGCCTGGAACGGGCAAGACGCTCGACGACAATGCCGCGCTGCTGCACGTGTACGTCGAAGCGGCGCTTCGCTTGCGCGATGTCGAATGGCTCGAGCAGGCGGCGGCGATCGTCCGGTGGGTGAGGGACGCGATGGCCGATGAGGCGCATGGCGGCTTCTTCAACGCCGCGTCGTCGCGCGCCAGTCGACAAGACGATGTACGTCGACAGGAACGCGATGATGGTCGGCGCGTTCATCAGGGCCGCCGCGCTGTTCGACGACATCTGGCTCCGCGACTTTGCGTTGAAGTCGCTCGAGGCGGTCATCGTGCCCGTCGTACAAGCCAGGGGAGGGTGTCGCGCATGTGGCCGGCGCGGACGGCGGCACGGCGTGCGCGGGCTGCTCACCGATCAAATCCACGTCGCGTCGGCGCTGATCTGGGCGCATGCGGCGACAGGACAGCTGCCGTACTCGATGCTGGCCGCCGAGGTGCTGCAGTTCGCGATCCGCACGATGTGGGACGAAGCGGCGGGCGGCTTCCGCGATCGCGTGGCTGCGGACGATCCGGTCGTGCCGTTCGAGCTCAACTGCCATGCCGCGTGCGTGCTCGATCGGCTCAGCGTGCTCACGGGTGATGCGGCGTATCAGGACCGCGCCCGCGCGATTCTGCAATCGCTCGCGCCAGACGTATCAGCGAGCACGATCTCTTCGGCGCGCCGTACGCGGTGGCGGTGCGTGAGGTCTTCGATCGGCGTCCGCCGGCGGGGCTCGAGTTGAGCCCGGTCGACTGGCAGCTGGGATGAGAGCGATGGACTACGGATTAGGGACTAGGCTTAGGCCGACGATCCGCAGCTCGACGATCTCGAGCGTCGCGTCGCTTCGAGGGAACCGCAACACATCAGTGCGGCGGGTGTGACGCGAACCGGACAGCGGCTTGCTCACGCTCGAGAACGCGTCGCCGTTCGGTCGCTCCGCGCGCGCGCCGGCGCATCGTCATGGTCGCCGACAACGACCGGGCCGCGCGCGCCACGCTCGCGGCGATTCGCTGGTTCAAGACCGCGGCGCCGCGGAACGTGCGCGACCGATGGGACCTCAGCGCTGTCCTTCTTTCGTACGCGAACGACGCAACCCCAGCGCAACAGCTCGAATTTCCTCCGGCGAAAGGATTCTTCGATCACCCGAACAGCCGGAGAGCCGGTATCTGTGGCGATGGGTGGCCTATCAGGCGCCCGATCTTGTGCTGCAGATCCGCGGTGGAGACGTGCTGTCGCGCGAGCACGCCGCCTGTCGGGCTCGCTGGCGGCGGCGATGGCCGGCGGATCGGAAATCGGTACTGTGCCCGCCGTGTACGGCTCGGCGCGCGAAACAGACGGCCCGGCACTGCTTCAGCACGCGCTGAACGACGCGGCAGGCACGCGGCATGTCGGAGATCCGCTCGACGCTCGTGGCGCGGTCGTCGCGCGATCCGCTGGCGATTGCGCGCGTCCTCGCAGCCAGATATCCGCAGACACCCGCTTGTCAGCTACATCCCGTCGGTTGCGTGGGCCAACACGCTTCGTCTTGCGGACATCACCAAAGATGATGCGCTGCGGCAGAAGGTGCTGAGCGAGACGCGCCCGTGGCTCTCTGCGCGAGCGGCCGCTGTTTGGCGAGCGCGTGGCGCTGACCGCTGTCGCGGGCACGCTCATCTACGCCGACCTCGCGAAGCGCGGCGACGAGTCGGCCCGCGCCGCTTGCGGCTGCAGGGCGCCGAAGAAGCGTTGAAGGTGGCGCCGACCGGGTTACGCGCAGCATGGCGCAGGCTGGACCGACGACATGTTCATGCTGGCGGCGATTCTGTCGCGATCGGGCACGATGCCCGGCCGGGAGCGCGATCTCGATCATCTGGCCGGCATGCTCATCTCGTACGCGGGCCGACTGCAGCGCGAGGACGGCGTGTTCGTGCATTTCACCGACGGACGGATCGCGTGGGGGCGCGGAAACGGATTTGCGGCGCTCGGCCTGACCGAGGCGCTCACGTCGCTTCCGGCGACGCACCCGTCTCGCGCACGCGCTGCTGGAGATCTATCGGCGTCACATGAACGGCATGGTCGCGATGCAGGCGCCGGACGGCATGTGGCGGCAGGTTGTCGACGAGCCTGGGCGCGTATCGAGAGCAGTCCGTGACGGCGATGACGCTGACGGCGATGGCGCGAGGTATTCGCCTGGGCTGGCTCGATGCGAAACCTATCGGCCTGTCGGTCGATCGCGCGTGGCGTGCGCTTGCGGCGCACATCACCGAGGAACGGCGCCATCGTCGACATCTGCACCAGCACGGGATCGCAGGCGACGCTGCGGCAGTATCTCGATCGTCCAGCGATCAGCGGCTTCGACGATCGCGGCGGCGCGATGGGGCTACTTGCCGCACTTGAGATGCACGAGCTCCACTGACGTCACGTTGATGCGGATGCCTGCCGGTCTGTTGACGAACAGCCCTTTGACCAGCACTGTGTCCCTGCGCAAGTTCGGCCGAGGGGTAGACGCTCAGCAGCTCGATCGTCTGCGTGCCAGGAGCCGCGGCAGAGAGCGCTTCCTTGTCGGCGGGCGACAGCGGATCACGCGTCGTCACCTGAGGATCCGTGCTCTGGGTGAGCGTCCACTGGCTGCCGGAGCCTTTCTGCAGACAACCGACAGCTTGAACCAGCGCGCCGGAGCGTGGCACAGTCTGGCCCGCTCGAGGCATCATTCGAATCGCCGCGAGCGCGCCCTTCATGTCGGTCAACTCGGCAGTGCCGGCCGGGATACCCGTTCTGCTGAAGGATGAAGGCCACCGATGTCGAGCTTCTGCGCTGTCCGTCACATCGGTGCTTCCCGACTTCGGGCATCGTGTCGCGGATTTTGTGGAACAGCCGTTCGACCGACTGCATTTCCCATTTCACCATGAACGACGGACCGATCAGCGCGGGTCCTTCGCCTCCGCTGAGGTCTGTCGTGGTGACATTCACTGCAGTGATTCTCGACGACAGTGCGGCCGCGCTCGGCTTGTTCGGCGGTATAGACACCCGCCCAGATTGGCGGGGGATCCTGGGCGGTGAGCGGCGTGAACAATCCAATCGTGATCGCGGCGAGCAGGGCCGCCCATCGGAGATGCATATCTTCAAGGATACGAGGGGTCAGGGTCTGACCCCTAGCGGAGAAAGGCTTCGGTCAATCCGCCGTCAACAGGAATGATGTGACCGGTGGTTTTGGCGCTGTCGTCGCTCAGCAGCCACACGATCGCGTTCGCGCAGTCGCGCGGAAGAATCGGACGGCGCGTGAGCGTGCGCTGCGCATAGAAGTCCGCGAGCTTCGCCGCGCAGGTCCTCGGTTGATTCCGTTTCTGCGAACGCGATGTTGTACTTCTGCAACGACTGCATCACCCGGTCGCGCGGAAACATCGTCGAGCCGGAGACGACTGTGGCAGGCGCGATGCCATTCACCCGAACGAGCGGCGCAAGGCCGATGGCCAGCTCGCGGATGAGGTGATTCACCGCGCTCTTGCTCGTGTCGTACGCCTCGCTGCCTTTCTTCGACACGACGGCGTTGGCCGACCCCGTCAGCACCAGCGCGGCCGGCAGCTGCTGGTCCTTGAAAATCCACTCGGTCTGCTGGGCGAGCAGGTAATTGCCGGTCACGTTCACCAGGAAGGTCTTCGACCACTGCGCATCGGTCAGACGGCCAGATGCATCCGCGACCGGATAAATCGCCGCGGTGTTGACGATGCCGTCGATGCCGCCGAACTGAAGGACGGTGAACGCGGCGGCGCTGGAGAGGCTCTCCGCGGAGCTCAAGTCGACCGGTGTCGCCGCCACGAATTCGGCCGACGAGATCGCCGCGGCCTCTTCCGCCACGCGCGCCGCGCTGTCGGCGCCGGCGTCGGCGACGACGACGTGCGCGCCTTTGCGCGCGAGGAGCAGTGCCACCTCGCGTCCGATGCCGCTGCCGCCGCCAACCACCATCACAATCTTGCGGCTGAATTCCGCCTCCGCCGGCATCCGCTGCAGCTTCGCTTCTTCGAGCGCCCAGTACTCGATGCGAAACGCCTCGGAGCGCGGCAGCGCGACGTAGTTGTGGAACTGTTCGAACTGCGTCGCCTGCTCGGCTCGCCGGGCCTGCGGCAGCGGTCCGGCCGGAGGATCGTGAGATTCCAGCGCCGTCGCGCCCGCCATGACATTGATCGCGTTCAGGAAGAACTCGGTGGCGATCCGCGCTTCCTTCTTGTTTCTGCCGAATCCGAACAGCCCGACACCTGGAATGATGACCACCGACGGGTTCGTGTCGCGCAGCTTCGGCGAGTCCGCGCGTTGCGAACGACTCGTAGTAACGCGTGTACTCGCTGCGGTAATCGCCGACCTGCGTGCGAATAGCCGCCTTCAGCGTCTCGATTGTTCCCCCTGCCGGATCCCAGTCGACGAAGAACGGGCAGATGCGCGTGCGAAGAAAGTGATCGGGACAGCTCGTACCGAGCCGGCTCAGCGCGCCGGCCCAGCGCGAGCCGGCGAAGGTCAATACCTCGTCGGCTGTCGGTGAAATGCGCGATGACCCGCCGGTTCGACGAAACGGTACCGCGCAGCGACGGCAGAATCTGCGCGGCGATGTCGCGCCGCGCGTCGAGCGGTTTGTGCGCGGGCCCGCCGAATGCACCGCGCCGCGGCCTGTCGCGGCGTGCTTGCGCGATGCTCGTCGATGAACGCGCCCATCTGATCGATGGTGCGGATGCTGTTCAGGTAGCACTCGCGCTGCGTGGCTGCCCCACGTGAAGAGCCCGTGGCTGCCGAGGATCAATCCCTCCGCACCCTGGTTGTCCCTGACCGCCGATTCGATGAGCAGCGCGAGCTCGAAGCCGGGCCGCTGCCATGGCACCCAGATGATCCGCCGGCCGAACCGGCGATTGAATTCCTCGAGCTTCTGCCTGCCGTTGGCTGATGCGGCCAGCGCGATCGCCCAGTCCGGGATGCAGATGATCGACGTGCGGCGCGGGAAGAAATGCGTGCAGCGGCGTATCGATCGACGCGGCAACACGGTTCTGCCCGAATGCGGCGGGCGGGTAGTACTCCACCATCTCGTCTTCGAACGCTTCGCCGCGGTAGCGCGCCTTCAGCTGTTCCAGCTTGTCGAGATAGAGCAGCGCGAACCCCGCATCGGTAATCGAGCCGAGATCGCCGCCGCTGCCTTTCACCGCAAGCACGCGGACCGGCGCGCCCGTAAACGGATCGGGCACATCGATCTTCGAGCTCGTATTGCCGCCGCCGAAGTTCGTGATGCGCAAGTCCGCACCGAGCAGATTCGAACGATACCGAAGCAGGGACAACGGTTGTGCGGCGAGCCGTTCGGCCTCGCGCTCGTCCCAGAGATCTTTCAGATGTTTCAGGGCTGTCGTGTCAGGCATAGAGGAGTCCGCAATACTGTTGAAAGCGCGTGGCTTCGCGGTTCCATGCGTCCGACGTCGCGCGGCGTGAACACGGTCGTCGGAAACGACCGATCGATGATGGCGCGCGCCTCGGCGAGCGAGACAGCCGCGCCTGTCGCGAGCATCTGCACGGCGACGTTTCCGAGCGCGGTCGCCTCTACCGGCCCGGCGACGACCGGTATTCCTGTCGCGTCGGCGGTCAACTGGTTGAGGAGCGCGTTCTGCGAGCCTCCGCCGATGACGCGAATGCGCGCGATGGGGCGCTCGATGACCGACTCGAGGTCGCGAATGACGAGGCGATATTTCAGCGCCAGGCTGTCGAAGACCGTCGCGCGCATAGCTGCCGGGTGTCGACGGCGCGGGCTGATCCGTCTTGAGACAGAAGCGGTCGATCGCCTCCGGCATGTCGTCAGGATTCGCAAACGACGAATCGTCGGGATCGATGAGGTGGCGGAATCCCGGCTCTCGCGCGGCCGCATCCATCAGCTCGCCATACGTGAACTGGGCGGTTGCGCGCCGCCCACGATCGCCGGCATCCCTGCAGCAGCCACAGGCCCATCACGTTCTTCAACAGTCGCGTGGTGCCTTCGACGCCCCCCTCGTTCGAGAAATTCAAGCTGCATGGCGCGCGGCGTGAGCACCGGCGCGTCGAGCTCGGTGCCGACGAGCGACCAGGTGCCGGAGCTGATGAACGCGGTGCCGTCGCGCGCGGTGATCGCCGCGACCGCTGAAGCCGTATCGTGCGATGCCGACGCGATGACGGGTGTGGCCTCTTGTGCGCTGCTGCCGGCGGCCACGTCGGCGCGAATCGGGCCGATGATCGATCCTGCCTCGACAATCGGTGCGGCAAGCCGCGCCGGCAGATTCAAGCGCTCCATCAAATCGGCCGCCCACGTCCTCGTGCGCGGATTGATGAGCTGCGTCGTCGAGGCGTCGGTGTATTCGCAGACGACCTCGCCGGTCAGCCAGAAGTTGAAGAGATCCGGAATCATGACAAAGCGGTGCGCGGCGTCGAGTGGAGACGGCGTCTGGCCGGCGCGCTGCGAAGAGCTGGTAAATCGTGTTGATCGGCAGCAACTGCACGCCGGTCGTCGTGTAGATGTCCTCGCGGGGCACGATGCGCAGAGCTTCGGTCATCGCGATGACGTTTCGCGGGTCGCGATAATGATACGGAGTCTCGAGCAGTCGCCCGTGCGCGTCGAGTAGGGCGTAGTCGACACCCCAGGTATCGACGGCCACACCGGATAACGGCGTATCGCCCGCGGCAGACAACGCGTGGCGCATCTCGTGCCACAGCGTGTGGACGTCCCAGCGTAGCGTCCCGGCGTCGGTCACGGGAGTATTCGCGAACCGATGGATCTCGTCGATGCGGACAGACCCCGCCTTCGAGCCGCGCCAGAACGGCACGCCCGCTCTCGGCTCCCAGATCGAACGCGAGGTACGTCTTCGGGGTCACTCCGACCGTATGATATAGCGCCTTATGTACAAGAGCGTTTTAGCCAGCGAAACGAGCGCGGGGGATCTCTGATGATTCGAAAGGCCTTCCGCATGTCGGTGCACAAAGGATACGAAGACGAGTACGCACGCCGCCACAACCCGATCTGGCGGAGCTGGCCGACACGCTGGTGGCGCACGGCGTGAGCAACTATTCGATCTTTCTCGATCGCGCAGACCGGCGACCTGTTCGCCTACGCCGAGATCGAAAGCGAAGAGCAATGGGACGCGATTGCCGCGACCGATGTGTGCCGGCGCTGGTGGCAATACATGCGCGACGTGATGCCATCGAACGCCGGACGGCGAACCCATTTCGCTGTCCGCTGCCCGAAGTCTTTCACCTGTGACCTCGACACCGCTCCTCTCCGCCAGCCTCATCACCAAGTCGTACGCGGGCGTGCGCGCGTTGTCAGGCGTGTCGTTCGATCTCATCGAGGGAGAGGTCCACGCGCTCGTCGGCGAGAACGGCGCGGGGAAGTCGACCCTGATCAAGGTGATGACCGGTGCCGTGGCGCCGACTCGGGGACGTTGTCCGTCGCCGGCCGGCCGGTGCGCAGCGATGAATCCGGCGACGTCGCGCGCGCTGGGCATTGCCGCCATCTACCAGCAGCCGTCGCTCTTTCCGCACCTGACGGTGTGCCGAGAACATCGCGTTCGCGCTCGAGCGCCGCGTCGGCGTGGCGCCGCATCGACTGGAGCCGCCGCCGGCGTGACGCGCGCGATCTGCTGGCGCGCGTGGGCGCCGACCTCGATCGCCGATCGGCTGGTCGACAGCCTCAGCATGCCGGAGCAGCAGCTCGTCGAGATTGCGAAGGCGATCGGTTCGGCCGCGAGAGTGCTGATCATGGACGAGCCGACGGCGTCGCTGAGCGCGCCGGAGGTGGAGCGGCTCTTCGACGTCGTCGCGCGCCTCAAGTCCGAGAAGGTCGGCATCATCTACATCTCGCACCGGCTCGAAGAGATCCTCTCGATCGCCGATCGTGTCACCGTGCTGCGCGACGGCAGCACGGTCGGCACGCACGCACGCGATCGGCCTGCAGCGCGCCGGCGCTGATCAACCTGATGATCGGGCGCGAGCTGTCGGCGATCTTTCCGAAGCGGACCGTGCGCGCTCGGAGACGTCGCGCTCGAGCTGCGCCGCGTCACGTGCGCGTCGGCCGGGATACGAGACGTGTCGCTCGAGGTGCGGAGCGGAGAAATCGTCGGGCTGGCGGGGCTGGTCGGTTCGGGCCGCACCGAGCTGGCGCAGACCGTGTTCGGCCTGACGCCTGCCGACTCCGGGCGAGGTGCTCGTGCACGGCCGTGCCGTCGAGGTGCGATCGCCCGGCGGCGCGATCGACGCCGGCATCGGCTATCTTCCGGAAGATCGGAAACAGCACGGGGTCGTCCCCGAGATGGCCGTCGACGAGAACGTGAGCCTCGCGAATCTTGGTGCCGTCGCGCGCGGCGGGCTGATCGATCGCGCGCGCGAGCGGAGCCAGGCGCAGCGGTATGTGGATCAGCTGCGGATCAAGACCGCCGTCGGTCGGGTCCGAGGTCGAATCGCTGTCCGGAGGCAATCAGCAGAAGGTCGCGCTCGCGCGCTGGCTGGCGATCGCGCCGAAGGTGCTCATCCTCGACGAGCCGACGCAGGGGGTCGACGTGGGTTCGAAGTCCGAGATCCACGCGCTCATGCAGGAGCTCGCGGAGCGCGGCCTGGCCGTCCTCATGATCTCGTCGGAGCTTCCCGAAATTCTCGGCATGAGCGATCGCGTGGCGGTGATGCGCGGCGGCACGATCGCCGGCGTGTTGTCGCGCGAAGACGCCACGCAGGAACGCGTGCTGGCGATGGCTCTCGGTCATGGACATGCAGAATCGCGCGGCTGACGGGGCGTCGCTACTCCGGTCGCATCGACGGGAGATCTGGGTGGCGGTGGCCATCGGCGTGCTGTTCGCGGCGCTGGCGATCGTGCGGCCCGGAATACTTCGGTCGCGGCAATCTCATCGATCTCTTCCTCGCGAATCTCGCCGTGCTCATCATCGCCGCCGGCATGACGCTCGTCATGCTGAGCGGCGAGATCGACATCTCGGTCGGGTCGGCGTTCGCGGTCTGCGCCGTCGCGGCCGGCGTGCTCGCGAAAGCCGGCGTGCCAACGCTCCTGGTGTTCGCGGTGCGTGTGCGCGCTCGGCGCGCTCATCGGCGCGCTGAACGGCTCGCTCGTCGCCTACCTCCGCCTGCCGTCGATCGTCGTCACGCTCGCGATGATGATCGTGCTGCGCGACGCGCTGCGCTGGATCACGCAGGGCGCGTGGGTTCAGGACCTCCCGCCGGATTTTCAGTGGATGGGATTGTCGCAGGGCGCGTATCCGTTCGCCGCCGGAGCTGCTGGCCGCGGCGATCGCGGCGGTGCTCGCGTGGAGCCTGCGATACACGGCCGCCGGGCGGCTGCTCTATGCGACCGGATCGAGCCGCGACGCGGCGCGGCTCGCGGGTGTGAACACGTCGCTCGTCACGTTGTGCGCGTTCGCCTCGCTCGGCGCGCTGACCGGCCTCGCCGCGGTGATGAACGCGATGCGATTCAATCAGGTGCCGGCCAACACGGGCCTCGGCCTCGAGCTGAAAGTGATTGCCGCCGTCGTGGTCGGCGGCACGGCCATTACCGGCGGACGCGGCACGCTCGCCGGAACCGTTCTCGGCGTCGTGCTGCTCGGCGCGATCGGGCCGGCGCTCACATTCCTCGGCGTGAGCGCGTACTGGGAACGCGCGATTCAGGGCGCCATCATTCTCGTCGCGGTTGCCGCCGATGCGCTGCCGCGCCGCACCGCAACGATATGCAGCCCAACTCCGCCAGGCGCGGGCATAAGGCCGCGCTCGCGGCCGCGCTCGTCGCCGAGGTCGCGATCTTCGCGCTCGTCGCGCCGAACTTTCTTCACGCTCGCCAACTTCTTCGAGATCGCGCGGCTGAACGCCGAGCTCGGGCTGCTGGCCGTCGCGCTGACGCCGATTCTGATCACCGGCGGCATCGATTTGTCGGTCGGCGCGATGATGGGGCTGGCCGCGGTCTGTTTCGGCGCGGCGTGGCGCGATCTGCAATGGCCGATTCCAGCCGCGGCGGCCGTCGCGCTCGCGGTCGGGTTGTGCCGGCGGCGGGCTGAACGCCGTGCTGATTTCCCGGCTGCGGCTGCCGGCGCTGATCGTGACGCTGGGCACCTTCTCGCTGTTTCGCGGCGTCGCGGAAGGCATCACCGAAGCCGCGGTGAACTACAGCGGCTTTCCGCCGGCGTTTCTCGCGCTCGGTCAGGGGTATCTGTGGGGCGTGATTCCGGCGCAGCTGCCGATCTTTCTTGCGGTGCTCGTCGGCCTATTTCATCCTGCTGCATCGATCGGTCGTCGGCCGCGCGCTGTACGCGATCGGCTTCAGCGCCGGCGGCGCGCGGTTCGCCGGCATTCCGGTCGAGAACCGTATCGGGCTCGTGTATCTGCTGTCGGGCATCGTCTCGAGCCTCGCCGCGATCGATCTACGTCGCGCATCTCGGTCAGGCGCGATCGGATGCGGGAAACGGATACGAGCTCGACGCGATCACCGCGGTCGTGCTCGGCGGCACGTCGGTGTTCGGCGGACGCGGCACGCTTGGCGGAACGGTGCTGGGGCTCGCGGCGCTGTCGGTGCTGAAAAACGGATTGCAGCTCGCGGCGCTGCCGACCGAGTTGACGGGGATTCTGACCGGCGTTCTACTCGTGTCGACGATCGCGTTCGATCGGTCTAGCAAGTCGCGCAGGGCTCAACGCGCAGCTCGAGCCGCTAGCGGCACGCTGAGCCACGCGGCGTGCCATCTGGATGGAGCATTCCACGTGAAAAACAGTCAAGTTGCCGTGCTTGTGCGCCGCCATCCTGCTCGGCTCGCTCGTCGTCGCGGGCACGAACGTGTGGCTCGTGCGATCGCTCGATTCGCCGGCCGCGGCGCCCGCGAAGCGGACGGTCATCGCGATGATGCCGAAGGCGAAGGGCGATCCGTATTTCGTGAGCTGCCGCGTCGGCGCCGAGGCGGCGGCCGCCGAGCTCGGCGTCGATCTCATCTGGGACGGCCCGACGGGGCTCGATGCCGCGCGCCAGAACGAGCTCGTCGAAAGCTGGATCACCCGCGGCGTCGACGTGATTGCCGTCGCGGTCGAAAACCGCGCGAGCATCTCGACCGCGCTGCGAAAAGCGCAGGGCGCGCGGCATCCGCGTGCTGACGTGGGACGCCGACGCCGAGCCCGACGCGCGCAGCTTTTTCGTGAACCAGGCGACCGCCGAAGGGATCGGCCATGGGCTCACCGACGAAGCCGCGCGGCTGCTCGGCGGCAAGGGTGAGTTCGCGATCGTCACCGGCGCGCTGAGCGCCGCGAATCAGAACGAATGGATCAGCTTCATCAAGAAGCGCGCTCGCCGAGCGCTATCCGAACCTGACGCTCGCCACGATTCGCCCGAGCGACGACGACCGCGACAAGGCGTTTGCGGAGACGCAGACGATCCTGCGCGCGTTTCCGAATGTGAAGCTCGTGATGGCGATTTCCGCGCCGGCCGTCCCGGGCGCGGGCGAGGCCGTCCGTCAGGCGCGGCGTCCCGACGTGAAGGTCATCGGCCTGTCGCTGCCGAACATGAACAAGCCGTACGTGCACGAAGGCGTCGTGCAGACCGTGATGTTGTGGAACACCGCAGACCTCGGCTATCTCACGGTGTACGCCGGCGCGCTGATGGCGCAGAACAAGCTGGCGCCGGGCGCGGCGTCGCTCGAGGCCGGCCGGCTGGGCACGGTCGCGATTCGCGGAAGCGAAGTGATCCTCGGGCCGCCGCTGCTCTTCACGAAGGAGAACATCGACAAGTTCGATTTCTGAGGTGATTGTGCGAGGCGATTCGCGATTTTCTCGAGCGTGCCGGGCTGGTCCCGCCAGGAGAATCGTTCCGCAATTCGAGCCGCTCGGCGGCGGCGTGTCGTCCGACATCTGGCTGGTGCGCGCGGGCATCGTCTGAGTATTGCGTGAAGCGTGCGCTCGGCCGCCTGCGCGTGGCGGCGGAGTGGCGCGCGGATGTCTCGCGCAACGTCACCGAAGTGCGATGGCTGACCGCAGGTCGGCCGTCTCAATGCCGATCTCGTGCCGGCGGTGCTGGCGTCCGATTCGTCGCTCGCCGCGTTCGCGATGGAGTATCTGCCGCCCGAGCGACACGAGCTCTGGAAATCGCAGCTCGCACGCGGCTGCGTCGATTCCCGAGACGGCGGCGGCGGTCGGCCGGCACCTCGCCTTCATACACGCCGCGTTCGCGAAATCGCCGACGGCGGCGGCAGAGTTCGACACCGGCGCGTCGTTCCACGCGCTTCGCATCGAGCCGTATCTGCTCGCGACGGCGCGCGCGCATCCAGACCTCGCTCCGATTCTCGAGGCGCTCGCCGAACGCACCGAGCAGACACGAAGCTGCACTGTCGTGCATGGCGACGTCAGCCCGAAGAACATTCTGCTGGGCGCGCGCGGCCCGGTGTTTCTCGACGCCGAGTGCGCGTGGTTCGGCGACCCGGCGTTCGATCTGGCCTTCTGCCTCAATCATCTCCTGTTGAAGACGCTGTGGGTGCCGTCCGCCGAGCGCGAGCTGCTGGCGTCGTTCGACGCGCTGACGGAAGCGTATCTGCAGCGGCGTCGACTGGGAGCCTGCCGCGGCGCTCGAGGAGCGCGCCGCCCAACTGCTGCCTGCATTGTTCCTCGCGCGCATCGACGGCAAGTCGCCTGTCGAATACCTGACCGACGACGCGTCGAAGAATGCCGTTCGACGTGCCGCGCGATGCGATGTTGCAGCAGCCGCTCGACACACTCGACGGGGTCCGTCGTGCGTGGGCCCTTCGACTGCGCTCAGGGCAGGCCCTTCGACTTCGCTCAGGGTCGTCAGGCGCGACAGACCCGCGATCGAATCGAGAACGTAATCGGCACGGCGCGTGTGGGATTCGCGAGGCCGGCCGACCGTCGAAGCGGAGATCGTGCTCGCGAGTGGAGCGAGGGGTCGCAGCATCGCGCCCGCCGGTGCGTCCACCGGCATCAACGAGGCCGTCGATCTGCGCGATGGCGGCCGCGCGTTCGGCGGATTCGGTGTGGATCGCGCTGTCGGTCACGTGTCCACGGAGATCGCGAGACGCGCTCGCGGAATGTCGGTGATGGATCAGGAGGCGATCGACCGCACGCTCATCGAGCTTGACGGCACGTCCAACAAGGCGCGCCTCGGTGGGAACGCGATTGTGGCGGTGTCGATGGCTGCGGCGCATGCGGCCGCAGCGGCGCGCGACATCCCGCTGTGGCGCCATCTCGCCGGGGATGCGCAGCCGACGCTGCCGATGCCGATGGTGCAGATCTTCGGCGGAGGTGCGCATGCCGGCCGCCGCGTCGACATTCAGGATTTTCTCGTCGTGCCGATCGGCGCGTCGACGTTCGACGAGGCCATCTCGATCGCCGTGAGGATCTACGAATCGGCCGGACGCATCATGGCAGAGCGCGGCGGGCTTCGCGGTGTGGCTGACGAAGGAGGCTGGTGGCCGGAGTTCGCCTCCAACAGCGACGCGCTCGATGCGCTGCTTCTCGCCATCGAACGAGCGCAGACTCAGGCCCGGCATCGACGCGGCGATCGCCATCGACGTCGCGGCGTCGCAGCTGCGAGTCGGGCTCGCGCTATCGCTTCGCCTCCGAAAATCGCGAGATGAGCAGCGACGAGCTCGCCGACATCCTTCTCCAGTGGTGCCGCCGATATCCCATCGTCTCTGTCGAGGATCCGCTCGCGCAGGACGATGACGCCGGCATGCGCGCGTTCACCGCGCGCGCCGGGAGGCCACGTGCAGGTCATCGGGGATGACTACCTCGTCACGTCGGCCGATCGGATCTCGGCCGCGGCAGCAGCCGGCGCGTGCAACGCGGTGCTGCTGAAGCCCAACCAGTCGGGAACGATCACCGAAACGAAAGCGGCGCTTGACGCCGCGCGCGCCGCCGGCTGGTCGTCGATCGTGTCGGCGCGCTCGGGCGAAACCGAAGATGTCACGATCGTCCATCTCGCCGTCGGTTGGGCCGCCGGTCAGTTGAAGGTCGGATCGTGCGCGCGCTCGGAGCGCACGGCCAAGTGGAACGAGGCGCTGCGCATCGAAGAGGCGCTCGGGAGACGCGCGCGGTCCTCGGGCGGTTGCCCGTCCGCACACCTCTCTGGACGAAAAGCACGCTTTGAACAGGAGACCAGGAGGTCAGGAGATCTTTGAAAAAAAGAATTCTCTTGATCTCCTGAGCTCCTGTTAAAGAATCATACCCGGCAATGAAAGCTGTCCTGCACTATCGCGCCACGCCGGGTTTCCGCGCCGCGATTGCGGCGCTCGAGAACGACTGGCTGCGCATCGCGGTCGTCGACGAGACCGACAAGCAGACGTTCGCCCGCGAGATGCAGCGACGCCGACGTGCTGCTCCATGTGCTCGAGCGGGTGACGCGCGTCAGTCATCGAGCAGGCGCCGCGGTTGAAATTGATTCAGAAGCTCGGTGTCGGCGTCGACACCATCGATCTCGAAGCGGCGCGCGCGCGGGCATCGCCGTGTGCAACATGCCGGGAGCGAATACGCGCGCCGTCGCAGAGCTGACGCTGCTGCTGATGCTGGCGACGCTGCGGCGGCTGTCGGAGCTCGACAGACAGACACGCGCGGGAAACGGATGGGCGCTCGATGCCGAGCGTCTCGACAATCTCGGAGAGCTGGGCGGCCGCACGGTCGGGCTCGTCGGGTTTGGCGCAGTGGGGAAGTGCCTGACGCCGATGCTGCACGGCGTCGGCGCGAACGTCATCTACACGTCGCGCCGCGAGGCGGCCGGCACGGCGGCGACATTCGTTTCGCTTGCCGAGCTGCTGGCGCAGCGCCGACGTCGTCTCGCTGCACGTTCCGCTGAACGCAGAGACCGCCGGCATGATCGACGAGCGCGCGATCGCAGACGATGAAGCAGGGCGCTGTTCTCGTCAACACCGCCAGAGGCGGGCTGGTCGACTACGACGCGCTGCTACCGCGCGCTTGCGACCGGCCGGCTGCGCGGCGCCGGGCTCGACGTGTTCGAATCCGAGCCCGCGACTGCGGCCCATCCGCTGTTCCAGCTGCCAAACGTCGTCGTCACGCCGCACGTCGCGTGGTTCACGGCAGAGACGCTGCAGACGAAGTCTTGGGGTGTTCGCGGAAAACTGCAGACGGCTGCGCGACGGCGAGCCGCTTCTCAATCGTGTCGTGTAACCAATCTTCCAATCTTCCAATCTAACGAATCTACCAATTCCGTACGCTTCCCACTGGCGTGTGCTCGCCGAGCGCAGCACCGCGTCGGTGACGAGATCGGTCGCCAGCCCGCTGCGGAATGTGGGCTCGGCGGCCGTGCCGTTTCCGAGCGCCTCGAGAAAATCGGCGAACTGATGCGTGAAGGTGTGCTCGTAGCCGATCTGCAGGCCCGGGCACCCACCATCGCTTCATGTACGGATGGTCGCCGTCGGTGACGTGCACGTTCTTCCAGCCGCGCATCTGTCCCTCGTCGCGATGATCGAACACCTGCACGCGATGCAGGTCGTGAAGATCCCAGAAGGCCGACCCGTGCTCGCCGTTGATCTCGAGCGTGTACAGCGCCTTGTGCCCGCGCGCGTATCGCGTCGCTTCGAACGTCGCGAGCGATCCGTTCTGGAACCGGCAGAGAAACGCGCTCGCATCGTCGATGCCGACCGGCTCGACGCGCCCGCTCACGTTGTGCTTGCGCTCCTTGATGAAGGTCTCGGTCATCGCCGTCACTTCGGCGATCGGACCGTTCAGCCACATCGCCGTATCGATGCAGTGCGCGAGCAGGTCTCCCGTGACGCCGCTGCCCGCGACCGCCACATCGAGGCGCCACAGGCCCTCGCCACCCTGCGGCAGCTCCTGCGAGATCGTCCAGTCCTGCAGAAATTTCGCGCGGTAATGAAACACGCGGCCGAGGCGCCCCTCGTCCACGAGCGACTTGATCATCGTCACGGCCGGCACGCGCCGGTAGTTGTACCAGACCATGTTCGGGACGCCGGCCGATTCGACGGCGTCGACCATTCGCTTCGCTTCGTCGCCGTTCCGTCCGAGCGGCTTCTCGCAGAGCACCATCTTGCCTGCGCGCGCGGCGGCGATCGCAATCTCGGCGTGCGTGTCGTTCGGGCTGGCGATGTCGATGAGATCGATGTCGGGCCGCTCGACGAGCGTGCGCCAGTCGTGTTCGACCGACTCGTAGCCCCAGTTGGCGGCGAACGTTCTGCGCGCGATCGGCATTGCGCGCGCACATCGCCTTCAGCACCGGCTGGTACGGCAGGTTGAAGAACCGCGGCGCCTGGAGGAACGCGTTGGAGTGCGCGCGTCCCATGAAGCCGTATCCGACGAGTCCGATGTTCAGCGGTTTCATCTCGATAACGCTCCCGAGCATTCGGTGCCGTGCGCATTTCTCACGGCGATCATCGCCGCGAGCACGTCGCGCCACGTCTGCGGATTCATCATCGTGGCGTTCGGAAACATGCAGCCGTCCCAGCAGATGTGCTCGAACGCGCGCGTCGGTGTCGCCTGCGTCGTCGCGCATCCACGCGCCGGCGACGCGGACGATGTCCATCTTGCCGTTGGGATCGTTCGGCAGGCAGTGACGTCCGGTCTTGTCGTGCGATCCCGATCCCTTGACCGTCGCGTCGTTCTGCGCGACGTGGAAATCGATCGTCCACGGGCGCAGCGCGCTCGTCATCGTCTTGATCGCGCGATCGAGCGTGTCCTGATCGGACCAGTCGTAACCCTCGGGCAGAATCCGATCCTCGGGTGCGTTGCAGCCGATCGTGAACAGCAGCGTGTGCGCCATGTCGGCCTGAAAGCCGATGGTGCCGCGGCCGGCCGACCATCTCGAGCAGCTCGAGCATGCGCTTCCAGCTGTGCATGCCGCCCCAGCAGATTTCTCCTTCGGCCGCGAGACGCTCGCCGTAGTCCTCGGCGATCGCGCACGCCTCCCTGAACGTCTCGGCGATGCGTTTCGTGTTGCCGGCCGGATCCTTCGCCCAGTCGGCGGGGCTCGCCGCCGAGTCGATGCGCACGACGCCGTAGCGTGCGGATGCCGAGGTCGCGCAGCGTCTTGCCGATCGCGCACGCCTTTTTCACCTGCGTGAGAAAGCGTTTGCGATCCTCGTCGCTTCCCATCGCCGAGCCGCCGCCCGTCGGCGCCCACACCGGCGCCACGAGCGATCCGACGACGAACCCGCGCGCGCGGATGCGATCGGCGAGCCGCTTCAGCGTGTCGCGATCGGAATCGATGTCGACGTGCGGGTCGAACAGAAACAGATCGACGCCGTCGAAGCGGACGCCGTCGACGTTTGCGGCCGCCGTCAGGTCGAGCATCGTGTCCAGATCGATCGGCGGCTCCGAGTCGGGCCCCTTGCCGACGAGTCCCGGCCACATCGCGTTGTGAAGAGCGGGTTTCGTGTGTGTCATGTCATCAGCAGGAATTCTCTGCGCTCTAGCCTCTGCGTCACCGTGGCAGCGTCCTGCGCATCGTCAGGATTCCCCGGGCCGAAGTGCTTCAGGATGACGAGCGGCTCGGCGTCGCTCAGATTCTGTATCCGCACGCCGCCGGCCGCGGCGTCGGCCGTGACGAACAGCTCGTCTTCCGTCATTTCGCCGAAGCGGATCATCGCCGGCGTCGACACGTGATGCTCGCCGATCGTGCCGTGCCCCTGCGTGAGGATGAGCCCGTACGCGGCGGCATCCTTGATCGTGACCGTTCGCTGCGGCATCACCGTCAGCTCCTTCGCCGAATACCACGGCGTGCCGTAGCACACCCACTGCTCGCGATAGCCGGCCGCGGCGGCCTCGTGCTCGGACTGCAGCGGCCGCGGAAACACGCGATTGCTCATGCCGAACTCCGGGATTCACGTTCCCTTCCCAGTCGAGCATGCTGACGAGATAGTCGAGGTCGTCGTGATACTCGGGCCTGCACGTCCTTCGTCAGCAGGCTGCGATCGACGACGCGGCCGTCGACGAGAGACTGGAACATCGCGAAGACGTCGCTGTTCACCTGCGGCTCGTAGGTGACGAGCGAGCCGGGCGCGTGGAGAATGCCGGGATTGATCTGCCAGCCGGTTCCCGGCTGCAGCCGGTACGCGCGCGAGAGGAACAGGATGCCGTTGTCTCCCTTGCTCCAGTTCTCGAGGCAGCGCCGCACGTCGTCTTTCGTCGTGCCCGGCTCGAGGCCCATGAACGTAAACGGAAACGCGTTTTCGATCTGGTTGTACTGAGGAGGGAAGTAGTACGCCTCGGGCTTGCCCTTCTGCCCGACGAGCTTCGCGAACGCATCGCTCTGATGCAGGTGATGCGGGATCGCGCCCATGTTGTCGAAGAACTTGCAGAGCAGATTCCATCCGCCCTCGCGCTGCATCGTCGACGAGCCGAGCAGCAGATCGCCCGCCTTCGTCGACGAGCGACTTGAACAGCACGCGCGCGCCGTTCTCCATCCGCACGTAGCTGAGCCCTTCGTCGTCCGGTGTCCCCGGGCCGTTCGACGCGTGTGTCGTCGACGAGAACCAGCGTTCGTTGATGCCGCCGCGATGCGCGCCGAGCGCGTAGAGATCGTCGGGATGCAGTCTGAGCCGCCGGCCGGGAATCATGAACGTGCGCGGCACCCAGCACGGTTCGAGCCGGAGAATGCCGGCGCCGGCGTCGATTGCGTCCTGCGTGCCGGACTGCGTGGAAGATATCTTGGTCGCCATGGTGCGCCTGTAACGATATCGCGGCCGCCGCGCGGCCACAATCGAGAACGCCGATCTCCGAGTGACGGTCCTGGCAGAGGGCGGCCACATCGCCGAGATCTTCGACAAGGCCGCGGGCGTCAATCCGCTGTGGACGCCGCCGTGGCCGACGATCGAGCCATCGGACGTACGGCGCCGCGCTACGCGGGCATGTACGGAGACGGCAGCGATGCGCGCCTGCTCGCCGGCATCATGGGGCACAACCTCTGCCTCGATATCTTCGGTCCACCGTCGGATGACGGAAGCGAAGGCGGGTCTCACCGCACATGGCGAGGGCTCCGTCGGCGCCTTATGAACTGACCGTGAGCGGCGACACGCTCGTCGCCCGCGCGCGCTTTCCGATCGCCGGCCTCGAGTTCGAGCGGCGCGATCGTCCTGCGCGACCGCGTGGTGCGCATTCGCGAGACGCTGACGAACGTGATCGAACGCCGATCGCGCGATCGGCTGGACGCAGCACGTGACGCTGGGACCGCCGTTTCTCGAACGCGGCACGACGCAGTTTCGCGCGTCCGCCACGCGGTCGAAGGTGTTCGAGACGACGTTTGGCGCGGATGACTATCTGGAGCGCGGCGCGGAGTTCGACTGGCCGATGGCGCCGGCGCTGGACGGGAACGCTCGTCGGATCTTCGCGTGTTCAGCGACGCGGCAGCGATCGAGCGCGTACACCGCGCATCTCATGAATGGCAGCGAGACGGCGTTCTTCGTCGCGTTCTCGCCGTCCTTCGAGCTCGCCCTCGCGTACGTCTGGAAGGCGTCCGATTTTCCGTGGATGGGAATCTGGGAAGAAAACCACAGCCGGATGAATCCGCCGTGGAACGGCCGCACGATGACGCGCGGTATGGAGTTCGG
This sequence comes from Vicinamibacterales bacterium, assembly GCA_963732445.1. Lineage (GTDB taxonomy): Bacteria > Acidobacteriota > Vicinamibacteria > Vicinamibacterales > JAMQPK01 > JAMQPK01. The sequence goes on along the minus strand of CAVSZJ010000008.1, from coordinate 192,225 downwards.
CGTGTCGCCGATGCCCGAGACGCGGGAGGCGATGGTGCAGCGGGGAACACTTTTCGGTGTTCCCACGTTTCGGCGCATAGCCGCCGGGGAATCGATCGCCGTGGAGTATTACGCCGTGCTGCAGCGGGCGAGCGTGATTCCGGAGTCGATCGCGTGGCCCCCATAACGGGGGACACCGGGATCGACGTTACCGGGACGATCCTGCGGCCACAGATGTATACAGGTGTATAAATGTCGCCATGACACGTCAGCTGTTGTGCCTGATCGCGGTCTGCATCGCAGCGGTAGGGGAAGTGGCGGCTCAGCCCGATCGACCCACTTTCAACCGCAACATTCGACCCATCATGTCGGATACATGCTTCCGGTGCCATGGTCCCGACGGGATCGCGCGCAAGGCGGACATGCGCCTCGACATCCGCGAAGAAGCGATTAAGCCGGCGCGTTCTGGTCGCATTCCGATCGTGCCCGGCGATCCCGACAAGAGCGAGATCGTCGCGCGCATTTTCGCGGAGGGCGCGCGAGTCATGCCGCCCAGATCCGCGCACAAGGATCTGACTCAGGCACAGAAAGACACCATCCGCCGCTGGATCGCGGAAGGTGCAGCCTACGAGGACCACTGGGCGTATCAACCGGTGACGCGTCCGGCCGTTCCGGCCGTCGCTGACGCATCGCGAATCAGAAACCCGATCGATCAGTTCATCCAGGACCGCTTGCGTCGGGAGCAGCTGGCGCCGGCGATCGAGGCCGACAAACGCACGCTGCTTCGGCGGGTGACACTCGATTTGACAGGCCTGTTGCCCACGACAGAAGACACGCGCGCATTTCTGGCAGACACGGCTCCCGACGCGTACGAAAAAATTGTGGATCGGTTGCTGTCTTCGCCGCGTTATGCGGAACAGCGCACCATGCGCTGGCTCGACGCGGTGCGTTACGGGGACACGGCGGGCTTCCACGGCGACAATCCCATTCCTGCATGGCCGTACCGCGATTATGTGCTGCAGGCATTTCTAAAAAACCGGCCGTTCGACGAGATGACGCGCGAACAGATCGCCGGAGACCTCCTGCCGAACGCGACCGTCGAACAGCGCGTCGCTTCTGCGTACAACCGCATGAATCGCACGTCGGCCGAGGGCGGGCTTCAGCCCAAGGAGTACCTCGCAAAGTACGGCGCCGACCGCGTGCGCACGCTGAGCGCCGTGTGGCTGGGCAGCACGCTCGGATGTGCCGAATGCCACGACCACCGGTTCGATCCGTTCCTCGCGAAAGACTTCTACGCGATGAAAGCCTTCTTCGCCGACATCCAGGAGACCGGGCTCGTGCCCGATCGCGGCGCGCGCGCGTGGGGGGCGAAGCTCGCGCTGCCCACCGAGGCGCAGAAGGCGGCGCTCGCAGCCCTCGACGCGAAGCTTGCGGCGGCCCGGTTGCGTCTCGAGGAAGCGGCTGCGACGAAGGGGACCCCGGCAATGAGCGACGAGGCGCAAGAGGCCGCTCTGAATGCGCGGTGGCAGGCCGGCGAGCTGGGCTGGACGTGGCAGCGCCCGATTACCGCACGTGCGCTGAACGGCGCGACGCTCACCATCTACGACAAGGAACCGATCGAAAGTAACTTCTATCTCGACGGAAGTCTGGCAACCGCCACCAGACCTGGCGACGGCCTCGTCGTCGCGAGCGGCACGAATCCGGATCGCGAGACGTACGCAATCTCGTTGAAGCCGGGCGCAGGCGCATGGCGTCAGCTCGGTCTCGAGGTCGTGCAGGATGAGAGCTTGCCGGGAGCCCGGTATGCACGCGGCGCCGATCGATTTCTGTTGAGCGAAATCGAGGCGGAGGTCGTGGAACGCGGTCAGCCGACGCGGCGCCTGTCGTTTGTGATGGCCACGGTCAACGACGCCCCGCCGGCAGTTTCTGCGATCAACGATCCGGGCATGCCGCCGCTCGCCGCCATCGATGGAAAGCTCGACACCGCGTGGGGGATTCGTTTCGGCGAAGCGAGGAATCCGTTCCTCGCGCTGCGCCTCCGGGAAGCGCTGCAGACCACCGCAGATACCACAATCCTCGTGACGCTGCGCCACGATTCGCCGCTGCGGCGCGCCGTCATCGGACGGTTCCGTCTTGCGCTTGCCTCCGATGCCTTCGCGTGGCCCCCAACGGGCACGTCTGGCACCCGAGCCCGCAGCCGCGACGTAAGCGGGCGGACGACTTGGGCGAGCGGCCTTTCCGAAGAGGTGATGAGAGCGCTGCGGAGACCGGCCGACGATCGAGATGAGGTGGAACGCACGGCGCTCCGCGACTACCTGATCTTCTCGAATCCGGATTTTGTGGACTTGTATCGAGACGTACAGGTTCTGGAGGCCGAGCGGGGCCTGCTGGACTCGTCGATTCCATCCGTCGTGACGACGATGGCGACCGATCCAATGCCCACGCGCATTCTGCCGCGCGGCAACTGGATGGACGATTCGGCGCCCATCGTCGAGCCCGCGATTCCGCGATTCCTCGGGACGCTCGACACAAGAGGCGAGCGGGCGACGCGCCTCGATCTGGCGAACTGGCTCGTATCGCGCGACAACCCGCTGACCGCGCGCACGTTCGTCAACCGCACGTGGCGCCAGTTCTTCGGCACCGGGCTCTCGAAGGTGCTCGACGACCTCGGCTCGCAGGGCGAGTGGCCAACGCATCCCGAGCTGCTTGACTGGCTCGCGTCCGAGTTCATGCAGAAATGGGACGTCAAGCACATCGTCCGGCTGATCGTGACGAGCCACACGTATCGGCAGTCGTCTCGCCGTAGCCCGCCAGCCGGCTCTGAGGGGGCGGATCCGGAGAACCGCCTGCTCGCGCACCAGAATCGCTTCCGCGTCGACGCCGAGATCGTGCGCGATGTCATCCTGCAGGCGTCCGGCCTGCTCAGCGACAAGGTCGGCGGTCCCAGCGTGAACCCCGTCGAGCCGCCCGGCTATCTCGGCGCGCTGAACTTTCCCAAGCGCGAGTACTCCGCCAGTCACGGGGAGGACCTCTATCGCCGGGGGCTCTACACGACGTGGCAGCGTTCGTTCCTGCATCCGAGTCTCTTGAACTTTGACGCGCCGACGCGCGAGGAGTGTACCGTCAACCGCGGCATCTCGAACACGCCGCTGCAGGCGCTCGACCTGCTGAACGATCCGATTTACGTCGAAGCGGCGCGCGTGTTCGCGCAGAATGCCGCCGCGCATGGCGCGCCAAACTTTGACGTGCAACTCGCCTTCGTATTCGATCGCGCGCTGAACCGTGCGCCCACTGCCGAAGAACGATCGATTCTGCGCCGCTTGTACGATCGCAATCTGAAACGATTTACCGCCGATCCCGCGAGCGCGCGCGCGTTCCTCGCCGAAGGTGAGACGCAAGCCCCTTCGACAATCTCAGGGCAGGCCCGTTCGACGGGCTCAGGGCAGGCGGTCCGACTCGCGGCGATGACGACGATCACGCGTGTCGTGTTGAACCTGCACGAATTGATTACGAGGAACTGAGCACCATGTACGACAAGTTCGTTCGGGAGATGGGCCGACGCACGTTCCTCGGGCGCGGCGCCGCGGGGCTGGGCCTCGTCGCGCTGAACTCGCTCCTCGGCCCTCGCGTGTTCGCGGACGCTCAGGCGCCGGCCATGCCATCGCACGGCGTCGTGAACCCGCTCCACTTCGCGCCAAAGGCCAAGCGCGTCATCTTCCTCTATCAGGCCGGCGGGCCGTCGCATCTCGAGACCTTCGACTACAAGCCGAAGCTCGCCGAGATGCACGGCAAGCCGATGCCGGAGTCGTTCACCAAGGGCAGCAGATCGCGCAACTGCAGGGACAGCCGCTGATCTGCTTCGGCCCGCAGCACGGCTTCAAGAAGTTCGGCAAGTCGGGGCAGGAGATCTGCGAGCTGTTTCCGCACATCGGCAGCATCGCCGACGACATCTGCATCGTCCGCTCGATGTGGACCGAGCAGATCAATCACGATCCGGCGCACACGTTCATGAACACGGGCTCGATCATCACCGGCCGGCCCAGCATGGGCTCGTGGGTGCTGTACGGCCTGGGCGCGGAGACCGAGGACCTGCCCGGCTTCGTGGTGCTCGTGTCGCCGGGCAACGGCGGGCAGATGCAGCCGATCGCCGCGCGGCAATGGTCGGCCGGCATTCTGCCGAGCAAGTTCCAGGGCGTGAAGTTCAACTCGATCGGCGATCCGGTGCTGTACATCGCGAATCCGCGCGGCGTCGAGCCGCGACACGCAGGGCGATTCGATCGACGCCATCAACGCACTGAACCGACGTGCGCGACATCGATCGCTGCACGATCCGGAAATTGCAAACGCGCATCGCCCAGTACGAGATGGCGTTCAAGATGCAGACGAGCGTTCCCGGACTGGTGGACATGAGCAAGGAGCCGCAGCACGTGCTGGAGCTGTACGGCGCGAAGCCGGGCGACGGTTCGTTCGCGTCGAACTGCCTGCTGGCGCGGCGGCTGGCCGAGCGCGGCGTGCGGTTCATCCAGCTCTATCACCGCGATTGGGATCATCACAGCGGCGTGAAGAACAACGTCGTCGCTGAAGGCGGAGGAAGTCGACCGGCCGACCGCGGCGCTGATCACGGATCTGAAGCAGCGCGGCATGCTCGACGACACGCTGGTCGTCTGGGGCGGCGAATTCGGCCGCACGCCGATGTCGCAGGGCGGCGACGGCCGCGACCATCACATCAAGGGCTTCTCGTTCATGCTCGCCGGCGGCGGCATCAAGAGGGGCATCACCTACGGCGCGACCGACGATCTCGGCTACGCGGCCGTCGAGAATCCGGTCAGCGTGCACGATTTCCACGCCACGATGCTGCACCTGCTGGGCGTCGACCCAAAGCTTGCGGTGAAGTATCAGGGCCTGGACGTCCGGCTCACCGGCGCACAAGGGGGCAGCGTCGTCCGCGACATTATCGCGTAGGAGTGGCTCTTGCGGTGCCGCCCGTCGGCAACATATTCCGAATCGCCGCGATGCGCCACTCATTCCGCTCGTGCTTGAGCACAATCGTCGTCCAGCGCGGTACATCGCTTCCAGCGATAGTGTATGTGCCATCCGCGATTGCAACGTCGGGGGTGATGAAGCGGACCGCTGCGATGGCGATGCTGCGGATCCCGGGATTCTGCTTCGTCGACTGGGCCGTGCCAGGGATCACGTGCGCGCGTCCCCTTCGCCATTCGCCGCCGGTGGTGTATTGGTCGGCATCGGCCGTGAAAAGCGCTTCGAGGGCTGTGGAATCGCGAGCGTTGCGCGCCTTCACGTAGTTCTGGATGACTGCCGCTACTCGCGATTCTTCAACTGAAGCGGCCGCAGGGGCCTGCGCCCGCATCGGCGCAGCAAACAGACAAGCAATAATGATGATCCACATATTCGCTCCATCAGAAACTCAGCGTGTGCCCGGACGGCGCGACGCTTCGCTCGCCAATCGCCGGTACACCTTCCGCGCCTCGTCGAACTGTCCGTACACGTGATCCTTTTCCTTTGGCGAGCGCCATCCCGGCCAGGCGTCAGCGAGCTTCTGAAGTCTGTCGATCCATCGTCAGCGCGTACTCGGCCGACGCGCGATCGCGAATCGGCAGATTTCCGACGATCACCCAGATGGGATTTGTGAATCCCTGCGGGTAGCCGGTATCCAGTGGAAACCGATCCGCGGGTGCGCCTTCCGCACGAACGTGAAACCACCCGCTTTTGCGCGACCTGCAGAGTCTTGCGGAAGTCCGCGGTTCGGCGATCGGCGCTCAACGGGATGTCCTCCACGGATTGACCGTTGAAGAAGAGCGTGACTTTCTGCAGCGGGACAATCGACCGTACCTGCGCCTGCACGTCGACAGCTCCACCACCCGCCTGCACGGTCACGGTCTCACCGGGCAATGCGCCGTTCACCGACAACTCGACAAGCGGACCGTTCGTGACCAGCGCGCGTCCGGCTCGCATGCCCTCGAGCCAGGCGTGCATGTCCAACCCGCGCCCGCCCGTGAAGACATAGGTGCGATGCGAGCCGACGAGCTTGCTCATGTGGAGATTGCTGATCGAGTCTTCGCCGCCAACGGCAGTCACCTTGATGCCGTTGTTCCACAGCGAGTACAGCGGAAAGAACCCCGCCCGGCCGGCAGCAGACCACTCGATCGCGTCAGTCGTTCCGAGAGCGGCATCGACGATTCCCCCTTTCGCACCGCCGAGCTCGACGTCGAGCGGATCGCGCTCGCCGCCGTAGGCATGCACGTACCCGACATACGCGCCCTGTGCTCTGGCCTTGCGGAAGATGTCGGTATTGCTCGGGTACAGGCTTTCGATGGCGGTCCCTTCGTACCCGGTCGTGAACGGGGAAATGAGATGATCGCGCATGCCGAACATGAACACGTGCCCCCAGAATGGCGGCCGATACTCCTGACCGACAACGAGAAGCATGTCTTTGCGCGACAGCGGATGAGGTCCGCCGCCTGGAACGAAAAACTGATGATCGAGGATGCGGTTGTCCTTGTTTGCGATCTGCTCGAGGACGATGTCCTGATCCTCGGCAGCCGACATCATCATCAGGTTCTCGAGCGTGTTGTGGAGATTGCCGCCATAGTTCATGTGAACATGAGTGGAGCCGTTGTGCCAGCCCTTCACCGACATATCGGTCATCCGCTTCATGCCGATCTGCGCGGTCGTCACTTCGTTGGCGACGATATCGAGCGTCGGCACTCTGCGGCCACACCTCGAAGCCTTTGACGGCCGTCAGCGTCGTCTTCCCGACTGGCAGCTCGACACGGAATTCGCCGGTCGAATGAAAAATTCTGTCGCCTGCCGCGCTGACGCGCGCGTACGCGTCTGCAGGCGCGTAGAACTTGCCGTCGGCCGCTGTGAGATGGATTCGTGCGCCGGTCGCCTGCCCGCTGTCATCGACGGTCCGGACCGAAAGCATTCCCATCGGCCGCTTCCATCGGCGATCGACGATGCGAACGATCCGATTGTCGCCGCCGTAGACTTCGAGCAACGCCAGCTGAGGCAGGCCCTCGCGGTTGTCGATATACGCAATCCACTCGCCGTCAGGTGACCAGCGCGGATGGAACGCATCGTGCTGAAAGAACGTCAGCTTGTACGGCTCCCCTCCGGCGACGGGCTGCACGTAGAGATTTGAGAACTGATCCGCCGCTCCTCGAGTGGATGAGTAGACGAATCGTTTTCCATCAATCGACACGTGCGGCCGTGCACGATACAGGGTCTGCTCGACAACCACCGCTCGCGCATCGTCGATTCCGCCGGCGACCGCTGGCGCGAGCCAGATGTTGCCAGACCCGAGCGGCACACCGCGATTCGAGACGAGCAACAGCTGCTTGCCGTCACGCGTCCAGGCCGGAGTGATGTGCAGATCCTCCGCACCGAAATACAGCCGCGAATTGCGGTACTTGTTGTCCTGCGACACCGCGATCTCGGGCCCGGCCCATTGGCCGTTCTTGATCGGGCGGATATAGACGTTGAAGAAACCGTTCGGCTTCGTCGAGACGTACGCGACCTCGGTGCCGTCGGGCGAAAACACCGGATCGGTGTAGATGAATTCGTCGTTGGTCAGCGCTCTGCGTTTCACCGGTCGCGACATTGACGCTGGCAAGCTGAATCGTCGACCCGCCATTGTCAGCCGTGTAGACGATCCAGTTGCCGTCCGGCGACCAGTCGGGCATCGAGTGATATTTGCGCGTCGTAGGTGATCTCGTGAGCCACGCCGCTCGCGGGATCGACTTTCCAGATCGAGCCGCTCATCGCAACGGCTATCCATTTCCCATCGGGGGACCAGGCGGGCGCCCACGGCGTCGAGCTCGGCGCCGGCGGGAAATAGTAGTTGTGCATGTAGTTGCCGCCGGTTCTCGCGCTCGGGTACGTGCGGCCGTCCTTGACCGATCACCAGAGACACGCGCGGCGAGCGACAGCGGCGGCGGCAGCGACCGCGAAACCGACGGAGCAGTCCTGACGCGGCATTCAGACGCCCTGGCGCATGTACTTCGCGACGGCCGCGACGGCGCGATCGACCTCGGCCATCGTGTTGTAGATGTGCGGCGAGAAGCGGATACCGGGTCGATCGCTTCCTGTTCGAGTGGCGCAACCGATGCGATCGTTCCGGTAGAGCGCGGCGGCGAGCTTCGGGATGTCGACGTTTCCGGGCCGAAACGTGACGACCGCACCCGACCGCGTCGGGATCCGGATGCGTCCAGAGATGCACGCCGTCGATGCGGCGGAGGCCGGCAATCAGCGCCTGCGCGAGCGAGCGCGAGCGCTGCTTCTATCGCTTTGCGTCCGATCTTCGTCTGGAAGTTGAGCGCCTCGCCAAAGCCGATGATGGCCGGCTCATCGCGCTGTCCCATGGCTTCCATGCTGCGTGACACGCCGACGGCACCCGGATAGGCGCTGATGATGCTCGGGTGGATGCGCTCTTTCGCGCGTGCATTCACGTAAAGGACGCCGACTTCCTTCGGGCCGCAGGGCCACTTGTGCGCGCTTCCAGTATAGAAGTCGGGCTGCATCTCACTGAGATCGACATCGAGCACGCCGAGCGCCGACGCGCCGTCGACGAGCGTCAGGACACCGCGTGCCCGCGCGAGCCGGCAGAGCTCGCTTGGCCGGCAGCACGTCGCCGACCGTGCTGGTCATGTGCGTGAAGGCGAGCACGCGCGTTCGCGGCGAGATCGCCCGCGTCGCCGCTTCCACGAAATACTCGGCGCCGGGGTGTGGATTTGGCTGACTGATGACCGAGACGGTGTACCCGAAGCGCTTCGCCTTCTGCGTCCACGCACTGTTGTTGCTGGGATGGTTGTCGGCAAAGATCACGACTTCATCGCCGGCCTTGAGGTCGAGCCCGCTCGAGACGATGTTGTTCGCTTCGCTGGTATTGCGCGTGATGACGATCTCCTCCGGCGTCACACGGAGGAACCGCGCGAGGAGGCGCCGGGCCTCTTCCTTTCCGGCGCTCATCTTCTGCCGGTTCTCGAACGACGGATCGCCATCCATGTCTTTCGTGCTCAGATACATCGCTTCGAGAACGGGAGCGGGAGAGGGACAGAGATTCGCCGCGTTCATGACGGCGAGATTCGGCGGCATCAGAAACTGCTCGCGCACCGACATCCAGAAGCGTTCATCCGGCTGCGCCGGTGTCTGTGCCAGCGGGGCCGGCCACGCCGACAGCTGCTGTGGCAGCAGCACCGAGCCGCTCAACGCAAGCAAGCGCGAGAAATCGCGACGGCTGATGCCAGTGGTCGACGATCGATGTAACTGCATGCTGCGCTCCTTGCGTTCTTTCGCTTGCGGTCAACCTTGGAGTGAGGTCCGCCTTCGCGCTACGGCGGGACATCCTTCGCGTGAGCGGCTCGCTGGTTTACCCAGACGAAGCTCGCCGCAGGTGAGCGAAGTCTGGCGGAGAGAGAGGGATTCGAATCCCCGGAACCGTTTCCGGTTCAGTGGTTTTCAAGACCACCGCCATCGACCGCTCGGCCATCTCTCCGCACGAAGAAATTCTAATCTGTTCGAGTCTAGCGCGCCTCGACGTCTGCGGTTACACTTGGCGCGGATCCCTATGCCAATCCTGCATATTCAGCATGCGGTCCCCGATTTTGACGGTTGGAAACGCGCTTTCGACGCCGACCCGCTCGACAGGAAGGCGTCCGGCGTTCGGCGCTACCATGTCCACCGCACCGTGGCCGAACCCGCGCTCGTGATGATCGACCTGGAGTTCGAGAACCTGGCCGACGCAGAGAAGGTTCTCGAGCGGCTTCGTCACTTGTGGTCTGGTGCTGGCAAAGCGGTGATGCGGGATCCTCAGGCGTGGATTGTGGAACTCGTCGAGTCGAAGTCTCTCTAACCAAGACACGGAACGGAGGACCCATGCCGGAGTCGTTCACGCGAGGGCAGCAGATCGCCCGGCGCGCAAGGCGGCGCCGTCATCCGCGACATCCTTGCGTAGCGCCTCCCGCTTAAAGCCACGGCTGGCGTGGCAGTGAGTTATGTGAGGAATTCCGATGACAAAAAACGGATTCGCTGCCGCGATCCTGTTCATCGCCGTCGCATCGCTCTCCGCCCAACAACCGCCACCACAGGGGCGCGGCGGACGCGGCGGTGGTCGTGGACCGCAGGGCGCCGAGCCGCTCGTGATCGATGATCAGGCAGGGTTTCAGCCGATCTTCGACGGCACGTCATTGAAAGGATGGGACGGCGACCCGGCCTTCTGGAAAGCGGTCGACGGCGCCATCGTCGGTGAGAGCACGCCCGACAACGCGGTCAAGGAGAATACGTTCCTGATTTGGCGTGGCGGCGAACCCAGAGATTTCGAGCTGAAGCTGCAGTTCCGCATGAACTCCACGAACAGCGGCATTCAAATTCGCAGCGTCCATCTGCCCGCGGGCACGCCGGCCGGCAACGGGACCGTGCAGGGCAAGTGGGTGATGAAGGGCTATCAAGCCGACATCGATTTCGCGAACACCTACACCGGGCAGATTTACGAAGAGCGTGGCCGCGGCTTTCTGGCGATGCGCGGGCAGGCCGTGTACGTTCCCGACGGCGGCGCGAGGCCGCGCGTGATCGGCAACCTGCAGCAAACGCCTGACGAGCTCAAAGCGATCATCAAACAGAACGACTGGAACCAGGTGCATTTGATCGCGCGCGGCAACACGATCGTGCAGATCTTCAACGGCGCCGTCACGAGCATCGTGATTGACGACGACACCAAGAATCGCCTGCTTGGCGGCCTGATCGGTTTCCAGATGCATACCGGCGCGCCGATGAAGATCGAGCTCCGCAACATCTGGTTGAAACAGTTATGATCCGCAAATGCGCGTATTCCTCGCCGCCGTAGTTCTGCTCCTTCTACTCGGCGGTGGTATCGGATCGCCGGGCCCGATCTTTGCCGCACAGGATGTGCTTCCTGATGCGCCGGGAAAGGACGTCACCGTGAAGGTATGCGCCAGCTGCCATGCCGCGGAAACCGTCGCCTCTGTGCGGCACCCACCCGAAGGCTGGCGTGATGTGATCGCGAAAATGGTGGCGGCCGGCGCAGAGGGCACCGAACAGGAGCTCGAGACGGTCTTCCAGTACCTGTCGACACAGTTCCCTGCCGGGGCGCAGAAAGCGCTCAATCTCAATACGGCAACGGCCATCGAGCTGGAAAGCGTGGCCGGGCTTCTGCGCAAGGAAGCGGCTGCCGTCATCGCGCACCGTGAGAAAAACGGACCCTGCAAGAAGCTGGAGGACCTCAAGAAGATCGCGGGTCTCGATTACAAGAAAATTGACGCGCGGAAGGAGCAACTCGCGTGCATGTAGGAAGACTGTTCTTATTGGCGGCCCTGTTGTCATGTGCTGCAACGCTGTCGGCTACCGACGTCCTGATGGAAGGCGTCGACACCGAACGTACAGGGTGGGTAAAGGACGACAAATTTTTCACGCTCGCAAATGTCGGCTCGACGAAGCTGCTGTGGAGCGTGCAGCTGAACAGCACGCCTCGTTCGATGCACAACCTGTTTCCGCCGCTCATCGCGGAGAACGTGACGACGCCGCAGGGACCGCTCGAGGTGGGCCTCGTCGCCGGCGTCACCGATGACCTGTTCGCGATCAACGCCGCCAACGGCCAGGTGCTCTGGCGCCGGAGGTTCGAGAACAGGCTCGCCAATCAGGCGCCGGTCAACAACGTGCTGTGCCCGGGGGGACAGGTGGCCGCGCCCGCGTTGGTGCAGGTGGCACCGGGCAAGTACACGGTTTATGCCCTGGCGTGGGACGGCAGGCTGCACCAGATCAACCTCGGCGACGGCGAGAACGTCGCGCCGCCGGAGAAGTTCATCCCAGGCAACGGCAAACCGTTTGCGCTCAACTACAAGGACGGCGTCATTTACACGGCGACGGCCCAGGGCTGCGGCGGCCTGACAAATGCCTTTCATTCGTTCGACCTCGCGTCACGTCGCGCGAGCACGTTCATTCCGGCGGGCGGCGGCTTGTGGGGCCGTCGCGGCGCAGCGATCGATGCGGACGGCCGCATTTATCTCGGGACGGGCGACGGCCTCTTCGATCCGAACAACCGGCGGCTCGGCAACGGTATCGTCGGGGTGAAGCTCGACGCGAACAAGCAGCTTCAGCTGGTCGACTTCTTCGCCGCCCCGAATGCGAACTGGCTGTTCCGCCGCGATCTCGACATCAATGTGACGCCGGTCGCGATCGACTATCGAGGACGGAAGTTCCTGGTCGCGACGAGCAAGGAATGCCGACTGTGGCTGTTGGACCGCGACAGCCTCGGTGGGGAAGACCATCGCACAACACTCCACACCACGCCGCTCATTTGCGCCGACTCCCAGGCGTTCGATAACGTCGGCATCTGGGGTGCCCTTGGCGCCTGGCAGGATCCGCAGGGTGCGCAGTGGGTGCTCGCGCCGTTCTGGGGTCCGGTCAGCACGAAGTTCAAGGCGCCGATCGAACATAGTCGCCCCAAAGGCGGCGGCGTCGCGGCGCTCAAACTGGAAGAAGTCGCCGGCAAGTGGCAGCTCACCCCGGCGTGGCTGTCGCGCGACATGGATCTTGGGGAAGAAACCGTTGTCGCAAACGGGATCGTGTTCGCATACTCGAGCGGTGTTGACGGCACGCAGGTCGTGCAGGACGTGGCCTGGAACGAGCCGGGTGGGCCCGTATACGGCGGCGCTCTTTCCAGTGGTGCGGCGCGGCGTATTCCAAACGGGCGCAAGGCAATGCTGTACGCGCTTGACGGTCAGACCGGCAAGGAACTGTGGAACAGCGGCGACACGATTACGTCGTGGAATCACTTCAGCGGCATCACCGTCGCCAACGGGCGCGTGTACATCGGCACGTGGGACGGGATGCTCTACGCTTTTGGCGTCAGATAGATCGAGAATGCAGATGCGTGCTCACCGAATCGTTCTCCTCGTCGCCGCGTTGCTCATCGCCGGGGGTGTGACGTTCGCCCAGGTCGGACGCGGCTGGTCGGATTGGCCCACCCCCTATGCCGACGCTCAGCGCACGTCCTGGCTGCAGACCGATTCGAACATCTCCGTCGAGTCGATGTCGAAGCCCGGGTTCGCATTGCAGTGGACGGCGAAGCTCGACAACCAGCGCCGCGGGCCCCACGGCCTCACGCAGGGGGTGACGGCCAGCGGCGTCACGCTCTTCGTGCCGGCATCACTTGTCGCGGGCAGCTCGAATAAGCTCTACATGCTCGACAACGACACGGGCTACGTCATCTGGTCGCGCACGTTTGATGGCGCGCTACCGGCGCCAACGGGCGCGTGCAGCGGAGGCGTGACGGCTGCGCCCACGCGTATCGTGAGTGCGGCGGCTCCGCCGACAGCGACCGCGGGCGCGCCACCGCTCCCCGGGCGAGGAAATCAGCAGGGGTATCGCAGCTTGCTCGGCGAGCCCGGGCAAGGCATTCCCGTGGAACCTCGCGGCGGGGGACCGCCTCGCGGCGCGCCGGTTGGTCCTGCTCGCCAGGGCGGAGCGCCCGCCCCCGCTGCGCCGGCCCGCGGTGACGGGATTCCGGGCGCACCGAACGTTGTTGGCGGCGCAGGCACTCAGCGAATAATCGTCGGATACGCCGTCGCCGCGGATGGTCAATTGCACGTCGTGGGGCTGCAATCGGGCAAGGATCTGCAGAAGCCAGCGCCGTTCCTGCCACCCAATTCGCAGTGGACGAGTCCTGTCGCCGTCGGCACGATGATGTATGCCGCGACCTCTGGAAATTGCGCGGGTGCGCCGAACGGCGTCTATGGCATCGATCTCGACGCGCCCGACAAGCCGGTGGTGTCGTATCGCACGAACGGCGGGAGCGTGGTCGGCGCGGTTGCGTTCTCATCGGACGGCAACACGCTGCTCGCGGCGATTGGTCCCGGCACTGCGACAGAGAACGGGAAAGCGAATGCCATCGTCGCCCTCGATCCGAAAACATTGCAGCTGAAGGACTGGTTTACACAGCCCACGGCCGAATTCGTCACCGGCCCCACGGTCTTTCGGCACGGAACGAAGGACCTCGTCTCTGCCGCGACGAAGGACGGCCGCGTGATGCTGCTCGACGTGGCGTCGCTGGGCGGCGCGAACCATGCCACGCCGCTTGTGGCGTCGCCTGTTCTGCTTGCGAGCGGTGGCTCGATCTCGGCAGAGGCGTTGTCGACCTGGACCCGCATGGCGGCGGCATCGACCGCGCCCGCAGACCCCGCGGCGCGCTGGGTTCTTGTTCCTGTCTCGGGCAGGCCCGTGGGCGCGCGCACGACGAACGGCGCGATCCGCAACGGCGCGGTGGTCGCGCTTCGAGCGAGAGACGCCAACGGCACGTTCTCGCTCGAGCCAGAGTGGACGTCGAGCGATCTGACTTCGCCAACCACGCCAATCATTGTCAATGGAGTCGTGTTCGCGTTGTCCGGCGGCCAGCCCGCTGCGGCCGGGCGGACCGGATCGCCAGCGGTACTCTTCGCCTACGATGGCGTTTCAGGCAAGGCGCTCTGGAACAGCGGGAAATCGATAACGACGTCTGCCTCTCCCGGCAGCTTCTGGAGCGCGTTGAGCCAGGTGTACGTCGGCGCCGAAGACGGGACGATCTACGCGTTCGGCTTCCTCGACGAACGGCGGTAAATATTATGAAATTTCTGATCGCGATCCTTGGCTCAGCTACGCTGCTCTCTGCGCAATCCGCGCCGTATGCGCCGAAGCAGAGCGACCGTCCCGAAGTGATCGCCGGAGACGAGCCCGGCTTTCAATCAATTTTCGACGGCAAGACCCTCACGGGATGGGAAGGCAATCCCACCTACTGGCGTGCCGAGAACGACGTGCTCGTTGGTGAAATCACCCCCGCAACTGTCATCAAGAGCAACACCTTCATCATCTGGCGCGGCGGCTCCCCGGCTGATTTCGAGCTGAAGCTCGACTATCGGATAACGGAAGCGGGGAACAGCGGCATCAACTATCGCAGTATGGTTGTGCCGGATACCGTGACGCCCGAGAACAAGTTCGCGATGAAGGGCTATCAGTTCGACCTCGACGGCCGCAGGCGGTACGACGGGAACAACTATGAGGAGAAGGGGCGTCTGTTCCTCTCCGTGCGCGGCCAGATGTCGCGGGTGATGGGCGGGCGGCCACCAGTCGTGCTCTCTTCGTGGGCGGCATCGGACGAGCTTGCAAACGTACCGACCGCAGACTGGAATGCGGCGCACATCATCGCGCGAGGCAACCTGGCGTCGCACATCCTCAACGGCCGGCTCATGAGCATCACCGTCGACGACGATGCGCCGAACCGCAAGCTGGATGGATTGATCGGCATGCAGGTGCACGTCGGTCCGCCGATGAAAATCGAGTATCGAAATATTCGATTGAAGCGCTGGTGACATCCAGCCGATGGCACGAGTCGAAGCGGAACAGCTGCGCGATCCCGAGCTGATCCTCATTGCCCGGTCCCTTCGAATGGCGCAGCGCGCTGAAGACTGGCTCACCACCGCCGGTATCGACTATGCGGTGCAGATCGAGTCGGTTGGCCGGAGCCTCCTGTTTCGCACGGAGAGGATAGGCGCCGTGATTTACGTCACCTCGGGACAGGCGTCTTATTGTCGGGAGCAGCTCAACGAAGCAGGCCTGGGCAGCGCTGTTGTGGTCTCAGAGGACGAACCGTCCGGATAGCGCCGCGCCCGAAAATTACATCTCGACGAGCTTGCCGTCGATGATGCGGACGTTCACTTGAGCGATGTGGGGATCCGGGCTGCCCGCAAAGTTTCGCTTCGCCTCGTACATCTTCTGATCGGCGAGCGCCACGAGCCGTCGCGCGATGTCGTAGGACGATCCCGCCGGGACCTCGACCGACGTGTCGAACCGCTGCTCGGGCGGAATGTTGATCTGCTCGTCGGCCTTGACTCATACGCGCATGCTCCTCACGCGACGGACGCTCGCAGTAGACGAGGCCGATGCTGAGGCGCGGTGGATGTTCGGCGAAGCGTTCGTCGAGCGTTTCCCATTGGAACGAGTCGACCAGCTCGGCGTCGCGCCCGGCCACAATCCCGAGCTGCGTCTCCGTGACGAGGTTCCGCACGATGCGGAGAAACTCGTCGCCTCCCCAACGAACGCCGATGTCGCCTTCGCGATGCATGCGGAACAAACGGCCGGTCGTGCTGAGCACCAGGTCGCCGACCTCGTGACCGTATGTGTCGTTGTAGTGCTTGAATCGGTCGTGATCGACCATCTCGATGCCGAAGCCGTTGCCGCGATGCTCTTCGCGCAGGGTCGAGAGCAGCCGCTCTTCGCCAAGCTCGCGCCGGTAGAGCAGGGTGCGCCCGTCGCGGCGCATCCGGCTCAGCAGCGCCTCGCGCTGTTCGAGCTCGACCCCCTTCTGGCGAAGCTCTTCGAGCACGTGGAGGAACACCTGGTTCCAGTCTTCGATCTTGTCGCCGATCGCGAGGTCGAGCGTGTCGAAGCCCGGCTTGATGAGATCGAGCTGCGCCGGCGTCAGCTTGAGCATGCGGCTGACGTAGTCGAAGAGGTAGCGCACCGAGCCGGTCAGCTGCCCTTCGGTCGCGACGACCTCGGCGGGCAGTGGGTGCTCCGTTACGAAGGAGCGTGAGCTTCTGGTTCACTGAATGCTCTGTGCCAACGCACTCAGAGCAAGTTCAATACCATCGCTCTTAGCGCTGGACGATCGCCGCGTTCACGGCTTTGCGTAATCGGCGTCAGACCAGGTTGCACACCAGATGCTGCAACAATCTACGCGAACTGTAATTGGTCGAGTGTGTTTGCCGGCTGACACGAGCGGTACACAACGCGTTTTCGACGATCGGTGGCTCCGGGCGGGCGACGGGCGCGCTGGCGATGTAGCCGGCGTGCGCCAGACGGCCCTGAAAGAGCGCCGTTTCCGATGCGAAGAAGACGCAGCCTGATCCACAGGCGCCCGAGCAGATAGAGTTGGCCGATGGCGATGCCGAGCCAGACGCCTGCGCCGGTCGAGCCGGCGCCCGGCGCGGCGATCGCATAGACGACGAGAAGCACCACGAAGAGACAGCCGGTGAGGAGATAGAACGCCGCGACCGCCGCCGCGTTCCGGCGCGCGAATCGCGCGCCCGCGCCGATCGCGCCGATCATGCTCCGGCGATCTTCGACGACCGCGCGCACTTTGGCGTAGTCGAACACGATGCTGACGAGCGACGAGCAGCACGCCGAAGACCGCATACAGCGCCAGGCGCACGAAAAACGCCGTTCGTTCGACCGTGACGTCGCGCGTCAGCTCGGCGAACAGCTGGTCCAGGAGAAGCGGGTGCACGACGGCGAAGAGAACGTAGTAGGCGAGCGCGATGAACGGCGCCAGGCGCAGGAAGCGCACGAAATACACCCCGCACGCCGTGAAGAACTCGTAGCGATCGCGTCGGTCGCGCGCGCGCGTAGCGATCGAGGACGCCGCCTGCCAGAAACAGCCACAACAACAGGTAGCCTGCGCCGAGCCACAGGAGCGGCGAGGGACGCACCTCGCCATCGGCGAACGCGCTGAGGTTGTCGAGCACGGCGGCGAAGCCGATGATGCTCGGCTGAAACGTCTTGCCCAGTGTCCCTGCCTGCTCGATGAACTCGCTCCACCACTGCACGTTGACGCCTTGCGCAACCTGCTCGGCCACCATGCTGTTGCCGAGATGCGCCTGCAGCGCGTCGCGCATCACCATCGAGAACGGCAAGCGCCGCCAGCAGCGTGAGCAGGAAGACGCAGGCGATGATCGACGGGCGCCCGATTGACGCGCGTGATGCCGTCGCGCAGCGCGTCGACGGCGCTGATCCTCAGCTCTGCCCTCTGCGCTCTGCTCGTCATGCGTCTGATCATGCGTCAGACAAAGAAAGCCCAGGTGAGCAGCTGATCCTGCAGCCACACGAGCCATGTCGCCGCCCATTTCGTCGCGGCGCGCCCGCCTGCGGGCTCGGTGGTGAAGCTGTTGTTCGTGAAATTCGTGTCGAGCACCAGAATCTGATCGGGATCGACCTGCGCCGACACCACGCGGCTCGCGTGCTCGAGCGTGACGCGATGCCAGCGGCCGCCGCCGTCCCACGCGAAGCGCCGCTGCTCGCCGTTCGCGAGCGTCGCGAGAATCGTGACCGGGAAAATTCCGTCGCCATGGCGCCGCACGACGATCTCGTTCGCGAACGTCTCGTCGTCCGTTTCGGTGCTCGTGACGCTGTCGACGCCGTAGTCGAACACCACGGAGCCCCGGTACACCTGATCGAAGAACGGCGTGAGATCCCTGCGGCTGACTTCGTTCGCCACCTGGAACAGATCGCCGGGCTTCGGGTGCTTGAACTTCCAGCGATCGAAGAACGTCGAGAGGATCTGCTGCATCGTCGTCCAGCCCGAGCGCCCGCTCGAGCGTGTGGAGCCAGAGCGCAGGTTTCGAGTAGGTGATCGGGCCTGACGTGCGTGGCCAGTACCGGAATGACGGCGTCGCCTGGATGTCGACGGTCGGGATGCTGCGGTAATCGGACATGTACTCGCCCGGAGATCAGCCGATCCCATCGCACGTCTTCGAGCACCCACGGCACGAACCCGCCGAAGAAGCGCAGCACCTCGCGGCCGTCCGGAAATTCCTCGGCCATGACGCGCGCGTTCGCGTACTGGTTGATGCCTTCGTCCATCCAGGCATCCTCGAACTCGTTGGTGGCGACCATGCCGTACCACCACTGGTGCCCGGCCTCGTGCACGACGGTGTCTTCGAGGTACGTGTCTTCGCGCGGCATCAGCCACGAGTGCCGACGGTGAAGAGCGTCGGGTACTCCATGCCGTCGGTTCGCTCTGCCAGGCGGGATCGACGATGCGTGATGTGGCCGTAGGGATACGCGCCGAACCACTCGCCGTAGTACCTCAGCGTCGCGCGCGCGCTCTCGAAATGGCGCGCGGCCTGCGACGCATGCTCGGGCTGCAGCATCAGCCGCATCTCGACCGGCGGCAGGCCGGGATGCTCGAACCGCTCGCGTGCTCTCGACGAAATCCGGGCTCGTCGTCCACGCGAAGTCGTGCACGTCCTCCTGATAATAGCGATGGGTCGTCGTGCCGTCCGCGTTGTCCGTGCGCTCGCGCTCGCGGCCGGTGGCGGCCAGCGGCCACCCGCGCGGAACGGTCATGCGGACGTCGTACACGCCGAAGTCGGCGAAGAACTCGGTGCCCACGTGAAACTGATGGCAGTTCCACCTGCCCGGCCGCGTCGAGCACGCCGATTTTCGGGAACCACTGCGCGATGAAGAAGTAGTTGCCGATCGCGCCGGTGCGCGCGAACGGGCGCGGAATCTTCGCGGTAAACGCGATATCGAGCGTGATCGTCTCGCCCGGGCCCGACGGGCTCCGGCAGCGTCACCGCCATCACCGTGCGGTCGTCCTCGTTGCCGTCGTCCGGCGCGATGAAGCGCATCTGCTTCGTGAGATCGACCGGCGCGAGTGCGCCGCCGGTGAGCGTGAGGCTCGAGATGTCGATCGCGGCGAAGTCGTCGTCGCGCCGCGATCCCGCGGATTGCCACCACGACGTGAGCGTGTGCTCGCGCATCCAGGTGGAATCGTGGTTCCGCCACGCGTTGTAATACAGGTGGAACTGCAGCTCGCGTGTCGAGGCGGTCGTGATGTTGGTCCAGACGAGCGTCTCGCGCGCCGCTCAGCGTGCGCGCGCGAGTGTCCAGCGTGACGTCGATCGTGTAGTTCGCATTGCGCGGCGAGAGCGGCTGCGCGCCGGCAGAAGCGGCGCTCGCCAGTGCAACAGCGTGCAGACGATGCACGCAGAAGCACGCGCAGAATCCTACACTGTATCTACCGCAATCCGCAATCCCTAATCCCCGATGCGACCTCGTATACTCGTTCTCATGATTCGCGTACTTGCTCTACGGCCTCGGTCCGATCGGCGTCATGGTCGGACGTCAGCTCGCCACGCGCGACGGGTTTCGCATCGTCGGCGCCGTCGATGTCGATCCCGCCAAAGTGGGCCGCGACGTCGGCGACATCGCCGGACTGGAGCGGCCGCTGCGCGTGAAAGTCGATCCCGACGCGCGGCATGCCATCAAGAAGTCGAAGCCGGACATCGTCGTGCTCTGCACGTCGTCGTCGATGCGCGGCGTCATGCCGCAGATAGAAGGCGTGCTCAAGCTGAAAGTGCCGATCGTCACGACCACCGAAGAGTTGAGCTATCCCGTGCGGCGCAACGCTCCGCTCGCGAAAAAGATCGACGCGATGGCGAAGCGCGCGAAGGTGGCCGTGCTGTCGACCGGTGTCAATCCCGGCTTCGTCATGGATGCGCTGCCGATCATGCTGACGGTTGCATGCGAGCGCATCGAGTCGGTGACGGTCAACCGCATTCAGGATGCGAGGACCGAGGCGGCTGCCGTTTCAGCAGAAGATCGGCGCAGGGCTTGTCGCGAGAGCAGTTTCTGCGCGAGGTCGAGCGCGGATCGATCCGCCACGTCGGGCTCGCCGAATCGATCTCGATGATTGCCGACGCGCTCGGATGGCAGATCGATCGCATCACCGACGAGGTGAAGCCGAAGATGGCCGACGCCACCGTGTACGAGCGAGTTTCTCGCCGTCGATCCGGGATACGTGAGCGGCATCATTCAGGACGGCGTCGGCTACCGGCACGGAACCCCGGTGATTACGATGCACATGGAAGCCTATCTGGGCGCGCCCGAGTCCTACGACGAGATCCGCGTGCAGGGAGTGCCGAATCTGACACTCAGAATCCCCGGCGGCGTGCCGGGCGACATCGCGACGGCCTCGATCGTCGTCAACTCCATTCCGAAAGTGCTGTCGTCGAGGCCAGGTCTGCAGACGATGAAGGATTTGCCGGTGCCGTCGTATTACAGCGGACGCTGACGCCCCAGAGACCTATAATTGGGCCGTTCACCCGTCTCTTTCCACGATTGCGAGGGAAGTCCATGACACGATCTTCGCGCCGTGATTTTCTGACGTCGGCTGCCGGAACCTCGGCCGCCACGTTCTGGATTCCCAAACAGTGTACGGCTACAGCCGCGCGCACGTCACCGACATGAAATCGAGCCGAGGCGTGTCGAAGTGGGACCTCGACACGCCGGCGCTCGTGCTCGACCTCGACAAGCTCGAGCAGAACATCGCGGCGATGCGGACGAGCCTGGCCGGCACGAACGTCGGCGCGCGGCCGCACGCCAAGACGCACAAGTCGGCCGACATCGCAAAGCTGCAGCTTGCGGCGGGCGCCGTCGGCATCTGCACCGCCAAGCTCAGTGAAGCAGAGACGCTCGTTCGCCGAGGGCATTCAGAAGATCTGCATGACGACCGCGAATCTGAGCAAGGCGAAGATTCAGCGCGCGATGAATCCTTCGGAAGAAGAATCGCGAGTTCATCCAGGCCGTCGATTACCCGCAGAACGCGCGCGACCTGTCGGACGCGGCCAAGGCGGCCGGCGTGACCGCGGACGTCGTCGTCGACGTGGCCGTCGGCACGCGCAGCGGCGTGCCTGCCGGCGATCAGGCGCTCGCGCTGGCGCAGCTCGTCGACAAGCTACCGAACCTGCGGTTCCGCGGCATGCTCGCCTACGACGGCGGCGCGCAGCACATCAAGGGGTACAAGACTCGTCTCGATCAATCGCTCGCCCGCTCTGCCGGATGCCGCTCAAGACATTCGAGCGCATGAAGGCGTCGGGCCTGAACGTCGAGATCTTCAGCGGCGGTGGCACCGGCACGTACAACATCATGACCAAGGTGCCCGGATACACCGACGTCCAGGTGGGCAGCTACGTCTTCATGGACACGCAGTATCTCGAGATTGGAAACGAGAAGGGGGACATCTTCACCGACTTCGCGCCGTCATTGACCGTGATGACGACGGTCGTCAACACGTATTTCCCAAACCGCATGACCACCGACGCGGGCACGAAGGCGCTGACGCTGAACAAGCCCGATCCGATCGTGATTGGCGAGCCGGGCTTCCGGTACACCGCCGGATCGGATGAATTCGGTTCGATTCAGTACGAGACGGCGAACAAGACGTACAAGGTCGGCGACAAGCTCGAGCTGATTATCCCGCACTGCGATCCGGTCGTGAACCTGTACGACGTGTTCTACGGCGTCCGGAACGACAAAGTCGAGGCGGTATGGCCCGTCACGGCGCGCGGCAAGTCGCAATAGTCACGCTGCTATCAAAACACGGCAGAAAGAACCGTCGCTGCAGGAGCGTCCAGGGGGTCCGTGTGAGAACCTGCGCAGGTCTCATACGGGCCTGTTCCCATCAGGAAATAATCCTCGAACACATTGGCAGACCCGTCATCGTGGACGGTGACGCGGCACTCAACGGACGCGCGCATGCCGCTCTTGCGGCACACGGCGATGCGCTCGACGTCTGACGGCATCTCGAACCAGTCCGGTTTACTGCCGGCGGTCGCGTTCTTCATGAAGCGCGCCCAGGCCGGCACCGCGACGGTTCCGGCAAATCCGCGGTTCATGATCTTCTTTTTCTCGTCGTAGCCGAACCAGACGCCTGCGACGAGATTCGGCGTGTATCCCACAAACCACGCGTCGCCGTAGTCGTCGGTCGTGCCCGTCTTGCCCGCCGCCGGCAGCTTGAATCCTTCCGCGCGTGCGCGCGTCGCCGGTGCCGCGGTTCATCACGTCGGCCATCATGCTCGACATCAAGTACGCCGTTCCCGGGCGGATCGGCGCGATACGGATGATGATCGAGTCGAGCTCTGCCAGATGAGATTGCCGTTTCGATCCTCGATGCGCGTGATCAACGTGTGCGGGGCGATGATGCCGCTGTTCGCGAACGCGCCATAGGCCGATGTGAGATCGAGCAGCGTCACTTCGCCGGTGCCCAGCGCGAGCGACGGCACGGCGGGCAGTGGGGAGCTGATACCGAGGCGCCGCGCGTAGGTCTGCGTCGTCGTGATGCCGACCAGCTGCATGACCCTTGCGGCGGCGCGATTGCTCGACACCGTCAGAGCCTGGCGCAGCGTGTAGCTCGCGGCTTCATGCTCGCCCGACGGAAGCCAGTCACCCTGCGCGCGTCTGAATCGGCGTGTCCATCCCCGTCACCTGCGAGCTGGGCGTGTATCCCTGCTCGATCGCCGCTGCGAAGAGGAGCGGTTTGAACGCGGAGCCAGGCTGCCGCTTTGCCTGCATCGCGCGGTTGAACGAGCTCGTGTGAAAGTCGCGGCCGCCCACCATCGCAAGCACGTGCCCGGTGCGCGGATCGATAGCGACGAGCGCCGCCTCGAGGTTGCTGCGTCTTGTCGAGCTGCGCCAGTCTGCGCCGCAATCGCTTCTTCAGCGTGGCGCTGCAGCGTCATGTCGATCGTCGTGTAGATGCGCAGGCCGCCCTTCAAAACTCCGTCGGCGCCGAACCGCTGCATGACCTCGCGCCGCACGCCCTCCAGAAAATGGAGGCCTGTCGCGTCGGAGCCGTGCGCGACGTTCGCGTGATGCGTGGCGGTGTAGGGATCATGGCGCTCCGCGGCAAGAGCGCGATCGGTGTGGCGACCGCGATGGCGTACTCGTGGTCGTTGATGGCGCCGTTCTCGCGCATCGCCTTCAGCACCATATCGCGCCGCGACTTGGCGACGTTCGGCGCCGTTCGCGGCGAGCAGATCGAGGGGCAGGGAATGATGCCGGCAAGCAGCGCGCTTTCTGCGTTCGTCGAGCTCGGCGGCCGATTTCCCGAAGTAGCCTCGCGCGGCGGCCTCGACGCCGTAGTGGCCGTTGCCGAGGTAAATGCGATTGAGATACGCCTCGAGAATCTGTTTCTTGTCGAATCGGCGTTCGACCCGCAACGCCAGCAACGCCTCTTTGATTTTTCGCTGGAAGTTGCGATCGGTGGTCAGCGCCACCTGTCGGATGAGCTGCTGGGTGATGGTGCTGCCGCCCTGCTTCACGGCGCGCGCCCTCAGGTCGACCCACGCGGCGCGCGCGAGGCCGATGACGTCCATACCGGCATGCCTGAAGAAGTAACGATCCTCGGCGCGTCAGCACCGCCGACACCATCGTGGGCGACACGCGGTCGAGCGGGAACGTTCGTGCGATCCTCGTTCGCGAAGGACAAACACGAGATTGTTCGTGCCGGTCGTAGACGAGCGAGGCCTCAGGCGCGCTGTCGAGCTTCATGTCGCGGGTGATCTGATCGAGTCCGCTGGCGAAGAGATGCAGCGATCCGAGACAAAAAACAAGGGTTGCCGCAGCGACGCACCAGATGAAGTAACGACCGACCTGCTTGACTCGCTCCATGCTCATGTCCCGATTGCAAGGAATTGCAAGCGGAAGGCCACAGCTGGAAAGTACGGCGCAGGAATTGCTGCAGCATAAACAATGCAGCGCTATGTCCCTCGAAGCATTCGACAGCTGCGGCTGCTTGCTCAAGAACATCCCGATCGGCATGCTGACAACTCAGACGCTAGCACGGCGAAAGCCATTCCCGGCCGATGCTCGTGCACGACATCGACGAGCAGGGCTGGCTCTGGTTCGTCACCGACCGTCACTCGCGCAAAACCTGGGAGCTGAGTCAGAACCCGCACGCGACGATCGCGTTTCAATCGAAACACAGGGGATCGCTACGTCTCCGTGCAAGGCACCGCGGTCGTCGTGCGCGACGATGTCAAGTTAAAGGAATTGTGGAATCCGACGCTGCGGTCGTGGTTCCCGCGCGGCAGGCGCGATCCGGAGATCGTGCTGGTGGCGCTCCGCGTGACGCGCGCCGAGTACTGGCTTGTGCCGCGCACCAGGCTGGTCGCGTGTATCGGGATGGCGAAGGCGATGCTGACGGGCAAGCGTCACGAGGCCGGCAAGCACGGAGTTTTGGATCTGCACCCTGTACTTGCCTGACGTGTGAAACAACGTGACAGCAGCAACGCGTGCGGTGGGCGCAGTCGTATGTCAGCATCAGAGTGCCTGTCCGCGCCTTCACTCTCGCATTTGCTGTGTCTTATCGCTGCGGTCGATACGGGAGCGCAGACCAACACGTGGCGTCAGTGTTTGGCTGACACTTCCCCGGCGGCCATCGAAGCCTGCACCTCAATCATCGATTGGATCCTCACAATGACGGCGCCTTCGTCAATCGGGGCATTGCGTACCGGCGCGTCGGGGATCTCGAGCGTGCGATTCAGGATTACGACGAGGCCATTCGGCTGAACCCGCGCGCGGCAGACGCCTTCAACAACCGTGGAAACGCATTTCGCATGCGCGCCGAGGTAGATCGCGCTCTGCGCGACTACGACGAGGCGATTCGGCTGAATCCACACTACGCACATGCCTTGAACAACCGCGGCATCATATTTCTGGAGCGAGGGGACGCGGATCGCGCGATCGCCGATTTCGACAGGGCGATCGCCGAAGATCGGTCGTACGCGAACGCCTTCCGCAACCGCGGCCTCGCGCGCCTTGATCAGGCTCTCTTCGACCTGGCCATCGAGGATTTCGACATGGCGTTCCGGTTGAATCCCGCGCTCGGTCGTGGCGCGGAGTATGAGGTCGCGCTATTGGGCCGCCGTTCGTCACAAGACGGTGCTCGTTAGGGCGCGCACGATGACGCTGTCCTGCCGGAACCGCCGTTCCATCTCTTTTCGAAAACCGCTCCACCACGCGCGATCGAGGTCTTCGGTCATCACTTCGAAGATGACGATGTCGTCGCGCGTGGTCTCACCGGTATCGTCCTTCCAGACTCCGCGCGCAGGCGCTCGCGTGTAAGTCGTCACACCGCCAAATCGATCGGCGAGCTCCGAACGCAGCTGCACGTAATCGACCGGCTCGAAGTCGTGCCCTTCGTTGTCGTGCACGGGGAGAAGAATCTGCACTAAGTACATTCGTCAGCCGTTTACGGGTGACTGTTTGCTGTCGCGGCGACGAGTGAGAGCGGATCGACGCGCGCGCCGTTCAAGCGAACGCTCCAATGAAGATGCGGTCCGGTGACGCGACCGGTCGCGCCCACAAGGCCGACGATCGTCGTCGGCTCGACAGTGTCACCGGCCTTCGCGTGCAGTTCGGACAGGTGCGCGAAGAACGAGAACAGTCCGATCGCCGTAGTCAATCACGATCGTGTTGCCCGTGAAGTACATCGGTGCAGCGACGATGACCTGTCCGTGATTGGCCGCGCGAATCGGCGTACCGGTTTCGCCGACGAAATCAACACCCGCGTGGGGCGAGCGTCGCTGACCGTTGTAGTAGCTGCGCGTACCGAAGTTGCTGGTTGGGTGTCCGTCAACGGGCAGCACAGAAAGGCGCCCGACCATCGCCTAGGCATCACGTGAGCGAAGGCCTTGGCCAGCAGAACGCGATCGTCCGCAATCTGTTTGAGGGCCTCGGGTAACGGATCCACGAAACCGCCTGGCACGCGAAGACGGCGAACTCGAAACTCCTTCGGTACGATGCGCATTGTTTGCGTGGCCGCTGTTGCGCCGCCGTTCCGCGCGAGACGCAGCGGGTACGCGCCGGGCTTCGTATCGAGATCGATGCCGACGAGCGCGCGCCAATTTTTGCTGTCGCTCATCGTAGTGGAACGCCAGTTCCTGTCCGAGCACGCTTCCCGTGATCCGATCGGCGCCGGTTGCGCCATGAACATCGACACGCGCAACATCGCCAGGATGCAGCGTCGAGGGGGCATATGTCACTGCAAATGGACGCTGTGCCTGTGAGAGGGCAGATGCCATCTCCACCGAGGAGGTAAGCGCCACTATCGCAGCTGCTCCGAAAACACGACTGGAAGTCACGGCAAATCTGACGATATCACTTCCCGCGATGCGCGCGACCCGCATCCCATTCGTGTTGCAACGGGGCCGCGGTATCCGGGCACATGCCTTGCAGCGCGAGGCCGCCATGGAAAACCCAAAAACCTCACGACGTGAGTTTTGTGCACATGCGATTTCTCTGGTCACAGTAGCCTCGCTCATCGAGGGATGTGGCAGTAACGGCAACCCAGCCGCCCCTGGCGGCGGCGGTGGCGGTGGCAATGTTCCGCAGCTCGCTACAATTCCTGCGACTGCAGCGGGCGGGACCGTTACCGTCAACAACGTAAGCGGCACGGCGCTCGCCAATGTGGGAAGCGCGGCTCTCGTGCAGGCCGGCACCAACAGCTATCTCGTCACACAAACGGCACAGGGCTCGTTCAACGCCTTTACCTCCATTTGCACGCACGAACAATGCGTCATCACCGGCTTCCAGTCGCAGGCATTCGTCTGCCCGTGTCATGGGTCGCAATACAACACAAGTGGCGCGGTTGTGCAGGGACCGGCGACGCAGCGGCTGCGGCAATTCACCACGCAATTTACGAATAACGTACTGACAATTACCGTCTAGGTAAATTGATGATTCAGCGTCTACGCGTTGTGATGCTTGTCGTGTGTGTCGTCGGGCTTCTGTCTGCCACCGCCGCGGCCGAACCGATGTTTCTCGCGAAGAACGAAACGCGCTGTACGTCGTGCCACTATTCGCCAACTGGCGGCGGGCTGCTCACGCCGTACGGGCGCCTGCAGTCGCGCCAGGAGCTGTCAACGACGAGTGGAGACTCCGAACGATTTCTCTGGGGCGCGTTTGGTGACGCGCTGGGTCCTGTTGATCTGGGCATCGATGCACGCCCGACGTACCTGAACGTATCGTTCCCCGGCGGTGAGTCGAACCGGTTTCTGCTGATGAACGCCGACGTGCTCGCTGCCGTCCAAGTGAAGGGATGGACGCTATACGGTGAACTCGGCCGTCGGCCCGAAGCGGCGGGCGAGGATATTTACTCGTACGAGTACTGGGTCGCAAAACAAATTTCAAGTGTGTGGGCCGTTCGAGCCGGACGATTTTTCCCGGCCTATGGCATCAGACTCGCCGATCACACCGCGTATAACCGAGTCACGCTCGGCTTCGACAAATACGATCAGGTCTTCGGAGCCGAGGTGAGTCGCACAACTGAAAAAAGTGTGATTCAGATTTCGGGGGGGCCGGGGCGTGCCGAAGCGGTCCTCAACGAGCCTGGGAAGAACCCGATCACGACAACCGGCCGCGTGCAGTTCGACTTCAATTCCAGAAACGTGCTCGTAGGGTCAGGCCTCTACAGGTCTGAATCGGAAAATGACGTCAGCAACGGGATGGCCGGCGCGGCATACGGATTCTCACCGTGGTCGCGCGTGACCATCTGGACCCAGGTGGATGCGCGATTCAGGGATGAAGACGACGGAAAGTCGTTTGTGTTTGTCAACGAAACGTCCCTGGAAGCCGCGCGCGGTATCTGGTTGAAATTTTCGCCGCAGATTCGCGGAGAGGCAGGAACGGTCTCGGGCGTCATCAGGTACAAATTCGAAGCGAACATCCTGCCGCGCACGCACTGGAACGTCGACGTCGCGTATTACCGCGACCAGAACAGGCGCAGCAAGCTCGTTACCAACACGGTAATGAGTCAGCTACATCTGTACCTCTAGTTCGGCAGGCGAAAAGCAATGTACTCGCCTGAATACGCCCCGCCGCTCACCGCGACCACGATGTACTGACGGCCGTCGATGCTGTAGGTCATCGGCGAGCCGCTTTGCGGCGCGGGTATGAAAATCGCGCCGACTTCGGCTCCCGTCGCCTTGTCGTAGGCGCGCAGCATCGCCCCGCGGCCGCGCGGCGTCGTCGTCGCCTGGGGATCGCCCATGATCACGAGCGTCTTCGTGACGAGCAGGCCCGACCGCGCCGTTCTGTCCGGTCTTCGGAATCGTCAGCCCCTTCAACGCCGGATGATTGCGCACGCCGTCGGGCGTGTCGCCGTGCGGTACCTGCCACAAAAGTTCGCCGCGATCGAGCTGAAGCGCCGCCAGCACGCCGTAGGGCGGCTTCATGATTGGCAGGCCCTGCACCGTGAGTCCGCCGGCCGGAAGCTTGGAGGTACCTGCCACCGTTTTCGGACGCCATGGCTGTCGAAGGCAGTTCCGGAGCTCCAGCGCCTCTGGCCGCCTGTGCGATCTGCGCGAGGTGAGTCCGCTGCGCAACAGTCGCCGGGTCCGAACACTTCGACGAACGGCTGGCCTGCAACGCCGCGGACATACCTGATGTCGGAGAATCCCGGTGGCGGCGTGACGAGCGAATGCGTGTTGATACCGGCGTTCGACGCCGGTGCGTAGGCCACGTGCGTCTCGGGATCGTAGCCGCCGCCAGGCCAGTTGGTGCCGCCGCCGAGGTTGCCGATGCTCAGCGAGCCGAGCAGTCCGTCATTGGTGCCGAGAATCGGCGGGTTGAACAGCGGGCCCGGTTTGTACCGCGACAACTGCGAGAGCGCCTGCGCGCGCAGCTCCGGCGTGAAGTCGATGATGTCGTCGGGGATGTTGACGAAGTTTCGCGCGTACGCCGGCGGTTTGGTAGGGAATGGCTGCGTCGGCGAGTACGTTTCTCCAGGAACGTCGCCTCGCGGGCACCGGCCGCTCGTTCGATGGGCCACACCGGCTCGCCCGTCACGCGATCGAAGACGTAGAGGAAGTTCTGCTTGCTCGGAACGGCGACGGCCTTGATGGCGCGGCCGTTCACGTTGATGTCGGCCAGCAGCGGCGCCGACGACATGTCGAGGTTCCACAGTGGATGATGCACGAACTGGAAATGCCATTTACGTTTGCCGGTCTTCAAATCGACGCACACGAGGCTTTCGGCAAAGAGGTTGTTGCCGGGTCTATGGCCGCCGTAGTGATCTGACGTGGGGGACTCGACCGGCAGGTACACGAGGCCGAGCTCTTCGTCGACGCTGATCTGCGTCCACACGCCCACGTTGCCGTTGAGCGCCCACGAATCGTTCTCCCACGTCTCGTGGCCGTACTCGCCCGGATTCGGAATCGTGTTGAACCGCCAGAGCTGCTTCCCGGTCCGCACGTCGAACGCGCGCACGAGCCCCTTCGTGTTGTTGTGCGTCGACACGGTCGCCCCTTCGCGGAATGACGATCCGATGATGACGATGTCGCCGACAACGGCGGGCGTCGAGTGGATGCCGATCTCGCCGGACTCGAGATCGATCTGCTGATTCACGCCCTTGACGACCCCACCTTCAGATCGAGCACGCCTTTGTTGGCGAACGACTGAATCATGGCGCCGGTCTTCGCGTCGAGCTCGACGAGCTGATATCCGGTCGTGACATAGATGACGCGCTCGTCGCCTTTGCCGTCGGTCCAGTACGAGACGCCGCGGCCCGACAGCTGCCGCGGCGAGACGGCCGCGCGACGTCCTTCGCGCAGGCTGTGCGCCCAGTTCAGCTCGCCGGTCCGGCCGTCGAGCGAGATGATCGATCGGCGCGTGCCGCCGGTCGTATACAACGTGCCCTTCACCATCACCGGCGTGCCTTCGAGCTTGTACTCGGGGCGCGGGCCGAGATTGTCGGTCTTGAAGCGCCAGGCGACCTGCAGCTGATTGAAGTTGGACGCGTTGATTTGATCGAGCGGCGAGTAGCGCCAGCCGCGGAGATCGCCCGAATAGTCCGGCCACTCGCCGTTGGTGATGCTCGGCTTGCCGGCCGCGGGCGACTGGCCGCTGAGCGGAACGATGACTGCCAGGATGCCGAGGAGAAGCAACCCACGGAGACGCGCCATCGATCCACCGCCTTTCGAGAGGGCTCAGGGCTGAAGGCTGAGGGCTAAGGGATACGGGGTAAGGGTAGGGGCGCGAACGGTAAACGGTCAACGGTAAAACGGTAAACGTGTTGTCAATCGCGCGAGAACGCGAAGTACAGGGCGGCGGGTGCGACGATGAGCCAGCAGGCGGCGGCGATGGCGATCGGCAGGAGGGGCAGACCGGCCGACAGCGGCGGAAATGCCCGCCCATGACAATGACCGGCAGCGTCAGGCGCCCGACGACCGACACCAGCAGTCCGATCAACGCGGCGACCGCAAGCGCCTGCGTGAAGAAGATGGGGCGCGCGGCCGTGCGCGCCGCTTCCTCGCGTGCGCGCATCTGCGCGCGCCACCAGACGATCTCCGGCGGTCGGGCACGCGCGCGTGCTGCTGCGTGTGCTGCGAACTCGCGGCGAATCTGCTCGGCGAGCGCGACGAGCGGCCCGCACTCGGGGCACTCGGCTTTGTCGCACTGACAGTCGCGGAGCCTCATGATGTCAGAATCCTCGCGAGCTTTCGTCGCGCGCGAAACAGCAGCGGCTTGATGCTGCCCGTCTTCAATCCGAGCGTGCCGGCAATTTCCTGATGCGTCGAGCCCTGCCCGTACGCGAGCCACACCAGCTCGCGCTCGCGCTGGCTGAGCTGCGCCATCGCGCGGGCCAGATCGGATCGCTGCTGCGTCTGCTGCGCGAGATCGCCGGACGCCGGAATGTCGCCTTCGCCGTGTTCGGGCAGCTGCGCGTTGTCGATCCGCGGCCGGCGGAAGCGATCGCGAATCAGATTCGTGGCGATGCGGAACAGGTAGTTCTTCCGATGATCGTCCGACTCGAACGTCGTCGTGGTGCGAAGCAGCCGGTAATACGATTCCTGCAGCAGATCGTCGGCGGCCGACGGGTCGTTCGTCGCGCGCGCGAGATAGGCCCACAACATGCCCGACGTTCGAGTGTAGAAGCCGCGAAACGTCTCTTCGTCCATTTGCAGCGTGTCGTCGAGCGCCGGGCTGTCTGCGGCCGTGCGCGAGCGGATCGAGGCTGTCCATGAATGGAAATGCGTAGGACAGAAGACGTCGCGTCATGATCCGTGGAGTCTCTCCGCTGATAGCGCGCCGACAGCGACTGAACGAGGCCGAGACGCTGCGAAAGGACGTAAGAGACAGCGGCCGAGACGGCGAAGCCCGATGCCAATCGTCAGGACGACGATGCCGATGCCATAGAGAACCTGGGCGAACTCGGCGTCCGTCGCGACACCGTCGGCTCACGAAAATCAGCCCGGTGCCGAGCGTGCCGAGCAACGATGCCCGACTGCAGCGACCAGAAGATGCGGCTCAGCGGCGCGTTCATCGGCGTCGGACGCGGCGAGGCCTGCGGCAAGCGCGGCGGGTTCGATGAGCAGTCTTTCCCGCGGCGACTGGAGGTAGGCGAGCAGCTCCTCGCTCGACGAGAATCGATCGATCAGCTTGGTGTTGAGCTCGGTCTGCGCCTGCATCGCGCGCTGCCAGCGCCGGTGTTCGATGACCGTCCGGACGAGACAGATGATGCCGGCCGTGATGGTGATGATGATGAGCACGACGTCAGGTGCTCGAACATGTTGCCGACTTCGCGAAACGCCACACCGGTTGACGTGGCTTCTTCCGGCGCTCTCCACTCGCCGAAAAAGTACCCGGGGTTGTGCGCGATCTCCGGATGCTGCTCCAGGAACGAGGCGAGCATCGGATAGGTGGCCAGATAATCCGGGCGATACAGCAGCGTCGGGTCGATGCGCAGCACCTCGCGCACCGACGGCGGATACTGGTTGAAGATCTCGTCGCAGCCGCTCCTGGGTTTCGCGCGCGTCGGTCTGTTCGTGAATGAAAGCCGGGCGACGATTGCGCGGGCGCGGTCGGGGGCTGCGGCCGTTGCGGGGCGGCGGGCACGGCCGGGCGCGCGGGCGCCGGTTGGCGCGCCTCGGAGACCGCAGCCGTCATCAGGAGGCCGACAACGAGGGCGAAAATCTGTAAGTGTTTCATCACCTTCTAATACGCGCGGCCACCGGGAAGGTTAGCGCAACCAGGACAGCGCCTGCCCGCCCAAAAAGATGTAAATCGCGCAAATGGCGCCCTCTCCGATGGTGACCCCCAGCAGGCACTTCTTCAGGTCGACTTTCAGCGCCCCGCAGACGTAACAAACCAGGTCGGTCGGCGCGATGGGAAAGAAGCTCCAGGCGATGACGATCGGCAGCTCGCGGCGCGCGCATAAGGGCGCGCAGCCGCGCGACCTGCGGCCCGTAGCGACGCTTCGAAAAACCGATCGAACTGCATGGCCTCGGCGAAGTAGTAGACGGCTGCCGATGAGACGATGATGCCGACCACGGTCAGCGCATAAAGCGGCCAGCGGCGGCAGGACCAGCATGCCGGCGACGACGAGGTAGGTCGCCGGGACGAGCGTGAAACCCCGGACGCACCCCAGCGCCAGATACACGGCATACACCCAAGCTGGGCGGCGAGGCGGACAGCACGGAGCAGCAGTCTCTGCAGCGCGTCGCGGTGGAAGACGTAGATGTAGAGCGCGCTCGCCAGCAGCGCGAGCCACAGGAGCAGGACGGCTTTACGGTGGTTCATTTTGAGAATCGTGTATCGATTATCGACAGTCTGTCCGGATATCGCATCGGACGAGGTACCGCAAGGCCGAAATGTGGCATCAAAGGTGCTTTGAACGCTGGTAGGGATTATGGAAACGCGAACAGGATTTTTTCAGCTGGTCTCCGCAGTCGTCGGCCTCTCGGTTGGCGTCGGCGTGATGACCGCAACAGTACTACTCGGGGTAGCTGCGCTGCTCCAGTAGCGCCGTGCTGGGATGGCAGGCGCGCATAGCGCCGCCATTCCGTGCACGCATTCATATGACGACTGACCGCCGCCGTCTGTTCGACGTGTCCTGGCGCGCGATCGCGAAGGTGCTCGTCGCCGTCGCGCTCGTGTGGGCGTGGTTCCAGCTGTGGCAGTTCGTGATGGTGATCGTCGTCGCGATCATCATCGCGGTCGCGCTCGATCCCGTCGTCCGATACCTCGAACGACATCGCGTGCCGCGATGGCTCGGCGCGTGCGGCAGCGTCCTGCTGCTCGCTGCTGTCGCCGTCGGCGATGATTGCGCCGAGCTGGGTCTCGATCACCGAGCAGTCGCGGTTCATTCGTCGAAAACCTCACCGAGTTCTATCAGCAGATTCGCGCATCGTTTCCCGCGATCGAGCGTCTGCTGCCCACGGCCGAGCAGGGCGGCCTTGGCCAGTACGCGCTGTCGCTTTGGTCGCTCGGCGGCGAGCGCCGTCGGCGATGTTCGTCATCGCGCTGGTGCTGACGGTGTATCTGCTGATCGAGTGGAAGCCGACGGTCGAATGGCTGATCGCGTTCGTGCCGCAGGACCATCGGCCGAAGGTGCGCCGCACGCTCGCCGAAGCGCGAGACGGCCGTCTTCAGCTATGTCGTCGGTAATGCGCTGACGTCGGTGATTACCGCCATCGCCACGTTCGTCGCGCTCGCTTGCGCTGAAGGTGCCGGCCGCGCTGGTGCTGGCGATGATCGCCGGCCTCTTCGATTTCATCCCGGTCGTCGGGTTTCATGTTGTCGCTCGGTGTCACGGCGCTGCTCGCGGCGACCGTGTCGATGCACGGCCCTGGTCGGCGTCGTCGCGTTCTATGTCGTGTTCAACGCCGTCGAGAACTACTTCATCGCGCCCAAGATCTACGGTCGCGAGCTCGAGCTGTCGAAGCTGGCGGTGCTCATCGCCGTGGCCGTCGGCGGGCAGCTCGGCGGCGTCATGGGCGCGCTGCTGGCGCTGCCGATCGCGGCCATCTATCCCACCATCGAGCGCATCTGGCTGCGCGGATCAGCCTTGAGCGCCGACACGGTCGACATCCACAAGCGCCTGTCGGCGTAGCACACTGACTTTACCGATAAAGTAAACAGAAATCGTTGACTTTAGCTGTAAAGTGTAGTACTTCCACGCCTGCGACATCGTGTTCAATCTCAGCGGAAAAGTGGCCGTCGTCACCGGCGGCGGCTCCGGCATCGGGCGGGCGATTTCGACACTCTTCGGCGGCTCAGGGTGCGCACGTCGTCGTGCTCGATCTCGACGGCCAGGCTGCGGAGGACACGGCGGCGGCGATAACCGCGGCGGGCGGCAGCGCGGATGCCGCGGCGTGCGACGTCTCCGATGCCGCCGAGCGTGAAAGCGACGTTCGATAGGATTGTCGGGCGCACGCGGCGCCTCGACATTCTGATTAATAATGCCGGCGTTGCGCACGTCGGCAACATCGAGCGCACGCCCGAAGACGAGTTCGACCGCCTGTATCGCGTCAACGTCAAGGGCGTGTACTTGTGCAGCCAGGCGGCGGTGCCCGTGATGGTGCGGCAGGGAGGCGGCGTCATCCTGAACATGGCGTCGATCGTCGTCGTTCATCGGCGTCGCCGATCGGTTCGCGTATTCGATGACCAAGGGCGCGGTGCTCACGATGACCAAGTCGGTGGCCATCGATTACGTCAAGCAGAACGTGCGATGCAACTGCATCTGCCCGGCGCGCATCCACACGCCCTTTGTCGATGGCTTCGTGAAGAAGAACTATCCGGGACGCGAAGCGGCGGTGCTGCAGGAGCTGTCGGAGTACCAGCCGATGGGCCGCATGGGAACGCCCGAAGAAGTCGCGTACCTGGCGTTGTATCTCTGCTCGGACGAAGCGTCGTTCGTCACCGGGCAGGCGTATCCGCTCGACGGCGGAGTGCTGAACCAATGAGCCGCCATGTCTTCACGATGAATCTGAAGGACGATCCGGGGATCGTCGAGACATACACGCGCCATCACCGCGAGGTGTGGCCCGAAGTGCAGGCCAGCCTCCGGCAGGCCGGCGTGGAGCAGATGGACATCTATCTTCTCGGCCGCCGCCTCGTGATGGTCGTCGAGATGCGCGATGGCCTCGACTATCGCACCGCGTTCGCCGTCGCATGCGGCGTCGAGTCCGCGAGTCGCGGAATGGGAACGCCTCATGAAATCGCTCCAGGAGCCACCAGCAGAGGCGCGCGCGGGCGAATGGTGGGCCGCCATGGAGCCGGTCTTTCATCTGAATCAGGAGACAGCGGAGGAGCCGGCCATTGCCCACGTCGCCGATCGGTCGCGCACGTCCTGAAGCCGGGGCGATGACGCATCTCCGGCAGGCATGGGCCGTGCCGTCGCGGCCGCGTCCGATCGTCATCATCGGCGCCGGCGGCGTCGTGCGTACGGCGCACCTGCCCGTCTACCAGCGTCTCAAGTTTCCCGTCGCGGGCCTCTACGACATCAATCCGCGACGCATCGCGCGAAACCGCGAGGCGGTTCGGCGTGTCGACCGTGTTCTCGTCGCTCGCCGAGGCAGCCGGCTCGGCGGATGCTGTTTTCGACGTCGCCGTGCCTGGCGATCAGATTGCCGGCGTGTTGAAAGAGCTGCCGCGCGGCGCGGCGGTGCTCATTCAGAAGCCGATGGGCGAAGATCTCGCCGCGCGCGCGATCGATCCTCGACATCTGCCGCGAGCTCGGACTCGTCGCGGCGATGAATTTTCAGCTGCGCTTCAGCCCGAACGTGCTCGCGCTTCGCGATCTGCTGGCCGGCCGCGAGCTCGGCGAGATCGTCGACATCGAAGTGCGGCTGGTCGTGAAGCAGCCGTGGCACCTCTGGACATTTCTGCGAGCAGGCGCCGCGCCTCGAGATCCTCTACCACTCGATTCACTACCTCGACACGATACGGGCCCTGGTGGGAGAGCCGCGCGGCGTGTACTGCCGCGCGGTTGCGCATCCGTCGATGCCCGAGTTTCAGGACACGCGCAGCACGATCATCCTCGACTACGGCGACGCGCTGCGCTGCTCGCTGCTGCTCAACCACACGCATCAGCAGCAAGGGGCGCACGGCGCATCGTTCCTGAAGGTCGAAGGCACCGAAGGGAGCGGCGCAGCTGACGCTCGGCGTCAACATCGACTATCCGAACGGGCCGCGCGACACGCTCGAGGTGGCGCTCGAGAAGGGCCGCTGGCAGCAGATCGAGTTGAGAGGCTCGTGGTTCATCGAGGCGTTCGAAGGCCCGATGTCGAACCTGCAGCGGTTCGTGGCCGGCGAGGACGCCGCGCTCGTGTCGCCGGTCGACGATGCGATCAAGACGATGGCGCTCGTCGAAGCGTGCTATCAGTCGAGTGCGCGCCGGCGGAACGCCTGATACCTGAGATCTGAAACGAGATCGATCACGGACGTGCATGCGAATAGACTCACATCAGCATTTCTGGCGCTACACCGCGGCCGAGTACGGCTGGATCGACGATTCGATGGCGGCGCTGCGCCGCGATTTTCTGCCGGCCGATCTGCGCCGCGAAATGGATGCGCGCGGCTATCGATGCCTGTGTGGCGGTGCAGGCGCGCCAGACGCTCGAAGAAACGCGATGGCTGCTCGAGCTGGCCGACGCGCATCCGTTCGTGGCGGGCGTGATTGGCTGGATCGATCTGCAGGCCGATGACGCCGCCGAGCAGCTGGAGCGATTCGTCGATCATCCGAAGTTCGTCGGCGTGCGCCACATCGTGCAGGCGGAGCCCGACGATCGCTTCATGCTGCGGCCGGCATTCTGCCGCGGCATCTCGCTGCTCGAAGATCGCGATCTCACCTACGACATCCTCATCTATCCGAAACACCTTGCCGGCCGCCGCCGAGCTCGTCGTCGCGATTCACGCGGCAGCGTTTCGTGCTCGACCATCTGGCGAAGCCGGACATTCGCGCAGGCGAGATGCGGGAATGGGAAGAAGGGATCCGCGAGCTCGCGACATTTCCGCTGGTGTTCTGCAAGCTGTCGGGGCTCGTGACCGAAGCGGACTGGACGCGCTGGACGCCGTGACGACATCCGGCCCGTATCTCGACGTTGCATTCGACTGTTTCGGCGCGCACCGGCTTGCTCGTCGGTTCTGACTGGCCGGTGTGCACGGTGGCCGCCGATTACGGCCGCACCATCGCGCTCGTCGACGATTACATGGCAGACAGGCCCGCCGCGGAGCGCGACGCCGTGATGGGTGGAAACGCGGCGCGCCTGTGGCGCCTGCCGAAATCCGTGGGCGCAACGTTGCGCAGCACCGAAGGAGAGCTCGTGTGACAGAAATCGGTACTGTTCGTTGGAGCGCTGCCGCCATCCTGCTCTCGGCGCGTGCAGCTCGTCGTCGCCAGCCGACAGCGGCAAGATGACAATCGCCGTCATTCCGAAGGGCACGTCGCACGTGTTCTGGCAGAGCATTCACGCAGGCGCGGCGAAGGCGGCGCAGGAGCTTGGCGTCGACATCATCTGGAGAGGCCCGCTTCGCGAAGACGATCGCGCGTCGCAGATCGCCGAGGTCGAAGGCTTCATCACGCGCGGTGTGTCGGGCATCGTGCTGGCGCCGCTCGACGAAGCGGCGCTGGTGGGGCCGGTGGGCGACGCGGCGCGCGCGAAGATTCCAGTCGTCATCATCGACTCGGGATTGAAGGGCGGCGACTACGTCAGCTTCGTCGCCACCGACAACCGCCTGCGGCGGGCGCATGGCGGCCGAAGGGCTCGCGAAGATGCTCCCGCAAGGCGGACGCATCGTGGTGCTGCGCTACGCCGAAGGATCGGCGAGCACGAAAGATCGCGAAGCAGGGTTTCCTCGAAGAGATCGCGCAAGCACACGAACATCCAGGTGCTCAGCTCGAATCAGTATGGCGGCGCGGATGTCGAAGGTGCCTACAAGCGAGCCGAGGCGATGCTCCATCGTTCCGCAGACCTGACGGATCGCTCGAGCTCGACGGCATCTTCACGTCGAACGAGTCGAACACGCTCGCGCTGCTGCGCGTGCTGCAGTCGAGCGGATGGGCCGGCAAGGTGAAGTTCATCGGGTTCGACGCCTCGGACACGCTGGTGAAAGGATTGAGCGACGGACACATCGACGCGCTCGTCGTGCAGGATCCGGTCAAGATGGGCTATCTCGGCGTCAAGACGATGGTCGATCATCTTCAGGGGCGTCCGGTCGAGAAGCGCATCGACACCGGCGCGCAGCTCATCACGCGCGACAGAATGTCCGACCCCGCCGTCAAGGAGCTGCTGCAGCCCGACCTGTCTCGATGGTTGAAGCCGTAACCCCGCCTTCGCGCGGCTTCGGCGAGGCAGGCGCGCAATTCGAGATGCGCGGCGTGCGCAAGGCGTTCGGCGGCACCGTCGCGCTCGACGGTGTGGACCTCGCCGTGCGCGGCGGGGAAGTGTGCGCGCTCGTCGGCCAGAACGGCGCCGGCAAGAGCACGCTCATGTCGATTCTCGCCGGGCGCCATCGCGCCCGACGCCGGGACGATGACGCTGAACGGCGCGCCGTACGCGCCGCGAGATCCACGCGAGGCGCGCCAGGCCGGCGTCGCGATGATTTATCAGGAGCTGTCGCTCGCGCCGCACTTGAGCGTGATGGACAACATCGCGCTCGGCGTCGAGCCCGCGCGGCGGGGTGCGCTGGGCGCGCTCGGCATCGTTCACCGCGATGCGGTCCGCCGCTCGGCGCGGGCGGCGCTCGAACAGCTCGGCCACTCGGACATTCCCCTCGACGCGCCGGTCGGCGAGCTGTCGCCCGCGGCGCAGCAGCTCGTGGAAATTGCGCGCGCGCTGGCATTCGGCTGCCGCGTGCTCGTGCTCGACGAGCCGACGAGCAGCCTCGCGCACGACGACGTGCGGAAGCTGTTCGAGCTGATTCGCCGGCTCAAGCAGCAGGGTCTGGCGATCGTGTACATCTCGCACTTCATCGAAGAGGTGACTGCAGGTGTCCGATCGCTTCGTCGTGTTGCGCGATGGCCGCAACGCCGGCGAGGGAGTGACGTCCGAGACGCAGCGGCGATGCAGATTGTGAGCCTGATGGTCGGGCGCGCGCTCGAAGAGCTGTATCCGCGCGGGCCGCGCACGGTCGGCGAGCCCGCTGCTGCAGCTCGACGGTTTCGCGCCCGAGCGGCTCGAGCCCGGCGTCGCTTCACGCTGCACCGCGGCGAGATTCTCGGCATCGCCGGGTTGCTCGGCGCGGGCCGCACACGGCTGCTTCGCGGACTGTTCGGGCTCGACGCGGTGAGAAGCGGGTCGGTGAAGCTGGGCGTCCACTGCCGGTCCATCCGCGCCCGGCGGATTGGTGGCGGCACGGCATGGGCATGCTCAGCGAGGACCGGACGGGCGAAGGGCTCGCGACGAACCTGAACATCGCAGACAACATGACGCTGACGCGACTCGAAGGGCCCGGCGCGCGGGTTTTTCGTGTCGCCGTCGCGGCAGCGGCAGAGCGCGCGCGAGTGGATCGCGCGCCTCGACATTCGCGCGACAGGTCCTGCGCAGGAAGTGTCGCGCCTGTCGGGCGGCAACCAGCAGAAGATCGCGCTCGCGCGGCTGTTGCACCACGACGTGGACGTGCTGGTGCTCGACGAGCCGACGCGCGGGATCGATGTCGCGAGCAAGGCGCAGATCTACAAATTGATCGACGAGTTGGTGTCGGGTCCGCTTGAAGGGGACACCACCGAAGCAAAGCGGGTGATAGCCGAACCCGTCCGCGCAAAGCTGTGCTCATCGTCAGCTCGTACTTTCCCGAGCTTCTCGCGCTGTGCGATCGCATTGCCGTCATGTCGCGCGGGCGCCTCGGCGAGCCGCGGCCCGCGTCCGAATGGACCGAGCACGCGCTGGTGCTGGAAGCGTCGGGGGCAGCGTGCGGCGCGGAAGCGCAGAGCGCGAAGGCGCACCGTGATCCGCCTTCGCGCTCTGCGCTACGGCGGACAAGCCCGTTTTCAGGATGCCGGCGTGCTCGCCGGGCTCGCGCTCGTCGCGATCCTTTTCGGGTTTCTCATCGGCCCGCAATTTTTCAGCGCGGCCAATCTCGAGCTCATGGCGCGCCAGACCGCCATCGTGTGCGTCGCCGCGCTCGGCATGACGATGGTGATTGTGGCGGGCGGGATCGATCTGTCGGTCGGATCGGTCATTGCGCTCAGCACGGTCGTGACCGCGCAGCTCCTTCGCGACGGATCGTGGCCGCTGGTCGCCGCCGCCGGCGCGATCGCCGCCGGCGCGGTGTGCGGTTTGATGAACGGCGTCCTCATCACCGGGCTGCGCGTCGTGCCGTTCATCATCACGCTCGGGACGATGCTGCTGGTGCGCG
Organism: Vicinamibacterales bacterium; assembly: GCA_963732445.1. Lineage (GTDB taxonomy): Bacteria > Acidobacteriota > Vicinamibacteria > Vicinamibacterales > JAMQPK01 > JAMQPK01. The sequence continues at coordinate 151,539 of CAVSZJ010000008.1, read as the reverse complement.
GCGGCGCCAAAGGGCTGGCCGACGAACGGCGGCTCGAAGCGCCGCTGACGTGGCTGAACAGCATGCTGCGCACCGTGCGCGACGGCAGCGGACTGCTCCTGCCGTGGGGGATCTGGATCGTCATTCTGCTCGCCGTGATGGTGGCGATCACGCTGCAGTTCACGCGCTTCGGCCGCCACCTGTTCGCCATCGGCTCGAACGAGCGGACCGCGCGGCTGTGCGGCGTGCGTGTCGAGCGATGCAAGATCGCGGTGTATGCGATCGCGGGCGCGTTCGCCGGGCTCGCGGGCGTCATGGAATTCTCACGGCTGTCGGTCGGCGATCCGACGGTCGCGATCGGCGCGGAGCTCGGCGTCATCGCGGCCGTCATCATCGGCGGCGGCAGCCTCTCGGGCGGCAAGGGCACCGTCGTCGGAACCATTGCGGGCGCGGGCATCATGACCCTCATTCAGATCGGCTGCTCGCAGCACGGGCTGCCGAACTGGGTGCAGGAAATCGTGACCGGCACGATCATCGTGTTTGCCGTCGCGCTCGATCGTTTCAGGTCCAGAGTATCGCACGATGAAAATCTACCGATGGATCACTGATCTCTCGTTCTGGATCTCAGATTTCCCACGTCGAAGGATCAGGTCGGGCACCGACGCCGTGCACACCGATCCCGACTACTCGGCGGCCTACGTCATCCTCGAGACCGACGGCGGGCTCGAAGGGCACGGCCTGACGTTTACGATCGGCCGCGGCAACGAAGTGTGCGCAGCCGCCATCGAGGCGTTCCGGCATCTCGTCGTCGGCCGCGACCTTCGCGACATCACGTCGGACTTCGGCGGGTTCTGGCACAGCCTTGCGGGCGAATCGCAGCTGCGCTGGCTTGGACCCGAGAAGGGCGTGATTCACCTCGCGCTCGCCGCCGTCGTGAACGCGGTCTGGGATCTCTACGCGAAGGCCGAAGGGAAGCCGGTCTGGAAGCTGCTCGCCGACATGACGCCGGCGCAGCTCGTGTCGTGCATCGACTTCCATCACATCACCGATGCGCTCACGCCCGACGAGGCGCTCGTCGATTCTCGAGCGCCATGCCGCGACGAAGAGCGACGCGCGAGGCCGAGCTTGCTGAAGAACGGATATCCCGCCTACACGACATCGGTCGGCTGGCTCGGGTACTCCGACGAAAAGATTCACCGGCTGTGCCAGGAAGCGCTCGCCGACGGCTGGACGCACTTCAAGGTGAAAGTCGGCGGCAAACCAGACGACGATCTGCGCCGGCTGTCTGCCGTGCGCGCCGCGATTGGCCCCGATCACAAGCTGATGATCGACTCGAATCAGCGATGGGACGTCGACGAGGCGATTGCGCGCATCAAGGAGCTGTCGCACCTGAACCTGTGGTGGGCCGAAGAGCCCACGCATCCGGACGATGTGCTGGGGCACGCGCGGATTGCGAAGGCGATTGCGCCGGTCGGCGTCGCGACGGGAGAGCACGCGGCGAACCGCGTCATCTTCAAGCAACTGCTGCAGGCCAACGCCATCACCTTCTGCCAGATCGACAGCTGCCGCCTCGGCGGCGTGAACGAGAACCTCGCGGTCATGCTCATGGCGGCGAAGTTCGGCGTGCGCGTGTGCCCGCACGCAGGCGGTGTCGGCCTCTGCGAGTACGTGCAGCACCTCTCGATGTTCGACTTCATCGCGATCACCGGCACGATGGAAGGGCGCGTCATCGAGTTCGTCGATCATCTGCACGAACACTTCGAGGAGCCGGTTACGATTCGCCGCGGCCGCTACATGCCGCCGACGAAGCCGGGCTACAGCATTACGATCAAGCCGGACTCGCGGAGCAGGTATCAGTTTCCTGATGGTGAGATCTGGCGCGCGGATCGCAACTGGACGGCACTGACACAGCACGCATGGACACTGACAGCGCAGTCCGAGCGGTCGTCGCGTTTCCGCTGCTCGATGCCGACGATCGGCAATGGATCGAATCGATTCGAGCGAAGCACGATCCAGAGGCGAAGCGCATCGCCGCACACTTCACGCTGGTGTTTCCTGCGGTGATGCCGCTGCGCGCGACGGAAGCGCATGTGACGCGCGTGGCGCATTCGACCGAGCCCATCAGATTCGTGCTGCGGCGCGCGACTGTGGCGCCCGATGCGCTCGGGTCCGGGCGGCCATGTGTTTCTCATTCCGGAGGATGGCCGCGACGCGCTCGCCGGACTGCACGAGCGGCTCTACGAAGGGGTCGCTGCAGCCGCTGTCGAGGCGGAACCGTCACGTTCACGCCGCACGTGACGGTCGCGGCGGGAACGGCGATCGATCCGCTGCACACGCTCGCCGGCGAGCTGAACGCGAAAGGTCTCGAGCATCCGCGGCTCGATTTCGGAGATCGTGCTGGTCGAGGTGACGATCAGCCGAGATTCGGCACGTCGCGCACTTTCCGCTCGGGCTCGCTTGTGTGATGCGGCCCGAATTCGCGTAAAGTCAAGTCAGCTACTTTAGCGATAAAGGAACCCAGAACACAGGCCATGCCACGACCCACGATGCGACGGATTGCCGGCGAGCTCGGCGTCTCCGTCATGACGGTTTCCAAAGTCCTGAACAATCACGGGGACATCAGCGCGGCCACCCGCGGCCGCGTGCTCGCCAAGATCGAGGAGCTCGGCTACCAGCGAAACGCCGTCGCCCGCAGCCTGACGCTTCGCCGCAGCCACACCATCGGCATCGTCATTCCCGATCTCATGCACTCGTTCTTCGTCGAGATCATCGCGGGCATCGAGCCGGTCGCGAGCGTGCGCGGGTACGGATTGCTGCTGTGCAGCTCGGGCGAGGACCCGGCGAAGGAGCGCGCCGAGCTCGAGATGCTGCGCAGCCGCCAGGTCGACGGCATCGTGCTCGCGTCCGTGCACGGAAATGCGAACGAGGATCTGCTGCGGCAGTTGACCGGCCTCGGCACCGCGATCGTGATGATCGATCGCGACGATCATCCGCGCGTCGAATGTCACCGCGTACTGACCGACGACGAGCGCGTCGGCATGCTGGCGACGACGCACCTCATCGATCTGGGTCGCAAGGCGATCGCGCACATCGGCGGCCCGAACATCGTGCACGCGAAACGCCGCGAAAAAGGGTGGCGCGAGGCGCACAAGGCGAGAGGTATCAAGATAGAGCCCGAATGGTTTGTCGAAGGCGGCTTCATGGAGCGCGACGGCTATCGCTCGATGAAGCGGCTGCTGGCGGTGCGCCCGCGAATCGATGCGGTGTTCGCCGTCAACGATCCTGCGGCGATCGGTGCGATGAAGGCGATCTGGGAGGCGGGCCTGAAGGTGCCGGATGACATCGCCGTCGTCGGTGTCGGCGACATCGCGCTCGGCGATCTTCTCAAAGTGCCGCTGACGACCGTCAGCTGGTCGCGCAAAGATCAGGGACTGAATGCCGCCGAGCTGCTGCTGAATGGCCTCGATAGCGACGAGAAAGACGCGCCGCGCCGGGTCGTCATCCCGCCGCACCTTGTCGACGCGTGAGTCGTCCGCAGGTGCATGCGCGGCGACGCGCTGAAATATGAAACTGCTTCGATATGGACCTGCCGGGCAGGAGAAGCCGGCCGTTCTCGATTCACGGGGCGGCATCAGGGACTTGTCCAGCTTCATGGCCGACCTGTCCGGTGATGCGCTGCAATCTTCGTCGTTCGATCGGCTTCGCGCCCTCGACCCCGAGAGCCTTCCACTCGTTCCAGGCAACGTGCGGATCGGGCCGTGTGTCGGCGCTGTCGGCAAGTTTATCTGCATCGGCCTCAACTATTCAGATCACGCGGCTGAGTCGGGGATGGCGGTTCCGGCCGAGCCAATTCTCTTCATGAAGGCAACATCGGCGATCTGCGGACCGAATGACGGCATTCTGATTCCGCGCCATTCCCAGAAGACCGACTGGGAGGTCGAACTCGGCGTGGTTATCGGAAGTGTGGCGCGATACGTGTCAGAGTCGGATGCGTTGTCGCACGTGGCAGGCTACTGCGTCATCAACGATCTGTCCGAGCGCGCGTTCCAGCTGGAAGGCACGGGGCAGTGGGTCAAAGGGAAGAGCGCCGACACGTTCGGCCCGATCGGGCCGTGGCTTGTGACGAAAGACGACGTCCCCGACCCGCAGAATCTCGACCTATGGCTCGAGGTCGACCGCAAGACGTATCAGCGCAGCTCCACCAGACAGATGATTTTCGGCGTCGCCCGCCTCGTGAGCTTTATCAGCGGCTTCATGAGCCTCCACCCCGGCGATATCATCTCCACAGGCACGCCTCCGGGCATCGGCATGGGCCAGAAGCCTGAACCGGTTTATCTGCGACCTGGCAATCACGTGCGCCTTGGCATCGAAGGACTCGGGGAACAAAACCAGCGGGTGATGTCGGCATTAGCCTTGCTTTAGTCGAGGCATGGAAATATTTCGCACGCTCGGACAGATCCCCTTGATGTTCATCGGCGCATTTCTGATTGTGCTGGTGGTGGCAGTGGTGTGGTCCTTTGCGCAGGCCAGGTCGCGCCGCAGCGTTAGAGATCTTTGAGGATTTCTCGCGCCGCGTTCATCCCCGAAAGGCCAGACACGCCGTAACCAGGGTGCGTGCCCGCCCCGCACAGGTACAGTCCCGCTACGGGCGTTCGGTACCGCGCCCACCCCAGCAGCGGCCGCATCGTGAACAATTGGTCGAGCGCCAGCTCGCCATGAAAGATGTGCCCCCCGGTAAGGCCGTACCGTGATTCCAGATCGACCGGCGTGATCACCTCGCGGAACAGAATGCACGCCTTCACCTCTGGTGCGTATTGGGCAAGGACGTCTATTGCCGCATCGGCGAAGTCCTCTGATACATCGTTCCAGCTCGCGTCGCGAAGCTGATACGGTGCGTATTGTGCTGTGATCGACATCACATGGGCGCCGGGCGGTGCGAGCGTCGGATCGGTCAGGGAGGGAATCGTGATTTCCATGTAGGGATGGGGCGACCATCTGCCGTACTTCGACGCATCGAACGCGCGCTCGAGATAGTCAAGTTCGGGTCCGATATGAATGAAACCGCCAAGCGCGCGTACATCCCCAGGAAGTGCGGCGAACGTGGGAAGCGCGCTCAATGCCAGGTTGATTTTCGCCATCGTACCGGCCGCTCGAAAATTGCGGACGCGAGCGAGAAATCCGGGCTCGAGCTCCATCGGGTCGATCAATCCGAGGAGGGTGCGCCGGGGATCGGAGTTCGACACGACCGCATCCGCCTGCAGCTCTTCGCCTGATGCGAGCATCACCCCCGTCGCGCGCCCATTCTTTACCTGAATCCGGCGCACTTCCGCGTTCGTACGGATCTCAACGCCTGCCGCGCGAGCAGCCGAAGCGAGCGCCGACGCCAGGGACCCAAGTCCGCCTCGCACCAGCCTCGGCCGCCCATCGCCGGCGCTCATCCGCATCAACAGCACTGCAGCGCTGCCTGCCGATCGTGGTCCCAGCGCGGTCCCGAACAATCCTCCGGCGGCGATCGCGGCGCGCAGCGGCTCTGATTCGAACCATTCCGTCACGAAATCAGCCACGGACATCGGCGCCCATCGCATCAGGCGATACGCATCCTGTTTTCCAAGCCCCCGGAACTGGCGGCCCATCTTCAGCATCGCCCACACATCGGCGTTCGACGGCTGCTCGATATCAGGCGGCGCGCTCGCCATGACTTCCCCGGCAAACGCGCGGATGCGGGCGAGGGTCGCGCAGAACTCCGGGTAGCGGCGCGCATCGTTCGAGGAGAACGCCGCGATGTTGGTCGCCGTCGCTTCGACATTGCGTCCCAGCACCAGCCCGCGGCCGTCTGGTAAAGGCGCAAAGAGATAGGGATCTGGATCGATCAGCTCGAGGCCGTGATCGGCCAGGCGCAGCTCCGTCATCAAAGCCGCCGCAGGCTGGGCAGCATGGGCGAGCGTCGAGATCCTGAACCCGGGGTGCAGCTCTTCGGTGATGGCGGCGCCACCGACGGAAGAGCGTGCTTCGAGCACGAGCGTTTTTACCCCGCGTCGTGCCAGGAGGGCTGCTGCCGCCAGGCCGTTGTGACCGCCTCCGACAAAGATGGCCTGCGTCACTTCCTGGCCCGCCGAAGCGGCCGCGCGGAGGCGGCCAGGATTTCCAGCGCGGCGTTGCGCCCCGGCGCTCCCATGATGCCGCCGCCGGGGTGCGTCGCCGACCCGCACATATACAGGCCGGAAATCGGCGTGCGGTACTTCGCCCATCCGGGAATCGGGCGCAGGAACAGCAACTGCTCGAGCGCCAGCTCACCTTGAAAAATGTTGCCCTCCGAAAGGCCCCACTCGCGTTCGAGATCGAGAGGGGTGATGACCTGTCTGTGGAGGATCAGCGCCTTCAGATTTGGTGCGTGCTCGGCAAGCGTGTTGACGACGGTATCGCCGAAGCGCTCGCGTTCGTCATCCCACGTCATGCCGCTCAAGTGATACGGCGCGTACTGCACGAAGCACGACATCACATGCTTGCCTGGCGGTGCCACCGAAGGATCGGTAAGGCTGGGAATGACGACGTCGATATACGGGCGCGTCGAATACCGCCCATATTTGGCCTCATCGTAGGCACGCTCCATGTACTCGAGGCTGGGAGAAATGGAAATCGCACCGCGCAAGTGGCGTCCCGCGCCGGGAAGGCTGCGAAAATTCGGCAGACCGTCGAGCGCCAGGTTCACCTTGCCCGAGGACCCGCGAAACTTGTAGCGTCGTACTTCGTCGACGAACTCGGACGGCAGCTCACGCGGATCGAGGAATCTGGTGAACGTGAGGCGCGGATCGACGGACGACGATACGGCGGCGGCTTCGATTTCGTCACCGTTGTCGAGCACCACTCCTGTCGCACGTCCGTTGCGGGTGAGAATTCTGCTGACGGCGGCTCGGGTGCGAATCTCGACGCCCGCCTCGCGCGCCGCCGCCGCGATCGCGTTCGAGATTGCGCCGGTGCCTCCTTTGACGAATCCCCACGAGCGGAATGCACCGTCGATCTCACCCATGTAGTGATGCAGGAGCACGTAGGCCGTGCCGGGTGACCGCACCCCCTGAAACGTGCCGATGATGCCCGAGGCTGCCATCGTCGCCTTGAGCACATCGGTCTCGAACCACTGATCGAGGAAATCGGCCGCGCTCATCGTCATCAGCTGCACCAGCCGGTAGCGGGAGTCGGCCGACATCGATTGGAAACGACGTCCGAGCCGGAACAACTCACGGAGGTCCCACGGGGACAACGACAAGGGGTCGGGCGCGCGGACGTCGAGTGTCGGCTTGACGAAGCGCGCCATATCGAGCATCGCCCTGCCGTACTCGTCGTAGGCTTCGGCATCGAGGCGCGAATGCCGCAAAATCTCGCGCCGCGTGCGGCCGTGGTCGTTGACGCGCCACAGATAGTCGCCGTTCAGCATCGGCGTGAACGTGCCGTCGAGCGGCAGCACCTCAAAGCCGTGGCGGGGCAGATCGAGATCGCGGATGATCTGGGGTCGCAGCAGAGACACGACGTACGAGCAGACGGAAATATGGAAGCCGGGAAACACCTCTTCGGTCACGGCCGCGCCGCCCAGGACATGCCGGCGCTCGAGCACGAGCACGCGCTTCCCCGCGCGCCCCAGATATGCTGCGTGCGTCAGGCCGTTGTGGCCCCCCCCGATGACGATGACGTCGTACTTTTTCACTGAATCTGCAATCTAAATTGTAAAAACTATAATCTACGCTGATGCCGATCGGCTCTGCGTTTCACGAACGCACGCTTCCGCTCTGCGAGAGCCTGAACTACCGCGACTGGGCGGGTTACTACGCCGTGAGCGCGTACGAGACACATCACGAGCACGAGTACAACGCTATTCGGAACGCGGCCGCGCTGATCGACGTGTCACCACTGCACAAATACATCGTCAGCGGCCCAGACGCGACGCGGCTCGTCGATCGGCTCATCACGCGCGATGCGACCAAACTGGCGGTCGGCCAGGTCATTTACACGCCATGGTGTGATGAACAGGGCAAAGTCATCGACGATGGAACCGTGTCGAGGCTGGGTGAGCAGCGGTATCGCTGGACAGCAGCCGACCCCAGCCTGCGGTGGTTTTCGCAGAATGCCATTGGGCTCGATGTGTCGATTGACGATGTGTCAGAGACGGTGGCAGCCCTCGCGGTGCAGGGACCGACGTCGGGAGCGCTGCTGAGGCAGGTCGCTGAGGCCGACGTCGAAGCGCTGAAGTATTTCAGAGTCACCAGCGGAAGCATCGGCGGTGTGCCGGTTGATATTTCGCGCACAGGATACACGGGTGATCTCGGCTACGAAGTGTGGATGGCCTGGGACCAGGCAACTCGCGTGTGGGACGCGCTGGTCGAGGCTGGTTCGCGTTTCGACTCACGACCCGCCGGCATGCTTGCACTCGACGTTGCGCGCATCGAAGCGGGGCTGCTTCTCATCGAAGTCGATTTCTTCAGCTCGCGAAAGGCGTTGATTCCCGCGCAGCAGTATTCACCGTTCGAGATGGGATTGGGGAGGCTCGTTCAGCTCGATAAGGGGACGTTCGTCGGCCAGTCGGCGTTGCGGAACGAACATGCACGCGGTGCCGCTCGGCAGATTGTCGGCCTGACCATCAGCTGGGAAGAAGCAGAAGGGCTGTTCGAGAAGCTTCAGCTGCCGCCGCAGGTGCCCGCGACCGCATCGCGAGTGGCGGTGCCTGTGTACCGGCACGGTACCCAAGTCGGCAAGGCGACGTCCACAACGTGGTCGCCTGTCCTGAAACAAATGATCGCTCTGGCGACGCTCGAGAAGGGTTCTGCGGACGTTGGCAGTCGCGTTGAAATGGAGGTGACCGTCGAAGCCGTCCGGCATCGCGTCGGCGCGACGGTCACTCCCACTCCGTTCTTCAATCCACGCAGAAAAACTGCTCTATTGCAGGGCTAAAGCCCTGCGTTACCGATATCGGTAAGCCCTGCGCTACTACCAATATCGGTAAGCCCTGCGCTACCAATATCGGTAGCGCAGCCCTTTAGGGCTGCCTAATTCAATTTCGTCGCATTCAGATTGGCGCCGGTAATGGCGCTGCCGGCGGCATTCACCCGACCCGTGTAGGTGGTGCCACCCGCGGTCAGAGAGATTTGGTCGCCGTTCAGCTTGCCCGCGGTGATGGGCGTGCCATTCAGATTGCCCGTGACGTTTTGAAATTCCTGCGTCAGCGTTAGATTGCCCTGCGGGGTTTTCCACGTACCCTGCACCTTCGCCGGCACAATCCACAGCAGTGCCGTGCACCAGCTCGAGCAGTTGTCGGTTACCGACTGCGTCTCATCCGCGTCCCAGTCTTCCATCGTGAATGTGTTCGCGACGATGCGCGTGCCCGGTTTCAAGTTGAGAATTGTGGGCCGCAGCTGCATGTTGATGCTGGGCAGAAGGAACATCGTAATGACGGTGGCCTTGCTGAGATCGGCCTTGAACAGGTCCGCCTGTTCGAACGTCGCTTTCGCGCTCACGCCTTCCTTCTGCGCATTGGCCTTGGACAGCTCGACCATGTCCGGGTTGTACTCGATGCCCTTGGCCGTCGCGCCGCGCTTTGCTGCGGTGATGACCGTGCGTCCATCGCCAGAGCCGAGATCCATGACGTAATCCGCGGGCGTCACTTTGGCCATGTCGAGCATCTTGTCGACAAGGGCCTGCGGCGTCGGCACCCACACGACGTCCTTGCCTGGTTGGCCGACCCGCGGTTCGAACTGTCCTGCCGGCTTGGTGGTCGTCGACGTCGCCTGCGCGAACGCCGCCGTTGCGATGAAAACCGTAGAAAGCGTCAAGAATGACTGACGGAACCCTCTCGATACATGCATGTGGCTGACTCCTAAGGCGGTTATTGTATATCCACCTTTACGCCACCACCGGCCATTGCGTTACTTCCTTGCAGCGCACGCCGCGCGCCTGTCTTCCCACACTGAAATGTTTTACTTGACCGACCAAATTGGTCGGATATAGAGTTTGGTGGAAATTGAGACTAGGTCTCAATTTGGGGTCTTGAAAGACCCTGCCGGGTGCGTCAACACCCGGCAGGGGACCGAAACGCAGGGTCTGGAGACCGTTGATCACACGCATGGCGCATGACGCGTCCGGCTCGCCAATTGTAGCCGCTGTTGCAGTCATCGCCGCTCTTTCGAAGGGATAGCGATGGCTCGCGCACGTCGACACAAGCACCACGGCAGGAAGTCACGCTCGAACTGGGCCGTGATGGGTGCCTTCGTGGCATCTGCGGCGTTCGCGCCGCGACTGGCCGAGCCCGCCCATGCAGCGGATCTCGGACGCAAGCTCGAGTCATTGCGCATCGCGGTGCCGGGCGAGACGCGGCTCGCGCGCGCGCAGGCGAATCAGGCGCCGGCCGGCGACCAACGTCAGATGCGTTTCGACATTCCAGCCGGGCCGCTCCGAGCAGTGCTCGCGGAGATCGAGCGCATCTCCGGTGTGAGCATCGCCGTCACCAACCCCGCGATTGCTGACATCTCCTCGCCGGGAGTGTCAGGCATGTTCACCCCGCTCGACGCGATCAGGCGTGCTATCGACGGCACGAGCGTGACGTCGCGCTCGACCGGGCCCAACAGCGTGTCGCTCGAGATTCGACTGGCGGCCGAAGCGGTAGACGTTACCGGCAACATTCCACAGCCCAGGCCTTCGTCGCCGATCTACTCTCAGCCGCTCATCGAGGTGCCGCAGACGATCGAAGTTATCCCGCGTGCGGCCATGGAGGCACAGGGTGTGACCACGCTGAGCGAAGCGCTGCGCAACGTTCCAGGCATCAGCCTCCAGGCGGGCGAAGGGGGAGGCGCGTCGAACACCTCGGGCGACATGTTCAATCTCCGTGGTTTCAGCGCCAGCAACAGTCTGTTTGTCGACGGTGTCCGTGATGACGGGCTGATGTCGCGCGACGTCTACAACCTCGAACAGATCGAAGTGTTCATGGGCCCGACCGGATCGGATGTCGGACGCGGCAACGCGGCAGGCTACGTGAACATGGTGACCAAGGCGCCGCTTGCGCAGTCCGCGTACGCGGTGAGCTACGGCTACGCCAGCGGCGGGGTGAACCGCACGACGGTCGACCTCAATCAGACGCTCGCGCCCGATGCTCCCGACACCTGGCTTGGCAACAGCGCGTTGCGGCTGAATGCGCTCTGGGAAGACGGAGGCGTCCACGGCCGGGACTACGTATCGCGCAACAACAAGTCGATCGCCCCATCGATCGCCCTGGGCCTGAACACCGCGACGCGCGTCACTGGAGCCGCTCAGATCACACGGCAGGACAATCTGCCCGACTACGGAATCCCCGGTTCCGCCTGGTCCGAGACGCAACTGGCCCCGACGACGGTGATCGCAACGAACCCGGTCGATCAGAAGAATTTCTACGGCAGCGCGGAACCTGATTTCGACAAGGTCTCGCAGGAGAACTACACCGGGCGCGTCGAGCACGACGTCAACAGCAACATGACTCTGCGCAACCAGACGCGCTACAACCAGACGCACCGCACCGCGGTCATCACGACGATTCAGAACCCGGCGGCCTTCGTGCCCGACACGCAGACGGTGACGCTGGCGCGGCAAGGCAACGAGCGCGAGAACTGGATCATGTCGAGTCAGACGAGCGCCGTGACCAGATTTGTGACCGGCCGAGTGCGGCACGCGGCCACGATGGGCCTGGATTTCGCGGCCGAAGAGCAGTTCGCCCCGGCCTTGATTGGCATTGGCACGCGGGCGCCCGTCAGCATCTACGATCCCAATCCGTTTGACCCCGTAACGGGCTTTGCGCCGGAGCGTGGCCTTGCGTACACGAGAGGACGTACAGACACAGTCGGCCTCTATGCATTCGACACGGTCGACTTCGGCAATCGCTGGCAGTTCAACGCCGGGTTGCGCTGGGAATACTACGATGCCACCTACAAGGCCCAGGACTTGGTCGGCGTCGTGACGACCGACCTGTCCACCAGCGATGGGCTGTTCAGCGGCAAAGCGGGCTTGCTCTATCAACTCACCAGCGCGGCCAACGTGTACCTCTCGTTTGGGTCGACTGTCACGCCCCCGGGGACCGCGAATTTCACGCTCAGCAGCCAGCCCAACAATCAGAACAATCCGAACGTGGATCCGCAGAAGTCGCGCAACTACGAGATCGGCAGCAAAATCGGCTTCTACGAAAACAAACTGACGCTCACCACCGCCGTGTTCCGCACTGACAATGAAAACGTGATTTATACGGTCGATGCCACGGCGATTCCGCCGATCTTCAATCAAGACGATCGGCAGCGCGTTCAGGGATTTACGATCGGCTCGCTCGGGCAGATTACGCCGCAGTGGCAGGTGATGGCCAGCTTCGGGTATCTGAACACCCGGCAGATCAGCCAGAACCCACTGAATGACGGCAAGCGCCTGGTTCTGACGCCGGAGTTCTCCGGCAGCTTCTGGACGACGTACGCATTTCCCCGGGGTATCACGCTCGGTGGCGGACTTCGCTACATGGATGAGGTGTTCGTGAACGCGCCCAACACGATTCGCGTGCCGAATTATTCGGTGATCGATGCCATGGCGGCGTACGACCTGAACACGCACCTCACTCTGAGACTCAACATCAACAACATCACCGACGAGCTCTACATCAGGAACGTCAACAACAACGGCGGCCGCTATAACCCGGGCACACCCCGGTCGGCCATCATCACGTCGACCGTGCACTTCTGAGGAAGGCATGCTGCTGACGATTCCCGATCTTCTGAGCGCGGAGCAGGTGTCGAGCGCGCGCGAATTGCTCGACAAGGCTGACTGGGTGGACGGCAAGGTGACCGCCGGCCCTCAGTCGGCGCGCGCCAAGAGGAACCAGCAGCTGCTCGAGGGTTCGCCGGCCGCCGAAACAATCGGCGACATGATCCTGACGGCGCTGCAGCGCAATGCGCTGTTCGTCTCGGCGGCGCTGCCACTGCGCGTATTTCCGCCGCTCTTCAATCGCTATCAGGGCGGGCAGGCGTTCGGCAATCACATCGACAACGCCATCAGGCAGATGGCGGGCACGGGTCACCGCATCCGGACCGACCTCTCCGCAACCCTCTTTCTTGCCGAGCCCGGCGACTACGACGGTGGAGAGCTGATCGTCGAGGACAACTACGGCGTGCACAGGGTGAAGCTGCCGGCCGGCGACATGGTGCTGTATCCCTCGTCCAGCCTTCACAGCGTGACTGCCGTCACCACCGGTGCGCGCGTCGCGTCCTTTTTCTGGATTCAAAGCATGATTCGTGACGACGGCCGCCGGACGCTGCTGTTCGATCTCGACGTAGCCATTCAGCAGCTCTCACGCGATGTGCCGGCGCATCCGTCCGTCGTGCAGCTGACTGGTGTGTACCACAACCTGCTCCGCCAGTGGGCGGAGATGTGAGGCGATCGTGACACTGCGGACTCTGTTGTTCTGGCTCCACCTTGCCTGCGGCGTCGTCGCCGGGGCCGTCATCTTCATCATGTCGGTGACCGGCGTCCTTTTGACCTATCAACGGCAGATCACTGCATGGGCCGATACGCGCGGGTACCACATCGAGACGGGACCGCAACGGTTGTCCGCCGACGCGATCGTTGCCAGAGTGAACGAGCTACGGCCCGATTTGTCACCGACGGCCGTGATGGTGCGATCGGAACCGGCGGCGCCTGCGTCGCTCACGATCGCGGCTGGCCGGCAATTGTTCGTCGATCCATACACAGGTGCCGTGCTCGGCGAGGGGAACGGGCAGAGTGTGCGCGCGTTCTTTCGCGTCATGGTCGAGTGGCACCGCTACGTCGCTGCCTCCGGTGCAAGCCGTCCTCTGGGTCGCGCGGTCACTGGCGCCTCGAATCTCGCATTTCTCTTCATCGTCGTCAGCGGCCTTTTTCTCTGGTGGCCTCGCTCGTGGAAATGGTCGGCCGTCCGCAGCATCACCTGGTTCAAGGGCGGCCTGGGCGGCAGGGCTCGCGATTTCAACTGGCACAACACGATCGGATTCTGGTCTGCGATTCCGCTGGCGATTATCGTTGCAGGTGGCGTCGTCATTTCCTACCCGTGGGCAACCGGGCTCGTCTACCGGGCATACGGGGAAGCACCACCCGCGCCAGCCGGAGGAGCCGCTGCGCGTGTGGGCGGACCTGGTGGCGGCGCGCGCGCCGGCGCGAGAAGTACGGGTCCGGAATCGCGTGAAGTGGGCGTCCAGCTTGACACGATGATCGCAACGGCTTCGACGCACATGCCCGCGTGGAAGACGATCAGCGTTGCGCTGCCTGCAGCAAATGCCCCTCGTGTGGTGCTCACGCTTGATTCCGGCGACGGCGGACAACCGCAGAAGCGCGCCACGCTGACGCTGGATCGCCGCAACGGTGAGGTCGTGCGCTGGGAACCGTTCTCCAGCCAGTCTCCCGGGCGGAAGGCGCGAACCTGGCTTCGATTCGCCCATACCGGCGAGGTGTACGGGTTGACGGGACAGACGCTGGCCGGCCTCGTGACCGCGGGCGGGGCGGTTCTCGTGTGGACCGGACTCGCGCTCGCGCTGCGCCGCTTCGCCGCGTGGCGGAAGCGCGGACGCGAGATGATGCGAAAGGCTGCGTGATCCGAGCACGAAGCGTGGGTGTCCACAAAGCCTACATCCCAAGCATCAGCACACCCTATCGCTAAAACATGTAGCCCTTGCGGGCGTACAATCGCCACGTCCGGTTCCTGGCCTTCTGCTTGCACTTAAAACAGCTTTTGGAGGGACTGGAAATGCTGAAACAGACATTTGCGAAAGTGACGATTGGTGCCGCCGCGGCGGCGATGCTGACCGCTCCGGCGCTGGCACACGCGCAGTCATGGGAGTACATCAACCCCATTCCGGCAGGGACGACGGTTCAAGTTCGCACCACTGGGCCCATCGAAGGTCAGACGTTGGACGGCCGCATCTTCACGGGTACAGTCGAGAACGACGTCCGTGATGCCCAAAATCGTCTCGCGATTCCGCGCGGCGCTACCGCCGAGCTGGTTGTGCGTCGGGCTCCCGACAACGAACTGGTGCTCGATTTGGATTCGATAACGGTGAACGGCAGGCGTTATGGCGTCGACGCGACCCGCAACCGCGTTGGCGGCGGTGGAGTTGACGTACGAAACAGCGGAATCGGAGCCAATAAGGAGACAGCGAAGAACGTCGGTGGTGGAGCGCTTTTGGGCGCAATTCTCGGTGCGGTCATCGGTGGTGGAGACGGAGCTGCGGCAGGGGCCGCCGCGGGCGCCGCAGTTGGCGCCGGCGCGCAGATCATCACCAAGGGGAGGCGCGTAAACGTGCCGGCGGAAACACTACTCTCCTACCGCCTGCAGAGCGATATCAATCTCGACATCCGTGACAGCGGGTTCGATCGCGAGGGGAATCACTACCACAAGTACGATCCGAATTAGTTGCTGACCTGAAGGTCGGCACTGCGAGTGATCGTGGTGCCCACCTTCAGGCGGCGTTACACCTGTTCCTGCAGCAACGAAGCGAAGGCCTGCAAGACCTTATCTACCATAG
Organism: Vicinamibacterales bacterium; assembly: GCA_963732445.1. Classification (GTDB taxonomy): domain Bacteria; phylum Acidobacteriota; class Vicinamibacteria; order Vicinamibacterales; family JAMQPK01; genus JAMQPK01. The sequence goes on along the minus strand of CAVSZJ010000008.1, from coordinate 136,018 downwards.
GGCGCTTCCGCCATTTTTCGAGCGTCATGGCGTCGCATCCCGATATGTCTGCGGCGAAGATCGCCTCCAGCTCCTTTGCGAGTTGCGCATCGCACACGCATACATTGTTCTCCTCGTTGTGCGCAAACGATCGGCTATCAAAGTTGGTCGTGCCTACGGTGCACCATACGCCATCGACGACCATCGTCTTTTGATGCAGCATCGTGTGGTTGTATTCGAGGATGTCGATGCCCGCCTTAAGCATAGGGCCGTACAACCTCACGCTGTTCTGCCGGGCCATCCAGTTGTCGTTGTGGATGCCCGCGACCATGACGCGTACCTTCACCCCGCGCAGTTTAGCCGCCAGAAGTAGGTCGATCGCGCCCTGATCGGGAATGAAATACGGATTCGCGATGTCGATTGTGCGCCGTGCAGCCGCGATTGACAGGTAGTAGAACGTGCGCGCTGTTGACGCACCTGTTTCAGGTGAGCTCAAGATGGTCTGGACTGCAAGCTTTCCGGCGGGTTCTTCGATCGAGGGATAAAACTCGAATCCCGTCACCACTTCGCCCGTCGCCTGGAGCCAGTTCTGCGCGAATCCACTCTGCAGGGGCGTCACCGCAGGCCCTTCCATACGAATTTGAATATCCCGCCAGTGCTGATCGTCCTGCGCGTGCCCCATCCAGTGATCCGCGATACCGGCGCCTCCCGTGAATGCGATGCGTCCGTCGATGATGAGCGACTTCCGATGCGTGCGATGATTGAGGCTCCCGATGCTGTAGGGACGCACGGGGTTGTACCAAGCCAGCTGGCACCCCCCCCTTTCGAGGATTTCCAGAATGTCGTCGCCGATTGTGGAGGAGCCGACCGCGTCGAGAAGAATTTTCACTCCTATGCCGGCTTTCGCGCGAGCTGCAAGCGCCTCGGCGAACCGCCGTCCGATGTCTCCATCCCAGTAGATGTACGCTTCGACGGTCACCGAGCATTGCGCCTGCGCGATCCCGTCGAGCATCGAAGGATAGAACTCGTCGCCGTTGTTGAGAATCTTGATTGAGTTACCCTCGAAGAATGGGATGCCGGTGGAGCCCGCGATCGTCGTGAGGAATTCGTCGTCGTCGACGCAGAACTCGTGCTCAAGCCCGACGCGGGGCGGGACCTCTCGCGGCCAGACGAGAAAGGCAAACCCGGCCATCAGCCCTGTGCCGATTGCCCAGCCCCAATTGTCGTAGACGAGCGCAGTAATTGCAGCGATGCCCCAGACCCACCATGCAAACACAATCTGACGCACTTTGGCCCAGATGGTTCGTACGCCGATTTGACGGCGCACCTTGGGGTGCTGATGGAGTCCCGCCCGCCAGCGACGCGGTACCCTGCGGCGCAAATGTCGGGGAAAGCGCAGCGCCGGGCGCCTGCGGGGCAGCAGTTGGGCGGTCGGACGAGTAGCCATGCGGGCCGTTACGTGCAAACTCAAGTCCAGGGTACGTGTATTGCTACCCTGACAGGCAATGTTGAGATCTGCATGAGTTCGCTACACAAGTTATCGAAAACGACCCCGGAGGACCCTGCCGCACGGCCTGCGGCAGCGTCTCCGTTTGAAGGACCCGACGCACACACGAGAGCGCTGCTCATCATTGCGCTCGGCGTAACGATCTTTCTCCTGCAGCACATGCAGGAGCTGCTCGCGCCGCTGGCGTTCGGACTCTTGCTGTTCTACGCGCTCGATCCTGTGGTCGATGCGATGGAGAAAGTACGAATTCCGCGATGGATCGGTGCGGCGTTGGCGCTCGTTCTCACGCTGACCGCGATCGCCGGTGGCGCGTATGCGCTGCAGGACGAAGCGATGACAGTGATCAACCAACTGCCAACGGGCGCTCGCCGCGTCGTGTCGCTCCTCAAGCGCGAGCCACAGGCGCTGCCCGGGCCGCTCGAGAAAGTCGAGCAGGCGGCGCAGGAGCTGGCCAAAGGCGACGCAGACAAGCCGCCGCCGGGGGTCGTACGCGTGCAGGTTGAGGAGCCGGGCGTCACTTCGAGCTCGCTCCTCTGGTCGGGGTCGTTAAGTGCGGTGGCCGCGATCAACCAGCTCATCATCATCCTGTTTCTGACCTATTTCATCTTGCTGTCCGACAAGATGTTCAGACGGAAGTTCGTCGAGCTCGCGGGACCCACGCTCACGCAGAAGAAGGTCACCGTTGAAATCATCGACAGCATCTCGTCACAGATCGGCCGTTTCATCCTGGTTCAGATCTTCACGAGTGTCGTCGTGGGCATAGTGACGTGGGCAGTACTGTCAGCGATCGGGCTCGAATCTGCCGCCTTGTGGGGGCTGCTGGCCGGCGTTTTCAACTCTATTCCGTACTACGGCCCGCTCATCGTCAGTTCGGCGCTGTCGCTCGTCGCGTTTCTCCAATTCGGAACGATTTACATGACGGTGGTGGTCGCCGGCGTTTCGCTCGTCATCACGTCGCTCGAAGGTTGGCTGCTGACGCCCACGCTGATCGGCAAGGTTGCATCGATGAATCGGGTCGCGGTGTTCGTGGGGCTGCTATTCTGGACCTGGGCGTGGGGCGTCTGGGGGATGCTGCTCGCGGTGCCGATGATGATGTCCATCAAGGTTATCTGCGATCACGTGGAGGATCTCAAGCCGGTCGGGCGCTTTCTCGGCGAATGATACGAAGGCCGGGGTGTGTTACATTCCTGCCATGAAGTACTTCGTTCCGGGGGCGTGTTTCTTCCTTGCGACAGCTCTCTACGCACAACAGCCTTCGCCTGTGTCAGCGCCCGCGAACATCGCCACGGCTGGGCCACACTACACCACGGACGGCCAGTTGATTCGTCCCGACGACTTCCGCGAATGGATCTTCGTCACATCAGGCCTCGGCATGACTTACAACCAGCCGGCGGCCCGGCCAGAGTCGGCGCAGGCGGCCGCGCCGCGCATGCCGAACTTCACGAATGTCTACGTGAACCCTTCGTCTTACCGCTCGTTCATGAAGTCGGGGCGTTGGCCAGACAAGACGATGTTCATCCTCGAGATTCGGTCGGCAACCAGCGAAGGTTCCATCAATAAAGGCGGACACTTCCAGACAGGGCTTGTCGTGATCGAGGCGTCGGTGAAAGATGAGGCGCGGTTTCCCGGCCAGTGGGCGTATTTTGATTTCGGACGTGATATGAAAACCCAGGCCGCAGCACTTCCGAGAACCGAGCGCTGCTATGCGTGTCATGCGGACAACGGCGCCGTCGACAACACCTTTGTGCAGTTCTATCCCACCCTGCTCGAGGTTGCGACGAAGATGGGCACCCTGAAGGCGGCAAGCCTGGTTCCGACGGGGCACTAACCGCGCCATTCCGATGTAGTACGCCTCTTGCATGCTTTCCGGCCGGAGGAATGGCATGAGAGTGCTCGCTGTAATGGCAGGACTGACGCTTCTCACGGGCAGCGTTGGCTGCAGTCAATACACATCAGCCACTGATCCGAACACGTTCAGAGGATGTCTTCAGGGAGATGCCGCCAAGGGTTTCGCGCTGCTGAGTCCCACTGGCGATGGATCAGGCGCGGACACAAAAGGTCAGACGATGACCTATAGAGTTGTGCCCGCTGGTGTTGACATAGATCTCGCGTCGGCGTCAAACAAGACCGTCGAGATCGGCGGAACGGTATCGACTGCGGAATCAAAGACAGGCTCGATGCCGGCGCCCGTCCCCGATACCGTCCGAGGCACCGGGGGCGCGGGTGGCGCAGGCGCTCCCGGCGTCAACACGGCGTTCTATTACGCCAACGGGACGTTGAGCGCTCGATCGATTCGCGTGCTCGAGCCCACGTGCGCGGTCCGGTTTGCACCCGATCGCGACGAGCAGTCGAAATGACCCGCCATTGTATTCTGGCGTGGCTTGTTATCTTCGCAGGGTCAGCCTGCCGCGGTGCGGTTATCACGACAGACCCGGGCGTCAAGGCTGGCGGTACCATCGCCGGTATCGTGCGCGCCACAGGTGGCTCAGTGCCGCTTATCACGCGCAAAGTGACGGCGATTCACGCGGCGTCGGGGGCCAGGTTCGAAACCACCACCGGGGTGAATGGCGGGTACACCATCAAGGTGCCCGAAGAGGGGCGTTACCGCATTGAAGTGGAGCTTCGCGAAGGAGAGGTCATCGCCAAAGGACCTGAGGAAACCGATATCAACCATGGTGACCTCGATCCAGGACGCGATTTCGAGATCACAGTCGCCCCGACCGCTACAAAAAGCGCTTTGTAGTCCAAACTCCTATGGCTAATCCGGGCCGTTCGCACCAAAATTGTGTGCAAACGTATGGCGAGGATCCTCGTAGTCGATGATGAAGCGTCCGTCCGCGAGATTCTGTCGCGACGCCTGACGCAATGGGGACACGAGGTAGTCGCGGCTGAAGGCCCCGAAGCCGCGCTCGTCGAGATGGAGAAAGCGCCACTGCAGATCGTGTTCTCAGATGTCATCATGCCGGTGCACGACGGTCTGTGGCTGGCGAAGGAAATCCGGCAGCGCTGGCCCAATACAGTAATTGTCGCTGTGAGCGGCGCGCAGGACGTGCAGACCGTCGTCGAGATGCGCCAGCACGGCGCCATCGACTACGTCACCAAGCCCATCGGTCGCGAAATGCTCCATCAAGCGCTCGAGCGCGCGCTCGCGCGAGTGCCCGCGTAGTCTGCTCGAACTGCAGGCGGGGTAAGATCGAGGCTGACGCCGCCCGATGATGGATCGCCCATCCACCATAGCTTCCATATTCTCCGATGCTGAACGTCTGCGTCTCGCGCTCGAGGCCGCCAGACTCGGCGATTGGAGCTGGGACGCCGACACCGACGTTCTCACGCTCTCCCCGCGTGCTGCGGAAATCTTCGGCATCCCGCCTGGTTCCGTGATGACATGGACCGCTCTGCGTGATCTGCAGCATCCCGACGATCGTGAGCGCGCGCAAGCGGCCGTCGACACCGCCCTTGCCAATCGATCGCCCTACGACTCGGAGTATCGAATCACGACGGCCGCGGGCGACATATGGGTCGCTGCCCGCGGACTGGGAACATACGCGGAGGACGGCGCTGTCGTGGGGATGCTCGGCATCGCGCAGGACATCACCAGAGAGATGCGCGCGCGCGAGCAATTGCACGAGCAGACTGAGGCGCTGCAGATCCTGAACGATCTCGGTCGCGTGCTCTGGACAGAGTTGGATCTGAAAAAGCTGGTGCAGGCGCTGACTGATGCGGCCACCAGCCTTGTTGGTGCGCAGTTCGGCGCGTTCTTCTTCAACGTCCTGGATGGCGGCGGCGGATCGTACATGCTCTACGCATTGTCGGGTGTCGATCGCCGGCACTTCGAGCGGCTGCCGATGCCGCGCGCCACGGCGTTGTTCGGGCCGATATTTCGCGGTGAGGGAATCATTCGTGTGGCCGACGTGACGACCGATCCGCGGTACGGCCAGAACCCTCCGCATCGCGGTATGCCGCGCGGCCACCTGCCGGTGCGCGCCTACCTCGCGATGCCTGTCATCAGCCGATCAGGCGAGGTGCTCGGCGGCCTGTTCTTCGGTCATGCCGAGGCCGGCATCTTTACCGAGACCGACGAGCGCACCATTGCCGGTCTTGCGGGGCAGGCCGCCGTTGCCATGGACAACGCCCGGCTGTTCGATGCCGTCCAAAGAGCGCGCGAGACCGCCGAGATTGCCAGCCGACTAAAGGACGAATTTCTCGCGACGGTGTCGCACGAACTTCGGACGCCGCTGAACGCCGTGCTCGGGTGGACGTCACTGCTGCGGAGCACGCATATGGATGCGGCTCGGCGCTCCAAAGCGCTCGAGACAATCGAGCGCAACGCGAGGCTGCAGCAGAAGATCGTCGAGGACCTCATCGACGTGTCGCGCATCAGCGCGGGGCAGCTGCACCTGGTGAAGGAGCCGATGCCGTTCCGGCCCGTCGTCGAGTCTGCTGTCGAATCGGTCAGGCCTTTTGCCGCAGCGAAGTCAATCGCACTGACCGTCGAGCTCGGCGACGATCCGGCCATCCTCTTCGGCGACCATGCGCGGCTGCAGCAGGTTGTGGGAAATCTGTTGTCGAACGCGATCAAGTTCACGCCGGAAGGCGGAGCGGTGCGCGTGTCACTCCACGTCAACGAATCACGCGTCGAACTGGCCGTCGCAGATACGGGCGTCGGTATTGCCCCGGCGTTCCTCCCGCACGTCTTCGAGCGATTCCGGCAGGAGGACCAGCGCGTCACGCGCACGCATGGTGGCCTGGGGTTGGGCCTTGCGATCGTGCGCCACCTGACCGAAATGCACGGGGGGAACGTCGCCGCCGTCAGCGCGGGCGCAGGCAAAGGCGCGACCTTTATCGTGCGCCTGCCAACCCCCTAGCCACTAGCCGGCCTGCACTTTACCCGAGACGATGGAGCCTTCGGCCATCATGAAGCGGGGCGCCGTGATATCGCCGTCGACCGAACCGGTCGGGCGCAGCTCGACTTTTTCGACCGCACGCACGTTGCCGGTCACCTTGCCGCTGATGGTCACCGTCTTGGCCAGCAGATCTGCCTTGATTCTGGCGTCCTCACCAATCGTCAGGCTGTGGCCGCCGAGCTCGATCAACCCCTCGACGTCGCCGTCGATCGTGAGATCCTCGGCACTGATGACTTTCCCTTCGACCCGGACGGCCTTGCCGATCCAGGCGATCATCCGGCGTTCTGGTGTGCTGGGCGCTACATTGGACATGTGATGGCTCCGGTGGACACGGTCCGGCGATTCGCCGGACACTACATTGATGTCATGCGCAGTCTCGTAACCGCACTCGTAGTTATATCGGCGCTGCCGGCCTCCACCGCCAGAGGACAGGCTGGCTGCGGCGATCGCGATCCCGAGGTGTCTATCAGTGCCTGCTCGGCGGTGATTCAGTCCGGCCGTGCCAAAGGACGCGACCTCGCGGTCGCGCATCTGGAGCGGGGTGTCGCGTATGTGGCGCTGCTCGATTACGATCGCGGGCTTCAGGACTTCGGAGAGGCCATTCGCCTGGATGCCACGTTCGCCAAGGCATTTGCGAACCGCGGCGCCGTCCACGGCGCGAAACAGGATTTCGACAGGGCTATTGACGATTTCACGCGCGTGATCGCGCTCGATCCGCGCTCGGCTCATGCCTTTGCCGATCGCGCCGGTATGCATCGCCTCAACGGGCAGCATGAGGAGGCTATTCGCGACTACACAGACGCCATTCGTATCAACCCCGCGTTCACCGAGGCGATACTGAACCGTGGCATCACGCTGGCCGGCACATCACGATGTGGCGAGGCGATCGCCGACTTCACGCGAGCCATCGAGTTGGCGGGAACCGGAACCGGAACGGGAACCGGAACCGGATCCGCGATTGCCCTCGTCGATCGCGGCCTCTGCCGTGAGAAAGCTGGTCAGGAAGATCTGGCGTTGCAGGACTATTCCGCGCACATCGATCTCGAGCCGCGCTCTCAGTACGGGCTCGAGCTTCGCGGCGCGCTGTACTTCCGCGCCCGGCAGTACGATCGCGCATTAGTCGACTTCGCGCAGGCGCTCGTCGTCAACCCAAGCTCGGCGACCGCGCTGTACGGACGCGGATTGGTGAAGCAGATGACCGGCGACAAGCGAGGTGGGGAGGACGACGTGGAGACGGCGAAGGCGATGCGCAGCCGAGTGGCCGAACAGATGGCCGAGCGTGGCGTGAAGCCTTGAGCGTCCGGCGTCAGCCGGGGCGCCTCGTCCGCGGCGTCGCGATGTATCCCCGCCGCGCACGCACGCGGTGCGCGGGATTCGTGGCGCGCACGCGAATGCTGCGATAGCTGCCGTCGAGAGCCAGCGGAGAATAGTAGCCAAGCACGTACTGGTTGTTCAGCTCGTCGGCGATCCGCGCGGTCGCCGTCACGAGATCGGCGGTCTGGTGCACGAGCTCAGTGTTGCCGCCGCTCCCGCCCGTAATCTCGTTCAGCGCCGACACATTCACGGTCTCGTTGATGGCCCGCTTCGCCGGCGGATCAACGGCTATCGCGTAGACGAAGGCATCACTTCGCACAAGGGCCGCACGCACTTCGCGCAACGCGGCGTCGCTGGCGGTGTCGGCGCCGTCGGAAATGATCAGCACCGCGGCCCGCTGCTTGGTCCTGGTGTTCATCATCGGCAGCGCGGTCAGCACCGCGTCGTAGATCGCGGTCGAGCCAAACGGCTTGAGGGTGGCCATCGCCGTTCTCACCGCTTCGGGCATTTGCGTCCAGCGCGTCAGCACGCGGGGCTCGTGGTTGAACGCCACCACGGAGAACTCGTCGTTCGCGTCGAGCAACTCGAACAGGAAACGCTCGACGGCCGATCGCGCGTCGACGAGGCGCTGCCCGAACATGCTGTCGCTCACGTCGAGCAGCACGGCCAGGCTGACTGGCACGCGCTCGTTGGTGAATTGCGTGATGGTCTGGCGCTCCCCCTCTTCGAAAATCTCGAAGGCCTCGACCGGCAGACCGCTCACGAGGTGCCCTTCAGAATCGACGACGGTCGCCGTCACACTGATGAGATCGACCCCCGACTGAAATCGGGCAGGTCGGTCCTGGGCCAGGAGCCCGGCGCCGACAACGGCGAACAGCACGACCGCGGCGGAGGCTCTGCGCACGCAGCAATCCTACGCTCATTCCGCGGCTTTATCGAACGGTTCCGGATGGTGGTCGAAATGGCGTTCCTACGGCATCACACGAAACGCGGTGAGTGCGGTTTCCGCTCCTGCTGACAGGTCGACGACGTAATCGCCCGGCGCGAGCGGCGCGAGCGTTAACTGTGCCGTGCGCCAGCGGGAGCCGTCGGCATCATCACGAATCGCGGCGGTGACCGGAATCGACATCGTCTGTCCCGCCCGGTTGAGCAGGAGAGCCGTGCCTGCGTCCGTCGATGCCGTCGGTACTTCGATGATGATCCGTTCGGTGCGGCGGAAGCGCAGGTCTGCTGTCGCCATCGCCAGGTTGCCGGTCGTCACGCTGCGCCGCAGCGCGACGGCACCGGTCGCTCGCGGGGCCGCGGCGAGAGACACGCGAACCGAATCCATTGCCGCGAGCGGCGCGGCGGTGCCTTTCGCCCGAAACTGGATTTGGTAGTCTCCGGGCGAGAGTGTAACGCGCGATCCGAAGGTGAACCGCACGATGCGAGCGCCGGGCGGAATCGTCACACGCTCGGTGGCCACGGTCTGGCCACTGCCGTCGATCAGCATCGCGTCTGCCTGCCCGCCTTCGATCCAATCGTGGCGTCCCGTCGCCGCCGGGACTTCCGCCACGCCCCAGATTGTCGCGGCGCCCGAGGGAAGATATCCCGCCGCCAGATGGAGGCGCAGGGGCCGCTCTCTCGAGAAGGTCCCCAGTGCCGAGAGCGAGTGCTCGATCGCCTTCAGCCGCACATCAACGGGTTTGGCGGCCGCCACGGCCGTTGCCGCGGCTCTCGCCTTTGCATCGTCTGCACGCGTCGCGGCGAGATACCCGGTGCGTGCGCGCACGCGTATGCCTGGCCGCTTCACACGTACCGTGAGTCTATGGAATTTGCCGTCGAGCTCCCGAGTGGAGTAGTAGCCAATCAGGTAATAGGAGGTCAGATCCTCGACGATACGGCGCATGCCGGCGGAAAGATCTGCGGCTTGCACGACCGCGATGCCGTCGGTCACGTCGGCCATCGTCCTCAGCGAGTCGTTGCGCGCTGTCAGGCGCCGTGAATCCTCCGTGAGCTCGACCATCGGACTCCAGCGGCTGACGACAGACGCAGATGCTGGCGAGATGGGCACGATATGCTCATCAAACACGACGAGACCGCGCGGATCGACGGGATAGAACGTCGTGTTTCCGGCGTTCGCCTGTCGAAGGATATCGAGGAAGCGCGTGTCGTTCCGCAGCAGGCTCAGCGAAAGACGCTCCTGCTCACAGCTGCGGGGATTGAATCCGGGATTCGCATCGAGGTCGGAAGTGCTGAGACGACCTGTCCGCGGGTCAAGGCCGATGGGAGGCACAGGCTCTACGTTGTTATCGTCGATCGGCCTGCGCAGCACAGGGTCGTCACCGAAGAGCCGCCACCCCTGGCTGATCGCAATGACAGCCTTGCGCTCCTCACGCACGAACCGCAGGTGTCGCACCAGATCTTCGAGCGCATCCAGCGTCCTGACCTCGCGCCGCCTGAAGATCATTTCATTGGCGATGTCGGCTGGATAGCAGAGCGAAATATTGTCTTCCTCTACGCTTTTGTTCAGGCGGTGGTCGCGCTCACTCCATACGCCTTTCAGCATCTCTTCAATCGATGTCGTGCGCCGCCTGAAGGTGATGTCGCGCGCCTGCATGCCGGCCGTCATCACTGCGATGAGATCATCGCCGCCAATCAGCTGGTTCAACGACTGAATGAGGGGACCCTTGATGTTGAATGCCGGGCCGAATTCGACGTGCTCTGTGTCAAGGAAGAGCACGAACAAGCGCGCACGCACATCCTGTGCGGCCTCGCGCATTTCGGCGACTGTGGACGGCTCCCGGCGCATCTCCTGCGATCGCGCGCCGCGCACGAGCACGTGTTCGAACCGCTCGATTCTCTGCGGCGCGCCTTCTTCGAGAATCTCGATTTCATCCTGACGCAGATCCGTCACCGGCTTGCCGTCGGCGGTCGGATACATGTCGACGCGGATGTAATTGACTTCAGTACGGAAGGGTTCAAGCTGCGCTGCTGGCGCAGGGTCCTGCGCGGACAGCCCGATGAGAGAACAGATCAGACCGATGCCCGTGATCGGCAAGCGGCGCCGCGCCGAAGCGACCGCGAGGGCAGGCATGGTCTGACCAGTCTAGAGCAGAACGCCGGGCTATCGGATAGTTATCGATCCCGAGCCGGTTCTCACATATACGTTGTTCCCGCCGCCGCGCACGGTTCCCGTCACGTGGTTCCGACTGACGCGCCCCTGCATCGTAAGGGGCTGCGACGTTGAGATAGCCCCAGAGCCTGTCTGCGCGTTGAGGGTGTAGGCGGCATCCGGCGGCAGCGTCAGCGTGACGCTACCCGATCCGGTCTGCACGTTGACGTCGGCGCGTGCAATTTGCCGCACGTCGACGCTACCGCTGCCGGTCTGTGCGTGCACCTCGCCGCCGACCGACTCGGCCTGGATGTTACCGCTGCCGGTTTGCGCGTGGAGGCTGCCGCCCGCGCGCTCGATGCGGATGCTGCCCGATCCCGTCTGCGCGCGCACCGCGCCGTCGAAGTTGCCGATCGTCTGGCTGCCCGACCCGGTCTGCGAATTGATTCGGGCGCCCGCGGGCACCACGAGCTCGTAGCTGATGCCCACATTGCGGTACAGAGGATCGTCGTTGGTGTGGCCGATGTTGATGATGTTGCCGGTCTGGGCGATCGGAGGCGCCGCTTCGACCTTGCGGACCCGTTCTGCGGGGTCGAGCCCGTCGCGCGCCGATCCCGCGCTGATACGGCCGGTGATCTGAATGCGATCGCCCTCACCCTTGCTGATTTGAATGCTTCCCGAGCCCGTTCGGATATTGAGCTCAACCGGTCCGTTGACCGTGAGGGTGCGCTCAAAGGTGCCGCGCGCACGCTCGGACTGTGCCGCAATCCGAACCACGTCGCAGCCAGCAAGGGCGATGACACAAACAGACAGGGACGCAAGGCGGCAAACTGACGTCATGGAAGCCTCCAGATAATCGTTGCGGGTATTACGCCCGAAGGGCATTCAAGGTTGCGAACTTTCTTTTGACGAGGCGGCCGCCCGCAGGGTTGCTCGAGATCCCCAGCCCCTCACGGCGCTGCACCGCGGGTGCGCGTTCGGTTCTAAGCTTATGCAATGCACGCTCGGCGGCCATTCGGCACCCTGCCCGACGGGACCACCGTAGATCTCATAACGCTCGGCGGCGCCGGCGGGCTCGAAATGAACATCCTCACGTACGGATGCATCATCGCGTCGATGGTCGTGCCGGATGCCGGCGGTCGCGCTGCCAACGTGGTCCTCGGATTCGATCGTCTCGAGCCGTACGTTGACGCGTCACCGTACTTCGGCGCCGTGGTCGGGCGCTGCGCCAACCGCATCGCCGGCGCGCGGTTTGCCATCGACGGCCGCGAGCATCGCGTGTCGCCGAACGAACCGCCAAACCATCTGCACGGGGGTTTTAAGGGATTCGACAAGCGTGTGTGGGACGCCGACGCGTCAAGGAATGGAACCGCGGTCGTCTTTCACCGCACAAGCCCCGATGGGGAAGAGGGATATCCGGGCGCGCTTGACGTAGAGGTCACCTACACGCTCAGCGGGCGCGAGCTGCGGATCGGATACCACGCGGTGGCCGACGCTCCGACGCATGCGAACCTCACGCAGCATTCATACTTTAATCTCACCGGCGATGGCGATGTGCTGGGCCACTGCCTTGCCATCAATGCACGCACATATCTGCCCGTTGACGATCGTCTGATTCCCACAGGCGCGTTCGCGCCGGTCGCGAACTCGCCGTTCGATTTTCAGGAGCCCGTCGCGATTGGATCGCGGCTGAACGTTGATCACCCGCAACTGAGACGGGGCGGCGGATACGATCACAACTTCAATTTGAATCGCGCGGACGGGGATCTGGCGCTCGCCGCGCGCGTGTTCGATCCGTCGAGCGGGCGGACGCTCGAGCTGCATACGACCGAACCGGGTCTGCAGTTCTATTCCGGTCAGGTTGTCGAGTACCGGGGCTTCTGCCTCGAGCCTCAGCACTATCCTGACTCGCCGAACCGCACGGAGTTTCCTTCGACCCTGCTGCGTCCCGGCGAGACGTATCACTCGACAACCGTTTACGCGTTTGGATTTTAGCTCCCACCGACCACCGACCACCTACCCTACCACCTACCACCTAGTAAGGTAGGCTTGTCCCATGCGCATCCGCGTCTCTCATCTCAAAGATCGCAAGCAGCGCCGCGAGAAGTTCGCCATCCTCACCGCATACGACGCAACGATGGCGCGGCTCCTCGAGCGTGCCGGCGTCGATGTGCTGCTGGTAGGCGATTCTGTCGCCACGGCCATGCTCGGCTACGACACGACGCTGCCGGTCACGCTCGACGTGATGGTTCACCACACCGCGGCCGTGGTGCGCGGAACCGAGACGGCGCTGGTCATTGCCGACATGCCATTCCTCACCTATCAGGTGACGCCGTCCGAGGCGGTGCGCAACGCGGGACGTCTGCTGAAGGACGCAGGCGCAGCCGCGGTGAAAGTCGAGGGCGGCCACTCGGTGGTTGACGTCGTACGGCGCCTCGTCGATGTCGGCATCCCCGTCATGGGGCATCTCGGGGTACTGCCGCAGTCGGTGAACCAGCAGAGCGGGTACCGCCAGCGCGGCCGCGATCCCCGCGAGGCCGAGCTCATCTTCAACGATGCGCTCGCGCTGCAGGACGCCGGCGCATTCGCCGTTGTTCTCGAGGCTATTCCACCGGACGTTGCCGCGAACATCACATCGACGCTCGCCGTGCCGACGGTCGGTATCGGCGCCGGACCGGACTGCGATGGCCAGGTGCTCGTCAGCTCTGATCTGCTCGGCTTGCACGACAAGGTGCCGCCGTTCGCGACGAAATACGCCAACCTCGCCGAGATCATCGTCGATGCGGCGCGGGCGTTCGTCGCAGACGTGCGCGCGGGCGTTTCCGATCGTGCTGCAAAAGATTGAGACGATTCACGATCTTCGTACGCGGTTAGCGGGCGCCGCGTCTATCGGCCTCGTCCCGACGATGGGCGCGCTGCATCGGGGACACCAGAGCCTCATCGAAGCCGCGCGCCGCGAGTGCGGGGAGGTCGTGGTCTCGATCTTCATCAACCCGCTCCAGTTCGACAACCAGGACGATCTCGCACGCTATCCGCGCGCCGTCGAGGAGGACCTCGCCATTTGCCGCGAGCTCGGCGTCGACATCGTATTCGCGCCGTCGGCCGTCGAGATGTACCCGAAACCACCGGAATGCAGCGTCGACGTCGGACGGCTTGCCGATCATTTGTGCGGGAAATTCCGGCCAGGTCACTTCAACGGCGTGGCGACGGTGGTGCTGAAGCTGTTTCAGATCGTCCTTCCGCACCGCGCCTATTTTGGCGAGAAGGATGCACAGCAGCTGGCGATCATCCGACGGCTGGTCGCCGATTTCAATCTGCGGATCGACCTCATCGAAGTCCAGACCGTGCGCGACACCGATGGGCTTGCGTTGAGCTCGCGCAATCGTCATTTGACGGTTGAAGAGCGGCAGGTCGCGACGTCGTTGTACAGGGCGCTTGTAGGCGCCAAACAACAGATTGCAAACGGATCGCGCGATCCGAAGGCCATTCGCGCCGCTGCCTCCAACCGGATTCCGCAAATAGTGAAACTCGAGTATCTCGAGATTGTCGATCCCGTGACCTTGCGGCCCGTCGAAGAAATCCGCGGATCGGTGCGCATCGCCGGGGCGATATGGGTCGGTTCTACGAGACTCATCGACAATGTCCTGGTGCCGGGATGATCAGGATCGCGACAGCATGCGAGGCGGCGCAGCTTGCCAGAATCATCAACCATGCGTTCGTTGTCGAATCGTTCTTCAAAATCGGCGATCGTACGAGCGCTGAGGAGATCGCCGAGCTCATTGAGAACGGCGGAGAGTTTCTCGTGCTCGACAACGAGGAACCCGGAACCGGAACCGGAACCGGAACCGGAACCGGAACCAGCACCGGAACCCTTGCCGGTTGCGTGTATTTGACGTGCACGGGCGATCGCGCCTACTTCGGGATGCTGTCGATTGCCCCGGCCCTGCAACGGCAGGGGCGTGGCCGGCTGCTCATTGATGCGGCCGAGACGCACGCGCGAACGCGCGGATGCCGCTTCATGGACATCCACATTGTGAACCTCCGCGATGAGCTGTTTCCTTACTACCGCCACCTCGGTTATGTGGAACAGGGCACGTTGCCGTTTTCTGATCCCGATCGCGCCAGCCGCCCCTGCCATTTCATCGTCATGACCAAGCTGCTTTAGACCATCGACGGGTTCTTCCTGGCGCACTTTCTGCAGCATGGGTCTTGGTGCTTTCCGCCTTCGGCGGACCTTGAGGAGGATCTATGATTCGAGGCTTGATTCGATTGATGCTCATTGTCGTTGTGCTGGTTGCGGCTGCATTTTTCCTGCTCGGCTATCGGTCAAGCGGGTCATTGCCGGGCGCTCCTGCGGTGACCGGGATTGAGACACCTCAAATTGATACAGCCAAGGCGCGCGCGGCTGGCGCTGAAATCGGGGAGAAGGCGGCGGTGGCGGCAACCCGCCTCGGGGCGTCGCTCGAAGAGGGCAGTCTTACCGCGAAAATCAAGGGCAAGATGGTGCTCGACGACCTGGTCAGGGCCAGGACCATCAATGTCACCACCGAGGGCACGACCGTCACGCTCACAGGCACCGTTCAGTCCCGGCAGGAACGCGATCGAGCTGTGATGCTCGCGCGCGAAACCGAAGGGGTCACCAAAGTCATCGATCGACTTAGCGGCAGTTAGTTTGCTCATCAACACGAGATGCGCGTGCGCCAGCGATGCAGGCGCGCGCGCCGGCCGAACGATAGGCGCCGCCCACATCCGCCCCACGGCCGTCTGGCCTGAGCATTTGTTCGGAATCGTCTTTTCCCTTGCGTACGACCCGGTCCGGGCGCACAATCCCGACGTCCTTGGAACCACAAGTAATTTGACTGGAGTTCCTATGAGAAAACACTGGGTGCCTGCGTTTGTCGTCTGCTTCACATTGGCAGCCCCTGTCATGGCTCAAACCCAGCTGCCTCCGGCAGCTGCAAGGACCGTCGACTACGACGCGGACGTGAGGCCCATCCTCGCGCAGAATTGCTACTCCTGCCACGGACCTGAGGCGCAGCAATCCGGCCTCCGGCTCGACCTGCGGCAGAACGCGCTTCGAGGCGGTGATTACGGCCCCGTCATCACGCCAGGCAACAGCGCCGACAGCAAACTGATTAAGCGGCTCGTGAATGGCGATGGCGGATTGCAGATGCCGCCGACCGGTCCGCTGTCCGATGACGAGATCGGGATACTTCGAGCCTGGATCGATCAAGGTACAGATTTCAGGACCCAGATCCGCCCCGAGGCGCCTCCGGCGCCGGTGGACCCGAAGATCGCTGCCGTCATCGCGGCTGTCCGTGCGCGCGATCGCGCGGCACTCGAGACGTTGCTCGCCGGCGATCCCGCGCTCGTCACATCGAAGGATGCCGCAGGCTCGACCCCCCTGCATCATGCGGGAGGATTCGGCACGCTCGACAGCGTCACCCTGTTGCTCGATAGGGGCGCTGACGTCAACGCAAAGAATCGCCGCGGTTCCACTCCTCTCTTCTGGTCGCTTCACGACGAAGCCAAGGTTCGATTGCTCGTGGCGCGGGGCGCGACGGTCAAGATGAAGCAGGTCGAGGGGCGCACCCCGGTGTATCAGGCGTCGCTCCTGGGGAACGGCGGTGCGGTGCTGCGTCTGCTGCTCGACAACGGCGGGGATCCGAACGTGGCCACGCTCAACGGTTTGACACCGCTGAGCGCGGCTGCGCTGCGCGGTGACGTCGATGCGATGCGTCTGTTGCTCGACAAGGGGGCAGCCGTCGACGCAAAGAACGGAGCCGGCGCGACTGCGCTCATGGCAGCAGCCAGCAACGGCAGTCCCTTCGCCGTGCGTCTGCTCCTCGAGAAGGGTGCGGACGTCAACGTGCGAAGCAAGCTAGGTGAGACACCGCTTGGCAACGCCGCCGGCGCGGGAAACACCGAAACGGTGAAGATGCTGCTCGATCGGGGCGCAGAGGTGAACAGTCGGAACATCCGTGGCTACTCACCGCTCATGCTGGCTGCGGGATCGGATGTGATGAATGCCGATATCGTGAAGCTGCTCCTCGCAAAGGGCGCCGATCCGACGTTCTCGGCAGACTACGACGAAACGGCGCTCGTCCTTGCCAGCCGACGCGGCGACACGCAGGTCACCCGCGTGCTTGGTGGTGTCGCGAAGAGCGGCGTCAATCGCGACAATACCGTCGTCGCGCACAAGGTTGCGGGCACCGTGAGGACTCCTGCCGCGGCCATCGAGAGCGCGTTACCGCTGCTCGAAAAGCAGAGTCACAACTTCATCCGCATCGGCGGTTGCAATTCATGTCATGCGCAGGATCTTGTGTCGGCCGCCGCGGGCATCGCGCGCGCCAGAGGCATCCCGGCGCCTCTCGAAATCGCGCAGCTGCCACAGTCGATGATGCCTTCTCCCGAACGCATCATGGATTTGAACGTGGTGGGAGTGACCAGCGTGGCCTGGGAGCTGTTCGATTTCGGCATGAACAAACTGCCGAAGACGCCGTACACCGATTCGGTCGTGCGGCATATCAGAGCGATGCAAACGCCCGTGGGAAACTGGTCGACGAACGAAGGCCGGCGTCCCCCGATGGCTGCGGGTGACTTTCAGGCTGCGGCGTTGGCGATCTACTCGCTGAAGCAATACGGGCCCGACGCTGACAAGCCTGGCACCGATGAAGCGATCGCAAAGGCGGTGAAATGGCTCGAGCATGCAAAGCCGGCCACCACTCAGGATCGCGCCTTCCATCTTCTGGGCCTCGCGTGGGGAAACGCGGCCCCGGCCGCCATAACAAGTGCTGCCCGCGCGCTTGCGACAGCGCAGCGCGGTGATGGCGGGTGGAGCCAGTTGCCGGAGATGATCTCGGATTCATATGCGACTGGCCAGGCGCTCTACGCCCTCAACGCTGCCGGCGCGATGGCGGTGTCCAATCCTGTCTATCAGAAAGGTGTCGATTACCTGCTTCGCACGCAAGCGCCCGATGGGACGTGGCACGTGGAGACGCGGGCTATCTGGTTGCAGCCGCACTTCGAGAGCGGCTTCCCTTACGGGCGCGACCAATTCATCTCTGCTGCTGGAACGGCGTGGGCGGTCATGGCGCTCGCCCCAGCCGCTCAGCCGCAGCGATTGATTACGGCGCGGTAGGCTACCACCTACGCGGGCGCAGGCGCCCGATTCATCGTGTAGTTGCAGCGCACGGTGTAAGCTTTCTCGTTCATGGCCGCGCCTCCGCAATCGGACGCATTGGTCGTTTTCGGGATCACCGGCGACCTTGCCTATAAGAAGATCTTTCCGGCGCTGCAGGCGCTGGCCGCACGCGGGCATTTGAACGTGCCAATCGTCGGCGTCGGCCGGCTGCCGATGCCGCGCGAGGAGTTGATTCAGCGCGTGCGGAGCAGCGTGTCGGCGAGAGGCACAGTGAACGAGGCCGCCTTCACACGCTTCACGTCGCTGCTGCAGTACGTCTCTGGCGACTACGGTGATCTCGAGCTCTTCACGAAGATCCGGCAGGCCCTCGGCCAGGCGCACAATCCTCTGTTCTACCTCGCCATTCCGCCGAGCGCGTTTCCCATGACGATCGAGCACCTGTCGCGCGCCGGCTGCACCCCGGGCGCACGGGTCGTCATAGAGAAGCCGTTTGGGCGCGACCTCGAGTCAGCGAGGTCGCTCAACGCAACCCTGCATAGCGCGTTCTCCGAGGACGCGATCTTCCGGATCGATCACTACCTCGGCAAGGAAGCGGTGCAGAACATCCTGTACTTCCGGTTCGCGAATGCGTTTCTCGAACCAATCTGGAACCGGCAGTACGTCGAGAGCGTGCACATCACGATGGCCGAGTCGTTCGGCGTCGAGGGGAGAGGCGCGTTTTACGAGGAGACCGGCGTCATCCGCGACGTCGTGCAGAACCATCTGCTGCAGATCGTCGGGTATCTCGCGATGGAACCGCCGTCTTCCGCGTGGCGCGAGGCCCTTCGCGACGAGCAGGCGAAAGTACTTCGAACGATCCGGCCGCTGTCGCCAGCCGAAACCGTGCTTGGGCAGTTTCGCGGATATCGGGAGCAGACCGGCGTCAACAAGGATTCGAAGGTCGCGACATACGCGGCGCTCCATCTCTTCGTCGACTCCTGGCGCTGGCATGGTGTGCCGTTTCATGTGACCGCCGGCAAATGCCTCAGCGCCACACACACCGATGTGCTCGTCAAGCTGAGGCCGGCGCCGGGCGTGGTCTTTGCCGAACCTGGCGAGCCGGACGGCAATCACGTCCGATTTACGTTGTCGCCCCAGATGCGCATCGCCATCGGAGCGCGGGCGAAACGGCCCGGCGACGGAATGTTCGGCGAACACGTAGAGCTATCGGTCGTGGAGAACGAGTCGTCCGATCGCCTCGACGCGTACGAGCGCCTCATCGGCGACGCCATGGAAGGGGATTTGACGCTCTTCGCGCGCCAGGATGCCGTTGAAGCGGCGTGGGCCATCGTCGAGCCGGTACTCGAGCACACGAATCGGCTGTTTGTCTATGAGTGCGGCAGCGCGGGACCCGCCGAAGCGAAGAATCTCGTCGGCGGCGGGTGGGCATGAAGCCGCGTGTCGTCATCGACGATCTTCTTCAGCTTCAGTCAGCGTTCGCGAAAGAGTTTCAGACGCAGGCTGCCGAGGTCATCCGCAGGCGAGAGAAACTGATCGTGGCGCTCCCCGGCGGCTCCGTGGGCGTAACTTTCTTTCCGGTGCTCGCGGCGCTCGCGGTCGATTGGACGCGCATCGAAATTTTCTGGGTCGATGAGCGCGCGGCGCCGCCGGACCATCCTGATTCCAACTTCGCGCTCGCAGCGAGGCTGTTGCTCGTGCCCGCGCGCGTTCCCGCCGCGCGCATTCACCGGATGCACGGCGAACTGCCGGATCTTGGTCAGGCCGCGCGGCGCGCGACGGACGAGTTGAAGGCCATCGCCGGCGACCCACCCCATCTCGATCTCGCGATCGTCGGCGTTGGCGAAGACGGCCACGTTGCGTCGATATTTCCAGGCGTGTCCGCCGACCTGTCCGCTGAAGCGCGGAGCGCGAAGGCGGAAGCGCACAGCACGACGACAGAGCCCGTCATCGCCGTCTACGATTCACCGAAACCGCCTGCGCGGCGCCTGACGATGACGCTGCGAGTGCTCGCCAACGCCAGCCATGTCATGGCCGTGGCATTCGGCGCGTCGAAGGCGCGTGTTATGCGGGATGCGTTGCAACAGCCCGACGCAGGGACGCCGATCGCCGAGCTGCTGCGCCGTGCGTCCTCTTCGCTCGTGCTACTGGATCGCGAAGCGGGATTATCATAGAGCATCTGGCAGGACTGAAGTCCTGCGCTACCGGTACTGAAATCCGTGAGGAGAGGCCCTATGCGTCCTGTGTTTCTGATCTTCGTGTTGGCCCTTGGACTGGCATCATGCGGCGGACCGCCTGAGCCCACCCAGCCTGCGGAACCGATTCCGCCGCCAGCTGCGGCGCCAGCGGCCGCTGCGCAGCCCCCCGCCGTGAAAGCCGGCTGGGTCGTGCAGGACATGCGAACGCCCGAAAGCGCCTATCTCGACGAGGGATCCGGTTACCTGTTCGTGTCGCAAATCGACGGGCACCGAACGAGAAAGACGGCAAGGGCCGCATCTCGAAGCTCGGGCTCGACGGCACGGTGGTCACCGCCGACTGGTTTACGGGCTTCAACGCGCCGAAGGGGCTGCGCAGCTTCGGCGGCGACGCTGTGGGTCGCGGATATCGACGAAGTGATCGGCATCGACATCGCGTCGGCGAAAGAGAACGCGCGCGTCAAGATCGATGGCGCGATGTTCCTGAACGACGTCGCGGTCGGCGCCGACGGCACCGTCTACGTGTCCGACATGCTGGGCAGCCAGGATCTACGCGATCAAGGACGGGAAGGCGACGGTCTTTGCGGAAGGGGAACAGCTCGAATATCCGAACGGCCTGTTCGTCGAGGGCGAACGGCTCATCGTCGGCGGCTGGGGCAGTAAGCCGGCCGCGGACTTCACCACGAAGGTGCCGGGCCGTCTCTACGCGCTCGATCTGAAAACCAAGCAGAAGACGCTCATCACCAAGCAGCCGCTCGGCAACATCGACGGTGTCGAGCAGGAAGCGCGCGGCGGTTACCTCGTGACCGACTACCTGGCGGGCAAACTCATTCAGGTCTCGCCGACGGGCGAATCGCGCGTGGTGCGCACTTTCAAGCCGGGCCTCGCCGACCACACGTTCCTCTACGCGCAGGGCGACATCCTCATTGCGCCGCACATGAACGAGAACACGGTTGCGGCGTACGACATCTCGGCGGATATGAAATAGGAGCCTGAAACTAGAAACTGGAATCTAGAATCTGAAATCGTAGAATCTGAACGCCAGATTGTAGTTTCTAGATTCTAGATTCCACGTTCCGGATTCATTTCCCGCGTATACGTAATCCTGTAGATCACTCCCGCCTGGTCGTCCGAGACGAGCATCGATCCGTCGGGCATCACTTCCAGATCGACCGGCCGGCCCCAGCGATTCCGCCCTTCGAGCCAGCCTGTCGCGAACGGCTCGTAGCGCACGACCTTGTTCCCCTGCAGGTGCGCGACGGCAATGCGATTGCCGTTGAACGGGAGTGCGCCGGGCTGCGGTTCCACGAGCCGTGCTCCGCGATGAAAATCTGGTTGCGATACTCCTGCGGGAACTGCGAGCCCGTGTAGAACCGCATGCCGACCGCGCCGGCGTGCGGCTCGAGCCGCTGCGCCGGCGGCTCGAACTCGCCGCACTGCCGCTTGGCGCCGAACTCGGGATCGACGATCGTGCCTTCGTGGCAATACGGATAGCCGAAGTGCATGCCGGCCTTGGGCGCGCGGTTCAGCTCGTCGCCCGGCGTGTTGTCGCCGAGGTTGTCGCGGCCGTTGTCGGTGAACCAGAGCTCGCGGGTCGTCGGATGCCAGTCGAAGCCCACCGTGTTGCGGACGCCGCGCGCGAACACCTCCAGGCCCGAGCCATCGGGCTTCATGCGCAGGATCGTCGCATACGGATCGCCGCGATCGCACATGTTGCACGGCGCGCCGACCGGCACGTACAGCAAGCCGTCGGGCCCGAAGCGGATGAACTTCCACCCGTGATGGCGATCGCTGGGCAGCTTGTCGGTGACGACCGCGGGCGTGCCCGCGTTCTCGAGCTTCGACTCGATGTTGTCGAAGCGGATGACGCGGTTGATCTCGGCGACGTACAGCGCGCCGTCGCGAAACGCGACGCCGTTCGGCATGTTGCGCAGTCCGCTGATGATCGTGATGACGCGATCGGCCTTGCCGTCCTTGTTCTCGTCGCGAAGCGCGTAGACGTTGCCGGCGTTCCAGGTGCCGGCGAAGACCGTGCCGCCCGGGCTCTGCGCAAGCGACCGCACATTGCTCACCCCGTCGGCCCACACGGAAATCTGAAATCCTGGCGGCAGCTTGATCTTGTCGAGCTGCACCTTTGACTGCGCGGGAGCTGCCACTCCGGCCGCCACGACGACGGCCGCGATCATCATCTTCTTCAGCACGTGTCCTCCTGTTGGATACGAAAATATACTATGGCCGATGTCGTCTCACTCATCCCGATGGCTAATTCTGCCCGTCCTCGCACTTGCCTCGAACGGGTGCGCCTTCGATTCTCGATTCTCGCACCGACTTGCGTGGCGTCGGTGCCTCACTACGGGCGCACGTCGAATTTCTTGCGAGCGATGCGCTCAACGGTCGCGGCAGCGGCACACGCGACGAACAAATTGCGGCCGAATACGTCGCCAGCCATTTCCGGCGTTTCGGACTGGCGGCAGCGGACAGCTCCGGCGCCTTCGTGCACACGATCGACCTCGAGCGGGCAACAATAGCTCGGCATGCCTCGACTCGTCGGCGTTGACGTGCGCTGGACACATGGCGACGAGATGCTTGTCACGCTCATGAACGTTCGCTTCCGTATCTGGACCACTTCAGCATCTAGCTGGCGCAGGGGCGGCGCAAGAGGTGCGTCGCGGGGCGATGGTCTTCATCCCGGCGCCGGTCAGTCCCGACGATGCGTCACGGTTATTCGCAGCTGGCGCCTTCGCCATTCTCACACCGGCATCTCCGCAGGCTCGACAGCGATGGTCCGTCACCGGGAAAACAGCGCCCACGCTGGAGACTAGGGTGTCTGGCTATCGCTTTTCCTCGCCCGAGCCGCGGGCCCGGATCGCATTGGCAGAGGCATCAGCGACGACCATCAGCCAATGCCAGAGGGTGCAATACTGCGGCTCGAGACAGATCCCGGCCCGCCCGAGCGATCGCAGACGTGGAATGCTGTGGGCATCCTGCATGGGACGCAACCGGCAAACGGCGCTATTCTCGTGTCGGCGCACCTGGATCATCTGGGACGGCGTCTCGCGCGAAAGCACAGCAGATACCATCTTCAACGGCGCGGATGACAACGCGTCCGGAACGGCGGCGGTGATGGAGCTTGGCAGAACAGATCGCGCGGCGTGGGCGTCTGCAGAGAACGGTCGTGTTTGCGGCGTTCGGCAGCGAAGAAACTGGAGCGGCTGGATCGAGGTTCTTTGTGGAGCGTCCGCCGGTTCCGCTGACGTCGATCGTTGCCAACCTGCAGATCGAAATGCTCGGCCGGCCCGACGCATCATTGCGCCGCAGACGTTATGGCTCACCGGCTACGATCGCTCCAACTTGGGTCCGGAGTTGGCGCGACGCGGCGCGAAGATAGTGGCCGATCCACGGCCGTCGCAGAACTTCTTCGAACGATCCGACAACTACACTTTGGCGCGCCGAGGCATTGTGGCGCATACCGTCTCGAGCTTCGGACTTCACGGCGAGTATCACACCCCAGCCGACGAGGCGTCGTTCATCGACTGGAAGCACATGGAGACAGCTGTCAGTTCGCTCGTCGCGCCTTTGATGTGGCTCGCAAACTCTGATTTTGTTCCCGCGTGGCGGCCTGGCGGTCGACCTTGAGACCACGTTCATCGATGAGGGAGGAGAGAAGGGGATGAGCCGCACATTCCAAATCATCGTAGTGTTTGTAGCACTCGCGCTGGTGACATCGTCTGCTCAACAGCCTGACCCGACCGCAGGCCGGAGCAACCGGGATCACCCGCCAAGCCGACGTCGCCGACCTATCCCACCCCTGCGCCGGTCGTGAACCCGCCCGCACCACCGTTCGGCGTGATCGGACCGGCACCGAACTTCACGGGAAATACCGGGACCCTCGATCCGGCCGGATACACGGTCGGACGCCGCGTGTTCGAAGCCGGAGGGCGCAATGCGACGTGGCACATGCACACGGCCGGACAGCTCGTGTTCGGTGAAGCGGGCCGGGGACGCCTGCAGATTCAAGGACAGCCCATCAAGGAGCTCGGGGTCGGAGACAGCGCCTTCATACCGGGCGGCACATACCACTGGCACGGCGCGGCCCCGAACGAGAACTTCACGATGATGTTCATCACGATGGGGCAGAGCAAGACATCGCAAGGCGAGCCGGTGACGGAGGCGGTGTACATGGGGAGTGAAAAGTAAAAAGTAAAAAGTGAAAAGTGAAAAGTGGAGAGTGGAAAGCGACATGCCTAAACTTCATATGCCCGATATGTGCGCGCACCTCGACCGCTTGAAACAGCTATGTGATGGGCTGGAGCAGGCGCAAACGGACGGACAGCGATACGAGCAGCTGGAGGTGCAGATTCGCACCGAGACGGACGCACTGCATGCCACGATCTGCAGCCATCGTCCACTGGCCGCTCCGCGCACTCCCGCCTGATTTCCCGCTGATTCGGCTACGTTTCGTCGGAAGGGTCGTCGGGCTGGCGCGTCAGGAAGAACGGAAACGGAGGCGGCGCCCATTGATGGGCGATCTTTCGCGGGATGATGGGGAGCTCCGCAATCGCGCGAGCGATATGCGCTCGAATTCTCGCGGCCTCAAACGGTGTGCTGGGCGGAACCTTCCCCACAGACCACTCGTCCGAGACGATCGCCCACAGAAACTGCGGCTCGTTGTGCTTGAACGCCTTGCGCAGCAGCGCTTCTCCTTTTGCGCCAATTTTCTCGAGCGCGCGATTCGCGCGGCCGTTCTCGACGACCGCTCGCGCCTCGATCCGTTTCACGCCGATGGCAAAGCCGAACTCGGCAACCAGCGTGGCCGCTTCCTCGAACAGCCCGGTGGACCAGAATGAAGGCGCCATCGCGAAGCCCCATTCGGCGACGCTGAACCCGGTCTCGAGCGCGCGAAGCTGGAAGAGGCCAATCGGCTGCTGCAACCCGTTCGGCACGACCACGAAGCACACGCACTTCGCCGCTTCGCGCTGGCGTTGCGCCCATTCAATGAAGCCTTCGAACTGGCACAGCGAAGATGGAGGTGTGGAAAGATGCTGGCTGACGCGCAGATCGTTGAACAGCTCGAGAAGAGCCGCGGCATCGGCAGCCTCGACCTCACGGAGGCGAATCGATGGGCCGCATAACACGGGAACCTGATCCCACCAGTCGGGTGCCTCGAGTTCGATCATTGGAACCGCCCTGGAAAAAGCAATCGGTGCGCCAGATATCAGTACGAAATCTGTTAGGAAATCCCGCGCAGGAGCGCGCCGGTGTGCTCTATTTCTGCACACCGGTTACAGAAAGTGCCACATGATAGTGGCGGAGAACAGCCATGCCTTACACGCGCCGTCAGTTCGTCCGCACTGTCCCTGCGCTCGGTGCCTTCAGTGTTTCTGGCGCGAATCTCCGTGCGCAGCAGCCAACCAGCGGCCCGGCGTGGCCCTCGCCGCCGCCGACGCCCGCATGGCGTGACGAATCCTTTCCAAGTCAACATCCGCACCTGGCGAAGGAGATGGTCGGCGTCGCGCACAGAGATCTCGCGCGTGTAAAGGAGCTTGTCACCGCACGTCCGTCACTTGCGAAAGCATCGTGGGACTGGGGATTCGGTGACTGGGAAACGGCGCTGGGCTCTGCGTCGCACGTCGGCAACCGGCCGATCGCCGAGTACCTCATCTCGCAAGGCGCGCCTCCGACGATCTTCTCTGCGGCGATGCTCGGGCAGCTCGACGTCGTCAAGGCGTACGCCTCCGCGATGCCCGACGTTCACCTGCTGCGCGGTCCGCACGGCATTCCGCTGGCCGCGCACGCGCGAGCCGGCGGAGCGCAGGCAGAGGCGGTGCTGCAATTCATCACCACGCTGGGCGCAGCGCCACCGCCGGTCCCCGTCGTGCCGCTGAGCGATGCAGAGCGAACTGCGCTGGACGGTCGCTACGTCTTCGGCACTGGACCGCGCGACGCGTTCAGCGTGCGGACCCAGGGAAACATGTGGGGCATGCAGCGGGAGGGTGGCGAGTTTCGCGGGCTCACGCATGTTGGCGACCTGCAGTTTCATCCTGTGGGCACGCCCGCCGTGCGCATCAGGTTCGATCGCGCGGCGTCACCGGCGACCCTCACCGTTCTCGACCCCGATGTCATCGTCGTCGCCAAAAAATCCTGATATGTCGCTGCTTCGATTCCTGGGTCTCGGTGGGTTGCCTGATTCACAGTCGTACGACATCGAAGGGGTTCGCGCGATTGTCGATGCGCTCGACACGCTCGAACCGGATCGCGCCCGCCACCTCGCCGCCTTCGCCTACATCCTGAGCCGTGTCGCGCACGTCGATCAGCACGTCAGCGCGCAGGAAACCCTCGTCATCGAGCAGGTGATCGCGCAGCAGGGTCACCTGCCGGCGGCGCAGGCGAAGCTCGTCGTGGAAATTGCGAAGGCGCAGAGCCTGCTGTTCGGGGGAATCGAGGACTTCCAGGTGACGCGCGACTTTTCGAGTCGAGCCACCCACGAGGAGAAGCTCGCGCTGCTGCATTGTCTGTTCGCCGTGTCGTCCGCCGATCAGACGATCGCCGTCGTCGAGGACAACGAGATCCGCCGTATCACCCGCGAACTGCGAATCGAGCACGCGGATTACATTGCCGCCCGAATGGCGTATCGAGGACATCTGGGCGTGCTGAAAGCAGACGAGCCGTAGGTCTTACTCCTGCCGAAGCAATTTCGCCGGGTCGATCCTCAACGCGCGCCGCGCGGGCACGTAGCACGTCGACCATCGTGACCAGCAGCAGGCCCAGGGCGACAGCCACGAGCGTCAGCGGATCCGACGGCGACACGCCGACGAGCACGCCGCGAATCAGGCCGCCCGCGATGTAGATGCCGGGCGCGCCGATCAGCACCCCCACTGCCACGAGCACCGCGCCCTCCCGCAGCACGAGCCGGACAACGCGACCGTGATCGGCGCCGAGCGCCAGCCGTACGGCGAGCTCGTGACGCCGGCGCGTCACCGATCCGGACACGACGCCGAACAGTCCCATCGCGGCGAGCAGCAGCGCGCCGACCGCGAACGCGCTGATCAGCGCCGCGCTGGTTTTCTGCGGGCTGAGCGCCTGGTCGACGATCTCATCCATCGACCGCGCATCGCCGACCGGAACCCGCGGGTCGATGCGGCGGACCGCCGCACGGACGTCGGGCAGGAGCGAGCGCGGCTCGCGGGTCGTGCGGATGACGAAGGACAGAGCGCGTGCACCGAAGTCCTCGACGCGAACGAGAGTCTGCGGCCGCCCGTCGGCGTGCACGTCATACAGGCGGGCCTGATCGACGACGCCGATGATCGTCAGCGATCGTTTATCCAGCGGGATCGTCGCGCCAACGGCGTTGCCGTCTGGAAAGAAACGCCTGGCGATGGCGGCTGTCGATCAGCGCTTCGGCTACGCCAGCTGGGCGCGACTCGCGTGAAGGTGCGGCCAGCGACGAGCCGCATGCCCATCACTTCGACGTAGTTCGCGCGCCACGGCGACGATGTCGGTGAGCACCGCGTCCCGCTCGGCGTCGCCGGTGTTTCCGGGCGCGCCGGGAATTCTGATCATCGCCTGGCGCTGTCGTCGCGGTACAGCGGCAGCGCGCTGGCGGCGCTCACGCCGGTGACGCCGGGAATGGCGGCCAGCGCGTCCTGCACGCGTATCCTGGAATGCGATGGCGTCCGTCATCTGGGGAAAGAATTCCGGCGGCCTCCGCAGGCGCAGGGTGAACACGCCTTCAGATCTGAAGCCCGGATCGGCGCGAAGCAGACGCTCGAAGCTGCGCACGACCAGTGCGCCGCTGCTCAGCAGCACGAGCGAGAGCGCCACCTGCGCCACGATCATGCCGCGGCGCAGGCGGCCGTGCCCGCCGCCGCCGCGCACGGCGCTGCCGCGAGCAGCGACGACAGCGATGCCGCGCCGCCCACGCCGCCGGCACCGTCGCCGCGAGCACACCGAGCAGACACGCCGACGGCGATGACGGTGGCGCCGATGCGCCAGTCGATCGCGATCGTGTCGCGCCGCGGCAGGTCGAGCGGCGCGACCGCGACGAGCGCGCGCGTGCCCCAGACGGCGGCCAGCGTGCCGAGCGCGCCGCCGGCGGCGCCGAGCAGACCGCCTTCGAGCAGCGTCGAGCGCACGATGGCGACGGTGTTTGCGCCGAGCGCGCGCGACACGGCCACCTCGTGCTCGCGCTGCGCCGCGCGCGCGAGCAGCACCGACGCGAGGTTCACCATCAGCATGAACAAGAGGACGACACCGGCCGCCGCCGAGCACGACGAGCGCGGGGCGAATGCGCGAGACGACGTCGGCCTTCAGGCCGACCGGATACAGCTTCAGTCCGCGGCCGTTGAAGTCGCGAGCGTCGACTGACGCGGCCGACCGCATCGACTGCGGCGGCGACCTGCTTCGGGCGAGGCGCCGCGGCGTGCGCGAATGAGTGCCGAGTATGCGCCAGTTCGCATTCGTCTGCGCGAGATCGCCGGCGAATGGGATGAACGCCTCGACGGGCTGCGGCGGTCCGGCAGGCTCGTTTCGCACGAACGCGAACTCCGGCGGCAGCACGCCGATGACCGTGAACGGCCGCCCCTGCAGCCGCACGTCGCGGCCGACGATGCCGGGGTCGGCTCCGAGTCGATTCCACAAGCCGTGGGTCAACACGATCACTCTGTTCGCGAGCCCTGCCGATCTCGTCGGGCGCAAAGCCGCGGCCGAGCGCGGGCGCGACGCCGAGCAGATCGAAGAAGTTCGGCGACGTGCGCGTCACGGCGATTTCCATGGGTTCGGCGCCTTCGCGCAGCGAGAAAATCCCGCCGAGAAATCGCTGCACGCCCGCCGCGTCCTCGATCACGGCGTTTGCCTTCTGCAGTTCGGCGATGTCGGTTCCGCCGACGAGTCGCCGCGCTTCATGTCCGGCAATCGGCCCGTAGTCGCGCCACACGTAATACAGATCGCCCGGATCCTCGTAGGGCATCGGATCGATCAGGATCTTCTGCGTCGCCGTATAGACGACAGCGAACATGCCGAGCCCGATGGTCAGCGTGCCGATTGTCGTCACGGCAAAGACCGGTGCGCGCACGAGCCGCCGCGTCACGAGCTCGACGTCGCGGCCCCAGTTGCCGCCGCGCCGCCACGAGGTCGCGGGGCGAATGCGTTCGGCCAGGCCGTTGCGCAGCGAGTCTGCGAGCGCGCGCGATCCAGAGCATCGTGAGGCGCGATAGCCCGCCCGTCCTCATCGCGTCGCGGGCGCGATCCATGTAAGCTTCGACGACCGGCCCGCCCATGTCGTCGCGGAAGTCGGGCGGATACAGGCGCTGCAGCAGAGTGAACCACCGCTCGGAGAGGCGCATCAGTCGGTCGCGCGTCATTTGACCTCCTTCGTCAGCAGTCCGCCGAGCCGCGCGGCGCGCATCAGCGCGCCCAGCCGCTGTGCCTCGGCGCGCGCGACGCGTA
Source organism: Vicinamibacterales bacterium (assembly GCA_963732445.1). GTDB lineage: Bacteria > Acidobacteriota > Vicinamibacteria > Vicinamibacterales > JAMQPK01 > JAMQPK01. The sequence continues at coordinate 106,440 of CAVSZJ010000008.1, read as the reverse complement.
AGCCAGCGTTCGTGATGCGGTAGTAGTTGCGGCGCTCGTCGTCTGAATCGGCCGCCCGCCGGCGGGCTGACGGTTGTATCAGCCCGGCCTCCACCATGCGCGCCAGCGCACGGTACATGGTGCCGACGTCTGGGACCGACGACTCGCCGCGCGCTTCGATGTCCTGGATGATGCCGTAGCCGTGCCGCTCGCCTGCGGCGAGGCTGAGGAGGATGTGAAACTCGACCCTGCGCAGCGGGAGGTGCGTGTCGATGCGCTCGCGATCCATTCCCATTGGGTGCCTCGCACATATATGCACCACGCATACATATGTGTCAAGCGTCCTTTTTCTTCTGTTTCTTCGACGATCCCGAAAGCGAACGCGCATGTTCGGATTCGGACGACCGCTGGCGGGGAACTCCTGATTCCGCCGTCGTGGGAACGGCACACAGCTTGCGACCGCGCGTGCATGGAGGTGTGATGTGACGCGCTTCAAACCGGTAATGCTCGCGGCGATGACGCTTTCGGTGGCCGCCGGCGCGTGGGCGCAAGGGAAGAGTTACCCGCTCGAGACCGTCAGCGGCCTAACGTTGATCAACGCGAAAGCCGAACCGGCTACGCATCAGGGCAGGAAGGGGCTGCGTATCGTCGTCTCCGATGAGGCGCAGCGCAACATGAAGCCGGGCGACGGCGAGCTCAATCCGCTCGCGGTGATTCAGAATCTCGAGTTCTGGAACGGCGTGATCGAGGCCGAGATCTCGGGTGCGCCGGCGCCCGGCGCCGGAGAAGGGGCCCGCGGCTTTGTCGGCTTAGCCTTCCGGATGCAGAAGGATCATCGAACCTACGACGCATTTTATCTGCGTCCGACCAACGGTAGGGCGGACGATCAGGTGCGACGCAACCATTCTGCGCAGTACATCTCGAATCCGGCGTGGCCGTGGCCGCGGCTGCGCAAGGAGACGCCGGAAAAGTACGAGGCGTACGTCGATCTCGTGCCCGGCGACTGGACAAAGGTCAAGATTGAAGTGCGCGGTGAGCAGGCGCGCCTCTACGTCCACGACCAGCCGCAGCCGACGCTCATCGTCAACGACGTGAAGAGCGGTGCGCAGGGCAGCGGCGCGATCGCGTTATGGGTCGGTCCGGGGACGATCGCGCATTTTCGCAACGTGACGGTGACGCCCGAGTGACGGGGTAGTCAGCTCCCTTCGCCATAAGGCCCGTGCAGCTTCACCGGCGCGTGCGCCGGCCGCAGGCGCAGGTTGATCACCTCCACGAAAATCGAGAAGCCCATCGCGAAGTAGATGTAGCCCTTCGGGATGTGGAAGCCGACGCCGTCGGCGATGAGCGTCAACCCGATCATCAGCAGGAACGACAGCGCGAGCACCTTGACGGTGGGGTGCGCATCACGAAGTCGCCGATCGCTCTGGCCGAGAACATCATGATGGCGACGGCGACGACGACCGCGGCAATCATGATGGAGATGTCGTTGGCCATTCCGACGGCGGTGATGACGGAATCGAGCGAGAAGATGATGTCGAGCAGCATGATCTGCCCGATGACGGCGCCGAACGACGGCGCGACCTTCGTCGTCCCGTGTGCTTCTTCTCCTTCGAGCTTGTCGTGGATCTCGACGGTCGCCTTCCACAACAGGAACAGACCGCCGCTGATGAGGATGAGGTCGCGCCCCGAGAAGCCGTGATTGAACGCGGTGAAGAGCGGCTGCGTCAGCCGCATGATCCATGTCAGAGACAAAAGCAGCAGGATGCGCATCCCCATCGCGCCGCCCAGCCCGATTGTGCGCCCGCGCTGCTGCTGCTCCTTCGGCAGCTTACCAACGAGGATCGAAATGAAAATGACGTTGTCTACGCCCAGAACGACTTCGAGGAACGTCAGCGTGAGAAAGGCAATCGCCCCGTCGGCGGTGAGAAAGGCATCCATCCGCTAAACGTTATCAGATTCCTCGCTTGCCGCTGAATGGACGGGCGGATAATCGTTTGCAATGACCGTGACCATGCCCGAGTGGCTCGAGCCGATGGCCGCGACGCTGACGCAGGATCGCTTCAGCGGAGCCGACTGGCTGTTCGAGCGCAAGTTCGACGGCATCCGGCTGCTGGCCTACAAGCGAGGCGCCGACGTGCGCGTGTACTCGCGCAACCGGTTGCCGCAGGATCTGCCCGGCGTCGAGAAAGCGGTGGCGCAACCTTCCTGTAGACGATGTGATTCTCGACGGAGAGGTCGACTGGGATGGCCGCAGCAGCTACGACGTGTTCGACATCCTCTGGATCAACGGCCGGTCGGTGACGTCGCTGCCGCTCGAAGAGCGTCGCGCGCTGCTGAAGGATCTCCCGTTCACGGCGCCCCTGCGGCACGTCGAGCTGCTCGATGACGCGGACCCGTGGGAGCGCGCGCGGCGCGAGGGATGGGAAGGGGTGATCGCCAAGCGGCGCGGCTCGCCGTACGAGCATCGCCGCTCGAAGCACTGGCTGAAGATGAAATGCGAGGCGTCGCAGGAGCTCGTCGTCGGAGGGTTCACCGACCCGCAGGGGGCGCGCGTCGGCCTTGGCGCGCTGCTCGTGGGCTACTACGATTCGCCTTCGCGCAGCGCCGGCGAAGCGGGCGGTGATTTCGTGTTTGCAGGGAAGCTCGGGACCGGCTTCGACACGAAGCTACTGCTCGATCTCCGGCGGCGGCTCGATGCGATCGAGATTCCCGCTTCTCCTTTCATCAGGGCGAAAGGACTCCCCCGTCTTCGCGCGCATTGGGTGCGTCCTGAGATCGTGGTGCAGGTGGCGTTTGTCGAGTGGACGGTGCACGGGAAGCTGCGCCACCCGCGATTGCTGGGGGTGCGCTTCGACAAGAATGCGCGTGATGTCATCAAGGAGCTGACGTGATCGGCCTATTGGGCTCTCTCGTTGAAGTCGCTCAGGCCCAGCCTCATGCGCTTCAGGTACAACCCTTTTCGCGAAATGCCCAGCGCCGAGGCCGCAACGGACATCCGCCCGCCAGACTGCCGCAGCGCGTGCCTGATCATCTCGGACTCCAAGTCTGCTGTGGCTTTTTCGAGGGACTGGTCCATGCGTACATGCATGAAGAGACTGCCCTCAGCGCGGTCAGCTCGCGAGCGCAATCTCTGCGCTTGCAACTGTGGTGACAGGTGCTCTGGCTCGATGCAGGCCCCCGACTCCGTCAACGCCGTCAAGCGCCTCACTTCGTTGGCGAGCTGTCGAACGTTTCCCGGCCAGGAGTACATGATCAGCAGTTCCATCGCGCACGACGAGAGCCGGAGCGGTTCTTTCGCAAATTCTGCGGCGAATCGCTGAGCGAACAGGTTGACGAGGACCGGAATCTCCTCGCGGCGTTCGCGCAGCGGCGGCACTTTGATGGGAATCACGTTGAGGCGATAGAACAAGTCCTGCCTGAAGCGACCCTGGCTGACTGCCTGCTCCAGATCGCCATTCGTTGCGAAGATGAGCCGGACATTCACCTTGACCGGGTGGCTCTCGCCAACGGGGTGCACTTCGCCCATCTCGAGGAAGCGGAGCAACTTCGCCTGCATGTCGATCGGCATTTCGCCGATTTCGTCGAGAAACAGTGTGCCTCCGTTCGCGGCTCTGACAATGCCCTGGTGATTGTCAGCCGCGCCTGAGAAGGCCCCTTTCCGATGGCCGAACAGCTGGCTCTCCAGAAGATCTTTCGGGACGGCGGCGCAGTTGAGCGGCAGGAACGGCATTGCCGCCCTGCGGGAGTACTCGTGAATCGCTTTCGCAATGACTTCCTTGCCTGTGCCGGTTTCGCCGGTGACGAGAATACTGACATCGGTAGGGGCGACCTGCTTGACGGTTCTCAGAATTGCGAACATTGGCTCCGAGCTAAAGACCACTCCGGCAGTAAACGACGCACCTCCTTTAATACCCCACAAGATCTCCTGATCGCTGACGAGTGATTGGGGTGTGGCAATGGCCAGAATGTGGCGGAGCACACGCTCAAAAATAAGCGCCGCCAAGGTTGACCCGGTATCGTCAAGAGGAACAAAGCTGAGTTTCAATGGACGGCCGCCGCCAGTAATAGCGATCGACACTTCGTCCGTTGAAGGCGCTTCACTACTCAACACTTCTTCCTGTTGGATTGCGGATTCTTCCCGTCCCTGCAGTCTTATGGTGTGTGCGCAGTTCAATTCCTGCAGTAATAATATCGCCTCCTGGACAAAAAGCTCAGGGCGGGTTCGCGAATCGCAGAGGACTCGCACACGGTCAAGGCACCAAACTAAGAAGCCTCCATGGTCGCGGGTTGCCACACCGGATGACATCGTTGCCATCTCTGTTACCCGTTCTTTCCCTACAGCGTGACCGATCAAGTCAAATATTCGACGAGACCGTTCGAGATGTACTCCCGCAAGCTCCGTAGCACCACTCATCGCAAGCGCGCTGCCAGCAATCCGCTCCATCTCTGCGTACAAATCTGGTGCGAGTTGAACCGTGGTACTGATGACGCTCTTTAGGCTGTGGGCTGCTAAATTGGGATCCGAAGCCGCAAGAAAAGTCTCCGCGCGAAGGAGTTGAGAAGCCGTACTTACTCGCGCGAGCGGTGCTTCGTGTGTGAGTATCTCTAGCTCCTCGCAGATGTGTCGCGCTTCTGAACTCTTACCCTCGTTAAGCAGTAGGCGAATTTTTGTTTGAAGCGCCCACCTGCTGTAATGCTTGCGCTTGGCATCCTGGCAAGAGTTCGTTAATTGTTCTAACTTGGATAGAACAGTCTTGCATCCCACAAGATCACGTTGATGCAATTTAATCTGTGCGATGTTTTCAAGAATAATTAGTTCGCTAACAGAAGCACGCTCGGAGCAATCCAGCGCCGTCTGAAAGCAGGCCTCTGCCCGTGTTAACTGACCCTGCGAGAAATAAATGTTTCCGAGATTTACGTGTGCTGCTCGTCTCGTGGTCCGATGCCCTGACTCATTTGAGTGAGCGATTGCTGTCTCGGCCGACTCATGTGCTTCGCGTATCTCTCCGGAGTAGTAATGCAGTGCCGAACGATTTACTGCCAAGTAACCCCGAAGCCACACGTCCTCTACGCTGGACAGTAAGGTGTCGGCTGTCCGTAGATTGCGCCAAGCGATATCGACATTGCCTCGTGTGCTTTCGGCCTCAACCAGCCATAGGTGCAGTGCGGCAAACGGTCTCGCGTCTCCGAAGCGCGTCAGCGTCCGCTTAAGCTCATCAAGTCGTGCTATGGCGGTGCTGACGCCGTTGACCTCGGCAATTGCGCTGATCAGGCGCAACTGCGTCCAGCAGGCCAATTCGAGATCCCCTGAAAACCCAGCAGCTATCTGTAGATGATTGATCGCAGCCGTGGTGTTGCCACGATCTCTTTGAACATTTCCGAGTGTGAAGTGATAACGTGCGTAAAGATGGTTCGACGGGGATACGCTGCGAAGTTGCCGCAATGCAATTCGTTCGGCCGCCTCATTCTCTCCAACGCGCTGAAGGACATCAGCGAGCATTGCCTCAGCGAGCGTATTGCGATTTCTCGCTTGGACTAGTGCGCGCTGCAGGGTGCTAACGGCTTCCACATACTTACCGTTTTTAATCAACTGAGAAGCCGCGTGAATCTCGGGAACTTGATTCGTATGCATACGGCGTATTGGGTGCCAGGAGTAATTTGATGGTTGCTGATGTTACGCGCGCGTCCCTCGAAGGGATAGGCCGATTGTCAGAGGAGAAGCCTTGACTATAGCCGGTGCACTGTCACCCCCCTGAAGCCAGATGGAATGCAGTTCTATAAAGACATCTACGACTAGCGGATCGTACATCGATCCACGGCGTTCGCTCAGGATCGCAACCGCCTCGTCAATAGTTAGCCGCGCACGGTATGGTCTATCGGATGTGAGTGCGTCAAAACAGTCCACGACAGCCAGAATCCTAGCTCCGAATGGAATCTCTGTCCCGCTGAGTCCGTCTGGGTAACCCGATCCATCCCAGTTCTCGTGGTGATGCCGAACAATCGGTACGACTGGGTACGGGAAATCGATGGCTGCTAGCATATCCGCTCCGACACTTGAATGCGTTTTCATCACCTCAAATTCGGCCGGGGTCAGTTTTCCTGGCTTGTTGAGAATGTGCTCAGGCACGGCAATCTTTCCCATGTCATGCAGGAGGGATGCGGCCTCAATGGCCTTAATCAGATTCTTATCGTTGACGCCCATGCTTTGCGCAAGTGCAACTGAGTGCTCCTGCACGCGTCGAATATGGCCATGGGTGACTTGGTCTTTCGCGTCGACAGCCATCGCCAAAGTCTCAATTGTCGACATGTACATTCGATTGAGCTGCTCGACATGTCTGTTCGCATCTTCAATGCGCCCCATCGAGGATTTGAAAGTCAGGTACGTGATAACCAGAAGGGGCAGGATGATACTGATGGTCGTGGCGTTTACGGTGGTTGAATTGTGAACGATCAGTAACGCAACGGATGCTCCGCCGAGGTAGTTAAGGGCTAGCCAGAGGAAATGACCTCGTAAGATAGCGACGATCCGATCCCCTGACTGCAAACTAATTGCTGTAGCGGTCAAAATGCTGTTTAGCAAGAAGTACGACAGACTCAGAATCAATACAGGGAGCAACAGGAATTCGGCATGTTGCGGCCTGCTGCGGAGCGGTTCTTTGACGATAAGAAAGAAAAGGTGGGATGCGACGAAGATAGACAACGTAGGCTCAGTGGCATTGAAGAGAACTTTGAAAGGTTCACGACGATGGCGCCAACCAGACATGATGAGAGCATCCAACGCAACAGTTACGGTTGCGGCGGCCGTGCCAAACAGCAGGACGCTCGTGAATACAAACGTTTCTGAGACCGAAATTTTCGCGGGTATGCCGGGGATTTTGACGGCGAAGAAGAAGCTAAGCAGTGTTAGCCCGGCAAGCAGCATCCAGTCGTTGGAAATCGGATTGCTGTATAGCTCATAGAGAGACTGCGAAAGCGCCGCCCCCCCCGCAATCACAATCATGCTGACAAATATTCTCGTCTTTGTACGTGCTTTGGTTTTGTCAGCCATGCCCGAGCCCTGCTATTGACCCTACTCGCCCCAAATGATGATTGCTTGCATAGTTGCCTCCCGTCTTATCGGTTCATAGCGATTAATTGTTATCGTGCTATTGATTTCGACTAGTCGCCCCAGATGAGGTGGTCACCCCAGATGAGGTGGTCACCCCAGATGAGGTGGTCACCCCAGATGAGATGGTCGCCCCAGATGAGATGGTCGCCCCAGATGAGATGGTCGCCCCAGATGAGGTGGTCACCCCAGATGAGATGGTCGCCCCACAGGATCTCGTCGCCCCACAAGATCTCGTCGCCCCACAAGATCTCGCGACTCTTCATCTTGGTCTTCGAAGCGCGCAGGGATGAGCGGCTCGTCGTCATGACCCCAGACGACTGCACGGTCTCTCCGCCAATCGCCGTCGTCTGCTGTATCGGTCCGTTCAGCGCCACGCCAATCGCGGCCGCCGCGTTCAGGCTGCCCGCGCCGGCGCCGACCAATCCCACCTCAGGCATGAACGTCGCCGACGACTGCAGCGCCATCTTCACCTGCGCCGGCGTCAGCCGGCTGTTCGCCTCGAGCATCAGCGCCACCGTGCCGCTCACCATGCCCGTCGACATGCTCGTCCCGCTCAGCGTCGCATACGCATCCGCGCCGGATCCCGACGTGTGCAGCGCCGGATTATCGGCAATCAGCGACGCGCCCTGCGCTTCGGCCGACACAATCTTGTTGCCCGGCGCCGCGATGTCGGGCTTCAGCAACCCGTCGACCGCCGTCGGCCCCTTCGAGCTATACGTCGTCAGCTCGTCGTCCGACCGCTCCGCCGTGCCTTTCGTGTTGAGCGCGCCCACCGTAATCACGTACGGGTCGATGCCGGGAGAATCGATCAGCCCGTGCACGCTGTGTCCCTGCGTCGTCTTTGCCGCGATTGCCCGCCGCCGCCACGACGACGATGCCCGCGTGCACCGCGCGCTCGACCGCCTCGCACATCGGATCGTCGCGGTAGGACTGCTCGGCAGGACCGCCGAGCGACAGGTTGATGACGCGGATGTTGAAGCGCTTGCGGTTCCGGATGACCCAGTCGATGGCGTCCATCACGTTGCTGGCCTTGCCCATGCCGTCGGCGCCGATGACGCGGAGGCTGATGAGGTGGGCGCCGGGTGCCACGCCGCGGAACGGCGCCTGGCGACGTCGAGTCCTGCGGATAGGGCGAGCTGCCCGGCGATGGTCGCGCCGATGTGCGTGCCGTGGCCGTACGGGTCACCTTTGCTGCTGCCGTCGCCGACGAAATCCTTCGAGAACACGACGCGGCCGGCGAGCGAGCGGTGGCCGGTCCAGACACCCGAGTCGATCAGCGCGATGCCGATGCCGGCGCCGGTGAACTGCCGGCAGCCCCGCGAGCCCCGCCTGCACCTGGTCGGCGCCAATCGCGGCGTTCGAGACCGACATGAACGACGTCACGTCGATGTCGCGCGAGAGATGATCGACATCGGCGGCGAGCGCCTCGATGCCGCGCGCCGTCGGCCTGCACCACGGCGCCTTCGCTCAGCGTCTTCTTGATGCGCAGCCCGTGGCGCGCCGCGATCGCGCGTATCTCGTCGGGCGATCCGTGGACGATGACGTCGACGGTCTGCGCCGATTTGGAGGCGACATGCTTCCGCAGGCTGTCCGAGAGGCGCGCCTGCGCCCACAGCGGTGCGGAAGCTGTAGAGCAACGAGAGCGAATGCTGACAATCGAGGAACCCCACACGCCCTTTTGCCAGCAACGCCATGACGCGCCTCCTTCTCGAAACGTGTTGATCTACGATTCCTGCGGACGTTGTCGTCGGGAGTGCTCTTCGAACTTGATGCCCGGTCCACGATCGGCTTCCGGTTCTCCTCGAGCGACGAGACCAGCACGCGCTGCGACCCGCCGATGGTGCGAATCGTCTGCAGCTTGCCGTCGCGGATGCGGTTGTAAATGGTGCGCCGCGACACGCTGCAGCAGGCTCGCGGCCTGGTCGATGGTGACGCTCCGCCCGAGGTGTTGTTCGAACATCTCCTGACCTTTCTGTCTCTGTTCTGGGTGTCGGGGGAGTGCTAACGCGATTTCCATTGGCGAAGGTCGTGCCAGAATCGCGGCGAGGCCGCAACGCGCGGGCTAACTCGTTGCGATGCCTGAGAGTTGGTGCGGTACGATGCGATGTAGCCGATCGGGCGACAGTTCTGAGGCCGCAGCCAACGCATTGGCCAGTCGGGGCGCGTACGGGGTGCAGCGAGTAGCGACCGGTGCGACAGGTGCGACAGCGCGCGACGCAAATTTGCATGCAAATTGAGGTGGCCAATCGATTGGCCGGTGCGGCGGAAATTGGCTAGACCAAAACCGTCAGCGCCCTCGTCCCGCGTCTACGCCGCGTTCGCGATCGCGGCGATCATTGGCGTCGCCACCTTCCTGATCTGGTGGATCACGCTCTGACGTCCGCGCGCGCCGCTGGGGATGCGGTTCGCGAGAGCGGAGCGGCGTCGACGGGCAATCCGCCCACGCCAGCGAAGGAAGCGATCATCGGAGACGGCGCTGCCGCGCGGCGGATCGCTGACCGGCTCGACCGAGACGATCGATCTGGCGGTGACGCGGCTGACGGGCGCGCCGCTCGTCGCGCGTCAACCGCAGCACCGACGAGCTCGAGCCGTGGCTCGCCGAGTCGTGGACCGCGTCCGCCGACAACCTTGTCTACACGGTGAAGCTGCGCCCGGGCCTCACGTCGGCCGAGTGGCAGCCGCGTTGACCGCAGCGGAAGCGGCGACATCGCTGACGTCGATGACCGCCAGGGATCAGCCCGTCGGCGTGCGCGCGATCGATCCGCTGACGCTGGAAATCCGATTCGGCTCGCCGTTCGCGCCGGGTCTTCGCGTGCTCGATCAGCATCCGATCGCCGGCTTCGGGCCGTTCGTGGGCGACGGGCGCGCACGTCTTCCGGCGCAACCCGCACTACTGGCGCAAGGCGGCCGGACGGATCGCCGCTTCCGTATCTGGATGAGATGGTGCTGACGCCGAAGTGACACGACTGACGTCGGGCGCGATCGACATGGAGGCGGACTTCGCACGACGCGCGCGATTCGCGCGGAAGATTTCGAGGCGCTCAAGAAGCTCGAGCAGAGCGGCAAGGCGCGACTCTTCGAGCTCGGTCCCGGCCTCGATGCGGACGCGCTGTGGTTCGCGCCGCCTGTCGCCTCGTCACGACGAGCGCGCGAAGAGCGCCGCCGACCGGCCGTGGCTGACGAGCGAGACGTTCCGGCTGGCCATCTCGACCGCGGTCGATCGCCGCGAGTACTGCAAGCAGGTGTTCTACGGCGCGTGCGATCCGATGGCCGGGCCGGTGAGCTCCGGCGAACGTCGCGTGGTTCAACCCCGATTTTCCGCTCGGCCAGGGCAACCCGCAGCTCGCGCGCGCGATGCTCGCCGAGCTCGGGCTGCGCGATCGCAACGGCGACGGGCTGCTCGACGATGCGGCCCGCCGGCCGCTGCGGTTTACGCTGCTGATTCGGCGCGACGTGCCGTCGTCGGCGCGCGCGGCGCAGTTTCTTGCCGACACGTTGAAAGGCGATCGGCGTGCAGAGTGGACGTCGACGCCGCTCGCGGCCGATGCGCTCGGCCGCGCGGCGGCAGAAGGGCAACTACGACGCCATCTACGATCGCATCGAGATGCGCGACACCGATCCGGCGATGAACCTCGACTTCTGGTTGAGCTCGGGCGCCGCGCACGTGTGGAATCCGTCGCGCGCACTGCGCCTCCGGCCGACTGGGAGCGCCAGATCGATCAGCTGATGCTGAAGAACGCCGGGACGTTCGATCGCATCGAGCGGCTGCAGGCGTTCGTCGATGCGCAGAAGATCTATCTGCAGCACATGCCGGCGATCTTCTTCGGCACTCCCCGCATCCGCATCGCCACGAGCTCCGCGCGTGCTGAACGCGACGCCGTCGCCGCTGCGGCCGCACCTCTTGTGGAACGCAGAAAACCTGGCTGTGCTCAAATAAAATGAGAATCCTCCTTGCACTTGTTGCGGCGATATTGACGACAACGGCGTGCGCGACCAATCCGGTGACGGGCAAGCGCGAGCTGTCGTTCATGAGCGAAGCGCAGGAAATCTCGGTCGGGCGCGAGCTCGACGCGCAGGTGCGGCAGGAGATGGGGCTGTACGAGGACGACGAGCTGCAGCGCTACGTGCAGGAGCTCGGGATGCGGCTCGCGCGCAGCTCGCAGCGGCCGAACCTGCCGTGGAGCTTCGCGGTGCTCGATTCGCCGGCGGTCAACGCGTTCGCGCTGCCGGGCGGTTTCATCTACATCACGCGCGGCATCCTGCCGTATCTCGACAACGAAGCGCAGCTCGTCGGCGTGCTCGGGCACGAGATTGGCCACGTCACCGCGCGCCATTCGGCGCAGCAGTACACGCGCGGCATGGGCGCCTCGCTCGGCGTGCTCGTCGGCAGCATCTTCGTGCCGCAGATTCGGCCGTTCGGCGATCTCGCCGAAGGCGGCATCGGCGTGCTGTTCCTCAAGTTCGGGCGCGACGACGAGCTGCAGGCCGATGCGCTGGGCGCCGAGTACACGGCGGCCGGCGGGTGGGATCCCGACGAGGTGCCCGCAGTTCCTGACGACGCTCGCGCGGATCGCGGAGACGACCGATCGCAACGGCGTGCCGAACTGGATGTCGACGCATCCGCAGCCCGAAAATCGCGCCGCGCGCGTGACGGAGATGGTGAAGAAAGTGCGGACCGCGGCACAGAGCGGGCCGTGGACAGTCGATCGCGACGGCTATCTCGCGCGCATCGACGGCATCGTCTTTGGCGACAACCCGGAAGACGGCGTCGTGCGCGGCAACATGTTTCTGCATCCGCCGCTGCGCTTCGCGATCGAGTTTCCCGCAAGGGTGGGAGATTACCAACAGCGACGAGCAGGTCGTCGCGCAGGAGCCGGGGAACAAGGTGTTCATGGTGCTGCGCACGATCGAGGCGCGGCTCGGGACGCTCGCTCGATCAGGTGGCGCAGCAGCACATGCGCGAGTCGGGCTACAAGGCGACGGATCTGACATCGGCGACGATCGGCGGGCATGCAGGCGGTCGTCGGCACCTACGAAGGGAACGCGTCGGGCATCGGCAAAGTGATGGCGCGCGGCGCGCACGTCGTCCTTGGCCGCAGCACGTTCTTCATCGGCGGCATTGCGCCGCCCGACGTGTATCCGCGCGTCGTCGGGCGACTTCGATCGCGCGATTCAGTCGTTCCGGCAGATGAGCCAGGACGAAGCCGAACGCGGTCGAGCCGAACCTGCTCGATCTCTACACGGCGCGCGAAGGGGACACGTGGCAGTCGATCGCGCAGCGCGCCGGCAACGGGCTCGTGAGCGCGACGACGCTGGCGATCATGAACGACCACGCGATCGACGAGCAGCCGAAGCCGGGGACGCGACTGAAGATCGTCGTCGCGGGATCGTGAGCGTACGATTCCGGAGCAGCGTCGCGAGAGCGATCAGCTCGGTTTCAGCGCATTCACAAGGAACGTCATCATCGCGAAGGCCGTGCCGATGATCACCCCTGCTTGCGCGATCAACAGTCCCGCGACCCATCGGATCGTGCTGAGCCGGGAAGAACTGATTTCGACCCTGACTGCGGCGAATTCCTTCGACACCTCGACCCGAAACTGTGAAAGCTCAACGGCAAGACGACGCTCGAATCGATCGGCCGCTACTTCCAAAACATTCTCCTTCCAGCGCCGACCAACTTCGTCGAGCGCGGCATCCAGCTCGATGAGGCCTTCGTTACGCAGCTTGTCCTTCAACACGACAGCTCTGGCGAACGCGAACATAACAGGCCCCCTGATGCTGCGCGTATGCCCGCTGCCCGACCCAGAGACGACGATGCCATCGTCGCGAAGGACCGTCAAGGTGAAATTGTGATCAGAGTGCCCGGCCCTCTGCTGTGTTATTCGAATCGCGTCCCAACGGCGGTGGCGCAGCCGCCGGCGATCACACCGTCGTTGAGATCGAGAACCTCGATGACCGAGCGCGTTGTGAAGGTATCGCCACCCCTGTCGAGGTCGAGGTCGCCCCTGACTCTCTGCGATCCGAGTAAAACGCCGGTTGCGTTGTAGCGATAGAAGGTGAAGGCGAACGAGTACACCTGCCAGCCGTGCCGGCGCTGCCACCTCCATGTCCCGGACTCCGCAGGGCTGGGCTTGATAGAGGACCGATTCCATATTCCAGACCAATTCAAACACCGTCTTCCCGGGGACGGCGACACGGACCTTGCGCGGGCGGACGGCGCTAACGTTCAGACTGGCGACGGCACAACACGCTGGCCGTTTCCAGTCTCTCCTCACATCTTCAGCAAGCGTGTTCCGTTCTCCCACACAATCTTTCTGAACACCTCCGGCGGCGCAAGCTTCTTCAGCGAGGTCAGCGTTGCGCGCGCGATGCAGCGGCCCGCCGAGGCGCCGCGGCCGGACGTGCCGCGTCCGTCGGCGCACGAGCAGTCGCTGCCAAACATCAGCTTGTTCTGGTGTCGCACGAGGAACGCCACCGCAAATTCCGGATCTCGGTTCAGAAAATTGTTGCCCGAGTTCGCTGACATGTCCGCGTAGAGGTTCGGGTAATCGTCGAGAAACTTGTCCGTGACGCCGCCGGGCTTGATGGACCCCTTCGGATACGACGTGTCCTCGGCATAATCGGCGCTGACGTTTGCCCAGAACGCGTCGGCGTGCCCGATGAACGTCGTCTTCGGAAACTTCTTGAGCATGGCGTCGAATTGTTTCAACCCGGTGTTGAACAGTCCCGGGCTGTTCGGCTGATTGACTTCCTGAAAATGGATTGTGATCGGCAGGTTCAGCTCGGCGCCCAGGGCATACAGCCGCTGCATCTCGGGGCCTGCTGCCGCGACCTGCGATTTGATTTCACCGAACCCGATCGCGCCGCCCTTCGCTGCGTTTCGCAGGTACTCGATCGCATCGGGCTGGGTCACGTCGATGGCCGCGAACCGCACGAAACGGGAGCGATGTGCGGCGACTGCCTGCTTTGCGCGGTCTTCGGCGGCAGCACCGGTCAGCAGTACCGCTCTGGTCACGCCGGAGCCGTCGATGTGCGCGACATTTCCCTCCGTCGTCGCTCGCGGATGAAGATGGATGTCAAGAACTGGCGTGCCCCACTCGCCCGTGGCTGGAGTCTGTCCGCCCACGCGCGACACCGCGGCGATCACCGCCACCGACTGCAGAAACTCGCGCCGTCCTATCGCATCGCTCATCGTTGCCCTCCCATCGTCCATCGTCCATCGTCCATCGGCGAGCGGCTAGTCGGAAACAGGCTTCGTGGGATCGACCCATATCCAACAGATTGCACCGAACAGAAACAGCGCACCCGTGAGGTACAGCGGAGCCGTTGGAATACCGGATCGCTGCACGACCATGGCGATCAGAATCGGACTGAGGATCGCCCCTACCTGTCCCGACGTGTTCATCGCGCCGCTCAACGCGCCGGCCCTGCGGCCGCCGATATCGATGCACGTGCCCCAGGCGGCGCCCAACAGGAAGTTCGATGACGCGCCGCCGAGGGCAATCAACACCGCGCCGGCGATGGGCGAGCTGGTGAACGCGGCGGCAATCGTGAACAGACCCGCCGCCGTCAGCGCGCCCCCACCGACGATGATACGGCCAAGACGAAGGCCGAGACGCCGGGCGGCTCTGTCCGTGGTGATGCCGCCGGTCAGATCGGCGACGACGCTGAGTGTCAGCGGCAACCCCGAGAGGATCGCCGCTGTCGTCATGGAGAGCCCCGTTGACGCCAGATACGTCGGAAGCCAGGTGACGTAAAACGCGTTACCGAAGGTCTGCGTGAAGTACATCAGGCAGAGACACACGACCGTGCGGTTCGCGAGCAGCCGCGACCACTGCGTTTTCTCGAGGGGGCGATCGTCTTTGACGACGCCATCTTCGATAAAGGCGCGTTCAGCCGGGCTCACGTCCGGATGCTCGGCCGGGGTATCGCGGAACCATCGATACCACGCGAAGGCCCAGACAAAACCGATTGATCCGAACACCACGAACAGCATTCGCCAGTTCATGTACATGAGCAGGGCGGTGGCCAGCGCCGGTGTCAGGCCGCCGGCGAGGTGCGCCCCCATGAAGAAGGTGCCTTGCACCGTGCCGCGATCGCGGCGCGGGAACCAGCGCGAGAACGTGCGCGCGACGTTGGGCCACGCGCCCGCTTCTCCAGCGCCGAACAGAAAGCGGATCGCCAGCAGGGTTGTAAAGCTGTTGGCGAACCCGGTCAAGACAGTAAACGCCGACCACCAGCAGACGATGCGCGTAAGGACCTTGCGGGTGCCGACTTTGTCGCCCCACCAGCCGGTTGGAATTTCGAACAGAGCGTACGAGAGATAGAAAGCGCTGAACACGTAACCCATCTGGGTGGGCGTGAGGTTCAGATCGCTGGCGATGTAGGGGCGAGTGACGCCAATCGCCACGCGATCGAGGTAGGTAATCGCGGCCAGCGCCATGGTTGCGGCAAGTACCTTCCGGCGGACGCGCGTGTCGCCGGCAACCGCCGGTGTCTGGGGCATTGGCCCACGAAGAATAGGGGCGTGCGGAGATTGCCGTCAATGGTAGATTCTGGTTCCCATGGTGGATGCGAAAGCGACAGTGCTCGTGACAGACCCGGAATACCGCAAAGGCGAGGCGTCCTACGCCGCTGCGTCAGGCCTGGAGTGTGTGCGCGCACCCGACATGGAAGAGGATCTCGCGCGCGCCATCCGGGACTCGCAGGTGCACTACGTCATCGTCGGAAACCGGCAATACTCCGGGCCGCTGTACGACGCATTGCCCTCGGGCGGCGTCATCGCGCGTATGGGAGTCGGCCACGACGGCATCGACAAGGCTCGTGCGACGGCCAGACACCTGTTGTGCACCAACACACCGGGCGTGCTGGATCAGTCGGTGGCGGAGCACGCGATGCTCCTCATTGCCGCGGCCGCGCGGCAACTGCTCCCCGCCCTGGCCGGCATGGCTGACGGCACATGGGCGGCGGCGGCGGGCCGGGACCTTTACGGCAAGCGCCTCGCGATCATTGGTTGCGGCGGCATCGGCCGCGCCGTGGCACGCATCGCCGCCGTTGGCTACGGCATGCAGGTGACGGGGTGCACGCGGCCCAACGCGCCGGCGCCGGCGTCGCTGAAGGACTTTTTATCCGTGACGAACGATTTCGCCGAGGCTGTGCGCGGCGCGGATTTTGTGAGCCTGCACATGCCGGCAAAGCCGGAGAACGCCGGATTCATCAATCGCGATCGGCTCGCGCGGATGGAGAAACATTCGTGGCTCGTGAACACGGCGCGGGGCGCCGTGGTGGACGAGGCCGCGCTCTTCGAGTCACTGACGTCCGGCGCCATCGCGGGCGCCGCACTCGACGTGTTTGCGCGCGAGCCCTATGTGCCCGCGCCTGGCAGCGGCGACCTGCGCTCGCTTTCGAACGTGGTCCTCACGCCTCACGTCGGCAGCAATACCGTCGAATCGAACCGGCGCATGGCTGAACGGGCGCTGGCAAACATCCAGTTCGCGCAGGCGGGACAGCTCGATCGGATGGACGTGGTGAATCGGGACGTCCTGAAAGAGGCTCCGAGGGATTAGGCGAATAGTCTGACGTTAAGATCAGGTTCATGGATGCCGACGAGCGTGCGCTGAAGATTCTCGACGAGTTTGCGAAGGCACCCCGTGAGGTGGGCCGGGTGACGCTGTCCCAGGAGTATCTCGACCACATTGCGAGGGTCGAAGCGCTTCCGCAGAATCAGCCGGGCGCGGACAAGACGGCGCGACACAGGGCTGAGGCAGAATTTCTCAATCATTACCGCCGCGTTCAGTGGCCGTAGCTCGTGCACGACGAATTCCTGCAGCTCGGTACGCGAACTCGGGACACGCGATGTTCGAAGTGTTCTCATCGGTGTCGCTGGCGCAAACTATTTCGCACCTGCCGCCGGAGCCGTCTTCACCACCCAGGATCGCGATCTGTTCCTTCCCTTGGATCCTGACAATCTGATGCGTGCATGGGACGCATGCGAGGCCGCCGGCCTGTCCTTGTGGTCGGGCGCCGAGCCGCTCGACGTCCCGCATGATCGACTCATCGCCGACGCCGTTGTCGCGCGTCGCGCACTCACACGTGCCACGCGAGGTGAGCTGGACGTCGACCTCACGCTGGTGATGGGCGGCTTCGAATTCGAGACCGTCTGGAATGATCGCCGGATCTTCCTTGTCGATGGCGTGGAGATTCCAGTCGCGCGTCTGGCGCACATCGTCGAATCGAAAGCCGCGGCGGGACGTGAAAAGGATCGGCTGTTCCTCGCGACCCACGCGGACGCCCTTCGGCAGCTTCTTGGTCCCAGCAAGAACCCTCCAAGGTAACAAGTCGGGCCCGTGCCCTCAAAATCTCGCTCCCATCAACACCGAAAACGCGCTCGTCTTGACGGGCACCTGCGACGGATCGGCCGCGATGTTACGCATCCCGTGTATCACCCGCGCATCGACGAGCCAGCGCCTGTGCTGCAGGCCGGCGCCGAAGAGGTAGGACACGTCGGTTCCGCTCACCAGTTCGCTGATATCTTCGTGTCTGCCGGAGTCGATGACTTCCCGAATCACCGCGTTTCTACGTAGCGCAAAGGCGAGCCCGCCAATCGCGTACAACGAGGTGTTTTCATGAGTGCGCTTCGACATGCGCAGTAAAAGCGGAAATTCGAGATAGCGCACCAGCACCACTCTGTCTGCGGGCGGAAGCTCCAGCTCGCCACCCGGCGTCGTAATCGGCGGCGCGTCTTTGTCGCGAATCCGTTGTCCTTTCGAGGCGAACAGCACCTCGGGCTGGAACGACAGCGATTCCGTCAGCGCGATCGTTACAAATCCCCCGAAATTCAGCGTCGGTTCGAATGCCGCGGGAGCCGCGGTGTTGTCGAACGCTTCGACGCTCGTCAGCGTCGTGAAGGATGGTCCGAATCTCACGCCGTACTGAATACGCCTCGGCCCGCTCGGCGCTGCGGGGATCGTCGCAGCCGCTGTTTCAGGCGGCGGCGTTTGAGGGGTAGCGGTTGGCGGTGGAGTGGTTTGCGCCGCTGCGGGCGAGCTGGCGGCGAGCATGAGCAGCGTGACCAGCACGCGCGACGGGGATGAAAACATTGAGCCGCGATTTTACATCCGCCGCTGCTCGCGCAACCGTCGCTGTTGCCGTCTGGCGAGCAGATCCATCACGGTGATGATCGTGACGAAAGCGACGATGCCGCCCATCATGATGTAGATCTCCATCATGTGTGATTCCTTTCACCGGCGAGAACAATCCTCAACGCCATAAGGATCACCCACATTGCTACACCGAATAGCGCCCGCCCGAATGAGAAAGGCCGATCTCCAAGGAACTGGCCGAAGGTCAGAGCGCCGATGGAGAGATTCGCGACGTCCGGCACCTTGTCCACCAGCACTGCCCGCTGCGCTCGGCTCAATAGTAGCATCGTCGCTCTTGTCGCACGCCCGATGCCAGCGCGACATCTCAATCAATCGCTCGCGAATGGGTGCTTTCGGGCATGCCGTCAGCAGTTTCTGCAGGGTCGCAAGCCTGGCTTGATCGTATAATCCGCGCACTCCCTGAGATGTCCCTCGCGCCCGGCACTCGTCTCGGCGCTTACGAAATTATTGCCCCCATCGGTGCGGGAGGCATGGGCGAGGTGTATCGCGCGCGCGATACGCGACTTGCGCGAGTCTTGGAGTTAGAGATCCAGAAAATCGCGCAGCGCCGCACGCACGTCTGTCTGAAGCGCGTCGGGCAGGGGACCAAGATCGCGCCTGAACAGCGAATTATCCCAGGCCAGAATCTGATCGATCAACAGGTCGCTGTCGCGCGTCAGGCCGCAGATGCCTTTCCGAATGCGTACGCGCAACGGAAACGCGTTTTCAGTAAGGTGGGTGGTCAGCGGCAGAACCACCGTGCTGTCGAGGCCGCCCTCGGCGAACTCATCGGGTTGAATGGCCAGGCACGGCCGCTGCTTGCCCGGCTTCGTGCCGACTCGGGCCTCGAGGTCGACGACGTAGACGTGCCACCGTCGGGGACGCACGCTACGACCGCTTCAGTCGGGAGTGTTGACGGAGCTCGGCGTTGACCGTCCGACTCGACGCGGCGGCTTTTGCCGCGGCCTGTCGCCAGCGCGTGACGCGCGCCTGCCGCTCGGCTTCGCGCTCGAGCAGGTCCATACCGGCGCGAACGACATCGACCTTGCGGTCGATGCCGAGCAGGCGCTTGAGCCGTTCGATGCGCTCGTCGTCGGCTTGCTGGATCATTAGAAGCTTGCCCATATATCCATAAGTATATCGCATTATATATGACCGCGTTATCGCTCTTACGCACGGCCGTACTGGCCGGCGTATTCACGATGGCCACAGGTTGCGGTGGCGTGGCTCCCGTCCCGCCTGAATCGCACACCGGCCATCAAACGCCCGCACCAGTCGCACCCGGCGGGACCGCGTCCGACGCTGCGCGCATCAACGCCACTGCTGCGCCCACTCCCGCACCAACTGGCATGGCGTGGATTCCCGGTGGCACGTTCTGGATGGGATGTGAAGGCTGCGGCATGCCCGACGCCCTGCCCGCGCATCTGGTCGAGGTCGACGGATTCTGGATGGATCGCACGCCCGTGACCAACGCCGCATTCGAGCGGTTCGTGAAGGCGACCGGCTACGTCACCGTCGCGGAGCGTCCACTGAATGCGAAGGATTATCCAGGCGTTCCGCGCGAGATGCTCGTACCAGGATCCGCGGTGTTCTCTCCAACCTCGACACCTGTTCCGCTCGACAATCCTCTGCAGTGGTGGCGCTACACGCCGGGCGCAAGCTGGCGGCATCCGGAGGGCGCCGGCAGCCAGCTTCGTACTCGCGCGGAGCATCCTGTCGTGCACGTCGCATTCGAAGATGTGCTGGCGTACGCAACGTGGGCCGGCAAGCGAGTGCCGACCGAGGCGGAGTTCGAGTTCGCTGCGCGCGGCGGCCTCGATCGGAATCTCTATCCGTGGGGCAACGACCTCACGCCAGGCAACACGGCGCCGGCCAACATCTGGCAGGGCACGTTTCCGGCGAAAGACCGCGGCGAGGACGGGTTTACGGGAACCTCGCCCGTCACGGCGTTTCCGCCAAACGCGTTCGGACTGCACGACATGGGCGGGAATGTGTGGCAGTGGTCCGCCGACTGGTACCGGCCCGATTACTTCGCTGCGCTGGCGGCTGCGGGGCCCGTCGCGCGCAACCCTCAGGGTCCGGCGACAAGCTTCGATCCGCAGGAGCCATCCGCGGCGAAGCGCGTTCTGAAGGGTGGCTCTTATCTCTGCACGGATCAATACTGTGCGCGGTACCTGGTTGGCAGTCGCGGAAAAGCGGAGGTGACGAGTGGAGCATCGAATCTCGGCTTTCGGTTGGTGCGTGATGGCGTCGGCGCTGATAACCGCGGCGCATCCCGCTCAGGCACAACAGGCGACGCGCGCCCCTAACGTCCTGGTCATCATGGCCGACGACCTCAATAACGACATGGGGACGTACGGCCATCCGATCGTCAAGACGCCCAACATCGATCGGCTGGCGTCGCGCGGCGTGCGATTCGATCGCGCCTACACCCAGTTTCCGTTGTGCAGCCCAAGCCGCGCCTCGTTGATGACCGGTCTGCGTCCGGATACAACGCGGGTCCACGATCTCGTGACCGATTTCCGGAAGGTGCTGCCTGATGTCCTGACGCTGCCGCAGATGTTCAAGCGCAACGGGTACGTCACGGCGCGCGTCGGCAAGATTTACCACTATGGGAATCCCGGTCAGATCGGCACGAGCGGCCTCGACGATCCCGCATCGTGGGACGTGGTCGTCAATCCGCGCGGGATCGACAAGGACGAGGAGCCGCTGCTGACGAATCTGACGCCGGCACGCCAGCTGGGCAGCGCGCTCGCGTACTATGCGTCGCCGGCGCCGGACGAGGCGCACACCGACGGCAAGGTGGCGGCCGAGACCATTGCGCTGCTCGAGAAAAACAAGGACCGGCCGTTCTTCATCGGCGCGGGGTTCTATCGGCCTCATTGCCCGTTCATCGCACCGAAGAAATATTTCGATCTCTATCCGCTCGAGACTATTCGCATGCCGCCGACAGCTGGAGCGCCGTTGACCGATCCCCTGGCGCGGTGGTTTACGACCCCGCCTCATTGGGGCGTGAGCGAGGAAGGGCAGCGCGACGCGTTGCGGGCGTACTACGCGTCGATCACGTTTCTCGACGCCAATGTCGGGCGCGTCCTCGACGCGCTCGACCGACTCGGGCTGGCCGACAACACGATCGTGATCTTTCTCAGCGACCACGGTTACCATCTGGGCGAGCGAGGGCAATGGATGAAGCAGACGCTTGTTCGAGCGCTCCGCCCGCGCGCCGCTGATTGTCGCGGGCCCCGGCGTCACGGCAAGAAACCGCTCCACCTCGCGAATCGTGCAGTTCCTCGACATCTATCCCACGCTCGCCGAACTGGCGCGGGTGTCCCCGCCGGCGGGACTTCACGGGCGCTCGCTGACGCCGCTGTTGAGGAACACGGCGGCCGAGTGGCCGCACGCCGCGCTCACACAGGTTCGGCGCTTCGTGAACGCCACGCAGAATCCAACGGTGGTGGGTGTGCCTGCAAATGCGACGTTCATGGGCTACAGCGTTCGCACTGAAAAGTGGCGGTACACGGAGTGGGACGAAGGGACGCAGGGCGTCGAGCTGTACAACGAAACTGACGATCCGGACGAGCTGCGAAACCTCGCGGCCGATCCGAAACACCGCAACACTGTTGCCGAGATGCAGCGGCTGCTGCGCCGCATGCGCGGCAACTGATGCCAACGTCACGAATAGCGTGCGGGCTGGTGTTGTTGTATATGGCGGTCCCGGCTGCCGCTCAGCAGCCGGCTGTCCCTGCGCCTTCCAGGCCGAACATCGTCTGGATCTCGAACGAAGACATGAGCCCGCACATCGGCGCCTATGGCGATGCGCTGGCGCGAACGCCCGTGCTCGATCGGCTCGCGCGCGAATCGATCCGCTACACGCACGCGTTCACGACGGCGCCTGTGTGCGCTCCGAGCCGCGCGGCGATCATCACAGGCATGTATCAGACGGCGATCGGCGCGCAGCACATGCGCACGACCGAAGATCGCGTGCCCGAGCTGCCGGGACCGTACCTCGCGGTGCCGCCGTTCTACGTGAAAGCATTTCCGGAGTATCTGCGCGCGGCCGGTTACTACACGAGCAATCGCGCGAAGACCGACTACCAGTTCGGCGTCCCGTTCACGATCTGGGACGATCTCGGCCCCGGCGCGCACTGGCGCAATCGCATCGGACAGCAGCCAGCCGTTCTTTTCGGTCTTCAACCTCGAGGTGACGCACGAGAGCCAGATTTTTCCGACGAGCCCCGCGCGCAAAGGAAAGCCGCTCGTCACCGAATGCCGCGAGCATCATCGTTCCGCCGTACTATCCCGACACGCCGCTCGTGCGCGAGGAGCTCGCGCGCATGTACGACAACATCGCCGACATGGACGGCCAGGTCGGCGAGATTCTGCGGCAGCTCGAGGCGGACGGCCTCGCCGACAACACCATCGTCTTCTACTGGAGCGATCACGGCGACGGCGTGCCGCGCTCGAAGCGATCGCTCTACGACTCGGGCCTGCGCGTCCCGCTGATGATCCGATGGCCCCGAGATGAGTCCGGCCATTGCTGCCAGCGTCAGCGATCAGCTCGTCAGCATGATCGATCTCGCGCCGACCGTTCTTGCGATGGCGGGCGTCGAGATTCCCGCGCATCTTCAGGGGCGCGTGCTCGTCGGACCGAAAGCGGCGCCGGCGCCCGGGTTCGTGTTCGGCGCGCGCGATCGGATGGACATCGAATACGACATGATGCGCTCGGCGCGCGATGAGCGCTTCCTCTACATCCGCAACTTCGCGCCCGAGCTGCCGTACGCGGGCCACATCATCTACCGCAATCAGAGCGCCATCATGCAGGAGTGGCTCAGGCTGCAGGCTGAACGAGCGCTGACCGGCGCGGCGGCGCTGTGGATGCGAACCAGCCGGCCGGCCGAGGAGCTGTACGACACGGCTGCCGATCCGCACCAGATCCGCAACCTGGCTGCCGAGATGGCGCATCGGCCTGACGCTCGAGCGCATGCGCAAAGCGGTGACCGACTGGATGACGCGCATCAACGATCAGGGGCTCGTCAACGAGCCCGAGATGATTCAGCGGATGTGGCCCGGCGGCGTGCAACCTGAAACGGCGCAGCCCTACATCGTTCCGCGTCGCGAGCTCGATGCGCCGTCGCGGCGTGCGTCCATATCGATCAACGCGCCGATGGAAGTGGTCATCTACGTGCCGACGCAGGGCGCGTCGATCGGCTACACCACCGACGAAGGGCCGGCGGCGAAATGGCGGCTCTACACCGGGCCGATTCGCGTGGAGGCGCCGATGACGCTTCGCGCGAAAGCCATTCGCTACGGATACAAAGAGAGCGCGGAAGCGCGCACGGTGTTCGCGAATTAGGGCTCGTATAAATCGAGTCCCGGCAGATCGCGGAAGTCCCCTGGGTTCAGGGTCCACAGCCG
Organism: Vicinamibacterales bacterium; assembly: GCA_963732445.1. Taxonomy (GTDB): domain Bacteria; phylum Acidobacteriota; class Vicinamibacteria; order Vicinamibacterales; family JAMQPK01; genus JAMQPK01. The sequence goes on along the minus strand of CAVSZJ010000008.1, from coordinate 82,797 downwards.
CCCGCGCTGCTCGATGGCGCATGCGGCAATGGCAATGTCCATGTCGCGCCCTCGCGCACGCTTCGCGCTCCGGTAGACATCGGCCGCGCGCGCAGCTTCCGCCGGCCCGAATGCTCGCGCCTCCACTGCCGGCAGGAGTGATTCCTGATCCGCCAATTCCTCGGCCGTCCGCGGACCGCGCACCCACTCATAGAGTGCCAGGCTCGAGATCCCGATCACGTGGCCTGCCGCGACGGCCCGCTCGAGCGCCGCAAACGATCGTCGCGTGCCGGTGAGTGCGTCGACCAGCACTGACGTGTCGAGGTGGATCGTCATCTTCCCTGCCGGCTCCATCCGGTCCGGCGCGCTTGTCGAATTTCGCGCAGCTCGCGATCGACCTCCGACGAGGGCCGTGTGGGAGGGCGGGTCTTCATTCGGCGAAGCACGCCGAGCAGCCGCTCCCGCTCGGCCGCCGGCAGTATGTCCTCGCGGCTGGCGTAGTGCGCGATCGCTTCACGCACGATGAGACTCTGAGGCTTCCGGCTGCGCTCCGCCGTATCCTTCAGCAATTGCACGGTCGAGTCATCGAGGGAAAACGTCAATTTTGCCATACGACAATACTACCATACCGCAATACAGCTGGCGGTCGCTGATTTTCCTCACTCACGGGCGCCTAGATATAATGCGCCCACAATCCCGAACATGTCCCTGGCGCCCGGCGCTCGCCTTGGTCCGTACGAAGTCGTGGCCCTCATCGGCGCCGGCGGCATGGGCGAAGTGTATCGCGCGAAAGATACACGGCTGGGACGCGACGTCGCGATCAAGGTGCTGCCCGCCGGATTCGGAACGGATGCCGACCGTCTGCAGCGCTTCGAGCAGGAGGCGCGCGCAGCGGCCGCGCTGAATCATCCGAATATTCTCGCGGTCTACGACATCGGGGCGCATGAGTCGGCACCGTTTATCGTTTCTGAACTGCTGGAAGGGGAGACGCTGCGCGAGCGGCTGACCGCCGGCCCGCTGCCGGTCCGCAAGGCGACGGATTTCGGTATTCAAATTGCGCAGGCGCTGTCGGCGGCCCATGAAAAAGGAATCGTTCATCGCGACCTCAAGCCGGAGAACGTCTTCATCAACAAGGACGTTCCCGCGAGACGGCGCGGCTCGATGGCCTCAAGCATTCGATCGCGTTGTCCGTGAGGGTGCGCTGTTTGCACGCGCCTTCGCGGCCGCGCCATCGTGATCCCGGCCAGTTGACGAATGTGGCCGCCGATCCCAGGCGAAACGCCGCCAAGGCGCGCCTGCGCCGGACGCTCGACGAGTGGATGAAGACGACGGGCGATCCTCGCGCGACAACAGACGACGATCGTTGGGATCGGTATCCGTACTACGGCCAGCCTGCGAAGGCGCCTGAAAAGTGATGGTTACGAAACGGAGGAGTCGAGTGGAAAGGATATTCACAGCCAGTCTAGCCGTCCTGTGCGCGAGCGCGTTCTTCAGCGTCTCAGCATTCGCTCAAGCACCCGCGGGCGCGAATCCGATTTCTGGCGGCATTCGAACCGCGTGGGAGGGAGGGAAGCGGAACCTGACACGATCGGCCGAGCAGATGCCCGAAGCTGATTACGGCTTCCGCCCCGTCGATACCGTGCGGACGTTCGGCCAGATTCTCGCGCACGTCGCGGGCGCGAACTACGTGTTCTGCTCGGCGGCGAAAGGCGAGAAGTCCCCTCATGCCGAAGCCGCGTTCGAGAAGACGGCGACGACGCGCGCGCAGATCATCAAGGTGCTCAACGATTCGATCGCTTATTGCGACGCGGCATATGCCGCCCTCGACGACAAGCGGGCGGGCGAGACGATTGACCTGCCGTTTGGAATGGGCAAAGGCGCGCGCGCCCTTCCGTTGATGTTGAACACGGGTCATCTCCAGGAGCACTACGGCAACCTGGTGACCTACTTCCGCGTCAAGGGCATGGTGCCCCCGTCGTCGCAGGGGCAATAGAGCGGGATTGGGATTACGGATTAGTGGAGGTTTGGCATGCGAGGGATTGCGCTCGCGGCGGTAATCGTCATCTTCTCAGCGGTTGCAGCGGCGCAAAACGGATCGCAATTTCGAGACTGGCGCGGCGCCGCGCTTGCCGATCGGATGCATGTCGAGCCGAGACTTCCTTGCAAGGACATCGCAGCCCTGTCCGGTTACGAATTTTCTATTGTCACGGCGGTCGTTGTGCCCGCTCTTCAGCGAATACCGGAACATTGCAGAATCGCGGGTCTGATACTGCCTGAGATCCGTTTCGAGTTGAACCTGCCGGCTGACTGGAATGGACGCCTCTACATGTTCGGCAACGGCGGATATGCAGGGGAGGCATTCGACGCGCCGCAGCGCCTCGCGCGTCGCGACCTGGCCCTCGCCGAAGGATTTGCCGTCGTCGCGACGAATACTGGCCACGATGCGGCGACCGAGCCATTGGCCACGTTCGCCGTCAGCTATCAGAAATTCGTCGATTATTCGAGCCGTGCCGTCCACGTCACAGCGACGACTGCCAAAAGGATCGCACAGTCTTACTACGAGCAGGCGCCCCGCCGATCGTACTTTGACGGGTGCTCCACAGGCGGGCGCCAGGGATTGATGTCGGCGCAGCGGTTTCCCGCTGATTTCGACGGCATCCTCGTGGGTGCCCCGGTGCTGAACTTTTCCGGCACGATGATCTCCGGCCTCTGGCAGGCACGGGCGCTCGCCGCGGCGCCCATCGCACCCGCCAAAGTGAAAATTATTGCGTCGAAGGTGTATGAAAAGTGCGATCGCGTCGATGGCCTTGCGGACGGAATCATCGAGGACCCGCGCAATTGTGCGTTCGACCCCGCCGCGGATCTTCCGAAATGCGCCGGCGATTCTGATGGACCGGCATGTTTTACGACAGCACAGACAACGGCGCTCCGCCAGGTCTATTCCGCCGTGAAACGTGGATCTGCGGAGGTCTTTCCCGGATTACCTGTCGGCGCGGAGATCGAACGGCCTGTTGCGGATGGGATGATTAGCGGGTGGCATCCGTGGATAGTGCCCCTTACCGGAACCAGCACATCGCTGCTGTTTGCCGACACTTTCATGAGGTACATGGCGTTCGGGAAGGCCGATTCGAACTACGACTGGACCAAGTTCGACTTTGAGCGCGATCCCGACCGGATTCAATCGACAAGCCGCGCTCTCGATGCGACCGATCCGGATTTGTCCCGGTTCAAGGCGCGCGGCGGGAAGATCGTGATGTATTTCGGGTGGGCCGACCCCGCGCTGAATCCACTCATGGGGCTTGGATACTATGAGCAGGTTCGGCAACTGCAGGGTCCCGCCACCAACGATTTCTTCAAGCTCTACATGGTGCCGGGGATGTTCCATTGCGCCGGCGGTGTCGGCACGAGCACGTTCGATGCGTTCACGCCATTGGTTGACTGGGTGGAGAACGGCACCGCGCCCACCAGCATCAAGGCCGCAAGGGTCGTCGACAATAAGACCCTTCGAACGAGACCTCTGTGTCCGTATCCTGAGGTCGCGAAATACAAAGGCTCGGGCAGCATCGACGAGGCTGAGAATTTCTCGTGCGCCCGTCCGAATTCCAGGGATTCGGTCAGGGATTAGGGACGACGATTTTCAGGTCCTCGATCTCGCCACTCCATTCCTTCGATGTCGCCGATGTCCTTCGGACGACCGGTCGCGTCAGCGGCGATGAACGCGCGCAACAGTATTCGAGATCGTGACGATCGGCCTCGGCTGCAGAGGAATACCGGGGCACGGTGGGTCGGGGTTGACGCTCGGCGGTCACCAGGCAGATTATGCCTCGAGGAGACCATGTGAATCGACATCGGAATGCCCTCATTGTTGCTGCGCTTATCTCTGTCTCGGTCGGCGCGCAGTCCGGCCTCGAGTATCCGGCGACGCGAATGGTCGATCACGTCGACATCTATCACGGCACGACCGTGCGCGATCCCTACAGATGGCTTGAAGATGACATGTCCGCGGAGACGGCGAAGTGGGTTGAGTCGCAGAACCGCGTGACCTTCTCCTACCTCGAGCGGATTCCGTTTCGAGCGCAGCTGAAAACCAGGCTTCAGCGCCTGTATGACTACGCACGATACGCGCGGCCGTCCACGAAGCGCGATCTGGTGTTCTTTTACAAGAACGACGGATTGCAGAACCAGAACGTCCTGTTTGTTCAGAAGGGACTTCAAGGCAAGCCCGAGGTGCTGCTCGATCCCAACACCTGGTCGAGCGATGGCACGATTCGTTTGATGACTTTCACCCCGTCGCGCGATGCCCGGCATGCCGTCTACGGCATCTCGAAGAGCGGCTCCGACTGGCTTGAATACAAGGTCCTCGATCTCGCAACACGAAAGCCCCTGGCCGACAAAATCGAGTGGGCAAAGGTCTCCAATGTCGCATGGCGCGGCAATGGTTTCTACTACAGCCGTTATCCCGCGCCGCCGCCAGGCAAAGAGCTCTCTTCGTCCAACGACAACCATCAGGTTTTCTACCATCGCCTGGGGAGCGCGCAGAGCGCCGACGAGCTGATATTCGAGGATCTGAAGAACCCACAGAGATTTCATCTACTCGACACGACCGAAGACGAGCGGTTCGAGATCCTCTCTGTGTCCGACCGCGGCACGGGCAAGCAGGGCACCGCGCTGTTCGTTCGTGACCTCTCGAAATCGGCTCGGAATTTCGTGCCGCTCGTTCCAGCGATTACCGATGATTCGTTTTACGTGCTCGACAATGTCGGCGGGGAGCTACTCATGTACACCGACAAGGATGCGCCCAACGGGCGCGTCCTGCGAGTGGATCCGGCCGAGCCCGCAGAAGGCAACTGGAAAACCGTGGTCGCGCAAGGGGCAGACCCGCTCGAGGCCGTTACAACCGCGGGCGGAAAGTTATTCGCGACGTACACAAAGGATGTGACATCGCGCGTCAACGTATTCGCGCTGGACGGCGCGCTCGAACACGAAGTGACGCTGCCGGGGCTCGGTACCGCGACGGTCTTCGGCGGCGAGCGCGACGCGCGTTCGATTTTCTACACGTTCACGTCGTTTACCGTGCCCTCGTCTATCTATCGTTACGACATCGCCGCGAAGAGGAGCACGGGTTTCCTCGTCTCTGAGGTCCCCGGCTTCGATGCCTCGAACTATGAGACCCGGCAGGTATTTTTCAACAGCAAGGACGGCACGCGCGTGCCGATGTTCCTCGTTCATCGCAAAGGCGTGACCCTCGACGGCACGAATCCCACACTGATGTACGCCTACGGCGGGTTCAACATTTCGACGGTGCCCAGCTTCAACGCGCTGCGGCTGGGCCTGCTCGAGCGGGGGTTCGTGTATGCGAGCGTGAACACGCGAGGCGGCAGCGAGTACGGCGAGACGTGGCACGATGCGGGGACGAAAACGAAAAAGCAGAACGTGTTCGACGACTTCATCGCCGCGGCGGAGTGGCTGATCGCCAACAAATACACCACGCCGGCAAAACTGGCGATGACGGGCGGCTCGAACGGGGGCCTACTGGTCGGCGCGGTCATGAATCAGCGGCCCGAGCTGTTCCGCGCGGCGGTCCCACAGGTGGGTGTCATGGATATGCTGCGGTTCCACAAGTTCACGATCGGGTGGAACTGGGTCGCCGACTACGGATCGAGCGAGAACCCCGGGGAATTCAGGGCGCTCCACGCGTATTCACCGCTCCACAACATCCGCGCCGGGGTGAAGTACCCGGCCACACTGATCACCACGGCTGACCATGACGATCGCGTCGTGCCCGCGCACTCGTTCAAGTACGCAGCGACGCTGCAGACGACGGCCAGCCGCGAGAATCCTGCGCTCATTCGGATAGAGACGAAATCGGGCCATGGCGCGAGCAGCACCGAGAAGCTGATTGAGACGACTGCCGACGTCTATGCGTTCATCATGCAGAACCTCGGCGTTCCTATTCGCTGATGGGAGGCAGGCCCGGCGTGACACGACGTGCGTTCTGGTAGTACACCTTCCGCAGCACCGCATCGGGCAGGTCAATCCCATAGAGCTTCCAGAAGGCGTGGTAGTCGCGGTAGTAGTCGAAGTACTCGTCCCTGGTCTCCAGCACGCGCCAGTAATAGGGGAATTCCGTGGGCGCGTAGGTGTCTTTCCCGAACAGAATCCGATCCTGATACTTCACGAAAAAGTCGTGCGCCGCGCGCGGTTGCCGTCCCAGGTCGTACAGGATTGCGGCCAACTCGAGCACCACGTTCGGGTGGCTGTCGAGCAGCGTCGCCGCCCGGCGAAGATCGTTCGCGTGCCAGCCGAAATGCGCCGAGATGAAGCGGGTCTTCGGATGCTTCCCGAACAGGTCGTCCCGTTCCGCGGCGAGCGTCTCGAACGAGACGGGCACGAGGTACCTCCGCCGGTTGGCGAACAACGAGAGCTCGAGCCAGCGCTCGTTCTTCATGTCGAGCGGCTTGAAGAACTCCGAGGGTTCAGCTGTGTGGATGATCACCGGGATGTTCAGCCGCGCTGCGGTCTCCCAGATCGGCGCCAGCTCCGGATCGTTGATCGCCAGCCGGGTGCCGTCGGCTTTCTTCGTATCCATGCCGGTCTCTTTGAAAATCTTGAAGCCGACGGCGCCGTTCTTCACATCCGATTCGAGCTGTGCGGCAGCCTTGCGGCCGTATCCGGGAGCGACGTCGCGAAACTGGTTCAGCCCGTTGGCAAACACCGTGAATCGATTCGCATGTGACGTGCTCTTTATGTAATTCACGCGCTGCGCCAGCGCGTCGCCGGATCCTCCGCTCAGATTGTTGAGCACGCGGATGTTCAGCGCGTCCATGCGTGCGACGAGCGTCGCGATCGTCGCGGGCGTCGGGCCCGTGTGGCTGTGGATGTCGACGACGGGGAACTTCGCCCGGGGAACCGGGTGCTCGTCGACGACGAGCGACGACACAGGGCGGTAATCGACGATCGACGGCGGCGCGAAATCAGGCGCCTGGCATGCCCCGACACGTACGAGCGTCGTGCCCGGAGGGCACCCGTCTCCAGAAGGGCTCGCGCTGCCCCGACCGCCGCGGCCTGGAGGGCCTTGCTGGGCCAGGACAGCCGCAGCGAGCAGCATCGCAGGAATTGAGAGCAGAAGCGTGCGCCGCATCATGTGGAGCCTCCGCCCACACTATAACCGTTGACGCGCGAAGCGCACCTGGTAGCGTCGCGCAATTCCCCATATTGTCGCGAGGGCCGCGGCTATTCACTCCGCGGCGAGAATCTTCAGGTCCGCAATCTCGGCGAACGTGCGGAAGTCGAGGTCGCGCGTAATCAGCACGAGATCGTTGTCGAGACAACTCTGGGCAATCAGCGTATCGGCAAGCCGTGCGCGCCGCTTGTGCCGGATGATTGTGGCCCGCAGCCGGCCCGCACGCTCCCAGAAGCCAATGGTCGGTTCCAGCAGGGGGATTCGCCTCAGTACGGACGCCAGCTGTGGCGGTAGTTTCGGATCGCTGAGGAGTTCGGTCAGGACAACCGGCGGCAGGCACAACTGCTGATCGCCAAGGGCGCGGTCGATGGCATCGACGTCGTGTCCCGCCGCACCTGACAGGTACGCGACGAGAGAGCTGGAATCCGCGGCGATCATTTCTGATCGTTGCGGAGCGTGTCGAGGTCGATGGAGAGGGACACCTTGCCCTTCAAGCGTCGCAGACCGCGATACGCCTCGCCGGCGGCGACGAGCTCGAGGCCGCGACGAATCGTCGATGTGATGCCGTCGCCGGTCGACTTCTGCGCGCGCCGCAGAAGGTCGTCGGGCAGCTCGACCGTCACTTTTCGCGATCCGCTCATGGGTTGCATCATACCAGCATGAACACCATACATCCATATGGTGACCGCGTGACCCGGCGCGGTGCCCCTGAATCTTTTCGAGCAGGAACGGAGCGATACATCAACCAGTGAGAGGGGCCGGCCGTATAATTGACCCTTCCGCATGCCGAGCCTGGGAAAACGCTGGATGTTTCGCGGGATTGCCGCGGCTGCGCTGGCCGTCGCCTCAACAGGGTCGCCCATTGCCCAGCAGGAACGCGGGCCGGTGCCGCCATCAGCGGAGGCGCCCTACCGCGCCTTGGTCAACACCTATTGCCTGTCCTGTCATAACGGCAAATCGAAGGCGGGCGGCCTCGAGCTCGACACCATCAATACGACAGACCTGCGCGAGCATTCCGAGTCGTGGGAGAAAGTCGTGCGGAAGCTTCGCTCACGGCAGATGCCGCCGCCGGGCTCGCGCCTCCCCAACGAGGCCGCCCGTACGTCTGCGCTGCACGCGCTCGAAACGTCGCTCGACCGCCTCGCCGTGTCCGCTCCGAATCCCGGCCGGACCGATACGTTCCGGCGCCTCAATCGCACCGAATATCGCAACGCGATCCGCGACCTGCTCGCGGTCGAGATCGACGCCGCGTCGCTCCTGCCCAGCGACTCGGCGAGCTACGGGTTTGACAATGTCACGGTCGGCAACCTCTCGCCGACGCTGCTCGAGAGTTATGTATCGGCCGCAGAGAAGATCAGCCAGCTCGTCGTCGGCCGCCCGAGTCTGTCACCCGGAGGTTCGACCGTCCGCCTACGACCCGATCTGACGCAGGAGTCGCACGTCGACGGCCTGCCGATCGGCACCCGCGGCGGCGCGCTGGTGTCGCACGAGTTCCCGGCGAACGGCGAGTACGAGATCACGATTCGGCTCGCGCGCGATCGCAACGAGCACATCGAAGGGCTTCTCGAACCGCACGATGTTGAGCTGCTGCTCGATGGTGAGCGGGTGCGCCTCTTCACGGTGGCGCCGGTGCCGCCCAGGACCGGGCAGTCATCCGCAGAGTCGGCGTCGCATGCGAATCTCGACAGCCATATGAAGATTCGGGTGCCGGTCACGGCCGGACCGCATGTGCTCGGCGTCACGTTTCCCGAAGAAGCCGTCGCTGCTGCTCGAGACGGCGCGTCAGCCGTACGAAGCGCACTTCAATTACTATCGGCATCCTCGACTTCAGCCGGCGGTCTACGAAGTCTCGATCGTCGGTCCGTACAATGCCGCTGGAGCGGCCGACACTCCCAGCCGCGGCCGCGTGTTCACGTGCCGTCCCGCCCGTGCGCAGGAAGAAGACAATTGCGCCAAACGGATACTGTCGACGCTGATGCGGCGCGCCTATCGCCGGCCCGTCACCGATGCTGATTTGAAGACGCCGCTCGAGCTGTACGCGTCGGCGAAGGCCGAGGACGGATTTGACGCCGGCATCGAGATGGGATTGTCGGCAGTGCTCGCGAGCCCAGAGTTTTTGTTCCGCATCGAACGCGATCCCGCCTCCGCTAAAGCTACGGCGGGCAAGCCCGGCGAAGGAAGCGTCTATCGCATCAGCGATCTGGAACTTGCGTCGAGGCTGTCGTTCTTCTTGTGGAGCAGCATTCCGGACGATGAACTGATTGACGTCGCCGCGCGCGGCGATCTCGACAAGCCGGCTGTCCTCGAGCGGCAGGTGACGCGCATGCTCGCCGACGCGCGGTCGCGCAACCTCATCACCAACTTCGCGTCGCAGTGGCTGCACCTGCGCAACCTCGACTCGATGACGCCCGACATGCGGCTCTTCCCGGATTTCGACGACAACCTGCGGCAGGCCTTCCGGCAGGAGACGGAGATGCTCGTCGACAGTGTCATCCGCGAGAACCGCAGCGTGCTCGACCTGCTGCGCGCCGACTACACGTTCGTCAACGAACGGCTGGCGAAGCACTACGGCATCCCCAACGTCTACGGCAGCCGGTTCCGCAGGATTACATTCGAAGATGCTGAGCCTGCCTCGCCGAACCGCGACGATGCGCCAAGCGGGGAGGCGGGCGGGCGAAGGCGGGGCGGACTGCTTCGCCACGGCAGCATCCTGCTGGTCACGTCCTATCCGACGCGCACATCGCCGGTCATCCGCGGCAAGTGGATTCTCGACAACGTGCTCGGCGTGCCGCCCCCCCGCCGCCGGCCGACGTGCCCGCGCTCGAGAACGTAAAGATGGCGAAGAAGACAGCGACGATGCGCGAGCGGCTGTCGGAGCATCGCGCGAACCCGTCGTGCGCGGGATGCCATCGGCTGATGGATCCGGTAGGTTTCGCGCTTGAAAATTACGATGCGGTCGGCCGTTGGCGGACCGTGGACTCCGGTGCCCCGATCGACGCCTCGGGGGCGTTTTTCGACGGCACCGAATTTCGAGGAGTGGCCGATTTGCAGAAGGCCATACTTGCGCATCCGGAGTTTTTCGTGACGACGTTGTCAGAAAAGCTTCTGACGTTCGCAACCGGCCGCGGCGTGGAGCACTTCGACGCGCCCGCTATCCGCAAGATCGTTCGCGAGGCGGGCGGCGATGACTATCGCTTCTCGTCGATCGTCATGGGCATCGTCAACAGCATGCCGTTTCGGATGAGGAAAGCATCATGATCATCACCAGGAAAGCGCTGGCGCGGCGGACATTTCTGCGTGGCATGGGCGCCACGGTCGCCCTGCCGCTGCTCGACGCCATGATTCCGTCGCTCACGGCGCAATCGCTGACCCCCGCGAGCCCGGTGCGACGCCTCGGTTTCGTGTATGTCCCGATGGGCTCGCACATCACGAGCTGGACGCCTCCCGGCGAGAGCGGGGCGCTCGACGGAGCTTGTCGACCACGCTGAGCCCGCTCGAGTCGATGAAGAAGCACGTGACGGTTCTCAGCAACATGGAGCTGAAGAACGCGTATCCCGGCACGCACGCCACGTCGAATGCCGCGTTCCTCAGCGCGGCGAAGGCGAAGTGGACGGAGAGCAGCGACTACTACCTGGGCACCACCGTCGATCAAATCGCCGCGAAACAGATGGGCCAGGAAACCCAGCTGCCGTCGCTGGAGCTCGCGATGGATCTGATGGAAGTGGTCGGGCAGTGCGACAACGGCTACGCCTGCGTCTACCAGAACAACCTGTCGTGGTCGTCGCCGACGACTCCGTTGCCGTCCGAAGCCCATCCGCGAGTCGTGTTCGAGCGTCTGTTCGGCGAAGGAGGCAGCTCTGCCGAGCGGCGTGCCGCGCTGACCAGGCGCGCAAGCCTGCTCGACTGGGTGCGCGAGGACATCGCGCGCCTGCAGAAACAGCTCGGCGCCGCGGATCGAACGAAGGTGAGCCACTATCTCGAGACCGTCCGCGAAGTCGAGCGCCGCATTCAGAAAGCCGAAGCGCAGACGCTGGACAATCCACTGCCGGACCTCGAGCGGCCGGTCGGCGTGCCCGCGCGAGTACGCCGATCACGCGAAATTGATGTTCGATCTCCAGGTGCTGGCGCTGCAGGGAGACATCACGAGAGTGATCACCTTCCAGCTCGCGCGAGAGACGAGCAACCGCAGCTACACGGAGATCGGCGTCGACGATCCGCACCATCCGCTGACTCACAACGGCGGGGACCCGGAGAAACTCGCGAAAGTCGCGAAGATCAACCAGTTCCACGTAAGCCTGTTCGCGTACTACCTCGAGCAGTTGGCAGCGGTCGCGGACGGCGACGGCACGCTGCTGGATCATTCGCTGATTCTCTACGGCAGCGGGATGGGCAACCCGAACATCCACGACCACCTGAACCTGCCGATCGTCGTGGCGGGGGGCAGCGCCGGCAAAGCGCGCGGTGGCCGTCACATCAAGTATGCGGAGCCGATGCCGCTCGCGAATCTGCACCTCACGATGCTCGACAGCGTCGGCGTGCGGCTCGATAAGTTCGCCGACAGCACGGGGAAAATCGACACGCTAATCACACCGGTCGATCTTGCCGGATGAGGAATACGATGACGCGGACTTTGCTGATCGTTCTCGCGTTTGCTGTTACCTCGCTGACCGGGGCGGCTGACGTGTCCGCCGCAGCGCCGGGCGCGAAGGCGGATGCGCCGTTGGCGAGCGCGGTGCAGCGGATGGATCGCAGCACCATTCGCCAGCTGATCGACAAGCGCGCGGACGTCAACGTCCCTCAGGCAGATGGGACGACCGCGCTGCACTGGGCTGCCTATCACGACGATCTCGAGGTGGCGAGTCGGCTGATCGCGGCCGGCGCCGGCGTGAAGACGGCGAACCGCTATGGAGTGACGCCTCTTTCGCTCGCATGCATGAACGGCAACGCCGCCATGGTCGAGCGCTTGCTCGATGCCGGCGGCGATGCGAACGCGTCGCTCCCCGGCGGAGAAACCATGTTGATGACCGCCGCGCGTACCGGCAAGGCGGCGGCTGTCCGCACGCTCGTCGCTCGGGGCGCTGACGTGCACGCGAAGGAAAGCCGGCGCGGGCAGACGGCGCTGATGTGGGCGGCCGCAGATGGTCACGTCGAGGTGATCAAGGAGCTCATCAAGGCCGGGGCCGATTTCCGGACGCCGCTCGACTCCGGGTACACGCCGCTGCTCTTTGCCGTGCGTCAGGGACACATCGATGCCAGCAAGGCGCTGCTCGCGGCAGGCGCGGACGTAAACGAAGTGGTAAAGGCTGCGGTCTCTCCGAAGCTGCCCGAGGGAGAGCGGCCGATTCGCAACGGCACGACGGCGCTGCATCTCGCGGTGGCCAACGCGCACTTCGAGCTCGCCTCGGAGCTGCTGGACGCCGGCGCCGATCCGACACTCCGCCCTGCTCGGCTATACGGTGCTGCACATGGTGGTCTATGTGCGCGAGCCCGGCATCGGCGACAACGACCCGGGCCCGGAAGGATCGGGCCGCATGACCAGCCTCGAATTCGCGAGAAAGGTCGTGGCGAAAGGCGGAAAGATCGACGCCCGGATGACGCGTCGCGCGAATCTCACCAACACGCGTTGGAACGAGCTGGGCGCGACCCCGTTCCTGCTGGCGGCGGTGACCGCCGACGCGGAGCTGATGAAGACGTTTGTTGAACTGGGCGCCGATCCATTGGCGAAAAACAGCGAGGGCAGCACGGCGCTGATGGCGGCCGCTGGGCTGGGGACGCGTTCACCTGGGGAAGATGCGGGAACGGAAGAACAGGTGCTCGAGGCCCTGCAGCTCGCGCTCGATCTTGGCATCGACATCAACGCCGTGGACGAGCGCGGGGAAACCGCGATGCACGGTGCGGCCTACAAGAATCTTCCGCTCGCCGTGAAATTCCTCGCATCGAAGGGTGCCCGGATCGACATCTGGAATAGGAGGAACGAAAACGGCTGGACGCCGCTGACGATCGCGCGCGGATACCGGTTCGGCAATTTCAAGCCGTCGCCAGTGACCGTCGCCGCTGTCGAAGAGCTCCTGCTCGCGGCGGGCATCCGCCCGCCGACGGAGAAGGAAGAGCAGGCGACGGCGTTCGACATTTACGCGCCGTCGCGGCCGCCTGCGTCTCCGCGATAGGATCGCGCACTCCGGATCGCGCTAAAAGTTCAGTGTAAAAGAGAAGCCGTGTGCGTACTCCCGGCCTTCATGCTCATTCGATGTCGGGTCGCCACCAAAATCCTCAGCCTTGAAAGCCGTTGGGAAGATCCTGAGGTTATACGCAAAGCCGAAGCCTAACCCCGACGTCGTGAGGTTTCTCCACGTGAGCGCAACAGGTCTTATTTTGATGCCGCCGTTGGCGAAGGCGTCGAAATCGTTGCCGTCGATGCCCTTGCCGAACAGATAGAAGAGGGACGGCCCGATGCCATGTTCCATTGCGAACTTTCGAATGTTGCCCCTTCCTCGTCCTGGTCCGATGGATCGATAATGCAACATCGGCTCGAGAGCAAACATCCAGACGTCGTACGCCTCGAACCCGCGCATCTCTGAATCCTTGCCGGTAGAGGCATACACACCGCCGCCAAATGACACCCAGTATGTCCGACGTCGCCAGAAATCGTCGTCCTCGTTCATTCTTGGCCATGGGACGCGAATCCCCGCGAGGTAGCAGGCCGTGTCTCTCTCATCGCCGTCCAAAATGACCTCGCAGGCCATGGGTACGCCCACCATTTGGGGTCCGGTCAGCCCGATGATCCCGTCGATAAAGTCTCCCATGCCCGCACTCGCCCCGCGCGGGACCATCAGCATTAACACTGCCAAAAACATTCCCAGCCTCAGTCGTCGCATGCTTACCTCCATCGAGAGTTCGTGCGTATCTACTGCCGGTCAAAGAGCCTCGCCTGGGCACCGGTGCGCTGAAGCGTGGGAGCGTCCTTGCGCACCCGGCGGTGCTTCGAAGCATCGCCGTACGGGTAATACAGCAACAGCTCATCGGTGCTACTACCAATAACGAACGCGGGTCGATTTTCGAACGTAACCACCTCGAAGCGTTCCCACACAAGCCGCCACGGCACTGTAGCGGCCGCGATCACGAGTGCCATCACGACAACAGTTACCCATTTCAGCAGCCGCACCTGTTCTGCGTCGCCGGTATTCTGCTCGAACCGCGGAAACCACCGCCAAACCGCGACCGCGAGAAGCAAACTCAGGTACGCGGAAAACAGGTAGTGTGCTCGATGGAGCGATTGTCGGGAAGGACCGAGGACCGAAAGCTCGTCGGCACCAATCTGTGCCCTGGACATGAGCCGAAAAATTACGCTGAAGGCGTCGAGGTACCACCAGGTAATCGCGGCCCAGCAGACGAATGCGGCCACCAGCACGAATGTTGCGATGGTCGCGCCGTCTGCCGAGTTCCTTGACGCACGAATTCGCGTGCGGATCGCAGCCAGCGGTCTCCGAAGCGGTCGGCCCATGCTGCCAACCACTGCGACTATCACAGCTGCCAGCGACCAGAAGATTCCGAACGGCACCAGCGCCGTTGTGCCGACATACAAATAATCAATCGGACCAGCGGCCAAATCGGAGTGCACGCCCACGCCTGTATCGAACATTCGGCATGCAATCCATCCGATGACGGCGGTCGAGGCAAATAAAACCCCCGCGCCAATGGAGATTTTTTCAATCGCAGTTCGCTCGGTGGCCTTTTGAGCAATCGGTTCGCCTGCGAGCGCGCTTTCCATCTCGCCGGCAGACGCGAAGCGCCGCGCGGGATCCGGATCGAGCGCCCGCTCGACAACGCTGACGAAAGAGCTGGGAAGGTCGGGCCGTCCGTCGCGCAAGCGCCGGCGTTCCCCTCGCCGATGCGCGTCGATGAGCTCGGAAACCGACGCCCCCCGCACGGGAAAGCCGCTGGTGACGAGGTAGTACAGCAGAACGCCAGTCGCGTAGATATCGCTTCTGGGGGTGGCGTCCCCGCCATTGAAAAGCTCCGGTGCGAGGTAGAGCGGTGTGCCTTGCTTGCGCGGGTTCGCCGCCTGGTCCTTCATGAACTCGCCGGCGCCGAAGTCCATCAGGATGATGCGGCCCCCGTCGGTGGCGCGCATGACGTTCTGCGCTTTGACGTCGCGATGCACGATGCCCGCGAGGTGCACGGCCGCCAGCGCACGGCACACCTCCTGTCCGATGATGGCCGCCTCGCCCGCGCTCAGGCGCCCGCCACGAACGATGTGCTCGAGCGTGGTCCCTTCGACGAGATCCATCCAGAATCCGACCTGGCCGCTGTGGCTGTCGGCGCCATGGACGGTCACGATGTTCGGGTGACGGATGCGCGCGAGCTTGCGCGCTTCGTGCAGGATCCGATTTGCGGACTCGCGGTTGGTGACCTTGGGCTTGAACAGCTTCAGCGCGACCGAATGGTCGAGCCACGTGTCGTGCGCGTGAAATACCTCGCCGAACCCCCCCTCGCCGATCTTGCGGCGCAGCACGAGATGTCCCCACTGACCGATACCGTCGACCGGATCGAGAGCGTCGGACGCCTGGCCAGGGGCGGGTTCCGTCGCCTGTGAGGGCAGGCTGAGAGAGCGGTGTACTTCGCCAACGCGATCCACTTCGCGCAGCAGATCGAGCAGCGCTCTGATCCTGTCATCGGCGGGAAGGCGAGCGATTTCTTCGTCCCAATCGATCGTTTCGCCATCGGCGACCGATTGGGCCAACCGGTCGAGTAGATCCGCATCCGACTCACCGCTCATGCTTTCGCCAGAGCGGGAGGGTACACCAGTTCGAGCGGAGATGCGACTCTACCGTCGGGCTGTGCTCATCACCTGCACGAGCGCTTTGACGGCACGCCCGACCGCCATGCGGGCGGCATCCGCGCTGGGCTTGCCGAGTGCGATTGCGACTTCTTCGTAACTCTGTTGCAGCTCGAGGCGGGCGATGATGGCTTCGCGATCGGCGGGGCGCAGCTCTTTGAGTGCGGCCTCGTAGCGCTCAACTCCTTCGCGTCCAATGGCTTCCTCGAGCGGCGAGGGGGACAGGTCAGGGTGGCTGTCACGCAGCTCGGCCTTGGCGGGCCGGGTGTTGACCCGTCGAATCTCGTCGCGGATGTGGTTGGTAATAGCTTGCCTGAGATACGCCTGCAAGGCCCCCGGATGCCGGGCCTCGAAGGTTTTCAGCCGCGGCAGCGCGCGGATGACGGCGTCTTGCACAAGATCTTGGGTGTCAGCGCTCGCACGCGCCCACTGGGGAAGGCGGCCGCGAGCCCACCGCTTCAGGGGCGGCAGGGATCGCTCGACCAGCAGGCTGACCGCCGCGTCGTCGCCTTGTTTGAAGCGTTCGAGCAGGTCGAAGGTGTTCGTCAGAGCCGTTAGTTCCGGTTTTGCTGCATTGGCGTCGTCGCCGTAGGTCATTTTGTGTCCCCGCATGTAAGTGTCGCGTTGCCGTCTCTCTCTCTTAGTAACTGACCCGGCGGCAGAACCGAACAAAGGGGTCTTGTTAATGCTAGCGCCGCTGTGCGGGGGCGAATTCGGCAAACCAGTTTTCGATGACGATGAGCGTTGGTTCGGTGGCGCCGTCTGTTACGTCACGGACCATTACGAATCGCTTTCCGTCTGCGGATACGTCGTAAGGGTAATCGGGAAGTGCGCCAGCCTCAGACACGTTGAATAATTGACGTGCGGCACTCACGGTAGCGCGGTCGGTCAGCAGGTCGATGTCGACGGCCATCATCGCGCCGCCCTGAAGGAAATACAGCTCTCGCCCATCTTTGCGCCACCGTGGATCGGTGCCGCCTCCGCGTGACACGAGCACTCGGGCTGTGGCCTCGGGAAATCTGATGACATACACCTCGTTGTGGCCCGATTCGTCCGACACATATGCGATCCATCTTCCGTCTGGCGATGATCGTGGACGAAGCTCCCGCGGGGTGGTCACGAGGAGCGCTCGGGCGGTCTCGCTCGACTGACCGGCTTCCTGCAACGGCGAGTACCACAAGTCCCTGCTGGCAATACTTTCGACAAGATACACGACGTGCTTACCGTCGCCAGTCACCGCTGGTTGATGGCCGTTGGCCACGAGTTGCCACGCAACCCCACCATCCTCTCTCACAACGGAAATCGTGCTGGCCGTCGGCGCGCTCTGCGTCATGAACAGGATGCGATCGCCGCCGGGTGACCATGCAGGCCACGTTTCGTTCGCATCCGTCAGCGTCAGCCGGACCCGCGTGCCTCGTTCGACGTCGTGCAACCAGATGTCGCTGTTGCCTGCCTGCTGCGCGGTCACCGCAACCTTCCTTCCATCAGGCGAAAGGGCGGGCATGGTCAGGTTCAGCTGTGGCTCGCCAATCGTCTGGCCGACACGACCACTGCGATCAATCCAGACCAGTTGGTGCAGAGCGCGCGGGATAGGCATCAATACCAAAGTGCCGTCATCTGCCGCGGTTGCCTGCGTCACGTTGTTCTGGACAGGAAACGCCGTTCCCGTCACTTGAAGTTTCGCTGGGTCGAAAGGCACGGCCCACAGGCTCGACGCACGCAAGTACAGCAGATGTCTCTTGGACGCAGAGTAGAGTGGTAACTGCGCGTGTTCCAGGATTGTCATGCGGCGGCCGCTGGTAAGCTCTTCGATCCTGTGGTCCCCGTCTATCAGGCGTGCTGTCGCGAGAAGCTGTTGGGTGCCGTGAAGAAACGTGAGGTGACGAAAATCGACCTCGGTTTTCGGGTCTACGGTTACGAGTCGTGACGCTTCGCCGCCGCGCGCCGATACCGAGTACACCGAGCCCCTCCACGCGGAGAAGGCGATTGTGCCGTTGGCAGCCCACGCACCCGACAGCAGGAAGCCCGTGTCAGGGATGTCGCAAATAGCGGTAGGCTCGCCCGACGCATCGCGTGAGGCCACAAGCTTGCGGTCCACACCGAAGGCAAGCGTTTGACCGTCGGGAGACCAGAACGGAGAGTATCCGCTTACGCTGCCCCGCACTTCCACCGGCTCGAGGCGGTCCAGCGGGCGGATCCACAAACGTCCATCGGCTTTGTAGGCGACTCGCCGCCCATCGGGCGAAATCGCGGCATCCGATCCCAGCATGTACTCGAGTTTTTCTATGGGGAGTTGAAATCTCCGAGTGGGAGCCGCCACATCGGCCGGCTGCGACCGCGATGCGAGAAACAAGCCGATGCCCCAGGACCCCGCGGCGAGAGCCGTAGCACCTGCTGCCAACATCCACGCGCGCCGGCGCTTCAAGGACGCGGAGCTCAGGTGCGATGACGCGACATCATCGAGGCCGCTTTTCTCATCGATCTCGAGGATGGCGTCTCCGATGTGACGCATGCGCCGAGCGGGATCTTTTTCGAGACATCGTCGCAGCAGGCGCCGGATTGATGCCGGGGTTGCTTGCGGCAGGGCAGACCAGTCCGGGTTCTCCTTGACGATGGCGGCGAGCACGTCGGTCGTTGTTTCTCCGGGAAAAAGCGTGCGGCCTGTCAGCATCTCGTAGAGGACAACGCCATAGGCCCATATGTCCGCACGCCTGTCGACGGATTTTCCGCGAGCCTGCTCCGGGCTCATGTAAGCCGCGGTACCGAGGATCACTCCCCCCATTGTCATGACGGGAGAGGTGATGGTCGGTGACATGGAGAGGTCCGCCTGGAGGCGGACACTACCGGCGCCATTCATGTAGTGTCCGGCTTCAGCCGGACCGATGGCTTTGGCCAGACCGAAGTCGAGGACTTTTACCTTGCCGTCGGCCGTCAGCTTGATATTCGCCGGCTTCAAATCGCGATGGATCACGCCGCGCTCGTGCGCAGCTTCCAGCGCCTCAGCGATCTGGCGCGCCATGGGCAAGGCTTCGTCGAAGGGCATTGATCCCTGCGCAATGCGATCGGCCAGCGTGAGCCCTTCAACGAGCTCGAGAATGAGTGCGCGATCTTCGAGCCCGTGTATCTGGGCGATGTTGGGATGGTTCAGCGTTGCGAGTAGCTCGGCCTCGCGCTGAAATCTGGCGAGCCGTTCGGGGTCGTTTGCGAACGCATCGGGCAGAACCTTGATCGCGACGTCGCGCTTCAGCCGCGTATCGCGCGCGCGATACACCTCGCCCATGCCGCCCGCTCCGAGGAGCGCGATGATGTCGTACGAGCCGAGGCGGGTGCCGGGCGCGAGGGACATTCGTGTTACGGGAGTGCCGGGGATTATATGCTGGTGGCCTTACGCGGCGCGCGGTTTTCAGGATGGGGCGCGATCCGTGCTCCCACCCGCCCCCGCGGCTTGACTGACGACGGTATACTGCGAAGAGAGCCGCGCCGTTCGATGAACTCACGGCGCCCCGAGCATGGTGAGGGGCGAGAAATTCGATCGCCGTTTCGAGGCGGTCGACCGGCAATTCCTGGATTTACGCGCCGAGTTGTCGAAGCAGTTTCGCTGGACGTTCAGCACGATGCTCGCTCTGCTGGGGATGATGCTCACAGTTGGCGCCGGTGTAGCCACAGCGCTGTTGCGGTCGAATCCCTAACCCATCGTCCATTGGCTATCACTATATGCTCCAAAGGCTGGCTACCGCCGCTGCTGAGCGAGACCCGCATTGCGGCGCGCCTCGGTTCCCGACCCGAGCTCACGATCTGCAATATAATCTGCCACTCGACGCCACTCGCCGGAACGACGAGGGTGAGCCGATGACCCGGGACCAGACCCAGCAGTTCTTCGATCGCCGCGTCGACGCCTGGCGCCGGCACGATGTTGACGCGCTGATGCGTGCGCATACCGACGACTGCGTGCTCGAAAGTCCCCTCGCCGGGAAGGTGACGGGCCGGCCCGCGATCGAGAACGTCTACCGCGCGTTTGTGACGAGCTTTCCCGACCTGACGATCGAGACATCCCGAGCTCATCGTCGACGGCGAACGCGTCGTCCAGACCGTCACCTTCGCGGGCACGAACACCGGCGGCTTCATGGGCATGGCGCCGACGGGCAGGCGCTTCAGCTTTGCCGCCGTCCTCATCTGCACGTTGCGGGACGGCCAGATCGCGCACGAAAAACGCATCTACGACTTCACAGGGTTCCTCCTGGAAATCGGTGTGCTCAAGGCGAAGCCTATCTGACCATGTCGGACACGATCACCACGAACAGTCCGCGCCTTCAGGTCGACGATCCGCTCGGCCGGCGCGTGGTCGTCATCGACAAGCCGGTCTTCCGCATCGGCCGCAAGAGCGAAAGCGACCTGCGCGTCGATCGGCACCGACGTGTCGCGCGAGCACGCCGAGATCGTGCGGCTCGACGACGGGCGGTTCGTGTTGAAGGATCGCGGATCGCGATGCGGCACGTTCGTCAACGACGAACAGATCACCGAGCGTTCGCTGCGGCATCGCGACAAGATTCGCCTCGGCCGCAGCGGCAGCGCCGAGCTGATCTTTCTCGCCGACGAGGTCCGGCGACACGCACGTCAGCCACACGTCGGTCGTCATCGACTTCCGGCCGCTGACGACGCTGCTCGATCGGCTTCGCGGGCTCGGCTCGTCGCGCGTGCTCGAGGAAGTGCTCGTGCTCGTGATGGACTCGGCGATCGACGCCACCGGCGCCGAGCGCGGCTTCATCATGCTCGCGAACGCGAAAGGGGAGCTCGAGTTCAAGATCGCGCGCGCGCGCGGAAAGGTGACGCTGTCGGGCCAGTCGTTCGCAACGAGCCAGAAGATTCCGCAGCAGGTCTTCGAGACCGGACAGCGAGCGGATCGTCGCCGACCTGCGCGAAGGAGATTTTGCCGGACAGCATCTCGGCACCGTCGCGCTGGGCATCCGCCACGTTCTGTGCACGCCACTGCGGGTCGTCCGATATCTCGAGCATTCGACGCGCGACGCCGAGCAGCGGCCGATCGGCGTGCTCTACCTCGACAGCCGCGAGAAGGGACAGCTGATGTCGGGCGCCGCGCGCAACGCGCTCGAAGCGGTTGCGGGCGAAGCCGCGTCGGCCATCGAGAGCGCGCGGCTCTATCGAGAGGCGACGGAGAAGGCGCGGATGGAGCGCGAGCTTCAGCTCGCCGCCGAAATCCAGCGTGCGCTGCTTCCGGAAGCGATGCAGTCGGGTCCGCACTTCGATGTCGCCGCATCCTCGATTCCGTGCCGATGCGATCGGCGGTGATTTCTTCGACTATTTCAATCTTGCCGGACGGACATTTCGCGCTTCACGCTCGGCGATGTGGCCGGCAAGGGCCCGTCCGCGGCGCTGCTGACGGCGATGATCCAGGGTGCGTTTGCCGCGCAGGTGACGTCGATGGATTCGCCGGCCGCGCTCATGGCGCACATCAATCGCACGCTGATTCGCCGCGCCATTCAGTCGCGTTTCGTCACGGTCATGTACGGCGTGCTCGCTGCCGGATGGCCGTCTGACGTACAGCAACGCCGGACACAATCCGCCGATCCTCGTCGGGCGCAACGGCGTGCGGCGCCTCGAGACGGGCGGGCTGATTCTCGGACTATTTCCGCACGCGACGTACGAGGAGGAGACGCTTCAGCTCGAAGAGGGCGACACGCTCGTCGTCTTCAGCGACGGCGTCACCGAAGCGCTGAACGCCGCCGGCGACGAGTTTGGTGAAGAGCAGCTGCTGCCGTGCGTCGATCGAGCACCGCGATTGCCCGCCCGGCGTGCTGCTCGAGCACATCCTGGCGACGGTCAGGACGTTTGCGGCGAGCGCAGCCCAGAACGACGACGTGACTGCGCTCGTGCTTGCGGTACGCGACCCGGAAGGGCTAATGTGAACTGCTTTCAGCGCGTCCTGTTCGGAGTCGAAGGTGTCGAACACGGTGAGCAGCTTCGTGATGGACAGCAGATCGTGCAGCCGCTTGGTCAGGTTGACGAGCTTCATGCTGCCCCCGGCCTTGGTCACCGTGGTGTAGGCGCCGACGAGCTCGCCGAGGCCGGCGCTATCGACGTGAGTGACGTTGGCCAGGTTGACGAGAATGTTCTTGTGGCCTTGGTGCACGAGGCTGTTGACCTTGTCCTTGAACAGCTGGTCATCGCCTTTGGCGAGCGTGATTTGGCCGGACAGGTCGAGCACCTTGACATTACCGGCCGAGCGTTCGGCGATTTGCATCAGGAACTCCTTATCAGGTAGGAGCCGGATACTAGTCGAACGAGCGGAACGGCGCAATAGGCGTTCACGGTAAACGGTAGACGGTACACGGAGGAGTCATGATGACTGTGAAATCAACGCTCACTCGTGACGAGATGGCCGCGTTGTTCGAGCGGCGGCAGGAGGGGTTCGACAACATGGACGCCGATATGCTGTCGCGCGACTACGCCGACGACTGCGTCGTCGACAGTCCGGCTGCCGGCACGCTGCGAGGGGCTGATGCCGTGGATCGGGCCCGCCGCGTCTGGTTTGACGCATTTCCCGATCTCAAGTACCAAACCGAGCAAATCGTCATCGACGGCAACCATGTCATGCAGCTGCTCACGCTCGAGGGCACGGACATCGGCGGATTCATGGGGCTCGATCCGTCGGGCAAGAGCTTCAAAGCCCCTGCGGTATTCGTGTATGAGTTCCGCGAGCGTAAGATCGTTCGAGAGACGCGCATTTATGACTTCACAGGTGTTCTCATTCAGATTGGGCTGCTGAAAGCCAAGCCTGCGTGAACACGACCTATCTGCCCGCGTCGTGCAACCTCGAGACCTGGAGCGCAAGGCCCTGGTCCGAAGGCGTGCAGCTGAACAGCCTGCACTCGCTGGAGATGCTCGAGGTGCAGACGAAAAATACTGTGTATGAAATCACCGTGATGGATCCCCGCAGTGGAGAGATTCTGGTGCGCGGAGGTCATTTCTTTCCGGTTCATACACGCGCCCGGCTATCGGGCGCCTCTCTCGCCGGCAGCTTCCTGAAACTGCTGGGTATTTACGTCGGCTTCAGCATGGAGATTCACACCGGCGATGGCCCCATTGTCACGACCCGCGTGCGCGAAATTACCTTCGCGAACCCGTCCAACCACTAACCATTAACCTCCAGGCGCCGATACCATCGGCACGAAGCGCACTTCGATCGTGCGCTGCTCGGTGGCGCCGCTCGCGGTCTTCGTGACCACCACAATCTCCTGATGCGTCGTGCCGACCGGCACGACCATGATGCCGCCGATTGCCAGTTGATCGACGAGGGACTGTGGAATTTCCGGCGGCGCGGCGGTGACGATGATGCGATCGAAGGGGGCGCGCTCGGTCCACCCGAGATAACCGTTGCCCGCCCGTACCTC
Source organism: Vicinamibacterales bacterium (assembly GCA_963732445.1). Taxonomy (GTDB): domain Bacteria; phylum Acidobacteriota; class Vicinamibacteria; order Vicinamibacterales; family JAMQPK01; genus JAMQPK01. The sequence goes on along the minus strand of CAVSZJ010000008.1, from coordinate 59,390 downwards.
GACATTGCGATACCCAGCCTGTGCCAGCGCGCGCCGCGCGGTATCCGCGAGGTCTGGAATGATCTCGATGGTGTACACCTGCGTGACGATGTCGGCGAGAACGGCGGCCTGGTAACCGGACCCCGTTCCAACCTCGAGCACGGTGAGCGCCGGCGACAGCCGCAGCGCTTCGGTCATGTAGGCAACGATGTACGGCTGCGAGATTGTCTGACCGCGGCCGATCGGCAGGGGGCGATCCTCGTAGGCGAACGGCCGCACGTCGTCGGGAACGAAAAGATGACGCGGCACGCGCCGCATCGCCTGTAGTACCTCCTCATTCTGGATGTTGCGCCGGCGGATCTGTGTGTCGACCATCCGCTCGCGCAGCGCATCAAAGTTTTCCTGCCCGTTCGTCTCCCCGCCGACGCACGCCATCATCAGGCACAGCGTAAGCCCATTCAATGCGAGCGGCCGAAGACTATCTATAATCATTGCCATGCGGCGTTTCGGCCGGGTCGTTGCGGCGATTGCGGCCTTCGGCTTCGGCTACATCGCGTTTCTCTACCTCACACTGCCGGACGTGCGTGAGCTGCGTACGAAGAATCTCGATTCCACGGCTTTCATGGATCTCCGGGCGCGCGAAGCGCGCGCGCAGGGGCGCCAGCCGAAACGCGTGCACGCGTGGGTGCCGTACAGCCGCATCTCGCCGCACCTGAAGCGTGCGGTCCTTGTCGCTGAGGATGCCGGCTTCTGGGGACATGAAGGCATCGACCTCGCGGAAATCAAGAAGGCGCTCGAGTCGGGGGAGAGTGTCACGCAGATGCGCGGCGCCAGCACCATTACCCAACAGCTCGCCAAGAACCTCTACCTGTCCCCGTCGCGAAATCCGCTTCGAAAGCTGTCCGAGCTGCTGATCACGCGCCGGCTCGAGCACGAGCTCAGCAAAACGCGCATTTTCGAGCTCTATTTGAACAACATCGAATGGGGCGACGGCATCTGGGGAGCCGAGGCGGCCGCGCGGACCTACTTCGGTATTCCTGCGTCAGAGGTCGCGCCCGACCAGGCCGCGATGATGGCCGGCGCCATCATCAATCCGCGCGTGCTGAACATTGGCAAGCCGAACGCCCGCCTCCGCGCGCGCCAGCGAATCATTCGCGCACGCATGGGCAAGATCACGCCGCCCCCGATTGTCGCGAGACCGGCGCCGGCCGAGGCGTCGACGTTCGCTCCCCCGGATGCTGAGGAGCTTCCAGAGTCCCCGTTGGAAATGGAACCAGAACTGCAACCGGAACCGGAACCAGAACCGGAACCGGAGCCGGAACCGGAACCCACTCCCACCACACCTAACCCTGATACTGCCCGTTGATGTACTGCTGCAGGTACTGAATCGTCTCGCCCTGCACAGTAATAACGGAGCGCACCAGATCGCCGATGGAGACGATGCCTGCGATGGTCGAGCCTTCGACCACCGGCAGGTGGCGGATGCGCTTGTCGGTCATCAGCCGCATGCACTCTTCGACCGTATGAGCCGGCGACACGGCGATGACGGGACTGGTCATGATGTCGCTCACGCGCGTGTCTTTCGAAGACCGCGATTGCAGCACCACCTTGCGCGCGTAGTCACGCTCGGACAGGATGCCGACGAGGACACCGTTCGAAACCACGAGAAGCGCACCTATCGCATTGTCAGCCATCACGGCGATGGCTTCGTACACGGAGGCGTCGGGGCTGATCGTCAGCACCTTGCGATCGCTGCTCTTGCGGCGAAGAACGGAACTGACGGCGTCGGGTAACATGACCACCTCCGTCGTATGTGGGGAAGGCCAACGAGTATAACGTAAACGGTGGGGCCTATCGGAGCGAGATAGCCGGCAGTCGCTTGAGCGTCTGGTTGACGGGATCGATCGTGATCCCCGCCGACTCGAGCTGCGTGACGCCAAGAATCGGCTCATTGCCCTCAGGGCCGAAAATGATGCGCCCTGCAGTGGGCTCGTCCATGAACTCGATATGTGCCAGGCCGAACGGATACACAACGTAGCTCCCATTGGCGAGCTGATATCGACGCATCCCAACCGGTCGGATTCCTGCTGCCGCGAGCGCCGAGGCCGGCGCCATCGAGTCGGTAGCTCCGGTATCGACGAGGAATGACGCTTCGTACGCTCGCCGCGACCGGCTGGAAGCTTTCACGCGCACCGTTACATACACCAGGCCCATTCTACGCCTGCGTGCGAGTCGTGTGCCGCGCGAAATTCCGCAGAAAATCGGCGCCGCACACAGACTGCCTGCAGAATCTTCACTGAGCCTTGCGCTGTCGCGTCGCAGATTCCTCGATAGGCACGGTCGAGCCGCCAACGCAGGTTGTTGAAACTTTCACTCTCGCCGCCGCGCCCGTGCGCATATAATCGCGCCGTTTCCCAACAGTCATGAGCCTGACACCCGGCGCGCGCCTCGGCGTGTATGAATCGTCGGCCTGCTCGGTGCCGGCGGCATGGGCGTGGTCAGCGAACCGGGACAAAATGATGCCCTCCATGACCGTGCTGATAGCGGCAATATGCCTGTTTCCATCGGTGGCGCTTGCGCAGACCGAAACGCGACGCGTCTCTGTCGATGTCGCAGCTGCATCAGGCAGCGTCGTAACCGACCTGCGGGCCGATGAGTTCGACATCAGCGAAGGCGGAGAGCGCCGCGACATCTCGTCGGTGAAATTTGGCAGGCGACCGGTGCGCATTGTCTTCGTCGTCGATTCGACCGACGCCATACGGCAGCCCATCGGCACCGTTCGCAAAGCGCTCACCACCTTTATCGAAGCGATCGATCTCGAGATCGAGATGATGCTCGTCACGGTTGCCGGCACGCCTCACGTACGCGTCCGTCCGACGCTCGAACGCCACCTGCTCGTGAAGTCGGTGGACGGCATTTTCGGGACGAACGGCTCGAATGTAATGCATCGGATCATCGACGACCTGTTTCATCGCTTCGCGCAGACCACCGGCCACCGGCCGATTTTTGTCGTACTGACAACAGAGGGGTTCGAGTCGACGCAGAACATCAACCCGCAGGAGATCAAGCACCTCACAGATCACTTTCTGACGCGCGGTGGAACGCTGCACGCCGTCCGGCTCCTCGTGTCGACGAACGATCAGTCCGTCCGTAGCGGCACCATGACCGATCTGCCGGTCAGCCTCATCATCGGCCGCGACACAGGCGGCGCGTACACCAACATTTCGCCGAACGGCCTGCTCGAGGTCCTGAAGCGGCTTGCGACCGTCATCAACGAGACATACGCGACAACGTTGAACTATCAGATAGAGTTTGCGACCGTCCCTGTTGTCAAAGGAAAGAAGCCGGCCGCGCCGCATGTACGCGTGTTGCGCGAAGGCGTTCAACTGAATGTGATCGCGACGCCGTGAGTTGGATTCGGATGTATATGCCTTCGCAAACTTGATTGGGGGAGCCAGATGTCTCGACTGATGCCGTACCGTTCGTGTGCCGCGCTCGTTGCGATGCTGACAATCGCATTTTCTGCCGCGCTCCTTCGCGGCCAGACGGGCGCGCTCAACGGCGAATGGCGCGCTTATGGCGGCGACGCCGGACACACGCGATATGCGCCGCTCGACCAGATCGACGCCACGAATTTCAGCAAGCTCGACCGTCGCGTGGCGCTTCAAGACCGATCATCTCGGCCCGCGGCCCGAGTTCATGTTCGAGTCGACGCCGGTGATGGCCAACGGCGTGCTGTATTCGACGGCAGGCAGCCGTCGTGCCGTCGTCGCGCTCGATCCCGAAACGGGCGAAGAGCTCTGGATGCACAGCGAGCGCGAAGGGCCGCGCGGCGCCGCTGCGCCGCGCCAGCTGTCGGGTCGCGGCCTCGCGTACTGGACCGACGGCAAAGAGGAACGGATCCTCTACGTCACGCCGGGCTACCGGCTCGTCGCGCTGAACGCGAAGACCGGCATGCGCGTTCCGACCTTCGGCGATGACGGCATCGTCGACCTGAAGCAGAACAACGATCAGCAGATCGATCCGATGTCGGGCGAGATCGGGCTTCACGCCACACCGACGGTCGCCGGCAACGTCGTCGTCGTTGGCGCCGCGCACCGGTCGGGCGGCGTGCCGACCGGCAAGACGAACGTGAAGGGGTACATCCGCGGATTCGACGTGCGCACGGGCAAGCGGCTGTGGATTTTCCACACGATTCCGCAACCGGGCGAGTTCGGCAACGAGACGTGGCTGAAAGACTCGTGGGCGTACACCGGCAACACCGGCGCGTGGGGACAGATCAGCATCGACGCCGAGCTGCAGATCGCGTATCTGCCGGTCGAGAGCGCCACGGGCGATTACTTCGGCGCCGATCGGCCGGGCAACAATCTGTTCGCCGAAAGCCTCGTCGCCGTCGATCTGCAGACCGGCAAGCGCAAGTGGCACTACCAGCTCGTGCACCACGGCATCTGGGATCACGACATCCCGTGCGCGCCGATCCTCGTCGACATCAGGCGAGACGGAAAAATCATCAAGGCGGTCGCGCAGCCGAGCAAGCAGGCGTTCATGTACGTCTTCGATCGCGTCACCGGACAGCCGCTGTGGCCGATCGAAGAGCGGCCGGTGCCGAAGGGCGACGTGCCCGGCGAGTACTACGCGCCGACGCAGCCGTTTCCGCTGAACGGGCGCGGCCAGCCGTTCAACTACGACTCGCCAGGGATTCGTCGTCGACGATCTGATCGACTTCACGCCCGAGCTTCGCGCCGAAGGGCATGAAGGTCATCTCGCGATACAAATACGGCCCGATCTTCACGCCGCCGGTCGCCAGCAAAGCCGAGGGGCCGCTCGCGACGTTGTCGCTGGCAGCGGCCGGCGGCGGGACGAACTGGCCGGGCGGCTCGTACGATCCGGAAACGAACATCCTGTACGTGAACTCGCAGAAGTCGGTCAGCCAGCTCGGGCTCGTGCCGCCGCGCGATCCGTCGAAAAACGATCTGGCCTACGTCATGGGCAACGCATTGACGGGCGCAAGAACGACGGGCGGAACGGGATCGGCAGCGGGCGGCGCAGTCGCGCGGTGGCTCCCGGAACGCCTGCCGGCGGCGGCGGCGGCTGCGCCTGCGGGTGAAGGAGGTGGTGGCGGCTCCGGCGCTGAACGTGCAGGGGCTGCCGATCATGAAGCCGCCGTACGGCCAGATTGTCCGCGATCGATCTCGGCAAGGGCGAAGTGATCTGGCAGGTGCGCGCACGGCGAGACGCCGGACGCGATTCGGAATCACGCCGCGCTGAAGGGACTGAACATTCCGCGCACCGGCCGGCCCGGCGTCGTCGGATCGCTGACGACGAAGACGCTCGTGATTTCGGGCGAGGCGGGATTCGGGCCGACGCCGACCGGCGCGCGCGGCGCGATGCTGCGCGCCTACGACAAGGCGACAGGCAAGGAAGTCGGCGCCGTCTACCTGCCGGCGCCGCAGACCGGATCGCCGATGACCTACATGCTGAACGGCCGGCAGTATCTGGTCGTCGCCGTCAGCGGCGCAGGATACTCCGGCGAGCTGATCGCGTTCCGATTGCCGTCGTAGAGCTGCGAGCCCTGCCGGGTGCCCTGTGTTACCATATATGGTAACCATATGCAGAAGACCACCGTCTATCTCGATGCCGCCGACTACCGTGCGCTGAAGCGAATTGCCGCTCGGAAGAAGCGCCAGCCCGCCGAGCTCGTGCGCGAAGCGGTGGCGGAGTACGCGGCGCGCCACGAGCCGCGGCGAGCGGCGCGAAGAGCGTCGGTGCGTTCGCGAGCGGCCGCCGCGACCTCAGCGAGCGGGCCGAGGAGCTGCTGAAGGGCATGGGGCGCTCGCGGTGATCGTGGCCGACACCGGCGCGATTCTGGCGCTGCTCGACAGCGGCGATCGCCATCACGCGGCCGTTCGCGAGATCTACGACGATCGGCCGGACAGCTGGCTCCTGCCCTGGGCGATTCTGCCGGAAGTCGATTACCTGGTCGGCTCGGAGCTGGGTGCCCGCGCGCAGGAGGCGTTCCTGGCCGATGTCGCGGAGGGGTCGTTCGCCGTCGAGTACGGAAAGCACGAGGATGTCGTTCGCGCGCATGCGATCGGCCGGAAGTACCGCGCGCTCGACCTCGGCCTGGTCGATGCCGTCGTCATCGCGATCGCCGAGCGCGTTCGCGCCGAAGCGATTGCCACGCTCGATCTCCGGCACTTCGGAGCCGTCAAGATTGCCGGATCGCCCCGCCTGTTTCCGCGCGATGCGTAAACCTCGCGGCCGGGTCCGCCGGTCCGCCGTCGCTCGCCTGTTTCGCGCGAGGCTTTGGCGAGACCCGCCGTAGCCTTGGCGAAGGCGGGCCTACTTTTTGAGGGCCGGCGGATGCAGGGCGGTCGACGGCGGCACGACGCCCTGCATGCGCATATACGTCGTAATCGTCCCGTAGTCTTCGGCGCTGTGCACGGCGTTGTAGATGAACGCAGTGCGCGCGCATGCCGTGAATCAGGCCGCTCGACGAACCGCCGAGACCCGGCGCGATTTCCCTCAGCCACTCCTCGGACGCCGCAGCCAGCACGCGATCGCAGTACGCGATCGATTCCTTCAACGCGGCAACGATGGCCGGCTTGGCGGTGATCGTGGCGAGACTCGGCGCGGCCTGCTTCTGAACTCCCGGTGGAACACCGGCCTGATTGCAGAACGAATAGTGCGCGCCCGTCGCGTGGTTGATTTGCTGGCCGAACGTGCGCAGATCGGGCGTCGGGCGGAACGCGTAGCTCGATTCCGGCATCATCTCGGCCGCCATCACGAGATAGTTGGTAAAGACGTTGAACGACCGCTGGATGATGGCGCCGAGCGGGCGATTCGCGAACGTCTCGAGCCGCGCCTTTTCCCTCGCCGCGCTTTCGTCGAACTTCGGCGCGAGCGATTCGCTCGACTTGATTTGTTCCGCCGTCAGCGCAGGCGCGACCGGGCCGGCGACCTGAGCGGCGGCCGAGCGCTGCGATCAGCAGAGACAGCGACAGCGAGGCTGCAGATGCGTTTCATGGCGACGAATGGTAACACTCGCGGCCGGCGTCTCAGCGGGTGGCGGTCAGCGACGAAGGAGAGATCCGCCGGGCGCCGACATACCGCGCACCCCAGTAGGCCGACCCGAGCGTTTCGATGCGGACGACGCCGGACGAGTTCGGGGCATGCACGAAGCTGTCGCGCCCGATGGCGATGGCGACATGAGACGCGCCGTCGCCCCTCTTTTTGGTATTGAAGAAAATCAGATCGCCTGGCTTGATATCGGACGGCCTGATCGTGTCGCCGATCTCGTACTGCTGCTCGACGACCCGCGGGACGGAGATGCCGTACTGTGCGAAGACGTACTGCACGAGGCCGCTGCAGTCGAAGCCGCCGGGATCGGCGCCTCCCAGTCGATAGGGCACGCCGCGGAACCCCATCGCGAACTGCGCAATCGCGCGGCCGTCGAATCGGCGGGCGGTGAGGTCGGGTGCGATGGGTGCAATAGGTGCAGGGGTGCAATAGGTGCGTCAGGTGCGATGGGTGCGTCAGGTGCGGGTCTCGCACCCGTTGCACCCGTTGCACCTGCGCCTGCACCCGGTCGCGCCCGGAAACGGCCGCGGGACCGCGCCTGTAGTGGCGCAGGCCGACGACAGCGTCAGGGCGTCATCACTGATGAGAAGCGAAGGGCGCATCCCTGTGCATTATCGGCGCGATCGGGCCCGAAGTACAGTCCTGCCAGTAACTTGACAGCCGCCGACCTTCACGCGAAAATCTTTCCACGTCTGTATGGAACAGACTTTACTGCTCAACGCGACGTACGAGCCTTTAAAGGTCGTCAACTGGCAAAAGGCTATTACTCTGCTTTGCCAGGGAAAGGTGGAGGTGATCTCGGTCTACGACCGGGAGATCCGGGCAGTGTCGTTCAGCATCAAGCTGCCCTCCGTCATCCGCCTCCTCCGCTACATCAAGATCAAGCGCCGATTCGATTACGTTCCGTTTTCGCGGGCGAACATCTACGCGCGCGACAACCACTCGTGCCAGTACTGCGGCGACGTCGTTTCCGACCAGCGAGCTGACGTTCGACCACGTCGTGCCGGTCGCCCAGGGGGGCCGCAAGGACTGGGAGAACATCGTCACCTGCTGCGTCTCGTGCAATCGCAGAAAGGGCGGGCGCACGCCCGTCGAGGCCGGCATGCACCTCGTGAAGTACCCGAAGCGTCCCGGAGTCGGTACCGGCGATTCGCATCACGATCGGCCTGCGAAATGCGCCCGACAGCTGGCGCGATTTCCTCTATTGGAACGCCGAGCTCGACGAAACCTGACGGTTTGACGCGTCTCACCTCGATTCAACCTCACTGGGCCGTCGAAGGCGGCCGCGTCACCATCCACGGGTCCGGATTTCCGATCGACACACCGCACCTTCCGCAGGTCACAATCGGCGATGCCGTCCGCCCGCGCGGTATACGCCTCCTCGTCGTCGATTGTCGTCCTCGTTCCGGCGGGCCTGGACGGCGGGCGCACGGCGGTTCGGGTCGCGGACGTTGCCGGCGAAACAGCTCTGCTCGACGTCGGGTACGCCGGTGGCGACGGGGCTTCACCAGGTCGACAATCCGGTGTTCGATCGCGGAGGGCAATCTCTACGTTACCTACAGCGGATCGCGCGGACAGGAAGTACCGGTCTCGATCTTCCGCGTGAGCCCTGCAGGCCGTCGCGAGTCCTACGTGTCGGGCATCGTCAATCCGACATCGATGACGTTCGACGCGTCCGGACAGTTATATGTCTCGAGCCGATTCGAAGGAACGATCTACCGCGTGCTTCCCAACGGGACGCACGAACCGTATGCCAGCGATCTCGGGATCGCATGCGGGCTCGCATTCGATCGCAAGGGAGTGCTCTACGTTGGCGATCGGTCCGGCACGGTGTTCGCCGTGCAGCCCGACCGAACCATTCACGCGATTGCAACGCTGCCTTCGAGCGTGGCCGCGTTTCATCTCGCCGTCGGTCCGGATGACTGCGTCTATGTCTCGGCTCCCACGCTGGGGCCCGTACGATCACGTCTATCGCCTGGATCCTTCCAGCGGCACGCTCGACAAGATGTATTCGGGATTTGGGCGGCCGCAGGGAATTGCCTTCGACTCGCAGGGGGCGCTCTACGTCGTCGAGGCCCTCGCGGGATCGAACGGTCTGTATCGCGTGAGGACGGACGGGACCGCGGAGCTGGTTGTGGCGGGGCAATCGCTCGTCGGTGTGGCCTTCGATCCAACCGGTGGGCTCGTCGTGACGTCGAACGACACAGCGTACCGGCTCGATGTCGCAATACGACCGCTCGCCTGAATCGGAAGACTGGCAGATTGAGGATTGGAAGATTGTTGTCAGATTGAAGAGTGATGAATTGCGAAGAATCTGCCAATCGCCGTTCTTCAATCTGACAAGATTCTCTCAATCAACAATCTGTCCAATCTATTAATTCGGGCTAATCAGTATTCCTGTGTATTGCATCTCTTCCCACGTCTGATCGCCCCACAGCACATCAACCTTCGGATTTGGATTGTTCTTGTTCGCGGTCGAGTTGTCGTACCACGCGGTCGAAATAATCCTGGATCCCTTTGGCACCTGCAGCGGTTCTGTGAACATGTAATACGTCTGCCAGTTGAAGTCGTACTTCGGCACCGACAGGATTGTCTTCGTCTCTCCATTGGGCAGCGCGAGCTTGTAATCCCACTTCTTGCCGCGCAGATGCGTATGCGGGAAGAGACCCCATACTGTGGCATCCTCCACGAATTCCAGATCGGTGGTCACGGCGACGTTTGCCGCTCCGGCAGGCAGCTGCATGGTGGCGTTGAAGAAGTGCTGCGCGCGCAGCTCGCGGGGCTCCGGATCGGTCGAAAAAATGAAACCGACCTTCGTGCGATCAGTGCCCGCCGTTCCCATCGTCGTGTAGTGCATCTCGAGTTCCAGTACACCGCCGGGTTCGAGACGCTGCGCCGTGCCGGCGGGAGCGGCTTGCGGATTCGTGCCGGGCGCGTACGTGGCGACGAGCCGCCGCGTCGCTCCTGCGAGATCGGTCCGCCGCGGCCGCTCCCCGGATTGGTCCTCATCAGGAAATTCCTGGTGCTTTTGGTTCCCTCTCGCAATGGCCGCGCGGGGACGTTCTGGTTTGGCGATGTAATAGACGAGTACGTGATGCACGGCCGGGCGATTTCCCGGCCTCACTTCGATCGACTTCACGAGCTTCGGCTCCGTGAAGTTGGTTGGCACGTACAGGTATTCATATTGAATGGTGCCGCGCGCAGGGATCGGATAGTCCTCCTGCATTGCAAGGACGACATCGGGCTTTCCAAGGACCCAACCGTCGACCAATGTTGGCGGCGCCGGCATGTCGTTCGGGTCTCCATTCAGGGCGCCGCCTGTTGCCCAGGTAGCGACGACCTGGCGCTCTGCATCTGAGAGCACGCGCTCGTTGTGAAACGTGCCCGCCGGCGCGTCGGCGTGCCATGGCGGCATCGTGCGATTCGCAACGGCGCTGGCGATGGCCCGCGCGTACGGGCGCGCCTGCTCGTAAGTGAGCAGCGACATCGGCGCCGCTTCGCCGGGACGATGGCACTCGACGCACTGCTTGTAGAGGATGGGCGCGACGTCCTTGCTGAAGGTCGGCGCGCTTGCCGCCGGTTGCTGGGCCCGTGCCGGGCCTCCGACCACGACAGCCAGCAGGGTCGCTGACGCCACGAAAGCCGTAATTGTGACTCGCATGGGGCGCATTCTAAATCTATTCGTAGCGGAGAGCCACCATGGGGTCAACACGTGCGGCGCGGCGGGCCGGAAGATAGCCGGCGGCAGCGGACACAAGCAGCATCACAAGCATCGCCGACACCATCGTGAGCGGATCGCTCGGCTCGAGCCCGAACAGCTGAGATGCCACCAGGCGGGCACCGGCGAGCGCAGCTGCAATACCGATGGCGATACCGGCCAGGACCAGCAGCATTGACTCGCGCAGCACCAGCGCAAGCACTTCTCTGGTCTGAGCCCCCATCGTCATGCGAATGCCGATCTCGCGCGTGCGGCGCGAGACGTTGTAAGACATCAAGCCGAATAACCCGATTGCCGCGACGAAAAGGGCGATACCGCCGAAAAGCGTGTGGGCCTGCGCGAGCACCTTTTCGTGCGCGAAGCGCTGTTCGAGCGTTGACAGTTGCGTCTGGACGGCGACCACAGGAATATCGGGATTGGCGGCGCTCACCGCCGCGCGTGCCGCGTGCATCACGCTTACTGGATCCCCGGCGGTGCGGATGGTGAACACAAGGTCTTCAGGGTTGTGTTGCCGGTGCGGCAGGTACATCGTCGGCGGCGGCTCTTCGCGAAGGTCGTTATAGCGGACGTCGCGGAGAATGCCGACGACCTCCATATCGGGTGTCTCGTCCGCGGACGCACCGAACCTCCGTCCGATCGGATTCTCGTTCGGAAAAAACTTGCGCGCCGCGGCCTGATTGATCACCGCCACGTTGGGGGACCTACTATCATCGCGCTCCGTAAAGCCGCGCCCTGCCAGGAGCGGGATGCCCATCGCGTCGAAGTAGTTGGGCGCAACGACAACCCGGTTGATACTGTCACGGCCTTCGACGTCCCTTCCTTTCGGGTAGATTCGCCCCTGCACGTAAAAACCTGTACTGAACATGCCTCCCGACATGAGCGTCGGCTTCGACAGCGTTGCGTGTCGCACGCCCGGAATCGCTCGCAGCCGATCCATGCCGTCCTGGAAGAAACGCAGCTTGCGATCGTCTTCGAGCTGCGCGCCTTCCGCATCAACGCGGACAAAGACCAGATTCTGCGGGTTCCAGCCGATGTCGACGCTCCGCAGGTTGTCGAGCGTGCGCAGGAACAGTCCGGCCCCGACCAGGAGCACCATGGAGATCGCCACCTGCAGGACGAGCAGTCCGCGCGACAGAGCGGTGTTAGCGCCCGCGACGCTGCGGCCGCTTTCCTTCAGCGCTGTCCCGACCTCCAGTCGCGTACCGCGCAAAGCCGGCGCCATCCCAAAAACGACGCCCGCGATCGCGGTGATGACGGCAGTGAACGCGACAACCCGCCAGTCGGGCGGCGCGGTCGTACCGACCGGTTCCGGCAGAAGAGCCTGTCCCCAACGCGCGATGAAGAAGCCCGCTCCGCCACCCATCGCCGAGAGCAGCAGGCTTTCCGTCAGCAATTGACGAATCAATCGCCCGCGGGTCGCGCCCATCGACAGTCTGATGGACAGTTCTTTCTGACGCGATGCGACGCGTGCAAGAAGCAGATTGGCGACGTTCGCACACACGAGGAGAAATACAAGGACGACGATCGATGCGAGGATGTGTATCGCGCGCTCCTGCTGCGACGCGACGTCGTACACACCGCGGTTGCCGGCTTCGACGATGAGGCGCGGTACGGATGAACGGTTCTGGTTCATCGTGAAGTTGCGCTCACTTTCGGAAAGCGCAGCAAGATGCGCCTCCATGCCAGCGCGCGCCTGATGTTGAAACACTCCCTCGAGGTTCCCGCGGACCTGGTCCGCCTGAATGCCCGGTTTCAATCGGCCGAGCACCTGCACCCACCAGTCGGTGGCATCGGCGCGCCTGCGGCCGCCCGATTCCATCTCATCGTCGAGCTTCAACGGAAGCAGAACGTCCTGCAGACGGTGCGCGACACGTTGGGTCCCGGTGAACTCCTGCGGCGCCACTCCGATGATGGTGACGGGCACGCCATTGACGCGGATGGTTTTTCCGACGATGTCGGCACTGGAACCGAACCGCGACTGCCAGTAGAGATAGCTGAGCATCGCGACAGCCGGCGCCGCTGGGAGGTCATCACGCGATGTGAGGGTGCGCCCCGATGCGGGGGTTCACGCCGAGCATTTCGTAATAGTTGCCGGTGGTCAACAGGGCGCTCGCCGACTCCGCGCGGCCATCGATCGTCACGGTGACGCCGCTTTTCGGCACGCTGGCCGCGATGTCGGAGAGCGTGTGATTGGCCGATCGCAATTGATCGAGCATCGGATAGGAAAACGTCGTCCGCACCTTTTCACCGCTCGGCGAATCGCGGACCGGACCGTAGTCGCTCGAGTTGTTCGCCATGTCGTTTTCGCCGGCCCAGCGCAGGCGGACGAGCCCGTCAGGATCGCGGACCGGCAACTTCTGCAGCATCAGGCCGCTGATGGCGGTGAAAAGAGCCGTGTTCGCGCCGATGCCGACGGCGAGCGACAGCACAACGACGGTTGTCCAGCCCTTGGCCTGCAAGAGCACACGCAATCCGTGGCGGAGATCTCTCAGCATGACGAAGGCACTATCAAGCGGCGTGCCTATCGAGGGTCGCGTGGGGTTCGTGAGCTGCGTGGGTTACGTGGGGAATTTTCACGATGCCTACGCTACCCACGATCCCTACGACCCGCACCTGTCCGTTCGTGGGACGGGCCGAGTCGCCGTCGAACGAATCATGCGTCGGGCTTGTCGACGGCGAGCACCGAAAGAGTGTTCTTGGTGGCGCCGATGACTGCGCCCAAGGGAATGCTCCCGTCGAACGTGACGAGATGGCCCCGCATCTTCGTCGCCAGCCCCAGCAGGTAGACATCACTGACCTGACGATACCCACGAATCAGTGAAACATTGAACAGCGTGCTGTCGGTCAGCGATACCGCCTCAGGCCAAAACACGTGCTCCTTGGCTGAGCAGAAGCGTCGCAGCAGATCGACAACCTCAGCCGGCCGAAATGAGCCCGCTCGTGCCGCTGTATTACTCAACACGCGGAGGAAGCCGTTCTGGGTGACGGCGCAGCTGGCCCACCCGCGCGCGTGATGGTCGGCAAACCAATCGTGCGCGATCTCGTGGTGCGTATGCCTGGGATTGGAGAGCGCCAGCAACACGTTCACGTCGAGCAGCGCGATCCGGCTCACTCCACGTCCCGGAGCTCGTTAACCAGCTTCATTGTCATGATCTCCTGACCGGGCCGCCTTGGGAGCAGCGGAATGCCGTTGCGGACCTTCGGCACCGGTCCGGTTGGCGTGAGCGCTTGGCGTGCGAGGTTTGACAGCATCTTTCCGGCCGTCACACCGTACGTGTCCGCGAGCTCTTTCGCCGCTTGCAACACATCGTCGTCGAGGTCGAGCGTGGTTCTCATGGTGTCAGCATCACGCATCACGCATCAGATGTCAAAGCTCGGGTTCCGGGTTCCGGGTTCCGGTTCCGGTTCCAGTTCCAGTTCCGGTTCCAGTTCCAGTTCGGGTTCCCGGTTCGACGAGAAAACCGTTGACAATCACAGCCTCATTAGTACTAACTGATTAGTAGAATCATGGCAAAACGACTCGTGCTCACCGAGCAAGAACTGGAAATCATGAAGGTCGTCTGGGATCGTGAGTCCGTGACCGTGCGCGACGTGTACGAAACGCTTCGCGCCGAGCGGCAGATCGCCTACACGACTGTGATGACGATGATGCGAATTCTCGAACGCAAGGGGCATGTGAAGGTCAGTCGCGCCGATCGCGCCTTCGTGTATCGTCCCGCGCGCGCGCGGCAGCGCGTGCTCGGAGAGATGGTGCGCGAGTTCGTCGACCGCGTGTTCGGTGGATCCGCCGAGCCGCTGGTTCAGCACCTGGTTCGCGACCGCCACCTCACTGAAGACGACCTGAAGGATATTGCGACGCATCTGAAGTCCAGGAAGAGCGAGGACACCGATGGACGCTGAGCTTCTTGCCGGAAACATCGTGGCTCACTGGGTGCAGGCGGGAGCGCTGGCGACGTCGGCGTTGATCGCCATAAAGCTGTTGCACCTGAACGAGCCTCCCGCGAGGTTGGCGGCTCTCCACGTGACGCTCGTCGCAATAGTTCTGCTGCCGCTGGTGCAGCCATGGAGATCGGATGAACCGGCTCTTCAGGTGAGCCCGACCGCGACGGCCGTCGAGGTGAGCACGGTTGTGTCCGGCGCGGTCGCCGCCGGCGAGCTGGGCATGAGGTCGTGGCTCAGTCCAGCGCGCGTCGCCGTTGCGATCGTCGTCGCCGGCATCGTGATGCGACTGTCATGGCTCTTCTATGGCATCGTTGCGCTGGCGCGATTCAGCCGCAGGGCTTCGGACATTTCCACGCCTGCGGCGGCCGGCGAGCTCGAAGGCGATTTGCAGGTCTCGCCGCGCTACATCCAGCAAACAGGGGCTCGCGGCCCGTGGACGTTCGGATTTCTTCGACCGACTGTCGCGCTTCCCGCAGGATTTCACGCGCTCATACCCGCGTTCCAGCGCGCCGTGATCTGCCACGAGCTCATCCACGTCAAACGCCGCGACATCGCTGTGGCGTATGTCGAGGAGCTCGCGATGGCTGCTCTCTGGTTTCACCCGTGGATATGGCTCCTTCGCGCTCGTATCCGCGTTGCGCGCGAACAGGTCGTCGACCGCCTGGTGGTGGCCATGCTCGACAATCGTGACGAGTATGTGCGCTGCCTCGTCGATATCTCCGGCCACGATCTCGCGCCCCACTTTTCGCAGGCGGGTGCGGGGATGCTCCGCCCCCGCGAGCTGCGGGCGCGCGTCGATGCGATTTTTCAGGAGGCTCGTATGTCGAGAAGACATCTCGTTTTCGCCACGATCGCGTTGATGATGGCTGTCGGAGCAGCAACCTCCATCGCAGCGGCGGCATTGCCGATGCGATCGCCGGCCGAGCGGCGTCCGTCCGTTCCGGAAGCGAGAGCCGTGGCGCAGGCTCCCGGCGCGACCGCGTCGAGCAAGCTGGATCCAGCGACGAACAGGCCACTCGCCATCCAGTTCAAAGACGCAAGGCTTGGCGCTGTTCTCGACTTCCTGGGCTTCGCAACGAGCGTCGTCTTTACGGGCTACGACGCGAGCTTCGATGAAGGTCAATCCGTCACGATCGAGGCGGAGGCCCCGCTGGAGGAGCTGCTCGACAGGCTGCTTACGCCAACCGGGCTGACGTACTCGGTAACCGGTCCGAGGACGATCGCCATTGCGAGAAACCCACCGGCCCAAGTGCGCCAGGCCATGGCGACGAGGGAGAGTGAGCGACGTCAGATCAACACGGTGTACCCGGAATACCCCCAGGACGCGCTCGAGCGCGGCATTCACGGAACAGTCGTCGTCGACATCACGGTGAATGCTGCGGGGGATGTGACCACTGCAGCGGTTGCGAGCGGGCCACAGGAACTGCGCGCGTCGGCGTTCAAGGCGGCCTTGGGACTGAAATACACAAAGAACCCGTCGACAACGGCGATGAAGATCACATTCGAATACACGCTCACCGGGACGTCCTGGGGCGTGAGGATGATCGGGGATGGGATGTCGAGCGTGGGCCAGCGGTTCACGGTGACACGAAGCGGCGACTACATGGTGAAGGTGCCATCCCAAGGTCCTGACGCCCCAGGTGCTGTGCGCGTCGGGGGCAATGTGCAGCCGCCGAAAAAACTCAAGGATGTTCCTCCGGTATATCCGCAAGGCGCGCAGGAGGCCCGTGTTCAGGGAGTCGTCATTATCGAAACGAGAATCGATGAAAGCGGCGGCGTCAGCGAAACGCGCGTCCTTCGCTCGATCCCGTTGCTGGACGAGGCCGCGACTGCCGCCGTAAAGCAATGGCAGTACGAGCCGACGCTGATGAACGGCGTCGCCGTGCCGGTCATCATGACGGTAACGGTCAACTTCACGCTGACGCCGATGGTGCAATTGAGAATCAGCATGCCTGACGGCACGTCGGTGGACCTCCGCGTCAGGCCAAACGGAGGGATGGGCAGAATCGAGCATCCCGCCATGTCCCGCTACGGTTTTGGACCGTTTCTAGACGACGACCCATCGGTGGAAATGGTGAAGGTCACGCTCTACGAGTTGGGTGAGTCGGGCCTTCCTCCGCGTACATTAGCAAACGTGGAGCTGAAACCAGGTGGCGAAATAGTGTATTCCGGCACCTCTCCGTCGCTAGGCATTCAGCTCATCGGTGTTACCAGATAACAGACAAGCGAAAATCTCGACGGCGGTGTCTAAGCCAGCGATGCGTTGCCGAACAATCAGCGTACTTCTGCACGTAACGATCCTTGGCTGTGCGCCGCGCCCAGTGCCCGTCGTTGCTCCCCGCATCGCGCCCGAAGTAGTCGCGGCCCGATTGTCCGAAGCCGATCGGCTCGCCTCACGCGGCTGTTATCTGTGTCTGAAGGAAGCCGCGGCCGCCTACGGCGCGCTTCTCGACGAGACGGACGATCGGACCGTCGCCGCCCACGCGCTCGAAAACAACCTGATGCTCGCCCTTCGCGAAATCGAGCTGCGCATACCCGATTCCGGCGCGCACGAAGCCGCCCGGCAGCTTCAGGATCACGTGGGATCCAATTACACAGCTTATTTCGCCGCACTCGACGCGTTTCGTCCGGCTGGTCCTGTCTACTTCGTTCGTGGCGAGCCGCTGTTGATGAAGCAGGAACGGGACGAGCGGCTGAAGCTGGTGGCCGCGCTCGAGCCGGACGCGGCAGCGAGCCCGATGAAGGCCTACTTCTTCATTGCGCTGCTCGTGCAGCTGCAGCAGTTCAAGGACATCAAGGCGCAGGTCGACGCGATACTCGCCGCGCATCCGCTCGACCTCTCACTCAAGTACCGCATGCTCGCGTTCCAGCCGACGTACTCCGCAGACGCGGCGCGAGATCTCATCGGCCAGGAGACCGGCTTCGGAGAAGTGCATCTGTTGATGGGGCAGCGAGCGTTTTTGAACGGCAATCTCCCTGGTGCGTTTCGCGAGCTCACGCGCGCGCGCGAGCTGCTGCCCGATAGCGTCTCGATAACATTCGCGCTGGCGAACATCACGTTTGCGTACGCGCGATACGCCGATGCATTGGCGCTCTACGACAGCGTCCTTGCGAGCCCAGCGGTGACAGGGCTCGAGCCGCAGGTGAAGCTCGGACGCGCCAAGTCGCTGAGCTACCTCAAGCGCCACGACGAAGCGATCGGGCTGCTCATCGAGTTGCTGGTGACCGACTCGAGCAACAATCCCGGCGAAAAATATTACTGGCGGGCGTGGAACCACCTGCAACTCGGCCAGGCACAGCCCGCGTACGACGACGCAACCACGGGATTGAATGCGATGCGCAACGACGCGATTTACCGGCTCGCCGGCATGGCGTCGTTCAGCCTGAATCGGCTTGGCGAATCGCGCACCTTTTTCGAGGAGGCGCTCAAGATGAACCGCGCCGACTGCGATTCGGAGCGCTATCTCGGTCTGCTCGATGCGGCAGAACGCAGCTGGAAAGCGGCGACGGGCCGGTTCACGGTCGCGGCAGGCTGCTACGAAGCCGTCATGGCACAGATGCAGAGCGAGCTGGCCGAATACGAGAAAGACATCACCGGCTTGTCGAATGGCCTCATCGCCGCCAAGCGGATCGAGATTCGAGACGCCGAAGCGCTGCGCGAACAGTCCCTGGCGAACGCCGCGGCAGCGTCACGGAACGCCAGATAAACCTGATACAATCGTTCGTTTCAGGTCCCCCAAAGAAAGCATACAGATGGGTCAGGGTTGGATATCCGTCCGCGGCGCCCGCGTTCACAATCTCCGCAATATCGACGTCGATATTCCGCGGAACAAGCTCACGGTCATCACCGGGCTGTCGGGCTCTGGCAAGTCGTCGCTGGCCTTCGACACGATTTACGCCGAGGGACAGCGGCGCTATGTCGAGTCGTTGTCGGCCTATGCCCGCCAGTTTCTCGAGCAGATGGAGAAGCCGGACGTCGATTTGATCGACGGCCTCTCACCGGCGATCTCCATCGAACAGAAGACCACCGCCTCGAACCCGCGCTCGACGGTGGGCACCGTCACCGAAATCTACGACTACCTGCGGCTGCTGTTCGCGAACATCGGTATTCCACATTGCCATCAATGCGGACGCGAGATTTCAGCGCAGTCGCTCGATCGCATCATGGACATGGTGATGCTGTATCCGCAGGATGCGCGCATCAACGTTCTGGCGCCCATCGTGCGCGGCCGTAAAGGGGAGTTCAAGAAAGAGCTCGCCGAGCTGAAGAAGAAGGGTTTCTCGAAGGCGCGGGTCGACGGCGCGTTCCGCTCGCTCGACGAAGACATCAAGCTCGACCGGCGGCGCAATCATGCCATCGACATCGTCGTCGATCGGTTGATTGTGAAGTCGGGCATCGAACGGCGGCTCGCCGAATCAATCGAGATGGCGTTGACGCTTGCAGACGACATCGTCGTCATCAATACGCTCGATGGGGGCGATCGGTTGTTCTCGCGCAAGCTGGCCTGCATCGAGTGCGGCATCAGCATGCCCGAAATGACGCCGCGCGCGTTTTCGTTCAACTCGCCGCATGGCGCGTGCACCGAATGCCAGGGGCTCGGGGCGATGCACGATTTCGATCCGAACCGTATCGTTCCCGATCGCACCAAGTCGCTCGCCGACGGCGCCATCGTCCCCTGGGCGAAAGGGGACAGAAAGCTGGTGCGCGATGCGATCGCCAGCCTCGGGAAGAACCTCGGATTCGATCCCGCGACGCCGTTCGTCAACCTGTTGAAGAAAGTCCGCGATCAAATTCTCTACGGAGGCAACGGCAAGGGTTTCGAAGGCATCATCCCGAATCTGCGCCGCCGGTTCGACGAAGCCACGTGGTCCGAGCAGGAAGATCTCGACATCTATCGCTCGCTCCGGCCGTGCCCGGCCTGCCGCGGCGAACGGCTGAAGCCGCAGAGCCTCGCGGTCAGGGTGAAGGCGCGCACGATGGCGGACTACGTGAACCTGCCGATCAGCGAGGCGTACGACGTGTTCAACGGGCTGGAATTGAGCGAGCGCGAGAACCTGATTGCGGGGCGTGTGCTCAAGGAAATCCAGGATCGACTCCGCTTTCTGTACGACGTCGGCGTCGGCTACCTCACGCTCGGGCGCGGCGCGACGACGCTGTCGGGAGGCGAAGGGCAGCGCATCAGGCTGGCGACGCAGATTGGCGCGAATCTCACGGGAGTGCTCTACGTCCTCGACGAGCCGTCAATCGGCCTGCATCAGCGCGATAACCGCGCGCTGCTCGGTACGCTTCACCATCTGCGCGACCTCGGCAACACGATCATCGTTGTCGAGCACGACGAGGAGACGATTCGTATCGCCGATTACCTCGTGGATCTGGGTCCCGGCGCCGGCGAGCACGGCGGAAAGGTGATCTTTCAGGGGACGCCGGAGGAACTGATCAGAGGGCTGAGGGCTGAGGGCTTAGGGCTTAACGGAGAGGAGTCGCTCACCGGACAGTACCTGCGCGGCGAAAAGATGATCGCGATGCCCGGCGGGCGCCGCGCGCGAGGGAAACACGCGCTCGTCATCCGTGGCGCGCGCGAGAACAATCTCAAGAACATCGACGTGCGCATTCCGCTTGGCGCGCTGGTCGCGGTCACCGGTGTGAGCGGATCGGGAAAGTCGACGCTCGTCAACGACATCCTCTATCGATCGCTTGCGCGCGTGCTGTATCGCGCCGGGGACGAGCCCGGGGCGCACGACGCTATCGAGGGGATCGAGCACATCGACAAGGTTATCGAGATCGATCAATCACCGATCGGGCGCACGCCTCGCTCGAATCCCGCGACTTATACGGGCTTGTTCACCTTCATTCGAGAGCTGTTCGCCATGTTGCCAGAGGCGAAAGCACGCGGGTTCCGGCCGGGGCGCTTCTCGTTCAACGTCAAAGGCGGGCGCTGCGAGGGCTGTCAGGGGGATGGCGTGATTGCCATCGAAATGCATTTTCTCCCCGACGTGTATGTCACGTGCGAGCAGTGCAAAGGGCGCCGCTACAATCGCGAGACACTCGATATTCAGTATCGAGGCAAGTCGATTGCGGACGTGCTCGAACTGACGGTCGATCAGGCGCTTCCACTCCTTGAAAACTTTCCGGCGATTGCCAACAAGCTGCGCACGCTGCAGAGCGTCGGGCTCGGCTACATCGAACTGGGCCAGTCGGCGACGACCCTGAGTGGAGGCGAGGCGCAGCGGGTGAAATTGTCGAAGGAGCTATCGAGACGAGGCACCGGACGAACGCTCTACATCCTGGATGAACCGACCACGGGACTACACTTCGAAGATACGCACAAACTGCTCGATGTGCTCAACAAGCTGGTCGATCAGGGCAACACGGTGGTTGTGATCGAACACAACCTCGACGTCATCAAGTCGGCTGACCATGTCATCGACCTGGGCCCTGAAGGGGGGGAGGGGGTGGCCGGGTCATCGCCGAGGGCACCCCCGAAGAAGTCTCCAATTCACAGAATTCAGCGACAGGCGAGTTCCTAAGACCGTTGCTGACGTCAGTTCTATGACGGGTGTGGTAGGATTGCCACAGATTTTTTACAGAGTTGTGTGGTCCAGGTACCACAAAACACCGTCAGATTCGAACGCTCAGTATGTCAGCTATTTCAGCTAAATCCAGGCGAAGAAGCCATTTAGCGACTATCGAGCGCCAGCGGTTTTTTACAGGCACTGTAATTGCTCTATCGAGCACGTCTGACATCGCCCTGACGGTCGGAACCTCCAACTACTAATGGACGCACAACGCACCCTCAAGCGAGCGGTATCCTGCGCCGGAATTGGCCTTCATTCCGGTAAGAAGGTGACGTTGTCCCTGAAACCGGCTCCGGCCGACCACGGCATCCGCTTTCGTCGATCGGACCTCGGCGGACTCGAGATTCCCGCGGTCGTCACGCACCTCGGCGGTATTCAGTACGCCACGGGCTTGTCGCTGAAAGAAGGGTCGGTCGAAACCGTCGAACACCTGCTCGGCGCGCTCGTCAGCCTGGGGGTCGACAACGTTATTGTCGAGCTCAACCACCCGGAAGTACCCATCATGGACGGCAGCGCTGCGCCGTTCATTTATCTCATTCACGAGGCCGGCCTCAAGCGGCTGGCCGCGCCGAAGCGGTTCCTCAAGATCGTTCGCCCGATCGCGTTGTCGCGCGGAGACAAGCGGATCGCTCTGTATCCGTCCGATCATTTCAAGGTGACCTACAGCATCAGCTTCGACCACCCGATGCTGCGGCATCAGAGCCGGACGATGCAGATTACCGAGGAGTCGTTCATCGAAGAAATCGCCCCCGCGCGCACGTTCGGCTTCCTGAAGGAAGTCGAGATGCTCCGGCAGAACGGGCTTGCGCTGGGCGGGTCGCTCGAGAACGCGATCGTGCTGGGCGAGACCGGGGCCCTGAACGCGCTGCGCTTCGAGGACGAGTTCGTGCGCCACAAGATCCTCGACGTCATCGGGGACATGGCGCTCGTCGGCTATCCCATCATCGGCCATCTTGTCGCCCATCGCGGCGGCCACGCGCTCCACACGTCGTTTGCCAGCAAGCTGCTGGAGGAAACCGATGCCTGGCGTCTGGTCGAAGGGCAATTCGACAGTGCGCGCATCGGCGTTCCAGTCGCAATTCCCGTCAAAAGCGCTCCGCACCTCGCGAACTAGCCACTAGTACGGCCGCGCTTCGCGCATTGACACCGGCCGGCAATCCTCCTAATCTGGCCTCTCATCCACAGTAAAGACGCGGCGTTCCCCGGAGCGCCCGCCGGGAGGGTCATATGAGGCCTGCTCTTCTTCTCGCCATCTTGCTGGCATCGTCAGCTCCAGCCTCCGCTCAGACGCTCTACGGAACCCTCGTTGGAAACGTCACTGACGATACTGGTCTCGCCGTGCCCGGCGCGACCGTGAAAATCACGCACGTCGAGACGAATCAATCGCGCGAGTCGGCGACCAGCTCGACGGGCGGATATAACTTTCCGAACATTCCGACGGGAACCTACCAGGTCGACGTGACGCTGACGGGGTTCCAGTCGGCCAGCTCGCGTGACGTCATCGTCCGGCAGAGCAACGTCGGTTCGCGTCGACGTGAGGCTCGCGGTCGGCACGCTTCAGGAGACGGTGCTCGTCTCAGGCACGGCGGCCGTGCTCCAGACCGAGACCGCCGCGGTGCAGATGCAGACGACGAGCGAGCAGATCGTCAACCTGCCGACGGCCGGCCGTTCGTATCAGAGCTTCATCGGGTTGATGCCCGGAGTGGCGGCGCCTTACATGATTCAGGCCGGCGGCATCAACAACCCGGCCCGATCGATGGGCGTGTCGGTAAACGGCCAGCCGCCGAACAACACGCTGTTCCGAGTCGACGGGGCCGCAGTGACCAATCAGTGGTATCCGGACATCCAGTCGTATAGTCCCGGCGCTCGAGGCGGTCGAAACGGTGAGCGTGGTGACCAACAGCTTCGATGCCGATCAGGGCATGGCGGGCGGCGCCGCCGTCAACGTGCAGGTGAAGAGCGGCACCAACACGATCAGCGGTTCGCTGTTCGAGTACCTCACGGACTCGGCGCTGAAGAACCGCCCGTATTTCCTGCCCGCCGGTACCGATAAGGGCAAGGACACGAAGAACATCTTCGGCGGGACGATGGGCGGCCCGATCGTGCGCAACAAGCTGTTCTTCTTCTTCAGCGTCGAAAGCGAAGTGCGGCGCGTGAAGGACGGCACGGTTCAGCTTGCCGAAGGTGAAGTGTCGACCGGCACGACCGGCCTGAACACGCTTCCGCCGGCGTCGCTGCGCGCCGGCAATTTTTCGGACACAAACACCGTCATCTACGATCCGCTGACCGGCACGGCCACGGGCACAGGGCGCATGCCGTTCGCGTTCGCCAACTGTCCCGGTGTCACATCGACCAGTCGATCCGCGGTTTGCGAGCTGCAATTACATTCCGGCGGACCGCATCAATCCGATCTCGAGCGACATGTTGTCGAAGCTGATCCTGCCGACGCTTCCCGGATTCCAGGACAACTACTACGCCCGGGACAACTACGAGTCGACGCTGCACAAGATCGACTCGAAGGTGACGTGGACGCCCGGCAACAAGCTCAACCTCAACAACCGCTTGAGCTGGCTGACGAGCCGGCAGAACAGCCACGGCATTTTCCCGTCGCTCGATGGCGCCGAATACAACCCGCTCAGCATCGGCCGGTTGTGGCGCGCCAACATCACCAGCGGTTCCGTTCTGGCGACGTCGATCATCTCGCCGACATTCGTCGTCGATGGCGTCTTCGGCTACACGCCGTACCACAGCTGGGTTGAGCCCGAGGGGCCCGTGCAGTGCTGGGGCGCTGAGTTCGACATACCGAACGCGTGTCAGCCGCCCCGCTCGCGCGATCGCGCGACGCCGCAGTTCAACATGGGCGGCTGGGCGCTGGCGACGCCGAGCCAGATGCGCGACTACGCCGACAATCAGATCCAGTGGAGCGCCAATGCCGGCTGGACCAAGGGCACGCACAACGTGAAGTTCGGCTTCGACGTGCAGCGCAACTACCTGAATCACTACGAAACGCAGGTGCCGGTCTTCACCTTCAACGGCGGGGCGACCGCGCTCAGCGGTGGCACGTCACCGAACAACTTCAATCAGTTCGCCGATTTCCTGCTGGGCCTCCCGTCAGTCGCGCAACGCCCAGGTCATGACGCCGCTCCTCAGCACCGACGGTGCAAAGGGCGAGGAATGGCCCGCTACAGTCCGCGGATGGGCGACAGGGCTGTACCTGCGCGACCAGTGGCAGATCACGCCGAAGATGACCGCATCGGTCGGCGTCCGGTGGGAGTATTACCCCTTCCCGACGCGCACCGATCGCGGGCTCGAGATGTTCGACTTCACCACGAACCTGCTGCAGGTCTGCGGCATCGGCGCCGCGAATGCCCAGGTGTGCGACATCAAGGTGCAGAAGGATCTCTTCACGCCGCGGCTCGGCTGGGCCTATCGGCCAACCGAGGACACCGTCATTCGCGTCGGCTTCTCGCGCAATCCGCAAAGCGACAACGCGATCACGCCGTGTCGGCGGCATCGCGCAGGCATTTCCGCAGGTCATTCAGATCACCGAGTCTGGTCCGAACACCTTCACTCCGGTGGGCTCGCTGAGTGCGGGTGTGCCGCTCGTGCCGGCGCTGGATCTCTCGACCGGGAGTCGTTCGATTGCCGGCGGGCGCGGGCGTGACGACGCTCGAGGGAGAGTTCGTCCGCGGCACCATCACGTCCTGGAACGTCACGGTGCAGAAGCTGTTCCCGCATTCGTTGAGCGTGCAGGTCGGGTATGTCGCCAATCGTCAGGACAACCAGACCCGCCAGGTGAATCTCAACTACGGGCAGATCGGCGGAGGCCCGGCGAGCCAACCGTTCAACCTGCCGAATCTGACGAACGGCTTGCGCACGACCGCAGCGATGAACGTGTACCGGCCGGTGGGCAAGATCACCTACGACTCGCTGCAGTTCAGCGTGACGCGCCGGATGATTCGGGGCTTCCAGTTCACGTCTGCTTACACCTACGCGCGGGCAATCGACTGGTGGGCCGGCAATATCGCGATCCCCGAGTACTATCACCTGAACAAGGCAACGCAAGGTGGCGGTTCATTCCAGGCGGCACGGGCCGGCACGAGCACGCCCCACAAGGTCGATGCATCGGTCATCTATCAGCTGCCGTTCGGCGCGGGACGGAGGTTCCTGAACGCGGGCGGCTTTGGCGCGTGCGCTCGCCGGAGGCTGGCAGCTGAGCTCGACGTTCACCGCGTACTCGGGTGCGCCGTTCACCGTCACCTCGAGCACGACCTCGCTGAACGCGCCCGGTAGTCCGCAACTGGCCGATCAGGTCAAGGCCGACGTCGAGATTCTGGGCGGCGTAGGTCCGACGACGCCGTACTTCGATGTGACCGCCTTCAAACCGGTGACCCAGGCGCGCTTCGGTGATGGAACCTTCAACAGCCTTCGTGGGCCTGGCGTCCAGAACATCGACTTGAGCGTGAGCCGCACGCTCGTCATGGGCGGCTCGAAGACGCTGCAACTGAAGCTTGACGTGTACAACCTCTTCAACAGGGCGACGTTCGCCAACCCGGGCAACCTGAACGTGTCGAATCTTCTGTTGAATCCCGACGGCACCGTCCTGAACCTCAACGGGTTCGGGGTCATCAACTCGACGCAGAGCTCAGGCCGGGAGTACGCCGAGCGCTACGTGCGCCTGGGACTGCGTATGGGGTTTTAGAGGTCGATTCCTCACGCGTGGCGGCGTTATCGAGCTCGCTGACGTGGGTGGCGTTCCTGTCGGCCGACAACCTATTGTGTGAGCACGCACCCGGCGCTCCCCGCGCTGATGATGACGCAATAGAAAGTGCCGGGGCTGGCGCTCATTGATTGGTGAATATACCGGGAGGGTGCGATCAGCAAGCTTGCGGTACCGGAGCGTGGCGGTAAGATGCGTGAAAGACCGGCAACCAGCTGAGAGGATTGGTGAAAGCTCCATCTACCACTCCCGACGATCGCATTTACGTCTTCGGTCCGTTCGCCGTTGATACGGTCACCGGCTCGCTCGCCCGCCATGGCGTTCCAGTTCTCCTCGCGTCGAAATCTTTCGACGTGCTGCTTGCGCTCATCGAACATCGAAACGAGGTGGTCGAAAAAGACGAGCTATTAAAGATCGTCTGGGCAGACACCTTCGTCGAGGAAAACAATCTCGCGAGACACATTTCGACTCTCAGGAAAGTACTCGAGGACAATCCGCATCGACCGCATTACATCATGACCGTCGCCGGACACGGGTACCGGTTCATGGCTCCGGTGGAGATCGTTCGCCGCGCAGACTGGCCCGCCGGGCAGGTCGCACCAGAAGCGCCTGCCATGCGTGATCCCCCGCTTTCCGAAATCACGATGGACACAACGGCACGCAACAAATGGCCGGTCGCCGCAACGGTGTCGGGAATCGTCGCACTCGCCGTTCTTACATTCTTCACGGCTGCGATCCTTTTCGATCGCGTCAGAGATTCTCCCGCACTGGCCGTGTCGGACAAACGTCTGTGGCAGATGACCACCGGCGGTGGTCTCGAGAGCGAACCTACGTGGGCGCCCGACGGGCAGAGGATCGCCTACAGCTCCGATCGGGCCGGCAACTTTGACATCTGGGTTCAGTCGATCGGCGACGATCAGCCTGTGCAGCTCACCAATTCGTCTGGCGACGATTGGCAGCCGGCCTGGTCACATGATGGACGCGAGATCGCGTTCCGCTTCGAGGGCACCGGCGGCGGCATTTTTGTGGTTCCGGCATCAGGCGGAAATCCGCGCCGCATCGCGCAATTCGGATACAAACCTCGGTGGTCTGCCGGCGACGATACGATCCTGCTCTATGACTCGAACGTCGTCAGCAAGTTGTACCTCGTCAAACGAAACGGCGAGAGCCTGCGGCGGGTTCTCGTCGATTTCCTGAAAGGATTTCGATCATTTCGCGCCGCCTGGCATCCCGACGGACGGCGGATTTCGGTGTACGGGAACCATAAAGATCACGGCTGGTCCTTCTGGACGGTGCATCCGGACGGACAAGGGGCCGTGCGGTCAGAGCTCGCGCCCGGCGTTGCCGCTCGCATCGAACGCGCAGGGCTCACCTTTGCTGAATTCAGCTGGTCCTCGCGCGGCGACGCTTTGTACATCGAGGCGCGAGCTGATGATGCGGTCAATATCTGGCGCGTTGCGGTCGACGCGCGGACACTGCAGTGGCACGACGGCCCTCATCGCCTCACGACCGGCGGCGGCCGGGACACTGATGTCGTGGCGTCGCGCGACGGCACGAAGCAGGCGTTCAGCGTGAGACATGAGCGAACGCGAATTTGGGCATTCCCTTTCGACCCGAAGCGTGGCGCGATTCTGGGTGAAGGAATGCCCATCAGTCCGCCGGGCATCGACGCCGTCTATCCCGATGCGTCGCCCGATGGCAGCCGCCTCCTCTTTCGCACGTCCAGACGCGGCAAACACGAATTGTGGATGCAGCCGTTCCCCGACGGCGCCGCTCAGCGGCTGACCCTGGCAGACGAGATTCATCATCCCCGGTGGTCTCCCGACGGCACGGTCGTGGCTTACCGGCGCCTCACCGACGGCGGACAGGAAGGTGCTGTGGTCCTGACCGCTACGGCGGGGGCAGAACGATTGCTCACCACTCCGGGTAAAGCGTACGTGGCTCCTTATGACTGGTCATCGAAAGGGGATTGGATACTTGCGGCGTGCGAGCACGGGGGAGCAAAATTGCGAAGCCTGTGTCTCCTTCCGGTCGCCGCCGGTCCCCGAGCGGAATCTCAAATGCGTATCGTTGCATCTGATCCTGAGCGCAACCTGTACCAGGGGACGTTCTCGCCGGATCAGCGATGGATCGCCTTCGAAGCTGCCGACCGGTCAGCGTTTTCGACTCTGTATGTCATGGACGCTAATGGCGGAGATTGGGCTCCGATAACAGAAGGACGATATTGGGATGACAAGCCCCGATGGTCTCCGGATGGGCGGACTGTCTACTTTGTATCGAACCGATTGGGTTTTTTCGACGTGTGGGGCCGGCGGTTCGATCCGAAGGCCGGGAAACCGGTCGGCGATCCGTTTCGGGTTACGAATTTCGAAAGCCCGCGGCATCGAATTTCGACGCCGGCGATGACCATGGACGTCGTCATTACGAAGGACCGGATCATCCTCCCGATTGTGGAGTCCTCGGGGTCAATTTGGATCCTCGAGGACGTGGAGCGCGCCTCAGCTGTTGCCCAGTAGATTTCAGGCTTTTCAAGCCTGATTTCACGGTCTTTTTCACCCCCGACAAAGACCTTCAGACCTGTCTTCTTTAATAATTCAGTAGAACTCAAATTTAAACGGCTCCGCGGTTGGCAAAGCGTCGGGTTCCGAACACCCGAGGTGTCACCGTGGCATGCGTGGGGAGGAACCATGTCGGCAAGCACAGCTTCTCCGAAGGTTCTCGGCATGCTCGTCCTGGGCGTGGTCATCGTTCTTTTCGCTTTTTCACTGCCGGCGGTCGGCCAGGTGCTCTATGGCTCGATTGTCGGATCGGTCACTGATGAATCCGGGCTATCCGCGCCCGGAGCGACGGTGACGATTACGCAGAGCGAAACGAATCAGTCTCGCGAGGCAACCACCAGCGCGAGCGGAACTTACACGTTTACCAATCTCGCGCCCGGCACATACGAGGTGAACGTTGTGTTGCCGGGATTCCAGCCCTACAGGGCCCGGAACGTCGCCGTCCGTCAGAACGTGACCGCGCGTGTCGACGCGAGACTCACGGTTGGGACGCTGCAGGAGGCGATCGTAGTGTCAGGGACCGCGGAGATTCTGCAGACGGAGAGCGCCGCCGTTCAGTCGGTCACCACGTCGCGCGAACTGGAAACGCTGCCTACCAGTGGCCGGGCGTTTCAAAGTTTCATGACCTTGATGCCTGGTGTGGCGCAGCCGAATTACATCCAGGCCGGAGGCATCAACAATCCGGCACGGTCGATGGCCGTGTCGGTCAATGGCCAGCCGCCCACCAACACCGTTTTTCGCTTCGATGGCGTCACCGCCACCAACCAGTGGTTTCAGGAACTGCAGTCCTACAGTCCGGGTCAGGAGGCGATCGAAACCATCAGCGTGGTGACCAACAGCTTCGACGCGGATCAGGGGATGGCCGGTGGCGCGTCTGTCAACGTGCAGATCAAGAGCGGCACCAACCAGCGGCATGGCAGCCTGTTCGAATATGGCACGGGAGCCGGTCTCCGGGCGCGCAACTACTTCCTGCCCGCCGATCGGTCCAAGGGCACTCAGAAAAAGAACGTATTCGGAGGGACCGTGGGCGGCCCGTTCGTGCAAAACAAGCTGTTTTACTTCTTCAGCGTCGAGAGCACCAACGACACCATCACAAATGGCGTGTTCCCGGCGCAGATAGCGTCGCTGACGCCGGGGATCCGCTCTATTGCGCCAGCCGACCTGAGGGCCGGGAATTTCTCAAATACCGGGACCGTGATTTACGACCCTGCAACAGGTACGCTGACAGGGACCGGGCGCGTTCCGTTCGCCTTCCAGAACTGCCCTGGATTGGCATCGACGTCCGATGCTCGATTTGCCTCCTGTAACTTCATTCCTGCGAGCCGGTTGAGTCCTATCGCGCAGCGTCTGCTCGCGAAGCTCCCGTTGCCCACGTTGCCTGGGTATACCAACAACTACTACGCGCAGGGAACCTACACGTCGTGGGTCCACAAGATCGATTCAAAATTCACCTGGACCCCCGCCAATCGCCTGAATCTTAACGCGCGACTCAGCTACCTGCCGAACGTGGAGAACAACAGCGGAATTTTCCCGGATCCGGATGGCGCCGAGTTCAACCCGCTGAGCATCGGCCGGCAGTTCGATTCAAATGTCAGGAGCGGCTCGTGGTCAGCTACGAGCATTGTCTCGCCGACATTCGTCGTCGATGGCGTGTTCGGCTTCACAAGAGCTCATCAGCGGGTGGCGCCTGAAGGACCGGTCGATACATGTTGGGGTGCTGAATTCGGGATTCCGAATGCCTGTCCGCGCCCGCCGGGTCTGATCGCGCTGGACCGTGCCACGCCGGTCTTTACGATGGGGAACTGGGCCGTGTTGGGGAACAGCCCCATGCGTGATTATCTCGACCGCTCCGTCTCGTCGGTGGCGAATGCCGGCTGGACGAAGGGGAGCCACAACGTCAAGTTCGGTCTCGATGTAAACAGGCACCATCTGAACCACTACGAAACGTCATCACCGCCAACCTTTACGTTCACTGGCGGTACGACGGCGCTGAATGGAGGCGCCTCCCCCAACGACTTCAATACGTTTGCCGCTTTCTTACTCGGGTTGCCGTCGACCCGTTCGGTGCAGGCGGACACACCGCTTCTCTCCACGGAGGGAGCCGATCCGGAGCGGCCCGCGACCCTGCGCTACTGGCAGTTCGGCGCCTATGTGCGCGACCAGTGGAACGTGAGCAGAAACATCACCGCGTCCATCGGCGTGCGCTGGGAATACTATCCGTACCCGCGGCGCGCGGATCGCGGCCTGGAGGTCTTCGACTTCGACACGAACATGATCCAGATCTGCAGCGTCGCAGGTTCAAGCGCTGCCTCCTGCGATATCAAAATGCAAAAGGCGCTGTTTACGCCGAGGCTTGGCATCGCGTATCGCCCGAATGACTCAACAGTCATTCGCGCCGGGTTCTCGCGGAATCCACAGAGCGACAATGTGGCGGCGCGGAGCGGTGGCAATATGCAGGCGTTTCCCGCCGTCGTCCTGGTCACGGAGACCGCGCCGAACGGTTTCGGCGCGATAGGCACCCTGGAGCAGGGTGTAACGGAACTGACGGCGCCGAATCTGTCCCAGGGGGAGGTCCCCCTGCCGTCAGGCACGGGTGTGGTGACGTACAGGACGACTACGTGCGTGGCACTATCACGTCATATAACGTGACGATCCAGCGGCTCCTTCCGTTTGCACTGAGCGCGCAGGTTGGCTATGTCGCCAACCGGCAGAATGACATGACGCTCCAGCAGAATCTCAATTACGGGCGTGTTGGCGGTGGCGCCGCCAGCCAGCCCTTCAATCAGCTAGGACTGGCAGCCGGCTTGCGGACGACCAGCGCGATGAACGTATTCAGGCCGCTCGGACGTGTGCAGTACGACTCGCTGCAGACGAGCGTGACTCGCCGGATGACAAACGGGTTTCAGATGACATCCGCCTACACGTTTGCGAAAGCCACCGACTGGTGGGCCGACACCATCCCGATCCCGGAATACTGGCACTTGAACAAGGCCGAGCAGAGCGGCACGTACGCCGCCGTTCCCCATAAGTTCGACGCGTCTGCGATTTACGAACTGCCGTTCGGGCGGGGACGAAAATGGCTGGATAGTGGTATCGTCGGAGGGATTCTCGGGGGTTGGCAATTGAACGCGTTCTTCACGGCGTCGGCGGGCAAACCGTTCACCGTCACGGCGAACGGGGCGTCGCTGAACGCACCTGGGAGCAATCAGCGAGCAGATCAGGTGAAAGACACCGTTGACATCCTTGGCTTCAGCCCCGATGGCGCCTACTTCGACGTGACGGCGTTCCGACCGGTTACCGACGCACGGTTTGGCACGGCCGCGTTCAACTCGTTGAGGGGCCCTGGTGTGGCGAACCTCGATATGAGCCTGTTCCGCACAATGTCGCTCGCCCGCAGCATGACGCTCCAGTTACGCCTGGAGGTGTTCAACGTCACGAACACACCGCATTTCGCGAATCCGAGCAATCTCAACGTCTCGAATCTGCAGTTGAACCCGGATGGAACGGTGAGGAATCTGAACGGATTCGGCGTCATCAGCTCTACCCAGAGCATCGGGCGTGACTGACGATGAGCGGTACGTCCGGCTGGGTGTGCGGATGGCTTTCTGAGGGAGTGGAAATGTCGCGTAATCGTCTGGGGACATTACTAATCGGCCTGGGGATGGGCGCCGCGTTGTCCGTCAGCGTGCTGCCGGCTCGCGGTCAGACTGCACCGCCGAAACTCTTGATCGAAACGTACGAAGACCACAGCAACACGATGAAAGAAATCGCGAGTCAGAGCGCCGTGCTGCGAAAAATCATCGCCACTCCCTCTGACCCGGCAGTTCCTACTGCAGCGGCGCGTCTGGAGGTTCTGTTCAAAGGAATCCAGGGCTATTGGGAAAACAAGAAGGCGGATGACGCGGTGGCGGAGACAAAAAGCGCAGTCGCGGCATTGCAGTCGCTCTCTGCTGCTGCCGCATCGAACGACGCTGCAGCGGCGGCGACAGCTTTTCAGCAGATGAACGCGACGTGCGGTGCCTGCCACAAAGCGCACAGGGACCGCTTGACCTATGATTTCTACCGGATTAAATGAGCCATGGAGAAGTGATGCGCAATACATTTCGAGCGTGCCTCTGGGTCGTCGGGATTTGTGCGGCGATCGGTTGCGGTCTGCTCGCTGGGACTGGCGTCGCTGGCCAGACACCAATGCAGGCTACGGCCGATGAATATCAACAGGTCATCGTGCCGGTCCTGTCGAAGAAATGCGTCAGCTGCCACAGCGATCGACTCCGCACCGGGAACCTGAGCCTGGAAGGGGTCCGCGAATACAGCCGGGCCTTGCAGCACACCGAACTGTGGCAAAAGGTGCTCGACAAGGTTTCTGCCGGACAGATGCCTCCTCGGCCGTTGCCGCTCTTACCGTCATCAGAAGCGGCCGCCCTTGTACAGTGGATTCGCAAGCTCCCCGGAATCACGTATTCGGCCGAAAGTGCGGCAGTGGTCGATCCGGGCCGCGTCACAGCGAGGCGCCTGAATCGCGTCGAATATAACAACACGGTGCGAGACCTGTTGGGTGTGACGCTGCGCCCCGCGGACGAATTTCCCGTGGACGACTCCGGATACGGGTTCGACAATATCGGCGACGCGCTGTCGGTTTCCCCGATGCTGATGGACAAGTATCAAAACGCTGCGCGTGCAGTAGCGCGGGCCGCGATATTCGGTGAACCGGCGCCCGAGAAACCGGGCGTGCTCCTGAAGCTCACTCCCAAGAAGATGCAGGACAACATGCGTGCGTCTTCAGATGTGACGCCGTACTCACTGCGAGGCGCACTCTACGCCACGTATCACGCTCCAGTCGATGCCGAGTACGAAATGCGGTGGCACTACGGCAACTATCGCGGACGGGGAAAGCCCGTCGGCAACGTGCGGCCATACAGCACCGCCGAAGCCAAGACGGTCAACAACCCGGTCGACGACGGCGGCCAGGGCCGCGGCCGCGGGGCGGGGGCGGTAAATCCGGGTGGTCAGGGGGCGCCGCGGCCCGCCCTGACCGAGGAACAGAGATTGGCGCAGATCGAAAGAACTCGCACAGCGTTTGCCGGTATCCCGATGGTCCTGAATGTCGACGGGAAACAGGTGTACAGCACCCTCGTGGAAGGGGACGGCGGGTACAATTATTCCCGCGGAGAAGAAGTCGTACGCGTCAGGCTCAGCGCGGGAGACCACTCGCTGCGCATCTCGTGGCCCGAACTGGCCAACATTCCCAATCCGTTCCGGTTGATCAATGCAGATGGACGGCAGGAGCTCTTCGTCGAATACCTCCGTATTCTGGGCCCGTATGCTCCTGCTACGGGATTTCCGCCGAGCTACAAGAATATTTTCATTTGCGGGCAGCCCGGACAGTACACGCCGCAATGCGTCACGGAGATCGTGACCAACCTCGCGACGCGCGCATATCGGCGTCCGGCTACCACGTCGGAAGTGCAGTCGCTGATGAGTATCGTCACAGAGGTCCAGAAGAACGATTCGACGGAACTGGCCATACAGATGGCGATCGAAGCCGTGCTGGTTTCTCCGAATTTCCTGTTCCGCGTCGAGCGGGACCCGCAGCCCGCCGCTCAGGTGAAGGACGCGACCAACGCGGCAACGAAGGCGCCCCAGGACAACAGCTATCAGATTACAGATTACGAACTGGCGTCGCGACTCTCCTATTTTCTGTGGAGCAGCATGCCGGACGCCGAGCTGTTCCGCACAGCTCAGCAGCGGCGTCTGCATGAACCGGAAGTCTTGAACGCACAAGTCCAGCGGATGCTCGCGAGTCCGAAGTCGTCCGCGTTGACCGACAATTTCGGCGAGCAGTGGCTGAATCTGCGACTCATGGACCGGACCAAGCCGGATGCGGACAGGTACCTCGTCGTCGATGACGAACTGCTGGATGCCATGCGGCAGGAAACCCGAATGTTCGTCGACACCGTGTTTCGCGAGAATCGCAGCATTCTGGACTTCATCGATGGGCGGTATACGTTTGTCAATGGTCCGCTCGCGCGTTATTACGGAATCCGCGGCGTTGATGGGGAACAATTCCAGCGAGTTGCGCTCGACGGCGAGCAGCGCAGCGGCATCGTTACGCAGGGCGCCATCCTGAGCATCTCGTCCTATGCGACGCGGACGTCCCCTGTGCTGCGCGGCAAGTGGGTGCTGGACACGTTACTCGGAGCAGCGCCGCCGCCGCCCCCGCCCGATATTCCTCCGCTGGAGGAGAAGGATCTCGGCACCTCTGCGTCGATGCGCCAGCGCCTCGAGCAGCATCGCGCCAACCCGAGCTGCTCTGTGTGCCACAATCTGATGGATCCGATCGGATTCAGCCTCGAGAACTACGACGCCGCCGGCGCCTGGCGCGAGAAAGATGGCGAGGTCGCATTGGATACAGCGGGGACGCTTCCCGATGGCCGCACCCTTGAGGGCGCGAAAGGTCTGAAGCAGATTCTCCGCGCCGATGCCCCGATATTCGTCAACAATTTTACGGAAAAGCTGCTGACCTACGCGTTGGGCCGGGGACTCGAGCGAACGGACCGCCCGGTTGTTGAGTTGATCGCTCGCGAGGCCGCACACTCGGAGTACCGATTTGCGCCGCTCGTAACTGGTATTGTGAACAGTCGCCCGTTCCGCATGCGGACCAGGGCAGGAGGAGTCGAATGACGCACTTATCACGGCGGACGGTTTTGCGCGGACTGGGCGCGAGCATTGCTTTGCCATTCCTCGACGCGATGTACCCCGCGTTTGCAGCGCAATCGGTGAAGAAAACCCTGGCGGTCAATCGGATGGCGTTCCTGTATGTGCCGAACGGCATCATGATGAACCACTGGAAGGCGCCGGGCGGTCTTGGTTCAACGCCGCTCTCGGAATTCCCCCGCATTACCAAAGTGCTCACGCCATATCGAAACGATCTCCTGATGGTGAGCGGACTAACGCTGAATGGCGGCCGCGAGCTGGGCGACGGCGGCGGGGACCACG
Organism: Vicinamibacterales bacterium; assembly: GCA_963732445.1. Classification (GTDB taxonomy): domain Bacteria; phylum Acidobacteriota; class Vicinamibacteria; order Vicinamibacterales; family JAMQPK01; genus JAMQPK01. The sequence continues at coordinate 23,821 of CAVSZJ010000008.1, read as the reverse complement.
CACGTGCGGCGGCATCCTTCCTGACGGGGGCGCATCCCCGAAAGACGTATGGCAAAGACCTGAAGGCCGGCATTTCGATGGATCAGGTCGCCGCCCAGCATTTCGACGGGAAGACCCGCTTTGCGTCGCTCGAATTGGGGTGCGAGGAGGGCATTCAAGGGGGCAACTGCGATAACGGATACAGCTGCGCCTACAGCAACACCATTTCGTGGCGCACGGAAAGCACGCCGAATCCTCCCGAAGTGAGACCCCGCGCCGTGTTCGAGCGGATGTTCGGAACGATCGACGGTGAAACGGATCCGGCGAGGCGCCAGCGAATCGGGAGCTATCGCAAGAGCATCCTCGACCGGGCGCTTGGCGAAGCGCAAAGTTTGAGGACTTCACTCGGAGGCGCCGATCGGCAGAAGCTCGACGAGTACCTCTTCGCCGTGCGTGATATCGAAAAGCGGATTCAGCACGTCGAGCAGAGAAATGCGGAACAGGTGCCTATCGATGCTCCGGCCGCGAGCATTCCGGCCGATTTCGCCGAGCACTCGCACCTGATGTTCGACCTGATGACCCTTGCGTTTCAGTCGGACATGACCCGCGTGGTCACGATTCTGCTCGCGCTCGAACAGAGCCCGCGTAACTATCCTGAAATCGGCATCAACGACGGACACCATGGATTGACCCACCACTCCGGTGATGCGGCAAAAATCGAGAAGGTCACGCAAATCAACGAGTACCACATGAATCAGCTGCCATACCTGCTTGACAAGCTGAAGTCGATACGCGAGGCGGATGGCACCTTACTCGATAATTCGATGATCGTGTATGGCAGCGGCCTGGGTGATGGAAATGGCCATCGTCATGAAGATCTGCCGGTTCTCATAGCGGGTCGAGGCCACGGGACACTCCACCCCGGCCGTCACGTGGTCCATCCGGTTGAAACGCCTATGACGAACCTCTATGTGTCGATGCTCGACAAGATGGGCGTACCCGTCGACGGATTCGGCGACAGTAACGGAAGGCTGGATGGGCTGTCCGACTTGTAGGAACTGAATCGGGCCGCACCTCTAACATCGAATGTGTGTGGACGGGCGAGGGACTAACGCCCGTCCATATACAATGGGTTGACACTCGCCACGTACCCCACCGTGCTTCGACTTTCTAACCGAAAACAGGAGGAAACGTGAAAGCCGCCAGGTTGACGTGGCGGTGACCGGCTTCCAGTCGGCGAGCTCACGAGGGGTGGATGACGCCAGCGCATTACGGTGCGCCTGGGTCTGCGGATGGGTTTCTAGAGCGGCTCTAGGGCGTTTTCACGAACACGTTGATCCCCTTCGACGTATTGGGGGAGTTCTGTGACCGCACGACGCCGGTCCCTCCCGACTGATACCCGTGCTCGACGACAAGCGTGAGCTCGACGGTCATTTCGCGCCCAGAGGCATCGAGGCTGCGCACCTCCTCTACGGTGATCGCCTGCTTGTTGATGTCGGTGACGAGCCGTGTGATCAGCTTCGGCCCGTCCCAGCGGAACGACCCGAGCGTTTCTCCAGCGGATACCGCTTTTGCGGAAGCCGGCAGATACCTGACGGCTTCGGTGCGCCCGTTGCGTGTTGTCTCAATACGCACCTCTCCCGGCGTTTGACGTATCGCGACCGTCACCGGTCCGATGGGTGTTCCTTGAGCCGCGGCCTCGCTGCGCGTCAAATCCATCGACCACGTCCCCGAAAAGTCAGGACGACTTTGTGCGCCGAGAACACACGGAACAAAGCGCGACGACGCAGACGATCGACAGCAAGAGTTTCATACTGACCTCCTTCGCTGCGGTTCCTGCCATAATCTACCAATCTTCCAATCTATCAATACTGAATCATTTCACTGCATAACCCTGCCACAACCATGTCAGCGCATCAGGCAGCGTCTGGAACACCACATTCGCATCGGTGTGCCGCGCGCCTTCCGCGTACACATACTTGTGCGGATAGCCCTTCGCCTTCAGAGCGGCCGACATGCGCTGGTTCGCCAGCACCCAGTTGCCGTGCGTCGATTCCTCGCGCGTGGCGCCGTTGTCGAGCTCGCTGACGTGGAACCAGATGCGCAGCGGCTTGCGCTCGCTGTTCGGAATCAGCGTGGAGTGATATTCCCACGCGCCGAACGGATATTCTGGATTCGAGCCGCGCGCCTGATCGACGAACGTGCCTGAATAGCTCAGCACTCTCCGATACAGCTCCGGATGGAACCAGGCCATCGTCAGCGCGGCCGCCGCGCCCGAGCTTCCGCCCATCGTCGCGCGCCCTTCCGGATCCTTCGTGAAGCGCACCTTGTAGTCGCGCTCGATTCGCGGCAGCACCTCGGTCTCGATGAACATCGTGTACTTGTCCGAGACCGTGTCGTATTCCATGCCGCGCTGGCTGCCGGGACCGTCGCCGCCGCCGTGCTGGACGAGCACGGCGAGCATGACCGGCACCTTTTTCTGGTGGATCAGATTGTCGAGCGCGGTCGGAACGGAGTAGTGATACTTCGGGTTGTAGCCATCCTGCACGACGATGAACGGCGCCGGCGGTGCCGGCGACGTACTGCGCGGGAATGTAGACGGCGACCGGCCGCTCGTACGGGCACGACCTCGCCCGGTTTATCGCGCGAGATGCCTTTGTAAATCTTGCTGTCCTCCGACTTCATCGTGAAACGGTGGATGCGCCCCTGCGGCGCGTTCGGATTCGGCATGAGATCGGGCGAGTTCGAGAATGGCGGTCTCAGCGTGACATCGCTATCGTCGAGCATGTTCGGCCGCGGAGGCGCCGTTCCCCGCCCGCCCTGACCCTCGAGCGCGACGCCGACGACGCAGAAGCAGCAGGGCGCAGACGTACTTCTTCATCTCTCACCTCGTTGAAGGATTGATCACGACGGTCGTTTGTGCGACGGCCGCCTGTTCCGGTTTCGCACTGCGGTCGTGCGATTCGATTGTCAGCAGATATCGGCCGGGCGCAACATCCTTCAACGGAATGCGGCCAGTGTAGGCGAATGTTGTCCATTTCGGGGTGCCGCCGCCTCGCCGTTGGCCAGCACGTCGCGCGACGCGAACGCCTCGCTGACCGCTTTCGGCGATCAGCCGTCGCGCGAACATCGATCCGCTTCGTCTGGCCGGCTGGTGTGTTGTCGTAGATCTCTGTCAGCCACGCCAGCGTCTCGGACTGGCTGAACTCGCGGCGGGTGGTCGCGGGCGCGCCGAGCAGCTTTTCGGCGACCGGATCGCGCTGCGGCGTCAGCACCTCGGGCCCGTCCAGTCGCGGCGAGCAGCAGTCCGCTCATCGTCACCGGTTCTCTGCGTGAAGTCGGGAACCGTGATGTCGTAGAAGACCGTGCCGGCTTTGCCCGTGTTCGGATTGCGCGCGCCGATACGCATCTGATAACGGCCCGGCGCCATCGCCGTTCGCGAATTGAGCCGGACGCCGAGCGTCTTCACGCGCTGATAGGTGTCGGGCCGTATCGCCAGATTCAATGCCGAGCGCGTGCCGCGCTGCGCGCGCCCGTCATCGTTGAGTGCGAAGAACGACACCTCGATCGTGTCCGCCGAGCAGGCCATTCGGCTGCGGTGCGAACTCCAGCTCCGCGCCCTGCAGCTCGATCGTGAGCGCGACCGACGCCTCTTTGGCCGTGCCCTTGAATGGCGCCGCGTGCACCGCAAGCGTCAGGCCCGGCTGCTGCACGGGGTTGTTCAGCGCCGCGCGAAGCTCCGGAGACGTGTCACCCGCGCCGCCGCCGCGCCGCTCGCGCGTCCAGCGCTCGAGCGCTTCCTGTTTTCGCTCCGCGGTGGTCTTGCCGCTCGGAGACGGGTATCCGCGGCGCGCGTCGCGATGAGGCCCGGCCGCTTCACCCTCACTTCGATGCGATGGAAGCGTCCGTCGCGCGGATGTGCCGGCGGCGCGTAGCCGAGCAGGTAGTAGCGGCTGTTGGCGTCGATGATGCGGCTGTACGCTTCCGCGAACGAGTTCGTGTCGACGGCGGCGAAGCCGCCGGTGCCGTCCGCGAGCGTGCGCAGGCTGTCCTGCGTCAGCCGCATTTCGCCGAGCAGCGCCTGGGTTCCGCTGGCGGGTGTGCCGACCGGCCTGTTCCGGTCGGTGCCCATCACGTCGGGCGCGCCGGCCCGCATGTTGTCGACGAAGTCGGTGGTCATGCCGATCAGCCCGCGCGGATCGAGCGCGAACACGTTCACGTTGGCGCGCGCGGCGGCGTTGATGGCGTCGCGCGTGGCGTACGATGATCTCGTTGCCCGCTCTGCGAGCTGAACGACCTCGGCCATCGGATAGTCGATGCCTTCGCTGAACCACAGCAGAGCCTTGCGGCGTCCCCGGACGCCCTCGAGATATTCCGAGAGGCTGCGAAGCGTGTTGAGCACGCCGACGGCCCGCTGACCGCGCTCGAGATTCGACGGATCGAACGACTGCATCCGCGTGAGCAGATTCGGCACGACCGCTTCGTCCTGCGGGTCCTTGCCCGTATTTTCGCGCGTGTCGAGTCCGGACAGCGCGAGCGACTGGTAGTAGTCGTCGATGCGCTGCATTTCGGCCGACTGCAGGCGCTGTCCGACGAAGCCGTCGACCGCCCGCAGCAGCAGGGCGGGGTCGTTGGTGAACTCCTGCGCCGCATCCTTGCGTCCGCTCGTCACGACGACGGCGGCCAGATCGTTCGGGCCGAAGATGCTGTTCGATGAAGTCGCGCGCGTGCCTGCGCACGATCCCCGTGCGCAGCGGTGCGACGTTCAGGTCGTCGAGGACGATGATGTAGACGCGGCCCGACGCGACGTCGCGATTCGAGCGCACGTCGGCCGGGACGGGCCGCCCGCCGAAGCGGAACCGCTCCTGGCGCTCGACTGGCAGCTCGATGTACGAGAACGTCTGAATCGTTCTGCGGCTTGCCGTCTTCGAACACCTCGAAGTCGTCGGCGTCGAGGCCAGTGACGAAATTGCCCTGTGCGTCGCTTGACCGTCACGTCGACGTCGACGACGTTGACGCTGACTTTGAATGTCGGTTGTTGTTGCGGCTGCGCCGCCTTCGCACTTTGCGCTTCGGCGCCCAAGTGCGCGGGGCCCAAGGCCGGCACGAGGAGGGCCGGAGCAATGAGGCAGGTCACTGCCGTCAACAAGGTGACGCGAAACTGTGTTTGGCTCTTCAAGCCTGATGTTCGATGACTCACGATGTGCTTCCGATACCGCGCCGGCGCTGGCGTAGCGGGCGTCAAGGCCATGACTTAGGGAACACGTCATTATAGTGTGCGAAAGTGTGGCGCGGAGCGCCGAGTTCATCGAGAGGTCTCGTGCTCGGTCCGGACCGGGTCGAGTGCTACGTCTCTACCACGTGATTGACCCGCCGGGCGGCGGCCAGAGGCCCATCAATCGTCGCATCGTGATGATCTGGCCCAGATGATGGCCGCTGTGCATTGCCGCCTGCAAAATGCCAGAGCCGCGAGACTCCTTCGCGAGGCTGGGAATCTGGACGTGTGGCGGCAGCAAAGGATCACCAAGTGAGTCCGATTCCGCAGCGATTCGCTTCGCCTCTTCGAGCGCGTGCAGATAGCGTGTGCGCACAGCGTCCCAGCCATCGGCTGGAACGTCCGGCCAACCGTCCACTGCATGTTTGGCGATGCCGGTGAATCCTCTGGTGGCGCAATCATTGAACCATTCCTGCCAGTGACACATGTGGGCAACGATTTCGGCAATCGAATGTGGGATGCCGTGCGGCTTCGCGTGCGCCCGATCTGGGGTGAGTCCGTCGAGAATGCCGGCAGGAGCAAGATAGACCCCCTCACCATTGAGCACGCTGATCAAGAGGGCCCGGTCGTCAACCTTATGAAGTGTGGTCATCACAATTGTTGCTATTTGGCGGGGCCTTCCGCCTTCCGCTTTAGCTCGTCGGCGTGCACGTCGAGCCGCACCGTCGGCGCAAAGGCGAGCAGGACGTTGCCGGGCTGTCCACCCTGGAAGCCCGGATATCCTGAGCCAATGAACACCATGCCGTTCGCGACGACGGGTCCGCCCGAGGCGGCCGAACCGCCGCGGGCTGCGACGCCATTGACGGTCGTGAACTCCTGCGCGCTGTCGAACTGCCAGAGCAACTGACCGGTCCGCGACGATGCCGCGCGAATCATCCCGTCGCGCGCACCCGACAGCAGCACGCCGGGAATCAGCGTGACGGCGCCGACGACGCCGCGCTGGTTCTGGCGCCCCTCGGGCGACGTCAGAGGCGCGTACCACACCTCCTCGCCGGTCTTGAGATCGAGCGCGAGGTGCGCGCTGCTGATCAAACCGAAGTAGGCCTTCTCGCTGTCGACCGCGCCGCCGAAGAGCGTTTCGCCGCGCCCGCCGGCGATCTCGCGCGCCACATCCTGCTTCCACAGTACCTGGCCGTTGTCCGGATTCACGGCCCACACAAGCCCTTGCTTCTGCGGCGCGATGAGAATGTCGCGGCCGTCGGTTGTTGTCGCAAGCGCAGCAGGCGCCGCAAAGTCCCAGTCTGGTCCCAGCACCGCCGGGCAGTTTTCCGGCGGATACGGAATGGCTGGCCCTCCGGCGCGGCCGCCGCGTCCGCCGCCGCCGCCGCCACCGCGTGCGGGCCACGCTCCCCCGGGAATGACCTGCGGACACCCGTTGTGCCAGGTGTCCAACGCCAGCGCCTGCATCGTCCACAGCACTTTGCCCGTGTCAATGTTCATCGCCATGACCGCGTTGGCTGTTTTCGGCGTGCCCGAGAACGCGTTGCCGGTCGTGACGTACAGCGCGCGCCGCTTGACATCGAGCGTCGGCGTTGCCCAGATGCCGGCGCCGGCCGGCTCCAGCATGTTTTTGCCGCGCGAGTTCTTCCCGACGACTTTCGGGACGTCGGGAATCGTGTACGTCTTCCAGATCTCGCGGCCCGTGGCCGCATCGAGCGCTGACATGTAGCCGCGGAACGTGCAGCACGCGTGGTCGGCCTGTCCCGACTCCGGCTCCTCGAGCGATGCGACGGGCACGTAGAGCTTTCCTTCGAACAGCACCGGTGTTCCGGTGATCCGCGCGAGCGGATGCGGATCGGTGAGCGTTTTCCAAAGCTCCTCGCCCGTGGTGGCCGAGAGCGCGTACGCGGTGCCATGAATGTCGCCGAAGAAGATCGCCAGTCGCGGATCCGCCTTGCTGAGCCGGCCGATGCTGAACCCGCTGCGCACGGACGATTGCGCGCGAAAGCTCCAGTGCAGACACCCGGTTTCTGCGTCGAGGGAGTACACGTAGCCGGCATTCGACGTGACATACAGCCGCCCGTCATGGACGCTCTGGCCGTACAACGCCGTCGCGCCGGGAAATCCGAACGCCCACTTCAGCTGCAGTCGCGAGACTTGTCCGGGCGACAGTCCCGCAGCCGTGCCGGGTTGAAACCGCGAGTTGCGGTAGTCGACGCCCCAGCCGTTCCACGCCGGCGCGTTCGATTCGCGCACCTGCGGATGACTGGCGCACACGTTCGGCATCTTCGCGGCCGCTCCGACGAGATCGGTATCGAGCTTGCGGCCGGCCACCCATTCGGCGATGAGCCGCTTGTCCTGATCGCTCACAGCGGCCGCGGCGTTGCGCATCGAGCCGGTCGTCATCACCTCGAGAATCCGCTCCGGCGTCATCCGCTTGAGTACGGCCGTCTTCGGCGCCTGGTGCCCCGGATCGTTGCTCTCGTGGCACGACGCGCAGTTGGTGAAGTACTGACTGACGCCCGCACTTTCCGACTGCGCCAGAGCGTTCGTCGCGTACGCCAGCACTGACGCGAACGCGAGCACGGCCAACGCGGGGCTACTTCGTTGTGTAGTAGTCATACGTGTACGTCCAAGTGAACTGCTGGCCGGGCTCGATGTTGAGGTCGATGTAGGGTTCCGGTGCAAGGACCGTCCGGATCGACCAGTACCCGAGTCGCGTCAACGGCCGATCTCCCGTGATGCGCACGCCCGCGCCCACTCTCGTGTTCTCGATGCGGATGTCGTTGTCCTTCGCTTCGGCGCCAAACCCGGTGAAGCTGGCGGAATAACACTCGGCGCCTTCGAGCACCTTCGAGTACGTCAGTTTGTTGCCTTGCGGATCGGCGAGCGACCGCATCTGCGCCTGGGCGCATTGCGTGCCCATGCGTTCGCCCGCTGCAAGCGGGGCGTACGGATCGACCGGCGGCTGACCCGTGCGGGCGGGTGCCGCCGTCGTTCCGGGAACCCCGCCCTGCCTGGCCGGACCAGCACCTCGGCCGGCGGCACGCGTCATCTGCCACGGCACGGTGATCTCGACGTCCGGCCCGGTCGGCTGCTTGTCGATGGTCGTGAAGTTGTGGTTATAAACGTTCGTGACGATGGGCTTCGAGCCCGTGTTCTTCATCACGTGTGAGATCGTCATTTGCGGCTTGCCAGGCGTCAGCCGGACAACCTTCGTATAGACGTAGCCGAAATTAATAGAGGGTTCGCTGAGCGTGTGGATGAATTCCACCGAATCACGCGAGGGTTTGACGTCCCATTTCCCGCCATTGGCGATCACGTAAGGACGAGAGTGGTTGTAATTCATCTCGTCGCGCTTCAGGACGCCGACGCCGGGCTTGACGAATAAACCACCGGCCGGCACGTCGTTGTAGCCGAGCGCCCCGAACTCTTCGGCTGGCCCCACCATCGCCGTGAAATCGGCAGAGATGACGTCCTTGTTCGGCCCCTCGTATCCAAAGTCGTAGATGTCGGTGATTTTCGACCACCACGTTCCGTAATAGTCGTGCCCCTTGTACTTGAGGCTGCCGATGGCTCCCGACCAGTCGAATCGCGTCGTCGTGTAGAAGCCGCGCTTCGCGTCGGGCAGGTAGACCGTCGCAGTGATTTCGCCGTTGGTGATTTGGTGCGAGGGATGGGTCTGGGCCGACGCCGACACTACAACCGCTACCGATATGATCCCAATCCAAAAGGGTTTCGTCATAGTCGTTGCCGCCGCTCGATTGTCGATTTTCTGGTAAACCGCAGGAGTATAGTAACCCCTCTCATTCGGCAAGTGAGACAAGTTGTGACGACCGCCGTTTGCGAACAGACGTGATGCGACGAGGAGGCTCGATCGCGAAGGTCTGAGTCAGCGACGGTCGTGGGTGACCAGATCTGGAAGGATGATCTATCGGTCGATACCGACCACATCAACCAGACCCTTCTGATTCCGAATCGTGACGATCACCGGCTTGATCCAGTGCGGAAACGCTCGCTGAATCGTTGAAATTGTCGCCACCGCGTAGCGGAACCCGGCGACATCCGGCGGTCCCCACACGTCGGGCGGAATTTCCACGTGTGATTCCAGCGTGTTCAGGGTTGCCCGAATCGCGCCGATGGTCCCTGCGTTGTTGTCGAAGGGTGCCCACTCGATCTGATACTCGGGCTGCTGTTGCACGATCTGGAGGCGAACGGCGGCGTTATCAAACGCCAGTTCGGGCACGCGGCCGTTTCGAATTGCAAATCGATCGAGTGGGTTTGTTACTGGCAGGTGGGGCCTGATGCGGGAGCGATGATGTTGGCCGACAATTCGACGTTCGCGCAGCGTGTGAAGACAGATTTCGACAACAGCACCGACTTCACGCAATTCGCGACATTCATGTGGATCAGGGAACCCATCACCACGAATCCGCACATACGGCATCGAATTGTGGAGGGTGTCAACCGCGCCCTGGCGGTTCGGGGACTGAAGCTCGCCACGAGCGACGCGGATCTCGCGATCGCAGCGCACGCTGCCACCGAAGAGCTCACGCGCGACACGTTCTACAACGGCGGCGGCTGGCGCGGCGGTGGCTGGAGCTGGTTGGGAGGTATTGATCCGGACACCGCAACGGGAAGCCGCCGTCAGGTGGGGACGCTGGTGGTCGATGTGTTCGATGCCCGGACGAAGATGGTGATTTGGAGAGGCACCGCCAGCAAAACGTTTTCCGACAATTCGCGGAAAAATGGAGACAGGGTGAACAAAGCGGTGACCAAGATGTTCAGGAAGTTTCCTCCTGGTTCAAAAACAACGAACTAATATTCCAAATTCCTCGGTCCTGCTGTTATCCTCCGCGTTTCGGGTCCGCATCACCGACATGAGCCCTTTCAATCGACGCGAATTCCTCTCCGGCCTCGGCACGACGGGTGCAACGCTTGCCGCCGGTCAGTGGCCCGGTTTGAGCGGATACGCGCAGACGCCTCGCGGGCCGGCGCGCGTGTTCCTCCGGCGATCGCCGACACGCGCCGACTTCGATCGCCGGGTGCTGGGCGCATTTCTGGAGCATCTCGGCCGCGCCGTCTATACCGGAGTGTTCGAGCCCGGGTCGCCCCTCGCTGATGCGAAAGGATTTCGCACCGACGTGGCGCGCGAGGTCAAGGAGCTCGGCGTGCCCGTCGTCCGCTATCCCGGCGGCAACTTCGTCTCCGGGTACAACTGGCTCGATGGTGTCGGGCCCCACGCCAATCGTCCCGTCGTGCTCGAGCGGGCCTGGAATTCGATCGAGACGAACCAGTTCGGCACGAACGAGTTCATCGACTGGTGCCGGATCGTCGGCACCGAGCCTCTGCTCGGGCTCAACTTCGGCACTGGCACGTCCGAAATGGCAGTCGCCTACGTTGAGTACTGCAACGTCGAACGCGGCACGAAGTGGAGCGATCTGCGGCGTGCGCACGGCTACGCCCAGCCGCACAACGTGCGCTACTGGTGTCTCGGCAACGAGATGGACGGCCCATGGCAGATCGGGCAGATGCAGGCGCGGGAGTATGGCCGCAAGGCGCGCGACGTGGCGCAGCAAATGCGAGTCATCGATCGCGATCTGAAGCTGCTCGCGTGCGGATCGAGCGGCACCTTCATGCCGACGTATCTGGTCTGGGATCGCGAAGTGCTCGAAGAGTGCTACGACCAGGTGGACGGCATCTCGCTCCACGCCTACTACGGCAACACGGCTCCATTAACCGGCAACAGCGCCGCTCGGTACCTGGCGATGAATCTCGACATGGATCGCCACATTCATGAGACCGCGGCCGTGTGTGACTACGTGCAGGGCTTGAAGCGCTCGAGCAAGCGGCTGTGGTTGTCGTTCGACGAGTGGAACGTGTGGTATCGCGCGCGCGGCAGGGACGCAACAGACGGGCGCCGCACGCAGGCCCCGAAGCTGCTCGAGGAGGTCTACAACCTCGAGGACGCGCTGCTCGTCGGCGGTCTCATCAATACGCTCCTCCGCAACTCGGACCGCGTGCACGTCGGTTGCCTCGCGCAGTTGGTGAACGTGATCGCGCCGCTTGTGACCAATTCGACCGGCGTGCTGCGGCAGAGCACCTACTTCCCGTACGCGTGGGCGCTTCGTTACGCCCGCGGCCGCGTGCTCGATTTCCGCGTCGAGTCGGAGACGTATCCGATCAGAGCGGCCGGACTGCAGGCCGACTTTGCCCGCAATAGCGACGTTCCGTTTGTTGACATCGTCGCCACGCACGATGAGAAGAACCGCCAGGCGTGCGTGCTGATGCTCAATCGCGATCTGGACGCCGAACGCGAGGTGGTGCTCGAATGGGACGATGTCACCCCGGCGCGCGTGCTGACGTGCGAAACGATCACCGGTCCAGACCTCAAAGCGTTCAACACGTTCGACGAGCCTCGGCGCGTCGCGCCGCAGCCGTTCGACTCCGCCCGCGGCTGGCGAGCCGGATGACATTCAAGCTGCCAGCTCGTTCTTACACAGTCGCGCACCTTGACGTGAAAGCCTGAGGCCGTCTACACACCGAGGCGCATTTTTTATTTCGCGCCGACCCGCAGCTTCGACGCCATCGCGCACTCCGTCATCACCGTGAAGTACCGCTGCACGCCCTCGGGCCCGACGATGAACGGATGATTTTCGCCCGGTTGGCGAGGCGCGGCGAGCAGGCGCGCCTTCGTGTACGCGCCGTCATACTCACTGTGGTTGGAGAGCAGCACGCTCGCGCCTGCATCGCTTGCGACCTTCGCGATCTTGCGCTGCGACGCGATGTATTCGTCCCATCGCGCGCCGTCCGTACCGAACGCGCCGGTCAGCGTGCCGCCGGAGTAGGCGACCATCACGGTCTGGCCCTGGTTCTTCACCGGGAAGACATAGGACAACGTGCCCGGTGAGTGGCCCGGAGTGAAGACGATCTCCACCGTGGTGTCGCCCAACGTGAGTTTCCTGCCCTCCGGCCCGACCGAGATGTCCTTCTTCGGCACTCCGCCCGGCAGCGGTGGGTGGACGTTTGAGCGTCGCGTCCCAGTCTGGCTGCGCCCATCACGACCTGCGCGCTGTAGCGCTCCTGCAGCTCGGCGGCGCCCTGGTCGTGATCGCCGTGCGCGTGGCTGATGATCACGTATTTGATGTCGTTCGGATTCAAGCCCAGCTTGGTCATCCCGTCGATGATTTCCGGCCGCGTGGCCCAGGCGAAATTCGTGTCGATGATGATGATCCCGGCGCTCGTCTGCAGCGCCCACGAGGAATGCTGCCGCGTTCCCAGCCAGTAGAGGTTGTCGAACACCTTGAGCGGCGGCGCATACCAGTTGGCCCGGTCCGGCGTCTGTGGCGCACCGGCGGCGCCTCGCCCGGCCGCGCCGCCACCGCCGCGCCTGCCCCGCCCGCGCCACCTCCGCGTGGGGCGCTGGGCAGGCAGAGATTGACGAAGGTGCCGCGGTACTCCTGTCCCGCGGCGGTCTTGGCCGTCGCGATATGAGTGTCAATCTCGCTGAGCGGCGCCTGCGCGAGGGCGGCCGTGCCCAGGAGCGTGGCCGACAGTGAGCGAAATCACGACTGATGTGCGCTTCACTCGATGCCTCCTTATATGTAAGTGCGTTAGTTCTAGATCACAGATTCCGGCGTCAGTATGTAGCCGTCGCCGTGGACCGTGCGCAGAAAACGGGGAGTTCTTGGATCCGCTTCGATCTTCTGCCGCAGCCGCGACACTGCGCGATCGACCGAGCGGGTCGTGCTGGTGTCGAGAAAGCCCCAGACTTCTCTGAAGAGCTCATCGCGAAACACGACGCGGGAGTTGCGCTCGGCGAGCACCCGCAGAATCTCGAACTCGCGATGACTGAGGTGCAGATCGCCCGTCAGGGCCGGTGGCGGTCCCACTTCGAAAATCGATCGTGACGGCGGCGAGCCGGATCGTCGTGACCGTCGGCTTCACCCTTCGCAACACGGTATTGATGCGCGCGACCAGCTCTTCCATGTCGAACGGCTTGGTGATGTAGTCGTCGGCCCCGAGACGAAGCCCCGTGAGTTTGTCGGCCTTCTCGCCTCGCGCTGACAGGATGATGATGGGCGTCTTTCCGCCATGTCTCAGGACGCGCGCCAGCTCGAACCCGCTCAGGTCGGGCAGCATCACGTCCACAAGCACGAGATCGGGGACGAACGAACGATACAGCACGAGCGCGTGTCCGCGCTGAGAGGCGCACTCCACGTCGAATCCGTCGACGAGCAGGTTGTCCCGAAGGATCTGGGCCAGCGACGAGTCGTCTTCGACGATCAGGATTCTTGGCCGCATTCATGCCGCCTTCGGGAGAATCAGCGTCGCCGTGGTCCCGCGGCCGACCTCGCTCGTAATCTCGAGCGCGCCATCGTGATCGGCGGCGATACGATTGACGATCGCGAGGCCCAATCCGTTGCCGGGCCCCTGCGTCGTCTTCCCGCGAACGAACCGCCGCCGTGACCTGGGGCAGATCGTCGGCCGGAATACCCACGCCGTGATCGATGACATCGAAGCGCACGCGATCCGCCTCGCCTGACGCTCGCACGGATACTGTTTCTGCCTCCCCGGAATGGCGAATCGCGTTGTCGATCAGGTTGTCGAGGGCGAGAATGACGGCCGTTCGATCGGCCCGGACCGCCGGCACGTCCGGCGGCACATCTATTTCGAGCCGAACGTCGCTGTCGGTCAGCTGCCGGCGGAATCCCTGCGTCGCTTCGGAAATGAGCGCTGCCGGTTCCAGAGCCTCGAACGAATAGACCTCGGTGACGTCGGTCACGCGGGAGTAGGCGAGCAGGTTGTTCACCAGACGCGTCAGGCGCCTCTCCTCGCGCACGAGCAAGTGCGCGTACCGCTTCAGGTCGTGGTCGGTCTTGACGCGTCCTCGCACCAGCGTCTCTCCCACCGCCCTGATCGTCGAGAGCGGCGTCTTCAGCTCGTGGGTGACCGTGGCGACGAAATCGGCGCGAACCGTCGCGACGGCGGCGCTTGCCCGTGCCGCGCGGGCGGTGGCGATGAGGCTGAGCGCGAGCAGAGCGACGCCTGCGCCGACGACCGACGAGGCTTCGCCGCGCCCCGCGCGCCGCCAGCACGAACGTCGGATCGCCGGCCGCGCTGGCGGCGATCGTCCACGACCGCTGCGTGAGATCCGCGGGCGGATCGACGGCCAGCAGTCGTGGGATCGAAGAACAGGACCGGAAAGACGCGCGTAGCGACGGTCTGCGGGATGACGCCGGTTCGAGCGTGCCGCGCGACGCGACGGCCCTGTTCGTCGATCACCGCAAAGGATGTCGCGCCGGTGTTGCCGGCGATCTGCGCCGACCTGCTGCAGGATGTCGTTGAAATAGTGATCGCGGGCCCAGTCGAGATTGACGGCGACGCCGAAGACACGGTCGAGCCGCTCGCGCGTGGCGCCCTCGTAGGCGAGAAGCGCGACGACCTGGTACGGCATTCCCTGCAATCGACATGTCGAACACCGAATAACGGCGGCGTCCGGCGATGTCCGGATTCGACCCGCTCGCGCAGCGCGGCGATTTCCGGCGGATCGCGCCGCACCTCGACGGGATAGACGTCGGCCCGCGTGCGGCGGGTGATCCAGGCCGGCAGCCGATCGGTGCGGGCGAACATGACGGTTCCGCCGCTCGACCGGTGTCCAGCCGAAGAAGAATTCCGGGTACGGATAGCGCGCAAACGCAAGCGCGACGAGGTCGTTTGCCTCGTAGGGAGGATCGAAAGCCTGGCGGTTCTGCTCGGGGCTGTTCAGGATCGACGTCTGCACTCCCGGCATGTCGCGCGTGAGCGCGCGGGTGAGCAGATCGGCGGCCTCGCGTCCGCGATGATCGGCAAGCAGTGCCGCGCTGCGCTGCCACTGCGTCGGTGGCGCGATAGCCGAACCACGCAAGTGCGCACAGGCCGCAGCAGATCAAGCAGCCAGCCAGGTAGGATGGCTCGGCGACGAGCGCACGCGGCCGTGAGATCATCGCCTGAGCTCCCGCTCGCGATAGTAGAGCGCCGCGCCCGGGTGCAGCGGCACCGGCGTCGCCGGTGCGCGCTCCGGCGTCCATTCCTTTCAGGAACGGCAGCTCGGCGCTGAGTTGCGGCAGCATGCGGAAGAGCCCCTCGGTGAGCCGGCGCACGAGGGCGTCATCGAGACCCGCCCGCGCGAGCAGGACGACATCGACCGAGAGCGTGTGGACGGGCTGATCCACGTCCGCGGTACGAGCCGGCCGGGATGATTTCGGAGCGGAAGAACGGGATACATCGTGCGAAGCCGATCCACGCCTGGTCCGCGGATCGGCAGCAGCCGCGCACCCGCCTCGGTCAGGTGCCTCGCATCGTCGTTCGGAACGCTCGAAACGGTGAAGGCGGCGTCGAGCGCGTTGTCCAGCAGCATCGCATTGGTCTGCGGCACGGGCGCGTTCGACTTCGTGCACCTCACCCGGCAGAGAAATATCCGCTGCAGCACCGCCTGCGAGGTGACGCGCGCCGCTGCCGTCGGGGCCAACGCCCACGCGGCGGCCCCGCAGTTCGTCCATCGAACGAATTGGCGAGCCGGGGCCGACGAGCAGATGCACCGCTGAGGAGTTCAGTATAGCGATGCCGCGAATGCCTCGCAGCGCGCCGCCCGACTCGCGAAGCCGGCCGTTGTAGGCCATGTAGGCGATGCCGGCCTGCGCGAGCCCGATGTCGACGGTGCCGTCCTGCAGCGCTTCGATGTTGCGCAGCGATCCGCGCGTGTCGACGGGCTCGATGCGGACGTCGGGCATCAGCCGGGCGTAGCCCTTCACGAGTGCCTCGCTGAACGGCCGAAAGTTGCCGGTCGGGAAGCCGGTCGACAGCCGGATCGTGACGGGTTGCTCGGGTCCGGCCGACTGGACGCGCCCCCCGCACGCCACGGCGCACACCAGGCAGCGGACACGAGGGCCAGGAGCGCGACGGGACGCGGACGAGTGTCATCAGAATCGGAGGCTCTTGTGTGCCACTCGCGAGCGGCGGTGTCAAGGGATTGGGCGGCATGTGTCGCAATTTGTCACAATTTTTGCGCGGGTCGCCCGGTAAAATACGCCATCGATTAATCAGGTCTACGGTCTGCTTTTCTGGAGGAAACATGAAGATCGGGTGGAGAGGTCTGCTCTTGGCGGTATTGGTGTCTGCGCTGGCGGCGAACGTCGGCGCGCAGGCGCTGTACGGCTCGCTCGTCGGCAACGTCACCGACGAAACCGGAGCGGCGCTTCCCGGTGCGACGGTCACCATCACTCAGCGCGAGACGAACCTCACGCGGGACGTCGTCACGGACGCAGGTGGCGGCTACAACGTGCCAAACCTGCTGCCAGGCACCTATCAGGTCGACGTCAAGCTTGCCGGCTTTTCGACATACACCACGCGCGACATCGCCGTCCGCCAGGGGCTCGACGTCCGCGTCGACGCCAAATTGAAGCTCGGCACGCTCGAGGAGTCGATCATCGTGTCCGGCGAGGCGGCCGTCCTGCAGACCGAGAGCGCCGCGGTGCAGTCGCTGACGACGAGCAGAGAGCTGGAGACGATCCCCACCAGCGGCCGCGCCTGGCAAACGACGATCGCGCTGATGCCGGGTGTCGCGCAGCCCGATTACTCTCAGTCCGGAGGCAGCAACAACCCGACCAGGGCGATGGCGATCAGCATCAACGGCCAGCCGGCGAACAACACGGTCGTCCGGCTCGATGGCGTCATCGCAGATTAATCAGTTCTTCCAGCAAATTCAGGCCTACAGTCCCAGCCTCGAGGCCATCGAAACGGTCAGCGTCGTCACCAACAGCTTCGACGCCGATCAGGGGATGGCCGGCGGCGCGTCGGTGAACGTGCAGGTCAAGAGCGGCACGAACCAGCTGGCGGGATCGCTGTTCGAGTACGCGCAAGACTACAAGATGAAGGCGAAGAATTATTTCCTGCCTGCCGGCGATCCGAAAGGCAGCGGCAGCGTCCACGTATTCGGCGGCACGGCCGGCGGTCCCATCGTCCGCAACAAATTCTTCTATTTCGGCAGCGTGGAGGCCACGCGCCAACGGACGACGGCTGGCACCGCGTTGTCGAACTCGGGGGCGAACGGTCTTCGCAATGTTCCGACGATGGCGATGCGCGCGGGGAATTTCTCCGGCACGAATACCGTCATTTACGATCCGCGGACTGGCAATGCGAACGGCTCAGGCCGAGTCCCATTTGCCTTTGCCAATTGCGGCCTCACGTCGACGACCGATCCGCGATTCGACTCCTGCAATTACATCCCGGCGAACCGCATCAGCCCGATTGCGACGGCGGTCCTCGCCAAGCTGGTTGCACCGACACTGCCGGGATTTCAGTCCAACTACTACGCGACTAACAAGTACGACACGGACTACAGAAAGTACGACGGCAAGCTGACGTGGGTGCCGAATAACCGGATTACCGTCAACGGACGGCTCGGCTACGCGACAAGCTACGAGGACAGCGCACCCGCGCTGCCGTATGTGGATACCGATGGCACCGTCAAGAATGGCCCGGAGAACCCGATTTGGCAGGGGCGCATCTGGGACTCCACGGTCCACAGTCACTCGTTGGCGATCACCAGCATCGTCTCCACGACGTTGGTCGTAGACGGCGTGTTCGGGTTTACGCGCACGGACATGCTCGCTCGCCCGCACACGGATGACTGCTGGGGAGATTTGTTCGCGATCCCGAACACGTGTCAGCCGCCGTATGGCCGCAGCACGGCGTTCCCGGCGATGAATGTGGGAAACAACAACTGGTCGATCTCCGGCGGCGGCGAGCCGCGCGCGTATCGCGACCCGCAATGGGGCGCGAACCTGAACGCCGGCTGGACCAAGGGGAACCACAACGTGAAGTTCGGTGGAGAGTTGAAGCGTCTCCATCAGAACCACTACGAAACCCAGTCGCCGCAGTTCACGTTCACGGGCGGCCGCACCGCGCTGGGCCCGACGGGTTCGCCCAACAACTTCAACGCATTTGCGGACTTCCTCCTGGGCGAGGCGAACTCGCGCCGCTCGGAGATCATGACTCCGATGATCGGCATCGAGCAGACCGGCGACGATTTCCGGCCCGGGACGCTGCGGACATGGCAATTCGGGACGTACATCCGCGACCAGTTCGAGCTGAACAGCAAGATGACGGTGTCGGCCGGCGTGCGGTGGGAGTACTACCCGTTGTCGCAGCGGCGCGACCGCGGTCTCGAGGTGTTCGATTTCACCGCGAGACAGCTCCTCATCTGCGGCCAGGCCGGAATTCCGCAAACCTGCGGCGTCACGGTGGAAAAGAATCTCTTCACGCCCCGGCTCGGCTGGGCATATCGCCCCACCGACTCGACGGTCATTCGCGCCGGCTATTCGCGCAACCCGCAGAATGACACGTCGGGCAGAGAACAGATGCCGCCCTTTAACGCGTACCCGGCGACGATCATCTACACGGAAACGGCCCCCAATCCGTACACCGCCATCGGTACGCTGGCACAAGGGTTCCCGATGGTCCCGGTCCTGGATCTGACCGTCGGGCGTCTGAACCCGGTCAACGCCGGGCTCACCACGTATCCCCTGAACGAGCAGTTCGTGCGCGGGACGATCTCGTCCTGGAACGTGAGCATGCAGCATTTGCTCCCGTACGACCACAGCCTCACGCTGGGCTATGTCGCCAATCGCCAGAACGGCCTCACGCGCCAGGTGAACCAGAACTACGGACGGCTGGGCGGAGGAAACGCGAGCCAACCGTACTCCTCCATAACCACCAGCTCGATCAACATCCAAGCCCCTGCGGGCAAAGTGAAGTACGACTCGCTGCAGGCGAGCGTGAGCAAGCGGATGAGCAGGGGGTTGCAGTACAGCGTCGCTTATACCTACGGCAAGACGATCGACTGGTGGGCCGGTACGATCCCGCAGCCGGAGTACTGGTACCTGAATAAGGCGGAGACGGGTGTGCCGCACACGCTCAACACGTCGGTCATTTACGAGCTGCCATTCGGCAACGGCAGAAAATTCCTGACGGAGGGCGTCCTGTCCGACATCTTCGGCGGATGGCAGACCAACGCGTTCTTCAGCGCGCGATCCGGCGCGCCGTTCACCGTCACCGCCAGCAATGCGTCGCTCAATGCGGGCGTTGGCACGAACCAGCTCGCCGATCAGGTGAAAGAGGACGTGGAGATCTATGGCTTTGAGAACGGCGGCGCGTTTTTCGACGTGCTGGCGTTCAGGCCGGTGACCGAGGTCCGCTTTGGCACCGCGGCGGTGAATTCGCTGCGCGGGCCCGGCTGGGCGAATCTCGACATGAGCCTCTTCCGCACCTTTGGGCTGCCGTCGAACATGAGCCTGCAGCTGAGGGTCGAGGCGCTCAACGTGACCAACACGCCCCATTTCGCGAATCCGGCGGCGAACGTCTCGAATCTGCAGTTGAACCCGGATGGGACGGTAAGAAACCTCAACGGCTTCGGCGTAATAACGTCAACGACCCGTGTGGGCCGGCAGTACGACGAGCGCGAATGGAGGCTGGGCGCCGAGTTGTCGTTCTAGTTTGTCTCGATATGTCGCGCAGGGGCTGAAGGGCGAAAGCCGCCTCACGGCGCCGACTTGTAATTTATTGTCGCGAATGGGCCTTTTCTGGGGTTGCATCTCGCAGGTGCCCGAAGCGGCCCGGCATGCGAGAATATAATGGGTACCGAGGAGTGTTACATGACGCAGAAGTTTGGCGCCGTTTTAATCGTGTGTGCGGCCATCGGCTTGGGCTTCGCCACGCGCACGTTGAACGGTCAGGCGCAGGCCACGCAGGCGCACGCGGCGGAGTTTCAGCAGGACGTGCTTCCGGTGCTTGCGAAGAGCTGCCTGGGATGCCACAGCGAGAAGGCGCAGGCCGGCAAGCTGAACCTCGAGCCGCTGCGCGATCCCGCGACCACCGCGACGCACACCGCGATCTGGCAGAACGTGCTCGACAAGGTGTCGGCCGGGGCGATGCCGCCGCCGACAGCGAAACCGCTGACCGACGCCGAGCGCGCCGCAGTCGTCGGATGGATCAAGAAGCTTCCCGGTCTCACCGCAGCGACGACGCCGGCCGAAGCGATGGCAGGGCGTGTGACGGCGCGCCGCCTCAACCGCGTCGAATACAACAACACGATACGCGACCTGCTTGGTGTCGCCGCGCGGCCGGCGGATGAATTTCCGGTGGACGACTCGGGCTACGGCTTCGACAACAACGGCGACGTGCTGTCGGTCTCGCCGATGCTGATGGAAAAGTACATGCAGGCCGCGGAGAAGATCTCCCGGCTCGCGGTGTACGGTGAAACGGTGCCGCCGAAACCCACGCGCCTCGTCCGGCTGATGAACCGGCGGTCGCAGGATGCGTACGACGTGCTGTCGGAAGGCAACTCGGGCGTGTATCTGCCGTATTCGCTGCGCGGCGCGATGTACGGCGACTTCACGTTCCCGGTCGACGGCGAGTACGAGTTCCGGCTGCGCATCGCGAATTTCCGCGGCGACGACGCGGACATCACCGACGAAGAGACGAGCCCGCCGCGCCGAAGAGCGGCGAAAGCTGTTCGAAGCGCGCAGGCTCGAGCGGGAGAAAGCCGCTGCTGCGGCGGGGACGGCGGCGCCGGCGCAAGGCGGCGGACGGGCAGGTGGACCGCGCGCCGTGAGCCGACGCCCGAAGAGCTCAAGGCGCGCGACGAGGCCGCGCGAAAGGCCGCGCCGCCGCGCAAGCTGATACTGACGGTCGACGGCGCGCCGGTCATCTCGACGGTCATCGAAGGCACCGGCACGTTCGGATATTCGCAGGGCGAGTTCACCGAGCGCGCGACCGTGAAGGCGGGCGAGCGCTTCATCCGCGCGTCGTATCCGGAGCTGGCGGACCTCGACAACCCGCTGCAGAACATCAACCCCGACATGCGCCGCGGCCTCTTCGTCGACTACCTCGACATCGTCGGGCCGTTCAACCCGAGCACGGCGCCGCCCGCGAGCTACAAGAAGATCTTCATCTGCAGCCAGAAGACGCCGCAGTGCGCGCGGACGATCCTGAGCACGCTGATGGAGCGCGCCTACCGGCGCCCGGTGACGGAGGAGGAGCTGAAGTCGAAGCTCGATCTCGTCACGCTGGCGCAGCGCGAAGGCGACTCGTTCGACGAGGGCATCCGCCTGGCGCTGCAGGCGATTCTCGCGTCGCCGAATTTCCTGTTCCGCATCGAGGCGAATCCCAGCGCAGCGGGCCGAGGTCGCATCGCCGCGAGCGGGCGCCGACCGTGCTGGCGCTGCCGCATGCAGCGGCGGACGCTGGCCCGATCGACGCGTCGCGATGACGAGTATCCGGTGAGCGACATCGAGCTCGCGTCGCGGCTCTCGTACTTTCTCTGGGCGAGCATGCCCGACGCGGAGCTGATGCGCGGCGGCCAAGGCGGGCACGCTGCGGCAGCCGGCCGTGCTCGAGGCGCAGGTGCGCCGCATGATGGCCGACCCGAAGGGGTACAACCTGGTCGAGAACTGGGCGGCGCAGTGGCTGCAGCTGCGGAACCTCGGCCGCACCAAGCCCGATCCGAAGCGATTCCCGACGGTCGACGACGAGCTGCATCGACGCGATGCGCACCGAGACGAGCATGTTCGTCGAGACGATCATCAAGGAAGATCGCAGCCTGCTCGACTTCATCGACGCGACGTTCACGTTCGTCAACGGTCCGCTGGCCCGCCACTACGGAATCAAGGGCGTCGACGGCGAAGAGTTTCAGCGCGTGACGCTCGACGGCGAGCAGCGCAGCGGTGTGCTGACGCAGGGTGCGATTCTGACCGTGTCCTCGTATCCCACGCGCACGTCGCCGCCGGTTCGCGGCAAGTGGGTGATGGAGAACCTGCTCGGCACGCCGCCACCGCCGCCGCCGGACGACGTGCCGTCGCTGAACGACGTCGAACATCGGCACCGAAGTGTCGCTGCGCGAGCGGCTGGAGCAGCACCGGAGGGATCCGAGCTGTTCGCCCTGCCACATGCTGATGGATCCGCTGGGCTTCGGCCTCGAGAACTACGACGCGGTTGGTGTCTGGCGCACGCACGACGGCAAGTTCCCGATCGAAACCGCGGGCACGCTGCCCGGCGGACAGACCTTCACGGGGTCGAAGGGGCTGAAGGAGATCCTGCAGGGCAAATCGGATGTGTTCGTCCATAACGTGACCGAAAAGCTGCTGACCTACAGCCTTGGGCGCGGGCTGGAGCGCTTCGATCGTCCGACCGTGGAAGCGATCAGCCGTCAGGTGAAGGCGAACGATTACAGGTTTTCGGCGCTGGTGATGGAAGTCGTGAAGAGCAAACCGTTTCAGATGCAGACTGTGGAGGGCGCGAAGCCATGAATCTGATTTTCAAGAAGCAGCTTCCAAGACGCACGTTCCTGCGTGGCATGGGCAGCTGTCGTAGCCCTGCCGCTGCTCGACGCCATGGTGCCGGCATTTGTGAAAGCCGCGGGCTCGTCGCCGACGCGCCTGGCGATTCTGTATTTCCCGAACGGCGTCCAGATGGACACCTGGGCCATCAAGAGCGACGCGCAAATCGCCGCGCTCCCGGACGCGCTGCCTCGCACGCTGGCGCCGCTGACGAAATATCGCAACGACATCACCGTGCTGAACGGTCTGACCGTCGATGGCGGCCGCGCGCATGGCGACGGTCCCGGCGACCATGGGCGCGCGGGCGCGAGCTACCTGACAGGCGCCCATCCCAAGAAGACGTTCGGCAAGGATCTGCAGGCCGGCGTGTCGATGGATCAGTACGCGGCGAGCGTCATCGGCAACCAGACGCGCTTCGCGTCGCTCGAGCTCGGATGCGAAGAAGGCATTCAGGGCGGCAACTGCGACAACGGCTACAGCTGCGCGTACAGCAACAGCATCTCGTGGCGCACGCCGTCGACGCCGAACCCGCCGGAGATTCGGCCGCGCGCCGTGTTCGAGCGGCTGTTCGGCGCCGGCGAGGTCGAGCGCGATCCGGTGAAGCGCGCGAGGAACGAGAAGTACAAGAAGAGCGTGCTCGATTCCGTGCTCGCAGGACGCGAAGCGGCTCGAACGCGCGCTGGGTCGTCTCCGATCGCCGCAAGCTCGATGAATACCTGTACGCGGTGCGCGACATCGAGACGCGGATCCAGAAAACCGAAAGCGAGAGCGCGCTCGACCCCGAGATGGATCGGCCGTCGCCGAGCGTGCCGGAGAACTACAACGAGCACACCCGGATCATGTTCGACCTGATGACGACCGCGTTCCAGACCGACTCGACGCGCGTCATCACGTTCCTGATGGCGATCGAGCAGAGCAACCGCGCGTATCGCGAGATCGGGATTGCCGATTCGCATCACGGCCTGACGCACCACGGCGGCGACAAGGAAAAGATCGAGAAGTGCATCCTGATCAATCGGTACCAGATCGAGCAGTTCGCCTACTTCATCGACAAGCTGAAGGCGACCAAGGATGGCGACGGCACGCTGTTCGACCACATCATGGTCAACTACGGCAGCGGCCTCAGCAAGGATCACGATCACGACAATCTGCCGACGGTGCTCACCGGCCGCGGCAACGGCTGTTCCATCTGGGCCGGCACGTGAAGTATCCGAACGAGACGCCGCTGGCGAACCTGCACGTGGCGATGATG
>CAVSZJ010000007.1:0-16772 GCA_963732445.1 Vicinamibacterales bacterium | reverse complement strand
ACGTCACGTCGTCGCCGAGATTCCATCCTTTGTTGATGCCTGAAACAACCAAATCGGGCATCGCACGCAACACACTGGTGATGGCAATGTTGACGCAGTCGGTTGGCGTGCCGTCAACGGCATAGACGCGGTCGGCGATGGTTTCGAGGCGTAGAGGGCGCCTGAGAGTCAGCGCATGACCAATCGCACTGGCCTCGGTGAGAGGCGCGACGACGGTGACTTCGCCAAGCGGGCGCAAAGCGGCCGCAAGGGCCTGGATGCCCTCTGAGTGAACGCCGTCATCGTTGGTAACAAGGATCCGTTTCATGAAGGGATTATAGCTGCCGATTTGGAGGTTCCAGGGTCGCCAGAGCTTACAATCTAAGGAATGCCGCCTCTAAGCGAGGTCCTTGCGGAGCGCACGCGCGAGGGCGAGTTGTATCGCCGCCTCGACAACGAATGGGTGCACTGCTACGCGTGCGGCCACAACTGCAAGATTCCCGACGGGGCGCTCGGCGTCTGCAAGGTCCGATTCAACAAGGCGGGCGGCTCATGGTGCCGTGGGGCTACGCCGGCGGCGTGCAGTGCGATCCCATCGAGAAGAAACCGTTCTTTCACGTCCATCCCGGCGCGCTCGCCTACAGCTTCGGGATGCTCGGCTGCGATCTGCACTGCGGATACTGCCAGAACTGGGTGACGTCGCAGGCGCTGCGCGATCCGCACGCCGTCGCGCCGCCGCTCGACGTGTCGCCCGAGCTGATGGTCGGCGATGCGGTGCGCGCGGGGCGCGAAGATCATCGTCAGCACCTACAACGAGCCGCTCATCACGAGCGAGTGGGCGGTCGCGATCTTCAAGGAGGCCCGGGCGGCCGGCCTGATGACCGGCTTCGTCTCGAACGGCAACGGCACGCCGCGGCGTGCTCGAATACCTTCGGCCCTGGATCGACGTCTACAAGGTCGACCTGAAGAGCTTCGACGACCGGCACTACCGCCAGCTCGGCGGACGGCTGCAGCCGATCCTCGACACCATCCGGCGGCTGCACGACATGGATGTCTGGCTCGAGCTGGTGACGCTGCTGATTCCCGGATTCAACGACAGCGAAGACGAGCTGAAGCGGCTGACGGCGTTCGTCGCCAGCGTCTCACCAGACATCCCGTGGCACGTGACCGCGTTTCACGGCGACTACAAGATGACTGAGCCGTCGAACACGACGCCACGAGATGCTGGAGAGGGCCGCGGCCATCGGCGCAGCTGCGGGGCTGCGCTACGTGTACGCCGGCAACCTTCCGGGAAAGGTCGGCGATCTCGAGAACACGAACTGCCCAACATGCCACGAAGTGCTGATTGAACGGTACGGCTACCTGATTCGCGGTACAACCTGACGCCCGCGGGCGCCTGCCCTTCCTGCGGCACCTGCATTCCCGGATGCTGGAGCGACGCGTTTACCGAGCAGCGCACTGCTTTCCCGTTGCGCGTGCAATGGGGTCAGACCCGATGACCCCCATTACCAGACCTCCTTGGCAGGCCGCTGAAGAACTTGCGGCTGTCGGTCACCGATCGCTGCAACCTGCGATGCGGCTACTGCATGCCCGAGGCAGAGTACGTCTGGCTGCCGCGCCACGATATCCTGCAGTTCGAAGAAATGAGCGCGCTGGTCGACGTTTTTGCGCGCGCGGGCGTGGATCGTATCAGGCTCACGGGCGGCGAGCCGCTGCTGCGACGCGACCTGCCCGACCTCATCCGGATGATCGCAGGCAAGCCTGCCATCCGCGATCTCGCACTGACCACCAACGGAGTGATGCTCGGCGAGCAGGCGCGCGCTCTGCACGAAGCGGGACTCCACCGGCTGACCGTAAGCCTCGACACGCTGCGACCCGATCGCTTTCAGGCCCTTACCCGGTTCGACTCTCTGCCGCAGGTGCTCGCGGGCATCGACGAAGCCGCGAAATATTTTCAAGGCATCAAGATCGACGCCGTCATCATCCGCGGGACCAACGAAGACGAGCTGGTTCCGCTGCTCGAGTACGCGCAAGGCATCGGCGCCGAGCTGCGATTCATCGAGTACATGGACGTCGGCGGCGCTACGCACTGGGCGCCGGAGCGCGTCGTGTCGCGCCAGCAAATGTTGACGGTCCTCGAGAAGGAGTACGGTCCTGTTTCGGGGCTGGGCGAGAACTCGAGCGCTCCGGCCGATCGTTATCGTCTGTCGGATGGCACAGTTTTCGGGATCATTTCGTCGACCACCGATCCGTTCTGTCGCAGCTGCGACAGGAGCCGGCTGACGGCGGACGGACTGTGGTACCGCTGTCTTTATGCGACGGCCGGCACGGATCTCCGTACGCCCATCCGCGCAGGCATGTCACAAGACGATTTGCTGCAGCTGATTACGAAGGAGTGGTCCGCGCGATCCGATCGCGGAGCCGAGGAGCGGTTGGCGATACGCGATCGCTCGCCCCTCGTGTCCGCAAGCAGTCTAAAGAAAAACCCGCACCTGGAAATGCACACTCGGGGCGGGTGATCCTACTCCCTTACGCTTTGACCGCGGCCGGCGCGCAGAACTTGTCGAAGGCGTCGGTCAGGTTCTTGGCGATGAGCTCCGCATTCTGATTCTCGATGTTCCGCCGCTCGAGCATCCACAGAAGCTTGCCGTCGCGCATCAGCGCAATCGAAGGCGAAGACGGCGGATATCCCGTGAAATAGCCTCTGGCGCGTTCTGTCGCCTCGACGTCAGCACCGGCGAACACCGTGGCCACGATCTCCGGCTTGGTCTGGTGTTGCAGAGCAAGCGCGATCCCAGGGCGAGCCTTGCCTGCGGCGCATCCGCAAACTGAGTTGACGATCACCATTACGGTCGGCCCCTGCTGGTCGCCAGGCTGACCGAGTTGACGGCCGAGCACGGCGTCGACGTCGGCTGATGTTCTGAGTTCGCGAACGCCCAAACTGGTCAGCTCCTGGCGCATCGGAGCAACGAAGAATTCTGGATATGTCATAATTTAGCCATTATCTCATGAAACAAACACTTCTCCGGAAAGTCTGGGACCACCACGCGGTGCGCACGCTGTCAACTGGACAAACCCAGCTGTTTATCGGTCTGCATCTCATTCACGAGGTCACCAGCCCTCAGGCCTTCGACATGCTCCGCGCGCGTGGCAGCAAAGTCGCCTTTCCGGACCGGACGTTCGCAACCGTCGACCACATTGTCCCAACGCTGAATCAGCGTCGCCCGTTTCTTGACGTGCTGGCCGAGGAAATGATGTCGGCGCTCGAGCAGAACTGCCGCCAATATGGCATTCCGCTCTACGACATCGACAGCGCCAACCAGGGCATCGTCCACGTGATTGGGCCGGAGCTTGGCCTCACACAGCCCGGAATGACGATCGCCTGCGGCGACAGCCACACGTCGACCCACGGCGCGTTCGGCGCGATTGCATTCGGCATCGGCACTTCGCAGGTGCGCGACGTGCTTGCCTCCCAGTGTCTGGCGATGGAGCCGCTCAAGGTGCCGGCGGATCAACCGTCAACGGCCAGCTTCGTCCCGGTGTGTACGCGAAAGACGTGATCCTCGACATCATCCGACGCCTCGGCGTCAAAGGCGGCAGCGGATACGCGTACGAGTACGGCGGCGAGGCGTTCGATCGCATGACGATGGAAGAGCGGATGACCGTGTGCAATATGTCGATAGAGGGCGCGGCGCGCGTAGGCTATGTCAACCCGGACGAAACGACGTTCAAGTACCTCGAGGGCCGGCCGTTCGCGCCACAGGGCGCGAGCTTCGCGAAGGCGCGGCAGTGGTGGGCGTCGCTCGCCTCGGACCCCGGCGCCGCCTACGATGACGTGGTGGTGATGGACGCCGGCGCGATTGAGCCGACCGTGACGTGGGGCATCAACCCCGGCCAGTCGGTGGGCGTCAGTGAGCAGCCTTCCCGCACCTTCTGACGCGCCGATGGAAGACAGAGCGTCGATCGCCGAAGCGCTCGAATTCATGAGCTTCCGCGGCGGCATGCCGATCGCGGGCACGAAGATCGACGTCGCCTTCATCGGTTCGTGCACGAACGGACGCATCTCCGATCTCCGAGAAGCCGCCCGCCTCATCAAGGGACAGCACGTCGCGAAGCACGTGAAAGCGCTCGTCGTTCCCGGATCGCAGTCGGTGCGGAGGATCGCCGAGCAGGAAGGGCTCGACAAGATCTTCACCGAAGCCGGCTTCGAGTGGCGCGGAGCGGGATGCTCGATGTGCCTGGCGATGAACCCCGATCAAGCTGCAGGGGCGGCGAGATTTGCGCGTCCTCGTCGAACCGCAACTTCAAGGGACGCCAGGGCAGCCCGACCGGCCGCACGCTGTTGATGAGCCCGGCCATGGTCGCCGCGGCGGCCGTTGCCGGCGAGGTGGTGGACGTCCGCAAAGTCGTTCGGCCGGAAGAGGTGCACGCTTGATGGATTCACGATTCGTCGACGTCGTCACCGGCCGAGGTCTGCCGCTGCGGGGTCATGACATCGACACCGACCGCATTATCCCGGCACGTTTTCTGAAATGCGTCAGCTTCGAGGGACTCGAGACGCACGCGTTCGAAGACGACCGCAAGCAGCTCGAGGAACGGGGACAAGTGCACGCGTTTTCGAACCCGCGCTACAACGGCGCGCGCATTCTCATCGTGAACGGCAATTTCGGCTGCGGGTCGTCGCGAGAGCATGCGCCCCAGGCGATTCAGCGCTGGGGCATCCGGGCGGTGATCGGTGAATCCTTCTCGGAGATCTTTTTCGGCAACTCGGTCGCGCTCGGCATGCCCTGCCTCACGGTCAGCGCGCAGGACGCGGAGGCCTTGCAGTCGGCCGTCGAAGCCGATCCCTCCGTGGAGCTGACACTCAGCGTCAGCTCACAAACTGTGGTGCTGAACGGCAAGACCTATCAGGCGTCGGTTCCAGCGGGCGCACGCGAAGCCTTCACGGCCGGCACGTGGGACGCGACCGGCATGTTGCTGGACGATTTCGATGAGGTCCGCAAGGTCGCGACGAGTCTGCCGTACGTCAGCGGGTTCTGATCTTTAGCAGGAGGATAGGAGACTAGGAGGTCGGCTTGGCGGAATATGGCGCCAGGAGCGTCCGAAGATCTCGACGAACCCACGGCACTATCATTCCTTCACGATGAATCGTCCATTCGAGAGTTGATCCGTTGAGCGTTGCCTGCACTGCGCGGGACAGCCGATCGGCATCGCATTTCTGAAGTTCCCCCGCCGCGATAGCATCCCGGACCAATCCACGGATTCCTGCATGGAAGGCGCGTGATCCGGTCAGCGCGTGTTGATGAAACTCGGGATCCGTCAAGTCCGACTGCAGAAATGCCAGGGTGTGGGCGACTTCCTCGGGCGTGCCTCCCAGCATCGTCATGCACTCGGCGAGGCCGAGCAGGGCAGCCTTCGGTGACCGATGCCGGGCGCGCAAGCCTTCGAAGATGAAGATATGTCCGCTCGCCGCATCTGCGGCGGTTGCCAAAAGCAGCGCTCGTCTGGAACCGAAACGTTGAATTAGTGAGGCCGCGGTGACACCGGCTTCGTCAGCGACAGTCGCCAGCGTGAGCTTCGCCGAGCCGACGCGCGCGATGGCGCGAAAGACGGCCCGGATGATCTGGAGGTCGGTGTTCCGCCGGGGTCGAGGGCTCATCGGTCTTGATTATAAACGCACGTTAAGTTCTAGACTTGATTACTAAATATCTGTTCACATATGATCCCGGCGCGCGGGAGGCGGCATCGTGGGAAAGAAGCGGCCGGATGGACGGCGGGTGCGGTACTCGGTGGCCATGAGCCTCGACGGGTTCATCGCGGGTCCGAACGGCGAGTTCGACTGGATTCTGATGGATCCCGATGTCGATTTCGAAGCACTGTTCGAAGAGTTCGACACCATCCTAATGGGACGAAAAACCTATGAGATTACGCGTCAGCAACCTGGCCCCGGCATGCCTCCGGGCATCAAGGTGTTTGTCTTTTCTCAGACTCTTCAACAGAGTGAATGTGCCGGTGTGACGGTCGAACGTGACCCCGCTGAAACCGTTGCGTCTCTGAAGGAAGAACCAGGAAAGGATATCTGGCTATTCGGCGGGGGCCTGCTCTTCCGCAGCCTGCTGGATCGGGGTCTCGTTGACGCAGTCGAGGTTGCGATAATTCCCGTGCTACTGGGTCGTGGTGTTCCGCTCTTGCCGCCCGGTTCAGATCAACGACGCTTGCCTTGGAGAAGCATCGGATCTATCCAAAGACAGGCACCGTTTCTCTGCAGTATGCGGTCATAGGATAAAGGAAGGATCCTCCTGCCCTCCTATTCTCCTGTTCGTTTTTGGCGGGCAGTTTCCAGGAAGGCCTGGGCGGCGTGCGACAGTTCACCTTTTCGGTAGAGCAACCGGAGCTGCCGGGGATACCGCACTTCTGGAATCTTCACCGCCACCAGCTGCTTCCGCTCGATTTCGGCGATCGCGCAGCGCCTCGGCAGCAGCGCCACCCCCATCTTCTTCTCCACGGCCCGCTTGATTCCTTCGAGGCTCGGCAGCGCAATCTGAATGTTGATCGGCGCGTGACGGAGCTCGGCCTGGCGCAGCACCTGATCGCGCGCTGGCGACGGGTCGCTGTGCGCGATGACCGTCTCGTGCGCGAACTCCGCCATTGGCACAGACTGGCGCCCGGCAAAAGGGTGCGAGGGATAGACGAGCATCACGAGCTCGTCCGGACCGAGCGCCACGAACTGCAGGCGCTTGTCGCCGGGATCGAACGTGACGATGCCGAAATCCAGGCTGCCCTGCGCGACCTCGACGCCGATCTGCCGCGCGGGAACCCGGCGCACGTCAACGAGAATGCGCCCGTGGGTTTCGCAGAACTTCTCGATGAGCGGCAGCAGCACGTGGACACTGCCCTCGTTCGAGCCAATCAGCACGCGCCCGCGCTGCAGTTCCCGGAGCTCGCGCACTGACAGCTGCGCCTCTTCGGCGAGCCGCTGCAGTCTCTCGGCGTAGCCGCGCAGCACCCGCCCGGCTTCCGTGAGCGTACCGTCCTTCGAGGACCGATCGAAGAGGCGCTCGCCCACCTGCTCTTCGAGCCGCCGAATCGCCTGGCTGACCGCTGGTTGGGTGCGATGCAGCTTTGCAGCCGCCCGGGAGAAGCTTCGCTCGGCTGCCACGGTCAAGAACACCCGTAATTCCGCGAGATCCACAGCCGGTACTATAAACTATGTTTATGACAAATTCAGTAATATAGATTTGACGATTGGGCCAGAGTGCCGTACAACCGTACCCATGCCGACGAACCGCATCACGATTTTCGACACCACCCTGCGCGACGGCGAGCAGGCGCCCGGCTTCTCACTCAAAACGAGCGAGAAGGTGGAGCTGGCAAAACAGCTGGATACCCTGGGTGTCGATCTGATCGAAGCCGGCTTTCCCATCGCGTCTCTGGACGATGCTGAAGGGGTGAAGCAGGTGGCCGCACACGTGCGCCGTCCGGTGATCGCCGCGCTGGCTCGGTGCCGCGCTGAAGATATCGAGCGCGCGGGCGAGGCGCTGAAGGGCGCCGAGCGCTCGCGCATCCATACGTTCATTGCGACGTCGGACCTTCATCTCGCGAAAAAACTGAACATTTCGCGTCAGCAGTGCCTCGACGCCGCCGTCGCCGGAGTGACACTCGCCCGCAGGTACACCGGTGACGTCCAGTTCTCCGCCGAAGACGCGACCCGCTCAGATATGGAGTTCCTGTG
The DNA here is from genome assembly GCA_963732445.1 of Vicinamibacterales bacterium. GTDB lineage: Bacteria > Acidobacteriota > Vicinamibacteria > Vicinamibacterales > JAMQPK01 > JAMQPK01. Next base: position 9,061 of record CAVSZJ010000007.1, on the reverse strand, counting down.
CAAAGTCGTCGAGTCCGTGATCAACGCAGGCGCGACGACCATCAACCTGCCAGACACCGTCGGGTATGCCACACCGGACGAAATTCACGATTTCTTCAAGACCGTGCGCGCCACGGTACCGAGCGCGGATAAGGCGGTATTCAGTGCACACTGCCACGACGATCTCGGACTGGCGGTAGCCAACACGCACGCGGCCATTGCGGCCGGCGTGCGCCAGGTGGAATGCACGGTCAACGGCATCGGCGAGCGTGCCGGCAACGCCTCGCTCGAAGAGATAGTCATGGGCATGCGCGTCAGGTCGGATCGGATGCCGTTTACCACCGCCATCCGATCCGAACAGCTCTTCCCCAGCAGCCAGCTTCTTTCATCACTCACAGGCCAGTACGTGCAAGCCAACAAGGCCATCGTCGGACGCAACGCGTTCGCGCACGAGGCCGGCATTCATCAGGATGGGATGCTGAAGGATCGAAGAACCTACGAAATCATGAGCCCGGCAGATGTCGGCGTCCCGTCGACGACGCTGGTGCTCGGCAAGCACTCCGGCCGTCATGCGGTGAAGCATCGCTGCGAGGCGATTGGACACACTCTCACCCGCCTGGAGCTCGACCAGGTCTACCGCCGCATCATTGCCCTCTGCGACGCCCAGAAATCACTCACGGACGCCGATCTACTCGCGGTCATACAGGAAGTTCGTTTGCAGCCGGCACGGTAGGCTCGAACGTCGAATGAAGGCCGCAGTTCTCCTGTTCGTGCTTAGCGTCGCTGCCGTTCCGACGCAAGCCCAGGAGCCACAACTACCCGCGCCCGCAGAGACACCCTCGGCGAACGAAGCGTTGATTCAGCGTGCACGGTCGCTCTACGCCGCGCGAAACTATCGCGAGAGCGCGGCGGCGTGGCAGACGGTCGCCGTCCGAGAACCTTCCATCGCCAGCCTCGCGCTGCGAGAGGCCGTCCGTGCGCTTTTCGCCGCGGGCGATATTGAACCGGCGCGCGCGGGGTTGACTGCACTGGGCAGTGCCGCATCGGTCGATCTCCTCCTTCGAGGCGCCGATACGTGCCGCAATGCCCGTGCATTGGATTGCGCTGCGACGCTGTATCGCAGGGCCCACGAGTCGGCGGGCCGTACTCCGGCAGCAGACGAGGCCCTCCTTGGCCTCGGCGGTGTGCTCGAAGAGGACGGGAAACAGCGCGAGGCGCTCGAGGCCTACAGGGAACTACAAGCAACGTTCCGACACGCAAGCGCATTCGACGCGGCAGATGCAGCCGCGCGCCGCGTTTCGGCCCAGCTCGGAGATCCGGATCCCCTGACCGAAGCGGACTACGACGCGATCGTCAATCGCCTGGCGGGCGTTGCCGCCTTCCGACGCGCCGTGGAGCGGCAGGTCGAATGGCTCTCGAACTTTCCTGAGTCGCCCCGACGAGTGTCCGTCGAGTCGGCGATAGTGCGGCATTTGTACTCGCTGCGCGCCAACGAAGAGGCGCGGGCCCGTGCCGCTTTCTTTCTCAAACAGTACCCCGAAAGCAGTACGGCGCACGACGTCATCATCACGCTCTTCAGGCTCGATGTGCGCGAAGGCCGCACGGCCGAGGTCGAAAAGCGTGGGCGCGCGATCTTCGGCGGCCACGTTCCTGGCGCGACGTTGAACGATCGATTGTCGGCCGGGCGGCTGCTCGCCGAGTACCTCGTGAGCGTCGGACAGCCGACCAAAGCGCTCGGCGTATACGACCAAATCTACAAGCTGACGAAAGCGCGGACAGACCGGGTCGATGTGCTGTGGCGCATGAGCATTGCGTCGCTCCGGGCCGGCCAGCGCGCTCGGGCCATCAGAGAGTCGCAGCAGGTGCTCCGGTTGAAGCCTGACTCGGAGACCGAGCGCGCGGCTTCGTTCTGGCTCGGCTACGCGCTGGACGCCACAGGCTCAACGGCCGCGGCAAAAAAGCAGTGGGCTTCCATCGTCCAGCGACATCCCTTCAGCTACTACGGCATTCGCGCCGCAGAGAGACTGCAGGCGTCACTGCCGGCACCGTCGCTGGCGTTTCCGACGCTGACATTGTCCGACGCCGTGAAGATGCATCCCGATCACCAGGCCGCCGCCCTTCTTTCGAGAGCCGGACTGCTGTCGGAGGCCGCGGTGTACGCGCGCCGGCTTAGCACTGCCTTTCGCCGCGATGACGCAGTGGCGCTGCTCGCGGCCCGCGCCTCTGAGGCCGCGGGCGATCACACATCGGCTTCAACGCTGATGTCGTCGTACTTCGGTCCGTATCTTCTGCGCCCCGCGAGCGGCCTGCCGGATGATTTCTGGTCGCTCGCGTATCCCCACGCCTACTGGCCCGAGGTTTCGGCCGCGGCGGCTCGGCACAACGTCGATCCGCTGTTGATGTTGGGACTGGCGCGGCAGGAATCGCATTTCGATCGCACCGCGCGCTCGCCTGTGGGAGCGCTCGGACTGTTCCAGGTGATGCCGTACACAGCGGCCGAGCTCGACCCGTCGTTTTCGAATCCTCTCGAGATGGAGCGTCTGACGGATGCCGGCGTCAGCGCCGAGCTCGCGGCCAAACTCATCAGGAGTCTGCAGGCGCGCTATCAAGGCGCCATCGCGCCGACGATCGCGTCCTACAATGCCGACAAGGAGCGAGTACAGGTGTGGTGGGATTCTGCGAAAGGGCTCCCCGAAGAGCTTTTTATCGACAGCATCCCTTACCGCGAGACGCGCGCCTACGTGAGGCAGGTGCTCGCTAACTACGCGATGTATCAGCGGTCCGCACAATCAACATTGCCGTAAAGATAATTCCAATGGCGACCGCCATGCGCGGCGTGAACGGCTCGCTCAGGATGATTGACCCGAGAATCACTGCGATCACGGGATTGACGTACGCGTATAGCGAGACGACCGCCACGGGCAAATGCTTCAGCGCATACACGTAGCTGACGTACCCGACGAACGTTCCCACCACTATCAGATAGAGCACGGCCGCCAGGCTTCGCTGGGTGGGCTGAACCTGCGCCCACTCACCCGTCAAAGCCGCTACGGCCATCAACACAAGGCCGCCCAAGGTGATCTGGACGGCGGTGGCGGCAAAGAGATTCTCGTCACGCTTGTGCCGCTTGGCATATGCAGAACCAATCGCCCATCCGAGGCACGAGAGCTGAAGCATGATCACCCCCAGAACGATCTGCCACCTCGAAGCGTTGTTGGTCTGCAGACTGGAACTCGCGAGCAGGAACATGCCGCCGAACCCCAGCAGCAGCCCGACGAGCTGGCGCCGCCGAATTCGTTCGCCACCAGGCATGAACGCCTCGACGCCGATCATCCAGAACGGGATGACCGACACCATGACGGCCGCCACACCGCTCGGCACGAACTGCTGCGCCCACACGAGGCAGCCGTTTCCCATTCCGACCATCAGGATGCCCAGCAGCGCGTGTCCCGCCCACGACTCTCTCGGAGGAAGCCCGATGCCGCGCATCCGCAGAATGAGGGCGAGAATCAGACCGGCGATAAAATGGCGCGACCCGGACATCGCAAAGGGCGGAATGCTCTCAATAGCGATGCGGGTCGCGAGGAAGGTCGTGCCCCAGGACGCACATACAGCAAACCAAGCCCAGTACGCGCGCCGCTGTTCTTTGAGAGAACTCGTAGAGGTGGGACTCAACGCAGCGACATTACAGGCGCCCGGAATCCGAACAGAACGTAGGCCGAGGCCGCGGCCGGACGGCCGCGAACGAGAGCCGGCCGAAACGTCCACTGTCGCAGCGCATCGCGGGCGGCGGTCTCGAAGCCCGGAGCTGTCGCGAGCGGGCGGGCGTCGCTGATAGTTCCCGTCTCATCAAGCGACACTTCGAACAGAATCGCCGCAGCGCCGAGCGCCCTCACGGGGTAGCGAGGCGGAATGAGACGCGCCGGGTACGCCACGTCGGCCGACGCGGTCGTGATGTGCGTCGGCGACTCGCCGAGCGTCGGGCCGTCATGCAGCGTCGGCGGGCGGTAGATCGCGGCGATGAGCACCGGTGCCTCAACGATTGTTTTCTGACCCTTCGCATCGACTTCGACTGCGGGCACGAACTGCCAGCGCCTGATCGCGTCGAGCATCATCTGCGTATACGGCGGCGTGCTGCGCAGCAATACGGGACGAGACGGTAAGCCGCGCCCGTCGATCACCACTTCAATCAGCACCTCGCCCCCGCCAACGACCGTCGCCACTGGAAGAGCCGGGACTTCGGCGCGCACAATTCGCGGTGGGGTGTACGACGCCGGCTGCTGCGCCCCAAGCGCAGACGGCACCACAAGCGCCACAATCGCGCAGCGAAGAAACTTCATACGCCGGCGGGCTTGCCGACCGCTGGGGTCCAGGCCGGGGGATCGCTCGCGGGGAACGACTCCTCGGACGCTTTGTTGATTTCGTCGAGCTTCGAACGCTTCGACAGGACGGGCTGCATGCGTCCCTTCAGGCAGGCGAGCTGCGACTTATATGATTGCGCCACGAGAGCGGTCCCAGTCGCGATGAGGAGCAGGCCCACCGTGCCCATGAGCCGTCCGCGGGAATGCTCCAAATCCTGGCGATCCCAAACGTTGTGATCGGCCCGATGCATGGTTAGATTGGTGGGTTGATTGGCCATGGCTCATTAGTACAGCAAAGAGCTTGCCCGGAGCAATAAAGATCGCTGCCTTGATGTCTCGGATTACGACAGTTACAACCCGATGGCCGCAATAAAGCCCAGCATGCCGACGAGGCCTATCGTGACACCCCAGGCGGTCTCGGTCGGTCGAGGATGAGGCGAACGCTTCTGGCAGGAGTTCGGAGACCACGAGGAAGATCATCGCGCCGCCCGCGAAGCCGAGGCTGGCGGGCAGAAGGGGCTGGAACACCGAGACGAGCAGAAACGCCGGCACGGCGACGACCGGCTGCGGCATGCTGGTGAGAATCGAGTACCAGATGCAGCGCACGATCGACGCGCCGTTGGCGCGCAGCGGCAGCGAGACCGCCGTGCCTTCGGGAATATTGTGCACGGCAATCGCCACCGCGAGCAGCCAGCCGAACTTGATTTCGCCCGTCGCATAGCCGACGCCGATTGCCGCACCTTCTGGAATGCTGTGCACGAACAGCGTCAACAACAGCAGCAGCGTCTGCCGCGAGCTCTTCTGATTCAGTCCCTGCATCGTCCAGCCCTTCTGGTCGATGAACTTGGCCGTCCACGAGAAGAAGCACGCCCCGGCCAGCATGCCGCCCATCACCTCGAGAGCGGCGCCGCGGCTGAGGGCTTCGTCCGCGAGCGCGAACACCGACGCCGACAGCATCATGCCGCTGGCGGTCGCGGCGGCGATGCCGCGCCATCGCGGCTCGGTGTTGTGGAGGAAGAGAACGGGAAGCGCGCCCAGCCCCGTGGCCAGAGCGGTGAAAAGCGCGACCCAGAAGACTTGAGCTGTGCTGATCAAGCGATCGAGGCTCCGCCGTCCAGTGTGACAATCGTCCCCGTCGCGTAGTCCGTGCCTGCCAGCAAGAGCAACTGTCGCGCAATGTCCTCAGGCTTGCCGATGCCTCCCGCAGGGTAGCTCGCGGCGAGCTTCGCGAAGGTCGCCTCTCGCTGCTCTTTCGGCGTGCCTGCCCACATCTCGGTATCGACAACGGCCGGCGAGACCGCGTTGACGCGAACGGGCCTCAACTCCAGCGCCAAACCCTTGACGAGGTTTTCCAGCGCGGCGTTGATGGCGCCCATCAGCGCGCGCTCGGCGCTCGGGCGGGTGGCGAGAAATCCAGCGATGACGCCGAGCGAGCCACGGGGGCGGATGTTCGCCACTCGAGCCACACGATAGAACCCCCAGAACTTGCTCTCGAACGCTTGCTGGGCAGACTGCACCGAATCCTTGCGCACTGGTGCGATCGATGTCTGCGATCCCGTCACAACGACGTGATCCCAGACGACGCCGTCGGCAAGAAAGAGTCAACGCTCTCATTATTGGTGACATCGATCACGCGCCCGTCCGCGTTGTTTCCAACGGCCTTAGCCGCGCGCGCCACTTTCTCGGCCGACCGCGAGGCAATCGTCACCTGCCCGCCCAGCGCCGACGCCAGCTTTGCCGTGGCAAAGCCAATGCCCGAGCTTCCGCCGATGAACAGCAGTTTCTGACCCGAGAAATCGAACATCAGGTTTTCACCTCTCATCCTGTAGTCTATACAAATGGCCGTTGACTTACTTCAGCACATCAACATTCGCACGGCTGACGTGGAGCGATCGCGCGATTTCTACGCGCAGATCCTTGGTCTGCGCGTCGGTGACCGTCCGCAATTTACCTCCACGGGTTACTGGATGTATCTTGGCGACCAGCCGGTCATTCATCTGGTTCAGCGCAAAGACGACGAGACGCCAGGCACAGGAACGGGCGCAGTCGATCACATCGCATTCAGGGCCCTCGATCTCGCCACATCCAAGCAGACGCTCGAGGCTGCGGGAGTGCCCTTTCGCGAAGCGGTCGTTCCGCGCGACAACACGGTGCAGCTCTTCGTGCACGATCCAGATGGCGTCAGGATTGAGTTGAATTTCGAGAGCCGCTAGCAGCCGCGATGTTCAGGCGCCTCTCCATTCTGGTCCGTCGCCCATCTGACGATCGCGGGGCTTTCGCGCGCGGCTGGGAACATCACGGCACAATCGTCAAGCACCTGCCGGGCATCCGCTCGTACCAGCAGAATCATGTCGTCGAGGAGTTCGGCCACGTCGGCGACCCGCCGCCGTTCCGCGTGGACGGCATCGTGGAGCTGCGCTTCGACTCGCCCGAGGCAATGAAGGAGGCATTTGCGAGCGTGGCAGCGACGCCGGTGAAGGCCGACGAGCCCAACTTCCTCGGCCACGGCACTGGTTACGCGATGGCCGTCGCGCAGCAAGTACGCAACGGCCGAGGACGGCAGCAAATTGATCGTTGTCCTGCGGCATCACGGCAATGCCGCCGATGCAACTGCAATCGAAATGCTGGCGCGTGGCCTTCCAGGCTGCGTGCACATCATTCGCGACGATGTCGTGAGCGTCATTTCGAGGCCGGAAATGGCCGAGGGCCCTCAACAGGCCGACGTCTTCTTGCATGTCTATTTCGACGGTGTTGAGAAGGCGCGCGAAGGAGGGCGGTCGCTCTCAGGTTACAGGAGGCCGGGCATTGCCTTCTCGGTCTTTCGCGTGAGGACGCTAACCGTTATCTAGCGCGGTCAGTTTCGCGCCAGGCCTTGAACTGCTCGTGACGCCGATGCGCATCCAGGTACCGCGCGTCCTCGGCGTATGTCGTCGGATAGACGGGTGGCACTGGCTTGGGCGTCATCCGATCATCCACGTTCACGAACGTGAACGCACAGGTGTTCGAGAGCGATTTTGTGACCCGGTCGCGGCTGATGCGTTCGATAGACACTTCCACGCCGACAGAGGTCTGTCCTGTATAGACGACTCGGCTGATGAATCGCAGCTTGTCGCCGATGCGCACGGGCTCCAGGAATTAATCCGGTTGACGCGAACGATCACAGGCCGGCCGGTCGCAATCTCTTCGGCCTGCATACTCGCCAGCTCATAGGCTCGACGCATCACGAAGCCGCCAAAGATCTGGTGCGGGACGTTTTCCTGCTCCGGCGGTACATCCGTTCCCACGAGAGACTGCTCAACTTCGCCGCCAGCATGCCGCCGAAGTCGGGGCGGTCTTGATCGGTGTGCAAGCGCGTCAACAAGTCGTATTCGTCCCTGGTGGGGGGGCGCACTTCCGGGCCGCGTTGCGTAACTTCGCGGCGTTCGATCGCTTCATCTCGTCGACGCTGATCAAGGGTGTCTCGGTAGTCAGCGGCTCCACGCCAACACTTCGAGCCTGCTCGTTATGTCCGACTCTTGCGACCATCGTGAAGTAGCAGGACGCGACATGCGACGGCTCGGACGTTCCGCCCGGCTGCTCGACGCGGATGCCAACCTCCATCGAGCTGCGCCGCACCCAGTTGAGCCGAGCATGCAACACGAAGTCGCGGGTCACGTCGCCCGGAGTGCGCAGCACGATGTCGTCGATCGCGCCGGTGACGACGTAGGCGTCAGGCGAGGTCCGGCGCGCATGACGCAGGGCGACCTCCTCGGCCAACTTGTCCAGCTCTTCAAGCAGCAGTCCGAACCGGATGTTTCCAGAGACCGGATCGTTCACCACCATGAACCGCCGTCGCAGGTCGTTGTCAGTGCTGAGAGGGAGAACTTTCGTGATGGAACTATCTGCCGGGCGCACAGGGGTCATCGGAGGGATTCTCAGAAAAATTGGTCGGGATGACAGGATTCGAACCTGCGACCCCCTGACCCCCAGTCAGGTGCGCTACCAGGCTGCGCCACATCCCGAAACAATGGAAGTCTACTGAATAACCACGTACCGGGCCAGCCGAAGCACTTCCTTCTGATCGACGTACTTGCCGATCTCCTTGTAGAACTGCGCCATCGTTTTCCACGGCCGATATTCCTTGAACTCACGCACCATCCGCGTGCCGGCGTCGGGAATGCTGAGAATGTCGGCATCGGTCGCGGTGTTCAGGTTGACCTGGATGAAGGTGTACCGCGCGAGCCGCGCGACTTCCTGCGCGTTGATGTACTTGCCAATCTCCTTCTCGAACTGCGCCCAGTTGTGCCACGGCCCATACTCCTCGAACTCGTGCGCCATGCGCTTGCCGGCGCCCGGAATCAGCATGATTTCCTCGGGTGTGCCCGTGTTCAGGTTCACGTGGACGAAGGCCTTGCCGTAAAACTCATTCGCCTGCTCCTGCGTGAGCTTCTGGCTAAGAAGGAACTTGTTCAAGTCCACGACGCTGGCAAACGGTCGCGCGGCGATGAGAGCTTTCACCGTGGGCGCGCTCATGTGCGGCATCGACATCAACGCCTGCTCGCTGGCCGTATTTGCGTCAACGACGCCCTGCGACTTGCCGACCTGAGCAAATGCCGATGATGTAGCGGCGAGAAATAACGCAACAACGAGTAAATTTTTCATGTCGTCCTCCGTAGGTAAGCGTAACCGAGACCAAGAATTCCCATCTGAACCAGCGTGCCCGGTGAGAGCGTGGGCGGCGA
>CAVSZJ010000006.1:0-49988 GCA_963732445.1 Vicinamibacterales bacterium | reverse complement strand
CTCCGAGTACGAGAATGCCGAAACGGCGGCGGCGTCGTAGCACCCTCGACCACTCCGGATACCGCTTTCGGGCGGTACCCGGTCGTCGCGCGCAATGGGAGAAGGGACATGGCTACAGAAGACCTTCTTAACGTTGTTGATGCCGCCAGCTACCTTGGCATTCGGCCCTGGACCCTGCGGCACTGGATCAGTGATCGAAAAATCGATGTCGTGAAGTACGGCAACGGGATCGTCCGCATTCGTCGAAGTGTGCTTGACCGATACGTTGCAAGTTGTACGATTAAAGCGAGAGCGAGTCATGGACGAAGCACGAAGGAATCGCGACTTCTCGAAGGGGCCAGTGTGGGATCTCGAGAGGAATCGCTGGCTCGTTGAGATTCGGTATCCAGATGGTTCGCGTCTTGCGAAAGCGGTTTCGCCGCGAGCGTGAAGCCTTGCGCCTCTGGTCGGCCGAGCAAACGAAGATCGAGAACGGAACCTGGCACGAGCAGGCGCCGAAGACCGTCACGTTCGACGACGGCACTGAAGCAGTACCGTGAATACTCGACCGTCCAGAATCGCTCGCATCGATTCGTATGTCGAACCGGCGCTCTCCGTATGGGAAGCGCACATCAAGGCGAGCACGCTCCTAGCGAAGATTACGCCCGCGCTGATCGAAGACGTCAAACTGCGGCGCGCCCAAGACGTCGCTCACGCCACCGTCGACAAGGATCTCGCGGTCTTGAAAGCGTTCTTCAACTGGTGCATGGCACGCAACCTGGCCGCATCGAATCCGGTCTGTCGTGTGAAGTTCTTCAACGAAGACAACTCGCGACTCCGATATCTCACCGAGGACGAGTACAGCCGGCTCTTGCAGGCGGCGAAGAAGATCGAAACGTCGCCGTTCCTCGCCGAGAAGATCATCCTCTCCGTGCACACGGGCCTCCGCAGAGGCAGCCTGTTCCACCTTCGATGGGATCAAGTGGACTTCCTCAACCGCGTCCTGCGTATTCAGCGGACCAAGAGTGGCCGACCTCACGCATTGCCGCTCAATGCGACGGTGCTCACAACGCTGCAGGCGCTGTACAACCAACGGATTCCGGACTGTCCGTACGCCTTCCCGCACGCGACGGGTCGCAAGGCCGGCGAACCGGTGCAAGACGTCAAGAACGCATTTCACACGGCCCTCGAGACTGCAGAAATCAAAGACTTCACGTGGCATGACCTGCGGCACACGTTCGCCTCGTGGCTGATCATGAAGGGCGCCTCGCTTCGGTCCGTGGCGGAGTTGTTGGGTCACCGTGGGCTGCGGATGGTCATGCGGTACGCGCACCTGTCGCCCGAGCATCTGTCGGCTGAAGTCGGCCTGCTGGATTCGACGCCTGCGCCTCCGCCGCCGCCAACGGAGACCGGGCGCAGCAAAAGGGCAAGAAAAGGGCAACGTGCCCCGAAGCGGGATCAGCGGCCGGCGAAAGTCGTCGAATTTCCGAAGGAAATTGGCTCCTCAGGCTGGATTCGAACCAGCAACCCTCCGGTTAACAGCCGGATGCTCTGCCGTTGAGCTACTGAGGAACATGATGTCGTGCGGCGACGAGCGGAAAGAACCCCTAATTGTAGCGACGCGACCGTGAGGTCAATCACACGCGATCCCACGACTCGCGCGATCCCACGATCCCCACGATCCCCACGATCCCCACGCTCGCCGCCTACGCACTACCGCACTACGACCACCACCCCTACATCGGCATCACAATCCGCACCGTCTCCGTAATCTTCGTCCGCAGCGTCGCGCCCGCGGGAATCGTCACTTCTTCGCCGCGCGTCGCGAGCACGGCGCCCGTGCCGGCGCCGCCGCCGATGCCCGCGCCGATCGCCGCGCCCTTCTTGCCGCCGGCGATCGCGCCGATCGCCGTGCCGACACCCGCGCCGATGCCGATCTTCTTCGCGTCCTCGCCCTTCGTCGCTTCGGCCTGGCGCGAGATGCGCTCGGTGCTGATGCGATACGGCGTGTTCATCACGATCACCTCGTTGAAGCGAAGCGCGACCGATGCGCGCCCCTTCACTCGTGCCCGATCGCTCGGCCGACACGACAGCGCCGGTGACGGTCGCGCCTGCCGGAATCACTTCCATGCCCGGCGACGACAACCGGCTTCGCGACTCGTCGCGCGAACAGGCTGATCGGGTTTCGCCGTTTCAGATGACACCGCTGTCTCGAGCGTCAGCACCAGATCGGTCCCCGACGGCACATCCATCGGCATCGTCGTGATGATCGGCTCTTTTGCCGGCGCCTGCGCCGGCCCTCGCGGCGCGTCGCGCGCCGGCAGTCGCCGCCGGCGCGCCGGACGTTCCGGCGGCCGGCGTTTCCGTCCGCGGGACGCTGCCAGCGGCGCACGGTTGCTCGACCGGCGCACCGCACGCGATCGAATGCAAGAGCGAACGCCAGCGCGACGAACGCAATGTCGTTTCGCATGATCGTCCTTTCAGTTGGCAGCGGCTGCAAGCCCTGCGCTACCCGACATTGCAGCGCTGACACGCCCACGCACTACCGCGCAGCTGCACGCGGCTCGAACCCACTGCCGACTACCCGGACTCCGCCTATCGACTGCCTATTTCGAACCGATCCTTCAACCTCGATCTGCATCGTGCCGCGATACGCGTTCGACACCGGGCAGCCCTTGTCGGCTTCCTTCACGAACGTCGCGAAGTCGGCCGGCGTCATCCCCTCGAGCCCTTCGACGACGACCTTGAGCTTCGACGACACGATCTTGATGCCCGCGTCACTCTTATCGGCCGCAACGGTCGCCGTCACGTGCGTCTTCGCCGCTTTGCCGCCTTTTTTGCCCAGCGCGGCGTTCATCGCCATCGCGAAGCACGCGGCGTGCGCCGCCGCCATCAACTCCTCCGGGCTCGTCTTGCCGCCGGCTCGCCGATGCGATTTGGAAATGTGACCGGCAGCGAAAAGGCGCCGCTTCCCGCCTTCGCCGTGCCCGTTGCCGTCCATCAATCCGCCTTCCCAATCCGTCGTCACGCTGCGTTCGAACGTTGCCATGTGTCCTCCAATGGCCGACCTGAAGGTCGGCACTACGTTACGTATGGCTCTCAGCTGTCAAGTCCGTTGATCACTGCGACTTTAGTCTTTGCACTCTGCACCGGCGATTCGCGATCGGCCGGTGAAGCGAAGCTGAACGAACACGCCGAGCAGCCCGAGCGCCGCCCACGTGGCGAGAATCCACCGGCGGCCGGGCGAGAGATCGAACGGATACACCATCCACACCGGCGGCCGCTGCGCGAGATTGCTGCTCGAATCCATCACGCTCATCGCGCCCCACAGCATCGTCCATCCGCCGGCGAACGCCGTCGCGATGACGATGACGTAGCGCTGCAGCGCCATCGCCGCCGCCGCGCCGGCGACTGCCGCGAGAATCACGACGAACGCATGCGGATCGCTGCCGAGCCGGCTCCAGATCATGTGCACGCTCAGCGCGCCGATGCCGGCGCCGACGAGCGCGACACCGACGAAGTACCCGAAGAACATGATGAGCGCGCCGACCGCGCCGCCGCCGAGCGCGGCGAAGACGAGCAGCGTCCGATCGCTGGGACCGAGCACCGCGGTCGCCGCCAGCGCGCCGATGTAGAACCCGAACAGCGTGAGCACGAATCTGAAAAGACGATAGCCGGCGGCCCAGGCAATGACGCCGCCGAGAATGAGCAGTGCGAGCGCGGGGAGCTGAAACGACGTCGGTATCAACGTAGTAGGCACAAACTATACTTCCCGCCGCCCTTCCATCGCCTTGTGCATCGTCACCTCGTCGGCGTACTCGAGGTCGCTGCCGACCGGCACGCCCATCGCGATGCGCGTGACGCGCACGCCGAGCGGCTTGAGCAGCCGCGCGAGGTAGAGCGCCGTCGCTTCACCTTCGACGTTGGGATTCGTCGCGAGAATGATCTCCTCGATGTCTCCCTGTCCGACGCGCGTGAGCAGTCCCTTGATCTTCAGCTCGTCGGGCCCGACGCCCTGCAGCGGCGACAGCGCGCCCATCAGCACGTGATAGACCCCCTTGAAGTCGCGCGTCTTCTCGATGGCCGTCACGTTCTGCGGCTCTTCGACGACGCAAATCAGGTTGTGATTGCGCGTGTCCGAGCTGCAGTACTTGCACGGATCGACATCCGTCGTGTTGCTGCACACCGAACAGTACGTGACGCGATCCTTGACGTCGCGAATCGCGTCGATGAGGCGATCGGCCTCGTCGCGCGGCGTCCGCAGAATGTGAAACGCCAGCCGCTGCGCGCTCTTCGCCCCGATGCCGGGAAGCCGCTTGAGTTGATCGACGAGCCGGGTGAGTGGTTCGGGATAACTCATCCGAGCCCAGGGTATCTTCAGCCCGCCCATCAGGCCGCCCATCTGCTTGCTCAACTGCTCTTCGGCCTTGCGGTTCGCGTCGTTGATGGCCGCGAGAATCAGATCCTGCAGCATCTCCACGTCTTCCTTCGACACCACCTCGGGATCGATCTTGAGGCTCTGAATCTGCTTGTTGCCGTTGACGACGACCGTCACCATGCCGCCGCCGGCCGACGCCTCGACGCGCATCTCGGCCATCTGCTGCTGAAGGCGCTCCTGCATCTGCTGCGCCTGCTTCATCATCTGGTTGATGTTCATGGAGCTCACTCAATCTCTTCGACGTTTTCGATTTCGGCCGGAAACACATCGAGCATCGCCTGCACGGCGCTGTCGGCCATCGCCGTGGTTTTGAGATCGGGTGGTTTGGATTGTGACGGGCCCGCGACCTGCGGCTGCTGCACGGGCTCGGGCACGCCTTCGGCCTGCGCCGCGCCGACCGTCATCCGCTTGCCGGCCACTGCCGATGCGATCTGCTCGAGCCACTGCCGGTTTGTCTCGACCTGCTCGCGCAGCATGCGATGCGCCGGCAGAAACGAAAACGTCACGCGCTCGGGACCAAACTCAATCTTCTGCGCCTGCGCGACGACCGTGTTGTAGAACATCTGCTTCGACTTGCGGATCTCCAGGAGGAAGGCATCGCGTCCGCCTTCGCCCGGCGGAACACTCGCGGGCTTCGGCGGACAGGTCCGCCTTCGCCCGCTGCGCCATACTGCGGGCTTCGGCGCGGCAGGCGCTCGGCGGCGCTCGACGCTCGACGGGCGGCACGGCGGTGCGTTCGCCGCTGCGACAGGACGGCACGACGCGGTGCTGCCTTGCGGCTGAATGGCTGCGAGGGTTGCCGGTGCGCAGGCGCAGCGGCCTGGCCGGGGCGCGCCCGCGGGCACTGCTCTGCGACTCCGCCCAGCAGCTCCGTCAACGGCACGAGCTTGCGCATGTGAATCCAGCGCAGCAGCGCCATCTCGAGGTGATACCGGGGCTGTGACGCGCCGCGGATGTCGAACTCGGCTTTCGACAACACGTCGAACGCGCGCAGCAGATCTTCGCGCGAGAAGCGCGACACGAGCCCCTTCAGCCGCTCCCGCTCGGTCTCCGACGAAATCTCAGGATCGTCGATGCGCGATGGATCGACCGACAGCACCAGCAGATCGCGCACGACGCGCGACAGCTCGCGGACGACCGATCGCAGGTCGTAACCGAGCTCGACCGCGCGCCCGGACAGCTCGAACGCGGCGGCCGGCGTCTCGTCGGCGACCGCCGTGACGATGTCGAGCACCAGATCGCGGCCGACCAGTCCCAGCACCGTCGCCACGTCGTCTGTCGTCACCTTCTGGCCGGCGAACGCGATGACCTGATCGAACGCGCTCTGCGCATCGCGCATGCTGCCTTCGGCGGCGCGCGCGATGAGCAGCAGCGCCGAATCGTCCACGGCAATCTTTTCGGCGTCGGCGATTCGGCGAAGCTGATCGGCGATCTGCCGGCTCGAGATCGTCTTGAACTCGAAGACCTGCGAGCGCGACAGCACCGTCTCCGGAATTTTCGAGAGCTCGGTCGTCGCCATCATGAAGACGATGTGCGGCGGCGGCTCTTCGATCGATTTCAGCAGCGCGTTGAACGACGAGGTCGAGAGCTGATGCACTTCGTCGATGATGAAGACCTTGTAGCGGTTCCGCACGGGCATGATCGACAGCCCGTTGATGATCACTTCGCGGACGTTGTCGATGCCGGTGTGCGTCGCGGCGTCGATCTCCATGACGTCGATGTCGCGCCCTTCGGTAATTTCGCGGCAGGCGTCGCACGTCCCGCACGGATCGGCGGTCGGTCCCGTGTCGCAGCTGAGCGCGCGCGCCAGAATCCGCGCCGTCGTCGTCTTGCCGACGCCGCGCGGACCGGCAAACACGAACGACTGCGCAATCCGCCCGCTCTTGATGGCATTCGCCAGCGTACGCGTGACAGCCGGCTGGCCGATGACGTCATCGAATTGCTGCGGGCGCCACTTGCGGGCGAGGACTTGGTAGGACATCGGGAGTTCGAGGTTCCTGGTTCTGGGTTCCGGTTCCGCGTTGGTTCGACTGGAACGCGGAACTTGGAACCATCGGGTTCCTTAGAGGCCCGGAGGGCCTGCGGCACAGCTCAGGGACTACTTAGCGCTGCTGCCTTCCGGCCCTGACGCGGTTCGTAGACTGAGATTGCACAGGTTCCGGGCCACTAAGAAACCCGAACGATCAGTTTATGTCGTGCGCTCACCGGCAATCAAGCGCCAGCCGGGCGCAAGTTGCGCCGCGCGCCGGCACGAAAGCACGAGACTGTCCTCGCGCGCAACACCTTTGCCGGCAATATCGAACGCCGTGCCGTGATCGACGGACACGCGCACCACCGGCAGGCCGACCGTGATGTTGACGCCGTTGTCGCCGTAGACCGCTTTGAACGGCGCGTGCCCCTGGTCGTGATAACAGACGACGACCAGCCTCCACTTGCCTCTCACGGCGGCCGGAATCAGCGCGTCGGCAGGCAACGGACCGACGACATTCAGTCCGCGCGCCTTCGCGCGCGCCGCCGCGGGCGCGAGCACTTCGGCATCTTCGCGCCCGAACAGGCCGCCTTCGCCGGCGTGCGGATTCAGTCCCGCAAGGCCGATCGGCTCGTTCGTCCATCCGAGCGCGCGCGCGAACCCGCCGACGAGATCGAGCAGCGCGTCGCAGCGCTCCGGCGTGATGTTGGCGATCGCGTTCTTGAGCGACACGTGCGTGGTGAGATGAAAGAAGTACAGCTCTCCCGCCGACAGCACGAGCGAGAAGTTCTTGACCCCGAACTCGTGCGCGAGCAGCTCGGTGTGGCCGGGCCACTTGTGTCCGCCCGCGTGCATCGCGGCTTTGTTGAGCGGCGCGGTGACGATGCCCGACACCTTGCCGTCCTTCGCGAGCGCGCAGGCTTCGACGACGAACCGATACGCGGCATCGCCGGCGACACCGCTGATCTCGCCGACGGGCACCGACTGCAACGACGGCCCGGCTTGAATCAGCATCGATGCGCGCGGGATCGTTGGCGGCATCGCGCGGATCGCCGATGACGCGGACGGCGGATCGGATCGCCGCCCATCGTTTCGCACGCCGCGGCGCATCGCGTCGGCAGTCGCCGATCGACGACCGGCACGCATTCGCTGCGAAGATCCGGATGGCCGAGCAATGTCTTGGCGGTAATCTCCGGCCCGATGCCGGCGACGTCGCCGAGCGTCAACGCGAGGACTGGTTTGGCGTTCACGCCGATCATCCTCTCGACGACAGCGGACGAGCGCATCCTCGGCGCCGAAGCCGCCGGCTTTGGTAAACACAGGAGTTCCGTCAGCGCGTCCCGCCCACGACGATACCGAGCGGAATGCCTTCGAGCAGGCTGTCGACGATGCGAATGCCCGACGCGCCGAGCTGTGCGAGCGTTTCGCGCGCGCCGTCGCCGCCAATCAGTCCCAGCAGGTCCCACTGCTCGCGCTCAACCTGTCTCCACGAACTCGCGCGCGAGTCTTTCGGCGACGGCTGCGCTGTCTCCTCGCTCTGCAGGCGCAAGAAGGACGACGACATCCGGAAAGACGGCTTTGAGCCGCGCGACCTGTGCGAGCGACACAGGATTCAGCGAGCTGACCTGCAGGAGCATGCGGGGGCATTTGTTGTCATGAATGAAACGACGGTCCGCTTGAAGGCGAGCACTATGTTCTGGGGCTTCTGACGACCATATCTGCTGACAAGCGCGTCGGCCAATCCGCCTGAACCGACGGCAATCGCCGACGGCTCCTGCGGCGGCAATCGACGCCGCAATCGCCATAAGGTCAGCGTCTGTCGCGGCATCGACCACGCTGATGTGCGGTGAGCCGGGAAGCAGCGCCGACATGTCGCTCGTTGTGACCGGAGTCACCGGATCGCGACCGAAGGCGGTGCGCTCGACCGGCTCTCCCTGGACGAGCAGCCGATTCGACGCGACGGTTCGTCCCATCGCGGGATACGCGGGACACACAACCGCGCGGGCATCCGGATAGCGCGTCCGCCACGCCGCAAGCGCTCCAGCCACCTGCCCCGGCACCGACCCGCGCATCGTCGAATCGATTTTCAGAAACAGGCGATCGACGCCCGCGTTCATCAGCGCGGTCACCGCGTCGGCGGTGAGACGCTCGAGCGACGTCGTTGCCGAGCGCGCGAGCAGTCGGTGGTGACAGCAATGACGACGGTCCGGCTGAAGCCGGACACTACCGGGCGGATTCACTACCGGGGCGACCAACGTCAGGAATAGCAGTGTCCATCCGCGCTTCGCGAACTGGACGGACGCATCTCCGGCACCAGTCAAATCATCGGCAACGAGTCCCAGCACGGCACAACATCTTAGTCCTGTCGGCGCGGGGACTCCGCAGGGGTCACGGCAATCTCCATTTTTTCCGTGCGCCTGATGACGGTGATCGCCGTTGACTTTGCCGATGCGCTCCTCGGTGAGCAGCCGATGCAGCTGATCGATGCCCGAGACATCATGGCCGTCCAGCGCGATGACGATGTCCCCTTCGCGCAACAGGCTCTTCGCCGCCGGGCTGTCGGGCTCGATCGTGGCAACCAGAATGCCGCTCGACACAGCGAGGCCGTAGAAGCGGACGATCTGCCGCGCGATCGGCGTGTTCTGTCCGGCCACGCCCATGTACGAGCGCCGAATCCGCCCGTCGCGTATCAGCCTGCCGACGACGAACTGCGCGGTGTTCGCGGCGATCGCGAAACAGAGTCCCTGCGCGCCGGCAATCACCGCCGTGTTCACGCCGATGACCTCGCCGCGCGAGTTGACGAGCGGTCCGCCCGAATTTCCCGGATTGAGCGCGGCATCGGTCTGAATGATGTCGTCCATCAAGCGCCCCGATCGCGAGCGCAGCGAGCGGCCGAGCGCGCTGACGACGCCCGCCGTCACCGTGGCCGAGAATCCGAGCGGGTTGCCGATCGCGATGGCGAGCTGCCCCACTTTGATCGCCTGCGAATCGCCGAGACGGAGCGCCGCAAATCCCGACGCCGCCGCTCTGACAACCGCGAGGTCGGTCTCAGGATCTTCACCGATGAGCTCCGCCGGCAGCTTTCGACCGTCGGAGAGCGACACGTGAATGCTGGCGGCTTTGTGAACGACGTGGCTGTTGGTGAGAATCAGACCGTCTGGCGCGACGACGAAGCCGGAGCCCTGGCCCCCGCGTCCACGGCGATCGCCGCCGCGGCCCAGCTCGATGGTGACGACCGACGGCCCCACCTGCTCGACCGCGCGAACGACCGCCTGGGAATATGCGTCGAGAAGTTCGGTTTCGAGGGTGTCCACGTTCTATTGGACGCGCAACTCCCTCTTCAGGATCTTTCCTGTAGCGCTCGTCGGCAGCTCGGTGCGGAACTCGATGAGGCGCGGATATTTGTACGCGGCGAACTGCTCCTTGCACCACGCGCGCAGCGCGTCTTCAGTGACCTCGGCGCCGGGCTTCTTCACGACGAACGCCTTCACTTCTTCGCCGAGCCGCTCGTCAGGCACGCCGACGACAGCGACCATCGACACACCAGGATGAGTCAGGATCACCTCTTCGAGCTCGCGCGGAAACACGCTGAACCCGCCGCGCAGGATCATGTCCTTCTTGCGATCGACGATGCTGAGATATCCATCGGCGTCGAGCGTTCCGATGTCGCCCGTGTGGAACCATCCGTTCCGCATCGCTTCGGCCGTGGCCTCGGGTTGCTTGTAGTACCCCTTCATCACGTTGTGCCCGCGAATCACGACTTCGCCGGGCTGCCCGGTCCCGACCGGCTCGTCGTTGTCGTCCACGATCATGATGTCGACGGCAAACAGCGGCTGACCGACGGTGCCGGGCTTCGACGGCCGATCGAGGTGATTGAAGCTCGCGACCGGCGAGGTCTCCGACAATCCGTAGCCTTCGACGATGCGGACGCCGAACGTCTGCTCGAAATCGCGCATCAGCTCGACCGGCATGGGCGCACCGCCCGAGACCGCGAGCCGCAGCGTCGCTGCCGCACGCGATACGTCGATGTCCTGTTCTCGCGCGTGCTTCAGCAGCGTCCAGTACATCGTCGGCACGCCGATCCAGTGGGTCATGCGCTCGGCGGTCATGGCCGCGAGCAGCGCAGCCGGATCGAAGCGCGGCAGCAGCACGAGTGTGCCGCCCAGATGGAGATACGCGAGCATCTGCGCGGTCTGCGCGGTCGCGTGAAACAACGGCAGCGTGATAGCGGTTGCGTGACGGCCGCGTTCGTCGTGCGATCCCGCGCACAGCTCGGCCGAGACCATGCCGTTAACGACCATGTTCAGATGCGTCAGCTCCGCGCCCTTGGGCTGCCCGGTGGTGCCGGACGTGTACAGAATGACGGCGGTGTCATCCGGGTTCGTTGCGACCGTTTCGAACACCGGAGGCTGGCCGCCGATGAACCGTGCCAGCGGAACGACCTCGGCGCCATCATCGAAAGCGGGATCGAGCGGAATGGAAGGATTCGGCAACACAATCAGCTGTCTTGCACGCCGGTACGACGGCAATCGCTGCCTTTGCCGCGTCCGCCATCGGCAGCTCCGGTGTGCCCTGAAAGCAGAACATCGCCTTCGCATCGCTGTCGCGCAGGTGATACGCGATCTCGCGCGGCTTCAGCAGCACGTTCAGCGGCACGACGGTCGCGCCCGTCTTGAGAATGCCGAAATAGACCGCGGGAAAATACGGCAGGTTCGGGCAGAGCAGCGCGACGTGGTCGCCGCGACGAATGCCCGACGCGGCGAGCGCATTCGCGATCTGATTGGCCCACGCGTTGAGCTGCGCATAGGTGAGGCGTTTGTCGCCGCAGACGAGCGCCTCGGCGTCGGGTCTTCGGCGCGTGTGCTGCTCGAGCACCGCCGACAGGTTCAACATGACGTGCCGGGAATGTTAACTCAGCTCGTCGATGGCGCGGTCGACGGCGGTGACCAGATCTTCCGGCGTAAACGGCACGATCAGCAGACGCAGGCGGTTGTTATCAATGTAACGCTGGTAGTGCGCCGACGGCTGCCGCGCACACAGAATGATGGGCATCGCCGCGGTCACAGGATCGGCGCGCAGCGAATCGAGCACGGTGCGCGCGGACAGCTGCGGATCGATCTCGAGGTTGATGACGATCGCTTTCGCGCCGATACGCTTGGCGATGCTGACGGCGTAGCGCGGATGCGTCAACACGCGGGGCGTGTACTCGGCAGCCGAAAGTGCGTTCTCCACCAACTGGCTGACTTCGTCATCTTTTCCGAGGACGAGCACACGGGCCTGCGAGTGTTCAATGCCCGCCTGCTTCGCAAGCGATCGGATCGCAGCCGCCAGGTCGTCGTGGTGTTTCAGGAAATGTACGCCGAGCGCAAAGTCGTGCTGGCGCCACACCGCCGCGGCGGGCAGCGGAACCTCAACAGGCTCGCACCGCACCACGCGGACCTTCGTCATTACGGGGTTGGGCAGATCGAATACGAGCGTGGCTTCGCGTCCGACGGCTACTTCGAGGCGGCTGCGCAGCATGGCACCGCTGCTGCTGAGATTGGTGACGGAGCACTCGAGGTCGCTCGAGCTTCGCACCGATGCCCGGCACGGGGGTTCGCGCCGGCCGAAAGACACGCGCACTTGGCCTCGCGGCCCGTTTTGCCACTTCCATTGAGAATACATCGAGGTAACAGCCGGCCTACCGACGGAGGACGGCCGGCTCTTCTTCCAGTTCGCGCCAGCCTTGCGCTTTCCATGCGCACAACAGCTCGTGCTGGCGCCTCAACATCCCCGCGCGTTCCGTGTAGCGTTCGACGCGCACGACACCGTCCGGCGCCGTCACGACGAGCTCGTACCAGAGCATCGCCTCACGCGCCTCGCACGACATCCGCTGCCTGCCTTTGGCAAATACCGAAGTCATCTACCCTAACGTATCGGATACAACGGCCAGAGGCTTGATAGAGCAGAGAGCAGAGAGCTAAGAGCAAATTACACAGCCACTTGCGAACTCTCTGCCCTCTGCTCTCTGCTCTTACCAGGAACGGATTGTCCTATTCCCACTCAATCGTCGCTGGCGGCTTGTTGGTGACGTCGTAGAGGAGGGCGCCGACACCCGGCACGGCGAGCACGGCCGTGGCAATTCGCTGGATGATCGCCCAGGGCAGGCGCGCGTACTGCGCGGTCATGCCATCGTGCGATTCCACGGGCCTGATGGCGATCGCCGACTCTCCTTGCCGCTTCAGCGGCAGCATCACCACCGGGCATTGCCAGATGCGTTTCTGGGTGTCGTAGTCCGCGAGGATGTCGCGCACGCGCGCGTCCGCTTCGCGCAGCACATCGAGACCCTCGCGCGATGTCGTCGTCGGTTCGACGCGGAACTCGTCGATCGATCCCTTCGCACCGGCCCAGAAGACCACGCGATTGACGTCGCGCAGCGAGTTCGTCACCGCGGGCGCGAGCTCGGCAACGGCCAGTTCATCGTACTCGCCTGTGAGAAGCGCCGTGTGCGCGTAGGTGCGCTCGTCCCCCTGCACCCCGACGCCGCGCACGGGAAGCACACGCGCCTTCAAGTTGAAGCTGGACGCCACTTCGCTGAGCTTCGCGTCCTCCGACCACTCCGCGGGCTCGTCGGTGCAGAGGAAGCGCACGGCGAGCCCGGGCCCGGGAAAGGGCTGCTTTTCGATGAGGCGCACCGGCAACCCGAGCGCGCGGCCGATTTCGCGGACCTCATCCTTGTAGAACTGCAGCAGCGGCTCGACGATCTCGCCCGCCTCGATGCGGCGCAGCAGTTCGGGGACCCGGTTGTGATGCGTCTTGATCAGCGCCGATTCGCGCGTGCCGCCCGACTCGATCGTGTCGGGATAGATGGTGCCCTGGCCGAGCAGCCACTGCCCCGGCGGCAGATGTTCGAGCACGTCGTTTTCGACCGCGAGAAATGCCACACCGATTCGTTGACGCTTGATCTCCGGATTCGTCTCGCGCCCGACGGCGCCGAGAAACTCCGACGATGCGTCGCGCAGCCGCACGTTCTTGAACCCCGCATTCTCGTACGCGGACATCACCTCGGCGGATTCATCCTTCCGCATGAACCCGGTATCGACATACACGCCGTGCACGCGATCCTCGCCGAGCGCATCGGCGCACAATTTGTACGCGACGGACGAGTCGACGCCGCCGCTCACGAAAAAGAGCACGTTGCTCGACCGGCCCGACGCGCGCGCGAATGTCGGTCTTGATGGCTTCGATGGTTTCCGCCGACGACGGGCGCCAGCTCGATCCGCTGCGGCAGACGCGGCGAACGAAATTCTCGAGAATGCGTTGGCCGAACTCGCTGTGCGTCACCTCCGGATGGAACTGGACGCCGTAGATCTGTCCTGGCCGGAAACACCATCGCGGCGACCGCACAGTCGTCGGTCGCGCCCACCACCTCGAAGCAGTCCGGCAGCTGTTCGACCGAATCGCCGTGGCTGACCCACACCTGGCTCTTCTCCGGCACGCCCTCGAAGAGCTCGTTGCCCGCGCCGTGCTTCAATCGCAGCGTCGCCAACCCGTACTCTCTCGAATGACTCGGC
Organism: Vicinamibacterales bacterium; assembly: GCA_963732445.1. Lineage (GTDB taxonomy): Bacteria > Acidobacteriota > Vicinamibacteria > Vicinamibacterales > JAMQPK01 > JAMQPK01. The sequence goes on along the minus strand of CAVSZJ010000006.1, from coordinate 36,049 downwards.
TTGACGCTGCCGCCGGGCATCGTGGCGGCCAGCAGTTGATGTCCGTAACAGATGCCGAGGATCGGCACGCCCATCGAGAGAATCGACGGATCCACACGGGGCGATCCGGCTTCGGTCACGCTCCGCGGCCCGCCCGAGATGAGGATGCCGCCGATGCCGGCCAGCTGCCCGGCGTTCGTGTCGATCGGAAGGACGTGGCTTTGCACGCCGGCTTCGCGCACGCGCCGCGCAAGCAGATGGCAGTACTGGCCACCAGCATCGAGAACTGCGATACCGTGCACGGAGAGATTATAGTCGGCAGTCGGCAGTCGGCAGTCGGTAGTCTCAGTCGACAGTCGCAGTCTCAGTCAACAGTCGGCAGTCTGGTACGCAACATGCCGGCAAGATGACATGGTTGCGCGAACACTTAACGAATTATCGGTGTATCGGAAAGCGTTGGTTGCGTGCTCTGCAATATCTGCGCTCTTGGAGAGGCCAAAGGTACGCGCCGATTGGGATCTGCGAGTGCAGCTGGCCGCGGCGTCTGCGGCAGTACCTGCGAATGTTGCAGAGGGATTCGGACAGCAGAGCGATCGCCAGTTTGTTCGGTACCTCTTCATCGCGCGCGGATCTGCCCACGAAGTCCGATCCCACCTCGCCGGAGTGTCAGGAATTTCGTGTGTGAGGCGGTTGATCAGCACGGTCGGTTTCGTGAAGCGACCCTCGTAGAGAATCGCGAATTGATTCATCGCCGGCCGCCAGTAGTGCGCCCTGCGCTCCCACTTGGCGGTGATGTTCCGCAGCGCCAGCCAGATCAGCTTCGTCGCCGCGTCGTCGGTCGGGAAGTGGCCGCGCGTCTTGATGATCTTCCGCAGCTGCGCGTGGACGCTCTCGAGCGCGTTGGTCGTGTAGATCACGCGCCGGACCTCCGGCGGAAACGCGAAGAACGGAATCACGTGCGTCCAGGCGCGGCGCCAGGACGCCACGACCGTCGGGAACTTCCGGCCCCACGGGCCGCGCTCGAAGGCGTCCAGCGCGGCGCTGGCGGCCTCGGCGCTCGGCGCGCCGTGTAGATCGGCCGCAGCGCCGTCGCCATCGGCTTGCGCTCTTTCCAATTCGCGAAGTCCAGACTGTGCCGAATCAGGTGCACGATGCAGGTCTGCAGCGTCGTCGCGGGAAAGACCGCCGCGAGCGCCTCGCTCATGCCCTTCAGGCCATCGGTGACGGCGATGAGGATGTCCTGGCAGCCGCGCGTTTTCAGGTCGCTGAACACCTTCATCCAGAACTTCGCGCCTTCGGTCTGCTCGATCCAGAGCCCGAGGATGTCGCGCGTGCCGTCGGGCAGCACGGCCAGCGCCAGATAGATCGCCTTGCTGCGCACCATCGCCTCGTCGCGAATCTTCACCCGCAGCGCATCGAAGAACACGACCGGATACATCGGCTCGAGCGGCCGGCTTTGCCAGGCGGTCACCTCCGCCACGACCGCGTCGGTCACCGTGCTGATCAGATCCGGCGAGACCTCGACGGCGTACATCTCGGCGAGGAACGCCTTGGATCTCCCGCACCGTCATGCCGCGCGCGTAGAGCGCCAGAATCTTGTCGTCGAAGCCGGTGAAGCGGCGCTCGTGCTTGGCGATCAGCCGCGGCTCGAACGTGCCCTCGCGATCGCGCGGCACGTCGATCGGCAGCGGGCCGTCGTCGGTCAGCACGGTCTTGCGCGCCCGTGCCATTGCGGTGATTGGTACGTGTCCTCGGGCTTGCTGCCGCCGGGCGGGTAGCCCAGATGGTGGGTCAGCTCGCCGCCCAGCGCGCGCTCGATAATCGCCTTCTTGAAGCGGCGGACGGCGGCGTCGAGCTCCTCGTGCGAGAGCGGGCCTTGGCCGACGAACTGGTCGAGAATCTCGGACGGGACCGGCGCCAGCGGCGCGTCAGGCGTCCGGCTTTTCCGTTTGCGGCGCATAGCCACTCCTCATGCTATGCCCACACACGAAATTCCTGACACCCTCCACCTCGCCGTTGCTCACGAAAGACACTATCTCAGCGACGAGGAAACAGCTGATCTTCATGACAAGTACGAAGAAATTGCGAGGATGCTGACAGGACTGATCAAATATCTGCGCGCAAGCGATCGCAAACACCGTGGCTAACGACCCAAGACCGACTGGCGACTACCGACTGAGACTGCCGACTGCCGACCGCCGACTACCGACTTACTTCTCCAGAAACCCCCTCATCAGCTTCTGCGCTTCGTCCGACACCCGCCGTTCGGCAATCGCTTTCGCCGTGATCGGCGCCGTGTCAGCGATCGGTATCGTTCCGCGATCCTTCGAAGCAGCGCTTTTGCGGCGCTCATCGCTTCGGGGCCATTGGCCGCGATCTCGATGAGGTATTTGTTCACCCGGTCGATCAGATCGCCGGCGGGCACGACAGCGTGCACCAGCCCGATGCCTCTCGCGTGCGCCGCATCGAAGCGGCGGCCGGTCACGAACAGCTCGCGCGCGGCGGACTGACCGATCTTCGCCAGCACGTACGGCGCGATGACAGCCGGTATCAACCCCAGCTTCACCTCGGTGAAGCCGAACGTCGTGTCGTCGGCGGCCACGGCGATGTCGGCGACCGCCGCGAGGCCGGCGCCGCCGCCCAGCGCGGCGCCATGAATCTGCGCGATCGACCGGCATCGGCAGCGTGTCGATGGCCGCAAACATCGCGGCGGCCGCCCGCGCATCGCGCAGGTTCTCCTCCTGCGTGTATCCGGCCATCTTCGCCATCCAGGCCAGGTCGGCGCCGGCGCAGAAGGACGGCCCGGCGCCGCTGATGACGACGGCACGCAGCGAGCTGTCGGCCGCAGCGCTGCGCCGCCCACGCCGTCATCTCGCCGATGAGGTGCTCGTTGAACGCGTTGCGCACCTCCGGCCGGTTCAACGTGACGTAATCGACGTTGCGCCAGCCGCCGCACATGAATCGTCGAAGGCTCGCTCATCTACATCCTGAACACGCCGAACTTCGGCGCGGGCACCGGCGCGTTGAACGCGATCGACAGGGCATGCGCGAGCGTCGCGCGTGTCTCGGCCGGATCGAGAATGCCGTCATCCCACAAGCGGGCGGTCGAATAGTACGGCGAGCCCTCCGATTCGTACTTCTCGATGATCGGCTGCTTGATGGCGTGCTCGCCAGCGGCATCGAGCGTCTTTCCCTCGCGCGCCATCTGCTCGCGTTTGACGGTGCTCAGGACGGACGCGGCGGTTTCGGCGCCCATCACAGAGATGCGCGCGTTCGGCCACATCCAGAGGAATCGCGGATCGTAGGCGCGCCCGCTCATGGCGTAGTTGCCGGCGCCGAACGACCCGCCGGTCATCACGGTGAACTTCGGCACGACGGAATTCGCGACGGCGCTCACCATCTTCGCGCCGTCTTTGGCGATGCCGCCGCGCTCGACCTGGCGGCCGACCATGAATCCGGTGACGTTCTGCAGGAACACGATCGGAATACTGCGGAAGTTGCAGAGCTCGATGAAGTGCGTCGCCTTGAGCGCCGACTCCGAGAAGAGCACGCCGTTGTTCGCGACGATGCCGACGAGAAACCCGTCGAGCCGCGCGAAGCCGGTGACGAGCGTCGTGCCGTAGCGCGCCTTGAACTCGTCGAAGCGCGAGCCGTCGACGATGCGCGCGATCACTTCGCGCACGTCGTGCGGCCGTCGCGCAGTCGGCGCTGATGATGCCGTAGAGCTCCGTCGGGATCGTACGCAGGATCCTCGGGCGTCGTCCGATCCGATGGGCAGACTCCTGGCCGCATTCAGCGTCGACACGATCGTCCGAAGCTGCCTGATGGCATGGTCGTCGTCATCGGCCAGATAGTCCGCGACGCCCGACAGCTGCGTGTGCACATCGGCGCCGCCGAGATCCTGCGCCGTCACTTCCTCGCCGGTCGCCGCTTTCACGAGCGGAGGGCCGCCGAGAAAAATGGTGCCCGTGCCCTTGACGATGATCGTCTCGTCCGACATCGCCGGCACGTACGCGCCGCCTGCGGTGCACGAGCCCATCACCGCGGCGACCTGCGCGATGCGCTCTGCCGACAGGCGCGCCTGATTGAAGAAGATGCGGCCGAAGTGTTCGCGGTCGGGAAACACATCGGCCTGCAGCGGCAGAAACGCACCGCCCGAATCGACGAGATAGAGACACGGCAGCCGGTTCTCGAGCGCGATCTGCTGCGCGCGCAGATGCTTCGTCACCGTGACCGGATAGTACGTGCCCCCCTTCACGGTGGCATCGTTCGCGATGATGATGACGTCGCGGCCGGACACGCGGCCGATGCCGGTGACGATGCCGGCGCCTGGCGTGTCGTCTTCGTACACGCCGTAACCCGCGAGCGGCGACAGCTCGAGAAACGGGGAGCCCGGATCGACGAGCCGCGCGATGCGCTCGCGCACCGGCAGCTTGCCCTGCTCGCGATGGCGCTCGCACGTACTTCGCGCCGCCGCCCTCACGAGCCGACGGCGATCCGCTGGCGCAGCTCGGCGACGAGCTGCGTCATGCGCTCGAGATTCGCCTTAAACGTGGGGCTGTTCTTGTTGATCAGCGAGTCGATTTTCTGCATGCAACAGACTTTCGGGCACTTCCACGGTCGCGGCGAGCAGAAACTGCGCGTACGTCTTTCCCTGCGCGTCGAGCAGCAGCGACAGCGTTCCGCCGCCGCCAAGGCTGCGATGCAGCAGGAAGTTCACCGCGAGCAGATTCGGCAGCTCGAAGCGCTCCACCTCTCCCTCGCACACGTCGTCGAAGTACCGCTTCACGAACGGCGGGCGTCAGATGCTCGAGCATCCACGCGTAGATCGCCTCGGATCGCGCGATGACGCCGATGTTCGCGGTATCCCCCTTGTCGCCAGACCGCGCGAGGCACAGGCGTGCGAGCGCGACGCGAACAGCGCGCTCGGAGGGCAGAGAGATGAGGGCAGAGGGCAGAGGGGTGAGGGGTGGGGGATGAGGGATGGAAGACATTGCTCTGCCCTCTGCCCTCTGCCCTCTGCCCTCATCGCTCTGCCCTACGGCGATCTCCTCATCCCCGATAATCACCCGCTGCCTTCACCGACCTCGCGAGACACCAGCGCCGGCCAGAACGCCACGACCTCCGATGCCTTCGGCCGGCCCTGATCGGCGATATAGGTGATGCCGGGCACCGTGCCGAGCACGCGCGGCACCAGCTGCGGCGCGAAGCGCGAGTTGATCTTGCGCTCGTCCTGATCGCGCACCGCGAACTGCACGAGCACTTCGCCGGGCTCGCACGTCGCGAGCGGCGCATGACACGCGTTCCAGCCGATGAACTGATGCAGCGCCTGCTCGTACGCGCCCTTGCCGCCCGCGGCGTCCCAGAACGCGTCCGCCACCTTGTTGGCCTTGGCCAGCGCCTCCGGTCCGGTCACCGCGAGCCGTCCGAACGCGCGCCATCCCGCGTGGTAGCTGATCGACACCTTCAGCTTTTCGGGCGCCGGCTCGCCGCGCGCGCCCGTCACGCGCACCCGATCGGGCCCCTCCTGCTCGAGATGGACGGAATCGAATCGCGCGACGACATCGGGCGTCATGTACGCCGGCGGCCCGATCTCGTACAGGATCTGCTCGGCAACCGTGTGCACGCTGACGAGCCCTCCGGTGTTCGGATGCTTCGTCACCACGAAGCTGCCGTCTTCTTCCGCTTCGACGATCGGAAAGCCCATCCGCGGAAACTCTTCACGAGCGGCCAGTCGGTGAAGTTGCCGCCGGTGCACTGCGCGCCGCACTCGATGATGTGTCCGGCGACGATTCCCGGCTGCGACGCGATCCCAATCGGTCGGCGACCAGCCGAACTCGAACATCATCGGCGCGAGCGTCACCGCGGCGTCGGCGACGCGTCCGGTGATGATCACGTTGGCGCCGCGCTCGAGCGCCTTCACGATTCCGCCGGCGCCCAGATACGCGTTCGCCGAGAGCACGCGCGGACGAACCTCGGACAGCGCCTGGCCGGTGTCCATGTTCGTGAGCGGCTCGCCCGATGCGAGCAGCTCATCGATGTTCGGCATACAGATCGTCGCCGGCGACGATGGCCACCTTCACCTTGTCGGCGACGTTCAGATCTCGCGCGAGCGCCTCGACCGCGGCGCGGCAGCCGAGCGGATTGACGCCGCCGGCGTTGGTGATGATCTTGATGCCGCGCTGCGCGCACGACGGCAGCACGTCGCGAAGATGCGCAATGAAATCGGCCGGATAGCCGGCCGCGGGATTGCGGGCGCGCTGCTTCTGCAGGATGGCCATGGTGACTTCGGCGAGGTAGTCCATCACCAGGTAGTCGATGGGACCGCCTTCGACCTGCCTGCGCGGCGCTGCGGGATCGTCTCCCCAGAATCCGCCGCAGTTGGCGATAATCGTCCGCTTCACCTGAACAGTTCTCGCGCAATCACCATTCGCTGCACCTCGGACGTCCCTTCGCCGATCTCGCACAACTTCGCGTCGCGATAGAAGCGCTCGACCGGCGAGTCCTTCAGGTATCCGTATCCGCCGTGAATCTGGATGGCTTTCGATGTCGATCGTACCGCGACTTCGGACGAGTACAGCTTGGCCTGCGACGCGATGCGCAGATACGGCGCGCCCTCGTCGCGCAGCGTCGCGGCGTGCCACGCCATCAGCCGCGCGGCCTCGCTTTCGGTAGCCATGTCGGCGAGCATCCACTGGATCGCTTCGTACTCGAGGATCGGCTTGCCGAACTGACGCCGTCGCTTCGCGTAGTTCAGCGCTTCGTCGAGCGCGCCCTGCGCGATGCCGACCGCCAGCGCGGCCATGCCGATGCGCGCGGCCGCGAGCACCGAGAGCACGTCCTTGAATCCTTCGTGCTGTTTGCCGAGCAGACGGTCCTTCGGCACGCGCATGTCGTCGAAGTGCAGCGCCGCGGTATCCGACGCGCGAACGCCGAGCTTCTTCTCCAGCTTGCCGACCACAAGGCCGGGCGTGTCGCGATCGACGATGAAGGCCGAGATGCCCCTGGTGCCCTGCGACGGATCGGTCGACGCCATGATCACGTAGGTGCCGGCTGTCGACCCCTGCGTGATGAACTGCTTGTCGCCGCGAATCAGCCAGTGATCGCCTTCGAGCGTGGCGCGCGTTCGCATGGCGCCGGCATCCGAGCCGGATCCCGGCTCGGTGAGCGCCCAGGCGCCGAGCTTCTCGCCGCGCGCGAGCGGCGGCAGAAACGTGCGCTTCTGCTCGTCGCTGCCCGCCAGCAGAATGTGGCCGGAGCAGAGCGAGTTGTGCGAGCCGACCAGCAGCGCAACCGCCGCGTCGACGCGCGCGATCTCTTCGAGGATGATGGCGCTGCTGATCGCGTCGTATCCCGAGCCGCCGTACTCGTCGGGCACCATGATGCCGAGCAGCCCCTGCTCGGCGAGCTTCGGGATCAGCTCCGACGGAAAGCGCGCCAGCTCGTCGCGCTCGGCCGCGCCGGGCGCGATCTCGCCGTCGGCGAACTCGCGCATCGCCTGCTTTCAGAATCTGCTGATCGTCGGATAGTTGCAAGATTCATTACTTCGCCAGCTCCCGTTCGATCACCAACGCTCAATTTCCGACGTCTCCTCGTACAGCGTCATCGCTCGTGCGTCGCGGAAGTAGCGCTCGACGGGATACTCCGTGAGATATCCGTGGCCGCCGAAGATCTGCAGCGCGTTGTACGCGGCGCGGTTCGCCGCTTCCGATGCAAACAGCTTGGCCATTGCGGCGGCCTTCGTCAATCCGGCATCGTCGGGATTCTTCGCGCGCATCGCCGCGGCGCGGAATGCCAGCAGGCGCGCGGCGTCGATCTCGGTCGACATGTCGGCCACCATCCATTGGATCGCCTCGAACTCGGCGATCGGCCGCCCGAACTGCCTGCGATCCTTGGCCTTGGCGATGCTCTGTGCGAGGCACGCCTCGCCGATGCCGACCGCCTGCGCGGCGATGTCGATGCGGCCGCCTTCGACAATCTCGCGCGCGATGGCGAACCCCTGATTCAGCGCCCCGAGCAGATTCCCCTTCGGCACGCGGCAATCGCGCAGCAGAACGTCGACCGCCTCGCTGGCGCGAAGACCGAGCATCTCGTTGGTCTCGCCAACGGCGAAGCCCGGCGTGTCGGTCTCGACGATGAACGCGGACAAGCCGTCGCGCCCCCTGGACGGATCGGTCAGGGCATAGACGATGGCGATGCGCGCGTGGCGGCCGCTCGTCACGAACCGTTTGTGGCCGTTGAGGACGAAGTGATCGCCGTCGGCAACGGCGGTCGTCCGAATCGCGCCGGCATCGGAGCCGGCCGACGGCTCGGCAAACGCGTAGCAACCGAGCTGTTTCTGTTCGGTCAGCCGCGAGAGGTAGCTCTTTTTCTGTGCGGCGTCTGCCGTAGCGCGAGATCGGATAGCAGACGAGCGAATTGTGCACGGCGATGACGGCGCCGAGCGCGGCCCACTCTTTCGAAATCTCGATGAGGCCGGCCACGTAGGCGACGAAATCGTGCTCGCATCCGAGCAGCCCGACGTCGGCCGCGCCGTCGATGACGATCGGGCGGAATGCTGCCCGCTGCGATCGAGCGCCGATGCCACCGGCGCGATCTGTGATGCCGCAAACGCCCGCGCACGCCGCTGGACATCCTGCTGATGCTCGTTGAGAGCAAAGTCCATCGATCAAGCATAGCGTGGGTCGCGTGGGGATCGTAGGTCGCGTGGAGACCGTGAGCCGCGTGGGGAGCGGTCCTCAGCGCGGTCGCTCTTGGAGACCCCTCGCGATCATCTGCACCTTCGAGGCGACGCCTCGGCCCACGATGTACAGGGTTTTCTTGTCGGCGCCGGCGAACGAGAGATTCTGAGGCGCGCGCGGCATCGGAATCGTGCCCAGGTGTTCCCCCTTCGCGCTGAACACCTGCACTCCGTTTGCACAGGCGGCATAAAGCCGCCCCTCGCTGTCCAGCGTGAGGCCATCTGCACCACTGATGGGCACGCCGGCGGCATTGGGCTTTACGCCCTCATATTTTGCAAAGTCACGACGATTCGTCAGCGACCCGTCAGGCTGCACATCAAAGGCGAGCAGGTACTCACCGTTCGTGTTGTTGAGATACAGGACCTTTTCATCCGCGCTGAGGACGACACCGTTTGGAAATGGAATGCCGGTGATCAGCTGCCTGGCTGTGGTCGCGCCAGGCGCCAGATAATAGAGCGCGGGCGGCAACGGCACGCCCTCGGGTGGCATCGGCTGCGCGTTCGCTGAGTCGGTGAAATACACCCCTCCGTTCGCGGCGACGGTGAGATCGTTCGCCCGTCCAAACGGTTTGCCGTCATAGCTGTTGACCAGCGTTCGCTTCGCGGCCGCGGGATAGATGATGGCGATGCCGCCCTTGCCGAATGGCACCTGGGTCACGAACAGGCGTCCGCTTCTGTCGAACGCCATGCCGTTCGATCCATCGGTGTTGTCGAGAAAGACCGACACGTTGTCGTCCTTGTCGATCTTGATCGTCCGGTTGGCAGCCGTCTCGGAGAAGATCACACTGCCGTCGGGGAGTGCGATCGTGCCCTCGCTCCCGTTGAGACCGTCCTTGATGACGTGCACCTGCGCACCGGCCGCGACGACGCCTGGAATCCCCGGCGCCACAGTGTCGGTGGCCGGAGGCGGCGGGGCGCCTCGACCCTGCCCGAACGTCAGGACCGAAAGGACCAGCAGACTGGCCGGCACGGCAAAGGGCAGCTTTGAATGCATATAAACCTCGGCATGAGCATACGCCTTCCAGGGGCTCTCGTGACCAGGCAGCCCATGGCTGGTCGGAGTTGCGAACGACATTCCGGAGGTGGAGCGGGAGACAGTACCAGGTATTCACTGGTAAGCGGCGGAAGCCTGGCCTGGCACAGTTCGCGCACTGGCGGCGGAGCCGACGGTTGCTCGGCAAAGGAGAAATTCGATGGACATGAACGGTCTTGTGGCAAGTGCGATGGCCACGTTGCTTGCCATTGCGTGGAGAGTTGTGGGGGCCCTGCTCCTCTGGCTGGCCGGGCGATGGCTCATCGGGTTAGCCGTACGGATGCTGCGACGAACGCTCGGAGGGCAGCTATTCGACCCGACGCTGGGCCGGTATCTGGAGAGGGGTCTGTCGGTCCTCCTGAATGCGGTCTTGATCGTGGCAATCCTCGGGTATTTCGGCGTGGAAACCACCACCTTCGCCGCGCTTCTGGCGGCAGGCGGTGTTGCCATCGGCGTCGCGTGGGGCGGACTGCTGGCGAATTTCGCGGCCGGCGCGTTCCTCGTATTCCTGCGACCCTTCAAGGTCGGTGACTTCGTCACTGTCGGTGGCGTCACCGGCACCGTTGACGCGGTCGGACTGTTTGGCACGACTCTCAACACGCCTGATAACGTGGTGACGATTGTCGGGAACAACAAAGTCTTCTCCGACACCATCCAGAACTTCTCGATGAATGCTTACCGCCGCATCGATCTCACGGCGACGATTAACCACACGGTGGATCACCGCGTGGCCGTCAGGCTGCTGAAAGAGCGCCTGGCCCAGATCCCGAACGTGCTGACCACACCCGCGCCTGTCGTCGAGATTCTCCAGTTCACGCCGGCGGGCCCGGTGCTGTGCGTCCGGCCGTTCGCCGGCAACCAGCACTACTGGCAGGTCTACTTCGACACCAATCGGGTCATCCGAGAGACATTCGGCGAGGCGGGCTTCCCGGTAGCGATCCCGGGCTACTCCGTGACGGGGCTCTCGGCGGGTGTGCCGTCAAGCGCGGCGGATAGTCGCGGAGTGTGACTTCGAACCGGAGCCCGCAACAGCTTGTGGGCTGCTCACCGCCCGCCGTAACGCGCGTGCGTCCTGCTCAGAAACGGGCGACGCGCGGCAGGCATTCGCTGGCGCGCTCCTTGCCTCTTTGTTTCTTTCAGGGAGACAAAATGAAAGTAAAACACACCACCATGTTCTCGGCTATCGCCATAGGATTTGTTGCGTCACTGATGCCCGGAGCTGCCCAGGCCCCGCCTTCGCCCGATCAACTCGTTGCTGCGCTCAAGCAGAATCTAACAGCCAGCGAGACACGTCTTCGCCAGTACGAGTGGGTCGAGACCACCGCCATCAGCTTGAAGGGCGAAGAGAAGTCCCGCAAGCAACAGCGGGTCTATTACGGCGCGGATGGAAAGCTGACGAAACTTCCGATCGGCGAGCCCAAGGCACAGGCCGAACCGAGCGGCGGCGGGCGAGGCCGTCGTGGCGGGGGGCGGGTCAAGGAGACCATCATCGAGAACAAGAAAGACGAGATGGTGGAGTACATGGGACAGGCCGGCGCGTTGATCAACCAGTACGTCCCTCCCGAAGCCGCGCTGGTGCAGAAAGCCAAAGACGCGAATAACCTGAAGGTCATCCCTCAGCCGGATGGGAAGCTGCACCTCGAGTTCCAGAACTACGTTCAGCCCAAAGACACGATGGTCATCGATGTGGATGCCAAAGCCGCGCTGCTCTCCGCGCTGAGCGTGGCGACGTATCTGGAGAAGCCCGAAGACGCGGTGACGCTCGACGTTCGCTTCGGCACGCTTGCCGACGGTACCAGCTTCACATCCCGGACGACAATGGAAGCCAAAGCCAAGAACATCCGCGTCGTCGTCGAAAACTCCGGCCATCGTCCGCTGTCGAAGTAGCAGCCCGTTTTCTTGAGAGGTTCGTCGAAGAAGACCACATTGGGGCCCACTCAGGCGCCCAGTGGGGTGAGGTTGTAGCAGCGTGCCAGGTCGTTGATGCTCGCCCGCAGCACACCCCAATAGCGCTCAGCCTGCGTTCCGTACTTACCCCGCACCATCACCTGATTGATCTTGCGCGCATCGTCGAGCACGTTTTCCACCTGGGGCCGGGTCTCCATCCACTTGTCGGTCGGGTCGAACCTGCGGCGAAGCCGGTTGGTCGAGCCGTTCAAATCCCCGAGGGCGTCGTCCAGATCGTCTGCCTTGTCGCGGGCAACTTCCTTCTGCCCCTCGGTTGCCGTGCGTCCTCGAGTGCGACCGGTGCCCTTTGCCGCCTGCGCCCGGTCCTGACCCTGCTCGCCCCGGTTTTCCGCCCACTTCCGGAATTCGTCGACGCCGTCTTCGACTTTTTTGATGCGATCGGCGACCTGTACTTTCGTAAACACCACTTGAGCGAATGTCAGCCCGCTCACGGTCAGGCACGCGACGATGGCTCCGAGGATCGTTCTTCTCAACATTAGAGGCCTCCACGACCGATGTTAAACATGACCGACGTTCACTGCCGGGCCATCGCTACCTTGAAACGCTCTTCCGGCGAAATCATGTGATCGTGATCGTCCTTCTCGAGATCGATCTGCACCCAGTTCACCTCGCCGCTGAAGGCGTTGCCTTCCGGCCCGTAGTCTGGTGACACCGGCGACCCAGCCTCCTTGCCGACGTCGCAGGTCTCGTCGGCAGAGAAGGCCATCGGCACCGTCCGTTCAACACGGCCCTGGCCCACCGACTTGCCATCGACGTAGAGCGTGACCGCGCCGCCCTTGGCCAGGCCGCCGCCGTCGTACTTGAACTCCATCCGCACCTGGCAATGCCCGGCGGGCAGCGGTTGCGTCGCCTCGACGAACGTCATGTCGATGCCGAAGAAGTTGTAGCAGTACTTCAGCTTGCCGCCCTTGGCGTAGAGGCTCCAGCCGTTGGTGCTGCCGCCCTGGGCGATGATCACGCCTTCGGCGCCGGACTTCGGCACGTCCACGTCGGCGGTGATGGCGTAAGACTTGTTCTTGATGGAGACGATGGAATTCTCGGTGAGCCGTCCCATCCCGCCGAAGAGGATCTGCGTGTTGCCCTTGATCAGCTGCGGCCGGCCGGCCATGTCTGCATTGAAGCGCTCGAACGTCCGGTCGTCGAGTGGCAGGACGCTGTACTTGCCAGCCTCGATGAGGAACAGCCGCTGCAGTTCGGCCAGCTTCTTCGGGTTCTCCTTCGCCAGATCGCGCGCCTGCGTCCAGTCGGTGTTGGTGTCGTAGAGCTCCCACACGTCCTCGTCGAAGCCGCGCTTGTAGGCGCCGAGCCAGGGCACGCCGTGCCGCGTCACCGCCGTCCAGCCCTTGTGGTAGATGCCGCGGTTGCAGAACATCTCGAAGTATTGCGTCTCGTGCCGATCGGCCGCCTTCGCGTCGTTGAACGCGTAGAGCATGCTGTAGCCTTCGATCGGCGCCTGCTGGATGCTGTTGACGACCGTCGGATGCGGCAGTCCTGCCGCTTCGAGAATCGTGGGGGCCACATCGATGACGTGATGGAACTGGTTGCGGACCTCGCCCCTGGCCGTGATGCCGTTGGGCCAGTGCACGATCGTGCCGTTGCGGGTGCCGCCCCAGTGTGACGCCACCTGCTTGGTCCACTGGTAAGGCGTGTCCATCGCGTGAGCCCAGCCGACGGCGTAGTGGTTGTAGGCGTCGGGCCCGCCGAAGTCGTCGATCTTCGACTTCAGGAACTCGACGGTCTCGAGTCCGGACAGGCCGTTGAGCACAGCCATCTCGTTGAAGCAGCCGTTCGGCGAGCCTTCGGCCGACGCGCCGTTGTCGCCGATGATCAGGTAGATCAACGTGTCGTCGAGCACTTCCATGTCCTTCAGTGCGTCGACCAGTCGACCGAGGTGATGGTCAGTGTGCTCGAGGAATCCGGCGTAGACCTCCATCTCGCGCGCGAAGATGGGGCGCATGTCCGCCGGTGTCTCGTCCCAGGCGGGAATTTCAGCCGGGCGCTTAGTCAGTTCGGCGTTCGCGGGAATCACACCGAGCTTCTTCTGTCGCGCAAAAATTTCCTCGCGCAACTTGTCCCAGCCCTGGTCGAACTTACCCTTGTACTTGTCGGCCCATTCCTTGGGCACGTGGTGCGGGGCGTGGCAGGCGCCCGGGGCGAAATACATGAAGAACGGCTTATCGGGCATCAGCGCCTTCTGCTGGCGCGTCCACTTGATCGCCTTGGTGGTCATGTCATCGGTGAAGTGATAGCCCTCTGCGGGCGTCTTCTCCGGTTCGATGGCGCTGGTGCCTTCGTAAATCGCCGGGTACCACTGGTTGGTCTCACCGCCGAGAAAACCGTAGAAGTACTCGAAGCCGCCGCCGCCGGTGGGCCACTGATCGAACGGGCCGAGCGGGCTCGTCTGCCAGACCGGCACTTCGTGGCACTTGCCGAACTGCGCCGTCGAGTAACCGTTCAGTTTGAGCGTCATCGCAAGGGGCGCTTTGTTCTTGGGCAGGACCGAGCTGTACCCGGGCGCCGACGTCGCGACCTCGCAGATGCCGCCCATGTTCACCGAATGGTGATTGCGGCCCGTCAACAACGCCTGGCGTGTGGGTGAGCACAGCGCCGTCGTGTGAAAACGGTTGAATTTGAGGCCGCCCTTGGCCAGCCGCTCGGCGGTCGGCGTATTGATGGGGCCGCCGAACGCGCTCGACGCGGCAAAGCCCACGTCGTCGAGGAGCACGATGAGCACGTTCGGCGCATTCTTGGGCGGCCGCAAGGACTCGATCGGCGGGAACTTCGTGTCGGGATCCTTCGCGTCATACGTGGTCACACCCACGTGCTGGGCATCGGGAATGGGAAGTATCGATCGCTGGACGTTGTCCTGAGAGTTCACGCGCTGTTCTCCTTTGTGCTGGTGGGGTGCGTTCGCGCAGAAAGGGCAAGAAGCGGTCCATCGTGCCGACCGCAAGAGTGGCACAAAACCGTTTGAAATTCGCGTTCTGAACAGGAACGCTGTGAATCGCTCACGGCATGTTGTGACGCGCACTCCAACCATTTGCCAGTTGGAGTATTCGCGGGCCCTGCTGCGATCACGCTTCCAAGAAAGTAGGTTTTACCTTCGAATTCGGGACGCGCACGAGCAGACTCGTTCCCTGTCCGGGCCGCGATTCCAGTTGGACAGTGCCTCGAACGAGCCGTACGCGTTCGTCGATGCTGCGGAGTCCCAACCCGAGTCGCGTGCCGCTCGCCCGCGACGAACCCGACGCCATCATCGGCGATCCGCAGCTCGACGCCTCCGTCGATGGCCGCCAACTCGACCAGAATCGTGCGCGCGCGAGCGTGGCGGGTCGCGTTGGTCAGCGCTTCCTGCGCGACCCGAAACAGGCAGAGCGCGACATCAGGATTGAGCGAGTCGAGCTCGTCCTCGGGCAGTGAACGACACGTTGAGTGGGTGGTGTTGTTCGATGTCGGCGCAGTGACGCCGCAATGTCGCAATCAAGCCGGCGTGCTGCAGCACGCTAGGATGCAGCTGGTGAGAGAGATTCCGGATGGCGTCTGCGAGTTCAGACAGTGCGGCTTTGCAGTGTCGCGACCGTTTCCTCGACATCGCGCTGCAACTCTGGCGTGCCGACCTTGCGTTTGAGTCCGCTCAACATGATACTCACGCCAGCGAGCTGTTGACTGACGTCGTCGTGCAAATCACGCGCGATTCGCGTGCGCTCCTCCTCCTGGGCGTTGATCAACCGTCCTGACAGATCCTGGTTCTGCTCGGCCGTCACGCGGAACCGTTGCTCGCTCTCGCGCAGCGCGAGCTCCGTACGGCGACGCCGGATACGCTGCACCACGAGTCCGGCGATCAGCGCGCTCTGCACGCGTCATGATCAGCACGCCGCCGACGATGTACGACCGGTACAGCTCCCAGGGGCCGGCTCCCTGAACAGGATCGTGCTGTTCGGCGGAAGGCGCGTTTCGCTGATGTTCCAGCGGCGGAGCTGACGCCAGTCGAACTGGGTGGTGGTCGAATCGATCTCAGTGACTGCGATGTCCTCCGCTCGTTCGCCCTTCATCACGCGCAGTCCCAGAGCTGCCATGCGCGTGTGCGGTTACTTCAGGAGTGTTCATCGTCCCGCCAACGAGTCCGTGATCCATTCCCAGGGCGTTCCAGCCGTAGGTCGGCGCATTCGCTGCCGTGCTCACGCTCTCCAGCATTTCCTGCGGCAGGAACAGGCGACCTTCGCCGTCCTGCGTCACGCCCATGAAGAGAATGATCGAATGCGGCGGCAGCGTTGAGACGCGACTCAGCAGCTCGCGCATCGGCAGTCCGGTCAGGTAGGTGAACGTGAGACGATCTTCGTATGGTTTGAACTCCTCTCGCGCCGACCGCACGTAGTACTGGTCGTAGGCCGAGCTACCGGCGACGATCGCAACGTGCCGGGTGTCCGGCTGTACCCGGAGCGCCGTCTCCAGCACTCTCTTCTGACGGATGGGGGTCATGATCCCGGTGGAATTGGGCATGACGGGGACGGGGTCCGCGGTCGCAAAGACGATCGGAATCTCGGGGAAGAAGCTGGCCCGCTGCTTCCAGACGAAATCCACCGCCACGTCGCCCATGACAAAGATCAGATCGAGTGGTCGCCCCCGGTACTTCGAACGTAACAGGTTGTGGAGGTCCCGCACGTAGCTCGGGTCGTCCAGGCGCATCGAGTCAACGTGCTCCGAGTAGTGATAGAGGTTGCCTTGCAACTGCTTGTCTGAGAGCGCGCTCGAGCGTGAGGTCAATGACCGCCGTGCCGGCAAGATGCCTTTCTGCCGAGTGTCCGGCCACGGTCCGTTCACCCGAATAGACGAACATCACCGACTTCTGCGGGATCTGTGCGTCTGCAAAGAAAGGGGCCAGCGCGATGGCCGCGCCAATCAGAATCACGCGCGCCAACGGTAGTCTCAGAAATACCCCCGCACCCGGAACATGAGTTGGCGTGGAATCGCGTACGCACTGGGCGCGCCGAAGTTCGGGCTCGAGAAGACCTGCGTGACGAGGCTGTCGATATCGGTTTCCTGGAGCGCGTTCCGGATCTCGGCGCCGAGCTCCACGTAGCGAGGGCCACTGCGAAACAGGATCTTGTTCACCCGCACGTGCAGCCACTGCTGATTCGGCCGGCGATACGAACCCGGCGCTTCGAAGAAGACGTTGCGCAGTCCCTGCGGCAGCCGCACCTGGAACTGCGCGCCGTAGGGACGCCCGGTCGTCAGCGTCAAGTTTCCCGACACCTGCACCGCCACCTTCGGAATCTCATACGTGCCGCTGGCATTGAAAATGTGAGGCCGATCGTTGCCGTCGAGGCGTCCCGTCAGATTAATCAGATCATTCGGATCGCGCCCGGTCGTGCCGGTCGGCTGAAGGCCCTCGACGATCGAATAGCTGTAGCTCGACAGACGACGGTCCAGCGATTGGCGTAGCGGCGCGTGAGTTCCGAGCATGACGCCGTGATACCGGCTGAAGTAGCCCGGCCCGTTCGTTCGCAGGAACCGGCGCTCGCTCGGCGAGTTGAGCAGCGGGAACACCGTGATCGGCTGACCGTTCGGCGCCGATCACGGTCTGCTCCCCATAGACGCCTCCGGTATCCCGCCACCCGATCTGGTTCTTTGAGTCCTTGCGGACGTAGGTGACGCTCGCGCCCACGCCGTTGCTCAGCTCGCGGTCGACGCCCACCGAATATTGATCCGTGTAAGGCGCAGTCGATCTCCGGATCGATGGCGATGTTGGCGCGCGGGATCGGTCACCGAGACGACTGTTGTGTAGCCGCCGGTCGCCGCATCGAAGGCGGCCAGTGTGCTGGCGGCGATTCCGGGATGCATCCCGGTGAACTCGTTGAGGAAGATCGGCCGATAGTAGCGGCCCGCCGTCGCCCTGAGAATCGTCTGGCCATCATCGGTCAGCTTCAAGGTGAGGCCGAGGCGAGGCGACACGTTGGTCCACGTGAACAAGCTCGCCGAGTCCGGGCACTGTCTCGCCGGTCAATGGAAACGAGATGACGCATCGGCACAATCCGCCGTTCAACCTGGCCTCGATCGGGTTCGCCATCGGCGCGGACGGACTGCTGGCGGTCATGCGGTCGACACGCACGGCCGGCACAATCGTCAGCCTTTGTCCGATGGTCATTTCGTTCTCGGCCCAGACGCCCTGGGCGACGGATTGTGTGGCGTCCGTGCCCGGCGGCGTGAACACCGCCTCGAACGGCGCGCCGTTGTAGTCCTGGTACTGAACGCCGCCCGGCCACACGTCCTGCCGGTACGCTCGATTCCGCCCCACTTGAACGCCGACGCGGAGATTGTGGTCGACGCGCGCTGCCGGAGAAATAGCGATTCATCTTCACCGCGACGTCGTCACGCCGTGGGTTGATACGCGTCCGCGAACGTGTTGCCGGCGGCGGCACCGGTGAACACATCGACACGCGCCGGTGTCCGGAGATCGTTCTTCGCGAGTGCCGGACCGAAGCCCACGTCACCGAACGGCGTGGAATAAATCGAGTAGCGTGCCGTCAGGAGCGTCGACGGTGTCAGAGTGGCCGTCAATTCTGACGCGCCGGCGCGAATATCACCGGTGTACCAGGTGAGAGTCTCGAGCGGATTCAGTGTCGTCGGAAAATCGGGCATCGACCAGTGCCACCACTCGTAGTAGAAGACCTGGCGTGAAGTTCATTCTCGAATTGATCTTCCACGTGAACTTGTGGTTCGAACGATATTCGTCGCGGGTCCAGCGAAGCTCCTCAGGCGTGTCGGGCGCGCCGGGGAACCGCGCGCTCGGGCCCGGCGTTGCTGACACCGCCGAAGTACCAGACGCGATCCTTGAGGACCGGTCCGCCGGCATGGGCACCGAAGTCGACGTACTTGTACAGCTTGAATCCGGTCTCGCCGAGCGGACAATTGCAGGGCAGCTTGATCGGCGCGCTGGTGAGCGCCGGCGGTGCCCAGTAGTACAAACCATCACCGCGCCACTGGTTCGTCCCGGCCTTGGTGACCATGTTCATGACGCCGCCTTGCGCCTGCTGATACTCGGCAGAAGCGCCGAGTGTGACGGCGCTCATCTCCTGGATGGCGTCCTGATCGAGGTAGCCGTATCCGTTGCCGCTGAGCACGCTGTTGGTCAGAATGCCGTCGGACATGTACGACGTCTCGTTCGCGTTCGACCCCATGACGATCGCCGAGGCAATCCGGTTGTAGTTGGCGGACGTGACTCCTGGCATCGTGGCCATGTACGCCACCACACCGCCCTGCCGATTATGCGGGATGGCTTCGACGGCCTCCACTGGAAGACTGTGTGCGACTCCAGGCTGGTGAGAATCGACGACGGGCGCCTGGCCGCTGACGGTGATGCGATCCTCGATCGCCCCGATCGCCAGGGTGATCGTCCGTTCGATGGTGCCACCCGCGCTGACACGCAGGTCCTGTTCGACGTGCGATCGGAAGCCGGAGACTTCGACGCTCAGCCGGTAGACGCCGGGGTCTAGCTGTGCAAATCGAAAACTCGCCACGGTCATTCGGTGACCGCCGCGATCGGTCCTCCAGGCAGCGACGGAGATTCGAGAGTGGCGGTGGCTCCGGTCAGCAGCGCGCCAGACTCATCGCGAACGACACCCAGGATTCGACCGGTGAGAATCTGGGCCTCGACCGTCAATCCATGCAGGAAGACGGCAGAAAAAAAGAGCGCGATGACGTGGCGTGCCATGGCGTTTCGTCAGGTGTGGTGCAGGCTGATCGGTGGCCGGCAAAGATGAGCATACGCCAGCGGCATTCGTGGAGGAAGCGGCGATAGCTACCTTCTTGGGATCGGCAATTCAGCCTGGGTCGCCGCACAGGCCCCTTATCGTTGCGGTCAGGTCCTTGCTCGCCAGCTTGGACACGAAAGCCGATGCCCCCGCCGCAATGAACGCTTCACTGATTTCCGGCTCGCTCAGAGCCGAGAACATGACGACTTTCAACGCCGGGTTCATGTGAATCAGCCGACGGCACGCCTCCAATCCGTGGACGTTGGGGAGGTTCACGTCCAGCACGACCACGTCAGGCTTGAGCCGTTGCACGGACTCCAGCAGTGCGCTGCCATCTGCGACGGTGCCCACGATGTCACAGTCCGGCGCCAGTAGGAGGCAGACGGCTTTCGTCACTTCAGCGTGGTCGTCCGCAACGAGCACGCGGGGTCGCGCAAAAGACATCTCGGACGGAGTATCCTTCGGGAGAAGATGCAGTTCAACACCCCCTTGGGTCTCAGCGCCCCTGCCGCTGCGAGGAGGAGGAGTGGATCCTCGCCGCCAGGAACGCCGGGGCTATCGGGTACCTGCTGGGCTAGGCGAGCACCGGAGGATTGGCCTGAACGTGGACGTTGTCGGAGAGCCTCTTCGCCAGAAGCAGTTGCACTTCGTCCGCGTTGATCGGTCTCGAAAACAGAAACCCCTGGGCGTACTTGCACTGAAGTTTCCGCAGCAGATCCGCCTGCTCGAGTGTCTCGACGCCTTCGGCGACCACGTCGAGGCCGAGGTGCTGCGCCAACGGGATAATCGTCCGGGCGATCATGCCTTCGTCCTTCTCGCCGGTGCCCATGGACGTCGGTGAACGACCGGTCGATCTTCAGCGTGTCGAGCGGGAATCGCTGCAGGTAGCTGAGCGACGAGTAGCCGGTCCCGAAATCGTCGATCGCGAGGCGCACGCCGAGTGACTTGATGTGCGACAGCAGCGCCATCGTCGCCGTCGAATCGCTCATGATGCAGCTTTCCGTCAGCTCCAGCTTCAGCGTATCCGCGGGAAGATTGTGTTCGCGCAAGGAGCGCTTCGAGCTTCCCGCCGAGGTTCGGCTGCATGAACTGCTTCACTGACAGATTGACGCTCATGGTCAAGCTCGGTGAACGACGGGTGAAGCTTTCTCCACGCGGCGATCTGATGGCAGGCCTCAGACAGCGCCCACCAACCGAGCTCCCGAATCATCCCGGTCTCTTCCGCGACGGGGATGAATTCGACCGGCTGCAGGAGGCCGCGCGTCGGGTGCTGCCAGCGCATCAGCGCCTCGAACGCGACGATGTGTGCCGCGACTCCAGGGAGATGATCGGCTGGTACACGTTGCGGAGCTCATGGCGGTCGAGGGCGCGCCGCAGATCGTTCTCGATCTGCAGACGGTCCGTAATCAAGGCCCGCATGTCGGCGTCGAATACTTCGCAGCGCCCCTTGCCAAGCGCCTTGGCGCGATACATCGCCGTGTCGGCATCCCGCACGTAGTCTTCCGGCTGCGAATGCCCGAGCGTGCTGAGTGCGATCCGATACTGACCGAGGTGAACAGCTCCCTGTTGTCGACGACGAATGGCTCCGCCAGCTCGAGGAGCAGTCGGTCGGCTACTCCCGTGGCATCGGCCGCGTCCTTGAGATCGCTCAGAATAATCGCGAACTCGTCTCCGCCCAGGCGGGCGAAGGTGAAGCTGTCGTCGAGACGCGCCAGCGTGTCGGTGCGCCGCAAGCAGCTCTCGAGGCGATTCGCCACGCTGATCAGCAGCTGGTCGCCGACCGCGTGGCCGAGGCTGTCGTTCACCAGCTTGAAGCCGTCCAGGTCCAGGAACAGGACGCGCGAAGATCGTTTCGGGATGCCGATTGGTGTGTGCGATCACGCGCGAGAGCCGATCGAGGAACAGCAGGCGGTTCGGCAGGCCGGTCATCGGATCGGCCACCTTGCCTTCGGTGATGTCGGTCTGCGAGCCGGCCATGCGCAACGGCTTGCCGGCCGCGTCGCGAATCATCATGCCGCGGCTGAGCATCCAGCGGAACACCCCGTCCTTGTGGAGCATCCGCGCTTCGGCCTCGAAATGCGGCGTCTCGCCGTTGATGTGCTGATCGATACGGCGTTTGACCTTGTCGCGGTCGGCTTCATGGATGCGGCTCGAACCACTCCTGCGGACTGATCGCCGATCTCGGCTTCGGCGCAGCCGAGCATCGACTTCCAGCGCGACGAAAAGTAGATCGTGTCGTCGCGCAGATTCCAGTCCCAGAGGCCGTCGTTGGCGCCGCGCGCGGCCAGCGCGTAACGCTCCTCGCTCTCGCGCAGCGCCTGTTCGGCGCGCAAGTGCGACAGGTGAGTGCTGCACGCGGGCCAGGGCGACCGGGAAATCGACCGGCTTGGTGAGATAGTCGTTCGCGCCCAGTTCCAGGGCCTTCACGACATCCTCGCTCTGGCTGCGCGCCGTCACCATGATGACGGGAAGACGGGTGGGCGAATACGTCTGACGGATCGACGATCAGCGCATCGAGTCCGCTGACGTCTGGCATCTCGATGTCGAGCAGGACGAGCTCGACTCCGTCTCGCCTTGATGCGGTCCAGCAGGCCGGCGGCGCTATCGGCCGTGCTGACCTGATATCCGTTCCGGGTGAGACGACGGGCGAGGATTTCCCGGTTGTTCTCGTTGTCGTCGACGACAAGCACGTGACCGGGCCGAGGCTTCATAGCGCCACCTTCCTTGAAGCGAGCAGAGTTTCGATCTTCTGGATCAGTCTGACGAACTCGACCGGCTTCGTGTCGTAGTCGTCGCAGCCGACCTCACGCGCCTTTTCTCGATCGGTCAGCAGCGCGTGGGCCGTCAGAGCGATGATCGGAATCTCGCGTGTGCCGGCATTCGATTTCAAGCAGCTGCGTCACCTGCCAGCCGTCCATACCGGGGAGGCCGATGTCCATCAGGATCAGATCCGGATCGTGGGCGCACGCCGTCGCGTAGCCCTGCTCGCCGTCGTTCGCCGTCATGACGACATAGCCCTGCCGGATGAGCCGCCGCGACAGCATGTCGCGGTTCATGCGCGTTGTCTTCGACAAGCAGAATGCGTGGGCATGTCCATGGCTCAAGTCTGCCCGACGGTTTGGCCGAGCGCGTCCGCGCGCCGCCGGTGTTTGTCCAGCGCCACGGCGAGGCGATCGCGGTCGATCGGTTTCACCAGGTAGTTGGATGCGCCGCGGGCGAGGCCCAGCGTTTCATGGTCGACGATCGTGAGCATGATCACCGGAATGGACGACAGCTCGGGATCCGCCTTGAAGCCGGCTCAGCACGTCCCAGCCGTCCATGCCGGGCATCACGACATCGAGCGTGATGATGTCGGGGCGAATCTGGCGCGCCAGGCGAAGGCCGTCCGCGCCGCTCGCGGCGGCGACCGAGCGGTAGCCAATCCGTCCAAGAAAACGCGTCATCAGGTCGAGCACCACTGGATCGTCGTCGATCACCAGGACGGTGTTGGCGTCAGCATTCTCCTCCGTCGCTTCGGCTGCGACCTCGAGCTCCTCCGCAGCGGACGTGTCCTTCGTCGGTTCGAGCGGCGCCTGCGCGGGCAGCTCCACGGTGAACACCGAGCCTTGGCGGCTCTCGCTCGCGACATGAATATGTCCGCCCAACATGTGGGCGAACCGCAGGCTGATCGCGAGACCCAGCCCGGTGCCGCCGTATTTGCGCGAGATGGAGCTGTCGGCCTGCGCGAAGTGCTTGAACAGCGCCTTCTGCTCCTGCGGCGTCATGCCGATGCCGGTGTCGGTCACGCGAAATACGAGACGGTCGGGGTTCACATGCCGTTCCACGTCGAGCGTCACCGCTCCGTGTTCGGTGAACTTGCAGGCGTTGCTGAGCAGGTTGAAGAGTATCTGCCGCACCTTCGTGACGTCGGCGTTCATCGAACCGACTTCCGGGGCCACGCGCAGCGAGAGCCGGTTGAAGTTCCGCTCCGCCGCGGGCTGGAGGGTCGTGATGATCTCTTCGACCATCGGCTCTACGGCGAAGGTCTCCAGGTGCAGCGCCATCTTGCCGGCTTCGATCTTCGAAAGATCCAGCACGTCGTTGATGAGCGACAGCAGGTGCTTGCCGGCCGACTGGATGCGCTGAAGATCGCGCAGGCTGTCGGCTGGCCCGGAGTCGCGCATGTCTTCCTCGAGAATCTCGCTGTAGCCGATGATCGCGTTGAGCGGCGTGCGCAGCTCGTGGCTCATGTTGGCCAGGAATGCGCTCTTGGCGAGGCTGGCTTCTTCGGCGGCGTCACGTGGCCTTCACCAGCTCGTCCTGCGTCCGCTTGCGGTGGATGATTTCGTTCTCGAGCTCCTGCGTGCGGGTCTTGAGATCGACGTTGGCGCGCTGCACGGCTTTGTCGCGATGCTGGATCTCCGACAGCATCGTGTTGAATCCGTCGATCAGACGCCCGGTTTCGTCGCCGCACGTCTTGACGGCGCGAACGGCGTAGTTCTTCTCGACCGAAACCGCGCGCATCGTCTGCTCGAGCTCCAGAATCGGGCCCGACACCAGAATCTGCAGTTTCGATGAGACGAACCACGAAATCACGCCGGAGATCAGGACGAAAATGCTGAGGATGCCGGCGTACTGCCGGGCGCGCGTGTTCCAGCGCTGCATGTCGGACTGCAGGAACAGCGTGCCGAGGCGCTCGCCACCGAGCGACACGTCGCTGAACACCTCCAGGTACTGGCCCCTGAAACGGTATCCCTTGTCCTCGACGTGTTCCGGGAGCGCCGGCTTCGGGATCGCCCGCGCGGTAATAGCGGGCAAAGGGCCGTCCGTCCGGGGCGTACAGGACAGCCGCCACGACATCGGCCTTGGCGGTCAGCGCGGACAGCGTGACGTTCGCGGAGGATTCGTCGTTGAACGCCATCGCCGCGGCGCTGTTGTACGCGACGATCTCCGCCTGCGTCATCAGATCCTGACGGAGCAGGCTCTTGAACGACACCAGGTCGTAGATCAGGAAGCTCGCCGACGGACAGGACCACGGCGATGCTGCTCGTCAGCATCGCCACGAGCGTGAGCTTCCGCTTGATCGAGAGGTTCCGGAGAATCATTCCTCTCACCATGACGTCCGCACGATGGTGGCGAGGGTGAGCAGACGGGAGCTGATGGTGAGCCCAGACTGCTTGGCGGCTTCGACATTGACCTGAAAACGGACCTTGCTGTCCTCGAGGACGAAGGCGATCATGCCGCCCCGTCTGGCGAAATCCGGCGCCTCAGAGATTGTCAGGACCGCCGCGGTCTTCTGAAACTCGATGATCTCCGGAAGGCGCGCGTTCGCCGCTCTGGCGACGAACAGCATGTGGCAGGCGCAATCCCGGAACTCCTGACTCTTCAGCCGCTTGACAACGAAGGGGCGGCCGTCGAGATTCTTGCCGTTGACGACGCGATCGAGCACCGCCGCGAACTGGTCGTTCTCGAGCACGCCGATGACGATCGGCTGATTCTTCTGGGTCAGGGCGGCGGGCCATTCGACCAGCTTGGCAAAGTTGTAGATGAAGCCGGCCTTGATCAGGTACTCGGCGGAGTCGTGCCCCATTTCCTGGGCGCGCGCGTGGGATCCGAACCCCGCAATCGCGGCGAGAAGGGCGATTGGCAGAACGAGGTGTTTCATGATCGCCTTGCCGCCATCCGTTCAGAGTGCTGGGAGAACGCCGCCGCACTCATCTAGAATTTCCACTTCAACGTAGCCTGGAACGTGCGCTTCACAGGGGTGGGGGTCGTCTGGATGAAGTCAGGCCTGAATTCGAGATGGCGGTTGTTCGTCAGGTTCTGGACGGCGACCGACAGATCCAGATTCGCCGTCGGCGACCACCCGAAGGTCGCATCGATAGAGTAATAACTGGGGATGCTCAGTCCCTCGAGCTGACCGACGTAACGGACGGCGACGTCCTGCCTGAAATTCCTCGGCAGATCCAGCGATGATCGCACGTAAGCCTGGTGGCCCGGGGAGGCGCCGCCCGGATCCGGCGACGAGAGATCGAGGCTGTCGGCGTCCGGACGAATGTCCATCGTCAGGAACGTGTGTGCGGCCTCGAGCTTGAAGCTGGACGCCGGCCTCCATTCAGCCAGCACCTCCGACCCGTAGGTCACGCCGCTCATCTTGTTCGCGGCGACGAGCGGGGCCGTGAGGTGGAGCGGAAGCCGTGTCGGGTCCAGGAACGGCGCGCCCGGTTCAGCCGACAGCAGATTCGAGTACGAGTTGTAGAACGTCGCGAGATCGACCGAGAGCGTCTTGTGCAGACGCACGCGGTACCCGAGTTCGTACGCCAGGACGTTTTCCGATTGGAAGCTGCGATCGCCCATGACCGTCACCAGCACCGGCAGGCCGCCGGTTTGCAGCGTGGGCGGAATCACGGCGGCGTCCAGCTGCATGTCCTGTTCGGTGCGCGCCGGCGTTCGCACGGCCCGCGAGATTGCACCCCAGACGGACTGTGTCGGCGTGATGTTCCACAACACACGTCCGTTGGGTTCCATCTCGAAGCCGGTGAAATCGTTGTGCTCGAATTTCGAGCCCAGCGTCAGCCGCAGCCGCTGCTGGAACAGCGCGATCTCGTCCTGAGCGAACGTGCTGAAGAGGCCCCATGTCCGCATGTTGGGGCTGAGCGTCACGTACGAGCCGGCGTCGGCGCTGTCGTGCGTCGAGCGATAGCCGACGCCCCAGATCCACTCATGATTCGCGTTGATGCGGATATCGTGCTGGAAATCGAAGTCGTAGGTGGTCATGCGGTCGTCGAGGAGAGACGTGGCTGCGTTGTTCGCCTGATCGAAGTAGAGCTGGAGCGAGGTCTCGGACTTCGCGAACGTATGCTTCCAGCGACCGAGCAGGTTGCCACCGCTGAAGGCACCGTCGTTGCGAAACGTCATGGCGTAGGGTGCTGTCAGGCTGACGCCCGTCAGTGTTTCGCCGTACTCACCGCCGTAGACGTCGCCCTGCAGCGTGAACGAGTCGACATCGGTTGCCGCTCCGTGATCGATGCGGAACCCGGCGCGCGATGTGTCCCATCCATCGAACGCGTCGCCGCCCGCGCCGTTGGTTGAGGAGTTCCACTTGAAATACTTGGTGTAGGCGCGGTAATGCGTCTTGGCGCCGACCTTTCCGCCGAACCGGAGTCCGCCGGAGCCCTGCATCTCGTTACCCGCTTCGAGAGTCGTCAGGGCCCCCTGTGTCGCGTCGACCGGCTTGGTGATGATGTTGATCACACCGTTCACGGCGTTCGCGCCCCACAGCGTCGCTCCCGGCCCACGAATGACCTCGATGCGGTCGACATCTTCCAGGAAGACGTCCTGTACGTTCCAGTACACGCCGGAGAAGAGCGGCGTGTAGACGCTGCGGCCGTCGATCAGCACGAGCAGCTTGTTCGTGAAGCGGCCGTTGAACCCTCGGGCCGCGATCGCCCATTTGTTTTCATCGATCCGCGCGACTTCGAGGCCGGGCACGAACCGCAGCGCTTCCGGGATGCTGCGTGCGCCGGACCGGCTGATTTCCTCCTGGGTCAGGACGAACACCGCCGCCGGTGCGTTGCCGAGCGTCTGCTCCCGTTTGGAAACCGAGGTGACCCGCATGTTCATCAGGTCTTCCAGGCTGATCGCCGTCACATCCGGGAAGTCCTGCGCGAACAAGGTGGCCGACAGCAGCGGCGCGAGGAGCGACGCCGTCAGCAGCCGTGATCTCCATCGGCTCGCGAAGCCGGCCGGCCGGGTTCCCGCGCAAGATGCCGGCGGAAGCCGGCGGGGCCATGACGCCCTGAAACGATGTCGGATGTGTGAGGTGAGGAGAGTCATCGCGGCTTTTCTCCCGAAACTGTAAAAACGTTCGAGTAAGTCAGCGTGTCGGGCCGCCGGAGGTAGCTGAGAAACCTCCGGATTTCTTCGTCCGCTTCATAGGCGCTGCCGAGCGCTTCCTTCATGCGAGATTTCGCAATCTCCAGCTTCAGCTCCCACTGTTTGAACACCGTCGGATCGATCTCACCGGCAATCAGGTGATAGCACTCGACCTGCACCTGGACGTTGTCGAGCCCTGCGTTCCGAGCCAGCCAGAAGAGTTTTCGTCCGACGAACGGGTCGAAGCCGCTCTGCTCGAGGCTCGTCAGCACTCGCGAGACCGTCTGCCGCATCAGGGCATCCTCGGGATAGTGCCAGACCAGCTGCCCGTCGAGGTCCTGCATCAGCACCGTGCCGCCCGGCTTGCACACGCGGACCATCTCGCTGACAGCCCTTTCCTTGTCGCGCACGTATTGCAGCAGCATCCGCGAGTACACGACATCGAACGCGCCCGAGTCGAAATCGAGCTCCTGGACATCGCCGAGGCGGAAGCGGAGTCGGTGGTTGCCGCCGTTGTTTTCCTCGGCACGCCTGATCCGGTTTATGCCCACATCAACGCCGGTGCCCATGGTCGTCTTATGTGCCTCGGTCATCGCGCGCAGAATCGTGCCCGGGCCGCAGCCGACGTCGAGCACGTGCGCTTTGGCGGTCAGATAGGGAGCAAGGTACCTCTGCTGCCACGCGCCAGGATCGACCTTGCGCTCCAGACGGGACCCCTCGCGGGGGTCTTCCATGATGTACGTGGCTGAAGGGGCGGATGACATTTGCGAATCCTCTTATGCGATGTGCGTTGTTTCCGTTGCGGTCAGCGTCGGTTGCGCGCCGCGTCTCTCCACGCGATCGAGCAGGCGCGTATAGAAACGATCGACGTGGCGATAAAGCGCCGGTTGCCCGTCCCTGAGCCAGATCCCCTGGCAGTAGCGCCGCAGGAACCGGCCGCCCATCGCGGACAGCGCAGGCGCCGCCGCCGGGTCCGCCACTACCGGCATCTCATCGAGCTCGAAATCCGAGTAGGCCGCCGCGGCGGCCTGGAGCAGTCCCGTGGTGACGTCGGCGACCTCCGCCTCGGGCAGGCCCGGGTGCAGCAACAGGTCGCAGCGATTTTCGATGAAGCTGAAATTGAGGCCGAGGGGGCCGCGGTGCGCGATCGCCGCACCGACGGCTTCGTCCATCCCGGCGCGATAGGCCAGCCAGATGCGACGCGTGCGGCGGAGGCCGACGCCGCGATACAGCGCATCCACCTCCCGCAGCTCCGGGTCGCTTTCGAGTTCCTCAGCGGTCACATAAACGCTGCCGCGCGTAAGCTTTGCCAGCGTGCGGAGCGCGTCGGCGTGTGAAGGACCATACGGCGCGATCCGCACTGACCGATCGGTGCGATGCGTCACTGTCTGACGCGGATACGCGAAGTACATGTGAGTCTGGACGGACGCCGATCTCGCGCCGACGCTCTCGACCATCGTGCCGAAGACGCGTGCCGGGAACCGGTTTTCCGGCCGGAACCAGTTCTGCTGAGATTCTTCGACGCCGCGTCGCGCGCAGCGAACCAGTCCGCCAAGCATCAGGGCGCGCGACCGGAGCGGATTGCTCTCGCACACAAGGTGCTGCCACGTCCAGCTGCCGCGTGTCGTCCGCCACACCGCGATCGACGCGAACCCGTCGTGCTTATCTCCCGTCGTCAGAACATAAAGGAGTGAGTCCCCCGCCTGGAGCAGGCGGCGCCAGTTGTCACGCACGCGGTCCAGGTGCGGCAGCAAGCGGGCGGCTTTGGCGGGGTAGAGGAACCCAGCGCGTTCGTACAGGGCGAACAGCTCGTCAACGCTCATCGCGTTCACACGCACGCCGTAGCTGCTTTCCACGTCGGTGCGGGGCGAAAAGACGCTCACGGTCTCGCGATCGAGCAGCGCCGATGCGCCAGTTGAAATTCCGGATTGGTGTCCCATTCTGAACTCGCCAGCCATTACGCAATCTAACGGCCACGAGCCGACACGTTGGTCAATTCGGCGAAGTCTCTGACGCACAGAGTCTTAGGGGCCAGAGCCTGATTTATCGGATCGGTTCACGTGTGCCTGTGTGAAACACGGTCGGACGAATTAGTCAGTGCTCGCCGCCGAACTCATTTAGATGATGCTGGTTGGGTAATGTCCCGGTACAGCACACAGAGGGACATAAGCGGCGCAAGCCGAATATGGGAAGAGGCTTTATGCCTTATCGGCGTACCGTGAAATCAATCGAGAACTGACGCTGGGGCCCCGGACGTCCGGCAAAGGCCGCGGGCGACGTGCCGAAGGATGCCGTGATGTAGTCCGTGTCGGTGAGGTTTCGCGCATACGCGGCGACAGCCCACCGCCGGTCGCTGGGACCGTATTCAACGCGGCCGCCCAGAAGACCGTACGGGCTCTGTCGCTGGATACTGTCGTTGAATGGAGTGTAGAACACCGTCGATTGGGCCGTCGCATCGGCGGCGATCGACAGCCGTCGCGATCGCCCGATGTCGCCGCTCCACCCGATCCACAGCCGCCCCGCCCATTCCGGCGCATTGTTCAACCGGTTACCCGCCACGTCTCCGGTGACGTTGAGGTTGTTGACCGCGATGTAGTCATCGTAGGTGGCATCAAGCCAGGTCGCATGGCCTCCGGCTTCGATGCCCCGCCCGATCCGGGACGTGTTCTCCACTTCGACCCCGCGAATCGTCGCAGCGGCGGCATTGCGGATGTCGAACACGCCGATGCCGATGGGCGTCTGTACTTGCAGGTTCGTGTAATCCATCACGAACGCTGACAGGCCAAACCGGGAACGGCCATTCCTGAGCGTGCCCTTCCATCCGGCTTCGTAGCTCCATGCCCACTCAGGGGCATAGCCGCGGCCCGACACCGTTGATGATGGATTGAAGCCTCCGCTCTTGAACCCTCGTGTCGCCGACACATATGCGAGCGCCTCTTGCGGCAGCTTCATTTCGAGGCCGACCTTGGGCGTCCAGGCGTCGTGCGCGATCGAATCGGAATAGTCGTACACCGATCCGGGAACCGGTGCGTACGGAGCATCGATGCCGTAACGTCCTCCGGCGTTGTCGATGTCCTTCCCCTCGTGCGTGTATCGAACGCCGGCGGTTGCCGAGAGCCTGGACGTCATCCCCACCGTCGCCTGTCCGAATACCGCGCGGCTGGTCGCGTCGACGCGCGGGTCGAGCCGCACCTGGAGCCCTGCGACCGGCTGATCGACCCAGAAGGACTGATGATCGAATTCGTGGAAGAGAAACCCACCGGCGACCCACGTCAGCCTTGGCTGCTGGTGCACGATCGTGATCTCCTCCGAGAGCTGATGCTGCCACTCGTGCTGGTGCGTGGTGACCAGCTTGAGCTCGGTCATGTCAGCATCCACGAAGAATTCGTAGTCCAGTTTTCGATAGGCGGTCAGACTGACCAGACTGGTGGATGGCGTGAGCGCCATTGTGAGCCGCGCGCTCGCGCCGGACTGGCGGGTCCGATTGAAGGGGAACGCCGACGATCGCACGTCGTGCAGATCGGGCGGGTTGTCGAACGTGAATCCCGGCTTCGCCGCCAGCACTTTATTGAAGCTCAGAGGCGTTCCGTCCTGCACATCGACGTCGCTCGACAGCAGCAGATCCGTCCGGCGATTGAAGACGACGCGCAGCTGGCCCCGTGCCGCGGTGACATCATCGCCGCCAAGCGGATGATCCAGATGTTCGATGTCGCGGACGTAGCCGTTGCGGACGCCTCGCGTAAGCGCGACCGACCCCATCACCCTGTCACGCTTGAGCGGACCAGCGATCCGCCCGTGGGCGCGGAACTCGCCGAAGCTCCCGGCTGTGAAATCGGCGGACGCCTGGAAGTCATTGGTGGGCGCCCTCGAGATCAAGTTCAACGCTCCGCCGACCGCATTGCGTCCGTACAACGTGCCCTGCGGCCCGCGCAGTACTTCGACGCGATCGAGATCGAGAAACTGCACGAACACCATCGCCGGCCGAGCCAGGTAGACGCCGTCGAGGTACATCGCCGAACTGGGATCGGCCCCCGCGTACAGCACAGTGGCGCCGATGCCGCGGATCGTCAGCTGACCGAACCCGCTGTTCTGGGATAGCGTGACGGACGGGGCGAGCGCAGCCGCTTGCCCCAGCGTGCGGGTGCCCAACCGGTCAAGCTCGGCATTCGAGACGGCACTGATGGCCATAGGAATGGTTTGAGCGTCCCGCTCGCCCGCCTTTGCCGCCGTGACGATCGTTTCTTCCAGGATGGCGAGGCGCAGCGTCAAGGACAGCGTGACCGGTGCGCCGGCCTGCACGCGCACCGCTCGACGCTCCGTCTGGAATCCGACAAGCTCAGCGGAAATCTCGTAGTTGCCGTCCGGAAGGTCAGGAAACGCGAAGTCGCCCGAGGCGCCGGTGTCCGTCGTGCGGACGGCGACCCCCCGAATCGTTACGCGAACGCCTGTCAGCGGGGCACGCGTCTGGTCGACGATGGACCCGGCGACCGCCGCCATAGGCTGAGCGCCGGTGGAGCCAGCGACGCAGAAGAGCATCAGGACCGCAGCGAGGAACGATTTCATGGGTTGGCCGGAGATGTATCCTTGCATAGAAAAACACGTGGTGGGTCCAATACGAGACTTCGAATCGACGACCGGCTGGGGTCGAAGGTTCCCCTGCGCCGCGCTGACAGGCCTCCTGATGCTCGGGGCCCCGGCGGACGGGGCCGCCCAACCCGGACAGAAACAGGTCCTGATGCTGCAATCGGTCGATCGCGGCAACATCGTAGTCGACAACTTCACCACGAATTTTCATGTCGAACTGGACCAGCGCGCTGGACAACCAGTGAACTTCGTGCAAGTTGTCGTGGGCCCGATAGGGTCGGTGGGCGCGCCTGAACGTGCGCTCATCGACTTCATCGCATCCACCTTCGCCGATGGCCCGAAGCCGGACCTCATCGTGGCGGTCAGTGGCCCGGCCTCGATCTTCGCGCGCAAGTACCGCAAGCAGCTCTTCCCCGACACGCCGCTCCTGTTCGCGGCCGTCGACGAGCGATATCTGCGCGCCGCACCCCTTGGAGAAAACGAAACCGCCGTCGCGAGCGCCAACGATTTCCCGCGACTCATCGATGACATCCTCCAGGTGCTGCCCCAGACCAGGCATGTTTTCGTTGTCGCGGGGACCGGACAACTCGGACAATTCTGGCGCCGTGAGCTCGAGGAGCCGTTCTCGCGATTTCGCGATCGCCTGACATTCGATTGGCTCGACAATCTGTCTCTTCCGGAGATGCTGCGCCGCTGTGCCAGCCTGCCGGACAACTCGGCGATCTTCTATCTGACCTACGGCACGGACGCGGCGGGAGCGGCCTACGCGGACGAACGAGTGCTCGCCGACCTCCGGTCCACGGCCAATGCTCCTGTGTTTGGCGGGCAGAGCGTGTACTTCGGCGCCGGCGTTGTCGGCGGAACGATGCTTTCCGTTGACACCCTTGCACGCAATACGGCTGACGTGGCTTTTCGACTCCTGAACGGTGAGCCGGCAGGAAGCATCCACGTATCGCCACAACGGCCGGATCAACCCGTCTTCGACTGGCGCGAGTTGGATCGGTGGGACATTCCCGAGAGCCGGTTGCCGCCGGGCAGCACTGTGCGCTATCGGCCGCCGAGCCTCTGGCGGGCATATCGCGGCACGGTCCTGACCGCCGCTGCCGTGGTGGCGGTCCAGTCGCTCCTCATCGTCGGTCTCGTGTACCAGCGCCGCGCACGGCAGCGTGCCGAGAGCGACAGTCGGAGGAACCTGGCGCTCGCGGCAGATGCCAGTCGCCGCCAGACGATGTCGGCGCTGACCAGCTCGATTGGACATGAGCTCGGTCAGCCGCTCGGTTCGATCATGCACAACGCCCAGGCGGGTCGGATGATGATCAGCGCGAATCGTGCGACGCCAGACACGATCGGTGAGATCCTGTCCGACATCGAGAACCAGGGCGCGCGCGCCACGCAGATCATCGATCGCCATCGGATCATGCTTCGTAGTCACCAGCTGGACAGGAAGCCCATCGATCTTGACGGCGTCATCAACGAAAGTCTGGCCTTTGTCGCGCACGACATGATCTCGCGACAGGTGACGGCCACCGTCGATCTGTCGGATCGCTGCGTCATCAGCGGGGATGCGGTGCTCCTGCAGCAGGTGTTTGTGAACCTGATGATGAACGCCATGGACGCGATGGCCGAGACGCCGCCGTGGCGGCGTCACGTCACGATCCGCATCGACGTCAGGGCCGCCGATGTCGACATCTCCGTGCGCGACACGGGACCGGGCTTGCCGGCACACGTCCTCGACACCCTGTTCACACCCTTCGTCACGACGAAAGCGCGGGGCCTGGGGATTGGCCTGACGATCGTCCGGTCGATCGTCGACGCGCATGGCGGGAGCATCGCGGCCCGCAACCATCCCGAAGGGGGGGCGACATTCACGCTGACGTTGCGCCGCGAAGCGGCCGCAGTCGCTGTCGCCGGACGGTGAGAGACCAGATGTTCCGCGTGCATCCGGGATGGCGATGCAACCGCAGCGGATCCACGACTGTTGCAGACGCCTTACACTAAGTGATCGACGTTGAGGCAGGGCTAAAGCCCTGCGCTACCGAGGGCATGCGTTACGAAGGGCTAAAGCCCTGCGCTACCGAGGGCATGCGTTACGAAGGGTTAAAGCCCTGCGCTAACCGAGGGCGTGCGTTACGAAGGGCTAAAGCCCTGCGCTTACCGAGGGCGTGCGTTACGAAGGGAGCGAATGTGTCGACGCGCCCCCGCGTCTTGCTTGCGGACGACTATCCCGACATGGTGAAAGCGATCAGCCGGTTGCTGTCTCTGGACTGTGACATCGTAGGAACCGTCGCGGACGGTAGCGCACTGCTGGAGACGGCGCAACGGCTCGAGCCTGACGTGATCGTGCTCGATATGCACCTCCCCAACATCGACTCACTGCAGGCGTGTCGCGAGATTACGCATGTCAATCCCAAGACGAAGGTCATCATGTTCACAGCCATGGACGGTCAGGGCGTCAGCCAGGCGTTCCTCGAGGCGGGAGCATCGGCCTTCATCTCGAAACATGCGTCGCTCGATCTGCTGGCGACGATTAAGCGCCTGTGCGCCGACCGAGGCTGAACTGCCGCCCCCGAAGTGTGAGCGGACCGTGCCGGGTCTGATCGATGCCAGGCGAAGTCATCGAGATTAGGCGGGGACGTAGGTCAATCTGATCACGTCCTCGCCAATCCGATCATGAGTCACAAGTCGGAGCGGCGGCCGGGGTCCGGCGAAATATGGCTTGCCGTGGCCAAGCACGACGGGGTGCAGGTAGATCCGATACTCATCGATCAGGCCGAGCTCGGTGAGGCTTCGCGCCAGGGCCGGGCCGGCAACTTCGATCTCTCCGACGAACTTGGCTTTCAGCTCACGGATCGCCGCCTCGAGATCGTCCTCGACAAGCGTGGCGTTGGGGCCGACCGATTTCAAAGAGTGCGAGACGACCCATTTCGGCTGGCTCCGCCACGCCGCCGCGAAGGCGCGTTCATCTGCATTCCACTCGGGATGTTCGTCATCCCAATAACGCATGATCTCGTACATATGGCGACCGTACACACTGCCTGCCTGCCCCTGCGCCTCCTCGATGAAGTGGCGGAAGAGCGTGGGGCCTGGCCCAAACGCCATATGGTCGACGTAGCCGTCCAGGGACTGGTTCATTCCGAACACGAGCTTAGCCATGCTCTTCCTTTTCTTGTACCGCTTCTTATATTCTTCATCGTCACCGACCGAATTATGATTCAGAGAGATCAAATCCTTTCTCTGTACACCGGGCTGCTGGAGGCTTGGAACCGGCAAGATGCATCGGCCTTCGCGTCGCTGTTCGCGGCGACGGGCAGTGTCGTGGGGTTTAAAAGCCGACTCGGTCCCAGGTATGCGGATTGACCCTGGGAATTCTCCTGCCGTAACAGCCATCGCCGGCAGATCCGGCGTGGGCTCAGCGGCCGTACGGCTTGTCGGCTGCTGTGATACGGGAGCCTGAGTCCCGACCGCAGCTGCCGGTGTCAGCGTCGCCGATACTTGAAGCTGGCGCCATGCCAGACCTGAAAGACGATTTCCTGAAACAAATCCTGGCGGTCGGCGTGCTCGAACGCATGCGTGGACCACTTTGAACAGGATCGCTTTGTAGCCCGCCAGCCACTCGCCGAAGAACCGATCCCGTTCGCTCGAGCACAGCCCTACCTTCCTCGACCCGTCAATGAGTGGCAGATCCTTTCCGGCTTCTTTGTCACTGTTAGTAGCGCAGCGCGAGTCTTTTCGCCGGGGGCCCGTAAAAAAGGCGCGGGGCACGTGACCTTCACAGTTGGCGTTGTGGATCAGTCGAACAGTCGCTAAACTATTGAGTCCATTCGAACGGAGAGATGTCCGAGTGGTTGAAGGAGCACGCTTGGAAATAGATTCCGGGCCGCGCGTGCGTTTCAGTGTGCGTCGGCACACCAACGCACTCCCGATCAACGACTTCCCGCAACATCGATGTGCATGTCCCCGTAAATGACGGTGTACCGGCCGACGTCGTATCCCGCCACTGCTCGCGTAGGTGACGCGTGCGACGTAAACAGTGCGCCGTCACTCATTACTTTCCCCCTGCCTGCGGCGACAGCCCCATAATAATCACGTCGGTTTGTCGCTGACTCCAGGCACCCGCCTCGGCCCGTATGAGATCGCTGC
>CAVSZJ010000005.1:0-1481609 GCA_963732445.1 Vicinamibacterales bacterium | reverse complement strand
GACGTCACCAAAAAAGCGACCCTCGACGCAATGGTTGCGGCAGTCATTCAGAAATACGGAAAAATCGACATCCTCGTCAACAACGCCGGCATCGAGTCGGTGCCCATGATGCTCAAGGACATTCCCGACGCGCAATGGGACTGGACCCTGAACGTCAATCTCAAGGGGGTTTTTCTCTGCTGTAAGGCGGTCATCCCGCAGATGACGAAGCAGAACAACGGACGAATCATCAATATCGGATCGCTGGCCGGACGCCGCATGAGCTTCTTCGGCAGCGCCGACTATACGGTCTCAAAGTGGGGAGTGTCAGGTCTCGCTGCGCACCTGGCCTGGGAGCTTGCTGACAGCCGTATCACGGTGAACACCATTTGTCCCGGACCGGTCTTGACACCTCTGGCCGAGGAAGGCACGACCCCCGACTACCGGGCAATGGTTGAGAAACGCCTGATTCCCCTGGGCCGCTGGGGGACTCCCGCAGACGTCGCCGCCGCCGTGACCTATTTTGCCAGCGACGCCGCCGAGTGGGTGACGGGCCAAGTGATTGACATCGATGGCGGAGCCATGACGGGCTACGGCGAAGATCTGCGCCCAGTCGTCCGCGAGCGCATGGCCGAGCTTCAGGCGAAACATGCCGCCGAGCACAAAAAGAAGTAGAGGAGACGCCGGTGAGGCGCCCGGAGGCCACGAGGGGAGGGGACGTGCAACCTGTTGAGATGGCGTTGGAGGCGGCAGCGATCGTCATGCAGAGCGGCGGATCAACCGTCGCGGCGGACCGGACCTTTACCAATATCCTGAGGGGGTACAAGAAGGAGGGCGTGGCTGCGGCCTGGCGGCTCGATTTCATCGTGGCAACCAGTGCCGAAGAAGGCCGGTTGTCCACGGTCGTACGGCCGCTCGGACCCATCGGCGTGAACCTGACGCGCGCCTCCGAAGTTGCGGTTCTTGGCAATCGGGCGGCCAACGGAGACGTTGCCGCCGCAGGCCTTCAGGCCGAGATCACGCGCATCAAGGAGTTGCCAGCCCCTTACAACCGCTGGATGGCAACGGTGGCGGCGGCCTGCCTTGCGGGCGCATTTTCGCGGTTCGCCGGAGGAGACTGGGGAAGTCTCGGAGTTGCCTTTGTGGTGGCAGGTATCGGACAGAGCCTGCGTTCTGAACTGCAGGCCAGGAAGTTGGCAGCCGTAAACGTGACGCTCTTTTGTGGTCTGCTGTCGGCGTGTTTGGCCAGTGTGGCGCTGCGCGCAGGATTCAGCCAGGTGGTGCCGGTCACACTGATCGCATCGGTCGTCTACCTGGTCCCGGGGATCCCGTTGATCAACGGCTTCGTGGACGTGCTATCGCACAAATTTCTATTCGTGGGACTCGCGCGGATAGCCAACGCCGGGTACTTGTTCCTGGTCCTGGCGATCGCCATTGCGCTCGCTTACACCGCCATCCTGTAGCCACCGCCGAAAGGAGTATGCGTTGTCCCTATTGACGATTCTGACGAACAGTCTGTGGGCGGGTCTCTTCGCCTCAGGGTTTGGCGTGATACTAACCGCGCCGGCGCGAGCCCTGGTTTCCTGTTTTGTGTGTGGATTCATGGGACGTTGTGTTCGTGACCTCTCCATCCGTGGGGGTTTGAGTCAGAACTGGGCGACCGCGGTGGCCGCTGCCGTGGTGGCCCTGCTGGCTATGGTCATCGTCCGGCGCCAGACAATCTCCCCCGTCGTGCTGGTTTCCGCGGTCCTCCCCATCGCTTCCACCGTCGCCATACTCAATATGCTTTTAGATCTGATGAGAGTCTCATCCTTGACGGGAGAGGCGCTCAGCGCTGCCTCCGTCTCGTTGAGCGCCAACGCCGGCAAAGCCAGTACCGGAACCCTGGCCATCGCTATCGGGCTGGGTGCAGGCGTGGCCATCGCGCGGTTCGCCGTACGGGAAGAAGCCGCGGCCAGGTGAGGCGGCGTCATGGAATCGAAGGAATGAACATGATGAGATTTGTCGCGGCCCTGGCCGCGTGTGTCGTGCTGGCAACCCCGATAAGCCTGCGTGCGCAGCAACAGCAGCCGCCAGCCTCCCGAGACGACGCGGCGGATCGCGCGAAAATCGATCTGCTCGAGGCGCAACTGGCGGCGCAGCAGGCTCAGATCGATCAACTCCGTAAATTGCTGGCAACGCCGCCCCAACCTGTTGCTGCGTCGGCGTCCGATCTCGAGATCGCGTCGACACCCAATGCGCCTCCGCCAGGCAGCAGCCAGGAGGCGACCGTGGATGCGCCGAAGCCTGCGGGGCTGCGATTCAGGATCGGGACGGTTGATATCACCCCAATCGGGTTCATGGACTTCACCGCCGTGAGCCGCGACGCGAACATGGCCAGCGGAATCGCCACGAACTTCGGCGCCGTCCCGTTCAGCAATACGGTAAATGGCAACCTCCACGAACATCAGCTCGGCGCCCAGAACTCGCGGATCGGCCTGCGGTTCGACACGAAGATGAAGGCGGCGACGATGCTTGGCTACCTTGAGACTGATTTCCTGGGGATCGTGCCTGGCAACGTCGCGGTCTCGGCGAACAGCGACACGCTGCGGCTCCGGCTCTTTTGGGTCGACCTGCGGAAGGACAAGTTCGAATTCCTGGCCGGGCAGTCGTGGAGCCTGATGACGCCGAATCGGAGAGGCCTCTCCCCGTTGCCTGGTGACTTGTTCGTAACGCAGGTCATTGATCCAAACCTGCACGTGGGGTTGACCTGGACCCGCAGCCCGCAAGTCCGTTTCATCTATCATCCCAACGAGACGGTGCACTTTGGCGTGTCTTTCGAAGCTTCAGAACAATACGCTGGTGGGGCGAGCGGCTCCGGGGCGGTCACCCTGCCGAAGGACCTCGCCTCGTCGTACGGTCCCCAATTGAATACCGGCTCGGGCAACTACGCCACGCCCAACCCGCATCAAGATATCGTGGGAAAGATCGCCTTCGATCCCCAAGTGGGGAACCGGTTTCTGCACCTTGAAGTGGGCGGCGTTCTGACGCGGTTTGCGTTCTTCAACCCGCTCACCAGCCAGCACCATGATGCAGCCGGCGGCGGCGGGTCGGTCAACGTCAATATCGAAGTGGTCAAGAACCTGCGTGTGGCCGCGAACACGTTCTTCAGCGCGGGTGCGGGCCGATACATCTTCGGCCTGGGGCCGGACGTGATCATCCGGGGCGATGGGAGCCCGTCGCTTGTGCACTCGACCTCGACCCTTGGCGGGCTGGAGTATCAGGCCACGCCGAATCTGGCAATTTACGGCTACTACGGCCGGGCCTCTTTCGATCAGAACGTCGCCATCGATCCAGCCGACGGAGCGCCGGTCGGCTTCGGTTACACCGGATCGCCGTCGAACCACAATCGCTCGATACAGCAAGAGACACTCGGGTTCTCACAGACGATTGCGCGCGATCCGAGTTACGGCGGGCTGCAGTGGGGAGTGCAGTACTCCTACCTGGTTCGCAATCCGTGGTATGCGGCGCCTGGCCAGCCCGACAGCGCCCACGTGAATATGGTGTTCTTGAACTTCAGGTACCTCTTGCCCGGAGCTCCGCCACCTGCAGAAAAAAAATAGGTTGGCCCCCGAGCGAAGTAGCAGGATGAGACGTGCAGCCCGTTAAGGAGAAGCTATGAGCACCGACATGCGACCCAAGAGAAGGAAGGCGCAACCGAATCAGCCCAGTGCGGAGATCGTGGCGCTTGCGGCCGATCATGGCAACGATCCCGAAGCTCTCATCTCCATTCTGCAGGCTGTGCAGTCGCGCCATGGTGGCATTACGCGCGACGCGATCTCCGATGCGGCGCGCACCCTCGGCATTCCCGTCGAGCGGGCCTACGGCGTGGCCACCTTCTATTCGATGTTCGACGTCCCACCCCGGCCTGGCGGCGTCATCCGGGTTTGCGACGGGCCAGTATGCTGGTTGAAGGGTGCGGCGCGCGTCCACGACGATCTGTCGCATGCACTCGGCGGCAAGTGGCGGATCGAACGCAACAGTTGTCTGGGGCTATGCGATCACGCGCCGGCGGCGCTGGTCGACGGCGCTCAGTGTGGTCCCATGAGCGGGTCGACCGTACCGGCAGCGCCAGGCAGTGCACGGACCGAAGTGAACCGGTACGCTCGCCCGCTCCCGGGTGAGAAGCGTGTCCTGCTCGCCCACGCCGACGAGCGCGATCCGGACTCCATCGATTCGGCGCTCCAGTTCGGCGCTTATCGTGGCCTGCAGAAAGTGCTGGCGGCAGCGCCCGGGGCGATCATCGATGAGCTCGCAACTGCGGGATTGACCGGCCGAGGTGGCGCGGGCTTCCCCACCGGGACCAAATGGCGGGCGGTGCAGCAGGAAGCGGCGACCCAAAAATACATCATCTGCAATGCGGACGAGTCGGAGCCGCTGGTGTTCAAGGATCGCGTTCTCATGGACACCAACCCGCACCAGCTGCTCGAGGGCATGGCGATCGCCGGCCACGCCGTCGGCGCCGACGAGGGATACATCTACATTCGCGGTGAATACATACCGCAGGCCGAGCGTCTGGAGCGGGCCGTGCAGCAGGCCGAGGCGCGCAACTGGCTCGGGGAGCACATCCAGGGCTCGACGTTCTCGTTCCGCATCCACGTCCACCGCGGCGCAGGTGCTTACATCTGCGGCGAGGAGACGGCACTGCTGGAATCACTGGAGGGCAAGCGCGGTGAGCCGCGCCTGCGCCCGCCTTTCCCGACGACCTACGGTTTTCGCGGAAAACCGACGGTCGTCAACAACGTCGAGACGCTCGCATCGGTGCCGGCCATCGCGCTCAATGGCGCCGACTGGTATCGCGCGCTCGGGAGTGAGACCGCAACCGGCACGAAGCTGTACCAGGTAACCGGCCACGTGAAAAACCCCGGCCTGTTCGAGGCGCCGCTCGGCCTGACCCTGCGGCAAGTCATCGACGAGTTCGGCGGTGGAATGAGGAACGGTTCGACCTTCAACTTCGCGTTGACCGGCGGGGCGGCGGGCACCCTGGTACCGCCTTCGTTGCTCGACATTCCGATACATCAAAAGTCCTGGTCGCAGGGAGTGTCGCTCGGCGCGGGGGCGTTCATGGTCTGCGATCAGACCGTCTCTCCGGTCGCGGTCCTGCGCGAGTTGATGCACTTCTTTGAAGTGGAGTCGTGCGGTAAGTGCACGTCATGTCGTATCGGAACCTACGAGGCCCGCGTCGTGCTCGATCGGCTCGTTGCGGGCGTCGGTCGTGCCGACGATGTGCCGTTGCTGGAAAAGTTGGCCGACGTGTTGAAAACCGCGTCGTTCTGCGGCCTCGGGCAGTCCACTGAAATTCCCATGACCTCGGCCTTGACCCACTTTGCCGCCGAGTTCCGAAGCAGACGGGGAGCTGACAGATGAAGATCAAATTCACGCTCAACGGCCAGATTATCGAGGCCGAGGCCGGTCAGACGGTGATCGATGCCGCGACCGATGCGGGCATTCCGATTCCGTCCATCTGTCATCATCGCAGCCTGGTGCCCGAAGGCTCGTGCCGCTTGTGCGGCGTCGAAGTCGAGGGCCGGCGCGGAGAGATCGCCTCATGCACGCTGCCGGCGGTCGAAGGCATGGTGGTGCGGAGCGAGACACCCGCGATCAAGGAGACCCGGCTCCAGGTTCTCGGACTGCTGCTTCAGGACTACCACGACGCGGGCTATAACCCCGACGATCCCGAGACCGAGTTCATGTACTGGGTGCGTCGCTCTGGCCTGCCCCTGCCGCAGACCGCACCGCGCTATCCGATAAACAGCGATCCCAACCCCTTCGTCTGGATGGACATGAACAAATGCATACAGTGCACGCGCTGTGTGCGCGCATGCGAAGAAGTACAGGGCCGGTTCGTGTTGGGGCTGGCCGGCCGCGGCCGCGATCGGCAAATCGTGCCGGGCACGGGCACGACCATGCTCGATGCGCGGTGTGAATCGTGTGGAGCCTGCGTGGCCCACTGCCCCACGGGCGCCCTTGACAACAAGATGTCGGTCGGGCTGGGGAAGCCCGACAAGGTCGTCACAACCACCTGCGGTTACTGCGGGGTGGGCTGCCGGTTCGATATGCACATCAAGGGCGGCGAGATTATCCGTGTCGTATCCAATCCGAACGCCGCCGTGAACGCGATGGAGCTGTGTGTGAAGGGGCGCTACGGCTACGACTTCGTCCACCATCCGGATCGTCTGAAGATGCCGCGAGTACGGAGGTACTTGCTCGAGGGCACGCCCCGCCCGGAGGGCCGCGGCGACTGGGTCGAGACCGAGTGGGAGACGGCGCTCGACCTGGTCGCAGAGACACTGGTGCGCATCAAGCGCGAGTCCGGCGCCGATGCGATCGGATTGCTGTCATCCGCGAAGTGCACGAACGAGGAAAACTACCTCGCGCAAAAGTTCGCGCGTCAGGTGATCGGTACACACAACGTGGACCACTGCGCCCGCCTTTGCCATGCCTCGACCGTCGCCGGCCTCGCGATGAGCTACGGCTCCGGCGCCATGAGCAACACCTTCGATGACATTTGCGGCGAAGCCCAGGCCATTCTGATCATTGGGTCCAACACCACCGAGCAGCACCCGGTGTTCGGGGCACGTATCCGTCAGGCTGTCCTCAAGCGCGGCGTCAAGCTGGTGGTGGCCGACCCGCGCCGGATTGACATCACCGAGTT
Source organism: Vicinamibacterales bacterium (assembly GCA_963732445.1). Taxonomy (GTDB): domain Bacteria; phylum Acidobacteriota; class Vicinamibacteria; order Vicinamibacterales; family JAMQPK01; genus JAMQPK01. Next base: position 1,474,936 of record CAVSZJ010000005.1, on the reverse strand, counting down.
CGCCACGCTGCACGTGCGGCATCGGCCCGGCACGGATGTCGCCCTGATCAATGGCCTGATGCACATCATCCTGAAGAACGGCTGGCAGGACCAGGCGTTCATCGACGGTCGTTGCGAGGGTTTCGAGGACTTCAAGGCGACTATCGCGGCCTACACGCCGGAGTCGGTCGCACGGACGACGGGGGTTTCGGTCGAAGACCTGACCCAAGCGGCGGAGTTGCTCGGGTTGAACAAGCCGATGGCGGTGATTTGGTCGATGGGCATCACCCAGCACACTACGGGCGTGTCCAACGTGCTCTCTCTGGGCAATCTGCAGATGCTCCTCGGCAACATGGGCATCCCCGGCGGGGGGGTGAATCCACTGCGCGGCCAGAACAACGTGCAGGGTGCCTGCGACATGGGCGCGCTGCCGAATGTGTTCCCCGGCTACCAGAACGTGATCGACCCAGTGGTCCGCGAGAAGTTTGCGGCGGCGTGGCGGCTCGACGGCGAGGGCGAGAGCGCTCCGCTCTTTGGCGGTGCGCCGGGTATGACCAGCACGGAGATGGTTCACGAGATTCGAGGCGGAAAGATGCGCGCCATGTACATCATCGGCGAGGATCCCTTGTTGACGGACCCTGACCTGAATGATGTGCACGAATGCTTCGCGGCCTGCGAATTCACTGTGGTACAGGAAATCTTCCCGTCGGATACGGCGGCGTATGCCGATGTCCTGTTTCCTGCAGCCTCGTTCATCGAGAAGGACGGCACCTTCACCAACACCGAACGGCGTATTCAACGCGTGCACGCGGCATTCAACCCGGTAGGACAGGCCCTGCCCGACTGGCAGGCGTTTTCGGCTGTGGCGAAGAGGATGCTGTCGATCGAGGGCCGGCGAGCCGCCGGGCCCCACGCGGGATGGGTGTATGCCTCACCGACCGAGATCATGGACGAGATCGCCGCGCTCACGCCGTCGTATGCGGGCGTCAGTTTCCGCCGGCTGGACCGGGGTGAGCAACTGCACTGGCCGGTGAAAGGGCCGGACCATCCCGGCACGCCGATCCTGCACATCGGGGCGTTCACACGTGGCAAGGGCAAATTTCATGCGATCGACGATGTGCCGCCGGCGGAACTGCCTGATGCGGAATATCCAATCCTGCTGACGACGGGGCGCGTGCTCTACCACTGGCACGGCGGCGAGATGACGCGGCGCGCCAAGGGCCTGCTCGCAGTCTATCCAGAACCCCTCGTGGAGATTCATCCCGAGGATGCGCTGAAGATCGGCCTCAACGGCAGCGGGCATGTGACCGTCACGTCGCGGCGCGGCGAGATGACCGCACAGGTTCTGCTGAGCGACCGGGTGTCGCCGGGAATCATCTTCGCCACCTTCCATTTTCCGGGGGATCAGAACGTCAACAACGTGACGATCTTCGCCCTCGATCCCGTGGCGAAGATACCGGAGTACAAGGTTTGCGCCGTGAAGATCGCGCCGGCAGCCGGCGGATAAGTGCGCCGACGGCGATGAGCGTGAGCAAGTCTTCTGAGGAACAAATGCACGCGACGCTTACGTCCTCGTATGACGTATGACGTCCGCATGCGTGGGTTCGCCCACCGACATACTGTGACGCAGGCCGTGTCCTGGCTCGACGCGCAGTTGTACACACTCGACGCCGAGCGCGTGCCGCTGACTCGCGCCTGGGGCCGCGTGCTCTCCGCGGCCGTCATTAGCGACGTCAACGTACCGGGCTTCGATCGCGCGACGATGGACGGCTATGCCGTGGTGGCAGAGAGCACCGACGGCGCGTCAGCTTATGTACGATTGCCGCTGACCGTGATCGGCGATGCTCTGCCGGGCCGGCGATTCGACGGGACAATTGCGACCGGTGAGGCGGTGCGCATCATGACCGGCGCGCCCATCCCCGCTGGCTGCGACGCCGTGCTTCCGGCGGAGCTCGTTGCCACCGATGGCGATGGACTACCAGACCACGTCAGCGCGATCGCCAGCGTCTCTCCGGGTAAGCACGTCGGGCGGCGCGGCGAAGACATCGTTTCCGGCACGACCGTCCTCGCCGCCGGCCGCTCCCTGCGGCCTCAGGACCTCGGCGTGCTCAGTTCGATCGGCATGGGCGAAGCGATGGTCGTGCGCCGGCCGCGGGTTCGGCTGATCATCACCGGCAACGAGCTGCTGCCCTCGGGCTCACCGCCGTCGGGCGTGCGCATCGCCGACGCTAACGGTCCCATGCTGTCCGCGCTCGTCGAACGCGACGGGGGCATCGTCAACTTTTCGGGCCTCGTCCCCGATGAGCACGACGCGATTCTCGAGGAACTCCACGCCGAGGCGGACATCGTGATCGTCTCCGGCGGGTCGAGCGTCGGCATCGAGGACATGGCGCCGATGCTGCTCGCCAGGCACGGCGAGCTCGCCATCCACGGTATCGCGATGCGCCCGAGCAGTCCCACCGGCCTTGGCCGCCTTGGCACGAAGCTGGTCTTTCTGTTGCCAGGCAATCCCGTGTCGAGCCTGTGCGCGTACGACTTTTTCGCGGGCCGCGCGATTCGAGCGCTCGGCGGGCGGCCGCGGCCATGGCCATACCACTCAGTCTGCGGACGACTGCAGCGGAAGATCAGTTCCCCGATCGGCCGTCTCGACTACGTGCGTGTCCTGATCGCGGACGGCCTGGTCGAACCGCTGTCGGTCGGCGGCGCATCGCTCCTCTCGTCGACGACGCGGGCCGATGGCTTCGTCGTCGTCGGCGACGACAGCGAGGGCTTCGCCGCAGGCGTCGAGGTGGAGGTGTGGCGGTATGCGTGAGCAGGAGCAGTTCCTCCAGGTGCTCGACCGCGACGAAGCCGAGCGCCGCTTCCGTGCCGCCCTCGACCTGACACCAAGAGGAATCGAGCGCGTCACGCTCGACCAAGCACTGGGTCGCGTGATGGCCACCGACGTCGCGTCGCCCGTCGACGTTCCGTCGTTCGACCGGGCGAACGTCGATGGTTACGCCGTCGTCGCCGAAGACACGTTCGGCGCATCCGAAGAAGCTCCTCGCCGCGTGTGTCTGGCTGATGAAACGATTCACGCCGGCGTCGTACCCGCGACCATCGTCCGCTCTGGCCACGCCGTCGTCATCGCCACGGGCGGGATGGTGCCACGCGGCGCGGATGCCGTGGTAATGGTCGAACACGCCGACGTGGGAGACAACGAGCTGCGCATCAGACGGGCGATCACGGCCGGCAGCGGCATCTCGTTCGCGGGCACCGACATCACCGCCGGGGAAACCGTGCTGCGCCAAGGCGAGCTGCTCACCAGCCGGGACACCGGCGTCCTGGCGGCCGTCGGCGTCACCACGGTCGAGGTCTGGCGCAGGCCGATCGTCGCCCTTGTCTCCACCGGGAACGAGATCATTGCACCGGGCGAGCCGATGCAGCCCGCCCGCGTGTACGACTCCAATGCGCAGGTGCTCGCGGACGCGGTGCGCGAGCTCGGATGCCAGCCCATTCGTCTCGGCATCATCCAAGACGACGCCGAAGCGCTGCGAGCTGCACTGCATAAGGCACTGGCCGGCGCCGACGCCGTGTTGCTCTCCGGCGGCACCAGTAAGGGCGCAGGCGACGCGTCCTATCGTGTCGTCGCCGAGCTGACGGACCCGGGGATCGTGGCGCACGGCGTCGCGCTCAAACCGGGCAAGCCGATCTGCCTTGCCGCGACGGGCCGGCGACCCGTCGTCGTACTGCCTGGCTTTCCGACATCGGCTATCTTCACGTTCCACGAATTCGTGGCGCCCGTCTTGCGCCTGCTGGCAGGCCGCGGTGCCGACTCCAGACCCGTAGTACGAGCGCGGCTCGCCGTGAAGGTGAACAGCGAGATCGGACGGACCGAGTACCTCCTCGTCGGGCTGGTCGAGAGATCGTCCGACGGCGAGCCGGGGCCGGCGCTGGCTGCGTACCCGATGGGTCAGGGGTCTGGCAGCGTGACGACCTTCAGCCGCGCCGACGGCTTTGCCACGATCGATCGGCACCAGGAGATTGTCGAGGCGGGCGCGGTCATCGACGTGCAGCTGCTCGGGCGGGAGCTCCAGCTGGCCGATGTCGTCGTCATCGGTAGCCACTGCGTCGGTCTCGACTACCTGCTAGGCGAGCTGCAACGCCGCGGTGTTCGCTCGAAATTTCTCGCCGTCGGCAGCACGGCGGGGCTCGACGCGGCGAAGCGCGGCGAGTGCGACATCGCCGGGATGCACCTGCTCGACGTGGCGACCGGCAAGTACAACCGGCCTTTCCTGACGCGCGCGCTCGATCTCATCCCCGGCTACGGCCGGCTACAGGGCATAGCCTTCCGCCATGGCGACGCGCGTTTTGAGGGCGGCGACGTCGAGGCGGCGATCGCCAAGGCAATCGCGGACCCGGCGTGCGTGATGGTCAATCGTAACAAGGGAAGCGGCACTCGTGCGCTGATCGACCGGCTGCTCGCGGGCGCGAAGCCCGCGGGCTATGCCATGCAACCGCGCAACCACAACGCCGTCGCCGCCGCCGTGGTGCAGGGCCGTGCTGACTGGGGCTTGACGCTCGACACGATCGCGCGAGGCGCCGGCCTTGGCTTCCTGCCGGTGCAGCACGAGGAGTACGATTTCGTCGTGCCGAAGGCCAGGCGCGGAAGGCCGGCCGTTGCGGCATTCGCCGCACTGCTGCGCGAGCCGTCGACAGATCAGGCGCTCGAACGCCTGGGCATGCGGATCCGGCTGACGGCGGACACGCCGTGATGAAGGGCGGTATCGTGCTCTGCGGCGGCAAGTCGACGCGCATGGGCGCGTCGAAGGCGTTGCTCCCGTTCGGGCCCGAAACCATGCTGGAGCGCGTCGCCCGCTTGCTGGGGACCGTGGCCGCGCCGCTAGTCGTCGTGGCGGCGGCCGATCAGGAACTGCCAGCGCTGCCGCCCGGGGTGATCGTCACACGCGATGAGCGCGAAGGCCGCGGCCCGCTCGAAGGATTGCGCGCTGGTCTCAAGGCACTGCCTGACCGCGTTGCGGCCGCCTACGTCACGAGTTGCGACGTCCCCCTGCTCGTGCCCGGCTTCGTGACGCGGATGTTCGAGCTCGCCGAAGGCCACGATATCGCCGTCATGGAAATCGACGGCTTCCCGCATCCGCTGTCTGCGGTCTATCTGCCAGCGGTCCTGCCGTTGGTGGAGGACCTGCTGGCACACGATCGTCTTCGACCGGTCTTCCTGTTTGATGCGGTGCGCACGCGCAAAGTACAGCCAGCCGAGATGACCGCCGTCGATCCCGATCTGCTGACCTTGCGCAATCTCAATACGCGCGAGGACTATCTGGAGGCACTGTCGCTGGCCCAGCCGCGCTGACGATGGTACTCGGCGACGAGCGCGCGGAGGCGGCTCCGGCTCAGTAGCGACGAAGAATCGCCAGGGAGCGGCGTGTCGAGGAAGCGGTCTGGCAGCGTATCTTCCTCGGACGTCCAGCCGGCGAGCACGTTGAACTGACGCTTGGCCGAGACGATGCGTCGTGCCGTCTCGCGCAACTCGCCTGCACTGACGTCCCAACCGGTCACCCGCCGAAGCATGTCCGCGGCCTCGGCCTGGAAATCCTCGAATACCCCGCGGAGGAACTTGCAGAGGATTAGCGAGTCCATCAGGGCGGCCTTGTCCTCGGTCTCGATGGCGTGGTGCACCGAGTCCAGCGTGGCGTTGCGCCGATCGACCTTGTTCGAGAAGTCGACCTCATAGGCGCCGCTGCGATTGTGATCGGCGCCGCGCGCGCCGACTGCAAACCCGAGGGCCATCGTCTGCAACCCACGCGGCTCGTACCCCGGGATCTCGAGGCCCTTGACCTGCGGCGCAAAGGCGATGCTGCCGTGGCCGATCGCCTCCGCGGCGCGGCGGCTGCCCTCGGCCAGCAGATCGCCGAGTCCTTCGCGCCGTCCGATCAGCTCGATGGCCCGCAGCAGGGCCTCCCCGCTGCCGAACCGCAGCCAGGGCGCATCGAGCCAGTCGCGCTCAGCGCATTCCATCGCGAATGCGATCGTGCCGCCGGTGCTGATCGTGTCGATGCCCAACTCGTCGCAGCGCTTTGACGCCGCGAGCACAGCCCCGGCGTCGCCGACCCCGCAGAGGGAACCGAGCGCAAACAGGCTCTCGTACTCGATGCGCACGCCGCCCTGTCCGGTTGCGTAGATGTGCTCGCAGCCGATCGTGCAAGCCACGCAGCTCGAGCGCGTCCGTGCGTGCGCGACGCTCAGTTCGTCGGTCGAGAGGTTTGCGGCCTGCTCGAACGTGCCTTGTTGAAAGTTCCGCGTCGGCAGCGTCCCAAAGCGGTTGAACGTCAGCATGTTCGTCGCCGTCCCGAGCTCACGGTACTTCGCGGTGGCCGGGCCGAATGATCGCTGCGACAAGTCACGGCTGAGCTCGGTCAGTTCTCGCGGATGCGCCCACTCGACCCGATGGCTACCTCTGACAGCGATTGCCTTGATGTTCTTGCTGCCCAGAACCGCACCGCTGCCGCCACGGCCGGCATGACGTCCATCGTGCGAAATCGTTGCAAAGCGCACGGCATGCTCGCCACCCGGTCCAATCGAGGCGATGCAATAGTCCGCCCCCAGCCGCGCCCGCAGCGTCGACTCCGTGGCCTCGCATGTCATGCCGTGCACGTCGCCTGCCGGTTCAAGCCGCACAGCGCCATCGTCGATGACGAGGACGGACAACTCGATCGCCCTGCCGACGATAGCGATGGCGTCGGCGCCGGTGCGCTTGCCTGCCACCGCGAAACCGCTGCTGGCCAGTGAATCGTTGAAGCGATTGGTCAGCGGACTCTTGCTGACGACGGCAAACTTGGCGGAGGTGGTGAGCGGGCTGCCGACCAGTGGACTGAAGGCGAAGATGAGCGGGGCGGCAGGCGCGAGCGGGTCCGCGGTGGCGCCGCCTTCGTCGAGCAGCAGCCGCGCGCCGAGGCCGCTGCCTCCGAGAAATTGCCGGAGGACATCCTCGCCGAGCGGGACACGCGCGACCGATGGACCTGGCGTCGTGACGTCGATGCGGAGGTAGGAGCCGTGATAACCGAACATCACTCAGCCGCCGACGTCGGCGGACAGAATCAGCAGGTGATCGTCGTCGGTGAGCGCGGTCGCCAGATCGCTGACGAAGCGCTCGCCGTTGAGATTGGCAGAGACCGAAGGGTGCAGCCCGCGGGCTGTCATGAGATCGCCGAACAACGGAAAGCGCTCGGCCAGCATCCCCAGCAACTGCCCGAGCGTCGCGGCTTCGATCTGGACTTCGGAGAGACCGGCGCGTTCGCGTGGAATGCCGAGGAATTCTACGTGCATGGGATGACCTGATGCTCTGATTGCGGACCGTCGAATCGTAGCATGAACCGTCAGCCCCAAGTTTTCCAATGCGCTCACCGAGCACCTACCCCAAAGGGCAGTATCCAAGCCTCGAGATTTTGTTCATAGTGCCTATCGTTTCTATCCCCATGAGCTTCAGGCGAAACATGCTGCAAAGAAATTGAGACGAGGACAAATGAAAACGACTGAACACACCAGACTTGATGAAGCTCGTGAGCGCAAAGTCGATTGGAAGAAATGGGGCCCTTACGTCAGCGAGCGCCAATGGGGAACGGTCCGCGAGGACTACAGCGACAACGGCGACGCCTGGAATTTCTTCACCCACGATCATGCGCGCTCGCGCGCTTACCGCTGGGGCGAAGACGGGCTGGCCGGCATCTCTGACGACCAGCAGCGCCTCTGCTTTGCGCTGGCCTTGTGGAACGGCAAGGATTCGATCCTCAAGGAGCGCCTCTTCGGATTGACCAACAGCGAGGGGAATCACGGCGAGGATGTGAAGGAATACTACTTCTACATCGACAGCACGCCGACCCATTCGTACATGAAGTAACCTGTACAAGTATCCCCAGACGGCGTTTCCCTACGGCGATTTGGTGGAGACCAATCGCCAGCGGTCCCGAAAAGACTTCGAGTACGAATTGCTCGACACCGGCGTCTTCAATGACGACCGATACTTCGACGTCTTCGTGGAGTACGCCAAGGGCGGCGCCGAGGACATCCTCATCACAATCACAGCCGCCAACCGGGGACCGGAAGCCGCCGAACTGCACCTCCTGCCGACGTTGTGGTTCCGGAACGACTGGTCGCCGTGGATTGCCGCGTCCAACCGGGCCGCGCAGAAACCCACTCTCCGGCAGGTCGAGGCGCGGGGAGGCGCGAGTGCGGTGATGGCAACGCATCCCGCACTCGGTGATTTCGTCTTTGCCTGCGACGGCAACGCGCCGCTGCTGTTCACTGAGAACGAGACCAACCACGAGCGACTCTTTCCGGGGCAGAAGAATGAGAGCGCGTACGTGAAGGACGGCATCAACGACTGCGTCGTCGGCGGCAGGCAGGATGCCGTGAACCCCGGCAGGCAGGGTACGAAGGTCGCGGCACATTACAAGGTCACGGTCGGCGCCGGTCAATCCGAGGTGATTCGCGTGCGCCTCTCGAGCGCGTCTCTGAACCAGAAGAGCCCGCTCTTCGGAAAGTCGTTCGACGATGTCTTCGCCGCCAGGCGTCGTGAGGCCGACGAATTCTACGAGTCGGTCACTCCGCCATCCGTGAGTAAGGATGCGGCCAACGTCATGCGCCAGGCCATCGCCGGCATGCTGTGGAGCAAACAGTTCTTCTTTTTCGACGGCGACAACTGGCTCGACGAGCACAACTCCAACCCACTCCATCACGGCTATCGCGACGCCCGGAACTCGGAGTGGTTTCACATGCTGAACCAGGACATCATCTCCATGCCCGACAAGTGGGAGTACCCCTGGTACGCGGCCTGGGATCTGGCCTTCCACACACTCCCGCTGTCGATCGTGGACCCCGATTTCGCCAAGCAGCAGATGGAGCTGATGCTTTTCAATTCCTACCAGCACCCAAACGGGCAGATGCCCGCCTATGAGTGGAACTTCAGCGACGTGAACCCCCCGGTCCACGCCTTTGCGAGCCTGTTCCTTTATCGCTCTGAGCAGACCCGGCGTGGTGAGAAAGACGTCGATTTCCTGAAGGCGATCTTCAACAAGCTCGTGCTGAACTTCACGTGGTGGGTCAACCGCAAGGACCGCTTCGGAAAGAACGTGTTCGAGGGCGGCTTCCTCGGACTGGACAACATCGGTGTCTTCGATCGCAGCGCCCCACTTCCCACCGGCGGCCACCTCGAGCAGGCGGACGGAACGGCGTGGATGGCCCTCTTCAGCCAGAACATGCTGGAGTTTGCGGTCGAACTCGCCGTTCACGACCGCACCTACGAAAGCATGGTGTTCAAGTTTATCGAGCACTTCACGTACATCGCCGCCGCCATGAACCGCTCGGGCGAGGGCGGCATGTGGGATGAGGAGGACGGCTTCTACTACGACGTCCTGCGCCTTCCCGATGGCAGCGCCCAGCGGCTCAAGGTGCGATCCCTGGTGGGACTCCTTCCTTTGTGCGCCACCACCGTGATCGAAAAGGAGCAGCGGGAGCGCGTGCCGAGTGCGATGGGTTACGTCCAGGAGCGGTTGCGCCGGAGCCCCGAACTGTTGACGACGATGCACCCGACCGGTCCGGGTCATTACGGTGTGGCTGAGCGAGGGCTGTTGGCGCTGGTCAACCCGGAGCGGCTCCGCCGGATTCTCACGAAGATGCTCGACGAAAACGAGTTCCTGGGGCCCCACGGCATCCGCTCGATCTCGAAGTTCCACGAGCAGCACCCGTATGTCTTCTTTGCCAAAGGCCAGGGGCACCGCGTGGACTACCTGCCGGCCGAGTCCGACACCGGCATGTTCGGAGGCAACTCCAACTGGCGAGGCCCGGTCTGGATGCCAGTGAACGCGCTCATCATCCGGGCGCTCCAGAACTTCTACCTGTACTACGGCGACACCTTCAAGATCGAATGCCCCACCGGTTCGGGCAGGCTGATGAACCTCTTCGAGGTGAGTAAGGAAATTTCCGACCGGCTCATCGGGACCTTTACTCGCGACGAACACGGCCGGCGTCCGGTCTACGGCGGTATCGAAAAGTTCCAGACCGATCCGCACTGGCGCGACTACATCCTCTTCCACGAGTACTTCCACGGTGACAACGGCGCCGGGTTGGGCGCCAGTCACCAGACCGGTTGGACGGGGCTCGTCGCCACGCTTATCGAGCTCTACGGATCCGTGGATGCCAAGCAAGTACTGGACGTGGGCAAGCAGGCCGTGTTCGCCGAGCGCGCCCGAACCAGCACAAAGCAGCGCCCCGTACTCAGAGCACCGGTGGAGACGACATGAGAGCGTGGTCCAAGCACCCCGTCATCTATGAGGTGAATACATGGGCGTGGCTGAATGATCTGAGCCGCAGGCACAAGAGACGCGTGGAGCTCGCCACGGTCCCGGAAGAGGAGTGGGACGCGATCGCCTCTCAGGGCTTCGACGCCATCTGGTTCATGGGCGTGTGGGAGCGAAGCCCTGCAGGGATTGACGTCTCCATGCGGAACGAAGGGCTTCTTGGAGATTTCAGGAGGGCCCTTTCCGATTTTTTGCCGCAAGACAATGTCGGTTCGCCCTACTGCGTACGCAATTACGTCGTCGACGAGCATCTCGGCGGACCGGTGGGACTCGCAACGGCGCGGCGCCACCTCAGTCACCGCGGGCTGCGGCTGATCCTCGACTTCGTTCCCAACCACGTGGCGCCGGACCACCCATGGGTCAGCAGCCATCCTGAATACTTCGTTCAGGGGAGCTCTGATGACGCGCGCAACGACCCGGCGTCTTTCATGAAGGTGGGGGGCAAGGTGTTCGCCTGCGGCAGGGACCCGTATTTCCCGGCGTGGCCGGATGTACTCCAACTCAACGCCTTCCAGCCCGGGCTCCGGCAGGCGGTGATCGAGACGCTCTCGGACATCGCCGACCAGTGCGACGGCGTCCGGTGCGACATGGCCATGCTCGTGCTGAACACCATCTTCGAGCGCACGTGGGGTAGCCGCCCAGGACCCAAGCCAGTGAACGATTACTGGACCACGATAATCCCAGCGATCAAAAGCAGGTATCCGGAGTTCAGGTTCATCGCCGAGGCGTATTGGGACCTGGAGTGGGAACTGCAGCAGCAGGGCTTCGACTTCTGTTACGACAAGAAACTTTACGATCGGATGGAGCACGGACCCGCCGAGAACGTTCGGCTGCATCTCCTGGCCGACCTTCGCTACCAGGAGGGCATGGTACGGTTCATCGAAAACCACGACGAACCAAGGGCCGCGGCCGCGTTTCGGAACGGGAAGGGTCGCGCGGCGGCAGTGGCCATTCTCACACTCCCCGGGGCTCGACTCCTGCACGAGGGACAGTTCGAAGGATGGCAGGTGAGGCTGCCGGTCTTCCTCGGCCGCCGCCCGTCAGAGCCGGTCGATGATGATCTTGCAGCCTTCTATGGCCGCCTGCTTCAAGCGACCAACGGCGATCTCTTCCGCAACGGCGAGTGGCGCGCCTGCGACCGCTCCGGGTGGCCCGACAATCAGAGCTGCCAGAACATCCTCGCCTGGAGCTGGGTCAAGAACGATGAGCGCGCGCTCGTTATCGTAAATTTCGGGCACACTGCCGCCCAGGCACGGGTCCAACTGCCGTACGACGAGCTGAGAACCGCAACTTGGCGTTTCGACGATGGGCTGTCAGGCGCCACCTACGACCGAGACGGGAACGAGATGCGCGATAGCGGTCTGTATGTCGATCTCGCGCCATGGCAATGCCACGTTTTCCAGGTGCGTGCACTGTGACTAAGCCACGCATGATGCCGACCACAAGGATCGTAACGCGGAAGAAGGGAATCAGATGAAGGCCATTACTGTCGAACCGCACAAACCGGACACTGCAGGTCTTGAAGACATCCCCGAGCCAGATATGCGCGCCGGGTCGGTACTCGTGGAAGCCATCGCGGTGGGCGTGTGCGGGACCGACGTCGAGATCGTTGAGGGCAAGTACGGGTGGGCGCCTCGCGGGCAGAAGCGTCTCGTGCTCGGGCACGAATCGCTCGGGCGGGTGTTGGACCCGGGTACGAGCGGCGCGCTTCAGAAGGGCGACCTCGTGGTTGGTATCGTCCGCCGTCCGGACCCCGTGCCGTGCCCCAACTGCGCAGTGGGTGAGTGGGACATGTGCCGGAACGGCCAGTACACGGAACGCGGTATCAAGGAGATTGATGGCTTCATGTCCGAGCGCTGGCGGATCGAACCCGAGTACGCCATCAAGATCGACCGTTCACTCGGCCTCCTGGGCGTGTTGCTCGAGCCGACGACGGTTGTCACGAAGGCGTGGGAGCAGGTCGTCGCCGTCGGCCAGCGTAGCTTCTGGGTGCCGCAAAACGTGCTGGTGACCGGCGCCGGACCGATCGGTCTTCTTGCAGCGCTCGTCGGTCGGATTAAAGGACTCGACGTCCACGTCCTGGACCGGGCCGAATCGGGAGCCAAGCCGGATCTCGTTCGGGCTTTGGGGGCGACCTACCACACCGGCAACGTGGCGGGCGTGGGGTTCGAGCCGGACGTCATCATCGAATGCACCGGGGTCGGGCAGGTCATCAACGACGCGGTCCGGGGGATCGCGGCGGGAGGTGTGGTGTGCCTCACCGGCGTCGGTGCCGGCGGATCCACGGTTGGGCCTGCCGCGGCAGACATGGCGGCAGGGGCAGTGCTCAAGAACAACGTCGTCGTCGGCAGCGTCAACGCCAACAAGCGTCACTGGTACAGGGCGGGACAGGTACTGGCCAACGCGGACCGCTCGTGGCTGGCACGTCTCGTCACGCGGCGCGAGCCACCGGCGGAGTTCATGCGCGCCCTCCACCGGCAGCCGGACGACATTAAGGTCGTCATTCAGTTTGCGGAGGCCTAACCATCATGAGAACGATCGACGATCTACTGAACCGCCTACGCGCGGAGTTTCTGGAAATGCCGGGGATGCAACTCAAACCAGAACAGGTGCGACGTCTGTGCGGCGTGGAGCGGGAACTGTGTCAGGCGGTGCTCGATTCGTTGGTCGCCACCAAATTTCTGTGCGTGTGTCCGGATGGACGGTACGCTCGCGTCACAGATGGTGAGGTGTCCCATCACCGTTCGGCGCGGGTAGGGGATGCGCGGGCGTCCTTGCACTAACTTCGGACTGCCAACACATGCAAGCCGATTCTACGACGCTCGAATCTCTGCCGCGCATCATCATCGTCGGCGGCGGCTTCGGCGGGCTCGCGGCCGCCCGTGCTCTGAAGAACGCTCGAGCCCGCGTGGGCCTCATCGACAAAACCAACCATCATGTGTTTCAGCCGCTGCTCTACCAGGTGGCGACCGGTATTCTGACACCTGAACACATCGCGGTGCCGCTCCGACAGGTGCTTCGCAAGCAGGCCAACACGACGGTACTCAAGGAAACCGTCATTGGTATCGATACGGCCAAGAAGCTGTGCATAGTGGCGGGCGCCATGGCGGGCGAGCCGGTTTCCTTATCCTACGACTACCTCGTGCTGGCGACTGGCGTGCAGCACAGTTATTTCGGACACGACGAGTATGCCTCGTTCGCTCCCGGACTCAAGACGATTGCCGATGCCGCGCACCTCCGGAACAAGATCCTCGGCGCCTTCGAGGACTGCGAGCGCACGCTGGATCCCAAAGCGAATCCCGAACTATTGACCTTTGTCATCGTCGGCGGCGGACCCACTGGAGTCGAACTAGCCGGAGCGATCGCGGAGTTGGCGCAGCTGACCTTGGCCTCAGAATTCCGGAGGTTCGACCCCACCTCGCTCAGGATTCTCCTCATCGAGGCAGCGCCGCGCATCCTGGGGCCATTCCACGAATCACTGGCGAGGGCGGCGAAGGCCAAGCTCGAGAGTCTGGGCGTCGAAGTGCGCACTGGCAACCCGGTGGAGAAGGTAGATGGCGAGGGCGTCATGCTCGAGGGGGAACGCATCCGATGCAAGAATGTTTTCTGGGCGGCCGGAGTTACGCCTTCACCAGCGGCGAAGTGGCTGAGCGCCGAGGCGGACAAAGCAGGCCGCGTCAAGGTGCTTGGCGACTGCTCGGTTCCTGGCCATCCCGATGTCTTTGTCGTCGGAGACACCGCCTGCTTCGAGGTCAATGGAACGCCTCTGCCAGGTGTGGCCCAGCCGGCGATCCAGCAGGGGCGCTATGTTGGGCGTTTGATCGTCAGGCGGCTCCGGGGGGAGGCAGATCCGCCCCCATTCAAATATTTCGACAAAGGCAACATGGCTACCATCAGTCGAAATTTCGCGGTGATGGAGTCGTTCGGGATGCGCATGTCCGGGCTGCTCGCCAAGCTGGCATGGGCCGTCGTCCATCTCCAGTTCCTCGCCTCGGGGAGTCAACGGTCCGGGACGGCGCTGCGATGGGTGAGGGCGATTCTGACTCGCGAGCGGCTGGCCCGGGTCATCATCGAATGATGCGATACCTTCCCCTAAGGGCAGTAGCAACGGAATCCACCGACCCCTATAGTGCAATCAAATGACAGTACCTGACAAAGCCGAAGCAACCGGTCCCTGGGACAATACCGCGCTCGCCAAGTTTCGTGAATGGGAACCGGTCTTTGTCGACCAATGCCTCAAGATGTCCAACGACCCATGGACCAGTGGCACTCTCCCGCGCAAAGACGTCGAGCTGATCAGCCTTGCAGTGAATGCGGCCTGTACGAACCTGAGTCCCGGGGGAACCCGCCGCCATATTCGCGGCGCACTCGAAGCCGGCGCGACCCGCGAAGAGATTCTGATGGTCCTCAAGATCGGGTCTCTTCTATCGATCCACACGTGCAGCCTTGGCGCACCGATTCTCCTGGAGGAAGCGAAGGCAGCCGGAGTGAAGCTGGCGCCGAAGGGGCCGGCAATGACTCCGGTTTGCGACAAGATGAAATCCGCAGGCCAATGGAATACGGCCTGGGACGGGTTCTTCGAGATCGATCCGGCGTGGACGGAAGCGATCATCGCCGCGAGCCTTCCGGTTTACACCAGCGGAGTATTCTCGCCGAAGCTGGCGGAGCTGCTGAGCATCGCTGTCGATGCGTCGATCACGCATATGTACTCGCCCGGCACACGCCGGCACATCCAGACGGCCCTGAAACTCGGCGCGACCATGGAAGAGATCATGGAAGTGTTCAAGATCTGCGTCGCTGCGGGTATGCAGGCAAGCAATCTAGGTGTCCCCATCTTGGCCGAGGAGCTTCAACGCGCTCAATTGACAAATAGGAAATAACGCGGCACCCCGTGGCCGAATTCATCGAGGTGGCACGTCTCGACGAGCTCCCGCCGGGAAGAGGCACAGTCGTCACGATAGCGGACAAAGACGTGGCACTTTTCAACGTGGAAGGGACGGTCTACGCGATAGAGGATGCCTGCCTTCATCAGGGGCAATCCTTGGGATCCAGTTCGCTCGACGGCTGTGTCGTCACCTGCCGCGCTCATGGCTGGCGCTACAACGTGAAAACCGGGAACACCCTCCACGTGCCCGACTACGGCGTGCAGACGTACTCGGTCAAGGTCGTGGACGGGACGATCATGGTCGCGCTGGTGACACCGCCGCCGGCGACTGGATGAACGGAGGACGCAGTTGATTGAAACGATCCACCAGCTGATCGAATGGGCGGCCCTCGGCATCGAGATATTGGCGGCCGCCGTCATCCTCGCGACCGTCGTGATCATCGCGGTGACTCGCGGCACCGTTCGCTTCTTGTTCAAGTTGGAGCACGTGGGCGCCTACGACAGTTACAAGCACCAGCTCGGCAAAGGGCTGCTGTTGGGACTGGAGCTTCTGGTGGCGGCCGACGTGGTGAGGACGGTCGCCTTCGAAGCGACGCTGCAGAATGTCGCGGTGCTCGGCCTGTTAGTAGTGGTTCGCACCTTCCTGAGCTGGTCGATGCTGGTGGAGATGGAAGGGCGGTGGCCCTGGCAAGGCAAAGCAGAGACGACCAGCTACACCGCGCGTCCCTGAATGGTTGATGACAGTCCAGGAATTTTTCGCTCGCGTCTGGGAGATGCTCATCGGCCGCGTCGATGGGCCGTTCACGCTTCGCCTGCTTGCACAGCCGACGGTAGCGGCCATGTTTGCCATCCGTGCCGGATTGCGAGACGCCCGCGAGAATCGGCCACCGTATCTCTGGTCCATCTTCACCAACTCCAACTCCGCGGGACGCCGCGATCTGCTGCGGCAGGGATGGACGGACGTGGGCAAAGTGTTTATCGCCGCCATCGTTCTCGATCTGACTTACGAACTGATCGTTTATCGGTGGGTGTATCCGGGGCAGGCGATCATCGTTGCTGCAGTCCTGGCATTCATTCCATATCTGCTCATCCGCGGTCCAGTCACCCGGATTGCGCGTCGCTTCATCGAATAGCTGTTTGAGACGGACCGCAAGAGCCGGTTTCCGAAATGTTTGAGGGTGATGATGATGTCCGTCGCCGAGGTCACGGCCAGCGCTGCGCCCAATGCGCAGGCACCACCACTGCGCAGTCGCGCGCTATCGTTGAGGTGGGTCACGCCTATCGCTGGGCACCTTTCCACGTCTACAAGCGGGGTACTCGTCGTAACGACGCGATCCACGCCGCACACTCGCTGACCAAGAGCAGCACGACATCGGTCGAGACTTTCCTGTCGCCGCTGCGCGGCTTGGTCCGGGTGGCCAGCTATGGTAAGAACGACTGGTACATGTCGTCATCGTGGAAGCACACTACACAGCCCGAATTCGATACCGCGCAGGTGACGCAGATGCCGCGCGTCGACATCATTTACGGGTATGTCGACATGCCGGGAGATCTGATTGACGCGGCGGTGGCCAGCGGCGCCAAAGGCATAGTGATCGCCGGCGTCGGCAACGGCAACATGACCAAGGCCGCCGTAACGGCCGCCGTCAACGCAGTGAAGAAGGGTGTCATGGTGGTGCGAGCCTCGCGCGTGATGTCGGGCCTCGTCGGGCGAAACGTCGAGCTCAACGACGATGAATTGGGCTTCGTCGCGTCGGACGAGTTGAATCCTCAGAAAGCGCGCGTGCTGCTGTCGCTGGCGCTGTTGCAGAAGCCCACCGCTGCGCAGGTGCAGACGTGTTCCGCACCTACTAACCCGCGTAGGCGTATATGAGGCTGCAGATTTGCCCTGGCGTCGCGCTGGCCGCGACACTGTTATTCATCGTGCCAGCGGTCGCCGGGGCTCAGCCTGCACAGGCCGCCATCGACGAGACGATCACGGCCGCTGAGTCCGAGAACGAGCCGCCGGCACGCCGATTGGTGAGTTTCAACGAGTACGAAGGCCCGCTCGGATCCATCCGAGTGGGCTTCGGTCTGTTGTGGGACTACGCCGGGTTCACGCAGGACGACAACAGCCAAGAACAGTTCGATATGACGTCACGCTGGAAGTACCGCGACGGACGTCTCCTTCTAAACGGTCGTCTGGGGTTCAAACGGCCCACCACCTGGACCGCCGGCATCATGTACGACGCCGACAAGGACGCCTGGCTCGTCCGGATGACGGGGATCATGGTGGCGGTTCCCGAAATCTGGGGGCACATCTTCGTCGGTCGGTCCAAGGAAGGCTTCTCGCTCAACAAGGTCATGAACGGGTACGCCGGCTGGGGGATGGAGCGTGCCGCCGTCAGCGACGCGACGCTCCCGATCCTCGCCGATGGCGTCAAATGGCTGGGCTACGCGCCGCAGGCCCGCATCATCTGGAACGCCGGGTTCTACGGCGACGCGCTGTCTGACGGCCAGGGGTTCTCCAGCTATGAGAATCAGCTGGCCGGGCGCGTGGCCTGGGTGCCGGTGATGACGCCCACGGGCGGGAAACTGCTCCACGTGGGGATCAGCGGACGGTACGGCTGGGTGAACAGCGGGAAGCTGCGACTGAAGTCGCGACCTGGCGCCTGGGCGGCGCCGCTCGTCGTCGATACCGGTGAGTTTGCCGCCGAGGGCAGCACGATGGTCGGGTTCGAGGCGTACTATCGGCCGGGCTCCTTCACCATGGGGGGCGAATATTTCATGCAGAAGGTCGACGCCCCGCAGTCGGGTGATCCGTCCTTCCACGGGGCCGAGGCGGTCTTCTCCTGGCTGCTCACCGGTGAGGTGCGCGTCTACAACACATTGAACGGAGACTTCAAACAGATCTCACCGTTGCGTACCGTCTTCTCTGGCGGACCCGGCGCCTGGGAGCTCGTGGCGCACGTCAACACCGTCGACCTCGACAGCGGGCCCATCCTGGGAGGGAAGTTCTGGCGCTTCACGCCCCAGGCCAACTGGTATCTGTCGGACAACCTGCGGCTGGAAGTCGCGTACGGGTACGGATCGCTGAATCGCTTTGGCCTGGTCGGCAAGACGCATTTCTTCCAGACCCGCCTTCAACTGCAACTCTAGCGGTGTGCGCGCCCGTCAGTATGTCCACCCTATCGACGTCACGACACCCACGTCGTTGCGGTCGGCGTCGGGATCGGGTGGATCGCTGTCGAAGGTATCGAACACGTTGATCGAGAAAGAAAAGTCCTTCCAGAAATCGCGTGAGAACGCGCAATCGAACTGCAGGCGCTGGCGACCCAGACTGCTCAGGCTCAGGTAGTAGTCGATGCTCACGGAGAAGTTGGTTTTCGAGCCGTCGTACGTGAAGTACGAGGATCGCGCACTTGCGAGGGCTTCCACGTTCTGTGTATTAGGCGTGTCAACGCCCTCCTCGTTGTTGACCACCAGCCCTCCTGCAGCCTCGAGCAGCGCGCGATTGGTGTTCACGAGGCGCCGCCCAACGGTGCCGCCCACCTGTGACCGCAGCACGATGCCGAGGCTCTCGTTGTTTTCGAATGACCCGCCCGCGCCGACGAGCCAGCGTCCGCGATAGCGCACGTACCCGAGGCTCAAGCCGCCTCGATCGTCTTTCTCAACACCGGGCTGCTCCGTCACCGTGCCGGTGATTGAGAGCTCTATAAGAAAGGCCGGCCGCCGAAACGTTGACTCCATGTTCAGGCTGAGTTGCCCAATCGCGCTCGAGCGCGTGTAGCTGTATCCCATGTTGACGTAGCCGTCGAGCTTCGTCCAAAAGCTTCTGCCAATCGGGTGGATGGTCGTAATCTCGGGCATGGACAGCGCCGTGTCGCCGGCGCTGCCGACGACCATGACGACACGACCGACACCTGGCCGCAGACTGCCAAGCATGCGGCGTTCATCGGTTGTGCCGATCTCGAACTGGCGCGTAGACTCGATGCTGGCGATGTTGTCCCACTCGAACACAATCGTGCCCGCGTCATCGGTCTTCAGATCGAGGCGCCCGCGTTCGAGGCTCAAGATCTCGCCTGTGACGTGATCGCCGTTGCCGAGCCTCACGACATCAGTGCGCGGTTGACACCAGGCAGGAGCGTCCGGCGAGATCCAGACCGCGATGACAACCAGGGCTCTTGCGAGACCGGAGCCTCTGATAGCTGTCATGTGCAGCCTCGCGAAGCAAATTGTGAGCCGGGAATGTGAACGGGTTCGGTGCTCCCTCCTTCAAGAAGTCGATACTCGGATCACAGCCCGCTGTGACTCTTAGTTCATGCTTCTGCGCAGCTCGAGGAGCACTTCATCGGCCGCGTCCACCCGAATCAGTCCCAGGCGGGGATACTCGATGTCGAGGATGACGTACACGGTTGACGCCATGACAGCGGCGAATCCGATGGCGTGCAGCCAGCTGCGCGCCTTGCCACCGGCCATGTGGTAGCCCGCCAGCAGCGCGCCGATCAGCGCCATGACCGCGAGCATCGCGTAGACAATCGGCGGCGGGTGCATGCGCGTCGCCATGAGTCTCGTACGCGTGATATCGATCATCTGGTTCAAGGCTGGGAGAAAGAGCATGGACGCCGCGGTGGTAGGCGACGCCTGGCCGGCCGCGACACCCTCCACCCAGATTTCCTCCTGCAATTGCACCGAGTGATCCCAGGCGGTTTTGGTGGCCTCGGCGTCAGCTGGATTGCGATAGGTCTCGAGGCGTGAATCAAGGTAGCGCTTGAACAAGTCTCGGAGCGCTGGTTGCGCGCCGGCCGGCAGCAGGTGGATGCGATCCCATGCGGTGCTGATGCGGATAGCCTCTTCGCTGACAAGATGCCGCCGCCCGTCGAAGCGTGTGACGGATCCGGCAAACGTGAATGCAATCAGCAAACTCAGGAGGCCGAATACAGCCCCTTCAATGACTCCCGCGCCCTTCTTTGCGTGGTCCGGGTCGGCCGCGATGCGCCGCATCGCAATCCCATGACCGAGATGCTGCATGAACAGCATACCCACGAACAATCCGCCGGCGAATGCAACTGCCCACATCATGGCCATGGGGGCCCGCAATTCACGATTCGCGCCAACACTGGACACGCGTCCCTTCGCCCGCTACCGAAACTGCATAGCTGCCGCGGGGCGCCGAGCCGATGATGTGGCCTTGATTCGAGAGTGGATCGAGGCAGCAGCGCTGGGCATCGAATGCCTCGCCGTTCTCATCATCGTGGTCGCGACCGCCCACGGCACCGTAAGGTATCTGCTTCACTCATGGGCGGCGCTCCCGGAGGCGTACGAGCGCTACAAGACACAACTGGGAAAGGCGCTGCTGCTGGGCCTCGAGCTGCTCGTTGCGGCTGACGTAATCCGCACCGTGACGCTTGAGCCGACGCTGCAGAACATCCTCATGCTTGGAGTGCTCGTGATGGTTCGCACATTCCTCAGCTGGTCGCTGGTCGTCGAGATGGAAGGTCGTTGGCCGTGGAAGAGCTGATCGCGCGATTCTTCGGCGACCTCACAGGCAGAGTGGGTGGGCCGATGTCGATGCGCTTCATCCTGCAACCCGCCATGGCCACGTTCTTCGCCATTCGCGCGGGTCTGAAGGATGCCCGCGCAGGCCGGCCGGCGTACTTCTGGACCATCCTGAGCAATCCGGCGCACCGGCAGGACCTGCTGAGGGACGGTTGGAAGGATGTTGCAAAGGTGTTTGTGATGGCCCTCGTGCTGGACACGCTCTATCAGATTATCCAGTTGCGCTGGATCCATCCATTACAAGCGCTGATCGTCGCCTTCACACTCGCATTCCTTCCGTATCTTTTGCTGCGCGGCCCGGTCAGGCGGATCGCAGGCTGGTGGGGACATCGATGATTGACACGAGCACCCGTCTCGCGGTCGACCGCACGCGTCTCGCATACGAGCGCACGCTGATGGCGTGGGTGAGAACGGCGACCGCGCTCATTTCCTTCGGCTTCACGATCTACAAGTTCTTCGAGTTCGAGATCAGCAAACAACCGCTTCGTGCGAATCCTATTCTTGGACCGCGCGGATTTGCACTCGTGATGATCTCCATCGGCCTCGCTGCCCTGGTCCTATCCACCATCGAGCATCGGCGGAGCATGCAGGCGATGAGGGCCGAGTTCGGTGTCGTCCCGTACTCGACAGCCGCCATCGTCTCGACACTTGTGTCAGCCATGGGAATCATCGCATTGGTTGTCGTGGTCTTGCGTGGGTAGTGATGAAAAAAACAGCCTTCCACCTGCTGGCGAAGCCGACGGGCGCCGTCTGCAATCTCGACTGCAAGTACTGCTTCTTCCTGTCGAAGGAAATGCTCTATCCCGGCAGCCGCTTCCAGATGGCCGACGGCCTGCTCCGGACTTACATACGTCAATTGCTCGAGTCGCAGGCCGGGTCTGAAGTCATCGTGGGTTGGCAGGGGGGTGAACCCACGCTGATGGGCCTGGACTTCTTCGAGCGGTCGATCAAGTTCGTCGAGCAGTTTCGACGCCCCGATCAGCAAGTGTCGTACACGATTCAAACGAACGGCACCAAACTGAACGACGCCTGGTGCGCCTTCTTCAAGGAGCACAAGTTCCTGGTCGGTCTGAGTATCGATGGTCCGGCGGAGCTACACGATGCGTATCGCGTCGATAAGGGTGGTGCTGGCACATTCGATGATGTGATGCGCGGCTGGGAGGTGTTGAACCGTCACGGTGTCGACGTCAATATCCTCTGCAGCGTGCATGCGATCAACGCGGAGTTCCCGCTCGAGGTCTATCGATTCTTCCGTGACGAACTGAGAACGGCGTTCATCCAGTTCATTCCGATCATCGAGCGGGTCACCGAAGAGATGCTGCCCGTGGCGAACAGGGGATGGGGCGAGCGTGGCAGCGATCCCCGTCCTCTCTATCTCCTCGAGGGCAATCAGGTGACGGAGCGCTCCGTCAGTGCGGAGCAATGGGGCCGGTTTCTCAACGCAGTCTTCGACGAATGGGTCCGCCGGGACGTCGGCAAGGTCTTCGTCCAGATGTTCGATGCGGCGCTCGCCTCCTGGGTGGGCGCGCCTGCATCGATGTGCATTTTCTCGGAGACATGCGGAACGGCGGTCGCGCTCGAGCACAACGGCGACATGTACTCGTGCGATCACTTTGTCGAACCCAAGTATCTACTGGGTAACATTCAGAAAGTTCACATGCTGCAGCTTGTGACGTCGGAACAGCAACGGCAGTTCGGGCTCGCGAAGCGGGATACACTGCCGCGCTATTGCCGTGAATGCTCGGTGCGCTTCGCGTGTCATGGCGAGTGCCCCAAGAACCGATTCATCTCAACGCCAGACGGTGAGCCGGGCTTGAACTATCTCTGCGCGGGCTACAAGGACTTCTTCACCCACATCGATCGTCCTATGCGGACGATGGCCGGCCTTCTACGTGAGGGACGATTCGCAGACGAAGCGATGGAAATGCTCACCGAATAACCAGCACGGCGCCCACCGACCAGAAGTTGCCGATGACGTTCTCGTATGTCTGTGCGCTGGTCTTGAGGTCGCCGAGCGTGGCGACGTGTTGTGCGCCGAAGATCTGAACGCTCACACGTTGTGTGTGCCGGAAGGTCCACCCAGCGGAGTAGGTGAGACCGAGTGCTTTTGACGTGAAGGGCGGGGCTGACACGCCGCCGCTGAAGTCGTAAACCCAGTTCCGCACGAACGCCATCCCCATCCCGCCCTTTATCGAGAATCCCTTCGACGTCCAGGGCCTGAATTGGGCCACGCCGAGGATGAAGGTTGTTCGGATGTCCTCGCCGGCGGCGGACGTCGAGGGGGTCCATGCGATCTCGACACCGGCATCGGCACGGGGGTTCACGCGATAGCCGATATCGGCGAGCACGCTGCCCGTGTGGAAGTACGGGCTCTCGAGATCGCAGCCTTCGCCACACGCACCTTGAATTGTCGTAGATGCACCGCCGACGGCGATCCATGTTCCGCGGACCGGTTCCGTCTGTGCGCTCGCACGAGCGGCCGGCAGGCACGCGAGCACGATGGTCAGCAGCAGCGTTCTGCGATGGAGCCGGATCACGATCCCACTCTCCACGTCAGATATGCGCGGAACTGCGGGAAATGCAGTTTCGTTGGTGGGCTTACGTCGTCCTGGTAATACGTCTTCCGATGGAAGAATTCGGCGGACGTACCAAAACCCAACTGTTCGCGGACTGGCAGGAGCAGGTCGAGCCTGAAATGTTGGAGCAGGTGGTTCGCACGAACCCCGTCCAGGCTGAAAAGATGATGGCTTCTGTAGTAGAAATTCGCAAACTCGCGGCCGTTCCTGGTGAAGCTGGTGCCTGCCCCGAATGTGGAACCAGGACCGTAGTCGTAGAACCGCGGTCCTTCCGAGACGCCTTGCCCCGGCCCTCCCTCTTCGGGCTCCTCGACCTCTTCTGGTGGCACATATCCGGGAGGAAGTGAATCCACCGCTCCCAACGCCGTCAAGCCGCCCCAGCCCACGACGAACATGGATGTGCTTTCCGACAACTTGAAGGTGGACGATCCGTGCAGCTCGAAAGATTGCGCGCCGAACTGATATGCGTCGTTTTGCTCGAAGTCGTAGGCCTGTTGGATGTTGACCTGGAAGCGTCCCTCCTTGAAGGGCTGGCCAATCAGGCGGCCGCGGACCCGCGCCTCGCTGAACTTCGCGCCGCCGCCGAAACGCAGGGCGACGTCGAACGCGTCGTAGGGCGTGCGGGTGCGGCCGGCCGTGGGGTCTCCGTAAAGCAGGTCGACTTCGAGGAAGGGCTCACCGGCATTCGCGAACGCGCGCGAATTCGTGCCTCGCCAGAGCGCGCCGAGCGACGTGTGTCCGCGCAGTTGCGTCGGCACGAACTCGGCAGGTTTCTCGGATACGCGTGAGCTGTCTCCCGTGATGAAACGATTGATGCCGGTCATCGGATCGAGCGCCGTGGCGCCGATTTCGCTGGCGAGCCGGCCGCCGCCGGTTGCGCGCGTATTGCGCACCAGCCAGGCGGTGCGATGGAACATCTCGCCGAGCGCGATTCCGCCCAGCGTGGTGTTGATGAGATCGTTCAGTGACGCATGGTTGGTCTCCCCGAAGTACTCCCAGGTGCCGCTTCCGAAGGCAGTGATGCCGGCCGATTCCCAAAAACTCAGGCCGTTGGCGCGTGCGGCGGTGAAGTAGTTGTTCCCCTGGTAGGGATGGCCGAGCTGATTGACCATGAAATCGTCCAGGTCCCAGACCCAGCCCTGCTGCATGTTGGCCCACCACGTCTTCGGCGTGATTTTCGCCGTCGCCTGGCCGCGTGCGAGGTTTGCCAGCTCGTAAAAAACGTTGATGATCGTCGTCTGCGAAAACGCCTTCCCGACACTCCGCCTGGGACAGCCTTCGCATGCACGGCCCTCAGCCATCCATGGGGCTTGCTTCAATTTCGCTATCAGCGAGTCCGAGAGCGACGAGGAGGGCGGCGGGTCGGGCACAGTCTGGGCCGACAGATTTCCTGCAGCTGCGAGAACGGCCACGAGAGTGAGGATAAGGGCAATCATGAGGGTGACTCGTGCGCGGCCACCGCCGCGCGCAACGTTTCGAACACGGCGCCCGGGCCGAGACGATCCAGGGCGCCGCTGCGTTCGAGCATCCGCTGAACCTGTGGCACCACGCCCCCGAGCGCCAACCTCATGCTTCGTCCTCGCATATCGTCCACCAGATCGGCGATCGTGTCGGCGCCGGTGCTGTCCAGGTGGGTAATCGGACCGCCGTCCACGATCAGCCACTTCGTCTGCGGATGAGAGTCCGCGACCGCGAGGACGCGCTGCTTGAAGTACGGGGCGTTGTAGAAAATCACCGACGCGCTGAAGCGAAAGAGCACCAGCCCCGGCACCGGCTTCGCTTCCTGGTGCTGCGTCAGATCGTAAAATCCCTGCAATCCATCGACTCGGCCGAGAACAGTATCTGCCGGACGCGACGAACGCACAAGCAGCACGAGCATCGCCAGCGCAATCGCCAACGCGATGCCTTCCAGGGCCCCGAACATCACGACGCCGAGCATCGCCGCCACGCAGACGAGGAACTCACCTTCTTTGATGCGATAGAAGCGTACGAGCGCGCGCCAATCGAAGAGCCCGATTCCCGCCAGTATGAGCACCGCTCCGAGTGCACTGGCTGGCAGATACTGAAGCGGCCCGGTAAAAAAGAGCAACACGATCGCCATCGTTGCTGCGGCGACAAGACCGGCGAGCTGTGTTTTGCCGCCCATCGCGTCGTTCATCGCGGTGCGCGAGTCCGCACCCGTGACCGCAAAACCCTGCGACAGACCAGCGGCAATGTTGCACGCGCCGAGCGCGACGAATTCGCGGTCCACGTTGATCTCATAGCGGTTCCGCGAGGCGAAGCTGCGGGCGGTGACCATCCCGCTGGTGAAGCTCACCAGCGCCAGGCCGACGGCTCCCGTGGCCAGCGGCAGCAGCAGGGCGGAGGGAACCGGACTCCACCCCAGCCTGGGCAGCCCTGCCGGAATTGCACCTAGCACCGCGACTCCCGACCGATCGAGCACGAAGATCTGCACCAGCGCGACGGCGGCCGCCAATGCGATGAGCGGCGCCGGGAGGCGGGGAAAGAAACGGCGGACGCCGGCCATCACGACGAGCGCTATCGCACCCACGCCAAGAGTGGGCAGGTGGGTGGACGGCAGTTTCGACGCAAATTCGAAGAGCCGCGGAAAAATGCGGCCAGACTCGATCGTGAAGCCGAACATCTTTCCGATTTGACCGAGCACGATGCTGATCGCAATTCCGTTCATGAAGCCGACCAGCACGGGCTTGCCAAGAAAGTCGGCGAGAAACCCGAGTCGGAACAGGCCGGCAACGACGCAGGCGATGCCGGTCAATACCGCAAGCGATATCGCCAGGGAGTTGTAGAGCGCCGGGTCGCCGGCTGCCAACGGCGTCACGATTGCTGCGACCATTGCGCAGGTTGCCGCATCGGGATTGACGATCAGTTGCCGCGACGTTCCCAGCGCGGCATACACGACCAGCGGAAGAATAGACGCATAGAGTCCGACCACAGGTGGAAAGCCTGCGAGTTGTGCGTAGGCGATCGCCACAGGAATCGCGACGGCGGCGACAGATAGTCCGGCAGCCACATCGGCGCGGAGCCACTCGAGGCGGTAGCGTGCCATTCGAGCGAACACTCCGAGCAACGGCTGTGCCGGACGGCGGTCCGCCTTCGGTTCCGCTAGCGAGTGACGATTGGTGGCTGCCGATCACGGAAGGCAGGGAGGCGACGACGGTATTCTGTGATCAGGGCTGCCGAATCTGCATAGCTGCGCTGAGCCGCGCGTCGCATCATGCAGTGGATTGATGGGAGTGTGCGGCCTCGTCCGGTGTTCACGCCACGCGCGGGCGCTCGCAGGGTGCCTCGTCGTGGCTGTCGCGTGCATCACGGCGAGCGCGCAACAACCGCCGCCGCTGCGTTTTGGCGGCGCGTACAGCGGACTGGATGCGCGACGGCAGGGACTGATCAACGATTGGGTCGCCCGGTTTGTCAAGACGACGGGCCAGCGTCTGGCCCCGGAGCCGTTCTACAACGAGCTGCTCAGCGTGTCGACCAAGACCACGTTCGACGCGGTCACGCACGCGTTGATGACCATTCAGCTGACCGATGAGCACGGCGCAAGCCTGGGCGATGCGCTGGCGCTCGTGGAACGGGTGGAGAGCGTGCGGGGTGAAGTGACGGGCGCGGCCAGCGATCGGCAATTCCGCCTCTACGCGCGGCTCCTTCCTGAAGCGGTGACGACGTTGAAACGGTCGCGGCAGTTCAAGCGCAGCCCGGACAATGCCGTGTTTCACCAGGGATATCCGACGAATTATCGCCAGCAGGGCGGCATCCCGTCGGTTCAGATCTCGGTCGCCCTGGACAGCCGGCGCGCGGATATCGACGTCGACTATCGCTCGCCGATGTTTCCCATCGGACTCTTCAACGGACATTTGAGCTCGACCAATTCGGACGTCCGCGCCGGCAACAACTACGACCGGCACCTCGGTAAATGGAGCGGCTTCGAGAATTGGTGGCGAAGCTTCTTCGGCGTGTCTCAGGACAAAAAGCCGGAGACCGCTGCGTCCACCACCCCGCTGGCGTTGCCGAAGACACCGCGCATCGGACGCAAGGCGATCGACGTCACGGTCAACGACTTCCTGCGCGCCTGGCTCATCGAACGCGACGTAGTCGCGGCGATGGGCTACATCTCCGAGCGTGCGCATGCATGCCTGTCGCTGGATGACGACAACCCGGCGGATTTCGATCGCGGGATGGCGCCGTTCCAGTTGATGGTCAATCTGCAATCGGCAAACGAGGCGCTCGGCGCGCATACGTCCCTGGACCGGTTGTTGGTAGGCACGCGTCTCACCATGCCAGGGCTGCGTGCCGTCCGTCAGCCCTACCACGCCCAATTCGTCATCTACTCGGTGCCGGATGACGTGGCGAGCGCGTTGAGCTGCGAGCGCCGCTTGACGCTCGCGAGTCCCGGCAGGGTGCCGCGCGTCTATGGCCACTATTTCGGTGTGACGTTTTACATCGATGGTCGCAGCGACTTTCCGGTCGCATTGCTGTGGGCGCAGGATGACGGGTACTGGAAGATCGTCTCATGGAAGGTGGGCGCGAGCACGGCCACCGGACCGGACTCAGCACCGCCTGCGGTGTCGACGCCCGTTCGCATCAAGGCCGATCTCATGCTCGTTGGCGCGGCCCGCGACTTCCTCGACAGCTGGCTCACTCGCAAGGACTACGACGCCGCGTTCCGCTACGTCGCTCCAGCGGCTTATGCGTGCTACGACCTGGAGCGCGGTCAAGACCAGCCGCCGGCGATCTCGCAGGAGGATGCCGGCCGCAAGCTTCGCGCCAGCCTGGAGGCGACGGGTCAGACCCTGGGCACATCGAGCACGCTCGAACGTCTCCTGATCGCTGCTGAGCCGAGACACCCGTCCACGCGCGTGATGGACCACCCGTTCGCGCGCGTTTTCAGCCTGAGCAGCCCGCCGAACGCTCTCGCCGATGCTGCGGAGTGCGCCGCGCGTGCGGCAGATGCCGAGATTCCGGATCCGATGCCGCTCGCATACGGCCAGGCCTACGGACTGACCGTGCGATTCCGGATCGAGGGTGGCGACGCCCCCGTCCTTCGCTTGCTCTGGCGTCGGCACAACGGCGCGTGGCGCATCACCTCGTACGGCGTGGAAGTGCCGTGACTCAGGACGTCACGTCCTGAGGTGATTCGTGCCGAAATCGCATAGTCGGCACCACCATTCATTCCTAGACTGCCAGATATGATGAAGAACGCTGCCGCCCTTGTCACGATCGCCAGTCTGGTGGCCTCGCCATCGTCGCTGGTGTTGGCCCGGCAAACTGCGAAACCGGCGACGGCGAAACCGGCGACGGCGACGCCGGCTCGAGCCGGCGCAACGACAGCAGCCGCCGATCAACCGGTGGACGGAGGCTGGCCCCGCGCCTATTTGACGCCTACCGGAGCGCAGTTGCTTCTTTATCAGCCTCAGGTATCAAGCTGGCCGGGTCAGACCCAGATGACGGCATACTCAGCGGTGTCGTATCAGGCGAAAGGCGCAAAAGCCCCATCGCTCGGAACGGTCAAGATCGAAGCGCAGACGAAGGTCGCCGTGCCCGAACGTCTGGTGAGCTTCAGCCAATTCACGATTAGCGAAGCCAACTTTTCGACGGTTCCGAAAGATCAGTTGCGAGGCATCGTCGATCAGATCACCAGTGCTATTCCTCAACAAGACCGCGTCATCGCGCTCGATCGCGTGCTCGCCAGCATCGATGCCAGCCAGATCACGCCGCGGAACGTGCCTGACATCAAGGCCGATCCACCGCCGGTGTTCTTCAACACCAAGCCGTCGGTGCTCTTGAACATCGACGGCAATCCTATCTGGAGCCCGATCGCCGCCAACGATCTCAGGTTTGCTGTGAATACGAATTGGGATCTGTTCGAGCACGGTCCGACGAAAGCGTATTTTCTTCGCGTAAACGACAGCTGGATGACCGCTACGGCCGTCGAAGGTCCCTGGACGCCCGTGGCCAAGCTGCCGCCAAGCTTCAGCAAGCTACCGGCGGATGAGAACTGGAAGGCCGTGAAGTCCGCGGTCCCCGGGAAGACCTTGACGGCAGCGCAGGCACCGGTTGTCTTCGTCAGTACGACGCCAGCGGAGATGATTTTGCTTCGCGGCGAGCCTGTGTACGAGCCGGTGCCCGGTACCGGTCTGCAGTGGGTGAACAACACCGAAAGCGACGTATTTCGTCTCGGTCCGACCGGTGCCATCTACTTCCTTGTGGCGGGCCGCTGGTTCTCGGCACCGGCATTCAAGGGCCCGTGGACGTTTGCCACGCTGACCCTTCCAGACGACTTCAAGCACATACCGCTCGAGCATCCGCGCTCGCGCGTGCTCGCATCGGTGCCCGGCACGTCGCAGGCGGTAGACGCGGTGCTCCTTGCGCAGATTCCGCAGACCGCAAGGGTGAACAAGAAAACCCTCAAGGCTCCCGAGGTTACGTATGCCGGGGCGCCGCAGTTTGTTGCGGATACAAAGACGGCGCCGCCGGTCGAGCGCGCGGTCAACACGGACAAGGACATCCTCAAGGTCGGCGATCTGTATTACATGTGTTTCCAGGGCGTCTGGTTCGTGTCGAAAGCTCCGGAAGGACCGTGGGAAGTTACCGGGTCTGTGCCGAAGCAGATCTACGAGATTCCAGTCAGCTCGCCGGCCTACAACGTGACCTATGTGACCGTTGAAGACGACGACGACGAGTGGGTCGTGTACGCTGCCGCAGCAGCCTATACGGGAGTGATGATCGGCTGGGGATGCGCCGTCTGGGGAACCGGCTACTACTATCCACCCTATTACTACGGCGGAATGTATCCGGCGTATTACCCTCGCTATCCGACGTACGGATACGGAGCATCGTATAACCCGTGGACCGGCGCGTATACTCGCGGCGCCTCGGTCCATGGTCCGTACGGTGGAGCCGGCATGGCTGCCCGTTATAACCCGAGGACCGGCACGTACTCCCGCGCTGCCGGAGCCTACGGACCCTACGGCGCCACCGGCGTGGCGCAGGCCTACAACCCGCGAACCGGGACGTATGCGGGAACACGCCAAGGCTCCAACGCATACGGAAGCTGGGGTTCCACCTCCGTCCAGCGCGGCGATCAATGGGCACAGACCGCGCGCGTCACGAATAACAGGGGCACGACAACTCGAGTGACTCAGGGCAGTGGCGGGGGAACCGCCGTCAGCAGGAGCGGGGCTGCGGGGCGCACAACGATCGGCCAGAGCGGGAGTGGCGATATCTACGCGGGGCACGATGGCAGCGTCTACAGGAAAGGGGAAGGCGGCGGCTGGCAGAAGTACGACAACGGCGGTTGGGGAGACGTGAACACGCCGACGCCGCAACAACGTGACGCGGCGCAGAATGCCGGCACGCAAGCACGTGACAGAGCCGGGTCGAGTGGATCGTCGCCGACGGCTGGTCAGGTCGATCGTGGCTCATCAGCTGCTGGTCAGCTCGATCGAGACTCGAGCGCACGTGATCGAGGCACCCAGCGCACCTACGATGCGGGCCGCGCCCGTTCGAGCAGCGGCGGCGGCGGCTACAGCGGCAGCTATCGGCCAAGCGGCGGCGGAGCGCGTGCGCGTCCGTCTGGCGGCGGCCGAAGGCGGTAAACCGTGATTGCGTCGCAGTTGCTCGAAGGCCTGGAGGCCCCAGTTGTACGGGCGATCGTCGGCGCTGCGACCACGCGACGATTTTCGTCTCACGCGATCGTGTTCGAGCAGGGATCGCAGGCGAGCGAGTGCTTTCTGCTGACGAACGGACGCGCTCGTTACTTCCGCACCACTTCCGACGGTCGAAAGACGCTGTTGCACTGGCTCAGGCCTGGCGATGCGCTCGGTATTGCATCGCTGCTGCAGAAGACCGCCACGTATCGCGTAAGCGCGGAAACCGTTCTGGTGAGCTCGCTGCTTGTCTGGAGTCGGCAGTCGATTCTGAAGCTGGTCGATCAACACCCGCTCCTCCTTCATAATGCGCTGTCGATAGGCGTCGAGTACCTCGACATGTACATCGCCGCGCACGGGGCGATGGTGTTCAACACGGCCCGGGAACGCCTCGCGTCAGTGCTGACTCATCTAACCGAGGCATTTGGCCGCGAAGTGCCTAACGGCGTTGAGCTTCAGGCCACCAACGAAGAACTGGCAAACGCCGCCAATATCACTCTCTTCACGGCGAGCCGTATTCTGAGTGAATGGCAGGCCGCCGGCGCCCTCACAAAGGGCCGTGGGCGGATTGTCCTTCACTCTCCCAAGCGGCTATTTCGCCTCACAGCATAGGACTAGTTGCGCTGGCGCAACGACAGGCCAGGCGGGGCATGTCATTGTCACGTTGTGACAAGTGCCTCGAATATTCGAATACTCGTTGTCGACGACAGCGCCGTCTGGCGTGCTTTCGTTATGTCGCATCTGCAGGACGCAGGTCTGAGCCTGATCTATGTCGCGTATGACGGCGTGCAGGCTGTGCTCAAAGCGCGGACACTGCAGCCCGACGTGATCCTGATGGACGTCTCGCTGCCGCACAAGAGCGGAATCGAAGCGGCGGCTGAGATCCGCACTGTGGTTCCCACCGCAAAGATCGTGTTCGTCAGCAGCGATGGCGATCTTCAGGTTCGGCGTGCTGCCCTGGAAGCAGGCGGTTGTGATTTCGTCCTGAAAGCCCGTGTCGGTCACGAACTGATTGAGGCCATCAGGTTCGCGCTCGGCGACGATGCCGGAACTGCATAGCTGAGTCTTCCCATGAGGGCGTAACGTTGCCCGCTGAGGGGGGGTCAGTTGAAAACCCAGAGAAGTCGGGCGACGTGATCGGGTCGGCCGTGAGAGTCATCCTGGCGGCGCTCGTCGCCGGCCTCGCCGCGGCGCCGCTGGCGGCTCAGCAGCACGAAGGATCGATCATCGCCGCTGTTACGGTCACCGGTCTCAAGCACATCAAAGAAACCGTCGTATTCGAGCAGATCGAATCCAGGTCCGGCCGTCCGTACAGGCAGGCGGTCGCGGATCAAGATCTCATCCGGCTGGATCGCCTCGGTGTGTTCAGCGACATCACGGTCACGCCGGAAAACGTGGGTGAGTTGCTCCACGTCAACGTGGCCGTCGTCGAAACACTGCGGGTGCTGCCCGCCTTGTCGATCGCCGTGACCGACGAGAATGGCACGTCAGCCGGCCCCTCCCTGAAGCTGCTGAGCGTGCGCGGGCGCCCGCACGAGGTATCTATAACGGCCCGGTTCGGCGGATCGACGCTGTTTGAATTCAGCGAAGCATCACCCGAGCTCACACATGCGCGGATGTGGCACAGCTCCAAAATCGCACTTCGCGAGCGCTTCAACAAGCTCGAGGACTTCAGCGAAGACTCGATCGATCTCGACACCCGCGCGGGGCTGCGTACGTCAGAGCGTTTTAAATCTGGCGCGATATTCCAGATGTACCGGGTTCACAGTGATGTGACTGGTGTGACGCTATCGCCTGAGGATGTCGATACCCTCGTCAGCGCCGGCGCCGTGGCCGAATACGATGGCCGCAACTCGCGGCAGAACGCAACCGACGGGTGGTGGAACTCCGCCGATGTATTGTGGCGAACGGGCACAGGCGGATATGTCACCCTGGACATCGACGTGCGGCGGTACCAGCGTGTCTCATCCCGGCACGGTCTTGTCGCGACGTCACTGCTCACGCTTCAGTCCGGGGCGGCCGATGTTGTCCCTTCGTATATGGACTTTTCCATGGGCGGCAGCAACACCGTGCGAGGCTGGGAATTCAACGCCACGCGTGGCAAGAACCAGTTCGTCAACTCACTGGAGTACCGCTACACGGCCGTCGAGACCAGAGCGTTCCGTGTGTTCGGCATTGGCTTGTATGCGGGCCTGGCGGTTGCGGCATTCGGTGACGCCGGCTCCGCCTGGAGCCAGTCCGACGATTTCTCGGCAGGCGTCATTGCAGGCGGGGGCATCGGCCTGCGAGTTTTCCTGCCATTCGTCAACATGATCCGCCTCGATTTCGCCCTGGGCGATGGCAACATTCACACGCATTTTGGCATCAACGAGAAGTCGGTCGCGCAGCGAAACCGTGTTCGCTGAACCCGGCCGGCACGCGTGCCGATTCCGCATAGTCGCGGCGCGACGGGGGACGGTATGGTGTGGGCTGGCTTACACTTCAAGGAGGAATGGCATGACACGAAGAATTGGGACGCTGGCTTTCACGTTGATCTGGTCGGTCCTGTCGGCCGGCATCGCGGTCGCGCAGGTAAAGGTCATCACAGGCGAGTCTGAGTCCGTGACCGCGACGGTCGAAGCGGTGGACCAGACGACCCGTACAGTGACGCTGAAGTTACCCGACGGTACTTTCGAGACCCTCGTGGCGCCAGCCGAGGTAGAACGATTCAATGCCATCAAGGTGGGCGATACGCTGACGGCGAGGTACTACGACAATATCGTGCTCCGTGTGAAGAAGCCCGGCGAAAAGGACGTCAATACGGCCGAGGAAGCCCTCACGAAGACGCCAGGCACCTCCCCAGGGGCCACGGCCGCGAAGCAGCGGACGATTACCGCAACGATTACAGCGATTGACATGAAGGTTCCCTCGATTACGCTCACCGGCCCCAATAACTGGAAGTACAGCTCACGCGTGCAGGACGTCGCTGCTCTGAAAACGGTGAAGGTCGGCGACAGACTCGACATCACATGGACCGAGGCGCTGCTCGTGGGCTTCACGCACACGAAAAAATAGTCAAGCACGTCAGTGCGGATAACATTGCCGGGTGGAGATGGCTGCAACGCGCGTGCTGCTGGCGGACGATCACACACTCCTGCTCGGGGCGTTCGAGAAGCTGCTCTCGTCCGAGTGCGACGTGGTCGGAACCGTGTCGGACGGGCGAGAGCTGGTCGCGGCTGCGCAGCGACTCAAGCCCGACGTCATCGTCCTGGACATCGGCATGCCGCTGTTGAACGGGCTCGAGGCGGGCAGGCAGATCAAACAGCTGATGCCGGGGATCAAACTCGTGTTCCTGACGATGAACGAGGATTCAGATCTGGCGGCCGAGGCGTTCCGCGCCGGCGCGTCCGCGTATCTCCTGAAGCGGTCGGCAACCTCTGAATTGCTCACAGCGATTCGCGAAGTCACGAATGGGCGCTCGTACGTGACGCCGCTGGTCACGGCGGGACTGGTCGGTTCGTTCATGCAGCCGCAGGACAAAAAACCGCTGCAGCTTACGCCGCGGCAGAGAGAAGTCCTGCAGTTGCTCGCTGAAGGTCATTCGATGAAGCAGGTGGCGGACGTGCTGAACGTGACCCCGCGCACTGTGCAGTTCCACAAGTACAGCATGATGCGCCAACTCGGCATCAAGTCGAGCGCCGAGCTCATCCAGTATGCCGTGCGGCAGCACATTGTCTAAGCCGCGCGTGCTGATCGTCGACGACAATCAGGCGGTGCTGGATTGCCTTGTGAAAATGCTCGGCCGCGACTACACGATCGTTGGGGCGATTCGCGACGGCCCGCGAACGATCGACGCCGTCGCGATTCTGAAACCGGACCTGGT
Source organism: Vicinamibacterales bacterium (assembly GCA_963732445.1). Taxonomy (GTDB): domain Bacteria; phylum Acidobacteriota; class Vicinamibacteria; order Vicinamibacterales; family JAMQPK01; genus JAMQPK01. Next base: position 1,440,074 of record CAVSZJ010000005.1, on the reverse strand, counting down.
CGTGATGGATATTTCGATGCCCGAAATGAGCGGGCTCGAGGTTGCGCGATTGCTGCGGGAGAATCCACCTGCGCCGCCCGTGGTGTTCGTCACCGTCCACGAGGACCCCGAATTCAGGGAAGCGGCGCAGCAAGTCGGCGCCGCCGGTTACGTGGTCAAATCGACCATGGAAACTGAGTTGAAGCCTGCGCTGGAACTGGCGCTGAAACGACACCGTTACGTGGTGCCTGCCCCCTAGTGGCCCGTCCTCGCTGAATCAGTACCGCCTGCCGGGCGGGGCATCCCCGCTGGCGGCGTTGCTCGTCGCTTACAAATGCCCGATTTGCGCGCTCCTCGCGCCTTGCCATCGGGGCGCCGCGCGCCGGCAGCCAATACTGATTCAGCGAGGACGGGCCACTAGGCGGTTCGTGCAGCGCGGTCCGCAGCCGGTCTTGCCTGCTGCGAGATAGGCACGCGAACGGCGATGCTGGTGCCTCCTCCCCGCGTCGAGCGGATCGTTATATGCCCGTCGAGAAAATTCACCCGCTCGCGCATGCTCAACAGGCCCATACCCTTGCCCAGCTTCGACGTGTCGAAGCCGCCTCCGGAATCCGAAATCTCCAGCCGGAGAGAGTCGGCGGAGCCGGTCAGCTCGACGGCGGCGTTTCGCGCGCCGCTGTGCTTGACGACATTCTGAAGCGCTTCCTGCGCGATCCTGAACAGGCACAGTGCCGATTCGGGGGGCACGCTCTGGGGCATGTGATCGTGCACAAAATCGATATCGAGACGATGGCGCCCGGCGAGGTCGCGACAGAGAAACTGCGTGGCCTTGACGAGCCCGAGCATCTGCAGCTTAGCGGGATGAAGCTCGTGCGAGATATTGTGGAGGTCCGTCCCGATTTCCGCTGCCCGTTCCGCCATGATGCTGGCCTTTTTACGCACGCCGGGTGCCTCGCTGAGGCCGATCTGCGTGATGTCGATGGCGAGCAGCGCGACCTTCTGACTGATATCGTCGTGCAGCTCGCGCGCGATGCGCGCACGCTCGACTTCCTGCGCCGCGATGAGGCGGCCCGCCAGCCGCCGCGTATCTTCCTGGCTTGATTGAAGTGCCTGTTCGTTCGCGCGCAGGGCGCTCTCCGCGCGGCGCCGCCGCGATCGCTGCAGCAAGAGGCCTGCAATCAGGCAGCTCTGTATCAGGAACACCGTGGCCGCTCCGACGACATAAGCCCGGTTTTGCTCCCAGAATGTGTACTCACGGAATTGGACATCGCTTCCCGCAGGCAACCGGGCAACGTCGATGCCCCATCTGCGCAGCTGCCGCCAGTCGAACATCGGCACGCTCCGGGTTTCGGCGGGAGAGACGGCGTGACCACCGTTCAGCATGTGGATCGCCGAACTTCCGACTGCCTCGGCCAGGTCCTCGGTCTTTGACACCACACCCCCGACGACGCCCTGACCCACGAGCTGATCGTTGGAGGTGTAGATGGGGACGCGCGCCGCGGCAACGATGCGCTCCAGCGCTTCGATGTTCCCCATCGCCTGCGTGGGTGTTCTGAGCGATTGACGGGCATGGAAGATCAGTGAGTTGTCGGGAAGCCTCTTGACGCGCTCGACCACTTCGTTCACCGGAAGATCTCGCAGGTACTCAATCGTGACCCGTGCGGCCAAAGGTGCGAGCTGTTCTGTAATTAGTTCGTGTACGCCGTCGTTGCTCTGAAGCGTTCCATCGACGACCGCGATGCGTCGGGCGTCCGGGTGCAAGAGCAACGCGAGCCTGGCCGTGTCGCCCACGGTGTTCGCCACCGTGACCTGAGCGATCGGGAGATCGGAGGAAAGCGTCCGACGCTGTTGAAGCAGCGCTACCAGAGGCGCCTCGGGAAACAGTTCCTCCCTCTGCTGTAACGCGTAGTTCAGGGCTCGGTCCCACACGGTAATGACGACATCGATTTTGCGATTGGCGTACTTCTGTTTGATGTATTCGCGGAAGACTCTTCCGTGGCCGTCGCCGGGAAAGCGATTTGATTCCAGCGCTTCCACGTGGAAGTCTGTTTCGGTGAAGCCGCGCCTCTGAAGCGTTTGCTGGAGCGTGCGATCGAACGTCGTACGAAACGGCGTTCCCTGGCCGTACGTGTGAAGAACGAGAATGATCTTTCGCGCGCTCGACTGAGCGGCGAGAGAAGGCGGCCACGCAACGCAGCCAGCGACGGCTGCGAACAGCGCCACTCGGACGGCAACCAGGATCGTGGCGTTCATAAGCAGGAGACTGTCGTCTGGGTCTGACGAACCCGGGCGCCTGTCAAGAGGCAAGTCTAGTGTGACGGTACGCCGTCACACAACGCCATTTGGGTAAAATTCGTGAAAAATGTGCGATCTTGCACAGACATGTTGCTCTGAATCGGCTTTCGGAAGGCGAGAATGACTTATTCGAGCGTGAGGAATGCCCCTACGGTCATCAACCCTACGCCGAGCATGAGCCGCCAGGTCATGGCTTCGCCCAGGAACACCGTCGCGAGAATGAGCGTGAGCGGCAGGCTCAGCTTGTCGATTGGGGCGACCCGCGATGCGGGCGCGAGCTGGAGCGCGCGGTAGTACGCCAGCCACGACACTCCAGTCGCGAGCGCAGACAGCACGAGGAAGGTCAGGGAACGACGTGAGATCGTCGTCAGCGCCCGGTGTTCGCGAAATCCGAGCGCGACCGCCCACGCCATCACCACGATCACAATTGTGCGGATGGCGGTGGCGAGGTTGGAAGGAACCCCTTCAACCCCTATTTTGGCAAGCACGGCCGTCAGCGCTGCCGCGGTTGCCGACACGACGGCGTACGCGATCCAGGTCATCAGGTCCTCCTTGGACGTGGTGCCTAGTATGCGGCCGCCGTCGATGTTACGACGCTGATGTCGAGTAGAGGCCGCCCCGCACGGCAGCGGGCCAGCAGTCCCTAATCCTCATCGTCATCGTCGTATTCCGCCTCGAGCTTGCGGTACATGTAGTCCCCGAGAAAATGATGCGCCTCGGTTGTTGGATGAACGATGTCCCAGAAAATCGAACCGAACCGGCCGTTGAATAAGATCGGATCTGCATCGACGCACGCGGACGGATGGATGAACAGACACGCCTCCATGGGGTACGGATAAGGCAACCCATCGAAATACTCAGCAATCAATGGACGGTGCGCATCCATTCCGCGTCGACGTTCCAGATCCGTGAACAGCGGGTCAAGTTTCACGGTAATCAGATGCAGCCTGGGATATTGCCTCTGAAGGCGCCGCATCGCGCGATAAAGCAGCCGGTTGTGGTCGTGGCTCAGGGCCGTCGCCGCCATGGATGCGTCGGGGTCGACCGCGTTAGAGGGAACTTTGCCGAGATCGGGCAGATCGACAACCATCATGTTGCGCGCGCCGAGCCGGTACAAGCTGGCGATCGCCTCCTCGATGTTCCGAATCACGTCGACAGGATCCATGGGCTCATTGAAAGGGTCGTCGCGATAGTCGTTCGCGCCCGTTGAAATGACGTAGAGCGCATGGCTCGATGGTCTCTTTCCATTGAGCGCCGATCGAAATAGCTCGACCTGACCCTTGAGTCCAGGCGCCGGGAATCCTCCAGGTGTCAAGTCCACGTTCGGGGTTCCGGTACCTCCAAATGCAAAGTTGATCGCACTGGGGTTCTGAATCGAAGGTAGAGCAAGAAAAGGCTTCAATCCACGAGAAGAGCCGACCCGGTGGCCGGAGACACGCTGCCACAGATATTCAACACCTACGTAGCCGTTCGAGAACCTGCCCTCGAAATACATCCGATGCGGCGTCTCGGAGGGAGGGGCCGGTGGCTCCAATCCCATCCTGTCCGTCTGAATAAAAATGTTGCCGTTGTCTGCAAGGCTGTCACCGAACACGTAGAACGCATCGAATTGCGGAATCTGAGCTGACGCAGCCGACGGGACCAAGAGCAGGATGAATAGCGCGACGGATCTGAAAATGGGGTGCGCTGTCGTTGCAGTCATGAGGGCTCCCGGAGTGTGATGAATATTTCGAGTGGTGAGAAAGTGTAACTCGCCGGGACCGAGGAACGGCGCCTCATCAAACGCCTGGTTGCACGCTCTTGCACACAATCATGCCGTCTGTTTCGCACGTGCGGTCGCCGGCGCCAGATACAATCCGAGCGCGCCACCGCACAGCAACGCGGCGGCGACCAACAGCAATGCGTAGTCGTACGTATTCGTGGTGTCCTTGATGAACCCCATCAATGGCGGCAACGCCACGCCGCAGATGTTTGCGACTCCATTGATCAGCCCGATGGAGACGGCGGCGGCCGTGCCAGACAGATATTCGGTCGTGACGGCCCAGAACACCGGTGTGGCGGCCCAGCTCAATGCGATGGTGACAACGAGCAGGGCGTACGAAGCCGTCTGATTGCCGCTGTAGATGGCGGCGATCAGCAGCGACCCGGCGCCGAGCAGCGGGAGACCCAGGTGCAGCGCGCGTTCGCCCGAACGGTCCGAGTGGAGGCCGTTCAGGTACATGAACACGCAGGCGAACAAGAACGGCAACCCTGATAGCAGCGTGACGATCAGATCGCTTTGGGTCGAGACCGAGCGGACGATGAGCGGGAGAAAGACCGTGATACCGAGCGTGGCGAATGCCTGGAGGAACCAGAACAGGCTGAGCAGCCACACCCGGCGATTCCGCAACGCCGCGTGCCACGCAGTGGAATGCGGCACCGGCGAGCTCTCGGTTTCCTTCCGCATGATGGAAATCAGCCACGCTTTCTGCGCGTCGCTCAGCCACGGCGCTTTTGCCGGCGTGTCGGGGAGGTAACGGAGCACGACGAAGCCGAGCGCGATGGCCGGCAGCCCTTCGAGAAGGAACAGCCAGCGCCAGCCGGCGATCCCCAGCAGACCGTTCAGTTCCAGCAGCGTTCCGGACAGCGGAACCCCGATCATCGACGCCAGGGTCGCTCCGATGTAGAAGAACGACATCGCGCGTGCACGGTCGCTGCGCGGATACCAGCACGAGAGGTAATAGATGATGCCCGGCGTGAAGCCGGCCTCCGCAGCGCCGAGCAGCAGCCGCATGACATATAGCTGGGTCGCGGACTGCACCAGGCACATGCCGGCGGCGACAATGCCCCAACTGACCATGATGCGGGCGATCCAGCGCCTCGCACCGACTCGAGAAAGAATCAGGTTGCTGGGGACTTCGAGCAGGACATAGGTCACGTAGAACAACCCGACGGCGATGCCGTACATCCTCGTGGTCAATCCGAGGTCGGCGTTCATCCGCAGCGCGGCCACTGAAATATTCGCGCGGTCGATATACGCGACCAGATACAGCAGCATCAGAAACGGAATCAGTTTCAGATTCAGCCGCGCGATCGTGCTCGCACCCGGCGTGTCAGTCGGAACAGAGGATGGTGTCTGCAAGTTGGAGCGCACAGTCTATACTGCAGTCCCACAACAAGGAGGGTTCACATGGCAGTAGCGAAAGTATCTGAGATCAGCGCCACGTCGACGAAGAGCTTCGAGGATGCCATACAGCAGGGGCTGACGCGCGCCGCGAAAACGCTGCGCAACATCCGGGGCGCCTGGGTCAAGGAGCACCAGATCCGCTGCGATGGCGCGCGCATCACCGAGTATCAGGTCAACATGATGGTGACGTTCGTGCTCGACGACTAAACCTCACATACACTCTTGGTCATGAGCACTCAACTCACCGCGCGCCCGGGCCGCAACGAGCCATGCCGGTGCGGCTCGGGTCGCAAGTACAAGCAGTGCTGTCTCGCGGATGACGACCGGAAGGCTGCCGACGCACGAATGAAAGCCGCATCCGGGACGGAGGCACAACCATCTGAAGAGGCCGCGCCTGCTGCGCAAGCGCGCGCGCCGAAGCCGGCGACCGCCCAGCCGTGGAAAACCGGAAGTTCCACGCGCGGTTTCGTTCCGCGCTCGCGCACACCGCGCAAGGTCGGCGGCGGGTGACGTATACTCCGTTTCCCGCTGTGTCCGTTTTCACATCTCACAAGGAGTTGCCGTGAACATGCGCAAGGCTCTCTCGATCGTCTCCCTGATCCTGGTATGGTCCGCGTCGGCACTCGCACAGGACGCGGTCAAGGCCGATCCCACGCACTACAAAGTTGTCTTCGAGAATCCGAGCGTGCGGGTATTGAGGATCGACTACGCTCCCGGGTCCAAGAGCACGATGCATCAGCATCCAGACGCGATCGTGATCCCGCTCGCAGCCAGCAAAGTGCGATTCGCGACACCGGATGGCAAGTTCACTGACTCGGAGCTGGCGAGCGAATCCGCGCTGTACATGCCGGCCGGCACCCACACTCCTTCGAACATCGGTGCGGGACGAGTCGACGCGCTCCTGGTTGAATTCAAGACTCCAGCGGCGGGTAAAGCCGCGCTACCGGCGACGCGTGCCGGCCTCGCGACGAAGGTCCTGGCCGAGGGTCCGCGTGCGATGGCCTACCGCACCACCGCCGATCCGACATTCGCAGAACCCGCCGGCTCCAAGCACGACTTCGATCAAATTGTCATAGCGTTGGGCGCGGGGCAGATGTCTTTGTCGGTCGATGGCAAGCCCGCGAAGACGACCTGGGCGCGAGGCGACACGGTGTTCATCGGGCGCGGTGTGGCGCACGAGGCCAAAAATATCAGCGGCAAGCCGTCTGACATGATCATCGTCGCAATAAAGTAGCTACCTCGGCAGCCTCTCGATTCCGACGAGCGTCCAGCCGCCGGCGGTGGGCCTGAAGTACACCTGTACGGGAACCGTCCACGAAGACGGTGCGGGCCCGACCGCACTCACGTCGATTCTGACGTACGAAGCGGGTGGAGGGAGCGGACCTGGCACCTGCAGGTCGGTGTCCGTGGACGTCGAACCTGTCCCAATCTCCACGCTCTGGCCTGTGGCGTTGTCGAAGCGAGCCCAACTGGCGCGGTATCCGCCGGCAGGCGGCAGCGCACCACCGTGATCAATTGCGGCATTGCGAAATGTGAGTCGGCCGGCCGGGTTGAGCGTGAAATCGACGAGCGGGTTGATGGCGGAGAGGTAGTGCGCCGTAATCTTGTCGCGACGCTGAATCAGCACGTCGCCGAGCAGCGCCTCCGCTGCCGGATCGCTGTAGCTGGCGACCTTGACCACGGCTCGAATCATATCGTCCGTGAACGCAGCAACGCGCCGCGCCGCCCAGAAGGTATCGTCGGAGCGCGCCCGCAGAAACGCCGCCGTCGGCACGCGCGGCTTCCACCCGGCTGGCTCGAACTCCTGGCCCTCGAACCGGCCGATTGCCGCGTTCTCGACATAGCGGGTCGGTCTGCCACGGCTGAATGAAAAATCCGAGCCTCGCCAGCCGCTTCCGCGCGACCTCGCCGTCGAAGAGATATTCCCAGCCCTCGTCGTACTCACGGGGGCCGTTGGCGCCTGTGCCGAAGGTCGAGCCGACATCCTGCAGATAGTGCCGAACGATACCGCGGCCGCCCTCTGACGACACGACGGTATCGAGCGTGTTGCCCGCCTTCATGTCCACCAGATTCGTCCACGCGCCGAATACTTTCAGAGCCCGCAGCTCCCGCCGATGTTCGTGCGGAACGACATCGTTGGGATCGTCGGGGCGCGTGCCGTCGTACCGAAACCCGCCGACGGGGCGTCCCGGCACGGCTCGCGCCGCCACAGCACGGTAACCGGAGGCGGTTCGATGGGCGCGCCGGAAAACATCTTCGAGATCGCCTCTCTTCATCGGCCGCTTTTTGCCGGACAACGGCGTGAACACCGAGGAGGCGTCTATGACGACCGCGTCGGGATTGACGGTGACAAGGTAGTTCTCCACTTGCCAGTAGCCGAGGGCCCAGAAAATCCGGTTCGCCACGACAATGGCGCCGGTCGCCGCCTCAGGATGCCCTGCGGCGTCGAAGGACACGAACCACACGTCGCCTCGCGAATCGCGGACGGTGAATCCGGGGGCGAACCCCGCGCTTTTCTGCGCGATGACGGTCCATGCGCCTGCAGCCGGTCCACTTCCGGTGAGGGGGCCGCGAACCAAATCGGCCGGGCTCAAAGGATGGGCGAGGATGCGGTTGGTGAACCAGCTCGAATCCGGCACTTCGTCAATCGTGTTGACATTGCGCGCCGGAACGTCCGGTGCGGGATCGCCAGGACGACCGAAGAGATTTGTCGCGAGATCGATGAACAGATCGATCTCCCACTCCTGTACGCGCGATGCATCCTGCGTTTCGGGCTCGCGGGCGATCGGGTCGTCGTCGTAGAAGCGGCGGCCCGCGCCGGACGGCAACGCAGACGCGATGAAGAGGGCCAGGCCCCACACAATGCGAACGCCGACAACGGACGGATGTGCATGCGGAACATCCTCAAAATGCCGCACTGCCGGCGAAGACAAGATGCACGCCCTCGCGTCCCTTCGCCAGTTCGATCCGCAAGGGAGTGGCCACAGGACCATGAAACCGGATGCCCACTCCGATGTCGGTAATGAGATCGCCGACCGAGATGGCCTCGAGCCGATTGGCCACCATGCCCGCGTCGTAGAAGAAGGCCATGTCGACCGCAAGGCGGCTCGGCGATCCACCGCCACTCGCCTGAGAACAGCAGGCTGTGCCGATCGCGAAAGCGCCAGCTGCTGTACGCGCGCAGCGTGCTGCCGCTGCCGAGCGACGGCAGCAGAAAGTACGGCACTTGATCGGCGTCGCCCAGAGTCGTCTGCAGCTGGCCACGAAGTGACACGACCCAGTTCTCCCGAAGGATCGGCAGATGCTGCACGACCTGCGCGTCAAGTCGATCGAAGCTATACACTTCAGCGCGATCGCTGTAGCGATGCAGCGCGACTTCGTAAAGACCCCCGCGCCGTGCATAATCTGCTGCCGGCCGCCAGTCGACGCCGGCTGAGATCGTCGTGTGGATGTAGGTGGGATTTTCCCCAAGCCCTGGGGCGGTCGAAGGCGTGTAGACGTCTTCAATCGATACCAGATCGCCAGGCGCGCTCTTGAGCGTGTAGTCCTCGTATGTCGCACCTGCCGAGATATAGATCCGTCTAAGAGGACGCAGTGTGAGATTCCCACCCGCGAATGCCTGCTGCATGTGGAACGTCGACAGCCCTGCCTTCGCACTCTCATTGCCGAGACCGTAGAAGGATACCTGTGTGGCGTCGCGCCAACCGGCACTGGCCCGGACACCGATTTTGCCGGACGCGTGGCCGGGCGATGCAACACCACCTTCGAGAAGTTTGTAATTCTTTGCGGAATACAACCCGGCGACGTTCCAGTTCGTTCGATCTCCGGTAAAGCGCCGGTAGCCGGCGCCCAGGGTGAAACCGCCGCCGCTGTAGACGCTGCCAAAGTACGGGTAGAGGCCGTCCGGTTGCTCCAGAAGGATCTTCTGCGCCCTCAACAACAACTCCTCGGAGCGGCTCGGCGCGCGTGGAGCAAGACGCATCGCCTTCTCCGCCTGTTCGGCGGCGATCGTTCCGGCCCGCGATTCCTGAGCGCTGACTGTGACGGCGGCTGCGATGATTGCAGCGCCGGCCCAGGCCACGATGAGTTTTCCGACGGGCGTCACGCCAGTGCGGGTGCAAGACCGGGACCTGATCAATACGGCCCTCAGCCGCGCGATCTCCGGAGCTATCCGCCGCGTCGCGGCAATCCTTCGGACTTCTGAGACGCAGCTCACAACATGTGGTGATCGACGTGGGCGTGAAGGCGAACACTGCCGTTACGCGGCGGCCGCTGGAGCCGGCTTCCTCTCAGTCAATTCGTTATAGTGGCGGCCCACCCGCCACGCCAGGATCAGCGCGATGACGGCGAGCGCCGCGTTTACAGCCGCGAACCCTCGCGCCGGAAGTACAACAGCTGTTGTGCCGACGAAGACGAGCACCGCTGAGAGCACGTCACCCATCCGTACGAAGAATGAATCGATCGCCTGTTTGGCGGCGAACTTCTGCTCGTAGGTACACGGCAGGAACAACATGTTCCGAACGGTGTTGTTCAGGGAGTAATCGGTGGAGTTCTCGACGACTTTGGCCGCCAGTGCCGCAGTGAGCAAGGGAACGAAAATCAATATGTTGTAGACGCCAAACGAGAGGGCCGGAAGAATCATCACCGCTCGGGCGACCCCCTGGTGCTTGATGATGCGTGAGACCACGAACAGCTGGAGGAGGAGGCCGACCACGTTCGCCATCGAGAAGTATTTGGCGTAAAAGTCTCCGATAATCTGTCCTTCGCTCAGGCCTGGCGCCGTCCCGGCAGCGACAATCGCCCCCGCCTGTTCTTTGACGATGCTGCCGAGGATGTACTCCCCGGTCGCGTTGATCCAGTTCACGACAAGGATCATCAGCGCCATCAGAAGCAGATACCGCGTCCTGAACACCATCGCGAAGGTATTGTCGACCGGTGCAGCTTTCGCGTGTGTGACGCGTGCTTCGCGTGGTCGGCGGCCGCGCTCGATACGGTCGATGTAATTGGTGAGCAGCAGTTGAAGGCCAAGCACGCCGGCACCGAGCAGCATCAACTGAAGCACGCCAAAGGGTTCAATGAGACGATCGGCCACACGGGCTCCAGCCACGGCGCCGAGTGAGGCCCCCAGGCCGACAATCACGAGCAGACGTTCGCCTTCCTCCTTCGAGTAGACGTCGTTGGCAAACGACCAGAACTGCGCGACGATCATCAGACTGAAGATGCCGATCCAGACAAAGTAGATCATCCCGAGAGGGACACCAAACTGCGCCAGCAGATAAAAGGCCGGCGGACACAGCATGAAGAAGACCGTGACGACGTTGATCAGCGTCATACGCGGAAATCTGGCGACGAGGCGGCCGTAGTAAGGAATCAGGAACGCCAGCACCACCACCTGCCCTGCGGACAGGTAGCTCTTGAGCTCGGCCGTACCTTCTCCCAGGATCAGCGCTTCGCGCACCGTCTTCAAGATGTAATACGCCATCAGGATGAGGAAGACGTTCAGTGCGAGGAGCAGCGCCGTTTTCGCCTCTCCACGCCGCACCTCGGTCAACAGGTTGAGGAAGTGCTCCAGCCGTGCTGTGCGGGTTTGTTCGGTCATGCTGTCACTCCACCCAATGGAGAACGTTGCGGATGATCGACCAGCGCGGCTGCCGCTGTGCCGTATCCTGGCCGAGGATCCAGTGCCTGTACGCGGCGTCGAGCGTACCGTCTTTGCGCTTCAATGCGATCCAGGTATTCACGAAGCTCGCGAATCGTTCGTCGCGTCTGCCGATCGGATACGCCAGCGGCACGCGGATCGGAGCAGGGCCAGGCACGACCACCGAGTACGCCGGGTACCGAATCGTCCATGCGGAACCACGCTCGGCCGGAAGCGCAATCGCGTCTGCGTCGGTGGCTGCCCGGTTGAACAGCGGCTCGATGTCCTGATGGATCTCGATGACAGCACGCGGCAGGAGCTCGCGCAGCTTCGCCACGTAATAAGGCACATCCATGACCGCGATCTTCAAGGCGCCTTCATCGCGAATTGCATCCCAGGTGTCGTATTGCTCGCGTTGGTCGTCGGGTACCGCAAACGCGAGGGTTTCATCCAGATACGAATCCGAGAACAGGATCTCTCGCGCCCGGTTCGTCGTCACGGCCACCCCCGACATCACCAGGTCGCAGTACCCTTCCGCGAGGTCCTTCGCCAGACTGTGAGGGTCGACGGGCACGAAGGAGAGGCCCACACCCATCTCGCGCGCCAGGCCGTGCGCGAGCTCGACGTCGAAACCCACGAGATCGCCACGCTGATTGAAGAAGGCGAATGGCAGCGCATCGGGCAGATACCCCACGCGTAACGTTTTGCGTGCTTCGATCGCCTCGAGCGGCGGCAGGTTCGTAGCGGGTGCCGGGGAGGCCGTGCGCGCCACCGTGGCGTTGACGGGCTCGTGAAGGAGATGCATCGACGCCAGCACGTTGTCCTTCGAATATTCCTGGGACGGACCAGCCGCAAAGAAGAGGCGTGTGCCACCGATGATCAGGATCGCCAGGACGGCAGTGATGGCGGTATACGACAGAATCGGTCCGCGCCGCCATCGAATGCGGCCCGTGACGGCGCACGCGACGAGCAGAGCCACCGTCAACGTATGCACGGCTGCCACGAGCGATCCCACTCGCGAGTTGATGACACCCGTCGCAAGAAATAGCTGGAACGTATCCGCCGGGATCCGGAACAGGTCGAGCAAAAACGGTACTGCCGCGTTGAGGCTGCCGAAGAAGGTCACGACCCCTGCGAGCGCCAACTGGGGATATGCCGATAGCGGCACCACCGCGTCAGCAAACCATCCTGCGAAGAGCACGAAGCTGAGAGACAGGAGCTTGCCCGTGTGCGGAAAATTGAACGATGCAGGTACGATGACGTCGGTCAGGTGACTACCGTCGGGGTTGCCGGGATCGAGCCGATTCAGCAGCGTGCGGCTGGCCTGCGTCAGGCCTGGCAGGACGATGAACAGATCGCCGGCGATGAAGGCGGTGATGAGGGAGTCGCGCGACTCCCCGAGAACATCCCTGGCTCGAATGGGGGTGAGTGCGGCGACCAGTCCCGGGAGCACCCAGAGACTCACCATCAGCCCGACCGTGACGTAAGCCACGAGGTAGATTTGCAGGCGGCTCAACTGCTCCAGCCCCAGCGTCCCCGCTGCATTCGCCGCAATTGCGAAGAGTCCATAGGGTGTCAGGCGAGTGACGAACCGCGTGGCCTTGGAGATCGCATCCTTGACGACCTGCAGGACGTCCAGGAGACGCGCCCTGTCTTCGACACCTGCGAGCGCGACGCCCAGAATGATGGAGAACAGAACCACGGCCGGCACCACGTTGTTCGCCAGGGAATTGAACGGGTTCGCGGGAATGAACAAGCCCACGAAGTCGAACGCGGGTCGCCGCTCGACAAGGCTCGAGCTGAAGAACGAAGCACTTTGAATTTGCGGGAACGTCAGGGGGATGAGGAACGCGAAGGACAACGCCAGGAGCCACAGCCCGCCAATCACCGCCGCGGCCCGCAGGCCCAGCGTGCGGAGCGCAGTGGTTTTGACAGACCCAAGACTGGCGACTATCGAAACGGTGATGTAGGGCAACACCATCATCTGGAGCAGCTTCACGAAACCGTCGGCTGCCCACTGCAGGGACGCCGCCCGCTCGCCGAAGAACAGCCCAAAAAGGACTCCTCCGGCGAGCCCGGCGAGAATCTGTCGAGAGAAGGTCATGAGCCCGAGAAAGGCATTTGCTTTCCGTCAGTCGTTCGGGCAATTAGGAGGCCACCCCCGCGGATTCGGCTGCGACGGTAAACTGTTGAAAACACAGGCCGCATCATCATGTCGGCGCCGGCCGTCACAGGCGCCTTCTCGCCACATATCGAGAGCGAGATCGCAATAAGTGGTGATCGCGCCGCGGTTATCCTTACGTTTTGGCAGCACAGCGGCGAATGACAGAACGCCGAAGCGAGGAGTCGATCCGATGCGAGCCCCCGGGATGCTGGCGGCACTACTTGTACTCACACTCGCAGCGATCACGATCCGGGCGGCCGAGTGGCCCCAGTGGCGCGGCCCGTTCAACAACGGGATGGCGGCAGGCGACGCCCCGCTTTCCTGGGACGACAGCCGCAATATTCGATGGAAGCTGGCGATTCCCGGGCGCGGCCACTCGACGCCGGTCGTTGCCGGCAACCACCTCTTTCTCACCACAGCAGTACCGACAGGCACGGTGACCCGACCACCCGCGCGCAGCCGCGCGGGTGGCGGGGCCGATGACGGTGTGGAACATCGATTCGACGTCATTGCCGTGCATCGACGGACTGGAGCGATCGCCTGGCGGCGTACGGCAACCGTCGCGACGCCGCACGAGGGCTACCACGGGGTCTACGGCAGTTTCGCGTCGAACTCGCCGGTCACCGATGGGTCGCGGGTGTTCGCGTTTTTCGGATCGCGCGGCCTGTATGCCTACGATGTCGATGGCGCCCTGCTCTGGAAGAAAGACTTCGGTGTGCGGATGCGGATGGACATGGCGTTCGGAGAGGGAACACCGCTGACGCTTCACGACAATCGGTTATTGCTGCACTTCGACCACCTCGACGGCGGCTTCCTGGTGATGCTGGATCCCCTGACCGGTCGCGAGATCTGGCGCACGAAGCGTAGCGAGCCGTACAACTGGGCCGCTCCGTATGTCGCCCAGCACGGCGGGCGTCGACAGATCATCCTCAGCGGCCTCACGGTGCGCGGTTACGACTTCGACACCGGCGCTCAACTGTGGGAGGCTGGTGGACTGGGTGAGAACACTGTGCCGCAGCCCGTGCAGCACGGCGATCTGATCTTCGCGATGAGCGGGCACACGGTGAGGCGGCTCATGGCGATTCGTCTGGGTCGCACTGGCACGCTCACCGGCACTGACGCCATCGTCTGGTCCACCACGCGCGGCGCGTCCTATACACCGTCACCGCTGCTGCACGATAACCGGCTGTACGTCCTTACCGACAGCGGCCAGTTGAGCTGTCTCAACGCGACCACTGGGGCGCCGCTGTATCAGCAGGCGCGCTTGCCCAAACCGTACAATTTCAAGGCGTCTCCGGTCGGCGCCAACGGCAAACTGTATCTCGCCAGCGAGGATGAGGATGTCCTGGTGGTCGCCATGGGTGACGATTTCAAGGTGCTGTCGGTCAACACGCTGCGCGACCAATCGTTCATTGCGTCACCGGTGATCGTCGGCGGGGATATTTACCTGCGGAGCCGCACGCATTTGTTTGGAATCGGCCCGAAGTAAATCCGGCGGGCCACCAGGCGCTATTTTCGTGACATCCGGGCAACTTCATTCGCGCGGAATTTTGCAATGCCTGCAATCAGCCTGGCGGGCACGGGCTCTGAAAGTGGGAAGCGGATCGTGCCCTTCGAGAGCTCGTACCCGGCGAGCTCGTCTTTAAAGGCGGCGACGAGGCGCGGATTCGACGGATAGACGGCGTAGTGCTCCTTCCAGGCAGCGAAAAACAGAACCGGCTTGCCGTGAAGCTTGAACGCGGGAATCTGATACGAAATCACTTCCTCGGCGCCGGGCACCGCCTTCCGGATGATGCTGCGCAGGCGTTTCAGGACGGTCTGCACGGGACGAGGGAAGCCGGCAATGTAGGCGGGCACGGTCTTGGTTGCGGTTTTCTTCATCGCTGCATATTATCGTGGCATCCGATGCAGTTTCCGCGACGAGGTCAACCCGCGCCGCTCGGGGTCATTTACGACTCGTCGCTCGACGGAGGCACCGACCAGGTCCTGGCGCTCGCGATGCTGTTCGGGTTCGCCGCCCTGCAGCAGGTTCGCATCCCGTCGCTCACGACGAGCCGGTTCAGCCTGCAGAACGCGGCGTTCCTGGATGCGGTGGCCCGGTTCTTCGCGGCTGACCTCGCAGGCGATTTCGTCCCCAACAAGATTCCGCTGCCCATCGGCATGGCCTCTACCGGTAAGCCCAGTGATGTCGTCTCTCCGATGGTGTCGGCGCCGCTCGCCAAGATCGACGCGGACGGCAAGCCTGTTTACACGCGCGGCGTCGAGAAGCTCAACGACACGGCCGATCCAATCGCGCTCATTCGTAATGCGCTGACCGGGCAGGTCGATCAGAACGGCGCGGTCATCCTCGCGGGACTGCCTCTGAATCTGCTCGCGCTGATGGCGCTTCCGGGCGGCAAGGACTGGGCCGCGAAAAAGGCGCGCGTGCTGAGCATTGCCGGCGGCCGGTTCGACGGGAGCGCGGCTGATCCGGTTGTCCGTGCTGATGTTCCCGGCTTTCGGAAGCTGCTGGCTGAATGGCCGGGGCGGATTGTCATGGCCGGCGCCGAGTTGAACGACGCGCTGCCTTTTCCGGCGGACACCCTCGACGCCATCGCTGCATGGGCACCCAATCATCCGGTCGTCGACGCCTGCCGCGCGCTGAAAACTCCCCCGAACAGCGCGCCTTCCCAGGCGCTCGCTGCGGTGCTTTACACCGTGAGCCCCGAGGACAACTACTTCGCGCTATCCGAGCCTGGCACCATTACAATTCTCGATAGCGGCCGCACGCGCTTTACCGCGTCGTCCGAAGGCAGGCATCATTACCTGGTCGTCAGACCCGAGCAGAAGGAGCGCGTCCTGGAAACCTACGTCAAGCTCGTCACCACGCCGCCGCCGCCGCCGCCCGCGCGTGGCCGCCGTGGCGGCGCCGCGGCGCTGATGGTTGGCGCGACACTGGGCGCAAGTCTCATGTTCGCTCCTGCACGGATCAGCGGACAGGGCGACGAGTTCGACAGCACGGTGCGTCCAGTGCTGACGCAGACGTGCGTGCAGTGTCATGGCGAACAGCGTCCCGCGGGCGGTATGAGCGTGGCCGGGCTGACGTCTGCCGAATCGCTCGTCGAACATCGTGACGTATGGGAAGCGATCCTTCAACGTCTCCGTACCGGCGACATGCCGCCGCCGGGCACCCGCCGGCCGGAGGCCGGACAGTTGACGGCCCTCGCCGGTTATATCGAGCGCGCGTTCGAGCGGGCCGATGCCTCCGTCAAACCTGATCCGGGGCGGATGACGGCGCACAGGCTCAATCGGAGCGAGTACACCAACACGATTCGCGATCTGCTGGGTATCCATTTTCGCGCTGAACGGGACTTCCCGGCGGACGATTCTGCTGATGGCTTCGACAACATCGGTGACGTGCTCACGGTATCGCCGCTGCTGATGGAACGCTACCTGTCGGCTGCCGAGCGCATCGCCGGCTGGGCGCTCGCCAAAGACAATCTCCCCGCGAAACCCCTCGAGATCGGCTACCTGGCGCGGGAGCAGAGAATCCGGCGCCCCGATCGGAGCACCATCGAGGCCGAACACCGCGTCGAATTCGCAGGCGAGTACATCATCCGCTTCGGTCTCCCTGGAGAGCGTCCTGCGGTGGAGGGCGTTGACGCCGCGCCCGTGACGCTGGGCTTCTGGATGGACGGCACGCTGCTGGCGAGTCAGACGGTCGAGACCAAACCGTCGGGCCTCGTGTACTTCAATCCGTATTCAGAAGAGGAGTTTCGCGTCTATCTGCCGGAAGGCGATCACGTGTTCCGCGCCGGGTTCATCGATGATCCGTTCGTCAAGACGCTGCCGGTCGAGGACGCCTACAGCCGGACGAAAAACAAGTTCCTCGATGCGATCATCTTCGTCGGTCCCTTCGCCTCGACGACGGAAAAAGAGACGCGAAAGAAGATCCTCACATGCAATCCCGAGTCAGGGCGCGCGTGTGTCGAGACGATTGTGGGCGGCCTTGCGCGCCGCGCGTACCGGCGTCCACCCACGCGCACCGAGGTCGATTCGCTGCTGCGCTTCGTGGACCTCGCGACGACCAGCGGGCAGTCTGCTGAGCAGGGCGTGCAGCTCGCCATCCAGGCGATGCTGGTGTCGCCGAATTTCCTGTTTCGCATCGAGCGCGATCCCGATCCCCGCAATCCTGCGCTCGTGCACGAAGTCTCGCCGTTCGAGCTCGCCTCGCGCGTCAGCTATTTCCTGTGGAGCTCGATGCCCGATGGCGAACTGCTGACGCTCGCCGAAACGGGCGCACTCGCGGCTCCCGATGTGCTCGAGGCGCAAGTCGATCGCATGCTCGCCGATTCGCGCGCCACGGCGTTTGCCGCGAACTTCGCCGGCCAGTGGCTCGAGACGCGCAACCTCGACAGCGTCAAACCCGATCCCGACAAGTTCAAGGAGTGGACCCCCGAGCTCCGCGACGCGATGAAAACCGAAACGATGATGTTCTTCGAGCACGTGCTGCGCGAGAACCGTCCGGTCAGCGATTTCCTGAACGCGAACTACACCTTCCTCAACGAGAGGCTCGCGGCGCACTACGGCATCGACGGCGTAACAGGCTCCGATTTCCGACGCGTCGTATTGACCACCGATCGCCGCGGCGGCGTGTTGAGCCAGGGCGCGGTGCTGACCGTGTCGAGCTATCCGACGCGTACATCCCCGGTTATCCGCGGCAAGTACGTGCTGCAAAACCTTCTTGGCATACCGCCGGCACCGCCTCCCGCCGATGTCCCACTGCTCGAGGAAAGCGCGGGGGCCGAGTCGAAATCCGTTCGCGAACAGCTCGAGGTGCACCGCGCCAATCCGACCTGCGCGTCGTGCCATCGCAACATGGACCCGCTGGGTTTTGGCCTGGAAAACTACGATGCGATCGGCCGGTGGCGCGACACGGACGGCCAGTTCCCGGTGGATGCCAGCGGGACGCTGCCTGGCGGGCAGCGGTTTACCACAGCCGGCGAGATGCGGTCGCTCCTGCTGTTACAATTACCCCAGTTCTCACGAACGTTGACCGAGAAGATGCTGACCTACGCCCTCAGGCGCGGCATAAAACCCTACGACCGGCGCACGGTCGAGAGCATCCATCGCGCCGTGACGGCCGATAGCTACCAGTTCCGGACCCTGGTCCATCAGATTGTGAAAAGCCTGCCGTTTCAAGCGCGGCGAGGCGAAGATGTTGCGGGAGGGCTACGCTGATGTTTATCACGCGCCACAGGCTTCCACGGCGAACGTTCCTGCGCGGAGTCGGCACCGCCGTAGCGCTGCCGTTTCTCGACGCGATGACCCCTGCGCTCGCGAAGGCCCAGACGGGCAAGGCGCCTGTGCGGATGGCGTTTGTCTATGTTCCGAACGGGATGGACATGCGGCACTGGAATCCGAGCTACGAGGGGAAGCTGGGTGACCTGCCGCAGACGCTGCGGCCCCTCGAGGCCCACAAGGAAGACATCCTGCTGATGGGCAACCTCACCCACAACACAGGACGCGCGCTGCTCGACGGCGCCGGCGATCATGGGCGCTGCTCCGGGTCGTACCTCACCGGCGTGCAGGTGAAGAAAAGCGTCAGCGAGATCAAGGCGAGTGTGTCGTGCGACCAGCTCGTGGCGAACCACATCGGCAAGCAGACGCGATTTGCGTCGTTGGAAGTGGGACTCGAAGACGGGCGTCAGGCGGGCGACTGCGACTCTGGCTATTCGTGCGCGTACACGAACAACCTGGCGTGGCGCAGTGATACTCAACCGTTGCCGCCGATTCTGGATCCGCGGGCATTGTTCGAGCGGCTGTTCGGTGACGGCGCAGAGTTCACGCCCGAAGTGCGCGAACAGCGGCGGATCAACAGGCGCAGCATCCTCGACTTCATCAGGGACGACACGCGTGCACTGCACGGCAGCCTCGGCCCGACCGACCAGCGCAAGCTGGATGAGTACCTCAGCTCGATCCGTCAGATCGAAGAGCAGCTGAAGCGTGCCGAACAGGAGAACGCACGGGTCGATCCCGGCATGGAAAAGCCGTACGGCATCCCGAGCGACTTCGCCGAGCATTTCAGACTGATGACCGACATGATCACGGTCGCGTTCCAGGCCGACCTGACGCGCGTTGTCACCTTCCTGGTGACGCGCGAAGGTACGTCGCGTGCGTATCGCGAAATCGGCATTCCTGACGGCCATCACCCGCTCACG
This sequence comes from Vicinamibacterales bacterium, assembly GCA_963732445.1. Classification (GTDB taxonomy): domain Bacteria; phylum Acidobacteriota; class Vicinamibacteria; order Vicinamibacterales; family JAMQPK01; genus JAMQPK01. The sequence continues at coordinate 1,420,632 of CAVSZJ010000005.1, read as the reverse complement.
CATCACAGGAACGTCCGCGAGATGATGGATAAGGTCGCGAAGATCAACCAGTATCAGATGGAGCAGTTCGCGCAGTGGGTGACGAAGCTGAAGGCAACGCAGGAAAGCAATGGATCGCTGCTCGATAACTCGATGATCGTGTACGGCGCGGGGCTGTCTGACGGCAACGCTCACACGCACCACGATCTGCCGACGCTCATTGCCGGCCGCGGGGGCAACTACATCAAGACCGGCCGGCGCGTCGTGTATCGCAAGGAAACGCCGATGTGCAATCTGTTCCTCACGATGATGGACCGGATGGGCACGCGCATGGATCACTTCGGGGATGCGACCGGGCATCTGAACGGACTGGACCTCACCTAAGTGGCCCGTCCGACTAGCATGACACCGCGAGCGTGACGAAGCGCGACGATGGGATCGGCCAGACTCCAAGCCAGAGTTCCGCCACTGAAGAGAACATTGAGGTAATCAAAGGCTGGGAACAGTCTCAGCTCCATAAGCGGTCGCTCGCTGAACGCCTCGGCGACTCGATCACATCTGTTGCCGCCAGCGGCCCCGTCCTTTTGCTCCACGCCGGGGTATTCGCGTTCTGGATTCTCGCAAACAGCCGCTGGATTCCCGGTGTCGAACCGTTCGATCCGTTTCCATCTCCAATCCTCACGATGGGGGTCTCGCTCGAGGCGATTTTCCTGGCGCTGTTCGTACTGGCCAGCCAGAATCGGTTGGCGCGTCAGTCCGAAATGCGCTCCCAGCTCGACTTGCAGGTCAATCTTCTCGCGGAGCGCGAAATGACCGCCGTCCTTCAGTTGCTGCGGGATATCGCCGAGCATCTCCAGGTCCAGACGAGGTTGACTCCGGATCAGATGGACCTGGTCGAGAAGACAGACGTCGGAAAACTGGCTGAGGAGGTCGAATCACAGGCGTGAGGCTTATGAATGCACCGCGACTCGCAGCGTTGGCCATCGTTTCTCTGCTGGCCGCATCCGGTGCGCCATTGGCCCAAAGCGGCCTGCCGAATCCATATCGCCCCGTAAAGGGATTGGCCGACGGCGCGGGTCTGATGGTACCCGGCGGTGACTGGGCGCGGCTTCCAGGGGGGCGCGAGATGGGGCCGCCGGCGTCGATGCACGTGGACATCGACGGCGAGAGCATCTGGGCTTTCATCAGGTGCGATGAAACGAACCCGGTGACGCTCGCCAACGGCGGGCGGTTCGGCATCGACTGCCTCGACGCGAGCGGGCGGATCAAGAACATCGACACGATCTACAAGTTCGATGCGAACGGCAACGTGATCAGGAGCTTTGGCGCGGGCATGTTCATCTGGCCGCATGGGCTGCACGTCGACAAAGAAGGCAACGTGTGGGCGACCGATGGCGCCAGCCAGGACGCGGTCGCGATAGCCGCCAAAGCCGGCGGACGCTTCGGACATCGAGTCGTGAAGTTCAGCCCCGACGGCAAGGTGTTGATGACGCTGGGCGAAGCCGGAGTGCCGGGCAGTGACGAGCGGCACTTCATCTCTCCCAGCGCCGTCGCCGTCGCCGCCAACGGCGATATTTTCGTCGCCGATGGCCACGGAGTCAGCGAGAACAACAGAGTCGTGAAGTTCTCGAAGGACGGGCGGTTCATCAAAGCGTGGGGAAAGACGGGATATGCGCCCGGCGAGTTCCGTACGCTCCATGGCATCGCGATCGACTCGCGAGGACGCGTGTTCGTCGCCGATCGCAGCAACAACCGGATCCAGATCTTCGACCAGGAGGGGAAACACCTGGCCACATGGCTGCAGTTCGGCACCCCCAGCGGCATCGCGTTCGACGACAAGGATCAGATCTACGTGGCCGACTCCGAGTCGGACAACGTGACCAATCCGGGTTGGGAGCAGGGCATTCGCATCGGCGATGCGAAGACAGGATGGGTGACCGCGTTCATTCTGGACAATGGCGGCGATCCGCGAACGCTGACGGGCAGCGGGCCCGAGTTCGTCACCGTCGATCGCCATGGCAGCGTCTTCGGTGGCGAACCCAGGCCGCGGCAGCTGAGAAAATACGTCAAGGTCCGCTAGACCACGCTCAGAACAGGAACTTCCCCCCGAACTGAATCTGCCGCGGTGTGCCGACGATGCCGGTAATCGTGCCGGCTTGTGCCGCGCCGATCGACGCATTCGGAAGATCGAATTGCGTCGTGTTCAGCAGATTGAAGATCTCGGTGCGGAACTGCACCCGCATGCCTTCCTTGACGCGGAACTCCTTGAACACCGAGAAGTCGAAATTCACGCGGCCGGGCCCGTACAGGATATTCCGCCCTGCGTTGCCATAGGTGAACGGTGCCGGCGTCGTAAACGCCGAGGTGTCGAACCAGCGGTCGACGGTCGGGTCCGACAACGTGCCGTCGGCGATGCGGTCAGGACGCTGGCCGGTCCCGGTATTAATCGTCGTCGTGTTGAGCGTCGGCGTGAACGGCAGACCCGTCTGGAACGTGTTGATGCCGTTGACCTGCCAGCCGCCGGGCAGCGCGTAGTTCCAGGCGATGGTCAGACGATGGCGGATGTCGAACGGTGAATTGCCGCGACTCGCGAGTCGATTGAGCGGATCCTGCGGCAACGGCCCGTCCGCGCCGCCTCCGAAGCTCTGACCGACCGTGTCGACGCCATGACCCCAGGTATACGAAAGCAGGCCGTTCAGCCCATGCGTCAACCTCTTCTCGGCGCTGAACTGCAGCGCGTGATAGGACGCCGTGCCGTCGGACACGGCCCAGGTCACGTCGGCCAGCGCGGGACGCACGCCGAAAAACGGCCGGCGATTGTTGACGGGGCCCGCTCCCGGCACCGCCTGGTTGAGGTTGTAGGTCGTGTCGAGATGCTTGCCGATGTTGCCCACGTACGACAGTCTTGAGCAACAGGGCTGCAGGGCAGCTCCTGTTCGACCGTCAGATTGAACTGTTCAGCGTAGCCGGGCTGATAGTTCGGATCAACGCCGATCACGCTGCCGCTGGGATTGTCGGCAAGGGCGAGATCGAGCGGCGGAATCGTGGGGAAACCATCCGCGACGCGCCGCGTGACGAACTGTGTGCCAGGGTTGAAGCTGTAGATTGGCCCGAAGGGCACGTGCCGGTGCAACCGCAACGCGGCGCCGCCGTTGCCCGGCGTGTTCCAGAAGAGACCCGCCCCGCCGCGCACCACGGTGTGTGTGTGCGACCTGGTAGGCAAAGCCGAGACGAGGCGCAAAGGCCTTCTTGAACGTCTTCACGCCTGCCGTTCTGCTCACGCCGTTGCGGCCTGCGACCATGACTGTTGCCGTATCTGGATCGAAGTTGGCCCACAGATCGTCCACTTCGCTGAACGGCGTGTCGAGCTCGTACCGTAGCCCGAGATTCAAGTCAGCCGTTCTGCGTCGCGCGCCAGTCGTCGGCGACGTAGACGCTGTACTCGGTGCTGCGCATTCCCACATCAGCTGCCAGCAGGTAGTCCTGCTCGATCAGGCTCGGCGCTCCGAGCAGAAACGACGCCATCACGTGGCCGCCCGTGTTGTTCGCCGGGTTGTTGGTGATGTTCGGCGAGAAGTTGAACCGCCCGTTGCCGCGGTTGGTCTGAAACTCGCCCATGTGACGGCGGCGCAGGTCGAAGCCGGTCTTGATCGTGTGTTTTTCGCCCGAAAGGTCAGGTTGGTCACGTATTGAAACATCTTCTCGTGGCGGAAAATCGGCAGCGAACGGCTGTGACCGATGCCCGTGTAATTCGCCGGGCTGAAGATCGGGATGCCATCCTGCCCGAGCTGCTGGTTTGCGTTGGGCACGCCGAGCTGTTCGCCGAGCTGGTCGCCGCTGACGACGTCGGCTTGCGTGAACTCGAGATTGAAGTGGTTGTAGCCGGCGCGCGTATCCAGGAGCAGGCGCGGCGAGAACACATGCACCCAGCCGAACACCGCGTGTTCGGCCCACAGGTCTGAAGGACCCGCGAAGGTGTCCTCATTGCCAAGCCCGACGGCCTTCGACACACCGGGAAGCTGGACAGGAGCGAATGTGTACGGGTTAATCGTCGACGTCTTCGACCAGGAGTAACGGCCGAGGAAATTGTTTCGGTCGCTCTGATTGTGATCCACGCGCACGTCGTACTGATTCCAGTTCTGTGTGCGCGACGGCGTCGTGACCAGGTTGTTAGACAACGCCGAGCTGGTCGGCATCGGATACGCGTTCATCAACTTGGCCGTCACCGGGTCCCAGCGGTTTTGCGGTATGACATTGCCGGAGAACGGCTGGCGCGTGACACCGCCGCCCGGGAGCGTCACCGTCGTCAGCGGATCGTAGATCGTCGCCTACTTCGCTGAAATCCCCCTGCCGCATCTTCACGGTCGGCACGGTGTTGACGAACACACGCCCCAGCTCCTGGCGGAACCCGTCATAGTCGGCGAAGAAGAATGTCTTGTTCGCGATAATCGGCCCGCCGACAGCGCCACCGAACTGATTCTGCTCGAACGGCGGTTTGTCCTGCCCCGCGCGGTTGGCGAAGAAATTGTTGGCGTCGAACTTCGCGTTGCGGAGGAACTCGTAGATCGACCCCGTGCATCGTATTGCCGCCGGACTTCGTGACGACGTTGATCTGGCCACCGGGATTCCGACCTTGATCGGCAGAGTAGAGGTTTGTCTGAACCTTGAATTCTTGAATCGCCTCGACGTTAGGACGCATCACGGTCACCAGCGTCAACCGCGTGTTGTTGTCGACCCCGTCGTAGAGATAATTGTTCGAGTTCTCTCTGTTACCGTTGACGAACAATTCTGTCCCTGGGCGCAGGTCGTCGGGCCTGGTGCCGCTCATGATCGTACCGCGCATTCCGGAACCGGCGCCGGATACGCCTGGACTCAGCGTCGCCAGCTGCACGAAATTGCGCCCATTCAGTGGCAAGTCCTGCACCTGTTTCTCCTCAATCACGGTGCCGAGCACCGACGACTGCGTTTCGAGCAGCGGTGCCGTACCCGCGATCGTGACGGTCTCGCTGATCAGGCCGACTTCGAGCGCCAGGTCAATCTCCGCGCGTTGATTGACTTGCAATTCAACGCCCGTGCGCTCGACTTTACGAAAACCTTGAATCTCGGCGTTGAGCCTGTAGCGGCCCGGTTGCAGCGAGGTGAAGATGTAGGTGCCCCCCGCGGCGGTCGTTGCTGTGCGGACGACGCCTGTTGACTCGTTCGTCAGGGTGACGATGACGCCGGGCACGATGCCGCCGGAAGTATCTCTAATCGTCCCGACCAGGTCGGCCGTCGTCACCTGTGCGTGTGCCGTCGCCGGCGAGACCAGCAGCAAAAAGCCCAGCACGAGACGAGAGAACCGCTCTTGCGCGAGTTTCATTCCGTCCTCCTTGAACAGTGGGAAGGTCGCAGAGCTTAGCACGTTGGACCGAGGCAAATCACGACGGATTTGACGGCCGGCCGCCGCGGGTGTAGCGTACGCAATTGCGCCTAAGACACCACCAAAGGTGTCGCGGGGGAACCAACGAAGTGGGGCGAAATCACGCCGTAGCCACGCCGACGCTGTGGAGCAGCGAGGGCGGGCGAAGGCGGATGGAGGACTTCCAACCTCTAGCCCGTCAGCTAACTCCGTCGGCGCGATTGGAGGCTTGCCATGTCTCTCTTCGTGCGTCCGGTTGAGTTTGGCGATCGTGTGTTCACCCGCCTCGGGGTCGTGATCGCGCTCGCGTTTCTGCTGCTCCTGTTCGCCGTCGCCGTCTGGATCCTCGGCTCTCGTAATCCCGTATACCCCCGCGGGCTATGTCGGCTACCTCACGAAAGGTGCGGTGCTGGGCAAGGCACGCTTCCACAGCATCCAGCGCGGCCCGACATCGGCAGGCCGCGGCTGGCTGCTCGACGTCACGAACGTCAGCATCACGCCGTACACGTACAGCGAAGACTTCATGCGCGATGATGCGGTGCTCAGCCGTGACAATCTCAAGATCGCGTTCCGCATCCACACGGTGTGGCGCGTGGACGATGCGAGAATTCCGCTGTTCATGGAGCGCTTCAGCACGACGTCGTCCAGGTGGCGACCAGGAGAAGGATCCGGATGCGGTGGTGAAGATCGCGTACGGGCATTTCGTGCGCGAGCCGCTTCGCACGTACGCGCGCGACGAGGTGCAGCGCAGGCAAGGCATGGAGGTCAAGGATGCGCTCATCCCCATCGGCGATGCCGTACTCCAGCGCATCCGCGCGTACGCTGCGGGCAGTCCGTTTGTGATCAGCAGCGTCGTCGTTGGAAACGTGCAATATCCCGAAGAGGTCGCGAACGCCGTCTCGCGCAAGCTGGCGGCGACGCAGGAGCTGCAGCGGAAGGACACCGAAATCGAGATCGAGCGGAAGGAGCGCACGAAGCGCGAAGTGCAGGCTCAGGGTATCGCGAATGCGATGCAAATCATCCGCGGACAGCTCAGCCCGATGTACATCCAGCATGAGGCGATCGAAGCGCAGAAGCAGATGGTGAACTCCCCGAACCACACAGTGGTGTACATTCCGGTGGGTCCGATGGGTGTGCCGCTGACAGGGACATTCGCCGCGGCGGATCCGCGCCTTCCAGCGCGCGAGTGACCGGCGTCAACCGTTTACCGTTTACCGTATACCGTCCACGTGAACGGCACGGTGAACGGTAAACGGTAAACGTCGTTTAGAATTCAACTCGAAGCGTGTACTGAAGCTGCCGCCCGAAGTACGCATCAGCCTGGGTCGAGACCTGTCCGAAGCTCGACTGAGTGATGTTGGTATTCGGCAGGCCCCAGTTCATGTCGTTGAGCAGGTTATACGCCTCGATGCGGAAGTTGAGCCTCGAGCTCCCCCTGAGCCTCACGCGTTTGGAGAGCCCGAGGTCGACGTTCTTGTAGTTCGGTCCCTTGAGGTCGTCGTACTGCCATGCGTTCGTCCGGCGGGTGAACGCCGGCAGCTGCACGAACCCGGTCGTATCGAACCAGTAGTTGCCTGCGCCGATGTCGCCGAGCGTCTTCGGTGTTTCCGTCGGCGCGATCATGCCGCCGAATCGGAGGTACTGACCCGACTCATACCGATAGTTGCCTGCGAGCTCCCAGCCGCCGATCACGGCGTCGACAGCGCTGTTCATGCCGCTGCCGAGCGCGCGATCGCGGCCCACCGGCACCTCCCACACCAGCGACACGTTCAGCCGATGGCGAGGATCCGGCACGTCCGTCCACGTCCACACTCCGTCGTACTCGTCGACGTTGTCGTAGAATTCCTGGCGCGAACCCCGCACGTAGGCGTAGCCTGCCAGAGCCGAAAGCCCGTTATAGAAGGAGCGCTGCGCACGCAGTTCGAGCGTGTGATATTTCGACTTCCGCCCGTTCGTCCATTCCTGCGTCATGTTGAGGTACTGCGGATACGGCTTGAGCAGCTCGGCGACCGCGACCGTCGAGCGCGTGCGAAGCGCGCCGGGGAACGTGTCGACCGTTCCGTAGTTGAAGAACGGATTCGGCACCGTCGCCTGCAACGCGTCGCCGTACTTAAAGCCCAGGCGGGGGTCCATCATATTGATGTTCTTCGTGTAGCCGTCGCGGCCGATGAAGTTGATCAGATACGACGCATCGAATACCGTTCGCGCCCACAGTTCTCGCTGAAGGGAGAAGCTGAAGCGGTCGCTGATCGATGGCCGCGACTGATATTCGTCCCACCGCACGTTGTCCCCGAGACCCGTGTAGGTCCCATACCGTTTTCCGTACGCCGGCGTCAGCCCCTGCGGGAACGGATTCGACAAGGTGACCTGCGGCACACCCTGCGCGGCAGGAATGATAGGCGTCAAGGGACTGAACGCCCCGAGATCGAGCTGGCCCATCGTCGAGTTTTCGTTGACGAGCATCTGTGGCGTGAAGAACCGGCCGTACCCGGCCCGAACGGCGGTCTTCCTGTTGACGCTCCACGCGAGCCCCATTCTGGGCATCAGCTGCAGGCCGGACACCTGGGCGTTGCGCGGGTTCTCTTCATCGGTGAAGTAGTAGGCGCCGTTGTAGAGGTAGCTCTTCTCTCCCGCAGACTCCGCCATCATCGCTTTGATGTTGGCGGGAATACGCGGATCGATCGCGGCCTGCAATCCGGGAATCGGCTGCGTGAGATCGACTTCGCGCGGAAGGCGATAGTCCGGATCGAAGAGTCCGCCCTCGTACTCCCAGCGCAGACCCAGGTTCAGCGTCAACTTGTCGTGAAGGCGGAAGTCGTCCTGGACGTACAGCGCGTACATCTCGGTGTCGGACGTCTGCATCGGCACGTACTGGGCACTGGAGTTGTTGTCGAGCGCGCCGAGCAGGAAGCTTGCCCACGGGTGGCCGACCTGATTCAGGTTCGGGCTCGCCGTGGTGTTCGCCGTCGCGTTCGCATTGACGACGAAGTTGAAGTAGCGGAAGCGCGCGGCCTCACCCCGCTTGATGCGCACCTCAGTGCCTGACTTGATCGAGTGCCGCTGGAGGTACTTGTTGAAGCGGGCGTGCATGCTGTAACCCTCGGGAATCTGCCACCACGCGCTTCCCACGCCGTACGTCCCATAGTTGCCCATGGCAATTTCCGGGAAGTACAGAATCGGGCGCCCCTCCATGTATGGCTGGTACCACGAATTCGACCACAGGGTCGACAGGTCGTCGGGTGCGAGCGCCATCTCCGGATAATCGCGCTTGTCCTCGACCTGGTAGTACGCCGCGCGTACGTTGAGCGCGGTCGTCGAGCTCATCGTGTAGACCGTGTCGGCTGCGATGTTCCAGCCATTGCGCTTGCTGCCCTGGGCCGGCCGCATCTTGAACACATCGGCGCCGCCGGTGAAGTCGGGCTGCACTTGATCGGTCACGAATCGGCTGACGCGCGCAAACGTCTTCCATTTGTTGCTGAGGTTCCAGTCGAGGCGTGTCGAGAAATTCAGATACTCGAAATCGAACTCCTGGTTGTACTGGAAGTTATTCAAGCCGGTGCGATCGTCGCCTGGTCCGTTCGGCGCCCAGAGGCTCGACATCAGCTTCGAGCCCAGCGCATCGAAGCGGTTCGCCGGAATCTTGTTACCGGGAAATGGATCGCGGATGATCTGGCCGTTCGGGCCGAAGCGGGACGTCCACGGATCGTAGATGACGCGCAGCGTGCCGTCGCGGTTGAACGATTGCGAGAAGTCTCCCTGCTTCTCGAGCGCGGTCGGCATGGTGAGCGTCCGCGGCAACACTTCCGTCGTTCGGGACGATTCGACGCTCGTGAAGAGAAAGATGCTGTTGCGGCGAAGCGGCATTCCGAGCGTGCCGCCGGTCTGGCTGTACGTGTTGTTGCTGTGCTGCCGGGTGATGCGGTTCGTGACGGCGTTCCAGTCGGCGTTGCGGCCGACGTAATAGCCGGTGCCGTGGTACTGGTTGGTGCCGGACTTCAGCGACATGCTGATGATGCCGCCGGCGCTGTGGCCGAACTCCGCGTCTACTGCATTCGTCGATACGTTGAACTCCGCGATGGCGTCCATCGGCGGCGTGTATGCGACTTTCGGTCCGGCTTCAAGTGGCGTGCCGTCGAGGAGCACGTCGTTGCGGCGGCGCGTGCCGCCGCCGATGTCCATATCGTTACCCGCCCAATGATGGTAAGGCGACACCTCGTTCTTGTTGCCTGCGTTGCGGACGACGGGGCTGAGGTACGCGAGCTGGGTCGGATTCCGCGTGATGTTGGGAATCGACTCGAGAAAACTCTGATCGAGGGTCAAGTCCTTGCTGCTCGTGTTGAACTGAATGGCCACTGGCTGGTTTTCGACGGTCACCGTTTCGGATAACCCCGCGATTTTCATTGTCACGTCGGCCGTGACATCACCTCGTGCCTGGACGAGCACGTTGCGCTGGACGACCGTGGCGAAACCGCTGAGCTCGGCAGTGAGTGTGTACGTGCCGGGATCGACGTAGTCGAAGAGATAGCGGCCATCAGGACCTGTGATGCGCGTGACGGAGACGCCCGTTGCATCGTTGCGTAGCGTCACTTGCGCTCCCGGAACTGCGAGTGGTGTTTCGTCGGCGAGGCTTCCCTGCACGCGGCCGCGGTATTCCTGGGCGAGGATCGAGGTGGAGAACAACGCCACGACAATCGCGCACACCCATCGGTGCATCGAGGTCATGAATCCCTCCTTATGTTTCCTTGGGCCTCAAACTGTGCGGCGAAATTACGCCGGTTGCCGGCCTGTGTCAATATGTCGCAATAATTTACAGATCGCGCACGCCGCACAGGCGGGAGGCCACCATGAAACGAATCGCGAGAAATGGCGTCGTGCCAGCGGCCCTTGCGGTCATGTGTTGGGGCGTCAATTTTGGTGTATCAGGGCAGACGGCATCTGGCGATGCGCCGCACATCGGGCAAGGTGGTCTGCCTCAATTCGCCGAAGAGCGCGGCTGGCTGAAATTGCCGGCGAAGTGGCGCCTCGGCAACACGTCAGCCGTCTCGGTCGACGCCGAAGGGCACGTATGGGTATTGCACCGGCCGCGGACGCTGCCCGAGAATCTACGGGCGATGGCCGCACCGCCGGTGCTCGAGTTCGACAGCGCCGGCAGTTTCATTCAGGGATGGGGCCCTTCGACCCTTCGAGAGCCTCAGGGTCGTCCCGAGCCAGGTCGAGGGACGACAGGTACAGGGCACGCCCCTTGGACAGGCTCAGGGCAGGCGGCTGACGGATATGAATGGCCCGAGAACGAGCACGGCCTCCATATCGATCACACAGGCTTCGTGTGGATCGTCGGCAACGCGATGCCGCAGGACGGCCAGATCCTCAAGTTCACCAAAGCCGGAAAGTTCGTCATGCAGATCGGCAAGAGCGGGCAGACGGGAGGCAACACGACGCCGTATCTGCTCGGCGCGTCAGGTCTGCGCGTGCACCCGAAGACGAACGAGCTGTTCGTGTCAGATGGATACGGCAACAGTCGCGTGATGGTGTACGACGCCCGGACCGGCGCCTTCAAGCGCATGTGGGGCGCGTACGGGAGGAAGCCGGTCGATCCGCCGGCGTTCGCGATCGGCGAGCCGACGTCGCCGACGTCGCAAATTCCTTCGGGGATTGCCGAGCGTCTCCGGCACTTCAAGACGGTCCACGACGTCGCCGTGTCGCATGACGACTTCGTGTACGTCGCGGATCGCGGAAACAAACGCATCCAGGTCTTCACGCTCGACGGCACGTATGTGGCGCAGCAGTTCGTCGGTCTCGACAGTCCTGAGTACCAGCAGGCGCGTTCGACCGCGTTCTCGCCCGATCCTGAGCAGCGTTTCCTCCTGGTCGCGGGCAGCCCGGTGATCTACATCCTCAATCGCAAAACTCTGGAGATTCTCGGCGAGTTCGTAATCGGGACTGCACAGGCGAATCCGCCGGGCCACCAGATTGCGGCCGACCAGCGCGGCAACATCTACGTCCCCCAGGCTGCACAGACGGGATCTGACGGGAAGGGCGGCGGCGCAACCGTCCAGAAATTCGCGTTCACAGGGTTTTCGCCGCGACGGCGCTGAGCGTAGCGTCCGCCGCGCAAACCGTTGCGCTGCCGGCTGTTAGACTTGCCACGCAATATACCTTGCGTAACAAGATATATTGCGCTACCATTCACTTGTGGCGAAGATTCCCGACGCCGGTGAGGACAAACGCAGCATCGAGAGAGAGCTCAAGCGCGGATCGCTCGAGCTGATCGTGCTGCACCTGCTCGCAGCAGGGGAAGCCTACGGCTACGAGATTGTGTCGAAGCTCACGGCCGAAACCAATGGAGCGCTCGAGGTGACCGACGGCACGCTCTATCCGGTGTTGTATCGCCTCGAGCGTGACGGATCGGTGACGGTGCGGTGGGAGACGCCCGAGCGTGGAGTGCCGCGCAAGTATTACCGCCTCACCGACGGCGGACGGGACGAGCTCGCACGACTGACCCACGAGTGGACCACCTTTGCCAAAGCCATGACGAGGCTGTTGCGCCAGAGTAAGGAGGGTTGACGTGACGACTGCAGACGACTACATCAACACGGTGCTCGACATGATGCCCAGGACGATGCCGCACAGGCAGCAGATTGCTGCCGAGCTGCGCAGCCACATCGCCGAACGACTCGCTCGCGGTCATGCGATCGATGAGGTGCTGCGCCAGCTCGGAGAGCCGGCGATGCTCGCCGATTCGTACTTGTCGGCCGAGCCACTCGTCAACGCGCCGTTCAGCGCGCGGGTCCTGGCCAAGATCATCGACGCGCTCGGGGTGCTCGTCGTGATGTGTCCGGCGACATGGCTGCTATCGCGATTGGTGCATCCCAATTGGCAACCGTTGGTGATGATCTGCATCTTTTTCATAGGCGGCAGCCTCGTGTTCGGCATTTACACCATGACTGCTGAGTATCGTCAGGGGCAAACCATCGGCAAGCGACTCGGCGGCATCCGGGTCGTGAGCGAGACCGGCGCCCGCATCACCGTGGGGCAGGCCATCGTCAGGCAGTTGCCGATGTTTCTGCAGGTGTACTGGATCGACGTGATGTTCGCGCTGTTTACCGAGAAGAGCCAGCGGGCCTTCGAGATGCTGTCGAAGACACGGGTCGTGCGTGTGCGTGCGGAGTAGTGCCGAGCGGGAGCCGCCGCGGTTCGCCGCCCGATGCGTCGACGAGAAGCTGGGCGAATTGGCGCAAGATCGGCAGCCGCAACACGCAGCCGATGAACGCCCAGCCAAGGTGTACGTGTTCGAGCCCACGCGCGACAGCTTCGACACCCGACGCGGCGCCAGCGCCGTCACCCGGCTCATAGGTAATCCGCGTGAGCGCCCGCGAGGCGTGCGCCTCTGCAGGAAAAATCGAGAGACCGCTCGCACCACGCCTTTGGAACCATCGGCCGACCTCGCTGCACATCCCGCAGCTTTCGGCGACGAACAGGCGCGACGGGGCCTGATCCGTCGCGTGCCACGGCCGCATACGCGGCAGCCACGCTCGAACGCCGCGACGATACGCATCCCAGCGGGCACCGAACCGCCGGCGTAGATCTTCGTCCTCATCCCAGCCTGCAAGCCCGGCTGAGAAAATGTGGGCCATCACTCCTGTGATCGCGACCCAGAAGTTCTGCAAGACAACACCGAGCAGCAGCAACAGCACGACCGCCGAGAGCTGCATCGGATTTCTCACGTACGCGTACAACCCCGTTGTGACCAACCGCCTTGGCGCATCGAAGGGCACCGGAGTGCCCCCTCCGCGAATCACGAACTCGTGAACTGCTGATAACCCGGCAAGCGCAGGGAGCGCGAGAATCTGCAGGATGAAGCCGAGGTGCCAATTCGGCCTTGTCCACGGGTTCATCCAGGCGCTACCGGAACCTTCAATGACGCTGGCCGGCAGAAGAAACAGCATCAGTCCACAGAAGGCGATAACTTGCAGCATGGCGCGTCCGGGAAGACGCTCCTGGCGAATAGTCCACCGTGCGAGGAGCTGACCGGGAATCAAGCAGAGCAGCAATCCGATCGTTTCTCCCGCGAGCCAGGCTGGTCCGAGTTGCAGGACGGGTGACATTGCCGGCATCAGCAGGAGATCGAATGCGAGCGCGGCGGCCACCACAGTACCCAGGGACGACTTCGCAAAGGTGAGTGCCGGCAGCACGCCCCACAACCACGCCCACGCCAGGAGAAGATCGACCGGCACACCGAGGAATAACCCACCGCGCGCGTCGAAGGTCCACCAACCCTGATGGACGGCCGCGAGGTTGAGCGCCATCAGAACAGGCACGTTCCATACGGTTGCGAGCAGGCCGCCCGACAACTCGTTTCTGCCGGGCCGTCGAACCGCCCAAATCGCCAATGTCAGCAATACCGTTGCGTAGAGCGACCCCGCGCGAACGAGCAGGTAGGGATCGATACCCGTCATGGAGTCGCCACCGTGTCTATCAGGTATCCCGCAGCGATTCTCGCGATGTACCTTTCCCACGGGCCGAAATACCAGGCCGGATCCAGACCGCGGCGATAGTGCAGGGTCCACGTCACGTTCGTACTCCGCGCGTCAATCGGTGTCCATTCCACTGTCGCCGATTGCCATGACAAAAAGTGGGGCATGTGGCTGTCATCGGAGATGGCGCGCCAGCGGACCAGACCGGCCCGAGCTTCCTCCAACTCGAGAACGAGATCCCCTGCTCGCGGTTCCATTCCATCGAGCCGCATCTCGCCGCCGCGCATGCGAATGATCCAACGCCCGGTGCCATCCTCGATGCGCACAGACGCCGGGCGTGGAAAACCAATCCGAAGCGGGATCGGCAGCGCGCGATCGAACCGCGGCGGTTCGAACACGACGTTCTGAATCTCCTGCGCCGAGGCTCGAACGATTTGCGTCACGGTCACCGTTTCATTGCGGTTGAACGACAGTGAGTCCGTGACCCCTTCCAGCCCCATGGGCACGAACATCACAAGCAGCAGACATGAATAGAGCGATCGGTTCCGCTCGCGAAGGCGCACCGCGTCGCTCGCTGCGCCGATACCGATGGCCACGCCGTAAAAGATAGGCGCCGACATCAGGATGCACAGCACGCCCTCGCCCAGAAACACGAGCGATACGAGCAAACCGACCGTGACGGCTTTGCACGCCACGCCTTTTGCCGATCGCGGGGAGACAAACAGCACGACGACGATGGCCAGCAGTGTAGGAATGCCGATGAAGAGGGCAGCCGTCTGCTGCAGCTGATGCGCAAAGATTCCCTTGTACGCAAGGTACGCGACGGACACGGCCGCAATAATGGCGGCGAGGACGCCCCGCGCGGTTGTCAAGTTGCGGCCCGAAGTCGGCTCGAGCGCCTCGTTGAGGGTCGCCGATTCCACCGACCACGCGACCAGGTACGCCGGCGGCCAGATGAGCCACAAGAGCAGCACGACGAAGGTGCGCGGGGCGCCCGGGAACAACAGACCAATGAACGAACAGAGAACGCCGCAACTTCCGATCCACAAGGTTCCCGGAGGCGAGACGAGCGCGCTGAAGATTCCGATTGCGAGGATACCGAGGACCAGCCGGTCGGCAAACCCAGTACCTGGCACGCCGTTGCGTATGAGCGCAGCGCCGACGAGCATCGTGACGAGCGCAAGTTTCAGCGGGACGCGCGTGGACATGCCATCCTCCCTGGCCAGATCGTTAGTGCGTTTGTACCTCTCTGGACTCGGCGAGCAGTCCCGCGTCGCGCAGGATGGTGATGACCCTTCGCCGCATCGGTCGCAGCAGCGCCGACATGGCAACGCGTCTCACATCGACGACGAAGTCGACAGCAGCGTCGATGAGTTTCCGTGTGCGCCGTTGGGAAGGGGAGTCGTCGTAAAGGAAGAACAGCAGGATGCCCATGTGCAGCGTCCACAACAGCGTCGGGGCCGCCTCCCGCACATCTTCCGGCAACCGTTCTCCGGCCAGCGACCCCGCGAATACGGCGGTGCTGAGCTCACGCTGCTCGCGAGTCGCTGGACCGAACCAGGAGAGCGGATGATCGGGCTCACCGCCGTACCGGAATAAAGCCCGCAGGAGCCGACGATCGCCCTGCATGATGTCGATCTTCGTGTGCAGGGCCGCGCGCAGGCGGGCCCGCAGATCCCCTCCGGCCGCAAACGCTTCGCGCGCCCGCGAGGCGTGCTCCTGCTGCACGTAGTCGTAGTACGCCCCGACGATGGCTTCCTTGCTGTGGAAGTAGTAGTAGGCCGCGCCGAGCGAAAGGCCGGCGCGCGCCGCGATGTCGCGAATCGTCGTGTCTTCGAACCCGCGCTCGCGGAACAACTCGAGGGCTGTCTCGAGAATCTGCCGGCGGGTTGCTTCGCTGCCCGCGCGCTGCGGCATGGCCCGGGTGGCCGAGTCTTTGAACATGTTCAAAGACTAGAGCGCCCAACGCCGGCGCGTCAAGCGTAAATTTGAACGTGTTCAAACCTGCGACGTATCGCGGGGACTATTTGCTCTTCGTCGCGGTCCAGCTCTGCGTCGTCCCGCTGGTCGTGGCGGTGCCTTCCATGCGGTCGCCGGAGACGGTGCCGGTGTACTCGGTGTCGCCCACCTTGAACGAAATCTGCTCGCCATTCAGGCGGCCGCCGGCAATCGCCGTTGTGCCGAGCGTACCTGACACCATCTGAAACTCCTGCGTCAATGTCAGGTCATCCGTGCCCAGCCGCCACGTTCCCGCGGCGCGCGCGGGAATGATGTTCAGATGGGACGTGCACCAGCTCGTGCACGAGCCCTCGATGGTTTCGGACGCGTCCGCATCCCATCCGGTGACCTGGAACGTATTGTTCACCATTCTCGTCCCCGGATTCAGCGCGAGAAACTTGGGCGCGAGCTTGTCGAGGTTGCTCGGCAGCAGAAAGAGCGCGAGCACGGTGGCTTTGGAGATATCCGCCGCGAACATGTCCCCTTCGATGAACGTCGCGAGGTCGGCGACCCCTGCTTCCTGTGCTTTGCGGCGCGAGAGCGCAACCATCTCGGGGTTGTACTCGAAACCGTAGGCGCGGGCCCCGCGCTTGGCCGCCGCAATCACGTTGCGGCCGTCACCAGACCCGAGATCCATGACGATGTCCTGTGGCGTCACCTTGGCCATGTCGAGCATTTTCTCGACGAGCTCAGCTGGAGTTGGAACCCAGACGACGTCCTTGCCGGCCTGCCCGGGAGTGGGTTCATACGTGGTGGTTTGCGCAGACGCGTGTGTGATGGTGAGAAGAGCCAGCAGCGACAGCGTCACGGTACGGTAGACACCATATTTTGTGGGCATGAGGGTTGGAATGATACCGGTACGCCTCACGTGTTGTCGCCAAAAATTTCCGGTAGCTACTAGATCATCTCGAGTGGGATTTTCCGCGTCGGCGGGGGAAACGCCTGGTCCAGCTCCGCCAGATCTTCCGGCGCAAACTCGATCGCGAGCGCTGCGCGGTTCTGGCGGACGTGTTCGACGTGGCTGGCCTTCGGAATGGCAATCATGGCAGGCTGCCGAAGTACCCACGCGAGTGCGACCTGTGCCGGCGTTGCGGTCAGGCGTTCGCCAATCACGTGAAGCGTCTTGTGCCTGGCGAGCAGCCCCTGTTCGAGCGGCGAGTACGCCATGAGCGGAATACCACGCGCCCCGCTCCACGGGACGAGGTCGCCTTCCACGCCGCGCCGCGTCAGATTGTAAAGAATCTGGTTGGTTGCGAGGGGTGTGGCCGCCGCGCGTGCCATGACCTCTTCCATGTCGTCCACATCGAAGTTGCTGACACCCCAATGACGAATTTTTCCCTCGCCTCTCAGCCGGTCGAACGCCTCGAGTGTCTCGTCGAGTGGGACGCTGCCGCGCCAGTGCAGCAGGTACAGATCGAGCCGATCGGTTTTCAACCGGCGCAGGCTGGCCTCACACGAGGAGATCGTGCCGCGTGTGGTTGCGTTCCGCGGCATCACCTTGCTGACCAGGAACACTTCGTCACGGCGATCGCCAATCGCTTCGGCCACGAGCGTTTCGGCGGCACCTGCCCCGTACATTTCCGCGGAATCGATGAGCGTCATCCCGAGATCGACAGCCGTCCGTAGGGCGGCGATCTCATCGGTTCGCGTTGCATGTTTCTCGGCCATATTCCACGTCCCGATGCCAAGGATGGGGACCCGCTCGCCCCCAGGCAGGGCGACGGTTGGAATCTGATCGACATTTTTGGACGGGGTACCATGTGTCATAGGCTCTCGAACCATCCTTCGGGGAATCGGACACGTGCAAACGAGTTCCTTTATATATAATCCGCCCTATGACGATGCGTGCCCTGATCGTGCTCGTTTTCGCATCCGTAGCGGCCATGAGCATGGCCTGCGAGCGCCGATCGGGCACTCAGCAGAGCACCACCGGCGAAATCCTCGTCGGCATGTACGGTTCGCTGACGGGCGATGGCGCCTCGTTCGGTCAGTCGTCGGTCGAGGGGGCCCAGCTCGCCGTCGAAGAGATCAACAAGGCCGGCGGCGTGCTCGGAGGACGAACGATCAGGCTGCTCGTCGAAGACGACCAGAGCCGGCCCGAAGAAGCGTCGAGTGCGGTGACGAAGCTCATCACGCAGGACAAGGTTGTGGCCGTCCTTGGCGAGGTCGCGAGCCGCCGGACGCTGGCCGCGGCTCCAGTGGCGCAGAAGTACCAGATACCACTCATCACCCCCGCGTCCACCAACGAGCGTGTGACGCAGGTCGGCGATTACATCTTCCGCGTGTGCTTCATCGATCCATTTCAGGGTGAAGTGCTCGCGAAGTTCGCGTACAACGATCTCAAGGCGCGCCGGGTCGCCGTGCTGAAAGACATTCTGCAGGATTACTCGGTCGGCCTCACCGACTCGATTCAGAAAACGTTCACCGGACTCGGCGGAAAGGTGTTCGATCCGGTGAGCTACAGCTCCGGTGACGCGGATTTCCGGGCCATCCTTACGCAGGTGCGCGCGCAGAAGCCCGATGCGATCTTCGTACCCGGGTATTACTCGGAAGCCGCCATCATCGTCCGCCAGGCGCGCGAGCTCGGGATGACGATGCCTATCCTGGGTGGTGACGGGTGGGTCGGCGATGCATTGAAGAACGGCCGCGAGGCCCTCAAGAACACCTTCATTTCCAATCATTATTCCGGCGAGAACCCCGATCCCATCGTGCAGAACTTCCGCAAGGCGTATCGCGAAAAGTTCAAGCGCGAGCCGGACTCGATCGCGGCGCTCGGCTACGATGCCGCGAAGGTGCTGGCCGACTCGATGAACCGGGCGGGCACCACCGACGGACCGAAAGTCCGCGACGCGATTGCCGCCGCGAACGTCGCCGGGGTGACCGGTCAGCTGCGGATGAACCCGAGCCGCGATGTCGTGAAGCCGGCGGTCATCGAGGAGCTGCAGTTCGTCGACGGTGACGTGAAGTATGTCTACAGGGCCACGATTAACCCGAATTAGTGGATACCTTCCTCCAACAGTTCATCAACGGCCTCTCGCTCGGCGCCATCTACGCACTCATCGCGCTCGGGTACACGATGGTGTACGGGGTGCTGCGGCTCATCAACTTCGCGCACGGCGACGTGTACATGCTTGGCGCCTTTGCGGGGTATTACCTCGCGAACCGGCTGAACCTCGACGCGAACCCGTCAATTCTCGGCGCCGTGATTGTCACGATCGGCGCAATGGCCATCGCGGCGGGCATCGGCATTGTCATCGAGCGGTTCGCCTACCGCCCGGTCCGGCACCATTCCCGGTTGACGTCGCTCATCACGGCCATCGGCGTGTCTCTGCTGCTCGAGTACGGCGGGCAGGTGGTCTTTGGCGCGACCCCGCGATTTTTTCCGCAGATGATCAGCTCCGAGACCTACACGCTCGGAGGGGTTCAGATTACCAACCAGAGCCTGATGATCATCGTCGTTGCGCTGATTACGATGTGCGGCCTCGAGTTCATCGTCCATAAAACGAAAATTGGAAAAGCCATGCGCGCCGTGTCGTTCAATCTCCCGGTTGCGCGGCTGATGGGCATCAATACCGACTTCGTCATTGCCTTCACGTTCGCGCTCGGCTCGGCGCTGGCCGCTCTGGCGGGGGTGCTTGTGGCGCTCTCGATTCCCCGCATCGATCCGCTCATGGGTCTGATGACCGGCCTGAAGGCCTTCGTCGCAGCCGTGCTGGGAGGTATCGGAAGCATTCCCGGCGCCATGCTCGGCGGCATGCTCATCGGTTTGATGGAGACCTGGATCTCGGCGACCGCATATTCGACCTACCGGGATGCGATGGCGTTTGCCGTGCTGATTCTGATTCTGCTGTTCCGGCCCGCGGGCATCCTCGGGACGTCAGTCACCGAGAAGGTCTGACGCCGCATGAGCCTTGGCCGAAAACTCGCGGTTATTGCCGCCTCGCTGACGGGCCTGCTGGCGCTGAACTACGTGTTCGAGTACGGCCTCGGCGATTTTCAAATCAATCCCTACTACGCGCGCATCATCAACCTGATTGGCATCAACATCACGCTCGCGGTCAGCCTCAACCTGATCAATGGCCTGGCCGGGCAGTTCTCGATTGGCCACGCCGGCTTCATGGCGGTCGGGGGATACACGGCCACGTATCTCACGGTGTATCACGGTAGGGAGATCGCGGCGCTCGTCGGACGCACGCCGGCTGATCCGATCGGCGGATCGATCGTGATGATTCCGAGCCTCGTCGCCGGTGCAGGCGCAGCCGCGCTCGCCGGATTGCTGGTCGGCATCCCGTCGCTGCGGCTCAAGGGGGACTACCTCGCGATCGTCACGCTGGGCTTCAGCGAGATCATCCGCGTGATCATCCTCAATATTCCGGCCGTCGGCGGAGCAACCGGATTCACGGACGCGATTCCGATTACGAATTTTTTCTGGATCTTCTCGATGGCGGTGCTCACGATCGTCATCACCCGAAACATCGCGACGTCCACGTTCGGGCGGGCACTGTTTGCGATTCGCAGCGACGAGATTGCGGCCGAAGCGATGGGCATCAACACCACACGCAACAAGGTGCTGGCGTTTGTCGTCAGCGCCGCCCTCGCGGGGGTGGCCGGCGGATTATCGGGGCAGTTGTTCGCCAACCCGCTGAACCCGCAGAACCTGAACTTCGTGAAATCGATCGAGGTCATCGTCATGATCGTGCTCGGCGGCATCGGCTCGATCACCGGAGCGTTGCTCGGCGCGACCGTCTTGACGATCCTTCCAGAGGCGCTCAGGACCTTCGATCAGCAGTTTCCCGGCTTGCGGATGGTGATTTACGCGCTGCTACTCATTCTGCTCATGATTTTCCGGCCGCAAGGCCTGCTCGGCCGCCGCGAGTTCACGTGGGCCTGGCTGCGCCCTTCTAAGCGGAGGCCGGTGCGTGGATAGCGCCATTCTGCAGACTCGGAATGTGACGATGCGGTTCGGCGGGCTGACCGCAGTGAAGTCCCTCGAGATGACAGTCCCGCGTCAGGCGCTATACGGCCTGATTGGGCCGAACGGTGCGGGCAAGACAACCGTGTTCAACGTGTTGACCGGTGTGTATCGTCCAACCGAAGGTGAAATCGAGTTCGACGGTACGCGCATCGAAGGGAAAACCCCGTTCGAGATCACCAGGTTGGGCGCTGCGCGGACCTTTCAAAACGTCAGGCTGTTTGCAGACATGACGGTTCTCGAGAACGTCATGACCGCGCACCATCTTCGATCCCGGCAGATGTTGTCCGATGCCGTGCTCGGCACCGCCAAACATCATAAAGAAGAGAAGCACACGCGCGAGCGCGCGATGGAGCTGCTCGCCATTTTCAAACTGGACAAGGTCGCGCTCGAACCTGCGACGAGCCTGCCGTACGGCAGCCAGCGCCGTCTCGAAATTGCGCGTGCACTGGCCACCGAACCGAAGCTGCTGCTGCTCGATGAGCCTGCGGCCGGCATGAACCCGCAGGAAGCACTCGACCTGATGCGGCTCATTCGATGGCTGCGCGACGAGATGAAAGTGACGATTCTGCTCGTCGAGCACAACATGAAGGTGGTCATGGGCATCTGCGAGACCATCCAGGTGATCGACTACGGCGAGGAAATCGCCATCGGCTCGCCGTCCGAGATTCAGAAGAATCCCAAAGTCATCGAGGCGTACCTTGGCGGCGGCTAACGAACCGCTGCTCTCGCTCGATAAAGTGAACGTCTTCTATGGCGCCATTCACGCGTTGCGAGACGTGTCGCTCACGGTGCGGACGGGCGAGGTCGTCACGCTCCTCGGAGCCAATGGGGCGGGCAAGTCGACAACGCTGCGAGCGATCACCGGGCTGCTGGAGCCGAGAAGCGGCCACATCTCGTTCGACGGCAGTGACATTACGGGCGCGGCCGCGCACAAGCTCGTCGCCCGCGGCATTTCGATGTCGCCCGAAGGGCGCGGCGTGTTCGCGAACCTGACCGTGCTCGAGAACCTCGAGATGGGCGCGTACCTCACGAAGGACACGTCAGTCATCAAGCGCGATCTCGAGCGAGGCTTTACGCTGTTTCCGCGGCTCAAGGAACGGATCAAGCAGCGCGCCGGCACGCTATCAGGCGGCGAGCAGCAGATGCTCGCGATGGCACGCGCGCTGATGTCGCACCCGAAGCTGCTGCTGCTCGACGAGCCATCCCTGGGCCTCGCGCCGATCGTGTGCCAGACGATTTTCAGCACCATTGACGAGATCAAGGCTGCGGGTACGACGGTGCTGCTGGTCGAACAGAACGCCAACGCGGCGCTCAAGCACTCGGATCGCGGGTACGTGCTCGAGACCGGGGCCGTCATCTTCGAAGGTAGCGCCGCCGAGATCGCCAACAACCCGCGGGTACGGGAGGCGTATCTCGGCGAGTAGGTGGTAGGTGGTAGGCGGTAGGACCGAAGGAAAATGCATTTTCCTACCACCCACCACCCACCACCTATCCTCTAGAACGCCGGTGCTTGATCACCTCATACACCATCGGCAACACCGACACGATGACGATGCCGATGGTGACCAGGGTGAAGTTGTCTTTCACCAACGGCACGTTGCCGAAGAGATACCCCGCCCCCATACAAATCGTCACCCACCCGATACCGCCGGCGATGTTGAAGAAGAGGAACGAGCTCCTGGGCATTTCGGCCGCGCCTGCCACGAACGGCAGAAACGTGCGGACGATGGGGACAAAGCGTGCGAGCACGACCGCCTTGCCGCCGTGCAGCTCGAAGAACTCGTGCGCGCGCTTGATGTGCTGGGCGTTGATCAGGCGATGCGAGAAAGCGGGGCCATCGCCGATGCCAAGCATGCGGGGGCCGATGCGGCGGCCGATTGAGTAGTTCACGGCGTCACCGAGGATCGCCGCGCCAATCAGCAGGCCATAGCACACCCACGGGTTGAGTACCCCGGTCGCGCTGAGCGCCCCGACGGCGAAAAGCAGTGAGTCGCCCGGTAAAAATGGGGTGATGACCAGGCCGGTCTCGGCAAACACGATGGCGAACAGGATGCCGTAGACCCACGCGCCATACTGCTGGACGAATTGGACCAGGTACTTGTCGAAATGAAGGACAAAATCAATCAGCTGCGACATGCGGGCGGGAGCTTACTTGCCGGCGGGGGGCGCGGCGTCTCGAACGATGAACAATGTTTCCCCGGGGCTCATGAGGCCCAGCTTGCGGCGTGCGATCTCTTCGATCGCCGCCGGATCCTCGCGCAACCGGCGCGCTTCCTCGCGGAGCAACGCATTCTCCTGTCGCACGCGTGCGAGATCTGACACCAGCTCATCATACTGTTTCCGCGCCCGCATCGTCGCCATGAGCCCTTGATCGCCCACGAGGGCATCGACGACCAGCACGCAGACGACGAAAAAGCACAGTCCCGCAAGGATTCGGCGGCCGAGCCGCTGGGCGCGCTGGGTCGTCTGGGCTTTGATCGTCTGCTGGGAGGCCATCGATAATGTGGTGATTCCGCCCGACGCGAAACCGACGTTACTTAGTACCGCATTTCGGGCCGAAGTACAAGCGCTAAATAGGGGGTGCACGATGGAAAACGACTGCGTGCTCGTGTGGACGACCATTGGACGCACGGCCGACGGCCGCGGCATCGCATCGATTCTGGTCAACGAGCGCCTCGCCGCCTGCGTGAACGTGCTGCCGGAGATGGAATCCACCTATCGCTGGAGAGGAACGGTTGAGACCGACGTCGAGCGGCAGCTCATCATGAAGACGACCGCCGGGCGTGTGGGCGCCCTGCGGGCGCGCGTGCAGGAGCTGCACGACTACGAGGTGCCCGAGTTCCTCGTGATGCCCATCATCGGTGGCAGCGAGGCGTATTTGAACTGGATTCGAGAGTCGACGGCCGGGTGATATCATTCGCGGCATTCCTGCTCTGTGGATCGCCGCGATCGCGCTCAAGGTGCTGGTGTGGCTTGCCGCGCCGGCCGACGTTGCGATCGATCGCGCGGTCAACCTCGCCATCATCGTCCTTGCCATCGCCTCGGTCTACCGCGTCACGACGCTCACGCGCTCGGGCCTGCTCTGGCGGGTGAGCCGCAGGCTCATCCTCTCCTATCTGCTGGTTGGCGCGGTCCCCATCCTTCTGCTCGTCACGTTTTCGCTGCTCGCCTTTCTGCTGGTGTTCTTCGACATCAGCTCGTACCTCGTCCACGATCGCGTCGTCCATCTCACCGAGCAGGCGAGCATTTTCGGCCGCACCACGATGTTCGAGATCGAGCGGGCGGCGGCGTCGGAACGCGGCGCCATCATCGAGCGACGGCAGGCGGCGATTGCGACGAGATATCCAGGCGTAAGGCTCGCGCTGACGCAGGAAGACCAGCTGCCGACGTGGGTGCCGCGCACCGGCTTCACAGGCCTGGTCGATCGCGGAACGATTGCGCGGGCCGTGCTGTTTCCGCGCGGGCAGATTCTGCGCGACGCGGTGGTGGTGGATTTGCCGGTCGACAGCACGATGGACGAGGCCGCGCTCGCGGAAGCCGGCATCACGCTGGGAGCGCAGCGCCGGCGGTCGCTCTTCAATACCGCGACCTACCTGACTTACGTGGATTGGCAGAGCGGGGCGTCAGAACGGACGCCGATTGCCATGAGCGTGGACGTCCCGATGCTGTACATCTGGATGGGCGGCAACCGGAATGGCGGGGCAAACCAGAACTTCAACCGGGTCCTCCTGTTCATGCTGGTCGGCATCGGGGTGCTGCTGCTCGTCATCGAGATGGTGGCGCTGAGCAACGGCCTGGCGCTGGCGCGCACGATCACGACGTCGGTCGACGACCTGTTCAGCGGCACCGAACGGGTCAAGAGCGGCAACTTCGAGCAGCGTATCGTCGTGCGCACTGACGACCAGCTGGGACAGCTGAGCGCGTCGTTCAACGACATGACGGGCCGCATCCAGCATCTCCTCCTGGAGCAGGATGAGAAGCGCCGGCTCGAGCAGGAGCTGCAGATCGCCCGCGACATCCAGATGTCGCTGCTGCCGCAAGGCGACCTGAAAGCGCCGGGGATGTCTGTCGCAGCGCTCTGTACACCCGCGCGTGAGGTCGGGGGGGACTATTACGATTTCCTGCCCCTGGCAGAAGGGCGCCTCGGCCTGTTGATTGCCGACGTGTCGGGGAAGGGGACGTCGGCGGCGCTCTATATGGCCGAGCTGAAGGGGCTGATGCTGTCGCTCTGCCGCATTCACACGTCACCGCGGGCGCTGTTGATCGACGCCAACGAAATTATTGCGAACCACCTCGACAGCCGCAGCTTCATCACGATGACCTATGCGGTGATCGACCGCGCGGCGGGTACACTGACGTGCGCGCGCGCGGGGCATACGCCCTTCATGCGAATCGCCGCCGGCGAGCGGCGAGTCCAGGTGCTGGCGCCGGACGGAATGGTAATCGGCTTGAACCTCGATCGCGGCGAGCGCTTCGAGCGGCTCCTCGAAGAGCTCACCCTTCCCATCGCCGCCGGCGATCTCCTGTTCTTCTTTACCGACGGCGTGAGCGACGCGATGGACGGTGAGGGCGCCTGCTTCGGTGAATCGCGGCTCAGCACGTTTCTCGTCGAGCATGCGCACCTGACGCCCGAGGCGATTCGCGATGGCCTCGTCGAGGAGGTCGCCGCCTTCGCGCAGGGACAACAGCAGCACGACGATATTACGATGGTCATCCTGAGAATCGAATGAACGAGTTGACGGTCGTGTTCCGGAGCGCGTCCGATATCGAGGCCCGCGTGGTGCGGGGGCTGCTCGAGAGCCACGGCATCGAGTCGCTCGTCTCGCAGGGTTCGCCGCGCTCCATCTTTCCGGTCCAGGTCGACAGCATCGCCGAGATCCGAATCTCGGTCAGGCCGGACGAAGCGGACGAGGCACGGCGCCTGATCGACAGCCATCGCATCGATACGACGGATGGCCGCGTCATTCCCCTGCGCAACGAGTTCGCAGCGCTCGAGCGGACGATTGGTTACCGCTTCCGCGATCCCGGGCTGCTCGAGCACGCGCTCACGCACACCTCGCGAGCCCACGAGGATGTCAGCGGCGGCGTGATCGACAACGAGTCCCTCGAGTTTCTCGGTGACGCGGTGTTGGGATTTGCGATTGCCGATGTGCTGTTCCGGCGCTTTCCCAATCGCGACGAGGGATGGAAGTCAAAGATGAAGGCGGCGCTCGTGTCCACGGCGTCGCTGGCGCGCCTCGCCGAAGGGCTCGACCTCGGACAGCACCTGCTGCTCGGCCGCGGGGAAGAAAAAACCGGAGGCCGGCACAAGCAGGCGCTGCTGGCTGACGGCTACGAAGCATTGATTGCCGCCATTTATCTCGACGGCGGCGTCGATCAGATCCCGGCTTCATCGCGCGCCAGTTCGATGGACTCATCAACGAGGCGCGCGCACCGGCAGCGTCGTTTCACGACTACAAGTCGGCGCTGCAGGAACGGGTGCAGTCGGCGGGCGATCCGCCGCCCGATACACCGTGGTCTCGGCGACGGGACCGGACCACCACAAGCAATTTCACGTTCAGGTGCGCGTCGCGGGAAGCCGCTGGCCGAAGGTGTCGGCCGAAGCAAGAAGGAAGCGGAGCAGGAGGCTGAGAGGAGCGCTCAGTCGATTTCGATAATCCCCCATGGTTTGCGATCGTCGTCGACCAGTCCGCTCTCGCCACCGCCCGCCACCACCATCGCCGGCTCCGGCCGCGGCAGCCGCGCAAGCGCGTAGGACTGCACTTCGCGCGCAACCTCGTCGTCCGACGGACACGACGGTCTGCAGTAGAGCCGCACCCAGACGCGGAGCAGCGGATCGCTGAAGCTGTAGCGCTTGCGCTGCGACACGATCAGGTCGACATCTTCGAGCCAGGAGAGGTAATCCTTCGTCGAGCCGGGCGTGCGCCGAAGGCGGTGCGCGACTTCGGTGAGCGTCAGCGGCTCTTCCTGCGCAAGAATCTCCAGTATCGCTTTCAGCGCCCCGTAGCCGCGCGCGCGATGCAGTCGCAGCTCATAACACGAGGCGCACGAGGCCGCCAGGCGGCCGTCGGGCGAGAGGAGCAGCGTGAGCGCGCTCACCGGATCGCCGACTCCCTGCGCGTCAACCATGCGGCTCAAGGCTTCGCCAATCGCTTGCGCGTATCCCACACGTCCGTCCGAAAGCGTGAAGACCGAGCGAGCCAGGGAGTCGGAGCCGGCGGCGTCGCGCGAGCAGCGCCTGCCCACCGTCGATCGAAAGCAGCAGGTCGCGCACCTCCGTCGCCGAGAGCGGCGGCACGTGGATGACTTCGAAGCGCGACGTCGCATCCCTCAGAAATCGATGAGCCCGCGAGATATAGCGTGTCGTCAGGACGAAGCGGTTCGAGCTGATTGCGAGCGCGGCCAACAGCTCCCGCAGTGCGGGGCGCAGACCCGGAAAGCTCTCGAACGTTCGGAGCTCGAGCACCTCATCGAGCAAAAACGTCGCCGGTTCGCGACCGCCGCCGGTGCGCGACTGATCGAAAAACGCGAGCATGGCGTCGAATGCGTCGCGCGCAGATGCGGGCTCGGGGCGCGGTGCGACCCTGAACGGCGACGCCGCCGTGATGGCCTGATAAAAACGCTCCGGCGTTGTGGCGGATCGCTCCAGATCGATGTGCTGGCACTGCGTGCGGCCGAGACGTTCGCGCAGGCGGTACAACAACTGCGTGCGGCCGGTCCCGAAATCGCCGAGCACCACGGGGATGCGCGACGGGGTGGCATCGATCGCGGCGAGAATTCGCCGCTCGAGTGCGGGTCGCGGCGCCGTTAAGGATTCGTGTGAAGGCACAGGTGAGAGATCGAGGGTTCGTGAAACGAAAGACAGAACTTAAGACCGCGCGGCTGCGTTGTCAATGCGGAAAATAAAAAAGATTTTGTTTGACAAGCTCTCCGTTGCGTCGCGTGGAGTTGACACGTGGTCTGATTTGTATTTCCTGCTCCTGATGTGCGGCGCGTGCGGAGCCGCGCACGCCCAACAGACGACAAGGTAGAATGTGTCGGCCATGAACATTGCTGTCCTGGGTGCGCAGTGGGGAGATGAAGGCAAGGGGAAGGTCGTCGACCTGCTGACGCCGCACTTCGCCGTCGTCGCGCGGTATCAGGGCGGGCACAACGCCGGTCACACGGTGTTTGCCGGCGCTACGAAGATCATCCTGCGGCTTTTGCCGTCGGGAATACTGCA
This sequence comes from Vicinamibacterales bacterium, assembly GCA_963732445.1. GTDB lineage: Bacteria > Acidobacteriota > Vicinamibacteria > Vicinamibacterales > JAMQPK01 > JAMQPK01. The sequence goes on along the minus strand of CAVSZJ010000005.1, from coordinate 1,392,586 downwards.
CTCGCACGTGTCATGCGCCATCGGCAACGGCGTCGTCATCGATCCCCAGGCCCTCTTCACCGAGATTGACGAGCTCGCCAGGCTCGGATACGAGGTGACGGACCGCCTGCTCATCAGCGAGCGCGCGCACGTCATCCTCCCGTACCACCGCGAGCTCGATCTGCTGGCGGAAGCGAGGCGTGGAGAGCGGAAGATCGGCACGACCTCGCGCGGTATCGGTCCCGCCTACGAAGACAAGATCGGCCGCCGCGGCATTCGCGTGGTCGATCTGTTCGATCGCGCCGGCCTCGAGCAGGAGATTCGCGAGAACGTCCAGGCGCGCAACCGTTTGATCAAGGAGTCGACGCTCGACTGGCGGCCGCTGTTCGACCAGATGCTGGCGTACGGCGAGCGGATGAAGCCCTGGGTCACCGATATCTCCGTATTTCTCGCCGACACAAGTGCGGCGGGTCGCCCGATCCTGTTCGAGGGCGCGCAAGGGACGCTGCTCGACATCGACCACGGCACCTATCCGTTCGTCACATCGTCCAATTCAACAATCGGCGGCGTGTGCACGGGCCTTGGCGTCAGTCCCAGGATGATCAACGGCGTGCTGGGAGTCGTGAAGGCGTACGCGACGCGCGTGGGAGAAGGCCCGATGCCGACGGAGCTGCTCGGCAAGAGCGGCGATCGTCTGCGTGACAGCGGCAAGGAATTCGGATCGGTCACGGGTCGCCCCCGCCGGTGCGGTTGGTACGACGTGGTGGTGGCCCGTTACGCCGCGCGCATCAACGGCCTCGACAGCGTGGCGTTGACCAAGCTCGACGTGCTCGACGGCCTGGATGACGTGAAGGTGTGTACAGGTTATCGCCTGGGCACCGAAGTAATCCGCGACTGGCCGGCCGATCTGAACGTGCTGGCCCGATGCGAGCCGGTGTACGAAACACTCCCGGGCTGGAGCCGCCCGACCTCGGGCATGACGCGCTACGAAGACTTGCCCCGCGAGGCGCAGCAATACGTCGCGTTTCTCGAAGAGGCCACGGGTGTGCCCGTCTCGATCGTCTCGACCGGATCCGGCCGCAATGACACCATCATCCGCGAGAATTCGGCGGCGGCTGAGTGGTTCGGTGTCGGCACCACGTAACAGGCCCTTCGACTTCGCTCAGGGCGGGCCGGTGCCGTCGCGATCAGGCCGGCTTGACCTTGTGCCGTTTGCAGAATGCATCGACGGCCTTCCTGTCCGGATTCGTGAACTCGACCCCCGCGCGGTAGCGCGACACGCCTTTCGGAATCTCGAAGAACGCCCACGCGACTGACGCGCTGAATTTCACCACGCCGAGATCGTCGGCCAGGACCATCCGCACATGCTGCTTTGGCTTCAGCGGCGTCGGGCAGAGAATCTGCGCGCCGTGCGTCGAGAGGTCGACGATCGTGGCGAGGGCGCCATCGACCTGTGCCTCGACGCCGTCGACCAATCGGAATCGAGGCGCGCGGCGTGTGCCCGTGTAGTCGAGATTCTGTCCAGCAGCCGGCGTGACGACTGCCGGCGCCTCGATCACGTCGATATGCGCGCCAGCGAGCGACGGCGCGGGCTCCATCGCCGCATCAGGCGCCTGCGGCGCTGGCGCACGGCGCGGCGAGATGCGGTAGGTGCCGTCGAGCGATACGACGCGAATCTCGACGCCGGCGAGAGCCGGGTCTGCCTTGATGCGATTGATCAGCGCCGCTCCACGCGACGTGGCCGCAAAAAGCCGCTCGAGCGCAATCACGTTCGGGCGGTGTGTCGTAATCGCTTCGACCGCTTTCAGCGGCTCGTTGTCGCTGAAGGTGAACACGTCGCCGCTCTCGGCGACACTATCGCGCAGCGCGTCGAGCAATTCGATCGCGCCGATGATGACGGTGCAAGACGTCGACATAAATATTGAAGTGTACTGTAGAATTTTCCGGCAAGAATGAAACTCGTCAAATGCATCATCCGGCCCAACAAGGTCGACGAGGTCCGGGACGCGTTGGAGAAAGCGTCCGTGTCAGGTATGACCATTACCGAGGTGCGCGGTCATGGGCGGCAGAAGGGACACAAGGCCATCTATCGCGGCCGCGAGTACGACGTCAGCCTGCTGCCAAAGACCATGATCGAGATGGCCGTGCCCGACGACCTCGTCGACGACGTGATCGTCGTCATTATGAAGGCGGCGCGAACCGGGGACATGGGGGATGGCAGGATTTGGGTGCTGAATGTCGAAGAGGGCTACAACATACGCACGGCGGCCAAAGACACGTAAACTTTCTACTTTCTACTTTCTACTTTCTACTTTCAGATCCCCCCCCACTTCAACTTCTCCCGCAACACCTGAAAGTATCCTCGCGACGACGCGCGAATCAAGCGCAGCCGCCTCTCCGCGCGTCGCACGGCCACGACGTAATCGCTTCGCAGCGGCATCAGCGCCTGGCCATCGAATGTCGCAAATACTTCGCTTTGCTCGTCCTGAATCAGCGGTTGAATCCGGATCTCGCTCGAGCCGGCGACGACGACCGGACGATTGGTCAACGTATGCGGCGCGATCGGCGTGATCGTGAGACCGTCGACCCGCGGGTGCACGATAGGACCACCCGCCGAGAGGCTGTACGCGGTCGTACCGGTAGGGCTCGCGATGATCAGACCATCAGCCTTGATGCGCATCATCGACTCGCCATCGACCGAGACGGAGAGCTCGATGATGCGCGACAGCGCCCCCTGCGTGACGACCACATCATTCAACACGATCCGATCGGCGAGGCGGCGCCCCCGGCTTCCACCGTCACGTGCAGCATCATCCGCTCGTCGGTCTGCGCGGTCCCGTCGACGGCGCTCTCGAGGGACGTGAAGATTTCTGGCAGCGTCACCTCTGTGAGAAACCCGAGACTGCCGAAGTTGACGCCCAGAATCGGGGTGTCCAGGCCCGCCTTGGCGATCCGTCCGGCGGTGCCCAGCAGCGTGCCGTCTCCACCGAGCACGATAACCATGTCGACGTGTCTGGGAAGGTCGTCCTTGTCGACCACGGTGAATTGACCGGTCGCTCCAGCCGATCGCGCGAGCGCCGCAGTATCTGGATCGAAGACGGTAGCCACGTGCCGCTCTTCGAGCCACGACGCAATCTGCGCGAGGTGGCTCGCCGCGCGGTCGAGGTGCGCTTTCGCGACCACGCCCACCGCGCGCATTACCGTCCGCCCTTCAAATGCAGGAAAAATTCCCGGTTACCGGTGTCGCCGGTGATTGGAGATTCGGTCATGGATTGGCGGACCAATCCTACCTCAGCGGCTGCACCCGTCGCCTCGTCCACCACGCGCGCGTGCACGGCCGGATCGCGAATCACGCCTTTTTTGCCAACCTCCGCACGCCCGGCCTCGAATTGCGGCTTCACGAGCGCGACGATATCGGCGCTATCGCGGAGGAGCATCGGGACTCGTGGAAAAATGTGCCGCAGCGAGATGAACGACACATCGATGGTCACGATATCGACGAGCGTCGGGAGATGAGACGGCTCGAGCATCCGCGCGTTCGCGCGCTCGATCGCCACGACGCGGGGATCGTTCCGCAGGCCCCAATCGAGCTGGCCGTGCCCGACGTCGTAGGCGACAACCCGCCTCGCGCCGCGCTTGAGCAGCACGTCGGTGAACCCGCCCGTTGATGCGCCGATGTCGAGCGCCTCGCGGCCCGCGACGGGTATGCCGAACGTATCGAGCGCATGGGCCAGCTTGATTCCACCCCGGCCGACGTAGGGATGATCCGGCGCTTTCAGCGCAATGGCCGCATCATCCGGGACCGGCATACCGGCCTTGCTGGCGGGTTGCCCATTGACGAGCACGACCCCGGACAGAATGAGCGCGCTCGCGCGCTCGCGCGAGGGCGCCAGCCCGCGCTGCACGAGGAGTACGTCCAGGCGTTGCTTCAATCTTCCAATCTACCGATCTGCCAATGTCAGTTGTTTCTCTTGAGGACCCAGGCCGCAATATCGGTGAGCCGTGACGCCTGCAACCCGGCGGTGCCGAGCGCGTCGATCGCAGCGTCGTGGCGTTCGGCGGCGAGACGCCGGGATGCGTCGAGACCGAAGATCGACGGATAAGTGGGTTTGCCGGCTTTGGCGTCCTTGCCGGCGGTTTTGCCGAGATCCTTCGCGTCACCCTCCACGTCCAGAATGTCGTCGACGATCTGAAACGCCAGCCCGAGATGGCGACCGTATTCCCCGACGGCTCGAATCGCGTCGTCACCGCCACCGCCCATGATGGCGCCCGCGAGGGCGGCCGCGCGGATGAGCGCGCCCGTCTTGCGGGCGTGCATGTCCTGCAGCGAGTGCGCATCGAATGTCGAGGAACCGATCGCGAGGAGATCGATTGCCTGTCCGCCGACCATGCCGCGCGCGCCCGCCGCGTCGGCGATGACTTGGATCGCGTGAATTTTGCGAGCGGCGAGATTCGGGTCTCGCGGTTCGGTCGAGAGCAGCGCAAACGCTTCGGTCAGGAGGCCGTCGCCGGCAAGGATGGCCATCCCCTCGCCGTGCACCACGTGGTTGGTGGGGCGTCCGCGCCGCAGCGAGTCGTCGTCCATTGCGGGAAGGTCGTCGTGGATGAGCGAATACGTATGAATGAGCTCGACCGCGCAGGCCGCAGGCAGCGCGAGATCGATTGCCGACTCGGCCGACTCGGGTGTGCCCGCAACGGTTTCTGCCGCCGCCAGTGTCAGGATGGGTCGAAGCCGCTTGCCACCGGCATCAAGGCTGTACCGCATCGCCTCGTACACACCGCGGAGATACCCGGGCGGCGCAGGGAGAAAACGCTCGAGCGCCTCGTCGATGCGCGCACGGCGCGCGCCGATGTACTCGGTAAGCGATGCGAGCTGCATCACTTGTCGTCTTTGGACAGAACCGGGTTGGCCGGGCGCAGGTCGCCGCGCTCGTTCAGAATCTCGATGCGTTTCTCGGCTTCCTCGAGCCGCGTATGACAGAAGCGAGAGAGCTGAACGCCGCGCTCGTAGAGCTCCAGCGACTTTTCCAGCGCCAGATCCCCGTCTTCGAGCTTCTTGACGATCGTCTCGAGCTCGGCGATTGCCGCCTCGAAATCCTTAATTGTCGAGTCCATCGGTGTTCACCACTTCGCATTCCAACTCGCCTCTGGACAAGGTGACGCGGACACCGTCGCCCGCCTTCACGTCAGACGCGCTGCGGATGACCCGCGTTCGAGACTCGTTCCAGACGACGGCATAACCGCGGCCGAGCACGGCGAGCGGGCTCAGGCTGTCGAGCCGGGCCGCACAATTCTGCAGCCGGGCCTCGGCACGATGGCGTCGATGCATGGCGGCGGCGTGCAGCGTGTTTTCGACGCGCACGAGTCGCGCACGCACGGATCCGAGGCGGCGCCGCGAGTCGTATTGTTCGAGCTGCAGCCGAAGCGTCTGAAACGCGCGCGCCCGTCGACTCACAGACGACCTGACCGCAAGTCGCAGGGCGTGCGTCGCCTCACCGCAGTGCCGCCCACGCATGGCGAGGCGCGCGTACCAGCCCGCGAATCCGGGCCTTCGATTCAAGACATGCACGCGTGACTCCAGACGCGAGAGCGAGCCGCGCACGGCGCCTGTGAGCCGATCGCTGAGCCGCTCGATGTTGAGGCAGAAATCCTCCTTCCGCGCTACGACGATCTCGGCAGCGGCCGACGGCGTCGGCGCCCGGACGTCGGCGGCGAAGTCAGCAATCGTGAAGTCCACCTCGTGGCCGACGGCGGAGATGACCGGAACCGGCGAGGCAGCGATCGCTCTCGCCACAACCTCTTCGTTGAAGGCCCACAAATCCTCGACCGAACCGCCGCCGCGACCGACGATGAGGACGTCGATGCCGGGGACTTTGACAATGTCCTTGATGGCGCGGGCGATGTCGGCAGCAGCGCCGTCTCCCTGCACGCGGGCGGGGCGGATAACGAGATGTGCGTTCGGATAGCGCCGGCCGAGCACGTTGATGATGTCGCGAACCGCCGCACCGTCGAGCGACGTGACGATGCCGATCTTGCGGGGCAGCGAGGGAAGGGCCCGCTTGCGCGCCGCGTCGAAGAGTCCCTCGGCCTGGAGCCGCCGCTTCAGCTGATCGAACGCCAGCTGCAGCGCTCCCAGCCCATGCGGCTCCATGCGCTCGCACACGATCTGATATTCACCTTTCGGCTCGTACACGCTGATGCGCCCGCGGACAACGACGTGCAGTCCGTCCTCGGGCTTGAACTTCAGCGAGCGGACGTCCGACTTGAACATGACGGCTTTGACTTGCGCGCCGGGGTCTTTCAGCGTGAAGTACAGATGGCCCGTATTCCAGAGGCGGCAGTTGGAAATTTCTGCCTCGACCCAGACCTCAGCGTAGGCATTTTCCAGAAGAGCGCGGATGCTCGCCGTGAGGTCGCTGACGCTGAGAACCGTACGCTCGCGTGCGGCAGGCGCGGCGCGATCCGGCTTCTGTTCCGGTTCCTGCGCGCCGAAGAGATCAAACTGCGAGTTCATGTTCCAAGTCTTTGGCCGACAGGCTCAGGCGTTGCACCGACGTGGCCTTGCCGGTTGTGTCATCTGCAGCAATCAGAATGCCGTTGAGGCGCGGATTGCCCGATGCTGTCTCCATTCTTACGGGCATTCCGCGCAAAAACTTATCGATGACAGGGATTTTCTCGACGCCGATGACGCCGTCGTGCGGTCCGGTCATACCGACGTCGGTGAGATACGCCGTTCCCCCAGGGAGAATCTGCTCATCTGCCGTCTGGACGTGGGTATGTGTGCCGACAACCGCAGTCACTTTGCCGTCGAGGTGCCATCCCATGGCGATCTTCTCCGACGTCGCTTCCGCGTGAAAGTCGACAAAAATGATTCGCGTGCGCGGGCGCAGTGCGTCAACTTCCTCGAGCACGCGATGGAACGGATTGTCGAGCTCCTGCATGAAGACCCGCCCCATCACATTGATGACGCCCACCGACCGCCCATCGGTCGTGCGCGCGAGATAGCTGCCCTGCCCCGGAACCCCGGCGGGGAAGTTCGCCGGACGCAACAGGCGTGCCTCAACCCCGATGTAATCGATAGCCTCGCGTTGGGCCCAGATGTGATTGCCTGAGGTCATCACGTCGACGCCCCAGTCCAGCAGCTGGTCGCCGAGCTCCCGCGTAATGCCCCGTCCTGCCGCCGCATTCTCGGCGTTGGCGATGACCAAATCGACGCTGAAGTGCTCCCTTAAAGAGGAAAGGCCCTTCCGGACCAGCTCTCGGCCGGGCTTGCCAACGATGTCACCGAGAAACAGCAGCCGGATCTCCCCCACGGCCCCAAATATAAGCGAAAAATGGTTCTGAAGCCCGCATCGAACCCAAAGCTTCTTGGTTGACCCATAACATGAGCATAATCAACTCATATAACATGCTTGACAAGCACTAATATAATCCCGTAGAATTTTCGACATGGCAAAAACCCAAACAAAAAAAGTGATTGGAATCGACCTGGGCACCACCAACTCTGTTGTCGCCGTCATGGAAGGTGGTCAAGCTACCGTGCTCGTGAATCAGGAAGGATCGCGGATCACTCCCTCGATTGTCGCGTTTACCAAGGAAGGCGAGCGACTGGTAGGGCAGGTGGCCAAGCGCCAGTCTGTCACCAACCCCGAGAACACCGTGTTTTCGATCAAGCGCTTCGTCGGCCGCAAATTCTCTGAGGTCTCCGGCGAGCAGCAGCGCGTCCCGTATTCCATCGTTACCGCCGACAACGGCGACGTCTGGGTCGAGACCCGCGGAAAAAAATATTCTCCGCCCGAGGTCTCCGCGATGGTGCTGCAGAAGCTGAAGCAGGCCGCTGAAGACTACCTGGGCGAAACGGTCACCGATGCGGTGATCACGGTGCCCGCGTACTTCAACGACGCGCAGCGGCAGGCAACCAAAGACGCCGGCAAGATCGCGGGCCTCAACGTGCTCCGCATCATCAATGAGCCGACAGCGGCCGCATTGGCCTACGGCCTTGACAAGAAGAAGGACGAGACGATCGCCGTGTACGACTTTGGGGGAGGCACATTCGATATCTCCGTCCTCGAGGTTGGTGAGGGGGTCGTCGAAGTCAAGTCGACCAACGGCGACACGCACCTCGGCGGTGACGATCTCGACCAGCGCATCATCGATTGGATTGCGGCCGAATTCAGGAAGACCGACGGCATCGATCTCACGAAGGACCGCGTGGCGGTCCAGCGGTTGAAGGAGGCCGCCGAGAAGGCGAAAATCGAGCTCTCGTCTGCGCTCGAGACCGAGATCAATCTGCCGTTCGTCACGGCCGATCAAAGCGGCCCGAAACATCTGGCAATGAAGCTGACGCGGGCGAAGCTCGAGCAGCTGGTGGACGACCTTCTCCAGCGGACGATGGAACCGGTCAGGAAAGCGATCGCCGATGCCGGCCTCGATCCGAAACAGATCGATGAGGTCGTGCTTGTCGGTGGCTCCACCCGCATGCCGAAAGTGCAGCAGCTCGTGAAGGAGTATTTCGGCAAAGAGCCGCACAAAGGGGTCAACCCCGACGAAGTGGTGGCGGTGGGTGCCGCGATTCAGGGCGGCGTCCTCGCGGGCGAAGTCAAGGATGTGCTCCTGCTCGACGTCACGCCGTTGTCGCTCGGCATTGAAACGCTCGGTGGCGTCATGACGCCGCTGATTCCGCGCAACACGACGATTCCGACGCGCAAGAGCGAAACGTTCTCGACGGCGACCGACAATCAGTCGAGTGTCGAAGTCCATGTGCTCCAGGGCGAACGGCCGTTGGCTCGCGACAACCGGACACTCGGACGGTTCCAGCTGATTGGGCTGCCTGCTGCGCCCCGAGGCGTGCCGCAAATCGAAGTGACCTTCGACATCGACGCCAACGGCATCGTCAATGTGTCGGCAAAGGACAACGCGACAGGCAAGGAGCAGACGATCACGATCTCGAACACGTCCGGGCTCAGCAAGGACGAAGTTGCACGGATGGTGGCCGACGCCGAGAGCCATGCGGCCGACGACAAGGATCGACGCGAGCTCATCGACGCGCGCAATCAGGCGGACGCCTTGACGTACTCCGTCGAGCGGACGCTGAACGAGCACCGCGGCAAGATGTCAGCTGAGGATGCACGACGCGTGGACAACGCCATCAGCGACGTTCGCGAGGCGCTGAAGGGCGAAGATCTCGGGGCCATTAAACGGATGACCGACGCGCTGCAGAAGGTGTCACACGTGATGGCAGAGCAGATGTACAAGCAGAAGCAGAGCGACCCAGGGTCGAGACACAGCGCGACGCCGAATGTGCAAGACGGCGAAGTCATTGATGCCGAAGTTGTGGACGCTTAGCTAGGTGGTAGGTGATAGGTGGTAGCCAGTAGCCAGTAGCTGGTAGCCAAACAGCAAACGCAAGTCGTCGCACGAAGCAGATAGACGTCGCAAACAACGCCGAGGCCCAAAGGGCCGAAGGCACAGGCCGCGGGGGTGGGCCCCGCGGCACTTAAATAAGGAGAAACAACTATGGCAATCGTTCGTTGGGATCCGTTTCGCGAGTTCGGTGGTGCGTGGCTGCCGCCGGTGGACATCTACAGCACGGGCGAGCACGAGCTGGTCATCAAGGCTGAGATTCCGGGCATGAGCAAGGACGAAATCGACATCACGGTGGAGAATTTCACGCTGACAATCCGGGGCGAGAAGAAGGCCGAGCAGACGATCAGCGACGAGCAGTTCCACCGCGTCGAGCGGAGCTACGGCACGTTCACCCGATCGTTCGCGCTGCCACACACGGTCGATCCGAACCGGGTTGAGGCGCAATATAAGGACGGCGTGCTCAGCATCAAGCTTCCGCTTCGCGAAGAGGCGAAGCCCAAGCAGATCAAAGTGAACGTGGCGGCCTAGGAACACACAAAACAGGAGCTTGCGCAATCCGCGTAAGCTCCTGTATCCTTGGTCCTTATGGAAACAGAGACGCCGCCGCTCGACGAAACCACTGACGTCAGCGAACCGATTCAGCCGGCTCCGCCCGTGTCGAACCGCTTTCTGTTCGTGGATATCGCGGCCCTCCGCGCCAAGCAACTGCGCCGCGGCGCCCGCCCGCGGCTGGACCAGGCAGCACTCGAAAGCCACTCGCAACCACATAAGGCTGAACGGGTTGCCATGGAAGAAGTGCGGCGGCAGCTGGTACAGTTCGACCTGCCGGCAGCCAAGAAGCCCATTCACAATCCCGAGACCGGCATCTAGATGCCCCAGGAGGGCTGGCCGCTTGTGTGGAACCTCGGAGCGATCTTCGGGACCGCGTTCATAGCAAGCTCCGTCTTCATCCTGGTCCTGTTCCTCGGCTTCTGCATCATCCTGGGCTTCCCAAAGCTGCGCTCCACTTTAGGGCACAACTCGATGGTGATTAAAAGCCTGGAGGAGAAAGTCGGGCAGGAAGCGTTCGTTCGTTACATGCGACCCGACGCGCCGCGTGGGCCGATTGACGTGCTCAAAACCCCGGAGCTTCTCGAGCGCGCCCGCAAAGCCTAAAGCGGGCAGGCTTTCCACCAGTTCGTATCCCGCTCGTAACAATCTCCCACCCGCAGCAACGTCGCTTCGTCGAACGGTTTGCCCGTCAGCTGCAACCCGATCGGCAGCCGGTCCGGCGTCAACCCGCAGGGAACGCTGAGCGCAGGAAGCCCCGCGAGGTTGGCGCTGACGGTGAAGACGTCGGTGAGGTAGAGCGAGAGCGGATCCTCCATTTTCTCTCCGATCCTGAACGCCGCCGTCGGACTGGTCGGCATCACCACCGCATCGACTTTTTCGAACGCGCGGTCGTAGTCGCGGCGCACGAGCGTGCGCACCTGCTGCGCCTTCAGGTAATACGCATCGTAGTAGCCGGCGCTGAGGACGTAGGTGCCGAGCATGATGCGCCGCTTCACCTCGGGGCCAAACCCCTGGCTGCGCGTTTTCTCGTACATCTCGCGGAGGTTGCCCGCGCCTTCGGCCCGAAACCCATAACGCACACCATCGTAGCGCGCGAGGTTGGAGCTGGCTTCCGCGGTCGCGATGACGTAGTAGGTCGAAATTGCGTATGGTGCGTGCGGCAGCTCGATGTCCACGAGCTCGGCCCCGCGTGCGCGCAGGATGTCGAGCGCCCCGTAAAAGCAATCGCCGACGGCTCTCTCCACACCCTGTTCCAGCATCGTGCGGGGCACGCCGAGCCGCATGCCGCGGATGTCACCGGTGAGCGCTCCCAGGTAATCAGCGGGCGGTTCCTGCGACGCGGTCGAGTCGTACGGGTCGGGGCCGGCCAGCACCGACAGCGACAGCGCCGCGTCATGCGCCGTGCGCGTCATCGGCCCAATCTGATCGAGCGACGAGGCAAACGCGATCAATCCATACCGCGAGACGCGTCCGTAGGTCGGCTTCAGGCCGACGATGCCGCAGAGCGATGCAGGTTGCCGTATGGAGCCACCGGTGTCCGACCCGAGCGCGATGGGCGAGAAGCCGGCTGCGACGGCCACCGCTGAACCGCCGCTTGAACCGCCCGGGATGTGGTTCGTATTCCACGGGTTCCGCGACGCCCCGAACGCGGAGTTCTCAGTCGAGGATCCCATGGCGAACTCGTCGCAGTTGGTCTTGCCGATCACCACGGCGCCTGCCGCTTCGAGCCGTCCGACAACAGTCGCGTCGTAGGGCGGAACGAATGTGCGCAACATCTTTGACGCGGCAGTCGTCGCGATGCCGCGCGTCATGATGTTGTCCTTGATTGCGATCGGCACGCCTGCAAGCGGGCCTGGGTGTTTGTCGCGATCGATCGCGCGCGCCCGTTCAAGCGCGCGGTCGCGCGCAACGGCGAGAAACGCGTTCAGCGTCGGATTACGCGCGTCGATACGCGCGAGCGCTGTCTCGCAGACCTCGACGGCCGAAATCTCGCGACGGCTGACTGCATCCCGGATCTCGCGCGCTGTTTGAAATGGGATTATGGTCACCGCTCAGAGGACCCGCGGCACCCGGAACAGGCCGGTCTGCGGCGACGAGTCGGGCGCGTTCGCGAGCGCCTCGGCATTCGTCAATCCAGGTCGGGGCTCGTCTGCGCGGTCGGCCGCCATGAAGGACAGCACCTGCGACGTGGGCGGAACGCCGGCGGTGTCGATCCGCTGAATCTGCTCGGCATACTCGAGGACATGCGACAACTGCTGCACGAACAGGTCTTTTTCCGTGTCGCTCAGTTCGAGTCGCGCGAGCGCGGCGATCCGATCGACGTCGGCGCGTGTCAGCCGTTCCGGCATGCCAAATGCTACCATGCCGCATGGTCCCGGTTCGTCGCGCGGCGGTCGCCGGATCGTGGTATCCGGCGCATCCCGATGCGCTCGCGCGCGAGGTCGATCGCTATCTGAGGGCCGCGGGCGAGCCGGAGCCGGGAGAGCCGATGGCGCTCATCGCGCCGCACGCGGGTCTCATGTATTCAGGGCCGATCGCCGCGTACGCATACAACCAGCTTCGCGGCCGCGACATCGATGTGGCCATATTGGTCGGGCCATCTCATTACGTCGGTTTCGACGGCGTGGCGGTGTTCGAGCGAGGCCTCTTCGAGACACCGTTCGGACCCGTCCCGATCGCGGAGGAGTGTGCGGCCGCCATCGCCAAGGGCGCACCGCAGGTTCATTCGCATCCGACGGCGCACGTGCGCGAGCATTCGCTCGAGATGCAGTTGCCGTTTCTGAAACGAGTGCTGCCCCGCGCCGAAATTGTGCCGCTCGTCATGGGATTTCAGCGCCGGGAAACCGCGTATGCGTTGGGCGAGGCGATCGCCGGCGCGGTAGCAGGGCGGAAAGCGGTGCTCGTCGCGAGCACCGATCTCTCCCACTATCAGACTGCGCCCACGGCTGCGAAGCTTGATGATGAGCTCATTCAGCACGTCCGACGGTTCGACCCTGATGGGTTGATGTCGCTGCTCGAGGCGTGTCCTGAGCACGCGTGCGGCGGCGGCCCAACGGTTGCCGTCATGCGCGCCGCGAAGATTCTCGGCGCCCTGGACTCGCGGGTGCTCAAGTACGGCAATTCGGGCGACGTCTCGGGCGACACGGATGCGGTTGTCGGCTACCTCGCGGCCGCGTTCGGAACCTTTCCAGCCACTAATTAGCGATGGTGCTGTTGGACGACGCGTCCAGGAAGAGCCTGTTGACGAGAGCGCGCGGTGCGATCGCACACGCCATTGGTGTGGAGCAGCCCGGCCCCAGTTCCGAGCCCGTCTTTCCCAGCGATGTGCTGGGCGGCGCGTTCGTCACGCTCCGAATCCACGGGCAGTTGCGTGGCTGTATCGGTTATCCCGAATCAGACCAGCCGCTCGTCGAGGTTGTCGAGCGGTGCGCGGTATCTGCGGCCATTGCCGATCCGAGATTCCCTCCTCTGACGAAGGCAGAATGGAGCGACGTCGATCTGGAATTATCGGCACTCGGACCCATCGAGCCTGTCGACGACATACAGGAGGTGGTCATTGGTCGTGACGGGCTGATCGTCGTATCGGGCCGCTCCCGAGGACTCTTGCTGCCGCAGGTGGCGGTCGAGTGGAAGTGGAACGCCACCGAATTCGCCTCCGAGACCTGCATCAAAGCCGGCCTGCCGGGCGACGCCTGGCAGAAAGGTGCGAAGCTGTTCAAGTTCGAAGCTGAGGTGTTCGCAGAATCCGGAAAAGAAGAACGAAAAACGTAAAACGAAGATCGCAGCAGGGTGCTGCGCTTTACGTTACAGTTGCCGTCCGCGCAGGCGCCGCAGCGTGTTCAGGTTCATCTCGTCGAGGGGATCGACCACTATCTTGCCCTTCTCCCGCCATTCGGTCTTTTCCGTTTCCAGAATCATCGGCAGGTGGTCGAAGCGCGGATCGTTCAGGAGTCGCCGAAACGGCTCGATCCCGATGCAGCCCTTTCCGATGTGCTCGTGCCGGTCGACCCGGCTCATGCACGGCTTCTTCGAGTCGTTCAAATGGAACACCTTGAGCCGATCGAATCCGATGAGCGCCTCGAACTTCTCGAACGTCGCCCGATAACCGTCTTCCGTGCACAAGTCGTAGCCTGACGCGAGCAGATGACAGGTGTCCAGACAGACGCCGAGTCGTCGTTTGGGGCGCTTCACGCCGTCGAGCATCGCCGCGATCTCCTCGAACGACGCGCCCATCGTGCTGCCCTGACCGGCCGTGTGCTCCAGCAGGATCATCGTCTTTCCGCGCGGCCGGGCGTTCAGCACGTCAGCGAGCGCGCTCGAGATGAGCGACAACGCCTGTTCTGCTGGCGCCGTCAGCCGGGCGCCGGGATGCAGCACGACACCGAGCAGCCCGAGCGCCTCGGCGCGATCGACTTCCTCGCCGAGTGCCGCGATCGACTGCGCGCGCAGCGACTCGCTCGTCGTGGCCAGATTGATGAGGTAGCTCGCGTGCGCGACGATGGGCGAGATGCCGGTCCTCTTCGCCGCGTCCCTGAAAGCCGCGATCTCGTCGGGTGGCAGTGGCCGGGCGCGCCACTGGCTGGCGTTCTTGCTGAAGATCTGCAGCGTTTCGCAGTTGTGTATCTGCGCGCGGGCGATGGCGAAGGGTAAACCGCCTGCAACCGACATATGGGCGCCCAGACGAGGCATTCAGCGATAATAAGGTATGCGCTCCGTTGCAATCGGCGTCCTGACCGCGCTGCTCCTTGTCCCGTCGACCGCGCACGCCTGGGGATTCGAGGCCCACAAGTTCATCGTCGCGAGCGCCATCGACCTGCTGCCGGCGCCGCTGCGTCCATTTTTCGAAGCGAACCGGGCTTTCATCGTCGAGCGCTCGATCGATCCGGATCTATGGCGGAATGCCGGGTTCACCGAAGAGCCGCCGAATCATTTCCTCGACTTCGACGCCTACGGGCCGTACCCGTTCACGGATCTGCCGCGAGACTACGACGCGGCATTGAAAAGGCACGGCATCGACAAGTTGAAGCAGAACGGGCTCGTCCCGTGGCGCACCCACGACATCGCCGGGCGGCTGATTCGCGGCTTCGAGGCGCTTCACAAGAACGGATCGTATGCGCAGAGCGACATCCGCTTTTTCTCGGCCATCATCGGGCACTATGTCGCCGATGCGCACGTGCCGCTGCACGCGGTGCTCAACTACAACGGACAACTGACGGGGCAGACAGGTATCCACAACCGCTGGGAAGACGAGCTGTTCATCCGCTATCAGAAGCAGCTTGCGATGAAACCTCGCGCGGTCGTATCCATTGCGAACGAGCGGGACTTCATTTTCGACACATTGCTCGAGAGCTCGCAGCTCGCTGACGATGTGCTCGCGGCGGACAAGAAGGCGATCGGCAATCGCGAGGTCTACGACGACACGTACTTCGAAACACTTTTCGCCGAGACTCGTCCTATCCTGGAGAAACGCCTGAACGACGCGATTACCGGCGTGGCCTCGATGATCACGAGTGCATGGGAACAAGCAGGGAAACCAGTATTGTCGGCGAATCCTCCATCGCGGGCTCCGCAGCGCCGCCGCACCGGCCAGGGCGACGCGCCGACCAATCCCTGATGGATGTCTATGTCATCCCGGTGGCGCCAAACCGGTACGAGCTGTATTGCGAGCACGACGGCCCCGACGGCGACGTGATTGGCGAGGTGCCCCAGGGGCGCTTCGCGAAGATGTACGCCAATTTCAAGGAAGCGCTCGCCCGCGTGGAGGAAGAGCGTCTGAGCGGTGTCGCCCGCGTTCATGACCAACCTCCCACCTGGACCGAGCGCATGAAAAATCGGGGGTTGTGCTGGATTGCAGAAAAAATCGCCGAGCAGCGCCTCCTGTGGCGGCTTCGCAACGAAAGCGAGTTGATGCTGCACTATCCGGACGACATCACATCCGAGGCGGCGATTGCCGTTGCCCGCGCCGATCTGCAGCGCGAAGTCGACCGCCACATGAAGTGGATCATCATCGATGGGGCGCTTTTCGCCGGGTCCGGCGTGCTGTTCTTCGTCCCGGGACCCAACCTCGTGGCGTACTACTTCGGGTTCCGGCTCGCCGGTCATTACCTTTCACGCCGCGGCGCGAAGCACGGGCTCAAGGACGTGCAATGGCAGTCGTCCGCAAGCCCGCAACTGTCGCGCTTGCGTCGAGTTCTCGCGCTCGAGCCGAACGAACGCGATCGCGAAGTGTATGAAGTCGCGTCGGCGCTGCACCTGCCGCATCTGGCCAAGTTCTTCGAGCGGACCTCGGTGAAAACCGCGTGATACTCTCATGCGTCGCGGCGCGGGGAGACGACCCCCGTAACTACCCAGGATGCAGCTCAGAGAGTTAGCCGAGCGTTTGGAATGCCGGCTCGAAGGGGACGGGGCGCTTGAAGTACGCCGCGTCGCCGGGCTCGAACAGGCGGGCGAGGGGGATCTCTCGTTTTTCGCGAACCCGCGGTACGCGCCCGCCCTCCGGCGCACCCGGGCGACCGCGGTCATCCTCGGCGAGGATGTGCCGGCCGCGCCGTGCGCGATGCTTCGCTCGAAGCATCCATCGCTGGCCTTTGCAAACGCCGTGGCAATCTTCGCGACACCTGCACAGCCGCCTGCAGGAATCGACAAGCTCAGCGCGATCGCTCCGGACGCCGCCCTCGGTCGAGACGTGTCGATCGGGCCGTTTTCGTCTGTGGGCCTTCGCGCCCGCATTGGCGATCGCACGATCATCTACGCGAATGTGTGCATTGGTGACGGCGCGGTCATCGGGGACGACTGCATCATTCATTCGCATGCGGCCATACGCGAGCGCGTCATCCTCGGCAACCGCGTGATCATCCAGAACGGTGCGGTCATCGGATCCGATGGTTACGGGTTCGTGAGGCGCCCGGACGGGACGCACCAGAAGATTCCACAAATGGCGGTCGTGGTCCTCGAGGATGACGTCGAAATCGGCGCGAACACGACCATCGACCGTCCTGCCGTCGGCGAAACGCGGATTCAGGCCGGCGCCAAGATAGACAATCTCGTCCAGATAGCTCACGGCGTGAACATAGGCCGGAACGCGCTTCTCGCGGCGCAGGTCGGCATAGCCGGCAGCACGACGATTGGCGACAACGTGATGCTGGCTGGTCAGGTGGGTGTGGCGGGACACGTCACCGTCGGCCACGGCGCGTCGGCCGTTGGCCAGAGCGGCATTACCAATTCGGTACCCGACGGGACCTTTGTGTCGGGCTACCCGGCCATCGAGAACAAGGAATGGCTGAAATCGTCGGTGATTTTCAAGAAGCTGCCCGAGCTGAAGAGAAAGATCGTCGAGCTCGAACAACGCATCCTGGAGCTCGAAGCCGTAATCGAGGAATCCAAGCTAAGATCGAAATAGAGCGTCCATACATGATGACTTCACGCCTGCCCAAGAAGCTGCTGAGCGCGGTGGCGTTCTGCGTCGTGTTGACCTTGTCGCCGATCGACGCGGCCGTTCGTCCGCCGCGGCTGCAGTACGAGTTGATGACGCTGCCGAACGGCCTCACGATCGTGCTGTCGCCCGACCATTCGACTCCGATCGTCCACGTCGAGGTCTGGTATCACGTGGGATCGAAGGACGAAAAGACGGGACGCACCGGCTTCGCGCACCTCTTCGAGCACATGATGTTCAAAGGCTCGAAGAACGTCGCGCCGGAAGAGCACGCGTCGATGCTGGCCAGCATCGGTGGGCAGAGCAACGCATACACGAACGACGATGCGACGGTGTTCTGGCAGACCGTGCCGTCGCAGTACCTGCCGTTGACGTTGTGGATGGAAGCCGATCGGATGGCGACGCTGCGCATCGATAAAGCGACGCTCGAGAACGAGCGCGAGGTCGTCAAGGAAGAACGGCGGCTGCGCGTGGACAACCAGCCATTCGGGCGGCTGTCCGAGATTCTCTACGACACGTTCTACACCGTCAGCCCCTACAAGCACACCACGATCGGCAGCATGAAGGATCTCGATGCCGCGTCGGTCGAGGACGTGCGCGATTTTCACAGCACGTTTTACGTGCCGGGCAATGCGACGATGGCCATCGTCGGCGACTTCGACATGGCTCAGACGAAGGAGATGGTCACGAAATATTTCGGGCGCGTCCCGAAGTCCGATCGTGTCATCACCCGGCAGTACGCGCGCGAGAAGCCATCGACCGCCGAGCGCCGCGTGACGGTGAACGAGGCGTGGCCGCTGCCCGCCGTCATCGTTGCGTATCCGATTACGTTTGACGGAAACCCCGACTCCTATCCGCTGCACCTGACGTCGAAAATCCTGTCCGACGGCGACAGCTCGCGGATTTATCAGTCGCTCGTCTATGAGAAGGGCATCGCGCTGTCCGCGTTCGGTGGCGGCAACATCATCGAAGAGCCGAATCTGTTCTTTGCCGTGGCGCTGGTGGCGCCCGGGCACACCCACGAGGAAGTCGAGAAGGCATTGATTGCCGAGTTCGACAAGCTGCGCGCCCAGCCGATTTCAGAGCGCGAGCTGCAGCGGGCCAAAAATCAGTTCTTCCGCGACTACATCGTCGATCGCGAATCGATTCGAGGCAAAGCGAGCCAGCTCGCGCACGCCGTTGTCATTCACCGCGACGTGACGACCGCAGACGGCGAAGTCGAAATCTTCACGAATATGAAGGTCTCCGATCTGCACCGGGTGGCGACAACGTATTTCGCGCCGGAAAGCCGGCTCGTGCTGAAGATTCTCCCGAAAGGCATGCGCTGATGCTGCGCCGCGCATTCCTCGTTTCGGCGCTCGCGTTGATCACGGGATTCGCCTCGACTGGGGCGCAGGTGACGAACTGGCCGTCGGAGAATCCTCCACGGCCGCTGCCGTCCAGACCGGTCAGTTTTCCGCCGTACGAGCTGCACACCCTGACGAATGGGATGCAAGTGATCGTCGTCATGCACCACGAGCAGCCTGAGGTGACGATGCGCCTGCTCGTCCGCGCAGGCGGGGCGTACGATCCGCCGGGAAAGAGCGGCACCGCCTCCCTGGTGGCGTCGCTGTTGAACCAGGGCACGACGACGCAAAGCGCGCGCGAGATAGCGGACGCGATCGACTCGATTGGCGGCGCGCTGGATACCGGGGCCGGCAGTGACGTGACGTCGGGGACGGTCCTCGTCATGAAAGACAGCTTCGACGTCGGCATGAAGATGCTCGCCGACGTCATCCGGCGGCCGGCTTTCGCGCCCGAAGAGATTGAGCGTCAGCGGACACAGACAGTTCAGAACATCGGCGTCAGCCTCGAGGATCCCGATTTCGTCGCGCGTGCGGTGCTCAACCGGCTGATTTACGGTTTTCATCCGTACGGGTTGCCCGAGAGCGGCATGCCCGAGACGATTGTGAAGATCACGCGCGAGGATCTGCGCGAATTTCATCGCCGGTACTTCGCGCCAAACAACAGCATCCTCGCCATTGTCGGAGACGTCGCGGCGGATGAAGCGCTGGCGGCCGCGACGAGCGCGTTCGGCGATTGGCAGAGGCAGGCCGTGCAGCCGCCGCCGCTGCCCGATGCGCCGAAGCCCACGCGACGCATCGTTGTCATCGACAAGCCCGACTCGGTGCAGACCGCTGTGCGGGTGGGTCAGCTCGCTATCGCACGCAAGACGCCCGACTACATGAGCATGGACCAGGCGATCCGCATTCTTGGCGGTGAGGGAAGCAACCGGCTGTTCCGGGTGCTGCGGTCCGAACGTGGACTCACATATTCCGCATCAGCCGACTTGAATCCAATGCTCCTGGCGGGGGATGTCACCGCCGAGACCGACACGCGGACGGAAGCCACGGCCGAGGCCGTGCGCGTCATCGTCGACGAATTCACGCGCCTGCAGCGCGAGCGCATCGGCGATGGGGAGCTCGCGGGCGCTCAGGCATACATGACGGGTAGTTTTCCACTGACGATCGAAACACCCGGCGCGATCGCCCGCCAGGTGGTGAACGTCGTCTTCTACGACCTGTCACTCGACGAGCTGCGCACCTATCGGCAGCGGGCGACGGCGGTGACGCCGGACGATATTCTGCGCGTAGCCCGCAGCTACATCCAGCCCGATCGCCTGTCCATTGTCATGGTCGGCAATGCCTCGAAGTTCAAAGACCAGCTTGGCAAAGCGGGATTCGGCAACTACGAGCTCATCCCTCTGAGCTCGCTCGATTTCACGGCGGCCGATCTCAAGAAACGTTGAACAAAATCATGATTTCGTGCGGGGAGCCGTCCGGCGATTTATACGCCGGCGCCCTCGCAGTCGAAATTCGGCGCCGGCAGCCCGACGCCGCCATTTTTGGTCTCGGGGGCCAGCGGCTCATGGCCGGCGGCGGCGAGCTGGTCGCAGACTACCGCGGCCTGAGTGTCACGGGACTGGTCGAAGCGATCCGTGTGCTTCCGCAATCGCTCTCGACGCTCAACCGCCTCGTCGATGCCGCGCGCACCGAGAAGCCCGACGCGCTTGTCCTGATCGACTTTCCCGATTTCAATTTCCGTCTCGGCGCCGCGATCAAGAAGCTTGGCGTGCCGATCATCTATTACATCAGCCCTCAGCTCTGGGCCTGGCGTCAGAGCCGCATGAAGGTGATGAAGCGGCTCGTGGACCGGGTGCTCGTGATTTTTCCGTTCGAGGAGCAGATTTACCGCAACGCAGGAGTTCCCGTGCAGTTCGTGGGTCATCCCCTTGTCGACCTGGCACGTGC
Source organism: Vicinamibacterales bacterium (assembly GCA_963732445.1). Lineage (GTDB taxonomy): Bacteria > Acidobacteriota > Vicinamibacteria > Vicinamibacterales > JAMQPK01 > JAMQPK01. The sequence continues at coordinate 1,371,967 of CAVSZJ010000005.1, read as the reverse complement.
GCAGGAGCCGAAGGACAGTTTTCTACGCGAAGTCGGCCTCGATCCGGAGCGGCCGATCGTCGCGCTCCTGCCTGGCAGCCGGCCGAACGAGGTCGCGCGGCTGCTGCCAATTATCAGCGATGCGGTCGCCAGGATTGCCACGCAACTGCCGGCGGCACAATTTGTCGTTGCGCGCGCGCCGTCGCTCGATGATCGGTTGTTTTCAGGCACGAAGTGGCGCGGCGTGCGGCCGGTCGAAGTGCTCGCACGAACAGACGACGTGCTGGCGATCTGTGATGTGGCGATTACGGCCTCGGGTACGGCCACGGTCCAGGCCGCACTGCACGGCCGTCCGATGGTTGTCGTCTACCGATTGTCGCCGTTGACGCACCGGCTTGGCCGGCGGTTTCTCCTGGTCGAGAACGTGGCGATGGTCAATCTCATCGCGGGCCGCCGCATTGTGCCCGAGCTGATCCAGGACGACTGTACGGCGGAAAACATCGCGGCCGAAACAGCGTCGCTGCTGACGAACACGGAGCGCGCCGACGACACCCGCCGCGGGCTCGGCGATGTGCGCGCGAAGCTCGGCGGTCCTGGTGCGAGCGGACGGGCGGCGGAGGCCGTGCTCGACGTGGCCGGAGCCAAGAGGCGGTGAGTCGGACGGGGGAGTCGGACGGGGAGTCGGGGAGTCGGAAAAAGTCGGGGGAGTCGGGGAGTCGGGGGAGTCGAGGAGTCAGGGGAGTCGTGAAAGAGTCGGGGAGTCTGAACGTCGATATTTTCGGTAGCGCAGGACTTTAGTCCTGCCAGCAAGTAGTGTCCGGCCGGCTTTAGCCGACTTCCGTTTGCGGCGCATAGACACTCCTCATGCTATGCCCACGCACGAAATTCCTGACACGCTCCGCGCGAGAGGTACTCTCTGTGCCGCGCTGTTGCCAGATGTCCGCGGGTTTCCAACGCCGAGCCGGGAGCAATCATCAGATAGTGAGCGAAGTGGCGATCGATGCCCTGCCCGAAGCCTTCTCGAATGTGGCATGCCACCGTGCCCGCGACGCCGCTCGACTCAATTGGACCCTTCGGCTCCCCGACTCCCGTCGACTCTTTCCGACCCCCGACCCAGACTCTTCGTTTTGATAGGATTACCGAGATGATCAGCACAGATTCGTTCGGCACCCGGACGGAAAGCACGCTCGCCAGCGAACCGGTGGAAATCTTCAGTCTGAACCGGCTCGAGCAAGCGTTCCCGGACGTCTGCCGGCTTCCATACTCGTTGAAAATTCTTCTGGAAAACCTGCTGCGCCACGAGGACGGGCGCTTCGTGCAGCGAAAAGATATCGAGGCGCTTGCGGGTTGGAAGCCGGGCGCGCTGATCCAAAAAGAGATCTCGTTTGCGCCTGCCCGCGTCCTGTTACAGGATTTCACCGGAGTCCCGTGCGTCGTCGACCTCGCCGCGATGCGCGACGGCATGATCCGCCTGGGCGGCAATCCCGATCGCGTCAACCCCCTCCAGCCGGTCGAGCTGGTCATCGATCACTCGGTGCAAGTGGATTACTTCGGCCGCAGCGATGCGTTTCAGCTGAACGCTGAGCTCGAGTTCGCCCGCAACAAAGAGCGCTACTCCTTCCTGCGTTGGGGCCAGGACGCCTTCCGTAATTTCCGCGTCGTTCCACCCGACACCGGCATCGTCCACCAGGTCAACGTCGAGTACCTCGCGCGCGTCGTGTTTCGCGAGGTTGTCAACGGCCGCGCGCGCGCGTTTCCCGACACGTTGGTTGGAACAGACTCTCACACGACGATGGTCAACGGGCTCGGTGTGCTCGGTTGGGGCGTCGGCGGCATCGAGGCCGAGGCGGCCATGCTCGGGCAGCCCATGTCGATGCTGATTCCCCCCGTGCTCGGCTTCAAGCTCACCGGCGCGATGCCGGAAGGGGCCACTGCCACTGACCTCGTGCTCATGGTGACCGAGCGGCTGCGCAAGCATGGCGTTGTCGGGAAGTTCGTGGAATTTTTCGGAGCCGGCCTTGCGAACCTCACCATCGCCGACCGCGCCACGCTCGGCAACATGTGCCCCGAGTACGGTGCGACGGCGGCGATGTTCCCGGTCGACGAGATGACGCTCGACTACCTGACGTTGACCGGCCGCAGCGGTGCTCACGTCAAACTCGTCGAAGCGTACGCGAAGGCGCAGGGTCTGTTCCGCGAAGCGGGGTCGGACGCGGTGTACGACGAAACGATCGAGCTCAATCTCGGCCTGGTGGAGCCGAGCCTCGCCGGGCCCAAGCGGCCGCAGGATCGCGTGTCGCTGACGAAAGCCAAGACCGGGTTTCAGGCGCTGCTGCCCTCGATGATGAGTGAGAAGAAGGCGAAGCCCGCGTCCGGCGGGACGGCGTCGGCGGTCGCAGTGCTCGAGAGTCCGGCGGTCCGGCTGAAGCCGGATACTACCGCTGAGAGTCCGACGGTTGACAGCGGGCTCGATCATGGCGCCGTCGTCGTCGCCGCCATCACGAGCTGCACGAACACGTCGAACCCCAGCGTCATGATTGGCGCCGGCCTGCTCGCCAAACATGCCGTCGAGCGCGGGCTCACGCGCCGGCCATGGGTGAAGACGAGCCTGGCGCCGGGCTCCAAGGTGGTGACGGATTATCTCGACAAAGCGGGTTTGACGCCGTATCTCGACGCGCTTGGCTTCCACCTCGTAGGCTACGGCTGCACGACCTGCATCGGCAACAGCGGTCCGCTGCCCGAAGAGGTGTCGGCGATCGTGGCGGAGAAGAATCTTGTCGTGTGCTCGGTGCTGAGCGGCAACCGGAATTTCGAGGGGCGGATTCAGGCGCAGGTGCGCGCGAATTATCTCGCATCGCCGCCGCTCGTCGTCGCCTACGCCCTCGCCGGGCGCATGACCATCGATTTGACCACCGAGCCCATCGGCAAGGACCGCGACGGCAAGAACGTGTATTTACGCGAGCTCTGGCCGACCGAGCGCGAAATTCAGTCGGCGATGCTCAGCGCTGTCACGTCGGAAATGTTTCAACGGCAGTACGCGAACGTGTTCGAAGGGGACGAGCGATGGCGCTCGCTGCATGTGCCTACCGGCAATCTGTTCGAGTGGGACCCGCAATCGACGTACGTGCGCAAACCGCCGTTTGTCGAGGGCATCAGCCGGGAGCCGGCGCCGTTGACCGATATCGTTGGCGCTCGCGTGCTCGCGATGCTTGGCGACAGTGTGACAACGGATCATATTTCGCCCGCGGGATCGATCCCGATCGACAGCCCGGCGGGACAGTATCTGATTGCGCAAGGCGTCAAGCCGTCCGACTTCAATTCGTACGGCGCGCGGCGGGGCAACCACGAAGTGATGATGCGCGGCACCTTCGCAAACACCCGCCTCCGCAATCAACTTGCGCCCGGCACTGAAGGTGGATGGACGACCTATCAGCCTGCGGCCGCGCTGATGACGATTTATGAAGCGTCGATGGCCTATCAGGCCGCAGCGGTGCCGCTGCTCGTGCTGGCCGGCAAAGAATACGGATCGGGTTCGTCCCGGGACTGGGCGGCGAAAGGGACCGTGACTGCTGGGTGTGCGTGCTGTCATCGCTGAGAGCTTCGAGCGTATCCATCGCAGCAATCTTGTGAACATGGGCGTGCTGCCGCTTCAGTACGAACCAGGCGTCTCAGCCATCTCGCTCGGTCTGACCGGTACGGAATTGTTCGATATTGCAACCGCCGGCCTCACCCCGCGGGCGACCATCACCGTGCGGGTTCGCCCGGACGCCGGCACGCCTCGCGACATTCGGGCTGTCGTCCGCATCGACACGCCTGAAGAGCTCACCGCGTTTCGCCACGGCGGCATCCTGCCGTACGTCCTGCGACAACTAGTAGACAAGACGAGCTGACGGCGCAATAATTCCGGTCATCGCCATAGTAGGCTCAGGAGGGCAGATGACCCGGTTCCGGTCTGTACTCATATTCGGATTGATAACCCTGTTTGCCTGCGGCTATCTGGCGGCGCAAGAGAAGCCTCGCGTCGAGGAACGTTCGCAGCAGTATCCCGGCAGCAATCCTCATCTCAACAACAAGGAATCGATTCGCGGCGGGATGTCGCTCTATCGCAGATTGTGCGGTGAGTGCCACGCGCTCGACGCCACCGGGTATCGTGGCCCGAGCCTGATCGCCTACATGGCGAACGGAGCGGCCGACGAAGCGATGTTCCAGGTCATCCGGAAGGGTGTACCCGGGACGGAAATGCCGCAGAGCAACAGGCCCGATCACGAAATCCTGCAGGTCATCGCGTATCTGCGGAACATGGGCGGCGTGACGGCAGCGGAGACCGCGCCGGTCGGCAACGTTGCGAACGGCCAGCAGTTGTTCGCGAAACAATGCCAGAACTGCCACCGCGTAGCCGGAAAGGGAGGGCGCCTTGGCCCCGACCTGACTCGTATCGGTGCGGCGCGAACCCACGCGGCGCTCGTGCGCGAAATACGGACCCCGCATGAATGGATTCCGCCGGCCTGGGAGACGGTGACGGTCGTGACCAAAGACGGACAGAAAATTCGCGGCGTGAAGAAGAATGAAGACGCCTTCTCGGTTCAGGTGATGGACACGCGCGAGCGGATCCAGGGTTACCTGAAGTCCAACGCCGAAGTGACACTCGAGAAAACGTCGATGATGCCGGCGTTCGACGCAAAGCGGCTGCCCGACAGCGATTTGACGGACCTCGTCGGCTATCTCAGCACGCTGCGCGGCGGCGATTTCACCACGGTTCGTTAAGGAGGCCTATGCGTGCTTTATTGATGGTACTCATCTGCTCGGTCACGCTCGCGGCCCAGCAGCCGGCTCCAGCCATGGTCACCAATCAGGACCTCCTTGCGGGGCTGACGCCTGACGGCTCGAAGTGGCTGCTCTACCACGGAAATTATTTCGGGCATCGTTTCAGCCCGCTCACACAGATTACGCCGCAGAACGTCAACCAGCTCAAGGCGCAGTGGACCTTCCAGACCCGGCTGACGCCGAATTTCCAGACCACTCCGCTGCTGGTCGACAACGTGCTGTACGTGACCGGCTTCAACGGAACGGCGTGGGCGATCGACGCGCGCTCGGGACGCCAGATCTGGGCGTACCGGCGCAACATGCCTGATGATTTCCGCGGCTGCTGCGGGCCCAACAACCGCGGCTTCGCGGCGCACGGCGACAAGCTCTTCCTCGGAACCGGAGACGCACACCTGGTGGCGCTCGACATGAAGACGGGCGACGTCGTGTGGGACGTCGAGCTTGCAGACTACAAGAAGGGCTACTCGGCCACTGTCGCGCCGATCGTCGTCAAAGACAAAGTCATTCTCGGTATCGCCGGAGCCGAATTCGGCATTCGCGGGTTCATCGACGCCTACGACGTCAACACGGGAAAACGAGCCTGGCGCTTCCACACCGTGGCGGGGCCCGGTGAGCCGGGCGGTCAGACCTGGCCGAAAGGCTCGGATTCGTACCTTCGCGGCGGCGGATCGATATGGGTATCGGGCACCTACGATCCTGAGCAGAACCTGCTGTTCTTCGGTACCGGAAATCCGGGCCCGGATTACTACAGCCAGGTTCGTGAAGGAGACAACCTGTACACGTGCTCGGCTGTTGCGCTGGATGCCGACACCGGCCAGTTGAAGTGGCACTTTCAGTTCACACCGCACGACGTGCACGACTGGGACTCGACGCAGGTGCCGGTGCTGGCGGATCTGACCATCAACGGCACACCGCGCAAGACGATGCTGTTCGCCAATCGCAATGGGTTTTTCTACGTGCTCGATCGGACGAATGGAAAGATGATTCTTGCCAAGCCATTCGTGACGCAGAACTGGGCCAAGGAGATCAGCCCAGAAGGGCGGCCGATTCTCGTGCCCGGCACCAATCCGACCGAGGAGGGCAGCGTCAAGGTGTGTCCCGATCTGGGCGGCGGAACGAACTTCTTTTCGCCCTCCTATGACCCGAACCAGCGGTTGTTCTTCGTGAACGCGCGCGAGACGTGCGCGATCTACTACTCGTGGCATGAGCCGTTCCGCGAGGGGGAGCAGTACGAGTCAGGCGGCACGACGAAGCCGCGCGATCAGCGAAACTACGGCGCGCTCCGCGCCATCGATCCGCTGACCGGCGATCGCAAGTGGGAGTTCCGGTATCCCGTCACATCCTCGTCCGGAATTCTGTCAACGGCGTCCGGGCTGGTCTTTTCGGGGGACGGCGACGGAAACATCATCGCGCTCGACTCGAGGAGCGGGAAATATCTCTGGCACTATCAGATGGGCGTCGGCCTCCGGTCGACCGGCGGGACGACGTACATGGTCGACGGCAAGCAGTATGTGCTCGTGCCGTCGGGCAGCGCGCTGACCGCGTTCGCGCTGCCGTAGCTCTCCATGTCTCACCGCGGAGGCGCTGAGACGCAGGGACTCGCTTGAGGGTTTTTGGATTCAAGATCGAAATCTCTGCGAACCTCAGCGTCCCGGCGTTCTCTGCGGTGAAATAAGTGCATCTCACAAGCGACGCCATAAAAGGTCGGGCCCGTGAGCTGGGATTCGATGTGTGCGGCATCGCACCCGCCGAGGCATTTCCCGAGCTTGCCTTCTTCCGACAGTGGATCGATCGGGGCTATGCCGGCACAATGGGCTACCTGCCGCGATCAGCTGAGCGGCGCGCGGATGTGCGCAAGGTCATGCCCTCGGCGCGGTCCGTGATTGTGACGGGGACCTACTACAACGGCGGACATCCATATTCGACAGAGCGCACCGATGCGACGCGCGGCGAAGTGGCGCGATATGCATGGAGCCGCGACTATCACGCGGTGATCGGCGAGCGACTCGATGCGATGCTTGCATGGATGGCGTCGCGGCATCACGAGCCGTTTGAGGCCCGCGCGTATGTCGACACCGGTCCGGTGCAGGAGCGCGTGTATGCCCAGTACGCAGGCCTTGGGTGGATCGGCAAGAACACGTGCGTCATCAATCCCGAGCTGGGATCGTGGCTCCTGCTCGGCGCCATCATCTGTAGCCTTCCACTCGAGCCGGATTCGCCGTCGCTCGATCGATGCGGTACCTGCACGCTATGCCTCGAAGCCTGCCCGACCGGCGCGTTCGCGGCGCCGTACGAGCTCGATGCGACGAAGTGTCTGTCGTATCTCACGATCGAATACCGCGGATCGATTCCCGAAGCGCAGCGCGTGGCGGTGGGCAACCATCTCTTCGGGTGCGATGTGTGTCAGGAAGTGTGCCCGTGGAACGCGTCGCCATTGAGCGTCGCGGATCCCGCGTGGTCGTCTCGGGCAGGACCTGAACCTGACTGCCTTGGTCGATTTGTGGCGCCGTACCGACGAGGAACTGGCCGCCTTCATCGGCGATACCGCAATGACACGGGCCGGGGTGGAAGGCTTGCGACGGAATCTTGCCGTCGCGCTCGGCAACTCCGGCGACCGGCGCGCGTTAGAGGCGCTCGAGGAAGCGTCGACCGTCACCGGCACAAAATCAGATCCTCGAGTCCTTGAGCACGTCGCGTGGGCCAAGTCCCAGTTGCGCTCGACATAGAAAAAACCGCCATCACTTTTGATCATCGTTCCGGGCGGCGACTTGACCGACGACGGTACGTTCATCATACCGGCCGTGGACAGGGAGGCGGGAAACCTGCCGGAAAAGGGCCATGGGCTCCTTCGGAGGCAGGTACAATGGCGCCCGGCCTCTTCTTTCACGACGCGCTCGGATCGGACTGGGGATTCGGGATCTGGAACTGTGGATTGATACGAACGAGTTGATCGGCACACAGATCGGCGTCTATCGAATCGACTCGCTGCTCGGTGCGGGGGGGATGGGCGAGGTGTATCGCGCGCGCGATACAAAGCTCGGCCGCGACGTCGCCGTAAAAATCCTTCCGCCTGCCTTCGCATCGGATCCCGACCGCCTGAAGCGTTTCGAGCGCGAAGCACGCATGCTGGCGTCGCTGAATCATCCCCACATCGGCGCAATCTATGGATTGGAAGATGCGGGCGACGTCCATGCGCTGGTGCTCGAACTGGTTGATGGCGAGACGCTGGCCGGCCGGATCGATCGCGGGGCCCTTCCGCTGACAGAGGCGCTGGCCATTGCGCGGCAGATAGCGGAAGCTCTCGACGAGGCGCATGGTAAGGGCATCGTGCACCGCGATCTCAAACCGGCCAACATCAAGATCACTCCTGACGGTGTCGTCAAGGTGCTCGACTTCGGTCTGGCGAAAGCGTCATCTGGCGGCGCGCCGGCACCTGATCTGACGCAGTCGCCGACGATGACCGTCGGTGGAACACACGAAGGCGTCATCCTGGGGACAGCTGCCTACATGAGTCCGGAGCAGGCCCAAAGCAAGACGGTGGATGCCCGATCCGATGTGTTTTCGTTCGGCGTCGTGTTGTACGAGATGCTGACGGGCCGGTCCCCGTTCTCCAGCGCCACCACTGTTGAGATACTGGCGAAAATCCTCGAAACGCAACCCGCAGACCTCCGGACGCTCTGCAACGATGCTCCAGCACCACTGGCGATACTGGTGGGCGCGTGCCTCGAGAAAGATCGAGACCGGCGTCCGTCGGCGCACGAGGTTCGCCGCCGCCTGGCCGAAATCGAACGAGCCCGGACGATCGTACCGGCCAATCGCGGCGCCGGGCTCTGGCGCAGCGCGGTCTTGATTCCCACGCTCGTTGCTGCGGTCGCGGGGCTGGCAGGCGCCGGAGCGTGGTGGGCTTCGGGCCGTGAAGCTCGCACGGCGCGGGGGCGCGTCCCGGAGCTCCTGGAGCTCGCCGGCCGCTTCGACTACGACGGGTTTTACCGCGAGGCGCGCAGCGTCGTGCCGTTGCTGCCCGACGACCTGCAAATCAAGCAGGCGTGGCTCAACATGACATTCCCAATCAACTCCATCGAGAGCAATCCGCCAGGTGCGGATGTCTCGGTGAAGGGCTATCTGGCGACCAGTGCTGAGTGGATCCCGATAGGGCGCACCCCAATCGCGCAGGTGCGCGTGCCGTTCGGCGCCCTCCGTCTGAAAGTGTCGAAGGATGGTTACGCGCCTCTGGAGGGCACCCTCACTAGTCAGAGCGTGCAATACACACTCGATCCAGTATCCGCGGTGCCTGAGGGCATGGTTCGGATACCGGCCAATGTCGTGAACGTCCTGAACACCGCGATCCGGTTGCCGGACTTCTGGATCGATCGGTTCGAGGTGACGAACCGCCAGTTCAAGACGTTCGTCGACGCCGGCGGCTACCGGACGCGCGACTACTGGAAAGTTCCGATCGCCGAGAACGGCCGCACGCTGACTTGGGATGAGGCGATGACGCGGTTCCGCGACAAGACGGGTCGGCCGGGTCCATCGACGTGGGAGTTGGGCAGTCACCTCGACGGGCACGCTGATGATCCTGTTTCGGGTGTGAGTTGGTACGAGGCGGCCGCGTTCGCCGAATTTTCCGGCAAGTCGTTGCCGACGGCGTTTCAGTGGCGCGCCGCTGGCACGGGCATAGGCGGTTTTGGTGGCTTGTTCGCCGACATCCTCGGCGTAAGTAATTTCGGGATGAAGGGGCCGGACGCGGTGGGGAGCCATGCCGGGATAGGGCCACATGGCACCTATGACATGGCCGGCAACGTGAAGGAATGGTGCTGGAATGAGTCGGTCGGCGGCCGAATGATCCTCGGCGGCGGCTGGAACGAGTCGAGCTACAAGTTCCTCGATCTCGATGTCCAGTCTCCGCTTCGGCGGCTGCCGGCGGACGGGTTTCGGCTGGTGAAAAATATCGAGGCGCAGCCATCGGCGTCGTACGCGGAAGTTCGCCCTCAGATGCGCGACTACTCGAAGGACAAGCCGGTCGATGACGCGACGTTCGCGATCCTGCGCGGCTTATACCGATACGATCCCAGACCCCTCAACGTCACGCTCGAGCGATCCGAAGACACTCCCTTCTGGCGACGAGAAACCGTCACGCTCGACGCCGCATACGGCGCAGAACGTCTCATCGTTCACCTGTTTCTGCCGAAGTCTTCCTCACCACCGTACCAAACCATCGTGTTCTTCCCCGGCGGTGACGCCCCGAATCTGCGATCCAGTCAAGACCTGCGGCTCACCACGGTGGACTTCGTGATTCGGAGCGGGCGTGCGCTGGTGTTTCCCGTGTACAAAGGCACGTACGAGCGACGGACCGACCTGGGAGGGATCAACGCGCGTCGAGACGTCGTGATTGCCAGTCAGAAAGACTTCGCTCGAGTAATCGAGCTCATCGACACCAGACCCGATCTCCACCATGACCGTCTCGGCTTTTACGGCGATAGCAGGGGGGCGACCCTGGGTCTCATAATCACTGCGCTCGAGCCCCGCCTGAAAGTCAGCGTGATGATTGGCGCCGGCTTGCCGACCGTCAACTTGCCGCCGGAGATCGACCCGTTGAACTTCGCGTCCCGCATTCGCGTTCCCACGCTGATGGTCACCGGACGCAGCGACTTCCTCATACCCGTGGAATCCGCTCAAGTGCCGCTCTTCCGCGTGCTTGGGGTGGCACCCGATCACAAGCGCCACGCGCTGTTCGACGGAGGGCATGCGCCGAGCCAGCTTCAGGATGTGATTCGCGAGATCCTTGACTGGTTCGACCGCTACCTCGGCCCCGTCACACCCGTCCCACGCGGCTGATGACGCGCTCAAATAGCATTTCACTCTGATCCCCTCGTCATGGAGCATGTGCAATGGCCGAAGCGGAAGCTTGCAGACGCTCGCGTATCAAGCCGCCTGCTCCGGCATAAAGGTCAACAGGCCCGCGGTGGCGGCTCGCACCTGCGCGGATATCCCAAATCGGCCGCATGAAACCGGCAACCGAATGGGCGCCGTCTGGTAGCAACAGATGACCCAACTCGTGGGCCATCACATGGCCCAGCAGCTCGTGACGCGTCCATCCCAAGCTCCGCGCTGTATGCCCTGATGCGAGGATAGAAGACCCATAGATTTATCCCTCGCGCCTCTGACGTGCTGGGCGCAACACCGAGCATGTGCGGATCGCGGCTCTTCGCGCTGACAGGCTGCGTGACGATGCGGACTGTGAGACAGCCTGCCTGACACGTCTCGGCGTCAACCCAGACGAGGGCGATACCGGAGAGGTGGAACACGCGGGTTGCGTCAGCCTGCGCCCGGTTCAGCGTGTCTGCCGGTACCTCGGCGCCGTCCATAACGCGCACGGGATCGTGGGCTGGCCCGGTGTCTCGGCCGCGGCAGTGCGCCATCCCGTCAATCCGGCGCACAGCACCAATCCAGCAATCCATGTATCGCGGCCCATTTCGACCTCCCGTCCTCCGGCCGGCGAATACCGGCCGTGGACAGGGAGGCGGGAACGGCGCTGGAAAAGGGCCATCGGAATCGTCGGTGGCAGGTACAATGCCGCCCGGGCTCGGGTCCCGATGCCTCTTCCTTCAACCGCTCAAGTCACGAACCTCCTTGTCGCCTGGGGACACGGGGATGAAGCTGCGTTCGAACAGCTCATCCCGGTCGTCCACGCGGAGCTGCGCCGCATCGCCCGGCGGCACATGGGGCACGAACGGGACGGCCATACGCTCCAACCCACCGCGCTCGTCAACGAGGCGTACCTGAAGCTCATCGATATCCGGCACGTGCACTGGCAGGATCGCGCGCACTTCTTTGCGATGTCGTCCCGCGTCATGCGGCGGGTGCTCGTGGACGCCGCTCGCGCTCGCGGCTATCAGAAGCGGGGCGCCGGCGCCTGCCAGGTGACGCTCGATGAAGGACGTGTCGGCGCGAAGGAACCCTCGGCCGACGTCGTTGCGCTCGACGACGCGCTGACGGCCCTTGCGGCGATCGACGAGCGAAAAAGCCAGGTCGTGGAGATGCGGTACTTCGGCGGACTCAGCATCGAGGAAACGGCTGAGGCGCTTGGCGTGTCCGTGCGAACGGTCAAGCGCGACTGGACGATGGCGAAATTGTGGCTGGTCCGCGAGCTGAAGAAAAGCGGATACGGATTAGAGCGCTGCGCTGGCAGCGCATCGAAGAGATCTGTCCACGACGCCCTCGAGCGCGCGCCGGATCGATCGTGCGGAGTTTCTCCGCGAAGCGTGCGCCGGCGACGAAGGGCTGCGCGCCGAAGTCGAATCGCTGCTCGCCAACCAGAGTCGCGCTGATGCGCTCGGATCGGGACTGGGAATTCGGGATTCGGGATTGGGGATTGGCACGGACGAGCTGATCGGCAAACAAATCGGCGTCTATCGAATCGACTCGCTGCTCGGCGTAGGCGGGATGGGCGAGGTCTATCGCGCGCGCGATACGAAGCTGGGGCGCGATGTGGCGATCAAGATCCTGCCGAGGCTCTTCGCCAGTGATCCTGATCGGCTGGCGCGCTTCGAACGCGAGGCGCGCGTGCTCGCGTCGCTCAATCATCCCCACATCGGCGCGATCTACGGACTGGAAGACGCGGACGGCGATCGCGCGCTTGGTGCTCGAGCTCATCGAAGGCGAAACGCTGGCCGACCGCATCGCCGCGGGTCCATTCCATCTGACCGACACGCTGGCCATTGCGCGACAGATCGCCGATGCCCTCGACGCGGCGCACGAGAAGGGGATCATTCACCGCGATCTCAAACCGGCGAACATCAAGATCACGCCAGATGGTGTCGTGAAGGTGCTGGACTTCGGACTCGCGAAAGCGATGGGTGGCGACGGTGAGACACCGAACCTCACGCAGTCGCCCACGATCACGGTCGGCGGAACGCGTGAGGGCATCATTCTCGGCACCGCGGCCTACATGAGTCCTGAACAGGCGCGCGGACAGACGGTCGACAAGCGCACCGACATCTGGGCGTTCGGCTGCATCCTCTACGAAATGCTGACCGGCCGTGCAGCCTTCGCGCGCGACACCATCTCCGACACGATTGTGGCGATCCTGGAGCGTGAGGCCGACTTGACGGCGATTCCCGCGATGACGCCTCCGGCCATCACGCGGCTGCTGCAGCGATGTCTCACAAAGGATCCCCGACGCCGTGTGCGAGACATTGGCGACGCGCGTGTTGAGTTCGAGCTCGCCGCGCCCGCGATCGCGCCCGCCGGGAAGAGAATGCGTTCGTGGATGTGGCCGGTGGCGGCAGGACTCGGTGCGGCACTCGCCGTGACGGGCCTCTGGCTCACCAGACCCGTCACTGTGCACTCCGAGATTCCCAGCCAGTTCACGCTTACCCTCGAGGAGCAGATGGGGGCTGCCGGACCGGAAGAGTTCCCAGTGCCGTCTCCTGATGGGCGACATGTCGTCTTTGTGGGGGGTAGCGCAGGGGAGCCCACCTCTCTGTGGGTTCGCGCCCTGGATTCCGTTCAATCCAGACGCCTGGAGGGCACAGATGGCAGTCGTGCACCCGTGTGGTCGCCGGATAGCCGTTGGATCGCCTTTTATGTCGACGGGAAGGTAAAGAAGATCAGTCCATCTGGCGGTTCGCCACAGACCATCACGGAAGTGCCGGGATTTCAGGACGCCGCCTGGGGAGCGCGGGGCGACATTATTTTTCGGGTTTCAAATCGCACGGCCCTGTTTCGAATTCGCGAATCGGGTGGACCGCCGGAACAGATCACCGAGCTTGACACCTCGCTTGCTCAGAACTCGCATCGGGGCCCTGTGTTCCTTCCTGATGGGTTGACGTTCCTGTTCACGAGCCGCTGCGGACAGCGCGAGAACAATGCCTTATACGTCGGGTCGCTCGAGTCCCGCACAGTCAGGCGTCTGATGCCCATTCAGTCGGTCGTCCGCTATGTTCAATCGGGTAACGATGAATCGGGCACACTGCTCTTTTACCGCGACGGCGGAGTAGCGGCACGGCAATTCAATCCGGCAACGCAAGAGCTGTCGGGCGAACCAGTGCCGGTCGTCGACAATGTCGGCTACAACGCCGCGGGATTGGGCCTTTGGCTCGATACGTCCTTCGATGGACGAGTCGCTGTGCTTCTTCGCCCCGGTGCAGGAGAGACCACGCGTTTGACGTGGTTCGACCGGAGCGGCGAACTCACCGGAACGTTAGGCGAATCAGGCGAGCATCTGCAACCTCGCATCTCTCCCGATGGCACCCGCGTTGCGTTCACCCGCCCGGATGCTCAGACCGGTAACCGAGACATCTGGTTCGTGGAAGTCGCGCGTGCTGTTTCCTCCCGCCTAACCACTGAAGAGGCCAATGACTGGTATCCGGTATGGTCCCCGGATGGGCGGCAGTTACTGTTCGGTTCCGATCGAGGAGCCGAAATCGCTATGCGCTCGTTCCTCAAGAAGGGCCTCGACGCGACCAGCGAGGAGTCGCGGTTTTCGGAAGCGGTCGTCCCGCAGGACTGGTCGAAAGACGGAAAGTGGATTGCCTATGGAACTACCGATGTGATGGTCGTGTCAGCAGATGATCCGGCCAGGCGATTTCCGTTCCTGGCGTCTCGCTTCAACGAGGGAGTTCCCAGATTTTCACCGGATGGAAAATGGATTGCCTACACCTCGAACGAGACTGGCCGTTACGAAGTGTACGTTCGCCCGTTTGCGGGAGGACCAGCAGCCGCAGAAGGGAAAATACGAATTTCCAATCTTGGAGGCGATTATCCGGTGTGGCGTCCGGACGGCCAGGAGCTGTACTACATGTCCAGCGACTTCACGATCTACGCCGTGAACACCACCGAGTTGATCCGGTCGTCCGGCACACGACTGCCTGAGCGGTTGTTCCGCGCGTGTCCCGGCACCCTTCCGTTAAGTCTGCCGATGCGAGGAGTTATGTTCGGCTACAACTACGACACGCACGACGGGAAGCAATTCCTGGTCAACTGCGCGGTCGAGCCGCCCGGCCGATTCGTCGTGCTCCTGAACTGGCCGCTGACGAGGAACTGAATCCCGATGCCTCGCGGCTGAGAGAAATGAGCAGCGAACGCTGGCGCCGTATCGAAGAGATCTTTCACGACGCCCTCGAGCGCGCGCCGGATCATCGTGCGGAGTTTCTCCGCGATGCGTGCGCCGGCGACGAAGGGCTGCGCGCCGAAGTCGAATCGCTGCTCGCCAACCAGAGTCGCGCTGATGCGCTCGGGACGGGACTGGGAATTCGGGCTGCGGGATTGGGGATGGGCACGGACGAGCTGATCGGCAAACAAATCGGCGTCTATCGAATCGACTCGCTGCTCGGTGTGGGCGGGATGGGCGAGGTCTATCGCGCGCGCGATACGAAGCTGGGGCGTGATGTGGCTATCAAGTTACTGCCGCGTGCGTTCACGGCCGATCCCGATCGGCTCGCACGCTTCGAGCGCGAAGCCCGCATGCTCGCGTCGCTCAATCATCCACACATCGGCGGGATTTATGGCGTGGAGGAATCGAACGGCGCACCCGCGTTGGTGCTGGAACTGGTCGAGGGGTTGACGCTAGCCGATCGTGTAGCGAAGGGGCCGCTCTCCCTTCGCGAATCATTCGGCATCGCGAAACAAATCGCCGATGCGCTCGACGCCGCCCATGAGCGCGGGATCGTCCACCGGGATCTGAAGCCTGCCAACATCAAGATCACGCCCGAGGGCGTCGTGAAGGTGCTCGACTTTGGGCTGGCCAAGGTGTTTGCCGGCGATGCGTCGGGACTGGATCTGACGCAGTCGACGACGGTCACCGTCGGGGGCACGCACGAAGGCGCGATCCTCGGGACGGCCGCCTACATGAGTCCCGAACAGGCGCGCGGCCAGCCGGTCGACAAGCGCGCGGACATCTGGGCCTTCGGTTGCGTCTTGTACGAGATGCTTACCGGCCGCTTGCCGTTCCCGGGCCAGACTGTTTCGGATGTCATTGCCGCCATCCTCGAGCGTGAGCCCGACTGGTCCGCGCTGCCCGCTTCGACTCCATCCAACATCACGAAACTTCTCACGCGCTGTTTCGACAAGAGCGCCAGGACGCGCCTTCGCGATATCGGCGATGCGCGGCTCGAGCTCGAAGACGCACTGAACCCCATCAACGTGACGACGGCCGGTCCCGTCGCCCGACCACGCAGAGGATTGCCGGTCGGGTGGGCACTGACAGTGATGGTCATAGCGGCCGCGGGAGCCTTTGCGATTGGCAGCACGACGTCTTCTCGACCTGCGTCGATCGGGGTGCCAACGTTCTCGCGCATCGTACGCCTGACCGCGTCGGCCGCGCGTGAAATGGCTCCTGCAATCTCTCCTGACGGCAAATGGGTCGCCTATCTTTCCGACGCGCGCGGGCCAACCGACGTGTGGGTGCAGTTCATCGGCGGTGGTGGATCACCTGCCAATCTGACGGCCAACGCAAACATTACACTGAGCACGCGCTCGGTAGTCGGAGGTCTCGAAATTTCGACGGATGGTTCGAGAATTCTGTTCTCGGGCGTCTCTTCGCCCGACACTCCCTATTCCATGTACAGCGTGCCGGCCCCGCTTGGCGGCCCGCCGAGTCTCTTCCTCAAAGCTGCACAGGGTGTCACGTGGTCGCCTGACGGCCGGCAGATTGCCTACGTCGTCGCGGGTAGCTCAGCGGGTGACGCCATCTGGATTGCCGATGGTGACGGCAGCAACGCGCGACCCCTCGTGCCGGCCGAAGGAAACCTGCACAAGCACTGGCCGTCATGGTCGGCTGATGGCAAGTACATCTACTTTAATTATTCGATGACGGCGTGGAATGCCACACCGACGGAGGTCTATCGCGTCGCGGCGACCGGTGGCCCTCCGGAATTGGTTGTTGCGAGCGCGCGTCGCTCGGCATTCCCGGCACTTACTCCGGACGGTCGCGGCCTGATTTACGCGGCCGATCCCGCAGGGGCGGAGCTGAGTCTCTGGTGGCGACCGCTCACAGGTGGCGCGTCCGTGCGCCTGACAGCGGGTGTCGGCGAATACGCGCAACCGCGAATCTCATTGAACGGACAAACGATGGTCTGCACGCTGTTTGAGACCCGTGACTCGCTCGAGAAAATCGACGTCGGTTCAGGCCCTTCAGCCGTCAGCACCTCTTTGACGGGCGGATACACCGGCGATCTCGACCCGGATCTCTCGCGAAGCGGCGACCGGCTCGTCTTCAGCTCCACACGATCCGGACAACGTAATCTCTGGATCGCTCGTGGAAACCCAACCGACCCGCGGCCGCTGATACCAGGGGACTCGACCGACGAGTATCCGCAATTCTCACCTGATGGAGAACAGGTCGCGTTCATCTCGAATCGTGGCGGTGAGCGTGGCCTCTGGATCGTCTCATCGGATGGCGGGGTTGCCCGCCGTTTGCTCGCGGC
The DNA here is from genome assembly GCA_963732445.1 of Vicinamibacterales bacterium. GTDB lineage: Bacteria > Acidobacteriota > Vicinamibacteria > Vicinamibacterales > JAMQPK01 > JAMQPK01. The sequence continues at coordinate 1,354,739 of CAVSZJ010000005.1, read as the reverse complement.
GGCTGTGCTTCCGTATTTTTCGTGGTCGCCGGACGGGCGCGAGATCGTGTTCTCGACGCCCGATGGAGAACTACCTGGTCTCTCTATTGTCAACGTTGGCGACGGCCATACTCGCCGTTTGCGGACGCCGGGTGGCGCCACGTCGCCGGCATGGTCACCGACGGCCGACGTGATTACCTATTTGGAAGTGTCAGCGAATGCTCCGGGCCAGCAGGCAAGGGCAGATGTGCGGTTCATGACCAGCGCTGGACAGCCGGTCACGCGCGACATAGGCCAGACGGTGCCCTTGGTAAACGGCTTCCTGGCATGGTCGCGCGACGGACGCAAGCTGGCGGCGACCCGCGTGCCGGGGACGGCAGCAGCATCGGTCTGGATTTCCGATCTGGACGCGAGCCGTCCAATCCGCCAGGTGTACAAGGTTCCGGACGAGGCGATCGTGCGGGGGATCGTGTGGTCCGGCGACGGAGGTTCGGTGATCATCGGGCAGCAGCGCGCGTCGAGCGATATCGTCCTGTTCGAACAGACTCCAGGGAGCCGATGAGACCAGGCATTGGAATCGCCAATGAGTGACGAACGCTGGCAGCGCATCGAAGAGATCTGCCAAGACGCGCTCGAGCGCCCGCCGAACGACCGCGCGGCGTTTGTGCGCGAGGCTTGCGCCGGCGACGTAGCGCTGCGCGCTGAAGTTGAATCGCACCGGGGAAGCCAGAGCCGCGCTGAGGCGCTCGGATCCGGACTAGAAATTCGGGATCGGGACTGGGGATTCGCACGGAAGAGCTGATCGGCAGACAGATCGGCGTCTATCAGGTAGTGTCGCTGCTCGGCGCGGGCGGAATGGGTGAGGTCTATCGCGCGCGCGATACGAAGCTCGGCCGAGACGTCGCTGTAAAAATCCTGTCGCCTGCCTTCGCGTCGGATCCCGACCGTCTGAAGCGCTTCGAACGCGAAGCGCGGATGCTCGCGGCGCTGAATCACCCGCACATCGCCGCCATTTACGGGTTCGAAGAGCTGGCAGGCGTGCACGCGCTGATCCTGGAACTGGTTGAGGGACCAACGCTCGCTGAAAGGCTGGAATCGGGGCTGTCGCTGACCGACGGGCTCTCCATTGCGCGTCAGGTTGTCGAAGCCCTCGAGGCCGCGCACGCGCGCGGGATCGTGCATCGCGATCTCAAGCCGGCGAACATCACGCTGACGCTCGGCGGCATCGTAAAGGTCCTCGACTTCGGACTCGCCAAGGCGTTCATCGCCGGCGGAGACGATCAGAATATTTCGCACGCACCGACGCTGACCGCCACCGCGACGGGGGAAGGTGCGCTCCTTGGCACGGCCGCGTACATGAGCCCCGAGCAGGCACGAGGCAAGTCGCTCGACAGACGTACCGACGTCTGGGCGTTCGGCTGTGTGCTCTTCGAGATGCTCTCCGGCCGACCCGCCTTCGCGGCAGAGACGCTGTCGGACACGCTGGCCCGCGTCATCGAGCGCGAGCCGGCGTGGGACACGCTGCCGGCCCGCACGCCGGCGCGCCTGCGGGAATTGCTTCGCCGGTGCCTGGAGAAAGACGTCGAAAAGCGTTTGAGCGATCTGGCGGATGCGCGCCGCGATATCGATGCGTGTCTAGCGTCGCCGTTCAAGGTTCCGCTCGCTATTCTCGAATCCGTTCGATGGCGCCTCTCACGTCCCATGGTTCGCTGGGTATCACTCGTGGTCGTTGCCGCTGTCGCGCTGACGATCTACGGGGTGAGCCGCCGCGCGACGCCGGTGCCGCAGCTGACCAATCCGATTCAGGTTACGAGCGCCATTGGCGTCGAAGACCATCCGACATGGTCGCCGGATAACGCCACCATCGCGTACGAAGCGAACGAGTCCGGAAACTGGGACATCTGGCTCGTGCGGATCGCCGGCGGCGCCGCCGTGAACTGGACCTCGAATTCGGCCGGCGACGATCGCTACCCAAGCTGGTCGCCGGATGGACGATCCATCGCCTTCTGGTCCGATCGTGAAGGCGGCGGTTATTACGTCGTTCCGGCGCTCGGCGGCGCGGCAACACGACTCATCGCGAGCGTCGGGACTAATCCGTACGCTTACAGCGCGCCCGAATGGTCGTCAGATGGAACGCAGTTGGCGGCCGTCATCTATACGATCGACGGATCGCGCGTCGAGCCCTCAGTCGAAATCGTGTCGATCGTTACACGCCAGTCGCGAACGATGACGCTTCCGGGCACCGAAGAATCGCGTCTCGATTTGAGCTGGTCTCCCGACGGCCGTTTTCTCGCCTACGTCGACGCAGCACAGCAGCAGTCGGAGGTGACGCGCGTGAGGGTCCTGCGTCTCGCGGACGGCGCGGGCTTCGAGATGACGGACGCGCGCAGCAACGTCCGGCGGCCTCGATGGTCGCCGGATGGTCAATACCTTTTCTTCACGTGCAACTGCGTCGGACCGACGGACTTGTGGCGCCGGCGCGTGGAAGACGGGTTGCCGGTTGGCGAAGCAGAACGCGTGACCACCGGGCTCGAGGTCCGGGACATCTCTTTTTCGCGCGACGGCTCGCGTGTCGCGTATTCAAAAGGGCGCTGGGTGTCGAACTTCTGGCGCGTGCCGATTCTCGAGAATCGGCCGGCAACATGGGGAGATGCCGAGCAGGTCACGTTCGACCAGGCATACGTGGAATTTCTGGGCATCTCTCCCGACGGCCAGCGGGTCGTCTATAGCTCGGACCGCACCGGAAACCAGGACATCTGGATGATGCCAATCGGTGGTCAGCCGACGCAACTGACGGCCGATCCCGCTCCGGATTGGGCGCCCGACTGGTCGCCCGATGGAGATCGCCTGGCCTTTTACTCGTACCGCACCGGCGATCGCGAGTTGTGGACGATGCCTGCAGGTGGCGGTCCCGCAACACAATTGACGCGGAGCAAGGGACTCGATGCGGGCGCAGAGTGGTCGCCCGACGGCCGCGACATTGCCTTTCGATCGGAGCGTACCGGCAACTCCGAGGTCTGGGTCATTGCGGCCGACGGTTCGCGCGAGCGTCAGATTACCGATCATCCGGCCAGCGACGGCCTTTCGACGTGGTCGCCCGATGGCCGGTGGCTGGCATTCGGCTCCAGTCGATCGGGAGGGAATGGCATCTGGCGAGTGTCCTCGGAAGGCGGCGAGCCGGAATTGATGACGAACAGCAGCAGTGGCGGCCCGCGATGGTCGCATGACGGAGCGCACCTCTACTTTCGCGGGGCGTTCGAGCGCGCGGGCAATCTGTGGGCGTTGTCGATTAAGGATCGCACCGAACGGCCGATCACAAACCTTGTGGGCAAGCGAGGAACAGTCGGCCGCATGCAACCGGAAACCGATGGAAAGTACCTCTATTTCCCCTGGCGCGACGACCTCGGCGACATCTGGGTGATGGATCTGAGTGGGCGCTAACCGGCGACGTTGGTAATCACATATTCGTCCACCGTGCCCCGCCGTCCGCCGTTCGAATTAATCGCTCGCCGGGCCGGAATCCGGTAACACCGGAGGCCCGCGGCCTTTACATCCCCGCTGCCTTCGTAGAGCCGTCCAATCTCCGGCGCTGTCGAGTTGCTCAACACGACATGGCAGCCGCGCCTCGCGAGCGTGATGACGATCCCCCTGAGCCTCTCCTGATCGTCTGCGCCGAATCCTTCCGTCGTATAGCTCGTGAAGCGCGCGGTCCTGCTGAGCGGCGCGTACGGCGGATCGATGTACAGAAAATCACCTGCCACCGCGCTGTCGGCGCTTCGATCGAATCGCGCGCGCTGGAGCGTGACGCCGGGCCGCGACAGCGCCGTCGCGACGCGACGGATGTTCACCTCGTCGCAGATGCGCGGCTTGGCATAGCGGCCCGCCGGCACGTTGAACTCGCCGTCGCTGTTGAGCCGGAACAGACCGTTGTAGCCGGTCCGATTGAGATAGATGAACATCGCCGCCAGGGCAGGGCTGTAGTCGCCGTCCGGAGCGGCGGCTCGTGCAGCACGTTGCGGGTTGAACCGTTCGTTGCGGATTTCGTAGTAATGCCTCGCGGCGTCGCGCTCGTGCCCACTCGCAAGGCGTGAGAGCTCACCGATGACCTGCTCGGGACAGTCGCGCACGGCGCGATAGCACGCAATCAAGTCGGGATTGTTGTCGGTGAGGGTGACGTCGTGGCCGGCGAGGAGTCCGCGGCCATACAGATCGAAGAACACAGCCCCGCTGCCGAGAAACGGCTCCCAGTACCTGTTGAATGCGGCGGGATAGAATTTGCGAAGCACGGGCAGCAGCTGCCGCTTGCCGCCGGCCCATTTCAGCAGCGGGCGCGCCTCAGCCCGTTGCCCTCTGCCCTCTGCCCTCTGCCCTTTCAGCGAAGTCCCCGTCAGTGCCGTCGCCCTTCCGCGAGCCTCAGACCGACGGCCATGCCGAGATGAAACGCGGCTTCCTGGTTCAGCCAGATCTGCCGCGCGAGGTTGTCCACGAGCTCTTCGATGAGCTCCTGGTGCGGTTCGCCGACGATCTCCTTCAGGCGCTCAACGATCTCTTCCTGGCGCTGCACGTCGGCGGGAGCGAACAGCTCGTCATCGTGCAGAGCGTCGAGCAGCTCGTCGTACTCGGTGGCGCACTGTTCCTCGATATCGCTGAAGCTCGGGTACCGCATCGCGTTGCCGGCCATCTCGATGCGCTCGGCCCCCGCGCGCGCGATATCCATCAAGTCGTCTGAAGTAGCGCCCATGCGTCCTCCCGAAAGCAGACACTACTATAACTACTGATCTACTGATCTACTGATCTAGGGATCTAGGGATCTAGGGATCTAGGGATCTAGGGATCTATGATCTACTGATCGCAAACGCATGATGAGACTCGCCGCTGCGGCCTTCGTACTTCTTGCGACATGCGCGACGGCTTCGCAGACCGCCCCGGTGGACCGGCCCGCTGCAGCCAGTTTCGATTTCACGCGCACAATCCGGGTAGATTATTTTCACAGCGGGGGTCCGGATGGGGAAGCGCTCGCGTTCGACGCGGTGGTTACGGAGGGGGAGTGGCCGGGCAACCGCACTCAGCTGATCGATACCACCAACCTCGGGAAGTATCTGTTCGAGGTGATCGACCGCTCGTCGAATCGCGTCATCTACTCGCGCGGGTTTGCGACCATCTACGGCGAGTGGGAAACGACTCCCGAATTCCGGACGACGCGCCGGACGTTCCACGAGTCCGTGCGATTTCCTCGTCCCACGGGGCCGGTGCGTGTCGCGATCAAGACGCGCGATCGCCAGAACATATTCCGGCCGCTCTGGGAAATTGACGTCGATCCGCGCGCGGCACGCGACGCGCCCGCTCAGCGGCCGCCTGCGTCTCGCGTCGCGACAGTGTTCGAAAGCGGGCCGCCAAGCCGTAAGGTCGACCTTCTGCTGATCAGTGACAGGTACGCCATGTCGCAGGCGGCCGCATTCCGAGCCGACGCAGAGCGCCTCGTCAATGCGCTGTTTGCGCTCGAGCCCTTCAAGTCGCGTCGTGGGGACTTCAACGTGAGGACCCTCCATATGCCGGCGGGCGCTCCATCGGTCGAGTTCAATATCTTCGGGCTCGAACGATACGCGCTCACCTACGACAATCGTGCGCTCCGCAATATCGCGGCGTCCGCACCGTACGATGTCGTCGAAATTCTGATGAACGAAAAGAAGTACGGCGGCGGCGGGATCTTCAATCAGCAGTCAACGGTCGCGGCCGCACACGAATCGGCAGCGTACGTGTTCATCCACGAACTGGCGCACAACCTGGCCGGCCTCGGTGACGAGTACGTGGGCTCGGTGACGTACGAGACGGGCGCACCCGTGAAACCAGAGCCGTGGGAACCCAACATTACGGCGCTTCACGATCCAGCGGCGCTGAAGTGGCGCGATCTGGTGGATCGAGCGACGCCGGTGCCAACGCCGATGTCGCACGCCGGCAAGGTGGGCGCGTTCGAAGGGGCGGGGTACGAAGCGCGCGGTCTGTACCGGCCCGAGGCCGAGTGCATCATGGGCGCTCGCACGGTTATCGATTTCTGCCGCGTCTGTCAGCGCGCCATCAGTCGCATCATCGATCTTCACACCAACTGAAGCACGTTCGACAGATCTGGCGCAGAGTCGCAAAGGCGCAGAGCTTTCTTTCGAAAACGTTTCTCTGCGGCTTGGCGTCTCTGCGTCGAGATAGCAGAATCTGGATCGCTTCTTGCGATACTAACAGCCAACGCTTTGCCGATGACCAGAAACCGAACAGCCATTGATGGGTTTGCCGCAGGGCGGGTTGCTGTATGAACGACGTCTCCGGCACAGACCTGTTAAATCTGCTGATTCTCTCCCTGCCGGTTGCCGCGATCGCCTGGACGATTACCCACGAAGAGTTGTTCCGCGAATTCCGTGATTACTGCGTCGATCGCAGCAAGGCCTGCGCAAGCGCGCCCGCCCGCAAGTTCTTCTATTTGTTCACCTGCGAGTACTGCTTTAGCCACTACGTATCGGCCGCGGTGCTGCTGGCCACCCGTTTCAGGCTGGGGTTCGAAGACTGGCGCGGCTATATCGTGGCGTGGCTGGCCCTCGTCTGGGTCGCCAACCATCTCATCAGCATCTACGGGCGCCTGCGCCTGGGCATCCGGAGCGAGCGCCTCGAGATTGACCTGAAAGAGGCCGTCAGCGAGCGCGCCGGCGTCAAAAAGTTAGACGAGCGGCCCACCCAGCGCAAGGCCGGCTAGCCCTCGCCGAAGCGCTCCCCGCGAAGGCGGGCCACATCCTCAGTTCGGTGTGATACAGTCTCGCGCATTCCATTGCGAGCCAACTGCGTCTACTGAGGGAGATATGTGGCAACACAATTATGAACCCATAGGGGGAAGTCTTGGCCTGTCGACCTTGGCGGCGGCCATCCCCATCCTTGTCCTGTTCGTCATGCTCGGCATCATGCGGAAGCCGGCATGGATGGCGGCGATGACCGCGCTGGCCTCGGCGCTGATCGTCGCGCTGCTGGGCTATCGCATGCCGTTCTCGATGGCAATGATCTCGACGCTATACGGCGCGGCGTTCGGGATTTTTCCCATCGCCTGGATCGTGTTCAGCTCGATCATGCTGTATCGGCTCGCGGTCGATACCGGCAAATTCGAAATCATCAAGGATCGGTCGGCGGCCTCACCAACGATCGACGGCTGCAGGCGATGTTCATCGCCTTCTCGTTCGGTGCGTTCATTGAGGGCGCGGCCGGGTTCGGCGCGCCGGTCGCCGTGTCGGGGGCGATGCTCGCGGGCCTCGGATTTTCGCCGTTCTATGCCGCAGGCATCTGTCTGCTGGCCAATACGGCGCCGGTGGCGTTCGGATCGATCGGCATTCCTATCACGACGCTCGCGAATGTGACCGGCATTCCATCGATGCCCCTCAGCATGATGACCGGCAGGCTGTGCGCGATGATCTCGGTCATCATCCCCGCGTATCTCGTCGTCGTGATGGCCGGTCCGAAGCGCGCGTTCGAGGTGTGGCCGGCGATCTTGATTTGCGGCGTGTCGTTTGCGGCCACACAGTTCTACGTTTCGAACTACATCGGACATGAGCTCACCGATATTCTGAGCTCGCTCGCCTGTATCGCCGCGATGGTGCTGGTGATGAAATTCTGGAAGCCACCGACCATCATGCGGCTGGAAGGTGACAAGGAAGCGACGCTCGCGCCGAAGAAACATCCAGGCAGAGAGGTGTTCATCGCCTGGTTGCCCTACCTGCTGCTCGTCGTGTTCGTGCTGACGTGGGGCGAGGTTTCAATCAAAGCGATTCTTGACAGGTTCACGAACGGAATATTGCCAGGTTTCCTGCCGCTCAACGCGAACGTGCTCAACGGCATCAATGTGCCGGGCCTGCACAACATGATCACCCGCGTCCCGCCTGTGACACCAGCACCGGCGCCCTACGGTGCCGTCTATATCCTGAACTGGCTGAGCGCGTCCGGCACGGCGTGTTTCCTTGCGGGGGTCGCAGCCGCGATTCTGCTGCGCGTCAAGCCGAAGCAGTTCGCGGCCACCTACGTCGCCACCTTCAAGCAACTGAAGATGTCGATAGTGACGATCGCGACGATGCTGGGGCTGGCATACCTGATGAATTATTCGGGCATGACGTCCACGCTCGGACTGGCGCTGGCGACGACCGGGCCGACGTTCCCGTTCTTCAGCGCCGTGCTGGGGTGGCTCGGCGTGTTCCTGACCGGCAGCGATACGTCAGCGAACGCGCTGTTCGGCAACCTGCAGGTCGTTACGGCGAACACGCTCGGGCTGAATCCGGTGCTGACGGCGTCGGTGAATTCCGCAGCGGGTGTCATGGGCAAGATGATCTCGCTGACGAGCATCGCCGTGGCGGTCGCCGCGACAGGCATGACGTCTGCTGACGAGAGCAAGCTGTTCCGGTTCACCATCAAGCACAGCATTCTGCTGATGCTCGTGATGGGCGTCATCTCGATGATGTTTGCCTATGTGTTCCCGCAGTACGTGCCGGTGGTGCCGCCGAAATAGAACCTGGAAGTAGAAAGTAGAAAGTAGAAAGTAAAAAGTAAAAAGTAAAAAAGGGGCGGGCTCTGAAATCAGGGACCCGCCCTTTTTTGTCTCTATTCGTTTTGCGTTTTGCGTTTTTCGTTACTGCGCAGTCAGCACCGGCAGCAGTGTAAAGACCGACGCGGCGATGGCCAGAAACGTGGCGGCGATACAGACCAGAGCGACGACGATGTGGTCGGGACGCTCGGGCTTGAGTGGGTCGAGCATGCGGGCCGCGATGTAGCCACCCAGGAATCCGCCGGCGTGCGCAAAGTTATCGACGCCTCGCATCACGAACCCGAAGAAACCGAGAATCAGGGCGTAGCGAATCGCCTCCGATCGCGTCAGTGAGCTTCCGGTACGGCGGCCGTAGTAGACCAGCGCGCCGAGAAATCCGAACACGGAGGCGGATGCCCCAACCGTAACGCCGGCGCCGCTCAGGAACGGCAGGTGCGGCAGGTACGCGAAGGCAAACGAACTGAGCAGGAAACCCGACACGCCGGCGGCGGTGTAGATAATTACCATCCGCCCCGCGCCATACATGTTGGCGACGACCGGACCGAGATCCCGGATCCACATCATGTTGAAGATGATGTGGAGCAGGCTGCCGTGAAGCCATCCGGCGCTCAATACGGTCCACCACCAGCCGAACTGAAAAACGGGAATGCCTCCGGACGCGCCCAGCAGATAGAGCACGGGCATGTCCGGGGCGAGAAATCCGAAGATGCCGCCGGTCATCCGCATCGAATTGCCGGACAGCAGCAGCGCGATGACGTACAGCGCGCCGCAGCCCCAGATGACGAGCTTCACGAATCCGAGATCGTTGCCGAGGCTTCGCAGCAGCGGCGCGAAGCCCCACAACCCGGGACTGCGCCGGCCGCAGTTGTAGCATTTCTCGTCCCGCACACCTACGAGCGAGCCGCACGATGAGCACACTACAGAACCGGTGGTTTGACGCTTGAACATGGGGTGATCAGCAGGACAAGACGTGGAGTGAAGTGAATATACTACCGCGAGAGTGAGTCTTTCCGCAGGGACGCGACTGGGCCCGTACGCCATCGTCTCGAAGCTCGGTGCCGGCGGAATGGGCGAAGTGTATCGCGCTCGCGATACCAGACTGGGTCGCACGGTCGCCATCAAGATCCTCCCTCCTCGCGTGGCAGATGATCCGGAATCGCGCGATCGTTTCGTGCGCGAGGCACGCGCCGTGGCCGCCCTCAGTCATCCACACATCTGCGTGCTGTACGACGTGGGCCGTCATGACGGCATCGACTTTCTGGTCATGGAGTACCTCGAAGGGGAGACGCTGGCGGAACGCCTCAGCAGGGGGCGCTGCCCGTCAAGCAGGCCCTCGAGTACGCCGTCCAGATCGCGTCCGCGCTGGAATGGGCACATCGATCCGGAATCGTCCATCGAGATCTGAAACCCGCCAATATCATGCTGACCGAGCAAGGTTCAAAGGTGCTCGACTTCGGTCTCGCCAAGCAGATGGAGGCCGATATTGATGTCACGCGAACGGCAGCCGGCACGCTGGTGGGCACGGCGGCCTATATGTCCCCCGAACAGGCCGAGGCGCGACCATTGGATGCACGCTCCGATGCGTTCAGCTTCGGGGCCGTGTTGTACGAGATGCTCTCCGGGAGCCGGGCCTTCGGCGGAGATACGATCGCGCAGGTCCTGTCTGCGGTGCTGCGCGACGAGCCGCCCCGCCTGCACGCCCCGGCTGCGCTGGACAGCGTCGTACGGCGATGCCTCGCCAAGCACTCGTCGCATCGATATCCGACGATGACGGCGGTGAAAGAGGCGCTCGAGCGTGCCGCCTCCGAGACCCTCGCGGACCCGCCGTCGATCGCGGTGCTTCCCTTTGCCAACATGAGCTCGGATCCGGAAAACGAGTACTTCAGCGACGGCCTCGCAGAGGAGATCATCAACGCGCTCACAGGAGTCGAAGGCCTGCGCGTCGTGGCGCGCACGTCATCGTTTTCCTTCAAGGGCAAATCAGCCGACATCGGCGAGATCGCGACGCGGCTCAATGTTCAGCATGTGCTCGAAGGGAGCGTTCGTAAGGCCGGCAATCGGGTCCGGGTGACGGCGCAGCTCGTCAAGGCGTCCGATGGCTACCACTTGTGGTCGGAGCGTTACGACCGCGAGCTTGCAGATATCTTTGATGTGCAGGACGAGATCGCCCGCTCAATTACGCAGCGGCTCAAAGTGGCACTCGGCGGCGACGCAAAGCTAGTCAGGGCGTCGACCTCGAACATGGAAGCCTACGAGCTGTATCTCAGAGGACGCGCGATGTTGTACAAGCGCGGCGCATGGATCGCACCTGCACTCGAGAGCTTCCAGCGCGCGCTTGCGCTCGACGCTGAGTATGCCCAGGCGTGGGCGGGTGTCGCTGACGCACGCTCGCAATTGTGCTTCGGCGGGTATGTGCGGCCAGGGGAGACGATGCCGACCGCGTCGGATGCCGCTTCGCGTGCAGTGACACTCGACCCTCAGTCCGCAGAGGCCCACACGGCACTCGCCTACATCTCATTGCTGTGGCAGCGCGATTTTCCGAAAGCTGAACGTCATTTTCTCGAGGCCCTGACGCTGAATCCTCAGTACATGCAGGCTCGATGCTGGTATGGTCTTTTCTACCTGCACTGGAGTGTGCTGCGTGGCGACGAAGGACTCACTGAGTTGAGCCGCGCGCTCCTTGCCGATCCGTTGTCTGCCTACGTCTCCGCAGTGCTGTCGTTCGGACTGTCGGCAGTGAAACATTTCGACGAGGCGCTTCGACAGGCGCGGACGGCTGTCGAGCTGGATCCGGATTCATGGGTGGCACGCATGGCGCTGGGAATGGCCCATCATTGGAAAGGCGAGCACGACGAAGCGATTACCGTGCTCGAACCCGCCTATGCGACCACCCAGAGTATGTGGCCTCTGGCCGTGCTTGTGTTTGCGTACGCGAAAGCGGATCTCGGTGCGCGTACCGCAGCGATATATCAGAAGCAATTAGATCGCCAGCACCGGGAGTACGTGCCGCCGTTCGTGCTCGTCGCGTGCGCCGTCGCGGTTGGGGATCTTGACGCCGCATTTCGTCATTGTGACGAGGCCGTGTCAGAACGTGACGTGCAGTTCGCCGCGTGGAGCGAGTGGTGGCCCGATCTAGAGGTCATTCGGCGCGATCCGCGATTTGCCGACGTTCGCCGGCGCTTCAACGCCCCAAGGCAGGTATAGCCGGTATACTAAGGGGATGCTTTCGTCGAGAAATTCGTCGCCTGTCGCCAATCACAAGCCTCCGACAACGGTCGCCAATCCGAACCGCCGGAACGTCGCCATCATCGCCCACGTCGATCACGGCAAGACGACGCTCGTCGACGCGATGCTGCACCAGAGCGGGGCATTCCGCGCGAACGAACGGGTCGCCGAGCGCGCCATGGACAGCAACGAGCTGGAGCGTGAGCGCGGCATCACCATCCTTGCCAAGAACACCGCGGTCCACTACCACGATTTGCTCATCAATATCGTCGACACGCCGGGCCACGCCGATTTCGGCGGAGAAGTGGAGCGCACGCTGTCGATGGTCGACGGCGTCGTGCTGCTCGTCGACGCGTCAGAGGGTCCGCTGCCGCAGACGCGCTTCGTGCTGGGCAAGGCCTTCGCGCGCGGTCTTCCGCCCATCGTCGTCATCAACAAGATTGACCGGCCGGACGCACGAGTGTCGGACGTGCTCAACGAGATTTTCGATCTGTTCATCGACCTCGACGCATCGGACGCGCAGCTCGACTTTCCCGTGGTGTACACAAACGGCCGGGTCGGGACCGCGACAATGGATTTGGACAACCCCGGCGAGGATTTGCGGCCGCTGTTCGACGCGATCGTCGAGCACGTGCCGCCGCCGATGGGATCGCCCGACGCGCCGCTCCAGCTCCTGGTCGCGAATCTCGATTCGAGTGACTACGTGGGCCGCATCGCCATCGGCCGCATCTTCAACGGCCGGGTGAAAATCGGCGACGAGATTGCGATTTGCACCCCGACGTCGGAGGCGCGCAAAGCGAAGGTGACGAAGCTGTATTCCTTCGACGGCTTGAAGCGCATCGATATCGACAATGCCGCGGCGGGTGACATCGTGTGTCTCGCGGGCATCGCCGACATCACCATCGGCGAGACGGTGACGGAAGTCGAACGGCAGATGCCGGTGCAGATGATCGCGGTGGACGAGCCGACGGTCTCGATGATTTTCGGCGTCAATACGTCTCCGGTCGCCGGGCGCGAAGGCCAGTACGTGACGTCGCGGCAGGTCCGGGATCGGCTGGACCGTGAGCTCATCGGCAACGTGTCGATTCGCCTCGAAGACACCGACAGTCCCGAGACCGTGAAGGTGGTCGGCCGCGGGGAGCTTCAGCTCTCCATCCTCATCGAGATGATGCGGCGCGAGGGGTTCGAGATGCAGGTGTCGCGGCCGGAGATCGTCACCAAAGAGTTGAATGGCCAGCGCATGGAGCCCGTCGAGGATCTGGTGATTGACGTCCAGGAAGACTATCAGGGTGTCGTCATCGCGATGGCGGGGGGCCGCAAAGGCACGATGACGAAAATGGTGAACCACGGCAGCGGGCGCGTGCGCATGGAATTCCGGATACCGGCCCGCGGGCTGATCGGGTTCCGCTCGCAGTTTCTCACCGACACGCGGGGGACCGGCATCATGAACCACCTCTTTGCGGGCTGGGAACCGTGGCACGGCGCGATTCCCGCGCGCGACGCGGGTGCGCTGGTAGCGGACCGGACGGGCGTGGCGACGGCATATGCACTGTCGAACCTGCAGGAGCGAGGGGAGATCTTCATAGAAGCGGCGACGGTGGTCTACGAAGGGATGATCATCGGCGAGAACGCGCGGCCAAGCGACATGGACGTGAACGTCACCAAAGAAAAGAAGCAGACCAATATGCGGGCGTCGAGCGCTGACGAAGCGATCCGCCTCATCCCGCCGCGCATTCTGGGGCTCGAGCAGGCAATCGAGTTCATCAACGACGACGAGCTCGTCGAAATCACCCCGAAAAGCATTCGTTTGCGGAAGCGGGTGCTGGCAGCCAACCAGCGGCCCAAGCGGTCAACCGATACGTAACCGGTCGGAACTCCGACCATTTTTATCGGCTTTCCTGCAACATTTTGGAACAAAGATTGTTGCAACCGGGCTCCCGCCTTTTGATACGATATGTCCCGTTCAAGCCTCCAAAGGTCCATGTTAGGCGCGATGCGACCCCTTGCGGGTTTCATGACGAGGTGATCGCTCCATGACTGCTCCAATGCATATTCACGAACAGCCCACTGGCGTAACTCGGCGCAAGTTCATCAAAGGGGTCATCGCTGCAGGCGCGGCCGTCTCGGCCTCGAGCTACCTGTTCCGCGGACCCGAACAGCTCTTTGGTCAGGGCTCGTTGCCCGGCGCCGTGGAGCGGCTCATGACGCTGACCGTCAACGGCCAGCAGCGCCGCGTCGACGTGATGAAGCAGGAAACGCTCGCGATGACGCTGCGCTACAAGCTTGGTCTCACAGGAACCAAGCTGGGCTGCGATCGTTCCGAGTGCGGCGCCTGCACCGTCCTCATCGACGACGTCCCGCATTATTCGTGTTCGGTCCTCACGCACACCGTTCGGGCCAAGAAGGTGGTCTCGATCGAAGGTCTCGAGTCGGCCGACGGCACGCTGCACCCCGTGCAGCAGGCGGTTGTCGACGAGCAGGGCTTCCAGTGCGCCTTCTGCATGCCGGGCTTCGTGATGTCGGCGGTGGGATTCCTGAAAGCGAATCCAAACCCGACCCGCGAACAGCTCGCGCATGGCATCTCCGGCAATCTCTGCCGCTGCGCGGATTACAACAAGATCCTGACAGCGTTTATGCGCGGCGCGGAAAATATGCGGAGGGCGTAAGCGGTGCCTGAAACTCCGAAGTACAAGCTCATCGGGCAGAACTATGTGCTGCCCGATCTTGTCGCGAAGGTCACCGGCCGCGCGAAGTACTCGGAAGACTTCCGCGCCGACGGCATGCTGTTCGTCAAGCTTCTGCTGAGCCCGCTGCCGCACGCGCGCATCCGCAGCGTCGATGCGAGCGCAGCGCTGGCGATGCCGGGAGTCGTGGCGGTTATCACAGGCGAGGACGTTCCGAAGCCGGAGCAGCCGATGGTGCTCGGCGAGCAGGCCGCGCAGCGCGCAAACACGCTGCCCGAAGTCGGCCTCGCATCCGAGCCGATGTATCAGGGGGAGCCGATTGTCGCGGTCGCCGCGATCGACGAACTGACGGCGGCCAATGCCATCGAGAAAATCAAGGTCGACTACGAGCCGCTGCCGTTCGTCGTCGATCCGATACGGACGCTGCGGCCCGGCGGACCGAACCCCCGCTCCGAAGGCAACGTGTGGCGTCCGCCGCAAGTCAAGGAAATGAAAATTTCGGAGGCCGAAGTCGCAGAGCTGGACGCTGGACGCATACCGCTGCTCGAGAACACGCCCATCAGGTGGCAGGTCGGCGACGTCGACGCCGGGTTCAAGAACGCCGACTACATCCTCGATGAGACCATCGTGCATCAGTCCACTGGCCATCAGCCGATGGAGCCGCGCACGGCGATGGCGTACTGGCAGAACGGGAAGCTCTACCTCCACGGCTCGACGCAGTCGGTCGCGCGCACGGTCGCGAATATTGCGCTGTGGGTCAACATTCCCCAGGATCAGATCGTCCTCATCAGTGAGTACACCGGCGGAGGGTTCGGCGGCAAGATTCCCGGCGCGCAGACGATGGCCATTCCCGCGATTCTCGCGAGGAAGACCGGCCGTCCAGTGATGATGCGTATCACGCGCGAAGAAGAGAACTACATCGGCCGCGCGCGCGCGGGCATCCACCTGCGGGCGAAGATTGGCTTCCGCAAGGACGGCCGCATTCTGGCGATGGACATGTGCGCCATCGGCGACTGCGGCCCGTACTCGAACCAGGGAGACGTCGGCACGGTCGGCTCCAACGCGACAGCGCTCTACAATCCCGAAAGCATTCGCTACCGCGGCGTCGCGGTGCTCACCAATACGCCGCCGCGCGTCTCGCAGCGTGCGCCCGGTGGTGAGCAGGCCGCCGCGATGCTCGAGCCGATGATCAGTAAGGCCGCGCGCCACCTCGGCGTCGACCAGGTCGAGATTCGCAAGATCAACGCGCCCATCACCGGATCGCAATTCGGACCGCCTCCGCCCCCGGCCGCCGCAGGGGCGGCTGCTGCCGCTGCCGCCTCGTCGGGTGCGCGCGCGGGCGCGCCGGCTGGACCGCCTGCCGTCGCACAGCCGCAGCCTCTCGAGCAGGGACGCGCGACCGGTCGCGGACAGGCCGCCGCAGGGCAAGTCCCCGGTCAGCAGCCGGTCGCAGCCGCGGCTGCGCCGGCGGCTCCGCAACGGTCATTCTTCACGAGCTGCTACTTGCGCGAAGCGCTGGATCTGGGCGCGCAGTTGTTCAAGTGGGACGAACGCAAAGCCCGCAACGGCCAGCGTATCGGAACGAAAGTGACGGGCCTCGGCGTTGGCCTGGGCACCTACACCGCCGGCTCGATTGCCATGGACGGGCTGCTTCTGGTCCGCAACGACGGCAAGGTCTACGTGCACTCGGGCATCGGAAATCTGGGAACGGGCTCGGTGATGGACTGCTCCCGCATCGTCGCCGAAGAACTGGACCTGCCATGGGAGCAAATCGAAACCGTGTGGGGGAACACGTCCAAGCACCTCGCGTGGAGCTCTCCACAGGCGGGCAGCCAGACCATTCACGCGCATACGCGTGCGAATCTTGCCGCCGCGCAGGATCTCAAGAAGAAGCTGCAGGAGATCGCGGCGCTCGAACGCGGCGGCCGTCCGGAAAGCCACAGGGTGAGCAATGGTCGCGTGGGAGCGCTCACATTCGCACAGGCCGCCGAAGCCGCCATCAAGCACGGGGGGCGGTTTTCCGGTCACGAGATGCCGGCCGACATCAACGACATGACGAAGGCGTCGGTTAAAGGGCTCGCGGGACAGGGGCTCATCGGCGTCGCCCGGGACAACTTCGGTCGCAAGGGCAACACGCAGGCGTGGGTAGCCGCCTTTGCCGAAGTCGAGGTCGACGTCGAGACAGGCGAGTACCAGCTCATCGATTACATCGCGGCGACCGATTGCGGCACCGTCATCAATCCTCGCGGTCTTGCTGCGCAGCTGCATGGCGGCGGCGTGCAGGGCTTCGGCCAGATCAAGAGTCAGAAGTGGGTCTACGACCAGCGCTACGGCGTGTCGTTGGCCAACCGATTCCACTACAACAAGCCGCCGACGATTCTCGATATCCCTCTGCACGAAATGCAGTGGGGGGCCGTCGGCATTCCCGATCCCCAGTCGCCCATCGGGGCCAAGGGCATCGGCGAGCCCGCGATTTGCGCGGGCGCAGCAGCGGCGATTTGCGCGGTCAACGCCGCCATCGGAGATGATTTTCTGCGGCGCACGCCGGCAACACCAAGCATGATTGTGGCTTCGCTCGACGCAGGCAAGCGTGTCGATGAAGGCCTCGTGACCCACGTGTAGAGGAGCTGAAACATGGCAACGATTCACGATGTAATGCCCGCCTTCGAACTGTTCCAGCCTGCGAGCATCGACGACGCGCTGTCGCTGCTCGAGCGGCACCGACGCAGTGTCTGGGTGCTCGCCGGCGGCCTCGACACATTCGACTGGCTGAAAGATCGGAACAAGCGGCCCTCGGTGGTCATCGACCTCAGCGGCGTCGAAGCACTGCGCGGCATCAAGGCGCTGCCGGATGGCGGCCTCGAGATTGGCGCAACGACGACGCTGACTGAGATCGCGAACCATCCGGTGGTGAAAGAGAAGTTCAAGCTGCTGTCCGACTCGGCCGCGCTCGTCGCGTCACCGCAGATTCGGAACCAGGGCACGCTCGGCGGCAATATCTCGCAGGACACACGCTGCTGGTACTACCGCAGCGGCTGGACCTGCTATCGCGCCGGCGGCAACATCTGCTACGCCGACACGCCGACGTCGATCAACCGCGAGCACGCCTTGTTCGACGCGAACCGCTGCGTGGCCGTCAATCCATCCGACACGGCGCCGGCCCTCGTCGCGCTCGACGCGCAGATGGTGATTCGCAATACGAGCGGCGAGCGCGTGGTGGCGGCAGAGGAGTTCTTCATCGGACCGTCGATCGATATCACACGCATGACGGTCATGGAGCCGGGCGATCTGCTCACTTCCATTCGCATCCCCGCCACGTGGGCGGGCGCCACCTTCTATTTCGAGAAGGTGCGCGATCGCCAGGTGTGGGACTTCCCGCTGGTGAACGTGGCGTCGGCGCTGAAGATCTCCGGCGGCAACATTCAGCAGGCGCGGATCGTGGTGAATGCGGTCGCCGCGCACCCGATGCGGCTGCATGCGGTCGAAGCGGCGGTCACAGGCAAGGCGCAAAGCGAAGCGACAGCGACCATGGCGGGCGAACTGGCCATACAGGGCAACCAGCCCCTGGCGCACAACGGTTACAAGATTCCTCTCATGCGCAACCTGGTGAAGCGAGCGCTCCGGGCGGAGGCGACATCATGAACTGGCTGGTTCAATCAGGGGTCAATCCCTGGAGCGAAGAGATCCTGACGCACGCGCAGTGGAACCTCCTCTACGCGGCGATCGGGTTCGGCGTCGTGTTCATGCTGGCGCACACGCTGTACGTCGCCTTCTGGCCGAGACCTGCGGGGGGAGACACGGCGCCGGTGAATCCAGAATTGGCCGCGCGCGTTCCGGCGAAGGTGAAGCGTCATTCATTTGCCGCCCGTGCGTTCCACTGGATCATGGCGGCGTCCATGCTGACGCTGCTCGTCACGTCGTTTGCGCCCATCCTCGGATGGAAGTTCGACTGGGTGCAGATTCACTGGATGGCGGGCATCGCGCTGACGATCTCGATCATCTATCACATCATCCACGCGAGCTTCTGGCTCGACTTCTGGTCGATCTGGCTCAATAAAGAAGACGTGAGCGAGGCGACCACCCGTTTCAAGCGCGCCATCGGCGGCAAGGCCCCGCCGCCGCGCAAGGCCGGCAAATATCCCTGGGACAACAAGATGTACCACACCGCCATCGTCCTCTCGGCGCTGGCTGTGGTGCCGACCGGGCTCTTCATGATGGTCCGCGTGCGCAACCCGTTGTTCGCGCGCAACCCGTATATGTTCAGCGACGCCACGTGGGGCCTGATGTACGTGCTCCACGGCCTCTCAGGCATCGGGCTTGTGGCCCTGACGATCGCGCACATCTACTTCGCGATTCGTCCCGAGAAGATCTGGATCACCAAAGGCATGATCTTCGGTGATGTCAGCAGAGAAGATTTCCTCAAGCATCACGATCCGCAGCGTTGGGTTGTTGAGAGCTCGGCCTCACAAAAGCCCTAAGACTATTTCATGTCCCACCGCGGAGACGCAGGGACGCTACGATTCTTTTTAAAGAGAATCCATTGCGTCTTTGCGCCTTTGCGGTGAGATACAGAAGACATCCACATGAAAAATGAATTGAAGGATCGATGCTCGCGCATCGAAGAGGCGTACGAGTTCATGCTGGCGTATGCGGCGCAGGGGCTGCGGACCGAGCCAGGCAGCGGATCGGGATCGCAGATTCGAGCGATGCTCACGGTGTGCACGAACTCGCTGACGGGCCTCGCCGACCTGTTCACGCAGATTGTCCGCGCCGACAAACTGGAGCCCGCGTCCGCGTACGATAACTTCATCGCGGTGCTGGCTCGCGACGCGACAGACGCGCAGGCGAGCGTCCAGCTGGTACTGGCGCAGCCGTCGATCAGCTCGCAGATGATTGACAACCTGAACGCGTCCATTCACCTGCGTGCGCTGCTCACCGATTTGTTCCTCATTGACGAGATCGTCCGGCCGGACGCCGTTGAATCCGCGTCGGCGAATGCACCTGCCGAATGATCACAAAAATACAAACAGAAGAGTAGGAGGATAGGAGAAATCTTTTTTGAAAAGAATTCTCCTACTCTCCTAGCCTCCTGTTCACTGTATTAGTCCGAGGTCGGTCCGCCCGCTTTTCACTTCAATCGATCGTACGACCGGCGCGGCGCCAGCGTAGATCGTCAGGTTGTACTTGCCTGGGCGGACGTCGCTCACGCTGAAGCTGCCGTCTTCGGCGGTGCTCGCCGTGTACGGCGAGGCCGTGATGAGGATGCTCGCGCGCATCGTGGAGTGGATGTCACAGGTGACGTCATAAAACCCGGGCTCGAACTTGTGCTCGTATTTGCCGAACGCCAGCGTGGCCACGTTGAACGCCGGCGTCTGCGTGGAGGTCTCAGTCACCCGGACGTTGTGGAGCACGTCCTCGCTGTTGCGGAACTGCACCTGCTGGCCGGCCTGGGCGATCAGGAACTCAGGCAGGAACGCGTAGCCGGCCTGATCCATGATGGCGGCGTCTGCTTTAACGGGCAGTTCGGCTCCATCCTGCGGTTCGAGGACGACGACTGCTGACGGGGGCGCGAGACTCGATGCGATCCTGCCTGTAAGGCCGGCGTTTTCGCCGGGCGACGGCGGGCGTTGAGTTGCAGCGGAGTCCGGCGCCGGAACAGGTGTGCTCTCGCTGCCGCAGGCGCAGGACACGATCAGGAGGCTCGCTGCCGCGGTAAGCCGAACGATCATCCGCCTTATAATAATCACTTTCCGATGAGACACTTTTTGATCGCGGCTGCGCTCCTGGTCACCACTGCGGCAATCGTATCTGCCGATCAGCGCGGCAATAAACCCGCCGCTGCCAAGCCGCCGGTAGGACCGCAATTCTTCACGACACCACTAACCATCGATCAGATGCGGAACAAGCAGGCGGTTGTCGAAACGGACCTCGGCACCATCATCATCGACTTGATTCCGGAAGCGGCGCCGAACCACGTCGGGTTCTTCATCCAGAGCGCACAGGACGGGACTTATGTGGGAACGGCGTTCCATCGTGTCGTGAGGCAGGGGATCGTGCAGGGCGGCGATCCGCTGACGAAGGACCCCGCGAAAGTAGATTCGTACGGCACAGGCGGGTTCGGGGTGCTGCGTGCCGAGCGGAATGCGGAGAAGAACACCCGCGGAGCCGTGTCGGCAGTAGTGGGCGGCGGCAATCCTGACAGCGGCGGAACGCAGTTCTTCATCTGCGTGGCCGACCAGCCCGGGCTCGATGGCACCTACGATGTCTTCGGCCGCGTCAGCGAAGGCATTCTCGTGGCGCAGAAGATTTCGGAAGTAGCCGCCGACGAGAAAGGGCGACCCAGAGAGCGCGTCGCCATTCGATCGGTCACGATTCGCGATAAGGCGGCGGCCGGACCCGAGCCGTTCTCGACCGAGAGCGCGGCTGTGCTCGGCACGTATCGCGTCATTCTCGAAACGAGCATGGGTAACATCACCATCGAGCTCACGCCCGACAAGGCGCCGGAGCACGTGCGCAATTTCCTGCGTCTCGCACAGGCGGGCGTCTACAACGGAATGGGCGTTCACCGGGTGGCGAAGGGATTCGTCGTCCAGACGGGCTATCTGCCGTCGAGGAGCGAGCCGCTCTCTGAATCGCAGCAGCGCCTCGTGAGAAACCTGCAGCCGGAATTCAATGACACCCCCCACGTGAAGGGCACCGTGTCGATGGCGCGCGGCGACAATCCCGCGAGCGCAGACACCTCATTCTTCATCGTGCTCGGTCCGAGCCCCGTACTCGACGGGAAATACACCGCGTTCGGCCGCGTCGTCGAGGGTTTGCCGGTGGTCGAGGCACTCGAGCAGGTGCCGGTGAACGGCGAAGCGCCCGTCACGCGCGTTGAAATCAAGAGCGTCCGGGTAGAAAAACGGTAGCTGATCTTCAACGCTCTCCTAATCTCCTGAGCTCCTGTTAGAATGAGCAGCTGGTTTACTGAATGGCTCTGTGCCTCTGCGCCTCCGCGGTGAGACAACACACAACCTGAAAAATGCCCCAATTTATCTACACGATGAAAGGCCTGGGAAAGGTGTACCCACCCGATTCCCAGGTGCTCAAGGATATCTGGCTGTCGTTTCTGCCGGGCGCGAAGATCGGCGTCCTCGGCCTGAACGGATCCGGCAAGAGCACGCTGTTGAAGATCATGGCTGGCGTGGATAACGACTTCGTCGGGGAAGCGTTTCCGGCTGACGGGATTACGAGGGGCTACCTCGAGCAGGAGCCGCAGCTCGATTCGACGAAAACAGTCCGAGACATCGTGGAGGAGGGGGTCGCGGAGACGCGCGCGCTGCTGCAGCGCTTCGATGAGATCAACGAGAAGTTCGCGCAGGACCTCTCGCCCGAGGAAATGGACAAGGTCCTCGCCGAGCAGTCACGCGTCCAGGACAAGATCGACGCGGCCGGGGCATGGGAGCTGGATTCCAAGCTCGATCTCGCGATGGAGGCCCTGCGGCTTCCGCCTCCGGAGGTGGAGGTCAAGACGTTGTCGGGCGGAGAGCGGCGCCGCGTGGCCCTGTGCCGCCTCCTGCTGCAGTCGCCCGATCTGCTGCTGCTCGACGAGCCGACCAATCATCTCGACGCTGAGTCGGTCGCATGGCTCGAGCGCTTCCTGAAGGACTATCAGGGCACTGTTGTCGCCGTCACGCACGATCGCTACTTCCTGGACAACGTGGCGGGCTGGATACTCGAGCTCGATCGCGGCTCGGGCATTCCCTGGGAAGGCAACTACTCGTCGTGGCTCGAGCAGAAGCAGAAGCGGTTGCAGCTCGAAGAGAAGAGTGAATCGAAGCGCCAGCGAACGCTGGCTCGCGAGCTCGAATGGGTGCGCATGGCGCCCCGCGCACGCCAGGCCAAAGGCAAGGCGCGACTCAAGGCGTACGAAGAGCTGCTCGAACAGGACACGGCGAAGCAGATCGAGAATGTCGAGATTTACATCCAGCCGGGACCCAGACTCGGCAACGTGGTGGTCGAAGCGCGCGGCTTGCGAAAGGCGTACGGCGACAAGCTGCTCATCGACGACCTCAACTTCACGTTGCCGCCAGGAGGCATTGTCGGCGTCATCGGACCGAACGGCGCGGGCAAGACCACGCTCTTTCGCATGATGACCAGTCAGGAAAAACCTGATGATGGCACCCTCCGCCTGGGCGAAACGGTGAAGCTCGGCTATGTCGATCAGAGCCGCGACTCGTTGAGCGCGAGCAAGACCGTTCACGACGAAATCAGCGGCGGCCAGGACGAGATTGTGCTGGGCAAGCGCACTGTCGCTTCGCGCGCGTACGTCTCATGGTTCAACTTCAAGGGGCGCGATCAGCAGCGCCCCGTGGGCGAGCTGTCCGGCGGCGAGCGCAACCGCGTGCACCTCGCCAAGCTGTTGCGCGGCGGCAGCAACGTGCTGCTGCTCGACGAGCCGACCAACGATCTCGACGTGGATACGTTGAGGGCGCTCGAGGAGGCCCTGCTGCAGTTCGCCGGCTGTGTCGTTGTGATCAGCCACGATCGCTGGTTCCTCGATCGCATTGCGACCCACATGCTGGCGTTCGAGGGCGAGAGCCAGGTCGTGTGGTTCGAGGGCAATTACCAGGACTACGAGGCCGACAGGCACCGCCGCCTCGGCACGGCCGCCGATCAGCCGCATCGGATTAAATACAGGAAACTCACGCGCTAGGCTCTGGGCTCTTGGCCTCGCCTAAAGCCTAAAGCCTGAAGCCCAGAGCCAGATTTGAGCGTCTAACAAGCCGGTGCCTGAACCCAAAAGAAAGACCAACGTCAAGAACGCCTGGGCCGAAGCCAGGGAGCTGGTGTGGGCCCACCGGGGACGGCTGGCCATCGGCCTCGGCTTGATGCTGATCAACCGGCTTGCGGGTCTCGTGCTGCCCGCGAGCTCGAAATTCCTGATCGATGACGTCATCGGACGCGGGCGAGCGGAGCTGCTCGTGCCGCTGGCGCTGGCCGCCGGCGCTGCGACGCTTGTAGACGCCGCCACTGCATTCGCGCTGTCGCAGGTGCTTGGCGTGGCCGCCCAGCGCGCAATCGCCAATATGCGGATGAATCTGCAGCGGCATATCACGCGGCTGCCGACCAGTTACTTCGATTCGACCCAGACCGGTGTCCTGATCTCACGCGTGATGAACGACGCCGAAGGGATCCGGAACCTGGTCGGGTCCGGCCTGGTGCAGATGGTCGGCGGGCTCGTCACGGCCGTCATTGCGCTCGGAGTGCTGTTCTACATCAACTGGCAGCTCACGCTCATCAGCATCGTCGTGCTCGCGTTGTTTGCCTCCGGCATGATCGTCGCGTTTGGAAAGCTGAGGCCGCTCTTCCGCGCTCGCGGAAAGATCACCGCCGACCTGTCGGGGCGTCTCGCGGAGTCGTTCGGGGGCATCAGAATCGTCAAGGCATATACCGCTGAAGAACGGGAAGATCGCGTGTTTGCCACCGGTGCCATGACGCTCTTCGAGAATGTGCGCAAGACGCTGACGGGTATTTCTGCCGTGACATCGTTCGGCAGTGTGGTCATCGGCGCCATCGGTGTCGTGATGATGGTGGTCGGCGGGCGCGCGATTCTGGCCGGCACGATGACGCTCGGCGACTTCATCATGTACATCTTCTTCGTCGGCATGCTGGCGGCGCCGCTCATTCAGATGTCGTCGATCGGTACGCAGTTGTCGGAAGCGCTCGCCGGCCTCGATCGCATTCGTGAGATCAAGGCGATGGCGACCGAAGACGACGAGGACGCGTCCCGCGAGCCGCTCGGCATACTGGAAGGGCAGGTTGTCTTCGACGGTGTGTCGTTCGAGTACGACGCGGGCGTGCCGGTATTGAAAAACGTGTCGCTGGAGGCGCCAGCCGGGACCACGACGGCGCTGGTTGGTTCGAGCGGCTCTGGCAAGAGCACTCTCATCAGTTTGATCATGGCCTTCAACCATCCCCAGTCAGGCCGAGTGCTGGTTGACGGTCGCGATCTCGAGAGCGTCCGGCTGCGCGATTACCGCGCGCAGCTCGGCGTCGTGCTGCAGGACAATTTCATGTTCGACGGCACGGTCGCTGAGAATATCCGGTTTTCACGGCCGAACGCCTCCATGGACGAGGTGAAGGTCGTCAGCCGCATCGCCCACTGCGACGAGTTCGTGGAGCAGTTTCCGAACAAGTACGAGACGGTTATCGGTGAGCGCGGCGTGAAGCTGTCGGGCGGGCAGCGGCAGCGCGTGGCCATCGCGCGCGCGATTCTGGCAAATCCGCGCGTGTTGATCCTTGATGAAGCGACGTCGAGCCTCGACAGCGAAAGCGAGGCGCTCATTCAGGACGGTCTGCACGCCCTCCGCCGGGGGAGAACGACGTTCGTCATTGCGCACCGCCTTTCGACAATCCGCAGCGCGAGTCAGATTCTCGTGCTCGAGTCGGGGCAGATCGTGGAGCGCGGCACGCACGACGAACTGCTCGCGGCTGACGGCCGATATAGGCAGTTGTATGACAAGCAATATAAGATCGAGCAAGATCGCTTCGTAAATCCGGGCGAGGATTTCACGCCGGAGCTGCCGAAGGCGATCGCAGCGCCCATCGGGGCCGGGAGGCGGTCAGCGCTATGAGACAGCTATGAATAGAAAGACCCTGTTTGGCGCGCTCATCGTGCTGGCGCTGGGCGTGGGCGGTTTCATGGCCGTCCGCTACACCCGTGGCGTGAGCGAGCAGCTGACATCCTCGACTGGCGCCACGACCGCGAGCGGGAAACCTCGAGTGCGATTCCTCAAGAATCCGCGCCAGGTTCCCGACCTGACGATGACGACGCTGGACGGCAAGACGATTACGAGCAGAGAGCTGGCGGGCAAGGTCGTCATCTACAATTTCTGGGCGACATGGTGTTCGCCCTGTCGAGCCGAGATTCCAGACCTGGTGAAGCTGCAGGATCAATACAAGGATCATCTCGTGATCATCGGCGTCCTGTCAGAGGACGCGCCGGGTCCGCACGTATCGCGATTCGCTGCCGACTACAAGATCAACTACCCGATCGTCCCCGAGACCAAGGAGCTGGCGGCAGCATTTCCAGGCATTTACGCGTTGCCAACCACCTTCATGGTCGGGCCGGACGGAAAGATGATGCAGAAGCACATCGGTCAGATTCGGGCCGCGCTGATTGAGCTCGAGACGCGCGTGCTCGCTGACCTGCCCGTGGACGCCGAAGTGGAATACGAACCTGACGATAAGGAAGCCGTGCTTGCGAGCAACGCGCGCGCCACCGACATTCCCGGTGTCGACCTGTCGGTGCTGACGGCCGGGCAGAAAACACTCGCGCTGAACCGGCTGAACGACGAGCCGTGCGGCTGCGGGTGCGGCCTCACGATCGCGCAGTGCCGTATCAACGACTCGACGTGCGCGGTCAGCCCGAAGCTGGCGGAGAAGATCATGGCGGAGGTACGCGCGGGCAAGTAGGTCGATGTCTAGTCCGGCACTACCGCTGGACGAGCAGTAGTTTCAGTTTCTTCTTCTTCATCGCTTCTGTCGGGTTCTTCGTCGTCCCTGCCAGCCAACGCTCGACCTGCTCAACCGATAGCTCATGCTTCGCCGACGGCTCGCGGACTTCAATCTCCAGCTTGGTGCCGGGACCGATTCGCTCTATCCACGGATCCTGATTCAAGCGCCGGATGCCCTGCACGGCCGCCTCGTATAGGGACTCGGCTTCCACCTCGGCGGTGTGCCTGATTCTCCGCACGTCAGTGAACGACACCAGGCACGCCTTTAGGGACATTTTCGAGAATTTATCATATGTTTCGCTTTTAATTCGCTGACCCCAGAGATGGCAGGGCTGAAGCCCTGCGCTACCGAAGTCGGCCTCCCGCCTATTGCCTATCGCCTCTCGCCTAGTCTCCCGTTGGAACGTCTTCCCCCCACGACCCCCACGCGACCCACGCACCCCACGCACCCCACGCACCCCACGCGACTCACGAACCCCACGAACCCCACGAACCCTCCAGGAACCCATAGACAGAGCGGGATTTCGGCATTATGTTTGGCCGCATATGAAACCACTATTCTTTCTGTTCGCCACGTTGTGTGCTGCGCCATCCTTCGCACAGTCGAAGTCCGACGTCATCTATTGGCCTGCCTCCACGCTAAGTGGCTATTCGGCGACACTGAAGGGCCGGCAGACCGAGAAGAAGACGATGAGCGCGTCAGAGATCCTCTCGGACCTTGGAAACCATAAGTTCGAGATCCTGCGGCGCGACGGGAGCGGCGCGGGGGAGCTTCACCAGAACTGGACCGACATATTCATAGTGGAGGGTGGAGAAGCCACGATTCTCTATGGCGGCAGCATTGAGGACGCGAAGGATACCGGCAATGGCGAGATTCGCGGTCCGAAACACGTGGGGGGAAAGTCACAGAAAGTCGCAGCAGGTGACGTGCTGGTCATGCCACCCGGCGTGGCGCATCAAACCATCGTCGAGCCCGGAAAATTGTTCTTCGTGCTTATCGTGAAGGTGCAGCGCTAGGGGCATCGACCACCAGCGGCAGGTAGATAGTAAACGTGGTGCCGTGGCCGACCTCGCTTTGCACGTCTATCGCGCCGCCGAGGCCCTTGACGATGCCATAGACAATCGACAGTCCCAGCCCAGTACCCTGGTCCGCTGCCTTCGTCGTAAAAAACGGCTCGAACAAGTGCGGCAGGACGTCGGCTGGAATGCCCTGGCCAGTGTCGGAAACGCTGAGGCCCGCATACTGGCCGGGCATAATCCCCAGCGCGGGCGCGAGTGCTCGCAGGTCAATGACGCTCATGCCAATCGCCGCCGTCCCGCCGTCCGGCATCGCATCGCGCGCATTGACGACGAGGTTCAGCATGATCTGGTTCACCGAGGTCTCGTCGGCACGCACGTGAATCAGCGGCTGCGCCGATGTCACGCGAATGGCGATTTTCTCCAGCACCAGGCGCCGAAGCATCGGCTCCATGTTCTGCACCACGTCAACGAGGTTGACAACCGCAGCTGAAGGCCGCTGTGGACGGCTGAAGGCAAGGAGACGCTTTGTCAGTGCTGCACCGCGCTCTGCGGCGCGTCTAATCGCGTCGGCTTCGGCCCATTTCGGATCGTCAGGTTCGAGCATCATCGCCAGCAGGTCCGCGGATCCGAGAATCGCCGTCAGGACGTTGTTGAAATCGTGGGCCACGCCGCCGGCGAGGCGTCCGATTGCTTCCATTTTCTGCGCCTGGCGCAACTGGTCCTCGAGCGCCAGCCGCGCCGTGATGTCGCGTGCTATCGCCTGTACACCAACGGGCTTGCCGAGTTCTTCGACGATCTGCACGCTCTGCCCGAGCCATAACTCGCTCCCATCTTTCGCAATGGCCGGAAATTCGAAATAGGTCGAGCGGATGGACTGCTTCCGCTGACGCGTGTAGAACTCGGCCGCTTGCTCCTGATAGTCCCTCCGAATGAGAGAGAGGAAATGACGGCCCAGCAGTTCCTGTTCCGTGAACTTCATCAGCCGCGCGGCGGTAGGATTGACGAACGTGAAGCGACCGTCGAGATCGCAGTTGTAGATGATGTCGGTGGCCTGTTCGGTGAGCTGCCGATACCGCAACTCGCCGTCGCGCAGCGCCTCTTCGGCCCGTCTGCTCTCAGTGACGTCTCTGTAGTTGATGATGATGCCCCGGATGCCCGGATCGTCGAGACGATTGACGCCGACGCTCTCGATGTGGCGCCACGTGCCGTCCTGGTGTCGCAGGCGGAACGCATTCTTCATCGGGACGCCAGGCTTCTGAAGCCGTTTGCCGAAGTTGGCTTTGAACGCCAGCACATCGTCGTCGTGCACCCAGCGGAACACGTTTTCGTTGATGATGCTCGCGATGGGCAGGCCCAGCATGCGGGCCATAGCGGGATTGCCGTAGAGAACCGTGCCCGCCTCGTCGACGAGCGCAATGGCGTCGGAGCTATGTTCGATGAGAGCTGTGGCGAGCTGCGATGCCTGCTTCGGCCGGCGCGGGCTCATCGGACACCGGGCGCGTGGCTCAGGATATGATCGAGCTCCTTCAAACCCTCATCTTATCGGAGTTTGCGTGGTGTACCGTTACAAGCCGGCAGTGCTCGAGCAACTCTCCAGGCACGGCGTGGCGCCCAAGCCGACGACGCCCCCGGCGACCGCTCGCGCGGCGGTAAACGAGATCTATCGCTATGAGCTGCGTCTGTTGCGGGATCGCTACCTGGCAGGGGAGTTCACGAAGCAGGGGTACTACGACGAGGTCGTGGCCATCAGGAACAGGTATCCGGTGATGGGGTTGCTCACGCGGCACTGGACGGAATGACCAGGGTTAGAGCATTCCAAGCGACAGCTTGGCGGCTTCAGACATCTTCTCGCGCGTCCATGGCGGATCCCAGACGACCGCGACTTTTACGTCGTTGACGCCGGGGATTTCCCGTACGCGGCGCTCCACATCTATCGGGATCGTCTGTGCCGCCGGACATGCCGGCGCCGTCAGCGTCATCCGAACTCGCACGTTCATCGTGCTGTCGACATCCATGGTGTAGATCAGCCCGAGCTCGTAGATGTTCACGGGGATTTCCGGGTCGAACACCTTCGAGACCGCTTCGACGAGGGCCGGCTGCAGCGTCAGCGTATTGAGCGGCTCTGGCGCAAACGTATCTTCAGTCGGTGCGGTTGCCGGCGTGGGCTCGGCGGCACTCGATGAAGGCGCCGGCGCATCGGCGAGCGGGATGATGCCGTCGGTCATACTGCGTTACTCCGTGGAAACGACTTCGTGCTCCGCCTTCATGGCGGCCTTCATGGTGTGCCACGCCAGGCTGGCGCACTTCACGCGCATCGGGTACTCGCGCACGCCGGAAAGAACGGCCAGCTTGCCGAGCGCGTCCATCTCGACATCCGAGGTGGCGGGCGCCGTCAGCATCGTATGGAATTTCTCGAAAAACGCGTCGGCCTCCCGAAGCGATTTCCCTTTCAGCTCGTCGGTCATCATCGATGCCGATGCCTTCGAGATGGCGCACCCCGTGCCCTGAAATGCGAGATCCTTGATCGTGTCCCCCTCGATGTACAGGAAAACGGTGATCTTGTCGCCGCACAGCGGGTTATAGCCTTCCGCTTTGCGGTTGACCGGATCGGGGACGCGGAAATTCCGCGGCCGTTTGTTGTGATCGAGGATCACTTCCTGGTACAGGTCTCTTAGGTCCATGGTGAGCTCACGCGAAAATCTCGCGGACGCGGGCCAGAGCGCCGACGAGCGCGTCGATTTCCTCTTTCGTATTGTACAGCGCCAGCGAGGCTCGAGCGGTGGCCGGCACGCACATGCGTTCCATCAGCGGCTGCGTGCAGTGATGGCCCGTCCGGATCGCCACGCCTTCCTGGTCGAGAATCGTGCCGATGTCGTGCGGGTGTACGTCTTCCATCACGAAGGACAGAATGCTCGCCTTATGAGACGCGGTGCCGACCATTCGGATCCCGGGAACGGCCGTCAGAGCCTTCGTGCCATAGGCGAGCAGATCGTCTTCGTACGCCTGCATCGCCGTGAAGTCGATGCCGCGAAGATAATCGATGGCCGCACCGAGTCCAACCGAGCCCGCGATGTTCGGCGTGCCCGCTTCGAACTTGTTCGGTACGACGTTGTAGGTGGTTTTGGTGAACGAGACCGAACTGATCATGTCGCCGCCACCCTGATAGGGAGGCATCTTCTCGAGCAGCGGCAGACGGCCCCAGAGCACGCCGATACCCGTCGGCCCGAACAGCTTGTGGCCCGACATCGCATAGAAGTCGCAGCCGAGCGCCTGCACGTCGACCGGCATGTGGGCCACGGCCTGCGCGCCGTCGACGAGCACAGGGATGCCGCGCGTGTGCGCCTTCTCGACGATGGTAGCGATCGGGTTGATCGTCCCGAGCGAATTGGACACGTGCACAAGCGCAACGATTTTCGTGCGGTCGGTCAGGAGTCCGTCGACGAGGTCCATCCGCAGCTCGCCCTCGTCGGTGATCGGTATCACCTTGAGCGTGGCTCCCTTCTCTTCGCAGATGAGCTGCCACGGCACGATGTTCGAGTGGTGCTCCATCTCGGTGATGAGCACTTCATCGCCCCTGCCGATGTTCGCGCGGCCGAACGTCTGGGCGACCAGGTTGATCGCCTCGGTTGTGCCCCGCACGAAGATGATCTCGCGCAGGTCCGGCGCATTCAGGAACTTCTGTACTTTTTCACGGGCGTCCTCATACGCGCGAGTCGCGCGCTCGCTGAGGAGATGCACCCCGCGATGGATATTGGCGTTGTCTTCGGCGTAGCTGCGCACCATCGCGTCGATCACCACCTGCGGCTTCTGCGTGGTGGCCGCGTTGTCCAGGTAGACAAGCGGCTTGCCATGGATCTTCTGGCGCAGGATAGGGAAGTCGCCCCGCAGTTTCTGCACATCGAAGACCGATGCGACGCCGGTACTACTCGACATGGGGCAGGCGCGCCGTCAGGATGCTTTCGAGATACTCACGAACCGGCGCGATTTTCACGCGGTTCAGGATGTCGCCCGCGAACGCATGCACCAGCATCGCCCGCGCTTCACTCACGCCCAGGCCCCTCGATCTCAAGTAGAACATCGCCGCATCGTCGAGCTGGCCGATGGCCGCACCGTGTGTGCACTTGACATCGTTGGCGAAGATCTCGAGCTCGGGCTTCGAATTGATGTTCGCTTCGTCCGACAACAGGAGCGCCTTGTTGGTCTGTTTGGCGTCGGTCTTCTGCGCGTCGGGCCGGACAATGATCTTGCCGTTGAAGACCGCGCGCGACTGATCGCCAAGGATCCCCTTGTAGATTTCGTGGCTGCCGCAATGCGGCATCGCGTGGTCGATCGTCGTGTGGTTGTCGATCAGCTGTGGGCCGCGGCCGACATACAGACCATTCAGCGTGCAGTCGATGCCTTCGCCGGCGAGCGTCGCCACCACGTCGTTACGGACGAGCCCGCCGCCGAACGTGAGCGAATGCGACGAGAACGTGCCGCTTCGCGCGGAGTGCACGAGCAGGCTGGCGATGTGAAACGCCTCAGCCGGCTCTTCCTGCAGCTTGTAGTGATCGACGACGGCGTTGGCGTGCAGCCAGACTTCGCTCACGGCGTTCGTAAGCGCGCCGCCGTTGCCGACGTATCGTTCGAGGATCGTTACCTGCGAACCTTCGCCCGCCACGATCAGGAGGCGCGGGTGCGATACCGAGCCGCTACCTTCCCATACCGACGCGAATGTGATTTCAATCGGCTGCTCGATCACGGTCCGCGCCGGAATCATCAGCACTACGCCGTCGCGCAGGAAGGCCGTGTTCAGCGACGTGAACGCATTGCTCTGTGTCGCCGAGAGCTTGGCGAGATAGGGTTCGACGAGCGTCGGATGCGACGCGAGCGCCGTCTCCAGCCCGAGCAGCTGCACGCCCTTCGGCAGCTTGTCCAGATGGGACAACTGCGGCGCAAACCTGCCGTTGACACACACGGCGTGTGCGATTGGGGCGCTCATCGCCTGCGTCTGTTGTTGCGCGCCGGCGAAGCCGTCCCTGGCGAGCGTGAACGTGCGCTCGGCAATCGGCGCAACACTCGTGAAGCGCCACTGCTCGATCTTGGTGGTTGGAAAGCCGAGGCGCTCGAACTGTGCCATCGCGCTGTCACGGGCCTGTCCCAGCCAACGCGGCTGCGCCGGTCCCTGTTCGAGCGAGCGGCGGTATTCGGCGGCGTAGTGCGCGACGTTCGGGCTGGACTGTTTTTCCTGTTCG
Source organism: Vicinamibacterales bacterium (assembly GCA_963732445.1). Classification (GTDB taxonomy): domain Bacteria; phylum Acidobacteriota; class Vicinamibacteria; order Vicinamibacterales; family JAMQPK01; genus JAMQPK01. Next base: position 1,322,533 of record CAVSZJ010000005.1, on the reverse strand, counting down.
ACGAGTTGTGCCATGTGTTGTTACATCAACTGCGGTTCGGCGTTGATCCCGCTGTAGCCCTTCTCTTCGAGGTGGAGCGCCAGGTCTTTGCCGCCCGATCGGACGATGCGGCCGTCTTGCAGCACGTGTACGAAATCGGGCTCGATGTAATTCAGCAGGCGCTGATAATGCGTGATCACGAGAATCGCGCGCTCGGGCGAGCGCATCTCGTTGACCCCTTCCGCGACCGCCTTGAGCGCGTCGATGTCGAGCCCCGAGTCGGTCTCGTCGAGCACCGCGAGCTTCGGCTCGAGCACGGCCATCTGAAAAATCTCGTTGCGCTTCTTCTCACCGCCCGAGAACCCCTCGTTGACGGGCCGGCTCATCAGCGACGGATCGAGGTGCAGGATCTTGGCTTTCTCTTTCACGAGCGCCATGAATTCCATGGCGTCGAGCTCGGGCAGGCCGCGATGCTTGCGTTGCGCGTTGATGGCCGCCTTCAGGAAGTACGCGTTGTTGACGCCGGGGATTTCCACCGGGTACTGGAATGCCATGAAGACGCCTTCGCGCGCGCGATCCTCCGGCGACAGCGCGATGAGGTCCTTGCCGTTGTAGGTGACCGTGCCGCCGGTGACTTCGATTTCAGGATGACCGGCCAGCGCGCGGGCGAGCGTGCTCTTGCCAGAGCCGTTCGGCCCCATGATGGCGTGGATCTCGCCCTTCTTGACGCTCAGGTTGATGCCGCGGAGGATGTCCTTGGTGCCGCCGCGCACCTGCAGATTCGCGATCTCTAGCATGGTTACCCTACTGACCTAATATTTGTCGCGGGGGCCCCTCGCCCCGCTCCACGCCGCTTCGCTTGCGGGGACCCCTTTGCCCCGCGCCGCTCGCGGCTTTACCCGACCGAGCCCTCGAGGCTGACGCTCAGCAGCTTTTGCGCTTCCACCGCAAATTCCATCGGCAGCTCGCGGAAGACGTCCTTGCAGAACCCGTTGACGATCATGTTGACCGCGTCCTCGGCCGACAGGCCGCGCTGACGCAGATAGAAAATCTGGTCCTCGCCGATCTTCGACGTGGATGCTTCGTGCTCGACCTTCGCGCTGGTGTTGCCGATCTCGAGATAGGGAAACGTGTGCGCGCCGCACTTGTCGCCGATGAGCAGCGAGTCGCACTGCGAGTAGTTGCGCGCACCCTCGGCCTTCTTCGCGATGCGCACCTGCCCGCGATACGTGTTCTGCCCCCGGCCCGCCGAGATCCCCTTCGAGACGATCGTGCTGCGCGTGTTCTTACCGAGGTGAATCATCTTCGTCCCGGTATCGGCCTGCTGCATGTTGTTGGTCGTGGCGACCGAGTAGAACTCGCCGACCGAGTTGTCTCCCTGCAGAATGCAGCTCGGATACTTCCACGTAATCGCCGAGCCGGTCTCCACTTGCGTCCAGGTGATCTTCGAGTTGACGCCGATGCAGTGGCCGCGCTTGGTCACGAAGTTGTAGATGCCGCCCTTGCCGTCCTTGTCGCCGGGATACCAGTTCTGAATCGTCGAGTACTTGATGGTGGCGTTGTCCAGCGCGATGAGCTCGACGACAGCGGCGTGCAGCTGGTGCTCGTCGCGCATCGGCGCGGTGCAGCCTTCGAGGTAGCTCACATACGCGCCTTCTTCGGCGACGATCAGCGTGCGCTCGAACTGTCCAGACCCCTTCGCGTTGATGCGGAAGTAGGTCGACAGCTCCATCGGGCAGCGGACCCCTTTGGGGATGTACGCGAACGAGCCGTCAGAGAACACCGCAGAGTTCAGCGCGGCGAAGAAGTTGTCCGTGTGCGGCACGACCGATCCGAGATACTTCTTCACCAGGTCCGGGTGATGCTGGACTGCCTCGGAGAACGAGCAGAATATGATTCCGACTTCAGCCAGCTGCTTCTTGAACGTCGTCGCCACCGACACGCTGTCGAACACCGCGTCGACCGCCACACCGGAAAACAGCTTCTGCTCCTCGATGGGAATTCCGAGCTTGTCGAAGGTCTTCCGGATCTCAGGATCCACCTCGTCGAGGCTCTTCAGGCTCGGCTTCTGCTTCGGCGCGGAGTAATAGATGATGTCCTGGTAGTCGATGGGCGCGTACTTCACGTTGTGCCACGTCGGCTCTTTCATCTTCTGCCAGATGCGAAACGCCCGCAGTCGCCACTCGAGCAGCCATTCCGGTTCGTTCTTCTTGGCGGAGATCGCACGGACGACGTCTTCGCTGAGCCCTTTCGGAATTTCCTCCGCTTCGACGTCGGTGACGAAGCCGTACTTGTATTCGCGTGTGGCGAGCTCTTCGATGGTTTCTGTGCTGGTAGACATATGTTTGACGGGGCCTGATCCCGGCCGCGTAATACCGGGGTCAGACCCCGTTACGCGTTAAATGAAAGACCGCACCCGCACGTGCTTTTGGCGTTCGGGTTGTTGAACTGAAAGCCGCGGCTCATGAGGCTCGTGTCGTAGTCGAGCTCGGTCCCCTGAAGGAGGCCGTAACTCTTGGGATCGACGAAAATCCGTGCGCCATCGGGACCGACGAAGACGCCGTCGGTCGCGCGGGCTTCCTTCTCCCACGCAAAGATGTATTCGTAGCCCGAACAGCCGCCGGCCTTGATCCCGACCCGCAGACCTCCGCCTTCCAGGCCGTTTTTGGCGAGCATTTTGTGGATCTGGTTAGCAGCGTTTTGACTGATGGCAATCATGACCAGAACGTCGGTTTTGCAAATCCGACCGAATTGGTCCTAGATTAACACCCTGCGACGCTAAGGTCAAACCCTGAACCATGTTGAGCGCCCATTTTGCTCCTGCGTCTTGACCGTCCGGCGCCAGCCCGCTATACTTCGGCCAATGTTCGCTCGCACCACGAAACCGGCGACGACCCTGAGCCTGTCGAAGGGTCGAAAGCGGGTTCCGACGACCGGAACCCGCACAGTCGGTGGTGCGCGCGCGCTCGACGCTTAAGCAGCGATCAAGAGTTTCAGCAACCCGCCGACGCTTAACAGCCGGCGGGTTTTTTTTTGCCCCGCCTTCGCGCGTTCCGCGCTACGGCGGGCAAGCCCGGCATCGGTAGCGCAGGACTTTAGTCCTGCCAGGCCCGGCTGGCATCGGTAGCGCAGGACTTTAGTCCTGCCAAGGCTCGGCACATCAGAGTGGAGGACGCAGTGGTTTCCCGCAGAGTAGACGTCGGCATCCTTGGCGCTACCGGCATGGTGGGACAGCAGTTCATCGTGCAGCTCGCCAACCATCCCTGGTTCCGCATTGCATGGCTGGGCGCCAGCGAGCGGTCCGAGGGGAAGAAGTATCGCGATCTCGCGTGGCGCCTGTCGGCGCCCCGGCCGGTCGAAGTGGACGACATGATCGTCGAGGCGGCGGCGCCGGCGCGCGCGCCGCGGCTGATGTTCTCAGGCCTCGACTCGAAGGTCGCAGGCGACATCGAGCGCGAGTTCGCCGCGGCCGGCCACTTCGTGGTGAGCAATGCGCGCAACTACCGGATGGAACAGTTCGTCCCGTTGCTGGTGCCCGAAGTGAATCCCGATCATCTCGCGCTGATCCCACTGCAGCAGCAGTCCAAAGGATGGAAGGGAGCCATCGTCACGAATCCGAACTGTGCGACGATTCCGCTCGTGATGGCGCTCGCGGCCGCTCGTCATTTCGAGCCGGCGCGGGTCACAGTCTCGACGATGCAGGCCGTTTCTGGTGCTGGGTATCCCGGGGTGCCGTCCCTCGACATCCTCGGCAACCTGATTCCGTTCATCGATGGCGAAGAAGAAAAGATCCAGACGGAGTCGCTGAAGATCCTGGGCACGCTGCAGGCCGATCGCGTCGTGCCGCACCCGATGGTGGTCAGTGCGCATACGACCCGCGTCCCAGTCGTCAACGGGCACACCGAGGCCATCAGCGTGCAGTTCAACAAAAAGCCGACCCTCGACGACCTGAAGGCCGCGTTCCGATCGTTCACCGGAAAACCGCAGCAGCACAATTGCCCCTCGGCGCCAAGGCAGCCGCTCCAGGTAATGGACGAGCTGAACCGCCCACAGCCGCGTCTCGACGTCGAACGCGAAGGCGGCATGGCGGTGTTCCTCGGCCGCGTGCGTCCGTGCCCGGTTTTCGACTATAAGTTCGTGGCCTTGGGACACAATACGGTGCGCGGTGCGGCTGGTGCGGCGGTGCTGAATGCCGAACTGATGCTGGCTGAGAGGCTACTCGACTGACGCGTAGGCGACGCGGGCCGCGCAGGTCGCATGGGTATGACCCCACGCCACCCACGATCCCCACGATCCCCACGCTCCCTATATGCGATTACTCCTCGTCGGCTACGGACGAATGGGGAAGCTCGTCGAAAAGCTTGCGCCCGAGTACGGCTTCGAGGTGGTCGGGCATCTCGACGACACGAATAACATCGGCGGGGCCGGCATTGCTTCCGCGCCGGATGCCGACGTGGCCGTCGAATTCTCCATTCCATCGGCGGTCGCAGAGAATCTTCCGAAGCTCGCCGCCCGCAGGATGAACGTCGTCATCGGGACGACCGGATGGCACGAGCACGAAGAGACCCTGAGGAGGATCGCCGTCGAGGCGGGCATCGGGGTGGTTGCGGCGCCGAATTTCTCGCTTGGGGTCGCGCTGTTTCAGAGCCTGGCGGAACAGGCGGCGAAGATGTTTGCTTTGTACCCGCAGTACGGCGCGTGGATTCATGAGATACACCATTCGGCCAAGAAGGATGCGCCGTCGGGAACGGCGCTCTCGCTGCAGCAGGGCATGAAAGGCGCCGGCTACACGCACAACATCGACATGGCCTCGAGCCGCGCCGGATCCGTCCCTGGCACCCACACGATTGGCTTCGACGGCCCGTTCGAGACGATGACGATGACGCATACGAATCGAGACCGTGCCGCGTTCGCACAGGGCGCGCTGCAAGCCGCGAAGTGGGTCCACGGAAGGAAGGGCTGGTTTACGATTCGAGATGTACTGGTGCTCTGACGCTGTCAGAGCAGAGAGCAGAGAGCAGAGAGCAGAGGGCATATGCGTACACCATTTACCGGCGTTGGCACCGCGATCGTGACGCCGTTCACGACCGGATTGAGTCTCGACGAAGATGGCGTCCGGCGCCTGGCGCGGCGCCAGATCGACGAGGGGGTTCACTTTCTCGTTCCGTGCGGCACGACAGGTGAGAGTCCGACGCTTTCCGAAGAAGAGCGCATCCGCATCGTCCAGATTTGCGTCGAGGAAGGGCGGGGCAACGTGCCAGTGCTGGCGGGTGCCGGGGGTTACGACACGAGGGAAGTCATTCACGCCGTACGACAGATGGAGCGCGCCGGCGCGAATGGCCTGCTTTCCGTGACGCCGTACTACAACAAACCCACGCCTGACGGACTGCTCCAGCACTACAAAGCCATCGCCGACAGCACATCGCTGCCCATCATCGTGTACAACGTGCCCGGCCGAACCGGCTGCAACGTTGACCCCGCAACGCTCGTGAAGCTGGCGGCGATTCCGAACATCATCGGCGTGAAAGAGGCGTCCGGCAATATTCAGCAGATGTGCGAAATCTGCCGCGCGGTGCCGCCCGATTTCATCGTGCTCTCCGGTGATGATGCGATTACGCTGCCGCTGATGGCGGTGGGTGGCCGCGGCGTCATCTCGGTCGCGTCGAACGAAACTCCTCGCCAGATGTCCCAGATGGTCCAGGCGGCAGAGCGCGGCGACTTCGCGGCGGCACGAACGATTCATGCGGCGCTCCTGCCGCTCATGCTGATCAATTTCATAGAGTCGAATCCCATTCCCGTGAAAGCCGCGATGGCGGCGATGGGCCTGCTCGAGGAAACCTACCGGTTGCCGATGGTTGCGCCGCGGGCGGAATCGCGGACGAAGATCGTGAGTGTGCTCGACGAGATGGGGCTCCTCAAGAATGTCTCGGCCAGGGTGAGCGCGTGAGCGATTCGTCGATCAGTCAGCTGGCGACGGAGATTGAACGGCTTTACCAACAGGGCGCTTCGGCCGACAAGAACGGGAGCCGCGCTGTATTCACCACACTTCGCGAAGAGCTGTCTGCCGGTCGCGTCCGCGCGGCCGAGCCTGATGCGTCGGCGCCGACAGGCTGGCGGGTGAACACGTGGGTGAAGCAGGGGATTCTCGTCGGATTCCGCTGCGGCGATCTCGTCGACGTGTCTGTCGACGGCGGGCGCTGGTTTTTCGGCGACAAGGACACGCTGCCGCTCAAAAAGATGAGCACAGCCATGGGCGTGCGCGTGGTGCCCGGCGGGTCGTCGATTCGCGATGGCGCGTATGTCGCGAAGGGGGTCATCTGCGTCCCTCCGATGTACATCAACATCGGTGCGTACGTCGACGAATCCAGCCTCATCGATTCGCATGCGCTCGTGGGCTCGTGCGCGCAGGTCGGCAGGCGCGTGCACATCAGCGCGGGGGCGCAGATCGGCGGCGTCCTCGAGCCTGTCGGCGCGATTCCGGTGGTTATCGAGGACGACGTGCTGGTGGGCGGCAACACGGGTATTTACGAAGGGGCGGTGATCAAACGGCGCGCGGTCATTGGAGCGGGCACGATCCTCACGGGATCGACGCCGATTTATGACCTTCCGCACGGGCGCATCATCAAACCCGAAGGTGACGCTCCGCTGGTCGTGCCCGAAGGGGCCGTAGTCGTGCCTGGCGCGCGCGCGGTCACCCAGGGCATGGGGCCGCAATGGGGACTGAGCCTGTCCACGCCGGTGATCGTCAAGTACCGCGACGAAAAAACCGACGCACGCACGAATCTCGAGCAATGGGTCAGATAGACCTGTCGGACGTCGTCGCGATCACGCGCGGGCTGGTCGATATCGATTCGACGACCGGCCGCGAGGGCGACTGCGTGCTGTGGATGGCCACCCTGCTGAGCGAGGCCGGGTACGGTGTGGTCGAGCAGGTTGTCGACGGACCGCGCAGAAATGTCTACGCGGCATTCGGGCGGGCGGACGTGGTGCTATCGACGCATCTCGATTGCGTGCCGCCATTTTTTCCGAGCCACCTCGATGATGGCAAGTTGTACGGCCGCGGATCGTGCGATGCGAAAGGGATCGCGGCGTGCCAGCTGGCGGCCGTTGAAAAGCTGCGCCGCGAAGGCATCAGCAACGTGGGGTTGTTGTTCGTCGTGGGAGAAGAGCGCGGCAGCGACGGCGCGAAGGCGGCGCAGTCGCTGGCGTCGGGATCGAGATTTCTGATTAACGGCGAGCCGACCGATAACCGCCTCGGTATCGGCACGCGCGGCGCCCTGCGTTACAACCTGCGCGCCACCGGTCGCGCCGGGCATTCGTCGTTTCCCGAGCTCGGCGTCTCGGCGATCGAAAAGCTCATCGACGCGCTCGTGATGATGCGTACGATGGAGATGCCCGACCATCCCGTGCTCGGCCGAACGCATTACACCGTTGGCCTCATCAAGGGCGGCGTTGCGCCGAACGTCATTCCGTTCGAGGCGGAAGCGGAAGTGATGTTCCGCACGGTTGCCGACGTCGAAGGGCTGCGCGCGCTGATGACGCAGCTCACGCCGCTCGTCACGGTCGAGGAGATTCTCGACGTGCCGCCGGTCATCATGCCGACGGTGCCCGGATTCGAGACCGCCACGTTTCCCTACACGACCGATATCCCGTTCCTCTCCAACTGGGGCACGCCCCTGCTGTATGGGCCCGGCTCGATCCACGTGGCGCACACTGACCACGAACACGTCACGATCGCGGACCTGAACCGCGCGGTCGACGACTACGCGACGCTCGCGAAGCACCTGCTCGCTGAGCGCACCTGAACCACCGTTTTAACAGGAGATAAGAAGATCAGGAGAATCTTATTCTTCTGATCCTCTGGTCTTTTTGTGAAACCGGCAGACCGCCCACCGCGTATGACTATCACAACATCGGCACGACAAAGGTGGCCGCATGATCGATCGAAGGTCCGCGCTGCATGTGCTCGTTCTGAGTATGCCCGCTGTGATTGGCGGTTGCGGGTTCGGGTCAGTCGCCACGGGAGAGACTCGCAACGAAACAGTCTCCTTTGATTTAGATGATTCGAAGTCGGTGCGCGTCGAGCTGAGCATGGGCAGCGGCGAGCTGCGCGTTACAAGTGGAACGTCCAAGCTGATGGAAGGGAACTTCTTCTATAACGTCGCCGACTGGAAGCCGATAGTCGACTATCGGGCTGGCGGTGCGTCGACGGGCGAGCTGAAGCTGTCGCAGCCGAATTCAAGCGGCAGCAGCTTCGGCAACTCCGTCAACAATTGGGACGTAAAATTGAACGATGGGCTGCCGCTGGACGTAACGGCCAACCTCGGCGCGGGTGAGGCGAATCTTGACCTCGGAAAGATGAATTTGAACCGCGTCGAAATGAGCATCGGCGCCGGCAAAGTGAATATGGATCTGCGCGGCGAACCGAAGCGCGATTACACGGTCCAAATTCGCGGTGGCGTCGGTGAAACGGTCGTCCACCTGCCGAAGGATGCCGGGATCGCGGCGTCGGCGACAAAAGGGATCGGCGACCTTAGCATCGAAGGACTCGAGCAGCGCGATGGTGTCTGGGTGAATCCCGATCGCATCGGGGCGCCGGCCACGGTCCGGCTGGATGTGAAGGGCGGGATTGGGCAGATTCGGTTGATTCGCTGAATCACTGAAGCCGGAAAGCACCGGTTCCGTAGCGAGAGAAGTCGGCGCGGCAAAACACGCTTCAGCCCAGCCTGGGATATGCGGTTTGTCCTCCAAGTATTCCGAGCTCACTCAGCCGTATCTGTAGCTCCCCGAATCCGACGCAGTGCTGTCCATGCATCCCGACCGCTATCGCGCCGTTGACGCACTCGAGGCTGTCATCGAAGAACGCGATCTCATTCGGCGGAATGTCGAGCGCCTTGCTGACGTGTAGGTAGACCTTGGGATCGGGTTTTCGCAATCCGATTTCGTTCGAGTAGAAGCATTCGTCGAACCAGCCCTGTAGGTGCAGCGCCTCGTCGAACTGCTGAACGTGCAGCGAATCGATATTGCTTAGACAGGCAAGGCGATACCGCGGCCGTAGCCCTTCGAGCAATTCCAGCACGCCCGGATACGGCCCCCGGAGCCATGTCCGAAACTCCGCGAGAAACCGCTCGCCCGTGACACGCAGTCCCAGCTCGCGAACAGCCTGCCATGCAAAATCCTCTGGCGTGCAGCGTCCGCAGTGCAGATCGTGTGCGCACGTCGCCTCCGACCAGAAGCGAACGAATTCGTCCTCACTGACACGGCCGTCAGAAAGCTTGAACAGCGATTCCGGGCCGCCAAAGTCGAGCAGCACGCCGGCGAGGTCGAACACGAGTGCGCGGAATTTCGTTGGCACTACTCGTTACCATTATCGTGTACGCCGCCGACCTGAAGGTCGGCACTACGACGCCGGCGGTCCGGCTATCTGCCGTCGTTCGCGAGATTCCCGCGAGCTTTGGCGAGAACCGCCGCAGCCTTGCGAAGGCGGGAAGCCGGACACGACGTCATGCGAGCTTACCTCGCGTTCTACCGGCAATGCGGCGGCGACGCTGCTGCCGCGCACCAGCAGGGCTGAAGCCCTGCGCTACCGGGATCACGGCCCGGCTGCCCGCAGTCGCTCGCGAGATTCCCGCGAGTTGTGGCGAGAACCGCCGTAGCCTTGGCGACGGCGGGAGCCGGACACTACGTATCAGGCTCTTGTCGTTTCGTGTCATCGCGATCATCGTGTCATCGTGTTCGACCGATGTCCTCCTGATCTCCTATTCTCCTGTTACATCTCAGTATCCACAGACGGTATGACACCAGGCGGACCCATGCCGAAATCAGATATCATCTCTCACCAATGGATCTGCGCCAGCTCGAGATCGTCCAGGCGGTTGCGGAGACCGGCTCGTTCACCGGCGCAGGACGGAAGCTGCACGTATCGCAGTCCGCGATCAGCCGTCAGATTCTGTTGCTCGAAGAGGAGCTGAACGAGAGCCTCTTTCTGCGGATTGGGCGCAAAGTGCGCATTACGTCTGCAGGCGAGTCCCTGGTGCAGTTGAGCCATCGCGTGTTCGGCGACATCAAGGAAACCGTGACCGTTATCGGCGACAGCCAGCAGGTACTGGGCGGCACGATCCGTCTGGCGGGCGGCATGACGGTCTGCATGTATGTGTTTCCGATGCTGCTGCAGGAGTACCGCCGCCAGCATTCGCTGATCGAAGTGAAACTGATTACCGGGCCGTCACAGCGTCTGCTGCAGGAAATCCGCAGTGGCGCGGCGGACCTCGGATTCATCACCTTGCCGGTGACCGACTCCGAGCTGGTCACGGTGCCCGCGATGGAAGAGGAGATGCTGCTGGTCGCCCACCCCTCGCACCCGCTCGCGAAAAAGAAGCGCATCGTGCCGCAGGATCTCGCGCAGCAGCCGTTCGTGCTCTTCGAAGCGGCCTCGAACTCGCGCCGGGTCGTTGATGCGTTCTTCATCAAGGAACGGATCGAGCCGCGCATCGTGATGGAAACCGAGAACGTCGAGATTTTGAAAGCGCTCGTGCGCTCCGAGATGGGCATTACGATCATTCCGTATCAGGCCGTCGCGCGCGAAGTGCGGAGCCGGCAGCTCTTCTGTGCGCGCATTGCGGGGACGCCGCTCGTGAGGTATACCGGCTGGGTGTATCAGCGCTCGAACAAGGTGCCGCGCATGCTGGACGAGATGTTCAAGGCGTACGAGCGAATCCTCCCGAAATTGAATTTGAGCCCTGCAGGCCGAAATCAGGGTCTTAAGAGTGAAGGTTTATGATGAACGGAGCCATGTCCCGGGAAGCCGTGACGACCCTTGCGCTGCGAGCGGGCCCGATGACCGCCCAGGAGGTGCTGCGCCTCGCGATCGACACGTTCGGTGCGCGGTCCGCGCTCTCCTCGAGTTTTGGCGCCGAGGACATGGTGTTGATCGACATGCTCGTGAAGATAGACGCACGGGCGCGCATTTTCACCCTGGATACCGGTCGGCTTCCCCAGGAGACCTACAACGTCATCGACGCCACGCGTGAGAAATACGGTGTGGCGGTCGAGGTCATGTTCCCCCAGCCCGACGCCGTGCAGAAGATGGTTGCGGAGCGCGGGATGAACCTGTTCTATCACTCCGTCGAGAACCGCAAGCTCTGCTGCGGTGTCCGCAAGATGGAGCCGCTGCGGCGCGCGTTATCCGGACTCGACGCGTGGATCACCGGCCTTCGGCGCGAGCAATCCGTCACGCGCACGGCGGTTCATAAGGTGGAATGGGACGAGAGCAATAGTCTCGTGAAATTCAACCCGCTCGTCGACTGGAGCCACGACGACGTCTGGACGTACATCCGCGAGCACAATGTCCCCTACAGTGCGCTTCATGATCGGGGTTATCCGAGTATCGGCTGCGCACCGTGCACGCGTGCCGTCCAGCCGGGCGAACACGAACGCGCTGGTCGGTGGTGGTGGGAGCATCCCGAGACCAAGGAATGCGGGCTGCACGTCGGATCGCAGTCGAAAGTCGACGGTCGGTAGTCGTCAGTCACAGTCGTAGTCGACGGTCATGTCACTGTTTCCTATTTTCGTGAAGCTGGAAGGACGGCCCGTCCTTCTTGTGGGAGCCGGCCCCGTGGGGGAGTCCAAGGTCGGAGGCCTGTTGTCGGCGGGTGCCGCGGTGACCGTGGTTGCGCCGGAGGCGACGGACGTCATTCGCGCCCTTGCAGCCGACGGAACGATTGTGTGGCATCGCCGTGTCTTCAACCCCAGCGATCTGGACGGCGTCACGCTGGTCGTCGCGGCGGTGCCCAAGGACACCGCGCGGTCGATCTACGCCGAGGCCCAGACCCGCGGCATCCTCGTCAACTCGGTCGACGATATCGAGAACTGCGATTTTTACTATCCGGCCGTCGTCAATCGCGGCGATCTGCAGATCGCCATCTCCACCGCCGGCCATAGCCCGGCGCTCGCGCAGCGCATCCGCATCGAGCTCGAGCGGCAGTTCGGCCCGGAATACGCGCAGTGGGTTCAGCAGCTCGGCGAGGCGCGGCGCGAACTGTTTGCGACCGACATGGATCCGGACCTTCGGAAACGACAACTTCACGACATCGCCGGCGCGCGGCCGGCGTCGCACTCTGCCGGCATCGTCTATCTCGTCGGGGCGGGACCTGGCGATCCGGAACTGCTGACGTTGAAAGCTCTGCGCATTCTTGGACAGGCCGACGTCGTCCTGCATGACGATCTCCTGACGCCGGAGATTCTCGAGCTCGTTCCGCCGACGACGCGGATCGAGTGCGTCGGCAAGAGACACAACGAACGTCAGGTGACGCAGCAGGAGATCAATCGCCGATTGTGCGCCTACGGGGCCGCGGGACAGACGGTCGTCCGCTTGAAAGGCGGGGACGGCGCGATTTTCGGGAGGGCCAGCGAAGAAATGGACGCGCTCCGCGCGGCCGGCGTCTCTTTTGTCATCATTCCTGGCGTGACCGCCGCGAGTGGCGCCGCCGCGGCGGCCGGCGTGTCGCTGACCGATCGCCGGCTGGGATCGGCGCTTGTCTTTCTCACCGCTCAACGCTGTAAAGGCAATCCGCCGCCCAACTGGAAAGCGATTGCCGAGCTTGGAGCGACCACCGTCATTTACATGCCCGGCGGTCACGAAGACGATCTCGCGCGCCAGCTGATCGACGCGGGCGTCGGCCCCGAGACCTCCTGCTTCGTCGTCGCACGCGCCTCGCGGCCCGATGAACAGGTCATCGAGACCACGCTCGGAGAGCTGCCAGGGCTGCAGAAGGCGCCTGCGCCTGCGATTCTCCTGATTGGGGCTGCTACGGGTCCGGCCAACCGCCTTCGCCAAGGCTCCGGCGGTCAAGAAGGCGGACCTTATCGCTGGTCGGGAAACGCTGGTAAAACCGGCGATAATCATTAATGCAATTTATGAATCCGTAATGAAAATTCATTTGACATTATGACGCCAGCGCCACAGAATACCCCTCGAACATGACGCGCCGGCCCATCCTCAGCTCCTTTCTCACCGTCGTCGTTACGGTGACCGGCATCACCACGATGCCGGTCGAACAGCTGCGGATGTCATAGCCCGAGTGTAAAAGCGCATTTACCAAAGGCCATCATCCGCAGCAGGCGGGTGATGGCTTTTTTTTTATTATGAAAATTGCGTATCAAGGCGAACCGGGCGCGTACAGCGAGGCCGCGGCACTGCGATTCAGTCCGAACGCGACGACTGTGCCGTGCCAGAGCTTCGACGATGTGTTCGCCGCCGTCGAGGGCAACAGGACGACGCACGGCATTCTGCCGATCGAAAACTCGATAGGCGGCAGCATCCATCGGAACTACGACCTGTTGCTCGAGCACGAGCTGCCGGTCGTGTCTGAGGTACTGCTCCAGGTGTCGCACAACCTGCTCGCATTTCCGGGGACGCGGCTCGAGGACATCAGGAAGGTGTACTCGCATCCCCAGGGGCTCGCGCAGTGCGAAGGGTTCCTGTCGAGCCTGAAGGGTGTTGAGATCGTTGCGACCTACGATACGGCGGGCAGCGCCAAGATGATCCGGGACAAGGAACTGAAGGACGCTGCCGCGATCGCGTCGGCGCGCGCGGCTGAAGTGTTCAATCTGGCATCGCTGGCCGAAGGGATCCAGGATTTCAAGGAGAACATCACACGATTCATCGTTATCAGCAGAGGGGCGGCGGATCCGGAGACGGCCGACAAAACGATGATCGTGTTTACGCTGCCGAATTCGCCGGGCGCGCTGTTCAAGGCACTCAGCGTGTTCGCGCTGCGCGATATCGACCTGACGAAGCTCGAGTCGAGGCCCGTTCGGGGCCGGGCGTTCGAGTACCTGTTTTACGCCGACATCGCGGTGCCGCGGCAGGATCTGCAGTGCACGCGCGCGCTCGTTCATCTCGCCGAGTTCGCCAAGTCGATGCGCACGCTCGGTTCCTATTCGTCGTGGAAGGAAAAACAGTGAGCGATCCGATGAAGCCCCGCAGCGGCGCCATCACCGACGGCCCGAGCCGCGCGCCCGCGAGGGCGATGCTCAAGGCGGTGGGTTTCACGGACGCCGATTTGCGCAAGCCGATCATCGGTGTGGCGAATACCTGGATCGAGATCGGTCCGTGCAATTACCACCTGCGAACGCTTGCCGAGTTCGTGAAAGACGGCATCCGCAAGGCCGGCGGCACGCCGATGGAATTCAACACCGTGTCGATCTCCGACGGCATCACGATGGGCAGCCAGGGGATGAAGACCTCGCTCATCAGCCGCGATCTGATCGCCGACTCGATCGAGCTGGTGGCGCGCGGCAACCTGTTCGACGGTCTCATCGCGCTGTCGGGCTGCGACAAGACCATTCCGGGCACCATCATGGCGCTCGCGCGCCTCGATATTCCCGGCGTGATGCTCTACGGCGGATCGATCGCGCCAGGTGAGTTTCACGGGCGGAACATCACCATTCAGGATGTTTTCGAGGCCGTCGGCGCGCACGCAGCGGGGCGCATGTCGGACGCCGACCTGCTGAGCGTCGAGAACCAGGCCTGTCCCGGCGCCGGCGCGTGCGGCGGGCAGTTCACGGCGAACACGATGTCGACGGTGGGCGAGTTTCTCGGCATCTCGGCGATGGGGTTCAACGATGTGCCGGCGCTCGATCCGGAAAAGCAACGCATCGGGCGTGAGGCGGGAGCGCTGGTCATGGACCTGTTGAGGCGCAACGTCCGGCCCCGGCAGCTCATCACGCGTGACGCGATCGACAACGCCATCGCGTCGGTGGCGGCCACCGGCGGATCGACCAACGCGGTACTGCACCTGCTGGCCATTGCCCGCGAGGCGGGTCTCGAGCTGAGCATCGATGACTTCGATCGCATCAGCGCGAAGGTGCCGTTGCTTGCCGACCTGAAGCCGAGCGGTCGATTTGTGGCGACCGATATGTACAGGGCAGGTGGCGCGCGGCTCGTTGCAAAGCGGCTCAAGGACGCCGGCATCCTCAAGAGCTCGGCGATGACGGTGACCGGCAAGACGATCGGCGAAGAAGCGGACGCGGTGAACGAGCCGAAGGATCAGGAAGTCATCCGTCCGTTGTCGAATCCGATGAGCCCGAACGGCGGTCTCGCGATTTTACGCGGCAACCTCGCACCCGAAGGCGCGGTCGTGAAGATCGCCGGCAAGAAGGTGCTTACGTTTCGCGGAACGGCGCGGGTGTTCGATACGGAAGAAGCCGCGTTCGACGCTGTCGACAACAACCGTATCAAAGCCGGCGACATCCTTGTGATCCGCTACGAAGGACCCAAAGGCGGGCCAGGGATGCGCGAGATGCTGGCGGTCACCGGCGCGCTGCAAGGACAGGGGCTGGGAGAACAGGTCGCGCTGCTCACGGACGGCCGGTTTTCCGGAGCCACGCACGGACTCATGGCAGGACACGTAGCACCCGAGGCGGCCGTGGGCGGACCCATCGCCGCCGTCCGAGACGGCGACACGATCGTCTTCGACATTCCGAATCGGCAATTGCGGGTCGAGTTGAGCGACGACGAATTATCGAAGCGGATGTCCAGCTGGAAAGCGCCCGCGGCGAGATTTCAGACCGGCGTCATGGCGAAATACGCGAAATTGGTGTCGTCGGCTTCGCTGGGGGCGGTCACTAGCTAGGTGGTAGGTGGTAGGTGGTAGGCGATGCAAGCCAGTAGCCAGTAGCCAGTAGCCAGTAGCCAGTAGCCAGTAGCGCTCACTAAGCAGCAAGGTGATCGTATCAAGATCCGGAGCGTCAGCGACGGCAGCGCGCGGGGGTGGGGCCCCGCGCGAACTAAAGAATGAACGGCACGCGCATGGGGGTGGGGCCCCATGCGAACTAAATAAATGAGGACAGCAATGAAACGCACAGGAGCGCAGATCGTGTGGGAATGTCTCGTTCGCCAGGGGGTGACGGACATCTTCGGTTATCCCGGCGGCGCCATTCTTCCGACCTATGACGCCATGCTCGACTATCCGATCCGCCACGTGCTGGTCCGCCACGAGCAGGGGGCGACGCATATGGCCGACGGCTACGCGCGCGCGAGCGGCAAGGTGGGCGTCGCGATTGCGACGTCAGGGCCGGGCGCGACGAACATGGTGACCGGCATCGCGACCGCGATGATGGACAGCTCGCCAATCGTCTGCATCACGGGCCAGGTGGGCAGCAAGCTCGTCGGCTCTGATGCGTTCCAGGAATCGGACGTCACCGGCGTGACGCTGCCGATTACCAAGCACAACTATCTGGTGACGCGCGCGGACGACATCGCGCCGACGTTCCGCGAGGCCTTCGAGATTGCGTCGTCGGGCCGGCCCGGTCCTGTCCACATCGACATCACGAAAGACGCGCAGCAGTCGTCGTGCGAGTTCGACTGGGACGCCGCCACCCCGAAGAAGCCGGAGTTTCGCCCCGACTGGAGCGCTCGCCCGGAGGAGTTTCAGCGGGCACTCGAGCTCATCAACGCCGCCGAGCGGCCGCTGATTCTCGCCGGCCACGGCATCATCCTCTCCGGCGCTATGGACATCGTCCGGGCGTTTGCGGAGAAAGCGAACATTCCGGCGTCGCAGACGCTGCTCGGCATCGGCGGGTTTCCGGCATCACATCCGCTCAGCCTCGGCATGATGGGGATGCACGGCGAAGCGTGGGTGAACTCGGCGATTCAGCAGGCCGACCTCCTGCTCGCGTTCGGCATGCGCTTCGACGATCGCGTGACGGGCAACCTGAAGACCTACGCGCAGAACGCGAAGAAGATTCACATCGATATCGACGCCGCCGAGATCAACAAGAACGTCCGCGTCGACGTGGGCATCGTGGGCGACCTGCGGGAAGCGCTGGAAGTGCTGATGCCCGGCGTGAAGGGCGGCGATCGCAGCAAGTGGCTCGCGCACATCAAGGAGCTGAAAGGGGACTCGGCGGTCCGCGACATTCAGAATCTGCCCGACAGCGGGCATCTGTATGCGGCGCACGTCATCAACGATCTCTGGCGCACGACCAACGGCGACGCCATCATCGTGACCGACGTCGGCCAGCACCAGATGTGGGAAGCGCAGTACTACCACCACGACAAGCCGCGCACGCTGATTACCTCGGGCGGTCTCGGCACCATGGGCTTCGCACTGCCGGCGGCGATCGGCGCCAAGCTCGCGTGCCCCGACAAGGAAGTGTGGGTGGTCGTCGGCGACGGCGGGTTCCAGATGACGATGTGCGAGCTTGCGACGATCGTGCAGGAAAGCATCGACATCAACGTGGCCATCATCAACAACGGGTACCTCGGGATGGTGCGCCAGTGGCAGGAATTCTTCTATGAGCGGCGCTACGCGGCAACCCCGCTGGTGAATCCGAATTTCCAGAAGCTTGCCGAGGCGTTCGGCCTGCCGGCGGCGACCGTGACGAAGCGCACGGAAGTGATTCCGGCTGTCGAAGCGGCCCGGAAGAATCGCAAGACTGTCGTCATCGACTTCGTGGTGGAACAGGAAGACACCGTGTATCCGATGGTGCCCGCGGGTGCAGACCTCGACGCCATGATTCGACGTCCCAGTCCGTCACCGATCATCGAAACCGGCGCCGACGTGCTGTAACTAACAGCGCCGAGAGCGAGTCTTTGACGGACGAGCTCGAGGTGGTTGCTCGGCGAGCGGGAGCGAGCCGAGACGAGGAAATAATGATTACGACATTTGCCATTCATGTAGAAGACAAGCCGGGCGTGCTGACGCGCGTGTCGTCGCTGTTCCGGCGTCGGGCGTTCAATATCGAATCGCTCACCGTCGGGCACACCGATCGTGCCGGCGTCTCGCGCATGACGATCGTCGTCGATACCGACGAGCTGGGGTCGCGCCGAATCGAGGCGCATTTGTACAAGCTCGTCAACGTGCTGCGCGTCGAGAAGATCACGCTCAACGCCGCAGTGTTCCGCGACCTGGCGATGATCAAGGTGGCGGCGACCGCTGAATCGCGCACGCACATCATGCAGCTCGTCGACGTGTTCCGCGCGCGGGTCGTGGACGTGGCGCCTGATTCGCTCATCATCGAGATTACCGGCACCGAGGATAAGATCGACGGCCTGCTCGAAGTGCTGCGGCCCTACGGTGTGCTCGAGATGGTGCGTACGGGCCGCGTGGCCATGTCGCGCGGCCTTCGCAGCGCCACCGCGGATCAGTCAGGCGTGCGGGCAGCCGAAGACGATCACAACGTATTTCACTCTGTTTAGTACCTTGACGCAGAGACGCAGAGACGCAGAGGAATTTCTTTTCGAAAAGAGTTCTCTGCGCCTTTGCGCCTTTGCATCGAGATAGCAAAAGGACAATCAATGGCAGCGACGATGTACTACGACGGCGATGCGGATCTCGACCTCATTCGGGCGAAGAAGGTGGCCATCATCGGCTACGGATCACAGGGGCATGCACACGCGCTCAACCTGAAGGACAGCGGCGTGCAGGTCAAGGTGGGGCTCGCGGCGAACAGCAAGTCGAAAGCCAAGGCCGAGGCACACGGGTTGTCGGTCACCACACCCGCCGAGGCCGCGAAATGGGCCGACGTTGTCATGATCCTCGTACCCGACACCACGGCGCCGGCTGTGTACGCGGAGATCGAGCCGCACATGACCAACGGCAAGATGCTGATGTTCGCGCACGGGTTCAACATCAGGTTCGGCACGGTCAAGCCGTCGAAGGTCATCGACGTGACGATGATCGCGCCGAAGGCGCCGGGCCACCGCGTCCGCGAACTGTATGTCGAGGGGGGCGGGACGCCGGCACTCATCGCCGTCGAGCAGGATGCGACCGGCAAGGCGAAAGCGCTCGCGTTGTCGTACGCCAAGGGCATCGGCGTGACGCGCGCGGGAGTGATCGAGACGACGTTCACCGAGGAGACCGAAACGGATCTGTTTGGCGAGCAGGCGATTCTGTGCGGCGGCACGAGCGCGCTCGTCAAAGCCGGCTTCGAGACGCTGGTGCGCGCCGGATATCAACCCGAGGTCGCATACTTCGAGTGTCTCCATGAGCTGAAGCTCATCGTCGATCTGATGTATCGCGGCGGGATCAACTACATGCGCTACTCGGTCAGCGATACCGCGGAGCAGGGTGACTACGTCGCGGGCCCGCGCATCGTCACCGAAGAAACCAAGAAGGCGATGCAGAGGCTGCTCGACGAAATCAAGGACGGCACATTTGCGAAGAACTGGATCAACGAAAACCAGACAGGCCGCCCGCAGTTCAACAAGACACGCTCGGCGGAGCAGGACCATCAGATCGAGCAGGTCGGTGCGCAGTTGAGAGGCATGATGCCGTTCCTTGACCCTGTCACGATTAAACCCGGCCAACAAGGCTAGGGAACGAAGAACGAAAAGCGAACAACGAACAGAGCATGGGTGCGCAGCAAGTAGACACGGGCGTGGAAAGCGGGGCGACAGCCGCCAACGGTAGAGCTCCTCTCAAGGTCGCCATCGTCGGCTTCGGCACGGTCGGCCGGTCGGTCGCAAAGGTGTTGTCGAGCGGGATTCACCCGTCCCTGGAGCTGACGGCCGTCTGCAATCGCAGCGTCGAACGCAAGAGGGTCGACTGGGTGCCGGCCGGCGTTGATTGGACCGACAGCATCGACAATGTCGTCGCGTCGAACGTGGACATCATCGTCGAACTGATGGGCGGTCTCGAGCCTGCCGGCGATCTCATCGAGCGGTCGCTCAAAGCAGGTAAGTCGGTCGTGACCGCGAACAAGCAGCTCATTTCCACCCGCGGTGTGGAGCTGCTTGCGCTCGCGCGGCGCCACAAACGGGAGCTGCTGTTCGAGGCGTCGGTCGCCGGCGGCATCCCCATCGTTCGTGCTGTCAGGGAAGGGCTGGCAGGCGATCGGCTGCTGCGCGTGGCCGGCATTCTGAACGGCACCTGCAACTACATCCTGACCCGGATGGACAGTGCCGGGCTGTCATTTGCGGATGCGCTCAAAGAGGCGCAGGCGCTTGGATATGCGGAGGCGGATCCATCCGCTGACGTCGACGGCTACGATGCGCGCGCGAAGATCGCCATCTTGATTGCCGTCGGCCTGGGCTGCCAGGTCGATCCCGACCACATCCCGTGTCGTTCCATTGCGTCGATCGATCGGGTCGATTTTACGTACGCGCGAAAGCTCGACTGCACGATCCGCCAGATTTCGTGGGCGGAACGCGCGCCAGGCCGCGACATGCCGTTGTTTGCGTCGGTGCGGCCGGCGCTCGTGCCCTTGGCGTCGCCTCTCGCCCGCGCACAGGGAAGCCAGAACCTGGTGAGCGTCAATGGTGAATTCGGCGGCGAAACAACATACTCCGGCTTTGGCGCCGGCGGCGATCCAACGGCCGTGGCTGTCGTCTCCGATCTGATGTCGATAGCGCGGGCTGGTCTGGGCGCGGAAGTGCATTCGCCTCAGAAGCTGGAGGGGCGGGTCGAGGTCAGCGTCGACTTCACGGCTCCGCACTACGTGCGTTTCACCGTAGCCGACCGTCCGGGTATCATTGCTTCCCTGGCGGCACTGCTGTCGGCTCATGGGATCAACATCGACGCGGTGCTGCAGCTCCCCGGCCATGACAAGGCGGAGTTGCCGTTCGTGATGACGATCGAGGCGTGCCAGGTATCGGTGCTGGAGGCGGCGCTGGCCGAGATCAATGCGCTGCCGTTTCACGTCCGGCGCCCGATCACGTTGCCGATCTTGGGGTCCGGCTAAAGCCGGACCAATGACGAAGGATATATGGCTTACGTAATAGGACTGCAGTGTCACCTGTGCAAGGCGATGTTTCCCGCACAGGCGCTGTGGGTCTGCGACAAATGCCTCGGACCGCTCGAAGTCATTTACGACTACGACAAGGTCAGGCACGACATGACCCGCGCGAAGATCGAATCGCGCGCGAAGAACCTGTGGCGATACCGCGAGCTGTTGCCGATCGACGGCGAACCGCGCACAGGCCTCTATTCCGGATTCACCCCGCTCGTAAAGGCCGATCGGCTCGCGAAGGCGCTGGGCGTCCGCGAGCTGTACCTCAAGGACGATTCCGTCAATCATCCGACCTTCTCGTACAAGGACCGCGTCGTCGCTGTCGCGGCGACGCGCGCCGTCGAGCTGGGATTCAAGACGTTCGGCTGCGCCTCGACCGGCAATCTGGCCAATAGCGTGTCGGCGCAC
This sequence comes from Vicinamibacterales bacterium, assembly GCA_963732445.1. Taxonomy (GTDB): domain Bacteria; phylum Acidobacteriota; class Vicinamibacteria; order Vicinamibacterales; family JAMQPK01; genus JAMQPK01. The sequence goes on along the minus strand of CAVSZJ010000005.1, from coordinate 1,301,413 downwards.
GCGGCACGCCTTGGCCTGCAGTGCTATGTCTTCATTCCGAACGATCTCGAAGCAAGCAAGATTCTCGGATCGAGCGTGTACAACCCGCAGGTGGTTGCCATCAAAGGCAACTACGATGACGTGAACCGGCTGTGCACGCAGATTGCGGAGAAATACGGCTGGGGCTTCGCGAACATCAACCTGCGCAGTTACTACGCGGAAGGCGCGAAGACCTACGGCTTCGAAATTGCCGAGCAGCTCGGCTGGACGTTTCCTCGACACGTGATCTCACCTGTGGCCGGAGGGACGCTGCTGCCGCGCATCGCGCGCGCCTTCCGCGAGCTCAAGGAAGTCGGCCTGGTCGACGGAGATGTGCCGGCGATCCACGCCGCGCAAGCGTCGGGCTGTGCGCCGGTCATCAAAGCGCTCGAGGAGGGCCTCGAGTTTCCCGACCCGGTCAAACCAAACACGATCGCGAGATCGATTGCGATTGGCAATCCCGCCGACGGGTTTCAGGTGCTCACCGCCGTCCGTTCCAGCGGCGGTTCCGGCGCCATGGCGACCGACAGCGAGATCCTCGACGCCGTGCAGTTGATCGCGCAGACGGAAGGGATCTTCACCGAGCCCGCGGGCGGCACCACGCTCGCGTGTGCGATGAAGCTGATCGAGAACGGCTCGATCCCTCGAGACGAGTCGATCGTCGTCTGCATCACGGGCAACGGCTACAAGACGGCCGAAGTGATGACGCCTCGCGTGAAAGTGCCGGTGCAGCTGGGCCGCGCGCTGAGCGAATTCGACGCGTTCATGGAGGGCGAGGGAACCTTCGCTGTAAGTAAAAAGTGACAAGTGAAAAGTAAAAAGGCATTGTGAATCTACTTTCCACTTTCTACTTTTAACTTTCCACTTTCAGGATCATTTCATGTCCCTAGGTCCGATCGTCGTGCAGAAGTATGGCGGAAGCTCTGTGGCCACCGCCGAAAAGATTCTCGCCATTGCCGAGCGGGTCAAGACGTACCTCGAGACGCACCCGCATATCGTGGTAGCGGTCTCTGCCATGGGCAAGACCACCGATCTGCTCGTCGCGCTCGCCAGGCAGGTGTCGAAGAACCCGCACGGCCGCGACTACGATTTACTGCTCGCGTCGGGCGAGCAGGTGGCGGTCGCGACGCTTGCGCTCGCGCTGCAGGACAAGGGAGTGCCGGCCGTAGCCCTCACCGGCGCGCAGTGCAACATCCGCACGGACGGCTCGTTCAACCGCGCGCGCATCCAGTCGATCGACACGGCGCGCATCGTCGAGGAGCTCGGGAAGGGCAAGGTCGTCATCGTCGCCGGCTTCCAGGGCGTGACCGCCAATGACGAGGTGACAACACTCGGGCGGGGCGGTGGCGACATCACAGGCGCGGCCGTGGCCGCCGCGCTCCACGCGTCCGTCTGCGAGATCTGCACCGACGTCGACGGGGTCCTGTCGGCCGACCCGAACATCGTTCCCGATGCGCGATTCTGGCCGGAGCTGAGCTACGAGGCCGCAATCGAGATGGCGTCGAGCGGGGCGAAGGTGCTGCATCCTCGCGCGGCCGAGATTTGCATGTCCTACGACATTCCCATCCACATCCGCTCGAGCTTTCATCTCAAAGAGGGAACGTGGATTCGTGAAGGAGCCAGCACGATGGAAGAGGCAGAAATCGTCGGCGTGACGAGCGACAAGAAGATTGCGAAGGTAACGCTGTTGAACGTCCCTGATGAGCCGGGCGTGGCGGCACAGATCTTCAAGGACGTGTCCGACAGGGACATCAACATCCGCCTGATTATCCAGAGCGCGGCCGCGGATCATCGGGCAGGCATCACGTTCATCATCGAAGATGAGTTCGCCGAGGCCGCACGCAAGCTCGTCACCGAGTGGAAGCAGAAGGGGCTTGCGAGGGAAGGATCGGTCGACAAGGGCTTCGCGACCATCGCGATCATCGGCTCGCGCCTGGCCGCCACTCCGGGCCTGTCGGGCAGGATGTTCGCGGCGCTCGCCAAGGAACGAATCAACGTCGACTGCATCAGTTCATCGGAGATGACGATGTCGTGCGTGATTGGGCTGGATGACATCGATCGCGGCGTCAAGGCTGTGCACGACGAGTTCTTCGCCAATGCGCCGGCGAAGCGGATGGCACCTGTCAATAAAAAGTAAGAAGTAGAAAGTAGAAAGTAGTAAGTAGAAAGTGGGAGCCGGAATGTTCCAGCCGGTGTGGGCGTCGATTGTCACGCTGGCCGCGGGTGCGGCGGCGTGGATCGCCGTGGCGATGTTCGGCGGTCGGCGCGAGGCCTGGGACAGCGAGTTGTATTTTGCCGCGCTGCCGGTGATCGGACTGTTGGCCGGAGTCGTGTCCTACTTCGTCCCCGAGCGATTCTGGCGCTGGGCGTTCTTTCCTTTTGCTGCGCAGGCGATCGTGATGTTCGGACAAGGTATTTATGCAGGCGCCGGTGCGGGCCTTCTGCCACTCGGTCTCATCGTATTCGCCATCGTCGGCGCGTTCTGCACGATTCCTGCGGCTATTGGCGCAGCGGCAGGACGAAAGGCCGCCCGATGACACGCGAGGACGCCGTCATGCTGATCGACTATCACTACTGGGCACGCGACCGCATGCTCGAAGCGTTGGACGTACTCACACCCGAGCAGTACGTGAAGGATCTCGCGAGCAGCTTCACCTCTGTGCGCGCCACGGTCGTGCACATATACGGCGCCGAGTGGAACTGGTACCTCCGATGGGTGAGCAGCTCGCCGACGGCATTTCCTGAGGTGTCGGCGTTTCCAGACGTGGCGACGATTCGCGCCGCGTGGCGCTCGCAGGAACAGAAGGTGCGCCTGCTCGTCGATTCCCTCGCTTCGGCGAATCAGCTGGATCGCGTGTTGCGGTACCGCACGTTCGACGGGCAGGAGATGGAATCTGCCTTTTCGCAGATGCTGCAGCATGTCGTGAACCACGCCACGTTTCACCGCGGACAGGTGACGACGATGCTGCGCCAGCTCGGCGCGCCTGCGCCAAAGCCGCAGGATCTCATTCGCTTCTGCCGCGAGCGCGCGACGAGAGTGCACTGACCTCGACGCACCCGCCTACCGCCTACCGCCTACCGCCTACCGCCTATTGCCTATTTGCCTAGCGAAGCTCCGCCTCCACCGTCCCGAAGTCGCCGAAGTCTGCGCGAAAGATCTCGCCACGCTGTATCGGCACGGGCACGACGCATGTGCCGGTCGTGACGAACTGGCCGGCGGCGATGCCGTCCCCGTAAGTGCGAAGCTCGTTGATGAGCCAGGTGAGCGCGACGCGGGGATCGCCCAGCACATTGGCGCCGCTGCCGATCGCCACCTTTTGACTGCCGCGATAGACGGCAACCGCATGCGTGACGAAATCGCGCGAGCGCCAGTCGACAGCCGTGGGCGGGCCGAGGATGAACCAGTCTGCGCATGCCGTGTCCGCGATCAGCTGGTACGCCCCCACTTTGGCAAAGTCATGGTACCGCGAGTCAGGAACTTCGATTGCGGGGTGGAGCGACTCCACCGCCGACATCACTTCTTCCTGCGTATACGGGTTGCCGCGCGTCGGCAGGGCGCGCGCGAACGTGAACGCGAACTCCGCCTCGCCCACCATCATGGCGTTTCCGTCCAGCGGTACCGTTGCTCCGGAAGGGAGGACACGGTTGGCGAGCAGCGGGCCGGCGAGTGGACCGTCAACGCCGATGTGTTGCTGGCCCGCCACGCTCGTCGCCGCGATCTTCCAGCCGACGATGTCCTGGCCTGAGAAGGCGACGATCTCTCGTTGAGCCGAATAGGCGGCCGCACGATCGACCGGACGGTATTCGGGTGGCAGCTGATCGATGCGCGATCGTTTCTGCCAGTTGCTCCACAGGATGGAGCCGGCGCTTACGGGAGGCACCGTCATCGTGACATCCCTCGCAGCGTGTCGCCCAGCAGCTTGATCTCCTCACCGTAGAGCGCCCAATTGCCGTCGCGCTGCGCCTGCATCGCGCGTTCGTAGTGCTGGCGTGCCCGCTCCACGAGAGCGGCATCGGCGCGCGTCGCGGCCGCGGACTGTGGCGTCGGCGGAGTGGCAGGCTCGACCGAGGTCGACGTCGTGCCTGCCGGCCGCCGCGCGCCCGCGCCGCCACCGCCGAAGATACGCGCCAGGGAGGCGTCCAGCGTCGGCTCCATGACGATCTGATCCTTGTACGCCACGATGACGCGGTTCAGTGCAGGAATCCTGCCGCCGGACGCGCGCAGATACAGGGGCCGAACGTACAACAGCGCCTCGCCCACCGGAATCACGAGCAGCGTGCCTTGAATCACCTGCGAGCCCTGCTGATTCCACAGCGTGATCTGCGGCGAAATGACCTGGTCCTGGTTGATGCGCGCGATGATCTGGCGCGGCCCGTAGACGATCGTCTGCCGCGGGAATTCGAATACTTCGAGCTGCCCATATCGCTCGGGATCGGAGTGCGCAGCCATCCACGCAGCCAGGTTGTCCTTCCGCGCGGGAGTGAACGGGAGCATCTGAATGAACTCGGCCTGCGCTTCGCCAGGGAGTCGCATGATCGTGTAGTACGGCTGCATACGCTGCGGATTACCGTCGATGTCGATCGCGGGAATCTCCCACTGGTCTTCCTTGTTGTAGAAGACGACAGGATTCGTCATGTGGTAGGTCGAGAACATCGCTGCCTGAATTGCAAAAATCGTTTCCGGGTACCGCAGGTGCTGGCGCAGGTCGGCGCGCATCGAGTCGAGCGGGCGCAGCAATCCCGGATACGCGCGGGCGAGCGTCTGGACGAGCGGATCGCGGGGATCGGACACGTAAAACTCGGTCGTGCCGTTGTAGGCATCGGTGACGACCTTCACGGAGTTGCGGATGTAGTTGATGCCTCCGGCCGATGGCGCGGAATAGGGATACCGCGTCGTGGTCGTGTACGCGTCGCGAATCCAGAACAGCCGTCCGTCCTCCGACACCACGAGGTACGGGTCTTCGTCGTATCTCAGAAACGGAGCGATCGTGGTGACGCGGTCGGTGATGTTCCGGTGGTACAGCACGCGGCTGTCGGCCGTGATGTCGTTGCTGAACAGAATCTGCAGGGACTGGAAGCCGATGCTGAACAGCAGCCGGCGTGCGAGGCCGCCGATGCGCACGCCGTCGGCGCCGCTGTATACCGTCTCGACGTTTTCTTCCCCCTCTGCCTTCGAGTAATGAAACTCTTTTGCGTTCGTGTTCACCAGCACGTAGTTGTTGGTGACCTCGCCGAAGTAGATGCTCGGCTCCTTGACGTCGATGCTGCTCGCCACAGACGACTGCGGCGGAATGTCTTTGACGAACAGAATCGGCAACCCCTCCGTCGTCACATCATTCACCGGACCCAGCGTGATGCCGTAGCCATGCGTGAAGGTGAGGTGCTCGTTGATCCAGGTGCGATTCGGAAGGCTCTCGGCATTCAGCTCGCGGGCCGAGAGCATCACCTGACGCAGCTCGCCGTTGATGGTGTAGCGGTCGTTGTCGACCGACGCGAAGTCGTAGTAGGTGCGCAGCTCCTGAATCTGACCGAAGGTCTCGAGCAGCGGCTGGTGATCCCAGAGGCGCACGTTCTTGATCGTGTCGGCGTTGCGGTCGATGTCGTCGCGCGTCAGCTCCGCGTCACCCGTGAAGTTGCGCGTCCGCACGCTGGCAAGATTGAATCCCTGCCGTGTGGCCGCGATGTTGTGCGTCATGTAGGGCGTCTCTGCCGCCTGTTCGTTGGGCGAGACGACAAAGCGCTGAATGCCGGCGGCGTACAGCGACCCCCCAATCGACGTCACGAGATACAGCCCGATGGCGAGCGGTACGGGCCAGACCGCGGACGAGAGCGCGTGATATGCCGCGAGGAGAGCGCACAGCAGGGCGACAACCATCAGCACGCGTGCCGCAGGTATCCGCGCCATGACGTCTGTATACGAGGCGCCTGGCACGATGCCGGGCCCGGTGACATCGGTGAGCAGATGCGGGACCTCGAGGTATGCACTCGCGGCGAACAGCAGGAAGAGCGCTGCGACCAGCAGCCCCAGGTGGAGCCGCGCCTTTCGCACCACGGAGACGCCGCCGCGTTTCGTGAAGTTGAGCGCGCCCGCCAGCGTGTATGCGGCAGCAGAACCGATCAGCGCCAGGACGACGACGGCCACGCCGATTTGCTGGATCAGGTCCAGCAGCGGCAGGCGAAACACATAAAAGCCGATGTCGTGCCCGAGGATGGGGTCGTTGATGCCGAACGGCACGCCGTTCCGGAACTGGAGCCATCGCATCCACTCGCTGCTGCCGGCGAGGCTGATCATGAGCGACACGACCAGCGAGCCAATGCCGACGATCTTGCGAATCTGCTCGCGCCGGATCATCGACGGCTGCACCGTGCCCGCTGCGCCGGTGCCGATGACGATATAGGGGCTGGCGATGGAAGAGACCGCGACCCACAGGTTGCCGTAGAGCGTGAGAAACGCGAAGCCCAGGATGAAGGTGAAGAGCGAGGCCTGTGAGCGCAGGCTGGTCACGTAGACCTGCCGATATCCCACGGCGCCGAACCACAGCCATTCAATCAGAAACTCGACAAGATTGGGCAGGATGATGAAGGCGACGACAGCCAGGAGGCCCAGGAGGGCGCGGACGTTCATACCCGGAGAAGCATAGCGCAAGCAGTGCGGTTGGTAGTCGGTAGTCGGCAGTCGCCAGTCGCCAGTCGTCAGTCGTCAGTCGCCAGTCGCCAGTCTGCGGTCAACGATCAGTCAATCTTTGCTGAGACTGCCGACTGTTGACTGAGACCGCCGACCGCCGACCGAAGACTGAAGACTGAAGAAGTGAAGACTGAGACTTCCGACTGAGACTTCCGACTGCCGACTGCCGACTGCCGACTGCCGACTGCCGACTGCCGACTCCGAAGGTGTTATATTGAGCGCCTTCACAGGAGGCCGCGATGCGCAATGCACTCAGGGCGGTGTGGGTTGTCGGCATGCTCGGCGTCCTTGGATTTCTGCTGCACGAAAAGAGTGCCGCACAGCCGCAGCTGCGGCCACCGATGCCGCCGAATCTGTTCACGGTTCACAAGCTCACCGACAAACTGTCGATCATCGCGCCATCCGGACCCGACATGAGCCAGGTCGGCGGCAACATCGGTGTGTTCATCACCGACGAGGGGGTCCTTGTCGTCGATGACAACTATTACCGGCAGGAGCGCAACGGACAGACCGTCGCGCTGGCCGAGGCCGTCGTTGCTGAGATCAGAAAGCTGACCGTCCAGCCCATTCGATTCATCGTGAACACGCACCATCACGGCGATCACGCCGGCGGCAATCCGGTGTTCGCAAAGCTCGGCACGATCTACGCCCAGAGGAACGTGCGGAACAGGATCCTGGAGGGCTATAAGAATTCCAAGGAAACGCTCGACTTCGATCCCGTGAAGGCGGCGCCCGCCGTCACCTACGATGGCGAGTTGATCTTTCACCTGGGCGGCGAGGAGATTCATCTGTACCACCCTGCCCGCGCGCATACCGACGGCGATACGCTCGTGCACTTCAAGAACGCAAACATCGCGCTGTGGGGCGACGCCTTCATCAACAACTGGGTGCCGGTCATCGACGTCGCCGGCGGCGCGAGCACCTTGGAATGGCTGCAGTTCCTGGATCGCGGCATCCAGCTCGTTGGCGAGAACGCCATGATGGTGCCGGGCCATGGTGCGATCGCGACGGCGGCCGACGTTCGGCGCTTCAGGATGTACTTCACCAACATGCACGCGAGCGTGCGGCAGGCGATTGCGGCAGGGAAGAGCCGCGAGCAGGCGATGGACGAAATCACCGTTCCTGCCTATGCGAATCTGCCGGGCGGCGCCGCACGGATCCGGATGAACGTGGCAGCGGTGTATGACGAGCTGAAATAAACTCCCGTTACTCCGTCGCGAGGATCGCTTTCAGGAAACACTCCGCCGCGGCTTGATCGTCGATCCGAAACGCAGCGGCTGCGGGACGTTTGCCGACGGCGATTGTCAAACCGCTCGCGCCGATTTCCTCGAACGCATCCTCATCGGTCTCATCATCCCCGATGTAGACCGGCCACGCCGTTTCCTTCGTGTCGGCCTCGACGTGGCGCACGATCGCGCGGACGGCGTCGCCTTTGGCCCAGTCCACGTTGGGCAGCAACTCGAGAACACTGTCGCCAGGCTGGAGGCGGACGGTTCCCTCACTCAGGAACGGCGCTGACAGGGCGTTGAAGCGCGTGATGGCGTGCAGGCGATCGGCTTTCGACGCACCGCGTACATGCAGGACGACCGAGTAGGTCTTGTCCTCAACGAACACGCCCGCAAGCGGCTTCACCGCGCGCCGCAGATCCTTCGCCAGCAGGCTGAGGCCCGGCGCCGCCAGGGCTACAGCGTTGTGCGCGAAGCGCAGTCCCGGTCCCTCGATCTCCAGGCCATGCAGGCCAGCCAGGAACATGGACGGCACAGTCGGTATCCGGCCGCGGACATCCGCAAGGCGGCGGCCGCTGACGATGCCGGCCGAGAGGTCGGCCCGCTTGCCAAGCGTCTGCAGCAGAATTTGCCGTGATGGTGGCAACGCGACGGCACTCGGGTCGGGATGGAACTCGGCCAGCGCCCCGTCGAAATTCATCAGTACCAGTGGTCGCGCTGAGTGCGGCCTCGCCTGCCAGGCTGCGAAGGCGCGCTCGATGCTGCGTGATGTCATGTCGTGGCCCAACTGCGACAGAGTTCGACGATCACCTCAACGGCCTTGTCCATGTCCTGAACAGACGTCCACTCCAGGCGTGAATGGATGTTGTGCTCGCCGGCGAAGAGATTGGGCGTCGGCAGCCCCATGAACGAGAGGCGGGCGCCGTCGGTGCCGCCACGGATCTGCCTGAGGAATGGCTTCAGGCCCGCCCGCGTCATCGCGGTCTTCGCGTGTTCGATCACGTCGGGATACCGATCGAGCACCTCCTTCATATTGCGATACGATTCGCGGCGTTCGATCTCGACCGACGCGGAGGGAAACGGACGCACGATCTCGTGCGCGAGATCGGTCAACATGCGGGCTTTGTCGTCGAGCCCGTTTGTCGTGAAATCGCGCAGCAGCATCTTGACGGTGGCGCGCTCGACGCCACCCTGGATGCCATGAGGATGCACGTATCCTTCGTACCCCTCCGTCGTCTCTGGCGAAAGCTCGTGGCGTGGAAGGCGGTGGACGAATTCCGACGCCAGCTTGATTGCGCTCACCATGCGCCCTTTGGCGTATCCCGGATGCGCGCTGAATCCCTTGAAGGTAATGGCGATCGCGTCCGCTGAGAAATTTTCGATCTCCAGCTCACCGCGCTTCGAACCATCGAGCGTGTAGGCGAACCGCGCAGCAAAACGGCTCACATCGAAATACTGGGTGCCGCGGCCCACCTCCTCGTCGGGCGTGAAGCCAATCCTGATTGGGCCGTGCGGAATCTCGGGGTGGCTCATCAGGTGATCGGCGGCGGCCATGATTTCGGCTACGCCAGACTTGTCGTCCGAGCCAAGCAGTGTCAGCCCGGAAGCGGTGATGATGTCATTGCCGCGCTGCTCCGCGAGCTCGGGATTGTCGGCCTCGCGCAGCACCATCGACGGATCGTCCGGCAGCACGAGATCGCGACCGTCGTAATTCTCATGGACGATGGGTTTGACGCCTGCGCCGCTCACCTCGGGCGACGTATCCACGTGCGCGACAAACCCGATGACCGGCACCTGCTCCTTGCCGGCCGTTGGTGAAATCGTGGCCATTACGTAGCCGTACCGGTCGATCGCCGCGTCCGCGATGCCCATCTCCTTCAGCTCATCCACGAGGCGGTTCAGCAGCACAAGTTGCTTCTCCGTGCTGGGATAGCTCTCAGATTCCTCGTTCGACTGTGTATCGAAGGTGACATAGCGGAGAAAACGAGCGGCGGCGCTGGATGTCAAACCGTGGATCATGAGTCAGAGGGTACTAGATTACAATGCGATTTTCCCCGAGGAGATCGCCCATGCGCACGATCCTCACGATGCTCGTCGCGTTGATGGTGGCAGGCCCCGGCGCCCGCGAGCTGCTGGCGCAAGCCACTCAGGCGCCGGTCTTCCGATCGGGCGTCGAGGTCATGGAAGTCGATGTCACCGTTGTCGACGCGAAGGGGATGCCGGTGCGGGATCTGCGCATACCGGACTTCACGGTCACGATCGACGGACAGCCGCGCCGTGTCATCAGCGCGGAGTTCATCTCCGAAAATACAACGTTTTCTGCCGAGCCAGCCGGGCCGCGCGATCCGTATGTATCGAACAACACCGATCGCCGCCCCGGGCGACTCATCATGATCGTGATCGATCGCAATAACACCGAGACGCACACGCTGCGCTCGGCCGCGGCGGCGCTCAAAGGTTTCGTCGCCAGCATTGCCCCGGACGACCGGCTGGCGCTGGTGACGGTGCCTCCGCCTGGGCCGTCCGTCGATTTCACCACGAATCACGCCCTGATTGTCGAAGCCATTTCGCGCATCATCGGGTCGGACGATCCGATGCTGTCGCGGTACAACATCAGCGAGTACGAGGCGGTGAGCTTCGAAAATCGCTCGAACCCCATCGCGACACAGCGCCTGCTGTTTCGCGCATGCGGCGACGTCGACGCGAACACGATGTCTCCCTGCGATCGCGACGTCGAGCAGGAAGCGTTGACGATTGCGACGCACATCAGGCAGAAGACGTCGGAGTCAGTGTCAGGATACTCCGCGCTGCTCAAGAACCTGCGCGACGTGGAAGGCGCGAAATCGATGATCATCCTGTCGCAGGGGCTGATGCTGGAAGGCTCGCAGGGGGAGGCGAGCGCGTTGGCGACCCTGGCGGCAGAGGCCCGCGTCAGTATCAACGTACTGATGTTCTCGCAGATGGCGGGCAATGCGTCACAGGAGCGCATCTCGGAAACCATGTCGCAGGATCGCGACCTGCGGGAGGCCGGTCTCGAAACGCTCGCGGCGCGATCGCGCGGCTCGCTCTTCCGCGTGGTCACCAATCCACAATTCATCTTCGATCGGCTGCGGAATGAGATATCCGCGCACTACATGCTTGGCGTGGAGCCGGCAGAGCGCGACCGCGATGGGCGGGCGCATCAGATTCGGGTCAGGGTCGGCCGCCAGAACGTGCAGGTGCGGGCCCGGCAGCAGGTCCAGTACACGAAGCTGACGCCCAATACATGGTCGCGCGACGTAGTGATGGGACGCGTCCTTCGATCGCCCGCGGCGAACACCGAGCTGCCGATGCGGCTCTCGACCTATACCTTCCGCGACGCGGCTCCAAACAAGGTGAAGCTGATTCTCGCTGCCGAGATCGATCCCGAGTCAATGGAGAAAGAGCTCGACCTTGCGATCGGGTTCGCGATCTTCGACGAAGCGGGCAAGCCCGTGCTCGGCGGGCAAGAGCGAAAGATTTATTCAGCCAACAGCGATCTGCCGATTCGGTACGAGCTCGCGGTAGCGGTCGATCCCGGCACGTACCGAGTGCGGCTGGCCGCGGTCGACATGGCGGGAAAGAGCGGCAGCGTCGAGAGGCCGATATCCGCATTCGGCATGATGAACCATGAGCTTGCGCTGGGCGATCTCATCCTCAGCTCGGTTCGCGAGGGACGAGGCAACGATCTGCGGGCGCCGGTCGTGCTCAAGGTGGCCGATGGACAGCTTGGGACCTATACCGAGGTCTACACCAATAAGCCTGGAGCGCTGGACGACACCACGGTCAGGTTCGAGATTGCGGACAGCGCTGACGGACCGGCATTACAGACCAGCGCAGCCGACATCCGGGAGCGCGCCGATCAGACGATGCGACAAGCGCTGGCCGTGGTGCCGGTCGGAGCGCTTCCGCCGGGCCGCTACATCGCGCGCGTAATCGTGTCGAGGGGCGACAAGAGCGTTGGCAAGCTCACGCGGCCGTTCGACATCACGCCGAGAATGGCTGCGACAGCTGCGACGGGTGCGACAGGTGCAACGGGTGCGATGGGTGGAACGGGTGGAACGGGTACGACGAGCGCAGCGGGTGCGACGACTGCGGGCGCGGCGATGACCGGTGTCGTCGTTGCCGTGCGGCCGATGGTGTTCAGGAAAGAGCAGGTGCTCACACCGGACATGCTGCGGGCAACGTTCGACGCGATCGCGAAAAATCACCCTGCCGCCAAGGCAGCGATCGCTCGAGCGCGCGGCGGCAAGATCGAGGGGACGGCGATGATGGCGCTCGATGCGGGCGACCAGAACGCCGGGTCGATGCTGCGCGGCATCGAGCTGCTCATGAAAGGTGATCTGAACGGGTCTGCGAATCAGTTCAATGTTGCGCTCCGAAATCCGGCCGATGCGCCGATGGCGTGGTTCTATCTCGGAGCCTGCTATGCGGCGGCGGGGCGGGACAAAGAAGCTGTCGCCGCATGGGAGCGCGCGCGCAGTGCGCAGGTGCAGCTGCCGGCGTTGCCGCTTGTGATCGCCGACGCGTGGCTTCGTCTCGGGCAGCCTGCCGATGCGCTCGAACCGCTGCGCGCCGCGCTCGAACGCGAGCCCCAGGACGACGCCATCAGACGGAATCTGGCTGTTGCGCAGTCCCACCTCGGACTGCACGAACAGGCGTACCCGACGATCGTCCCGTTTCTCGATCGGAATCCGAAGGACGCCGACGCGCTGATGATTGCGCTGCACGCGCTGTATCAGGTGCACATCGAGGGGAAGACGCTCGGAACGGCGGACGAGGACAAGGCAAAGGCCGCCCTCTATGCGCGGGCGTATGCGGACGTGAAGGGACCGCAGCTGGCGTTGGTGGAGAAGTGGGCGGAGTACTTGAGTCGGTGAGAGTCGAGGGGAGTCGGGGAGAGTCAGGGGGTCAAGGCGTTTTCCAGGCGTCGGAGGATTTCCTGCTTCGGTTGTACCCCGACCAATCGATCGACTTCCTTGCCGTCCTTGAGGACGAGCAGCGTGGGGATGCTGCGCACGCCGAAGCGGTTGGCGACGCCTGGATTCTCGTCGATGTTCAGTTTGGCCACTTTCACGCGGCCCGCCATCTCGGACGAAAGCTGATCGATAGTCGGTGCGAGCATGTGGCACGGCCCGCACCAGTCGGCCCACAGGTCCAACAGGACGGGGATTGAACTGCTTTCAACTTCGGAAGAGAACGTGGCGTCGGTCACCGCGACCGGCCCGGCGTTATCGGGCAGCACGGTCTTGCACTTGCCGCATACGGCTTTGCGGCCGGCGCGAACCGGCGGGAGCCGGTTTGTCGTTCCGCAGGACGGACATGTAACAAGACGTTCGGTCATCGTATTCACCGCGGAAATTTCACCGCGACGCACCCGGCCAGCGGGGAGCGACGCGTCTCTCCCCGATAATACACGCGCTCGAGGAAGAGTCCCGAGGCGGGCGCAGTCAGCTTCGCGGGAATGCCAGAATCCGTCCGCAAAAACGCCGCGGCCTGCTCGACGGTCGTGCCGCCGATGCCGACATCCACCATCACACCGACCATGCGCCGGACCATCTTCCACAGAAAGTGCGACCCTTCGACGCGTACCACAATGAGATCCCCGTCCTCGGCGACTTCGATGCGTGCGATAGCGACTACGGTTGACTTGTCCTCAGGGCTGTCGTCTGTGAACGATCGAAAATCCTTCATCCCCGAAAACTGATCGGCGGCTGCGCGCATCTTCCCCACATCGAGATCCTCGCGCACCCACCAGACGAAGTTCTTGGCGAATGCGGTGCGCCGTCTCGAGATTTGATAGAGATAGCTGCGGAACACGGCATCGTGCCGCGCGTGAAACTTTCTCTGCGCCAGCTCGACCTTCAAGAGGTGAATATCGGTTGGCAGGGCCTCGTTGACGCGCCGCCTCAGTGTTTCGGCGGGGATGGACGTGATGATGTCGAGATGCGCCACCTGTTCGAGCGCATGCACGCCGGCGTCGGTGCGGCCCGAACCGTAGAGCTCGAACTGCCGCTGGGCGGTCACGTCTGCAATTACCCGCGTCAGCTCACCCTGGACCGTCCGTGCGTTCTTCTGGATTTGCCAGCCGCTGTACTTGGTGCCGGCATACTCGATGAAAAGTTTGAAGCGAGGCATTCGAACCCCGGAACCGGAACCTGGAACCGGAACCTGGAACCGGAACTGGAACCCTAGTGTACCTTGGGGTTCGCCCCCGCGTCGCTCAGCAGAGGAGTGGTGCCGTGCACCCAGACTCGCTCGAGCGCGTTGTACAAATCACCGACCTGCACTGGCTTGGACACGTGATCGTTGAAGCCCGCCTTCAGTGCGCGCTGCCGGTCTTCTCTGCGCGCGTACGCGGACACGGCGATCGCGCGCACGTCCCCGCCCTCACCGGCGGCAAGCTTCCGGATCGCCTGAAGCAACGCATAGCCGTCTTGTCCTGGCATTGCCAGGTCGGCAAGGAGGATATCCGGCCGGCCTTCGGAGTACACCCGCAACGCATCGGCGGCACTCTCGGCCTCGCTGACGCGAGCACCGGTTTGAGCCAACATCACGCGCAGCAGCTCGCGCGCATCCGGCTCATCGTCGACGATCAGCACATGTGTGCCTTCGAGGTCGATCGCACGTGCGCGCGGCCGCCGATCGACGGGCATGGCCGGTGCAGGACGCGTCTCTGCTTCCCGGATGGGCAAGTACACGGAAAACGTCGAACCTTGCCCCTCACCCGCGCTGTTGGCCGTCATTCGCCCGCCCTGCAGTTCGACGAGCTGTCGCCCGATCGAGAGCCCGAGGCCGAGTCCACCGTGAAGGCGCGTGGAGCTGCCGTCTGCCTGGCGAAACCGCTCAAAAACGTGGGGCAGAAAGGCGGCGGCGATGCCGTTGCCCGTATCGGCCACATCCACTCGCACGTCCGGACCCTCTGCCTCCATACGGATCTCGACGCGGCCCCCGGTTGAGGTGAATTTCACGGCGTTTGAAAGCAGATTCCAGAACACCTGGTGCAGGCGGTCGTGATCGGCCCATACGAAGATCGGTGCGGATGCCAGAGAAGTGACGATGCGGACCCCTTTTGCCTCGGCGGCCGGCGTGATCGATTCGACGGCCAGCGCCAACAGCGGCCCAAGCGACATCAGGCGCGGAGACAGTTGCACGTTCCCACGGACTATGCGCGAGACGTCGAGCAGGTCGTTGACGATCTGCACTTGAGCGGTCGCGTTGCGGTGGATGGTGTCGAGTGCACGCATCACGTGCTCCGGCTCGACGCTCCCATCGCGCAGCATCGTCGTCCATCCGAGAATCGCATTCAGCGGGGTGCGCAGCTCATGCGATAACGTCGCGAGAAACTCGTCCTTCAGGCGGTTGGCGGTTTCAGCGTCCTCGCGCGCGTCGGCAAATGCCCTGAATAGATTGCGCAACTCGGTACTGACGCTCGCGCCCGCGAATCGCGCTGCGGATCAGGCTGAGAGCCGCACCGAGCCGGATGGGGCGCTCGAGCAGGATGACGTTGCGCAGACCCTCGAGGAGGCGCAGCGTGCGCAGATAAATCTCTGACCTCTCGGCATCGGCGAACAGGAGCACCGGAATGTCCGACCATGCCGGCTGGGTTCGAAGGCATTCCATCAGTTCATCGATCCCCGAATCCTCTAGCGCCTCTTCAGTCATCAGGATGACCGCGGCGCCCCGTTGAAGCTCGACGCAGAGCTCGTGCGCGGTCTCACACACCCATCCCCTCAAATCGGTGCGACGCAACACATCGAGCGTCAGCAGCGCATCTTTACCGATGGGAGCAAACACGAGGATGCGCGTGTCGAGACTCTCGTCGCGCTCAGCATCGCTCATGCTTTCTTTCCCGTTCTCAGCTTATCGGTGATCGATGACCCCACGTACTCGGGCACTCCGGTCAGGACGCCTCTGAAATCCCCGAGCGGGTCACCGACCCACAGCTTGTTTCCCCTAACACCGATCTCACGAATAGCTGTTTCGTGCAGGCCGGTGCGCTTTTTCAGCACGGACACTGCCTTGCGGACGTGCCCGCCGGCCTCGAAGAAACGCATCATGAACATCGTGTCGGCAATGTAACTGACGTCGATAGGCGAGGCCATGTTTTGCCCGAGCATGCCCTGCTGCGCCACAGTCAGGAACGTGACGACACCGCAACTCGCCAGATAGGACGTGAGCTCGTGCAGGCGGACCACCGCCGCCGTCGATTCCGGGATGGCAGTCAGATATCCCGTCAGGCTGTCGATGAGGACCACCCGCACGTTATCGTCTTCCACCGCCTTCCGCACGGCGTGGCTGAATTCTCCCGGCGACATGGAGCCGGGCTCGACCTTGACGATTTTGAGCATGTCGCTTTGCGCGTACTTCGACAGCTTCATGCCAAGCACGTTTCCGCGGTCGATGAAGGTTTGCCGTTGTTCGTCGAAGAGAAACGCCGCGCAATGGATGCCTTGTGCCGTGGCAGCGGCGATGTACTGTGCGCCGAGCGTGGATTTACCGACGCCCGACGGCCCCAGAATGAGGGTGCACGTGCCCATGGGTACGCCGCCGTCCACCAGCGAGTCGATCTGCGGGAGCCCGCTCTTAAGGGTCTCCTTCGGGAGCGCGCGATTCTGCCGGCGGTTTTCGAGCCGCGGAAAGACCCGCATGCCCCCGGTCTCCATCTTGAGATCGTGGAACCCGCCCACATATGCTACGCCGCGCATTTTGACGATTTCCAATCGCCTGCGCGCGATGCCGAAGTCGTGAACCGCCTGTTCCAGGCGGATGACACCCTGTGCGAGGCTTTGAATATGTGCGTCGGTGTCGCTGACGCCAGTCTCGTTCAACAGCATGAGCGTGCATTTGCGGCCGACGAAGAACTGCTTCAACGCGAGGACCTGACGCCGATAGCGCAGCGAGTCCCGCGCGAGCAACCGCATGTCGGAGACGGAATCCAGCACCGCGCGAGCCGGCTTGAATCTCTCCACCGCCTCGAAAACGTTCCGCGATAGATCGCCGAGCTCTATTTCGGACGGATGGAACAACGTGTACTGCTCTTCGGGCCTGAGATTCTCGGCAGGCTGTAGTTCCTGAATGTGGATGCCAGAGAGATCCCACCTGTGCGATGCGGCGTTGGCGCGAAGCTCTTCGGCCGTTTCAGAGAGGGTGATATACATGCACGACTCACGGTGCTTCACACCCTCCAACAGGAACTGCAAGCCCAGAGTCGTTTTCCCCGAGCCCGGATACCCCTCCACCAGGTGAATGCGATGAGCGGGCAGTCCACCACGTAATAAATGGTCGAGTCCACCGACGCCCGTTGAGACCTTGTCAGATACGAGCGGCTCGTTACGCACCCTCGTCGTCTCAGTGTGTTTGTCCCGTTCCCCCTTCGCCTGCTTCATCTGCCTCATCCCGCCTCCGGATAAACTGGTGTCGTGATAACCAACTGACGATGGGTCAAAATGTCATCGAGGGAAGCAAATGAAATGCCTGTTTTTCGGCCGATAAAACGGAGAAATTGTTCAAATTTTTGACACCCTCAGCTGCCCGACCCATTCGACCAATTCGGCAGCCGCGGAGGCGGCGTCAGGCTCCGTCAGAACGCGCAGGCGTGTCTTGTCGACTGCGGGAATTGGCCAACGCGCGCGCTCGAATGCCTTGGTGTGGAGGACGACTCCTCCACGGTGACAGGCCAGGCCGTGCATCAACGCGGCGGCGAGCTGCGCCGCCGAGGCTACTTCGTACTCGGCGAACGCGACCGACACGCGCCGCTTCGCCAATTCAATTGCAAGTGGCGCCGCTACAGGCAGCCGATCCTCGGGCACGTAGATGAGAAACAGATCGCGGGTGTCCATCTCGCGCGGGCGGGTTCCCACGCGCGCCAGGATTGACACGCCTGTCGATTTCGCGCTATCGCGATCGAAGGCCTGCGGCATCCGATCGACCGCGGTGGCGAACTCAGTGATTAACCAGTCCGCCGCCTCAGCCGTGGTGCGCGTGTCCTCCGCAAGCGCGACGAGCTCGTGCGCAAGGCGCTCGAGAGCGGTACACGTCTCATCGGATGACGCATGCCCAGGAACAGCGCGGACGCTGTTGGTCAGCAGAAGAGTCGCGGCATGCCGGAAACCCTGTGGGGGAACGAACATGGAGGGATTGTGGATCTGTTAGAGCGGAGAGCATAGAGCATAGAGCAGAGCGGAGAGCATAGAGCGGAGAGCGATTCTGCAACGATGCTTAGCAGATATTGCGCAGCACAGCATTAGTATTCCGGGCGAGCCGACAACCACCCACCCAGCGTCATAGCGTCTTCGCGGTGAGACATTCTTTGCTCTTCAAAGCCACTTCCTCCGCCGCGCGCATACCCGTCTCCACCGCTCCATTCATGTAGCCCTGCCACCGCAGGCTCGTATGCTCGCCCGCGAAGAAGGTGCGGTCGAAGGGCCGGGCGAGGTAGTAACGAAGCGCCGGCGGAAACTGCGTGTCGAAGAACGCATACCCCCCGCGCGACCACTGTTCGTGCTCCCAGCTCACCGAGGCCCACGCCACGAGCTCAGCGTGCTTCAAGTCGAGCCACGACATCTCGCGGACGAGGCGCGACGGACCTTCGGTGGCGAGCATCTCACCCGTCGCGGCGCTGGCGCCTCCGCCGGCAAGCAGCGTGAGGATTCCTGCCTGCCGCGACGCAGGCAGGCCCTTGGCGCCCCGCTGCTCTTCATTGCCGTCCCACACGGCTCCAATCGAAAACGGTGTGCCGAATGCTCGGGGCCTACCGCGCATACGCCATGGCGCACCATCGAACTGCAATGAGGTTTTCGTTGCGCCGCCGTACTTCAGGGCCAGGGTCGCCTGCTTCTGCAGATCGGGCAGAGCCGGCTCGAATACGATGTCACGGACCGTCGTCGCCGGCATGGCACAAACGAGATAGTCGAACTGCGCCTGCTCGACACGTCCGTTCGATTCGAGCGCGGCGGTAATGCCGTCGCGTGTTTGTCTGACGCGGCGGAGAATCGTCTCCAGCCGGATCCTGGATCCCAGCGCTTTCGCCAGCGCGGCCGGGAGCCGATCGTTGCCGCCGATGATGCGGAACATCTTCTCACCGCCGGGAGCGCCGTCCTCGGCAAACTGATCGACGAGCGCCAGCAGTGACAGTTCGTCGGGATCGGCCAGAAAGAAACCGCGCAGGCCAGTAGCGACATCCTCGAGCGCCTTTGGCGCGCGGATGCGATGAAGCCAGTGCGCGACAGATTCGCGCGCAAGCGATTCGGCCACACCGCCGTCCCATCGCTGCTCGCTGACGCAGAACGACCGCACTTCGGGCTGGAGCCGCCTGGCGAGATTCTGCCAGGCACGCGTTCCTGCGATTCGCCGCCTGCGGCCTGTACTGCCTGACCGCCGTGAATCCGCCAGGCAGAATCTTCTCTGTGCGCAGACCGACATCCGCAATCAGCCGGCAGATTTCCGTCTGGCTCTCGTCGATGAGATCAGCGCCGGCTTCGGCATGGGCACGATGGAGAAAAGGCTTGCGCAGCGTGAGCACCCGGCCACCGACGCGATCGCGCGCATCGATGAGAGTGACGCCGGCGCCCTTCTTTGCAAGCTCGCGCGCCGCCGTGAGGCCGGCGAGCCCCGCGCCGGCGATGAGAACGGATGTGCCGTGCATGGACGTGAGAATCAATCGATCGAATACAGGCCGATCGACGATTGATCGGTCAGCGCTTCGCCTTCGAGCTTCCAGGTCTTCCTGTAGTGAAAGCGCGCGACGATCTGCGAGCCAGGCTCGATTCGAACGGGGGGCTTGAGTGCGATGGGCGCCGGCGTCTGGCGCGGAAACCACGTGCCGAGCATCCGCGCCGTGCCATCGGCCGCTCGCAGAGAAATGACGGCGCTTCGCACAATCGCGGGGTTACCGGGCAGCACGTCGAACTGGGTCACTAGATGAGGCGACGCCGAGCGTACCGGCAGGGTTACCTCGTGCGTCGTCTCGAACGTGCTTCCAGGAATCTGATGAGGCGCTGCCATGGTCAGCGTGAGCGTGGGTGCGCCGGCGGCCCATTCGTTTGTGAACGTCACGGGTGCCGGCTTTTGAGACGCGTCGCCTTCAGGGGTACCGCCAGTAGCCCAATCGAGGATGACGTCGAGCTCGCGGCCCGAAATCTCTCGATGCGCGGACTTGATGAAGTCGTGCGGTGCGCCCGTCGTCGCGCCCATAAGCTCGGTTCGCAGCGATTCGGCCCACGGAAATGCGTCTTCGTATTTCACCAGCGACATCGGTCCGACGCCGCCGTCGATGTGGCATCGGCCGCATCGATCCAGGAAGATGCGATGGACGTCCGCGTTGTAGGTGAACTTCGATGTGATGCCCTTATGTGCCTCGCCGGCAGCGGCGAACGCCAGCAGCGCGACGACGACCATCGCCATCGCCGCGCGCCGCATCAGCGGCGCTCCGATACGAGTGAGGCGAGCTGCGTGACGGCCGCGTTCATGGTGCGGAAGGCATTCAGCGCGTCCTCGGCGTTGCCGAGATCGCCGTAGTTGTCGAGCTGATAGGCCGCGAGCACGATCTGCTTCACGCTGGGTTCGATGGCAGCCTGACGCGCTGTGGGCTGCGCCGCCTGAATCTCGAGCGCCAGATCCTTCGCGCGAAGCGCCGGAACGTAGATGCCGCCGAGGGCGCCGCTCTTGAGCAGAGATTCGATCTCTGTGCGCTGCGCTTTCAGATCGTCCAACAGCGAATCGGGCCTGCCCGCGGGCTTATCGACCGTGGCGGTTGGCGCAGAGGGCGCGGAGGTGGATGCGGGCACGACAATCGAGTACGCCTCGAACGCAAAGTCGAACCGGCTTTCCTTGTCGTCCGGTGCGAACGAGATCTTGGCCGCCATCTTTGCGGGGAGCGCGATCGGTTCGATGCGTGCCTCGAGGAAGGCGCCGTTGCGGGCAAGGACGAGCGGCGTCGATGCCAGCTCGCGCGTCGTCCCGGTTTTTGAGTCGAAGGTTTCTTTGGTGATCACGCGACCACGAATCTTACGCGCGCGCGCGAGGCTCAGCGGTTTCGAGAAGTCGTCGTAGACATACACGCGGAAGCGGCCGGCGGCAGGGTACACGCCTTCGAGGTGATGCCAGTTGTCGGGCGCCATGAAGAAGATGCCGCCATGTTTGGGGTTGTGATCGCCGTGAGCGCGCGGCGTGTAGCGCGGAATCATCCTGGATCCATCAGGACACGTGCCGGGCTCGATCTGCGACGCGTCGCGATTGCCCGCACATGTGAATGTCAGGGCAGCCGTCTTTTGCACAAGGGTGCGCGAACAGATGCGGCACCCGCCCGGCTTCGCCTGCTCGATCACGGCGTGCACCGGGCAGGTATATACGAGGACCAGCCGCACAGCCTCCAGGTCCATGCCGCAGATGCTGCACGCACCCCGCCTCGCTTCGAGCACGTCCGGATGCATCGGACACGTCCAGGAGATGTCAGGAAGCTGAGCAGCAGGAGCAGTGACGAAGACGATTGCGGCGACGACGATTGCGAAAACCCGCGCCTTCATCAGATCATCGCAAGTGTAGCAAAGGCGATGGGCCCACGCACTTGGCGTGAGCGCTGGGCGGCGGTGTCGTGATGAGATCCCCGCCTTCGGGTCGAGCCGGATTGAACAGATAGATGCGCCCCGGCACGCCCGGCGCCCGGTAGTCGACCACGGGTGCCAGCGCGATCGTCCCGAGCACGTTCGCTGCAGAGAATCGTTTCTGAAATTCCGCCATCTCCCATTCCTCGAGCAGGAAATACGGCGGACGTCCTTGGTCCGTGAGCCATTTGACGGCGCGGTCCAGCCACACGTGATCGAGCAAGTCGAAGCGGACGATCGTGCGGCCGGCATAGTAGCGAATCGGACCGCTATGCTGGCCGGTGAAGATGACGGCTGAAGGATCGGTCGCTTGCTCGACCATCTTGGCGATGCTGACGTACCGGTGCTCGCCTTCGCCGGACGGGAATGCGCCGTGGGTCGAGGCGTAGTAGAGGTTGTGTGCGCCGACCCCCGCGAGTATCGCGCATGCGAGGATGCGCAGGGCAACTCGCCGGGACTGGGCCACGCGGATGAAAATCACACCCGTGCCGAGACACATCGCGGGCCACGCCGGCAGCAGAAACCTGAGGAACCACCACGCGTCGAACGGCGTGTAGATCAGATAAAGCGCCCACACTACGACGACGATCGCGCCTAGCAGAGGCGCCGCCTGCTGCTGTGCGCCCGTGCGCCAGAGCGCTTTGGTCGGAATGAGCAGCGCGGCGATGCCCACCGCGGCGAGCGGCGTTTGGCTCTCGACGAGCCAGCGGCCGTACCGCTCGACATTCGTCGCGATGTGCGACACCGAAAACAGCGCCGACAGCGATCCGTATCCAGACGCGAGCGGCGATCCGTAAAGGGCGTTATTAATCCAGGCAATGAACAGGCAGCCGGGAATCGTGCCCGCGATCAGTAGTAGCGCGGGGCTGAGGCGCAGGAGGGCAGGGCTGAAGCCTTGCGCTACCGGTGGCGGCGCTACCTCGGTAGCGCAGGGCTTTAGCCCTGCCCAGACTTTCCACATCACAAAAATACCTGCCAACGGCGCCAGGTTCGGTCGAATCAGGATGGCGGCCGAGGCCGCGAGACCGGCGAACAGCGAAGCGCGCGGCGTATGGCCGAGCGCGAAGTACGTGGCGACCGCCCAGAACGCCGCCGCGGGCACGTCGCTCATCGGCGACACCAGCATCGCGAGCACCGCGGGACTCGTGGCGACGAGCCATGCGGATGCAAGCCCGAGCGCGCCGGAGTCGAGCCGTCGGCCGATCGCAAACGTCATCCACACGAGGAGCGCGCCACTGAGCGGAGTGACCAGAAACATCGCGCAGTGGCCGGCGAACGCTTTCGCGGCAGCCATCACGAGCGGAAGCCCCGGAGCCGTCACCGGTACCAGTGCAGCGCCGGACACCGCAGGCCGAAAACCGTGCGGCATGAACGTCAACACCGCTTCGGGCCAGGGTGCGGCCGCGGCGAGGGGAACCGGCACGGTGAGATCGCGCTGCAGCCACAGGTCGGCCTGCGAGACATATGCATACTGGTCGGCGCCACCGGCCGTCCACGAATTGCGCGAGATGCCGGCGATCGCGGGGCAGAGCGCGAGAAGAATGGCCAACGGCATCGTGACGCGGCGAAGGCTGAACGGCCCTCGCAACACCACGTAGAGCACAGCCGCCAGCGCTCCGACCGCCAGCGGCCGGAGCGGATCGTGGGAATGAATGGTGGCGCCGGGCAGCGCGACCGAAAATCCACCGACAAGCCAAATCGCCAGGGCCCAAAGTGCTCCGAAGACGGCGAATGCGGCTACAATGGGATGAATCATTAATTGACAGTTCTGACGGGCGGATTGTACGTGCGCCCATCCAGCAAGACAATTTGCGGAGGATCTTTCATGGGAGCGATCGAGAACCGATGGCGGTTCAGCCGAAGCCGGCGGCGGGCGTTGGCGAGCTTCGTCGGAATGTTCGCGGCATCGCCATTGCTGAAGGCTCAGATCGACCCCCACAGCCTCATCGGACACAAGCGGATTCCGCGGATCGATGAGCTGGTAGACGCGTTCGACTTCGAAGCGCTGTGTTATCGCAACATGACGCTCGAGCCGTACGATTACATGGCGCACGGCGACGGCAGCGAGTGGAATCTGCGCCGCAACCGTCAGGTGTTCGACTGGGTTGATATCGTCCAGGGCAAGGCGGTCAGTCCGGAGTCGGTCGACATGTCCTCGACCATCCTCGGCGTGCCGATGAAATTTCCCATCTTTACCGCCCCGAGCTCCGGCCAGGGCGCCCTGCATCCGGACGGCGAGATCGGCATGTATCGCGGAGCCACCGCGGCCAATGCGCTTGCGTCATTCGCGAGCGGGACGACGGTGCCGCATCAGAAGATTGCCCCGGCTGCGACGGGACCCCGTTGGCAGCAGTTCTATCCAATCCCCGATCTCGGCGCATCCGCCAAACAGCTGCAGATGTTCCAGGACCTGGGCGCGAAGGCGATCATCATCACCGTCGATCAGACGGCGTCGGTGTACGAGCGCGATCTTCACGATCGTCACCTCGGCGGCGTCGTGCAGACCGGCGGCGGGCGTGGTGGCGGCGGCAATGCCGCGGCCGCGGCAGCCGCGGCGGCGCTCGCGTCCGGTGCGCCCATCCCGACCATCGGGACCGGAGAGACTGGCATCGGGAGGTTCCCATCGTTCACCAGATATCGCGTGTCGAATCGCCGGCTTTGGTACAGCTGGGACTACATCGACGAAGTGCGAAAGGTGATCAAAGTTCCGGTCATCCTGAAGGGCATCGTCACCGCCGAAGATGCCGAGATCTGCGTCAAGGAAGGGGTCGACGGCATCATCGTCTCGAATCATGGCGGCCGTTCGATGGACTACGGGCCCTCGACGTTGGAGGTGTTGCCCGAGATCGTGGCTGCCGTGAACAGGCGATTCCCTGTAATGATCGACAGCGGCTTTCGCCGCGGCAGCGACGTCTTCAAGGCGCTGGCGCTCGGGGCCGATGCCGTGGCGCTTGGGCGCGCCGCGAGATGGGGCCTTGGCGCGTACGGCGCGCCGGGAGTACAGCGGCTGCTCGAAGTGCTGCAGGCCGAGCTCGTCCACGCAGCCGCATACGCAGGTCGCGCGACGTTGAAATCCATCGACAAGACCGCGGTGAAAGTAAATTTCGTTTAGTCCCGATGTCACACTAAAGCAGATCATCGTCGCAACCATCGCCAAGCGACCAAAGGTCGCGAGGCACAGGTCGCGGGGGTGGGGCCCCGCGACAACCAAGTAATGAGGACATCATGAGCGACCATAAAGTGAGCAGACGCCGGGCACTCGGAAGCGTCGGCGCCATCGTGGCAGGAACAGTGGCCGGCGCGAAAATCGCCAGCGGACAATCACCCGCAGCGCCGCGCGAGCGCGCGCCATGGGATCCTCCGGTATCCGTCCAGGTGGTGCCGCGTGAAGAGCTCGTGAACATCCTCGAGTTCGAGGAAGAAGCCAAGAAGAAGCTTCAGCCCGCGACGTTCGCGCTCGTCGCCGGCGGCGATCGCGCGCTCTTCGAGCGAATCACATTGCGGCCGCGGATGAACATCCCGACCACCGACATGGATCTCACGGTGACCCTGTTCGGCGAAGATCATTTCACGCCGATCATCGTCGCGCCGATCGCCGATCAGAAGCGCTTTCATCCCGATGCCGAGCTCGCCACGGCCAAAGGAGCGTCCACGGGGAAGGCGCTGATGATTGTGAGCAGCCGCTCGAGCGTCGCGCTCGCGGACATCGCCGCGGTGGCGAAGCCGTCGTTCTGGTATCAGGTGTACGCCAGTGACGGCGCCGCGAAAACGCAGGCGCAGGACGCCGTCAAGGCCGGCGCAAAGGCAATCGTGATTACCGTCGGGGCGTCGCACGCGTCCAACGGCGGACGTACGGCGACGGCGTCTTCGATCAACTGGTCCACTGTGGATGCGATCAAGCAGGGCCTGAGCGTTCCCGTGCTGGTCAAGGGCATCTCGACGCCGGCTGAAGCGACGAGCGCGCTCCAGCACAACGTGCAGGGCATCATCGCGTCGAATTTCGGCGGGTTGCTTGCCAGCAAAGACGCCATGATTCTCGCGCTGCCGAATATCGTCGATGCTGTGGGCGGAAAGGTGCCCGTGCTGACCGACGGGGCGTTCCGCCGCGGCACCGACATCGTGAAGGCGCTTGCATTCGGTGCGAACGCCGTGCTCCTCGGCCGCCCGGTGATGTGGGGGCTCGCCGCGTACGGAGAAGCGGGCGTGCAGAATGTCATCGAGATGGCGCAGACCGAGCTTGCCCGCTACATGGGCATGTGCGGCAAGCCGAATCTGAAAGCGCTCGATCGCACCGCCGTGAAAGTCCACGGGCCGATTCCGACGAAAGCGACGACGAACAACTGAACCACTGAAGGGCAGAGAGCATAGAGCAGAGGGCAATTCAGCCCTTTGCTCTCTGCCATCTGCTCTGTCAGGTTTCCATGGGGGCAATTCAGTGGGAAACATCGAAAGGCAGTGGCAGACATCGCTTTCGCGGCGCAAGGCGCTCGCCGGGTTGGCGGGCCTCATCGCCGGCTCGCCGTTGCTGCACGCGCAGCTCGATCCGCGTCCGTTCTCCACGCACAGACGCACACCCGGGCTCAACGAGATGCTCACCGCCTTCGACTTCGAGCCGGTGATGTTCGCGAACGTGCCGCAGTCGGTGTACGACTACACGGCGCACGGCGACGGGGGTGAATGGAACCTCCGACGCAATCGTCAGGCATTCGACTGGGTCGATCTCATTCCCGGCAAGGCTGTCGATCCTTCGACCGTCGATCTCTCGTCCAAGCTGCTCGGCCTGACCCTGAAATATCCGATCCTCATCGCGCCGACGGCCACGCAGGTCGCGCTGCATCCGGACGGCGAGGCCGGCATGTATCGCGCCGCGGCTCTTTCGTCGAATACGCCGGTGTGCCTCAGCAACAACTCGAGCCAGTCGGTCGATCAGGTGGCGAAGGGGGCACAGGGACAGTTGTGGTGGCAGTTCTATCCGCGGCAGGACATGGGCGCCAGCCAGGAGCTGCTCGAACGCGCGCAAGGCGCCGGCTATACCGCGATGGTCATCACCGTCGATCAGCAGGCGTCGTATTACGAGCGCAGCCAGCACGATCGGAATCTCGGCGCCCGCGCAGGCGGGGCCGGCCGCGGCGGCCGCGGAGGGGCGGCTGGCGCGGCCGGGGCCGCACGACAGGGCGGGGCCGGGCGCGCAAACGATCCCGAAGCGCTCGGAACGGCGACAATCGGCAGGGGCGCTGCGGTTCCGGGCTCGACTGGCGCCGGAACTCCGCCGCCTGCGGCCGCGCGGCGCGGAGCCGTTGCCTATCGCGTCGGTGGTGGGCGCCTCTGGTACAACTGGGAATACCTCGACCAGGTGAGAAAGTTCATCAAGACCCCCATCATCATCAAAGGGATCGTCACCGCCGAGGATGCGCGGCTTTGTGTCGAGCGCGGCTTCGACGGCGTCGTCGTGTCGAATCACGGAGGCCGGTCGATGGACTACGGCCCGGCGACGCTCGAAGCGCTGCCTGAGGTTGTCGCGGCGGTGAACGGAAAGATCCCCGTGATGATCGACAGCGGTTTCCGCCGAGGCAGCGACGTGCTGAAAGCGCTGGCGCTCGGCGCCGACGCCGTATGGCTGGGACGCGCATCACGGTGGGCACTGGGCGCCTTTGGTCCTCTCGGTGTGCAGCGGCTGCTGACCGACATCATTTTCAAAGAGCTGGTTGATGCGGCCGCGGCGACGGGCAAGGCGACGCTCGCGTCGATCGATTCGAGCATCATCAAACAGAACTGGCCGTAACCCTCTTCGCTGACAGGGCAGAGGGCAGAGGGAAGCAACACAGAGGCCGGGGATCAAATCCCGGCCTTTTCTATTAGGAGGCCGACATGCTGTCCAGACGAGAGCTGATTGCGGGTGGAGCGGCGGTGCACATGGCGCGCGGCGATGCGGCAGCGGCGCAGGCGGCGAACGACGCCGACGACGGCCCCGAGCTGCGATCGATTCGCGATGTGCTCGAGGCGATTCGCGGGCAGCACGCGGTGACGACTGCGGCGGTGATCCAGTTGCGCGATCGGCAACGCCAGTTCTTCCGCATCAACCAGCGGTTTCCGGAGTGCATCGACGTCGGTATCCGCATCTGGGAACAGATGCAGGACTGGCACATCAGACACCTGCGGCCGCTCAATATCAATCGCGGCGGTGACGGCCGGTGGCAGATGGATTTCATCATGTCGGTGATCGTGCTGAAGCACGAGCTGCCGGAAACTGAAATTGGACAAGCGTATGACCGGTGAGGGATCAGCCGACGCGCAACTGGTGCGCGCGATCGGGACGCGCCAGCTGACGCTCAGCATCATCAACGTCACGATCGCGTCATCGATTTTTCTGATGCCGGCGACGGTCGCTGAGCGGTTGGGGGCTGCGGCGCCGATCGCCTACCTCGTATGCGCCACGCTGATGACGTTGATCGCGCTGTGTTTCGCCGCCGCCGGCAGCCGCGTGTCGTTGACCGGCGGCCTGTACGCGTACATCGATACCGCGTTCGGCGGGTTCGCGGGCTTTCTCGGCGGCTATCTCTACTCCGTCACGGCCTGTTTGTCGGTGGCATCGGTCGCCGCGGCGTTTGCCGGAACCGTCGGGATTCTGTGGCCCAGCTTTGCCGGCGGGCCCGCTCGCGCGCTGCTGCTGGCCCTGTTGTTTGCTGCGCTCGCGGTCGTGAACGTGCGCGGCATCAAACCGGGCATCCGCCTGATTGAAGTCATCACCGCGGCGAAGCTGATTCCGCTGCTGTTCCTCGTTGCCGCCGGGGCATGGTCCATCAACTTTGAGTTCCTGCGCATGTCGCTGCCCACTGTCTCGCAGGTAGGTCAGGCGTCAATCGTTCTGCTGTTTGCGTTCGTGGGCGTCGAAGTGGCGTTGACGCCTTCCGGTGAGATTCGCGATCCTGCGAAGACGGTTCCGCGTTCCATCCTCACCGCCCTGGCGGTCGCGACCTCGATTTATCTCGCGGTGCAGACGGTCGCGCAAGGGACGCTCGGTCCGGAGCTGCCGCTCTTCACGGATGCGCCGCTCGTCGAGACCGCGAGCCGATTATTCGGCGCGGGGGCAAAGCTGATGTTTCTCGCCGGGATGGCCGTATCGATCTTCGGCTACATCGCGGGAGACATGCTCGGCACACCCCGGGCGCTGTTCGCGCTGGCGCGCGAT
This sequence comes from Vicinamibacterales bacterium, assembly GCA_963732445.1. Lineage (GTDB taxonomy): Bacteria > Acidobacteriota > Vicinamibacteria > Vicinamibacterales > JAMQPK01 > JAMQPK01. Next base: position 1,272,673 of record CAVSZJ010000005.1, on the reverse strand, counting down.
GGCGTGCTGCCGACGGCGCTGGTCCGCGTGCATCCCAGGTATCGCACGCCCGCGCTGGCCATCATCCTCTACGCCGCCGCCGTGGCGGCGCTCGCGATCTCGAGCTCGTTCGAACGCCTGGTCGTCATGGCGAACGTCTCGGCGCTGCTCTTGTATCTGCTGTGTGTCGCGGCGTCGTACCAGCTTCAGCGGCGCAACGTGCGAATGGCCGGTACACCTTTCGACCTTCCGGGCGGGGTGCTCGTTCAAGTGCTCGCTGCCGCCGGCATTGTCTGGCTGCTGGCGCACGCGACGTACGAAGAGTGGAGAATCGAGGCGTACGTACTCGCCGCTGCGGTGCTGTATTACGCGCTCAAACGATTTCTGCGGAGCCCTTCCGCCGCCGCGGCTTCGCCCGCGCCGGGCCGGTAACATCGCTCAGTCCGGGTCCGAGCTCGCGTTCCGCCTCGAGCCAGTCGTCGAGGTCGCCGCCATGGTTGCCCCCGCGCCGCTCGTAGATTTCGAACGCCCGTCGCTTGATGGCATCAGGATCGTTGAAAGGTTCCGCTGCTCCGTTGGTTTTCTTTGGCTTGCTCGCTCGTGGCATATTGCCTCCGTCAATTCCAATATAACCCCAGCACCGGCCTCCCGATCAAGACCGCATTTCGCTGCTGGTGCCGCCGGCGGCCGGTATGTACACCTTGGTGACATAGTCAGCCACCATCCGATCCGCGCTGAAGCGCCAGCCGAGCGTGCGGATCGCGCGTTTCATCCGTGCAATCCATCGGCGCGGTAACCCATCGCTGTCACGGTCGTAATAGAGCGGGATGACTTCGTCGCGCAGGACCTTCACGAGGGCGTCTGCGTCACGCGAGTCGTGCCGGTCGATTGAGGTGTGTGTCTCTCCGCGCCCAATCGCGAATCCATTGTGTCCATCGTAGGCTTCGGCCCACCACCCGTCGAGCACCGACAGGTTGAGGCCCCCATTCAGCACGACCTTCTGCCCGCTGGTGCCCGATGCTTCGAGCGGGCGGCGTGGCGTATTGAGCCACACGTCGACGCCCCGCACGAGGTAGCGGCCCACGTTGATGTCGTAGTCCTCGATAAAGAGCAGCTTTCCGGCAAAGCGTGTGTCGCGCAGCAGCTGAAACACCTCCTGGAGGACTTCCTTGCCAGGTGTATCCCGAGGATGCGCCTTGCCGGCGAAGACGAATTGAATCGGCACCCTCGCGTCGTTGACGAACCCAACGAGCGTTTCGAGGTCGCGCAGCACCAGATTGGCGCGCTTGTAGGTGGCGAAGCGGCGCGCAAAGCCGATTGTGAGCGCATCGAGGCTGAGCGCGTAACGCACGTGATCGACGAACTCGACCGGTTCGCCCCGTTCCTCGGCGCAATGGGCGGCTCGGACCCGCGCGGCCTCGATGAGCTCCGTCTTCAGCGTCTGCCGTGTTTCCCATAACTCGCCGTCGTCGATGCCGTCGATGGCATCCCAGGTGGATGGATCTGCGCATCGCTCCGTCCAGCCGGCGCCGAGATGGCGATCGTACAGCTGGTGCATCTGCTGCGCGAGCCACGTGCGCACATGGATGCCGTTGGTAATGTGGCCGATGGGAACCTGTTCCTCGGATCGGCCCGGGAAGAGCGGCGTCCACATGGCGCGCGACACCTGGCCGTGGAGTGACGACACCGCATTGGCGCGGCGCGAGAGCTTCAGGGCGAGGATCGTCATGCAGAACCCTTCGTTCCAATCGGATGGGTTGACGCGCCCCAGCGCCAGCAACTCGTCCGCGCTGAGGCCCATCGCCGCGCGCAGCGGGCCGAGATGCTCGTCCACGAGCTCCGGCGAGAAGCGGTCGTGCCCGGCCGGCACCGGCGTGTGCGTCGTGAAGACCACCTGCGACGAGATTCGGCGCAGCGCTTCGTCGGCTCCGATACCCTCGCTGACCATCCGCTGCGACGCCAGCTCGAGGGCGGCGAACGCGCTGTGCCCCTCGTTGAGATGCACGACGCCGGGAAAGATGCCGAGCGCCGTGAGCGCTTTGACGCCGCCGACGCCGAGCAGCAGCTCTTGGCGGATGCGGACGCGATCGTCGCCGCCGTACAGGCGCGAGGTGAGCCGGCGGTCCTCGGGCTGGTTGCCGTCGACGTTGGAATCGAGCAGCAGCAGCGTGTTGCGTCCGACCGCGAGCTTCCACACGCGCGCGGCGATCGTGCCGGTGCGCGTGTCGATCGCGACCGTTACTGCCTGACCGCGTGCGTCGCGTGCCGGTTCGATTGGAAGCAGCGAGCTGTCGACGTTACGGTAGTCCTCCTGCTGGTATCCGTGCAGATCGAATCGCTGCGTGAAATATCCCTGGTCGTAATAGAGGCCAATTCCCACGAGCGGGATGCCGAGATCGGACGCCGTCTTGATGTGATCGCCCGCGAGAATGCCGAGACCGCCCGAATAGATCGGAACCGACTCATGCAGGCCGAACTCGGCGGAGAAATAGGCCACCGGACGCGCCCACAGGACACCTGCATTCCGCGCCCCCCAGGTGCGCGTCGACGTCAAGTGCTCCTGCATGCGGCGATATGCGTAGTTGATGCGGCTGTGCAGACCGAGCGCGGCCGCGCGCTCTTCCAGCCGCACAGCGGGAATCTGCCGGAGCAGCGCGATCGGATTGTGATGGAGCGCGCGCCACAGCGCTGGATCGAGCGCGCGAAACAGGCTCGCCGTGTCGTGATCCCAGCTCCACCACATGTTGCGCGCGAGCGCATCCAGCCGCTGATGCGCCGGCGCGACGAACTGTCCGAGCGTGCGCGCCTGGCCGACGATCGAGGCCAGCTGCGTGCCGGCCATCGTGAGCATGCTGACGGCATCGGCGCTGAATGCGCGCTGCTCGATGGTCTGGACGACGAGCACGCCCTGCAGCAGCCCTTTGTCGACGAGCGGAACACCGAGAAACGAGTGATACGGATCTTCGCCGGCCTCGCTGAAATATTTGAACCGCGGGTGTGTCGTCGCATCCTCGATGACCTGCGGCCGCAGTTGCTCGCCGACGAGGCCGGCCAGCCCCTCTGACAATCGCATGCGCACGCGTCCGACGCTGTCGGGCCGCAGGCCGACGGTCGCGGCCAGCACGAGCGTCGATCGATCGGGCTCGAGCAGATAGACCGAGCACACGTCGGTGTCGAACGTGCGCTGGATGAGATGAACGATGTTGTCGAGCGTTTCGTCGGGATGTCCGCTGTGGGAAACGAGGTGGCTGATTTCTTCGAGCGTCCAGAGGAGCGATCCGTGCTGTGTCGTCACGCCGCCGAGCATAGCAAGAAGGCGCATCGAACAGGAGCGAATTCATGTCGACAACGTTGTCCGGTTCTCCTGGTCGAGCCGACATTTCTGTTCATGCAGCAACAACAGTAAGGCGCGTGGGGCGCGTGGGGCGCGTGGGGATCGTGGGGAGCGTGAGGATCGTAGGTCGCGTGGTTGGTAGCGCAGGGCTTCAGCCCTGCCTGGCTACGGGTGCGCGGGGAAACGCGGCGCGGATCTCGTCTGCAGAGATATCGCGCCATTTGCCTGGCGCAAGAACGCCAAGCTCGATTGCGCCGAACGCAATGCGCTTGAGGCGGGTGACCTCGTGACCAGCCGCCTTCAGCAGGCGGCGAATTTCGCGGTTCCTGCCTTCCGCCAGCTCAATAATCACGTGGGTCTCGCGCTTCGACCGCTTCAGGACCTCAATCGACGCCGCCTTCAGCGGCTCGCCGCGATCGACAATCCCGGTCGTCAATAGTTGTGTCGACGCCTCGGACAGTTCGCCGCGGACGGTGACGACATAGCGCCGGATAATCGACGTAGCCGGGTCGGTCAGCCAATCGGCGAGCTGTGTGTCGCTGGTCATCAAGAGCAGACCTGTCGACGCGAGATCGAGCCGGCCGACAGGCACGACGCGCCCATCCAGATCGGCAATCAAGTCGTAGACGGTTTTCCGGCCCTCAGTATCGGAGCGGCTGGTAATGACGCTTCGAGGCTTGTTCAGGGCAATGCAGCGCCACGGCGCGCGGTCTATGTCCACCCCGGAGACCTGAATGCGCGTCAGGCCCGGCGCAACCGTAACAGCGGGATCGGTGACGACCCGGCCGTTCACCTCGACTTTCCCCGTCCGTATCAGCTCGTATGCCTGCGAGCGCGAGGCATACCCGAGCTTCGAGAGCGCGCGAACGAGCGCGGTCTTCTTCGCGCCTTTCGCGCGCCTCGGACCTTTCTTTTCCCTCGCACCCTTCGCACCCATTGCACCCATCGCACCCAGGCTACGGTTTCACGATCTTCAGACCCGAGGGCGCCGATGGGGCCGTGACTGACGCGCTGATGCGGATGATCCTGCCTGAATGATTCACGACGTAGATTTCGCCGTCGGCATCCACACCGAAGGAGCTGATGAGCCCCAGCACCGCGCTACCACCGAGCTCGGCCGTGTGCTCTCTGCGATCCGAGGCGCGCGCCTCGCCGGAAGACTCGAGGGTGAGCGCGAGCGACCAGACCCGCCCGGAGTAGTCGCCGAAGAAATATCGCCCACGGTGGGCCGCGCCGAGCCGAGTCCCCCTGTAGACAAATCCGCCCGTCACTGAGATGCCATCGCCGCGCCCGTATTCGAAGATCGGATCCGTGGCCGGTTGATATGCAAGCGGGCGCGAGGTGATGTTGTCGCGCGTTCCTTCGCGGTTGCGCCAGCCGTAGTTTCGGCCGCTTGCGCCGCGTGGCTCGTAGTTGATTTCCTCTCGCTGGCTCTGTCCCACGTCCGCGATGACGAGCGCGCCCGTCCCGCCGCGCGCGACGTCGTCGAAGCTGTACCGCCAAGGGTTCCTCAGCCCGAATGCCCAGATCTCATCGCGCGCGCTGCTCGCGCCGATAAACGGGTTGTCCGGTGGGATCCTGTAGCCAAATGCGTCGTTATCGAGCACGTTGACATCGATCCGGAGCATCTTGCCAAGCAGCTCGTTCGGGTTTTGCGCCCGGTGTTCGGGGTCGTTACCGGAGCCGCCATCGCCAAGCCCGATATAGAGATAGCCGTCCGGTCCAAACGCGAGGTGTCCACCGTTGTGATTGGAGTATGGCTGGCTGATGGATCTCCGGGTTCCCTCCAGCTGTAGATCGAATCGAGATGACGGATCGGCTAACGTCGGAGACGAGCGGGTGAATCGCGCCACGACGGTGTCGCCAGTCGCATTGGTGAAGTTCACGTAGAAGCGGCCCGTCGAACCGTAATTCGGCGCGAACGCGAGGCCAAGGAGGCCTCGTTCGCCACAACATAAAACGGAACTGGAAAGGTTGAGAAAATCGCCATCCACGATCGTCCCGTTGTGCACGACCCGGATGCGTCCTCGCTGCTCGACGACGAACTGTACATTTCGATCGGTGGGATCCTGTACGAAGGCGATCGGGGATTGAAAACCGGTGGCATAGACCTGTCCCTGCAACTGTGCATGGACAGGCATCGCACCCGCGAACGAGATGAGTAAAGCCGACAGAATCGTAAGACCGGCCTTGAATCGGGCCGCACGAACCATGGACGCTATCGTAACGCAGACGTGCGGAGCGTCGGCTATCATGCGGTCTGTGCGAGCCCTTGTGCTGATCATCGCTGCGGCCATGTGCATCACCGGCTGCGACAAGAAGCAGCCGGAGACGCCGGATCCTGGCACGCCTCCTTCGGGCGACGTGCGAGTGTCGCCCGGCGACCGGCTCGGCTGGACGCAGCACGCCGCGGATGCCGTCGAGGTCGCGTCATTTCAGTACGCGCTTTACGTGGACGGCATTCGAAACACCCTCACGGGCGCTTCGTGCGCGAGCGCAGCGAGCGGTGCTGGATTCGACTGCAACGCCCTCCTGCCAACCCTCACCGCCGGGACGCACACACTTGAACTTGCATCGTTCGTTATCGATGGGTCGGTCACGATCGAAAGCGCGCGGTCCCCGGCGCTGCGTGTAATCGCCGGGAGTACGACGTCCTTCTCCATCCCTGCGATGCTCGTCGTCACGGCCGAGCAGGTACGGCTGAACCTCATCCCCGTTGCCGAAGGTCTGCGGCTCCCGTCTGATCTTGCGTTTGGGGCAGATGGTTCGATCTTCGTTGCCGAGCGCGCAGGCGTTGTGCGCCTGATTCGGGACGGTGTGCTCGCCGATGTTCCGGCGCTCGATCTGTCTCAGGACATTGGCCGACCCGAAGGCGGACTGCTCGCGATAGCGCTCGATCCCACCTTCGACGAGAGCCAGTTGATGTACGCGCTCTACGCTGTGGACGCGCCGCGGGATGGGCTGGAGTTCACGCTGGCGCGATTCCGCCACGTCGAGGGCGTGTTCGCCGAGCGCGCAGTGCTGCTCGATCGGACGAAGGCGTCGGCTACCGGTGCCAGCGGCGCACTGCGAGTGGGCCCGGACGGGAAGTTGTACGTCGCGCTCGACAGCGCGGCGGATGGCCGCGTCGCTGGCAGCTTTGCTACCTATAACGGCAAAGTGCTGCGATTCAACACCGATGCGACGACGCCCGGCGATTCGCCCGGCTCGAGCCCGATTTATTCCCTCGAGCATCCTCAGCCGCTCGCGCTCGACTGGCAGCCGGCAAGCGGGACCCTATGGGTCGTCGATCGCCTGGGCACCGATGCCGGCCGCCTGAGCGCTGTCGTCAACGATCCCGGACAGAGTCGTGCCGCGTTCCGCACGTCGTATGCGCTGCCTGCAGGCACGGGCGCGGCATCCGCCGCGTTCTACGGCGGCGATTTGATGTCGATCTTCAAGGGCAACCTGTTCATCGCGGCCGAGATGGGACGGCAGTTGATTCGCCTGCGCTTCGATCCTGACAATGCGTCGAAGATCGTGTCGGTCGAACGGATGCTGCAGGATGAAATCGGCGCCGTGCGCGTCGTCGCGGAAGGGCCGGACGGTGGGTTGTACATCGCGACGGAAAGTGTGCTGTACCGGCTCGCGCCCTGACGAAATACCCCACGAATACAATTTACTGCGCAGCGAGCGTGCCCAGCGCGGCGAGCTGATCACGAATCTGTTTCTGCGCCTCCACCGGTATCGTCCCTAACGGCGCGCGGGTCGGCCCTCCCGCAAAACCAATCTGATCCAGCGCGTACTTCAAGCCCGGCGACACCGTGCATCGCGCCGAGAAGCCGTCCAAGCGGGGTGATGCGCCTCTGCAGCGCGAGCGCCTCCGCGTGTCGTTCGCGGCGAACGTGATCGAACAGCTCGACACAGATGTCCGGCACAACACCGGAGATTGCGAGGACGCCGCCGTCGGCGCCCGCGCACAGCGCGTGGTAAAAGGTCGGCGCGGACCCGCCCAGCACGACGAAATCGTCGGGTGTGCGCGCGATCGCGTCGGCGAGCTGCACGAGGTCGGCGTTCGATTCCTTCATGCCGATGATGTTAGGGTGCGCCGCGAGACGTTCGACCGCATCAGGCAGCAGATTCACGCCGGTGAAGAGGCTGACGTTGTAGAGCAGCACCGGCAACGGGGACGCATCAGCGACGGCCGTGTAGTACCGCACGAACGCGTCGCTGGTCATCACGTTCTTATAAAACGACGGTGTCCGCACCAGGACGACGTCGACGCCGATATCCGCTGCGCGCTTTGCCGCCGCAATCGTTGCAGCGGTCGACTCGCGGCCGACGCCGGCAATCAGCGTGCGATCGCGCGGAACGCCCTGCCCGCACGGTCTCGATCGCCGCGTCAGATTCCGCGTCGTCCAGCAGGGGCGCTTCACCGTTCGATCCGAGGACGACGAGCCCGGATAGTTTCGTGCGCATCCAACGTGCGACGTTGCCGGCAAGGGCCTGATGATCGATGGTGTCGTTGCGGAAAGGGGTGGGGATTGGCGGAAAGACGCCTTCGAGATTCACGCGAAACTTTAACACGCTCGCGTTACCACGATGCCCCCACCGCCACGGTTCCACCCATGCGCAGGTGCTCCCCAGCGCGCGAGAGCTCGAACTCGGGTCGCACGAACATGGCGTTGCCCGCGGCGATTCTCACGCCTGCAAGTCCGCTGAGCGTGCCCGACGTGGAGTCGCTCTGGAAGACCTCGCGGCCTGCACACGTGAAGACGTTGTTGACGAGCGCGCAGCCCGTCGGGAATTCGCGCGTGGATGTGATGCGCGTTACCCCGAGACCTCCGCCGGCGTACGGCTGCGCGCGTCCGCCGCCGAAGTACTTCATGATGCGCGCGCGGGCCGCAGTGACCGTCGCGTCAAACCGCACGCCGCTATCAAAGTTGCGCTTGGCCTTCTGCGTGTCGGCCAGCGCTTCGACGCCCCAACCGTGGGGCAACTTGAAACCGATACCGGCGCCGATGGGGATCCCTGAGCCGAGGCTCCCCTCGTCGTCCCAAAGCTGCACCACGCCTGTGGACACGAAGATTTCAAGAGATTGTGCGGACGAGAGGGCCGGGGAGAGGATGAGCGCGATAAGCAGGCCGGTTCGCATTGCTCTCATGTCAGGCAATGCGAGATCAGCCCTCGCTGAGGCTCACAGAAGGTCAAGAGACCAAGAGAGATCTTCGAAGGAGTCCTCCTGATCTCCTGATCTTCTGTTCAAAGATCTGCTAGATGTTCGGGAATTTGCGGAGCGTTTCGGTGCCGCTGACCGTGCCCAAGCAATAACTGCCGCTGTAATCCACCTTCATCGTATCGCCCGCCTGCCGCGTCCCTGTGGCGTCCAGGCTGAATGGGCAGGGCAGGCCCATCGCGGTCAGCGTCCCGGTCGCGACCAGCTTGATGACGCTGTCGCTCTGCATGGTGCCGGTGAGATTTGCCGCGACGTTGACGCCGCTCGCGCAGGTCGCGGTCACGGTGCCGGAAACGGACGAATCCGTTTGTGCGGTGATGAGCCATTTGACGTCGGCGCAGTTGCCGAGTGGAAGACCGGCAATCGTGGACGAGCCCCAGGCGCCGGCAAACGGCGACGCCGGCGATGAGGCCGCGCTCGCCGAATTTCCGCCGGTCGTCGTGCCCGTCGTCGTGTTGCCAGACGGCGTACCGGTTGCCGAGGGGGAGGTCGGAGGACTGAATGTATTTTCCATGGAACAGCCGGTCGCCAGGATCGATGCGAGCAGCAGGCTGAGGAGCGATAGGTTTCTCATGATGTCCCTTACATTTTTGTGTCGGCACACACCGTTCCGGCATGTGCTCGATTTGCGATCGCGTAGAAATCTCAGTATATCGAAGAGAGCGCCTAAGGTGTTGCAGGATAAAGGCCAGAACGCAGTCCATACCGAAAAACAGGTAGAATCCGGACGTGCACAGAACGTGTTTTTCGAGCCGCTGGATCGCGTTGCTTGTGCTCGTTGTGATGGAAATTGTGATGGTCTCGGGCTGCCGCCGCCGGGCCGCCGAGGTCAGCGAGTATTCGGATCCCCACCCGCTTCCTGAAGAGCCCAAGATGGTGACGGTGAAGACGGCCGGGCGTTACGGCGGGCGCTTTGTCCTCGGCCAGACAGGCAACCCAAAGACTTTCAACGCGATGATGGCGAACGAAGCCTCGTCGAACGACATCACCAACCTGACCTTCTCCTCATTGACGGACTTCGACAATGTCGACGCAGCAAATCGAACCGGGGCTGGCGAAGTCGTGGGAAGTTGCGGCTGATGGCGTCACATGGACATTTCATCTCCGGAAGGGTGCGAAGTTTTCAGACGGTCATGCGATGACCGCTCAGGACGTGCTGTTCAGCTTTCAGGTGGCTCTCGATCCCACGGTGCACCCATCGGTGCAGGATTTGCTCAAGATGGGAGACAAGTTCTACGAGGTATCGGCACCCGACGACTATACGGTCGTCATCAAAACGCCTGCGCCCAATGCGGTCGCGATGTCGACCATCGGTGCCGTCCGCATCATGCCCAAGCACGTGCTGGAAGCGGACTTCAAAAAGGGAAACTTCGCCGCCAGTTACAACGTGAGCACGGCACCGGACAAAGTGGTCACGAGCGGCCCGTGGCGCGTTGTTCAATACGTGCCCGGTGAGAAGACTGTGCTCGGGCGGAATCCCTACTGGTATGAGATCGACCAGCGAAAGCAGCGCCTGCCGTACCTCAATGAAGTCGTTTTTCTGGCGGTTCCCGATCAGGATGCCGCCGACTTGAAGTTCAGGGCAGGGGAGCTGCACGGCCTCGAGCGCGTGAAGCCGGAAAACTATAAGTGGTACGCGGAGAACGAGCAGAAAGGCAACTTCACGCTGCACGACCTCGGCCCAGACATGAACACGAATTTCTTCTGGGTGAATCTGAACACAGTCAAGAAGGCAGGGCCCGGCAGGAAGGTCGGCGATCCGGTCGTCGATGCCGCGAAGTACGAATGGTTCCGGCAGCCGGAATTCCGGCGGGCCCTCTCGATGGCGATCGACCGGGAGGCCATGATTCCAAGCGTCTTTTTCGGCGAGGGCCATAAGAACTGGGCGATCGCGACCCCTGCCAACAAGGTCTGGCACAGCCCCGACCTCGTCCACGACGACTACAATCCCGGTGAAGCGAAGAAGCTGCTCGCCGGCCTGGGCCTCAAGGACGGCAATGGCGATGGGGTCCTCGAAGATCGCCGCGGTAATCCGGTCAGCTTCACATTGAAGACCAACAGCGACAACACGATGCGCGTCGCGATCGCGAACTTCGTGAAGGACGACCTCGCCAAGGTCGGCGTCAAAGTCGCGCTTGCACCGGTCGAGTTCAATACTTTGATCACGAACCTCCGGTCCGACTTTCAGTACGATGCGATCCTGCTGGGGCTGCAGAGCGGCATTCCGCCCGACCCGGGCCTGATGCAGAACGTGTATCGATCGTCGGGTATGACCCACTTCTGGAACATGGCGCAGTTGAAGCCCGAAACATCTGCGGAAGCGCGCATCGATGCGCTGATGGATCAGATCGTGTCGGTGCAGGACACGGCGGAACGGAAGCGCATCTATAAGGAGATTGAGACCATCATCAACGAGCAGGGCTGGTTCATCTGGCTGCCCATCGCCACGCAGAAGCTGCCTGTCAGCAATCGCTTCGGCAACGTCCAGCCGAGCGTCCTGCCGCATCGCATTCTCTGGAACGTCGAATCCGTTTACGCGAAGTAACTTCTGAAATGAGGCGCGCCGTGACGACCCGCAAAGGCCTTGTGCTCGTCGTGCTGCTGGCACTTGTCCCCGCGACCGGCTGCCGGCGGCGCGTAGCCGAGGTCGTCGAGTACAGCGACCCGCATCCGTTGCCGGAGGATGCGCTCGTCGTCGACGCACCGTCGCTCGGCACGCACGGCGGCCGCTTCATCTTCGCTGTGACGAATAGTCCGCGCACGTTCAACGCGCTGATGGCGAACGAAGCGTCCTCATTGGACGTCATCAATCACCATTTGTTCACCTACCTGGTTCATTACGACAACGCGAAGCAGGAGCTCGTGCCGATGATCGCGAAGTCGTGGGAGGTCTCGCCCGACGGCCTTGCGTGGACATTTCATCTGCGGCGCGGCGCAAGGTTTTCCGACGGGCACCCCATCACCTCGGAAGACGTCCTCTTCAGCGCGCAGGTAGCGATCGACGAAACGTTGCACCCGGCAGTACAGGACCAGCTGAAACTAGACGGCAAGCCGTTCGAGTTCTCCGCTCCGGACCCGCACACGGTCGTGGTCAAAACGCAGAGGCCCTTCGCGACGATGGCGATTTCGGCCGGCTCGTTGCATATCATGCCGAAACATGCGCTCGAGGCGGCGTACAAGGGTGGCAGCTTCGCGTCGGCATACAACGTCAACACGCCGCCCGGTCAAATCGTCACGAGTGGCCCGTGGAGGCTCGTGCAGTACGTCCCCGGAGAGAAGACGGTGCTCGGCCGTAACCCGTACTGGCTCGGCATCGACAAAGCGAAAAAGCGGATGCCGTACCTGAATGAGCTCGTGTATCTCATCGTGCCCGATCAGGACGCCGCCGATCTGAAGTTTCGCGCCGGCGAGCTGCACGCGGTCGACAACATCAAGCCGGAAAACTACGGGTGGTACGCCGACAATCAGGCGAAAGGCGGTTACACGCTGTACAGTCTCGGCCCGGAGATGAACAGCCGGTTCTTCTGGTTCAACCTGAACAAGGTCCAGCCACCGGTGCGTGGAGACAAGCTGCCGCCTGGGAAGCGTGTCGGCGACAGCGTTGTCGATCCCGTGAAGTACGCCTGGTTCAGCAACCCGGTTTTCCGGCGCGCCGTGTCGATGGCCGTCGATCGCGACGCGCTCATACGCAGCGTGTTCTACGGCGAAGGGACGAAGAGCTGGTCGATCTCCGGCCCGAGCAATAAGGTATGGTTTACGCCGGACCTTCCGCATGACGACTACAACGTCGCCGAGTCGAAGCGCCTGCTCGCCAGCATCGGGTTCAAGGATGGCAACGGCGATGGCGTGATCGAAGATACGCGCGGCAACCCGGTGTCCTTTCAGCTGAAGACCAACGCCGACAATACGATGCGCGTCGCGAGCGCCAACTTCATCCGCGACGATCTTGCGAAAGTGGGAATCCGCGTCATCCTGACGCCGATGGACTTCAATTCGGTGATTACCAATCTGCGGAGCGACCTGCAGTACGAAGCGATCATGTTGGGCTCCCAGAGCGGTGTGCCGCCGGACCCGGCGAATGCCCAGAATTTCCTGCGATCGTCCGGAATCTCTCATTATTTTTTCGTCCGGCAGCAGAAACCGGGGACTCCCGAGGAGGCGCGGATCGATCAGCTCATGGACACGTTCGTGACGACGCTCGACATCAATCAGCGTAAGGTGATCTGGAACGAGATCCAGACGATTTGGAACGAGCAGGGCTGGCTCGTGTGGCTGCCGATTCTGAACGTCAAGGTGCCTGTGAGCGACCGGTTCGGCAACGTGCAGCCGAGCGTCATGGCTCACCGCATTCTCTGGAACATCGAACGGGTCTACGTCAAATGATCTGTCATCGCCCGTTGACAGTTGTCCTTCTCATTGCGCTGGCCGGCATCACCGGCTGCCGGCGTATGGCGAACGACACCGTTGCCTACAAGGATGAGGTTCCGCCACCGGCAGAGCCCTTCATCAGGCAGGTGCCGAACGTGGGCCGCTACGGCGGACGGTTCGTGCTTGGCGAGACGAATAATCCCCGGACGTTCAACGCGATGATGGCGAGCGAGACGTCGTCGACCGACATCACGGACCGGCTGTTCGGCTTTCTGGTCGGCTTCAACCTCGCGACGCAGGAGTACGAGCCGGGGCTGGCGAAATCGTGGGATGTCGCCGCCGACGGCGTGACCTGGACGTTCCACCTGCGAAAAGGCGCGGCGTTCTCGGATGGGCATCCGATTACCGCGGAGGATGTGCTCTTCTCGTTCGAGGTCGTTTACGATCGCACCCTCCACCCGTCCTATCAGGAATCGCTGCAGTCCGAAGGGAAGAACTTCGCAGTCAGCGCGCCCGATCCATTCACGGTCGTCATCAATACGGGGAAGCCGTACGCCGCGCTCCTCGAGGCGCTGGTGACGGGCAACCTGCCGATCATGCCAAAGCACATCCTGCAGGAGGCATACAAGAGCGGCTCGTTCGCGGCGGCGTACAACGTCAGCACACCGCCCGACAAGGTGGTGACGAGCGGCGCCTGGCGTCTGGCGCAGCACGTCACGAACGAAAAAACGGTGCTCGTCCGAAACCCGTATCACTACGCCTTCGATCAGAACAATCAGCGGCTGCCGTACCTCGACGAGCTCGTCGTCCTTGTCGTGCCGGATCAGGATGCGGCCGATCTGAAGTTCCGTGCCGGCGGCGTTGATGCCGTCGACGACGTCAAGCCCGAGAACTACAAGTGGTACGAGGAGAATCAGAAGAACGGGAATTTCACGCTGTACGACCTCGGCGCATCCCAGGCGACGCACCTGATGTTTTTCAATTTGAACCAGGTGCAGCCCCCGGTGGGCGGCGCGAAGCCGGTGCCCGGCAAGCGGGTCGGAGATCCCTTCGTTGAGCCGCTGAAGTATTCATGGTTCAACAATAGGGACTTCCGCCGCGCCGTCTCGATGGCGTTCGATCGCGAGGCGATCGTCAAGGGCGTGATGTACGGCTACGGCGAGAAGAACTGGTCGCAGATGACCCGCAGCAACAAGGTGTGGTACTCGCCCGATATCGCCAAGCCCGACTACAACCCCGGCGAGGCGAAGAAGCTGCTGGCGGGGATGGGATTCAAAGACACCAACGGCGACGGGTTTCTGGAAGACCCGCGCGGCAACCAGGTGAGCTTCATGCTGAAGACCAACAGCAGCAACGCGCTGCGCGTCAGCATGGCGAACTTCATGCGCGACGATCTCGAGAAAATCGGCATCCGCATGACGCTGACGCCCATCGATTTCAACACCCTCATCACCAACATGACCAGGGACTTCCAGTACGAGGCCATTCTGCTTGGCTTCCAGAGCAGCGTGCCGCCGACGCCGTTTGGCGGCCAGAACGTCTGGCGCTCTTCAGGCGAGTCGCATAACTGGTTCGTGCGCCAGCAGAAGCCCGCGACGCCGCTCGAGGCGCGCATCGATCGCGCGCTCGACGAGATGCTGACCACGCAGGATCGTCAGTTGCAGACGGAGCGGTGGAAAGAAATTCAGAACATCCTCAATGACCAGGCCTGGTTCATCTGGTTCCCGATCTCGACGATCAAGCTGCCGGTGAGCAACCGGTTCGGTAACGTGCAACCGAGCGTGATGGCGCACCGCATCCTGTGGAATATCGATCGGGTCTACGTCAAGCCTCCGCGGAGCTGACAGGCTGCCATGCGAACCTACGTACTGCGGCGGCTGCTGCAGACCATTCCACTGCTGCTCGGCATCTCGCTGATGACCTTTCTCCTGCTGCAGCTCGCGCCAGGAGACTTCCTCAATCAGATGGCGGAGAACCCGGGCATTTCCGCCGAGACCATCGAGGCCATGCGTGTGCGCTTCGGCCTCGACAAGCCGTGGTATGTGCAATACGGCATCTACCTCAGAAACGTGATTTTTTATTTCGATTTCGGGCAGTCGTTCGCGCGGCACCAGCCGGTGTTCGAGGTGCTGAGCGACGGTTTCACGAACACGCTGCTGCTGGCCGGCGCGGCGGCGTTCGTGACGTGGGCGCTCGCGATTCCGCTCGGCGTGCTCGCGGCAGTCAAGCAGCACTCATGGATCGACCGGTTGCTCTCGTTCATGGCCTTCATCTGGTTGTCGATCCCGGAGATCCTTGCGGCTCTGCTGCTGCTCATGATGGCCGCGCGCACGGGATGGTTTCCGGTGGGAGGGATGCGATCGCTCGACTACGACGAGCTCGACGGCATCAGCCAGTTCTTCGACATCCTGCACCATCTCGCCCTGCCGGCGCTCGTCGTCGGGCTGATTCCGCTTGCGAGCCGGATGCGGCAGATGCGCGGCAGCCTGCTCGACGTGCTCCGCCTTGACTACGTCACGACGGCGCGAGCCAAAGGGCTGAGCGAGCGCACGGTGATCGTGAAGCACGCGCTCAGAAACGCGTTGAATCCGATGATCACGCTGTTCGGGTACACCCTCGGCGCTCTCGTCTCCGGGTCGTTCATCGTCGAGATTATCTTTTCGTGGCCGGGTCTGGGGCGCATCACCCTCGACGCCATCCTGACCCAGGATCAGTACCTCGTCATGGGCGCCGTGCTGATGGCCTCGCTCGTGCTGATTGTCGGTAATCTGATCGCCGATCTGCTCCTGGCGATCGCGGACCCGCGGATCAGCTATGACTGAGATCGTGCCGCGCGTCGATCCGGACAGCCTCGAGGGTGTCTCACCGCAGTCGCCATTTGTCGTCTTCTGGACGCAGATGCGCAAGAGCCCGCTCGCCATTGCCGGCGGTGTCGTCCTGTCCATCTTTTACCTGCTGGCGCTGTTCGCGCCATTCGTCGCGCCCTATCCCCAGGAAGAGATGGACCGCGGCAAATATTTTCATCCGCCGCAGATCCTGCATTGGATACGTGCCGACGGCGGCTTCAGCCTGCGCCCGTACGTGCGCGAGATGCGCGTGACGGACATGAGCAGCTTCACCTACGAAGAGGATCGGGCCCGTGAACTGCCGGTGACGTTCTTCGTGCGTGGCTATCCCTACGAGCTGGTGGGCCTCATTCCGTCGAACATTCACTTGTTTGGCGTCGACGCGCCCGGACGCATCTTTCTGTTCGGCAGCGATTCGTTCGGGCGTGACGTGTTGTCGCGCCTGCTCTACGGCGCGCAGATTTCGTTGACGGTCGGGCTGGTCGGCATTGCCATCTCCTTCACGCTCGGATTGCTGCTCGGAGGGATTGCGGGGTACTTCGGAGGATTCATCGATACCGCGATCATGCGGATGACCGAGCTGCTGCTCAGCATCCCGTCCCTCTATTTGATTATCGCGCTTCGCGCGGTCTTCCCGATGGATCTGCCCAGCCATCAGGTTTACCTCGGCATCGTTGCGATTCTGGCATTCATCGGATGGGCCGGACTCGCGCGCGTCATCCGCGGGCTGGTGCTGTCGATGCGGAAGAGCGACTACGTGACGGCGGCCGAGGCGCTCGGCTTCGGCCGGCTGCGCGTCATCGCGCGCCATGTGCTGCCGAACACGATGTCCTATGTCATCGTAGCTGCCACTCTCTCGATTCCCGGCTACATCCTGGGTGAAGTGATTCTGTCGTTTCTCGGCGTGGGCGTGCAGGAGCCCAGCGCGTCGTGGGGCAACATGCTGAACCAGGCGCGCAGCATTCGCGCGCTGACGTCGTTTCCGTGGCTGCTGTTCGTGCCCGGCACGGCCATCTTCGTGACGGTGATGGCGTTCAACTTTTTGGGCGATGGCCTGCGCGATGCACTCGACCCGCGCAGAGTCAGCGGAGGACGCGCATGAGCCAGCCTCTGCTGCGTCTCGAGAATCTGAAGGCGTATTTCTTCACAGATACGGCAGTCGTGCGCGCGGTTGACGGTGTGTCATACGAAGTCAATCCCGGCGAGACGCTGGCCGTTGTCGGCGAGTCGGGCAGCGGCAAGAGCGTCACGGCGCTCTCAATCCTGAAGCTGATTCCGCAGCCGCCCGGGCGCATCGTCGAAGGCCGCATTCTGTTCAAGGGGCGCGACCTCGTGCCTCTGTCGAACGAGCAGATGCGCGAAATACGCGGCAAGGAGATCTCGATGATCTTCCAGGAGCCGATGACGGCGCTGAACCCTGTCTACACCTGCGGCGAGCAGATTATCGAAGCGCTGGTCCTGCATGAGCGGATGACTCGCGCACAGGCGCGCACGCGGACGATCGAGATGCTCGAGCGCGTGGGCATCCCTGCGGCCGGACAGCGCGTCGACCAGTATCCGCATCAATTGTCGGGCGGCATGCGGCAGCGCGTGATGATTGCCATGGCGCTGGCGTGCCGGCCCGCCGTCCTGATCGCCGACGAGCCGACGACGGCGCTCGACGTGACGATTCAGGCGCAGATTCTCGAGCTGCTCAAAGAGCTGCAGCGTGAGATGGGGATGGCCGTGATTCTCATCACCCACGATCTCGGGGTGGTGGCAGAAACAGCGCATCGCGTAGCGGTGATGTATGGCGGGCAGATCGTCGAATACGCGGATGTGCGGCCGGCGTTCCGGCGTCCGCTTCATCCCTACAACGCCGGACTGCAGTCGTCGCTGCCGAAGCTCGGTGAAGTGGTCGATCGGCTGCGCGTCATTCCCGGAACGGTACCGAACCCGGCGCGATTTCCGGTGGGCTGCCGCTTCCATCCGCGCTGCCCGGTGATGATTGAGAAGTGTTTGGAGGAGCCACCGCTCGAGGCGATCGCCGACGACCTGGCCCGCCGAAGCGATGAGAGCGGCGGCGCGAAGGCGGCCCATCTCTCGCGCTGCTGGCGTGCGCACGAAATCGCGGCGGGCACGCTGGATCCAGTGCCGCCGGCGGTGGATTCCTCGAAATGACGAGCGACACGCCCACGATTCTCGAGGTCACCGATCTCAAGAAGCATTTCCCAATCAGGAAAGGCCTGTTCTCGCGTATCGTCGGGCACGTCCGCGCCGTCGACGGGGTGTCGTTCTCGGTGAAGCAGGGGGAAGTGCTGGGGCTGGTGGGGGAAAGCGGCTGCGGCAAGACGACCGCAGGGCGCTGCATCCTGCAGCTGATCAAGCCGACATCGGGCAGCGTCAAGTTCGAGGGCCGGGAAATCACCGGCCTGCCATTCCGCGAGATGCGTCATCTCCGGCGGCAGATGCAGATCATTTTCCAGGATCCGTATTCGAGCCTGAACCCGCGGCTCAGCGTGCGGACGATGCTCATCGAGGTGCTGCGGGTGCACGGCATCGTCAAGGGCGGCCGCGAAGCTCGAGAGCGCGTGGGCGAGCTGATGCGGATGGTCGGCCTCTCGCCGAGCCAGGCGGCGCGATACCCGCACGAGTTTTCCGGAGGGCAGCGCCAGCGCATCGGCATCGCGCGCGCCCTCGCGCTGAACCCGCGATTGATCATTGCCGACGAGCCGGTGTCGGCGCTCGACGTCTCCATCCAGGCGCAGATCGTCAACCTGCTGCGCGACCTGCAGAAAGAGATGTCGCTGACGTATCTTTTCATCGCGCACGACCTCTCGGTCGTCGAGCACATCAGCAACCGCGTGGCGGTGATGTATCTGGGCAAGATCGTGGAGCTTGCGCCCAGCCTCGATCTCTATCACGAGCCGCGGCACCCCTACACCGTGTCGCTGCTGTCTGCCATCCCGCAGAACGACCCAGATTTGAAGAAAGCACGCATCGTGCTGAAGGGGGACGTGCCGAACCCGGCGCACCCTCCATCGGGCTGCCGGTTCCATCCGCGATGCTTCATGGCGCAGCCCATCTGTTCGACCGACGAGCCGCCGCTCCGTGAAGTCGTTCCGGGACACTGGTCGGCCTGCCACTTCGCGGAGGAAGTGCCCGTCGAAGCTGCTAAGATCGCCGCGCCAATCCAACACGCGTAGCGTAGTGTCCGGCTTTAGCCGGACCAGGAGGGTTTCATGATTAGCCGTCGAGCATTCTTCGGTGCTGCAGCGGGTGTCACTGCCGCGGGCGTGAGCCATGCTCGCCCCGCTGAGGCGCTGCTGTGCAACCCGCCGTCGATGGAGAAAGTGCCCGTGCGGAAAACCGGCAAAGTCGAGATCGCATTCAAGTCGCCGGGCCCGCAGCCGAACGGGTTGCAGGCCACGAAGGATGGCCTGTGGATTATCGACCAGAGCGCCGGCAGCCGGGTGTACCTGGTCAGTTACGATGACGGCCGGGTGATGAAGTCGTTCGAGACCGACACGGTGCGACCCAGCGGCATTACCTTCGACGGTGAAGCGCTGTGGATCGGATCGACGTTCAGCTACGAGAACGTGCGGTGCAGCGCTGCGACCGGCGCCGTCATCGACCGGCGGCCGACGCCTTGCAGCATCATGTATGCGATGGCGGGCGATCCGCCGCAGCGACGCAGTCCGCTTGCCGGAGGGCCGCTGGCGCAGCCGCGGCCCGCCCAGGCGGACGCTGTCGCGCCGCTGGCCCGGCTGACACAGGCGCCGAGCAATCGGTTGCAGGGGGCGCACGGCCAGGAGTGGAGAGACGGTCATCTCTGGACCACATCCACATCCGCGCGGTCGATCTATCAAATCGAGCCGAAGTCGTGGATCGTGCAGAAGATATTGCGCACGCCCGGCAACCGTCCTCACGGACTCGCGTTCGAGGGCCGTTATCTCTGGCACGGCGATTCGAACCTTGCCGCATTCTTCAAGTACGACACGGACACTGGCGCGATCATCGAGAAGATTCAGCTGAGCGATGCGGATCCCGTCGCGCACGGCCTCACAATTTGGAACGGCACGCTCTGGTACTGCGATGACGTGGGAGTAGTGTGCAGGGTGACAATCTAGGCCAACGCGCATATAATGGAGCGTTCTGCTGGAGCTTAAAGGGCTGGCAGAGCACGGGTTATGCACTTAAGTCTTCGATCGTTACAGGACGCGCACGCGCACTTCGAGAAACGGTACGAGCCCTCGCTCTTTCCCGCGACGGATAGCGATCTGTTCCGAGTGGTCTCGCCGGTGGCGTTGTCCTTCGACGTCGATCGTCAGGAACCGGGACGGTTTCGTGTCGCGGGGCAGGTGAAAGGGGAGGTAGAGCTGGTGTGCAGCCGCTGCCTCGAGCCGTTCATGCTTCCGATGTCCTCGGATTTCGACCTCCGGTACGTGCCGCGCACCGAGAATCTCGGCGAAGGCGAGCGGGAAATCGAGGAGGACGATCTGGCGACGGCGTTTTACGACGACGAGCAGATCGATTTGGCGCACTTGATCGTAGAGCAGTTCCAGCTTGCGCTGCCGATGAAGGCGCTCTGCACGGACACCTGCAAAGGGCTGTGCCCACAGTGCGGGACGAACCGAAACACCGGATCGTGCGATTGCAGCCCGATCTGGGAAGATCCGAGGTTGGCGGCGCTGAAGGCGCTGAAGCGCGCCGAGTAACAGAACCCACTTTCTACTTTCTACTTTCTACTTTTTACTTTTTACTTAGAGGATCACAACATGCCTAATCCCAAACGGCGGCACTCGAAGTCGCGTACGTCGAAGCGACGGACCCACGATACGCTCGTGCCGACGCAGTCGAGCGACTGTCCGAACTGCCGCGAGCCGAAACAGCCACACCGCGCGTGCCCGCACTGCGGGTACTACCGCGGCCGACAGGTGCGCGCAGTCGACGAGGCGTAATTTCCCCGCATGATTCGCATCGCCGTGGACGCGATGGGGGGCGACCACGCTCCCGGCAGCATCATCGACGGCGCCCTGGCCGCGGCGCGCCATCTCGATCTCGGGCTCCTGCTCGCAGGTCCGGCTGACGTGATCCGTGCTCAGCTGGCGCGACATCCCGACGCCAATCAGTTCAGCATCCGCATTCTCGATGCCCCGGACGTCATCGGCATGGCCGAGGCGCCGGCGGCCGCGTTGCGGCGCAAGCCGCGCGCGTCCATTCGCGTCGCAGCTGAGGCCGTGGCCAACGGCGAGGCTTCGGCGCTCGTCAGCGCGGGGCACACCGGCGCGACGGTCCTGAGCGCCCACGGCGCATTCGGCATGCTCCCGGGTGTCGATCGACCCGCGCTCGCCGCGACCATTCCGTCAGGCGATCGGCTCGGCATCCTCCTCGACGTGGGCGCGAACGTGGAATGCCGCGCTGCGCATTTGCTGCAGTTCGCCGCGATGGGCGCGGTCTACGCGAAGATTTCGCTCGGCATCGAGCGTCCGCGCATCGGCCTTCTCTCGATCGGCGAGGAAGAGAGCAAGGGTACAGAGCTGATTCGCGACGCGCATCAACTCCTCAAGGCGTCATCGTTGAACTTCATCGGCAACGTCGAAGCGCGCGAAGTGTACAAGGGGAACGCCGACGTGATAGTCTGCGATGGCTTCACCGGCAACATCGCGCTCAAAGCGAGCGAAGGGCTCGTCGACACCGTCGAGCGTCTCCTCGGGGAGGAATTGTCGAGAACGTTTTCCGGAATGGTGGGCTCACTGTTGTCGCGGCGCGCGTTTCGCCGGTTCCGCCGGCGTCTCGATTACTCCGAATACGGCGGCGCGCCCCTGCTGGGGGTCGCAGGCGTCAGTTTCGTCTGCCATGGCCGCTCGTCGGCGAAGGCCATCCGCAACGCCATCCTCATGGCGCACCGATTTTCGACGGCCGGTTTCCTGCATCGCGTCGAGCAGGAAATCGCCATCACCTCCGTTTCATGATTGCATTCGTGTTTCCAGGACAAGGGTCGCAACGGGTCGGCATGAGCCGCGGCTTCGCCGACGCTTTTCCCGCGGCGCGTCAGGTGTTTGCCGAGGCGGACGAGGCGCTCGGCGAATCGCTGAGCCGCTTGATCTGGGAAGGTCCCGACGCTGCGCTGTCGCTGACGGAGAACACCCAGCCAGCGATTCTCACCGCAAGCATCGCGGCGTACCGGGTGCTGGAGTCCGAGGGGCTCGCGTCGAATGTCGCCTTCGTGGCCGGCCATAGCCTCGGCGAATACTCCGCGAACGTCGCCGCAGGGACGTTTTCGTTTGCCGACGCGGTGCGCGCCGTGCGCCGGCGCGGGCGTTACATGCAGGAGGCCGTGCCCGTCGGTACAGGTGCGATGGCGGCGATTCTCGGCCTCGACGCCGAGACGGTCGCGCGCGCATGCGCCGAGGCGGCACAAGGCGAGGTGGTCGCGCCGGCGAACCTGAACGGTCCCGGGCAGGTGGTGATTGCGGGAACAAAGACGGCCGTCGAGCGTGCCGGCGCGCGCGCCAGGGAGCTGGGCGCGAAGCGCATTGTGCCGCTGGCCGTGAGCGCTCCGTTCCATTGCGCGCTCATGAAACCGGCCGGGGATCGCCTCGCACCGGAGCTTCGCGCGATGACGACTCGCGATCCGCGCGTGCCGGTCGTTGCGAATGTCGATGCGTCCCCCAAGCGCGAGGGCGTGGCGGCGATCGGCGCGCTGATCGAGCAGGTGTCTGCGGCCGTGCGTTGGGAGGAAAGTATCCATCGCCTTGCGTCGGATGGCGTCACAACGTATGTTGAGGTGGGTCCAGGCACCGTGTTGAGCGGTTTGATTCGCAAGATTCACCGTGACGCGAGCGTGGCGTCGGTGGGCGCGCCGGAGGAGATCGACGCCGTCCGGAAATTGATCGAGACGGTCCGGCCGGACACGACATGTTGAATTTACACGGAAAAATTGCGCTTGTCACGGGCGCGTCGCGCGGGATCGGCGCCGCGATCGCGAAGACACTCGCCGCCCAGGGCGCTACCGTTGTTGCGGCCGCTCGCGGATCGAATGCCGAAGCGACCGTGGCCGACATCGTCCTGAAGGGGGGCAAAGCCGAAGCGGCCGGGCTCGACGTGACCGATCAGGCCGCTGTTGACGCGGTGGTTGCGGGGGCCGTTGCCAGGCACGGACGCGTCGATATTCTGGTGAACAATGCCGGTATTGCGCGGGACCAGCTGATGATGCGCATGAAGCGCGCCGACTGGGACTCGGTGATCGCGACGAACCTGACGGCTGCGTACAGCTGCACGCAGGCGGTCCTGCGGCCGATGATCAAGCAGCGAGGCGGACGCATCATCACCATCAGTTCCGTTGTCGGCCAGATGGGCAACGCCGGACAGGTCAATTACGCGGCGTCGAAGGCAGGCCTCATCGGCATGGCCAAAGCGCTCGCCCGCGAAGTGGCATCGAGGGGCATCACGGTCAACGTCGTTGCGCCCGGTTTGATCGACACCGAGATGACTCGAGCGCTCGCGTCGGGCACGTCAGAGACCTGGGCGCTGCAGATTCCGCTCGGCCGGCTCGGCACACCGGATGACGTAGCCAACGCAGTCTGTTTTCTTGCGTCGGAGGAAGCGGCGTATATTACGGGGCAGGTTATAGCGGTCAACGGCGGCATGTATACGTAGGAGGGATTGAATGGCGGTTGCTGAAAAAGTGAAAAGCATCATCGTTGAACAGCTCGGAGTCGATGAAGAAGAAGTGACTCCGGACGCATCGTTTGTGGACGACCTCGGCGCCGACTCGCTCGATACCGTCGAGCTGGTCATGGCATTCGAGGAGGAATTCGGCATCGAGATCCCCGACGAGGACGCGGAAAAAATCACGCGCGTCAAGGAAGCGATCGAATACATCGACTCGCACGCCAAGGGCAAGAAATAAGCACCGTGACCAACAGACGGGTCGTCGTCACCGGCATCGGGCTGGTGTCGCCGGTAGGCATCGGGACCGAGTTGAACTGGCGCGCCTTGACGACGGGCCAGAGCGGCATCGGAAGGATCACACGCTTCGACGCGTCGGCGTTCGCCTCGCGCATCGCCGGCGAGGTAAAGAATTTCGATCCGCTGCAGTTCGTCGAGAAAAAGGACGTCAAGAAGATGGACGTCTTCATCCAGTACGCGATTGCCGCGTCGCAGTTCGCGATCGATGACGCGAAGCTGGCGATTACCGACGCGAATGCGCCGCATGTCGGCGTGTTCGTGGGTTCCGGCATCGGCGGATTCACGAGCATCGAACGCGAGCACGAGGCGCTCCTCGCCGGAGGACCGCGGAAGATCTCTCCTTTCTTTATTCCAGCATCCATCATCAACCTCGCGGCCGGACAGGTGTCGATTCGCTTCGGCGCCAAAGGTCCCAACCTCGCGACCTGTACCGCGTGCTCGGCTTCGGCGCATGCGGTGGGGGAATCGTTCGAAATCATCCGGCGGGGCGATGCCGACGCGATGATCGCCGGCGGCTCGGAGGCGGCGATTACGCCGATGAGCGTCGGCGGGTTTGCAGCCATGCGCGCCATGTCGACGCGCAACGATGCCCCGGAGATCGCGAGCCGGCCGTTCGACAAGGATCGCGACGGCTTCATCATCGGCGAGGGTGCAGGTGTCGTCATTCTCGAAGAGCGCGAGTCCGCGATTGCCCGCGGGGCGCGCATCTATGCCGAAATCGTCGGTTACGGCATGTCCGGCGACGCGTATCACATCACGGCGCCCACCGAGGACGGGAGCGGCGCCGTCCGCGTGATGGACATGGCCATCAGGAAAGCGCACATCGCGCCGCAGCAGATCGGCTATATCAACGCTCACGGCACGTCGACGCCGCACAACGATCGCATCGAGACGCTCGCCATCAAGAATCTGTTCGGCGATCACGCCTACAAGGTGGCGATCTCCTCGACCAAGTCGATGACGGGACACCTGCTCGGCGCCGCCGGGGACTCGAGGCCGGCATCACCGCGCTCGCTGTTTACCATCAGACCGCGCCACCCACCATCAACCTCGACAACCCGGATCCGGACTGCGACCTCGACTACGTGCCCGGCAAGTGCCGCGCCGTGAAGATGGAATACGCATTGTCCAACTCGTTCGGCTTCGGCGGAACGAACGCCGCGCTGCTGTTCAAGAAGCACGAATAGTCGATAGTCTGCAGTCGGTAGTCGTCAGTCTCAGTCGGTAGTCTCCAGCTGAGACTCCAGACTGATGACCGAGACTGGCGACCGGCGACTGCCGACTACCGACTAGAATGTCTCTATGCGGATTGCTGTGTGTATCAAGCAAGTGCCCACCCGTGAGTGGCAGCCGCGCATCGATGACACGCGCCGCAGCGTGCGCGAGCAGGATGCCAGCTTCGAAATGAACGAACCCGATGCGTACGCCCTCGAAGAGGCCCTTCGCCTTCGCGAGAAGCACGGCGGCGAGGTGGTCGTCTGCACGGCAGGACCCGCGCGGGCGTCGCAGGTGCTGCGCGAAGCGCTCGCGCGCGGCGCGGACAGGGCGATTCATGTCGAAGATGACCGGCTCGCGTCCATCACCACCGATTCATTTGTCGTCGCCGCAGCGCTGGCCGATGCAGTACGGGAGGAGAAGTTCGATCTCGTTCTGACGGGCCTTCAATCCGATGACCAGGGCGCCGCGCAGACCGGCGTGATTCTCGCCGAGCGGCTCGATCTGCCCCACGCCACGATCGTGATGGACGTGCAGGTGCAGGAGCCGCGCGTGCGCGTCAAGCGCGAGCTCGAGGGTGGCTGGTTCCAGTGGGTCGAGATGCCGCTGCCGGCGCTGCTCACCATCCAGAGCGGGATCAATCAGCTGAGGTACGCCACGCTCAAAGGCATCATGGCGGCGAAGAAGAAAGAGATTCGCAAGGTCGTTCCGGCATCGCTTCTTGCCTCGCGCACGAGCGTGGCCAACCTCGACGTTCCGCGCAAAACGAAACAGACGCAGCTGATTGCGGGGTCGCCGGCGGACGCGGCCCGGGCTCTCGTGGAGAAATTGAAGAATGAGGCGAGGGCGATCAGATGATTCTCGTTGTCGCCGAACAGCAGCGCGGCAGGCTGCATCGCGCGTCGTGGGAGGCGATCGCCGCGGCTCAGGAGCTGGCAGACGGTCAACCAGTCGAGGCGATTGTGTTGGGCTCCAACCCGGCCGACGCAGCGGCGGAGCTCGCGCAGGCGGCCGTGGCGACCGTCCACGTCATCGATTCGCCTCTTCTCGAGCCTTACACGCCCGATGCGTACACCCAGGCGCTGCAGCACGCCGTTGTCCAGCGCCAGCCTACCCACGTAGTGCTGCCGCACACATATCGCACGCGAGACTTCGCGCCCAAGCTGGCGGCGCGTCTCGATCGCGCGCTCATCACGGACTGCGTCGGTATCAACCGTGGCGACACGCCGACATTCCTCAGGCCTGTCTATCAGGGGAAGATCGTCTCTGACGTCTCTGCCGAAGGAGAACTTCCACACTTCGTGAGCGTGCAGATCGGTGCCTATCGCACCGACAGCGCGAAGCGGGGCTCTGCTCCAGCGTCGATCATGCCGATGACGGTCACGCTCGACGCAGCTGCGATCCGCCAAAAGGCCGAAGAGCCGTTCCAGGAAGCGAAGCCGGCCGTCGATCTGTCGCAGGCCGAGCGTATCGTTGCCGTCGGGCGGGGGATCAAGGCGCAGGAGCATATCGCGCTGGCCGAAAAGCTCGCGTGGGCGCTTGGCGCGCAGCTCGCGGCGTCGCGGCCTATCTGCGACAGCGGCTGGCTGCCGATGGAGCGGCAGGTCGGCAGCTCGGGGCAGACGGTGGCGCCCAAACTCTACGTCGCGCTTGGTATTTCCGGTGCCATACAGCATGTCGTCGGCATGAAAGGCGCGCGCACAATCGTCGCCATCAACAAGGACGCCGATGCGCCGATCTTCGAGATCGCGGACTACGGCATCGTTGGCGATCTCTTCGAGATCGTGCCGGCGATGATCGCCGAGCTCGAGAAAGCCTGACTTCGCGTGTCTCACCGCGAAGACGCAGGGACGCGGAGAATCCTGTTTCTTGAGAAGCCCAAATCCCTGCGCCTCCGCGTTTCTGCGGTGAGATATGAAAAATGAGCAGTCGCGAGACGCTTGACGTCGACATCCTCATCGTCGGTGGCGGACCGGCAGGTTTATCGGCGGCCCTTCGGCTCGCGCAGTTGCAGAAAGCCGCCGGCACGACGCTGAGTATTGCCGTGCTCGAGAAGGCTGCCGAGCCTGGTGCGCACCTGCTCTCTGGCGCGGTCCTCGATCCGCGCGCCCTCGCCGAGCTGATTCCCGACTTCGAGTCCAGAGGCGCACCGCTTGCTTCCAAGGTGCGCGCCGATCGGATTTACTTTCTTACCGCCTCGGGAAACATCCGGTTTCCGGTCACGCCGCCGCCGCTCCAGAACCACGGCAACTACATCGTGTCAGTGCAGCAGCTCGGCAAATGGCTTTCAGGCCTGGTCGAAGCGGAAGGCATCGACATGTTCTCCGGTTTTGCGGGCACCGAGTTGTTGATGGACGAGGGCAGGGTCGTCGGAGTGCGAACGGGTGACCGGGGCGTCGGTCGCAATGGAGAAAGACGTGAGACCTTTGAGCCTGGCGTGGACATCCGTGCCACGGTCACCATCCTGGCCGATGGCGTGCGCGGGAATCTGACGAAGCAACTGATGCGCCGCTCGCGCATCACTGCAGGCAAGCAGCCGCAGGCATTTGCCATCGGCATCAAGGAGCTGTGGGACGTGCCCGCCGGGCGGCTGCCGGCCGGGACCGTGACGCACACGCTGGGGTATCCGCTGGCTCAGAAGGAATTCGGCGGGGGATTCCTGTATGCGATGTCGGATACGCGTCTGTCGGTTGGCTTTGTCGCGGGGCTCGACTACGAAGATCCGCTGTTCGATCCACACGCCGCATTCCAGCAGTTCAAGATGCATCCGTTGATCAGCGACCTGCTGCGCGGCGGCCAGATGGTGCGATACGGCGCGAAGGCGCTGCCCGAAGGGGGATGGCTGACGCTGCCGGAGTGTGCCGCCGCCGGCGCGCTCATCGCCGGCGATGCGGGAGGATTCCTGAATTCGCTGCGGCTCAAAGGCATCCATCTCGCCATGAAAACCGGCATGCTCGCGGCTGAGACCGCGTTCGAGGCCGTCAACGAAGGCGATGCGTCCGAGGCTCGCCTCGCGCGATACGACGACAAGATTCGTGCGAGCTGGGTTGGCGCCGAGCTCCGGCCGGTGCGGCACGTGCACCAGGCCTTCAAGTACGGCTTGTTTGGGGGTCTGGCATTCGCCGGACTCCAGATGTTGACCAGGGGCTGGTGGATCCGTGACGCGGTACGCAGCAGGGCAGGGCACTCACGCATGCGCCGTTTGGATCAACCGGGTCATCACCATTCTGCACAAGAGTTGAAACCGGATCGCCAATTGACGTTCGATAAACTGACGAACGTGCATTTTTCCGGAACGCGTCACGAGGAGGATCAGCCCTCGCATCTGCTGGTACACACTGAGGTCTGCCATACAATCTGCGGCAGCGAGTACGGGCATCCGTGTGTGCGATTCTGCCCGGCACACGTGTATGAGATTGTGCCTGGTCCGGAAGGGGCGCGGCTGCAGATCAACGCGTCAAACTGTGTTCATTGCAAGACGTGCGACATCATGGACCCCTACCAGGTGATCACCTGGATTCCGCCTGAAGGGGGAGGCGGCCCTCGCTACGAGGGAATGTGACGGAACACTGGTCTGATTCGCCGATCAAGCGCGCGCAAGCGGCAGCGATTTCGGCGCTCGGCGCGCCCGTGGTCGCTGCCCTTGGCAGCTCGCTGACCTGGAGATCCGAGGGGCTCGAGCACTTGCACTTCGACGGCAACGGCCGCCGGCCGATCATGGCCTTCTGGCACGGGCGCGTGCTGACCGCGACCTATTACTTCCGCCGCCGGGGCATTGTCGTGATGATCAGCGAGAACTTCGACGGTGAATGGATCGCGCGCATCATCGAGCAATTCGGCTTTCGCACCTCGCGGGGATCGACATCGCGTGGAGGACGCCGCGCCCTGTTGCAGTTGAAGCGTGAAATGGAGCGGGGCCAGCCATCCGGGTTCGCCGTGGATGGCCCGCGGGGTCCTGCAAGAAAAGCGCAGCCGGGCGCCGTGTGGCTCGCCAAGCTGACCGGCAATCCCGTCGTGCCCTTCCACACGGAAGCGTCCAGTTATTGGAGTTTGAAGAGCTGGGATCGCACCCAGATTCCGCGGCCGTTTGCGACCGTGGCACTCGCGGTCGGCGCGCCAATCGACGTGCCGATGGATGCGGATGAATCGACGCTCGAAGCGAAGCGCGCCGAAGTTGAACGGTCATTATTCGCGTTGGAGCAAAGAGCGGCAGCGATGCTCGCACAATAAATGGCCAAATCCGCCGGGCCGGTGTCCAAGTCAGCGGAGGACACCATGCTGTATATGCTCATCGGACATTTCCGCCGGGGTACGCCCGGCGGCATCGCATCGCCGACACCCGCGCTCCAGACAGACACTCCGGGCGTGACTCTCATCGGAGGCTGGGTTGAGGCGACGTTAGGCCGGTCATTCCAGGTTGTCGACTGCGAGAACCTCGTGGCGCTTCAGCAATGGGCGGCCCGCTGGCGGCACCGCGTACACTTGGAGCTTGTGCCGATCGTGCCCGCGCGAGAAGCTGTGACCACGTTGGAGCCTTTGCTCGGGTAGCCGCATTGATCCAACCGCGTTAATGTCAGTAATCCTCATTCATACGGATCGGTTCGGCGATCACAGACCCCCTCCCGGCCATCCCGAGCGCGTGGAGCGGGCCGAGGTGATGCACGGTATCGCCGCCGCATGGAAGCAGCGCGGCCGTATCGTGCAGGCGCCACGGCCCGCCACGCACGCGGAGCTCGCGCGCGTGCACAGCGAGGCGCACCTGAAGGCGATGGATGGAACCGTCGGCCGGGCGGTGTCGCTCGACCCCGACACCTACACGTCTCCAGATTCGCGAGACGTGGCGCTGCTGGCTGCGGGCGCGGCCATCGGCGGCGTCGAGGCCATCGTCCAGTCGCGAGATACGCGCGTGATGGCGTTCGTCCGGCCGCCAGGGCATCATGCCGAGCGCGATCGCGCCATGGGCTTCTGCCTCTACAACAACGTCGCGGCGGCAGCTGCGCACGCGCTCAGCCTCGGCATGGAGCGGGTCGTGATCATGGATTACGACGTCCATCATGGCAACGGCACGCAGTGGATCTTTTACGAGGACCCGCGCGTGCTGTACGTCTCGACCCATCAGTACCCCTTCTATCCGGGCACGGGCGCCGCAGGCGATGTGGGGCGCGGCAAGGGAGCGGGGTTCACGCTGAACGTACCGCTCGAAGCCGGGTCGACCGACGGCGACTACGCCGACGTCTTCAAAGCGCTGGTTATTCCGGTGATCGATCAGTTTCGACCCGAGCTGCTGTTGATCTCCGCAGGCTACGATGCGCACGAGCAGGATCCGCTCGCGCGGATGCGACTTTCGACTGCTGGATACGCGGCGCTCACCAAGTCGCTGTGTGACGCGGCCGACAGGCACTGTCACGGCCGTGTGGTTGCGGTCACCGAGGGAGGCTACGACCTGACCGCGCTGAAAAGTTGCCTGGAATCGACGCTCTCGGTACTCGACGGTGCACCCGTGCCGCCGCCGAAAGAATCACTGCGCCCCGCCACAGAACGCTCGCGCATCACCATCGCGCAGGTGCGCGTCGGCGCAGGCCAAATATCTGGAAGCTATAATAGTCATCAGTCGGCAGTCGGCAGTCTCAGTCATCAGTTCGGACTGCCGGCACCCACTGATGACTGTCGACTGAGACTGCCGACCGCCGACTGCCGACTGCCGACTGCCGACTACCGACTGCCGACTGTATGGATTACAAACCTCAGGCGCTCGATAAAAAATGGCAGGACCGTTGGACGCGCGCGCGCGCGTTCGAGGTCACTGACGATCCGTCGCGCCCGAAATATTACTGTCTCGAGATGTTCGCCTACCCCTCGGGCCATGCCCACGTCGGACACGTCCGCAACTACATCATCGGCGACGTCATGGCGCGCACGAAGCGGCTGCGCGGTTATAACGTGCTGCATCCCTTCGGATGGGATGCCTTCGGGTTGCCCGCCGAGAACGCGGCCATCAAGAGCGGCATTCATCCCGAGACGTCGACGCTCTCCAACATCGCGCACATGAAAGGGCAGCTCCAGCGTCTGGGCATCAGCTATGCCTGGGAGCGTGAGTTCGCGACCTGCGAGCCGACGTACTACAAGTGGAATCAGTGGCTGTTCATCAAAATGTACGAGCGCGGGCTGGCGTACCGCCGGCGTTCGTCGGTGAATTGGTGCGAGAAGGATCAGACCGTCCTCGCCAACGAGCAGGTTGTCGACGGCGGATGCTGGCGATGCGGCACTCCGGTGACCACGCGCGATCTCGAGCAATGGTTCTTCAAGATCACGCAATATGCGGACGATCTGCTGAAGGGCATCGAACACCTGGACCAGTGGCCCGACAAGGTGCTGACGATGCAGAAGAACTGGATCGGGAGGTCGCAGGGGACCCGCGTGAAGTTCCCTGTGCTGGCCGGCGACGATGCTGCCTCGGTCTCGAACACGATTGAGGTCTTCACGACGAGGGTCGACACCATATTCGGCGCCACGTGCGTGTTTCTGGCTCCCGAGCACGAGATGGTGGAGACGTTTGCGGGGCTGTCCGACGATCCGGCGTCCTTCCAGCAAACGCGCGACGGCATTTCGAACGCAGGACCGCACGCAACGGCTGACTGGTGAAATCGAGAAGGAAGGATTTTTCACCGGCCGGTATGCAAGGAATCCGTTTACCGAGGAGCGCATTCCGATCTGGATCGCCAACTTCGTCCTGGGCGACTACGGCACGGGCGCGGTGATGGCGGTGCCGGCACACGATCAGCGCGATTTTGAATTTGCGACGAAGTACAAACTGCCGATCAAGGTGGTGGTGCGCCCTGATCCCGAGCTCGGGCACACGTCGAAGATCGCCAGCGCGTTCGAAGACTACGGGCGGCTCGTGGAATCGGGCGAATTCACCGGGCTCACCTCCGAGGCGGCGCTCGCGCGCATGGGCGAGTGGGTCGAGAAGCGGGGGATCGGCAGAAGGACGGTGCAGTTTCGCCTGAAGGACTGGGGAATCTCCCGCCAGCGGTACTGGGGCACTCCCATTCCGATGGTCTACTGCGGCACGTGCGGTATCGTTCCGGTGCCCCTCGAGCAGCTGCCTGTCGAGCTGCCGAGGGTTACGAATTTCACCGGCCGCGGTGATTCTCCGCTGGCCCAGGTCGCGGCGTTCGTGAACGTGTCGTGCCCGACGTGCGGCGGCCAGGCGCGCCGTGAGACCGACACGATGGACACATTCGTCGATTCATCGTGGTACTTCTATCGGTTCTGCGATCCGAAGAACGGCGAGCTGCCATTCGATCCGGCGAAAGCGAAATACTGGATGCCGGTCGATTTCTACAGCGGCGGCGTCGAGCACGCGATTCTGCACCTCATCTACTCGCGCTTCTTCGCCCGCGTGTTCCGGGACCTCGGCATGGTCGATCACGACGAGCCGTTCGAGCACCTGCTGACGCAGGGGATGGTGCTGAAGGACGGCGCCGTCATGTCGAAGTCGAAAGGCAATGTCGTCGATCCCGACGAAATGCTGCAGCAGGTCGGCGCTGACGCGCTGCGGCTGTATGTGATGTTCGTGGCGCCGCCGGAAAAGGAAGTGGAGTGGAGCGACGCCGGCCTCGACGGGAGCTGGCGTTTCCTTGCGCGCATCTGGCGGTTCATCGATCAGTGGTGCGACCGTGTCAGAAGCGCGCCGCCGATTGGGAGCATCGACTCCGGCACGCTCGACGCCGCAGAGCGGAAGCTGCGCAGGAAGACGCACGACACCATCAGCCGCGTGACAGTGGACGTGGAGCAGCGCATTCACTTGAATACCGCCATCTCGGCGCTGATGGAGCTCGTGAACGAGTTGTACGCGTTTGGCGACGCTGCGTCGAAGACCCCCGACGCGCGTCCGCAATCCGCGTCGGCGGTACGAGAGGCGATCGAAGCGCTGGTCATCATGATCTCCCCGTTCGCCCCGCACACCGCGGAAGAACTGTGGGAGATGACCGGCCACGAAGGGGGCATCGAAAAGGCGGTGTGGCCGTCATTCGACGAGCAGGTCGCCCGGCCCGACGAAATCGTGGTGCCGGTGCAGGTCAACGGGAAGCTCCGCAGCCGGTTGACCGTCGCCGCTGACACATCCGAGAGTGAGCTGCGTGATCGCGCGCTCGCCGACCTCGCGTTGCGCCCGCACATCGAAGGCAAGACCATCAAATCGGTTGTGATCGTGAAGGGAAAGCTCATCAATGTCGTTGTGGCGTAGACGGGCGCGTATCGTGCTGGTCGTGGCGTGCGCGCTCGTGTCCAACGGCTGCGGCTACGCATTGGCGGGGCGCGGAAACTTCCTGCCGGCATACATACGCACGATCGGCATCCCGACGTTCGAGAATCACACGTCGTTGTTTCAGATAGCCGAGCTCGTGACCGATAAGGTGCGCACCGAGTTTATCGGTCGGGGCAACTACAAGATCCTTCCGGAGGCGACGGGCGCCGATGCCGTGCTCGTGGGCGCGGTGACGAACGTCATGATCGTGCCGACGAATTTTTCGGCAGAGCAGCAGGCTTCGCGCTACACGATTACCGTCACCGCCAACATCCAGCTGCGGGACGTGCAGAAAGATGCGGTTCTCTGGAGCAATCCCTCGATCTCGATTCGCGAGGAGTACGACGCGACGAGCAATATCACCAACGATCCGACGGGGTTCGTCGATCCCTCCTCGTTCTTTACGCAGGAGTCGAACGCACTCGAGCGGATCAGCAGCGAGTTTTCTCGCTCGGTCGTGAGCGCCATCCTGGAAGCCTTCTGATTGGGCACCGCTTCTCCCGCAGACGTCCGCAAGCACATTGCCGCCGGCACGGTGACGCCGATTTATCTGCTGCTCGGGGCTGACGAAGCCGCGAAGATCGCGCTGGCGGGGGAGTTTCTGGAGCTCGTCGAATTGGGCCTGCGGGCGTTCAATGTGGATCGTCTCTACGGCGGCGAGACGACGGGCGCACAGGTGGTCGACGCTGCGCGCACGCTGCCGATGATGGTGCCGCGGCGGGTCGTGCTGTTGCTGCACGCGGAACGCCTGCTGAATCCCCGAAAAGAAAGCGACGCCGGCGCGAGAGATCTGGAGACGCTCGAGTCCTACGTCAAGGCGCCTGTGGATACCTGCTGTCTTGTGATGGTTGCCGAGACGGTCGACAAGCGGCGGTCGCTTGCCAGGCAGCTGCTGGTCGAAAGCGACGGTTGTCGAGTGCACGGGTCCGGCAGATGCGATTGAAGCGGCGAAATGGGTCAAGGAGCGGGTAACCCAGGAAGGGATGGCGATCGATGTCCGCACGGCGCGACTCGTGGCCGACCGCGTCGGTCCCGATGTGTCGCGGCTTCGATCGGACGTCGAGCGGCTGGTGCTCTACGCCGCCGGGAACACGTCGTGACCGAAGCAGATGTGAAAGAGGTCGTAGCACCGGCGACCTCACAGGACGATTGGGGTGTCACGCGGCGCCATTGAGCGAGGGTCGGCCGGCGACGCGCTGCGTGAGCTCGGACTGATGATGGACGGAGGCGCCGTCCCCTACGTGATTCTCGGGCAGCTCGCCTGGTTCGTCCGAACGAAGGTGCCGGCGCCGAAAGTGAGCTCCGCGGTCGAAGCGGTGTTTCGCACGGATCTCGCCATCAAGACTTCTGCCGGAGATCCGCGCACGCTGCTGGAACGGCTGGTGGTGGAGCTGTGCGAACGAGGAACTGGAATCGGAACCCGGAACCCCTAGGCGCTTTTCGCGTACCGCGCGCTGAGCCGTGATTTGTAGCGGCTCGCCGTATTGCGGTGAATGATGCCCTTGCCGGCCATCTTGTCGATCAGCGAAATCGCCTGGTTCAGCTCTTTCTTCGCGGCAGTCTTGTCCTTCTCGATCGTCACGCGAATCTGCTTGAGGGTGCTGCGGAGCTGCGAACGATACTTGCGGTTGCGCTCGCGGTGCACCAGGCTCTGCCGGTGCGCCTTCAGCGCGGAAGCGTGTGTAGCCAACTAATCCTCTCAGTGCGTAGTGTCCGCCTTCAGGCGAACCGTGGATCCGTGCACGGACGGACAGCGAAACCGCTATTTTACACTACCGGCGGACTTCGACGAAGTCGCCGCTGGCGGGCTTGGTATTGGTGTATTTCACGACCGGAAGGCCGTCCACGATTTCGGTGACCCGATAGATACGCACGCCTGGGCGCGTTGCGGGTGGTGCCCTGGATGCCCGCGATCTTCAGCACGTAATTCTGGGTCTCTTTGTAGGGCGGCACTTTCGAGCCGTACTTGTCGACTGCGCCGGGACCAGCGTTGTATGCGGCCAGCGCGAGCTGCTCGTCATGGTCGTAGCGGTCGAGTAGCTGGCGGAGGTACGACACGCCGGCGCGGATGTTTTCGGCCGGGTTGAACGGATCGATGACGCCGAACTGTTTCGGCCGTCGCGGGCATCAGCTGCATCAGCCCCATGGCCCCTTTGGGCGATACCGCCCGCGGGTTGAAGGCTGATTCCACCTGGATGACCGCGCGCACCAGGTCGGGGCGAATACCTCGCTGGCGTGGCGTGCTGCCGGATGAGGGGCTCGTATGAGGCGTTTGCCCGTGCCCGATCAGAGGAGACCCGACGGGCACCGCTATGGCTCTCGGGCCGCGTTCTGGGGGCGGTCTGAGAGGGTCAAAACTCCACTCGAATCGCGCCACGAGTAGATCTGCGCCTCTGCGGGCCTGGACAGGCCGGCCACGGCGCAGAGCGCCGCTGCTCGCGATTACGAATATGTGCTTCAAGGGTAACAAGGCAACTCGTCCTGTTACGCGGTATCGGCAGGACTGGGAAGGGACTTTAGCTAAGGGCCGCCTGAGCGAGATCCTTGGCTTGGGCGAGTGCCCGGGACACCTCGGATCACGAGGTTTCCGCCCGCTTCCGCGAAATCCGGGCGGCCGCCCCCGCGTCCTCCAACGACGGGTGCGAGCGCCTTTACGATGTTGCCGGCATGCACTCCC
Organism: Vicinamibacterales bacterium; assembly: GCA_963732445.1. Lineage (GTDB taxonomy): Bacteria > Acidobacteriota > Vicinamibacteria > Vicinamibacterales > JAMQPK01 > JAMQPK01. Next base: position 1,236,778 of record CAVSZJ010000005.1, on the reverse strand, counting down.
GGCACGAGGTCCTTGGTGACTGCCACGACCAGTGAGACCCGTGCCGTCATCGACGGAACCGATGACGACAACCCCGGTTTTGATGCGGTCGCGGTGGGCATCGGCCAACTGGCGTAGCTCGTCCTTGCCCAGACCGCTTGCGGTCTGGGCGACGAATCTGCCGCGCGCGAACTGCGCCTCATCGATCGCCGTTGCCGACAGCCCTGCTGGCTGCGCGCGCCTTCGACCTTCAGCTTGCTGATGTCTCGCGCGAGCCGCTTGTTCTCCGACTGCAGATGCTCGATAGCGGCGCGCGCGCGATCCGCCGTCGTGCCGAGCGCCTCGAGGAGATCGTTCAAGCGTATCACGCATGGCCTCGTGATGCTGCACGGCATTCGCGCCGGTGACCGCCTCGATCCGCCGGACGCCCGCCGCCACACCACCCTCCGACACGATCGGTGAAGAAACCTATGTCGCCGGTCGCGCGGCAATGCGTCCCGCCGCACAGCTCCATGCTGAAGCCTGGAATCGAGACGACGCGCACACGATCCCCGTATTTCTCGCCGAAGAGCGCCATCGCGCCGGATGCCATCGCTTCCTGTGTCGATCGCTCGTCGGTGACGACCGGCGCGTTACGGCAGATCTGCTCGTTGACGATCTGCTCGATCTCGAGAATCTGCTCGCTGCGTGATCGGCGACGAGTGCACGAAGTCGAACCGCAGCCGGTCGGGCGCGACGAGCGAGCCCGCCTGCTTCACGTGCGAGCCCAGCACTTTGCGCAGGGCGGCGTGAAGCAGGTGTGTCGCGGTATGGTTTCTGCGCGTCGCGTCCCGCGTAGGTGCATCGACTTCGGCTGTGATGATGTCGCGCTCGTGCAGCGTTCCGCTTTTCAACTGGATGCGGTGCAGCCGTGGCATGCCCGAAGCGATGCGCGACATGCCGCCCACCTGCGCCGATGCGCCCGATGCATCCGCGTGGATCCGGCCGACATCCGACACCTGTCCGCCTGCTTCGACGTAGAACGGCGTCTGCCCGAGCGCGGCGTAGCCCTCGGACCCCTCCACCAGCTCCTTCACCTGCCGCCGCTCTTTGTCGAACAACGCAATCACGGGCGTGCCCTTCACCGTCGTCGTAGTGTATCCCTCAAAGCGGTCGCCGGCCGCGCTGAATCCCTGCTGCGATTCGTCGGATGAAAAGACGAACTCCTGCCCCTTCTTGCTGTCGAAGGCGCTCCTGGAGCGTGCTTGTTCCTGCTGCCGCTGCATGGCGCGCTCGAAGCCCTCGCGATCGACGGTGAGCCGGCGCTCACCGGCGACGTCTTCGACGAAGTCGAGGGGCACACCGAAGGTGTCGTGCAGTTTGAACGCGTCGTCTCCGGAGATCTGACGGCGTGGAGACTGATCTGCAGCCGCCAGCAGGGTCTCGATGCGAGAATAGCTCTCCGCGAGCACCGCGCTGAATCGTTCCTCTTCGTTGCGCACCACGCTGACGACCGTATCTCGGTTCGAGCGCAGCTCCGGATACGCGTCGCCCATCTCCCGGACGATGACGTCGACGAGCCCCGGCAAAAATGTTTCCGTGATGCCGAGCTTCATCCCGTGCCGCATCGCGCGGCGCATGATCTTGCGCAGCACGTAGCCGCGAAACTCGTTCGATGGCATGACCCCGTCCGCGATCAGAAATGCCGCCGTGCGCGAGTGATCGGCGATGACCCGCATCGACACATCGTCCTGGCTCATCGAGCGGCCGTATCGTTTGCCCGCTGCTTTGCCAATTTCGTCGAGGATGGGGCTGAACAGATCGGTGTCGTAGTTCGACTCATGGCCCTGCAGGACCGCCGTGATGCGCTCGAGACCCATGCCCGGTGTCGATCGATGGGGCCGGCAGCGGCGCGAGTGTACCGTCCGGCTGGCGGTCGAACTCCATGAACACGTTGTTCCAGATCTCGATGTACCGGCTGCAGCTGCACTCGACGCCCCGGCAGACGGGTTCCGGGCACGGGATCTGATTACCCGCGGAAGTAATAGATTTCCGAGCATCGCCCGCATGGACCCGTTTCGCCCATCTGCCAGAAGTTGTCGTCAGAGCCGAGCTCGGACAGGTGATCGTCAGCCACGTACTTCAGCCAGAACTCGCGGGCTTCGACGTCCCTCGGGATGCCGTGTTCACCTTTGAAGACGGTGACGAACAGCTTGTCCTTCGGAATCTTCCAGACGCCGGTCAGCAGCTCCCACGCGAAGTCGATCGCCTCTTTCTTGAAGTAGTCGCCGAACGAGAAGTTGCCGAGCATCTGGAAGAACGTGTGGTGGCTCGGCGACGGTCCGACGTTCTCGAGGTCGTTGTGCTTGCCGCTGACGCGCATGCACTTCTGGGAGCTCGCCGCGCGCGCGTAATCGCGCTGTTCCTTGCCGAGGAACACGTCCTTGAACTGGTTCATCCCGGCGTTGGTGAACAGCAGCGACGGATCGTCGTGTGGGACGAGCGACGAGCTGGGCACGACACGGTGCCCGTTGCGCTCGAAATACTCCAGAAACGACGCGCGAATCTCTTTCCAGGTCATGGGTGGAGACTATTTTACTTTGGAACACGAAGGCGATGAAGGGCGGATAACACGAAGACTCGAAGAGCACGATGACACGATGAAATACCGTTTTCTGGTTGCAGGCGATGGCAATTAACCGCTTCTCCAAGCTCGCCACAGCAGCCGGAATCCTCTTTTTGTTCGGCATCCCACTTGCGCGTTCAAGCATCTCCGTCGCAGACGGAGAAACGCGAAGACGCGAAGAGCGCGAAGCCTCGAAGAAACAAACACGATGACTCGAGTAGCAGAATGACGCGATGGAAAGTGAGCAACAAATGCCGGCGACGTGTTTTGCCACGCCGACGATTTTGTTTGCGGAACCGGTGCTTCCGGACGCTGATGAGAGAGGCAGGACTGAAGTCCTGCGCTACCGCTGATCACGGTCCCGGCTGAAGCCGGACCTACCGCAATGCGCGAGAGAAGTTGCGCCCTACCGAGGCGGCTTCGATTTATTTCGAATGGCGGCCGAGGCGGTCGAGGCGGAGAAGCCCTGGCGTACGAGATAGGCGAGGATCTTCCGGCGCTCGCGCGCGATCTGTGAGCCGTTCGGGCTTGCCGCGAAGGCGAATGTCGAGTGTCTTGTCGAGCAGCGCTTCCTCATCTTCCTCGCCGAACAGCTCGCGAACGATATCCTCTGGCGAGATCGCGATCGATCGTTCATAGCCATGAGCTTGCCCATCACGCGGTGCGGCCCGTGCCGGCGCACGCGCGCCTCGGTGCGCGCCACGGCCATGGCAGCGCGACGATCGTCGAGTGTGCGGTCCTGAGCAGCCGCTCGACGGCAGGCATGATGGCGGTGTCGGTGTAGCCCTTCTCGGCGAGACGCGCGCGCACCTGCGCTTCGGACAGCTCGCGCGCGGTCAGCCACCGGAGGGCGCGAAGATAGGCCGCTTTGGAAGAATCGGGATCTTCCGGCGGGCGGGATTTCTTCACCGCCCCGATCTTACCCGCCGAATCTCGTGATGCCGGGAATTTCGGAGCCGCCGGCGCCCATGACGCTGCGCGACATCTCGTCGCGCGCGGCGTCGGCGGTCGTCGAGATGCCCTGGACCTTGAGCTTGAATTCGTCGACGTTCGACGCCCACCGCAGCGCTTCCTCGAGCGAGACGAAGCCCTGCTGGAAGAGACCGAAGATCGACTGATCGAACGTCTGCATGCCGTACTGCGACGTGCCCTGGGCGATGGCGCTGTTGATGAGGTGCGTCTTTTCCTTGTCGATGATGCAGTCGCGGATGAAGGCCGTGGCCACCAGCACCTCGACGGCCGGCACGCGGCCGGTCGCGTCGGCGCGCGGAATAAGACGCTGCGAGACGACCGCTCTCAGCACCGCGGCGAGCTGCAGGCGGACCTGCTTCTGCTGGTGCGGAGGATACACGGCGATGATGCGGTTGATCGTCTCGGTCGCATCGAGCGTGTGCAGCGTCGAGAAGACGAGGTGTCCCGTTTCGGCCGCCAGCAGCGCCGTTTCGATCGTTTCGAAGTCGCGCATTTCGCCGACGAGAATGACGTCGGGATCCTGGCGCAGCGCGCTGCGCAGCGCCTGCGCGAACGATCGGGTGTCGACCGACACCTCGCGCTGGTTGACGATCGATCGGCTGTCGCGATGGAGGAACTCGATGGGATCTTCGACCGTCATCACGTGCGAGCAGCGCGTGCTGTTGATGTGGTCGATCATCGCCGCCAGCGTCGTGCTCTTGCCGCTGCCGGTGGTGCCGGTCACGAGCACGAGGCCGCGCTCTTCGTCCGAGATCCGGCGGAGCACGGGCGGCAGCAGCAGATCGTCGACCGTCAGAATCTTCGTGGGGATGACGCGCAGCACCATGCCCATCGTGCCGCGCTGCTGAAAGACGTTGACGCGGAAGCGGCCGAGCCCCCCGACGCTGTACGCGAGGTCGACCTCCTGCGATTTGATGAACTTGTCACGCTGCTCGGGCGACATCATCTGCGCGCCCATCGCCAGCGTGTCTTCGTTCATCAGCCGCTTTTCGTCGCTGATCGGCACGAGCATGCCGGAGATGCGCGCCATCGGATAGGCGCCCACCTTGATGTGGAGGTCGGACGCGCCTTTGGCGACGGCCGCACGGAGGAGATCGTCGATGTTCATAAAATAAGGGCAGATGGCAGAGGGCAGAGGGCAGAACTCGTCGTCTGCCCTCTGCCCTCTGCTCTCTGCCCCTTATCGGTCCTTCAGGGTCGTCTGTTTAGCGGTTTTTCTGACCGGCTGCGACCATCTCCGGCACGTAGGTCAGCCACCCGTGCGTATCGGGCGCCTTGCCGTGGATCGTGTCGAGGAACCGGCGCTGAATCGCCTCGGTGACAGGCCCGCGGCGGCCGTTGCCGACCTTGATCTTGTCCACCGAGCGGACCGGCGTCAGCTCAACCGCCGTGCCGACGAAGAAGACCTCGTCGGCGATGTAGAGCATCTCGCGCGGGATGTTCTCCTGCGACACGCGATAGCCGAGATCCTCGGCGATCTGGATGACCATGTCGCGCGTGATGCCCGGCAGAATCGACGCGCTCAGCGGCGGCGTGTGCATGATGCCGTTGCGGACGATGAAGATATTCTCGCCGCTGCCTTCGCTGACGAAGCCGAACGTGTCGAGCGCGATGCCTTCGCTGTAGCCGTTGGCTTCGGCTTCCATGCGGATGAGCGCCGCGTTCGCGTAGTTGCCGCTCGTCTTCGACAGCGACGGAAACGTGTTCGGCGCCATCCGGTTCCACGAGCTCACGCACACGTCGACGCCCTTGTCGAGCGCGTCGGCGCCGAGATACGTGCCCCATTCCCACACCATGATGGCGACGTCGACCGGGCAGGGCAGCGGATTGACGCCGAGCGCCGCGTAGCCGCGGTACATGAGCGGGCGGATGTAGCACGCCTTGAAGCCGTTCACCTGGACGGTGTCGATGACCGCCTTCTCGAGCTGCTCCTGCGTGTACGGGCACTCCATCCGGTAGATCTTGGCCGAGGCGATGAGGCGCGCCATGTGAGCGTCGAGACGAAGAATCGCCGATCCTTTCGGCGTGTCGTAGACGCGCGCGCCTTCGAAAACGCCGCTGCCGTAGTGGATGACGTGAGAGGCGATGTGGATGTTGGCGTCCTTCCACTCCACCAGCTTCCCGTTCATCCAGATCTTGCCGGTCCCCGCAAAAGCCATGATCTTTGTACTCCTAGAAAAAAGCTTAGCATCTACTGCGCTTCGCCACAAAACGGGCAGCGCGCAGATCGGGCGTGGAGCGGCTTGCGGCAGTGCCAGCAGAAGCGGGGTTGCGGAGTCTCGCGCGCGCGCAGGCGAGTGTGAATGTCCTGCACATCTTCCGAAGATGACGCCGCAACCGGCGGCGCGGTCGGCGTTTGCCGCGGCATCGACGCGAGTCGTGGTCTTGCGCCCGCCGCGCGCGGCCAGCAGATCGCTGCAGCAGATCGCTCGCGCGCTGATAGCGCTTGTTCACATCGGGCGCGACCGCCTTCATGACGATGTCGTTGATCTTCTGCGGAATCTTCGGATTGCGCGTCCGCGGCGGCGAGATCAGCTCGCCCTTCATCAGTTTCTCGAGATCCGCAGGCGCCGGCGTGTTGTAGGGCAGCACGCCCGTCAACATCTGGTACATCGTCACGCCAAGCGAGTAGATGTCGGACGCGAACACCGCTTTGCCGTGAAACTGTTCGGGCGCCATGTACGGCGGGCTGCCGATGACCGTGGTGCCGTGCGCGGCGATCTCGATGAAGCGCGACGTGCCGAAGTCGGCGACCTTGATGACGCCCGCCTTCGGTGACCAGCACGTTGCCCGGTCGAAGATCGCGATGCAGCACGCCGTGCTGATGCGCGTGATCGACGGCATTGCAGATCTGGCAGGTGTAGTCGAGCGTGCGCGCGAGATCGATGCGCCCGTCGCGCGAGATGACGGTCTCGAGCGTGTCGCCTGGCACGTACTCCATCACGATGAAGAACAGGTTCGACTGCTTTTCGGCCGTCAGAATCGAGACGATGTTCGGATGGTTCAGCGAGGCGAGCAGGCGCGGCTCGCGCAGGAGATCGCCGAAGTCGACGTTCTGCCGATGCGGAACCTTGATGGCAACTTTCTTGTCGATCCACGTGTCTTCGGCGAGGTAAACAGTGCCGAATCCGCCACTGCCGAGTGGCGACAGAATCTTGTACTTTCCGACGATCTGCCCACGGAAAAACACTGGGGGGAGTATACAGGCTGCGGAGAGTCGGGGAGTCGGAGTGAAGAGTCGGGGAGTCGATGGAGTCGAAAGAGTCAGTGGAGTCGGCGGTAGAATTCACGCGTGCATCGGTTCTACGCGCCCGCGTTGTCGCATGATTCGGCTGTCGTCGAGCTGCCCGACGACGAAGCGCAGCACCTCGTCGCGCGTGCTGCGGCTGAAAGCGGGCGACGAGATTGCCGTGTTCGACGGCCACGGGCGCGAGGCGCTCGCGCGCGTCGCATCGGTGACATCAGCAGCGCGTCAGCGTGCAGGTCGTCGAGCCGCGCACAGCCGCGCCCGAAGCCGCGTGTCGCGGTGACGCTCGCGCAGGCGCTGCTGAAGAGCGACAAGATGGACCGCGTCATTCGCGATGCGGTCATGCTCGGCGTGGCGGCGGTGCAGCCGTTCGTGAGCCGGCGCACCGACGTGCCGATGAAAGCCGTTCGAGAAGGGCGGCCGGCAGGATCGGTGGGATCGCACGGTCATCTCGTCGGTCAAGCAATGCGGCCGCGCCGTCGTGCCGCCGGTGCACGAGACGCAAGATTTCGGAGACGTTGCTGCAATCGACAGCGGGACAGACGCGGCTGATGTTCGTCGAACCGGGCGCAGGTCGACAGTGGCGGCGAGATCTGACGAGCCTCGAAGGACAGCGGCCATCGGAAGCGATCGTGCTGGTAGGCCCCGAGGGTGGTTGGGATCCGCAGGAAGTCGCGGACGCGGCCGCTGCCGGCGTCACGCTGTTGTCGTTCGGCGGGCGGGTGCTGCGGGCAGATGCCGCCGGCGCCGCGGTGATCCCGGTGCTGCGCTACATCTGGCGGGATCTGTAGGGCAGGGCTAAAGCCCTGCCCTACCACCTACCACCTAGTACCGCGCACATCCATTCCTCTTCCTGCGCGATCGTCTGAAGCGTGAGAAATGTCTCGAGCGCGGCACGACCGCGGCCTTCTCGCTCTCCATGAATCCGCTGACGATCAGAAATCCGCCCGGCGCGACCATTGCTGCGAGCGCGTCCGCCGATCGTTCGAGCAATGCCGCCGGTGAGATTCGCCATCACCACGTCGGCGCCGATCGCCATCTCGCGGAAGTCTCCCTCTTCGAATCGCACGCGATCGCCCATGTCGTTGAGGCCGGCGTTTTCTCGCGCATTGTCGAGCGCGTCGGGGTCGATATCGATGCCGACTGCCGATCGCGCTCCAAGCTTCACCGCCGCAATCGCGAGCACGCCAGATCCGCACCCGATATCGAGCACGGTGTGATTGTCGAGCGGCAGATCCTGCAGCGCCTTCAACGTCAGCCGCGTCGTCGCATGGTGGCCGGTGCCAAACCCCATCGACGGTTTGTATGATAATCGTAGCAAGCGAGGGTCTGACCCTCGTGTCCCACGGCGGGGCGACGATGATGCGGCCGATGGTGATGGCGCGCAGCTGCGCCTGCGAGCGGGCAGCCCAGTCCTCGTCCTCGACGTTGAGCGACTCGACAAAGAGGTGGCTGCCGAAGGACGCGCCGAGCGCGCGGGCGGCGGCGTCGCGCGATTCTGCTGACGTGAAAAACGCGCGGAGCCGCGAGGTGTCGTCCGGCTCCTGAATGGCTGTGGGTTGGAAGTCGTCGAGCTCGGCGAGCACGAGCTCCTGCAGTTGCGGGATCGCAGCTCGGCACATGAATGTCGAGCGCGGGCCAGGCCTTACCCAAAAATATCTTTGACCTTCTCGAAGATGTTCTTCTCGTCTTCTTCGGCGTCGCGCGCGCGCGGCTCGAACTTTTCCTTCGGCAGCGTCGTGGCCAGCTGCTCGAGCGCCGCGCGTTGTTCCTTGCTCAGCTTCTTCGGCGTCACCGCCTGCACGGTAAAGAACAGATCGCCGCGGCCTCGGCCCGACACGTCCGGCATCCCTTTGCCGCGAAGGCGGAAGACGGTGCCCGACTGCGTGCCCTCGGGCACCTTGAAGGCATCGTGTGCCGTCGAGCGTCGGCACGTCGATGCTGCCGCCGAGCGCGAGCGTCGTGAAGTTCAGCGGAATCTCGCACGCCAGGTTGTTGCCCTCGCGCCGGAAAAACGGGTGCTCGGGCGACTTCGATGAACACGTACAGATCGCCTGCCGGTCCGTTCTGCGGTCCGCCTTCGCCTTCGCCGCTGATGCGCAGACGCTGGCCGTCGGCGATGCCCGCGGGAATCTTGACCGTGAGCGTCCGCTCTTTCGTCGTGCGTCCCTCGCCTTTGCACGTGACGCACGGCTTCGAGATGATGCGGCCGGAGCCCTGGCAGCGCGAGCACGTGCGCGCGACGGTGAAGAATCCCTGCTGGAAGCGCTGCTGCCCGCGCCCCTGGCACTGCGGACACGTCGTCGGGCTGGTGCCGGGCGCGGCGCCCGAGCCGCTGCACGTTTCGCACGTCTCGAGGCGCGGAATCTCGATCGACGGTCTCGACGCCTTTCGCCGATTCCTCGAACGTGATTTCGAGGTCGTAGCGCAGATCGCTGCCGCGCTCGGGACCGCCGCGGCGTCCGCCGCCGAAAAAGTCGCCGAAGATGCCGCCGAAAATATCCTCGAAGCCCGCGAAGGTGGACGGATCGAAGCCGGCGCCCGCCTGCGACGACACGCCCGCGTGGCCGAACCGGTCGTATTTCGCGCGCTTCTCGCCGTCCGACAGAATCGCGTAGGCCTCGGCGGCCTCCTTGAATCGCTCCTCGGCCGTCTGTGTTCCCCTGGTTCCGATCCGGATGATGTTCGAGGGCGAGCTTGCGATAGGCGCTCTTGATCTGCTGGTCGCCGGCGTTCTTCGGAACGCCGAGGACCTCGTAATAATCCCGTTTGCTCACGCTTTCGCTACCTTCACCATGGCGGGGCGTATCAGCTTGTCGCCAAGCCGATAGCCGCGCGTGAATTGTTCCATCACTTCGCCGTCGCGGCGATCCGGCGCGTCCTCGTACGCGACAGCCTGATGCACCTGCGGATCGAACGTGGTGCCGACCGCCTCGATCGGCGTGACGCCGCGCTTCCGCAGCATGTCCATCAGCGCGCGGTGGATGATCTCGAGCCCCTGCCGATACGAATCGGCGCCCGGCGCCTCGATCTGCAGCGCGCGCTCGAAGTCGTCGATCGACCGGCAGCAGCTCCTGCACGAAGTCGATGGCGGCAAACTGCGCCGAGTCCCTGCGCTCGCGATCGACGCGCTTGCGATAGTTATCGAACTCCGCGGCCTGGCGCAGCAGCCGGTCGTGGAGGCTGTCCCGTTCCTTGCGCAGCTCGACGATTTCGTCCGCGAGCACCGGGGCAGGATCGGGTGTGGACGATGGGGCGCCTCCCTCGTCATCCATGCGCTCAACGTCAGGCGCATCAGTCGGTTTGGAGCGTGTCGATTTGTCGGCCATGGTTCGTACCCGTGATTACATGCTGTCGCGGAGGACCCGCGACACGGCAAGTGCGACGCCGTCGACCACGGCGATGGTTCTGGAATAGTGCATGCGCATCGGGCCGATGACGCCGACCGTGCCGCGGCGCGTGCCGTCGGCATACGTCGACGCGATGATGCTGAAGGGGCGCAGATCGGGCGTGCGATGCTCCTGGCCGATCACGATCGTGAGGCCGGGGCCATCCATGTATTCGTTGAGCAGCTTCACGAGCCGCTCTTTTTCCTCGACCATGCGCAGCAGCGCGCTGAGCGTGCCGAGGGTGATGCCGCTGTCCTCGCCGGCCTCGTCGAGAAGCGAGGAGGCCCCGTCGACGAAGAGCGGCGACTTCTTGGGAAGCTCCTCGAGGCCCGTCTGCGCGAGCTTCAGCGCGCGCGAGCGCAGCGCGTCGCACAGCGTGCGCTCGTGGCGCAGCCGCTCCATCACCGCGAGCCGGATGTGCTCGAGCGGCATGCCGGCAAACTCGGTGTTCAGATAGTTCGACGCCTGCCGCAGATCCTGCGCGTCGATCTCTTCGCCGACGTCGATCGCCTTGCGCGAGACCTGTCCGCCGTCAGCCACCACGACGACCAGCACCTTGGTGGAGCTCAGCGGAACGAACTCGATCTCTTTGAGGATGCCGTCGGCCGACATCGGCAGCGCGAACGCGACGAGCCGCGACGCGCGCGAGAGCACCTGCGACACCGCGGCCAGGACATCTTCGGCCAGCGCCGGCGTGCCGGCGTCGCGCCGCAGCTGGGCCTCGACGGCGGCGCCGCTGCGCACCGAGCGCGGTGCGGCGAGCAGCTGATCGACGTAGAAGCGGTACCCGCGATCGGTCGGGATGCGGCCGGCGGACGTATGCGGCTGCTGCAGGTATCCGAGATCTTCGAGCTCTGCGAGCGTATTGCGGATCGTGGCCGAAGACACACCCAGGCTGGCCACGTGCATCAGGCGCGCGGATCCGACCGGCTCGCCGGTGTCGATATATTCGGCAACGAGCGCGGCGAGAACCTGCGCCGCTCTGGGTGAAAGCTGGGACATTGTTTAGCAGTCGCGTGACGAGAGTGCTAGAGAAGATTATAGCGTAACTGGCTGCGCCAGCGTTCCAAGCCCTTGCGCTAGATGATAGGCGGCGAACGTCGAGCGCTTCCCACCGTAGATGATTTCCCACCACACGACTTCGCCATGACCACGTCACCCTGATGATCGACCAGTTGCTTCTGCTGATCGTGTAGCCGATGCCCCGGCACGAGAAACAGGAGCCGATGTTGTCGCGTGAACGCCGCCTGAGAGTGGATGCGACGTCCTACCTACGCATTGTCGAGCGTGAACGCGATCCCAGCGCATCGAGACTGCGGCGATCCTGGGATCCTGGATCTTGCCCCTGCGCACGGCGATGAGCTCGGCGAGGATCGCGACCGCGATCTCTTCGGGGCTGACGGCGCCGATGTCGAGGCCGACCGGCGCGTTCACGCGCTGCAGGCATTCCGGCGGCATCCCTTCGGCGAGCAGCGCGTCGTAAATCCGCTTCACCTTCGCCTTGCTGCCGATCAGTCCGAGATACCGCAGGTCGCGCGCGGCGAGCGCGCGCAGCGCGTCGAGATCGTGCGTGTGTCCGCGCGTGACGATGACGACGTAGGCGTTGGTGGGGAGATCGGCGCGATGGAGCCACTCGGGAATCGTTTCGACGATCACTTCCTGCGCGTCGGGGAAGCGCTCTTTGCTCGCGAACTTCTCGCGATCGTCGAGCACGTGCGTGCGGAATCCGATCGTGTGCGCGAGACGCGCGAGGTGATAGCCGACATGGCCGGCGCCGATGACGTACAAGCGCGGCGTCGCTTCGAGCGGCTCGATGTAGACCTGCATCTGCCCGCCGCAGACCAGTCCGTTTTCCTGCGCGAAGTCGTCGTTGAGGTCGTACTTCACGAGCGACGGCTTGCGCGACTGAATCGATTCCTTCGCCTTCCAGAACGCGTCGTTCTCGTAGCAGCCGCCGCCGATGGTGCCGACGGTGCGGCCGTCGGGGAACACCAGCATCTTCGCGCCGACGCGCTGCGGCGTCGACCCGTTCGCCGACACGATCGTCACCAGCGCGGCGTCCTCGCCGCGCTCGAGCGCCTGCGTCAGCGCCTCAAATACTTCCTGTGACATGTGGATTGATTATAACGCCAGCGGTTCTAGAGTTCTGCGTGGTGCTGGGTGCTGGTTCAAGGTTCTTGGTTGGAGCGCACCCGGAACCGGCAACCCAACGCGAACCCAGAACCGGCACCCAGAACCCAGCACCCAGAACCTAGAACCGGTGTACTTCACACAGCTCCCGTCGGTTCTGTTCCCGCCAGAAACGATTCGCTGAACACGCGCAGGCAGCCTGGAATCGCCGTCGCGCCGGTGTCTCTGTCGATATCGACGAAACTGATGTTCTCCGGCACCTCGAACGGATGGTCGCCGCGGCCGGCGAGCGCGCGCTGCATGAACGCGAGCCAAATCGGCAGCGCCGCCTGCCCGCCGCTGAGACCGAGCGCCTGATTGTCGTCGAGGCCGACCCAGACCACCGTCAACAGCTGAGGCGTGAAGCCGACGAACCACGCGTCGCGCAGGTCGTTGGTCGTGCCGGTCTTGCCGGCGGCGTCGAGGCTGAATCCCGACGCGCGCACGGCGGCGCCGGTGCCTTCGCTCAGCACGCTGCGCATCATGTTGGTGACGAGGTAGGTCGTATCCGCGCGCGCCACACGTTTGACGATCGAGTCTTTCGCCACGATCTCGGTCCCGCCGCGCTGAATCCGCAGCAGCGGACGCAGCGCGCGCGTCTCGCCGCCGTTGGTGAAGATGGTGTACGCCGATGCGATGTCGTACGGCGTCGCTTCGAACACGCCGAGCGCGATCGACGGAAACGCGCGCGGTGCCGTGCCGGCGCCGATGCGCCGCCAGAGGTCGGCGACACGATCGAAGCCGGCCGCCTCGGCCACCTTCACCGTCGCCGCATTGCGCGACATCGCCAGCGCGCGCCGCAACGTGATCTCGCCGTCGTATTCGTTCTCGTAGTTCGCCGGCGTCCACGGCGTTCCGTTCGCATCGAACGTCGTCGGCTCGTCGTTGACGAGCGTGGCCGGAGACAACGCGGTGCCGTCCTCGGCCGCGCGCTCGAACGCCGCAAGAAACACGAACGGCTTGAAGATCGATCCGGGCTGCCGGCTTGCGCTGACGGCGCGATTGAACTGCGACTGGTTGTACGAGCGTCCGCCGACCATCGCCAGGATGTCGCCGGTTCGCGGATCGACCGCGATGAGCGCCGCCTGCGGCACGCGCCCGCGGCGCCGGCGCGACAGCAACTGATCGACCTTGGCGATGCCGCTGGTCACCGCATCCTGCGCGAGCCGCTGCAAGTGCAGATCGAGCGTCGTGTAGACGTCGACCGCCTCGGTCGTCTGCGTCACCGCCGGAAATTGCTCCGCGAGCGCCTGGCCGACGAAGTCGACGAAGTACGGCGCCTCGGCATCGAGCGCGCGCGCGACGGGCGCGAGCGGTTCCTTGATCGCGCGCTCGGCGGCATCGGCTGACACGAAACCGGCGGCCGCCATGGCCCGCAGCACGACGTCGCGGCGCTCGCGCGTGCGCGCCGGCGAGTTGAACGGCGAGAGCGTGCCCGGCGATTGAATGATGCCGGCGATCGTCGCGGCCTCGCCGAGCGAGAGATTCGTGACGTCCTTGCCGAAGTAGAGACGCGCCGCCTCGGCGACGCCGTGAATCGCGAACGAGCCGCGATTGCCCAGATAGACGTCGTTCAAATACAGCTCGAGCACTTCGTCTTTGGTCGCCCTGAGGTCGAGGATGACCGCCATGAACTGCTCGAGCAGCTTGCGGCGGAGCGAGCGCTGGCGGTTCTGCTGCTCGACGGCCATCTCCTCGGTGAGAAAGAAATTTCTGGCGAGCTGCTGCGTGATCGTGCTGGCGCCTTCCAGGTACGGCCGGTTGCCGAACATGTTCGTGAACGAGCGCGCCAACCATGCGAATGGGATCGATGCCGGGATGCGAGTAATAGCGCCGGTCTTCGATCGCGAGCACCGCCTGCACCATTCGCGAGGGCAGCACGGAGAGCGGCACCTGCCGGCGCTTCACGCGCGCGGGCATCAGCGCCGTCAGCATCGGCGCGTCCATCGTGACGCGCGAGACCGCCTGCTTGCCGATCGACAGCGACTCGATGCGATTGCTGATCGTCTGCACGGCGGGCGCGCGGCCGGCGCGTCGCGGCGCTGCGGCCCGCTGAAAACTGATGATGAGCGTCTTGCCGGCGTGGGTGCCCGCGCGCGGCACGACGCTGACCAGCGCGCCGTCGACGGCGAACTCGCCGCGGATTCTGCGCCTGCGTCCGCTGTGCGTAGCCGAGATCGTTGAGCCGATCGAGCAGCTCCTTCTGCGACACGTTGTCGCCGCGCCGAATCTCGAGCGGCCGCGCGAAGACGCGCGGCAGCACGCGATCGCGCTCGCCGTGCAGGCGCGCGTCGATCATCCGCGAGAAGGTCACGTAGTAGTAGCCGGTCAGCGCGCAGGTCACGACGAACAGGACCGCGACGGCAATGAGCGGTGTACTTCGTCGCGCGCGGGTAGGTCGCCGCGAGCCGGCGCGCGCGGCCTTGCAGCGCCGCGAGCAGGCCTCGCTTTGCCGGTGCACGTCTGGATTTGGGCGGTGGCATCAGAGCGTCAGCACCCAGTGATGTCCGAGGTCGAGCGGCAGTTCCTGCACGAGCCTTTGGACGAGCGCCGGGCCGTAACGGTTGAGCAGGGCGACGCTGCTGAGCGCCCGTTCCTGCGGAATCCCGTCGGGAAATGCCTGCGCCTGCGCCCTGAAGAACTGGCGCCGCAGCGTCTCGTCGCGCTTCTTCGCGGCGCTGATCACCTTGCCGCGCAGGGTCGCCATGTCGTGCTGCAGTTTCCCCAGCGTCGATTTCGCGGCCCCTTCGAGCGTCGCGTCGATGGCCGGCACCGACGCGAGGATCGCCGCCATCTTGTTCCTCGATGGCGTCGTCGGCCTCCTTCAGCGCGCGATCGACCGACTCGGGCAGCGACGCCGCGAGCAGGCGATTCAGCGCCGACTCGTCGCGCGCCTGCAGCGCCTCGAAGGGCAGGTCGTGCTTTTCGAGAAAGCGCGCGCTCGCCGAATCGAGAATCGTCGCGCTCGAGCGGGGGTAGAACAGCGGCATCGGCACACCGAACTGTTCGTACACCTTGCGCAACTGCGCGAGATACGCCAGCTCGTTCGGACCGCTGACGTAACACACGGTGGGGAAGAGCGTGTCTTCGACGATCGGACGAAGCAGCACGTTGGGGCTGAACGTCTCGGGCCGCGTGCGCGCTTCGTCTGCCAGCCCGGGCGCGTCGGCCGGCTCGACGGCCGTTCGCGATCCGTCGATGCGAAACAGCGCCGCGCCATTCTGAGACGAGCCGTCGACCTGCGTGTGATACCCGCCGGCGGCGAGCCGCTGCCCGGCCTCGGCGGCGAGCGACCACGTTCGACCAGGATGGGTGACCTCGTGCGCGAAAATCTCGCTCGCGAGCGGCTTGGCGGCGCGGTCGGAGCATTCGAAGACGATGACGCCGAGATCGCCGAGCGTGCGATCGAGCACGCGCGCGAACGCGTCGGACATGCTGATGCCGGGCGCGTACGCCTGTCGCAAATCTGCAAGCAGCTCGGCTGTGAATTCGGTCTGCGGCAGCGTGACGGCGAGCTCGTCGATGACGCGGTTGATCTCGGCTGCCGAGTGTGATGGCGCCGATCGGCGACTGTCCCGCGCCTGGCGGCGGCGGCAGCGTGATCGTGCGCCGCTGCAGCTCGTTGTCGAGCACCGAGACCGACGCCACTTCGTCCCAGTCGTGATCTTCCGCTTCGACCCAGAACACCGCGACAGCAGGCACGCCGTGATCGCGTCGCGATCTGCGCGGCAAGCTTGGCCGCCGTCAATCCTTTGTAGAGCGTGAACAGCGGACCGCCGAACAATCCCGCCTGCTGGCCTGTGACGATCGCGACGGTCTGCGGGATCGGCGAGGCGCGCGGCCGCCGTCACGCGCGGCTGCGGGCGCGTTGCGCCGCTCGAGCTGCTTCGCGAGCAGCGCGCTCAGCTCGGCGCGCTGGCGCGGATGCTGTCTGCGCGTTCGCGATCGCGGCGGTCCACGACGCGGGCTGCCGCAGGGTCGCCGGAAAAAAAAGGCGCCAGCGCTGAAAACTGAAACGCGTAATCGGCGGCGAGTTTTTTGACCCAGGGAAATCGTCGGATATCGACAGGAATGTGCAACGAATTCATGTTACCATTCGACCGCTGAACCGCGAAGATTCTGTCCTGTACTTTCCTCCGGAAGCATTCGGGCCATTCAGGGTTCTCCATCAGATTGGTGCGGGCACGCTGGGTCCGGTCTTCCGCGCATACGAGCCGCTGACGATCGCGATCGGCTCGTCGCGGTCAAAGTCTTTCGTCTCGACCTGACTCCCGAACAGACCGCAGCGCTCGTGGCCGAGCTCGAGGCGCTCGTCGCCGCGAACATCAATCATCCGAACATCGCCGCGCCGATTGCGCGCGGGACTCGAGCACGGCGCCGCGTATCTCGCGCAGGAGTACGCGGTCGGCGATTCGCTCGACGTCGTGCTGCGCGAGCGCGGACCGATGCCGGTCCGCGAGGTCGTGGCGCTCGTCGAGTCGCTCGCAGCGCGCCATCGATTACGCCGCCGATGCGCGGCGTGCACCACGGTTTGCTGCACATGCGCGACATCGTGCTGTCTGCCGACGCGGCGCGCATCACCGGCTTCGGCATTTCCGCCGCGCTCGTCGAACAGTCGGCGCGAAGCTGCCGACGCGGCCGCAGTACTCGTCCGCCGATAGCTCGTCCGACGTGTATTCGCTCGGCGCGATCGCCTTCGAGGCGGTCGACGGCAAGCGGGCATCTCGGCGGACAACCTGGACGGAGCTCGAAGCGCGAGCACGGCAGCGATCTGCGCGCCGCCTTCGACGCACCGCTTGGCGGCCGAGCCAGAGCATGCGCCCCAGGCGCGCGGGTGATTTCGCGGCGTGCGCTGCGACGGGTGCAACGGGTGCAATCGGGGTGCAACGGGTGCGAAGGCCGCACGCTGATCGCACCCATTGCACCCATTGCACCCGATCGCACCCGATACCGATTTCGATCTGCGCATCGACGAGCCCGTCGATCTCATGGCGTTGCCCGACGAGCCCATCGACCGGTTCATCGAGCCGTCATCACGCGATCGCCAGCTTCGTCGACGTCGTGGATCGCGCGCAGCCAGCCGCGACGCGCTTGTCGGCCGACGCCGAGGTCGAGCTCGAGCCAGCGAGCCGCCGCTGGCCCATCGTCGCGATGTTTCTCGTCTTCGCTGTTGCTCGCCGCGTTGTCTGTCGGATTTTTTCTGCGCTCGCCGCGCGCCGACGCCTGTCACCGGAAGCGGAACCCGGCGTGGACGCGCACGGTCGTCGATCTCCCCGCCGCCGCGCCGACTTCGCCCAACGCTAACGGCGGGCAAGCCCGCGACCGCCACCGCACCGCCGATCGTGCACCTTCAGCGCGACACGCCCGCCCCAGCCCGTCGCCGTCTCGCCCCGCCTCGGGCGCTGTTCGCGGTGCGCAGACGGGAAGCGTGCTGATTCGATCGACGCCGGCTGATGCCGATGTGCTGGTGAATGGAAAGCCGCGAGGAAAAACTCCGCTGGCGCTGCGCGATTTGGCGCTCGGATCGTATACCATTCGTGTAGCGCGCGACGGCTACGCGACCGAAGAACGCACGCTGCAACTGACGGCGCGGCGTCCGACGACGTCGACGACGATCAACCTGCGTGCAGCCGGCGAGGTGCTCCGCATACACGGCCGGCGCCTGCCGAAGCAGGGCGAGCCAGCAAGACGGTCCGGGTGGACTCAACGTGCAATCACGACCGGCCGGTGCGCGCGTGTTCGTCAACAATCGGCTCGCCGGCTCGACGCCGATCGCCATTCCTGACCTGCCTGCGGGACCCGCAACGGTACGCATCGAGATGGATGGCTATCAGCCGTGGACGACCACGGTGCGCGTCAGCGCGGGCGAGCAGACGAGAGTCGCGGCGTCGCTGGAGAGACAATAGATCTCATGAATGCTGTTCTGGCGTTGGAGAACGGGACGGTGTATCGCGGCACGGCGGCCGGCGCGCAGGGCATCGCGCGCGGCGAAGTCGTCTTCAACACGAGCATGACCGGCTATCAGGAGGTGCTGACGGATCCGTCCTACGCCGGACAGATCGTCACGATGACCTCGCCGCAGATCGGCAACTACGGCGTCGCGCCCGACGATGTCGAATCGGCCGTGCCGAAGGTTGCCGGCTTCATCATGCGCGAGGAGTCGCCGATCGCCAGCAACTGGCGCGCATCGGGCACGCTCCGCGACTACCTCATCACGCACAACGTCGTCGCGATCGCCGACATCGATACGCGCGAGCTGACGCGCCTGCTGCGATCGTCCGGCGTCATGCGCGGCGTGATTGCCACGGGCGATGTCGACACGGGCGAGCTGGTGCGCCAGGCCCGCGCGATTCCGAACATGGAAGGCACCGACCTCGTGCGCGACGTCACGTGCGAGGCGCCGTTTCGTCTGGCCCGCCGACATCGCAAAGAATCTCGCGGAAGTGCGCTCGGATCTTGCGCTGGCGCCGCAATCGCATTCGAAGCGGCCGCTGCGCGTCGGCGCGTACGACTTCGGCATCAAGTGGAACATCCTCCGGCGCCTGGTGACCTACGGCTGTGAGGTGAACGTGTTTCCCGCGTCGACGCCTGCGAAAGAGGTGCTCGCCTCGGGCGTGGACGGCATTTTCCTGAGCAACGGCCCGGGCGATCCTGCGGCGGTCGACTACGCCATCGAGAACACGCGCGACCTGACGCAGGCCGACAAGCCGATCTTCGGCATCTGTCTCGGTCATCAGATTCTCGGTCTGGCGCTCGGCGGAAAGACGTTCAAGCTGAAGTTCGGGCATCGCGGCGCGAATCATCCGGTGAAATTCCTGGAGACCGGAAAGATCGAAATCACGTCGCAGAATCACGGCTTCGCGGTCGATCCCGAATCGCTGCCGCAGGACGTGCAAGGTGACGCACCTCAATCTGTACGACGGAACGGTCGAAGGGCTGCGGGTCATGGATCGCCCGATTTACTCGGTGCAGTATCATCCCGAGGCGTCGCCGGGACCGCACGACGCCGATTACCTGTTCAAGCAGTTCGTCGACGACATGGAACGCAGACGATGACTAGCGAGACCAACGATCGTGCGGATTAAATAATGCCGCGACGCGAAGATCTCAAGACGAATTCTCGTCATCGGCGCCGGCCCGATCGTCATCGGGCAGGCGTGCGAGTTCGACTACTCGGGCACGCAGGCGTGCAAGGCGCTGCGGTCCGAAGGGCTCGACGTCATCCTCATCAACAGCAATCCGGCGACCATCATGACGGATCCGGAGATGGCCGATCGCACGTACATCGAGCCGCTCACCGTCGAAGCCGTCACGAAGGTCATCGAAAAGGAGCGCCCCGACGCGATTCTGCCGACCGTCGGCGGACAGACCGCGCTCAATCTTGCCGTCGCCCTTCACGACGCCGGCGTGCTCGACAGGTACGGCGTGAAGCTGATCGGCGCGAACGTCGACGCCATCAAGCTCGGCGAAGATCGCCTGCTGTTCCGCGACGCGATGAAAGAGATCGGCGTCGAGACGCCCGCCAGCGGCCTGGCGCGATCGATCGACGAGGCGACCGCGCATCGTCAAGACGACGGGATTTCCGGCCATCATCCGGCCGTCGTTCACGATGGGCGGCGTCGGCGGCGGCATCGCCTACAACATCGAAGAGTTCCGCGAGCTCGTCGAGCGCGGGCTCGAGATGAGCCCGGTGCACGAGCTGCTCATCGAAGAGTCGGTCATCGGCTGGAAAGAGTTCGAGCTCGAAGTGATGCGCGACGTCGCAGACAACTTCGTCGTCATCTGCTCGATCGAGAACATCGATCCGATGGGCGTGCACACCGGCGACAGCATCACCGTCGCGCCGGCGCTGACGCTGACCGACAAGGAATATCAGCGCATGCGCGACGCCGCGCGGCGCATCATCAACAGGGTCGGCGTCGAGACCGGCGGATCGAACATCCAGTTCTGCGTGAACCCGAAAGACGGGCGCATGCTCGTCATCGAGATGAACCCGCGCGTGTCGCGGTCGTCCGCGCTGGCGTCGAAGGCCACCGGATTTCCGATCGCGAAGATCGCCGCCAAGCTCGCGCTCGGCTATCACCTCGACGAGATTCCCAACGACATCACGCGGCTCACCCCGGCATCGTTCGAGCCGACGATCGACTACATCGTGACGAAGATTCCGCGGTGGAACTTCGAGAAGTTCCCGCAGGCCGATCGCACGCTGACCACGCAGATGAAGTCGGTGGGCGAGGCGATGTCGATTGGGCGCACGTTCAAGGAGTCGTTCCTCAAGGGCGTGCGATCGCTCGAGCTCGGCAAGCAGGGCCTGCTGCTGACGCAGCCCGGCGAAGAAGAAGACGACGCCGCGCTGCGCAAGAAGCTGGTCGTGCCGAACGACCGGCGCATGTGGGCGCTGTTCAAGGCGCTCGAGCGCGGCTGGACGGTCGAGCAGCTGCACGAGCTGACGCACATCGATCCGTGGTTTCTCGAGCAGTTCAGCCAGATTTCCGAGCTGCGGCGCATCGCCGGCATGCAGGAATTCCGCGAGCTGTCGGCAGATTTCCTGCGCACGCTGAAGCGCGCCGGGTTCGGCGACGCGCGAGATCGCCGCCATCTACGGCGTGCCCGAAGCGACGATTCGCGAGCGCCGCATCGAAGACAAGCTCGTCCCGGCGTTCAAGCGCATCGACACGTGCGCCGCCGAGTTCGAGTCGTTCACGCCGTACATGTACAGCACGTACGAGCGGGGCGACGAGTCGAATCCGACGAACAAATCGAAGGTCGTCATTCTCGGGAGCGGCCCGAACCGGATCGGGCAGGGGCTCGAGTTCGACTACTGCTGCTGTCACGCGGCGTTCGCGCTGCGCGACGCCGGGTTCGAGACGATCATGATCAACTGCAACCCGGAAACCGTGTCGACCGACTACGACACGACCGATCGGTTGTATTTCGAGCCGCTGACCTTCGAAGACGTCATGTCGGTGATCGATCGCGAGGCGACCGGCGGCGGCGACGTCGCGTGCCTCGTGCAGTTCGGCGGCCAGACGCCGCTGAAGCTGTCGCTCGCGCTGCAGGCCGCGGGCGTGAGGATTCTCGGCACGTCGCCGGACTCGATCGACCTCGCCGAAGATCGCCGCCGCTTCTCGCAGCTGTTGTGGGATCTCGGCATTCCGCAGCCGGCGAGCGGCACCGCCACGTCGCGCGACGAAGCGCGCGAAGCGGCGCAGAAGATCGGGTTCCCGGTCGTCGTGCGGCCGTCCTACGTCCTCGGCGGGCGGGGGATGGCGATCGTGTACGACATGGGCACGCTCGATCGCTACATGACGAACGCGGTGGATGCGTCGCCCGAGCATCCCGTCCTGATCGACAAGTTCGTCGAAGACGCGTTCGAGCTCGACGTCGACGCGGTCGCGGACGAAACCGGCGCCGTCGTCATCGGCGGCATCATGGAGCACATCGAGGAGGCCGGCATCCACTCCGGCGACAGCTCGTGCGTCGTGCCGCCGTATCTCGTCGCCGAGCGGCATCTGGCGACGATTCGCGACTACACGCGCCGCATCGCGCGCGCGCTGAAAGTCGTCGGCCTGATGAACATCCAGTACGCCCTGAAAGACGATGTGGTGTACGTGCTCGAGGTGAACCCGCGCGCGTCGCGCACGGTGCCGTATCTGTCGAAGGCGACGGGCGTGCCGCTGGCGAAAGATCGCGGCGCTCGTGATGGCCGGGAAGACGTTGTCGCAGCTCGGCCACGAAGAAGATCTCGAAGTGTCCGGCGTGTTCGTGAAGACGCCGGTGTTTCCGTTCGTGCGCTTCCCGGGCGTCGACACGATTCTCGGACCGGAAATGAAGTCGACCGGCGAAGTGATGGGCGGCTCGACGACGTTCGGCGCGGCCTTCGCAAAGGCGATGCAGTCGGCCGGCCAGCGGCTGCCGGAAAAGGGCACGGCGTTCATCAGCGTCAACAACGACGACAAGCCGAACGTGCTGCCGATCGCCCGCAACCTGGCGGATCTCGGATTCCCCATCGTCGCGACGCGCGGCACCGCCGCCTACCTGCGCGCGCACGGGATTCCGGTCGAAGTGGTGTTCAAGGTGAACGAAGGACGGCCGAACATCGTCGACCACATTCTCAACAACCAGGTACAGATCATCGTCAACACGCCGCTCGGCCGCGAGTCGTTCTTCGACGATCGCGCGATGCGCCGCGTGGCGATGCTGCACAACGTGCCGTGCATCACCACGCTCACCGGCGCGTCGGCGGCGGTCGAGGCGATTCGCGCGGTGCGCACCCACGCGCTCGACGTGACGGGCGATTCAGGATTACCACTCGGAAATCGCTGCAAGAGCTGAGTAGCCCGCCTTCGCGCTGCGCGCTTCGGCGCGGCTAGGCGAGAAGACGAATAGCGAAGGCTAGGCATCAGAGCCTTGCTGGCGCGCGGCGTGCGTTGCCCAGCGGCGATTCCTGCGATAGCGCTCTGTGCCGGCATCTCTGCCGGCATTTTCGTTTCTCCGCCAGTTCAGTCCAGCCGTTCCGCTGCTGTTTCTGCTCACAGCCGATCGCAGTTTTTGCCGCGCGGCGCGAGACTGCTGGACGGTCGCGCTCATTACCTGCGGGTTCGTGCTCGGCCGGCGTGGTGCTCGGGCGCGA
The DNA here is from genome assembly GCA_963732445.1 of Vicinamibacterales bacterium. Taxonomy (GTDB): domain Bacteria; phylum Acidobacteriota; class Vicinamibacteria; order Vicinamibacterales; family JAMQPK01; genus JAMQPK01. The sequence goes on along the minus strand of CAVSZJ010000005.1, from coordinate 1,213,784 downwards.
TGCAGATTCTGCGTCGCGCAACGCGCCGCTGCGCGCAGTGTTCGATCGGCACGTCGCCGCCGGGCGAGCTTCAGCTCTTCACGAACGTCGAAGGGCGCGCTGCGCACCGACGCGTCGAAGGGCCCGTCGGGCGTCACGCTCGACATCCTCATCGATCGCATCGAGCTGAACGGCTCGATGGCTCGGTGACGTCGCGGTGGTGCGCTGATCGGCGTCGGCGGCGAGCTGGCGAGCGATCGGATTCTGCAATGGCGCGCGGGCCGCCGCGTCGCATTTCCTGCCACGCTTCGAAGGCCCACCACGTATCTCGATCCGGGCGTCGGCGACGCCGAGCGGCAGCTGGCGTGGCGCGGCGTCGCGCTCGTGGGGTCGGTCAAGAGCGACAGGCTCGTCGACGTCACCGCGCCGGGGCACGCCGCTGGCGGAAGCGCTGGCGTCGGCGCGCGCGGCGATCCGGCGGGCGGTCGCGTCGAGCGTCGCTCCGTGGAGCGCGCGATCGGCGGCCGTGGTGTCCGCGATTCTGATTGGCGATCGCGCGGGGCTCGACGCCGACGTGGAGCGCCGGCTGCAGGAAGCGGGCACGTATCACGTCATCGCGATCTCCGGCGGCAACATCGCGATCCTCGCGGGCCTGTGCCTCTTCTTGCTGCGCCTCCTCCGCGCGGGTCCGCGCAGCTCGGCGCTTCTCGTCATCGTCATGCTGACCGCGTACGCCCTCGTGGTGGAGGGCGGATCGTCGGTGGGCCGCGCCACGCTGATGGCCGCGATCTATTTCGCGGCGCAGCTGTGCGATCACCGGACGCTGCCCGTTCAACGTCGCCGCGCTGACCGCTGCGATTCTGTTCTGCGCCGATCCGCTGCAGGTCGTCGATGCCGGCTTCGCGCTCACCTTCGGCGCGACGCTCGGCATTCTCGTCGGCATGTCGAAGGTCGCGGACCTGCTTCCCGGCGTCGCCATGGCTGCGTGCGCCGGCAGCGCTGCTTGTCGCGTCGGCGTGCGCAGAGATCGCGCTGCTGCCGATCGGCGCGTTCGTGTTCTCGCGCATCACGTTCGCCGGGCTCCTCGTCAACTTCGCCGCGATTCCGCTGATGACGCTCGTTCAGATTGCGGGCATGGCCGCGGTGGGGCTGACATCCGTGTCGAACCGAGCTCGCGCGATGGGCCGGATGGATCGCGCACCTTGCGGTCGAGGGGCTCATCGGCAGCGCGGCGCTCGTCGATGTCTTGCCCTGGCTGACGCGCCGGCTCGCGCCTCCGTCGCTGTGGGTCATGGCCGCGTACTACGCGTCGCTCATCGCAGTGGCGTCTGCCACATTCGTAGCGCCACGCTGGAGGTCCGCGGCTGTGCGGCTCGCCGACCGTGGTGCTCGTGGTCAGCGGCTTCTGGATTGTCGCCACGCCAACGCCTACGGCGGGATCGGCCCAACCGCTGCGCGTGACGTTTCTCGATGTGGGGCAGGGAGACGCCGCGATCGTGCAGTTTCCCGACGGACGAACGCTGAGCATCGACGCCGGCGGGCTAGCGTCGCACGACGTTCGATATCGGCGGGCGTGTTGTCGCGCCGGCGTTCTGGGCGCTGGGCGTTCGCCGGCTCGATTACATGAGCGTCACGCACGGCGACGTCGATCACATCGGCGGTGCGGCGAGCCTGTTTCGCGACTTCAGGCCGTTCGAGGTGTGGGAAGGAGTGCCGGTTCCGCCCCACGCGCCGACGCGTGAGTTGCGCGCGCTCGCGAACGCAGCCGGCACGGTCTGGAGAACGCTGCAGCCGGCCGATCGCGTGAGCTTCGGCGACGTCGATCTCGTCGTGCATCACCCGCCGCGGCCCGACTGGGAACGCCAGCGCGTGCGGAACGACGACTCAGAGGTGCTCGAGATTCGCTACGGCGGCGTGTCGTTCGTCTTCACCGGTGACATCGGCAGGGAAGTGGAGCAGACGATCGCGGCGTCGTTCGCCCGCGCGCCGATTCGCATCCTGAAGGTGCCGCACCACGGCAGCGCGACCTCGAGCTCGCAGCTGTTTCTCGACGCGCTGCGGCCCGACATTGCCGTCATCAGCGCGGGCACGAGGGAACCCATTCGGTCATCCCGTGCCGAGCGTGCTGGAGCGGTACCGAGACATCGGCGCGGCGATCTACGCACGGATCAGGATGGGGCGGTGTCGGTGGAAACGGACGGCACCACGGTAAGGGTGACGACCTTCACGGGACGGAAACTCACGCTGACGACAAGAGGGCGGTAATACGACGACGGTTTCAACGCGAAGACTCGAAGAGCGCGAAGGCTCGAAGGAGAACGCGAATGATTCGAGTGCCCTCGCCGCTGGATGATCGGACTGAGAGATATGTCAAGGAGACGATGGACTGCGGCTTCGCTGTCCACAAAGCACTCGGTCCTGGCTTCCTGGAGCCGACGTACAGAAACGCGTTCTGCCTCGAGCTCTCGGCGCACAAGATCCCGTTCGAATGCGAGAAGCGAGTGACCGTCCACTATCGCGATCGACCTGTTGCAGTGCATCGGCTCGATCTGGTCGTGAGGGGATGCGTCGTCGTCGAGTTGAAGGCAGTGAAAATGCTGAAACATGTTCACGAGGCGCAACTGCTGGCGTATCTCAAGGCGAGTCGACTCCCAGTGGGACTCCTGATGAATTTCGGAGGCGCCAGGCTGAAGGAAGGATTCAGGCGCATCATCCTCTGAAGCATTTCCGTTTTCGAGTATTTCTTCGAGTCTTCGGGCTCGTCGCGTCTTCGTGTTGGAGTCGTTTCAGCGTGTCGATTCCGTCGACTTGATCTTCTCCCACTCCGCATCCATCTCCTCGAGCGTCGCGCCGTCGAGCGTGCGGCCCGAGGCGTGAAAGTTCGCTTCCATCTGATTGAATCGCTTCGTGAACTTCTCGTTCGCTTTTCTCAGCGCCGCCTCGGGTTCGATCCCCAGCCTCCGTGAGAGGTTCGCGATCGCGAAGAACAGATCGCCCATTTCCTCCTCGGCGCGCGCGGCGTTGTCCGGTTCGTTCTCGAGCGTCTCGCGCAGTTCGGCGACCTCCTCCTCGATCTTCGCGATGACATCCTTCGTGGTCGCCCACTCGAATCCCACGGCGGCGACGCGCTTCCCGATCTTGTAGGCGCGAAGCAGAGAGGGCAGGCTCTTCGGTACGCTGCCGAGCGTCGAGGGGTGCTGCCCCGAGTCGGTCGCGCTCCTGAGCCTTGAGCGCGTTCCAGCGATCCAGCGCCGCCTCGGCCGACGGCGCGCGCTCCTTGGATGCCGCGTCGTGCACGCGGCCGTTCTCCTGGAACACGTGCGGATGGCGCCGCAGCAGCTTCTCGACGACCGTCCGCAGCGAGTCGTCTACGGTGAACAGTCCGCTCTCGGCCGCGAGCTTGCGCGAGAAACACCCCCTCGAAGATGTGATCGCCGATCTCCTCGCGCAGCGCGTCCATGTCGCCGCGCTCGATCGCGTCGACCACCTCGTGCGCCTCCTCGAGCACGAAGTGCGTCAGCGAGTCGAGCGTCTGTTCGCGATCCCACGGACAGCCTTCGGGTGACCGCAGCGTCCGCATCACGTGCCACGAGCTTCTCGAATGCCTCGCCTGTGTCTGACATTGGCTCATGTTAACATTCGACATTTGTATGCCTGATCCCAACATCAACTTCGCGTCCTTCGTGCTCTCGCTCGCGGCGACGGCCGCCGTGCATTTCGGCGATCGCCTCGAGCCGGGTGAGACCGAGACCGGCCCAGGTCGACCTGCAGGCCGCCGGCCAGATGATCGACATCCTCGCGCTGCTCGAAGAGAAGACGCGCGGCAACCTCACCGCAGAAGAGCGGCAGCTGCTCGAGATGGTGCTCTACGAGCTGCGGCTTCGCTTCGTGGAAGCGCAGGGCGAGGAAAAGAGAATCATCACGCCTTGAGCGCCGCCGCCGCCAAGGTGCTCGTGCTGGGTACGGGCACGTCGCACGGCGTGCCGATGATCGGCTGCGAGTGCGACACCTGCCGCTCGACCGATCCGCGCGATCGCCGATCGCGCGCATCCATCTACATTCAGATCAACGGCGGACCGTCGGTGCTCGTCGACACGTCGCCGGACCTGCGCATGCAGGCGCTCACCCACGGCCTCAAGCGCGTCGATGCCATCGTCTACACCCACAGCCACGCCGATCACATCATGGGGCTCGACGAAGTGCGGCGCTTCAACGTGCTGCAGAAGTCGGCGATTCCGTGTTACGGAGACGAGCGCACGCTCGCACGACCTGCGCCGCATCTATGCCTACGTCTTCAACCCCGACACGCCGCGCGGCGGCGGCATTCCGCAGATCGTGACGGCGCGCGTGGTGGGGGAGTTCTGCGTCGGCGCGGCGACGTTCGTGCCGGTGCCGCTGATGCACGGATCGCGCACGATCCTCGGCTATCGCATCGGCTCGTTCGCGTACCTCACCGATTGCAGCGGCATTCCCGACTCGTCGTGGCCGCTGCTGAGCGGCGTGCGCATCCTCATCCTCGACGCCTTGCGCGAGCGGCCGCATCCGACGCATCTGTCGCTCGATCAGGCGCTCGCCGTGGTCGAGCGGCTCAAGCCGGAGCGCGCGCTCTTCACGCACATGTGCCACGACCTGCCGCACGCCGCGACCTGCGCGCGCCTGCCGCCGCCGGTTCAGTTGGCATATGATGGCCTGACTTTCGAGATCGATCTCTGATGCAGGTCATTCACTATCCAGATGATCCGCGGCCGGCGCGGTGGCATCAGCCGGTCCTCGCGCTCGGCAATTTCGACGGCATGCACCGCGGTCATCTGAAGATCATCGAGCGCGTGCGGCGCGGCGCCGAAGAGCGTGGCGTCGACGGCCGTGGCGATGACGTTCGATCCGCATCCGTCGAAGATCGTGCGCCCCGACAAGGCGCCTCCGCTGCTGATGACGCACCAGCAGAAGCTCGAGGCGCTGGCGCGCGGCGGCATGCACGGCGTCGCCATCGTCCGATTCACGCCGGAGCTGGCGCGGTGGGATCCCGAGACGTTCGTGCGCTCGGTGCTCGTCGAGTGGCTGCACGTCGCCGAAGTGTGGGTCGGCGCGAATTTCCTGTTCGGCCACGATCGGTCGGGCAACTTCTCGCTGCTCCGCAGCCTGGGCGCGCGATACGGCTTTCGCGCGGAGAAAATCGATCCGGTCCGCTACAAGGACTTCGTCGTCAGCAGCACGCGCGTGCGCCGGCTGATTGCGGAAGGCCGAGTCGACGAAGCGGGTGCGCTGCTCGGTCATCACTACGCGCTGGACGGCACAGTGGTGCAAGGGCAGAAGCGCGGCCGCGAGCTGGGATTTCCGACGGCGAATCTGTGCCCGAGAACGAGCTGATGCCGCCGGCGGGCGTCTACGCGACGACGCGAACATCGACGGCATGGCGTACCCGTCGATCACGAACATCGGCACGCGCCCGACGTTCGAGAGCGGTGAGGAGAACATCATCGAGACGCATGTGCTCGACCTCGACAAGGACATGTACGGCGCGAAGGTGCGCCTCGGCTTCGTGCAGCGGCTGCGCGACGAAAAGAAATTCGACGGCATCGACGCGCTGAAGGCGCAGATCGACGCCGATCGCACCCGTGCACAAGATTTGTTCGATCGCATGGGGCTTTAGAGGGCTGAGGGCTGAGGGCTGAGTTGAAATGCGTCTGTACAACACGCTGACTCGCACCGAGGAGACGTTCGCTCCTTCAGAGGATAATCTCGTCCGCATGTACGCGTGCGGGCTCACGGTCTACAGCCGCGGCCACATCGGAAACTTCCGCACGTTCGTCGCCGTCGATGTGCTTCGCCGGACGCTTCGTCATCTCGAGAATTTCACAGTCCGCCAGGTTGTGAACTTCACCGACGTCGACGATCGGACGATCGCGGGATCGCAGAAGGCCGGCACGCCGCTGCGCGAGTACACGAATCAGTGGATCGACGCGTTCCTCGAAGATTCGCGCGCCCTCGGGCTCGAAGACGTCGAAGAGCGCCCGCGTGCAACCGACGACGAGAATCTCGAATCGATGGCGCAGCTCGTGCGGGCGCTCGGGAGGAACGGCCACACATACGAGAGCGACGGGTCCGTCTATTTCAAGATCGCGACGCTTCCGCAATACGGCCGCCTTGCGCGTCTCGACCACGACGGCTTGAAAGCGGGCGCCCGCGTCGATTCGGACAACTACGACAAAGACAACGCGCGCGACTTCGTCCTGTGGAAGGGCGCCAGGAACAGCGGGGCGGCGCCCGCGGGGCAGGCTGAGGAGCCGAGCTGGGATTTCGGATTCGGACGCGGACGCCCGGGCTGGCATCTCGAGTGCTCGGCGATGGCACTGCGCCTGCTGGGCGAGCCGCCGATCGACATCCACTGCGGCGGCGTCGATCTCATTTTTCCGCATCACGAAAACGAGATTGCCCAGAGCGAGGGGGCTACGAACAGGCCGTTCGCACGCCTCTGGATGCACGTCGAGCATCTGCTCATCGACGAAGAGAAGATGTCGAAGTCGCTCGGCAACGTCTTCAATCTGCCTGACATCGTGGCGAAGGGGTACCGGCCGTCGACGCTTCGGTATCTGCTGCTCTCGACGCACTACCGCAAGCAGGTGAAGTTCAGCTGGGATGCGATGAATCAGGCAGAGGAATCGCTGAGGCGCCTCGCCGACTTCGTCGAGCGATTGGATCGCGTCACGTCAGAGGGGGCGCATCCTGACGTCGCCGCGAAAGTGTCCGCTGCCGAGGATCAGTTCAAAGACGCGATGGAGCACGATCTGAACACCGCTGGTGCGCTCGGTGCGATGTTCGACCTCGTGCGCATGCTGAACGCGGCGATCGATAGCAACGATCTTGGAACCGGAGACGTGCCCGGGGTGAAGGCCGCTTTCGAGCGGTTCGATCTGGTGCTCGGGGTGCTCGCCTTGCGCCGGCACGAGGATCGACAGACAACGCTGCCGCCAGAGGAAATCGATCGCCTCGTCGCCGCGCGCCAGGATGCGCGCAAGCGACGTGATTTTGCCCAGGGGGACCGCCTGCGGCAGCAGTTGCTCGACGCGGGGATCGTGGTGGAGGATTCGGCGGCGGGGACGCGGTGGAAGCGGAAGTAGGCGGAATAGGCAAAAGGCAAAAGGCAAAAGGCAAAAGGCAAAAGGCAAAAGGCAAAAGGCAAAAGGCGGATGTCGCGGGCAGTGGCACGGTGTGTGCCGCAGTGCGCGGGATGAAGGCCAAGAAACTCGACGATGTGTGGGTCTATCGGAAATCGCTGGTCGGCGCTGATGCAGTTTCTGCGCTCCTGGAGCGGCAGGCATATCGCAGAGATTTCAAACTCAGAGATCAGCTCTCGCAGTCATCCAGCCGAACCTCCGCGTTGATCGCCGAGGGGTTTGGACAACTACCGATCGGCATACAGCAAGCTACTACGCGAACGCCCGCGGCTCAGCTTTGGAAACGATTGCCCATCTGCAGGTCTCACAAGGGCGCGGCTATGTCACCGATAACGAACCGCCTATCGCCCATTGCCCATTGCCTAGTTGTATCCCGCCAATACACATCCGCCGATGAACTTTTCCTGGTACCAATCCGATCTGATTCCTGCTAGCATAAATCCAGGAGGAGCGCTTCACAGCTCACAATGAGGGTCAGGATTACGCGACAGCCTGTCGGGGTCGTTCAGGGAATGTCACTGAATTACTATCGGCCCGGTGAGGTATACGAACTGCCGACGTCGCTCGCAGAGTATCTCGTGATGGAGGAATGCGCCATCATGGAGATGAGAGATCCACGACGACGGCCGGCTCTCGTCGATCCCGAACGGCGGCGCGGCTCCAGTTTTCTGCTCTGAGCTTTTTGCTCTGAGCTCTACGCTCTCTGCTCTACGCCTTCCGCTCTGCGCGCTGTTCCAGTCAGTTCCTCGTACGGTCCCTTGAAGTCGGTAATCCTGCCATGGTCGAATTGCCATACGCGAGTACCGACTTCCTCGAGCAGATCCTGATCGTGCGTGACGAGCAGGATGGTGCCCTCGAATTTCTGCAGCGCGATGTTCAGTGCGTTGATGGCTTCGAGGTCGAGATGGTTCGTCGGCTCATCGAGGATCAAAACGTTCGGCTTCTGCAGCATGATCCGGCAAAACAGCAGCCGAGCGGTCTCGCCGCCCGACAGCGCGTCCGTGGGCTTCAACCCCTCTTCGCCGCTGAAGAGCATCTGCCCGAGCAGTCCGTGAATGTCCTGGCGCGACGCGTCCGGATCGAACTGATGCAGCCACTCGACCGCAGTCATCCCCTTCTGAATCGTTCCCGTCTGGTCCTGGGGAAAGTAGCCGATCGACACTTCATGTCCCCACGTCAGCTTTCCGGCGTCGAGATCCGACGGGGACGCCGGGATGCCGGGGGCATCGCTCAACAGCGCCTTCAGCATCGTCGTCTTGCCCGCGCCGTTGCGGCCGACGAGCACGATCTTCTCGCCGCGATTGATGATGGCGTCGAATCCGGGGATCACCGTCAGCTTGCCGAACGCCTTCTTGAGGCCCTTCACCTCGAGCGCGACCTTTCCTGACGGCCGCTTCATGCTGAATTTGATGTAGGGGCGCTGGATGTTCGAACGCGCCAGCTCCGTCGTCTGCAGCCGCTCGACCTCTTTCCGGCGCGCCGTCGCCTGGCTGGCGCGGGTGCCGGCGCCGAAGCGCTGAATGAAGTCGGTCAGCTGCGCGATCTTCTTCTCGCGCTGCACGTTGTCCGCTTCGACCTGCGATCGGATCTGCGTCTTCGCAACGACCATGTCGTCATAGCCGCCGGTGTAGGTGATGATCGTCTGATAGTCGATGTCGGCGATGTGCGTGCACACCGCGTTCAGGAAGTGCCGATCGTGCGAGATGACGATGAGCGTGCCTTCGTACCGGTTCAGGAATTCTTCGAGCCAGTGAATCGAGTCGAGGTCGAGATGGTTCGTCGGCTCGTCGAGGAGCAGCGCCTGCGGGTCGCCGAAGAGCGCTTGTGCGACCAGCACGCGGACCTTCTGTCCGCCCTGCAGCTCCGCCATCGAGCGATCGTGCAGCTCGTCGGCGATGTCCAGGCCCTGGAGCAGAATCGCCGCATTGCTTTCCGCAGAGTAGCCGTCTTCTTCGCCGACGATGCCCTCGAGCTCGCCGAGCCGCATGCCGGCCTCGTGCGTCATCTCGGGCTCTGCGTACAGCTTGTCGCGCTCGGTCAGCGCGTCCCACAGGCGGCGGTTGCCCATCACGACGGTATCGATGACGCGAAAGCTGTCGAACGCGTAATGATCCTGGCGCAGCACCCCCAACTTCGGGGGCCGCACCACCGTCCCTTGCTGAGGATCGAGCTCGCCCGTCAGCAGCTTCATGAAGGTGGATTTGCCGGAGCCGTTGGGACCCGTAAGGCCGTACCGGCGGCCTGAGGAAAACGTTGTGGTGACGTCCTCGAAGAGCGTCTTCGAGCCGTATCGCATGGACACGCCGCTTACTGAAATCATGAACTGCCTATTGTAACATTGCCCCTTCATCGCAGAGACGCGACGGCGCTGAAGGTGTAACAGGGAGGGTAGGAGAAGCTACGCCAGAATAACTTGCCATGCGGCCCAAGCGGCCCAAGCTGCCAACGCGATGACGCCTGCTGTCACAAGTGCGGCCGTCAAGATCACTTGCTTCCATACGCGCCCGGCCGTCCGATCGGCAGAGTGATGGTTCTCGAATGCAAACCGCAGAACGATGACAAGGACTCCGGCGATGAGGAGCAATGTGTGCATTCGCGGTGGAACGAAGTGGACCTGCTGCCCGAGTGGATACGTCGCGCCGGTGAGCAATCGCGACGCCGCCACGTACGAAGCGCTGCGGATCCAATCAAGCACGAATTGCAGAAACAACGCCGCCGCAAACATCACCGGAATCGACATCACAAGCGCCCGCAGGCTGGTTCTGGAGAGCGAGGAAACGTAGACGCTCCCGGAGGCCACCACGATGACGATCGTGATTGCGGTCCTGGCCGCAAGCAAGGACAACGTTGACGTCGGTCGAAGAAGAACGCCACCCAGATACATAAATACCATTGGAAGACCGAGCGCCAGTGCCATAACCAAACCGAAGACTACCCCCAGCTTGACCGCCCATTGCTTGTGCGCGGACATCGGCAAGAGGACCTGCCACTCGTGGGTGCCGATCTGCCGTTCCGCCGCGCTCGCTGTGGAACCAATCAACATGGCGAGCAAGATGGCGTACGGCAGCGTGAGCGCAGCAAACGCGTGATATTCCATGTCGGGGACGAAGGATGTCAGCGCTTCGGTGAAAAGCCAGCCCAGAACGTAGAACGCTGCGAGGACAAGCGGCAACTGCTGTAGACACATTTCTTTTTTGACCAGCAGCCAGATCGGATGGCGTCGTGTGAGACGTGTCGCTGCAGGGCTCGTCCCGGGTATTGGCAGCCACTGCGGCAGGCGCACATCTTGCCCGGGTCCTTCGATCGCCTCGAGCCGCGTGAACATCCACCAGCTCATGACGGCCGCCAATCGCGCAGAGGCCCAGCGTGCCGAACGACACGAACGTCAGTCTGAACGCGTCCGTGTCGGGTCCGTCGTCCGTACTGCGCCACTGCCAATCAACTCGCCGGCCACCAACAAGACGCCGGGAATCGCCGAGCGCGAACACGGTGCCGCGCGATCGGATTTCGGCAGCGCCATCGTCAGCCACGGCGCCAGGAACAGACCGCACAGCACGGGGAGCAGGGCAGCCATACTCGCTGACTCCTCGGGTGAGGCGGGCAATCGCCGAACACCAGCTGGAGGCCGCGACAGCCACAGAGTCAGCAGCATCACGGCCAGCACACCGAGCTTGATCGCGAAAAGACGCTCGCGCCGTGCCGGCAGCGTCAACAGCAGGCTGAGCGTGCGATCGGTGTACTCGTGCCCGATCGACAGACGCACCGAGCGCCGCCGTGCCGAGAAAGTACGCGGGGACTGAGATGCCTCCCAGAAACATCGCGGCGAATTCGACCACGGCAGGCACCAGCATGCAGGCGAGGCACGCGAGCCACGGGAGCGCCAGTGCTCGAACTTCCTTGACATATCGACGGCGGCAGCATCGCGGTGACGCTCATGCGATGGCCCTGTTCGGTTCGAGCGTCGCGACGAAGATCTCTTCGAGCGTCAGCGACTCGCTCGTCAGCGTTTCCGGCGACCGCGCTTTCAGGCGCGACGTCACGTCCGCCGCATTGCCATTGACGACGACTTCGACCTCGCGACCCTGCCGGCGCAGCACGTGCGCGCCGCTGCAGATCGAGCGTGCCCGGATCGTCGGCGAAACGCGCGTAGATTTTCTGGTAGCGCGTCCGCGCGCGACGTCCGCGTCGAGCGTCAGCACGTCGCGTCCGCGCTCGATGATGGTGAACTGATCGATCAGCCCTTCGAACTCGGAGATCAGATGCGTCGACACGAACACCGTTCGCTGTCCAGGTTTTCCATCCTGGTACGCGCCGATGACCGTCTGAATGAACTCGCGGCGGACGATGGGGTCGAGGCCGGAGGTGGGCTCGTCGAGCACCAGCAGCTCGGGCTCTGCGCAGATGGCGGTGATGAGCGCCAGCTGCGTGCGTTGTCCTTTCGACAGATGGCTGGTCTTCTGGCCGAGGTCGAGCCGGAACTGGTCGAGCAGCGCGCGCTCGGTCTCCTGATTCCAGCGTGCGCGAAACGACGCGAAATAGTCGAGCGTCGCGCGCACGGTCATCCAGGGATAGAACGCGACGCTGTCGGGCACGTACGCGACCCGCGACTTGACGTCGACTTCGTGGCGCGCCGGATCGAGGCCGAACACTTTCACCTCGCCGCTCGTCGGCCGCAGCAGATTGAGCAGGCACTTGATCGTGGTCGTCTTGCCCGCGCCGTTGCGGCCGAAGAAGCCGTAGCAGCGGCCGGGCTCGACGCGCAGGTTCAGGCCGTCGACGGCGTCGGCGCGGCCGTACCGGCGAACGAGATTCTTGATCTCGATGACGGGAGCGTCGGGAGTCATGTGCATCATGCCTTCTCCGCGCGTGCGCGCTGGTGTTCGAACGCGTCGAATCGTTCTTCGGCAAGCCGGAGAAATTCCGCCTTGCCGACCATGAGGTGGTGCGCCTGCGTCACGGCGTCATCGATCTCCCGCGTCAGCAGCTCGAGGCGGACGGCCTTCTTGAACGGCGAGCTGGTTGGCGCGGAGGAAGCAGCCCTTGCCGGCGATGGTCTCGATGACGCCCTGGCTTTCGAGCTCGGCGTAGGCCTTCGCCACGGTGTTGCGGTTGACGCGCAGCTCTTCGGCGAGCGGGCGAATGGACGGCAGCGGTTCGCCCGACCGGATGGCCCCGGACGCGGCGGCGGACTTCACCTGGTCGACGACCTGGAGGTACACGGGCTTGCCGGACTTGAAGTTCAGATGGATACGCATGCTAACTGTCATATGACAATAGGACAGTTAGCGGATGTCAGGTGTCAGCAGTGCGGCGGTGCAGGACGCGGGCGCTCAGCCCTTCGGCGCCACGTAGCTCTTGCGCGCGCGGGCGGTGAGCCCCTTCCGGGTGAGCCGGACGTCGAGGTCGTGCTGCTTGCCGTCCCGCTTCGGCGGCGCGAAACCGAGCAGGTACTGGCTGTGCAGCTCGTCCGCGACCCGCGCGAAGGCGGCGCCGAGATCCTGGCCCGCGCGAATCTCGATGTAGCCGCCGCCCGATTCCTGCGCGACGCGCGCGAGGCCGGGATCCGGCAGATCCGCCGTGAGCATCGCGCCGAGTGCGGCCCGGCCGGCTCCCGGCGGCATGCGCTGCGTGCCCCGGCTGCGCATGCCGACCGCGTAAATCATCACCGCATCGTTGCGAGCGCGGTCGATGATCTCGGCCTGGCTGACCGGGCGTCCCTTGAGGCTGAAGTCGAACATGCCGCTGTCCTTGCCGTCGCTCAGCACGAGATACCACCGGACGCACATCGCCTTCTCCTTGTCGAACGCGTCGACGGCCTTGTCGATCGCGCGCCACAGAGGTGTCGGTGCATCGGGGGCAATCATGGTCGGCAACGCGCTCCGCAGTTCTTTGACGTCGCGCGTGAAAGATCGGGCTGATGGTGACGTCGTGCCCAAACGTGCCAACCCGCACCACATCGTCGGGACGGAGGCGCGCGAAGAGTTGTTCGGAAGCCGCGACGCAGCAGCGGCAGGTTGCCCTCCATGCTGCCCGACACGTCGAGCAGCACGATCAGGCGGATCGGCTGCGGCGTGTTGTCGAACAGCGTGATCGGTTGCGGCTTTCCTTCGTCGCGCACCTCGAAGTCCTCTGCGTGCGAGGGTGGTGACGAGGCGGCCGTCGCCATCCGTCACGGTGACGAACACGCGTACAGCATCGCCGCCCCCGCGAAACACCGGCTGCTGTGGCGGAGCGGCGCCAATCGAGCATGAGAAGACACAACCCAAGGGACGCGCGGGACAGAAATCGATTCACCATACCTCAGTCATACCACGATTCATGCCGCCGCAATGGTAAGCTCGATCCATGCATTCTCACGGACGTCGTCTTTTGGCAGTGGCGGGAATCGGTGTGCTGGCATTCGGCCTGTCTCTCGGCCGCACAGGAGCCGACGTTCCGATCGGGGTCTCGGGTCGTCCCGTCCTATGTGACGGTGGTCGACGCCAACAATCGCCTCGTCACCGATCTGACGCGTGACGACTTCGAGGTGCTCGACAACGGCCGACCGCAGGACATCACGATCTTCGATAACGAAGTGCGACCCTTCACCGTCGTCGTGATGCTCGACACCAGCGTCAGCATGACGGATCGCCTCGAAGATCTCTATGCCGGCGCCGAGCAGTTCCTCCTCCGGCTGATGCCGCACGACAAGGCCATGCGTCGGCGCGTTCAACGACAAGGTCGAGTTTGCGTCCGGCTTCACCAGCGACCGGAACAGCCTCGTCAGCGCGATTGAAGCATCTCGACTTCGGCAACCAGACGCGTCTCTACGACGCGGTGCACGCCAGCCTCGATCGAGCTCGAGAAGGTGGAAGGCCGCAAGGTGATTCTGCTGTTCACCGACGGCGCCGATTTCGGCAGCCGGCTGAGCTCTGGAAAAGCGCTGGAGCGGGCGCGCGACGGCGAGGTGATGATTTACGGCATCGGCCTCGAAACCGAATTCTTCAACGGGCAGATCGGTCGTGCGCAGTAAGCCGGACTCCATTCTGAATCGCTTCGCGACCGAGACCGGCGGCGGCTACTTCGATTTGAAGAAGGACGCCGACCTCAACTCCTCGTTCACGCGCATCGCACAGGAGCTGCGCAGCCAGTACCTGCTGGGCTTCAGCCCTGCCGCGCTCGACGGCAAAGTCGCATCGGCTGGAAGTGCGCGTCAAGCGGCCCGGTACTGAAAACACGCAGCCGCCGCAGCTACATCGCGTCGGCTGAAGGCACGAAGCCCTAGCGCCCGAAGATTTTTCCGATCCCTTTTCCAATCTTCGAAAACACGCCCCCGATGACTTCGGCTGCGCTGGGTCCCCGATGCACATCGCACTTGTCATCGGGCACGAGGTCCCTGTGCTTGAAGTACTCCGTATAGGACGGACACGTTTCGCGGGGGAGCATGTGGCTGACCCTGCACAGCTGCATACCGTCGACCGTCGTCGGTATGCGGAACGCTCCCGGCTTGCGGACGCGCGCGGCCTTCGACATGAAGTCGGCCCAGATGGGCAGCGCGTACCGCGCCCCGTAGCCGTCGGGACCAATCGTCGCCGGCTTGTCGAACCCCACCCACACGCCCACGACCAGGGAGGATGAGAAACCGACGAACCACGCGTCCTTGAAGTCGTCGGTCGTCCCGGTTTTCCCGGCAGCGGGGAAGCGCACGCCGAACGAGCGGGCTGACGCGCCTGTTCCCACATCCACCACGTCGGCGAGCATCGATACCATCTGAAAGGCAATGGCCTCGGAGAGAATGGGCTTTCGCTCGACGGCGCGGTTGAAGACGGCGTAGCCATCGTTGTCGAGGACCTGGACGAGCGGCCGTGGCGTGACAGCGAAGCCGCCATTCGGGAATACGGCGTACGCGGCTGTCAATTGCAGCGGCGTCACTTCCCCCACGCCAAGCGCAAGCGATGGGACGTCCGGCATCGGCGGCAAGCCGAGCGCCTGTGCCACCCGCAACACCGGTCTCGATCCGATCTGCGTCTGCAGTTTCACGGCCGCCTGGTTGTTGGATTCGAACAGCGCTTCACGGAGCGTCAGGGTATCGCGTGCTTCGATGCTGGCGTTCCTCACTTCCCATTCGTCGTAACCGGGGACGCGCAGGCCATCGAGGTTGGAAACGCGCGAAATCGGCGACAGGCCGCTCTCGAGCGCGGCCGCGTAGAGAAACGGCTTGAAGGCCGAACCCGGCTGGCGCCTGGCGCTGACCGCTCGATTGAAAGGCGTCCGGCGGAAGTCGCGTCCGCCCACGAGCGCGAGCACGTCGCCGGTGTGCGGATCGATGGCAACCAGCGCAGCCTGCAGCCCGGCCTGTCGAAACTTCGCAAGCCCCTGCGTCACGGCGCGCTCCGCTTCTCGCTGCAGCGCGGGCACGAACGTCGTCCGCACTTTCCAATCCGGCGGATTGTCGTCGTCGAATTGGGCCTTGAATTGCTGCCGAAGATAGTCCTGCGCATACCCCGCGGCCCCTCGATTGAGTCCGGGATCAGCCAGGATGCGCGGCGGGGTCGCGCGCGCCTGCTGCTCCGCCTGAGCGGTGATGAAGCGCTCGTCGCGCATACGGGCCAGGACGACGTGGCTGCGCTGCAACGCGCGATCGTAGTGTCCCCAGGGCCACAATGCCGACGGCGCGCGGATGAGCCCGGCGATAAACGCCGCCTCCGGCAGCGTGAGATCGAAGGCGCTCTTGCCGAAGACGTTCTGGGACATCGCCTCGACGCCGTACACGTTGCCGCCGAGATAGATGCGATTGAGGTAGAGCTCGAGGATTTGCGGCTTCGAGAGGCGCTGCTCGATCATCAGCGCGAGGACCGCTTCCTTGCCTTTTCGCAGCCAGTCGCCGCGCGACGCCGTGAGAAACAGCGTGCGCGCCAGCTGTTGCGTCAGCGTGCTGCCGCCTTCCGCGATTCCGCCCGAGCGCACGTCACGCACGACCGCGCGGCCGACGGCGATTGGATCAATGCCGAGGTGTGAATGGAATCGATGATCCTCGACCGCGACCACCGCGTCCCGCAGGTAGGCGGAGATGCGAGTCAGCGGCACGTCGCGCCGATGCTCTTCGAGCGGGAACCAGGGTGTCCCATCGGCCCCGTAGAACATGGTCTGGCCGATGCCTCGCGCAAGCTTGTTGACCGCGAACCCGTAGCGGACGGCGATGCCCGCGGCAATGATCGCTGTCACCACTCCCACGACGAGAATCGCCGCGATCGCGAAGCCTTTGAACGTGCGGGGGCGGCGAAGCGACAACGCCATGCCAGTCTACCAATTCACTTGGCCGCGACCGCTGCCGTGACATTATCGGGAAGGTCGTCAAGGCCAATCAGTGAACCCTGCGTCAGGATGACGGCGCGCTCGACGACATGCTGCAGCTCGCGAACGTTGCCGGGCCAGGCGAAGTTCACCAGCGCGCGCAGAGCGTTGGGGTGGAAGCTCATGACGGACTTGCCGTGCTGGGCCGCGTACTTCTGCAGGAAATACTCGGCCATGAGGGGAATATCCGTCGGCCTTTCCCTGAGCGCGGGCACCGGCAGCATGAGAGTGTTGATCCGGAAGTACAAGTCCTCGCGCAGCCGTCCATCCTTGAGCGCCTGATCGGTGTTGACGTTGGTCGCGGACACCAGTCGGAAGTTCGTTTTCAGCACCTTTGTGCTGCCGACCGGTCTGAATTCGCGATCCTGCAGGACGCGTAACAGCTTCACCTGAAGGTTCGGCGTCAAATCGCCGATTTCGTCGAGCAGCAGCGTGCCGTTGTTGGCCAGCTCCATCAACCCCTGCTTGTCGTTCACCGCACCGGTGAACGCGCCCCGCTTGTGGCCGAAGAGCTCGGACTCGATCAGCTCGGTGGGAATCGCGGCGCAATTGACCTTGATGAACGGGCCCTTTGCGCGCTTGCTCGATTCGTGGATCGCCGTGGCGACGACTTCCTTGCCGCTCCCGTTTTCGCCCGTAATCAAGACGTTGGCGTCCGTCGGTGCGACCGATTTGATCAGCTGGTACAACTGGCGCATC
Organism: Vicinamibacterales bacterium; assembly: GCA_963732445.1. Classification (GTDB taxonomy): domain Bacteria; phylum Acidobacteriota; class Vicinamibacteria; order Vicinamibacterales; family JAMQPK01; genus JAMQPK01. The sequence goes on along the minus strand of CAVSZJ010000005.1, from coordinate 1,196,598 downwards.
GGCTTGCTGCGCCCGATGAGACCCGAGTAGGTGGTGCTCTCGTCGAGTTCGGCACGCAAGCGGCGGTTCTCCGCAGTCAACGCGAGCTTCTCGGCCGCCTTGTGCAACTGTGCCATCAAGACGCTGGGATTGAGCGGCTTCTCGATGAAGCTCAGCGCGCCGTTCTCCATCGCTTCGACCGCGACGGTGATGCTCCCATGTCCGCTGACGACGATGACCTGGGACTCGGGGCTCATCGCGCGCAGCTCGCGCAGCAGATCCAGCCCCTCCACGTCGGGCAGCATCAGGTCCATCAAAATGATATCGGGCTTCGACGCGGCTACTTCTTCGCGAGTCTGCTGAGCCGTGTCGGCGGTTTTCACGACATAACCTTCAGGCTCGAGCAGCAGCCGTAGAAATTCGGCGCTGTCGGTATGATCTTCCACAATCAGGACTCGGGTCGTCATCGACATAGATGCCTAAGCATAACATCCGCCGCGCGACGCGCCGGGCGTCAGCGAGGGCGGTCTGCCGCTCCGATGCCGGCGGCGCGTCCCGTCGCCCACGCCCACAGAAAGTTGTAGCCGCCGATCGGTCCGAACGCATCGAGCATCTCGCCGCACATGAACAGCCCCTTGTGTGTGCGGCTTTCGAGTGTCCGCGAATCGATATCGGCAAGGTTCACACCGCCGCCCGTTACTTCGGCCTTTTTGTACCCTTCATCGCCCGTCCATGGCAGCTCTCCGCGAACAAGCGTGTCGATCAGCCGCAGGCGCTCGGTTCGGCCGAGTTGCGCAAGCGCGCGGTCCGGCTCCACCCGCGCGGCGGCAATGAGTGCGTCAGCGAGGCGGTGGGGAAGCTCGGCGCTGACGGCGGCGAGCACCGAGCGCGTTGCGCGAGGGCGAAGCGCGTCTTCCCAGTCGCTGTCCCGCAACGGCGTCCACTGTACGGTGATCTTTGCGCGAGCCGCGGCAGCATCCGGCGATCGCACCGCCACGTGCGATACGTCGAGCACCGACGGTCCGCTGTAACCCTGGTGTGTGAAGAGGAAACCGCCCGTCGCCTGCGCCTCGCGCGTGTCAGATCGCGCGGTGATGGTGACCGTGAGGGAAATGCCGGACAGATGTGCGAAAGGTGAAGCCACATCGGTCGTCCCGAGTCGCGCCGTCAGAGGCGTCAGCGCCGCGTACGTTGGGTTCAGCGCATGTCCCAGGCGTTCGGCGATTTCCAACCCGCGGCCGTCGCTGCCGGTGTTCGGCACCGACAACCCGCCGGTTGCGAGGACGACCGCATCTGCGTCGAGCGGTTCGGCGCCCTGGCGCTCGACGATCCAGCGATCGGCTGACGGCCGAAGGTCAGTCACCAGCGTGTCGGTGATGATGCTCACCCCTTTGGCCCGCGCATGCGAGAACAGGGCGTCGCGCACGTCGCGCGCGCTTTGCGATTTCGGAAAGAGCTTGCCTGATTCGGGTTCTTCGACGAGGGGCAGGCCCAGATCGCGCTCGAAGAATGCGATTTGCTCGTGAAGCGGCCAGGAGCGCACCAGGCGGCGCAGCAGGTGCGGGGACGAGTCGGTGACAAAACGCGATTCGTCGAGCCGGGCCGGAAGGATATTGCAGCGCCCACCGCCGCTGATCAGAATCTTGCGTCCGCCGTCCTTCGTGCGTTCGACGAGCATCGTCTCCGCGCCGTTCGACGCTGCGAAGATCGCCGCCATTGTCCCGGCTGCTCCGGCGCCGACTACGACGACGCGCCGCATGTGTCGTCTGATTGGCGGAACGTGAGGTTGAACCGGCCGGAGAGCCCGAGCTCTTGCGGAGCCGTGCCCGGCGCGATTCGCGACACGCCGTGATACCGCAACCGTGCGGGCCCGCCAAAGACGAACGCATCTCCCGACTCCAGTGAGATGGTGTCGACGTGATCGCGCCGCTTGAGCCCGCCGAACAGAAAACGCGCGGTATCGCCGATCGACAGAGACACGATCGGGATCCCTGCGGCGATGGACGCGGGACCTTCGTCCTTGTCCTGGTGCAGTCCCATCCGTCCGTCGGCGTCGTAGTAATTCAGGATACAGAGATCCGGCGCGATCGCCATCCCTGCCTGGGCCGCGATCTCTTGCGCGAGCGTTCGAAGCTGCGGTGGAAGTGGTGGAGGCGGCAGGCCGTCGAAGTCCGACCGGCTTGACTCGTATTGATAGGTCTTCGCGTTCCAGTGGCGGCCGAGACACAGCATTTTGACGTGCATCGTCCCTCCGCCGCGCACAATCGGGACGTAAGCCGGTACCGCGCCGTCGACGAGCCCGCGGCAGAGGTCCGCCACCGCGCGCTGCCGCTCGATTGTGAGCCAGCGCGTGAAGTGATGCGCGCCCGGTGCGAGTTGCATGGAATCAGCAACGAAGAACGAAGACCGAAAAACTTCGATTTTCGTTTTTCGCTACCGCTAACGCGACGTCCCTACCCGACCGTGAACGGAGCCGTCGCCGACGCCGTGCCCCATTCAACGCGCAGTGTGGCGCCGGCGGGCGTGTCGTCGATCGAAATCGTCACGTTCTCGGCCGGCGCCTTTGCCTTGCCGATGGCCATCGACGTGCGGCCGATCTCCAGATCCTTCTGGTACGGAATGCCCCACTGGCCGGGTTTGCTCAGGCGGCCGAGCACGAGCTGCCATTCCTTTTCGCCAGGGACGGTGTTAATCGTATAGCTGCCAGGCGCCAGCGTGTGGGCGCCGAACTTCAGCGGCTTGTCCGAGGTGATGATGGTCGCCACGTCGGCGCCGGTGCGCCATTCGCGTCCGGGCGGCATCATCTGCGCTTCGGGGCGTCCCTTCAGGAACGGACGCCCGTACTCGATCGAAATATTGGCGCCGTCGATGGTCCATTCGGATCGGACGTGCGGGCTGCCGCCGCCGCCGGTCTTGAGGTCAACAGTCTTTTGCGCGTCCACGAACGCAGTGCCTGCCACGAATAGCGCGACAGCGATGCCAGAGAGAAGTCGTTGCACGAGAAGCCTCCTGAAAAATTGAGTTAACGCCCAACTATACCTTCATATCTTTGTGGCTCGCGTCATCAAGTAATGCTGCTGGATGACGTTGTCTTGAATGTAGTCTCCCACGATCGCGTCGTATTCGCGCCTGAAGGCCTCGAGCATGGCGGCATCGGTTGCCGACAGCATCTCGACCAGCTTGCGCATCGGACCGATACGCTCGGCCGTCGCGCGCTGATGCTGAGGGCTGAGCACCGGGACGGTCATCGCCGCGCGATCGAATCGTACGTCCTTTACTTTGTCACCCAGACGGTCCCGAATGACGTTGGGATCCCCCCATAGCGGCGGCGGTGAGACGCCGGGCGGCGGCGGCGGCGCGTAGTTGGCCGCGAGCGCGAAGATGCGGCCGACGAGCATCTCCGGCGGCCACGTCGAAAACGCGATGGTGCCGCCTGGCCTGAGCACGCGCAGCATTTCAGCGATGGCGACGTCGGGGCGCGGCGCGAACATGTGGCCGTACTGACTGAGGACGCCGTCGAACTCGTTGTCGGCGAACGGCAGCTGTTCTACGTCGCCCTCGTGAAAATCGATCGACACGTTCGCCAGTGCGGCGTTCTCGCGTGCGCGCTCGAGCAGTTCCGGCGTCAGGTCGAGCCCTGTCGCCCGTGCGCCCAAGCGCGCCGCCGTTACCGCAACGACTCCTGTGCCGCACGCGACGTCGAGGATGCCGTCTCCGGCCTGCACGCGTGCGAAACGAACGAGCTGCGCCGCCGGCGACGTCGTGATCAGCTCGAGCGGTCCAAAGTGCGCCCAGCCTTCGCGCTGGTTCTGTTTGAACTTGTCGAGTGCGTCCATGGTCCTCCCGCTTTGCAACTAGTCTAGCGCGGCGTGTGCGGAGGGTTGCGACGGGTCCTGTCACCGATTTTCCTTCGTCCGTCCTCGGGCCGACATACACGTGTACGGGGGACGGCCCTGCGGGGCGGACAAAGAAAAATCGGCGCCACCCGTCGCAACACGGCGCCATACGCACATGGCGGTTCGGAGCGCGCAGGTCGGCGCGCGCGGACGACGATTGCGGGTTGGAGCGTGAGGAACGTGGGGATCGTAGGAAAACTCTCACCCTCCCGGACTCGCCGACTCTCCCTGACTCCCTGACTCCCCGACTCTTTTCGACTCTTCCCAGACTCGTCCGACTCGTCGATTCGGCTCTTAAGGACGCGGAGTGTTGCGCTGACGCGCAGGATTGCGACGGGTCCTGTCACCGATTTTCCTTCGTCCGTCCTCGGGCCGACATACACGTGGGACGGCCCTGCGGGGCGGACAAAGAAAAATCGGCGCCACCCGTCGCAACCCGGCGCCATAACGCCGACTCCTCGACTCCCAGACTCCCAGACTCTTCTCCGACTCTTCCCAGACTCGTTTGACTCCCGACGCTTCAATTCGACTCTTCCGTACCGCCGGTGTATAAAGCCTTCATGCGAACGTCATGTTTCATGGCCGTGTCCGTTGCCGCGATCGCTGTGATACACGTCCACGCACAGCAGCCTGACGCGCCCGCGACCGCGGCGGCGCCAGCAGCGGCAGCGGCGCGCGCCATCGACCCGAAGGTGGAGGCGCGGATCGGCGCGCTGAAGACCGAGGGCGCGGCCGGCGTCGACGATCTGCAGGACTTCACCCAGAAGATGGTGGACTCCGTGTTCAGCTTCGGCGAGCTGGGATTTCAGGAGATCGAAACATCAAAGTACCTCACGAACATTCTGCGGCAGCAGGGATTCACGATTCAGGAAGGGATCTCGGGCATTCCGACGGCCTGGATGGCGACGTGGGGATCGGGCAGGCCGGTCATCTCGCTCGGATCGGACATCGACGGCATTCCGACCGGATCGCAGAAGCCGGGGGTCGCATACCACGATCCGTTTGTCGAAGGCGGACCGGGCCACGGCGAGGGACATAATTCGGGAATGCCGCTGAACATCACCGCGGCGATCGTTCTGAAGAAGATCATGCAGCGCGAAAAGATCGCGGGCACGATCAAGCTCTGGCCTGGGGTCGCTGAAGAGCTGCTCGGCACCAAGGCCTACTACGTCCGCGACGGCCATTTCAAAGACACCGATGTCGTCATCTTCACGCACATTGGAAGCAACTGGGGTGTCAACTGGGGCGACGGCACGAACAACGGTCTCGTGTCGGTTGAGTACACCTTCAAAGGCGAGAGCGCGCACTCCGCGGGCGCGCCCTGGCGCGGGCGAAGCGCCCTCGATGCCGCGATGCTCATGGACATCGGATGGAACTATCGCCGCGAGCACCTGCGCATTCAGCAGCGTTCGCATTCGGTCATCACGTTCGGGGGCAATCAGCCGAACGTCGTCCCTCCATCCGCCTCGATCTGGTACTACTTCCGCGAGACCGACTATCCGAACATCAAGCGGATGTGGGACATCGGCGACAACATGGCCAAGGCTGCCTCGTTGATGACCGATACGACGATGACCTCGCGCGTGCTCGGCTCGGCATGGCCGCAGCACATGAACAAGGTTGTTGCTGAAACGGCGCACGCGAATATTGAAAAGGTCGGCATGCCGAAGTGGACCGACGCCGACCAGACGCTCGCGAAGGCGGTGCAGAAAGAGCTCGGCGTAGAAGAGAAGGGGTTGCCCATCGAGGTGCCGAAGCTCAGCGGCCGGGTGGTCGTTCCCGATGACGAGAAGCGGGGAGGCGGGTCCGACGACATCGGCGACGTGTCGTGGGTGGTGCCGACGATCACGCTCCGGTATCCTGCCAACATCGAGGCCGGACCTGGCCACAACTGGGCGAACGCGATTGCGATGGCGACACCGATCGCGCACAAAGGCGTGACGGCCGCGGCGAAGGTGCAGGTGATGACGGTGCTCGATCTGCTGATGAAGCCCGAGCTCGTTGATCAGTCATGGGACTACTTCCGCAACGTGCAGACCAAGGACAAGAAATACACGCCCTTGATCCGTCCCGAAGACAAGCCTGCGATCTGGTTGAACCAGGACTCGATGGCCAAGCATCGCGAACAGATGAAGAAGTACTATTACGACCCGACGAAGTACCCGACCTATCTCGACCAGCTCGGCATCAAATATCCGACGGTTAGGTAGGGTTCGTGGGGTTCGTAGGGATCGTGGGGAGGAGCTATGCCACAGCTGCACGACATTCAATGCAAGAGCGAGATGGTGCGCCGGCTGAAGTCGCTGCGGCCAGACGCCGAGCGGCGGTGGGGGAAGATGTCGGTCACGCAGATGCTGTGGCACGTGAACGAGGCGATGGAAGGCGCGCTTGGGCGTACTCAGATGGACGCGATGAAGATGCCGATTCCGCTGCCGCGCGCGGTATTGAAGTTCATCGTGTTGAACGCGCCTTGGGGTAAGAGCGCTCCGACGCTGAAGCGCTGGATTCCCGAGCACGACCGCTACGACTTCGCGGCGGAGCAGGCGCGATGTGTGCGGCTCGTCGACGAGTTGACGTCAAAGCCGGTCGCGGATCCGTGGCCTGACAGTCCGACACTCGGGCGAATGACGGGCGCGGAGGTGAGCCGGCTGCACGCCAAACACCTGAACCATCACCTGACGCAATTCGGAGTGTGACCGACTAGTGGCCCGTCCTCGCTGAAGCAGTACTGGATTCCGGAGCGCGGCGCCCGGATAGCAAGGCGCGACGACCGAGAATACCGGCCGTATTTGAGGGAGGAGCAACGCAGCCAGCCGGGATGCCCCGCCCGGAAGGCAGGACCGCTTCAGCGAGGACGGGCCACTAGGGTTCGTGTGGGTCGTGCGGTGCAGGTGCGGACGGCGGTGGCGCCACGTTCTCGAACAGCTGAGTGACCCCCGGCGGTACAGTGGCGTTCGGTGCAGGTTCGGTGCGGCCGGCGCGGTGCTGTTCGCTTTCGATGCGTTGTTGGTACTTCAGACCTGTTTCGTGTCGGCGTCGCGCCATACCGTGCTCCTGATGAAGTAAGGATGAGGCTGTAAGGATAACGCTATTGGAGGAAACATGCTGCGTCTGAAGATTCTTCACGTACCGATCGCCATTCTTGCTACGGCCGTCTCCATCAGCGGCCAGGCTCCGGCGGCGCCGGCCGGGCAGGCGGCGCCAGCGCCGCAGGCAGGCCGTGGGCCAGCCAGCCCCCCGATGGTGCTGTCAACGCCTGCGTTTTCGGACGGCGCCGTGATTCCGAATCGCCATACCCAGGTGCAGCAGGCCGAGCGCGGCATTTCGCCCCAGCTCGTCTGGACCAATGCCCCCGCCGCGACGCAGAGCTTTGTTGTGCACATGCGGGACCCCGAAGTGGCGCGCAACCGCACCACCGACGACCAGGTCCATTGGCTCGTCTGGAATATTCCGGGCACCGAAACAGGCCTGCCGGAGGGGATGCCCGAAGGGGCACAGCTGCCCAACGGCATTCGACAGATCAGCGCCAGCGGCCCTGTGTATCGTGGACCGGGGGCGCCGGCAGCGGGCCCGATGCACCACTACACGTTCGAGGTTTATGCGCTTGATACAAAGCTCGACGTGCCCCCCGGCGCTGATGCCTGGGAAACACGACGCAATCTCTTCAAGGCGATGGACGGCCACGTCATCGGCAAGGCGGTGATGATAGGGATGTTCAAGCGGCCGCAGTAGGGGAGCGTGGGGGTCGTAGGGTGCGTGGGGTTCGTAGGGAAGGTGAGAATTTTACCCACGCGCCCCACGCTCCCTACGATCCCTTGATCCCTAAAGAGCGCTGCCGTATAGTCATTGGTAATCAATAGCTTACGGAGGAGTCACGGCGATGCGAAGAGCGGTTCCCTCGATTCTTCTCGCGACATGCGCCGTGCTGACTGTCGCGGCGCTGCCGTCTGCGCAGGCGCCCGCGCCGCCCGCCGCGTCTCCGGCCACATTCGCCCGCGACATCGAGCCCATCTTCTCGAAGAGTTGCTGGACGTGCCACAGCGCTGACGCGCAGTTGGCCGACCTCGATCTGAGCACGCGCGAGTCGGCGCTGCGGGGCGGCGAGCACGGTGCTGCGATCGTGCCGGGGAATGCGGAGCAAAGCCGTTTGTACCGCATGGTCGCAGGACTCGACAGTATCAGCATGCCGATGGACGGCTCGAAGCTCGCGCCGGCGGAAATCGCGGCGATCAAGTCGTGGATCGAAAGCGGCGCTGAGTGGGGTCGCTCGGCTTCGCCCGGGGCGAAACCGTCGCCAGCGGCGTCGAGCGCGCTCGCGGCGCTCGAGAACATGGACATCACGCCCGAGCAGCGCGCCTACTGGGCGTTCACGCTGCCGGTTCAGGCGGCTGTGCCGCAAGTGGCCGCGCGCACCTTTACACATCCCATCGATCGCTTTCTCGAAAGCGCTCGCGTGAGCAAGGGACTGGTGGCGGCACCGCGCGCCGATCGCCGCACGCTGATTCGACGCGCATATCTCGATCTCATCGGGTTGCCGCCATCGCTCTCGCAGGTGCAGGCGTTCCTCGACGATAAATCTCCCGACGCATGGACCCGCGTCATCGACGCGCTCCTCGCGTCGCCGCACTACGGCGAGCGTTGGGGCCGCCACTGGCTCGACGTGGCGCGGTATGCGGACTCCGACGGCTTCGAACAGGACTTCAACAGGCCCAACGCCTGGCGGTATCGCGATTACGTCGTCGCGTCCCTCAACCAGGACAAGCCCTACTCCCAGTTCCTGAAGGAGCAGATCGCCGGCGACGAGATCGACGGCAAGTCGCACGAGACGCTGATTGCGACGGGCTTCCTGCGCGCGGGACCGCGCGTGAACTTCCGCGAGAAAGACAATCCCGAGCGCCGGTGGGACTACATCGAAGACCTGATAAGCACGGTGGGACGCGGCACGCTCGGCATGACGGTGAATTGCGCGCGCTGCCACAACCACAAATTCGATCCGATCGCGCAGAAGGACTATTACGCGCTCGCAGCATCGCTGAACGGGTTTGTCGAGATCGAGGTGCCGCTGGCCGCTGAGGCCGACGCCGAGGCGTACAAGAAGGCGACCAGGGAGATCGATGACAAAGTCGCGCCGCTTCGCGCGAAGATTGCCTCGATCGACAAATGGTACAGGGACTATCTGCGGTCGGAATCCATCAAGAAGCAGTATCCCGCGAACGTTCAGCGCGCGGTCTTCAAGGACGAAGCGGCAAGGACACCCGGCGAGCAACTGCTCGCGGCGCAGGTGCTGTATGGCGGTCCTGCACTCACGCCGAACGACGTCGAAAATCTGATGACGCCGGAGGAGCAGGCAGAGAGGAAAGAGCTCTCGTCGCAGATTGACGCGCTCAACAAGTTGCGGCCGGCGCCGCTGCCGATGGCGGAGATTGTCACAGACGGTGACTGGCGCTTCACACCGTACGGCAACGGCGACGAGACGATCGGTTGCCCGAAGTGCCGCATTCCGCCCGCGGATCGGCCGAATGGCACGTTCCTGCACGAAGGGCAGGGGCGCTATGAGCCGCCCCCAACGCACTTCCTCATCAGGGGCGATCCGGACAGCAAGGGCTCGCTCCTGCAGCCCGGATTCCTCACGGTCGCGACCTACGGCAATCCCGCAACGGAGATTCCGCGGCCCGACGGCCGCACCTCGGGCCGCCGCCTGGCGCTGGCCGAGTGGATTGCGTCGCCACAGAATCCGCTGACGGCGCGCGTCATCGTCAATCGTGCGTGGTACCACCACTTCGGTCGTGGCATCGTCGCCACGATCGACAACTTCGGAAAGATGGGGGAGCGCCCGACACACCCTGAACTGCTCGACTGGCTCGCCGTCGAGTTCATGAACAAAGGCTGGAGCCTCAAGCAGCTCCATCGCCTCATGATGACGTCGGACGCATATCAGATGGTCTCTGCTTACGATCACGGCGGCAACGTGAAGGCCGATCCTGAGAATCTCCTCCTCTGGAGATATCGTCCGCAGCGGCTCGATGCCGAGACGATTCGCGACAACATTCTGGCTGTCAGCGGCGGCATCGATCTGACGTTAGGCGGCAAGGCCATCTTCCCGCACGTGCCCGACGATATTCTGGCGACCGAGATGGTGAAAGGGACCTGGGAGAACCAGCCCGACGGTCCAGCGGTGTGGCGCCGCAGTATCTACGTCTATCAGCGCCGCTCCCTGCCGTTCCCGATGTTCGAGACCTTCGATCATCCCGACATGAATGTCTCCGCGGGACAACGCAACGTGTCGACTGTGCCCACGCAGGCGTTGACGCTGCTCAACAATCCCTTCGTCGTGCGCCAGGCCGAGCTGCTCGCGGAGCGGATCGCCAGGGACGCACCGGACGATCTCGCCAAACAGATTGAGCTCGGCTACCAGTACGCGCTGGCCCGGCCGGCGACACGGCTCGAGGAATCGCTTGCACTCGAAACGGTGAAGTCGAAGTCTCTGGTCGACTTTACCCACGTGCTGCTGAACTTGAGTGAATTTCTCTACATGAGGTGACCGCCGTGAAGAAACGCAACTTCTGGTCGCGCCGTGATTTTCTCTGGGAGGCGGGCTGCGGCATCAGCGGCGTGGCATTGGCGCAGATGCTGAGTCAGCAGGGGCTGCTTGCGGCCGACGTGTCCGAAGCGTGCTCGGCGACCCCGCTTGGCGCGAATCCCTACGCACTCAAAGCGCCACACTTCAAGCCGCGGGCAAAGGCAGTGATTTCGCTCTTCATGACCGGCGGTCCTGGCGCGATGGATCTGTGGGACTACAAACCCGCCCTGACGAAGTATGCGGGAGAGCCCCTCGACGGCAAGGTGCACGGTGACGTCAACGTGCGCCAGGGTTATCCCGGCCCGCTCATGCCGAGCCCCTTCGAATTCAAGAGATTCGGCCAGTCGGGCAAGCTCGTCTCCGAGGTGTTTCCGCATCTCGGTCAGCATGTCGACGAGATCGCGTTCATTCATTCGGTGTTCGGCAAGTCGAACGATCACGTACAGGCGCACTACGAAATGCAGTCGGGTCAGATCCGAGTGGGATTTCCCGCCGCTGGCTCCTGGATCACCTACGGGCTCGGTACCGGAGAGCGCCAGCCTGCCGGCATTCGTCGTGATCAACGACCCGCGCGGCGGACCGATCGGTGGCCCGACCAACTGGAGTGCGGGATACATGCCCGCCGTCTATCAGGGCACGCTGTTCCGCGCGGCGGGAGACCCCATCGTCGATCTCAAACCGGTCGCCGGCATGTCGGTTGATACGCAGCGCGCGCGCCTCGATCTGCTCGCCAAACTGAACGAGCTCGACATGGAGAAGTATCCCGGCAGCAGCGATCTGGCCGCCCGGATCTCGTCGTACGAGCTCGCGTATCGGATGCAGGGTTGCGCTCCGCAGGCAATCGATATCAACACCGAATCAGAGGCCACCAAGAAACTGTACGGGTTGGACGAAAAGATCACAGAGCCGTTTGGCAGGCAGTGCCTGCTGGCCCGCCGGCTGGTCGAGCACGGCGTGCGGTTCGTTCAGCTGTTCCATGGCGGCATGGGCAACCAGAACACCGACACATGGGACGCGCATTCGAATGTCAAAGAGAATCACACTCAGCACGCCAAGGAATCAGATCTCCCCATCGCCGGTCTCCTGACCGACTTGAAGGCACGCGGGCTGCTCGAGGACACGCTGGTGATCTGGCACGGCGAGTTCGGGCGGATGCCGATCTCCCAGCGCGGCATCGGCCGCGATCACAACCCGGGCGTCATGACCGTGTGGATGGCGGGCGCGGGCATCAAGGGCGGGCAGTCGATTGGCACGAGCGACGACTGGGGCTACAAAGCCGCCGAGCAGCCCGTGTCGTACCACGACCTGCACGCGACGATGCTCCACCTTCTCGGGCTGGATCACACGAAACTGACCTACAGATTCAACGGGCGCGACATGCGTCTGACGGATGTCTATGGCACGCTGATCCCGCAGATCGTCGCCTGATGAGGGAAACACCTCGCCCCTCTCGGGTTGTTACTTAGCGTTCGGCAGGTGCAGCGAGAGAATCGTGATCGGGCTCTTGATGTCGATGAATTGATGATTCACGCCGGACGGCACCATCAACCAGTCGCCTTTCGCGAATTTCTGCGCCACTCCGCCCTCGATGGTTTTCGCCGGCTCCCCAACGAGCGTGCCGCCCGTCAGCATCGTCGCTGACCCCTCGAGCACGTAAAACAACTCCGACGTCTCCGGATGCACCGACGCGCCCTGCGCCATCGGCTGCCGGTGCTCGATGTTCACGTTGTACGGCGCGAGCGTGAAGACTCTGACGCTGGAGTTCGCGCGATCCTTGGGAAGCTTGGCTATCGCGTCGGCCACTTCGGCCGCAGACATGTAGCTGGCTTTGGAGCGGTCGGTCGGCGGCGGCGGTGTCCCACGCTGAGCGAACGCGGGGGTCGAGATCGCGACGCATACGGCAAGAAAGGCGAAAACTCGCATTGATCCTCCTGAATGAACGGTTAAACCGGGTTGACGAAGGCTGCAGTGTACGTCCCATCAGAGTGAAGTTCCATGGAATAGTCCTGGAGAAACAGACGATTCCTCGGTAGCAATATTGTCTGATCCAATTGCGTAGGAGAGGCATGAAGAGTTTCACTCTGGGGCTGGCGGGCCTTGCCGTGACGGTGGTCCTGTGCCTGCAAATCAACGCGTCCGCGCAGCAGACACCTCAGCGTCCGGTCCTCGACAAATACTGCGTGACTTGTCACAACGAGCGCGTGAAGACGGCCGATCTGATGTTGGATCGTGTCGACGTCACCAATCCGGGTGCCAATGCCGAGGTCTGGGAGAAGGTGCTGCGCAAGGTGCGCACAGGGACCATGCCCCCGCCCAACATGCCGCAGCTTCCCGCGGGCGACCGGCATGCGCTGATGATGTGGCTGGAAACATCACTCGATGCCGCGTCTGCAGAGAAGCCCAACCCCGGCCGCACTGAGAGCCTGCGCCGCCTGAATCGGACAGAGTATCGGAACGCCGTCAGGGATTTGCTGTCGCTCGACATCGACGCGAACTCACTCTTGCCGGCTGACGAGAGCGGGCACGGTTTCGACAACGTCACCGTCGGCGATCTGCCGCCGACGCTGTTGGACCGCTATATTTCCGCTGCGCAGAAGATCAGCCGCCTCGCGATCGGCAGCACGCAGACGTCCATCCTGGCAGACGTTATCCGGTTACCGGCCGATCGGACCCAGGAGACGCACGTCGCCGGCCTTCCGCTTGGGACGCGCGGGGGAGTGTCGATCCCGTACACATTCGCGCAGGACGGCGAGTACGAGATTCAGGTGTGGCTTGCGCGCGATTTGAGCGGAAACGTCGGCGGATTGCGCGAAAGAAGCCGTTCGCACGAGATGGTTGTCCTGGTCGACCGCGAGCAGGTGAAGAGCTTCACGATTCAGAAGCTCGTCGACGACGACACCACGCTTGATCAGGATCTGAAAGTGCGCATTTCCGTCAGCGCGGGTCCGCACGACATCGGCGTCACGTTCATCAACGACAGCTCGTCTCTGCTGGAAGCGCAGCGGCAACCTCAGCTGGCGCGCTTCAACGAGCGGCGTCATCCCCGTACGGCACCGGCTGTGGATCAGGTATCTGTGAGCGGGCCATATGCGGCCAAAGGCGCCCACGACTCCCCGAGCCGGCGCCGCATTTTCGTGTGCCGCCCCGCCTCCGCGCTCACTTCGCCCAACGCTACGGCGGGCAAGCCCGCTGACGAAGAGACGTGTGCGCGGACGATCCTTTCCACCCTGATGCGGCGCGCATATCGCCGGCCGATCTCGAAAGCGGAGGTCGAAGGGCCGCTGGCGTTTTATCGAGAGGGACGGGCGGAGGGGGATTTCGATGCGGGGATCGGAAGAGCGCTCAGCGCGGTGCTCATCAACCCGGAGTTTCTGTTCCGCGTCGAAGCCGATGCCGCTAAAGCTACGGCGGGCCAGCCATACCGCATCACCGATCTCGAGCTCGCGTCGCGGCTCTCGTTCTTTTTGTGGAGCAGCATTCCCGATGACGAGCTGCTCGATGTGGCGATTCGCGGCAGGCTGAGCCGGCCGGACGAGCTGGAGAAGCAGACGCGCAGAATGCTGGCCGACCGGCGGTCCGTAAACCTCGCGACGAATTTTACCGGCCAGTGGCTCCGGCTCCGCAATCTCGACGCTGTCGTCCCCAGCACGCGCTTCTTTCCCGAGTTCGATGACAACGTGCGTGAGGGCTTCCGTCAGGAGACCGAGCTCTTTGTCGACAGCGTGAGGCGCGAGGATCGCAGCGTGCTGGACTTGATCAGGGCGGACTACACATTCCTCAACGAGCGGCTCGCGAAATATTACGGTATTCCGAACGTGTATGGCAGCCACTTCCGCCGTGTCACGCTTGGCAATGCGTCGCCTGGCTCGCCGAAGTCCGAAAACGTGGACGGCGGACGAAGGCGGGGAGGGCTGCTGCGGCACGGAAGCGTCCTGTCGGTCACGTCGTACGCAACCCGGACGTCGCCCATTATCCGCGGCGTCTATGTCCTCGACAATTTTTTCGGCGCACCGCCGCCGCCGCCGCTGCCGAACGTCCCGGCGCTCGATGAGGGAACCGTCTCCGCCAGCCTGCCGATGCGTGAGCGGCTTGCTCAGCATCGGAAGAACGCGGTGTGCGCGAGCTGCCACCGGACGATCGATCCGGTGGGCTTTGCGCTCGAGAATTTCAATGCGGTCGGGCAATGGCGAAACTACGAAGGCGAAGGGGAGCCGATCGACGTGTCTGGTGCGCTGCCCGGCGCCGGCGAGCTTCGCGGCGTGTCGGGACTTGAAGATGCTCTGCTGAGCCGGCCTGAGATGTTCGTCGGCGCGCTCACGGAGAAGCTGCTGACATTCGGGCTCGGGCGCGGGATCGAGTACCACGACGCGCCGGCCGTTCGCAAGATCGTGCGCGACGCGGCAAAGGAGCGGTACCGCTTCTCGTCCATCATCATGGGTATTGTGAAGAGCACGCCGTTTCAAATGAGGAGATCCGCTTCATGATCATCACCAAGAAAGCGCTGCCGCGGCGGACGTTTCTCAAGGGCGCGCAGGGCCTTCTGGCGCTGCCCCTGCTGGACGCGATGATTCCTGCCGCCACGGCCTGGGCACAGACGCCGGCGAAGCCCGTGGCCAGGCTGGGTTTTGTCTACATGCCCATGGGGTGTGACCACTCGCGATGGACGCCGGCAGGCGAGGGGAAGTTGAACCAGCTGTCGCCGATATTGGGCTCGCTCGAGCCGGTGAAAGACCAGATCACGGTCATTACCAACACGCGGCTTCAGAACTCTTACCCTGGCACGCACGACACGTCCAATTCGGGGTTTCTGAGTGCGGCGTTCTCCAAACATACCGAGAGCTCCGATTACTACCTGGGTACGACAATGGACCAGATTGCGGCCAGGCAGATGGGTCGCGACACGCAGTTGCCCTCGCTTGAGCTCTCGATGGATCTGAATCCGCTCGCTGGCGTGTGCAACAACGGATACGCCTGCGTCTACCAGAATTGCCTGTCCTGGTCGTCACCGACGACTCCGTTGCCGTCCGAAGCGCATCCGCGCATTGTGTTCGAGCGCCTCTTCGGCGAGGGGGGTAATGCAGCGATGCGGCAGGCAGCGCTCCGCACCCGGGCGAGCCTGCTCGATTCGTTCGGCAGCGATATCGCGCGGCTCAAGCAGCGGGTGGGCATACCGGATCGCGTTCGCGTCGATCAGTATCTCGACAGCGTTCGCGAGATCGAGCGGCAGATCCAGCGCGCCGAGGCGGGTGCAATGGACAACACGACGCCCGACCTCGATCGGCCAGTCGGTGTCCCAGCCGCGTTTGCCGATCACGCGAAGCTCATGTTCGACCTGCAGATTCTTGCGTTTCAGGCCGACATCACCCGCGTGATCACGTTCCAGCTGACGCGCGAGCTGAGCAATCGCACGTATCCCGAAATCGGCGTGCCCGATGCGCACCATCCCACGAGCCATCATGGCAACGATCCCGAGAAGATCGAGAAGATTTCCAAGATCAACGCGTTCCATGTGTCCCTCTTCGCCGATTTCCTGGAAAGACTGAAAGCCACGCCGGACGGTGATGGTTCCCTGCTCGATCACACGGTGTACCTCTATGGCAGCGGAATGGGGAACCCGAGCCTGCACGATCACGAGAATCTTCCGGTCATCGTCGCCGGCGGCGCCGCCTCCGGGCTGAAAGGCGGACGGCACATCAAATACGACAAGGGGACGCCGCTGGCGAACCTCCACCTCACGCTTCTGGATCGTGTGGGTGTTCGTCTGGATTCCTTCGCCGACAGCGACGGCAAGATCGACGGACTGTTCGAACCGGCCACGCTCTAGGAAGAGGCACATATGCATTGGCGAAAGACGACTGGATTAACTTTTCTGGCGGTTGCCGTGGCCGGCTCCGCGCTCGCGGCCGAGCGCGCGACCCTGGCGGACGCGGTGGAACAGCGTGACCGTGCGGCTGTCCGCACGCTCATCGGCAAGGGCGCTGATGTAAATGCTGCGCAAGTGGACGGCACCACGGCGCTCCACTGGGCGGTTCACTACGATGATGCGGATACCGCCGCATTGCTGGTGAAAGCGGGCGCTAATGTCAACGTCGCGAATCGCTACGGTGTGCCTCCGCTCGCGCTGGCATCCGCGAACGGGAACGCGGCGGTTGTGGCGCTCTTGCTCGAGGCTGGCGCCGATGCGAACGCGACGATGAAGGGCGGCGAGACCGCGCTCATGATGGCCGCGCGCGCCGGGAGTCTCGAGGCAGTAAAGGCACTGCTCGTGCGCGGCGCGAAGCACGACCTGCGTGAGCGTCACGGGCAGACTGCCTTGATGTGGGCTGCGGCGGAAGGGCACGCACCGATCGTGCGGGCGCTCATCGAAGCCGGCGCAGACATCAATGCGACGCTGGATTCCGGATTCAGTCCGTTCTTCTTTGCCGTGCGTGAAGGGCGCATCGAGGCGGTGCGTGCGCTGCTCGAGAAGGGCATCAATGTCAACGCGCCGATACAGCGGCGGGACCGGTCGGGCGAAGGCGCCAATATCAACTACATCCTCTACAGACCGATACCGAGAGGCACGACCCCGTTGCTCCTCGCGGTGCAGAACGGGCACTTCGAGCTCGCGATCGCGCTGATCGACGCGGGTGCGGATGCGAACGATGTGCAGATGGGATTCTCGCCGCTTCACATGCTCAGCGCAGTGCGAAAGCCGGATTCCAGCGATGGCAGCGATCCCTCGACGCCCGCTGGATCGGGCAGCTTGACGAGCCTTCAGTTCGCGCGCGAGCTTGTAAAGCGGGGCGCCAATGTCAACCTGCGGCTCGACAAGGGCGCGCCGAGGTTTCCCGCCACCTCCTCGCGGATCGACACACCGGGGGCGACTCCTTTCCTGCTGGCTGCCGATCGCTCCGACGTTCCTCTGATGCGCCTGCTGCTGGAATTGGGCGCAGATCCGATGCTGCCGAATCTCAACAACACGACGCCGCTGATGGCTGCCGCCGGGCTCGGTACCACGGAGCCGCTTGAAGAGGCCGGGGAAGAAGTCGAAGCTGTGGAAGCCGTGAAGATGCTCCTGGACCTGGGCGCCAACGTGAACGCGATCGACAGCAACGGCGACACGGCGATGCACGGCGCCGCCTATGGCGCGTACCCCGCTGTGGTGAAGCTGCTGGCAGACCGCGGCGCCGATCCGCAGATCTGGAAAGAGAAAAACACGTTTGGCAGGACCCCGCTTTTCATCGCTGAGGGCTATCAGGGGCGGCTCCCCCGGCCCGATGTTCCAACGATCGAGGCCGTCACGAAGTTGATGCTGGCCGCAGGCCTCTCGACCGCAGGCGAACGTCCGCCAATCGTCGACATCTACGAAAAAATGCCTGAGCCGACGAGGACGTTCAAAACCGAGAAGCCTTAAGTTAGGTGGATGAGTGCCGCCAGGTAGCTCAGCGGGTCGGACTGTTGCCTGGCTACCTGCTTCAATTGTCCGAAATCACCTGCCATCTGGCATAACTGCAGCAATGACGGGCAGGACAGATCTGCTGTCGTGGCGTCCATCAGGTACCGCCGAAAGGCCTTGACGGCGTCGTCATATCTCTCGAGCCGTACGAGCAAGTTCACGAGAACCTCCGCCGGACGATATCCGTCTCGATCGGCCTCTGCGTTCGCTGCCTTTTCATCGAAGTGCCGCACCGCGCGGTCAACGTCTACGCCAAGCAGCGCCTTGAGGTAGATGCCGCGATCTTCGTACGCGCGGTCGAACGGAGGATCGTCCGAATACTGGAACAGGGGACCGAGGCGACTTGCATAGTCGGCGAGCTCAGCGGCGAGCCTCAGCGTATCCCTGTCGCCCAGCTCCGCGCTGAATGCGAGCACCGGTGCGATGTGTGAGCTGTCGGTATATTGCGCATTGTTTTCGAAGAGCCAATCGCGACCTTCGATGAGCGCGGCAATCGAACGGCTTTCTGAACGGGTTCCTTCCACGTCCAAGATCGCGCGCGCGAGGTTATCGACGATCTGACCATGCAGCGACAGGACGAGCAGGTGCAGCGATTCGATTCGCCCATCGCCCTTGGGGTAGGCGCCGAACATCGTAATGGCGCGGCACAGGCCGTGGTGCTCGAGAATCAGCTCGAAGCCTTTTCGTGGGTGCACCCCCTCGTGAAAGGCGATCTGAATCGTCGAGCCGAGAGCCTCCTGAGACTCCGGTGTGTCCGGGTTGGAAACCTCGACGGTGTCCAGTGCCTGGATGATCGGTCCCGCATCGCCGATCGCGCGAAAATAGGGCCATGCGTCCGGGATATTTCGATCCGCCAGAATCAGTTCGCCGACTTCGCGCGCCGCGTGAACTGACGCGTCCTGATAGGCCTGCTGAAGATCGTTCGGCAAATCGCTGATGCCGGCATTCGAAACCAGCGGCAGGCCGAGCTCCCACCGCTTGTGCATCAACCGGGTATCGAAAAACCCGCGATACTGCTTCTCAAGACGGAAGCGCTCGGCGAGCTGTTCGAACGCAGCGCCGGCATCGCCATTCTGCAGCACCTGCTCGATCCAGGGAAAAATAGTGTCCTTCAATCCAACCCGAACTATCACACACCTGACTCGCTCTGTCACCAGTACGAGAGTTGCGACAAGGCTACGACGCGGTACAATGTTCTGGTCATGCCTCATGTTGCTTTCGATCAGCTCCCTTCTGACGCCCGGCTCTGGATTTTTGCCGCGGAACGTCCGCTGACTCCGCCTGAGAAGGCGCGCGTGCTCGAAGAAACCGACTCCTTCATCAATCAATGGATGGCTCACGGCGTACCGCTCGCCGCGGGCCGCGACCTGCGGCACGATCAGTTCGTGCTGGTCGGCGTCGACGAACGCGCGGCCGGCGTGTCGGGGTGTTCGATCGACGCGCTCGTGCGTCGAATGCAGCAGCTCGAGCGCGCTCTGGGGCTCGAGCTCGTCAACAACGCGCCCGTGCTGTATCGCGAAGGGGAGGCCATCGAGCGCGTCTCACGCGATCGATTCGCCGAGTTGGCCGCCTCCGGCACCGTGGGCCCGAACACGCGCGTGTTCGACAACACGCTCTCGCGCGTCGGCGATCTGCAGGCCGGAAAGTGGGAAGTGAAAGCGGGGGAGTCCTGGCACCGTCAGGCGTTCTTCTGACGCACCAACTAATGCGCAGCCCGGAGGGCCACGGGTCCCACCGGAGTTCTACGGCAGCACGGTTACCGGCCCGATGTAGCGGTCCAGCCAGTCCAGAGCTTCTTTGACCACGTCCAGTCGAGTCACAGTGCTCGCATGGCCGCCATCGAACACCACATGCTTCTTGTCTTTCTCGGGTGTACCCAGCTGGCGGAACAAGGGAATCTGGCTGGTCTCCAAGTGGAATGTGAAGTCGTTCGCGCCGTTCAGCATCAGTACGGGCGTTTTGAAGCGCGGTGCGAAGTTCCACGCGTCGACCGCAGGAAGAACCTTTTCGAAGGAACCCCCTGAGAGTAGAACGGCCGCCTTGAACCGGGGCTCAACAGCAACCAGCCGTGGCGCGGCACCTGCGCCTAAGCTGATTCCGAAGAACGCAAGCTTGTGAGTGTCGATGTCTGGTCGGGTTTCCAGGTAATCGATCGATCGCCCCAGGTCTTTCGACCACATGAGGTTCATGTCCTGCCATCTCTGGGGTTCGCCGCGGCGGTGGTAGAAGTCTCCAGGGCCCCGTTCGAGGGTGCCCGAGTAAGCAGGAACGATCACCGCGCGCCCGGAACGGATGATGAATCCGAAATTACCCTGG
Source organism: Vicinamibacterales bacterium (assembly GCA_963732445.1). GTDB lineage: Bacteria > Acidobacteriota > Vicinamibacteria > Vicinamibacterales > JAMQPK01 > JAMQPK01. The sequence goes on along the minus strand of CAVSZJ010000005.1, from coordinate 1,176,389 downwards.
ACGTCGCTATCCTCATATCTCGGCCGGTTGAAAGTATCGGATCCTCCCATGAACGCCACGACTTGATGGGGGGGGTTTGAGTTCCTGGGAAGGTACAGGTGGGCGATGACGCGATCGCGCTTGTTCCCATACGCCGCGTCGAACGAGACGCGCTCCACTCGCCAATATGGAGACGCGTCTTCAACCGAATCCACGGTCGACTTCAGTTCGGACTTGTCATAAGCGTGGAGGCTGAGAAAGACTTTGTACGCTTCGTCGTCAACGGGCTTGTCACGACGTCGGTCTCTATTAGCCACGAATGCTACCGGGCCCAGAAGTGCGTCCGGAATGGGTGATGTGTATTTGGCGCAGCGGAATCCGAACGTGGGTCTCCGCTCGAACGGATCCCTCGCATCGGGAAGTCCCAGCCCGAACTGATACTTGGGCGTGTCCCAGGCGCCGCCGAGCGTGTAACGCAACTGTCCGGCTGCGTTGGAGGCCCACTCCTGTACGTTTCCGGCCATGTCATAGTTTCCGAAACGGCCGAGCCCTCTGTACATCCCGGTCCGAGCCGGACCCCGACCCGCAAAATTGCTGAAGTTCAGCATATCGGACACTGGACCAATAGCGGCGGCTCGATACCAGTGATACACAGTGGGAAGGCTCTTGCCGGCAAACTCGGCATATGCCGCCGCCTCGTACCAACTCACGCCGCCGACGGGGAAATCCGCCTCACCTTCCTTGTAAGAGCCAAACTGCCAGGCGGCAGGTCCGCGTCTCCCCGTCGGATCACGGAATTCTGCCATCGCTTGTTCCCATGTGAGAGCCTTGCCTTCCTTAACGAATGGCTCCTTCCAAAATTCCCGCTTCTCGTATCCTCGCTTGTCGACAAACTCTTTGAACTCCCGGTTGGTCACTTCGTCGCGATCCAGCCAGAACGCTGAGGTTTTTTCGGGCGCGTTGGCTGGATTCGTCTGGCTCGTTCCCAGCGCCGTGATTCCCGGCACCCAGACCATTCCGGCCGGAGTCGTGTCCGTCGCATGAAGCTCAATGGTGAGGACGTCCTGAAAGACGTGGCCCAGGAGGACCGCCCATTCTACGGTTTCGAAACCCTGTTTCACCGCCCGTACGCGATAGGTCCCTCGCGGAAAGTAGCTTTGGGGGACCATATCGGTCTGCACCGGTGAACGGCCGAGCAGCCGCCAGTCTGGATCACCGGGCTCGGTATCCGCGTAATCTCGAATGTAAACATCCGCTCCTTCCGGCATCGTGGTGATTTTTACGGTGCCTGTTGGCAGGTTCGCTTTCAGTCGAACCAGCTCTGGGGAATTAGGAACATACGGCTCGGCCTGCCGTAGCAAAGCCACTGCTGCCAGAAATCGCGACCCATCGACGAGTCGGGCGACCTCCGGCAATGCTTCTTTCTCAGCCCAGTGCGCTTGCGAAGTGCGAAGGTTCGAGCGGACGCCCCACACGCCTGCCCCCACTGCTACCGTGAGCCCAACCGCGATGAGCGCGGCACGCATGCCCCTCGCGCCGGTGGTCTTGGCAGCACGGAGCGCGACCAGATCTCGATGGAGCTCGCGCGCCGAGTCATAGCGAGCCTGGGGCTTCTTCTCCAGGCAACGCAGAACGATGCGCTCGGCGCCGGCAGGGATCTCCTTCCGCAGACTTCGGGGCGCGTCGGGCACCGATTGGAGAGTCGACGCCAGTGCGGCGAGCGTTGTCTCGCCTCCAAACGGACGTTTGCCGCACAGCATTTCGTACAGCACCACGCCCAATGCAAAGACATCGGATCGCGCATCGACCGGCTTCCCCTCCGCTTGTTCCGGCGACATGTAGGCCACCGTGCCCACCATCTGACCCACTTCGGTCCTGGCATCGAAGGCTGTGAGGGCCATGGTCTCGGCATCGTCGCCGGCGGCGGCGGGTGTGGTGCGCTTCGCCAGCCCGAAGTCGAGCACCTTGACGCCTGCCGGCGTGATCATCACGTTGCCGGGTTTCAGATCGCGATGGACGATGCCGCGCGCGTGCGCGGCCGCCAGGGCGTCGGCAATCTGGGTGGCGTCACTGAGGGCGTTGTCTACGGACCGCGCCCCTTTTGCGAGCACGCTGGCCAGGGTCTCGCCCTCGACCAATTCCATGACCAGGTAGTTCGGGCCGATATCGTAGAGCGTGCAGACGTGCGGATGGTTTAAGGCGGCAATGGATCGCGCCTCGCGCTCGAATCGTGCGCTGAACGCTTCCAGGCAAACTTTGATCGCCACGGGTCGACCCAGCCGGGTGTCGTGAGCGCGGAACACGAAACCCATGCCGCCCGCGCCGAGCAGGCTCTCGATCTGATACGGACCCAGGCGAGTGCCGGGGAGGATCTGGGGACGGTCGCTCAAAGAGCCGTGGTCGTCCACTAGGTTCGCCGCCCCCTCGATCGCAGGCGCACCACTTGCGGCGCTCGAATGCGCGAGCAGCGATTCGACATCACGGTACAGGACATCGTCGCCCCCGCACGCCTCGTGCAGAAACGCCGCGCGCTGGGTGCCGGATAACGCGATCGCCGAGTGATAGAACTCTTCGACCCGCTGCCAGTGTTCGCGCACGACTTGCCCTCTCAGTATTCTGAACGCCTGATTCTACGCCAATCATCGCGCGGGTATGCGCGGATCACGGGTGCGAGCATGTCGCCTCGCTTTCACCCGAGGGGGGCTGATTCCCGCCCTCTTTGAAGAAGGCGGGAACCCTCGGCGAAAACTGGCATCGCGTACACTCTTACTGTTCTCGAATTGGTCTCGAGTTCCGGCTTACCCCATCTACCAATGCTACGAGCCACCTTCCTCGTCGTTTTGCTCTTCACGCCGCTCGCAGCCGCGCTCGGGGCCAGCGATTGGCCGCAGTTTCTCGGTCCCTCGCGCAACGGCGTCTACGCCGGCCCGCCGCTGAACGAGAAGTGGCCGGTCACGGGTCCGCGGATCATCTGGCGCAGACAGATCGGCGCCGGCCTCAGCGGGCCCGTTGTCGCCGGCAGGCGCCTGATCCTGTTTCATCGCATCGACAACCGTGAGGTCGTCGAGTCCTTCGACGCCCTGACCGGCGCACCGCAATGGCGCCACGCGTATCCGACCACCTACCGCGATGATTTTGGATTCGACGAAGGACCGCGCGCCGTACCTGTGGTGGCCGAGGGGATCGTCTTCACGTATGGCGCGGAAGGAAAACTCCACGCCGTCGATCTCTCGACGGGAAAACCGTTGTGGAGCGTTGACGCGATGCGCCAGTTCGAAGTCGACAAAGGCTACTTCGGCGCCGCGGGTTCGCCGCTCGTCGATGGCGGAAGGGTCATGGCCAACGTCGGCGGCAAGAAGGCCGGGATCGTGGCGTTCGATGCAAAAACTGGAACGGTGATGTGGACGGCCACGACCGATGCGGCGAGCTATTCGTCGGGCGTTTCGGCGACGATCCTCGGCCGCCGCTACGCGGTATTTCTGACGCGCGCCGGGCTGGTGGGTCTCGATCCTGTGAACGGGCAGATACGGTTTCAGCGGGCGTGGCGGGCCCGGCAGGCCGCGTCGGTGAACGCAGCGACCCCGATCATCACCGGCAACAGGATCTTCGTGTCTGCGGAGTACGGGCCCGGCGCCGGTGTTCTGCAATTCGACGGGACCAAGCTCAGCGACGTGTGGCAGTCGGACGATGTGCTCTCGAACCACTACGCGACAAGCGTGTTGCACGGCGGGCAACTGTATGGCTTTCACGGGCGGCAGGAGTTCGGTCCGATATTCCGCTCCGTGGATCTGCAGAGCGGGAAAGTACTCTGGAGCACAGGGCGGTTCGGTGCGGGCAGCGTGACGCTGGCCGGTGACCGTCTGGTGATTGTGCGCGAGTCTGGCGAGCTGGTGCTTGCGGCCGCATCGCCGAAATCATTCCAGCAGATCGCGGCGGCTCAGATTGTGCCGGCGACCGTTCGGGCGTACCCCGCGCTCGCAGACGGTGTGCTGTATGTCCGGAACGATGACACGCTCTTAGCGGTGGATCTACGATGAAGCGGTTCTTGGTTCTGGGTTCTGAGGTTCTGGGTGCTGGTTCCGGAGTTCTGGTCCCGGTTCTGGTTCTGGGGTTCACATGTGTCGTGCTTGCGGCGCAGAATCCACAGGCGCTGCTGAATCGCGCGGTCGCTGAGTTCGAGGAGGGGCGCTTCGCGCAATCGGCGGCGGCGTTCGATGAATTGGCGAAGGCGGTCCCGGGCCAGGCGCCCCAGTTATGGCAGCGCGGGATCGCGTTGTACTACGCCGGCCGGTACACTGACTGCCGCCGCCAGTTCGAATCTCACAGGACGGTCAATCCCGACGATGTCGAGAACGCAGCGTGGCACTTCTTGTGTGTGGCGCGTGAGCAGGGGCCGGACAAAGCGCGCGCGGCATTGCTGCCGGTGGGTCCTGATTCGCGCGCTCCCATGCGCGAGGTGTATCAGATGTTCCGCGGTTCGCTGACTGCAGATGATGTCATGAAAGCCGCGGGCAGTGGTCCGTCCGCCCAGTTCTACGCGCACCTTTACATCGGCCTGTATTCGGAAGCGCTCGGCCGAAAGGACGTCGCGCTGAAGCACATCAAAGAGGCCGCATCTGACCGTTACGCGTCTGCCGGAGGCTACATGCACATGGTCGCGCGCGTGCACCTTGCAGTGTTGAGAGCGTCCGCCTAGCCTCGCATGTCGTAGCACAGCAACCGCGGACCGGCGCCGCTGACGACATCTCGCGTGTTCTGCACCACATAGAGCAATCCGCGGCTCAGCACAGGAAGCGCCCACGATTCGCGCGCGGCAAACAGCAGAGCGTGTGAGATTTCCTTGTAGCCTTTCGGCGTGAGGTCCATCCAGACCAGATGGCCCATTTCGCCAAGGCAGAGAAACTGGCCATCGACCGAGAGCAGCGATCCGCGATACGTCCCGAGCAGCTGCCGCCGCTCGGTTCCGCCGACGTTCAGCGTCTCGTTCCATTCCGGAGTCGCGCGCCACACAGCCTTTCCACTGGTCGCATCGACGCACGCGAGCGACGCATCGGGCTCGTTGCGGCCGTCGAAGCCGTACAGGAATCCATTCCGGTGAATCGGCGTGTTCCAATGCAGCCCGAATTCCTGTGTCGTCCACAGGACTCGATGCGTGAAGTCCGGCCTGATCTCGAGGAGCGCGCCGCCGGTGCGATAGCTCGCGGAGATGAACACCTTGTTGTCGAATACCACCGGGCACGACGCGTTCACCGACTCGAACGAGCGGCTGCGCCAGGGAAACGCGAAATCGACGCGGCCATTCGCGGGGTCGATCGACATGAGTCCGCCGGACGGAGGCGTCGACTCGCCGCCGGCGAACACGAAGACTCTGCGCTTACCGTGGACGATCGCTGGAACCGGCGACGCGTAGCTCGGCCCCCATTCTTTGCCGCGCGCCACACTTCGCGGCCGGTGGCTTTGTCGAGCCCGACCACGCACGGGCCTCCTGGGCGCCCGCGTTGAGGATCAGCAGCTTGTCTTCGACGAGCGGCGTCGACGCAGTGCCGAAGAAATCCTGCGGGACCTTGTACTCGGCGGCAATGTTGCGACGCCACACGAGTTTCCCCGTGCGCACGTCGAGGCAATGCAGTTGTCCCTGCGCGCCGACCGTATAGACGCGATCACCGTCGAGCACCGGGCTCGAGCGGGGGCCGTTGTTGTACCCGTAGCGATCGTCGAAGTCGGTGGCATATCGATAACTCCCAGTGGCGTTCACCGGTTTGGGCATGCAGGCACTCGACGACTTCCTCGTCTGCGACGCGGTGCACGAACAGGACGACGATCTCCGATGACGGCTGGCGATGTGTAGCTGGTGCCTTTCGGGAGCTCCCACAGAAGCGGGGGAGGAAGCGTCCGGCTGAGCCGGGTCTCGGTGGAAACCGCGTTATGGGTGGGCCCGAGAAACGACGTCCAGTCGTGGGTCGCTGCGTCTTTGGCGAGCGGCTTCGGTTTCGCGTGTACCCGCGCCTGGGCGAATGCGCGCCGCGCCACAACTTGCGCGAGCAGGGCTTGCAGCAGCACTCGACGAGATATCACCATGACTGGACTCCCGACTGTCGACTGGGAATGCCGACCGTCGACCGCCGACTTTTGACTATCATTGTGCCAATGGGAGCATTGAAGCACGCGTGAGCTTCGGGCAGTTTGCGGCCTCGCTCGTCTTTGGCATCCTTTCGATTCTCGTTCCGCTCATCCTGTTCATCTCGGCGGTCGCGGCATGTGTGTACGTCGCGCGCTGGTGGATCGATCGCAAGACGCTAGACAGATCAGCGAAAAACGGCCAGCAGCAGCGCTAGCAGCGCGGTGAGCAGCGCGATCGATCGACACAGCCAGAATGTAGTGCCCGGCTTCCTGACCGCCGTAGCCCAGGCGAAGGCGGTTCGCCGGACTGTGGTCGATACGCGCCTCGTCCTTCCGGAACAGCGACTGCTGCATCACCTGTCGGCCGGCCATGACATCGCGAATGCCCTCGTCGAAGTGATGATGATGAATCAGCTTCAGCGTGTCATGCTGTGGCGCTGTCGCTGCGGCTAACGCCGCCTTCAGTACAGCATTCCGAATGTCGCCTCCGCTGACCTCGTATGTCTCAGCCAACTTCCGGAAGTCCACGTCGTCGGCGAGCGGCGTCAGCGTGGGATGCATCTGTACTCGCCAGATCTGCTCGCGCTCGTCGGCACCGGGCATCTCGAACAGCACGTGCGTGCGGATGCGGCGCTCGAACGCCGGGTCGAAGTTCGCGGCAAGATTCGTGGCGAAAATGACCACTCCGTTGAACCGTTCGAGCTCCTGTAGCAGCACATTGACGACGATATTGGATTCGCGTTGGAAGCCGTGATCGACGGAGGTTGAGCGCCGGGAGGCGATCGCATCGGCCTCATCGAAAAAGAGCACGGCCTGCTCCTGCCGCGCCAGCCGGAACACCGCGGCGACGTTCTTCGGGGTTTCTCCCATCCACATCGACTCGAGCTCGGCATAGCGGACGACCAGCAGCCGCCGTCCCAGGGTGTGGGCGATCGCCTCGGCGCAGATCGTTTTGCCGGTGCCCGATGGCCCCGCGAAGTTGAACGCCAATGAAAGCCCGGTCGGATGACGCTGGCCGAGTCCCCAGCGGTTGAATACGAGGTCATGACTCGTGACCTGCGCGAGCGCTTGATCGAGCGAACGGCGCGTCGCTGCGGGGAGAACCACGTCCTGAAACGTTCTCCGTGGCACAAGAGACTCCACGGCGCGTGTTGGTCCCGCGAGCGCTTCGAACAGCTTCGGAAGGGGAAATCCTGACATCACCCACATTATGAGCCGTTTGCGGCCGCTCCCGCGCATGTAAGGCCAGGAGACGCGTTATGAAACATGTCTGGGCCTTCGGCATCGTGTGGCTCGCAAGTGTGCCGGCGTCGGCGCAGGTCAGCGATCGGCTCGAGGTCGGCGCCATTGCGCGCACCGATCGCGTGTCGTTCGAGGGGGGCCAGCATGCGACGTTACCCGTCACCGGCGTGGGATTCGGGTACCGGATCTGGCGGGACATGCGAATTGAAGGAGAGGTCACGGCGGCGGCCGGCGAGTCGACGCGCAGCTACGAAGGCGATTTCATTTCTTACGCGGGACCTGGAGCGACTCGCGACGAAATTCAACGAATGGCCGTCATCGCACGGCGCACGACAACCAACAAGGCGGGACTCGGCTTCGCCATGGCGGTATCCGCTCAGACGCGCCAGCCGGGACGAGTCAACCTCGGCGCCCGGGCAGGCATCAGTGTCAGGCAGTACCACTACCTGGAAGAGACGACAGTGCTTCGAGTCCCTGATGGGGTCACAATCGCCCAGGCGGAATCGGCGATGCCGGATGGTCGCGGAGGGCGGGCGCGCAGCGGGCTGTTGCTGGGCGCAAGTATGCCGGTCCGCATCACCGGCCGTCTTCACGTCGTCCCGGAGGTGCGGTGGGTGTGGGGCGGTCCGGCGCGCGTGGGCAACAACTACGACGAAGGCACCGTGGGTGGGCGGGTTGTCTGGAGGTTCTGACCTCGAAATCAGCTATGCTGACTTTGAAGCGCCTGCGGCGCGAGCGAAGCGCGAAGCCGCTGAGCGAGAGCGAGCGGGGGTGGGGCCCCGCGAGCACTGAAAGAGGTCTGTGACACCGGAATCTCTGCTCGGTATCGGTGTGGGGCTGGCGCTTGCGGCGGCCGCCGGGTTTCGCGTCTTCGTGCCGCTGCTGGTGTTGAGTCTCGCGGCGCGCACCGGGTGGGTCGAGCTGTCGCCCTCCTTCGCGTGGCTCGCGACGACATCGGCGTCAGTGGCCTTGGCGTCAGCGACGGTGCTCGAAATTGCGGCGTACTACGTGCCCTTTTTCGACAACATGCTCGATACGCTCGCCGCCCCGGTTGCGGTGTTGGCCGGCATCGTGGCCAGCGCGTCAGTGTTGACGGACCTGCCGCCCTGGCTGCAGTACAGCATTGCGATCATCGGGGCCGGCGGCACCGCGGGCGTCGTCCACGCCTCGACGTCGCTGCTGCGATTGAAGAGCTCGGCCGTGACAGCCGGCCTGGGCAATCCGATTCTGGCGACGCTCGAGCTGGCCGGATCGATCGCGATAGCGCTGCTCGCCGTGCTTGCGCCGCTGCTGGCGCTGGCCGCGGTCGTATTGATTGTGTGGATGGTGGCAAGGCGTGCGTCTCGACGCAGAAGCGCAAAGGTTGCCGCGTAGCTGATGTCGCGGCGAACGCGCTAATCCTCGTGCGGCTGCGCTCGTCCGCGCAGTTGTTTGACCGCACCGCGGTGCTTCTTCGAGGCCATTCGCTTCTCGCGGGCACCCGCCTTTGGCTTGGTGGGTCGCCTTTTCTTCGGTCGTTTTTCGGCCTGTTCCAGCAGCCCGCGCAGCCGCGCTCGAGCCGCCTCCCGGTTCTGGGCCTGCGTTCGATGCTCGCGGCTGTCGATGAGCAGGATATCGTCCGCAATCATCCGGTTCCCTGCGAGATTCCGCAGCCGTTCCTTTACTTCGTGCGGGAGTGACGAAGCGCCCACGTTGAAGCGCAACTCGACCGCCGTCGACACCTTGTTGACGTTCTGCCCGCCGGGCCCCGAGGCTCGAACAAAGCGCTCTTCGATGTCCTTTTCGTCCATGGGTTGAGATAGCTGGTAGCTAGTAGGCTGCAGGGTGCATTTCCTACCAGCCACCAGCTAACCCGCCCATGCTAACATCGCCGCCTTCACCAAAATACGTAGTGTCCGGCTTTAGCCGGACTGCGGAGGCTTCATGACGCACTCTCGCCCACGCGTGCTCGGCGCCATCCTGATCGCAGCGACCGTGTCCGCGTGCGCAACCGCGGAGCCGGCTGCGCCGGAGCGTCCGGCCTCAGCGCTCACCATAGACTCGCCGATGGCCCCACCAAAATGGGCACAGATGGAGCGGCAGCTGCTCGCGGAGAACGTGCCGGCCGCGCGCGAGTTCTTCCAAAAGTACTACGACCAGCGTGGGTATCTGCTGTGCTTCGTGCGGTGGGGAGCGAACGACGGCCCGGACGACGCGTTCGAGAATTTCAATCACTGGCCCGAGCTGCACGCGCTCGGCGCGAGCGACGAGATCGTTCAGATGTATCTGAAGGGTCACGAGGGGATGATCAGGCAGTACACCGAGGCGAAGACGACCAAGCTGGTGCCCGCCGGGGTCGACGGGATGTACTTCAAGGAGTTCAGCGCGCTGTCGGACTGGCAGCACCATGGCGAAGGGCTGCAGTTGTTCAACCGCATGGCGCTTTCAGTGCCGGCCGATCCGAAATATCTCGAGCGAGTGCGCCGGTTCTCGGGCCTCTACATGGGCGAGGATCCGGATGCGCCGAACTATGATGCCAGGCACAACATCATCCGCAGCATGATGAACGGCAGCAAAGGTCCGCTGCTGCGGAAGGCGACGTCCGAAGACTGGGTGGGCGAGCCGTTCGATATGGCCGGCTTCGATGCGCTGCACGGTGAGAGCAACTTCGACCAGTTCCTCGCGCACTACCAGGAATACCACGATGTCGTCGGCGACCACGCGCTGAATCTCGTGGCGACGACCCTGCCCGCCAACGCGTACTTTGCGACCGGCGACCCGAAGTACAAGCAGTGGGTCACCACCTATGTTGACGGATGGCTCGAGCGGATGAAGCAGAACAAGGGCATCATCCCGACCTTCGTCGACCTCGACGGCAAAGTCGGTGGATCATCCGGCAAATGGTGGGGAAGCGCGTACGGATGGGGCTTCAGTCCCGTCAATCCTGTGACGAACAAGCGCGAGAATCGCAACCGCATCGAGCGTCCGATCATCGGCCTCAACAATGCGCTGTTGCTGACCGGCGACCAGAAGTACATCGATGCATGGCGTGACATGACCAACGCCGTCAACGCGAACGCTCGCACGGTTGACGGCAAGACGCAGTATCCATCCATGTACGGCCTCGATTTGGCCACCAATCCGCGTAGCTCCAAACCGGGTTGGTACGGCTGGCGCGATCGTCCGTGGAACGTCGGCGCGCTCGAGGTGTGGTACTTCTCGCAGAAGCCGGAGGATCTTGCCCGCGTGACGACGAATCCGTGGGTTGAGTACCTGCAGGGGCGCAACCCGAGCTATCCCGAAACGGCGATGGCCGAGGATCTCGCGACGATCAAGACGAGGGTCGAGGGCATCCGAAAAGATCAGTCGAAGCCGGACAAGCGGCTCGCCGACAACATGCTCGACCTGAATCCCGTCACGACGACGGCGCTGATTCAGTTGACGCAGGGCGGGATGGAGCCGGACCGCAGGGGAAATCTCGTCAACTCGCGGCTGCGTTACTTCGACGCGGACCTGAGGCGCGCGGGGTTGCCCGAAGACGTGGCCGCGCTCGTGTCCGAGATGAATGACACGACCACGATCGTGACGCTCGTGAACGTCGGCACGACGGCGCCACGAACGTTGGTGGTGCAGGGAGGCGCGTACGCCGAACACGTGATTGAGTCGGCCGAGTGGAACGGCAGGACAGTGCCGGTCGGGAAACCGCACTTCACCGTGACGCTGACCCCTGGCGCGGGCGGCAAGCTGACGCTGAAAATGAAGCGCTACGCTGGCGACGCAACGGTCAAATTCCCGTTCTGAGGTCGCGTGGGGATCGTGGGTCGCGTGAGCGGCGTGGGGAAGGCCTCGCGATCTCGCCGATGCGTCTTCCCCACGAACCCCACGATCCCTACGTCCCCACGCGACCTACGCTCCCCACGCAGCCTTATGCGCGTGATGTTCGAGAAAGTCGATAATCGACTTTCGAAGGCGGCGGTACTGAGGGTGTTCGAGTACATCTCGGCGATCGCGCGGGCGCGAAAATGGCAGCGTCATGATATTCCCTACGTGCGCCGCGGGGCCATCGGTCATCAGCACGATACGATCGGCAAGATACAGAGCCTCGTCGACATCGTGCGTCACCATCACGACAATCTTCCGATCCTGTTCCCACGCGCGCAGCAGCGTATCCTGCAGATCCAGCCGCGTCAGCGAGTCAAGCATTGAGAACGGCTCATCGAGCAGCAGCAGCTCCGGCTCGAGCGACAGCGCCCGGGAGAGTGACACACACTGCTGCATGCCGAGTGACATCTCGCTGGGCAGCTGGTCGGCGGCGTCGGCGACGCCGGTCAATGCAAGGTACCGCAGGGCGTGTGCACGCCGTTCCGATGCCCCCAGCGCAGAGAATTTCTGCCGTACCGCGAGCTCCACGTTCTGCCGTGCGGTAAGCCACGGCAGCAGCGAGGGAGTCTGAAAAACCACCGCGCGATCGGCGCCGGGTTCGGTTGTCTGCCGTCCATTGATAACCACCCCGCCTTCGGTCGCTTGCTGCAGGCCGGCGATCATCGACAGCACGGTCGACTTTCCGCAGCCGGAATGGCCGACGATGCAGATGAACTCGGATTTGTGGATGCGGACGTTGACGTTCTTGACGGCCACGAACGGGCCGGCGTCGGTTGCAAAGACCTTGGTGAGGCCCGTCAGTTCCAGCGGAACGATGAGGCTCATATGCCCGCCTTTTCGACGGCGACGGGCGAGAAGGCCGGCGGTGGCTCAGGACGCTCTGGAGCGGACCGCGATCGCGATGTCCGCAGATGATCGGACAGACATTCGACGACATGAGCCCTTGCGAGAATGGCTTGCTCGTCGTGCGCGAGCTGGTCCGCGCTGCGCGGTTTTGCGAGATCGACGGTGACCGACGATCCGAGTGTAGCTCGAGGCCCCTTCGTCATCGGAACAATGCGGTCCGAGAGTAGCAGCGCTTCGTCGATGTTGTTCGTGATCATGACCGTCGTGACAGGTCGTCCAGCCTCCGAGCAGAGCCCCGCGAGCTCCTGCTGAAGGCTCCCGCGCGTGAGCGCGTCCAGAGCGCCGAAGGGTTCGTCGAGAAACAGCACTTCGGGATCTGTCGCGAACGCGCGCGCGATGGCGACCCGCTGGCGCATACCACCCGACAGCTGGCTGGGTCTGCGGTGTATCGCATTGCCCAGACCCACCAGCCGAAGGTATCGGTTGGATTGCTCCTTCTGTTGTGCGCGGGACCATTCCGGATGCGCCGCATCGACCGCCAGACGCACGTTCTCGATGGCGGAGAACCAGGGCAGCAGCGAGTAGTTCTGAAAAACAATTGACGCCTGTCTCGCGACGCCGTTCAGCGCATGGCCGTCGATGCTGATGGTTCCGCTGTCTGGCTGCGTGACGCCGGCCAGCAGGTTCAGCAACGTCGACTTGCCACAGCCCATGAAACCAACGATGGACACGAACTCCCCTTGGTCGACGGCGAGTGACACCCGATCGAGCACGTGCCGGGCGGGGAAGCCAAACGATTTTGAGAGCCCTTGGGCGTCGATGAACGCCATTACAGTGCGCGCAGCCTGGCTTCCGCCACGCCCATCGCTCGATCGAGCAGAAATCCGATGACGCCGATCGTCAGGATGGCGAGCAGAATGTGCGAGTAAATCAGGCTGTTGTACTCCTGCCACAGAAACCCGCCGACACCGGGCGTGCCGGTGAGCATCTCGCTGGCGACGATAACGAGCCACGCGATGCCAAGGCTGAGCCTGAAGCCAGTGAACATCTGGGGCAGGGCCGCCGGGAGCACGATCTTCGTAAACGTGGTCAGGCGCGACAGACGCAGCACCTTCGCGATATTCCAGTAGTCCTGCGGAATAGCACGCACGCCGGCCATGGTGTTCAGCACCGTCGGCCACATCGAACAGACGGCAATCGCGAACAAGGCAGCGGGCTCGGATTTCTGAAACAGCACGAGGCCGAGGGGAAGCCATGCGAGCGGCGAAATGGGACGCAACACCTGGATGAGCGGATCGAGCATCCGATGCATCGTCTTCGACACGCCGAGGAGAAAGCCGAGAGGTGTGCCGATCAGGACGCCGAGAGCAAAGCCATACGCGACGCGAATCAGGCTGTAGTAGGCCAACCGTCCCATGCCCTGATCCATCTCGCCGCGTTTGGCCCACGGTTCCAGCAGATACAGCTTGCTCTCTTCCCACGTCTTGAGGGGCGAGGGCAAGTCGGTGATCTGCATGCTGGCAAACCACCACGCCACGCCCGCGAGCGCGATCCCGACGAGCGGAAGACAGAAGTTCCCGAGTCGTTTGAGCATCATCAGTTACCCCGCGAGACTGTTAATCGGAAAGGACATCGCGTACTTTTCAGGGTTGGCGGCGTCGAACGCCCCGCCGTCCCAGAACGTCCACTTCGTCAGCGGCGCGACTTTCGGCGTCACGCCGATTTCCTTCATGGCCTCCATGTAAATATCGGGCCTCATCACACGCTTGGTGACTCCGGCGTAATCGGGCGCGCCTTTCACCATGCCCCATCGCCGAAACTGGGTGAGCCACCACGTGCTGAATGCGGGATGCGGATAGTTGCAGTTCCGATCCGAGTAGATCATGTAGTACGGGTCCTGCTCTTTTCGTCCGTCGCCGTACCTGGTACTTGCCCAGTAGCCGTCCGAGAATGATCTCGGGCGGGCAGTTGATGTAGGTGGGCCGCGAGATAATCTCAGCCGCTTTCGTCCTGTTGTCCAGCTTGTCGAGATGCTCGCTCGCCAGATGCAGCGCCTTGAGCGCGGCCTTCACCGACTTCGGGTTCTTTGTCGCGAACTCTTCCGTGAAGGCGCAGACCTTTTCCGGATGATCCCGCCACATCTGCTGCGTCGTGATTGAGGTGAAGCCGATGCCGTCTGCGATGGCCCTCGCATTCCACGGCTCGCCGACGCAGAACCCGTCCATCTTGTCGACCTTCATATTCGCGACCATCTGGGGCGGAGGAATGGTAATGAGCGAGACGTCCTTGTCGGGATGGATACCACCGCTCGCCAGCCAGTAGCGCATCCACATGGCATGCGTGCCGGGCGGGAACGTCATCGCAAATGTCAGCGGATCGCCGGCGGCCTTCGCGCGATCGGCGAGCGGCTTGACGTCCCTGGGACCTTTCACGCCGGCTTGCTTGAGCTTGTTGTTCAACGTAATCGCCTGCCCGTTGCGGTTCAACAGCCAGGGAATCACCATCGGCTTTACCGGCGATCCCGCCAACCCCATCGTCGAGGCCAGCGGCATCCCGAGCAGCATGTGGGTGCCCTGGTTCTCGCCAAGGTTCATCTTGTCGCGGATGACCGCCCACGACGCTTCTTTCGACACGACCGATTCGATACCGAACTTCCGGAAGTACCCGAGCTCGTGCGCCATGATGATGGGCGCGCAATCGGTGAGGGCGATGATGCCGAATCGCATCGCCTTGGTCTCGGGCGAGTCATCGGCGTAGACGCTGCCAACCCATCCGAACGGCAGTCCGGACATGAGGCCGGCCATCGCCGACACGCCGCCCGTCTGTTTGAGAAAAGTGCGTCGCGAGGTGTTCGCGCGTGTCATCTATTTCTCCAATCCGAGGAGCATGGTGGTCACCATCACATACGGAGCGCTGTAGGACTCGCCCGGAGTGGCTGCCTTGAGAAACGCGCCCGTGAAGATGTGCGCGTAGCCGCCGTGTATCTGGATGCGCGGAGACGCGGTGTAGGTAGCCTGAATGTCGAGCTCCTGCCCGACGTGGCGATCCGGCGCGCCGGTTGGGATGCGCGCGATCACCGCGCCGCCTGCGTTATAGAGCGCATCGGTGGCGCTCGCGAGCCAGAACGAATGGTACGCCCCGGCAAGAGCGAGCTTGGCGTGTGGCCGTACCTCGAGGCCTGTCCGCAGGTGATGAATATTCTTCCAGCCGACCTGATCGGCCAGTCCGTATTTGTCGTGCGCGGTCGGGTACAGCTGATCGAACGTGCCGCGTACGCCGTCTGCCGGTGTCTCGTCGCCCGATGCGAAGTTGTATTCGCCGAAGGCGCGGTAGGTGAGTGAACCCAGCGGAATCGTGCGCCCGACCAACGCGTGTCCGGCCCATGCGGAAACCGTGTCGGATCCCAGCGAGCCGCGCTGGATCGCCGCTTCGACGTTGTAATCGGTTCGAGCAGACAGCTTGCCTGCCGAGCGGACGCCGGTAGTGGAGGAAGTCAGGTCGCCTGATGCACCCGTTTCTGTCCGGAGATCGCTCGCCGTGCGAACGAACTCGTACGGCTCGACGATGGCCCCATTGGGCAGGATTGCGAGAGGCGCATCCGCGCCGTAAAGGAAGTTGCCGAACCCGCTTCGATTGGCCTCATCCATATCTATGGCGACCACGGAGGCGGCGAAACCGTCGATGCGCAGCTTCTTGTGGCGGAAGACGCCGCGCACGGCATCGAACGAGCGCGCGGTGTTCAGCCAGTTGCCGTGTCCGACCAGCCGCTGGTCCCCAAACACCAGCTCCTGCCGCCCTCCGCGGAGCGCAAACCGGCTCTTCTCAAAGGTGCCGGCGTCCACATGCGCAAGTCGCACATCGAGCTGATCGCGGAATGGAGCGCCAGTGGTAATCGCGTTGCGACCTTCAACACGTGCGTCCTGCGCCTGGACCGCGGCGCTCAACCACGGTTTCATCGAGAACCTCGCGGTCACACGAAAGCGGTTCAACCAGTAGAGGTCCTCACGATCCTCAGCGAAGCCGCCCCCAGTGAATCCCTCGAGTCGGCCACGGTACTCGACACCCATCCGCATCCAGGATGGGAGCTCGACATTTGCGAATGCCGTTGGTGGCTTCTGCGTTGATGCCGGTGGCGGAGGTGTCTGCGCCGTTGCGGGAATTGACGAAGAGATGGCGGCCACGAGGGTGATGACGGCGGCAGCGCGGATTCTCATGCGCGACTGGAAGAGCAACCAGAGTGCCAGGGCGCGTTTTGCAGAAAAACTCACAAAACGCGAGGGAACAGAGCAGAGAGCAGAAGGAAGACCGCTGACGGAATGCGACTGAAATGTTCACGGTCGGGTTATGAGGCGACTATTGTGTCGATTTGCAAATTCGGAATTGTCGCGTCCTGCCCGCGCGGCTGGTGTCGACGTGTCGATGGACGCAATTTGTGTTCGCAATTGTCGACATCGTTTCGATTGACCGACATTCGTGAACATTGCGAAATCGGCGCTCGCCGGCCCAGGGGCTATTCAACGGCACTTCGCAAGGCATGGCCCTTGCTCTGGTGAATTGCCCACGGATGAGTAATGTCCTGTCAGCCGTCTCGACGCATTGCCCGTACTGCGCGCTTCAGTGCGGAATGGATCTCGTCTGCGAGGGCGATCGCATCGACGTCTCCGGCAATAAACATTTTCCCGTCAATGAGGGTGGGCTGTGCGTGAAGGGCTGGTCCGCGGCGGCGACCCTGCGTCATCCCGATCGCCTGTTGACGCCGCTCGCGCGCAACGAGAGAGGAACACTTGTACCGGTCTCGTGGGAGACCGCGATCGATCGCATTGCCTCCGCGATTCGCGCGACCCAGGCCACCTACGGCCGCGACGCGGTTGGTGTGTTTGGCGGCGGCTCGCTGACGAATGAAAAGGCTTACTTGTTAGGAAAGTTTGCGCGGGTCGCGCTCGGGACGCCGAACATCGACTACAACGGCCGGTTCTGCATGTCCTCGGCGGCAGCCGGCGCGTCCAAGGCGCTTGGGCTCGATCGAGGCCTGCCGTTTCCGCTCGAAGACATTCCACATGCGGAAGTGATTTTGCTGGTCGGCGGGAACATGGCCGAGACCATGCCACCGATCATGCGGTACTTCGAAGCCCAACAGCGCAACGGCGGAACGCTCATCGTCGTCGATCCACGCCGCTCGCCAACCGCCCAGTGGGCGAAGCTGCACCTCGCGCTCCGCCCGGGCTCTGATGCAGCGCTCGCCAACGGTCTGGTCCACTTGCTGATTCGTGAGTCGCTGATCGACACCCCGTACATTGCGAGCCGCACCGAGGGATTCGATGAGGTGAGACGGACAGTGGCCGCGTACTGGCCCGAGCGCGTCGAGGCGCTGACGGGTATTCCGCAGGCGGAGCTCGTCGAGGCTGCCCGCATGCTCGGGTGCGCGAAAACAGCCATGGTCCTCACATCGCGCGGCGCAGAGCAGCAATCGCATGGCGTGGACAACGTGCTCGCGTTCATCAATATCGCCCTGGCGCTGGGCAAAGTCGGGAGACCGTTCAGCGGATACGGCACGCTGACGGGTCAGGGGAATGGGCAGGGCGGGCGCGAACACGGGCAGAAAGCGGACCAGTTGCCGGGCTATCGCCACATCGACGATCCGCGTGCGCGCCGCGATGTTGCAGCGGTGTGGGGAATCCCGGAAGGCGATCTGCCCGGTCCCGGCAAGTCTGCGTACGAGCTCATCGAATCTGCGGGCGAGCCGGGTGGCATCCGCGCGCTGCTCGTCGTCGGCTCGAATCCCGCGGTCTCGGCGCCGAATGCGACGAGGGTTGCCGGCCAACTCGAGCGCCTGGATCTTCTGGTGGTTTCAGATTTCTTTCTGTCCGAAACGGCGAGCGTGGCCGACGTGGTGTTGCCTTCGGCCCAGTGGGCGGAAGAGGAGGGCACCATCACAAATCTCGAAGGGCGCGTCATCCGCCGCCGGCGTGCGCTGACGCCCCCACCACAGGTGCGGACCGATATCGACTTCCTGTGCGACCTCGCGCGGGCGCTCAACAGGTCGCGGTTCTTCTCTTTCGAGGATCATCAGGCTGTATTCGAGGAACTGCGGGCGGCAACTCGAGGCGGAGCGGCCGATTACTCGGGCATCTCGTACGACCGGATCGACCGTGAAGGTGGAGTGTTCTGGCCGTGCCCCTCGGATGATCATCCCGGAACGCCGCGTTTGTTCGAGGACACGTTTCCGACCTCGAACGGCCGCGCGCGATTTCATCCCATCGAACAGGGCGGTCCCGCAGAGGTTCCCGACGAAAGCTTTCCGCTCTACCTCACAACGGGGCGGGTGTTGGCGCACTACCAGTCGGGGACGCAGACGCGGCGCGTCGCGCCACTGGTGGAAGCTGCGCCGGAACCGTTCGCAGAGATTCATCCTCGAGTGGCGAAACGTCACGGGCTGGTCGACGGTACGGCAGTGGTTCTCCGAACCCGTCGTGGCTCGGCGACGTTCACCAGCCGTATCACACCGGACATCCGTCCCGACACGGTGTTTGTGCCGTTTCACTGGCCGGGCGAGTCGTCTGCGAACCGCGTCACGAACGACGCGCTCGATCCGGTCAGCCGTATGCCGGAATTCAAGGTGTGCGCCGTGCGCATCGACCCCGATGAGTAAGGAGCGACTCGTCGTCATCGGCAACGGGATGGCCGGTGCGCGGTTGGTGGACGATCTGTTCTCGCGCGGCGGCGGAGAACGCTTCGACGTCGTGATGTTCGGCGACGAGCCGTGCGGCAATTACAACCGCATTCTGCTCTCGAGCGTGCTCTCGCGCAGCCACAAGCCCAGCGACATCTTCATCAATCCCATGTCCTGGTATGCGGCGAAGGGCATCACGCTGCATGCCGGCACGCGCGTCGACCAGATCGATGTGGGCGCGAAGCGAGTCACGGCCGCCGGCGGCCTGGTGGAGCGGTACGACAAGCTGGTGATCGCTACCGGCAGCAGTCCTGTGATTCCGCCGCTCGAGAACGCCCGTGATGAACACGGCGTCTTCAAGCAGGGTGTGTTCGTGTTTCGCACGCTCGATGATTGCGAGCGCATCATGCAGTGCGCCGCGACCTCGCGGCGGGCGGCCGTCATCGGGGGGGGATTGCTGGGGTTGGAGGCGGCCCGTGGTCTGCTGAATTGGGGCCTGGAAACCCATGTCATTCATCTGATGCCGCATCTGATGGAGGCGCAGCTCGATGCCGGCGCCGCCGATGTGCTGCGGCGCCAGTTCGACCAGATGGGCCTCGTTACGCATCTGGCGACCCGGACGACTGCGCTGGCAGGCAACGGGCGGGTGAAGGGCCTCGAGTTCGCTGATGGCGCTCCGCTGGAATGTGACCTCGTGGTGATCGCAGCCGGTATCCGGCCCAACACGAAGCTCGCAGTAGAGGCCGGTCTAGACGTGAAACGCGGCATCGTCGTCGGCGATGACCTTGGGTGCATCGCCGGCGGCAGGCCCGCGCCCGACGTGTTCGCGGTCGGAGAATGTGCCGAGCATCGCGGGCGCGTGTACGGACTGGTCGCGCCGCTCTGGGAACAGACGGCGAGGCTCGCCGAACGGCTCAGCGGCCGCAATCCCGATGCTGTCTATGTCGGGTCGACCGTGTCCACGAAGCTCAAGGTGATGGGCGTTGACCTCGCCGTGATGGGAGACAAGAACCCTGTCGGCGACGATGATGAAGTTGTCAGCTACAGCGAGCCGTCGCGAGGGATCTACAAGAAGCTGATCGTGCGCGACGATCGCCTGGTCGGCGCGATCATTCTCGGCGATGGCGCGGTGGTACCGTCGCTGCTGCAGGCATTCGCATCCGGATTGCCTCTGACCGAGAACAGAGCTGACATCCTGTTTCTCCAGCCGGCCGTTCCTGTGTCGCGAGGACCTGAGGCGGCGGCGATGACGCCGGACAGCGCGCGCATTTGTGATTGCAACGGCGTGTCGAAGGCGCAGATTGTCGAGGCGGTCTTGAGCGGTGCGCGAAGCGTGCAGGCCGTGTGCGACGTCACCCGCGCATCGACGGGGTGCGGCTCGTGCCGCCCCGAGGTCGAGGCCATCGTCGCGCTGGCGTGCAAAGGAATTGAAAAGACGACCGCGCCCGACGACTTCGCTCCTGCCGTCACGGTACCCAATCCGGTAGCGCAGGACTCGGTAGCGCAGGACCTGGTAGCGCAGGACCTGGTAGCGCAGGACTTTAGTCCTGCCATCGATCCTTCCGCACCCTCCATCACCCTCAACAAGATCGAGCGCTACAAGCGTGAGAAGGACGGCCTCGACGTCGAGGGCGACATCCAGCGTTTCGTGCGCGACGGGTGGGAAGCGATTGACGAGGCGGACAGGGAGCGGTTGAAGTGGCTTGGCGTGTTCTTCCGGCGTCAAACTCCAGGCCGCTTCATGATGCGAATCCGGATGCCGAACGGCTTCACGAACGCCGATCAGATCAGCGTCATCGCCGACCTCAGCCGTGAGTGCGGCACCGGATTCGTTGACCTCACGACCCGTCAGCAGGTGCAGCTGCGCGGATTTGGGGTGGGGGATCTATCGCACATCTGGGAACGGCTCAACGCCGTGGACCTGGTATCGCTGCAGACCGGGATGGATAACATCCGCAACGTCATCGGATGTCCGGTCGCGGGCCTGACCGACGACGAGCTGTTCGACGCCTCGCGCGCCGTGCGCGAGTTCAACGAGGCGTTCCTTCGAAACAAGGCGTTCACGAATCTCCCGCGGAAATTCAACGTCGCCATCACCGGCTGCACCGAAAACTGCACCCACGGCGAAACGCAGGATCTGTCGTTGACGCCGGCGATCAAGATCATCGGCGGCGAAGAAGTGAAGGGCTTCAACATCGCGGTTGGCGGAAAAATCGGCTCCGGCGGTCTGCGGCCGGCGACCCCGCTTGGGGTGTTCTGCAGGCCCGAAGATGCAGCGTCGCTCTGCAGCCACATCACGCTCCTCTTTCGCGACCATGGCCCGCGCCGTGCGCGTAACCGGGCCCGCCTGGCCTTCCTCATCGAGGAATGGGGCATCGATCGATTCAGGAGCGAGCTCGAGCGGCGCGTGGGCGGGCGTCTGCTCCCGCAGGGGCGTGATGCACGGACGAACCGCCATCACGATCATCTCGGCATCTCCCGGCAGAAACAGCCGGGGTTGTGCGCGGTCGGTCTGAATGTGCCGGTCGGCCGCATCACGTCCGACCAGTTGACCGGCCTCGCTCGCGTAGCGAGGCGATACGGCACTGGTGACGTGCGCATTACCACCAGCCAGAACGTCATCATCCCGAACGTGGCGGAAGGGGTGCTGCCTCAGATGACGAGCGAGCCCCTTCTGCGTGAATTGCGGCATGACCCATCGGACATGATGCGCGGTGTGGTCAGCTGCACGGGCATCGATTACTGCCATATGGCGCTGATCGAGACGAAGGAGCTCGCGCTGAAAACGGCGAGAGAGCTCGACGAGCGCCTTGGCGGCAAGGGAAGGAAGCTGCTGACGATGCACTGGTCGGGTTGTCCGGCGGGATGCGGCAATCACACGGGAGCCGACATCGGCCTGCTCGGCAAGAACGTGAAGATTGGCGATCAGATCGTAGACGCGGTTGATGTGTTCGTCGGAGGCCAGTCTGGACCGAACGCGAAAGCCGGGACGAAGATTCTGGAGGACGTGCCGTGCAGTGATTTGCCTCGCGTCCTCGAACAGGTTCTCCCGTATGTCACCAACAAGCGTCCCGGAAGAAATGCCAAGAAGGACGTGTTCGTCGGTGTCCCAGCCAAAGCGTAACGGCCTCGACGGAGTTCGGGTGGCCCTGCTCGAAGCGCGCATGTCCGGCGAGCTTGCAGAGCTGGTGCGACGCTACGGAGGCGCCGTACGCTCGGCTCCTGCAGTGCGGGAGGCGCCTGCGGATTGCGCCGAAGCCGTCTCTGAGTTTCTCGACAGGCTCCGCACTCCCGCCCGCCGTGTGCATCTCTTTCTCACCGGCGCCGGGGCAACCGCGCTGTTTCAGGAAGCCGAGCGCCAGCAGGAACTGCCGTTAGTCGTCGAATCAATGAAGCGGGGAACGATTATCTGTCGAGGACCGAAGCCGGCGGCTGCACTGAAGCGATACGGACTGAGCGCGAACGTATCGACGGCGTCCCCGTACACGAGCCACGAGCTGCTGGAAGCGATGGCGGACATCGATCTGGTCGGCACAGAAGTGACCGTGGTCCACTACGGTGAGCGCAACGGAGCCCTGGCCGCCGCTCTGCAGCTGCGAGGGGCGGCGTTGCACGAGCTGTGCGTGTACGAATGGCGACTGCCGGATGACGTAAGACCGCTGCAGGACCTGGCTCGTGCCATCGTGACGCACGGTGTCGACGCGGTCGTGTTCACGAGTCAGGTGCAGTGGAAGCACCTGGCTTCGGTGGCGGCCGATCTCGGACTCGCTGACGCCGTCGTGCGGGCACTCAACACCGGGGTCGTCGTTGCGTCGGTCGGCCCTATCTGCTCGGCAGCGCTCAACGATGCGGGTGTGCCCCCGCATGTCATACCCGAAAGCCCGAAGATGGGACCGCTGGTATCTGCGCTAGCGCACTACTTCTCGAACCGTCCCCACGCGACCACGATCCCTACGAGACCCACGATCCCCACGTGACCCACGTGACCCACGATCCCCACGATCCCCACGATCCCCACGATCCCTACGATCCCTTCGTTCCCCAAACCGGCGGCGGCTGAATCGTCTCCTCTGGCGTGCGGCCTGGATCCGGACGTCCCGATCCCTCCAGCCGGCTGATCGCGCGCACGGCCATGTCGTGATCGCACACGATCTGGCAGGACAGCCTCACCCCCGAAAGTCCGCGCTGCTCCAGCCGTTCCTTCTCGGCGGCCGTCATGGACGACGGCTCTCCGTCGATGAACTCCACGCGGCATGTTGTGCACCGGGCGTTTCCGCCGCACGCGTGCAGAATGTCGACCTTCGCGTCCTGCTCGATTGCGAGGACCAGGCGCTTGTTATCGACAACGTCAAACGTTCCGTAACCTTCTACTGTCAGTTTGGGCATGAGACATTTTATACACAGCGGTTCGAACCCAGAACCGCTGTTACTTCTCTCGTGTCCATTCGAGTAAATCTCCGGGCTGGCAGTCCAACTCGCGGCACAGGGCCTCCAATGTGGAGAATCGAACGGCCTTGGCCTTGCTGGTCTTCAACACCGAGAGGTTCGCGATCGTAATGCCGACGCGGTCCGCCAGCTCTGTCAAGGTGAGACGACGGTCGAGCAACAGATGATCGAGTTTGACGCGGATGGCCATCTGCTCCTCAGATTGTCGGCGACTGGTCTTCGTCCAGCCTGGTTCCCGTCCTGAAGACTTCTGCGACCGCGAGGATGATGAGCCCATGAACAATCGTCAGCGCACTCAAGTCCGGCCGGGCGTCAAATCGCAAGCCATCAGCGGAAAAATGCGTCATCACATGGGAATTCGCGGCATACACCATGGCAGTCCTCGCAATCTCGCCGGCGATGACGGCAAATCCTATCCACCGGAACCGGCCACCTCCAACGTCGTGAACGCCGAGACGCCGGCAAAACAGACCGTCAGCATCAGGGCGAGCGCCACACACCACCATGCGACGTTCAGAACCACCATGAGCAGCGCCGGAATGGATGTCTTTGCCATGGAGTTGTTATACGATAAAAAAGCATCGAAATACAGTAATACTTTATCGATATACAGCTACCGACGGCTTGGCGGATGTACAATGGATGCATGAAAGGCCGTCCCACTCGCAAAGGTCGAAAGAGGCTCGCGGACGCGTCCAATTCGACCGACTTGTACCGATCGGCGGCGCTCGAACCGGCCCGCGCACCGCGACGGAAACAGATCGCTCGGCTCGATACCGACGCTCGAGATCCGCTGCGGGTCTGGGACTGTGATGACACCGCGGTAGACCTCGTCGGGCCAAAGCCTCGCCGGTGAATCATTCGAATCTTCAACGGGTGACAGACCAGTCAGTCCAGGGAGAGCTCGAGCGCGAGGTCGCGCGCCGGCGGACCTTCGCCATCATCTCGCATCCGGACGCAGGCAAGACCACGCTCACCGAAAAATTGCTGCTTTATGCCGGGGCTATCGAGCTGGCGGGCGCCGTTCGCGGCCGTAAGGATCGCAAAGCCGCGACGTCCGACTGGATGGAGCTGGAGCAGCAGCGCGGTATTTCGATCACTTCCGCCGCCCTCGAGTTCGAGCTTCAGGGGCGCCGTATGTCGCTCCTCGACACGCCGGGCCACAAGGACTTCAGCGAAGACACCTACCGCGCGCTGATCGCTGCCGACAGCGTCGTCATGGTGATTGACGCGGCGAACGGCGTCGAGTCGCAGACGCGGAAGCTCTACGACGTCTGCCGGCGGCATCGGCTGCCGATTCTGACGTTCGTCAACAAGTTCGATCGGCCCGCCAAGGATCCGCTCGCGCTGATGGACGACATCGAGACGACGCTGGGCATTGCGGCGGCGCCCGTCAACTGGCCTGTCGGCGATGCGCATGAATTCCGCGGGGTCTTCGATATCCAGAAGCAGATGCTCCACCTGTACGAGCGTGAGGCGCAGGGGCAGTACCGTGCGCCCGTCGATATCTCGTCGATCGACGCTCCGGAGGCTCGTGCGGTGATCGGCGAAAGGGTGTACGCGCATTTCCGAGAGTCGCTCGATGTCATTCGCTCGGCCGGAACGCAGTTCGACGTCGAAGAGTATCTGGCCGGCATTCAGACCCCGGTGTTCTTCGGCAGCGCGCTGACCAACTTCGGCCTCGAGCCATTTCTGCAGGCGCTTGTCGAGTTGGCGCCGCCTCCGTCGGCGCGGACGAGCGATTCGGGCGTCGTGCCGCCCACCGACGAACGGTTTACCGGCTTTGTTTTCAAAATTCAGGCGAACATGGATCCGCGCCACCGCGATCGCGTGGCGTTCGTGCGGGTGTGCTCGGGCCGCTTCGAAAAGGACATGGTCCTGTTGAACAGCCGCGTGGGTAAGCAGCTGCGCGCGTCCCGCGCGTACCGCTTCTTCGGGCGCGACCGCGAAACCATCGACGTGGCCTACGCCGGCGACATCCTCGGGCTGGTGAACCCTGGGCAGTTTGCCATCGGCGACACGGTGCACACCGGGGAGCCGTTGAAGTTCCAGGGTGTACCGCGATTTCCCGCGGAGCATTTCGGCCGGGTGCCGGCTGAAGGACACGCGGTACAAGCAGTACGACGAAGGGTTGAAACAGCTGGAAGAAGAAGGGCTGATGCAGGTGTTCTATACGGCGTCGGGACGCCGTGAGCCTATCGTCGGGGTCGTGGGCCAGCTTCAGCTCGACGTGATTACCAGCCGTCTCCGCAGCGAGTACAACATCGACGTGGCCATCGAGCCCGCTACATTTACCGCCGCGCGCTGGCTGGCCGACCCGCTGGCGAAGTTTACGCTCGGCGGGCAGGGGACGGTTGCCGCCGACCGCCTCGAGCGCAAGGTCATCCTGTTCAGCTCGCAGTGGGAGCTCGATTACTTCGCGCGGCAGCACCCGGGTGTCGAGCTGCTCGCCGAATCGCCGCCCGTATGATTTCTTTCTCGAAAATCAACAAGCAGTACGGCAAGCAGGTGCTGTTCGTCGACGCATCCTTCCAGTTGAATGAAGGCGAAAAGGTGGGCCTCGTCGGGCCCAACGGCTCGGGTAAGACGACGCTGTTCCGCATGATCGTCGGCGAGGAGGGTCCCGACGATGGGGAAGTGTCGGTTCCAAGAAAAGTGACGGTCGGCTACTTCCGTCAGGACGTCGAAGAGATGGCCGGCCGGTCGGTGCTCGACGAAGCGATTGCGGGCAGCGGCCGTCTTGGCGCGCTGCATCATGAGCTCGAGGATCTCCAGCACGTCATGTCCGATCCATCGAAGAGCGCCGCGCTGGATGCGGCGCTCGAGCGGTTTGGCGCGGTGCAGGAGGAATACGAACACCTCGGCGGCTATGCGCTGGAGAGCCGGACGCGCGAGATTCTGCACGGGCTGGGGTTCGACGACGAACGGATCGACGGCGATGTGGGAGCGCTCTCCGGCGGGTGGAAGATGCGTGTCGCGATGGCGCGGGTGCTGCTGGGCGAGCCCGACATTCTGCTGATGGACGAACCCACGAACCACCTCGACATCGAATCGATCATCTGGCTCGAAGAGTTTCTGAAGTCCCGCACCGGGGGGCTTCTGATGACGTCGCACGACCGCGAATTCATGAACCGCATCGTCTCGAAGATCGCCGAGATCGACGACGGTGAGATTACGAGCTACTCGGGCAACTACGACTTCTACGAACGCGAGCGGGCGATACGCGAGGCGAACCGCGAAGCCGCCTACGCGCGGCAGCAGTCGATGCTCGCCAAAGAGCAGCGGTTCATCGAGCGGTTCTCGGCCCATGCCGCCAAGGCGGCTCAGGTGCAGAGCCGCGTGAAGGCGCTCGACAAGATTGACAAGATCGAACTACCGAAGAAGCGCCGTATCGTGAAGTTCGATTTTCGCCAGCCGCCGCGGTCCGGCGATCAGGTGGCGACGCTCGAGCATCTGACCAAGCGATACGGCCGGCGTACGGTGCACGAGAAGCTCAACTTGAACATCCGCCGCGGCGAGCGCTGGTGCGTGATGGGCAAGAATGGCGCGGGCAAATCGACGCTGCTGAAAATGGTGGCTGGCGCAATACAGCCGGACGAGGGCCAGGTGACGCTGGGGGCCAGCCTCAAGATGGGCTACTTCTCGCAGCAGGCGCTCGACGTGCTGAGCCCGGACCTGACGATCGAGGAGCAGCTGCAGCGCGATTTTCCCCATGAATCGATCGGGGTGCTGCGGAGTCTCGCCGGCGCGTTTCAGTTTTCAGGCGATGACATCGACAAGAAGATCCGCATGCTCTCGGGCGGAGAGAAAACCCGGCTCGTGATGGCACGGATGCTCCTCAACCCGCCGAACTTCCTGGTGCTCGATGAGCCCACGAACCATCTGGATCTCGCAACGAAAGACATGCTGCTGGAGTCGCTCAGCGGCTTCGATGGCACCATGCTCTTCGTGTCGCACGACCGCGCGTTCCTGCGCGCACTCAGCAATCGCGTGTTGGAGCTCGGTGGGGAATCTGGAACAGAGACGACACCGCACGCGTACCCAGGTTCGTATATCGAGTATGTCGAACGGACCGGACACGAAGCGCCGGGTGTTCATCGCTAAGAGGGTCAGACCCTCTTTTTACGTTATTCGTAAGTGAACGTAAGGTTGTCGTCGGTCACGCCGATGGTTACCGTGCCGCCGTTTTCCAATGTTCCAAACAGGATCTGATCGGTCAGCGGATCGCGCACCTCGCGCTGAATGACGCGGCCGAGCGGGCGGGCGCCCATCTTGGGGTCGTAGCCTTTCCTGGCGAGCCACGTGCGCGCTTCCGGTGTCAGCGAGATGGCGACCTTCCGATCCTTCAGCTGGCTCTCGAGCTGCATCACAAATTTTTCGACGATCGTTTCCATGGCTTCCGGCGAGAGCGCCTTGAAGGTGACGATCGCGTCGAGCCGGTTGCGAAATTCGGGGCTGAAGACGCGATCGACCGCCGACTTCGCCCTGCCGTCCGGGCCGATTTCGCCGAACCCGATCGACCCGGCGCTCATTTCACGCGATCCGGCGTTCGAGGTGAGGATCAGCACGGTGTTGCGGAAATCGGCCTTGCGGCCGGTGTTGTCCGTGAGCGTGGCGTGGTCCATCACCTGCAGCAGGATGTTGTAGATGTCCTCGTGCGCCTTCTCGATTTCGTCGAGCAGCACGACGCTGTAGGGGTGGGTGCGAATCGCGTCGACGAGCTGGCCTCCTTGTTCAAAACCCACGTATCCGGGGGGCGCACCAATCAGACGCGCCACCGCGTGCTTTTCCATGTACTCGCTCATGTCGAAGCGGATGAACTCGTTGCCGAGCAGCAGCGCGAGCTGCCTGGCGAGCTCGGTCTTGCCGACACCCGTGGGACCGGTAAACAGAAAGCAGCCGGCTGGACGTTCGGGCAGCGCAAGCCCCGCGCGCGATCGCTTGATGGCCTGAGCCACCAGATGCACCGCCTCGTGCTGTCCGAACACCACGCGCTCGAGCGACTCTTCCAGCAACCGCAGACGCTCGCGATCGGAAGACGAGGCCTGGCGCGCCGGAATCCGAGCCATCCGCGCGACGATGGCCTCGATATCGCCGACGTCGACGTTGACTGCGGCATCGGTCGCCGACACCGCTCCCGCTTTCAGTCGCGTCACCGCGCCCGCTTCATCGATGAGGTCAATGGCGCTGTCGGGCAGGCGATAGTCGCGGAGGTGGCGCGAAGCCAGCTTCGCCGCGGCGTCGAGCGCTGCGTCGGTGTATTTCACCCGATGATGGTCTTCATACCGGCTGCGCAGCCCGGCCAGAATGCGCACGGTCTCCTCAATCGACGGCTCGTCGATGGCGATTTTCTGAAGGCGGCGCGCCAGCGCGCGGTCCTTCTCGATATGCTTGAACTCTTCGAACGTCGTCGAGCCGATCACCCGCAGCTCGCCGGCGGTCAGCAGCGGCTTCAGCATGGTCGCGAGATCCATGGTCCCGCCGGTCACCGCGCCCGCGCCGACTGTCGAGTGAATCTCGTCGATGAAGAGGATGCCTTTCGGACGCGCGCTCATCGCTTTGACGACCGCTTTGAAGCGTTCTTCGAAATCGCCGCGAAACCGCGAGCCGGCGAGCAGCGCGCCCGTGTCGAGCGCGAAGATCTCCGCGTGCTTCAGAGGGTCCTGCACATCATCGGCGAGCAGCCGCTGTGCCAGTCCTTCGGCCATCGCCGTCTTGCCGACACCGGCGTCGCCGACGAACACGGGGTTGTTCTTGCGCCGGCGGCCGAGCACCTCGAGGGTGCGCTGCAGCTCGGTCGGCGCGGCCGATCAGCGGATCGAGCAGCCCCTGCTGTGCGCGGGCGGTCAGGTTCGTGCAATACGCCGCGAGCGGATCTTTTGCCGTCCCGGATCCGGCATCGCCGCTGCTCGCCATCCCGTCACGGCCGTCGCCCGTGTCGAAGGCGCCCCCCTCGTCGTGGTGGATCGGCGTTTTGGTGATGCCATGTGCGAGGTACTCGAGCACGTCGAGCCGCGTGATTCCCTGCTCTGCCAGCAACGCAGCCGCTCGCGTCTGCGGCTGCTGCAGGATGGCAGCGATGCAGATCGCCCACCTGCGCCTCCTGCCGCTGCGCGCTCTGCACGTGCAGCACCGCCGCCTGCAGCGCGCGGCGAAAGGCAGTCGTCTGTTCGGGCTCACGTTCCTGCCCGCGCGGCAGTGCTTCGACGGAATCTTCGAGGCTGTCCGCCACGTTGCGCCGAAGGAGCGACAAGTCGGCGCCGCACGCGGCGAGAATGCGCTCGCCGTCGGGATCGTGGGCAACGGCATATAAGAGATGCTCGAGGGTCAGATAGGCGTGCCGGCGGGACACCGCCTCGCGGAAGGCAATATGGAGCACGACTTCGACAGCAGTGGAAAACATCAGGCTTCCTCTATCGTCGCACGCAACGGAAAGCCGGCGTCGGCGGCAAGCGTTGCCACCTCATCGGCCTTCGTTTCGGCGACCTCCCACGTGTAAACGCCCGCCAGGCCACGCCCGTTGCGGTGCACCTGCATCATGATGCGAAATGCCTCGGCCGGTGACTTCTGGAAGAGCGTTTCCAGGATCTGCAACACGAACTCCATGGTCGTGTAGTCGTCGTTCAGCAGGATGACATTGAAAAGCTTTGGTTCCTGGGTCTTGTGCTCAGCGCGATCCTTGATGTCAGTATCGGTGTGGTCCTGCCTAACCGTCATACCTCCAGCATGCTACCACCCGCGTCGAAGTGTCTCTATGCGCTACATCGCTCAATGCCCCTCAGCAGTCGGGCCACAGTTTCGTAAACACACCGTCCATTGTCCGCCAGACCGCCACTTTGTGAGCGTCCGCCCACCGCCTCGCGATCTGCAGCGCGACCGGATATTCACTCAGAGCCAGCCGCTGCGGGTGGGGGACGACGCTCAATAGATGGCGTCCACCCTCGGTGGTAATCAACACATCGCCGTTTGACGGGGAGTCGTCTGTCACGCGGACCCCGTGTGTTCAAGAACGATGCCCACTTCTTTACTTGCGGTCGGCGTGTCGGCACAATGTGCCAATCGTAGGATAATGGGCTATTGGTGAACGAGCGATGTCGCGCGTCGCTGGCAGCGGTCGCTGCCGCAGGCTGCACGGCCGCAGGGCTGTTCAGTGCCGCCCCATCTGCGCGTCAGGCGCCCGCCCCAGCGGCGGTCGCTGCTCCCGCCCCCGGTTCCAGCTCACAGACCCTCATTTCCAAGTACTGCATCAGTTGCCATAACGAGCGAACGCGAACCGCCGGCCTGGTGCTCGATCGCCTCGACGCGGCGAACCCGGGTGAACATGCGCAGGTTTGGGAGACGGTCGTCGAAAAGCTGCGGGCCGGATCGATGCCGCCGCCCGGACGGCCTCGACCCGATGGGGCGACGTACGCCTCGGCAGCCGCAGAGCTCGAAGGCGCACTCGATCGCGCGTGGGCGGCGCAGCCGAATCCGGGGCGTATCGGCGCCGTGCATCGACTGAATCGTACCGAATACAGCAACGCGATTCGTGACTTGTTCGGCCTCGATCCGCACAGCCTCGATATCGCCTCACAACTGCCAGGCGATGAAACCGCCGACGGCAGCTTCGACAAGTTCGCCGACGTGCTTTCGATTTCGACCGCGCACCTCGAGCGGTACATGTCTGTCGCACGGCAAGTGACGCGCCGCGCCACGGCTCTGCCGCCCTCGCATCCCACGATCGATACCTTCGAGATTCCGCTGCATGTCACGCAGGACGATCGCCAGAGTGACGATTTGCCCCTCGGATCGCGCGGCGGCATCTCCGTGCGCTATCACTTCCCGGTTGACGGCGAATATCGATTCACCGTGCGCCTGCAGCGCAACTATCAGGACTATCTGAAAGGGATGGGTTGGGAACAACTGCTCGACGTGCGGCTGGACGGCGCGCTGCTGAAGCGCTTTGCGGTGGGCGGCAAAGCAGAGGGGCGCGCGGCCGGCGCGAGCTACGCCGGCGACGGCGAGCCAGGATTTGCGGGCGCGCCCGAGTGGGAAAAGTACATGCAGCTCGACGGCGATGCGGGGCTCGAAGTGAGCGTACCGGTGACCGCGGGGTCGCGAGTCGTCGGCGTGTCGTTCGTGCGCCAGTTGTGGGAGCCCGAGGGGCTGCCGCAACCGCTGCAGCGTGGCCGCGTGATTACGAACGATGAAGTGTACATGGGGTACGCGAACGTGGGCTCCATTCAGATAGGTGGGCCATACGGAACTGACGCGGGACAGGGCAGAGAGCAGAGAGCAGAGAGCAGAGGGCAAAGAGTTGAGAGCAGAGGGCAAAGAGCAGAGAGCAGAGGGCAAAGAGCGGAGGGCAGGAGCGGAACCGGAACTGGAACCGGGAACCTATTCGTGTGCCGGCCGCGCGCCGCGTCAGAAGAGCGCGGTTGTGCCACCCGGATTATTTCCCGCATCGCCCGTCTGGCGTATCGGCGTCCCGTAAACACCGCCGACGTGCAGACGCTCATGCAATTCTACGAAGACGGTCGCCGCGAAGCTGGCACGTTCGAAGCGGGCGTCCAGTTCGCGCTCGAGCGGATGCTCATCGATCCGGACTTCCTGTTACGCGTGTACCGTGATCCTGTTTCAGGCCAAAAGCCTAAAGCCCAGGGCCCGGAGTCTTATCGCCTATCCGACTTGGAACTTGCCTCACGTTTGTCATTTTTCTTATGGTCCAGCATTCCCGACGACCAGCTTCTGACGCTTGCCGCCTCGCACAAGCTGCGCGATCCGAACGTACTCGAGCAGCAGGTCAGGCGCATGCTCGCCGATCCGCGCTCGAGCGAAGCATTGGTCCACGATTTCGCTGCCCAATGGCTGAATCTCCGCCGCGTGGATGAAGTGGTGGTCGATCCGGAGCGCTATCCGAATTACGACCTGACGCTGATGGCGGCATTCAAGCGTGAGACCGAGCTGTTTGTCGCGCAGCACGCTGCGCGACGATCGCAGCGTGATCGAACTACTCGACGCCGACTACACGTTCGTCAACGAGAAGCTTGCGAGGCATTACGGCATCCCGGGAATTTACGGCAGCCGATTCCGTCGTGTGTCACTTCCCGACAGGGACCGGCGCGGGGGGCTGCTCGCGCACGGCGCAGTGTTGTCGACGACCTCGTATCCCGATCGCACGTCGCCGGTTCTTCGCGGAAAGTTCCTGTTGAATAACATCTTCGGATTGCAAACGCCGCCGCCGCCGGCCGGCGTCGATACCAATCTTGCTCCGGCCAGGCCCGGCGCCATGCCACAGACGATACGGGAGCGTCTTGCCGAGCACCGCACGAACCCGACGTGCTCGAGCTGCCACGCCGTGATCGACCCACTCGGGTTTGCGCTCGAGAACTTCGACGTCATCGGCGGGTGGCGGTCGATCGACGAGGCCGGCAAGCCCGTTGATGCAGCCGGCACGACCATGAGCGGGGCCAACGTTCAGGGCTTGCCAGGACTTACGGGCGCTCTTGCTCGAGCGCCGTGAGCAATTCCCGCGCACCGTGACAGAGAAGCTGCTTTCATATGCCCTCGGGCGCAGGGTCGAGTACTACGATCGCCCGGCGGTGCGCCGCATCGTCCGCGACGCAGAGGCTCAGGATTTTCGCTGGTCGGCGCTAATATTAGGCATCGTCAACAGTCCGGCATTTCAGATGAGGCGAGCGCATGTTCCTGACATCTAAGTCCCTTCCCAGACGGACGATGCTCCGCGGCCTGGGCGCTGCGCTGGCTCTGCCGTTCCTCGATGCGATGACGCCTGCGATGGCGGTTGCCGCGCAGCGAGGCAGGGTGCCCGCACACAGGTTCCTCGCGTTTTACGTCCCCAACGGCATGGCGATGGAATACTGGACGCCGACGGGCGAGGGCCGTGCCTTCGAGCTGTCGCCCATCCTGCAGCCGCTCGATCCGTTCCGGAATCAGATGCTCGTGCTGTCCGGTATCCACGCCAACTGGGTGGCGATCCACGCGGGCGCATCCGGCGCGTTTCTCACGGGCACACCGCGCGGCGGCAAGACTGAGATCGAGATTTTCGCGGACACGTCGATGGATCAGCTGCTCGCCCGGCACCACGCGGGCGAAACGCAACTCGCGTCGCTCGAGATGGCGATGGATCCGCCGGCCAATGCGGGCGCGTGCACCGGCAACCTGAGCTGCGTCTACACGCACACCTTGTCGTGGCGCAGCCCGACGCAGCCGCTGCCGATGGAATGGAACCCCCGCGCGGTGTTCGAGAAACTGTTCGGCGACACGGGCAGCACCGATCGCGGCGCGCGGGAAACGAGATTGCGCCAGCACAAGAGCCTGCTCGACTCGGTCGGCGAGAAGCTGGCCAGCCTTCGCGCCGAGCTCGGTCCGCAGGATCGCACCAAAGTGGAGCAGTACACGGACGCCGTGCGGGACGTCGAGCGCCGTATTCAGCGGGCGGAGCAGCAGGCCGATCTGGAGCTGCCGGAGATGGACCAGCCGCAGGGCGCGCCGCCGGTTTTCGAAGATCATCTAGCGCTGATGCTCGACCTGCAGCTCCTTGCGTATCAGAGCGATCTGACACGTGTGATCTCGTTCATGCTGGGCAAGGAGCAGAGCGCGCGTCCGTACCCGCAGATCGGCGTGCCCGAAGCTCATCATCCGCTGTCGCATCACAACGACAACGCTGCCCTCGTCGCGCAGATGTCGAAGATCAACCGCTACCACACGGAGCTCTTTGCGGCGTACCTGGCGAAGCTCCGCGCGACGCCGGACGGCGATGGAACCCTGCTCGACCACATGACGATTCTTTATGGCTCTGGCATCTCGAACAGCCAGCGCCATTCGGGTGAGAACCTGCCGCTGGTGGTCATGGGTGGGGGAGCCGGCACACTCAAAGGGGGCCGGCATCTCATTTACACGGACAAACCGTCGATGGCCAATCTGCTGATGACGTTGATGGATAAGATGAGGGTACCCGTCGACCGCATAGGCGGCAGCACGGGCAAGGTACAGCTCGATGCACTGTCGCTGTAAGCGTGCGATGGGTGCGGTTGGTGCAATTGGTGCGATAACCCTGTTGCTTGCCGGGCCCGTCTACGCGCAGGATGCGCCTTCGGGCGATGGGTCCACGCCCTTGCACTGGGCCGCGTATCGCGACGACCTCGCGAAAGTCGATCAGCTCATCCGCGCCGGCGCAAACGTCAACGCAGCCAATGACACTGGCGTCACGCCGCTGTGGGCGGCCAGTCTGAACGGCGGCGTGCCCATCGTGAAACGGCTGCTCGATGCGGGCGCGAACGCAAATACTCCATTGCTCTCCGGTGAAACGCCGTTGATGGCCGCGTCGCGCTCAGGTAAGACAGCCGCCGTCGACGTGCTGCTCGCCCGGGGCGCGAGCCCGAACGCCAGAGGCCCGCGAGGCCAGACCGCGCTGATGTGGGCGGTCGCACAGAAGCACTCCGATGTCGTGTCACTGCTGCTTGCGAAAGGCGCGGATGTCCATGCGCGGACCGAAACCTGGTCGCAGATGATGGCGGTTCCGCCGCACGGACTTCCCGAATACAACCGGATGATTCCGCACGGCGCCGACACGGCGCTGATATTCGCGGCCCGCGTCGGAGACGCGGCATCTGCGAAGCTGCTGGTCGACGCCGGCGCTAACGTCAACGACGCGGATGCGTGGGGCGTCAGTGCAACGACGATGGCGGCTTTTTCGGGATACGGCGAGATTGCTCGCTATCTGCTGGACAAAGGCGCCGACCCGAACAACCGCAAGCCCGGATTCACGGCCCTGCACTGCGCAATCATGCGGCGCGACGAACAGACGGTCGCGGCGTTGCTCGCTCGCGGCGCAGATCCCAACGCGCGTATCGAGGTATGGACACCCACACGGCGATCGTCGGACGACTATCACTTCATGCCGGCTCTCGTGGATGCGACGCCGTACTGGCTGGCGGCGCGCTTCACGCAGCCCGACGTGATGCGACTGCTTGTGAAACACGGCGCGGATCCAAAAGTGATCCATGAGTCCAATTACGTGGTGGGTGAGGGGTACCAGCGCCGGAAGGAACGGACGAGCGCCATCATGGCAGCACTGGGCATGGGGGGCGGCACCGCGTGGGTGCCGGTCGATCGCGCCCATCGCGATTCGCTGGTCCTCGAAACCGTGAACGTCGCCGTGGAGCTTGGGGCCGATCTCAATGCCACGAGCACCGATGGCCGGTCGGCTCTCGACTCGGCCCGGGCGCAGAAGTACGACGCGGTCGTGACCGTCCTCGAACAACGGGGAGCGGCCATTACATCCCGCTAGCGTCGAGGCGCCGACTGTTTCATCGCCACAGCCAGCCGCGCCATCGCGCGGTTCACCGCCATCCGCGCGGCGTCCACCGAATTGAACGCGAAGTGTTCTGCGATCTCTGGCGCGGTCCATTGCGCCTCTACCCGCGCGATGACGAGCTCCCGCTCACGCGGCTTGAGGGTGTTCAGCGCGGTGTGATACCGCGCGTAGGTCTGTTCGTGAATGGCCTGTTCTTCCGGCGAGGGGGCTTCCGATGCGACATCATCCGGGATCTCCACGGAGACCGGGCGCCGTGCGAATCGGCGCATCTCATCGCGAATCCGGTTGATGACAGATTGCCGGAGGTAGGCCTGCATGGCGCCCACGTGCCGCGGCTCGAACGTGTCGAGCCGCGCGATCGCGTTCATCGCGGCGTCCTGCACGAGATCGCCCGTGTCGAGATGACCCGCGCGCCGCAGCCGGCAGCCGGCCATGCGCCCACCGCTTCAATGGTGGCAGGCACCGCTGCAGAATCGCGTCGATCGCCGCCGGGTCCCCGCCCCGCGCGCGGATGATCAGCTCGACCGTCGGTTGATCGCTGAGAAGAATCGTCGTGTCGTCCTGTGGATCGTCCGGCATGCCCCTGAATCGTAACGCATCAGTAAGACAAACGCGCGCCGACTTGCACCTGACGAGGCGGGCCGGCCTGGGTGAACTGCCCGAACGTGGGCAAGGGTTGCGACGGATACGCGCCGGTGCCGAACACGCGATTCACGTCGGTGAAGTTCGTCCGGTTCAGCAGGTTGAGCATGTCGACGCTCAACCTGATTGTGCCTCGACGCCCGAGTGCGAATTGTTTGCTGACGCGCGCGTCGAGCCGCTGTTCGCCCGGCAGCCGGGCCGAATTACGTCCGACGCTCGTCGATGGATTTGCGCGGTCCGCTCGTGCGCGATCGGGGCCTGGACTGACCGTCGCGTCGCCGTCGCCATTGAGATCGACTCCGGCAATCACGTTATACGGCCGGCCGGATCCAAGGGTGAGAATACCGGACGCCTGAAATTCGAACGGCAAATCCTGCACACCGGTCGCCACGAACCGATGGCGCTGATCCTGAAGCGATGGCCCGCGCTCGGCAGACGGATCGAATCCAAGAGGCAGCCCGTCTGGTTGCTGTGGATCGGCGCCCCGCCCCTGGTCTTGCGGAGGATTGCTGATGAAATCGCTGATGCTGTCTTCGGCCTTCGATAACGTGTAGGACACCATTGCCTGCGATCCGCGCGAGAGCCGTTTGGTGACAGACGCGATCAGTCCGCGATACCAGCTCTCGCCCCATGGCGTGTATTGCAGCATGGACGCCGAACTGCCCGCGATGCTGTTGTTGTCGGCGGGCCGGCGTCCGGGCCCGAGCGACGGCACCAGCGGGTTGTAATCGATCGAGCCGACGTATCGGTTTCCCTTCGTCCCGATGCCGGAGACGCTGACCGCGACGTCTGCCGCGATCTGGCGATTGACGGTGACCGAATACTGGTGGGTATATGGCACGTCAAACGACGGCGCCGCCGTGAGCGTCAGGCTCGGCGAGGTTGCGAGCGCCGCTTCCGGCAGCCGGTGTCCCGGCATTCGCCATGCCTGTACCGCGAGCAGACCTTGGAGCGCCGACGACGCGAATGCTGTTCCCATTGGCGATCCCGGAAGCGCTGATTGGGGCATTGAACTGGCCGTCGAAGAACAGTCCGTACGCCGCGGCAATGCTGGTGCGTCCGTTGCCGATCGGATCCCACGAGGCAGCCACCCGCGGGCCGATGTCGAAGTTTCCTGATCCGTGACTATCGTCCCATAACTGTTTTTGATACCGCACACCGAGCCGGAGTGTCAGCGTGTCCCGTGGACGCCACTCGTCCTGCACGAACACACTCGCATCAAAATAACGATTCCGGGCCGAACGGATCTCCATAACCCTGCACGTACGCCACCGGCAATCCCAGTGCGAACGCCTGTATGGCGCTGACCGGGCCCGGCAGTCCGAACGACCCTGCGAGAGCCGGTGAGAGCTCGACGAAAAAGAACTGTCCCCCGAAATTGAGCGGCAGCGCTGACCTCGCGGTTGTCGACGACATTGAGGTCGATCCCCGCTTTGAACATGTGCCGCCCGCGCTCCAGCGTAACGGTATCGAGCACTTGATAGCGCACGCTGTTGCGACGCTGAGGGGTGAAGTTGTGCCGGCCGACGCGCGCGACCCCGACAACTTCCAGTGCGGGCCCTCCCTGATCCGGTGTGAGGCAGGGGCCACCGCACGCGGCGTCCAGTGAACGCACCTCCTGATCGCGGCGCGCAATTTGAAATCGCAGCTCGTTCACGCGGCGCGGCCGCACAGAGCTCGCGCTGCCGGCGAACCCGTAGTCGCGGTTGTCGAGCACGCCGCCGCGGCTGCGCGCAACCAGGCCGCCGAACGGCTGGCTGTTGCCGTTGCTGCCGTCGGCCATATTGAAGCGCAGCGCCATATTGGTTCCGGCCGTCATGACCTGGTCGATTTTCACCAGGCCGGTTGTGGCTCGCACATCGAACGGCACGTTTCCGGTCTCCACGGGAAATCCTGCTGCCGTGAGAATGCCGGGCGCCGTGCCGAGCGGGACCCCCAGAATCGGATGCGACACGATCGTCCGATCGTCGATCGTGACCGCGGCGCTGTCGTTGATCGACAGCCGCTCGAAGGATCCGAACACGAACGTCCGATTCCTCCTCAGCGGTCCGCCGAAAGTGCCGCCGAACTGCCGCTGCGTGAACGGCGGCTTGGGCCGGCTCGACCGCCAGCTCCCGACGCATCGAAGTTGTCGAAATGGCCCGCGGCTGTTCAGCGCGCGATCGCGGTAAAACCCGAACGCGTCCGCGGCGACGCGATTCGATTCCGCTTCTGGTCACGATATTCACGACGCCGCCGGCGGCTTTTCCAAACTCGGCGGAGTAGGAGTGCACCAGGACCTGAAACTCGCGCACGGCGTCCTGGCTGAACACCGCGCGCACGCCACCGGTCGCATCGTCGTTGTTGTCGAGGCCGTCGACGGTGATGTTGTTGGCGCGCGCGCTCTGGCCCGCGAACGAAAGTCCAGACGTTTCGGCCGGTCCCTGGTTCAGCGTGCGATCGGTGGTGACGCCCGCCGCGAGTACGGCAAACGAAATGTGATTGCGGCGATCGATCGGCAGAGCTCGGCGATCTGCCGCTCGGAAATCACCGTGGACACGACGGTCCGCTGGACGTCGACGAGCGGCAGAGGCGCGACGACGTCGACCGTCTCGGCGTCGCGACGCAAGATGCAGCGTCATGCGGAGCTTCGATAGTGGTGCCCAGTTCTATCGTGATGTCGTCGATCATCACCGGCCTGAAGCCGTCGAGCTCGGCGCGCAGAGTGTAACGGCCGACCGCGAGCGCGGACGCCGTGGCGCGGCCATCCTGCTCCGGTCAGGTGCCGTGCGCTCGAGTACCTGTCTCCGCGTGCACCAGCGCGATGCGTACGCCCGGAAGGGGCAGCGCGGAATCGTCCGCCGACGATGACGCGAAGATCGCCGGTGGCTGGCGTGCGTCTGCGCGTGCGCGTCGAAGCACCACGGTAAGGCAGAGCACGAGAACTGCGGCGAGGCGGCGTCATGGATGATTGTCGCGCCCCCCAGGGGCCGGGTGCGAGCAGGTCCGCCATTCTCGCCGCGTTCATCATGTTCTGCGAGGTCATCCAATCAGACGCCGACGTCACGAGATCGCGACCTGCGTCATTGTCCATCAATATCCCGCGGCGGAAATCGGCGGCGGCTGCGTAATGGTGCATGTGGAACGCTGCCAGTGTCTGTCGCCGACGCCTCGAGAGCGGCGATGGTGACGCTCGTATCTCCGCCTGTCGCATGCTGCACCGTGGCGCGCACCAGCGACGCGAGCGCTTCGGCCCACGGCGCCTCGGGGCGAGCATGTCGGCATCGGCGAGGGCGCGCGCAAGCGCTTGCTCCGCCTGCGCCTGATTTTCGCCTGCGCCGCAAGCGCCAGCGCGATGCGTGCACGATAGAACAGCAGCTCG
This sequence comes from Vicinamibacterales bacterium, assembly GCA_963732445.1. Lineage (GTDB taxonomy): Bacteria > Acidobacteriota > Vicinamibacteria > Vicinamibacterales > JAMQPK01 > JAMQPK01. The sequence goes on along the minus strand of CAVSZJ010000005.1, from coordinate 1,136,903 downwards.
ATTCGTCCGTTCTGCCACACGCGACACATCGCCGCCAGTTTCGGCCACGCTTCGGTGAGGCGATGGTGGCGGCCGTTGGATTGCGTCCGTACAACTCGAGGTCGATGCCGCTGCAGACTTCGAGCCTGCGAAGCAGCACGAACGCGCCTTCAGGCAGCAAGCTGCAGCTATCGTCGAACTCCTTGCTCGCCCGATCGTATTGATCGATGGCCATGCGCAAGACGGGCCCGAATCGCACCGACACCGTGTTGATCGTGTATCGATCGCCGCGCTGCTCGGCATCGCGTACCGCCGGTCGGGCAGCTCGCGTCCCATGCGTTCCCATTCGCCCATCCAGTACAAGCGCGTCGTATCGCAACGTGTTCGCGGTTTCTATCTCCCAACGCACGCCACGGCACGTGGCGAAGGTCGCGATCGACGTGTCGAGGCGCTCGACGCCTTCCTTCCACCGGCCGTTCATCTTGTAGAAGATGCCGCTCGCGAGCTGTGTTCGTCCCTTCATCCACGGATCGCCAAGGCGATCCGACAGCACGTGGGCCTCGGCGATCAGCTCGAGCGCGCGATTCATGAACGCGTTCCGCGAGCCGACTCGAGGCCGGACAACGCGGTCAGCGCCATGACGAGACGCTTGGGCTCTCCCAGCCGGACCGCGTGCCAGGCGGCCTGCACGTTCAGCGCGTTTCCCTGCACGAGCGACACGAAACACAACGGCGCGCTGGTCGCCGCCAGCACGTCGACCCGCGCAGCAGCTGCGCGCCGCTGCCGGGGCGCACGAACCACTTCGGCATTCGTGTGCCGAACGTGCGGAGCAGCGCGTAGTACACGCTTCAGCGTTCGAATGCCTGTGCGTCGGTTTCGGGCACGCCGACGCCGACTTTCGGGGCAGCAGGCTGCGCAACACCACCATCGCGTCTTCGACGTAGGCCGCGCGAATCAACTCGGCCGCCTGCCGTGTCTGCAACCTGATCGCGACGTCTTCGTCGGCCGCGAACTCGAGCGCCGCGCGAAACGCGTCTGCCGCCTTCCGTCCTTCGCCCGCGTTCACGAGCGCCTCGCCGCGCTTCTCGAGCCATTCGCGCTTGCGCTCGGCGTCCTGCTCGAGCGTCGCGAGCAGCTCGAAGAACTCGGCCGCGCGATCGAATGCCAGCGCGGTAGTCGCGCGTTCGGCCGCCACCTGCGCATACTGCGTCGTCTTGACGTCAGTCACCGGCCGCTCGATAGTGCGTGACGAGCGTCTCCGGGCGCGCGAGACCCGACGTTCCCACGCGTCGCCAGCCGCGTGTGCCAGTCCTGCAGCTGGACGTCGCCGAGCTCGGTGACGACTGCCTCGCGAATGCGATCGTGATAGCTCTCGATATTCTGCCGGTCGGTGCTCGCATCGGTGCGAATCGAGCCGTGACGCGCGCAGCAGCTGCAGCGGCTCCCGCAGTCTGCCCGAGAGGCCGGCCGCGGCTTCGGCGACCTCCGGCGGAATAGGCTGGGCGCTGAGCGACACCGCGGTCATCAGATCCTGTGCGCTCTTCGGGCAGCGCATCGATCCGCTCGCGCACCAGCAAATCGAACCGCATCGGCGTGCCGAGTGCAATCGCGTGCTGCGCAATCTGGTGGACGAACAACGGACTGCCGGCCGCGTGGCGCGCAATGGCATCCGCGTGGCCGCGGACCGCCGTCGCTTCCGGCGATCAGCTGCGCAGCCAGCTCGCGTGCCTCCCGCTGCGAGAGTCGTCGACGCCGACGTACGCGAATCTGCGACGGTGCCGTCTCGCGCAGCGATCGCACGAGCACCGCGCTCGCAGCGTCCTCAGAGCGGCAGGCCGCGATCAGCAGCAGGCTAGGACCATCCGGCTGCCGCAGCACCTGCTGCAGAATCGCGGCGCTGTCTGCGTCCCCCCACTGCACGTCGTCGATGAAGAGCACAAGAGGCGCCCTCTCCGCCAGCGCGCACAACAGATCGCGCAGCGCCTCGGCCGCGCGGCGGCGCACGGTGAGCGAGTCGAGATGGTCGATGGCCGGGTGCGGTGCGCGCCTGATTTCCTCCACGCCCATCAGGACAGGGAACAACCGCGCGAGAATGCCCGCATCGCGCGGCAGCAGGCGCGCCACTTCGATGTCGCGCAGCCGCTGCAGATGTTGTGCGAGCGCGTCGATGAGCGGATCGATCGCCTTGTAGGGCATCGACTCGCGCTCGTAGCACCGGCCCGTCAGCGTCAGCATCGTCGGCTCTATAATCCGGTGCTCGTTCAGGAAGTGACGGACGAGCGATGTCTTGCCCATACCGGATGCCCCAGTGCACGAGCGCGACGACGGTTTCGCGGCGGGTAGCCGCGTCGAACGCGTCAGCGAGGTCTTCGAGCTGCCGATCGCGCCCGACCAGGATCTCCGTCGTCGGTCGTCGCCGGAATCGGCCGATACGCGCGGTGAAGGATTGCCAACGTATCGAACGAGCGCTTCAGCTCCCGGCCGGCGCAGTGGATCCGGCTCGAGCAGCTTCATCGCCAGTGCTGACAGATCCTTCGGAACATTCGGAGTGATGTCGGACGGCGGACGCGGTTGTTGATCCTGCTTCGCCTCGATGATCTCCATATTGGTGCCTGCGAAGGGCAACTGCCCGGTGAGCGCCTGATACAGCATCACGCCGACGCTGTACCAATCGCTCGCCGAGCTGGCGGCGCCGGGTATGACCTGCTCGGGCGCCATGTAGGCGGGGGTGCCGAGCACATCCATGTTCCACGACCCCGGGTCGGCGTCCTCGCTCTCGATCCACGTGCTCCGACACGAGTCCGAAATCGAGAACGACGACGCGTCCGTCCGGCTCGACGAGGACATTGGACGGCTTGATGTCGCAATGGACGATCCCGAGCCGATGAATCGCGTTCAACGCCGCTACGAGTTGCGGAAGCGCCGAGCGGAGTCGAGCCTCATCGAGCACCGGGGAGCGGCGTCTGTCATCCGTGTTGCCTGGAGGAATCGGGCGCGCGTAATCGATGAGCGACACACCGCTGACGAGCTCCATCGTGAAGAACCAGTGGTGACCGTCGGTGAGCAGTTCGTCGAGCCCGACGAGGTTTTCGTGGGAGATGTCGGCGAGCGCGCGAAACTCGCGCTTGAACCGGTAGAGGTTGGTGCCTTCCGCCTCGCGGAGCACCTTGAGGGCGACGCGAGCGGATCGCTTGCGGTCGAAAGCCTCGTAGACGATGCCGAAGCCCACCTTCGCCGAGGCGCCGAATGAGCTCGAAGCGCTCCGTGCCGGAAAAGGCAGTCGTTGGCATAACCCTTCGGCCGTGCAAACAATCTGGTCTAGGCGATTGACAAGGGCCGGTGGCGGCGCAAGGATAGCCGCGTCAGACCGGCATTATACAGTCACACAAAAAAGAGGAATCAGGGAGATCACTTTCATGAGCGTGCATCTTTCCAACGAGTCAGGCTCGTCGCGCGTGAGCGTGTTGTTCTTCATTCTGGCTACGCTCGGCATGTGGTGGCTCTTCGCCGTGCTGGCACACTCGGTCGTCCGGTGTGTGCCCGGAGGTGCGCCCTGCTGGTATCCCTGGCAGGGCAATCCGTCACCACCAGACTTGTCGGAGACAGTGAGCATCGCGGTCCTGATCGTCAGCCTCCTGGCCGCGGTTTGGGCTGCTCAGCGGATGGTGTTTCCCCCTGAGGACTTCTCGACGCCACAGCCACACAAGAGCTCCGTCAACGAGAAATCCCCCGAAGAGCTGACGAGCACTGGTGCGAGGGCGTGAACTCTTCTCGTCCGAGCCGCCCACCGCTGGCGGCCGGTGAGCTACCGCCCAGAAAAGTCGCCTGGCTGCATCCCTTGCAGCTTCTCCGCACGGCCTACCACGTCTGGCTCTCGACCACGGCAAAGGAATATATCGACAAGCGGGAAATTCTTGCGGCGCTCGGCGCGATTCCGGCTCCGGAGGACGATTCTCTTCCCCCAGCGGTGCTGGAGCGCAGCGAGACCATCGATGCGAGGACGCCGGACCGCTGTACGTACGAGGGCCTGTGGATTGATTTCATGGCCGACGTGGGAGATTCCTGGGAGGCCACCTACGCGGTCGCGACGCAGCTGGCGAAGTCGGAACTGGAGATGCGCGGGCATGACGTACTCCTTCCTCGAGCGCAGGTGGTCGTGCTGGGTGGAGATCTTGTGTACCCGACACCCAGCCGCGAACGATACCGGACCCGGCTGCGCTCGGCTTTGCAGGCAGCTTTACCCGAGTGTGCGAACGGACATCCTGGACCGTGTCTGTTTGCGATCCCGGGGAATCACGACTGGTACGACGGTCTCACCAGCTTCGTTCGCGAATTCTGCCAGGGCGGCGATCTGGGTGGATGGCGCCTGATGCAACGGCGCAGTTACTTCGCTGTGAAGCTCACACCCGGCTGGTGGTTATGGGGCATCGACATCGCACTCGACACGCGCATCGATCCTCCGCAACAGGCGTATTTCCTCAACGTCATGAAGAACGGCACGCCCCCTGACGATTTTCGGAAGGGGGACAACGTCATTCTCTGCACGGCAAAACCTGCCTGGACGGAAAGCAGCGACCAACCTGGCGAGGCCTACAGGAATCTCCACCACTTCGTGTACACGATTGTGAAGAGACACGGCGGTCACGTGCGCGTGATTCTCGCCGGCGACCTTCATCACTACAGCCGGTACGCAAATGAGAGCGGCGATCAGATGATTACTGCCGGCGGCGGCGGCGCATACCTCACCGGAACACATCATCTGCCGTATCACGTAGCAGACCTCGCAATCGAGCAATCAGCATCTGATCCCGACCGCGCGGCGGACCTCTCGTCATATCACGTGACCGAGTTTCCCTATCCCAGTCGATCGGACTCGCGACGATTGGCGTTGCGTGCCGTGCTGCTCGCGTTTCGACCGGCCAACTGGGCGTTTACGTTTCTGCTGATGGGGGGCTTCTACGCGCTGTTCGCGCGGAACTTGCGGCAGGTCGTCGACATAGGGCCCCAGCCCTTCACCGAGTTGATTCGCATTCCGATAAACATCCTGGTGAGCCCGCCCGACCGTGGCGTCTGGCTGCTTATCGCGATAGCCCTGGGAGCGGGCGCTCTCGTGACGGCAACGTCGGAACGCACGTCTCGCCGATGGCTCACCGTCAGCTGGGGACTGCTCCATGGTCTCATTCACATGGTTGCGGTTGTCGTCGTTGTGTGGGTGCTCGTGTGGGCAGACATACCGAATCGGGTCATGCCATGGGTGCCTGCGGTCGATCAAGTGCCCGAGCTCACGAGGAGGAGGCCCCAACTGGTGTTTTACGGCGCCGTCGTCCTGCTTGGCGGGTGGCTGGGCGCGACACTGGTCGGCCTCTATTTCGTCCTGTCCGACTTCCTGTTCGGATGGCATACGAACGAGGTCTTCGCGTCGCAGAGCATTGTCGACTATCGGAATTTCCTGCGCATCCACGTCCACCCCGATCGATCGCTGCGCATTTATCCGATCGGCATCAGGCGAATACCGAAAAAGTGGAGGCTGCGCCTCGGTCGCGTCCGGGCGGACGAGCCTTACTACGAACCCACCGACGGTGTGCTGAAGCCCCATCTCATCGAAGGGCCGATCATCGTGAGGCCGAGGTCGTCTGCTTAAGACCGCATTCTCTCAAGGGCCCGGACAAGCTCGGGAAACACATCGGTCGATGCGCGCTTACCGATGAAATTGTCGAGATGGCCGTGCCCCTGGATTGGCAGCATTCGAAACTTATCCCGGTTCGCTTCCGGCGATCCAAACCCGCCATGCTGGATGAGCCACTCGTGCGTCTTTCGCGCGCCTGACGGGCGGAACAATCCATTGGCTGTTCCCTGCAGCAGCGTGATCGGGACGTTGACGCGACGTCCATTCTCCGGCCTCAGATACGTGTTCTTCCCGAATCGATCGACGAGGTGGCCGCGCGCGATCATTTTCGCGAGATGCTTGAAGGTGGTGAGATTCGCGCGGTCGAACATCTCGTACAACCGATCGTGGGTGGCCTGATCCAGCTGATCGTGTCGAATCACCTCGCCGTAGAGCAACAATAACCGCCGGCAGACGCCTTCTCGACACCGCTCCTTGCTCGGGTACAGGTACAACAGACGATCCAGAACGCGCGCGGGCAGACTGGAACGCAAGTCGTGGTCTGCGGTCAGCACCGGCCGGAAGCCGACATAGTCGAGTACTGAAGGGAGGTGGAGACCCGCCTTCACGCGATTGATGACCGGATGATCCATGAAGGCGAACGACTGGGAGAGCACCACCGAGTGCAGGCCGTTGCGCCTCAAACCGCCGTCGGCAGTTCCGTTCAACAGCGCCATCTGCATCGACAACGACGCGACGCAATGCGCCACGACCTGGATCTCGTGCTGCCGCCCGTAAGTTTCGTAGAGCGTGACGATCGCTTCGGAGAAATCATGGGCGAGATCGTCGAGCGTGAATTGCGTGAGAGAGATCTCGAGCTTGTCGCTCCCGCGATAGTCGAGCAGCCACACGTCGTAACCCCTGTCGTAGAGAAACTGAGCGGCAGATGGGTTGCCGACGCGGAAGGCGTCGGCGGACATCCCGAATCCGGGCGCAAGCACGACGGGCATGTTCGTGCGAGCGCGGTCAGTGCCGCGGAAGTGCGTCAGCAGGAAATGATGAGTGGGTCGCCCATCGCCGACCGTTCGATCCTGCGTGAGGACGCGCGGCACAATCTGCGGCGTCGGATTGTCAAACGGGTTGACGGCCCGGGTGCGTCTGAACAGCCAGACACGCATCCGGAACGGGGCGTCGAGAAAGAACCCGGCATATCGCAATTTATAGCGGAGCCGCTGCAGCGGGTTCTCCACGTGCGCGATCGTCATGCTGGCGGCGAGACGCACGGCGTCGGCCGGGCCGGACCCCGCAAACCCGGCTCCGACAATCTTGTCCGCCTGCACGTCCCCGGCGCCGAGAAACGCTGCAGGATTGCGCGTGCGCCCCCATTGTTCGACGCGTTCGCAACCGGCGTACGGCTCTCGCGACAGGCGCGCGTTCGTATGGGGAGGGCGGCCGCCGTAGATGACAAAGGGCAGGCGGGTGAGCGTAAGCCATGGATGGCGCTTGAGCGTCTCGTAGTTCACGGTTTTGTGACCGCGAAGCCAGAGAACATCACCACTCTCGCCTGTCAGTCGCAATCGATAGATCAGGAGCTTGGTCTCCACCTGGCTCGGGTCATCGACGAGCACGTTCAGACGACCGCGTGAGACGCGCCAGCGCCGCCGGCCGGCCGGCAGCTCGGGCGTCCGGCATACTCCGATAATCGATGCTTCGTGGCGAGGATCGGAGAGGAGCTTGTCGATGTCTTCTGCCGAGATGTGCAGTACCAGCTCGAAACGCGTGTTGTACAGGGCGCTGCCGTCTCCGCGCGACAGCCACAGACGGCCCCGCAGGCGCTCCGCATAACGGAGGGCTGGGATCGTTGGCATCACCCCGTGGATTTTCCGTGCCGGCGATCGGAGCTTGTGCTCCCATGCGTCAGCGGCGCGCGTCGCGATCCGTTCGGATAGTGCGCCAATCGTGAGTGACGGGTTGACGCCCAGAGGGCGCGGCACGATCGACCCGTCGCACACATAGAGCCCCTCGTGCACATCCCCGGATGCTGGATCGAACACGAGGCCGTCGGCATTCACCACACCGGTCGCGGGAGCGTCCGCCAGACAACATCCGCCCAACGGATGAACCGTCATGAGACGACGGCCAAAGATGCGAGTCCAGAACGGATTGACGACGTAGCTCCCTTTCATCGCTCGCGTGAGCTGATTGAGCCGCGCGGCAATTTTCCTGTACACGTCTTGAAAACCGGCGTTGTGCCATCTGATGCGGAGCCGGTCATCGCGCAATAACATCTCGCCGCTGCCGTCGTCGACCGCCATGGCCAGGTACGTCTGCGTCTGCCGCAGTGCGCCGCGCCGCACGCCGCGAAGGAAGCTGTCGGCCTCGCCCTTCCAACCCGCCATCCCTGACGGATTGGATTGCGTGACGCGAGCCACGACAGGACCCAGAACCCGGAGCACCACGCCCAGCGCGCCGGGAATGGCGCCTTCCTGGATAATCGCACCGTGCGGCCGGTCGTCAATCATCGCTGCGATCGTTGGACCGACCGCCGCGTCGTCAGGAACAGTTGAGCTGTAGCCCATACCGTTGACCGGATGCGGGCCGTTGTAACCGAAAGCAATCGCGTCGCCGTTGCCGGAAAAGCGATCTCCGAGCCGGGCCGACATCGAGAGACGGTAGCGCGCGCGGGATCGAAGCAGGATTTCGGTTGTGCCCAATGTACCGGCCGACAGAAACACCACGCGGGCGTGAACCGTGAGCTCCGGTCTGTCGAACGGGCGCAATGCGTGATCGGTGAGACGAATGTGCAGCTGCCATCCATCATGTCCTGTCTTTTCGATGGCGCGAACTTCCGCGCCGCAGAATATCTGAGCGCCGAATCTGGCGGCGCCAGGCAGGTAGTTCATGGCTACGGTGTTCTTTGCCGAGTGGTTGCAGCCAGTGATGCAATTGCCGCACAGCACGCACCGCTGCTGCTGCACACCGTGTGTGACTTTCGTCGAGAATGACACGGCGAGCGGCACCCGCTCTGCCCGAGTCTGGACGAGCGCCGCCGCGTCCTGCAGCCACGTCACCTTATCCAGCGAGATGTGATTCGGGAGTGTGGTGACCCCAAGTTTCCGGCGTACGGTATCGAATTCCTTGGTGAGAACTCCCGGTACTGCTGAGGGATTCCGGCCACTCGGGCTTCTCGAACACGCTGGGATGGGGCTCGAGCATGACCGCCGCGTTGATGAGTGAGGTTCCGCCAAGGCCGCACCCCACGAGCACGCTCACCTCCGGATTGGTGCGGATATCGAAGAGTCCGGTCCGGGAGCCGAAGTGCCCGAACCTCGTGTCGGCCTGGATCTCAGTGAGCGCGCGGGCAAACGAAGTCGGGTAGTCTCCCGGTCGCTTTTCCAGCCCGCGCTCGAGCAGGCACACCGAGAATCGGGAACGGCCGGTTGACGACAGCCGGTGGGACCGCTGCGCCATCCGGTATGCGGCAATGGCGCCGCCGTAGCCCGATCCGATGACGACGACATCGTATTCGGCGCCGAGCTCGCTGATCGGGGTCGATAGACTAGGCAATGTGTCACCCGTTGGGTGAAAAACAGGCGATGCGCTATGTTTGTGCTTCAGTTATACACCCGGATAAACGATCGTGAGGGCCGATTCGAACACGCGTATCGATGCTGTGGTCGCCGAGCAACTCTACGGCGAGGCGAAGGCCGAGCGCTGGCATCTGCCGCAGGCGGCATTTGCGGCTGCGCTCGAAACCAGCTGCGCCAAGGCGTTCTCCGGCGCCGACCCCAAGCCCCGCGAGATATCTCGATATCTGGCCTCGCTACACCTCGAGGATCTCGCGCTGGCCTGTGCCTGTGCCCTCGGTGACAGCGGTGCATGGGACCACTTCGTTCTGGAGATGAGGCCTGGCCTCTATCGCGCCGCCGACGCGCTCGATCGATCGGGCAGGGCTCGAGAGCTTGCCGACTCCCTGTACGCCGACCTCTACGGACTCGACCACCGCGGCGGCGCGCGCCAGTCGCTTCTGCGCTACTTTCACGGCCGCAGCAGCCTTGCCACCTGGCTTCGCGCTGTGCTCGCCCAGCGGCATGTCGACCGCGTTCGGGTCGATCGCCGGACCGATTCGCTGCCGGATGAATTGCCCGGCCGCGCATCCTCCGAAGCTGCCGACCCCGATTGCCTGCGATTGGTCGGTATGCTGCGTTCGGCGCTTGCGATCGCGGTGGCGGCGCTCGAGCCGCGGGACCGATTGCGGCTGGGCTGCTACTACGCGCAGCAGCTGACCCTGGCACAGACCGGCAGGCTGCTGAAAGAACACGAGGCCACCACCTCGCGGCAGCTTGCGCGAACGCGAAAGACCGTCCGCGAAAGCGTCGAACGAGACCTCAGCACGCGCGGACTGAAAGCTGCGGAGATTGCCCGGTGTTTCGAGTGCGCCGTCGAGGATGTCGGCGCGACCAGCCTGGACGAGATGTTCAGCAGGTAGTGTCCGGCTTCAGCCGGACCGTCACGCGCAAGAAATCGAGACCGGATCGTTCTAAATGAAGAAGGAACCAATGGGCAGCAACGGCGAACACGATAAATGGATCGGCCCGGCGCTCCGTCATACCGCACCAGTGACGCCCGATGGGTGTCCCGATACGGAGACGCTCGCCGCGTGGGTTGATGGGGGAATGGGCGCCAAAGCGGCATCTGACGTCGAGCTGCATGCCTCGAGCTGCTCGCGCTGCATGGCGGTGCTCGCCGCGATGGAACGCAGCGCCCCGGCGGCAGCGGCCGAACATGCGTGGACCCCGATGCGCGTGTTCCGCTGGGTCGCTCCGCTGACCGCTGCGGCCGCTGCAGTCATCATCTGGATTGTTGTGCCCGATCGGCCGATCACGCCGGTCGAACCAGCGCGCGGTCGCGAATCCGTGACTCTCGACGCTGGAACGATGGACCGGCAAGTGAATCCCGAACCCGGAACCCAGAACCCGAACCAGAACCCAGAACCCAGCGCGTCGAACCCGAACCCAGCACCCAGCACCCAGAACCCCGAACCGCAGAAGCAAGAACAGGTTCAGCAGCGGGCCGACGAGAAACAGCTCGCGGTGCGCGACGAGTTCAGACGCGAGCGGGCAGCGCCGGAAACTTTTAGTGCACCGGCTGCGGCACCGTCAGCAGACGCCGCGCTGGGGGCTCCGGCGGCTGAGCGCTCCAATGCGGTTGCGGAAACGGCGGTCACGACTGCAACGGCGCGTCGGTCGGCTCTCGGCAGGCTGACGGCGACAACCGAATCAGTCTCCCCCTCGAATACGCAGATGCGCTGGCGGATTATCGAGCCTGCCGTGGTGGAGCGCTCCACTGACGGCGGCGGCACCTGGACGCGGACAACATCTCCCGCCCCATCGATAGCCGACATCCGCGCCGTCGACTCCGCCCGCGCGGTCGTCAGATCCTCTGACGGTACAGAGTTTTACACCACCAACGGCGGCGTCTCCTGGACGCGCGTGCAAGAGAAATCCGCGGCTCCGTTCTAAGAACAGTGGGGCAGAGTCCCGCTATTCAAAGGAGCTGTCATGGTCAGGCTATCTCTCGCTGTTTTGGTGTGCGGAGCGCTTGCGGTGTTCGTCGCGAGCGATGGGGTGAGCGTCCAACCCGTTCAGGCTGCCTCGGCCCGCCTTCGCGATGCTTCGGCGAGGTCTCGCCAAAGCTCGCCTGATTCAGACGAGCGTCGGCGGACGCAAGGCTCGACGACCCTCGACGATCAGGTCGATCTCAACGTCACGGTTTATAACTCCGACATCGCGCTCGTACGCGACGTGCGGAATCTGGAGCTGCCGCGAGGGACCTTCGATCTGAGCTTCATGGACATCGCGGCGACCGTCAATCCTGCGACCGTCCATTTCCGGTCGCTCAGTGAGCCGACGCGCGTCAGCGTACTCGAGCAGAACTACGAGTACGATCTGCTGGAGCCCGAGAAGCTGCTGCGCAAATACGTAGGCCGCGATGTTACGCTCGTGCGAAGCCGGCAGGTGAACGGCACCACGGAGGAAGAAGAAGTGACGGCCCGTCTGCTCAGCTACAACAATCAGCCCGTGTGGCGGATCAACGGCGAGATCGTCACGGGCCTGCACGCCGATCACATTCGGTTCCCCGAGTTGCCGGATTCACTCTTCACCCGGCCAACGCTCATCTGGACGCTCGATAACGGCGGCGGCACCCGGCACCGTGTCGAGGCGGCGTATCTCGCAGGGAAGCTCTCATGGAACGCCGACTATGTGCTGACGGTGGGGCGCGACGACAAGGCCGGCGACATCGATGGATGGGTGACCCTGACCAACGGCAGCGGCACCGCGTTCCGGAACGCCAAGCTGCAACTGGTAGCCGGCGAGCTCAATCGCGTGCGCGAGAGGTTCAACACGATGATCACCGCCGATGCCATGGCCCGGCGCAGCGAAGCCGCGGCCGCGCCGATGGCACAGGAGGCGTTCTCGGATTATCACCTCTACACGCTGGGTCGAAAGACGACCATCAACAACAACGAAACGAAGCAGGTGAGCATGCTGTCCGGCACCGGTTTTCCGATCGTGAAGCGATATGTCGTCAATGGCAACCAGTTCTACTACCACAACAACGCGCGCCCCGGCGCGCCCATCAAGGACTCGGTCGAGGTCTTCTATCAGTTCAAGAACGAGGAGAAGGGCGGTCTCGGCATGCCGATGCCATCCGGCACCGTGCGTGTGTATCAGTCGGACTCGAACGGCGGCGTGCAGTTCGTCGGCGAGGATCGCATCCAGCACACGCCGAAAGACGAAGTGTTGAACCTGAAGATTGGAAACGCCTTTGACGTGGTGTGCGAGCGCAATCAGGTCGATTTCGAGAAGATCGCCGCCAACGTATATGAGATCGAATACGCGATCACGCTGCGCAACCGCAAGACGACGCCGATTACCGTCGAAGTGAACGAGCCCGTCGGCGCCGCCACATGGCGGATGCTGCACGCGACGCACAAGTGGACGAAGACCGCGGCCTTTGCGGCGCAGTTCATCGTGCCGGTCGAGCCGGGCGCGGAAGCAGTGTTGAAGTTCAGGATTCGAGTGAACGGGTAGGGGAGAGCAGAGAGCAGAGAGCAGAGAGCGGGTTCTGCCCTTTGCTCGCTGCTCTTTGCTCTGTCGTGATTCAGCGCTAGTGTTTCACGCTGGTCATGTGCTCTTTGAGCAGGTCGCGTCCGAAGTCGCCGTTGAAGTCGCGCCAGACGGAGTGGACGTGATTACCGTTGTTCTGCGTGTTGTCGAACTCGATGAGGAACGTGGGCCCCTGCACCCGGTAGTAGTGCTTCTTGCCGCGCTCGAGCTCTCCGGCCCAGGCAAAGCTGATGTTGTCGAGGCCGGCCTTCTTGAGCGCCGCCATGCGATCGGCGGCGATATCGGGGGCCATCACGGCCGTGAACGCATCGATGATGCGCATCAGCATCTCGCGCTGGTTCGGCTGCATCTCGGTTGCGGCGATGCCGGCAGGCGACAGCGGCTTTACCGTCGATTCGGCGCGCGTCACGATGTCAGTGGGGGCCGTGGTGTTGAAGACCGCCTTTGCGCGCTGCGCGTCTGTCAATGACATCGCGAGCTCGCGGCCGGGATCTTCCTCGTAGCCGAGGACTCGCAGGCCTTTCTTCGGACCGTCCATCACTTCTGCGGGATTCGATCCGAAGAAGTGCGGCGCCGACGCCACCATGCTGCCGTTCACCACGGTGAAGTTGAGCGATACATGGTGGCCCTCGACCTTCCAGCCCCACGTCCCCTTCGCGCTCGGAGTGCCGAACACCCAGACGTAATACTTCAGCGGATTGCGCTCGAGTTTCGGGGGGTTGGATCCCGGTGGGTTTTCGATCGCGTTCAGGAGCGTCTCGAGCTCCATGATCGCGGTCGTCGTCATATAGCCTTTCTGGCTGAGGCCTGATTTCAGCAGATTGTGCGCGGCCTCGCGCTGCGGCACCGTCATCTTCTCGATGCTGAGCCCGACACGCGCGTGCATTTCGGTCGGCACGAAGCCGAACCGCTCGCGCTCGGCCGTATTGTCGAAGGCATACGCTGCGACTTGCTTCTGGTCGGGCGTGAGCGACGATAGAAACTTCGTGGCTGCGTTGGCCATATTCGCGGGTGAGCGATCTGCGGCGTACGTTGCGGCGAAGAACACCAGCACGCAGCCGAGCCACAGGATGACTTGTCCGCCGGAGCGCGAAGCGCGAAGGTGGAAACGAGCTGAGCGGATTGCACGCATTGGAGAATCCTTTCGATTTGTGCCGGGAAGAGTATCATAGCGCCACCTTTTCATGCCTCGAAACACCTTTGTTTATGCGGTGCTGCTCGCCTCGGGCCTGGTGTCCAGCCTGACGTGGGCGCAAGAGCCGCGAGTGCCATTTGTGTACGTGTCGGGCTATCGACCTGCGATTACGGTCTTCCGGCTCGACACGTCGCGCGGGACCCTCGCGCCGGCGGGCACAACGACTACTGTCGGCCGGGACCCGTCGTTTCTGGCGGTCGATCCGGCTGCGAAATTTCTATTTGCCGTGAACGAGACCGACCCTGGCCGCGTCCGGTCCTTTGCGATCAATCAGGCGACCGGGGGATTGACGGCCGTAAACGACGTGCCGTCGGCGGGGAGCATTACCGCGCATCTCTCGACTGACAGGACCGGCCGCTGGCTGCTCGTGGCCAATTACGGCGACCTCAAAGAGGGGACGATTGCGTCCATTCCGATTGGCTCCGACGGCCGCCTCGGTGCCGCCGTCGACACGCGGAATTTCGGCGTGGGATCGATGGCGCACCAGATCAGCGCCGATCCGGGAAATCGATTCGTGTTCGTGCCGCTCAAGGGGGGGCCGGCGGTCGCGCAGTTGATCTTCGATCCGGCAAGTGGGCGGATGAAACCGAACGTCCCGCCGCAGATGGCGGCGGCGGCAGGCGCCGGTCCGCGTCACATGGACTTCCATCCGAACGGACGATTCGCCTACGTCATCAACGAGCTTGATTTGACGATGACCGCATTTGCGTACGATGCGAAGACCGGGTTGTTGCGCGAGCTGCAGATTCTGCCGACGTTGCCGGCCGCTGCCGACAAAGTCGGTGCGTCAGCCGCAGACGTCCACGTGCATCGCACCGGCAGTTTTCTGTACGGTTCGAACCGCGGCCACGACAGCATTGTCATCTATCGTCTCGGCGAAGACGGGCGCATGACGCTGGCCGGCCACGAGTCGCGCGGCATCAAGCGGCCCCGCAATTTCACGATCGATCCGACCGGCACGCTCATGCTGGTCGCCAATCAGGATGCCGCGAACGTGACCGTGTACCGCATCGATCAGAACAAGGGAACCCTCGAGCCGGTGGGCACCCCCACACCGGTCGGTCCGAATCCATCATTCGTCGGTGTCGTGATGCTGCCGGGGAAATAGGGGATCGTGGGGGGCGAGGGGATCGTAGGGCGCGTGGGGATCGTTGGTCGCGTAGGGATCGTGGGTCGCGTGGGGATCGTGCGGAATTGCGATTACCGGTAGCGCAGGGCTTTAGCCCTGCCTCAAGGGGGACATTATGCGGTTTCTCGTCGCATCGCTGCTTCTGCTTTCCGCAACGCTCTCCGCCCAGGAAACACCGCGCGTCCTCTTCTATCCCAAGCCCATCGTCCGAGAATACAAGGCGCCGATGAAGCCGGTGACGCGGTTTGCAGACGTCAAAGCGAAACACAAGGGGCACACGAGCTGGCGCGAACCTGTGATCAACGACGGCAACTCGGTGTCGTTCCTCGTGCAGGAGCCGGCAGGCACGAGGCACGAGCGCCGGATGTATCCGGATTCGGCCGCCTGGTTCGCCGTGCTCGAGGGTGAGATTCGTTTCGAGGTCGAGAAGAGCGACCGATCATTTGAAACGATCAACGCCACGAAAGGGTCGTACATCTTCGTCCCCGAGCGCCTCCTGCACTCGCTCGAGGTGGTCGGCGCTGCACCGGCGATTCGCTACGAAGTGACGCTGGGGCCAGCGTCTACACCAGTCTTCGAGACAAAGCCCGCCACCGCTCCGAAGGGCGTCGAATACGTGCCCGTCACCCTGGGCACGGGCCTCAATCCGCTCGATGTGTACAACGAAGGTAACGGCGGCAAACCATGGCCGTATCACGTCAATGTTTACGAGCTCGAGAAGCGCAACGCGACGAAGAAAAACTTCACGCAGGAAGCCATCCGTGCCAATCGCGCGCGCGGCAACTTCATTTGTGGCTATCGGCCCGCCTCCTTTCCGACGGAGAAAGGGGACCGCGGACATCTCCACACCGACACGGCCGAGGCCTGGCTGGTGATGCTCGGCGAGCTGCGCTGGGTGTTCGAAGGTGATGAGAAAACCGCCATCATCGCTCAGCAGGGCGACATCATCTACGCGGTGCCGGGCACGTTTCATTCGCCGCAGTTCTGGGGCAAGGAAGGTCTGAACTGCCGGCTTACGAACAGCACGATGCCGTCGCTCAATCATTTGTATGACGCGCCTAAATAGAGCTGAGAGCTGAGAGCTGAGATGGAGGAACGAGCATGAAGAAATCATTTGTGGGGGCAGTTCTGCTGGTGATGGGAGCGGCGATGGCAGTGACCGTGCCTCAGGCGCAGCAGCCTCAGGCAACACCGCCGCAGGCGCCGCCGCCGCAAGGGCCCGACATGAACGCGTATTACATGATCGGTCCCGATTCGCAGTCGCACGAAGGCGTTCCGAAGGGGGAAGTGCGCGGGCCATTTACGTTGCCCAGCCAGGCGTATCCGGGAACGCAACACACGTATTGGGTCTATGTCCCCGCGCAGTACGATCGCGCGATTCCCGCCAGCCTGATGATTTTTCAGGACGGCCAGGCCTTCAAGGACATGGACGGCGTCCTGCGCACGCCGAACGTGCTCGACAACCTCATCTATCGGCGCGAAATCCCGGTGATGATCTCGGTGTTCATCAATCCAGGCCGAACGCCGGAGCAGCCCGAGCCGACGCCGCGGAACTGGGGCGATCGCGATACGAACCGGCCGACGGAATACAACTCTCTCGACGATCGCTACGCGCGTGTGATCGTCGACGAGCTGATGCCTGCACTCTACAAGGAGTACAACATCTCGAAAGATCCCGAGCGCCATGGCATCGGCGGCGCAAGCTCCGGCGCCATCGCCGCTTTCACGGTTGCCTGGCACCGCCCGAATGACTTCCGCAAAGTGCTCAGCATTGTCGGCAGCTTTGTGAACCTCGGCGATCGCGGCGGCGACACGTATGCGGACATCGTCCGGAAGAGCGAGAAGAAGCCGCTGCGCGTGTTCCTTCAGGACGGGCGAAACGATAACCGCGGCACGGGGCGTGGCGGCGCCTACGATCCCCGGCGTGATTGGTTCGTTCAGAACGTGCGGCTGAAGGACGCCCTCACGGAAAAAGGCTACGACCTGAACTACACGTGGGGAATGAACACGCACGGCCAGCGCATGGGTGGACCGATCCTTCCTGAGATGATGCGATGGCTCTGGCGCGACCATCCGGTGTCGACCGATCCGAACGACACGGTTGAAAGGGGCTTCAACGCGCCCAAGAGATAGGTGGTGGGTGGTGGGAGTTAGGTGGTAGCTGAGAGCTGAGAGCTGAAAGCTACACCGCGTCCGAGAGCGACGTGAAGTTGAAGTCCCTGATGCGAAGCGCCGGCATGTGACGGCCGGCGGCGACCGCTTCCGGACGTCCGATGTCCTCCAGACGATTGAGCATCAGCAGCGGGCTTTCGTTCCAGCGCAGATTTTTCAGCGGACGCGTGACTTTTCCTTTCTCGATCAGAAACGCGCCGTCACGCGTCAGTCCCGTAAAGAGCACCGTCCGCGGCTCGAGCGATCGAATGTAGAAGAAGTGGGTGACGAGCACGCCGTGCTCGCAACCGGCGACAAGCTCTTCTGTGGTTCGGGTGCCCCCCGTCATTTTCAACCCACCGCCGACGACATTCGAGCTGCCGTCGTAGATGTTCGTGCCCGTCGGCGGCACCTTCTGCCTTTGTGCCCAGAAACGTGTGTAGGACAGATTTCTCAGCACGCCTTTCTCAATCCACACGGTCCGTTTCAGTGGAAATCCCTCAACGTCAAAGGGCACGGCCAGCAGATCGGGATCGGCTGGATCGGAGTAGAGCGTGACACGCTCGTCCACCACTCTTTCCCCAACCCGTGTGCCGCCGCCGGGCTTCGAAAAGGCGCTGCGGCCTTCGTCGGCGTTGCGCGCGTTGAGCGCGCCCGACAGCAGAGGAACGAGATCGTTCGCGGCCTGCGGCTCGAGCACGGCGGTCATCGGTCGCGCCTCGATGACCTGCGGATTGCGACTCGACTCGGCTTTGCGCGTTGCCGACCGTCCAATTGCAGCGGGGTCAATCTTTCCCCAGTCGCGCGATCCGGCGCTTGCCCAGCCGCTGCCGGTGCCGTCGGGTGTTCTCGCGGTCATCGACAGGTCCGCGTCCGTCGTCCGATGAAAGGCAAACAGCCCGTTGCTGGTCGCGACGGCCACTGCGATGGCGTGCGCATCGAGAAAACCGGCTGAAAATATCTGGCTGCCCCCAGTGCCGTCGATGGCGCGCCGCACTGCGCCGGCGCGTGCCGCAGGCGTCAGGTTGGCGGTGTCCTCTATGTACGCGTTCACGATCGCGTAATTCTGTGCGCCCAGTTCGGGCATCAGCTCCGCGTCGTCCGGAGACAAGCGTGCCAGCTGAGCGGCGAGATCGACCGTGCGCCGCAGGCTGGCATCTTCGAGCACATTGGTTGATGCAGAGGCGCGCCGTCGTCCAACGGTCACTGTCACCTCGACGGTGACATCCGTCACCCCGCCCGACGTGGTAATGCTTGCGTCGGCGAAGCGCGTGTTTCCACCCCAGCTGCTCGTGATGTTGACGCGCATCTGATCGGCGCCCTTGCTGAGCGCGAGCACGCGATCGGCGAGTGCCCTGGCTTCCTCGCGCGTCATGCCTTCCGTCCCGTGTTGAGGATCGTCACGTTGCGGAAGCGGCAGGGCGGACATCCGTGGCTGACCGAGCTGGACTGGGAAGGTTCACCCTTGCCGTCGTTGAACGAGCCCCCCAGCCAGTACGACGACTTGCCGCCGATCATGTCCATCGAGTTCCAGAAGACCGGCGTGTTGCTCTGATACGCGACGTCGCGCAGCATGCCCACGATCTTGCCGTTCCGCACTTCGTGGTACGACTGCCCCGAAAACTGGAAGTTGTAGCGCTGGTTGTCGATCGACCACGACCCGCGATTCCGGATGACGATGCCGCGGTCGGTCGCTGCGACGATGTCGTCGACGGTGATGTCGCGCTCGCCGGGCAGTAGCGAGATATTCGGCATACGCTGGAACTGGACGGCATCCCACGATGCCGCGAACGAGCATCCGTGCGATCGCGATACGCCGGTGAGATGCTGAATCCATTTCGCCTGCTCGCGCGTCGTCTGGTAGTCCTTGAAGATGCCCTTGTCGACGATCAACCACTGGTCGGCGGGCACCCCCTCGTCGTCCCATGCGACGCGCGACAGCGAGCTGGGCTGCGTGCGATCGGCCTGAACGTTCATGAACTCCGGGCCGTATTTCAGCTTACCGATGGTCTTTTCCGGTGGCGCGATGAAGCTGGTACCGGCGTAGTTGGCCTCCTGACCGATCGCGCGATCGAGCTCGGTGGGATGGCCGATCGATTCGTGAATCGTCAGCCACAGGTTCGTTGGCTCGAGGATCAAGTCGTATTGTCCAGCCTCGACACTCTTCGCGGCGAGCTTCTCCGCTGCGATCGATGCCCAACGTTCGGCATTGCCGGGCATGTTGAGCGACTCGACGTACTCCCACCCCTGTCCTCGAGGCGCGAGCTCTTCTTCATACGTTTGAAAGTCGCCTGGTCCGGTGGCTGTGGCGCTGAAATAGGGTCCCACCCGGATAAAGGTCTGCGTGACGTTCGTGCCCTCCGAGGTCACGAGCGTCTTCACCTCACGAAGCAATTGAAAGCCTGAGTTGACGAAGCGGACGTTCTTGACCTTGAGCGCCGCCTCATTGGCGCGGAGAAGTAACGCAATCTTCTCCTCGAGCGGGACGTCAATCGGGTCGCGTTGGACGGGTGTTATCCAGGTGCCGATAGAGGGCGCCGCAGACGCCAGCTCGACGGGGCGTCTCTGAACCGTGCCCGCCGCGCGCGCGAGCGTCAGCGCTTCGCGCGCAGCACTCTGCACACCGGCTCGCGTCATCGTGCTGGTCGCGGCGAATCCCCAGCAGCCTTTGACCAGGGTGCGGATGCCGAGGCCGTACGACTCGTCGTCTGTAACCGAGGAGACCTGGCGTTCACGGGTCTGAATGATCTGGCGCCGATAGCGGCCGACGCGCACGTCGGCATACGACGCGCCGCTGCTGCGCGCCACGTTCAGCGCCTCGTTGGCGAGCTCGAGCACCAGTGGATCGGCGGACAGCGCCGTCGACGTCTGTGCGGCGGGATTCAGGCCGAGGCGGCCGCTCGCGACGGCTGCGGCCGTTACGGCCGTTGCGCCGATGAAATCGCGTCTGGATGGTTTTGACATCGAAACCTTCCCGGTCCTCATCCTACTTCTACTTCGTGAAAATCAGGATGTGCTGCCTCGGAAGCCGCCCGTCAACCTTTGCGAGCGTAAACCCCTCGGCCTCCAGCTCCATCTTCGCTTCGGCGACCGACATCTTGTGTTCGGGCCGTATGGGAACGGCGGGTCTTCCTTTCTATATTCGAGCAGCACAAGGCGGCCTCCGGGCCGGAGCGCTGTGCGGATGGCCCTGAGCATTTTCTGGGGCTCGGAGAACTCGTGGTACACGTCGACCATCAGCACCAGATCGATGGATGATGCCGGCAGCTTCGGGTCGTCGATCGCTCCGTGCACGAGCGTCACATTGACGATGTTCTCGCGCGCAACGCGCGCCGCAAGCATCTTGAGCATCTCGGGCTGCAGGTCGTTCGCGTAGACGCGCCCCCTGGCTCCGGCTCGCGCGGCAAGGCGAACGGTGAAATATCCGGACCCGGCGCCGACATCGGCGACCGTCAGCCCCGTCAGCGTGCCCAGCGCGTCGAGCGCCTGGTCAGGCTCCTCTTCGAACGCCCGCTCCGATCGCTCGAGCCAGTCGGCCCCCTGCCAGCCCATGACGCTGGCGAAGCGGCGGCCGGAAATCGGATGAACGCCTGGAGCCGCCACAGGCTGCGCGGCCAGTGGTGCAGTCATGAGCAGAATCGCGATCGCCGCGCGCACGAATTGCCGCATGCGCCGGAGTTTACCTTGACACCCTAAGTGCGAGGCCGTACATTCGAGGTCTCACTAACCGCTGCCCCCAGCGCTTAGATTCCCGACAATATGCCAATCTTCCGGCGTGTGCGCGTTGCGCGTCTCCTGACCCTCTGCGTGGCCATGGTGTGCTTTGGATTCTCCATGGGCACCTGGTTCTCCCGCGGTCGTATCGAGCGGCGCATTACCGACAACAACGAGGCGATCGCGGCGCTGCGCGACCGTCTGACGCGCGACGAAACGGACGCGGCCGCTGCGGACGCACTTCGGCCGCTCGGGACCGCTGGTGATGCGAATCTCGAGCGCGGTGCGACCGACGCGGCTTCGCGTGACGCGCTGGTGGCAGAAATCAAGGGCCAGCTTCAACGCGAGATGGGGCTCGTGCCGATTCGGGTGCTGCGCGAGCGGCGCGCCAGCTTCGTCCAGGTGCACGCCTACGATCAGTCGGGCAGTCTCCGATATGGCACGGCGGGGTATCTGGGCGGCGGGTATTTCATCACGGTGAAGCACGGCGTGCTCGCACTGAATGACTCGGCGGATGAGCGCCGGATAACGTCCGTCAAGATCCTTCACGGCGGCAAGGAGCTCGCTGCCACTGTCGTTGACAGCGGTACCGCCGACGTCGAGGTGCATACGCGGCGACTGGGCGATTCTCAAAGTGCGCGGTGAGATCGACCTGCCTCCTCTTGAAATCGACGTTGCGTACCCGTATGACTTCGCCGAGCCCATCTTCCGCCTGGGCAATGACTATTCCAAGGGCATCATCGTGAGCACCGGGTATGTTGGCCAGCGGATGGACAACGGCCTTGTCTCGTGCCTGACCGACGGACACCCTGGCGTGTCCGGCGGGGGAGTCCTCGACGCGAACGGCCGTCTAGTAGGCATTCCCATCGGGCGGATGAACGGAGACTATCGCTTCTCGTTCATCCTGCCGTTACGCGCGGAAATGTTTCGGAAAGTACCTGGTGTGGTCACCGACTGACAGATCGAGTAAAACTTTCTCTCCCGCCTAGCGAGTTTCAGCCCCTCCTCCGCATCACCTCGCATATTCGCTGGCATTAACGCGTGGCCTGTTTCCTGCAACTGATCCATCACCGAAAGCACATCAAAAGCAATTTCAGGAGGATCAGATGAATCGTTCGTTCTATGACGTACCAGCAATCGTTTGCATGACCGCGGCAATCGTCACCGCGCAAGCGCCCACAGCAGATAAGCCGGCGAACAATCCACCGGCGACACAGCAACCCGAGACTGCACGCCCGACGACGCCACCGGCTACGGCGCAGCAGCCGGCGCGGCCGTCAGAAAGTTCGATGCCGATGGCATCAAACAAGGTCACCTACACCGGCTGTGTCAAGCCGGGGACGACTGCGGGCACGTGGGTTCTCGAGAATGCTGAAGTCGCGCAGAAGGCAGGGGCCGCGATCGCCCAGCACGGTCGGAACCTCGGGTTCGAAGATGTCGTACAATCTCGATCCTGCGGCGTCGGTCAATCTGAAAGCGCACGCCAATCACAAGGTCGAGGTCGTTGGCACGTTGTCACCTGCTAAAACGGGCGCCGGCTCGACGACGTCGAGCACGACCGCACCGGCAGCCGGCGCGGCAGGAGCCCACGCCGTTCACCAACAGTTCAGTGTGGAATCCGTGAAGATGGTTTCGGCGACCTGTCCGTAGGTTTCAAGCGGCCGGGCGAGGCTTCGGCTTTGCCCGGCCACCGCTTTCTACGCATCGAGCATCTCCAATTCCTCGCGCGGCGATGCATGCAGCTCGGCCCAGTCGAGTTCTTCCTCCAGCCGATGGAACGCATCGTCCGAAATCTTTCCCTCCTTCCGCAATGCCGCAAGCAGATTGCGCTGTACGCCAATCGCGTCGATGCGCAGCCGATCGTGGTCGGTGTCCGCCTGAGGGTTGGTGCGGTCGCGGGCGACATCGCGCATGGCCTGATATTCGGCGCGTAAGGCAACCGCGGACTCGCTCGTGCGATCCTTCAAGCTCGCCAGCGCGGCATCGACCATTGCGCCGCGCGCTTTGGAGACCTCGACTTCCAGCGAGTTGTCCGGTGCAAGCCTCAGCATCTTGATGAGCAGGCCGACCGTGAGGCCCTGAAAAATCAGCGAACCGAGCACGACCACGAAGGCGCTCAAGACGATGACGTCGCGATGCGGGAACCCTGACGGCAGCGCAAATGCCGTGGCCAGCGTGACGAGCCCGCGCATTCCGCACCAGGAAATGATCACCGCTTCCCTTGTGGTCGTCGAGGTTGAGGCATCTCTCCGATGAAAAAGTCGTGGGATCAGCGTGCCGATCATGACCCAGATAATGCGCACCGCGATCACGATGGCCAGGACCATGACGGCAAACCACAGCGCCTCCGATAGCTCTCCGCGGCCGAGCCGCGCCAGGATGGTGCGCGCCTGAAGTCCCATCAGCAGGAAGGCGAGCACATTGAGAACGAACACGACAACTTCCCAGATTGCGTATGAATGCACACGGTCCCGCGCCGTTTGCCGTTCTGGACCGTAGTGTGCAGCTGTCATGGCGAACGACACGACTGCGAGGATGGGAGATACGTGCAGGTGTTCGGCAACCACCCAGGTGCCGAACGTGACAACGAACTCGGAGACGCGCGCGGTGAGCGTCTGGCCCAGCCAGCGCTTCAGTAGAAAGTACAGCTTCGCGAAGGCGAGACCAAGAAGCACGCCGCCGGGCGCAGCCACGAGCAGGCTCGGGATCATGTCGACAACGGACGTTTCCTGCCAGCTCGCAATTGCTACGGCGGCCGTGAAGATGAGCAGGGCTGTGGCGTCGTTGAGCAGGCTTTCGCCCTGGAGAATCGCCATCGTCCGGCGTGGAAGGGGATACTTCGTGAGCACGGCCGCCGCCGCTGCGGCATCGGGAGGTGCAACGATGGCGCCGAGCGCAATCGCGGCGGCGAGCGGCATGCCTTCCCACGCCCAGGCCACCCACGCCACCGCTGCGGTCGTGAGCACAACCGCGATAAGAGCGAGCCACGTCAACGGAAACCAGTCACGCCGCAGCTCGCGGAGCGGCAGATCGTAGGCGGCATCGAGCAGAGCCGGTGCGATGAACAGTGCGAGCGCCAGCCGCGGCTGCATGTCGAGCTCGGGCGCCCACGGCAGGGCGGCCACGCAGGCGCCAGCGACTGCGAGCATCGTCGGGTACGGCGCACCAATGTGACCGGAGAGTTTCAAAAGAAGAATCGAGACGAACAGCAGTGCGAGCAGGCTCTCGAAGAGCGCCATCGTAATTGGCCTGTACGTTACCATGGCGGCGCTCATCGATATGAATGTGGTGCGTCGGACTTTACTGGCGTTTGCGTGGCTCGGTTCGACGGGCATGCCCGTCGATGCTCATCCAGTACCCTTCACCTACGTCGACATCCGCGTCCAACCGTCCGGCATCGAGCTGACCGTCGTCGCTCATACCTTCGATCTCGCCCACGACCTGAAGATCGAGCCGCCCGAGCAACTCCTGCGCAGCGATACGCTCAGCGGGCAGGGAAGCGCGATCGCAACGCTCGTGAGTGAACGTCTGACGTTATCGGCCGACGGGAACAAGTTAACGAATCCAATTTGGTCGGCGCCAGAAGCGTTGGCCGATCGGCAATCGGTTCGTCTTCGCGCCTACTATGTGCTGGATCGGCCGGCCGGCAAGCTGGATGTCGTGACGCGGTTGTTCCTGGTACGACCCGCAGCACAAGACGTTTCTCAACGTCTACGAAAGTGGCGCCCTCACCGCCCAGGTCATTCTCGACAAGGACCGCATGGCCTTCGAGTACTTTGCCGGCACGAGACAGGGCACATGGGCCGTGCTGCAGAAGTTCGTCCCGGCCGGGGTGCACCACATCCTTATAGGCCCTGACCACTTGCTCTTCCTGGCTGGCCTGTTGCTGCTCGGCGGGACGCTGAAACAGTTGCTGGTCGTCGTCACCGCGTTTACCATAGCCCACAGCATTACGCTCTCGCTGGCCGCGGTTGGCATGGTGATGCCGCCGGCGAACGCCATCGAGCCGGCGATTGCGCTCAGCATCGTGTTTGTCGGAGCGGACAACCTGCTGGTCAGCGCCGGCGGGCGTGACACCCGGGCGTGGATCGCGTTTGCGTTCGGCCTGATTCACGGGTTCGGATTTGCGAACGTGTTGCGCGACATGGATCTGCCGAACCGGGCGCTCGGTTGGACGCTCTTTGCGTTCAACGTGGGCGTCGAGATTGGGCAGGTTGTCTTCGTCATAATCATCGCGTCGCTGTTCATCTGGATTCGATCGCGAAGTGACGCTGCTGGTCGGCGGCTGGTATTCGCCGGATCCATCATCGTGATGCTCGCCGGCGCGTTCTGGTTCGTGCAACGGGTATTCTTCTCTGGAGGGGCGGTATGAAACGTATCGTAGTGCTCACAGCTCTTCTCGCCACCGGCACGATCTCGTATGTCGTCGCACAGCAAGGTGAGCAGAAGCCCATGGTCGTAGAGGTCGAGAAGCTCAAGGACAACCTCTTCATCCTCAAAGGCGCCGGCGGCGGCGGCAACACGACCGTGTTCGTTCAGTCGGACGGCATCACGGTAGTCGATACGAAAAACCCGGGCTGGGGTGCGCCGATTCTGGCGAAGATTCAGGAGCTGAGCGCGAAGCCGATCACGACCATCATCAACACGCACACGCACGGCGATCACGTCAGCGGCAACGTCGAGTTCCCGGCGACGGTCGATATCGTGGTGCAGGAGAACACCGCGACGAACATGAAGACGATGAAGCCCGTGTCCGGAATCAGCAAGCCGGGGGCGCCGCCCGCGCCGAACATATTCGAGCAGAACGGCGGCAAGGGCCTGCCGAAGCGGACTTTCAAGAACCGCATGACGCTCTTGAAGGGGCCCGATCGAATCGACCTGGACCATCTTGGCCGCGGTCACACCAATGGCGATGCGTGGGTGGTGTTTCCGGCGTTGCGCGTGGTGACGGCGGGGGACATCGTCTCGGGCAAAAACCTTCCGCTGCTCGACGCCAACAATGGCGGCAGCGGCCTCGAGATCGGAGACACGATCGCGAAAGCGCACAGAACGTTCAGGAAAGTGGCGGACACCGTCATCACCGGCCACAGCGCGAACATGACGATGCCCGAGCTGGAGGAGTACGCGACGTTCAATCGCGAGTTCGCCGACGTCATGCGGACCGCGAGGAAGGAAGGGAAGAGCGTCGAGGACATCGTGAAAACCTGGACGATCCCGGCCAAGTATCAGGGCTACACTGCGCCAGCCGAGCCACGGCTGCGCTCGAACGCGCAGGTCATCTACGACGAACTCGATACGATCCGACCGATGAGCACACGCCCGGTCGGGCGCTAGCTAGTCTAGGTTTTCCGTTCTTCCAGGTACGTGTACCCGTGCAGCCCGTCTTCGAAGAACTGAACGAGTCGGCCGGACTCTTCATAGTCGAGGCGTCCGTCGCGCACGGCGGTCTCGACATCCGCCCGCAGCTTGCTGATCAGCGCATCCCCATCGAACTGCACGTACGACAGCACCTCGCGAACCGTGTCCCCCTTGATAACGGTGTCGAGGACGACGCGGTTGTCGGCGTCGAGGCTTACGTGCACGGCGTGCGTATCGCCGTAGAGGTTGTGCAGGTCGCCGAGAATCTCCTGGTAGGCGCCGACGAGAAAGATGCCCAGGTAATAGGGCGAGCCGTTGAATGCGTGCAACGGCAGCGTGCGCCGGACGTCGCGGCGATCGATGAACTGATCGACCTTGCCATCCGAGTCGCAGGTGATGTCGCCGAGCACCGCGTGGCGGGTCGGCTGCTCGTTCAGCCGGTGGATCGGCATGATCGGGAACAGCTGCTTGATGGCCCAGCTGTCGGGCACCGATTGAAAGAGCGAGAAGTTGCAGAAATACGTGTCTGAGAGCGACTCGTCGAGGTGCTGCAG
Organism: Vicinamibacterales bacterium; assembly: GCA_963732445.1. Taxonomy (GTDB): domain Bacteria; phylum Acidobacteriota; class Vicinamibacteria; order Vicinamibacterales; family JAMQPK01; genus JAMQPK01. The sequence continues at coordinate 1,110,088 of CAVSZJ010000005.1, read as the reverse complement.
GTCTTCCGGCACCTCTTCCATCGTCTTCACCAGCTTCTGCAGCTTCATACAGATCGCCCAATACAGGCTTTCGGCCTGGGAGCGCTGGATGAGCGGCAGGTAGCCGGTCGAGAACATGTTGATCGCCATGTCGAGCGCCTGCTGCGCGTCGTGATAGCTCTCGAGGGCGTTGCGCACGTTCAGGCTCGTGTGCGTTTCGATCAAATCGACCAGCGGCCGCTCCATCTCGGGCGTCGCGGCGGACGGCACTTCGTCGGTGCCGAACCCGGACGCGCCCAGGACGTTGAACACCAGCAGGCTGTGATGCGCCACGATGGCGCGCCCGCTTTCGGAGATGATCGTCGGGTGCGCCACCTTGGCTTCGTCGCACACCGTCTGCAGGTGATACACGACGTCGTTGGCGTACTCCTGCAGCGTGTAGTTGACGCTCGACTCGAAGTTGGTCTGCGAGCCGTCGTAGTCGACGCCGAGGCCTCCGCCCACGTCCATATATTTAAGGCCGGCGCCGGCCTGGGCCAGCTCGACGTATACGCGGGCGGCTTCGTTGAGCGCCCCCTTGACGATACGGATGTTGGGAATCTGGCTGCCGAGGTGAAAGTGGAGCAGCTGCAGGCAGTCTTCCATCCCGCGCGTTTTCAGTTCGTTCAGCCCCTGCAGAATCTCCGCAACCGTCAGCCCGAACTTCGATCGGTACCCGCCGGATGACTGCCATCGGCCCCCCCCGCGCGCCGCCAGCTTCACGCGCATGCCGATGTTCGGCCGCACTCCCACGCGCTCGGCAATCTCCAGGATCAGATCGAGCTCGGTGTACTTCTCGACCACGGGAATGATCTTGCGGCCCGATCTTCTGCGCCAGCATCGCCAGCTCGATGAACTCGGCGTCCTTGAATCCATTGCAGATGATGGGGGTGTCGTTGTCGGCCAGCGCCGCCACGGCCATCAGCTCGGGCTTCGATCCCGCTTCCAGCCCGAACTTGAACGGTTTTCCGAAATTGAAAACTTCCTCGACGACCTGGCGCTGCTGGTTCACCTTGATGGGATACACGCACACGTAATTGCCGGTGTATTCGTGCTGGGTGATGGCGGCTTGAAACGCCTCGTAGATGTCCTGCAGGCGATGCCGCAGGATGTCCCGAAACCGCACGAGCGTCGGCAGGCTGATGCCCCTGAGCTGCAGGTGATCGACCAGCTGCTTCAAGTCGATCGAGCGCTCAGGCTCCTTCGTCGGGTGAATCTTGACGTGACCGTTCTCGCCTATCGAAAAGTACCCTTGCCCCCAGCGGGCAATCTCATACATTTCGGTGGCGTCGACCGTCGTCCACGCATCACCGACGTCGTGAGCCGATCGCCGGGTCATCGGTTGATTCATGTCGCTTCACATGATACGCGACTTTGCTGTTGTAAGATGCCCGCGTTGATGAATTCCGGAGCGTCATTTCTGAGTCGGCTGCCGTTGTTCGCCGAGATCTCGTCTGAGATGCTGGCGCGCCTCGAGCACCGCATGCGCCGGCGTGATTTCGCGCCTCGCGCGGTGATCGTCCGGGAAGGAAGCCGGGAAGTCACCAGCGTCGTGAGCGGCGACATCTGATGCGCGTGGCCATCGTCGGCGGTCCCGGCATCGGAAAGAGCACGCTGATCCGGCAGCTCGGCGACCTCTATCACAACGGCACCTACGGTGAAGGTGAAGAGGGCGTGTGGGCCGCCCGCATGCTCGAGGACATCGCCGCAGGGCAGGAATGCCGTCGGCGTCACCGAGTACTTCGCGCGCATCTACGACGCGAATTATCGCGACGCCGCGCGAGCACGACCGCCCCGATCGTGTGATCTTCTTCGAGGGGGCCCGAATCACCCTCGAAGCGCACATGGCCGAATATCCGCCGGACGATCACCCGGCGCTGCGCGAGGTGCTGTCGATCGGCGACTGGTGGAATCCCGAGCGGGTCATCGTGCTGACCTCGAGCGTCGACACGATCGAGAAGCACATCAAGCTGCGAAACCGCCCGCACGAGACGGCCGAGGTGATGGTGAGGCGGTTCCGGCTGATCGACGCCGAATTCCGGCGGCTGGCCGGGAGTTATCCGAATACGGTGGTGATCAACCGGGACGGCATGGAGTTCCATGCGCGCACGCGGCCTGACCGATATCATCGCGGCTGCGGGGCTGCCGATGTTTCGCGAGATTCCCTATGATGCCCGGTAGTCCCAGTCGGCAGTCGGCAGTCGCCAGTCGGCAGTCTCAGTCGTCAGTCCGCAGTCCGAGTCACCACCCACGACTGCTGACTAAGACTGCTGACTGAGACTGCCGACTGCCGACTGCCGACTAACGACTGCCGACTAACGACTGATTTGACCCACATGGTCTGATTCGTGCATCCCCCCGCCTTGTGCTGACCCGCGTGCTCTCCGGCAAACAGGACGCTCTTCTTCGGGAGGAGCGGGCCTTGCTGATGAGGCTGCGCACCGCGCTCGCACGGATCGACGCGGCCGACGACCAGCAGAAAGCGCTCGACGAGTCGATCGCCCAGCTCGACGAGCTGTTCCTGCTCGTCGTCGTCGGCGAGTTCAATGCCGGCAAAAGCGCGTTCATCAACGCGCTCGTCGGCCAGCCGCTGCATGAAGGAAGGGGTCACGCCGACGACGGCGGTCATTACCGTGCTGGAGCACGGCGACCACCCGGAGCAGACCGTTCGTCAGGCCAATCTTCTCGTCATCAAGGCGCCCATCGACCTCCTGCGCGAAATCCGCATCGTCGACACTCCCGGCACGAATGCCATTATCCGCGAGCACGAGACGATGACCGCGGAGTTCATTCCTCGTTCCGACCTCGTGTTTTTCGTCACCTCAGCCGATCGTCCGTTCACCGAGACGGAGCGCGGCTTCATGGAGCACATTCGAAGCTGGGGCAAGAAAATCATCATTGTCGTGAACAAGAGCGACATCCTCGAAGGCCCGGCGCAAGTCGGCGAGATTCGATCGTTCGTCGGAGACAACGCCAAGTCCCTCCTCGGCTTCGAGCCCGAGATCTTCTTCGTCAGCGCGAAGCTGGCGCTCCGCGCCAAGAGCGGCGAGCCGGCGGTCTGGGCGGCCAGCGGTTTCGAGGCTCTCGAGAGTTACGTGGCGACCACACTGAACGCGTCGGGCCGCGCGCAGCTCAAGCTGCTGAACCCGCTCGGCGTCGCGATGGCGGTGGCTGACCGTCAGCGCGCCTCGCTGGGTGACCGTCAGGCGCTGCTCAAAGAGGACGTCGCCACGCTCGCGCAGGTCGAAAGTCAGCTCGGCCTGTATCAGCGCGACATGGAGCGCGACTTCGAGCTGCGGATGGCCGATGTCGAGAACGTGCTGCTCGAGATGGAGCGGCGCGGCAATCATTTCTTCGACGACACCATGCGCATCGGACGCGTGATGGACCTGCTGAATCGCAGCCGCGTGCAGGAGGCGTTCGAGCGGCAGGTGGTCGCCGACTGCACCGCAGCAGATCGAGCGGAAAGTCAGCGAGCTGATCGACTGGATGATCGACGCCGACCTGCGCCACTGGCAGGGAGTGACCGCACATCTCGCCAAGCGGCGCCAGCAGTATGCCGGGCAGTTAATCGACAACCCCGACACCGAGCGGTTCCACTTCGATCGCCGCCGCATGATCGACTCCGTCGGTCGCGAGGCCCAGCAGGTCGTGGACGGCTACGACCGCCAGAAGGAAGCCAGCGAGCTCGCCGACGGCGCCCGGAACGCGGTCGCGACCGCTGCCGCGGTTGGTGCCGGTGCGCTGGGACTCGGAGCGATCGTCACGATTGCCGCGTCGACGGCCGCGGCCGACGTCACGGGTCTCGTGATGGCCTCAGTTGTCGCCGCGGTCGGGTTCTTCGTCATTCCTGCCAAACGAAAAAAGGGTAAGGATGAGATGCGCCGCAAGATCATGGAAGTGCGGCAGCGCCTTGGCGAGGCCTTGCGGGCACAGTTTAAAAAAGAAATCGTGCGCGCCACCGAGCGCATTCGCACCAGTATCGCGCCCTACAGCCGATTCGTGCGGTCCGAGGCAGAAAAGCTCGAATCCACGTCGATTGAGCTCGATACGGTTTCGTCGGATCTGAGGTCGCTGCGCGCGCGAATCGAAAACACCAACTGATCTCGCTTCTAGGCTATAATCACAACCTACTTACTTTCCGAGCCTGCTGCCGCCCTCGCGTCGCGAGTGCCAGGTAAGCACAGCCTCCCGAAGTACCCAGTCACCCGAAATTCAGCGGAGAGGCTATGTCCATCCTCCTACTTATCTCTACCCTCGCCACGATGGCGGCGGTTATGACGTTCATGGTTCTTCGCGGGACGACACCGCAGGCAATCACGGTAGAGGGGCGCAGAAACGCGCAAGGCGACAAACGATGATCAATCGCTCTCCCTTGGCCAATTCATTCGAGTTCGTGATTATTGCGGCGCTGCGTACAGCGCAATTGCAAAAAGGATGTGTACAGCGTGTGCTGGGTGCGCACAAATTCGACGACGCTTGCACAAATGGAGATCGTCGCCGGCAAAGTGGGCCGGCTCCCGCCGGTCGCGGCGGTCATTCCCCCCGAATAAGTCTTAACTGTTCGCTCTGTCGCGGATGAAGTCGCGTCCGCGGCCGACCTCGGCCAGGTTCTTCACGGTGCCGACTAACGGGGTAAAGTCGAGCGCCGTGTCGAGCGTTCCCCCGAACACCCCCTTTCGGCGGATGGCCGCGCCAAGTGTCAGCAGCGCAATAATGGCCCCGAACCAAGGGACGGCGCGTGTGAGTCTGCGTGTGGCCTTGCGCGTGGCGTACTGCTGGAGCTGTCTATTCATACCCATGCCGGGTTACCCAGCAAAAATCTCGCCAGAGGGCTTATCGCCGTGTGGGCAGGATGGCAACCGGCACGACCACTGGCGGAGTCGGCTCGCGGTCAATCCGGTATCGGACGGTGACACGCGCGGCCGGGCAGCAGAGAGGATCGGGCTCGGAGTAGCGCGCGAACTCGGCGGCGATTGTATCGTCGCCGGCAAGCCGGATGGCGCCGCCGATGCTGCCGTCGCTCCGTGAGGCCATCTCCGCGGGGGCGAGCGTGCCAGCCAGCTTTCCCCTCACGAAGACGAACACGTTGAACCTGTAGGGGCGGCACATGCCGTCGGCGCCCGCAAGGCCTCCGACAATCTCCACGTCGCGTTCGACGATCTGCCGATCGAACATGTGGAAGGGCAGCCAGCCCGCATCCGCCAGCGCGCTCTCTCCCGTTGTGCGTCGGAGTATGGGGAGTTTGCAGCGCTCCGCAATCGCGGCAATCGTTTCGTTTTCTGGTGCCGCCCTGGGCACCGCGCGTCCCGGCGTGTTCCAGTTCGACAGCGGGCGATCGAGCCAACTCTCCGCCTGCGCCAGTACAACCACGCTCGCGAGCAGTACCGCGCTCGCTACCGCGCCCACGGTATCTGTCCTATCCATTGCGGATTGGTGATGCGAACGTTGCCGCGCAGCGCCATTTCGCCGGTCGCGCCATTGATGTCGGCTTCTTCTGCGCGCACGACAAGATCGCCGACAGTCACCTCAAAATTGCCGCGCAGCCGCATCGTGACTTCTCGTGGTGCGGGGAATGGATCGCCGGCATTGTTTGTCGCGGCAACGGACTGCAACGCCGGGCGGAGTGCCTGCCGGAGAACGACGTTGCCAAAGAGCAGCGCTTCGCCAGTCTTCTGGTTCAGCTCCGCTCGATCCGCGGTGACTCTGACATTGTCACGTGTGGAAATGGCAACCCCGCCCGACAAGTGGATGATGTCTTTCTCGCCGACCGGGGCTTGAGCGCTGAGGAATGGGGCGGAACAGAAAACGAGGGCGAGCACGAAGGTCCGTTTCATCATTTCTGTCCCTCCGGGATGAGAGTAGCACGCTCGATATGCGGGAGCCAGAACGCCAACACTCCGATGGCCGGCAGGTATGAGCATACGAGATAGACTGTCGCGATGCTGGTTCGATCGGCCAGTTCCCCCAGGACCGCCGCGCCGATGCCGGCAATGCCGAAGGCAAACCCGAAGAACAAACCCGAGATCATGCCCACTCGCCCGGGAACCAGCTCCTGCGCATACACGATAATCGCCGAGAACGCCGAGGCGAGGATGAGGCCGATGATCACCGAGAGCGCGCGGGTCCAGAACAGGCCGACGTAGGGAAGCGCGAGCGAGAAGGGCAATACGCCCAGAATCGACCATAGGATGACGCGGCGTCTGCCAAACCGATCGCCAATGGGCCCTCCGAAGATCGTCCCCGCCGCCACGGCACCAAGAAAGAGAAACAGGTGAATCTGCGCGCCGCGCACCGACAGGTTGAAACGGCTCATCAGGTAAAACGTGTAGTAGCTGCCGAAGCTGGCCAGGTAGATGTACTTGGAGAAGATCAGCCCGACGAGCAGCGCAAGCGCCGTACGGGTCTGCCGGGGCGATAGCGACGTCCGGGCGGGCGGCGGCGCCGCCGCGCCTGGATTGAAGACGCCGGACTGCTTGTACCAGTTGCCGACATTCCAGAGAAACGGTATTCCTACCAGCGCCGCCACCGAAAACCAGGCGATGGCGCGCTGGCCGTACGGCAGCACGAGAAAGGCCGCGAGCAGCGGGCCGATCGCCGATCCCACGTTGCCGCCGACCTGGAAGAATGCCTGAGCGAACCCATGGCGGCCTCCGGACGCCAGCCGCGCAATACGGGATGACTCGGGATGAAAGACGGCAGAGCCGAGGCCGATGAGCGCTGCCGCGACGAGAACAGCGGAAAAACTCGGGCCGAAACCGAGCAGCATCATTCCGGCCAGCGTAAAAGACATGCCTGCCGCGAGCGAGTGCGGCTGCGGCCGCCTGTCGGTGTAGACGCCGATGACCGGTTGCAGCAACGACGCAGTGATCTGGCTCACCAGCGTGATGAGGCCAATCTGTCTGAAGCTCAAGCCGAAGGACTGCTTCAGCATCGGATAGATCGAAGGCAGTAGCGACTGCATCAGATCATTGAGCAGATGACAAAAGCTGAGACTTGCGAGGATGCGCGCCGAAAACTTCACGGTGTGATCTTATGTTGTAGTGAAATACGACGGAAAATGGCCAAAAACGACGGCACGCAGGTTGCTCTAGTAAGGGACAGCACCGCTCGTCCCCGCCTCAAGGAGGACGGCAACACCCAATCCCAACGTCGGGAGGCGTATTTTGCCTCCCGCTCGCCACGTACAGCGGTGATTTTCAGGTCAGTATTTCAGCTCCACTCGTATTGTGTGGCTCGTCGTTGTGCCGACGTTGCGGAGGATGTGCAGGCTCGACTCGCTCCAGTACACGGTTCCGTGCTTCCGGTCCGAACGGACCCACTGGCCATCGGGCAGAATGCGTGATTCGACGGTGTATTCGGTCATGCAGATGCTGACTCCGCGCATGTGGCGATGCGGCTTCTCCTCGGTGCCCGGCGGCACGCGCGCCTCGATGACACGCACTAGCGCGTTTTCGTAAAGCAGCTTGTAGTTTTCGGGAATCACCTTCATGACGTCCTGGTCGTCCTGCTGCGACATCGCGGGACCCGCGGCGACGATCAGCGTGGCTGCGGCAATACAGATGACGAGCGTGGGCTTCAGAACACCGAACTGGCGCAGGTGAGGATTCCAGAGGCTTTTCATCATGGACTTCCCTATGATATGTCCACCGCGATCGTCAGATATGCATGGAGGCAGAAATGAAGGGATATAGCTTCGCAGGAATTGTGGCGCTCGGCATCGTTCTGGGCTCGACGCTGGCATCCTCGCAATCGAAGCCCGCAACCGAAGGACCCGCGGCAGGCGAGACGCCGGCATGGTTTCTTCAGGGCTCGTTTCCCGATCCGACCGGTCGAACCATCGTCGACCCGGGTGGGAAGGTGACGGTGCCTCCGCGTGAAGGTGGAGCGGGTCGAGGCGCTGGTCGAGGCGCGGGTGCGGCCGCGCGTGGAGCTGCGCCGCCTGCGGGTACCGTGCCGGGTTGTTCGCGCTCACCCTTGTGCGGGCGCCGCGGCGGCACGCCACGGCAATCGCTGCAGCGCGTGCAATGGAAACAAACGCTCGGCTATACGTTCGAGTATCCCTATGTGCTGCCGCCGGGCTTCGGCGGCGTTCCAGCGGTTGCGCTCGATTCAAAGAACAACCTCTGGGTCTTTCAACGCGCCGATGTGGGGAAACCGCAGGTCTTCAAGTTCGATCCCAATCACAAGCTGATCCTCGAGGTGGGCAACGACGTGATCGGCTACCAGACCAAGGCGCACGGCATGGCGGTCGACGCCGACGACAACGTCTGGATTACGTCGGCGGGCAACGCGACGGTCCAGAAGATCAGCCCCGATGGCAAGCTGCTGCTGACGCTCGGCCAGAGCGGACGCCGCGGTGACTGGGACGAAGCGAAAGGGCAGCGCCTGCTGTGGGAGCCGGTGATGGTCGCGTTCGCGCCGAACGGCGACGTGTACATCGGCGAGGGACACGGGAACGAAAGTCCCAACGACACCGACTCCGAAGATCCGGCGAACAACATCGGCGTCTCTCGCATCATTCATCTCGACAAGAACGGCAAGTTCAAGAACCAGTGGTTCGGCAACGAAGTCGGACAAGGCAAGTTCAACTCGGCGCACGGCCTTGCTGTCGATCCCACGACTGGAGACGTCTGGATCGGCGACCGCGAGGATTACCGCATCGTCGTCTACTCGGGCGACGGCAAGTTCCTGAAGACGATGCAGATGAGGAATCTCGTGTGCGCGTTGTACTTCGATTCGAAGGGTACCCGTGGATGGCGAGCGGACAGGACGGCCAGTTCCTGAAGATGACGCGCGACGGCAAGGTCGTCGGCGCGATTGGCAATGGCATGGGCATCGGCCACGGGCAGTTCATCGAGGCGAGCTACTGGGTGATGGACAAGCAGGACAATCTGTACGCGGGCGACACGAGCGTTGGGCGCGTGACGAAGATGGTCGCGCCGAAGTAATCGGAATTGGAAGATTGGGGATTGGAAGATTGGGGATTGTTGTCAGATTGAAGATTGCGGATTTGGTGACTAGGCGCTGCAGAACATCGATACTACCAGCCTTCTACACATCGGTCGTGTCCGGCTTTAGCGGACCATCAGTTAGAGCCGACAGTCGGCGTAGCGTTCAGGCGATCACAAGTTCGTAGTTTGTCATCACCCATCCACCGTCTTCCTTGGTGAGCGTAATCCTCTCGATCGTCAATGGTGCCATTCGGAACACCACGACGATCTCGTCGCCTTGCCGCGCGATATCTGAAATCGGTCAACACCGACGCGGGATTCGAGAAAGATCCGAACAGAGTGCCCGCCAACTTCCAGAAGCGCTCGTTTCCGTTCCGTGTAGACGGGGTGCGCGGCTTCAACCTGTTGACGACGAACCTGAGCGTGTTGCGGAACATCCGCGTCGCCGGCTCGAAAGTGGTGAGCCTCCGCCTGAACGCACAGAACCTGTTCAATCAGCAGGGATGGAACGCGCCGAATCTAAACCCGACCAGCACGCAGTTCGGGATGATCACGACGCCCAGCGGAATGGCCATGCGGTTCGTCACGTTCGTGGCGAAGTTTACGTTTTGACGCGAAGACGGGCACTAGTGGCCCGTCTTCGCTGAAGCAGTACTGCCTTCCGGGCGGGGCATCCCGGCTGGCTGCGTTGCTCCTCCCTCAAATACGCCCGGTATTCTCGGTCGTCGCGCCTTGCCATCCGGGCGCCGCGCTCCGGAATCCAGTACTGCTTCAGCGAAGACGGGCCACTAGCTCGCCCTGCGTGGTCCACGCGGCCAGATGTACGAGCATCGCACGCATCGAAACCAGCGAAACTGCGCAAATGCGGTGGAGTCAGGAAGCCGCGAGACATGTGTTGAAAAGCACTGCGGGCAGTCGGGAATTTTGCGACGCTCGTCGACCTCCGCAGTGCGCCCTGGCGTCTGCATCGCACTTCCGAAGATGTCACGCATTCGCGGTCTGCATACGTTGACGACGACGGCGTTTGGCGACGATACCGGCGATGCCGCTGCCGACGAGCATCAGGGACGCCGGCTCGGGGACTGCGGTCGCGTCGATGGGTCCGCCGGTCGCATCCCAAAATTCAACGCGCAACGCGGTCGGATTTCCCCCGTTGTTGACCCCCGCCTGGATCGAGTTGATGCCGGCGACGAAACCTGAGTTGAGCGTGAATGCGTGGAGAGTACTGAAGCCATCAAAGGGTACCGTGGCCACCGCCGGACCACCGTTCACTCTGATGAACCCGTCGTTGTCGGTGCTGAACCCGCCGGTGATCGACACCGTGGAGAGATCGAAGCCGGTCAGATCCACGAGAAGCTCATAGATGTACACCCCGTCGTCCGATGCGACGCCGTTTGCCGCAGGCGACACCCACGCTGAGACTGCCGAATCCGGGAGATAGCAGCAGTTGTAACGGAAGAGATCCGACCCGACGGCTTCAGATGCACCGGCCGGGGCAGACAGCAGGGTCCAAAACTCGGTCTGGCCCCCATAAGCCGCAAGTGCGTCGGTGCTATCGACACCGGTGTTATGGACGGTAATCGGAGCCGCGACGGCCGCAACGGGGAATAACAGTGCGGCGAGAACGGCGATGCTGCGCAACATTGGAGCTCCACTCTGAGAGGGCGCCTGTATGACGCGAATCCAGACAGTGCAAGGGAGTAGCCGCTGGTTTGGGTGCTTGACCATAGGTTAGAAATGCGACCGAAAACCTAGTAGCTCGTGATGTTTAGAGACTAGTGGCGGCTGGAGGACCAAAAATAAGTCCGCCAATATAGAGACAAATGTCTCGATTGGACTAGGGTAAGTAGTCTGCCTGAAATCGGATTTTAAAAGCGGAGTTTTGCTGTCGCCGAGAGCAGCCGGGGGCTGGCGAACTGCGCCGGCGAGAATTCGCCTTCGCGCGCGATGACATACGGGTTGTCGGTGATGTTCTCGACGTCGAGACGCAGCGACAGTTTCGGGCGCTGACGTCCGTCGCGCAGCAGACCGATGCCGACCGACACATTCGCCGTCAAGTGTTCCGGGTACTCGCACCACCGAGATTGCCGACTGGGCATGCGCGTGGGCCGCCGTCCCAGGCGCGTGCTCGTGCGCCCCGCCATGGCCCATCGGGGTGCCGCTTCCGTATCCGACCCCGTTCCGGCCCACAGACCTGTCGCACTGTGCGAGTACGTCGCGCCGCTCGTCATCGTGTGCGTTTGATCCATCGGCGCCAGAAAGCGAGTGGTCTCGTTGAGATGCGCTGCCTCCGTCGTGAATCCGCCTGTAATCGGATTGTAGAAATAGACGCGGCCGATCGCATAGTTGAGGTATCCGCTCACGCCGTATCGAGCGAGACCGGGCAGCACGACCTTGACCTCCAGCCCGTGCGCGCGCTCGCGATCGAAGCTGGCGTACGAGTAGATGCGGGCGTCAGGCCAGACGGTGGTGTGCACGGGGTTGTCGGTCGCGCGGTAATAGGCAGTCAGCGACAGTCGCATGGGGCCCGCAGACGCAGATGCGCCAAGCTCGAACTGATCCTCGGTCGTCGGCGCGAGCGGCGGAAGCGGCGCGCCAATCTCTTCTATCCGCGTCGTCAACCCGGCGCTGCTCGACAACACCCCTTCGACTGCAGGAGGTACAAAAAAATGGTTGTAGGAAAGGTGCAACGCCGCGCCCCGGCCGACCGGAATGGCCACGTTGACGCGCGGGCTCACGTGCAGTGCCGACACAACCAGATCGTATCGATCGAGGCGTATGCCGACGTCGGCGGTCGCGCGGCTGCCGAACTGAATCGCATCGCGCGATGTACGCGCTGAACTGCGTGCCGGACTCGCGGCCGTCGAACTCGAGATCGGTCGTGGGAAAGTGGATGTGCGGGAGATTCAGCAGGTGGGTGAAGACAACATATCCGTTGGCGTTGTACGACAGGCTCTCCGTCGGCCGCAGAGAGACAGCGTCCACCCCCATCTTGAGGCCATGCCGTCCAGCGAATCGAGTGATGTCGACTTTCCCGCCAACCGTTCTCAGCGCGCGGGTGAGCTCGGCGGTTGCCGTCAACGGTCCCGCCGCCGGAAGCAGCTGCGCCCGCGACCAGCGCTGATAGAAGGACGTACTGACCGCGAGATCTGAAACGCTTCCTGTCCACCCGATGATCGCGCTTTGCTGCCGATTACGCTGCGTGGCGTTCGCCAGAGGCCGCACCGTGACGTCGAGGGGGGTCTTGGGGATCTCGAAGTCCGTACCGTCGAGAATCAAGACGCCCCTGACTGAGCCCGCGCGACCGAAATTCTTGTCCAGCTGCGCGAACATGCGCCCGCCGCGTGCGTGGTCGTGTATCGCCGTGACATCAGGAGGACTCAGAAATCGCGCGGACTCGAAGACCGATCCGAACGCGTAATAGCCGAACGATTCGCGCCTGCCGGCGATCTCGCCGGACAGATTGCGCCGGCCGCTCTCTCCCAGGTTGACGGTCAGCGTGCCGGTGTTTCCGAGCACGAGTCCAGACTTCGTGATGACGTCGACCACGCCGCCAAACCGATTGCCGTACTCCGCCGAGAACCCTCCGGTCATGACATTGGCGGTGTCGACAATCTCGGCGCTCAGCCCTGCTGAAAATACCGCGTGCGGGTTCTCCCAGAACGATACGCCGTTGATCGACGGGTTGAGCGCGATCTCGTGACCGCGAATGTGCACGAAGTCGTCGTGTCCCCGAATCATTCCAGGCGCGAGGGTGACGATAGCGTCGGTGAGACTCTGGCGTTGCGACTCTGGTATTGCCTCGAGGCGCTCGGCGGAGAGCAACGTCGAGCTCGGTGAATGCGTGCTCGGAATGCTTGAGGTGTCTGCCGTGACCTGCAGGCTCACTTCGACGCGTGGAAGCTCGAGCGAGAGCGTGAGGATTTTGATTTCGCGGGGTTGCAGCGCGAACTGGAGCTTGCGAGGCCGGAACCCCTGAGGTGCGGTCGAGAGGACGTACTCACCGGGGCGGACATTGGGGAACAGAAACCAGCCCTCGATGTCCGTCGTGGTCTCGATGGATTCGCCTGCGGAGGCGCTCTCGAGAGAGACGAGCGCCCCGGCGACAGCCGAGCCGTCGGCGGCGGCAACAGCCTGCCCGCGCAGTGCCGCGTCGCCCTGCGCCGAGACGGGTGACGCCATCAGCGCGATCGTCCATCCTGTTACGGCGACCACGCGCAGCAGCGCGAGTTCTACTGTTTTTTGGCAGACCACCTGGTGCCGGGACAATAATCGGTGTCGACGGTTCCCACGGCTCCCCCTGCGGAAACGATCTTGCCGGTGAATCTTCACGCCTCCGTTCCCCGTGAACGAGAACTCGCCGTTGGTGACAGGTCGTGGAGGCGAGAACAATGTTTCCAAGGTTCCGCACGAAAAGCCGGCGATGGCGTTGCCGCGGACGGTGAACTGCAACTCCATATCCGAATGGTGGGGACCCATTGGCAGGTCGATCTCGGGATGGGCGACGGCGTATCCCGTCCATGCACCGTTGAAATCGAACGATGCCGGCGATGTGAAGGTGTACGCGCCTGCGAGCCTCGTGCTGTCGCCGCCGATATTCGTCACAACCACGTCAATGCTTCCAGCCGCGCGGGCCGGCGTCGTGAATCGCATGGTTGTCGAGCTGTCGAAAGACGCGACCCTCTGCTCGTTGTCGAGCCTCACCGTCGCGCCTGGACGGAAACCCGCACCGGATATGATGACGACGGTTCCGCCGGCCGTTGAACCCAAGGCCGGAGACAGCGATGTGATGGACACCGTTGTGAATGCCGGTGCCGGCCCGCCTCCCGGCGTCGGGCCACCGGGGGCCGACGGGTGCTTCCGCACGACAGGTTCAACCCAGCCAGAATCATCATGGCGACGGTAGCGGGTCGATTCATGGCAGGAGTGTAGCAGAGACGTAACCATGGCCTTGTGTTATAGGACACACGTGAGAATGCATTGGCTGATCGCTGTTGTGCTCGCGGCGTCGACCGTGTTGGTGACAGGTCAAGCGCCTGCGAGCGGTCGCAGCGTCGAGCGCATGGGCGGTCTTGCGGCGATCGACGCCGGGTTGCGTGAAACGATTCGGCCCCTCGCGATCGGCCTGTCCCAGGATCTCCCTGAGATCAGCGATCAACCGGACTACGAGCCGCTGCGCGTGCTCGCAAAGTTTCGGGACCATACTCCTGATAACGTCCGCGAAGCGATTATCGAACAGTCGCACGCTATCGTTCTCGACGGGTGGCCCGATGCCGACTTTCTCGTGCTGCAACTCGCCGCGGGGAGCGACCCGATCGCGGCTGCCGCGTTTCTGAGCGCGCGGCCAGAGGTCGAGTACGCTCAACCGTCTTTCCGCCGCCACGCGCATTTCGTCCCGAACGATCCGCTGCTGATCCATCAATGGAATCTGACCGCGCTTCGGATGGAGCGCGCATGGGACATCAATCGTGGCGCGACACCTTCCGTCGTGGTCGCGGTGATCGACTCCGGCATGGCCTTCTCGACGCAGACGCTTCAGTTCGAGGCCGTCCCCTTTCGCATCGGCGGCCGTTTGTTTCCACCGCTTGGGCGTATCTCGGTCCCTTTTGCCGCGGCGCCGGACCTCGAGGGTGCCGATCGGTTCGTCGCGCCGTGGGATTTCGTCTGGGGAGATGGCAATCCCGTGGACATGGACGGACATGGCACCCATGTCGCCGGGACGATCGGGCAAAGCACGGACAATCGTTTGGGCGCAGCGGGGATGGCATTCAACGTACGGCTGATGCCGTTGAAGGTGCTTGCCGGCGTGTGGGATCTCGCCTTCGGCAAGGTGACGCGGTGCTGCGGTGCGAATGACGCGGACGTCGCCGCGGCCATCTCGTACGCGGCGGCGCACGGCGCGAAGATCATTAACATCAGCGTGGGCGGAGCGCTGCCCGCGCCGGCCGTCGAAGCCGCGCTGCGCTCGGCGGTCTCAGCCGGCTGCTTCGTGGTGCTGTCCGCAGGCAACGATTATCTGGACGACAATCCGCCGAGCTACCCGGCGGCCTACGCAAATGCGATCGACGGCGTTGTCGCAGTTGGTGCGGTCAGCCGGAACCTGCAGCGAGCGCCGTACTCGAGCACCGGCCCGCACGTCGAGCTGGTGGCGCCTGGCGGCGATCGATCACAGGATGGAACGAATGGCGGCATCGTCCAGCAAACCATCGACGCGAGCCTCGCGCAGACCTACGACCAGGGTCCGGGGCGCCTGATCGCGCCTCGTTTCGACGTCATGACATACGACTACTATCAAGGCACGTCGATGGCGGCGCCGCACGTGTCGGGATTCGCGGCGTTGCTGGTCTCGCAGGGCATCTCGTCCCCCGCCGCGATCGAGGCCGCCATGAAAAGGTTTGCTCGCGACCTGGGGCCGGCTGGACGTGACGATGAATTCGGGTACGGGCTCATCGACCCACCTGCATCGCTGCGTGGGCTTGGATTGGCGAAGTGATCTGGCGTTGGAGCGTGCTCGTCGCATGCTTCGTCATCGCGTTCAACGCGTCGCCCACGGCCCAGACTAGGGCCACCAGTTCCAGCGGCACGCGCCAGCCGGCGATCACGGTTCGGGGCTTCGTCGAATTTGGCATCACGCACTTTCTTGCCGACGACACATTCGAAGCGATTTTCGGAGAGCCGCGAGGATCTCAATGGGGAGCTGGAGGGCAGGCGCTCTTCCGTCATGGGGTGTATGTGGAGGTCGCGGTCGAGCGATTTCGTCGCACGGGACAGCGCGTGTTTGTGTTCGATGGCACGGTCATACCGCTTGGGATTTCCGACACGGTGACGATTACGCCGATCGTCGTGCTCGCTGGTTTCCGCTTCCGGCCGCAGCGGCGCATCATCCCGTACATCGGCGGGGGAGTCGGGTCGTACGCATTTCGCGAGGACTCGGCCTTCGCTGAGGCCGCCGACCGCGTAGCCGCGCGTTATGCGGGGTATCTCTTCGTCGGCGGCTCCGAGTTCCGGATCGTGCGGGGTGTCAGCGTCGCCGGCGAACTGCAACTGGCC
The DNA here is from genome assembly GCA_963732445.1 of Vicinamibacterales bacterium. Classification (GTDB taxonomy): domain Bacteria; phylum Acidobacteriota; class Vicinamibacteria; order Vicinamibacterales; family JAMQPK01; genus JAMQPK01. The sequence continues at coordinate 1,094,066 of CAVSZJ010000005.1, read as the reverse complement.
ACGGTGCCGGGTGGCCTCGGCGAGTCTGGTGTGTCGAGTGAATTCCAGGAGACGAACCTCGGAGGCAGTACGCTGCGCGTCAAGTTCGTGGTCGGCCGTTGACGCGGCGTCTCAACACGCAGGGAGTGAACGAGAGGCGCGCTGCGTATCGGTGGCAGCGCGCCCTATCGTGTGCCTCGCGTTTTCGTATACCGAAAGACGCGAGGCATTGACGACCTCGTCCACATGCGACGGTGTGCAAAGTGAATACCGTGATTCAGGAGGGAAAAGTGCAGTGAAGTCGGGCGGGTGGCTGACTTAAGGGGCGTTAGCGGCTGAAGGCGCGATCGATCCGCGGAATCTGCGTCAGGCTTTGGCCGTCCAGTATTCGACGTGCTTTGCTCGCGCCTCGGGCGTTCGATATTTCACGAGATACCAGACACCCAGCCCGATCCAGAAGGCACCCGCCACCGCGCCCAAATTGTTTCCCTCGTGGTGCGTGAAGACGAGCGTGATGGAGAGCGCGCCGAGGACGACGAAGAGCGCCGCTGTCGTGCGCGGCCGCCGCGGATAAATGAGCCCTGCCACCGCAAGAATCGCGATCCAGAGCAGGAAGGGCCACATGCGCCGGATTATAACAATCGCCGCCTTCGCAGGCGGCGAAACATCCATCGAAATCCCAGTGCGAAGGCGAGCATGAAAGGGAACAGCAGCAGCGCAGACAGACCGTACGATACGGCAACGATCCCGCCGGTGCCGCTGCCGGCCGCAATGCTGACGCGTGATGTGACCATCACGATCGCGCCGACCGTGGCCAGCGCCGCGAGGAGTCCTACGAGGATGCTCTTCAACCAGATCATTGCGGCTTAAGGAAGCGATGCTATCGAGCGTGTTAAGATTTGGCTGTAATTTATCTCCGCACGTCCCCATCGTCCAGAGGCCCAGGACGTGGCCCTTTCAAGGCCAAAACACGGGTTCGAATCCCGTTGGGGACGCCAACGCTATTGTGTAAGTTCTCAGGACTGCGGTAACACTCCGGCTCGTGTTTTTTGGACCAGCCGTTCGTAGGGGGTCTGTCCGTCTAAGGCCCCGTGCGGCCGGTGGTAGTTGTAGTAGTCCTCCCACTCGCGCAGTTTCTCATTAAACACATGGATGTCGTCGGTGATCCCCTGCTCATCGAGGAGCTGGTAGAACTCTTCGTTGTCGACGCGATGGGATCGCTCGACTTTGCCATTGAGATGTGGCGTCCGCGGCCGGATATAGGCATGGCGAATGTCCAGGCTCTCCACGTGCCAATGGAATTGTGACTGAAACTCGGCCCCATTGTCCGTTTGAATGGCGAGAACGCGGAACGGCAAGCGGCGGCAGACCTCGTCGATGAACTGAATCGCCGTGCGCTGATTGCAGGCATCGTACACCTTCAGCACTCGAATGCGCGTGCAGTCGTCGATGGCCGTGAACTGGTACAGGCGCTTCTGCGTGCCTGGAATGCGCTCGAGGAACTTCACATCCAGCTGCAGGCGGTGGCCCGGCTGGGGCTTCTCATAGCGGATCCAGCGCGCCGCCCGGGAGCGATGCTTTTGATTCGCCGGCAACCGCTGCATACCGTGCTTGCCCAGAATACGGTGCACCGTCGAGGTCGCCACCGTGACCTGATGAAAGCGGTTTAAGTAGTCGCGAATCCGGCGCGGACCAAAATGATAGGTCTGCCGCAAATACACGATCTTGCTGATGACGTCGCTCGGCGTGGCGCGCGGGAACTGATGCGGAAGGCGAGGCCGATCGCACAAGCCCGCCTCACGATGGTCCTCGAAACGCTGCTTCACTTGTAAAAAGTCTTCCGAGAGATCCCGAAATGCCGACACGTCCGCGCGACGTTTCGCGGCACTCCGGTCGCTTGCTGCAAGACCTTGAACCGCCAGGCAACGAGACGTCTGCGCTCTGCATTAGTCATAGGCGCTCCACTCTAGCCCTACGGCCAGAGAAGAGAGCCGGGATCTGTTACCTTAGTCCTGAGATTTCACACGAAAACACCTTCGAGAACAGATCCGTTAGTGACCCTTCGCCGGTGAGTTTCCAGCGAGTGCCATCGAGCGGTGTGTACGTCACGCGCCCGATCAGCAGCGCCGAGACAATCGGCCGCGCATGATCCGGATCTGACGCGAGCACGCGCCGCCAGGACTCCGCGAGATCGCCGAGCTCACTCTGAATGCGTGCTGTATCAGACGTGCGTAGGCGCCGCGCTGCGCGCATCGACGTGCGTTGCGCCTCCAACGCTTGCCGCTGTCGCTCGCGTTCCTGCAGCGCCTCAATAAGCCCGCTGAGCTGTCCTCCTGACGCGATCGCGGACACCAGCCGCGTGCGCTCACGTTCAACCTTTGCCGCTTCCGCGTCGAGCTGTGCGAGTGGGTCGCCGGTATCGTCGCCCTGAATGAGGCGCAGCGCTTCCTGGACGGCATCCGTCACCATCGACTCGTCGAGCACGTCATCCAGGAGCGCCTCGATTACGATGTCGTTCGCCTCCGTCATGGAGACGTCTCTGCCGTTGGCGCAGACCGTGCGCCCGCGATCGTGGTACGCCGAGCACCCATAGAACCGTCGCCGAGCCGTTTTGCCGTGGCTGCGCGAGCAGGCTTGCAGCGACCCGCCACACTGATAGCACTGCGCGAGATTCGTCAGCAGGTATTTGGACGGGTTACCGAGTGGCGGTCGGCCAAACGGACGGCCTTTCGTCGCGTTCACGTATACGGCGCGCGCCGCCGTGATGCGCTGATGGGCAGCGTTCCATTCCTCGTCGGTGACGATGCGGAGCGTCGGCGCCGGTACACGGATCCATTCCGCCTCCGGTCGCGCGCTCTGGTGTGTTTGGCCCCATTTGTTGCGCTTCGCCGTTTGCGCCCACACGATCTCGCTTCGATACAGTGGCCGATGAAGGACTTCCCGTACAGAGGTTGGTGCCCACGAATGAGACCGTCCTCGCTGTGCCCGCGGCGACGGTGCGCGCTGTTCGTTGAGCATCTTCGCGGTCGCTCGCAGCCCGTGACCCTCGGCCGACAGCCGAAAGATGCGCCGGATGATGTCAGCTTCGGCCGGTTCGATCTCGCGCTGAACGTGCGACCGTTGCCCATCGATGCCGAGGACCTCGATGTTGCGATAGCCGAAGCACCATCCGCCCGTAACATGGCCAGCTCTGGCCTTTCTCAACATGGCGTCCCGTGTTCGCTGTCGCGCTTTTTCCCGCTCGATTTCATCCGCAAACGTGGTGAGCGACAGCATGATCTTGTCAGTGGGGGAGTCCAATGTGCGCTCGCGATCCTCAAGGTAAAAGAACACGCGCACGCCGGCGGTGACGAGCTGCTTCAGCGCGTAGGCGGTCTCAATAGCTTCGCGACCGAGCCGTGATTCCTCTGACATGATGAGCACTTGGAACGGCGCCCGTGGCTTTAACGCGTTCATCAAGCGCAGAAACCCTGGGCGGTTCGCAAATTCGGCGCCGCTGATACCGTCGTCAACGAACACGAACCGTTCATCAACCTTCCACCCTTTGCGCGCCGCATACTGGCCGCGTGGTCGACCTGGCGCGCGACAGACTTCTGATCATCGCTGACGCTAGCTTGTTCGGTGCTTTTACGACAGTAGACAGCAGCTGTCATCATCATCGTTCCCCTACCAGTTCCACTCGCGCCCCGAACCGACTTTCATTCCCGGCCATTGTCTTATTTGCATCCGTGAGGGTGTCGCCTGACACCGCATCTTCCATGGCGAGAAAGTCATCTCCCCCCAGCACGTCCAGGACTTCGCTATATAACGACTGGCCGGACAGGTACGGCGACAACACACGGGCTGCGGCATCTGCTGGTGTGAGTGTCTTGGACTTCATAGTGGCCTCCGAATGAGGCCGGCGGGACTGCTGCTAAAATTGCGGCAGGCTCGTCGGCAGGTTATCGCTGCTGACTACGCTTAGCCCTTCCGTCGCGTGACTGCGCGGCGGTTGGGCGATTTCATTGTGACGCCTTTCACTTCAATCCATTGCTTAAGCGCCCGGCGGACTTGTTCAGAGACCGCAATCCCGTCACGCTCCCGAATTTTGTTAAGCGCGTCCATGATTTCGGTTTCCAGTCGGAACGTGGTTGGTTTTAGTGGCGTCACTGAGCATCCACCTTACGCGTCCAGTCTTAACATGTCAATACCGACCCAGCGGGTGTAATATTTAGGACAAGGCTCTATGAAGTCACCCTGCCCTGCGTGCGCCGCCGCCTCCGTCTGGGTCGGTGTCGCGAAGGCCACGCGCGAGCGCGGCGACATTGTGATTCAGTGGCGATGCTCGCTGTGTGCGCACGTGTGGCCTGTTGACACGCCGCGCGCCAAACCGCCTCGAGCATCCTTGCGGCCACGGCGCCGCCGTCGCGCGTAACTGAACGTGTGAACACACCACAGGAGTTATTTGCCATGAATACGACTCCAGAGCCAACGCCTCCAGCGTCGATACCAGAAGCGCCGCCGACGCCACGGCAACGGCCAAACCCGAAACCCAAACCAGATCCAGACGGCCGCCCGAAGCCTGACGAGCAGCCAGACAATGGAGGACCAAAAAGAACCTGAGTCACCACGGTGCGTTGTGCGTTCGCTGACTCCCTGCCACTGGAGCCCTCGAGTATGACCACACAATGAAATCCCCGTGCCCGGAGTGCGCCGCGGCCTCGGTCTGGATTAGCGTCGCCAAAGTGACGCGCCAACGCGGCGGTGCGATCGTGATGCAGTGGCGTTGCACGTTGTGCGGGCATGAATGGCCCGTCGACACGCCGCGCAAAATCCCGCCCCGCGCATCGTTGCGCCCGCCGCGCCGGCGTCGCGCGTCCTCGTGAACGACGTGTCGCCATTTACCGAATACCTTCCGCGCAGTTTTCCCAAAATAGTGCATGTATGCGGATGAGACTGCTTTGGTAGACGGCTTGGCGACCGCGCGACGGCGCGTTATTGAAATAGGACGCGTATCGCTGTTATGAACTCTATTTGTTCCACTTGGGCACATGGACATGCCGCGGATTTCCGTCATCGCAGGTACGACAGTTGCTTCAGTCGGCTGCGGGTCAGGACGGCACGAAGGACGATGGGTCGAGAAGCGCACCGAGGAATCTTGGCCCATCGTCTGATTCAGTTATCAAAGAACCTCAATCAAAGCAGGCGCGTCTTCTAATAAACGAACCTGCTACGCCGTCGAAAATTTCGTCATTCGATTTTTCTGGCTTTCAGAATCTCCCGCATCTCGGGGATCAGATTCGCGATGACCGGCGCCCAGCGGCCGACGGCGTCGGTGAGTCCTGGCATCGTGTCGAGGTCGACATGGACGTTCTGCGTCGGTCCCAACGTCACCGTGGCGCCATGCGCTTCGAGGTAAAACAATAGCCACGTCGCCAAGTCATCGCTGTCGATCCCGCGGTCGGTTGGATCTACGGCGTGCCGCATTTAGGCGCTCCCTTTCTTGATCAGTAATCGCCAGTGCTCATGCTGGAACTCGCCTTGCGCAAACGCGGTGGTGCAGATCCAGGCGCTGCCGCTGCGCTGGACAATGTCGTTGCGCCGGTACGATTTCGCCTCGGAGTGCAGGCCTTGGAATTTCAACTGTTCGGATTCGAGCTCGGCAATGCGTGCGATTAACGGATCGATCGCTCTCTTGATCGCGTCGACCACTGCGTCGGTTAAATGGTCCATCGCCTTATGCAGGAATTTGTGCGACACAGTGTTAGCGCCGTTCTTCTGCAACCATTCTTCTTTGGTTAGCATGGCGTGTTCCTGGCGCGGTACTCGGCGCGCATCGCGTCACCGATGCGACCCGCGAGGGATTCCACCGATGCGCGCTCCTGTGCAATGACAGCCGGCGTCTGGCGATTGCCGCGCACGTGATCCATGTGGCTTTGGACGATCGCGGCTTGGTACCGGTCGATTAACGCGAGCCCTGGATCCTCCGCCGCGCGCGGTTTCTTCCTAAACATAGGCCGCGCCAGAAATGTAGTGAACGGCCGTCGTCGCGACCCGCTTCCACGAGATGAACCGCGTGATCTTCAGACCGATTTGGTTCATCTGAAAGAGGGACACCAGCACGGTTCCAGCAACCGTGGGATCACTGGGCGCCGAATCCATCTGCACCAGGGCCTGGTTGCTAATATCCACATCGATTCTGCCTTCGTCGCCGACCAGAATCATGCTGGCATCGAGCGCAATCAACCGATCACCGACGGCGCCGGACACGATCACGGGAATGCCGTAAATCGTTCCGCCCGTGAGGCCGAGCGTGGGTGTATTGGTGGCCCGCGCGAGTGCGGCCGCATTCGCCGGTTTCATCAGGAGCGCCATGTTCTCGACGTTGGGATTGGCCGCGATGAACGCCGTGAGCAACGTCTGCAGATCGGTCGCCGCATTCGCTTGCGAGGTCCCGGCACTGGCGGACGTGCCGGCGCCATTCGTGATACTGGCCGGGCTCACGTTCGCCACGGCGGCCACCGCCGGGTCAATGAACTGCCCATCGAGAAACTGCTGCGTCCCTCTCAGCATCTCCTCGCGCATCACGGCAATCGCCGACGGCGTGGAGAGCTCCGCGAGCTCTCGGGAGACGACGACGATGCCGCCGGCTTTCGCGGCCGTCAATGTCACGGAGGCAAAATCCGACTTCGTCACCGACGTCGGCGCGCCTTGCCCGACCCATCCGTAGGTGCCGCCGGTCGTTTGCGCCCGCACGGACACGTTGAGCGGCACCTCTCGTAGACCCGGAATGCGCCCGAGTAACGTACGCGGCCGGAGCAATTCGACAAACGCCTCCGGCAGCTGTGCCAAGGGTGACAGGGGTGACAGGGGCGACGCCCATGTGGCGTCAAGCGTGGTGCCGGCCGCGACGGCGGCTTTTGTGAACAGGTCGACATGGATCGACCGCGGAAAATACACAGGGAAGTTCCGAACCGCCAGGATGTGCGCGTTGGGGTCGCCCGCGAACTTCGCTTGCAGCGCGACGAGCCGAACGAAGTCGTTCGCCTTCGCGAGTGTGAGTTGAGAGGCCGTGAACGATGAAAGGGTGTCGGTGCTCATATTCCGCAAGTATTAGGTCGCGCGTGTTTGCGGGTTTCTCACTCGCAAACTCGCACACGCCACAGGATGCCGTCGCGCGTCGCGTCCACACGTTCGAGTCGCAGGCCCTTCAGCTCGACGCCTTCGAGTCGCCGGCACAGACACCCGAGCTCCCGCGGCGTCGTGAGATCACAGGCGATGAGTGCGTCACGGAGTCCAGGTGCCGCTTCCCCATGGGCGAATAATTGCGCGCTGGTAAACGGCCGATCCCCGATCGCCTCCGCGATGGCCACCAGCAACGCAATGTCGGCCGCATCGCGCGCCCCGCGGCCCTGCAGTTGCTGCAGGATGGCGGCGAGCATGGTGCGCTGCCGCGCCTGTTCGGTAAGCAACTCGCGCAGCAGACCGGCTACATCCTCCTCGGCATTGCAGGTGTGCATCGCGCCGAGTGGCCTCGCAATGGTCCGCATGTGTCAGTACGAGTGCTGCTGAAGAAACGATGTAGCCCACGCCGCGAAGGCTTCCCCGCGTGGCTTGCGCTTCTTGGCCCAGTACGGCGCGAATCCGTGGCTGGTGGCTTCGTCCGTCAGGCTGTCGCCGTGCGCCTCCCACAGACGATCGCCGGGCTCGGTGTAGTCGAAGCGCCCCGATCGCTTCACCGCGGCTTGCGCTTGCACCACCCACCCACGCACGCGACCAGGGGCGAACTCATGGCGTCTAATGGTCTTATGACAAGGGCCATGCGCAAGGTTCTACTGATTGCTATTGGCGTAGCATCACTGGCATCAGCACTCGTGGCGCAACGTGAGCCGCCATCCCAAGTGTGGGGGGAACGATTTGCAGCTGCCATCCGCTCCAGTTTTCCGGGAGCACAATTGCAACTGAGGCGTGTCCCGCCGCGGCAGCGTGGAGATCTTCAGCGATGGGACTACCAAGGTGCGGAAATCTCCTTAGTGTTCACCGAATTGGATTCCGACACGGAGGCCTCTGAGTTCCTGAAGAGTCGGACCGTCATCCTCCCTCAACCGTCTCGACCTGACGGTGTATTCGGCGATGAAGCTTTTGTCCTTAATCGGGGAGGCACAGCGCGCCGACGTATGAATCTGCGCCGCCATAACATGGTTTTGGAAATTGGCGCACCAGGGGACATTGCCCTGTCACGTTTGGCGTTGGCGTTGGTTGAGGTGGTCGATAAGGTCGCCAGCAGATAGTCTGCTTCGGTGTCAACTTAGGCAGCCCTTCCACCGCCGACCGCAGGCACTTCGCCAGGCACTTCGCGCGTCCACTCCGGTATTCTCCCCGTTGGGGACGCCAGCCTCAGCTTGTGAAATCCCTAGACACGGGTAACAGATCGCGCTCTGATCTTCCGGCCAACAGCCTGGAGGGGAGACGCGATGACAAAAGCTGCCCAAGTCCGATTGGCGGCGTGGCGGTTCAACGTGTTGCAGCAGGGAACCGCGCATCCCCGGAGTGTCGCGCGCACCTGCCGGCATTTCGGCATTTCCCGCAAGTTGTTCTACAAATGGAAGCGTCTGTTTGACGAATACGGGCCGGTCGGCTTGTGCGACCGATCGCGGGCGCCACACCGGTCGCCGCGCGCAACGCCTCCTGAGGTCGTCAGCAAGATGCTGTACCTCAGACAGCACTATCACTGCGGTCCTGGCAAGATTGCGGATTGCTTGAAACGCTTTCATGGCGTGTCAGTGGCCACGTCGTCCGTGCACCGCATGCTGGGCAAACATGGCGTGAACCGGCTGCCCGCCAATCCGAAACATCGGGCACACGCGACGCGCTGGAAGCGCTACGAGAAGCCCCAGCCTGGCCATCGGCTGCAACTCGATGTCAAGTTTCTCGAGCGGATCCCAGGGACGCGGACCCGCCTCTATCCGTTCACGGCGATTGACGATTGCACGCGGATCCGGGTCCTCAAGGTTTACGACGCCTGCAATCAGCGGACGGCCATCCAGTTCATCAACGAAGTCCGGCGCCGCTTGCCGTTCCGCATCCGGGTGATTCAGACGGACAATGGCGCCGAATTCCAGACCGGCTTCCACGCCCACGTCGAAGGCTTAGACATGCGCCATGTCTATATCCGCCCGCGCGCGCCGCATCTCAACGGCAAGATCGAGCGGTCGCACCGGATCGACGACCAGGAGTTCTACCAGCTCCTCGACGAGGGCGGCGTCGCCGAGGACATTCACCTCTTCAACGAGAGGCTCCGAGAGTGGGAGGATTACTATCACTACCATCGGCCGCATGGGGCCCTCGAGGGCCAGACACCCTATGAACGGCTGATCGCCAAAACCAAAACGCGATCGTTACCAGCGTCCTAGGAACGTACACTTCACTCACTTCGCATCGAGCTTCGGCTCGGCCAGCCAGCCTCATGCGGATACTGATCTCGTGCAATCCCCGTGTGCGCCCACTATCCTAAGTCGCTCAGCAGTTGCTCCATCCGCGCTCGCCGCTCGTCGAGCTTTCTTCCTTTGGAAAAGCCGGTGACGTAAAAGGCAACCCATCCCGTGCCGACGACTAACCACAGAAGATAGCCGGCTATTTGACTGCGCTCTTGGTACAGCCAACCTCCAATCAGCGCAGCACCGATGAAAATGGGCGCTGACCAGACGGCACCAGCTCTGAAGTGGGTGATCCGGCGCGACAGTAATGATGCCGTTGTCTGCAACTGAGTGCGCGTGTCCACGGGCCCAGGCAGAGCCTTCCGTGACCGGGCGCGGTCCAGCCATTCCGCGAACAGCATGAGCGCCGCACCTACCGCCATCAGCGCATAGCCTCCACGCACCAGGGGGGTTTTGCCGAATGCCGCGAACCACAACAGCGCGGGACACAGTAGACCAAACACAGCGACGGCCCCGAGGCGAACCAGTCGTTCCTTCTGCTGATCGGCGCGTTCTTCTGCAAGGATGGCGGCAACAGTCGTCATGAGTGACTCCTTATGAGCAGGCTGATTCGAAATCCAAATGGCGCGAAGTTCATCGTCATTCATAGGGATATCTGAGCCTCAACTGGGCTGAGCTGTTTGCGAATGCGGCTCAGACGAACCGCGACCGTTGCTGCCTTGACGCCGGTAACAATCTCAATTTCCGCGGCCGTGAGGCCTTCCAGCCAGAGGAGCGTCAGCGTTTGATCGGCAGTCCGGAGGCCAGCAATTGCCTGGTTGAGAGCCAGAATGCGGACGTCCATATGGCAGTGAGGCTCGATGGTTTCGTCGAGCGCTGTCTCGCGGGCCCGCTGCCGACGCACGCGCCCCCGTTGCGTCAACGCCACGTTGTGCGCGATGCGATAGAGCCATGTGCGTTCGCTGGAATCGCCCCGAAACGATGGCAGGGCGCGCCAGACCGCGAGGAACACGTCTTGAAAAAGGTCGTCACGATCGGCGGCGTTGTGTTCATAGAACGCACACAAACGACGGACCGGCCCAGAGTAGGCCGCCATCACCTCGGTGAACTTCGCTTTCTGGTCGGATTCTCCCCTCACTGATACAGGTAGTCTCGCTCGTCCTGCGAAATCTAACAGCGGGATATATCGGGACGGCGCGTTCGCAAGACGGGACACGCCGCTACGAAGAGTCCGCCAACTTGCGGACCGAACCAAGAACGGGTCGATGGTTAGTGAGACTTCAGAGGAGACCGTCGGCGCGGTATCAGCAGGGCGAGGACCAGAAGAACCGCGCCAATGATCACTAGGGCGACCCGTTCCCAAGCGAATGAAGTTACGCGTAAAGCGGCAAGCAACAGTCCACCGACGGCAACAGGACTGACCAATGCACAACCTAGTACGAGCTACAGCGACAACACCGCGAGAACACGCCGGTTCAGGACGCCTCGCCGCTCATCTTCCAGCGATTGCCGTCAAGCGGGGGTACGTGACGCGCCCAACGAGTAACGCCGGGACGATCGGCCGCGCACATAAACACCACCACGTTGTGTCGAAACGGGACTATGTGTCCCATGACAGCGCATACACGTGGAGCCCCAAAATTTGTAAGTGTCTGCCTCGCTTAACGTAACGGGCTGGCGGTCGATTTGCTCCGAGTGGAGTGTAGGAGGACCGACGTGCAACTGGACTTTGAGCGCCGTCTCGCGATTGTTGAACTACTCGCGCACCCTGATCCACCTGAGCTTCGGCGCGGCCATCGTCTGCGACTTGATGGCAAGCCCGATCGATATTCGTTGGTGCCGCATCTCTCCGCCGTGTTCGTGCAACAGAAGCTCCTCGAGCTTCACGATCAACGTGCCGCTGCTGACATGTCAACAGAGCGCCACAGCATCCGGTGGGCACCCGGCTGCCGAAGGGAGGTGCTGTTCGCCGCATAATCAAAAACTTCCCATTGGGATCGGGGGCGCTTTGGGGCGCCTCCGATCCTGTCGCGACCGTAAAACCCTACTGATCTAGGTAGTCTCGCGGGTCGTGTGAAATCTAACAGCGGGCTATATCGGGACGGCACGTTCACCCAAAACGGGACAGGCCGCTACGAGGAGCGCGTCAACTTGCGGACCTAACGTTAAGAAACGGTGGATGCTTAGTGAGACTTCTGAGGAGACCGTCGGCGCGGTATCACCAGGCCGACGACCAGGAGAACCGCGCCAATGATCGCCAGGGCTGCTTGTTCCCAAGCGAATGAAGTTACGTTCAGAGCGGCCAGCAACAATCCACCGGCGCCAACAAGACTGACCACTGCGCCGCCTAGCACGAGTGTGGTCACACCGGCGACCCACGTGGCCTTAGAGTTTTCTGGTGTGAGGCGAGTGAATCCCATGGCAGGCTTCGTGGGTATTCTACGCCGCTCCCAGCAACCCGTCACCGTGGATCACGCCGCCACTAACAAACCCGCCCACTTCAGGATCTACAGTGGCACCGAAAGCATCGCGGCGACCTCAGACGTATATTTAAAGTGGTAAGACACCGTGCAAGAAACGAACGATCCAATCGTCCTTTCCACCGAGCGATTTTTGGCTCGACCGTGGGATCCAGATAACGACGCGGAAGGTGCATTCGCGATGTACGGCGATCCCGACGTCGTCCGCTATATCGGCAATCGTCTGGTCCCGGACATCGACGACCAGCGTGGACGGCTTCGCGCCTTGCAAGATCGCTGGGCACCATTCGGAGGCCGCTACGGCTCGTGGCCCCTCTTCGAAAGGGCAACGGGCGAACTCGTCGGCGCCGCTCTCCTCAAACCGCTACCGCTTTCAGGATCGAATCTGACTACTTTCGGCGCTGACATAGAAGTCGGCTGGCATGTGGCGAAGCGCCACTGGGGCCGCGGTATCGCCACGGAAATGGGCCGGGCACTGCTGCAGCGCGGATTTGAAGTTCTCGATCTCGAAATGCTCCACGCGGTCATGGACTTATCGAATCCGGCGTCGCAACGGGTTGCCGAGAAGATCGGGATGCGCCGCGTGGGACAGACAGGCGCCTACTATGACCAGGAAGTCGCGCACTTCGAGATGAAGCGCGAGGAATGGCAAAAGAGCTGAGTCGCTTCGTGGGCCAATCCGACGCCGGCGTTCCGAAAAAGTGCTTGAGCGCGCAAAGTCAGTTGGGTAGGATCGAAATCCTTATGATCATCGTCCACGACACATTCGTCTGCAAACCGGGAAATGCCTCGAAGCTTGCCAAGCTCTTCAAGGAGTGGGCGGACACCCAGAAACAAACCTACGTGATGACGGACATGACCGGGCAGTGGCACCGGGTCATCGTCGCCAGCACACATGACAGCCTCGCCGCGTATGAAGAGAATTTCAAAAAGATGATGGCCGACACGCCGGAGAACGCCGCCATGAACGAGAAGTTCAAAAATGTGAACGACATGTACGTCTCGGGGAGCCGCGAGATTTACAAAGTTTGGTAGCCACTCTCGAGCTCTATGACTCACATTAACGACAGGGCGAGATCGATTCGAGTGTGTGCCGTGTCAATCGCGGTAACTATCGCGGTCGGTTCTGTGAGCGCGTCGTTGGACCGCCGTCCGGCCCAAGACCAGAGAGCCGCCAGCGTCGGGACGATGCCCGCCTCAAAACAGATGGCGGACGGCAAGGAGTGGACGACTGCCAATCTGAACGTCAGCAACTCCGCATCCTTTTGTTACGAAGATGCGGAGCTGAATTGCCATCGATACGGACGTTTGTATACGTGGGAATCGGCACAACGAGGATGTCAATCGCTGGGAGATGGCTGGCGGTTGCCGATCGATGAAGAATGGCGGCAGATGGCGAAGCGATATGGCGGAGTGATCGACGATTCAGTCGACAAAGGTCGAGCCGCGTTCACGGCGCTCATGAGCGGAGGCACGTCAGGCTTCAACGCCGTGCTTGGTGGCAACCGCTCAAATGGGAAGTACGAACGCCTGGAAGCACACGGCTTTTACTGGACCGCGTCGGAAACCGACCCGGTCAACGCAACCTTCTATAACTTCGGCAAAGGCGGACAAGGGCTCAATCGTCACCTCCAGGGCGAGAAGCAGATGGCCATTTCCGCGCGTTGTGTCAGGGATTGACGGGGAAGTCTGCCAAACTGCCGACTTTGCAGGACTGAAGTCCTGCGCTACCGTTGGCTCTGAAGTCCTGCGCTACCGTTGGCGGCTCTGAAGTCCTGCGCTACCGTTGCTGCCGCGGGGCTTTGTTCGGAACTTCCAAAAAACGCGTTGACTCTTAGCAGGAGACGGTCGTACATTTCCCATTTTCATCCAGATCCCCCCACCATGCTTGGCAAGACGGTTTCACACTATCGAATCGACCATTCGCTCGGCGCGGGAGGAATGGGCATCGTCTACAAGGCCGAGGACCTCAAGCTCTCGAGGTTTGTCGCGCTGAAGTTTCTCGCATCCACTCTCACGCATGAAGATCAGGCGGTCGAACGCTTTGTTCGCGAGGCGCGAACGGCCTCGGCGCTGAACCATCCGAGCATCTGCACGGTGTACGAGATCGGTGAACACGAGGGATCGCAGTTCATCGCGATGGAGTTGCTGCAGGGGGAACCGCTCGACAGGCAAATCGACGGCCATCCCCTGGACATCGACATCCTTCTGGAACTTGCGATCCAGATTGCCGATGCGCTCGATGCCGCGCATTCGCACGGAATTCTTCATCGCGATATCAAGCCCGCCAACATCTTCGTGACCACGCGCGGCCTGGCCAAGATCCTCGATTTCGGATTGGCGAAGTTGATGCCTTCGGGCCACGATCAACATGCGCAGAGTGTGTCCGGTCAGCGTCCTACCGAGGTTCTGACGACGGGTCCAGGCGTCGCGATGGGCACGATTGCCTACATGTCGCCCGAACAGGCACGTGGAGAAATCCTCGACGTTCGGACAGATCTCTTCTCGTTCGGCGTGATGCTGTATGAGATGGCCACCGGACAGCGCACCTTCGACGGCAGCACGTCGGCGGTCATCTTCGACGGCATCCTGAATCGCGAGCCGCGGGCGCCAATCGAGTTGAACGCGAATGTCCCGGCGTCGCTCGAGCGGATCATCGCGAGAGCCCTGGAAAAGAACCGGCAGCTCCGATATCAGACGGCCGCGGACATGCGCGCCGATCTGCAACGGGCCAAGCGCGAACGCGATTCCGGTTCGGCGGTGTGGTCGACGATACCGCTGTCCGGGGTGGGAAGCGGCTCGTCGCCAGTTTCGAAGCGTCCGCAGTCTTCGGCTGCATCCGCAACTACGAGCGTGAAAAAGGCCGACCGCACCTGGTTGCTCATAGCGTCGTCTATCTGCGCATTGAGCCTCGTCGGCGCGATAGTGTTTTTCATGACGCGATCTGCGGGCAGACAAGCGGAAACTCAGCCAGCGGAGGCTCCTGTCACAGCCGCGTTCGCATCCCCGGGAACTTTCCCAACTCCCGAAGCGCAGCCCATCAGCCCGGCGCCGCCGTCGGTCTCCGCTGCGCCGCCGTCAGTCCTTGTTGCGCCGCCGTCAGTCCCTGTTGCGCCGCCGGCGCCGGTTGCTCTGCCAGGCTCTGTCGGTAATGCGTCCGCGCAGCCCAAAACTGCCGGAGTCGTCGCAACTGCCACGCCGGCGCCTCGTGCGCCAGCCGCGCCGGTGGCCCCATCGCCTGGGGCCGTCGATCCGGTAGCGGAGGGCGTTCGTGTGGCGCGGGCGAAATTCGACGCCAGGCTCTTCGATCAGGCGCTCGTCGATGCGAAAGCCGCCGTCGCACTCAGCCCGACGAGCCCGAGCGTCGCTGAAGCCCAGCTCCTGATCGGCAAGATCTATGAAATGCAGGGCCGCCCCGAAGACGCCATGGCCGCGTTTGTCGAGCTGCGCACCAAACATCCGTCGAGCGCCGCGGCAGCAGAGGCGACGTTCCTCCTGGCGGAGCTCATCCTCCGATCGAAGCGCGACGACCGCGACGGCCGCGCCCTCGGTCTATTCACTGATGTCGCAGATGCGCATGCCGGCAGTCCCTGGGCCGCTCGTGCCCTCGCAAGGAAGGCTGCGGTCGAGGAACGTTCGAACCGTCGGGTTCCCGACGCTCGGCTCGGGGTCACGGTGCCTGCCGCTCTGGTGTCGCGTCGCCGCCTGGTCGAGGAATACCCAGGTGCCGAGGTTGCCGAGGCGTCGTTTCACGAATTGGCCGAGATGTACCAGAGTCTCCGCCGGTTCGATCTGGCCGCCGCCGCGTTGCATGATATGGCGGTCCGGTTTCCGAACAACGCTCGAGATGCCGCCTGGCGCGCGGGCGAGATGTACGAGAGGCGAGTCAACGATCTGGAACGCGCCCGAGCGAGTTACGCGCTCGTCCCGCAGCGTTCGTCGCATTATCGCGACGCTCAGAAAAAGCTACCGCGACCCAGCCAGTAAATCGATCACTTAGAAGAATACGGAGAACGCCGAAGCGAAAGTCGTGCCTTTCTGGCCGCCGACGTAGTAGCCGAATGCGCTGCTGACCGGCGAGTTGTTGACATCGATCAACTGGAGGTTGAGCCTGACGTAACGTGAGTCGATGGGGTAGAAGTTCATCCCGACCAGATACTCGGAGCTGTTGGCGAAGCCCGCACTCTTGTCGCCGAAGATCTGCGAGGTCGCGCCGTAAACTTCGAGCTTCTTCTTCACGGGGTAGAACGCCGCCTGGACGTAGAAGCCGGTATCGTGGATGCTGGCGACGGGTAGAAGGCCGTTGGCGACGAAGTTATCGAGCCAGCGGTTGTAGATTTCGGTCTGCAGGAAAATGCCCTTGTATTTCATGCCGGCATCAAACGACAGGATCTGGTAGTCCGCCGCGTCCACCGTGACGTTGGAGGCCAACGCGCCGTTCTCGAACACGTTCACGCTGTCGGCCAGCCTGAGTGTCGTGTTTCCGGGACCACCCGTAAGGCTGTCCGTGAACCGCTGCTCGGGGCTCCGCGTCCATGACACGCCGAACCGGGTCGCCGTCTTCTCGTGCCACTCCCAATCGCCGTACGCACCTTTGGGGCCGAATTCCTTGGTCGTCGGCATCCACCATGTCGACGCGCCGGTCGTCCAGTTACGGTCAAGCTGACTCGACTTGACGTCGAGGATGCTGTTCGTGTTGCTCAGCATCGTGTTGTACCAGATACCGGGCACCACTTCGCCCTGGGCCCAGATGCCAGATCCGAAGAAGGGCCGGAAGAACTCGTCGGCCATCACGCGGTCGTTTCCGAGCCAGAGTGGATGATTGCCCTGCAACGAGCGGGTGCCCGGATTCCCGTTGAGGCCGGCGTAGATACTGAACTTCCGGCTGAACTGATAGCCGACGTTGGTGAAAATGGCGTTCTGACTTGTGTCGAGCACGGTCCAGAACGTCATGGAGTAAATCAGCTTTGGGTTGCCGAGCCAGCCTTTGAAGAACACCATTACGCGGTGTGGGTATATGTCGTGGCGGCCATCCACGGTGCGCGTATTCCCAAGATGGTCGGTGAACTCCTGCACGGCGGGGTTCTGGTTGAGGTACCGCACCAACCCGTACCCGCTGATCGCCAGTTCTCCCAAACTGCTTCTTCCCACGAGGAAACCTGTACCGGGGTTGAATTCTCCCCAGGTTTCAATCGCCGGCTCGGTTGGCTGCTCAGTGGGAGCAGGAGTCGCCTGAGCTGCACCAGCCTGGGCGGCGGCTCCGAACAGGAACGCGGCGCTGCAGCCGTCCGACACCCAGATACTGGTCTGGTCGTAGCCCCAGGTCTTTCCGAGTAGACACGGCGCGTCGCCCATCGATCGCAGCAGCACGACGCCCGCCGACGTGTCTGCCGCGCACTGGGTACGTTCACCTGGTTTCGATGCGCATGGCAGCGACGTGATACCCGTCTCTGCAGGGTTGGGAGGAGAGGATGGCGTTTGAGCTACGGTCTGCGCTGCGACTGAAGCCGCCGATAACAACCCGAAGATGAGTGCCGCCAGAAAGGGTGCTGTCATTGGCCATGCCCGGAGCATGTCGGGTGCCATGCGTCATGCCCAGCATGATCCGGGACACCAGCCCCGGAGGCCTCCGGTATTTCGGAGGACCTCCGACGCTGGAGTCGCAACCTCTCCGCGGCGCTTCAGCGCTTCGCCGGAGCGACAGCTGTCGGTAGCGAGCTGTCGGCGCCTTCTGCCCCGGGGAAGACGTGCGAGAACGCGTAGCCCACGACGGCAAGCCTCGTCGCCATCTCGGTGCCGGCGAATCGCAGCTGGTGCCACACAGTTGCCGGTGCGTAAATGATGTCCCCTTGATCGGCGACGAAGGTCGGCACCGAGCCAATCTTGGCTTCCATCTTTCCCTCGAGCACGAACCAGAACTCCGGCCCGGTGACGTGCAGGTGACCCTTGTCGCCGGGCGCCGCCGGCTTCTGCGTCCTGGGATCGCCGCGAAGAATATTCGCGATGCCGACGTTCACATAGTTGCCGTCATGCGCGTCGCCGATGAACTGCGTGGGATTCTTCTTGGGCTTCTGCTTGCCGGCGATCGTCAGGTTGTAATCGATGTAAGGCACGTTGGCTTCGTCGTAGGATCCTTTACTGTTGGCGACGCGCGTCTTCTCGAACCTGATGCCAGCAGTGGGCGGAGGCGTCTCATCGGCCGGATACATCGTTTGCGAATTTGCCATCAGCACTTCGAACCGCAGCGACGGCCCGTCACCGACGGTCTCCATGCTGTAGACCAGCCGCTTCGGCACCTGCACGAGGAACCCCCGGGTCGCAACAAACGGCTCCTGCCCCTCGATCGTGAAGCGAATCTGCCCATCCTGCACAATCCAGAACGCGCGGTTGTCCTGATGGAATCGCCTCGGCGTTTTCGCGCCGGGCGCCATCGAGATGTATTCGCCGTGAAAGAGGTTGTCGTCAACGATGAGCTCAGTCCAGTTCTGCTGACCTTTGTGCTTCGCGAGCACGTCCGACAGCCTGGTCCACGCCTTGTGCGGTGGGAGGAAAGGATTCGGTTTCACTGGCAGCGGCGTCCACACGTCGAGCTGCGCAGGTTCCTGCCCCTGCACGGCTACCTGAGGCGCTGACATTGCGAATACCAGACATGCGCCAGCGGCGATTGCGATCGATCGATTGAGTTTCATTCGGAAGCCTCCTATGGACGCCCGGATTACGATCGCAGAGTATATCCGCGTCTAGTGGGCCACTATGGCTTCTTTCGCGAAACGGCCGTTTCAGCCGCCTGCGTGAGATCCGCCCGCCACCAGGCGTCTGAATTCACCCGCTGCACCTGGTTGACTCCGATGACGAAGGAGGCCGCGGGATCGACCGGGCCCCCGTCGAGGACGATCGTGGAATATTTCGTGCTCTTTGCTTCGAGCGTCCGCCGACCAGGAGCGATCTGCTGTCTTTTGAGTACCCCCTTCGCGTCGAAGATGAAGACCATCACCGTGAACTGCTCGAGCTCGTCATCGGTCTGATTGGTCGCCGCATACAGAAGGACGGGCGGATCTCCAGCCGTGGTGAGTACGGTAGCCCGGCCAATTGTCACCGGCGAATCTGCAGCCGCAACCACCACCGCCGCCGTCTCTGACGCAGCCACAACGAGTAACCCGGCCATCGCCGCACTGACAAGGATCATGGACCCTCCGACGTCAGTGTAGCGCACAGCACAGTCGTGATTAAATCGGGGGAGCCGAATGGAGGTCCTCAAGAACTACATCACACCGAGCGGCTTGCAGCGACTCAAAGACGAGCATCGGTTTCTGCTGACCAGGGAACGGCCGGCGGTGACCCAGGTCGTGGCCTGGGCGGCCGGCAACGGCGATCGCAGCGAGAACGCCGACTATCAGTACGGCAAGCGGCGGCTGCGCGAGATCGATCGGCGCATTCGCTTTCTCACGAAACGGATCGATGCTGCGGAAATCGTGGACCCGGAAGCCCCGAGAAGTGGGCGGGCGGCGACACAGGTCTTCTTCGGAGCGACCGTGCGCTACGCCAACGCCTCTGGCACGGAGCGGGTGGTGAGCGTCGTCGGCCTCGATGAGGTCGATCTGGATCGCAACCACATCAGCTGGGTGTCGCCACTGGCCCGCGCGTTGATGAAGTCCGGAGCAGGCGATCGCGTGGTGCTTCACGCCCCGGGCAGTACGGAGCAACTGCAGATCCTCGAGGTGCGTTATCAGCGCATCCCCGTGGAGCCCTTCAGCGAACCGCCCGGAGCCGAAGCCGCGCCGCGGTCAACGCGCTCTACGGAGGGCGGGAAGAAATAGGAAGATGAGGCCCGCTGCCGCAGCAATCGCGACGCCGACGAGAAAGGGCCACAGGCTGCGCGAAGACCGCTCGAATTCGCGCGCAATGCGCGTCGGCGTGGCCGTCGTGGTCGCCGTCATCGATGGAGATTGTCTGGAGGTGGTCCCGGTCGTACTGGCGGCTCCGCCAGCGGCGAACACATCAAATTTATAGTTGGTTGTCGCCGTACTCTCCGCGGGCCCAGTGCGGTCCGAGGCTGCACCGGCCGCGCCCGCTGCAGCGTCTCGGGGCTTTGACGTGCTTGCTGTGGAGGCGGCTGGAGGGTTGCTCCGCTGAGCTCCCAGGAGCCGAGTCGATTGGGAAGAGAAACCCGAGTTGTGCTTGCTGGATGCGCACCCGGAAGCGGACAACGCCAGCGCATTCATCAGGATCAGGGCTGCCAATGCCCTCAGAACCGGCCCACCTTGAGTGCGAGTGTTCATAACAGCAGATTCGAGATGCAAGCCATAAGCCGTACGCAGGCTCAGCTCGACGCATGGCGCCGTTCTCACCACCCACGGTATTCTGGTTCGATGAGGAATCGTCACAACTACTTCGGAACAATCGCTCTGATCGGTGTTTGTTCCTGGGGCTGTGCGAGCACCCGGGGCGGCTCGGACAGCGTCGTATCGTCAGGCAACACGTCGAGAAGTGACCTGGCGGGCCGCGACACGCACGAGGGACTCAACGATGTGTTGTGGACGCAGACATCGGCCGAGTTCTGGGCACTGACCATGGCCACCTACCGCAGCGCGCAAGGACTTCTCGAACGGGCCATCAGTGACAAATCCTGGTCTGCCGCGCTTGAACAGGGCGCCGGCTCTGAGAACTTGCCCCCGGCGGTGATTCTCGACCTTGATGAAACGGTTCTGGACAATTCGCCGGCGCAGGCGCAAATCGTCCTCGAACGCACGACGTATCAGCTGGACATGTGGAATGCCTGGGTAAACAAGATGGCCGCGGCAGCCATTCCCGGCGCCCAGTCGTTCATCACGTTTGCAGAAACAAAGGGTGTGAGAGTCTTCTTCGTCACAAACCGCGCGGCGTCCGAGCAAGGTGCGACGCTCACGAATCTGGCTGCCTTGGGTATTCGCGCCTCTGACGAAACGGTTCTCACGACTGGTGAGAACGGGTGGACGTCAGACAAGACTGCCCGGCGCGCCGAGATCGCCAAATCGTACCGATACCTGCTGCTCGTCGGTGACGACATGAATGATTTCGTGTCGACGGCAAAATTGACCGCGCCGCAGCGTGTGAGCCTCGCGCAGACGCACGCAGACCGTTGGGGAAAAAGCTGGGTGCTCCTTCCGAATCCCATGTACGGCAGCTGGGAACGCGCGTTGTATCCGGGCCTTACCAACGACAACGAGATTCTCCAGCGCAAGCGTGAGCAACTGAAAGGGTTCAGACCCTAGAATTTCGCGACGATGCCAAAGCCGGCGCGCCAGAAATTGAACTTGTCGAAGCGCAGGCCGGCGTTCTCGAGGTCGTCGAGGTCGAGCCCGTACGCGCGGTAGTAGCGCAGATCGCCGCGCAAACCGAAATGGTCCGTAAAGAAGCCCATGACGCCGCCGCCGGTATTGAAGGTGAAGTAGTTGTTAGAAATGCTTTCCGGAGTCGGAATCACCACGCTGGAAATACCCGTCACGTTGAGATGAAGATTGCCGCCGCCGATAGCAAAGTAGGGCTTTACAGGTCCGATCGTCGGACCGATGAGCATGTCGGCCGAAAACAAGATGACCTTGCTTTTCGCGAGCGCGTTGGCGGCGTTATCGATCACTTCTGGATAATAAGCAATCTCGGTGTCGAAGCCGACGATCCGTCCGATGGCGCCGAAGGCCACGCCGTACCCGGGCTTCGTGCTGCTGCCTCTCTCGCTTGGCGAGGTAAGCGTGGTTCCGATGAACGGGCTGATGAACCCCTGGGCTGTCGCGTCATGTGCGGCGAATACCACGAGCAGAAGGCCGAGGAGAAGCGATCGATGCATGAAGAAACCTCTTGGACGAAGGTTGCGGGGGTGCACGTCCCCTCATCATCCCAGACGCCGGCCCGCCTGGCTGTTCGTTACCGCACATGTGGTATAAGGTCCGCGAGGTGACGCCATGAGCATGAAACGAAGAGAGTTTCTCGCGGCCGGGCTCGCATTGCCCCTCGCTCCGACGGTGATTGCCCTGGCGCAAGGTGGAGGCAGGGGACGCGCGACCCCGGCCCGAACGGCGAAGACGACGAAGATGTTCAAATCGCCGGGCATGTTTCCCAACGGCGTGGCCGTGATGACCGACGCGCCCGGAGGGCTGTGGATCGGGCAGCAGAAGATCACCGCCGCGAACTCGAAGAACTACAACCTGCCCGTCCTGCCGGACGCTGACGAAGCGGCCTGGCTCGTCGACTGGAACGGCAAGCTGCTCAAGACGGTCATGACGCCCTGCCGCAATTGGTCCGGCATCGCCTACGGCGGCGGGCAGCGTGTGGATGGCGGCGAACTCGGAGCCATACGGCATCTTTCAAGTCGACATGAACTGCAAGCTCATCAGCCACCGCCAGATCCCGCTCAGCATCGACGGGCGCGGCGGCGGCTGCCATGGCGTGAAGTGGCACAACGGCAAGCTGTGGATTGCCGCGTTGCGTCTCGGCGGCATCCTGCGTGTCGATCCCAAGACATGGGTTCCCGAAGTGCTGATTCGCGCGAGCTCGGAAGAGAAGCCGCGGCTGCACGACGTGGCGTTCGACAACGAGGGGAACATCTGGGTCGTCACCGGCAACAACAGCACCGGCTACGCCGACGCGAAACCCGGGGCTGAACAAATACGACGGCAAGACCGGCCAGCTCCTGATGACCGTGGACTTTGCGCCCGGGTCGTGCGACCCGCACGGGCTGGACTGGCACGACGGAAAACTCGTCAGCTGCGATGCGGGCATTCATCCGGGATGGAAGGCCATGGAGAGCCCGCACACCGGATACATCTTCAGCATCGAGATCGTCTAGTGGGCCACTAGAGGCTACCGCAGGCGCTTTTGCGCCTCTCGAAAGCGGGGAGATGATGCGGGTACGCGCATGTAAGCGTCGCGAGCGGTCATCTTCTCGTTCAGCCGTTTATCGTACACGTCGGCCGCCGCATACCACGCGTCGAATTGCGTTCCAGGATATCG
This sequence comes from Vicinamibacterales bacterium, assembly GCA_963732445.1. Classification (GTDB taxonomy): domain Bacteria; phylum Acidobacteriota; class Vicinamibacteria; order Vicinamibacterales; family JAMQPK01; genus JAMQPK01. The sequence continues at coordinate 1,071,205 of CAVSZJ010000005.1, read as the reverse complement.
CTTCGCAAGATGGGAGAACGCGTCCGCCGCCAGCCGGTATTGCCTGGCGTCGACATACAACTGGCCCAGCTTCCACAGCGCGGTCTCGGCGACCGGCGCCGTCGCGTATTCCCTGACGACCTGACGGTACGTGACGAGCGCCGACGGCACCGATGTGCCAAGCGCCTCGTCGCGTTGAAAGAGCTGCTGACGTTCTTCGAGTTCGCCTCGCTTCATCAATGCGCGCGGCGCCCATGCGCTGAGCGGGTACTTCGCAGCAAGCTCACCGAACAATCGACGAGCTTCCTGCTCCTTTGCCGCGCGCTTGGTGCGAAGGGTGTTCTCGGCCATCAGAAACAACGCTTCAGGCGCCCGCGTATCATCTCCGTACCGATGGGCGAACTCGAGGTACGTCGCCATGGCGTCCTCGACCCTTCCTTGCCGTTCGTGCACCGACGCCATCAGAAAGTAGGCTTCGGTCGCGGCGTCGCCGACGCCTTCCTTCGCCGCAATGCCCTGGAGCGTGAGCAAGGCCTGATCGAAGAGCTTGGCATCGATTTTCGCGCGCGCAACTCGTAGTTCCTGTTGTGCCCACGGCGCCACCGGGTCGGGGGCAGGCTCGACCACGACAGCAGCCGCTGGTGCGGCGACCACCTGTTGCGGCTCGGGAACCCGACTGCGGGTCTTCGACGTGAGCGTGATCTTTGGCGTGGGCGTGGGCGTCGTCGTTGGCGTCGTCGTTGGCGCAGGCGTGGGCGGGGCGGGCAGCACCAGGTCGGCCATCCTCGGGCTGCCGGAAGGAGTGGGAATGGCGCTGTCAGGTGATGGCAATCGACGCGCCTGCTGCACGGTGGCGATGAAGATGGCGGCCAGCGCCGTCCCGACAAGAACACTGGCCGCAACAGCCACGCGCCCTCGCGGCGACGCCATCAGCGTAAAACCGCGGAAGCTGCCCATGCCGTACGTTCGGGTCCTGACGGCTTCGACCGAATCGAGATCACGCTTGAGGCGCTGAAGGTCGGCGCGCAGGTCTGCTGCCGTTTGAAACCTGAGCTTTCGATTCTTCTCCAGCGCCTTGCCGACAATCCGTTCGAGCTCCGGATCGACAGAAGGATTCAGCTCGCGAAGGGGCAGCGGTGACTGATTGACGATGAGATCCATGATCGCCGGGATCGCGGGGGCGTTGAAGGCCCGGCGTCCGGTGATCATTTCGTAGAGCACCACGCCCAAGGAGAACAGGTCGGACCTCGCGTCGAGAGTCTCGCCGCGCACCTGTTCGGGCGACATGTATGGCGCCGTCCCGCTGGTGCGTCCAGACCGTGTTGTCTCCGAGCTCAGGCCGTCGCGGCCGGACGGCAGCGGTATCGCCAAACCGAAATCGAGAATCTTGATGTGGTCGCGGCCGGTCACGAAGATGTTCGCCGGCTTGATGTCGCGGTGCACAATGCCACCAGCGTGTGCGGCGTCGAGCGCGTCGGCAATCTGGATCCCCAGCTCCACCACCAGGTCGGTGGGCATCGGCCGGCCGCCGATCACCCTCGCGAGCACCTCCCCCTCGAGCAGCTCCATTACAATGAAATGGCGACCCTCGTGTTCGGCAATCTCGTAGATGGTGCAGATGTTCGGATGGTTCAGGCTCGACGCGGTGCGCGCCTCGTGCTGAAATCGGGCGATCATCCCGTAGTCGGCCGACAGCTCGACAGGGACCAGCTTCAACGCCACGGGGCGGGCGAGTGCCAGATCTTCCGCCTTGTACACCACGGCGGTGGCGCCATCGCCGAGCTTTTCGAGGACTCGGTAATGCGAAATTGTCTCGCCAGTCATATGTACTGGCAGGTCGTCCTCGCGTTGCGAAAGGAGAGCTGCAATTAGCTTTATCGGTTTGTGGAACGGGCGTCGATAGTTGCCAAAATACGCTTTCCTCACCGGCATTGCCATCGTCCTTGTCGCCGGGGCCGCGGTTGCCGCCGTTCGTCAAAACACTTCGTTGCGCACCCGCTACGAGCTCGACACGCGGCTCTGGTTTCTCGAGCTGAAGCTCCGAGGTGATGTTCCGCAGGTCGGTTGGACGGAGGCGCTGCGGCGGGTCGGTCCGGGATGGACTGCGCGTAATCGCTTCGACGTCGTGTGGGCGGTTGATGGTGGCGACGGCCCGTGTCCCGTGCTATGGGAGACGCCGCTGGGCCGCTTCTGGGGATCCGAGAAAGATGGCCGGGAGCTCGATCTCCTCATGCTCGAGCAGGCCGGTGGCGACATCTACGAGCAGCGGGCAGTCACCGTCCAGGACGGCGACACGGTCATCGATGTCGGCGCACATCTTGGGACCTTCACACGAATCGCGTTACAGCACGGTGCGCGGCAGGTGATCGCGGTTGAGCCTGATCCGGTGAATGCCGCCTGCCTGGCGCGATCGTTTGCCTCGGAGATCGCCAACGGACGAGTGCAGCTGGTGACGGCGGCGGCCTGGCATTCGGAAGGTTCGCTGACATTCGAAGTCGGCAGCGCGAGCCAGACGGGGCACGTTGCCGCCTCGCCGAACGGGCGCGGCATTTCCGTGCGCGCGGTGACGCTTGACACCATGGTCGAAGAGTTGAAGCTCGATCGCGTGGATTTCATCAAGATGGATATCGAGGGCGCCGAGCGGCACGCGCTCGCCGGCGCGCGGCGATTGCTCGCCGCGCATAAGCCGCGACTGGCCATCTGCATCTACCACGCGCCCGACGATCCTGACGTCGTCCCTCGTGTGGTGCGCGACGCGAACAACACGTATCAGACGTTCAACCGCAACGGATTCCAGGCGTATTTCCACTGATAGCGCACGCCCTCCCGCCCTCCTGCCTCTTGCCTATTGCCTATTGCCGTCCCGTCATCCCACCACCCGTGCATAGGTAGACATCGCCCATAGCCATTGCGCGATCCCGTCCCACACCCCCGCGATGACGAGTGCCGCGATGGCGAGTCGACCCGCGACACCGCTCCGCCACGCCCAGCTGCACGCGAAAGCGGCGGTCAGGGCCAGCGCCGGGAATGCCGCAAAGTGATAGCGCATCTGAATCGGCGTGACGATGCCGATGACGAGAAACACGAGGCAGATGCCGGTCCATCCCGAAAGGAGCAGGGTGAGCCGCGGGGTGATGCGGTTTCGAAAGAGACGCCAGGCGCCGATCGCAGCCACCGCGGCCGCGGGCCATCCGAAATAGATCTCGCCCAGCCGGACGGCGTTCGACAGATTGGCGCGTACCGATGCCGCCGGCTCCGACGCTCCAGAGACGCTGACGGACGCCGCGCGGCCGAGCTCGCTGAGATACACCGAGGGAAACCACGCGTAGTACAGCGCGCCCGCGATCGCCATGGCCGCCGCCGCCGCCACCATGACTCCCGCCGCCGAGGTCTGAAGGTTGCCGCCGTGCCAGGCGTACAGGGCGCTCGTAACGCCAAGCACGCCAACCAGAATGGCGCAGGTGCTTGGATGTGTCAGCAGCGCAGCTGCCACGACCATCGCTAGCAGGGCAACCGTGCTCCGTTTCGTGCCCTCGACCGGCATCGCCACCACAATCGCGAGGCTCATAACGAACAGCGTTTGCGCGAATGCGTTGGTCAAGGCTCCTTCCGTCATCATCCACGCCGTCATTGGCATGGCGTGGTACCACACCACAGACGCGATGCCCGCCAGCCTGTCGGATGTCGCCCGCACAATCATCCAGTACAGCAAAGTGGCGGCGCCCGCATCGGCGATGGTTGACACGAGTCGCAGCAGCGTCAGACGTTCGAATGCATCAGAGGTGAGCCATGCGAACGGCGCAGATACGACATACAGGAGAATCGGATATGGGAACTCGTAGTTGTGAGGTGTGAGAGATGTGAAAAAGAAACGTCCGGCGAGCACGTACTCGAACCGATGTGCGTGGAACACGCCGTCGCCGATTGGCATATTGGGATGCAGCAGGATCAGCAACTTCAGGTAGCACGCCGCGGCGGATATCGCGATTGCGCCAACGGCGGCGGGACTGAGCTGTTGCCTGCGCCACTTTTCAATACCCCACTTCACTCCTACTAGCCCTGACCCAAGGGCGGCAGCGAGCACAAGAACGTGCGAGGGGTACTCCAGGTAAGGCCCGACGCCACGGGCAAGCAGGGCCGCCTGGCCCCACGCGACGAAAACCGCAAAGGCGGCGACCCACAGCGGAGGCGTTCCCATCGCAGCAACGGCCGTTGCAAGGATGGCGATCGCCGCTATCCCGTTCGCAGCCGCTTTCCACGGTGCGCGCGGCAGTCCGCCGATCGGTTCCAATGTAATTGATGCGACGGCGACACCGAGCTTGCGCGGATCCCGTGCTGGCACCCACGGTGGAGTTGTGAAGATGCCGACGGTGACACCCCGTGTGCCGGACCGTTTCTGCGCGGTCACCGCAAGGGGCATGCTGCTTCTGACGATCTGGTCTGACACAGTCGCGCCGTCTATGTCGATTAAGACTCGCGGTGGAGGCACGCCCCGAGGCCGCCAGGTTTTGACGTCGAGCGTGACCTGCCAGTCCGTGCTGCGGTCAAGCGCTGGGACGCTGAACCCGGCATCTGGACCGAGCCAGACATACGTGTGGGTTCTGTTCCGTTCCAACGGGTAGAAACCGCGGGTATGGCGCCGCTGATTGTCTTTCAAAGGAACGTCGATTGAAGATCGGAGATTGAGGCTGAAGAACGCGAGAAAGGCGATGACCCCTGCCATGACGGCAGCTGCGGATCCGATCCGTTGCGACACGACGGCTGTTATATCAGATGCCGAGCCCAGGTTGTTCCGATCCGCCGAATCGAGGACCATAGCAACCCACCTTGCGCGACTCGATCGCGCGCGCTTCGGTGTCGCAAGGCACACTCGTTGGTACGACCGACGTGGTGATCGCGGAGGTGAACGGACAATTACGGATCACCGCAATCACCGTCCCGCATCGCGCCGAAGGTGTAAGCACCACGTCAGTTGTTCCCTTGTCGCCGCGGCGTGTTGCTATTCGCGTCGGTCCGCGGCCGACCCAGATTTCGGGCTTGCTTGCCCCCAATGCAATGGCGACGCGCTAGAGAGCTGCTCGGCCCGCATCACGTCGCGAATTGCCTGAATCACCACCTCTGGATCATCGAGGTGAATCCAGTGGCCACTTCGTTCGGAAACGATCTGACGCCCGTTTGCTGAAGCCCGCGCCAGGTTGGCGTCGGCGGAGATCCAGCGAGGATTGCGAGCGCCAGCTGAAAGCACAATTATCGGGGTAGAGCCGAAATCATCGGTGTCGCGTGCGAAATATTCAGAGCACATGGGCAGTGCCGCGAGGTGCTGCCACATGCCGCGGAACGCCTTCGAGCTTGACCAATGCGCCTGCACGGCGGGCAACACGTCCCTCGGCAGCTTCTGCACCTCTGCAACCATGTGTTCGATCAGCGCCGCGGCGTCGCGGCCCAAGAGGCGGCTGAATCGTTGTGGCACTCCGGTGGCACCGCTGCTCAACAAGGCCAGGCACAGGCGCACGACTCCAAGTCGCGCCAGCACGGCGCCCACTCGTGACAGAAAGATGCCGCCGCGAAGCCTGCGCCGCTGGATTGGGGTGGGGTCGCACCATTCTTCGGGATGAAGCGGATCCACGAAGACGAGCCCCGCGACGTCTGCGGGATGTGCGCGCGCGAATGCGCGGATGACGAGCCCGCCGAAAGAATGGCCGACCAGCACGTACGGCGGAGAGACCCCGGCGTGCTGCAGCAGCTGGCGCAGCTCGCCGACGAGCGCCGGCATCGAGCGCGGGGTGGCCGCGCGATCGCTCCACGCCAGGCCCGCGCGATCGTAGCTGCACACGCGTGTCTCACGCGCGATGACGGGCTGCACCCTGCTCCACGTCACTGAAGATGCCGCAATCCCTGCCTCGAGAACAACGGCGGGGGACCCGGCGCCCTCACATCGATAGTGGAGCCGATGGCGTCCGACGGGCGAGAACATCCCGGGCGCGGTGAACCTTCGGCGGTCGAAGGCCGCGCCGATCGCCTGGTATAGCACGCCGGCCACCACGACCGCCGTCACGAGGCAAATCCATCCCATAACCCAGAATGCGTAAAGACCCGGCGAAACGGTCGGGTGTAACATGCTGCCACCGACAGTCTCAAAAGGAGAGCCGAAAAACATGCTCCGGAAATCGATCACCCTCACAGCCGTTGCGTTCCTTGTGGCATTGGGCGCGGTTGCCGCACAGCAGCCGGCGGCCCCAACCGTGACGCGCACTCCATTGCTCACCAAGGACCTGCCGATGCCCGGCGGCTATGTCGCGACGCTGGTCTCCGTGGAACTGCCGGTGGGCGCGCGGGAAGGCCGGCATATGCATTCGGGGACTCTCGTTGCCTACGTCAAGGAAGGCGCCCTCACCTTGGACTACGAAGGGAAGCCGACCGTCACGTACAAGACCGGCGAAACGTTTTTCGTCGAGCCCGGCAAGGTCCACGAAGGCATGAACAAGGGGGAGGTCAAGACCATGCTGGTCGCAACCTTTGTGTTTCCAAAAGACCAGCCGATGACGACCCAGGTGACGAAATAATTTCATCAGGAGGTTCACATGCTGACTCGTCGCGAATTCATTGGCGCCGGGCTTGGCGCCGCCGTCGCCACACACGCGTTCGCGCTGCCCGGCGACAAGATGCGGTATGCCATGAGCGGCCATCAGTTTCGAGGCATGAAGCCGCATCCCGAAACCGGCATCAAGATGGCGGCGCAATACGGCTATCACGGGCTCGAACCGTTCCAGGACGACATGCCGCAGTACCTCAAGCAGCCGCCCGAGGTGTTCAAGAAGCTGCTCGACGAGGCCGGCATCGCGCTCTGCACAGTGGGAAGCGGCGGCCAGTATCTCGACGCGGCGCGCGTGCAGGAGACCATCGAAAGCAATGCCGCGCGCGCGCAGTACGTCTCACACTTCGGCTGCAAGCATCTCAAGGTGAACCTGAGCCAGCGCGTGGGCCCGGAGAATCTGAGCGCGGCGAACGGGAAGATCCTCGCGCGCAACCTCAACGAAGTAGGGAAGCGGACGATGGATCACGGGCATCAAGTTCGCGTTCCATCCGCACGCGTGGACGCTCGTCGAGCGGCAGCCCGAGCTCGACATGGTGATGGAGCTGACCGATCCGAAGTTTGTGTTTCTCGTGCTCGACACGGGACACGCGACGCTCGGCGGCATCGATCCCGTGAAGGCGCTGCGCGACTACTACCCGCGCGTCGCCTCCATCCACCTGAAAGACGCGGAAGCGAAGTACAGCACGGCGAGCGGATGGCGCGGGCCTGCGCCGAGTGAAGAAGAGCACAAGGCGCGTCAACCTGTACAAGCGCCTGGGCAGCGGCGGCGTCGATTTCGTCACCTTCTTCCAGGAGCTGCGGCGGCGCAACTACGACGGGTGGGTGACGATGGACTTCGACATGCCGCGACCAGGCGAAGGCACGGTCGAAGACGACATGAACCGGCACAAGACGTACCTGACCGAGACGCTGAAGGGGCAACTGCGAAGCTGATTTTCGGGATGCCGAACGACGACCCAGCTCTCTCCGCGCGGCGCCGAACGTGTTCGCCGCGCGGTGCTCGATCGCCAGGCTCTATAATCTTCGAGTGAAACTCCATCAGGTTCTCTTCGACGAGATCTACGCGCAGGGCGTACGGCACATTTTCGGCATACCCGGAGATTTCGTTCTCAACCTGTACGAAGCGCTGTCGCAGGACGGCCGGTTTCAGCTCATCACGCTGAGCCACGAGCCCGCCGTCGGCTTCGCCGCCGACGGCGCCTCACGCATCACCAACGGCCTCGGCGTCTGCGTCGTCACGTACGGCGCCGGCGGTCTCAATCTTCTCAACTCGGTCGCGTGCGCCTACGCCGAAGAATCGCCGCTCATCGTCATCAGCGGCGGCCCGGGCAAATCAGAAAAGCGCCTGGGCGTGCAGGTGCATCACGAAGTGAAGTCGTACGACTCGCAGTTCAAGATTTTTCAGGAAGTCACGGAGTTCGGCGCCGTGCTCGACGATCCACGCACGGCGGTGGCGCAGATTCGCAAAGCCATCGAGGTGGCGCTCAAGTTCAAGCGCCCGGTCTACCTCGAAGTGCCGCGCGACATGGTGTTTGCCGACGTCAGCCCGCTCTCGAGCGTCGAGCAGGTCGAGCTGCGCGTCGATGCAGGCGCAGTCGAAGAGGCGGCGCAGGAGATCGTCAGCCGGCTGAGAGCGGCGAAGAATCCGGTGCTGATCGTCGGCGTCGAGGTGCACCGGTTCCACCTCATTCCGAAGGTGCTCGAGCTGGCGGAGCGCCTGCAGATTCCGGTGACGTCCTCGTTTCTCGGGCGCGGCGTGTTTCCGACACGCCATCCGCAGTTCATCGGCACCTATCTCGGCGGCGTCAGCCCGCAGCCGCTTCGCGAAATCGTCGAGTCGTCGGATTGCCTGCTTCTGCTCGGCGAGCTCGTCAGCGACACCAGCCTGGGCGTGTCTGCGGATCGCGTCAACGAGGACAACCTGATCGTCTGCGTGGCGCGCGAGGTGTTCATCAAGTATCACCAGTTTCAGCACACGCCGATCGACATGGTCGTCGATCGGCTGCTGATGTCGGACCTTCCCGTGCGCGGCCACATCGTCGAGGCGATGGGCACCGACGTGTCTGCCGAAATCTTCGATCCGTTCAAGCAGGACGAGCAGATCAAGATGAAGCACGTCATCAAGCTGGTGAACGAGTTCGTCGAGCAGCATCCGGAGTTTCCGCTGGTCGCCGACACCGGCGACGCCCTGTTCGCGAGCGTCGACATCCGCTCGAACGAATGCATTGCGCCGGCCTACTACGCAACGATGGGATTTGCGGTGCCGGCGGCGCTGGGCGTGCAGATTGCGAGCGGGAGGCGGCCGCTCGTGCTCGTCGGCGACGGCGCCTTTCAGATGACCGGCAGCGAAATCTCGCACGCGCGCAAGTACGGCTGCAACCCGATCGTCATCCTGCTCAACAACAGCCGCTGGGAAATGCTGCAGGCGTTCTTTCCCGAGGCGCGCTACAACGAAACCGTCGGGTGGCCGTTCTCGAAGCTCGCCGAGCTCTGGGGCGGCCGCGGATTCCGCGCGCACACGCCGCGGCAGTTCAGGGATGCGCTCGACGCGGCATTCGACGGAGGAGAAGCGATTCTCGCTCATCGAGGTCGGCCTGCAGCCTGGAGACATCTCGCCGATTCTTCGCGGTTTCGTGCACGCGGTGAAAACGCGCGTGCATGCGAACGTAGGCTGGCACATGTGCCGGCGCTGCTGCTGTTCGCGGCGATGTCAATCGTCTGGACCTGGCCGCTCGTCCTTCATTTCAGCGATCACATTCCGGGGCGTGGCGGCGACAACTACAGCTTTCTCTGGAACCTGTGGTGGATGCGAAAGGCGTTGAGTGCGCCGGAGCTCGAGTTCTTTCAATCCCGATATCTGTTCAGCCCGTTCGGCGTCGACCTCATCAACCATCCGCATACCGCCCTGCAGGGTTACATCTCGGCGACCGCGCTCGGGCGGGCTGTCGGTCATCGCGGCGGAAAATCTCTACATCATCGTGTCGGTGTTCCTGAACGCGGTGTGCGCGTATGCGCTGGCGTTCGACATCGTCCGCGAGCGCCGCACGGCGCTGGTCGCAGGCGTCGCATTTGGCGGCTCGCCGTATGTGGCGGCGCACCTGCTCGGACATTTCGATCTGCTGACGGCGTGGGTCATCCCGTTGTTCGCGCTCTGCCTGCGCCGATCGCTGCGAACGGGCAGCATCGCCGCGGCGGTCGGCTGCGGTCTGTGCGTCGCGATCGCCGCGTATGCGGCGTACTACCACGTCGTGTATCTGGCGATCTTCGCGGTGACGTATACGCTCGCATCGTGGCACGTCGTTCGACCTGCATCGCGAGCCGCGCGCACAGAGACAGTCGCTCTTCACGGCGCGGCTCGTCATCATGGCGCTGATGGCGCTCGATGTGTTTCTCATCGTCGTGATTGCGATGACCGGCGGCGGCGTCATCGACATCGCGGGCCTTACTATTTCTGCGCGCACGATTCAGAACCCGCTGTTGCTTCTCTGGCTGCTCGGCCTGCGCCTGGCTGCTGACGAAGTGGCGGGTCGCTGTTCGCGTCCAACGCCCTCCGTCCGAACCGTTCTGGCGCGGCGCGCAGGCGCTGATGATCACCGTCGCGACGTTCGCCCTCGTCAGCCTGCCGCTCATCGCTCAGGCATTTCGTCTGGCGTTGTCGGGCCGCTACGTGAGCCAGACGTACTTCTGGCGCAGCGCGCCTCGCGGTGTCGATGCGCTCGCGCCGCTTGCCGGCAATCCGTTTCATCCGTTGTACGGCAGCGCGGTGAGCAGCGTTCTACGAGACTCTCGGTCTCGACCGCATCGAAGCGGTCGGTTGGCTCGGCATCGTGCCCGTCGTCGTGTTGCTCACGGGACGGGGCAAATGGTTCGATGGCGAAGAAGCGCGCCGGTGGAAGATCGTGCTCATCGTGTTCGCGTTGTGGGCGTTGGGTCCGTTCCTGACGATCGCGGGAGTGGACATGGGCCTGCCGCTGCCGCAGGCGCTCGCGCGCTTCGTGCCGCTTGTCGAGAACGCGCGCATGCCCGGCCGCGCGATGGTGTGTGTCTATCTGTCGCTTGGTGTGTTGATGGCCTTGAGAGTGGCGGGGATGGCAGGGCTGCCCTGCGCTACCGTTCCAACACGCGTACATCCGGTAGCGCAGGGCTCCACGGCTCCGGTAGCGCAGGGCTTCAGCCCTGCCAGGGTATGGGTGCTTCTCGCACTGCTGGCGCTCGACTATCTCCACGCGCCGATTCCGTTGACCGCGCTCGATCGTCCGGCCGTGTACGAGCAGCTCGCGTCGATCGCTGATAACGGTGCGGTCATCGAAGTGCCATTTGGCATCGGCGACGGCCTGTCCACGGGACGAGGAAGCCAGGAGCGACGCCTTCTGTATTACGCCACGATTCACGGACATCCTGTGGTTGGCGGATACATCGGGCGCATGCCGCCGCAAGTCGCCCAGGCCTACGACGCGATGCCGGTCGTCGGCAACCTGCTACGGTTGTCGAATGGGGAAGAAGCGATCGAAGACGTCGATCCGATCGCCCGGCTGCCGTTTCAATATCTTGTGCTCGATACCGGCACGGCGGCGCCGGAACTCATCGACTACGTACGGCGCACGCTCGACATCGATCTCATCGCATCGAGCGACGGCAAACAGTTGTACGCCGTCCAGGGTGCACGCCCGACGAATATCAGAGCAGCGCTTGGTTTGCCGAAGCTGCCGAGCCGCGAAGACGGGAGAGCCACTCGGTGACGTCGAAATACAACCGTCGCTCGGAACCGTCCATCAACACCACTTCGTAGGCATCGTATGTCTTCCCGTTGAGCTGCACCATCGCCTCGCTCTTCAGTGTCCAGCGCTTGCCGCGCTCGCCGAACCATTTCTGCAGCAGCATGAGCTCGGCGCCCGCCGCGCTGAGGCCGCGCGGGGTTTTCTTGATGGCGATGGCGGTTTGCGGTGTATCGCCCGGCCCGCCGGTCACCACAAGCGTGCCTTCGTTAATCGATAGATCCATGGTACGAGCGCCGAGCGCGAGCGAGCGGAGAAAGCCAAGAAAAGTGACCGGGTGCGGGGATTGAACTCGCGGCCCGCGCGTTAAAAGCCCGCGCGTTAAAAGTTTGTGCACCGCATGTCCTACCCATCGTCTGGCCGGATATGGTGAACAAGTTCTTGGTGTTACTGCATCAGGTCGAGCATGGACGCGAAGGCATCTTTGAGGGCGAGTGCTTTCTTGATCTCGTCGGCGCTGACATAGGGATACTCACCGTATTCGAGGAAGCTCGGCCGGTGGTGGTCGCGGACAAACTTCATGAATGCCTCTGGCTTGGTCTTCCAATCCTTGGGGAAGCCCTCGAGGTTTTCGAACACAGTATCAATGCCAGTCGCCGAGAAGAGCGCCACTGCATCCTCCGTGTATTTGTCGAAATCTGTGTCGAAGATGCCCTGATACTGGAAGTAGGATTCCCCATTAATCTGGAAGACCTGCCACCGCAGATAGTGCAGCTTGAGCGCCGCGAGGCAATTTGGATCCTTGGCCACCGCTTCCTCTATTTTCTTGGCATGTTCGTAACAGGCGTCCTCACCGCCGGGGATCAGCTTCGCGATGATGGAGAAGCCGTAACACGCCGGGGTCTTGGAGAAGATCGGGCCGTAGCGTCCCTGCTCGGGCTTGCCGAGGTAACCTTCCTTCGGGATCGCCATCGCGGAGGGGTTTCTCCAGTCCTGCTTCGTCGCCTCAGCCATGATCATCTGCCTTTCTAGATCGCTCTGTTTCGGTTTGTCCGCCGTGCAAATCCGTTGTCGTCTCTGGCAAAGGCCTCACGTCTTCTAATGCGAACCTGCACCTTGCTGATTTTTCGGGGTTTTCACCCGGTGAGAAACCGCCCGCGCAGGCCCGGGCTCTGCGCTACTGCCGAACGGTAAACCGTCAACGGCAAAAAGTGACCGGGGCGGGGATTGAACCCGCGGCCCGCGCATTAAAAGTGCGCTGCTCTACCACTGAGCTACCCGGTCGTGGCAGCAAACACGAAATTCTAGCAGACCCGACTAGTGCTGGGGGAGTTTCGCGCTGCTGATCATTTCCTTCAGCGCTTCGACGAGCATGGTGAGCGAGTAGGGTTTCTGGACCAGGCGAGTGCGGGGACGAAGACGCTCGAGCTCCGCAGATTCGGAGGGGACCCCCGAGAAGATGATGACCGGCGTCCCTGCGGGCATCGACACGACGACATCCCGGCCCGAACCGCGTGCCAGCCGCAAATCGACAATCGCGGCCACGGGGCGATGCTGATGGATCGCGTCAATCGCATCGTCGGCGGTCTCCGCAGTCACAACCTTGAAGTCGTGCATCTGGAGAAACTTCTCGAGCGGACGGCGGACCCCGTAGTCGTCTTCGACCAACAGGACCAGCGGCGCCGGGGTTGTCATCACTTTGTCTTATCGGCCGGTTCCGTCTACCTCTTCACAGAGATCGATACGCCCTCTCCCGATGGCGCGACAATCGATGTCAGCACGGCCGGGCTGGTATGGATGGTCTCGAGAAAATCGGCCATCTCATCTCGCTTGTTGATGACGTTATGGCCCAGAAACAGAGCGCCTTTGTCCATGCGCGGGAACACCATGGCAAAAAACTTCTGATAGTCGCGTTTCCACGCATCGCAGAACACGAAATCGAACGTGCCCGGCACCTTCGGGATTTCTGCGAACGCGTCGCCGGAGATCACCTGCACCACGTCGGACAGGCCGGCCTTCCTGATGTTGGCCGCCGCCTCGGAAGCGCGCGCCTTGTCGTATTCGATCGTCACCAACTTCCCGCCGGTCTCGCGCATGCCCAGGCCCATCCATATCGCGCTGTAACCGCTGGCCGCGCCGATTTCCAGCGCGTGTTTCGCTCCGCTCGTCACGACGAGGAGGCGGAGAAAACGGCCGTCCTCTTCCGAAACCGCCAACTGAGCCTTGTCGGCAGACTTGATCTGCTTGAGCAGCGCATCGACATGCGGCGGAACGTTCTGCGCGAGGGCCGAGGGCGGCAGGACGAGGACGAGCGCGAGTACGACGGCACATCGATTCATGGGCTTCATTCTAAGCCACGAAATCCGCAGCGATACCGGCTGTGCGGCGTGCATCGGCAATGCTGTCGGGGATGCCGACGCCGCGGAACCCCGCGGCCGAGACGAAGAGGCCGGGATGCGAGGCCAGTTGCGCGTCAATGCGGCGCATCAGCTCGCCATGCCCGACTTCCTGCTGAGGGCTCGATCGGTTCCACCGATACACGCGCGTCAGGGAGGGCAGGCCGTGGATGCCGAGTATGTTTGTGAGGTCATTGAGGGCCGCGCCCGCCAGCTCGACGTCGCTTCGAGACAACACATCCGGATCGCGGGCGCCGCCGAGAAACGCGCGAAGCAGTGCGTGTCCTTCGGGCGCGCGCTGCGGCCACTTCGAAGAGATCCACGCACCGGCGGTGATGCTGAGGCCTTCGGTGCGGGGCACCACGAAGCCAGTGCCTTGCAGATTGTGACGAACCGCTGTGCGCGGAAACCCGAAAACGACCGTCGCCGTCGAGAGATAGCGGATCGATTCGCACGCCGCAGACAAATCCGCATTGATCGTACGCAGCAGTTCGGCGGCGGCAAATGCCGGAATCGCCAGGATGATGGCGCGCGCGCGTACGGAAGGCCCGGCGGGCGTATGAATCGTGAAGCCGTTCCCTTGCTCGATGCGTGTGACGTTCGAAGCGCAGCGCACCGACGCTACCGGGGCGGCCTTCATCAACCCATCGATAAGCTCAACGAGGCCGTTGGGAAACGAGCGGAAGACACCGTCTGAATTGAGCGGCCGAGGCGCGCGCCGGAACGCCCTGATGACACTGCCGGCCTGTGTTTCGGCCTCCACCAATCTCGGAAACAACGATCGCATCGAGAGTCGTTCGACATCGCCGGCATGGATGCCTGCGAGCAGCGGTTCAGCGATGTAGGTGACGGCTTCGGGTCCGAACCGGCGCCTCACGAATTGCGCGATCGACTCGTCGCCTCCCTCCGGTCCCCGTGGTATGACGAGCTCCGCAGCCAGGCGGACCTTTGCGGGCAGCCCGAGCAGAGTGCTGTTGAAGAGCGGTCTGAGCTCGGTCGGAAAGCCGAGGATCGATGCGCTTGGAATCGCGTGGAGCGCGCCGTTGCGCAGCACGAATGCCGTGCGCGGAAGCCTGGTCGGCACGAGGCGATCGCCGAGCCCCAGTTCATTGCACAGCGCGACGGCGGCAGGCTTCTGCACAAGCAGTGCATCGGGCCCGGCGTCGATGGTGAACTGGCCAACGCGTTCCGTCAGGATGATGCCGCCGGGGCGCGTGTCCCGCTCGAGCACGATGACGGATCGTTTGCGCCGTCGCAGCTCGTAGGCGGCCGCGAGCCCGGACACTCCGGCGCCGACGACGGCGACGTCGAACGTCTCGACAGTCATCAGTCGGTAGTCGACAGTCGGTAGTCGGCAGTCTCAGTCATCAGTCATCAGTCATCAGTAACACGTCATCAGTCGGTTCGGCATCATCTCCTGACTGCCGACTGAGACTGCCGACTTCCGACTACCGACTGACGACCGTTCTGAACCGGTGCACATGTTGCGCGAGCGCCTGCACGTGATCGACAGGCGTCGACGGGAGAATGCCGTGGCCGAGATTGAAGATATGTCCCGGCCGTCCGGCAGCACGCTCGAGCACATCATCCGCGGCCGTGAGCATGCGATCGAGCGGGGCGAGCAGCAGAGTCGGATCGAGATTGCCCTGGACGGCGCGGTCGTGGCCGATGCGCTGCCACGCCTCGTCGAGCGGGATGCGCCAGTCGGCGCCGATGACATCGCCGCCGGCGTCGCGGAGATCCTGAAGGATGTTCGCAGTGCCAGTGCCGAAATGAATCGTGGGCACGCCGGTTCCGGCGATGGCGTCGAAGATCTTGCGTGTGTGGGGCAGCACGAACTCGCGATAATCGGCCGAGCTCAGCGCGCCGGCCCACGAATCGAAAATCTGAATCACCTGCGCACCGGCTTCGATCTGCGCCTTCATGTATTCGCCCATGATCGTGCCGAGCATGTCGCACAGGCGGTGCCACGCCGCCGGATTCGAATACATCAGCGCCTTCGTGAGCGCGAAGTTCTGCGAGTGGCCGCCTTCAATTGCATAGGATGCCAGCGTGAAGGGCGCACCGCCGAATCCAATCAGCGGCACTCCGTGTGGACCGTCGAGCTCATGGCGAATCATGCGAATGGTCTCGAGCACGTGCGCGAGCGCGTCGCGCGGCTCGAACCACGTCAGCCGGTTGATGTCCGCCTCCGACCGCAGCGGATTCTCGATGGCCGGCCCTTCGCCGCGGACGAAGTCGAACGGGATGCCGAGGGGTTCGAGCGGCAGTAAGAGATCCGAAAACAAGATGGCTGCATCGACGTCGATGCGGCGCACCGGCTGCATCGTCACGGTGGTAGCCAGTTCCGGTGATCGGCAGATATCGAGCAGGGAATACCGGCTCCGAATCTCACGGTATTCGGGCATGTAGCGCCCGGCCTGCCGCATGAACCACACCGGCGTGCGGTCGACAGGCTCACGCCTGCAGGCTTTGAGGAAACGGTCATTCATCGAGCGGGAATCGTACTACAAAGCGGTTCTGGGTTCGGGGTGCTGGGTTCGGCGGTTCTGGCGCTCGGTTCGAGGTTCAGGGGTACCGTTAGGCTTTGAGGAGGTTCCGAGCCAGCGCGAGCAGATCTTCGAGCCAGAGCGGCTTGAAGCGAACTTCGGCGCCGAGACCGCGCAACTCGCGCGACACCGCATCATCGAGGAAATAGTCGCCGGTGACGATAGCGACCGGCATCTTGGAGAGTGCGTCCTTCGACCGCAGCGTCCGAAGGAACTGCAGCCCATCGACGAGTGGCATGCGCAGGTCCAGGATGATGGCGTGCGGGTTCGAGCGTTCGGCCTGATTGAGACCCGCTTCCGCCGACAGGGCAGTCACCACGTGATACCCCTCGAGGCGAAGCATGCGCTCGAACGTCTCGGTCACGCTCGGGTCGTCGTCGACAATCAGGATTGTCCGGGTTGCCACTGGCGTCGATACGGCCACGTCGGATATCTGTTTGGGTGTTTCGGTTGTCATTGTCGCTCTTGGTGGGGTTTATCGGCCGCTGGGCATAGGGGCGTTAGCCAAACATCGCGCGAACACCATAAAGAGGATCCTTGTTTACGCAGCATCCATGTTATAGTCGCGATTTCGTGAGTCCCATCCTCGTCAGGCCGGTCCGAGAACAGCTCGAGCACGACCGCGTCATCCGCCTTTTACAGACAAGGTTTCGCCGTCGCTTCGACCCCGGTATCAACCCTGGGGCCGAGCAGAACAGCCCCGTCGGCACTGGTCCGTCCGCTGTCTACCCCGATGTCGTCCTGGTCTCGCAGGACAGGGGCCGAAAGGTGATGGCCATCATCGAGGTCGAGACCGTCGAATCGGTCAATAACCTGGAAGCGCTCGCGGAGTGGATACCCTTCGGGCGCCTGAAGTTCCCCTTCCATTTGTACGTGCCGGCGGCGATGGTCGATGTCGCACGGCGACTGTGCACCGACAGCCACATCCCGGTCGCCGAGATTCATAGCTACCACTGGATCGGCGATGAGATGCGCTTTATCCCGATTTACAAGGCCCCGGTTCCACCTGCGCGGTCGGCGCGTCCGAAGGCGGCTCCAAAGGGAAAACCCGCCTCCCCCAAGGCTACGGCGAAGAAGAAGAAGAAGCCAGCGGCGAAATCGGGCAAGAAGAGCGGACAATCAACCAGACGCAAATAGCTTTGCCATCATTGCGGGTCACCCGCGACAAGCGCGGGTACGAAACAACAACGCTCGTCCATGCCGGCCGCCGAGGCGGGCGGTCCCGGCAGCGCATTCTGTACTGGTTTCGCAGTCCGCCAGGCGTGAAGGTTGGCCGCCCGGCGCTCGACGAGACCGCTATCCGTGCGATCGAGGAGCAAAACCCCGACATCGAGTTCGACTGGCCCAAAATTCTCGAGGGGCAACCGGGTGCGCAACCGGCCGAGGATTCGCGCGCGCGTCGTCCCCGGCGCGATCGACCACGGCCACCTCGAGCGTCGGCACAGCCCGGGACGTCGCCGCAGCAGGAACGCCCGAAACCGCCTCCGGCTCCTGCGGAACCCGGCACGGACCCACCGGAACTGGAGCCGGAACTGGAACTAGAACCGGAACTAGAACCGGAACCGGAACCGGAACCGGAACCGGAACCGGAACCCGACTCCCTTGATGCCGACGTCGCACAGGCATTCGAGCAGCTTGCGCATCCAGCAGCGGAAGAGAAGCTTGATCCTCCAGCAGTGCCGACCGAGCAGGCATCCGGGCGCGAACAGCTCGCGCGGCTGCGCGCGCGATATGCGGAGCTGCTGGCGCGGATTACCGAGCGCGGCGGCGACGTCGAGCGCGTGGAAGGGCTGCGCGCCGAAGCTGAAAAGCTGAACCCCGACACGTGGGCGACCAGCGAAGACATCAGAGAGGGGCTTGAATCGTTCGAGCCAAAGATTCGTGATTTGCGCGCCGCCATTGGCCTGCGGCGGCGTCGGCGATCGAGGCGCGGAGGCCGACGGAGAAGAGGAGAGCAAGGATCGGCGCCGGCGCCGGAATCTGAGAGCAGCGGGAACTAGTCCGCCTTGGTATACTGCTTGGGAGCTTTCCACCTATGACAACAAAGAATTTTGCGCCCTTGCTTATTGCGGGTTTTCTGGCGGTGGTCCCGGCGTTTGGCGACGCACCGGCCGCTCAGCAGCCTGCGCCAACGCCCACTGTGCCCGAGGCACCGAACCCGACCTTTCGGACGTCGGTCAACCTCGTCAGCTCGGATGTCATTGTCCGCAATAAGCGCGGACAGTTTCAGGCCGAGCTGAAGAAAGAGGACTTCGAGGTCTACGAGGACGGTGTCAGGCAGACGCTCAACTCGTTTACGCTCGTCCACGGCGGGCGCGTCTACCAGACACAGTCAGCCTCGGCCGCTCCCGCACGCGAAGGCATCATCCTGCCGCCGTCGCGCCCTGTGAATGACGCCGCGGGCCGCATCATCATTTTCGTCATCGACGATCTGCATCTGGAGTTTCGCGACACGCATCGCGTCCGCCGTCTGTTCCGCGACATGGCCAAGGAGCTCGTGCATGACGGCGATCTGTTCGGCATCGTGTCGACCGGCACGTCGTCGATCGCGATCGACCTCACCTACGACCGCACCCGCATGGAGGAAGCGGCAAACAAAATTACCGGCGGTGGGTTGAAGCCGTCCGAAATCATTCAGCAGTCGTCGACGGGTGAGACGCCGCAGGAAGTGATGCACCGCGCGAACGTCGCGTTCGAAACGGTGTACGACATGCTCAACAATCTGCAGCAGACCCAGCACCGCCGCAAGGCGGTCGTGCTGATCAGCAACGGCTACGATTTCGACCCGTTCGCGTCTTCCCGCAACGGCACCGCCGACAGCGTGTTCCTGAACAACCGCAATGTCGACCCGAACGATCCGTACAATGCGCAGCGGAATCAGGGCAGTCAATTCAACGACGCGGAACTGTCGATGCGGCTCGCGGAGCTCACGCGGCAGGCGAACCGCGCCAATGCGACCTTCTACACCTTCGACCCCCGCGGTCTGGTGGCGGGAGGGGATATCGACGAGCCTGTGGACCCGGTTGAGTGGGAACGCCATCTGCGGAAATCACAGGATAGCCTTCGTGTGCTGGCGGAACTGACCGGCGGTATCGCCGTCGTCAACACCAACGACCACACGAAGGCGCTCAAGCGGATTGACGCGGAAACGAGCGACTACTACGTGCTGGGGTACTACTCGACCAACCCGGATCCGACGCAGCGCCGCCGTGTGATTGAAATCAAGCTGAACAGGAAGGATGCGGAAGGGAACGCGTACGACATTGTCTACAGGCGGGAGTACTCACTCAAGCCGATGGCAGCATCGGCCAAGACCAAGGGCTAACTCACGCCATTCGCACCGCTGAGAACAGCGGTGTGCCCGCCGCGCGATCGGAGATCGTGTGATTTCTCCGATGCCCGTGCGTCTTGCACGCGTCGCCTTTCTCCTCGACGTAATTCACATCTCGGTTCGTGGCGAGCTCACGATATCGCCCCACGATACAGCCACAGCCGAGAGTCGTGAATCCGAGGAGTCGAACAAATCCACCCATGCCAGCCTCCGTTCAGCGCTAAAGCATTTTCTGTACCGACGACACTTTCGTATGGCTGCTACTGGAAGATAACGGCAATCGATGATTGTTCGAACATTTGCGAACAGAATCAACGATTGCGATCTTTCGTCGCGCCGAACATTTGTCTGCGGACTGTGGCTCTTCAACCACGAGGTGGGTGTTTTTGATGCGCGAAACCAATTTATTGGAGAGGGAGCCCACTCGCCAGATTCCGAAAGCGATCGAGATCGACCGCGCGCTGGGACGCGGCGAGCTTCTTCGCCGATACGATTCTGTAACCGAACGCAAGATGGGCAATCAATGACAGCGCGACCCATCCGGGCCATCGATTGACAGGGACGAGCGCGGTCAAAAAATTTACCAGTGCAGCGGCAGCAAAAATACTCGAGAACAGCGGATCGAGTCCGGAGCGGAACGCCGCGCCGTAATGCATCGCCGTCGTTTCCCATCCAACCGCGTTCGTGCGTTCCTCGTAGAAGACTTGGATGTAACGGCCGATGCGCTCGACGCCGGTGTGGATAAAAAAATTAATCTCGAACGTGGCGGCAAGAATGACCAGCGGCACGAGCATGACCGCGCCGGAGGAGCCGGAGATGGTGAGAGCGATGGCGAGGGCAGCCCATGCGACCATCCCACCCAGAACGGCGCACAGCCTGACCGTGCCACGCTCGCTTATGGTGTGCCGCAATGCGACATATTCGGCCTGGTTCGTCTCATTCATGGGGATTACCATAGGTATCGAACAATATCCCGCTCATTTTCAGTCCCTTGACGCAATTTTTCGCTTGGACCCTCTATCGCGGGTTTGCTAGAATACCGATTACACATTCAGAGAACCTACGCGTGTTTACATACAGGACTTTCCTCGGCGTCGCCCGCCCGACCGTTCTGTGGCTGGGCGTAAGCCTTTCTGCCACAGGAGCAGGAGCGGCGACACTCCCGACCCCAGTCGCCCAGGTGGCGCTGGAGGCCGGCGCTGCGGCATCCGCCCCGGCGAAGAAGGTGTCTGCGACCGCTCGGGCCCGGGCTCGCGCGGCGCGCATCCGGGCGGCCCGCGCCAAGTCGGCGCGGTCGGCCCAGGCGCTGGCCGAGGCCAAGACCCCTCGTTATCGCACCGACGCAGCCGGCAATGTAATGCCCGACATCCGCGCAGCAGCCGCCATCATTTACGAGCCGGCAACGGGCAAGGTGCTCTACGAAGAGAACGCCCAGGATGAACGCTCGATCGCCAGCATCACCAAGGTCATGACCGCGATCGTCTTTCTCGAGACCGCGACCGACCTGAACGAGGAAGTGCTGATTACGCGGGCAGACACTCTGCGTGCATCGACAACCTACCTGCGCACCAACGACCGCGTCCGCCTGGCCGACTTGCTGCACTTGCTGCTCATTCCATCGGACAATGCGGCCGCCCGTGCGCTGGCCCGGCTCTCGCCGCTCGGTTACGACGGCTTCATCGCGAGAATGAACCAGAAGGCTGACGATCTCGGGTTGAGCCACACCGCCTACACCGACCCGTCGGGTTTGTATGCCGACAACATCTCGTCTGCGTACGACATGGCACGGCTCATTTCGTTCGCCTCCGAGGACGACCGCATCGGCCCCATCATGCGGACGCCCGAGTACTCGTTCCGCACCGCTCCTGCGCCGCGCAAGTCGGCGCGCGTGATTACCGTACGCAACACCAACCAGATCCTGCGCAATGGCGATATGGACGTGGTCGGCGGCAAAACCGGCTTCATCAGCAAGGCCGGCTACTGTCTCGCGACATTGTTGAAGATGCCTTCCGGCGGACCCTCGCTCGCCGTGGTCGTCCTTGGCGCGACGTCGAACGTCGGCCGCTTCTGGGAGACGCGTCACCTGATGGCGTGGCTCTCCGATCGCACCAGCGCACTGAGCCTCGCCACTCCGGCTGTTTCCACAGCCCCATAACTTTTCAGCTTCACCGCAGCGACGCGAAAACGCAGGGTTTTTCTTTCTAAAAGAAGATGGCAGCGTCCCTGCGCCTTGGCGGTGAGACAGCGATTCAGCTCTGGTAGCCCCGCTGGATGGCTGCGGCGTCGAGGGGCAGGGTCGCTATCGAATCCACCGCCAACAGGGCAGGGCGGCTGGCGTCCCGCCCGTCGAAGGCCTTCAGGTACCGGTGACACTCGTCGCAGGCGTAGATGCGATATCGGCCGTCGCGGCTTGCAAAGGACGTGATGCGGGTGCGGTCGCTGTTCTCGCAGTAAGGGCAGGTAATCGCGTCATAGTGCCACTGTCCGGTGCAACGGCCGCAAATCAATAAACGCTCGGCTGCGGGATTGATGAATGCAAACTCGGGCTCGCCGCCGCACAGGGGGCAACAGGGATGGTGCCAGTCGCTCAGCTCGAGCCTTGGCAGCAGGGCTTCGGCGCACCGCGCGAGGAACGGGCGCATCGCCAGCAGCAGCACCTGATCCAGCAGCTCGCGCTCTGCCGTACGGTCGTCGGCCCGCCGCCGTCCCGGGCCGATAGCCGCCTCGTACCAACTGGCGACAATCCCTTCGATCTGTCCGTCACGGGCGAATCCCTGGATGCGGTCGTAATCCGCCGCTTCCAGCGTCTCGAAGCGGCGCAGGATATCGGCTGTCTGCCGGATCATCAACCGGAAATCACTCCAGTCGATCGGGATGTCCTTGAATTGCAGGACCGGGCGGCATAATTTGTGGTCTGGCTTACGCCGGTCAAAGGTCGCTGAAGGCAGCGGAACTCGTGCTTGCACACGACGTTGCACGCCCAGCAGCTCAATCTGCATATCCGCAGCCGTGGCCAGATCGGGCTGCTCGATCTTCAGCTCGCGCAACTCCCGGACCTCGCGCGATTCGGCACGACCCGGGCGCTCGGCGGGCCGATCTGCAGGCGGATCTGGCTTCGGGAATGTCACGGGAGGATTGTGGCTCAGCGGTCGTAACTGATGCAATAGGATCTGTCGTACACCGTTCACTGCGAGCGCGCCGTATATGAGTGTGTCGATTTTGATGATCGGATCGGAGGCGCTCCCGTTCTCGAAAACCGGGGGCCTGGCAGACGTGCTCGGGGCGCTTCCGCTGGCGCTCGGGAGGCTGGGGCATCGCGTGACCCTCGTCACCCCCAAGTACCGCGGTGTGCAAGCCCATGGGACGACGAGCACCATTGAAGTCAGCGGCATTGGTGGAGCGATCGCCACCACCCGCCTCATCGAGCAGCCCCTGGCCGAAAACGTCAAGGCCGTGCTCGTGGACCGTCCCGAGCTGTACGACCGCGACTCGCTGTATGGCGCCGGCGGCGACTACCCCGACAATCCGCGGCGATTCGGATTTCTTTGCAGGGCGGCGCTGGAATATGCCGTCCAGTCAGACGAGACGTTCGACATCCTTCACGCGCACGACTGGCAGGCGGGACTCGCACCCGTCTACCTCCGCACGCTCTACGCCAACTCGGCGCGCCTGAGCGGCATGACGACGATCTTCACCATTCACAATCTCGCGTATCAGGGGAACTTCCCGGCAGACTGGCTCGGGCCGCTCGGGCTTGGACCCGAGATGATGTCGATGGACGCCCTCGAGTTCTGGACACAGATCAGCCTGCTGAAGGGGGGGATCCTGTTCTCGGACAGCATTACGACCGTCAGCCCGACGTATGCGCGTGAGATACAGACCAAAGAATACGGATTCGGATTCGACGGTGTACTCGCGACGCGCGCAGGAGATCTCCACGGCATTCTCAACGGTATCGACACCGATCGGTGGGATCCGCGGCGCGATTCGTTTCTGCCGGAGCCGTACGACGAGAACAACCTCGACAGGAAGGACGCCGCGAAGCGCGCCCTGATCGAGTTGCTGTGTCCGGACACCAGTTTCGAAGCGGTCCCGCGCCCGCTCGTCGGCATCGTGTCGCGCCTGGTCGACCAGAAGGGTTTCGATTTGATCGCAGAGCTGGCTCCCGTGCTGCCGAGCTACGGCAGCTTTGCTGTGCTTGGCACTGGCGACCCGCGCTACGAAAAGCTGTTCCGCGAGCTCGCAGCGGCCTATCCGGATCGGTTCGCCGTCAAAATTGGGTTCGACGAGTCGCTGGCGCACCTCATCGAAGGCGCGGCTGACATGTTCCTGATGCCCTCGCGTTTTGAACCGTGCGGCCTGAACCAGATGTACAGCATGCGCTATGGAACGGTGCCGGTCGTCCGGGCGACCGGCGGGCTCATCGACACTGTTGCGGACTACAATGACGCAACCGGGATCGGCACGGGGTTCGCGTTTCGACTTCATACCCCGGCCGCGCTCTTCGAGGCGATGGAGCGGGCACAGGCGGTCTTCGCTAATCCAAGCCGCTGGAAGGCCTTGCAGGTCGCCGGGATGCGGCAGGATTTTTCGTGGGACCGATCGGCTCGCGAGTACGTCAAACTGTATGACAGCGCTCGAGGGAGGCCCCGGGCGTATATCGGAACAGTGTTGGGGTAGGCAGGGATCGTGGGGTTCGTGGGGTTCGTGGGGTTCGTGGGGTTCGTGGGGTCAACAGGAGCGAAGTGAATGGCATCCGAAAAGATACAGATTTTTACCGACGGCAATTTCGATTCAACCGTGGTCAAGTCCGACAAACCCGTGCTCGTCGACTTTTGGGCGGAGTGGTGCGGACCGTGCCGGCGGCTGGCGCCGACCGTTGACGCGCTTGCGACAGACTACGACGGCCGCGTGACTGTCGGGAAGCTCAACGTCGACGAAAACCCGAACACGGCCGCGCAGTTCAGCATCCGCGGCATTCCGACGATTCTTATTTTCAAGGGCGGCGAGATCGTGGAATCGATCGTCGGTCTCGCGGACAAGGATCATCTCAAACAGCTGATCGACAAGCACGTGTAACGAACGGGAAAACTTTTAACGGCATGACCTCACACAGGAACCTCGTCATCATCGGGTCCGGCCCGGCGGGACTCACCGCGGCCCTGTACGCCGCTCGCGCCAATCTGAAACCGCTGCTCATCGAGGGGGTCGAAGCCGGCGGTCAGCTGATGCTCACCACGATGGTCGAGAACTTTCCGGGTTTCCGGGACGGCATCATGGGTCCCGAGCTGATGGCGGACATGCGCGCGCAGGCCGAGCGGTTCGACACCGAGATCGTTCAGGGGAACGTGTCGAAAATCGAGGTAAACCGCTGCCCGATCAAAATCGAGATGGGCGACCAAGTCGTGTATGCCGAGTCACTGATCATCGCGACCGGCGCGTCGGCCCGATTGCTCGGACTGCCGTCAGAGAAGGCGCTGCTCGGGCACGGTGTGTCCACGTGCGCGACGTGCGATGGGTTCTTCTTCCGCGGCAAGCCCATAGCGGTGGTCGGCGGGGGAGATTCGGCGATGGAGGAAGCCAATTTCCTGACGAAGTTCGCGTCGAAGGTCACCGTCGTCCATCGGCGAGACACGCTTCGCGCGTCGAAGATCATGCAGGACAAGGCGTTCGCCAATCCGAAGATCGAATTCGCGTGGAACAGCGCGGTCGAAGACATCCTCGACGTTACGAAGGGGGTCGTCACGGCGATGGTCCTTCGCGACCTCGTGACAGGCAAGCGGACTGAGCTTCCAGTCGAGGGGGTATTCGTCGCCATCGGTCACACGCCGAATACCAGCTTGTTCAAAGGGCAGCTCGAGATGGATGCGAACGGGTACATCGTGACGCATCACGGCACGCGCACCAGCATCGCCGGCATCTTCGCGGCTGGAGACGTGCAGGACCATATCTACCGCCAGGCGATAACCGCGGCCGGCTCCGGCTGCATGGCGGCCATCGATGCCGAGCGGTACCTGGATCGCGTGCCAGCTGACGCTGGGCACGCGGAGGGCGTAGGGCTTAAGGCTTAGGGCTGAAGTGCCTTCCCCTGAGCCCTGAGCCCTCAGCCCTCAGCCCTTTCAGATATAATCCCCGTATGTGGACCAAGATGATGACCGGGCCGCGGAAGAAGGCCCCGAAGACGATCGCGGTAATCGACCCCGATCGATGCTTCGGTGCGTTTGCCTGTTCCATTTGCCAGGCGGCTTGCCCGGTCGCCGGCTGCATCATCGAAGAAAAGGATCGGGATGGCCGCATGGTGTGCGGCGTGCGGGCGGATCTGTGCATCGGCTGCGGCCTGTGCGTGACGCTCGGCAATCCGACCGCCCCCCAGGTTCGCGAATTCGGCTGCCCGCCCGACTACGACGCCATCAACATGATGCCGTTCGACATGGTGGTCAAGGTGCTCGAAGCCTCAGACAAAGAGGAAAGCACGACGTCTGCGGCCGCCTCGCTGTAGACTCCAGCTGCCCATCCGCAACAATCCGTCTCCCCGCGGCTGATGTTTGAAGGGCGTGACGTTGTAGCGGAACTCAAAGAGACGGCGCGTATCACGCGGTTGTCCGCGTGGCGGGCCGTGATCGAATTCTATGAAGCGGACAATCTCACCTACGCCGCTTCGATCGGCTACTACGCGCTGCTCTCGATGTTTCCGTTCGCGCTCATCACCGTCTCAATCCTTGGCAGCGTCACCGCGGATGACGTGACGCGGCAGAAGGTGCTGCTGTTCTCGCTCCGGTACTTTCCAGGGCAATTCGATTTCATCATCGCGCAGCTCGATGCGTTCCGCCAGAACCCCATCCGCATCGGTGTGGGCGGTGCGGTGCTGCTGGTCTGGGGCGCGCTCGGTGTGTTTGGCGCGATCAGCACGGCTGTGAATCACGCGTGGGGTGTCGAAAAAACGCGCAGCTTTCTCGGCCACCGGCTGTTCTCCTTTCTCATGCTGCTGACCGCAGGCCTCATGCTGATGATCGGTCTGCTGGGGGCCACGGCGGCGCAGATTATCAGCGCCCGATGGTTTGCCGGCGTCTCACAGAACTATCCGGCGCTCCAGGTGATGCAGGGCTTCATGATCCGCAACGCGCTGCTGTTGCTTCCGGCGCTCGTGTTCGGCTTGATCTATTACTTCGTGCCGAACGTGAAAGTGCTCCTCAAAGACGTGTGGCTGGGGGCGCTCATCACGGGGCTGTTGTGGGATGCGGGTTTCAAAGGCTTCGCGTGGTTCGTTCGCGACGTCTCGCAGTTCACCCGCATACACGGATCGATTGCGACCGTGATCGTATTTCTGATCTGGATTTATTTTTCGGCTGTGATCCTGCTCTGGGGCGTCGAGTTCACCGCCTCGTACAGCAAGATGCGCCGCGACATCCGGGCACGTGGAGCCCAGGCGAATGCCTAATCGTCTCGCTGCCGAGCGCAGCCCGTATCTCCTGCAGCACGCCGAGAACCCCGTTGACTGGCACCCGTGGGGGCAGGAGGCGTTCGACAAGGCGCGCGAACTGGACCGCCCGATCTTTCTGTCGATCGGCTACTCGACGTGCCACTGGTGTCACGTCATGGCGCACGAATCGTTCGAGAGCCAGCAGATCGCCGACGTGTTGAATCGTGATTTCATTTCGATCAAGGTCGATCGCGAAGAGCGGCCCGACGTCGATCGCGTCTACATGACGTTCGTGCAGGCGACGACCGGCTCGGGCGGCTGGCCGATGAGCGTGTGGCTGACGCCAGATCTGAAGCCGTTCTACGGAGGCACCTACTTCCCGCCGGACGCGCGTTGGGGACGGCCGGGATTTCCGGAGATTCTTCGCGAGATCGTCCGTGTGTGGCACTCGGAGCGCCCGAAGGTGCAGCTCTCGGCGGAAAATCTCACGGAACAGATCAGAGGGCTGCGTGCCGTGTCGCCCGGCGGCGGCGTGCCAGGCGCCGATGCGCTGAAGGAAGGCGTGGCGCACTTTGCGCAGACCTTCGACCAGGCGCGGGGTGGATTCGGCGGCGCTCCGAAATTTCCGCGCCCGAGCGAGCTGCTGTTCCTCTTGCGCGAGACCGCCCGGACAGGCGATTACACGCCGGCCTTCATGGTTGCAAAAACTCTGCAGCCAATGGCGCTCGGCGGCATGCGCGATCACGTGGGCGGCGGCTTTCATCGCTACTCGGTCGACGCCAACTGGCGCGTGCCGCACTTCGAGAAGATGCTGTACGACCAGGCGCAAATCACGCTGGCCTGCCTCGAGGCGTATCAGCTGGCCGCCGATCGGTTCTTTGCCGACGTCGCGGAGGATACGCTCGAGTACGTGATGCGGGAGATGACGAATCCGGAAGGGAGCTTCTTCTCGGCTGAAGACGCGGACAGCGTACCGCCGGAAGACGCCGCGAACCCGAAAGCACACAAGACCGAAGGCGCGTTTTATCTATGGACGCAGCCGGAGCTCGAAGCGCTGCTGCAAGGCGATTTCGACGCGTTCCGCCATCGCTTCGGCATTCTCCCCGGCGGCAACGCGCCGGAGGATCCCCAAGGAGAGTTCACAGGCAAAAACCTGCTCTATGTCGCGAGCACGATTGAAGAGGTCGCGCAGCGAACCGGTGCGTCGCGTGACGAGGTCGAGGCCTCGCTGCAGCGGTCGCGTCTGGTGCTGTTTCACGCGCGACTCTCCCGTCCGCGGCCGCACCTCGACGACAAAGTGCTGACGGGGTGGAATGGGCTCATGCTCGCGGCGTTCGCCAAAGCGGCGCGCGTGCTGCCTGGCGCGGACGCGCGCGCCCGCTACCTGTCGGCGGGGGAGCGTTCAGCGCGGTTTCTCGAACAGGTACATGTGGGATGCAGGCCGGCAGATCGTGAAGCGCCGCTACCGCGACGGCGATACCGCCATCGACGGGTATGCCGAGGACTATGCGTATCTCATTTTCGGGCTCATCGAGCTGTTTCAGGTTGGTGGCGATCCGCATTGGCTCGAGTGGGCGCGGACGCTGCAGAAGCGGCAGGACGAGCAGTTCTGGGACGCCGCGAACGGCGGCTGGTTCAATACGACGGGTGCCGATCCGAGTGTCATCCTTCGTATGAAGGAGGATTACGACGGCGCCGAACCGTCGCCCAGCTCCATCTCCGTCCTGAACCTGCTGATGATGGCGCATCTGACGAACGAACCCGAGCTCTTCGAGCGCATCGAGCGCACCCTCGAGATGTTCGGTTCGCAGATCGGCAAAGTGGCCCGCGCCGTGCCGATGATGATGGCAGCCCTCTCGACCTACCACGCAAAGGTTGCGCAGGTCGTCATCGTCGGAGATCGGCGCGACGAATCGACGCAGGTGCTCATGCGTGAAGCGGCGGCCAAATACGACCCGTTCAGCGTGATTGTTCCGGTCGAGCCGGGAGATGCGCAAACACAGCTCGCGCGCATGCTGCCCTTCATCAGCGCCATGACGACGCGCAACGGACAGGCGACGGCATACGTGTGCCACGACTTCACGTGCGCCGAACCGGCGACCGATGCGGCTGGACTCGCCGAGCGGCTGTCCCGTACAATTCCCGCTGATACCTAAATGGAAGTACAAGTTGACGTGTGGCTGCGCGGTACCGACTTTGCGAAAACGCAGACGATCTCCGGTGTCGGGACCGACCCCGCGGTCTGGACCGATCACGACGTATCGAAGCTGTTGAAGGCGATGCTGCTTTCCATTCACCGGGCCAAGAATCCCCACTCGACCGACACAACCGTGTTCCTGCGAGGTTTCAGCTGGATCGTGAATCCGTTCGAAGAGAGCGGAGTTGTCGTTGCGATCGAAATCCAGACCGGCGCGGCGGTCGCCGGTCCGTTTCGGATCGACAAGAAACAGCTCGAAGACATGATCTCGCGCGCGATCGCGCAGTCGCCCGCCTCGTCAGCGACCTCCATTCACTAAAGCGCAGGCAGATTACAAACCCGCGAGTTGCGCGAAGAGCGACACCGCGCGCGATGTGGGCTCCACCTGATCCATCGTGCACTGCTGTGGTGCCTTGTCGGGGCGCCACCGGAGGAGCTTCGTGCCGTGGCGGAAGCGGCCCTGGCTGAAGTGATCGAAGCTCACTTCGACCACCAGTGCAGGTTCCAGCGGCACCCACTCGCCTGAGCGCTCGCTGCTCCACCGGCTGGGACCGCCCGGTGCGCGTCCTGTGAAGCCGGAGCCGCCGCTCAGTGCTTCGAGCCTGGGTGTGAGTGCTTTTCGTTCAATCGCAGAGAGACTCGACGTGAACCCGATGTGGTGAAGCAGGCCATCTGCGTCATAGAGCCCGAGCAGCAGCGAGCCCACGACCTTCGTTTTCGCTCCGTAGCGGAAGCCGCCGACGACGCAGTCCGCGGTGCGCCGCTGCTTGATCTTGATCATCCCTTTGCGATCGCCGGAACTGTAGGGAATGCCGAGGCGCTTCGCCATGACGCCGTCCAGCGCGCCGGCGGGTGATGCGAGCCACGTGCGCGCCACCGCGGCGTCGGTCGACGCGGGTGAAAGGATCAGGCGCTGTGTCGTCGCGTCCAGTCTCGACATGAACGTCTCGAGCGCGACGCGCCGCATTTCGAGAGGCTGTTCGAGCCACCTGCGGTCACCGTCCGCGAGCAGATCGAACACGACGAGCCATGCCGGGCGTTCCCCGGCAAGACGCCTGATGCGGCTCTGCTGCCGGATGGATGCGTTGCAGCAGATCGTCGAACGACAGCGCGCGTCCGACCGGAACGACGAGCTCACCGTCGAGGACGAAGCGCGACGCGCCCACCGCAAGCAGACGCTCGACGACTTCAGGAAAATAGCGCTCGAGGGGTTGTCCCGATTTCGATTGCAGAAGCACTGTGTCGCCATCGCGGAACGCGATGCATCGAAAGCCGTCCCATTTGGGCTCGTATTGCCACGCCACATCTTTTGCCGGCCCGGGAATGTCATCAGCGGTGAGCGCTTCCATCGGCGGCAGGGGATACGGAAGTCCGGCGACGGTCATACGGGCAGCTTGACCTTTCCGCTCAACACAGGCGCAAAGAGATCGCCATAGTGCGCGACGCGCGAGAGGGCGACGTCCATCGTGAACTGCTCCGATGTGATGCCGCGCTTCGATCTCGTCCCATGTCACTGGTGTCGACACACTGGCCACCGTGGTCGGGCGAACCGAGTACACACTGGCGAGCGTGCGTCCCCACGCGTTCTGGTTGTAGTCGATCAGCACGCGGCCGTGCGGCCGCTTCGCGACGCGATATTGCGCCGTCATGAGGGCGGGGTATCGCTCGGCGAGAGTCACCGCAAGCGCTTTGGTGAACGTCCACACTTCCTTCTGGGTGGGCCCTCGCTTGATCGGAACGTAGACGTGGATGCCCTTTGAGCCGCTGGTCTTCGGGTAGGACGGCATCCCGAGTGTGTCGAGCGCCTGGCGCACCAGGAGAGAGGTCTCGAGCACCTGCGCGAATGGCGCTCCGGGTCCTGGATCGAGATCGAAATGAAAATAATCAGGCCGATCGACATCGTCGCAGCGCGCGTACCACTGGTTGAGGTCGATGCAGCCGAGGTTGACGACCCACAACAGCGCGGCCACATCCTGAATCATCGGAAAGTCGATGATGTTGCCCGATTCGTGTTCGATGGCGCAGGTCTTCAGCCATGACGGGCGAGGTGATGGCGTGCGCTTCATGAAGAAGAACTCGCCATGGGCGCCGTGCGGGTACCGCTTCATCACCATGGCGCGGGACTTGATGTGGGGCAGCAGCGCAGGTGACACCGCGGCGTAGTATCGAAGGAGATCGCCTTTCGTAATACCAAGCTCGGGCCAGAACGGCTTGCGAAGATTGGTCAGTCGAACCGCCTTGCCGCCCGCGTTCACCTCGACGTTGTCGGTGTCCGTTGGAACGATCGACTCGAGAGGCGTCCGACGCGGCGGCACATCCGAGGCTACAATGCGCGGACGCTCCGGGGCAACCCTGCCGGGCGCTCCACCTCTTGGGCTACACTTGTCGCCATGGCCTCAACGACACGCACGTTCGGAATGATTTTGATTGTGCTCGGCCTCGTCAGTTACTTTCTGACGGGACGGCGTCAGCATCACGGCGCTGATTCCGGCGTTCTTTGGAGCGATCTTCGTCATTCTGGCGTTCGTGGCGCGGAATGAGTCGGCACGCAGGCATGCGATGCATGCAGCGGTCGCGCTGGGATTGCTCGGGTTTCTCGGCACGCTGCGCGTCATCCCTGCACTGGGCCGCGGTGAGTTCAATCGACCGGCGGTTCTCGCGCAGCTGGCGATGATGGTGCTGATGGCGCTCTACGTCGCGCTGGGCGTGAAGTCGTTCAAGGCCGCGCGTCGCGCGCGGCTGGCGCGCTAGGACGCGCCGCTGGCCTGCAGCCCAGGTCGAAGTGAATCGCGGCACAGTAGGGCACCCCGCGATGTTCGCGCACCACGTACCCGACACCCGTGACTACGGTCTTAGATTCGGGCTGGGTCAGAAAATCGATCTCCACCTCGACGCGCTCGCCGATCTCATACTCGTGCTCAATCTGCATCAATACGCCAGTGACGCTCAGGTTCAGCACCTGCCCCGGCCGCCATTGCGATTCGGTGAGCGAACGTATCCGTGCCGGCCATTTGACGTAATGCCGGCAGGCGCGTCGAGCCTCCACACGTTTCACGTCGACCGGAAGAGCAAGATTCGAGCACGGCGGGCAGAAGTACGATGGACCGTCTAAGTCATTGAGCCGTTTGAACAACCGGTCAGGACTCATGTCTTGCCAAAACTGTATGTTTTACCGGATAGGGAAATAATTTCCGCATCCGGCATGCCCCGGAGACATGTGCTACAATCGCGTTGGTTTTTGCTAGTGCTGCGCTGCTTGCCGGTTAACGAGCCTTTCCTGACTCGCTTCTCCACACATTCTGCTTAGCAACGAAACGAATTCCGGTCCGGGTCCAATTGTGGATTGCGGACACATGTGGGCCGCCCAGGCGGCCGAATGCCGCAGTGCGGCAGAGGAGTCAGAAGATGAGTCGGAAATTGTATGTAGGAAACCTGTCGTATCAAACCGAAGCGGCCGAGCTTCAGCAGTTGTTCGAGCAGGCCGGAACGGTCGAAACGGTGAAGATCATGAAAGACATGGCCACCGGGCGGAATCGTGGATTCGCCTTCGTCGAGATGGGCACGGACGAGGAGGCGGCGAGAGCCATCTGCCGAGTTGGATGCGCATCAGTTCGAGGGTCGCAATCTCACCGTCAACGAGGCTCGGCCCAAGACCGAGCACGGCGGCGGGTTCGTGAACACCGGATCACGCCGGGAACGTAACGAACCGCGCTGGTAAGCGGCGCATAACGTCACACCGGCCGTCCGGCCGTGGGAATATCGATCCCACGACCGGCCGGCCTCTTTCCACGACCCCTCATTTTGCCGGTGATTCGGCAGGCACGCAGGTTGATACTGTGGCGGCATGCGCGGACTTGGCCAGGACCTTCGATACGCCCTGCGCGGGTTGAGGAACAATCCCAGCTTTACGATTGTCGCGGTGTTCACGCTGGCCCTGGGCATTGGCGCAAACACCGCCGTCTTCAGCGTCCTCAATGCCGTAATCCTTCGGCCCCTTCCGTATCACGCGCCGGATCAATTAGCGATGCTCTGGTCGGAGATTCCGACCCAGGGTTTACGCCAGGGTCGATCGAGCTACGGAGATGTCGAGGAATGGCGCACGGAAAGCAGCACCTTTGCGGATATGGCTGTTTTCGATTCCGTAAGGGTGACGCTTACCGGCGACAGTGGGTCGGAACAAATCAGCGTCAACAGGGTCTCGCCAAATATCTTTGCGCTGCTTGGTCTGACACCTTCTCACGGGCGGACCTTTTCGACGTCGGAGGCCGAGGAGCGGCAACGGGTCGCGCTGATCAGTCATCGCTTCTGGCAGACGCGCTTTGGGGGATCGCTCGATGCGATCGGCGCGACGCTGGTGCTCGACCGCGTTCCTTCCCGTATCATCGGCATCCTTCCGCCGGAGATCCAATTCGACAATGACGATGTATGGGAAGCTCACACGTTGTTTCCGGGTTGGGAACGGCTGCGGGTTGCGCGTGGCGCTGGCTTCTGGTCGGTGGTTGCGAGATTGCGGCCGGGTGTGACGTTCGAGCAGGCGCAGGCGGAGATGAGCGCGATCGCGCGGCGCCTCGACGAGCAGTCTCCGGCGGGCAGCGCGCGCGGCATCAGCGTCGTGCCGTTGAGTTTGCACGTGACAGGATCAGAGTCGCGCCTGGCGCTGTGGATGTTGACCGGCGCGGTGTCGTTCGTGCTCCTCCTGGCAATTACCAATATCGCGGGGCTCTCGCTCGCGCGAAGTGCGGGGCGGGACCGGGAGATCGCGATTCGTTCGGCGCTCGGCGCCAGTCGAGCGCATATCGTCCGTCAGCTGATCATCGAGAGCGTCACGCTCGCCATCATTTCAGGCATCGCAAGCCTGTTCGTCGCGCTGGCGGGCATCCGGCTGATCGTGGCGCTCAGTCCCGGCGGCCTGGCTCGCCTGGACGAAACGAGGCTCGACCCGCTGGCGTTTGGCTGGGCCCTCGCCCTGTCGTTGCTCTGCGGGATCCTCATCGGGCTCGCGCCGGCCATGACGCAGCGCCGGAATCTGAAACCCGCATTTCAGGAAGGCGGACGCGGTGCGTCGGGCGGTGCGGCGACGCGCAGAATACGGCGGGTTCTGGTGGCGGGAGAGTTCGCGGTCGCGATCGTGCTGCTCGTCGGCGCCGGCCTCCTGACCCGGAGCTTGCTGAACGTTCAGAACGTCGATCCCGGCTTCAGGACCGAGCGCGTCTTGTCGTTGCAGCTTGCCAGCCCGATGTATCCCACCATAGCTCAGCGTGTGAGTTACTTCGAGCGTGTGCTCGAGCAGACGAGGGCCGTCGCGGGCGTCGAGAAGGCCGCGATCGCAAGTGAGTTCTTCATCGGGGGCAATCCCGAGCAAACGGTTACCGTCGAGGGCAGCACGCGAGCCGTGTCTGAGCGCGTGCGGTTTCGACGAGACGAGATCACCCCCGATTTCTTCGAGACCGTGGGCACGCCGCTTCTGAGAGGCCGGTCGTTCTCGGCGGCAGATGGGCCGAACGGGCCGAGGGTGGCGGTCATCAACGACATGATGGCGCGCCGCTTATGGCCTGGGCAGGACGCCGTTGGCCGCCGGTTCAAGCTCGGCCCTCCTGACACCAATAGCCCCTGGTTTACTGTCGTTGGTATTGTCGGGCGACATGCGCCGGCAGGGACCGGAACACGATCCGATTCCGCAGATGTTCGAGTCGCTCGCACAGAATCCGTCGCGGCTCGTGACGCTGCTCGTGCGGACGTCCACCGATCCTCTGCTGCTGATGGCGGCGGTGCAGGCATGCGGCCCGTCAGGTCGAAAGGGATGCTCCGGTGTACGGCGTGACGACGCTGGACAGATCGGCTCGCCCGGTTCCATTCGCGGCGCCGCTTTGCAGACCTCGTTGCTGATCGCATTCGCGCTTGTCGCCCTGCTTTTGGCAGCCATCGGGATTTATGGACTGATGCGGTATTCGATCGCGACGCGCATGCGTGAAATCAGCATCCGCATCGCTGTGGGCGCGCAGCGCGGCGACATCTTTCAGATGATTCTTCGCGAGGGCCTCACCCTCACCTTTGCAGGATTGGCCGTCGGGCTCGCGGGAGCCCTCTGGCTCGGTCAGGTGCTGTCGGGTCTCGTGTTCGGCGTCACCGCCGCTGATCCGTTCACCGTTTGTCGCTGTGTCGGTGCTGCTCACTGGGGTTGCGGCGGCCGCGTGCTATTTTCCCGCTCGTCGCGCCTCGCGCATCGATCCTCGGCGGCGCTGAAGTACGAATAACGGCTGAGTACGAAGATCGCGATCGACAAAAACGGAAGATGCTGGTGTCAATTCGGCACATTTTCCGGCGTACTCACAAGAGTACGCCAGCTGACGCTGCTAACATCGGCTCTATCTACGACTTAGCGCCACAGACTCGGCTGCCGTTTCGGTCCGACGCCTTGCACTGAAGCTCCCGCTGCCTCTCTCGTCAACACGGAGACAACCAGATGGAATGCGCCGGCAAGCTCATTGTTGTCGATGATTACGCGCCGAACGCCAACGGCATGCGCGATCTACTGCGCGGCTACTGGGTACAGCGTGCGCGTCGCCCACAACGGCGCCGACGCACTGCGCCTCGTCGCCGAGGATCCGCCGGATCTGGTGCTGGTCGATGTGGTGATGCCCGGCATGTCCGGGGTCGAATTGTGTCGAGCGACTCAAGGCGCGCGGCGGCACGCGGCTGACGCCGGTGATCCTCGTGACGGGCAGCCATGATCGCAGCCACCGCATGGAGGGACTCGAAGCGGGCGCCGACGACTTTCTCGCCAAGCCGGTCGATGTGCAGGAGCTTCGCACGCGAGTCCGTTCGCTCCTACGCGTGAAGCAGCTGACGGATGAGCTCGAGTCGACCGAAGCCATCATGACGATGCTCGGGCACATCGTCGAGGCCCGCGATCCGTATACAGAAGGACATTGCCAACGGCTCGCCGAATACGCAACCGCACTCGGCATCGCGCTGCATCTGGACGCGGCCGATCTCGATACGTTGAATCGGGGCGCCGTTCTCCACGACATCGGCAAGATTGCGCTTGCCCGATACGGTGTTGCTGAAACCAGGCCGCCTGAACGCCGACGAGCTGGCGCTGATGCGAGAGCATCCGGTCGTCGGGGACGACCTGTGTCGCACGGTCAAGTCGCTCGAGCGCGTGCGGCCGATCGTGCGCTCTCATCACGAACGGCAGGATGGCCGCGGGTATCCGGACCGTCTGTCGGGCGACGAGATTCCGCTGCTGGCGCAGGTCGTCGCGGTCGTCGATGTCTTCGACGCGCTGACGACCAATCGGCCGTACCGCCCGGCACATGACCTGCGAAGGCGGCGTACGAGATCATGCTGGCCGAGGCGGCATCCGGCTGGTGTCCGGTGAAACTGGTGCAGACGTTTGTCGATCTGCACCGGAGGAGATTCGTGGACGTGCCGTTTCGGCAGAAGCCTGGAATGACGATGGCAAACGCGCGGTACGCGTCCCGTCATGAGTCTGACGCGCCTCGCCTGCAGTCGCGCGTCGCCGGCATGTTAAGCTGCCGCCTCCGTTGAGCACGACGAAGATTGCGATTGTCACAGGAGCGGGAAGCGGCATCGGCAGGGCCGTCGCTATCGGGCTGCTCGAAGACGGCTATTCCGTCGTGCTCGCCGGCCGGCGCGCGGCGTCGTTGGAGCAGACGGTTCGCGAGGCTGGGCCGCACGGCGCGCACGCGCTCGTCGGTGCCGACGGATGTCAGCGATGCCGCCGCCGTGCGAGCGTTGTTTGCGGCGACGCGCGAAACGTTCGGACGTCTGGATCTGTTGTTCAACAACGCCGGCGTCGCCGCGCGCGGGGTTCCGCTCGAGGAGTTGACCGTTGATGAATGGCAGTCGGTGGTGGACGTCAACCTGACGGGCGCATTTCTCTGCACGCAGCAGGCGTTTCTGCTGATGAAGGATCAGCAGCCGCAAGGCGGACGCATCATCAACAACGGATCGATCTCGGCATACGCACCCCGTCCGCATTCCGCGCCGTACACCGCGACCAAGCACGCGATCACCGGTCTGACGAAATCGACGTCGCTCGACGGCCGGCGATTCAACATCGCGTGCGGTCAGATCGACATCGGCAATGCCGCGACGGACATGACGGCAAGGATGACGAGCGGCGCGCTGCAGGCCAACGGTGAAACAGCCATCGAGCCGCGGCTCGACGTTGCGCACGTCGTGCGAGCGGTGGTCTATATGGCCAGCCTTCCACTCGAGGCGAACGTGCAGTTCATGACGGTGATGGCGACGAAGATGCCCTTCGTCGGCCGCGGATAGGCGCGCTGTGTGTTCTCGCGTGGCACACGATGTGCCAGATTAAGCCTCTCCGTGTGACCTTCGACCGCAGCGATCCTGGGACACGTCGCTATCATCCACGCCATCAGTCATTTACAGCTCCGGTCTGGCGCCACGGAAGCGGCGTTCAGTTTGCTGTTGTCCAGCGTGGAGGATAGACAGATGGCTCAGCATAGCGTGATGGATTTGCCAGCCCAGGTGACCGACATCGAGGATGCCGTGACGAAGTTACTGAATGCAGCAGTGGTGATGCGCGGAAGCGGGGCCGGGACGCGTATCGAGCTCGAGTGCACGATGTGCGGACAGCGCGAGGAGAATCACACGACGGCGTGCCCCGTGCCCGCATTGGAGGAGTGGCTCAACGCGATGTAGGTGAGGCGGTGCGCGTCATGCGGTCTTCCGTCGATCCTTCTGTGGGCGTACCGTCACGCTCACAGGTTGCGGCGGATCGGGCGTTACCGTGCGCCACGCGTGATCGCAGACGCCGCAGTGATAGGAGAGTGTCAGCGTCTGCCCGGTGATAGTGCGCTCCAGGCGTACGGAGTCGACGCGCTCGCATCGTTGGCAGGGGACGTTCTGGGGCATCAGCCACTCACTTTTCAGGGCCGAATGTGAAGGAACGGGTCGCAGAACGCGGGGCCCGGTCGGTAACCATCGTGGCCCTGTGAAGGAGGAGCGTCAAGCTTTCTCTGGACTCTGGCCGGGTCACGCTGATCGGACCATGACACGCCCCGTGCCCTCAGGGCCGAAGGACCGGCCGGTGATCCAGACTTAACACTCGCGCCAGACGCCAGTTCCCGTTGTCATTACGCCACAGATGCACGAACCGTGCGAGCGTGCTCGAGGCCGCGCCTCCCTCGTCAAAGCGATGGACGCCCATTTGCACAGCACCATAGCCCTGAATCGGGTACACACGGAGGCTGCCGGAAACGACAGTTCGCGTAATGCCGCGCTCTCGAGGACACGAGTCCGTTAGACGCTTGGTGTTTTCACGAACCTGATTGCCCGCCGCGAAGCCGGTTTGATCGTGATAGAACTCGACATCGTCGGTGAAGACTGCATTTGCGGTTGCCGCATCGCACGACACAAAAGATGCCTCGAACAGGACACTGTCCATTCGAGCGAGCGTGTCAAACAAAGGCCCTGCACTCAACCCTCCGTCATCAAAAGCAGTGGTCTGCGCGGAGAGAAGAGTCGGCATGGAGAGAATCAAGAACAGCGTGACGATTCGCATCAACATGTCGATAGTAGACGGGTCACCATCTGTGAGAGTTCCAGTGCTTAACTATTTCGTTACATTTAGCGTGACGGGATCACTGGCTGCGCAATTGTCGCTGGCTTTCGGGACTCTTGCCACCGACCGTAGGTTTCGCATCCGGCAGGACACCTTGCGGGCTTTGTGCGAAGCCAACCCCTCTTATCAGTTGGTCAAGGCCTTCCGCATCTTCGCGCCATACCGTGGCTACCGGTTGCGGCGTGCGGGAAGGGCGCGGTGATGGCGTCGATATGACTTCTTGTTCCGGTTGCTTCGGTGGGCGACGCATGGACACGACCGGGAGCTCGATATCACGACCCGAGTGTGCGCCTGCGAGGGACTCATAAAGGCCACGCGAAAGGCAAGCGTCGATGTCTCATATCACAAGACGGGCGACCCTTCGTCAGGTTCAGTAGGGAGGACGGGCCACGAGCCAGATGTTATCGTCATCGCATCGCTGGAGGTGGTTCATGTCCAGGCGTGTAAAGCGAAGGGATCTGTTAGTGCTGGGAGTGACCTTGCGGCGAGAACAGCAGCATTGGCGGCACTGATAGGAGTTTCACCCGCCAACCGTCCTGCAATCTCCCGAATCGCGGCGTGTGTCGAAGTCATGACCGCGAATGCTGGCACCAGCGACAGCGCCGCTGTGGTTCCGACAAGCTGACCAGGGAACCGAGACCCGCACCGATGCTGCCGGTGAGCGCAGATGCAGCCGCACCGACAGTCTTCTGTGCTCAGGCGAGAGGTGCGCTTTTTCTATCGGCTCACACTTCAGCGCAGCGAATCGTCCCATCCCGTAGGGAGACGATAGTGACTATCGAGTTCCGTCACCGCCACGCCTGCAGTGACGCGGGCCATCGTGCGGTCCAGATTGTCATAATCATCCCCGCTGAGCTTTTCAAACTCGCTCCTGCTAAACCCCGGAAAGCTCTCCACACGCGCTTTATCGATGTCTGCCGAGATGATAGACCCATCTGGGCTAACCGTCACATGGCCGATGGGCAGGAGGAAGTGCTTGTGAATGAACCATCCCGCTTCGACGACCACATGTCGCGGTCGGTTCTGTCGAACGTCCACGATAAAGCCATCGACGATCCCGAGTTTCTCGCCATCGGAACCGAGAACCTCAGCGCCATCGAGCCGGGCCGCATACCCATTCAGTGCGCGCGCTCCTACATACTTCAACCCTGGTTTTGGGTGATCCATGATAATTCTCCCTCGTCCGAGGATAAGCCGAGATCGGCCGCTTTGCGAAATTTGGCCAAAGTTGCCGATCCAGGCGGCTTTGCGTTTGTTCTCTTCTGGGTCGTCGCCTTCGGGCTGTTCATCGCGCTGTGGACGAGAAAGAAGCGGGCGTAGTAGGAAGGGAGGGAGGAGGAAACATGACCGCCATACAGCTCGTCACCGCACTCGTTATCGGATCGCTCGCAGCGGCGGCGCAGCAACAACCCGTCGCCACGATTGGTGGTAGTGGTCAAGTGACTCCGAGCGTCACCGCGACGTACTCAGGTTCCGGTCCGCCAAATAGTCCGTGGACGCTGGAACTACTCGTGCTATGGCGGGGCGGTCCGGGCTGGCAGCCGGCCGGTGCAGGCACTGGCGGCGGAAGCCAACCCGTGCGAGGCCCATTTCCTCCTGTTACGCACTTCGTAATGTTTGGTGCACGCACGATCGAACTGCAACTCGACCAACAATCGCGTCAGGTACGGTTGGGACCAGAGGTGCTGGATTTGGGCGAGAGCAACGTCTTGCTGATCGACGATGTCGATAGCGCGACGGGTGCGAGGATCGTTGGCGCGGCTCGTGTACAACAGGCCATCGTCGAACCTTTCGTGGACCCGCTTGTTGCTCTGATAGGCCGGTCATCCGAACTGCTGGAATTTGTGCAATGTGGTGTACCGATGCCCGATCAAAAGATGCAGCAGGGGATGGAGCAGCGCTGCGCGCAGCTTCGAGGCGAAATCGCGACCGGAGGGCCGAACATACCCATGCCTGACGGCATGAAGCAAATTCCCCCGATGCCGCCCCGGAAATAAGAGAAAAGGGGTCGCGGCTTCATGTCCAAGCGTGTAAAGCGAAGGGATCTATTAGTGCTGGGCGCACAGGCAACACTCGCATCGTGTTTGTCCCCCCTTGTCTCTGGCAACCCCGCGCGTCAACCATCGGTCCCCAGCCGCGTGAGCAGCCGCAAGACGCTACTTACAGAACTCGAAAAGCTTATCCCGGCATTGATGTCAGCGTCGTCGGTGCCTGGTGCGTCAGTGGCGGTCGTCTGGGATGGTACAGTTGCCTTGCGTCGTGGCTTCGGCATCAGGGACGCCACGTCGAAGGCATCGGTGGTTGCCGAGACCATCTTCGAGGCCGGCTCCATGAGCAAGCCGGTTTTCGCCTACGTGGTGTTGAAAGCGGTAGAAAAAGGGGTGCTGGACCTCGATACGCCGCTTACAAAGTACAAGTCAGATCGCATCCTCGACGACCCGCGCCTTGATCTCATCACCGCGCGGCACGTGCTTTCTCACACGACCGGCCTGCCGAACTGGCGATCCAGCAAGGAGCCATTGGCGATTCAGTTCACGCCCGGAGATCGATGGCGATACTCGGGCGAGGGGTACTGGTATCTGCAATCCGTGCTGACGCATCTGACCGGAAAGGTCAACACGAACCTGTGCACGGCGTTCGAAGATGGAATGAAGGTTTGCGCCACAGACGTCGACGACTACATGCGAGCCAATCTGCTCGCACCGTTTGGAATGAGGTCGAGCGGATACGTGTGGAACGCTACATTCGAAGCGCATGCGGCGCGCGGCCACGACAGCGAAGGAGCACCGCTGACGTTGCGCCGGGCCAGCGCCGTCGGGGCCGCACGGTATGCGTCGGCGGGTGGCCTGCACTGCACCCCAGCCGACTACGCGGCATTCTTGCTGGAAATGATGGCTCCGAAACCGGCGGACGCGTTTCGCGTGCGTCCCGCCACGCGTGAGGCGATGATGCGTCCCGTTGTGAAGGTGTCGGACACGCCTATTCGCAGTTCGTGGGCTCTGGGCTGGCAGGTGATCCACGGCGAAGATGGCGACGTAATCGTTCATGGGGGAGACAATCCGGGCTTCCACTCGTTCGCGGCGATGTCGGTGCCCCGTCAGTCCGGTTTCGTGATCATGACGAACGGTGACGGCGGTCCGAAAGTCATTGAACAGCTGGTCGTGGGAGATACGCTCGATCGGATTTTGGCAGCGTAGCGCTACAAGGTCGGCGTGATGGAGAGCGCCAGAACTTTCCTGTCACGGATGACCGTAATAGGCACCGTCCAGCCTGGGGGTGTTTCCTCAACGAGCCGGGAAAAGTCACTGGCGTTGCGCACGCGGTGGCCGTCAAACACCGTGATCCGATCGCCTTTGATCAACTTGGCGCGTGAGGCTGGGCCGTCCGCATTCACCTGTTCAATGACGACGCCGCCACGATCGATGAACACCCAGAACGGCTCCGTCTTCCCCTGCTGTGCTTCCGAGGCTGTCAGATTGCGAAACGACGCACCAATCTGCGCCCCGGGCCCTGTGAGTACCAGAGGGTCCGGCCCAGGCCCTCTCGAGAGCGGTAGTGGTGCTGGACTATCAAGTTGCGCATAAGAAGGCGCCGACGTCAGGAGCGTGAGGAGCACCGCCGCCGCCGTGGGGATACCGGGCATCGTTCGGGTAAGCGCCATGACGTTTTCTCCTCATAACCGGACTCGATGAATCGTTAGCACCCCGTTGGGTTTCGGTAGTCCATCAAAAGCCCAGCCCGACGCCCAACCTGAGGACGCGGGACGTCAGAAACCTATCCCAAGGGTAGGTCGAGCGCGTCAGCGGCACAACCACTTCGCCGATCCCGTCCATTTTAAGCCGCGGAGTA
Organism: Vicinamibacterales bacterium; assembly: GCA_963732445.1. Lineage (GTDB taxonomy): Bacteria > Acidobacteriota > Vicinamibacteria > Vicinamibacterales > JAMQPK01 > JAMQPK01. Next base: position 1,028,558 of record CAVSZJ010000005.1, on the reverse strand, counting down.
TTCCGCAAGGGCGCGGTGACACCAAATTTCGCGTCCCACTGGAGCCGGTAGCTCCCGGGGTGATCCGTTTGGGCCTTGCTGGTGGCCACGCGCTGCGTGAAGCCTTCCGACAGATAGAGCGGGAACGGATCGCCCATTCGTCCGGAGAGACCAGCTGACAGGGCGAACCCGCCAGCGATGCTGGCCTTGACTGTAGAGCCAATCCTCCATCGGGGCATATCGCCACCGATTACGGGCGGCTCCCACCAACTATCGCTTTTGATCGTGATCGTTTCATGGCCCGATTCAGCGAGAGTTTCGTTGAAGAGTCGAACCGGTGGTGGAGCGGTTACAGGCAGCGGAGTTGGTGCAATGAGGGCCTGCGCGCTGCTGATCGCCGGCGCGGCCAGACATGTGACACAGACGAGCGTGAGCGACCTGTGCAGCACCGTGACTTAGACGCATCACATAGATGTCTGGTCGTCGGGGTGCGAAGGAGTTGAGCCGCGTCCACCCATGGGAACCTCAATCCCAATACCGGCCAGAAGAACCCCTGCCACCGCATCGATTCGCTTCCTTTTCGCGGCACGAGGGTTGATATAGTCCAGCATACCTCGTGCTCCCTCCATGGAGGCAATCATGAGTGGCCTCTGGCAAGACGTTCGGCACGCGACTCGGACGTTGATTCGAACGCCCGGTTTTACGACAGTGGCACTGCTGGTTCTCACATTGAGCATCGGCGTGCTCACAGCGATTTTTTCAGTCGTGGATGCTGTCATTATTCGCCCTCTTCCGTTCCACGAGAGCGACCGCCTCGTCGCGGTGGGTGAGCGGAACATTCATGAGAATTCAGCGACATCACAGAACCGGGTCGCCCCACAGAATTACCTCGATTGGCGTGACCGGCAGGATGTGTTCACGGCGCTCGCCGCGACCTGGGAAACGTCAATTTCGCTCAGGCGGGATGACGGCGGCGAACCCGAGACGATCCGCGCTCAGTGGGCGACCTCAGACCTGTTCGCAGCACTGAGAGTCACTCCGGCACTTGGCCGGCCCTTCACCCCCAACAACGAAGTCCCTGGACACGCGCGCGTAGCCGTCATCAGTCATGCACTGTGGCAGCGGCGTTTTGGTGGGGCCACTGACATCGTTGGGAAACCCCTGCCGGGCTTACTTGGAGACTTTGAGATATTGGGCGTGATGCCTCCGGGGTTCAGCTACCCGGTGCAATCGCGCGAGGCTGCGGAGGCATGGATTCCCTACGTGCCCCAGCCGGACGATCGGGTGCGCGGCAACAGCTTCGGTTACAACCTTCAGGTTATTGGCCGACTTCGCGATGGTGTGTCGCTCGCGCAGGCACAGCAAGGGATGGATCACATCACGGCCGAACTGGCGAAGGAGACGCCGCGCTGGTTTACTGACCGAGTGGCGATGGTGGAGTCGCTTCAGGCATACGTCACGCGTCCCGTCCGTCAGTGGATCTTCATGCTTCTCGCAGCGGCCATGTTTGTGATGCTGATTGCCTGCGTGAATCTCGCGAACCTCATGCTGGTCCGCGCCACTACGAGGGTGCGCGAGGTGAGCGTACGCGCCGCTCTCGGCGCTTCTCGCTTGCGCCTGGCCAGAATGCTCATCGTTGAAAGCCTGATTTTGTCGCTGGCCGGCGCCTTCCTTGGCGTGCGGGTGGCGCATATGGCCGTGGATGTATTGCGATTGATTACTCCAATCGAAGTGCCGCGCGCTGCCGCTATCGCGGTTGATGGGCGTGTCCTGATCGCCACCATACTGGCCGCGATCGGTACTGGGCTCGCTTTCGGCATGACCCCGTTACTGCATTTCTGGCGATGGGACACCAACGTCGTACTGCATCAGCGAGAGCGTGCGGGAACGGCCGGCACTCCGACGCATCGCTTGCACGCGGCACTGGTCGTTGCCGAGGTTGCACTGGCCATCGTGCTGCTGATTGGCGCCGGTCTCTTTCTGAGTAGCTTTGCCAGGGTTACGACGGTCGATCTTGGTCTCGACCGCCACAATGTGCTGATGGTGCGAATTCGCCCGTATGTGGGTCCGCCGCAAGCCTCAACGGGACTCCCTGTCACATCACCTGAAACTGCTCGTGCGCGCCACCCGGAGATGCTGGAACGCGTGCTCGAGCGCGTTCGTGCGATCCCCGGCGTGACCGTTGCAGCGCTCGCCGGAGGAGGGCTGCCGCTGCGCGGAGACCTCATGACTGTTGACTTTGGCATTCCTGGCCGGGAGCTGCCACGGAACACTGACATCGCACTCAACGAGGTCAGTCCTGACTTCTTCGACGCGCTGCGCGTGCCCCTCCAGCGCGGAAGACTGTTTACCGATGCGGATCGGCAAGGGAGCCCGCCTGTCGCGATCGTGAGCGAAGCGGCTGCGCGACGGTACTTTGGAAATGAGGATGCGCTTGGCCAAGTGATTCAGTTGCGCGGAACCCGCACGGTCATCGGTGTGGTCGGCAACATCCACCATGATGGGCCAGAGGTAGAGGTGCGCACTCAGGCGTACGTGCCCTTTGCACAGAGCCGCCTGATCGGCGCGACAGTAGTCGTGCAAACGTCTGTGGATTCTCAAATGCTACTCCCCGCCGTAAAGAACGCTGCATGGTCCGAGTTTCCCAATGTACCGATCGCCGATGCCGACACGCTGGAACAGTCCTTCGGGGCCTTGGTAGCCCAACGGCGCTTCAATATGCTCCTGATCGGATTGTTCGGGCTGCTCGGCCTGGCGATTGCCAGCATCGGAATGTATGGCGTGCTTTCGTACGTCGTCGTGCAGCGAACCAACGAGATCGGGATCCGCATGGCGCTGGGTGCGCTGCCAGGCACGATCAGGAGATCCATCCTTCATCGAGCCAGCATGTACATCGCACTCGGCACAGCGATTGGCGTCACTGTTGCCTATCTACTCACGCAGTTTATTCGGACGCTACTCTTTGAAGTGCAACCGCATGATACAACCGTTTACGTCTGCGCTGTCGCAGTGGTGATGGTCACAGGCATGATCGCGGCATTCGTACCAGCACGCCGTGCCGCCCGCGTCGATCCGCTGGTTGCGCTCCGGTATGAGTGAGGTGTCCCGAAACGGCGTCCTGCTTCGTCCGCTCCGTTATCCGGCGCCCGAACAGTTGATGCACTTTGATCGCGCACTCTCCGTATCGGAATACGAGGAGTTTCGCCAGATCAATCGATCATTCGCGGAGGTTGGGCCTGGCAGGGACGAGACCCAATCGGCCAGCGCCGCTCGAAGCCCGAATAGGAATGTCAAAGCGGCACTTCGTGATCATCGTCCTGGTGTTGATGTTGTGGAAGGCGGTTTGGCCGTGAGGTTTGTATGAGCGACGACTATTGGTTCCCCAAAAAGCGATTCGGTTGGGGTTGGGGTCCGCCACGGAACCTACAGGGATGGGCTGGCTGATTGGCTGGATTGGGCTGCTCACGACTGGCATGCGATTACTCCAACCTGTGGCCAGCCTCGTGTTCCTCATCGGCATGATCGCTCTACTGGGACTCATCCTTTTACTTCAAAGCGGAGCCGCCGGGTCGCGGGAACTGGAAAATACGAAAGCGCTAAGGAACGGCGCGTCGCCTATGTCGGGGACGATGAAATTCGGACCGGTCCACTCGATAGACAGGGACCCGTGGACGGATCACACGTGAAGGTATAGGACTGACCGTCGAGCGCGGCGGACGCACCACCGCCCGGCCTGATGGAGATCGCGGCCCCAGCCAAGATAGCGTCACCCGGCGCACAGGGGCGACATGCGGCTGGGTCGAATCGCAGTCCATTCAGGGGGCCACGAAGAAGCCCCGGTCACCATACATCTGCGCGGCCGCGGTCTGCGAGGTGTGCGGTTCGACGCCTTCACTTAACATCGCCAAAAGTACAGACACGGCATCGCTCCTTCGGTTTACTACATTTTTACCACAGCCCTACCGATTAGGCCGTCAATCAGGATCGCGACGACCAACGCCTAGATTGCCTTACAACCCGTTTCTTCCTCGACGCGCTGGACGGGTTGACTAATTCGTTAGCCATTGTTGGTGTATTATGCGCCACCACGCTGATGATGTTCCTTTGGGAATGTTGTTTTGTTGGGGATAAAAGGTTTTTATCTAGCAGACTCGCGCACTCCTTGCTCGGTCAAGTCCTTGAGTCTACTGGAAGCGAACGCCGGCGAAATTCTTGCAAGCCGTTAGTCAGATTCGCTGTGGGAAATTTTCTGGGAAGGACGACCTTAATGAGAAAAACGACTGTTCTAGCTCTAGCGGGTCTGACTTTCGTGCTCTTCAGCAACCCCGCGCTCGCGGTGCCGATCCTCCCGGGTCAGTACTATACCGATGCGGCCGGAGGTGGCGTGGGCACAACACCAGCCGGCTATACCAGAAATGACGACTTGTTCTTCGGGCCTTATGACCTGGGGTTCTCGCTGACGTTCTTTGGCAACCCCTATACACAATTTTTCCTAGCCACCAACGGGAATATTACGTTCGGCACCGGAGTGAACGCCTTTACGCCGACGGCAACGCTCGACCAGCAAACCCTGGCTCCGATGATCGCCCCGTACTGGGCCGACATTGACACCCGGCCAGCAAATGGCGGGAACGTCACGCTCAGGACAGACCCACAACAGGTCATCGTCACGTGGGACCAGGTTGGTTACTTCAGCCAGCACACAGATCAGCTCGCGTCATTGCAACTGGTCGTGCGAGGAGCTGGGTATGCGGTGCCCGCCGACGAAGGGCAGATTGGATTCTTCTTCAAAACCGTCGGATGGGAAACGGGCGATGCGAGCGGTGGCGTCGGTGGGTTCGGTGGGACACAGGCGTCGTCCGGGTTTGGAGACGGGCTGGGGTCTGTAAACGCGGGCGAAGTCTCGATCCCCGGATCGCGACAGGCTGGTATCAGCCGCGTCGTCACTGATCAGCATTATTGGTTCAACCTTGGGTCTGGCGGAGTGCCCGTCCCGGTACCGCCTGACGTCACCGCGGTGCCGGAGCCTGCGAGCCTTCTGCTCTTGGGATCAGGCCTGGCTGCCGCCTGTGCACGCGCCAGAAAAGGAAGTCGGAAGCGGATCCGCGAATAATCAATTAGCGTGGTTGGAAGCAATGTGTCAGCTGCTAAGGCTGGCTGTTCACCCTCACCGTTGACAACAGCGGCTTGGCGGATCGAATTACCGTTTCACCAGACGATCACATCGCCGGTTTTCGCATACTCATTACTACAGTTTTACTACAGTGGCGCTTTTTGGAGTCATCCGCGGGCGTGATGAGCTTTGGCGACGCTCGATTTCATTAACAAAAAGTGCCGGGGGCGGGAATCGAACCCGCACGCTCCTTTCGGAACCCAGGATTTTAAGTCCTGTGCGTCTGCCAGTTCCGCCACCCCGGCGTGAAATGCTAGCCAAGTATATCGACCGTGGCGCGCTGGGCTCCAGGCGTCGCGTCTAGCGCGTCGCCGTAGCCCGGTTGGGATTCTCGAGGTAACGCGCGAGCTCGTCGATGATCTCGCGCGCATCGTCTTCGACGCCATGGATGAAGCTCGATTTGCGCCGCCGCAACACCGGCAACCCGAGCACGTACATCCCTGGACTGTTGACGACCCCGCCGTCGTGCTGCAGATATCCCTTTTCATCCAGCACCGGAACGTGCAGCCAGCTGTAATCGGGCCGGAAGCCGGTCGCCCACACGATTGAGCGGATTTCGCCGCTTCGTAAATCGATCTGAAGCCGCGACGACGCAGGTACGCGAGTGGGCTCGAAGCGTTCGGGGTCGCCGAAGTCGAAGGAGTCCGGCTGAAGTCGGACACTGCGCGCCCATTCGTCGAATGTGTCCAGCAGGCGCTCCATCTTGAGATCGGCGAGGGCAAACAGGTTTCGCAGCCCGCCCGAAAACAGCGCGCGGCCGTCGCGTACGGCGGAGAAACGCCCGACGAGCTCGACGCCCATGCTGCTCAGCGTGTTGAGATCCAGCGTGCTCCGCTCGGGCGTTCCAACGAGCTGCGGCGACGGCAGCCTGCGCGCGCGCGTGACGTCGTCGATCTGGTCGTATCGCTGATCCCACACGCCGGAAGACTCCATCCACCAGAGCACGTCGCGTCCGCGATAGGTGCGCGGCAGACGAACGTGCTCGCCGACCGAAAGCGTCACAGGGCGGCCCGAGCGATGAATCTCCGCGGCAAGCTGCACGCCGGTCGCCGACGGTCCGATGACGAGCACGCCGCCTTCGGGCAGCTGGGCGGGATTGCGGTAATCGAATGGCGTGACGTGTTCGATCGACGCCGGGACCGCGGCTCGAAGCGCCGGCACAGTCGGTAGATTGCAGGCGCCGCTCGCAATCACGACGCAGCGGCACCGGAAATCGCCGTCGCTCGTCGCAACGTGGTACCCATCGTCCGTGCGCTGAAGCGACGTCACCGTTGTGTGCGTGCGCACCGGCGCACGCGAGACGTCGGCATAACGCGAGATGAATGCGATCACCTCGCTCATGGTCATGTAGCCGTCGGCATCAGGGCCGTCGTAGCGATAGCCAGGGAGGCGGCTCTGAAAGTTGGGCGTCAGGAGCCGCAGCGAATCCCAGCGCTCGCGGCGCCAGGAATTCGCTACTTCTCCGCGTTCGAGAACGACATGATCGATCGATCGTTCGGTGAGAAACCGGCTCGCCGCGAGGCCGGCATGGCCGGCCCCGACGACGACCGTCGTAGCGCGTGTCGTCAAACGACTTCGACGGTGACGTTCACGGGATTGGCGATGACGTCGTACACCGCGGAACGCTTCTGCGACTGCGCGACGATCGCCTCGATGTCCTTCTTCGGCGCGTCCGAATCGATCTTGAACGTCACCTTGATGTCGTCGTAGCCGTTCCGCACATCGGCGTCCATGCCGAGAATGCCGCGGATGTCCATCTTGCCTTCGAGCTTCGATTCGACCGAACGCAGCTGCACGCCGCGATTCTGCGCGACGGCTGCGACGCCGGCGGTGAGGCAGCTCGCGAGACCGACCAGGACGTACTCGATCGGCGTGATGCCTTTGTCCTCCGATGCGAAGATCTCCGGATGATCGGCGTCGAAAGACGTCTGGGTCTTGTGCTGCTGCTCCTGTCCGAGGCCGAAGAAGCTCTGGACGTCCGTCTTGCTGTGCGTGCCGTTCTGCCATTTGCACGACGCCCGCCACGTGAACTTCGTGGCCTCGGGCGCGCCTTTCAACGCCTCGCGCGCGTCGAGCAGCGCCTGGACATTGACTCCGTTGTTGACTGCCGCTGTCGCCATGTAAATCCTCCTGTGTTTCGAGTGAAGCCCTCTGTCGGAAGCCCCGGATCATACAACGGCCTGACGCTCAACTGGCGACTGGCGTTATGATTCCGCGCATGGCGGCGACAGGGCCAAAAAGCGGGCGCCGGTTCGGCCGGGGTGGTTGAAACCCAGTTCCTCGATTTGCCCAGACCGGTGAGGCTCGACTGCGGCACGGGAGCTCCATCCGATCCGTATCGCCTACGAAACCTACGGCACCCTGTCCCCGGCTCGGGACAACGTCATCCTCGTGTGCCACGCGCTGAGCGGCGACGCGCACGCCGCCGGCATTGCGAAAACCCCGCCGCAAGAGAGCACGCGGGACGGTTTCGGAGCGGAGGATCGCGACCAGACCGCTGCGAAAGGGCTCGGATGGTGGGACGGGATGATCGGGCCGGGCAAAGCGTTCGATACCGATCGCTTCTTCGTCGTCTCGACGAACCTGCTTGGTGGATGCCGCGGGACGACGGGGCCGTCGTCTAGCAATCCGGCGACCGGCAGGCCGTACGGATCGGATTTTCCGGTCATTACCGTCGCGGATATGGTGCGCACGGAGCGCGCATTTCTCGACGAGCTTGGGATCCAGCGGCTTGCCGCGGTGGCGGGCGGATCGCTCGGAGGCATGCAGGCGTTCGAGTGGGCCATCCTGTATCCCGATCAGGTCGATGCGATTGTGGCGATAGCCAGCACGCACGCCGTACAGCCGCAGGGCGTCGCCTGGAATGCGGTCGCGCGCAACGCGATCATGGCCGACCCCGCGTGGCAGGGTGGTCATTACTACGGAACCGGCCGCAAGCCCGACGCGGGCATGGGCATCGCGCGCATGGTCGGCCACATCACGTATCTGTCTGCGAAATCGGTCGGCGACAAGTTCGGCCGCAGATTGCAGTTCGCCGACGACATCCGATACACCGTGACCGATGCGGAGTTCGCGGTCGAAAGCTACCTGCGGCATCAGGCGGATTCGTTCGTCAAACGCTTCGACGCGAACACCTATCTCTACACGTCGCGGGCGCTGACGTACTTCGACCTGGCCCGGCAATACGGCAACGGCACGCTCACGCACGCGCTGCAGAACGTGTCGGCGAGAACGCTGCTCATCGCGTTCAGCTCGGACTGGCTGTATCCGCCTGCCGGTTCCGAGGAGATCGCCGAAGCGCTTCGCGCGCTCGGCAAGGACGTCGAGCTCCACGTCATCGACGCGCCGTACGGGCACGACTGCTTCCTGCTGGAGGAGGCCCGCCAGACGCCGATGATTCGGAACTTTCCTCGCGCGTCAGAAAAGCTAGAACAGGAGTTGCGTCTCAGCGACCGATGTCGAAGCTCGTGTCTATCTGTACTCGTCGTATTCGGGAGACGAGCGATATGGAACGAACACGCCGCACCGAACAGGCCCATGAATTCGGATTTGAAACGCGTCAGGTGCACGCAGGGCAGCGCCCGGATCCGAATACCGGCGCCCGCGCGGTGCCGATTTACCAGACGGCGAGCTATGTGTTCGAAGATCCGGAATCCGCGGCCGCGTACTTCAACCTGCAGGAGTACGGCAACACCTACTCCCGCATCATGAATCCGACGGTTGCGGTGTTCGAAGAGCGCATGGCGAACCTCGAACAGGGTTGCGGCGCGGTCGCGTTCGCGAGCGGCATCGCCGCGCAGGCGGCCGCGCTCTTCACGCTGCTTCAGCCCGGCGACCACGTCGTCGCTTCGTCCGCGCTCTACGGCGGCACGGTCAATCAGTTCAAGCATCTGCTGCGAAAGATGAACGTCGGGCTGACATGGGTCGATCCAGACAACGCTCGACGAATGGAAGGCGGCGGTTCGCGACAACACCAAGGCGTTTTACGGCGAGACGATCGGCAACCCCGGCGGCAACGTGCTCGACATCGAGAGGATTGCCGCGCTCGCGCACGAACACAACCTCCCGCTGATCGTCGACAACACGTTTGCGACGCCGTACCTCTGCCGGCCGATCGAGTGGGGAGCCGACATCGTCGTTCACTCAGCGACGAAGTTCATCGGCGGCCACGGCACGAGCATCGGCGGAGTGGTCGTGGACTCGGGCACGTTCAACTGGTCCAACGGGCGCTTTCCGGTCATCGCGGAGCCATCGCCCGCATACCACGGTCTGCTGTTCCACGAAACGTTCGGCACCTACGGGTACTCTGATGAAGCTGCGCGCCGAGACGCTGCGCGACCTCGGCGCGGCGATGAGCCCGTTCAACGCGTTCCTGTTTCTGCAGGGGCTCGAGACGCTGTCGCTCCGAATGGAGCGTCACGTCGAAAATGCCATGGCCGTCGCGAACTTCCTGGCGTCGCACGAGCTCGCGTCAAACATTACGTACGCCGGCCTGGCGAGAAGCCGATACAGGCCGCTCGTCGATAAGTACCTGCCGCGCGGCGCCGGAGCGGTGTTCTCGTTCGAATGCCGAGGCGGACGCGCCGCGGGACAGGATTTCATCCGCGGCGTCACGCTGTGGTCGCATCTGGCGAACGTCGGAGATACGAAGAGCCTGATCATCCATCCGGCCAGCACGACCCATCGTCAGTTGAGCGATGCGGAGCTCAAGGCGGCGGGTGTGGGCCCGGGAACCATCCGGCTCTCCGTCGGCACCGAATCGGTCGACGATCTGATTTGGGATCTCGAACAGGGATTCGCGCGCGTCGCGGCGGGTGCGACAAGCGGGGCGGCGACCGTATGAGCGACCTGACACGTTATCAGGATCCGTTGACGATGCAGCGCGTGCTCCACAACGCGCGGACGATTGCGATCGTCGGTCTGTCGCCCAACGAGCTTCGCGCGAGCTACTTCGTGGGCTACTACCTGAAGCGGCACGGCTACCAGGTGATCCCGGTGAACCCGCGCGAGACGGAGATCCTCGGGGAAAAGAGCTACAAGAGCCTGCTCGACGTGCCTGTGCCCGTGGACATCGTGAACGTCTTCCGCGCGCCCGACGCGCTTCCTGCCATTGCCGAGGACGCGGTGAAAATCCGCGCCGGCAATCTGTGGTGTCAGTTCGGCGTCATCAACGAGGAAGGCGCGCGCATCGCGGAATCGGGCGGCGTGTCGGTGATCATGGACCGCTGCCTCAAAGTCGAGCACGCGCGCTACGTCGGACGGATGCACTGGCTCGGATTCAACACGCAGCGCATCACGTCGGTCCGGGGAGGTCTTCAATAAGGGGGAGCGGATGTCCAGTAACCATTCACCCGACGACCAGTATACGCTTGCAATCGCTGGCAGACTCCTTGCTTTAGGAGCTTCGTGTGCGGCGTGCGGCGAATTTGTGAGAGCACAAAATCCCCGCGCGTCAAGGCGAAGGATGAGTTATGAGGAGAAAACAGGAATTTGGGCGGAAAGCAGGGCGGCCGCCTGGAGGAGTCGATGGTCAGCGCGTGCGCGACTATCCACAGGTCAGCATACGCGTGCCCCCGAAGCTGCACGCGCAGCTCGCCACGCTGACGCGCACCACCGGCTTGTCGCGACTGGAGATCTTCATTCAGGCAATCGACTGTTACGAAAGCTCGCTGCGAGGGCATCGGCGCCGGCAGCGCCGCAAAGCCGCCTGATGTAAACTTGCCCTTCCGGCCTGACTAACTCTTTCTTGAGGGGACAACGTGATGAAGAAGGTGCTCGCTCTGGTAGTTACAGCGGCATGGGCGCTGCCGGTGTTCGTTGGCGCGCAGCAGGTCGACAACGGCAAGATGATCCAGGCATTTTCGGCGCAGGGGCGTGCGGACTGGGGAAACCTGCAGGTTGTTCTCTTGAACGATCGCACGGTCGAGGCGTTGTTCGGTGCGTCGCCCGCGAAAGCCGCTTTTCGCACGAAGGCCCGCATGACGAGCGTGTTCTTCATCCAGGGCACCGCGAACAAGGAATTCGAGCTCAAGCCCGAAGTTTCGGTGACGCAGAAGGGTGAGACGCTGAGCGGCAAAGTGACGCCGATGAAGAATTTTGCCGGCGGCAAAGTAGCCAAGGGAGAGCAAATACAGGCGCTCGCCGAACTGTCGACCAAGCTGGATCTGTACGAACCATTCAAGGTGAACGTCGGCGGGCAAACCGTCGATTTCAACCTGAATGACGACGACGTACGGGACTATGGGAATCGATAGGTCCGGCTAAAGCCGGACACTACGCACGAACATCTGGGCCGCGCGGAAATTTCCACGCGGCCCTTTTTTTGTCTAGAACACCAGCGTGCCCCGACACCGCCTGGGCGGCGGCATCGGACACGCCTGCGAGCAGCGCTGAGAAAAAGAGGATGACAATGGCCATCTCTATCCTCCTGTGATGCACGCGGGACACGAACGACGCCTGGCCGAGGGTTCGTTACGGCAAGCTCAAGGCAATCAACTCCGCCGGGCGTCCGGCCGCCGCAACGGCGACGACGATGTACTGCTTCTTGTTCACCATGTAGGTCATCGGCACTGCGGTCGTATTCGCGGGCAGCAACGTTTCCGAGACGATCTCGCCCGTCGATTTATCGTACGAGCGGAACCACGATCCCTGCTGTCCGTTCACTGTGACGAGCGGGCCGCGTTCGCCGCCAAACAGCAGCGTCTTGGTCACCATGATGCCGAGGCGCCCGCCGCGTCCGGTCCTTGGAATCGTGACGCCCTTCAAGCGCTCATGATTCTTGATTTCGTCGGGCGTGTCGCCGACCGGCTGCATCCAGACGTGGTCGCCGGTGTTCATGTTGATGGCAGTGATGCGCCCGTACGGCGGCTTGATGAGCGGCAGTCCGAACACGTTCGTCGGTGGAAGCGGGACTCCTCGAGCCGGCGCGGCGCGGCGCTGCCCCGGCCGCACGCGCAGGTCCTGCGCCGCGTTCGGGCACCGGTTCTGCGCCTTCCTCCCCGCCACGGCCGCGGCCACCACGACCGCCGCCTCCGCCGCCTCCCTGGATGAAGTTCATGTTCGATCGCGCACGGATCGTTGATGAGGCTGAGGCGCGACGGGATTCGTCGTCGAGAAGATGTAGACGATGCCCGTCTCAGGATCGAAGGCGCCGCCTTCCCAGTTCGCGCCGCCGGTTGCGTTGGGGAGCATCAAGGTGCCGGCTTTGCCACCTTCGCCGGGCGTGATCGGCGGCGTGAAGATCGGGCCCATCTTGTGAAGGCCGGCGATGCGCAGTGCTTCGGCCTTCAGCTCAGGCGTCCAGTCGATTAGATCCGCTTCAGACACGCCCTGGCGGTCGAAGGGCGCGGGCTTCGTCACAAACGGTTGCGTCGGCGAATACCACTCGCCCGGCACATTGCCTTTTTCAACCGGTCGCTCGACGATCGGCCACACGGGTTGTCCGGTCATGCGATCGAACGTGTAGATCCATCCCTGCTTCGACGGCACACCGATCGCCTTGATCGCTTTTCCGTCAACGGTGATGTCCATCAGGATCCCGGGAGCGGGGAAGTCCCAGTCCCAGATGTCGTGATGGACGGCCTGGTAATACCAGTAGCGTTTGCCGGTGTTGAGGTCGAGGCTGACGATGCAGTCGGTGAAAAGATTCGTTGCCGGGCCGATGCCCGCCGTAGTAGTCGCCGGTCGCCATTTCCGTGGCGAGATACACGCGATTCGCCGCTTCATCGATCGTGATCGCGCCCCAGTTGCCCGCATTGCCCGTGTACGACCACGAGTCGTTCAGCCACGTGTCGTTGCCTTCTTCACCCGGCTGCGGAATCGTGTGGAAAATCCACAGACGCTTGCCGGTGCGGACGTCGTAACCGCGGACGTAGCCCTTGACGTTTTCCTTCGTGCGCGGTGCGCTTCCCGGTGTGTGCGCGGCGCCGATGACGACGACGTTGTTGCCGACAGCCGGCGGCGCGTTGAGGCCGATATCGGCAGTATCCAAATCGATACCCGGCTGGTCGAGCTCGGTCTTGAGATCGACGATGCCGTTGCGTCCGAACGTTCGAACGGGCACACCGGTCTTCGCATTCAGCGCGACGAGCTGGTAACCAGGCGTGACCGTGAGAATACGCTCGTCCCCTTTGCCATCGGTCCAGTAGGCGACGCCGCGTCCCGATCCCTGGCGCGGCGCGCTCGCCCCGCGCTTGCCTTCGTCCATCCGCCACACCCACAACTGTTCGCCCGTCTCTGGATCGATGCGCCACGACAGCTCGACGTACGCCGGCCTGCGCGTACATGACGCCGTTGACCACGAGCGGCGTCACCTGCATGTTGTAATCAGGACGCGGGCCGTAATTGTCCGTTTTGAACCGCCACGCGATTCGCAGGTTCTTTGCGTTGTCTTTGTTGATCTGGTCGAGCGGAGAATATTTCGTGCTGCCTGGATCCCCGGCATACGAGCGCCATTCGCCGTTGGTCGTCCCGTATTGTGCGGCCAGCGAGGCAGCCGCGACCACGAGTAGCCCTGCGAGCGCGAGGAATCTTCGCACCATTGGAGGAGCCTCCTGATGTGTGAATGTGCGCGGATTATAGCTGAATTAAGGGCTCGCGGGTCGCGTAGGGAACGTGGGAAACGAGGGGATCGTGGGGATCGTAGGGAACGAGCTCACCCACGCGACCTGCGAACCCCGCGATCCCCTCGATCCCTACGGAAGTGCCAGCGCCAGCAGTTCCGCCGGCTTCCCGACAGCGGCGACCGCGATGACGATGTACTGCTTGCCGCCCGCCATGTAGGTAATCGGGATGTTGGTGACGTTGGCCGGAATCTGCATCTCCGACACGATACCGCCGGTCGCCTTGTCGTACGAACGGAACCACGACACCGTCTGGCCGTCGACGGTATCGAGCGGACCGCGCTCACCGGCCCATAGCAGGGTCTTTGTCACCATGATGCCCGTGCGCCCGGGCCGGCCCGTGCGCGGAATGGTGACCCCCTGCAGCATCTTGTGGTTCTTGATGTTCTCAGGAGTTCCGCCGAAAGCGGCCTGCCATACGTGGTCGCCCGTGTTCATGTTGATGGCCGTGACGCGCCCGTAGGGCGGCTTGATGAGTGGAAGACCGAACGCATTGAGCGGTGGCGCAGCTTCGGCAGCTCCACCGGCGCGCCCGCGTCCGGCAGCCGGCGCGCCGCCGCCCGCCGGTCCAGCGCCCTCCGCGCCACCCTCGCCCCGGCCGGCGCCCCGTCCGCCGCCGCCGCCGCCGTCGATGTAATTCATGTTCGAGCGCGCGGGGTCGTTGATGAGCGACCGCCGGTTGAATTCCGTGGAAGAGAAGATGTACGCCATCTTCGTCTCGGGATCGAACGCGCCACCCTCCCAGTTCGTGCCGCCGTTGTTACCCGGCATCATCAGCATGCCGTATTTGCCATCCTGCCCGCGATCGATGGGTGGCTCGAAAAGGTTGTCGCTGTACTTGTGAAGATTGAGCACGCGAAGTGCCTCCGCCTTGATCTCCGGCGTCCAGTCGTTGACGTCACTTTCACGGATGCCCTGCATGTCGTATGCGGCCGGCTTCGTGGGGTACGGCTGCGTCGGCGCATACCACTCCGTCGGCACCTTTCCGCGGGGAACCGGCCGCTCTTCGATCGGCCACACAGGTTGACCCGTCACACGATCAAATGTGTAGAGGAAGGCTTGCTTCGAAGGCACGGCGACCGCTTTGATCGGCTTGCCGTTCACCGTGATGTCCATCAGGATCGGCGCCGTCGGAAAATCCCAGTCCCAGATGTCGTGATGAATTGCCTGGAAATACCACAGGCGCTTGCCGGTGTTGAGATCGAGGCAGACCACGCTGGCTGAAAAGAGGTTGTTGCCGGGTCGGTGTCCGCCGAAATAGTCGCCGGTCCCGTCCTCGGTCGCCAGATACACGCGGTTCAGCTCTTCATCGATCGTGATCGGGGCCCAGTTGCCGGCGTTGCCGGTGTACGACCACGAATCGTTTTCCCATGTGTCGTTGCCGAACTCGCCCGGCTGTGGAATTGTGTGGAATATCCACAGGCGCTTGCCGGTGCGCACGTCATATCCGCGAATGTAGCCCTTGACGTTTTCCTTGGCGCGCGGCGCGCCGCCGGGGAGGTGAGCGGCGCCAATGACGATGACGTTGTTGCCGAGCGCGGGTGGCGAGTTCAAGCCGATGTCGGCGGTCTCGAGATCGATACCTGGTTGATCGATCTCGGTTTTGAGATCGACGACACCGTTTCTCCCGAACGACGCCACAGGCACTCCTGTTTTCGCGCTCAGTTGAACCATATGGTAGCCAGGGGTCACGGTCACGATGCGGTCGTCACCTTTGCCGTCGGTCCAGTAGGCGAGGCCTCTGCCCGAGCCCTGCCGCGGCGCCGCGGCGCCGCGCTTCCCCTCGTCCATCCGCCAGATCCACAGTGTTTCTCCGCTCGCCGGGTCGAGTGCGACGACGGTGCGGCGCGTGCCCGCCTGCACGTACATGACGTTGTTCACGACAATGGGCACCGACTGCATGTTGAAATCGGGGCGCGGACCGAGGTTGTCGGTCTTGAACCGCCACGCGATGCGCAGGTTCTTCACGTTGTCCCTGTTGATCTGATCGAGCGGGGAGTATTTCGTGCTGCCGGGTTCTGCCGCATAAGAGCGCCATTCGCCTTTTGTCGCGCCGCTCTGGGCGGCAAGGGGCAGGACGGCGGACAGGAGGATGGAAACAGTCAAGAACTTACGCAGCATTCGGGTCTCCTTACAGCGGTTCCATGTTCTTGGTGCTGAGGTTCTGGGGTGCTGGCACCCAGAACCCAGCACTTTGAACCCGAGAACGTAGGGACGTGAAATGATCCGCGATTATAGCCCGATATAAAATGACCCCGGCAACATGGGAGAACGCACCAAAAAGCGCCTCGTCGTGAAAGTCGGCACCAATACGCTGACCGGCGGCGAGGACCGGCTCGACCGTCCGGCGATGCTGGGTATCGCGCGACAGATCGCGCGGCTCGTTCACGAGGGCCATCAGGTGGCGCTGGTCTCATCCGGCGCCATCATCGCCGGGCGGCAGGCGCTCTCGGTGGCTGGTAACAGCAAGACCGCCTCAGCTCGCGATATTCCCTTCAAGCAAGTGCTGGCCGCGGTCGGGCAGACCAGGCTGATGCAGATGTGGGACGAGCTGTTCTCCAGGGAAAACCTGCTCGTGGCGCAGACGCTGCTGACGCGCGCGGATTTGGCCGACCGCCAGGGCTACCTGAACGCGCGCAATACACTGCTCGCACTGCTCGAGCGCCAGGTCGTTCCCATCATCAATGAGAACGATGTCGTGGCGACCGAGGAGATCAAGATCGGCGATAACGACAATCTGTCGGCGCTGGTGGCGAATCTCATCGATGCCGACATGCTGATTTTGCTGACGGATCAGGAGGGGCTGTACACGGCCGATCCACGGCGGCACGCGACCGCGACGCTGATTCGCGAAGTTCCCGTCATCACAGATGAGATTTCCGCGCTCGCTGCCGGTGCGGGGACCTCGCGCGGTACCGGCGGGATGACGACGAAGCTGCAGGCTGCGCGCCTGGCGACAGAATCGGGTGTCACCGTACTGGTAGCGGGCGGAACGACCGACAATGTCCTTGTCAGGTCCGTCAAAGGGGAGCCGGTCGGGACACGCTTCCCGTCGAATCGCACGCGGATGGAAAGCCGCAAACGATGGATTCTTGCGGGGCTGGCTGGTAAAGCGGCCGCGCACATCGATGCCGGGGCGGTCACAGCTCTGGGACGCGGCCGATCGCTGCTGCCCGCGGGCCTGGTGAAAGTCACAGGACCCTTCGATCGGGGCGACAGCGTCAATATCGTGGGTCCCGAAGGGAAGGCGATCGGGTGCGGCGTGGCGAACTACAGCGCCGCCGACCTCGAGCGGATCCGAGGATGCCGCTCGCCGCAGATTACGACTATCCTCGGGTACAACCTCGGGGATGAAGTGATCCATCGCAATAACGTTGTGATGCTCTAGGTATGGGTCGCGTGGGGTGCGTGGCTCGCGTGGGAAATCGTGGGTCGCGTGGGGAATGACGCATGGCAACACCTGTCATAACGGACGAACTGATCGATAAGGCTGCCGGCGCCAAGGCCGCGTCGAGGGTGCTTGCCCAGACGCCGCCCGATCTGAAGAACCGCGCGTTGGCGGCGATTGCAGCCGCGCTCCGCGCGCGCGCGAACGAAATTCTGGATGCGAATGCCCACGACTGTGCACATGCATCAGCGCGAATCGAAATGGATCGCCTGCGCCTGACGCCCGACCGCGTCGCGGCGATGGCGCGCGACGTCGAGGCGGTTGCGGGCCTGGCGGATCCGATCGGCGAGCAGTTCGACAGCATCACGCGGCCGAACGGTCTGGCCATTTCGAAGCGCCGCGTTCCGCTCGGCGTCGTCGGCGTCGTGTACGAGTCGCGTCCGAATGTGACCAGCGACATCGCGGCGATTTGTATCAAGACCGGCAATGCGGCCGTTCTGCGCGGGGGCAGCGAGGCTCTTGCGAGCAATCGCGCGATTGTGGCGGCCATTCACGCGGGATTCAACGACGCCGGGCTGCCCGAGACGGCGATTCAGCTGATTACGTCGACCGACCGCGCGCTTGTGTCGCGCATGCTCACGCTCCGCGCGTATATCGACGTCATCATTCCCCGTGGCGGGGCGGGCCTCATCAAGGCCACCATCGAGAACGCGACGGTCCCGGTCATCGAAACCGGCGCCGGCGTGTCTCACACGTATATCGATCGAGCCGCCGATCACGCGATGGCGCTCCGTATCGTGTACAACGCCAAGGTGCGGCGCCCCACGATTTGCAACGCGCTGGATACGCTGCTCGTGCACCGCGAGATCGCCCGGTCCTGGCTGCCGCAGATGGCGGCCGAGTGGAGCAGGGCGCGCGTCGAGATTCATGCGGACGCCGAGGTCTCTGAGGTGTTGACGGCCGCCGGGGCCGCATCAGTGCCGGCGACGGCCGACGATTTCGGCAGGGAGTTTCTCTCCCTGGCGGCCGCGGTCAAGATCGTGGGCAGCCTCGAAGAAGCGCTCGAGCACATTCGCACGCACGGATCGGGTCACTCCGAGGCCATCGTCACCGAGGACGCTCAGGCGGCGTCACGATTTCTCAATGAGGTCGACGCGGCCGCCGTGTTCGTCAACGCGAGCACGCAGTTTACCGACGGCGGCGAGTTCGGGCTGGGAACTGAAGTCGGCATTTCGACGCAAAAACTTCACGCGCGCGGACCGATGGGACTGCGCGAGCTGACGACGTATAAATGGATTATCGAGGGCACGGGACAGGTGCGGGCGTAACGAAAAACGAAGAACGAAAAACGAAGAGGGTGACGGGTATCACGCGTACGTAGCGTCCGGCTTCAGCCGGACCGTAGAAAGACAGGGGACCATGGAGAAGGTTGCGAGTATGGCGGAGAAGCGGGCCGCGAACGCGCTCGATGGCAGAACGATCGCATTCGTCGGGGGCGGTGCGATGGCGGGCGCGATGATTGGCGGATTGCTGAATTCGCACGCGGTCGAGGCGAGGGCGATGACCGCGAGCGATCCGCACGCCGATCGGGCGCAGGATCTCGAGACGCGTTTCGGCGTGGCGACGACGAGCGACAACCTGAAGGCGGCGAAGAACGCCGATATCGTCATTCTGTCTGTGAAGCCGCAGATGCTGCGCTTTGTGTTCCGCGACCTGTGCGGAAAGCTGCGCAAGGATGCCGTGGTGCTGTCGATCATCGCCGGCGCGCGGGTCGATTCGATGACGCAGGGGCTGAGGCATCAGTCGATTGTGCGATCGATGCCCAATACGCCGGCGCAGGTCGCCGAAGGGATGACGGTGTGGACCGCGAGTACCGCGGTGACGCCGTCGCAGCGCGCCGAAGCGCAGGCCATTCTGCGTGCGTTCGGCAAAGAGCTCTACGTGGCCGACGAGGCGTTTCTCGACATGGCGACGGCGATCAGCGGATCGGGTCCGAGCTATGTATTTCTGTTCATGGAAGCCCTGATCGACGCGGCCGTCCATCTGGGCTTCTCGCGCGAAGACGCGCGAACGCTGGTGACCCAGACGGTGCGCGGATCGGCGATTTACGCGGAGAGCTCGCCGTCCCATCCGGCTGAGATGCGAAACCTCGTGACGTCGCCCGGCGGCACCAGCGCGCACGCGCTGTACCAGCTCGAGAAAGGCGGGTTTCGCACACTCTTATCGAAGGCCGTGTGGGCCGCGTTCCAGCGCAGCGTGTCGCTGTCGGCACTCAACAGCGCCGTTCAGCCCTTCGAAGAGAAAGACGAGCCGGACGAATAAACTTTTTCGCGCAGCAGCCGCGATGGCTTGATCGGCGGGTGCTTCATCAGCTTGAACTCTTCAATCGCGTGCTTGCGGATGTGCGCGATCGCTTCGTCGAGGCTGTCCGTGACCATGAACAGCTTCAGATCGCCTGCGCTGACGGTGCCGGCTTTCACCATGTCCTCGAGCAGCGCGAGAAACCCTCGCCAGTAAGTTGCTCCCATCAGCACCACCGGAAAGTGCAGGATTTTTTTCGTCTGAATCAGCGTGAGGGCTTCATTCAGTTCGTCGAGCGTGCCCAGCCCGCCTGGTAGTGCCACGAAGGCATACGAGTACTTGAACAGCAGTACTTTGCGAACGAAGAAGTACCGGCACGTGACGATGCGGTCGCAGTAGCGGTTGGGCGCCTGCTCGAACGGCAGCACGATGTTGACCCCGACCGAGCGCCCCCGGCCTCGCGCGCGCCGCGGTTGGCGGCCTCCATCAACCCGGGGCCGCCGCCGGTCATCACAGTGAATCCCAGCCCGGCCAGGCCCTTCCCCATTTCGATGCCAAGCTGATAGTAGGGATGTCCTTCACGGATACGCGCGGAGCCGAATACCGTCACGCATGGCCCGCAGAAATGGAACGCGCGGAATCCCGCGACAAAATCCCTGACGGCGTTCAGTACGAGGCGTGCCTCGCGAAGTCGCGAGTGCGGACCCTCCAGAAGGATTCGATCTTCAGGCTGGGGGGATGTCTTGACGGGATTGGTTGTCTGCTTGGGCTCGCCGGGGATGTCGCTCATTCAGGCTATACGCACATCAGGATACAACCTCTTCGGCGGCCAGGAAGAGCAGTGCCCCGCAAAGAGCGGCCATCACGACGCCGATCAAGCCTGTAATCACGCACACCACGATGGCGCGTCCGGTGCTTTTGTAGTCGAGCGCCTGGCGGATGGCGATGACCATCGCGACGAGCATCCAGACCGTCGAGACCAGGTAAATCGCTCCGCCGATTGCGGGAATCAAACCGAGGATGCGCAGGATTCCCGGTGACGCGGCGAACCCGATCGTGCGCAGCAGCTCCCCGACATCTGTCTGGGTCTGCGGCTCGGGCATCAAATAGACGCCGACGATATACGTGGAGATCGCCCAGAACACCCACAGGAGTAGGGCCAGCATGACCCGGTGCAGGACGGGTGCGTTGTAGAGTCCCGACGACAGGCCGATTGCCGCAGCGAGGCTCGACAAGACGACGACAAGCAGCGCCTGGCTGGTCGCCGTGCGGTCGGCTTCGATCTCCTCGAAAACCGCGACTTCAAGTCTTGTTGCGCCGATCGCTCTCTGCAGAAGCGTCATCAGTAACCGTCAACTCTCTTCGTTCCGTTGCGTAGGCCTCGACGAAGCTGATCGCCGTGGCCATGATCACCGGCCCCAGCACGAGACCGATCAACCCGAATGTGGCCATGCCTCCAAGCAGGCTGACGAACACCAGCAGCCCGTTCATTTCCGTGCGGCCCGCCAGCAATATCGGCCGCAGGAAATTATCGATCAGGCTGATGCCGCCGGCGCCGATCGCAAGCAGCGCCACGCCGCGGCCGATCTCTCCGCTTACCAGCAGCCAGATCGACACGGGCAGCCATACAATCCAGGCGCCGAGCGGAAACAGCGAGAAAAAGGCCATGATGACGCCCCAGAACACCGGCGCGCCAAGCCCGAGCACCCCGAACGCAATTCCTCCGACCGCGCCCTGCACGAGAGCCACAATGATGCCCGAGCTGATGCTCGCCTTGATGAGCTCGGCGGTCTCGCGGATGCGCCCTTCCCGGAACGATGGATCGAATGGCAGGACGCGGCGCAGCCGGCCCATGATGGCGTCGCCGTCGCGGAAGAAGAAAAACAGTGCGAACAGCATGATGATCACGTTCACGATCATCATGACAACGCTGCGCGCGAGGAAGCCTGCGCCTTCCGTGACCAGCCCGGCGATTCGCGAGGCGCCCATTTTCAGCACGACGTCGAGATTCGGGATGCCCCGGCCGAATCGTTGACGCTGCAGCCAGCCCCACCATCGCTGCACACGATCCAGCTCGCGCGAGCCTCCGGCCGCCATGTCGATCGAGCCCAGCGTCTGTGTCGCTTCTTGAATGAACAACATCACGATCAGCACGAACGGCACGACGATGATGAGCGCGACGGCGCTGGTGCTCATGGATGCCCCTCCGGTCTTGCCGAAACGGGCTTCCAGGCGCTTGTGTCGTGAATAGAAGAACGCGGCGAAGATGGCCGCCCACGCCAGTGGAGTGAGGAACGGCGCGAAGATCTGATAGAGAAGATAACCGAGGAGGATGATGCAGCCATAAAACAGCAGCATCGTGCTTCGCTGTCGTGCGAGTTGATCCGGCATGTGCTACGAATCTGACATCGACCAGCGCTGATTACAAGCCTCTTCCGGTACGGCCGGCGTTGTCGCGCGCAAGCAGTCACATGGTGAAGGCGGATACAATGTGCGCATGCGAACAGCGCGCGCTGCTGCTGCCGCGGCCGTGCTTCTGGCTGTTTCCGCCGGCCTCCGCGCCGGCCAGCAGGAGGGACGTATCAGCTCACCAGCGTCTGCGGATCCATTACCGCCGTCCCCGGAATCAAAGTGGGACAGGTGACTCGCACCGAGCGACTGACAGGCTGCACCGTGATCCTGGCAGAAGACGGAGCTGTGGGTGGGGTTGATGTTCGCGGCTCGGCTCCCGGCACCATCGAAACGGATTTGCTGAATCCTGTGAATCTGGTGCAGCAGGTCCATGCGATTTTCCTGTCAGGCGGCAGCGCCTTCGGTCTCGACGTCGCGACCGGCGTGCGCAAATACTTGTACGAACGGAAAATCGGATTCGAAACCCGTTCGGCACGTGTGCCGATTGTGCCGGGCGCGATTCTCTACGATCTCGGGGTGGGCAACCGGCCGGACATCTGGCCGACAGCCGATTGCGGTTACCGCGCCGCACTCGAAGCGGGTAGCGGGGCCGTCGCCGAAGGAAACGTTGGTGCGGGCGCCGGCGCGACCATCGGGAAGAGCGGCGGCGGCGGCGGCGCGATGAAGGGCGGACTTGGAACGGCCTCGATTGCTGTTCCCGCCGGCGCCGATACACTCATCGTTGGCGCGATTGTGGCGGTCAACGCCGTCGGCGACGTGATCAATCCCAGCACCGGTGCGGTCGTGGCGGGCGTCCGGACGCCGGATGGCAAGGGGCTGGCAGACGCGCGGAAGCTGCTGCGATTGAGCGGTACGAAGCCGGTTCGGGCGGGACAGAACACGACGATCGGTGTTGTCGCGACCAACGCGCGCCTGACGAAAGTGCAGGCCACGAAGGTCGCGCAGATGGCGCACGACGGGCTCGCGCGCGCGATTTATCCCTCCCATACGATGGGTGACGGCGACGCGATCTTCGCGCTCGCCACCGGAGCCATCGACAACACCGAGGTGTCCCGTATCGGCGCGCTTGCCGCCGAGGCGATGGCCGAGGCCATCGTCCGCGCCGCGCAACAGGCGACGGGCATTCCCGGATATCCTGCGGCACGGGACGTTGAGCGGTAACCACTAACCACGAACACCAACGGTTAACAAGGAGCGTACATGGCGGCCAAGCACCGCATTGCGGTGATCCCAGGCGATGGTATTGGTCAGGAAGTCATCCCGGCGGCGCTGACCGTGCTCGAGGCGGTTGCCGGCCGAAGCGGATTTGCCTTCGATCTCGTGGAATTTCCCTACGGCTGCGCGTACTACGCGAAGAACGGCCGCATGATGGCGGCCGATGCGTTCGATCGCCTCGCCGATTTTCCCGCAATTTATTTCGGCGCCGTCGGCGATCCGTCGGTGCCCGATCACATCGCCGTCTGGGAGTTGATTCTTCCGCTTCGGCAACGGTTCGATCAATACGTAAACCTCCGGCCAATGCGGCTGTTTCCCGGCGTGAATTCGCCCCTCGCGAATCGCGGTCCCGCTGACATCGACATGATTTGCGTCCGCGAGAATTCAGAAGGCGAGTACGCCGGCATCGGCGGAAAGATTCACGCGGGGACTCCGTTCGAAGCCGTGGAGCAGGCGGGCCTGTTCACGCGTCATGGCATCAGCCGCATTGCGCGGTATGCCTTCGAGTTGGCGTCGAAGCGTCCGCGACGCGAGCTCGCGAGCGCGACCAAGTCGAACGCGCTGCAACATTCCATGGTCCTCTGGGACACCGTCGTCGACGAGGTGCGTAAGGAGTATCCGAACGTGGGCTTCAGAAAGTACCACGTGGACGCGCTTGCGGCACGCATGGTGACCCATCCCCAGACGTTGGACGTCATCGTCGCCTCCAACTTGTTCGGTGACATCCTGACGGATCTGGGCGCCGCTATCTCGGGCAGCCTCGGCCTGGCAGCCAGCGGCAACATCAACCCGGAGGGCAAGTATCCGTCGATGTTCGAGCCCATCCACGGCTCAGCGCCAGACATCAAGGGCAAGGGGATTGCGAACCCAATCGGCGCAATCTGGGCCGGCGCACTCATGCTCGACCATCTGGGTGAGCATGAAGCGCACGACCTTGTCGTCGCGGCGATCACGAAGGTGCTGTCGAGTGGCGAGACCAGAACGCCGGATATGGGTGGAAAGGCCAGTACAAAAGAAATGGCCGCTGCGATTCAGGCGGCCATTTGAGCTGAGGGAGCTCGGAAGACAACTGAAAATTTATGCGGTCGCCTCGACTTGTGCCAGGGGAGCGGCCCTGTTCGCGCACAGGACCGGATCCACCAACAGCCTCAATCCATACCCCTCGGGGGTTCCCGTCGACTTCTGAAATTTGCCGGCGCGGTAAACCGCCGAAAGAACTTTGCCCGTGCGGAGAGCATCCGGCAGGATCTCAGCGTTGCGCGCGTCGCGTTCAAGCTGGAAGGTGACGAGACGATAGAGCGGAATCGATGTCGATTCGCTCCACTCGATGAAGACCCCGGTCTCGCTCACATCGCGCGTGACCACGCTGGCGAACCGCGTGGTGCCGCGAGAATCTTTCCATGTGACGCGGCCTGGCAGAACCAGTGAGCGACGTTCCGACTGTCGGGGAAAAACGTCTGTTCTCTTCGCTGCGATCGTCAACGCCTGCATTTTAGGCCTCCCGGAAATTCCAACGACGACGGACGATGTATCAATCGATAGGCCAACCGATTAGCCGCCCCGGCCAAAACGTCAATGCGTCATGTAACTTATAGATATCAAGACAGTTGATGAGAATAGTGAGGCTTAGTGAAGCAAATACTGGAGGCGATGCGCCAGATACTAAGTATCCGTACGCCCCAGAATCTGATTACTTGGTATCCGCAAGAGGAGTGGTTTCGAAGCCGAGCCGCCGGAGTTTCAGATATAAACCCCGGCGCGTCAATCCAAGCGAGCGGGCGGCTTCGGAGATATTGCCGCTGCTCTGATGGAGGGTGGCTTCGATAATCTCTCTTTCGAGCCCATCAACCGCAGCCGCCAGGGTTGTGACGGGCAGCCGCGCTGCCGCACCAGGCCCCAGGCCGACCGCGTGCTGCCGGATCGCCGCAGATGTAATTTCCGGGGATAGATGTTCAGGGGAAATGCCCTGACCCGGTCGGCTGAGCGCCACAAGGCGTTGAATCTCGTTCCGCAATTGACGCACATTGCCCGGCCACCAGTGCTGGGCCAGCAGCTCCAGCGTGTCGGCGGTCAGAAACACGTCCGGCTTTCCGAGGCGTTCGGAGACTTCGCGCATGAACAGGCTGGTGAGATGGGGTATTTCTTCGCGCCGATCGCGGAGTGGGGGAATCAAAATACGAATTACCGCCAGCCGGTAGTACAAGTCCTCGCGGAATCTACCCTCGGCAACGCGCTGCTCGAGGTCAGCATTGGTGGCGGCAATCACGCGCACGTCCACACGCTGCGGCCGCGTCTCTCCGAGCGGCATGATTTCACCCTGTTCGAGGAAGCGCAGCAGCTTCGGCTGCACGTCGAGCGGCAGGTCGCCGATTTCATCGAGGAAGAGCGTGCCGCCGGTTGCGGTTCGCACCAGACCGAGCTGATCGTTGACGGCCCCCGTGAAGCTTCCGCGACGGTGGCCGAACAGCTGGCTGTCGGCCAGCTCGCGCGTCGTAGTCGTGCAGTTATACGGCAGGAAGACGGCCGAGCTGCGCAGCGAGCCCACGTGAATGGCGCGCGCGACCAGCTCCTTGCCTGTGCCGCTTTCGCCGGTGATGAGCACCGTGAGCTCGTTACCCTGCAGCCGCTGGATCTGCTCGACGACTCTCATCATCGACGGGCTGGCGCAGAGAAATCCCGGCAGCAATGGTTCCAGCGGCTGTTCATGCGCGATTTCGGTCGGCGCAGCTGGGTGCTGCCGCGCGCTGCACAGAGCGAATCCCTGCGCAGCGATGGCGGCAATCATCCGCAGGCGCCGCCGCAGGGGTTCGGCGATCTCCCGCGCTGAAAGAATCGCGATGAAGCGCGGACCACTGACGTCCCGTCCGGCTTGCTGCGAAATGACCCACCCGGTCCCATGCGATTGGCCGAGAGCGCGTGCGGCGATGGTCCGGGCGCGATCCGCATCGCCTCCCGTCCAGGCGACCAGCCGAAGATCGCCTTCCTTCGGCACCACGAACACCACTGCGCAATCAGCGTCGAGCGTCTCGCGAATGGCGGCGGCAGTTTCGTGGCCGAGCAGTTCCGGAAATGCCGCCGCATCGACGAGTCGCCGGACGACCGCATCATCACGATCGATGTACGAGAGAGGATCGCTGACGTCGGTTGCCGGCAGCTGCGCCGCCGCCTTCTTCGTTTCGACAAGGTCGCGTGCCGCGCCGAGTGATTCGAACAACGATGCCGCCAGCGCGAACTGGTGCTCGGCCTGCGAGCGGGCGCCGACGCGGCTCGCGAGGCGGCCGAGCGCAAGATGGCTCAACGCGCCCTGGTATTCCTCGCCGATGAGCTCGAATACGCTCGCGCTCTGCGCGATGTCGTGGTACGCCTCGGAGAGGCGATCGGCCGACCCGTGCAGAGCGCCGCGAAGGCGGAGGAATTCGCCCCAGGCACCGGGCATCGCGCGGGCGTCAATACGTGTGGCCATGTTGCCGACTCGAGTGTCGGCTTCACCCGTACGTCCCCCGGCGAGCAGCGCTTCGCACGCAATCAAATCCGCCTGAATAGCTTCTGCGGGAGGCGCCTTCGCCGCGATCTCGTTCGCCAGCCTCAAGGCTTCCTCTGTGGCGCCGCGACGCGCTGCGAGCTTGGCTTCGAGGACGCGGATCGACCACTCGTACCACTGTCCCGTTTGTACGCCGTAACTGCCGTACGCCTCGCCAGCCTGCCTCAGGTAATCGCCGGCCGACTCGTCTTCGCCGCGCATAAGCGCAATCTGCGCGAGCGAGTCGTATACCGCTCCGGTAATCTCGTTGAACTGCGTCTGGCCGCGAGACTCGAGCGCCCGAAGCAGAATTTTTTCCGCGCGTTCCGGCTTGCCGACCGTGACGAGAATCTGTCCGAGTGTAGTGAGCGACAACGCAAGGCCACGTCCCGGTCCGTTCGGCTCCTGCAGCGCCGCGCTCCGTTCGGCCAGCGCGAGCGCCTGCTCGTGGTTGTACTGAAACAGCGCGACGTTCGCCTGATTGCTCAAGATGACGCCGAGCACGTCATACGCCTGCACCGACGCCGCAAGGCGTTCAGCCTGCCGAAGCGCTGCCATGGACTCTTCGGGGCGCCCGCTCTGCGCAAGGACCACACCTGAGAGTGAATGCAGCAGCGCGAGATAGCGCCGGTTCCCGGCTGCGTGCAGCGCCGGCGCGGCCTTGGCGATGTGTTCGCGTATGATTGCGGTGTCGCCTACTTGTTTGTAGCAATGCCCGAGCTCGTAGTGGGCCAGGCCGATCGCCTCGGAATCATGGGCCTGCTCGGCATGACGCAGCGCACGGTCGAGCAGCGCAATCGCGCGGGACTGATCCCCCTTCGCAAACGCGATGCGGCCGTGAAGCCGCCAGAGTGTCGAGAGCAGGGCGGGAGACAACCCGCCGCGGGCAGAATCGGGGGGCCGGCCAAGCGTCGCTGTCGCTTGCGCGACATCGTCTGCCATCAGCCAGGCCTCTGCGAGCGTGCATCGCAGCCCGAGCTCGTCTTCCTGTTTAAACCCCGAGGATTTCAGCGCCTGCGTGAGAATGCCGATCGCGTCGGCATGGCGCCCGCGTTCCAAGGCCGCGCGCGCGCGCGCCAACGCCGGTTGGAAGGCGATGGTGACCACGGACGCGAGTATACGACAGTAAGATAGAGAGATTGAATCGCGTTCTCCTTTCCTTCGTTGTGCTTGCGGCCATTTCGTGCGGCAGGTCCGAGGCGCCCTCCTCCGCTCCAGCTGACGCCGTAGAGCTTCGGCGCGGCAAGCCCGCAGCATCTGACGCACCTATTACACCCGTCGCACCGATGGCCCCGGGCCCCGCGCGAATCGTCGCGCTCGGCGACAGCCTGACGGCGGGACTCGGCATCCCGCGCGATCAGTCGTACCCGTCCGTGCTGCAGCGGAAGTTACAGGAAGCAGGGTTGCAGCTCGAGGTCGTCAATGCGGGCGTATCGGGCGATACATCGGCGGACGGACTCCGCCGCGCGGGTTGGGCGCTCGAAGGAGATGTGCGGCTGCTGATTGTCGCCCTCGGCGCCAACGACGCGCTACGCGGGCTGCCACCGGATCAAATGAAGGCGAATCTCCAGAGCATCATTCATCGCGCGCGGCAGCGGGCGATCCCGGTGTTGCTCGTGGGCATGGAGGCGCCGCCGAACTACGGGGAACCATACGCAGCCTCCTTTCGTCAGGTGTTTCAAGAGCTCGCGCGCGAGAACAAAGTAACCTTCGTGCCGTTCCTGCTCGAAGGTGTGGCCGGCGAGCCCGATCTAAACCAGCCCGATGGCATCCATCCCACCAGCGCCGGCGCTGCCCGCATCGCCGATCATCTGTGGCCGTCGGTGCGGACAATGGTCGAAAAATGATCGAGCTGCGCGGTGTGTCCAAAACCGTCAAGAGCGGCGACCATCAGCTCACCATCCTTCATCCGATTGAACTTGCGGTGCCGTCGGGTCAGCGGCTGGCGATCGTCGGTCCATCTGGAAGCGGAAAGTCGACGCTGCTCGGGCTCATCGCCGGCCTCGATGCGCCGTCAAGCGGCTCGATTCTGATCGACAACACCGACATCACCCGGATGAGCGAAGATCGCCTCGCGCGGCTCCGCGGCGAGAAGATTGGCTTTGTGTTCCAGTCATTCCACCTCATTCCGTCGCTGACCGCGCTCGAGAATATTCTGGTGCCGATGGAGATCGCGGGGAGGCGCGATGCCGCGGCGCGCGCCCGCACCTTGCTCGCCGAAGTCGGGCTCGAGGATCGAGGTCATCACTATCCGTCGCAGTTGTCGGGCGGCGAGCAGCAGCGTATCGCCATCGCCCGAGCCCTGTCGAACGAGCCGGTGATCGTTCTCGCCGACGAACCGACCGGCAACCTCGACAGCGCCACCGGGCATCACGTGATCGAGTTGCTGCTCACCATCAACCGCCAGCGCAGCGTGACGCTCGTCGTCGTGACGCACGACCAGGAGATCGCAGCAATGGCCGATGCGCGGGTGTATCTGCGCGACGGCAAGGTCGCCGAACGGGTGGGGGTCTGATGCGGTTCGTGCTGATGACCGCGCTTCGCGAGACGCGATCGGCCTGGATGCGGCTGATATTCTTTTTCATCTGCATCGCCATCGGCGTCGGCGCGATCGTCGCGCTGCGGTCCGTCATCCAGAGCGTTCGCCACGTTCTCGGCACGGAGGCCCGCTCGCTGATGGCGGCGGATATCTTTCTCTCGACGGACCGGCCGTGGCAGAGCGGCACGCCCGAACGGATCGCGTCGCGCGTCGCGCGCATGGCCAATGCCGAACGCATGGACTCCCTCGAAATGGTAACGATGGCCCGTCCGGTGGACGCACGCGCGGGCATTACCAAGGTTGTCGAGCTTCGCGCCGTGCAGGCCGGATTCCCTTTTTACGGCCGTTTGACGCTTCAGGATGGGCGGCCGTACTCGCACGCGTTGCTGAAGGACAACGGCGCGCTGGTGCGCCCGGAGCTCCTTGCGCAGTTTGGACTCTCGGTCGGCGACGCCATCGCGATTGGCAAGTCACAGTTCGTCGTTCGCGGAGTCATCGGGCTCGAGCCGGGGCGCTCGCTGAGCGCGTTCAGTCTTGGACCACGCGTCTTCATCGACTACGACGATCTCGCCGAGACCGGATTGATCACCTTCGGGAGCCGGGTGTCGCGACAGATGCTGCTGCGAGTGCCGGACGCCGACATCGACGCCGTCACTCGTGAGCTGGAGGCTGAGCTCAGGCCCGAGTTCGTGCGCGTTCGCTCGTACAGAGATCGGCAGGAGCAGATCGGCGAAGACTTCGAGCGCGCGGAGAATTACCTCAGCCTCGTCGGCCTCGTCATCGTGGTTCTCGGCGGCATCGCCGTGTCGAGTGTCACGCGCGTCTTCGTGCGGCAGAAGATCAAGAGCATCGCCATCATGAAGTGCGTCGGCGGCACGAGCCGCCAGATTCTGGGCGTCTATCTTCTTCAGTCCCTGACGCTCGGCGTCGTCGGCAGCCTTATCGGTGTCGTGCTGGCGTGGGTCGCTATCGCTGTCATACCGGAGGACATGAATCAGATCGGCACGTTGACGGTAGCGTACGGCCTGTCCTGGTCCGCTGCCGCTCAGGGAGTGGGCGTCGGCGTGCTCGTGTCTCTCCTCTTTGCGATGGTGCCGCTGCTCGAAGTGCGGCAGATAAAACCCTCGCTGCTACTGCGCCAGGAGACGAGCGGGCGGCGTCGCGACTGGTTTCAGATCGGCGCGACCGTTGTTGTCGGGGGAGCGCTGGTCGCGCTCGCATCGTGGCAGGCGGCTTCGTTGCGAGTGGGATTGACCGTGTGCGTCGGGTTCGTCGGGCTGACGATCGTGCTGCAGGGTGTGGGATGGCTGCTGACGCGTTTGACGCGTCCGCTTGCGCGCTCGTCGTGGTTCCCGATGCGGCAGGCCGTGCTGCACTTGAGCCGGCCAGGCAATCAGACCCGCGTGATTCTTCTCACGGTCGGTCTCGGCACCTTTTTCATCATGGGCGTGCGCGGCCTGCAGGTGAACCTTCTGAATCAATTCGCGATGCAGATCGGGGGAAACACGCCGGACATGTTTCTCGTCGACATCCAGCAGGATCAGGCCGCCGATATGAAGGCGTTTCTCGCCGAGCGGCTGCCGCGGGAATCGCAACCGCTTCTGATTCCCGTGCTGCGCGCACGCGTCACGGGGAAGGGAATGAATCTCGACGAAGTGGAAGACCTGCAGGGCCGCGGCAGACTCTCGCGCGAGTACACGATCACCTATCGCGGCCAGCTCGAGTCGAACGAGACGCTGGTTCGAGGGACCTTCCCGAAGGCGACGACACCAGCGAATCCCACGGACCTTCCCGAGGTATCGGTGGAGGAGGGGATTGTCGAGCGCTTTGGGATCGACGTCGGAGATGTGATGCGCTTCGACGTACTCGGGCGCGCGACTCACGCGCGAGTCAGCGGCATCCGGCGTGTTGAATGGCGCGAGGGGCGCAGCGGCGGATTCATGTTCGTGTTCGGCGCCGGCACATTCGCGGGCGCACCCCACTGGTACTTCGCGCCTGTCCGCGCCAATCTGGCCGATCCGGCTCAACGCGGCAAGTTCACCCACGACATCGTGCTGCGGTTTCCGAACGTCTCGGTGATTGACTTGCGCGAGGTGCTCGAATCGGTGCGGAAAGTCTTTCAGGTGGTGACGGTGGCTATCGACGTCGTGGGAAGCCTCGTCATCCTGGCCGGCGGCCTCATCCTGGTAGGAGCCGTCGCCGTGACGAAGTTCCAGCGCGTGTACGAAGCCGCAATTTTCAAGACCCTCGGGGCCAGCTCGCGGGCGATTGCCGCCATGCTCATGGTCGAGTACGGACTGCTGGGGACTATCGCAGGGGCGGTGGGGTCCTTCGGCGCGCTGGGGCTCGGCTGGGGCGTCAGCCGCTTCGCGCTGGACATCCCATGGCAGCCCGTCCTACACGAAAATCTCATTGGTACGGTAGCGACGTCGCTTCTCATCATGGTGATCGGCGTCGTGGCCAGCGCGGATGTCCTGAGGCGTAAGCCGCTTGCGGCGCTGCGTGCCGAATAGTTAAAATGTCTGGTTGCCAATGGACGTAACGCCATTCAAAGAGATGCTGCTGCGAAAGCGGGGGGATATTCTCTCCGGCGGCGGTCGCGATCCGCTGACCGTCACCCTCGATACGAACACGCGCCAGGGGGACCTGGCCGATCAGGCGACCGGCAACAACGAAGTCCACATACAGCTGAAGCTCAAGCAGACGGACGCGAAAATCCTGCAGGCGATTGAAGAGGCGCTCGAGCGGATACAGAAGGGTACCTACGGCATCTGCCGTGACTGTGGAGAGCCGATTGCCGAGGCCCGGCTGAACGCGATTCCCTGGACGCGCGTCTGCATCACCTGCAAGGCGAAACAGACTTCGTGAGTCCCGCCGAGTTGTTGAACTTTCTCAACGAGTTCCATCGAGATACGCTGCGGCTGTTCAAGGCGCGTCAAACCAACGCGCAATCGGTCGCCGCCTACGATGCCAACAACGGCTATCAACAGGTGCTGGGTCGCCAGGAGATCCATCTGCAGTGGCTGAGCGACGCAATTGCCGCCCTCGGAGGTATGCCGCCGACACCCTCGACCAGGTCAGCGGCAAGGCGTCGCGCGAGACCGCCAAGTCGATTATCGACACCGATGCCGCGAATCAACGCACATTCATCGAAGTATGGACGCCTCGCACCGCTGGCGTAACCAATGCGCGCCATCGCAAGATGCTCGAGTTGATTCTCGGAGAGATGCAGGAGCACCTGCGGGTGTTGCAGCAGGCAGCCGAGAGCCGCGCCGATCTTCTGGGGCGCCATTCCAACGGGAAAGTCCTCCGCGGATCAGTCATGGCGGCCCGACCCCAAAACTAGGGCCAGACCCCATTTTTACGAAAATCGAAAGCGTTGTGCGCGTCGCCATTTCACTCGGGAGCAACCTTGGCGATCGCCGCGCGCACCTCGAATACGCAATTGACGCACTCCAGCTGGACATGACCGATGTCGCGGTGTCTGAGTTCATCGAAACGCAGCCTGTCGGCGTGGGGCCTGAACACGCAGCGTTCCTGAATGCGGCGGTTGTCGGGCAGACGACGCTGTCAGCGCGTCTGCTGCTGGAGCGGCTGCTGGAAATCGAGGAAGAGCGGGGAAGAGTCCGACCCTACCCGGGGGCTCCGCGTACTCTGGACGCGGATCTCGTGCTGTTCGGAGATCACGTGATTGAGGAGGATGGCCTGTCCGTTCCTCATGAGCGGTTTCGCGAGCGCGCGTTCGTCCTGCGCCCGCTGGCCGAGATCGCTCCCGAGATGGTCGATCCGGTCACAGGGATGACAATGTCCGAGCTACTCGTAGCGCAGGGCGACGATGGGATCTAAGGCCGCGGCCTTGCGAGCCGGATAGAACCCGAAGAAGATTCCCGTAACCGCAGAGAAACCGAACGCCATCGCCACCGCCGACGGTGGAACTGCCGTCGGGAATTGCCAGATGCGCGTGGCGAGATCGGCCATACCGAACCCGAGCGCAATGCCCACACCGCCTCCCAGAATGCTGATGACGATGGCCTCGACAAGAAACTGCAGGAGGACATCGCGCCCCTTCGCACCGATAGCCAAGCGGATGCCGATCTCGCGCGTCCGCTCGGTGACCGACACGAGCATGATGTTCATGATGCCGATGCCGCCGACGATCAGCGACACCCCCGCGATTCCCGCGAGGAGGTTCGTCATGGTGTCAACCGTCGCTGTTCGGATGTCGGCGATCTCCTGCTGCGTGCGTATCGTGAAGTCGTCCGGATCCCCGGCGACCAGCTTGTGCTGGTTCCGCATCACAACCGCGACGGCGTCCGCGACGTCCGTGACCGACTCGGCACTCGCAGCTGAGATCGTGATGTTCTGAATGTTCTGCTGCCCCTGCAGACGCTTTTGCACGGTGGTGAACGGCGCGAAGATCGTGTCGTCCTGATCGTTCCCCATGGCGGCCTGGCCTTTGGTGTCCATCATGCCGATCACCTTGAAGGGCTGATTGCGGATGCGGATCATCTGCCCGGTGGGATCGACCTCAGGCCCGAATAACTGCTCGCTCACCGTCTTGCCGAGTACGGCAACTTTCGAGGCGCTGCTGACGTCCTGCGGGCTGAAGAACACCCCGTACTTCACGGGCCATTGCCGGATGAGCGGAAAATCGACGTCGGTGCCTTCCATGCGGGTCGACCAATTCTGGTTCCCCGCGATGACCTGTGCGCGCAGATTCACCCCTGGCGCGATGTATTGCACGTCCGCCACTTCTTTCCGGATCGCGTCCACGTCTTCGATCTTCAGGCTCGATGCGGCGCCCACGCCGCCGCGCACGCCGCCGGCGGTGAAGTTTCCCGCCATGATGGTCACCATGTTGGTGCCGCCTGCCTTGATTTGCTCTTCTATCTGAAACTGCGCGCCGCTGCCCAGCGCGACGAGCGTAATAACGGCGGACACGCCGATGATCATGCCGAGCATGGTGAGCGCCGTGCGCATCTTGTTGCGCGCCAGCGCCTTCAAAGCGATCCGCGTGGTCATGACGGGCGACATAGGTGATCCTCCTAGACTATAACGGGCATCGATGCCAGCTCTGTGTCGGCGTCTCTGCGGGTCGTCACTGGCGTATTGGTGAGAACGCGGCCGTCCCGGAAGCCGACGATCCGTGTTCCGTATTCCGCGATGTCGTGCTCGTGCGTGATCAGCAGCACTGTGATGCCCTGCTCGGCGTTCAAGCGCTGAAAGATGCCCATGACCTCGACGCTCGTGCGCGAATCGAGGTTCCCGGTCGGCTCGTCAGCGAGAATCAACGACGGTTGATTGATCAACGCGCGCGCAATCGCCACGCGCTGCTGCTGGCCGCCAGACAGCTGGTTCGGATGATGATGCGCGCGTTCGCTGAGACCGACAGCCTTCAATGCAGCCATGGCCCGAGCATGGCGCTCCGATGCCTTCATCGTCTTGTCCGTATAGAGCAGCGGGAGCTCGACGTTGTCGAGCGCCGACGTTCGTGAGAGCAGGTTGAAGCCTTGAAACACGAAACCGATTTTATGATTCCGCACTTCCGCGAGATCGTTGCGGCTGAGTTTGGCGACATCGCGACCGTCGAGAAAATACTGGCCGCTTGTCGGATGATCCAGGCAGCCCAGGATGTGCATCAACGTCGACTTGCCGGAGCCTGACGGTCCGGTCGCAGCCACGAACTCGCCGGCCTCGATGTCGAGCGACACGCCGCGAAGGGCGTGTACCTTCACCTCGCCGACGTCGTACGTTTTGATGAGATCGCGGACCGAGATGACGGGCACTACTGACCTCGTCCGCCGCCGCCACCTCGGTTGCCGCCGCCTTGCTGGCCGCCGGGGAAGCCCTGACGTCCGCCGCCCAAACCGGGGAATGCTGTGCCGCCAGGGGGTGTCGCAGTCTGGCGTACGGCGCCCGTAATCACGTTCGTGACGACTTCTGTTCCTTCGTTCAGTTCGCCGTCCAATGCCTGGGTCAGCTCTGTCTGCTGGCCGTCAGTAATGCCGAGGCGCAGCCGCAGGCGCTGGAGCTTGTTGTCGACGTTCAGCCAGACCTGTCCGAATGACTCTGTTTGCGCCAGCGGACCAAACAGCGCGTCGAACGTCGTCGCGCCTGATGCCACCGCGGGAGCCGCCGCCGGCCTCGGCGCCTGCGCCTGCCCTTGCCCTTGCCGGCTGGGTCCCTGGCCTCTGCCACGCTGCTGCGTTGGCGCAGTGGGCGTCTGGCCGTCTGCCGGAGGGGTAAATCCGCGCGCGCGCATCCGTTCAGTGAAACGCTCGCGCTCTTCCGGAGTCATGTTGGCCATGCGCTCGTTGAAATTGCCGCGCCCGCCGCGGCGTCCGCCGCCTTCGCCTTGCCCCTCCCGCCCTCCGGCGCCATCGGCTTGCGGAGCCATCTGAGGTGTTTCACCCTCCGGGGCGGCTTGCGTTGATGCGCGCCTGGGCCGCTGTTGAGCGGCAGGTTGCGGCTGAGTTGCAGGCAGCTGCTGTGCCACGGGCTGCCGTGCCGCGGGCTGTGCCGCTGGTGCTGGGTCGGGCTGCGCATTACGTGTGTCGGGGGCGCCGGCGGCACCGCGGCCGCGACCGCCGCCGCCGCCCATTCCGCCCGCCGGAGGCGTCTGCCCCAGCGCTGCAAAGGTCTCGGCCGTCGGCCGGAATCGAAGCGCTGTATTCGGAACCCGGAGGACGTTGTCGCGCCGTGCAATCTCGATGTTGACATTGGCCGTCATGCCCGGCTTGAGCTTGAGGCCGGGATTCGGAACGTCGATCACTGTCTGATACGTCACCACGTTCTGCACCGTTGTGGGCTGCAGGCGCACCTGCGTCACATTGCCTGTGAACTCTTCTGTGGGAAAGGCATCCACCCGAAATCGCACCACCTGGCCCGGACGGATACGGCCGACATCAGACTCGTCCAGGCTGGCCAGGACCTGCATTTTCGTCAGGTCCGCCGCAAGCACGAAAAG
This sequence comes from Vicinamibacterales bacterium, assembly GCA_963732445.1. GTDB lineage: Bacteria > Acidobacteriota > Vicinamibacteria > Vicinamibacterales > JAMQPK01 > JAMQPK01. The sequence continues at coordinate 992,443 of CAVSZJ010000005.1, read as the reverse complement.
CGTTGGCGCAGACATGCTCGCGGCAACGGTCTGGCCGACGTCGACGTTGCGCGAGATGACAAGCCCGTCGATGGGAGACTCGATGACGGTGTGCGCTAGGTTGACCTGGTTCTGTCTCAGCGATGCCTGAGATTGCGTCACCCCAGCCTGCTGGGATCGAAGCTGCGCCTCTGACGAGCGCACAGTAACCTCCGCGGCCTCGAGCTCGGTCTGTGCGATCAATTTCTTTTCCGAGAGCTCCCTCGCGCGTGTCAGCTTCGTTTTCGAGTCGTCGAGCGCAACGCGCAGCCGTTCGAGGTCGGCTTCGGCGCGAATCAGGTTTGCGCGCGCCTGCTCGATTTGCGACTGGATCAGCGACGGGTCCAGACGCGCCAGCACCTGACCCTTGCGGACGAGAGAGTTGAAATCCGCATTCAGCTCCTGAATCGTTCCTGACACCTGGGTGCCGACCTGGACGGTGGTGACCGCCTGCAGCGCGCCCGTGGCGCCCACCGTCTCCGCGAGATCGCCGCGCGTGACACGGGCGGTGCTAATCGTGGGCGCCACAGGCTTCTGCGTATACCTGTAGTAGCCGTACCCGCCGGCACCGATGAGGACGAGGGCGATGACGATGAGAAGTGTTTTACGCATCTATGGCTTATAAGACGTCGGGCGCGCTAAGGATGTTTAGCGCGCCCCTGTGAAACTTCTGTGACAGGGTTAATGAGCCACAGCCTCAGGTGGGTGCTTCTTCCACAGACCCTTCCATCCCTCTTCGAAGAGCGTGTACACCGTCGGCACGAACACCAGCGTGATGAACGTCGACGTGAGAAGGCCGCCGATGACCACGCGCGCCAGTGGAACCTGCAGCTCGCTGCCTTCACCAATGCCGAGAGCCATCGGCACAAGGCCCAGCATGGTGGCCAGCGAGGTCATCAGAATCGGCCGAAGCCGCGTGCGTCCCGCTACCTCGACCGCCTCGCGCAGCTCCATGCCGTCGCGGCGCCGCAGGATGTTCGTGTAGTCGACGAGCAGGATTGCGTTACTGACAACGATGCCGCCCAGCATGATGACGCCGAGATACGCCTGCAGATTGAACGACGTGTTGGTGAGGTAGAGCGCCAGCACGACACCGATCGCGGCAGTGGGAACCGAGAACATGATGATGAACGGATCGCGCAGCGACTCGTACTGAGACGCCATGACCGCGTAGACAAGGATGAGCGCCAGAATCAGCACGAGGCGCAGCTCGTTGAAGGTTTTTTCCTGCTGTTCCACTTCGGCGCCAAACCCGATCGAGAAACCCTGCGGCCGGTTGATTTCGGGCAGGCGCGCCGTCACGGCTTTCACCGCCTCGCTCAGCGGAATCTCAGGCTCGGCGCTGACCATCACCATGCGCTCCTGATTCTTGCGATCGATCTGGCTCGGTCCCAGCTGCGACTGGATGACCATGACATTTCTCACCGGCAGCGACACGCCGCTGGCGGTGTTGACCATGACGTCGTTGACGTCGGACACCTGCTCGCGATCCTCCTGCTTCAGGCGCACGATGATCGGGTATTCGTAGCCGCCCTGGCGGAACTGCGCGGCAGTCGTCCCCGCGACGTTCGTCCGGATGGTGTTGGCGACTTGCGTCGTGTTCAAGCCGAAGAGGGCTGCCTTGGGACGATCGATCTGCACCGCGAGCTCGGGACGCGCCTCATCACGTGCCAGCCGCGGATCGGCGATGCCGGGGGTCGTCTGCAACAGGTCCTGGACTTCCACTGCGAGCCGGCGTCCGGCTTCGAGATCTTCGCCACGAATCTCCACGCCCATGCGGCTGTCGTTGCCCTGGCCACCCGACATCAGGCGGTTGAGCTGGTTATTCCCGCCGCTTGCATTCGCGCGGACGATGACACCCGGTATGCCGGCGAGCTGGCGGCGGAGATCGAAGGCGATTTGATCGCTCGATCGCTCGCGCTGATCTTTGGGAACCAGAAACAGCTGAATGCTGCCGCGGCTGGTGCCGCCGCCACCGAAGCCGCCGCCGCCACCGCCGCCGCCGCCCGCACCGGCGCTCGCAATGAGGGTATGTGCTTCGGGCACCAGTTGCTGCGTCATCTGTTCGAGGCGGCCCATGATCGCGTCGGTACGCTCGATGCGGGTCCCGGCGGCGAGCTCCGCGGACACCTGAACCACGCCTTCGTCGGTTTGCGGGGCGAGCTCGGTATTCAGCAATGGGAACATCAATACTGCCGCGACGACGGACGCGGCTCCGATCCCCAGCACGATCGGCCGATGGACGAGCGCTTTGTGGAGGAATCGCCGGTACGAGTCGTCCATTCCCTCGAGAACGTTCTCGCTCCATGTGAACATGCGCCCGCCGAGGCCTTTACGTTCTTCAACTGGCGGAGGCAGCTTGAGCAGATTTGCACACAGCACTGGTACGAGCGTGACTGCGACCAGAAGCGACATCAGGAGCGAGAAAATGACGACCACCGACAGTTGCTTGAACAGAATGCTCGAAATGCCCGTCAGAAAGAGGAGCGGCACGAACACCGCGATGTGCGTGAGAATCGAAGCCACGATGGCGCCCCAGACTTCCTCGCTGCCTTCGATCGCCGCTGTGACGCGATCCTTCCCGTGCTCCATGTGCCGGTACGCGTTCTCGAGCACGACGATGGCCGCGTCGACAACCATGCCTATGCCCAGGGCCAGCCCGCCAAACGTCATGATGTTCAGCGTGTAGCCTGCGAAGTAGAGCAGGGCGAATGTGCCGACGACTGAGATCGGGATCGACGTGCACACGATGAGCGTCGATCGGAAGCTCCGGAGAAACAGGAAGATGATCAGCGTCACGAGCCCGGCGCCGATCAGTGCGTGCTCCTGCACGGAGTGGATCGACCGGCTGATGTACACCGAGCTGTCGTCGAGGACGTTCAGCTTGATGTTGGGCATCTCGGCGTTGATGCGATCGATCTCGGCCCTGATGCCTTCGGCGACCTGAACCGTGTTCGTGCCCGATTGTTTCTGGACCGAGAGTCGCACGCCGGGGCGGCCGTTGATGCGCAGCAGGGAGCGGACGTCTTCAGTCGTATCGACAACGTCTGCCACGTCGCGCACGTAGATGGGCACACCGCCGCGGGTCATCAGTACGAGGTTGCGGATTTCGTCAAGGCTCTGAAACTGTGCCTGGCTGCGCAGCAAATACGTGCGCTCGCCTTGATTGACCTCGCCGAGGGGGGTGTTCTGGTTCTCCGAGCGCAGCAGCGCGGAAATGCGTTCGACGGGCAGCTCGAGCGCGGCGACCTTCTCTTTGGAAAGCTGCACGTGGATCTGACGGCGCAGGCCGCCCTGGGTCGTCACGGCGGCGACCCCTTCGGCGCGCTCGAGGCGCGGGCCAATCTGGTTCTCGGCCATTTCGCGCAGCGTCACGCGGTCGTAGTTGCCTTCGATGCCGAGGCTCATGATCGGCATCGCATTCGAATCCTGACGGAAGATCTGCATCGGCTCCGCGTCTATTGGCATGCGCCCGCGGACACGATCGAGCCGCATGCGCATATCGTCCATCGCCTCGTTGAGGTCTGTGCCCCATGCGAACGAAAGCGACACGCGGCTGTTGCCTTCTGACGAGCTCGAGTTCAGCTGATCAAGACCCGCTACTGCGCTGACCGTCTGCTCGATTGGGCGTGTGATGAGCTGCTCGATTTCCTGCGGGCCGACACCCGGATACCGGACGATGACGCTGACCGTAGGGTAGGTCACGTCCGGTAGCAGGTCGACCGGCAGCCGTGTCACAGATATACCACCCAGGAGGATGATGATCGCGCTGATCATGAACATCGTCACAGGCCGTGCGATCGCGATTCTCGGGATGCTCATGTCAGCTCCAACTGTAGTCGCGGGGGCCCCTCGCCCCGCTCCGCGCCGCTCGCTTGCGGGGGCCCCTACGCCCCGCGCCGCACGCGGCTTGATCTTCCGCTACCACCTACCACCTACCACCTACCGAACAGCTACTTGCTAGCTGGCTGCTGTCCTTGATTCGCATTCACGCCCGGCGTGGCCGCGCCGCCGCCGCGCCGTCCGCCGCGCGCGGCGCCGCCGGCTCGTGCGCCGCCGCCGCGTTGCCCCACCAGCGCAATGCGATCGCCGGGACGGAGCGCCGCTGCACCGGTCGTGATGATCCGCTGCCCCTCTTTCACGCCGCTGGTGAGCTCGGTGAAGTCCTGCTGCTCGATGCCGATCGTCACAGGGATGAACACGGTTGTGTCCCCTTCGTCCGCCGGGACCCACACACCGAGCTTGCCTTGCAGGTCGACGACGGCGAGCGTTGGCGCGACGAGCGTGTTGTCGTGTTTTTCGACGGTGAATCGCGCGCGCGCATACATGCCGGGCTTCAACCGATAGGTCGAATTGGGAATCTCGATTTCCACCTGCGCGGTGCGCGTGGCCGGATCGAGAATCGGCGCGAGGCGCGCCACCCGACCCATGAAATTCTCACCGGGATAGGCGTCGACTTCGACTTCGACCGCCGTGCCCTGGTGAATCCTCCGCAGATCCTTCTCGACAACGTTGATGACGAGACGCACCGTGCGGATGTCGACGACCGAGATGAACGACGTGTTCACACCGACGCTCGCACCGGGATCGAGCGTGCGCTTGCCGATGAATCCTTCGACAGGCGAGGTAATCACCGTGTTGGCGAGGTTGATCTTCAACTCGTCGAGTCGTGACTTGGTTTGTTCGAGCTGTGCCATCGACAGCTCGAGCTGCGCCTGCGCCGCCTGATAGCGCGCATCGGTGTCGTCGAAGGTCTGGCGGGGAAGCAGGTCGCGCTCGAACAGGCTCTTCGAACGCTCCATATTGTTCTGTGCGAGTTTCAGGTCGGCCTGCCGCTGGCGAATCGTCGCCTGGGACACGTTGAAGGTGGCCTCTGCCTGCTTAATCTGTTCGACCAGTTCGCGGTCTTCGATCTTCGCAATCGCCTGGCCGCGGCGGACGGGATCGCCAAGCTTGACGTAGACGGCGTCGAGGCGGCCCTGGCCGCGGGGCACGGCATCGACTGTGGCCGCACCGACGAGGTTGCCGACGACCGTAATTGTGTCGACCATGTCCTTCCGCGCGATCGGCGCGAGCTCGACCGTCATCGGTGGGCGCGGACCGCGGGCCATCCCGCCGCCGAACCCGCCGCCCCCGAATCCGCCACCGCCGCCGGCGTTTTGGCGTCGTTCCTGGGCTGTTGGCTGGCCGCTCTGCGCAGCGGCTGAGCGGTCTCCCATGAAGTAATACACTGCGGCTCCGCCCACGACGACGAGCAGCAGCAGGATGATTCCGTATTTACGCATATGAATCCGGGTGCCTCTCTAGCGCGCGCCCGCCTGCTGGACGCGGTCGAACTCGACAAGAGCCTTCCGATAGTTCAGCAGCGCGCGCAACTCGGCGTTCTGCGCCTCGCGCAGGTCGCGCTGCATCTGCACGACCTGGTAGTTGTTCGACATGCCGACATCGAACCGGCTCATCTCCGCGTCGAGACGGCGCTGTGACAGGTCGCGCGCCACGCGCGACGTAGCCAGGGACTCCATGCTGTTGGTGACCTGCAGCGCGGCGTTGGTCACCTCGGTTGCGACGGTCAGCTCGCTCGCGCGAATCTGCGCCTGGTTCTGCTGGAGCAGCAGGCGCGTGCGCGCGGCCTGCGCTTCGGACGCGTTGCCGCCAATCGGGTAGCTGACGTTCAGCGCGAACTGCCAGTTGGGATATTCGCGGCCGAACAGGGTGCTCAGTGCGTCGTTGTACCCGCCCGCGAAAAGGACGCCGTCGCGCGTACGGTCCAGACCAGATCCGGTCAGGTTCCACTGGGTACCGCCGAGACCCGAGGCGCCGTACGTGACTAGCGCGTCGACGTCAGGAAGGGCCGAATCGCGCTGCGATTTCAGCAGCACGTTGTTGGCTTCGGCCGCGTTGCGCGCGACCTGCAGGTCGGTGCGCTGCTGAAGTGCCGCGCGGACCGCCCCTTCGACATCGATCGCGACGGTCTGAAAGTCCGGGCGATCGGTCGGCTCGATGTGCTGCGACCAGAGCGGATCGCTCGTGCCGCTCACGATCAAGCGCTTCAGCGAGAGCTCTGCGGTGCGCATCGTGGCGGAGGCAATGGTCAACGCCTGCTGCCGGGTCGCCTCCTCCGCTTCGGCCTGCACGACGTCCATCGGTGCCATCGTGCCGACTTCGACGCGAATTTTGTTGTCCGAGAGCAGCTTCGACGCGAGCGTCAGCGACTGCCTGGCGACGTCGACGGCCTGAATCGTAAAGGAGTAATCCCAGTACGCGGCTCGCACGGCGGCGAGCGTGTTGGTGGTGCGTGCCCGCAGGTTGAGTTCCGCGTTGTCGCGGTTGATGAGGGTCGTCTGCATCTGCTGCCGGTTCTGATCGATCCGGAACCCGCGCAACAGGGGCTGCGTGTAGCTGAACAGATACGAGCTGTTGAACTGGGGATCGAAGGACGCAAGCCGGTCGGTCGGCGAAACGACTCTCGCGTTGTTGAAGGTCAGTGCGTAGTTGCCGCCGCCCCATCGCATGTTCTGGGTCAGGCCGGCGTTGTACGTCATCGTCGAGACGTTCGGCGCGCCCGGATTCAACAGGTTCGTCGGAGGGCGCACGTTGTCGCGGCGCCCGAGCGCCGACGTCGCATTCGGGTTGTAGTTCGCGCGGAGCGACGCGAGCGTAAAGTCGAAGGTCTGCGGATTGAGCCGCTCGACCGCCATTTCCAGGTTGTTGTCGACCGCACGGCGAACCGCGTCTTCGAGCGTCATCGGCACGGTGGGACCGGCAAGCGCGTCCTGCGCGTTTTGCGCGCGCGACGCTTCGAGCCCGGCCGCATACCGTTCGACCGCCTGCTTCACCAGATTTTCCGTACGCGCCGCATTGGACGTTGCCGTCTGCGCGGAGGCCGCGCCCGATACGAACACGACGAACGCCGCCGCCGCGACAAGCTTTCTTCCAAACATCTCGAGCTCCATTTGAAGTGATCTGATCCTGGTTATGTCGCGGTTACTTGCCGCGATTCTGCTCCGCCTGATGCCGCTTCGCGATGGCATCGAGCCCTTTGCGCTGTTCCGGCGTGAGCAGGCTGTGGATGCGCACGCCCATCATGGTTCGTTCCTTTGCGATGGAGTAGCGTGCCATCTCGAGGCGCTCGGCGGCCTTCAGCAGCTCCCGCTGGTTCACACTGGGGCGCTCCATCAACGCGCGGAAATCGCTCTGCGCGCGGTCGAGGTCTTCCTTGTCCGCGGTCATCCGCGCACGGGCGGACTGGATAATCTGGTCGAGCTCTGCCGACTGCTCACTTGTCAGCTTCAGCTCCTGCATGTATCGGGGAGTTTTCCACCACTCCTGCGGCCGGCGTGGAGACGGGTGCGCTCCAGGCGCAGCACCCTGTTGCTGCTGAGAGCTTCGGGCCTCGAGACGCACGGACAGGCCGACCGGTGTGGCCAGCCCGCTGACTAGCAGCGCCAACATCAGAATTATTCGCATGGAAGTTACCCTCACCGACTACTAACTCCAAATACGACGGCGGTATACGGGTTGTTTACCCGCCTTCGCCGCTTCGCCGCTACGGCGGGCAAGCCCCCGGCCGCTTTGCGGCTACGGCGGGCAAGCCCCGGCCGGTCGCGGCTACGGCGGGCAGGCCCAACCGCCTGGCCGCTACGGCGCCTGGGATCCGCAGAGCTCTGCCAATCGCCTGACGGTTGTGCCGACGAGATTGTCTGGAGTCGAAGCGCCGGATGTCAGGCCCACTGATACCGGCCGCCCGGAGGGCATCCATCCCGTGGCCGTCACCTCTGTTTTCCCCCCTGCCGGCCGATAGCGGATGGCATCTGCCGACTCGAGGCATTCCGGGTCGGCAATGTGGAATGTCGGTACGATTTCCGAGCAAATCCGCGCCAGATTACAGGTATTGCTGCTGTTATAGCCGCCTATGACGATCATCAGGTCGATTGGCTGCTCCCTCAGCAGCACGACGACGGCGTCCTGTCGATCCTGGGTGGCACTGCAGATAGTGTCGAATGCCCGGAACTTCGAAGAAAGCGCCTCGGAACCATGGCGGTCATTCATGGCGTGGCGAAAGAGCTCCTGCACCTCGAGGGACTCGGACATCAGCATCGTCGTCTGGTTCGCCAGACCGATGTGTTCGAGATCGCGATCGGGATCGAAGCCGGGGGACACGGCGTCGTGGAACCGCGCGAGAAACCGCTCGCGGTCCCCCCCGCTGCGGATGTAGTCGCACACCTCGCGGGTTTCCTCGAGATTCAGCACGACCAGAAAGCGGCCCTTTGGGAACGTAAGCGCCTGTGAGGCGGTGGCCTGCGTCTCTTCGTGCCAGACCTTTCCGTGAATGACCGACGTAAACCCATCCTGTGCGTAGCGCTTGACGTTCTTCCAGACGTTCAGGACGGAGCCGCAGGTCGTATCCACCATGACGCAGCCGATGTCGGTGAAGCGCTGCATCTCCGCTGTCGTCACGCCGAACGCAGGCAGGACGAGCACGTCATCGGCACCGAGCGGCGCACGACGTTCGTCGGGATCGCTCAGAAACTGGATACCCTTGTTGCGCAGCCGTTCGTTGACATGCGGATTGTGGATGATCTCGCCGGTGAGAAAAACGCGGCGGTCCGGAAACCGCTCGCGTGTCTGATACGCATAATCGACGGCGCGGTCGACGCCATAGCAGAAACCGAACTCGCGCGCCAGATGGACCGTGAGGCGGCCGGACCGGTACAAGAAATCGCCGGCTTTAATCTGCTGGACGAGGTCGCTGTAATAGTTCTGATTCAGCTCGTCCGCGACTGCGGCTTTCAGGTCGAGGCCTTTGCGGAAGATCAACGACGAGGTCATTCCCGAACGTAACTGACATCGCGAATCTCGAGCGGGGTCGTCATCACGTCGATGGCGTCCAGGTCGCCGCGCATCTCGCGCGTGCGCGATCCCACGAGCGCCTCTTCGATCGCGATGAAGAACTGATCGTCTGCCGCGGCCCGCAGCGCGATGGACGCATTCGACCGCTGAAGGGCCTGGTTGGCCGCCCGGACATGGTTGCTGCGGTCTACCGCGAACCCGAGGAATACGCCTGCCGCGAGACCGGCTGCAGCAGCGCCGGCGACCCAGCGGCGCGCGGGGCCCAGCATGCGATGGACAATCGGCTGCGACGCAACACGCTGGTGCGGAAAGGTGACGACTTCTGCCGGATGGTCGTGGCGCTCGATGCGCCGCGTGATGCGATCGCGTTGATTATGGAGCCGCTCGGCGGTAAACACGCGGTCGGCCTCGCCGACGGCCGCGTCGTGCACGAGCTCGAGCGAACGCACGATCTCGTCGAATCGCTCCTTGCACTTGCGGCACGTCGCGAGGTGACGATTGTCGCCTGCCAGCACGCAGGTCTCCATCAGCTGGTCGTCGCTCAGATGTGCGGTCAAATACGTGGCCCCGAAGTTTACGATACGGTTATTAGGTCGCATGGCGCTGTCCTTCCATGGCCGTGCGCAGTTTGCGAATGGCCCGGAACAGATGAACCCTCACGGTCGATTCGTTCAAGCCGGTCATCTCAGCGACGTCGCGCGTCGAATGATCGGAGTAATGACAAAGCATGAATACCAGCCGCTGGCGATCCGGCAGCTTGTGCACGGCGGCCATCACCTGGTTGCGCCACTCGCGTGCGATGAGTTGCGCCTCGGGGGATCGATCGCTCGCCCGGGTAGCCCGCTCGATGGTGTCCTGATCGCGGCGCCCGGCGTCGGCGACCGGCATCATCCACCGCGACCGGCGCGTCCGCGCCTTCTGCCGATCGAGGCAGCCGTTAATCAGAATCCGCGTCAGCCAGACCTCGAACGAGAGATTCGACTGGAACGATTTGATGTGCGTGTACGCCTTAACGAATGCATCCTGCACCGCTTCGTCGGCCTCGGCCACGTCGCGCAGGTAGTGCCACGCGATGCGCGATGCCCGCCGCTGCTGGCGCGAGACGATCTGCGAGAAGAGGTCGCGGGCCGCCTGGTCCTTGCCCGATGCGAGCAAATCCTGAACCTGCGCGGCGAGGGCCGATTCCGCTTCGGCGGAGCGAGGCACTCCCGGAGCGGCGAGAGACGTCTCGCCACCAGTTCCGTCGACCGGAGTGGGGAGTGCAGATCCACCAGCCGCCATCTGATCGTGCCTACTCATAGATACGACTATGCTGGCCTTTCATTTACAAACGGTTACAGGGATTCTCCGGGAGAACGCGACGCATTAGATGATAGCATCACACCTCGTGGGATTTGAACCCGTCATTGGGCTCGAAATACACGCCCGGCTCCTTACGGATACCAAGATTTTCTGCGGCTGCAGCACGCGATTCGGGCACGCCCCGAACACGAGCGTATGCCCGGTCTGTCTGGGGTTTCCAGGAGCCTTGCCCGTGCTCAACCGCCGCGCCGTCGACTTCGCCGCAAAGGCAGCCCTGGCGCTCGACTGTACCATCCACGAACACTCGATTTTTGCGCGGAAGAACTATTTCTATCCGGATCTCCCGAAGGGCTACCAGATTTCGCAGTACGAGCTTCCCCTGGCAACCGGTGGAGCCCTCGAGTTCACTGCGGCCGGCGCGGCCAGGCGCGTGCGCATCACGCGGGTGCATATGGAGGAAGACGCGGGGAGGTCGTTGCACGAAGGTTTTCCGGATTCCGAAGAGAAGACGTGCCTCGATTTCAACCGCAGCGGCACGCCGTTGATTGAAATCGTGACCGAGCCCGACCTGCGATCGGCCGGAGATGCGGCCGACGCGTTCCGCAAGCTGCGCGAGATGCTCATCGCGCTGGGTGTGAACGACGGCAACATGGAGGAGGGCAGCCTGCGCTGCGACGCGAATGTCTCGGTGCGGCCGCAGGGCGCCACGACGCTCGGGACCAAGGCGGAAGTGAAGAACATCAATTCATTCCGCTACCTCGAAAAGGCGCTCGAGTACGAGATCGCGCGGCAGGTCGCCGTCGTCGAACGGGGCGGGACGATCGCGCAGGAAACGCGCCTGTGGGACGCGTCGAGGCGAGAAACCTTTTCGATGCGCAGCAAGGAAGACGCCCACGACTATCGGTACTTTCCGGAGCCGGACCTGCCGCCCGTGCGGCTCGCACGCGATCGCGTCGAACAGATTCGCGATTCGATTGTCGAACTGCCCGAAGCACGGCGCGGGCGCATCATGACGGCGTACGCACTCTCGGAGGCCGAAGTCACAGCGCTCGAGAACAACGACCTCACGGCACTCTTCGAAGCCACAGCCAGGGCGTCCGGCCATCCGCGCGCATCGTTCAACTGGGTGTCAGGAGAGGTGGCGCGGCGGCTGAACGAGCTGGGCGAACGGTTCGATCGGCAACGGGTGAGTGCGGACGCGCTGGCCGGATTGATTGCGCTCGTCGAAAAGGGAGAGATCAGCGCGTCGATCGGCAAAATCGTGCTCGAGAAGATGTACGACACCGGCCGCGCCGCCCAGGACATCGTCGCCAGCGATGCGCTCGCGCAGGTCGGTGACGAGGGCGCCATTCTCGCCAGCGTGCGCGCGGTGATCGACGCCAACGAGAGCGCCGTGGCGCAGATTCGCGGCGGGAAGGTCGGCACGTTCGGATTTCTGGTCGGCCAGGTGATGAAGGCGACCGGCGGGAAGGCAAATCCGAAGCTCGTGAACGACCTGCTGCGCAGAGAGTTGAACATGTGATCGAGACCCGCAGCCTCTCGAAGCTTTACAGCCGCGGCGTATATGCCCTGCGCGATCTGTCCATGCAGGTCGACAAGGGGGAATTTGTGTTCCTCACTGGCCCGAGCGGCGCCGGGAAGTCGACCTTTCTGCGCCTGCTGCTGCGCGAGAGTCTGCCGAGCGGAGGCACGATTAGCGTGGCGGGGAAAAATCTGGCGCAGCTGACGCCTGGACAGGTGCAGGCGTACCGCCGCAGTGTCGGGTTCATCTTCCAGGACTTCAAACTGATTCCGCGAAAAACGGTCCTCGAGAATGTCGCGATCGTGCCGCGCGTGCTGGGCGCGCCCGTCTCGACGCAACAGCGCAAGACGTTTCAGGTGCTGAAGTGGGTAGGGCTGCAGCACCGCATGAACGCGTACCCGCAAGAGTTGTCGGGCGGCGAACAGCAGCGGATCGCCATCGCGCGGGCGCTCGTGAACGACCCGATGTTGATTCTCGCCGACGAGCCGACGGGCAATCTCGATCCGGACTTGTCGCTGGACATCATGAATCTGCTCCGCGAGGTCAATGCGCGGGGCACCACCGTGCTGGTGGCGACACACGATCGCGATTTGATCCGCCGCGTCGGGCGCCGCGTGATCGCGATCGAGCACGGCAAACTGGTCGATGCCGACGAGCGCGCCGAGACGGGATCGAATGCGGGCTCTTAAATACTTCTTCGACGAAGCGTCGGCCAGCCTCTGGCGCGGCGTCAAGACGGCCCTGCTTGCGACGATGACCATCGCTGTCGCCTTCGTGGTCCTCGGTGGGTTCCTGATTCTGACGTCGAACATGGAACGGGTGTTCACCCGCTGGCAGGACGCCGCCGAGTTCTCTGTCTACTTCACCGATACCGTGTCGCCCGCAGAGCGCGCAGCGATCGAGCAGTCGCTGCGTCAAAGCCCCGTGGTGGCGGTTCTCGAGTTCGTGTCGAAGGAAGACGCCTTGCGGCGATTCAAGCAGAACTTCGGCGCGCTCGCGGAGGCCGCAGGCGACCTCTCCTCGAATCCGCTCCCGGCGTCCGCCGAAGTCCGTCTGCGCCCGAATGCCAATCCGTCCGATGTGGCGGCGCTCGCCGAAAAAGCGGCGGGGTTCGCCGGCGTCGCCGATGTCCGCTACGACCGTCAATGGATTCAGCGGCTGATGCACGCGGTAGACGTCGTACGCGCCGGCGGTTTTGTGCTTGCGGCGCTGCTCGTGTGTGCGGCGGCCTTGACCGTGGCCAGCGTCGTCAGGCTCGCATTATTCGCGCGACGCGAAGAGATTCACATCATGCAGCTGGTCGGTGCGCCGATTGCCTACATCCGCGGGCCGTTCATCGTCGAAGGACTCATTCAGGGAGGCCTTGGGGCGATCGCCGCTCTTATCGTCTTGCGGGTCGCATTTGTCGTCGTGAGACGTCGGGCAGACACGTGGTTGGCGGGCGCGATCGATCCAGCCGCACTGGTGTTTCTTCCACTTTCGACGGCTGCCGGACTGCTCGCCGCCGGCGCGGCAGTCGGCGCGATAGGCGGCTTCGTCGCGGCGCGCGGCGCGCGAGAGATCGCCGAGTGAACCTGTCGGATGAAGATTTGTCGTTGACAGTGACGCGCCCTGTTCGTAGACTGGATTTACCCCTAAATGGCGCAGCAGAAGGCGAGTCCCGGGACCAACCGTACCGATTTCTATCGGGAGGAGTTCCTGAAGCATCGACGCTGTCTGGAACAACAGCGCGAGTATTACTCCGATAGCGCAATTACATCCGTCGAAGCCGCCCTCACCCGCATCATTTCTCAGCTCGAACATCTCTCAACCAAACAGGACGCCGATCAGGTCGTGAGCCGGCTGCTCCGTAAATTCAATGTGGTGACGGGACTGTCGGGCTGGCACGATCCGAAGAACGTTCACTGAGACGGCGCCCCTGTCGCACTTTCGTCAGCACGTTCTCACCATCGCCCGCGGCGCCATCGAGGCCGCGTCCCCGCATCATCTGATCGAGCGTGCCGTGCAGGATCCGGCGATTCGGGCGCGCCTGGACGGCAGGATGCTGCATGTCATTGCCGTCGGCAAGGCTGCGCCGTTCATGGCCGATACGTTCACGAACATTGCGGGCGATCGGATTCGTGACGGCATTGTCATCGGCACGCATCTGCCGATTACGCTTCCACCGCAGCTCGAGTGGATCCCGTCAAGTCATCCGTTGCCAGATGCGCGCAGTGTAGCGGCAGGGCGCCGCGCGATCGACATTGCGCAGCGTACCGATCCCAACGATACGCTGGTGGTGCTCCTCTCGGGTGGCGCGTCGGCCCTGATGGCGGTGCCGGCCGGCACCCTGACGCTCGAAGACAAGCGCACCGCGGTCAATGCCCTGCTGAAGGGAGGCGCCGACATCACGGCGCTCAACACAATCCGCAAGCATCTATCGGCCGTAAAAGGCGGGAGACTCGCCGCGGCGGCGCCGGGCCCGACGGTGTGTCTCGTGATCTCCGACGTCGTCGGAGACGATCTGAGCGTCATCGGATCGGGACCGACGGTGCCTGATCCCTCGACGTATCGCGACGCGTGGAACTACGTCGACCGCTTCGGAGTGGAAGGACTGCTCACGCACGCGGCGAAGCAGTATCTGCGCGCCGGGTTGGAGGGAGCGATCGAGGAGACGCCTAAAGCCGGAGATCCTCGATTCGCCCGCTCAGTCACTCGGGTGATTGGCGGCCGCTTCGATGCGATGAACGGCGCGGCCGAGACAGCGCGGTCGCTGGGCTATGACGTCATCCTCAGCGAAGAGCCCATCGTCGGTGATGCGCGCACGATGGGGCCGATTGTCCTGGAGCGGGCCAAAACGCTGGTTGCGGGCAGGAAGCGGCCGGTCGCCGTGATCGCCAGCGGCGAAACGACCGTGAAAGTCGCGGGCTCAGGAAAGGGTGGCCGCAACCAGGAAATCGCGTTGTCGGTGGCAAAAGCGCTCGCGCATGAGACAACCGAAATGGCGTTGGCCAGCGTCGGCACCGACGGCATCGACGGGCCCACGGATGCGGCTGGTGCGTACGCGGACACGACGACGATTTCGCGCGCCCTCCGGCAGTCGCTCGATGCCGATGCATTTCTCGCCGACAACAACGCCTACGCCTTCTTCCAGCACATAGGGGACTTGATCATCACCGGGCCGTCCACCACCAACGTCGGCGATCTGCAGATAGTCCTCTTCCCCTAGGGTTCCACTATGTTTTCCAGAGAACAGATATTGAAATTGATGCGCGACAAAGTCACGCATCCCGCAACGCCGCGCGAATTGTTGAAGGCGCTCAAAGTTCCCCAGGAGGAACGAGCCACATTTCGCCGGCTGTTGAAGTCGCTGGTCACGACAGGCGAGCTCGTGGAGACAAAAGGCGGCCGCGTGGGGTTACCCGACAAGATGGACCTCGTCGTCGGTCGGCTTCAAATGCATGCGGCCGGCTTCGGCTTCGTCATTCCTGATAAGGCCGGCGGGGAGGCCCCCG
This sequence comes from Vicinamibacterales bacterium, assembly GCA_963732445.1. Lineage (GTDB taxonomy): Bacteria > Acidobacteriota > Vicinamibacteria > Vicinamibacterales > JAMQPK01 > JAMQPK01. The sequence continues at coordinate 977,257 of CAVSZJ010000005.1, read as the reverse complement.
ACGTGTACGTGGCGGCGAGCAACATCAAGGAAGCGATGCACCGTGATCGCGTGCTTGCCCGCATCGAGCGCAGAACCGCCGAGAACCGGCTCGAGGGACGCATCATACGCATCCTCGAGCGTGGCAACGCAACGATTGTGGGCCGCTTCGATGTGGATGACTCGGGTCTCGGCTTCGTTCAGCCGTTCGACCGCCGTGTCGTCACCGATGTGCACGTGCCCACCGGCCAGTGGGGAGCAGCCGAGCCGGGCGAGATGGTCGTCGTGGAAATCACGACGTGGCCCACCGCGTCGCGCGGGCCGGTCGGTAAAGTGGTAGAAGTCCTTGGGAACATCAACGAGCAAGGGGTCGATACCGAGATCATCATCCGCAAGTACGGCATTCCCGATGTCCACGGCGAAGCGGCGATCGAGGAAGCGCTCGGTTTCGGTCCCGTGAGCGCACAAGACATCGAGCGGCGCACCGATTTCCGCCAGACGACGACGGTCACCATCGATGGCGAGCACGCGCGAGACTTCGACGATGCCATCAGCATCGAGAAGCTGCCGAACGGACACTACCGGCTGGGCGTGCATATCGCCGACGTGGCGCATTACGTCGCCGAAGGGACCGCGCTGGATCAGGAGGGCTACGAGCGGGCAACGTCGGTGTACTTTCCCGAGCGCGCGGTGCATATGTTTCCGTCTGAGCTCGCGACCGGCATCTGCAGCCTCAACCCGCGCGTCGATCGGCTCGTCCAGTCGTGTCTCATGGAGGTCGACGCCAATGGATCCGTCGTGCAGTACGAATTCCATGACGGCGTCATCCATACGGCCGCGAGGATGACCTACACCGACGTCAACGCGATCCTCACGACGAAACCGCCGGAGCTGATGCAGACGTACCGCGACCTCGTGCCGAAGTTCGAGCTGATGGAGCAGCTGTTCCACGTCCTGAACGGGCGCCGGAAACGGCGCGGGTCGATCGATTTCGATCTCCCGGAGGCGGAAGTCATCATCGACGATGCCGGCAAGGTCGAGCGAATAGTCGAGGCCGAGCGCAACGTCGCGCACAAGCTCATCGAAGAGTTCATGCTGCTCGCCAACGAGACCGTCGCGACGTTCGTCGAAGGACGCGGCATGCCGTGTGTATATCGCATCCACGAGCAGCCCGACGTGTTGAAGGTGGAAGAATTCGAGGAGTTCATTTCCGGATTCGGCTATTCGCTGGCCGCGCCGCCGGGGGCGGTGAGGCCGAGGCACTTCCAGCGGCTGCTCGAAAAGCTGCACGGCAAGCCCGAGGAGCGGCCGATTGCGTTCCTCATGCTGCGCACGATGCAGAAAGCGCGTTATGCGGAGCGCAATCTGGGCCACTTCGGGCTCGCGGCCGATTCATACACGCATTTCACGTCGCCTATTCGGAGGTACCCCGATCTGATCGTGCACCGGATGCTCCGCGAGCTGCGGCACGCAGGCATCGATATGGAGCGCGTCGAAGAGCTCGAGGCCGATCTGCCCGACATGGCCCGCCACTGTTCGGACATGGAGCGGCGCGCGGACGACGCAGAGCGCGAGCTCGTGCAGTGGAAGAAAGTGCGCTTCATGGCCGACAAGGTGGGCGAGGAATTCGAGGGCTACATCACCGGCGTCGCCGCGTTCGGATTGTTCGTGCAGCTTGTGGAGCACTACGTCGAAGGGCTCGTGCACGTCTCGAGCATGGCCGACGACTACTATCGCTTTCTCGAGAAGACCCATTCGCTCCGCGGCGAGAACACGCAGAAGGTGTACCAGCTCGGCGATCGCGTCGAAGTACAGGTCGTCCGCGTGGATATGGACCGGCGTCAGATCGATCTTGGCCTGGTGGAGATTCTCGAGTCGGTGAGGACTGATGAACGCCGGCGCGGCCCTGGACGTAGCAAGGCGCGGCCGAAGCAGGAGCAGCGTCGTTCCACCGCGCAGCGCAAACAGCGGCCGGGCCGCCGCGAGCGGCAGAAGGGAAAGCGGCGGCGCTAGGTCTTCTTGACGTTCGTGTCGTCGTCCTCTTTCATCCCATCCTTGAAGCTGCGAATCGACTTGCCGATTCCCGTGGCAAGCTGCGGCAGCCGGTTCGCACCGAAGATCAGCACGACGATGAAGAGGATGATGAAGAGCTCAGGCAGACCAATCCGACTCATGTCGTAACTCCTTCGTACGTCTGGTGGGGTAAGGCGACAGGAGGCATTGTACCAGCAAATACCAACCTGTTATAGATTACTGCTTGCGATGTCGCATCCCTTGCTGATGGCACTCTTTTCAGATGTTTCGTCGGCGGCATCCGCCGCCCGGGGCGCCCACGCGCTGGGGGTCGAACGTGCGGACCTGTCTGTGGTTGCGCGCGATCACCAGGACGAGGAGCGGATCGCCAATCAAATCGGCGCCAGCCCGGGTTCCGAGATCGAGGATTCGCCGGCCGCGTCGCGACTGGGCGAATTGAGCGGCTACATTCTCGCGGCGATCGCCATCGGTCTCCCGGGAACCGGCGCGGTCGTTGCCGCAGGTCCGCTGGCCGCCGAGCTCGGCGAAGCAGCCGGACACGTCGCCGGCCAGGTTGCCGGCGACCTGAAGTCCACGTTGATCAAAGCGGGGATGTCCGAGGCGGCCGCCGACGAGTGGCGCACGCAGATTGAGAACGGCCGCGCGATCCTTCTTGGCGTGCACGTCCGGAGCGGACGGCCGGCCGAGATCGAAACGATCCTGGTGAACAACAGCATCGGCCCGGTTGTCCACACGGAGTGGGACGACTGAAACGGTAAACGGTGAACCGTAAACCGTAAACGGAGAACACACATGGCAGTCGAGGTAGAAGCGGGACGCTTTACGGTGGGCGTGTTTCAGGACATCGCGTGGGCCGAGAAAGGTGTCGACGCGCTCCGCAGGCAGGGGCTCGCCATTGAGTCGCTGTCAATTATGGGCAAGGCGTCGCCCGAACTGGCTGCGTTCATCGAGCGCACCCTCGGCGACTCTCAATCGTTTGAGGTCCACGATCTCGGCCCGCTGATGGCGCGGGGACCGCTTGTCGCTGCGTTGCAAGGCAGCGATCAGGGACTTGCCAGGCTGGGTATCGCCGGCACGATGCGGCGTGTTGGTTTTCAGGCGCACGATGGCCGCATTTTTCACGTGCTGACCAGCAGGGGAGGGGTGCTCGTGGGCATCCACAGCGAGCCGCGGGCCGCCGACGCGCTGGCGGTACTGCACTCGTACGGCGGCGGAAATGCCGCGATTGGAGCCTGGACAGGACGGGTCTGATTAGGGCTGAGGGCTGCGAGCTGAGTGGCTCCGCTTTTGCACCTTGCGCCTTGCGGTATGACGGCGCAAAATAGATTCAAGGGTTTATTTCGCCCCCACTTCCATAGACATGAGTGACCTTCGCGCAGACGCACCGCCGGAAGTTCGATTCCTCTTCCAGGATACGCAGAACAAGCGATCTGCAGGAGCGTTCGCGGTGTCTCTCGCCGTGCACGGCGCGTTCTTCGGTCTGGTCCTCTACCTCGCTCTGAACCCGACCGTTCGCAGTACCGCTACCCAGGCATTCAACGACCTGAACGATCAGATCGTCTGGCTCGATGTTCCCGGGCCGGGCGGTGGCGGCGGTGGCGGCGGCAATCAGTCACCTGAGCCGATCAAACAAGTCGAGCTCAAGGGCAAGGACAAGATCACTGTCCCAGTGGATAAACCACCCGCGATTGAACAGCCCAAGGAGAAGCCGCCGGAAGATCCGATCCAGAATTTGACGATCCCGGCCCAGACGCTCGCATCGGCTGATTTGGCGCAAGCGGGCGCGATGGAAGGCATTCCGAGTTCTGAATCGCTCGGGCTCGGTCGCGGCGGCGGCTCGGGCACAGGGCAGGGCACCGGCATCGGACCGGGCCGCGGTTCCGGGCTTGGCGATGGATTTGGCGGCGGCACCGGAGGCGGCGCGTATCGCCCGGGCAATGGCGTCGAAACCCCACGCCTTCTCAAAGAAGTGAAGCCGCAATACACGGCGCAGGCCATGCGCGCGAAGATTCAGGGCGAGGTTCTGCTCGAATGCATCGTCCAGCCGGATGGGGCCGTTGGTAATGTCCGAGTCGTGCGATCGCTCGACTCATCGTTCGGCCTCGATCAGGAAGCCATCAAAGCGGCGCGGCAATGGCGCTTTGCGCCCGGCACTCGGCAGGGCCAGCCCGTTGCGGTGCTTGTCACCATCGCCATCGCATTCACGCTGAGGTAGGGATCGTAGGTGGCGTGGGGTAAGTCGCGTGGGATAAAACGAAAGGCCCGAGGATTTCTCCCCCGGGCCTTTTGACTTTCTGCGCTCTACTTTCTACTTTCTACTTTCTACTTTCTACTTTGAGCGTTAGTACATCCCGCCCATGCCGCCGCCGCCGTGTCCGCCCGGCATCGCCGCTTCCTTCTTCTCTTCAGGAAGCTCGCACACAAGTGCTTCCGTTGTGAGGAGGAGCGAGGCGATGGACGACGCGTTCTGCAGTGCAGATCGCACGACCTTGGTCGGATCGATGACGCCGGCCGCGATCAGGTCTTCCATTCTGTCGTCCTGAGCGTTGTAGCCGGTCGAACCCGTGGCTTCCTTCACCTGCGAGACGATGATCGAGCCTTCTTTGCCGGCGTTGGTTGCAATCCAGCGGAGCGGCTCTTCGATCGCCCGGCGGATGATGTTGACGCCAATCTGCTGATCGCCGTCGAGCTTCATGCCCTCGAGCCCCTTGCCCGCGCGAATCAGCGCCACACCGCCGCCAGGCACGATGCCTTCTTCGACGGCCGCCTTCGTTGCGTGCATCGCGTCTTCGACGCGCGCCTTCTTTTCCTTCATCTCGGTTTCGGTGGCTGCGCCGACCTTGATGACGGCAACACCGCCGACAAGCTTCGCCAGCCGCTCCTGCAGCTTCTCGCGGTCATAGTCCGAGGTCGTTTCCTCGATCTGCGTGCGGATCTGCTTGACGCGCCCCTCGATGTCCTTCGAGTTGCCCGCACCTTCGACGATGGTGGTGTTGTCCTTGTCGATCGTGACCTTCTTCGCCTTGCCCAGATCCTCGACCTTGATATTCTCGAGCTTGATGCCGAGGTCTTCGGTAATCGCGCGGCCTCCGGAGAGGGTCGCGATGTCTTCGAGCATCGCCTTGCGGCGATCGCCGAAGCCCGGGGCCTTGACGGCCGCCGCCTGCAGCGTGCCACGGAGCTTATTGACGACGAGCGTGGCGAGCGCTTCGCCTTCGACGTCTTCCGCGATGATCAGAAGGGGGCGGCCCATGCGCGCGACCTGCTCGAGCACCGGCAGCAGATCCTTCATCGAGCTGATCTTTTTCTCGTGGATGAGGATCACAGGATTCTCGAGCACGACTTCCATGCGCTCGGGATCGGTGACGAAGTAGGGCGAGAGATAGCCGCGGTCGAACTGCATGCCTTCGACGACGTCGAGCGACGTCTCGAGGGTCTTGGCTTCTTCAACCGTGATGACACCGTCCTTGCCGACCTTATCCATCGCGTCGGCAATGAACTTGCCGATCTCCGCGTCGCTGTTGGCGGAGATGGTGCCGACCTGGGCGATCATCTTGCCGGTGACCGGCTTCGACTGGCTCTTGAGTCCTTCGATGACCTTTTCGACAGCGCGATCGATACCGCGCTTGATGTCCATCGGGTTGGCGCCCGAGACCACGTTCTTCACGCCCTCGCGATAGATGGCCTGCGCGAGAACGGTGGCCGTCGTGGTCCCGTCACCCGCGATGTCCGAGGTCTTGCTCGCCACTTCGCGCACCATCTGCGCGCCCATGTTCGCCAGGGGATCCTTCAACTCGATTTCCTTGGCGACGGTCACGCCGTCCTTGGTGATCGTGGGTGAGCCGAATTTCTTGTCGAGAACGACGTTGCGGCCCTTCGGGCCGAGGGTCACCTTGACTGCGTCCGCCAGCTGGTTGACGCCGCGAAGAATCGCCTGTCGCGACTCCTCGCCGTAAATGATCTGTTTTGCCATCGTGTGCTCCTAAAATTTGTAAAGCCGAGGCAGGGGCAGGAATAAAGTCCTGCGCGACGGCCCTGCGCTACTACTTTTTCTTCGTGCCGCCACCCGAGTCGATCACGGCCAGGACTTCGTCCTCGCGCATGATCATGTATTCCTCGCCGTCAAGCTTGATCTCCTGGCCCGAGTACTTGCCGAAGAGGATGAGATCGCCCGCCTTGACGTCGAGCGGGATACGCCCGCCATCGTCCTTGACCTTGCCGTTACCGACGGCGACGACTTTGCCCTGCTGCGGTTTTTCCTTTGCGGAATCCGGGATGATGATTCCGCCGACTTTCTGTTCCCCTTCCTCGATGCGTTGCACAAGAATGCGGTCGTGTAGCGGTCTGGCGTTCATAGGTCGCTCCAGCTGTGTAAGTGAATGACGTGTTTTCGTTCTGCGTAAGAGGACATGCCCAGCAGCTTGTCCGCCTCAGCGCAACCAGCGCGCCCAGACGGGTGTTAGCACTCTCTCTATAAGACTGCTAATTTAACTAATCGGTTTTAGCGCTGTCAAGTGGAGAGTGCTAAGGCCGCCTTTTCATTCGGTATTCGGCCATCTTGCGGCTGAGGGTGTTCCGGTGCAATCCAAGAGCATCGGCTGCCTTTGACAAGTTGCCGTCTGCGTCGGCCAGCACCCGAGAGATGAACCGGCGCTCGAACTCGCGGGTTGCCTCGGGGAACCGGACGCCCCTTTCGACCATCTCGTCCACCAGCCTCTGCAGCTTTTCATTCATAAGGTCCGGGCCCCCCGCCCTCGCCGCGTTGGTTTATTCGAGCTCGAGTCCGCTGAGCAGACGGAACGCCTGGATATATTTTTCGCGCGTCTTCTCGATGACATCCTCCGGCAGGGGGGGTACCGGTGGCTGCTTGTTCCAGCGAATCGATTCCAGGTAGTCGCGGACGAATTGCTTGTCGAAGCTCGGCTGCGGACCGCCGGGGCGGTAGATATCGCGTGGCCAGAACCGGGATGAATCGGGTGTGAGCGCCTCGTCGATGAGGATGATCTCTCCCTTATCCGGGCCGTGGAGCACGCGCCCGAACTCGAATTTGGTATCGGCGACGATGATGCCGCGATGCTCCGCATGGGCGGCGCCCCGCGAGTAGAGCCGCAGCGTCAGATTTCGCAGCCTTTCGATCGTCTCGCGGCCGACAATCTCGCCGGCCTCGTCCTCGGAAATATTGATGTCGTGACCGGTGGTGGCTTTGGTTGCCGGCGTGAAAATCGGTTCGGGCAGCTTGTCGGATTCGCGCAGCCCGTTGGGCAATTTGACGCCGCATACCGATCCGGTCTGCTGATATTCCTTCCAGCCCGAGCCCGATAGATAACCCCGAGCCACGCACTCGACAGGAAAGGGCTCGGTCTTTCGCACGAGCATGGAGCGGCCGTTGAGCACATCGGCGCGTTCGCGTGCAGGCGACGGGAACTCATCGACGCGTGTCGAGCGCATGTGATTCGATACGACATCGCTCGTCTCTCCGAACCAGAATGCCGACAACTGGGTGAGCACCTTGCCCTTATCGGGGATGCCCGATCCCAGAACGAAGTCGAACGCTGAAATGCGATCGGTCGTGACAATCAGCAGGACACTCGGGTCGTCCGGAAACGCGTACATGTCGCGTACTTTGCCCTGCGAGTGGCGAGTCAGGCCGTCAAGAGATGTTTCGAGAATAAGAGGCGGCGATGGCAATGTGGGGACCTCAGTCGAAGGCGGAAAGCGCCGATCTTATCGAGGAAGAGATGGGGTGGCAAGGGCCGGCTTCAAGCTCTGCGGCGGCGGACACCACCACTACTAATGCGTTCTTGGCATTCCCCCAAACCCCCCTTATAGTAGACCGGCTGTTTTCGTGTGGAATTCAATGCAGAAGCCGGTTCGGACCGCCATCATCATTCTTCTCTCTATTGGACTGCTCGCGCTCTTCCTTCGAGGCGCGCACCTGGATGTCGTCTGGACCGAGATCAGGCACGCGAATCCCTGGCTGACCGGGCTGTCGGCCGCCGTGACCGTGCTGACGATGGTGTTGCGGGCACTGCGATGGCAGTACCTGCTCGAACCAATCGGCCATACGCGATTTACGCCAGCCTTTCGCGCGACAACGATCGGGTTCGCGGCGAGCGCGGTGCTGCCGGCCCGCGCGGGAGAGGTGATTCGGCCCTACCTGCTCGCACGGCAGGAAGGACTCAGTGCGACGGCGACCTTCGCCACTGTCATCATCGAGCGTCTGCTCGATGCCGTGACGTGCGTCATGCTGCTCGCGTCATTCATTCTTTTCTTCGACCCGGGTATGGACAGTGCGGACGGCCGGCTCTACCGGCTCGTGGAGGTGGGGGGCATGACGGTCGGCGCGCTGGCGCTGGTCGTACTGGGCGCAATGTTCGTTGCAGCGCGAGACCCTGCGGCCGCCGGCCGATGGGTTTACAAGCTCGAGCATCTGCTGCCTGGAAAAGTCACGCATAAGCTCGCCGATACGCTGCTGAAATTCGCCGAGGGGCTCGCAGTCGTACGGACTCCGAAGCGCCTTGCCCTGGCTCTGATGTTGTCGTTCCCGTTGTGGCTTTCCATCGGCCTCGGCATCTGGGCAGTGATGAAGGCGTTCGGAATCGACATTCCGTTTACCGGCTCGTTTCTTCTGATTGCGTTGCTCGTTGTCGGCGTCTCAGTGCCCACTCCCGGCGGTGTGGGCGGATTCGAAGCGGCGGTGCAGATCGGACTGACAGCCTTTTACGGCGTTCCGAACGATCGCGCGGTGGGTGCAGCGCTGGTGCTGCATGCGGTATCGCTGCTGCCCACGATTGTCCTGGGCTTTCTGTTCATCATGCAGGACGGCCTCGGGATCGGCGGCATGAGGAATCTCGCGCATGCGGCGGCAGAGGGAGACGCGCGGTAGTCATGAAATGTCCCTACTGCGCGCATCTCGGCGATAAGGTCGTCGACTCACGCGAGAGCCGCGAGGGCGAGGTCATCCGGCGTCGTCGCGAGTGCCTCGGCTGTGGCAAGCGATTCACCAGCTATGAACGGATCGACGAGATCCCGTACATGGTCGTGAAGAAAGACGGGAGCCGAGAGAGGTTCGAGCGGCAGAAGCTCGTCTCCGGACTCTTGAAGGCGTGCGAGAAGCGGCCTGTCAGCGTCGCGTCCCTCGAGGCGGTTGCCGATCGCGTCGAAAGCACGCTGCAGGAACGCGCCGAAAAGGAAATCACCACCAACGAAGTCGGCGCGTTCGTGATGGAAGAGCTGAAGAAGCTCGACAAGGTCGCGTACGTGCGATTCGCCTCCGTCTACAGGCATTTCCGCGATATCGGCGAATTCATGACGGAGCTGAAGGATCTGCTGAACGCAAAGGAATGAAAGTCGCTCCTGTGAAGATGGCCCCGCCGCGGCGCCCGCTGCGCGACAACCCCCGGCTCATCCTCGCGGGCATGATTATCCTGCTCGCCGCCCTCGTCGGCATCGTCACGCTCGCGAACAGCTCAGCCGGCCTGGCGCCAGACTTCCTGACCGAGTCTGTTCTGTACGGCCTGTGGGCAGCGGATCTGACCATTCTCCTCGGCCTGACGTTCGTGCTCGCGCGCAACGTGGTCAAGTTGATCGTCGAGCGAAGGCGGGCACTGCCATTTGCGCGATTCCGCGGACGGCTGGTCGCGGTCCTCCTCGGCATGACGATGGTTCCTGCTGTGCTCGTCCTGCTCGTCGGCAGCGAACTCATCCGGAACAGCGCCGATCGGTGGTTCAACGCGCCCGTTGAGGAAGTGCTGACGTCTGCGGACCTCATCGCCAGCGATTACTATCGTGATCGCCAGACTCGCGTCGCCACAGACGCGCAGCGTCTCGCCGGCGTCCTGACGGGATCCAGTTTTAGCGCCGCCGACATCGGCGCGGTTCGCGCGCGCATTCTCTCCGAGGTGACGCAGGGCCGGGTGAAGATGGTGGAGGTGTACCGCGTCACACCCGGGACACAACCGCCCGATGTGACGTTCTATGTGGACGTCCCCGCTCCCGATATACCGCGCGGGTACTCGCGCGCGATCGCCGATCGAATGGCAGCTCAGGCGGCGTCGGGCCAGATCGCACCGTCGACGCCTGAACAGCTGCCGACGACCGGCGAGCTCATCCGCGCGGCGGCCGTCGTTCGGCGCGCGGGCTCAGCCGCGCCGGTCGCAGTCGTGATCGCCAGTGATTTCGTGACAGGCGAGCTCGCGTCGAGGGCGCGGCGCATTCAGGACGCCTACGAGGACTACACGCATCTTCAGGTGCTGCGCCGTCCGCTCTTCGGCGTGTACCTGTCCTTCTTTCTCATGATGACGCTCATGATTCTGGTGGGCGCCACGTGGATGGGCCTCTATCTCGCCAAGCGCATCACCGAGCCCGTCCAGAAGCTCGCGACCGCAGCCAGAGAAATCGAGGCCGGGCATCTGGACTACCGCGTCGATCGCGGCACTGTGAGCGACGACGAGTTCGGATCGCTGGTTGAGGCCTTCAACAGCATGGCGAGCGAGGTAGGAAAGAGCCGCCGTCGCCTCGAGCGCTCGACCGTCGATCTCGAGCGGAAACACGTCGAGGTCGAAGGGCGCCGCCGGTATATCGAAACCATCCTCGAGCGAATCGCAACGGGCGTCGTGTCGATTGACGCGGCGGGAAAGATCAGAACCCTCAACAGTGCGGCCATGCGGCTGCTCGGGCTTGGCGCATCAACGGTCGGGCAGCCCGCGGCGGAGGTCTTCGCGCGTGATGATCTTCAACCCTTCGGCGCGTTGCTGCTCGCCGTCGGGACGGGGAGGACCGAGCCCTCGACGCAGGAAATTCCGCTGACGCGCGGCGATCGCGAGCTGCAGCTGGCGGCGGTGGCCACCGCCTTGCGCGACACCGACGGTTTCGATGGAATGGTCCTCGTGGTCGATGACGTATCGCCGCTGATTCGCGCGCAGAAGGTGGCCGCGTGGCGCGAGGTCGCGCGGCGCCTCGCGCACGAAATCAAGAACCCCCTGACGCCAATCCAGCTCTGCGCCGAGCGCATCCAGCGCCATTTCCGCAACACGGCCGGGCCGACGTTCGATCTCGTCGAGGAATGCACGTCGACCATCGTCGGCGAAGTGGATTCGCTCAAGGCGATTGTCGACGAGTTCGCGCAGTTCGCGCGGATGCCGGCACCGCGCGCGGTGCCGTCGGATCTGCACGCGCTGCTGAACGAGGCTCTCGCACTCTATTCAGGCCTGCTCGGGGAAGTGCACTTCGAACGCCGCTTCGCGGCAAACCTGCCGAAGGTGCGCGTCGACAGCGAACAAATTCGGCGCGTCATCATCAACCTCGTCGACAACGCCATCGAGGCCATGAACCGCTCCGGCGTCATCACGATCGAGACGCACCACGATGGCGGCGCGTCGCTCGTACGGCTGATCGTCACCGACAATGGTCCCGGCATTCCTCCGGCCGAGCGGGAGAAGCTGTTCATGCCGTATTATTCGACCAAGCGGCGCGGCAGCGGCCTCGGACTTGCGATCGTTCGGCGCATTGTCGCGGAACATGGCGGCACGATCGAGGTCGGCGACAACGAGCCCCGCGGGACGAAATTCACGATCGAGCTGCCATGCTAGGTTCCAGGTTCCTGTTCCAACTTCCACGTTCATGGTGGTGTGCGCAGAACTTCCACGTACCCCCGTGAACCTGGAACGAGGAACCGGAACCTTGAACCAGGAGCGTCAGTGAATAAGGCTTCGATTCTGATCGTAGACGATGAGCCGGGCGTTCGATCGGCGCTGAGCGGCGTGTTGCGCGACGAAGGCTATACCGTGGACGCGGTCGAGGGGGGAGAGCAGTGCCTCGATCGAGTTGTTCGCGAAGTGTTCGACGTCATCGTGCTCGATGTCTGGCTGCCCGGGCTCGACGGTCTCGCCACGCTTGGGCGATTGCGGCAGATGAAGGTCGATTCACAGGTCGTGATGATCTCGGGTCACGGCAACATCGAATCGGCCGTGAAGGCCATCAAGGCCGGGGCATTTGACTTCGTCGAAAAGCCGTTGTCGCTCGAGAAAACCGTCCTCGTCATTCGCAACGCGCTGCGGCAGCGTCATCTCGAAGCGGAGAATCGCGCGCTGCGCGCCCGCGTCGATCGCGCGGGCAAGATGGTGGGGGAGAGCCTCATCATGCGGCGGCTGCGCGAGCTGGTGGCGATGGCCGCGCCCACCAACGGCCGCGTGCTGATATTCGGCGAGAACGGTACCGGCAAGGAGCTCGTGGCGCGTACGGTGCACGTGCTGAGCCGGCGCCGCAATCAGCCGTTCGTCGAGGTGAACTGCGCAGCCATTCCCGAAGAGCTCATCGAGAGCGAGCTGTTTGGGCATGTCAAGGGGGCCTTCACGGGCGCCGTGGCCGATCGCAAGGGGCGCTTCGAGGCGGCACACACCGGGACGATCTTTCTCGATGAGATCGGCGACATGAGCCTGAAAACGCAGGCGAAGGTGCTGCGCGTGCTGCAGGAGCAGGTGACCGAACCCGTTGGCAGCACGTCGAAGGTGCAGGTGGACGTCCGCGTGCTCGCCGCCACGAACAAGGACCTTCAGGCGGAGATCCGGGCCGGAAATTTTCGCGAGGATCTGTATTTCCGGCTGAACGTCATCCCGATTTTCGTGCCGCCGCTGCGCGAGCGCGCGGAAGACATCCCGCTGCTCGTCGAGCACTTCGTCGCCGACTTTGCGCTCGAGTACGGCCGGCGGGCGAAGACCATCACACCAGGAGCGATGGCGCGATTGAAGATGTATCGATGGCCCGGCAACATCCGCGAGCTGCGCAATGTCATCGAGCGGGTGGTCATCATGGCGCCCGAGGATGACATCACCGACCGCGATCTGGCGTTTCTGGCCGGCGATGCTCCTGCAGAGAAACTGATTGATGACGCGACCGGACCCGCGGTGCCGCTGCATACCGCGCGCGATCAGTTCGAGCGCGAGTACATCCTGCGGGAGCTGGCGCATCAACAAGGCAATATCTCGCGGGCTGCCGAAGTCCTGGGCGTCGAACGAAGCAATCTCTACAGAAAAATGCGGGCATTCGGAATCGTCCCAAGAAGAACTGACGCAGATGTAGAGGACGCTGCAACGAATACCGAATAACGAAAAGCGAACAGAGCAGCACTCCGCTGCGATTTACGTAATATTAGTTTTTCGGTCTTCGTTTTTCCTTTCGAGGCGAGTTTCGAGGATGCGGTCCAAGTCTTCGGCGCGCAGCTTCAACCTCCGCACAGGATCCGCGGGCAATGCGTCGGCCGGCACCAGCCCGACAATCTCGCTTCCCAGCACGCGCACGCCCTCGACCGCGGCTTCGCGCGCAATCGCATCGAACACCGTCATCATCGATGTATCTTTATAGTCGGTAAGGTTCATCGACACCTGGACGATGCCACCGTCGAGCTGCATGCCGAGCGCCTTGACATGGGCCAGGCCGCCGCTGCTGGCTCGAACCACCGACGCGATGCGTTTGGCGACACCCAGCCGGTTCGTTGCGAGATTCACGTTATACGCGATCAGGATGGGGCGCGCGCCGATGGCAGTGGCGCCGGCGGTGGGATGCGGTCGATCAGGTCCGAAGTCCGGGCGCCACGCCGGTTGCGTCATGCGGATCGCCATGCCGTCCGGACCTCCTCGCCGGATACTCGACAGGCTTCTGCGATCGTCGGTCGACGCCGCTTCCTCGTAGAGGAAGACGGGCACGTGAAAACGCTCGGCGACGAGCGCGGCTGTGGTCGCGGCCAGCGCCACACACGCTTCCATGGTGGCATCACGCAGCGGAACGAAGGGCACCACGTCGACTGCGCCGATGCGGGGATGAACCCCGTCGTGCGTGCGCAGGTCGATCGCGTCGATCGCCACCGCGAACAGTCGAATCACAGCGTCGCGAACAGCGTCAGGTTCGCCGGCAAATGTGTAAACGCTGCGATTGTGGGACGGGTCCGACGATCGATCGAGTACGAGCACGCCCGGCGCGGCGATGGCGGTGCCGAGGGCAGCGATGACGTCGGCGCGGCGTCCCTCGCTCACGTTGGGTACGCACTCAATCAGGGGCATTAGGCTCTTGTATCACAGCTGATTCTGCTTCATAATTTCCTCGCGAGCATGTCCGATCCGCTCCGCACGAATCCAATCGATCACACCGCCTCGACAGATGGCGACGCCGAGCGCGACGCCAAAATCGAGAATCTGCTGCTGGCAGGCCTCGATCAATATTTCGCCGCGGATTACGCCCAATCCATCGATATCTGGACGCGTGCGCTGTTCCTCGATCGCAATCACGCGCGCGCACGCGCCTACATCGAGCGTGCACGACGCGCCATGGCCGAGCAGCAGCGCGAATCCGAAGAGCTTGTACACACTGGAGTCGCCGCGTTCGAGCGCGGAGACATCGAGGCGGCGAAACAGATGCTGAACGCGGCCGTACGGCGCGGCGGCGCGCACGATGTCGCGCTGGCATTCCTGACGCGCATCGACCGCATCCACGCCGCGACGCCTGCGCAGCCGGCACCGGAGGCGCCGCTGTCGAGACTGCAGCTCCGTCCGCGCACCGACACGTCCACACGAGCTCGGTCGTCCTGGGCGAGCGTCGCGCCTGTGAGCGCGCTGGTCGTTATCGCGGCAATCGTCTTCGCGTCGTGGGGTTCGCTTCGCGTGTGGATAGCCGCACTCAGTCCGGCAACGCAGGATGGGCTCGCGCCGTTGCGCGTCGTACAGGAGCCGCTGGTCGTGCCGCGCAGCTCGGAAACGGCGCTCGATCGCGCGCAGTCGCTCTTTGCGTCAGGGCGTCTGCACGATGCGCTACGCGCCGTCGACCTCGTGAGGCACACGGATCCTCTGCGTGGCGAGGCCGACAGGTTGAAAGCAGCCATACAGCGGGAGCTACTCGCGTTTCAGACATCACCGAATCCCTGATGAAATGTCCCAAGTGTGGATATCTAGGCTTCGAGAGCGGCGATCGATGCCGGAACTGCGGCTACGAGTTTTCGCTCGCCATCACGACGCCGGATCCTCTCGACGTTGCGCTCGATCGCGGACCTGACGAATCCGAAACGAGGCCGCCCTTCGATCTCGATCGCATCATCGGGGCGCCCGAAGCGCCGCAGGCTGACGATCTGCCGTTGTTTTCTCCTTCGCACGCAGAGACCCACGATCGGGCAGGTTCAACTGAACGCTTCGGCGCCTCCAGACATGATGCGCCGTTGATCAGCGCTCCGGCGCCGCCGCGCGCCCCTCTGGGCGTGAGACGGGCGACGCCTGAGGTGCCCCGTGCCCGTCCGCGCCCCGCACGAACACCCCCGCCGGCGGACATGTTGTTCGAGGAACCGCCCGCAGCGGTGATTGGAAACGGGTTCGGCTCGTTGCGTTCCGATGTCACGATCGGCGACGCGCTGGCCGCGCCGTCGAGCCGTATCCTCGCGGCGCTGCTCGACGTCGGGCTTCTCGCTGCGCTGGACGCGGCTGTCCTGTATTTGACGTTGCGTCTGCTCGGGATGGCGACCGCGCAGATCTTCGAGCTGCCGCCCCTGCCGCTCGCCGCGTTCCTTCTGCTGCTGAATGGCGGCTATTTCATCGCCTTCACCGCGGTCGGTGGTCAGTCGATCGGCAAGATGGCGCTCGGCATCAAAGTGATCTCGCAGGAAGAGAGCGAAGTGCCGATCGGACGTGCCACACTTCGAACGCTAGCGTACTTCCTGTCAGCCCTCCCGCTGGGCGCTGGCTTTCTGTCCGGCGTCGTCAGCGCCGATCGCCTCGCGTTCCACGATCGTCTCGCACACACTCGCGTCGTGCGTCCCTCGTCCACGTAGCCTCAACCATGCGCCGTCTATCAGTCTTTCTCTGCAGTTTCGGGTACATCGGGTTCTTTCCGTTTGCGCCTGGGACCGTCGGCTCGGTGGCGGGGGTTGCGGTCCATGCTGCCGCGCGTTACGCCGCTGTGCCCTCTCTCGAGCTGATCATGATCGTCGTGCTCCTCGTGACGGGTGTGGTGTTCACGCGGCCTTGCGAAGAAGAACTCCGATGCATCGATCCGGGTCCCATCGTGATCGACGAGGTGATGGGCATGCTCATCACGCTGTTCATGGTCCCGGTCGGTTGGCGCGGAATCCTTCTCGGGTTTCTGCTGTTTCGCGCGCTCGATGTTGTCAAACCCTTTCCGGCCCGGCGGCTCGAGCGCCTGCACGGCGGGTTCGGCGTCATGGCCGACGACGTCATGGCCGCCGTGTACGCGAACCTGCTGCTGCGCGGCGCGTACAGCCTCGCGCCGGGCTGGCTATCGTGAGGGCCGAAGTCATCGCCGTGGGCAGCGAGATGCTGACGCCCACGCACATCGATACGAACTCGCTGTTCATCACCGAGCGGCTGAACGAGCTCGGCATCGACCTTCAGGGGAAAACGATCGCCGGTGACGACCGCCACGTCCTCAGGACCATCGTGTCCGATGCGCTCGACAGGAGCGATCTGCTGATCCTGACCGGGGGGCTCGGCCCGACCGACGATGATCTCACGCGCGACGTTGTCGCTGACCTCATTGACAGGCCGCTCGAATATCACGCGCCCATCTTCGAAGGGATTGAGATGCGGTTTGCCGCTCGCGGCCTGCGGACACCGGAGATCAACCGGCGCCAGGCAATGGTGCCGAAGGGCGCCGCGGTGCTCCCGAACAAGAACGGCACGGCGCCGGGCCTCTGGATCGAGCACGAGCGGAAGCTGATCGTGTTGCTGCCCGGCCCGCCGCGAGAACTGAAGCCGATGTTCGACGCCGTCATCCAGGAACGATTGCTCGGACATGTCGGCGCCTCTCGATTGTTTCGACGGCTGCTGCGCATCACAGGGCAGAGCGAATCCTACGTCGAAGAGAAAATGCAGCCCCTGTACGCGACCTGGCTCTCCGCACCCACGAAGATCACGACGACCATTCTTGCCTCGCTCGGTCAGATCGAGCTGCATCTCACCGCGATTGCCTCGAGTGTCGACGCGGGACACCTCGCGCTGGACGGCGCAGTGGCCGATGTCACTGCGGCGCTCGGCCGAGACTTGTTCAGTACCCGCAGCGAGACGATGCAGCAGGTGGTCGGAGAGCTGCTGCGATCGCGCGGTTTGAAGATTGCGGCGGCCGAGTCCTGCACGGGGGGGCTCGTCATGACGCGCCTGACCGAAGTGCCCGGAAGCTCGGATTACGTCGACAGAGGAGTCGTCGTCTACAGCAATCAGGCGAAGACCGATCTGCTCGGCGTGCCTGCCGCCTTAATCGCTGTTCACGGAGCCGTCAGCGAGGCCGTCGCCGAGGCGATGGCCGGCGGGATGGTGCGGATTGCAGGGGTCGACGTCGCTGTTGGAGTGACTGGAATAGCCGGCCCCACCGGCGGGACGCCGGAAAAACCCGCGGGGATGGTGGCGATTGCCGCCGCCTGGATGCGCAATGGCGCCGTCGACACCCGCGTTCGCACGTTCAACTTTGTCGGAGGTCGCGAGATGGTCAGGTTTCAGGCATCGCAGGCGGCGCTCGACATGGTGAGACGGTGGTTGATGGAATAGCGTGTTACCTTGTACGAAAGACCGTGACGGTGAATACATTCGTCGCACTCGGCGTGGGGTACTTGTTCGGGTCGATCCCGTTCGCGTACCTGCTCGCTCGCCGTCATCGCGGCATCGACCTGCGCCTGGAGGGCAGCGGTAATGTCGGCGCCGCGAATCTCCTGCGCAGCACCACAAAGAAGATTGGCGTGAGTGCCATGGCGCTCGACGTCGGCAAGGGAATCGCGAGCGTCATGGTGGCGCGGCAGATCGATCCCGGCGCAACCGGCCCTGCCGTGGCCGGCATCGCCGCCGTACTGGGCCACATCTACCCGGTCTGGTTAGGACTGCGCGGCGGTAAAGGGGTTGCGACCACGTGCGGCGTCTTCTCGATTCTCGCGCCGCAGGCGACCGCCATTGCGACACTGGTTTTTCTCGCGCTCGTGTGGTGGACGCGATACATCTCGTTGGGGTCGGTCGCCGGCTCCGTCATTCTTGCGCCTCTCGCGTACATGTACGGTGCACCGGAAGTGACGGTCATCGCGGCCATCATCGTCGCCGGCATCATCGTGCATCGGCATCGATCGAACCTGCGACGGGTGTTCGCCGGCATCGAGCGGCGGCTCGGACAAAGCGCATGAAAACGGTTGCGGTGCTCGGATCGGGGAGTTGGGGAACGGCGCTCGCGTTTCACCTCGCGAGCGCGGGGCACGATGTGCGCCTGTGGGGCAGAAACGCCGAGCTGATTGAGGAGATGAAAGAGCGGCGCTCGAATGCCGTCTACCTGCCCGACATCGTCCTGCCGCCCGGCGTCCTACCGACGGCGTCGCTGGAAGAAGCGCTGCGACGGGCCGACATCGTGCTGGCGGCGCTGCCCTCACACGGCACGCGCGCCGTCATCCGATCGGCGGCACCCTTCATTTCACGACAGGCGCTCATCGTCAGTGCCACAAAGGGCATCGAACAGGACACGCTGCTGCGCGTATCGGAAGTGATCGCGCAGGAAGTCCGCGGAGCACGGCCGGTAGCCGTACTGTCGGGACCGAGCTTCGCTATCGAGGTAGCGCGAGGTCTGCCGACCGCCGTGTCGGTCGCGTGCGCCGATCCGGTGCTCGCCGAAGGCGTGCAGCGGGAATTTCGCGCGGCGTATTTCAGGTTGTATGGGAGCACGGACGTTGTCGGCGTGGAAATCGGCGGCGCGCTCAAGAACATCATTGCGATTGCCGCAGGGGTGGTCGAAGGGCTCGGGCTGGGGCAGAACGCGCTGGCCGCGTTGATTACCCGCGGCCTCGCGGAGATCACGCGTCTCGCGTGCGCCGTCGGCGGCCGCCGCGAGACGCTGGCTGGTTTGAGTGGACTAGGCGACCTGGTGCTGACGTGCACGGGATCGTTCAGTCGTAACCGGCACGTCGGGATCGAACTGGCGCGTGGCAGGCCGATTTCCGAGGTCGTGGCCGGCATGAAGATGGTGGCGGAGGGCGTGAAGACGACGTCGGCTGCACTGGCGCTGGGCCGCAGACACCGGGTCGAGCTGCCGATCGCGACCCAGATGGCGGAGGTGCTCGCTGGCCATCGCAGCGCAGCTGCCGCCGTCGAAGAGCTGATGCTCCGCCCGCAGAAAACCGAAGTCACCTAATGGGTTTTTTCGATCGCATCCGCGAGGGTCTTTCCAAAACCAAGCAGCAGATCGTCGAACGGTTCGACGAAATCGTGTCGCAGTCGGAGTCGCCGGCGCGCAAGGGGCGGCCGATCGACGTGGACACAATCGACGCGCTCGAAGAGCTCTTGATCATGGCCGACGTCGGCGTGGCGGCGACCGCCCGCATCATTACGGCGGTGCAACAACAGACCGCGACGGGCAAGGGTTTGCGCGACGCCGTCAAGGACGAGATCCGCGCGATCTTCGCGTCGGTGTCGGCGGCGCCAGGAGCGGAATCGAACGGGCACCTGCCCCACGTGGTGTTGATCGTCGGCGTCAATGGAACCGGAAAGACGACGACGGTCGGCAAACTGGCGCAGCTGCTCAAGTCGTCGGGCAAGCAGCCGCTCGTCGTGGCAGCGGATACGTTTCGGGCCGCGGCCGTGGAACAGTTGGCAATCTGGGCCACGCGTGCAGGTGTCGATCTCATTCGTGCGCGAGAAGGCGCCGATCCCGCAGCAGTCGTGTTCGACGGGATTGCCTCGGGCAAAGCCCGGGGACGGGATCCGATTCTCGTGGATACGGCGGGGCGCCTGCACACGAAGGTGAACCTGATGAACGAGCTGGAGAAGATTCGACGGATCGCCGCGCGCGAGGTCATCGGCGCACCGCACGAAGTGCTGCTTGTGCTCGACGCCACTGTCGGCCAGAACGGATTGAGCCAGGCGCGCGAGTTCATGAACGTTGCCGGCGTCAACGGCGTGATCCTGACCAAGCTCGATGGGACGGCGAAAGGCGGCGTGGCGGTCGCCATCGCGTGCGAGCTGAAGCTGCCAATCCGGTACGTCGGCGTCGGGGAAACGATCAACGATCTGATTCCGTTTGACGTGAATGAGTACGTGGACGCGCTGTTCGAACAGCGGTTCTAAAATGCTCTCCGACCTGGAGTACATGAATCGCGCCCTGGACCTCGCTGAACGGGGGCGAGGAACCACCAGCCCGAATCCAATGGTCGGGGCGGTTGTCGTGCGCGAGGATGGCACGATTGTCGGACAGGGTTACCACGAGCGCGCAGGCGGGAAGCATGCGGAAGTATCGGCCCTCGACGAGGCGGGCGACCTTTCACGCGGCGCGTTCCTGTATTGCACGCTCGAGCCGTGCTGTCACGTGGGCCGGACGGGACCCTGCGTCGAGCGGGTTGCGGCGGCCGGCATCTCGCGCGTGATTGCGGCCACCGTTGACGCGGATTCGCGCGTCAGCGGCCGCGGGTTCGAGTTTCTGCGTCAGAAGGGGCTGGACGTATCCATCGGCGTCGGCCGGGAGCGCGCGCTCCGGCTGAACCGCGCGTATTTCACCTTCAAGTCTCTGCATCGGCCGTTCGTCGTCATGAAAGCTGCCACAAGTCTGGATAACCGAGTGGCGGCGAAGGCGGGACAACGCACCCGAATCAGCTCTGACGATTCACTACGTCACGCCCACGCGCTCCGCGCCGAGGTCGATGCCATCGCGGTGGGATCAGGAACCGTGCTCGCGGACGATCCGCTGCTTACGGCCCGTGAAGTCCATCGACGCCGTCCTCTGACGCGTGTGCTGTTCGATCGGCGGCTGCGGGTCTCCCCGGCCGCCCGGGTCTTCTCGACGCTCGACGAGGGACCGGTCATAATCGTGACAACGCCCGACAGCATCGAACGCCATGGCGGCCGTGCCCGCGAGCTGCAGCAGGCCGGCGCCGAATTGGAGCCGATCGGCAGTGGCGGGCTGCGCGAGGCATTCGGCCGGCTTGGCGATCGCCAGCTGATGTCGCTCATTCTCGAAGGGGGTGTCGCGCTTCAGGCTGCCGCGTGGAAAAGCGGACTGGTGGACGCCGTGCATTTGTACGTCGCGCCGCTCGCACTTGGTGAGGAAGCCCTCCCATGGCTGGATGCCGATACCGTATCTGTCGCCGCGCTCGTGGATCGCCGTGTCGTGCCGCTCGGGCCTGATGTGTTCATGGAAGGCTATGTTCACGGGATTGATTGAATCCGTCGGCGAAATTGCGGACCTCACGCCGAGTGCCGCGGGCTACAGTCTTCGCATTGCCACCGGAATCGCGGCCGCCCTGCAGGTGGGCGAAAGCGTGGCTGTGAACGGCGCCTGCCTCACCGTGGTGGAAAGCACGTCAGGATCGTTCCTGGCCGAGATCGGGCCAGAAACGGCGAAGGTGACGAGCCTCGGCGACCTGAAATCGGGCTCGCTCGTGAATCTCGAACGTGCCATGCGCGCCGACGGACGATTCGGCGGCCATCTGGTGCTTGGGCATGTTGACGCGATGGGAACGATCGAATCAATCCGTCCAGAAGCGGATTTCTGGTGGGTGACGGTCGGCTATCCGGCCGCGCTCGCGCCCTATCTCATCCATCGCGGGTCGATCGCGCTCGACGGGATCAGCCTGACGATCGCCAGGCTCGAGACGACGACCCTTGATGTTCAGATTGTGCCGTTCACCTGGTCGCACACGAATCTACGCGACCGCCGCCCGGCCGATCGTGTGAACCTCGAATGCGACATGGTCGGCAAGTACGTCCTCCGTGCTGTCGAACTGATGGGACAGAAGATATGACTGCACCGTTGAAAATCGCCAAGGGCCGCAAGAAATCCGGGCCATTCGCTCGCATCGAAGATGCCATCAACGCATTCCGTGCCGGCGAAATCATCATCGTCTGCGACGACGAAGATCGCGAGAACGAAGGGGACCTGACCCTGGCCGCCGACAAGGTGACCCCCAAAGCCATCAACTTCATGGCCAAATACGGACGCGGGCTCATCTGCATGCCGATGACCGGCGACCGCCTCGACGAGCTCGAAATTCCGCTGATGGTGAACCAGAACACGGCTCGGCTCGGCACGGCGTTCTGCGTGACGATCGAGGCCAAGCATTCCACGAGCACCGGCATTTCCGCGGGTGATCGCGCCAACACGGTGCTCGCCGCCATCGACCCGCGCACCCGGCCATCAGACCTCGCGCGTCCGGGCCATATGTTTCCGCTGCGCGCCCAGCCGGGCGGCGTGCTGGTTCGCGCGGGCCAGACGGAGGCGGCGGTCGATTTGGCGCGCATCGGCGGACTGTATCCGGCCGGCGTCATCTGCGAAATTATGAACGACGATGGCTCTATGGCACGTGTGCCCGAGCTGACGAAATTCGCGAAGCGGCACAAGCTGCTGATGATCACGATCGCGGATCTCATCAAGTACCGCATGCACAACGAGTCGATGGTAAAGGCGGTCGCCAAAGCCAGGCTGCCGACCGAGTATGGCGAGTTCGAAGTACACGCATTCGAAAACCAGCTCGACAAACAGACGCACATCGCGCTTGTGTTTGGAGAAGTCGGCGACGGCGCCGGCATCATGGTTCGCGTCCACTCGCAGTGCCTGACTGGCGACGTGCTGCACTCGCTCCGATGCGACTGCGGTGATCAGTTGGAGGGCGCCATGCGCCGCATCGCAGAAGAAGGGCGCGGAGTGCTGCTGTATCTCAACCAGGAGGGGCGCGGGATCGGGCTGGCGAACAAGATTCGCGCGTATGAGCTGCAGGACCAGGGGCTCGACACGGTCGAGGCGAACGAGAAGCTCGGCTTCAAGGCAGACCAGCGCGACTACGGTATCGGCGTGCAGATCCTCCGGGATCTGGGCGTGCGGACGATGCGCCTGCTGAGTAATAATCCGCGCAAGCTGGTGGGCATCGAGGGGTACGGATTGAGCATCTCGGAATGGATTCCGCTGGAAATTCCGGCCTCGGACTCGACGCGGCGATATCTCAAAACTAAGAAAGACAAGCTCGGACACAAGCTGTCGTCGGTGTGAGTAAAAAGTAGAAAGTAAAAAGTAAAAAGTAGAAAGTAAAAAGTAGGAGCCGCCATGATGAAGCGCATCTTCGGTCTTTCCCTCGTCGTCGCCGGGTTCGCGGTCGTGTCGGCGCAGGAGGCACCCGCGCCCGCGCGCGGCGCCGGTCCTCAGGAGCAGTTCGTGCTCGCGCCGAAAGCGACGAAGCTCAGCGAATATGTGGCGCCCCACAAAGCGCATACGAAACTGACGGACGTACTGGCAAAGCACAAAGGAAAGACCGATTGGGTTGAGCCGGTCGTCGACGACGACAACCTGCATGCCGATTACATTTCCATGGGGCCCGGTCAAAAAACGGAGCGCCGCATGAATGCGGACACCCGCGAGTGGTGGGTCGTGCAGGACGGTCAGATTCGCTTCACGATCGACGGGCAGGAGCCGTTTGTCGCGTCCAAGGGATACCTGGTCCAGGTTCCGTATCGCAACATGTACCAGATGGAAACGGTAGGTGATCGGCCCTCGCTGCGATACGAGGTCAACATTGCGAAGGCGCGGAAGATGTATCCGATGGACGGGAAGCCAGTGCCCGTTGCCGGTTTCAACTTCGTCCCTGTACGCCTGCCCGGCAAGGGCGCCTATGCCGAAGGCAACAAACCGTTCATCGATTTCAATGCCGTGGTGGCCGGCACCGAGAAGCAGCGCCGCTTCGTGCACGACGATCGGGCGGTGGCGAACATCATCATCGGCCCCGGCATCGCGCCGCCGCCGCTGACCAACAAAGGGCACTTCCATCCGGAGAGCGCCGAGTTCTGGTTCATCCTCCTCAACAAGATTCGCTACAACATCGAAGGCATGCCGGTGTTCGAAGCCGATCAAGGGGACATCGTCTACGTGCCGAAGATGCGCTTCCATCTCGCCAGCTTTGCCGGTACTGGACCGTCATGCCGCCTGGCGATGAACGGCTACACCGACCTGTCGCATTCGTACGAGGCCGCGGAGCGTTAGGCTGCCGGCTCCTGCCTTCGGGCTCCTGGCCTGGCCAAGAGCCTGCAGCCGGGAGCCTGAAGCCCGTATTCATTGACAGTTTCCCCTGTCATCCGTTACGATAAGCGTTTGCGCTAGAGCACGTTAGCGCGAATAGAGTTCCCGAGATGTTCGATTCGCTCAGCAACCGCCTTCAAGACGTTTTCAAGACCCTTCGGGGTGAGACGCGGCTGACTCCCGAGAACGTGGAGGCCGCGCTCCGAGAGATCCGTCTGGCGCTGCTCGAAGCGGACGTCAATTTCAAGGTCGTCAAGGCGTTCGTCGATCGCGTGCGTGATCGCGCCCTGGGGCAGGATGTGCTCCGCAGCCTGTCGCCGTCGCAGCAGGTCGTCAAAATCGTCCGCGACGAGATGGTCGCGCTCTTCGGCGATACCGAAGGCGGGCTGAAACCGAGCGCCAAGCGGCCGCGCGTCATTCTGCTGCTCGGTCTTCAGGGCGCGGGCAAGACCACGACCGCCGGCAAGCTGGCGAAGTGGCTGACGAAGCAGGGAAAGCACGCTTTGCTGGTGTCCACCGACGTCAAGCGGCCGGCAGCAATCCAGCAGTTGAACGTGGTGGCCCAGAAGGCCGGACTCGGCGTTCGCGTCCACGATCCGGCGGGGCAAATGGATCCCGTCGCGCGCGCGAAGGGCGCCGTCGCCGAAGCCACGAACCTCGGCTACGACGTCGTCATTATCGACTCGGCGGGCCGGCTGCATATCGACGACGAATTGATGGGGGAGCTCGAGTCGATTCGCGACACGACGCAGGCGTCCGATCTGCTGTACGTCGCGGACGCGATGACGGGCCAGGACGCCATCAAGAGCGCCGGCGAATTCAATCGCAGGCTCGGCGTCAGCGGCGTCATCTTGAGCAAGCTCGACGGCGATGCGCGCGGCGGCGCGGCGCTGTCGGTCGTCGCTGTCGTCGGTGTGCCGATTGCGTTTGTGGGCAGCGGGGAGCGGCTCGAAGATCTGGAGCAGTTCTATCCGGACCGGCTCGTTTCGCGGCTGCTGGGCATGGGCGACGTCCTTTCGCTCATCGAGCGGGCGGAGCAGGCGATCGATATCGAGGAAGCCCAGAAGCTCGAAGAGAAGGTCCGCAAGGACGATTTCACGCTGGAAGATTTCAAGGCGCAGCTGCAGTCCATCAAGAAATTGGGCCCGCTCGAGCAGATCATCGGGATGATCCCCGGCATGGGGAACATCAAACAGCTCGCGCAGCAGAAACCCGACGACAAGCAGATCGACCGCATCGAGGCGATGATCAATTCGATGACGCCGCACGAACGCCGCCGGAGCGACCTGATCAACGGCAGCCGGCGCAAACGCATCGCCCGTGGCAGCGGAACGACAGTTGAGGAAGTGAACCGGCTGCTGAAGCAGTTCGTGCAGATGCGCAAGATGCTGAAGATGATGGGTGGGATGGCCGGTGGCAAGCCTGACTGGAAGGCTCGCGCGAAGCTGGGCTCGATGATGGGGCGGCGGTGAGTAGCTTTCAGTTATCAGCTCTCAGCTTTGAGAGCTCACGGCTACTGAGAGCTGACAGCTGATAGCTGATAGCTAAAAGGAGTGAGGTAGTTAATGTTAGTGATTCGCATGAGAAAGATGGGCTCGAAGAAGCGGCCGTTCTTCCGCGTCGTCGTGACCGACTCGCGCATCGCGCGCGACAGCAGCTTCGTGGAAATCGTCGGGCACTACAATCCCCGGACGAAGCCGGCGAAAGTGGACATCGATCGTGAACGGATCGATCACTGGGTTGGCAAGGGTGCACAGCTGTCCGACACCGTGCGCACGCTCTTGAAGCGGCACTTGACGATCCCCGCGGCCACGGCGGCGGGCAAGGCGACGGGTAAAGCGGGCGCGACGGCGTAATGGCCGTCCGTGAGGCTATCGAAACGATCGCAAAGGCGCTCGCTGACTCGCCGCAGCGCGTATCGGTAACCGAAACCGAGCATCAGGGCACGACCCTGATCGAAGTGTCGGCGGCGCCTCCGGATGTCGGAAAACTGATTGGCCGGCAGGGACGTACGATCCAGGCGATGCGTACACTCGCATCGATCGCGGGTG
The DNA here is from genome assembly GCA_963732445.1 of Vicinamibacterales bacterium. Classification (GTDB taxonomy): domain Bacteria; phylum Acidobacteriota; class Vicinamibacteria; order Vicinamibacterales; family JAMQPK01; genus JAMQPK01. The sequence goes on along the minus strand of CAVSZJ010000005.1, from coordinate 951,180 downwards.
AGCGTCTCGGTAAGAAAGTCTCGCTCGAAGTGCTGGACTAAGAGCCCGAAGCCCGCAGCCGATGAATGCCTGGGACGACATGGTGCTGGTGGGGCGCATCGCGCGGGCTCACGGCAATCGCGGGCAGGTCATCGTGGATCCGGCTACCGATTTTCCTGAGGAGCGATTCAAGCCGGGCTCGACGCTGCACATTCTGCGTGGCGACGCGCCGGAGTCGGTCACGGTTGAGAGTGTCCGGTTTCATCGCGGGCGACCGATAATCGGCCTGGCCGGCGTCGGAACGATGGACTCGGCAGAGGCGCTGGCGGGCACCGAGCTTCGGATCGCGGTCGAGGCGCTGCAGCCGCTGCCAACGGGTACGTTTTATCACCACGATCTCATGGGATGCTCGGTCGCGACGGCAGACGGCCACACGATTGGGACGGTGAAACATATCGAGGGCGACGGGGCCGGTAGCCGGCTTGTCGTCGACAGCATGAACGGCGACGTGCTGATTCCGATGGTGGAAGGTATCTGCGTGGCAATCGATGTGGCGCGACGGACAATCGTCGTCGCGCCGCCGGAAGGGTTGCTCGACGTGAACGTGACGAAACGTCAACGATTCTAGATTCATGCGTTTCGATATCGTCACGATTTTTCCGCGGATGATCGAGGCCGCACTCAGCGATGGGATTCTCGCACGGGCGATTCAGCGCAATGTGCTCGCCGTGCGCGCGCGCGATTTGCGAGAGTTCACTGAGGATCGGCATCGCACCGTAGACGATGTGCCGTACGGCGGCGGACCGGGGATGGTGCTGAAGCCGGAGCCGCTCTTCAAGGCCGTCGACGCGATACGGGAAGACGCCGGAGAGCCGCAGGCCATCGTGCTGGTGTCGCCGCACGGCAGGCGCTTCACGCAGACCGAAGCCGGACGGCTGGCCGGCCTGGATCGCGTTGTGATTCTTTGCGGCCGATACGAAGGCATCGACGATCGGGTGCGCGAGAGGCTCGCGACCGAAGAGATGTCGATCGGCGACTTCGTGCTCAGCGGCGGCGAACTGCCCGCGCTCGTCATCGTCGATGCCGTTGCGAGGCTCATCCCCGGGGTCGTAGGAGACGAAGACTCGGTTGCAGGCGATTCGTTCTCGCGCGGGCTGCTCGACTACCCGCACTACACGCGCCCGGCCGAGTTTCGGGAATGGAAAGTGCCCGATGTTCTGGTGTCAGGGCATCATGGCGAGATTCGAAAGTGGCGCAAGCGGCAGGCGTTGGAGTTGACGCTGTTGAGACGGCCCGATTTGCTGGCCGACGCCGAACTCGATGTGGAAGAGCAGGAAATCCTGCGAGAGTTAATGGAAGCGAAGAAGGGAGTCGCCCATGGGCGCGATTGACGTCGTAGAAAAAACACACATTACAAAGCGGCCGCAGATGCAGGCCGGGGACACCGTCAAGGTGCACGTCAAGGTGCGCGAGGGCGACAAAGAGCGCATTCAGGTGTTCGAGGGCATCATTATCGGCATGCATCGCGGCGGTGTACGGGCGTCGTTCACCGTGCGCAAAATTTCGTTCGGCCAGGGCGTCGAACGTATCTTCCCGCTGCACTCGCCGATCATTCAGAAGGTCGAAGTCGTCCGCTCCGCCAAGGTGCGGCGCGCCAAGCTGTACTTCCTCCGCGACCTGAAGGGCAAGGCGGCACGCATGCGCGAAGGGGCGAAGTAAGTCACGCCCTGCGTATGACCCGCGTAGCTGCCACGCGCACGCTCGAGAACGTCCTGCGCAAGCTGGGATTCAACCGCGTGTGCGGGGTCGATGAGGTCGGTCGGGGATGCCTCGCGGGCCCCGTCGTCGCAGGGGCCGTCGTCTTGCATCCTGATCGGCACATTGCGGGTCTCAGCGACTCGAAGACCGTCCCGCCGGCAGAGCGTGAAGCTTTATTCGAGCAAATCACCGCGCGGGCGCTGGCATGGGCGGTGGCGGAGGCCTCGCCGGTCGAGATAGACACGATTAATATCCATCAGGCGTCGCTGCAGGCGATGCGTCGGGCGGTCATGATGCTGGCACCACTTCCTGATCTCGTCCTCGTGGATGCGTTCCGCATTCCCGACCTGATGATGGCTCAGCGAGGGGTCGTCCACGGCGATCAGCGGTGCTCCGCCATCGCGGCGGCTTCGATTGTGGCGAAGGTGACGCGCGACCGTCAGATGCGGCAATTACATAAGCAGGATGCGCGCTACGGCTTTGATCGACACAAAGGCTACGCGACGGCGGATCATCTCGCCGCCGTCCGGCAATTTGGTTATTCCGACGTGCACCGCCGATCGTTCAGTCCACCATCCCTGCCGCTGGAGTTTGATACGATTGACTGACCGCCTCCGCCACCGTCTTCGGCGCGCTTCGCCGAAACGCCTGCGGCGCGTAGGCGAGCTGATCTTGCCTTCCATTTTCGGGATTGCTGCCTGTGCCATTTGATCGCGAGGGAACGCTCCGCAAAGCGGAGAAGCTGCTCCGCCAAGGGAAGCTCGATCTGGCCATCGCGGAATACCGCGCGGTGATCGAGGACCAGCCTTCCGACTGGAACACTGCCAACACCCTGGGAGATCTCTATTTCCGCGCCGGCCAGCTTGAAAAGGCCGTCGCCCAGTACGACGAGATCGCCACGCGCCTTGCCAACGAAGGCTTCTTCCCAAAAGCGGTCGCACTCTACAGAAAAATTCTGAAGATCAAGCCCGACGAAGAGCGGGCCATGTGGCATCTCGGCAACATTTCGGCGAGACAGGGCCTGCTGGTCGACGCTCGCTCGAATTTCAACGCGCTGGCGCAACGCAGGCGGGCCAGGGGCGACACCCGCGGCGAAGCCGAAGTGCGCATACGTCTTGGCGACCTCGACGGTGCTGACTTGGAGACACGCCTGTCGGGCGTACGCGCACGCGTCGAGCTCGGTGATCCGAAAGCCGCGGTCGAGCGCCTGAAGCAGTTCGCCGCCGACCTCAAGGAGAAGGGGAAGGATGCGGAGGCGCTGCCGCTGCTGACCGAAGCTGCATTAATCGACCCCGCTGACATGTCGCTGCGGAAGCTGCTGGTTCAGGCCTATGTGGCCCGCGGCGATTTCAACGCGGCGTGCCAGTTCGCGACGAGCACGGAGGAACTGCGGCACCTGGCGTCCGAGTTGTTCCAGCTGGGACGCGACGATGAAGGCCTCAATGTGCTCGCGAGCGCTGCCGACGCCGATCCCGCAGATGCTTCCATTCGGTTGGAGTTGGTCAAGCGTTTCGTGGCGCGCGGCGATATGAACGCAGCCCGAGGACTGCTCACGGCCGACGTCGCCGGCAATGATCCCGAACTGCTCTGGCTGCTGGCTGAGATGGAGCTGCGGGATGGCCACATCCCCGAGGGTACCGCGCTGCTGGAGCAGATGCTCGTCGACGATCCCAGCCGTCGTGACGCGCTGGTCATCCTCGGGTGCTCGGTGGCCGAAGTGCATCCCGACGCGGGGTACGAGTGCATCGAGGTGGCGGCGCGCGCCGCGATTTCGGCCGAGGAGTGGGGGTCGGCGGCCGCGGCGTTGAACGAGTTCGTCAACCGTGTGCCGAATCACATACCCGCGCTGATGCGGCTGGTCGAGATATGCGTAGATGGCGGGCTGGAAGCGACGATGCACAGCGCGCAGGTACAGCTGGCCGATGCGTATCTGATCGTCGGCGCCGGCACTGAGGCGCGCGTGATTGCCGAGGATTTGGTCGCACGCGAACCGTGGGATCGCGCGAACATCGAGCGATTCCGCCGGGCGCTCGCGTTGCTTGGCGAGACGGACATCGACGCCATCATCGCCGAGCGCTTGAGCGGTCAATCTCCGTTCACCAGCACCGACTACATGTGGCCTGCCGACCCGGGCGGAGCTGAAATGGCCCCGATGCCGGTCGCGCCTCCAACTGAGCCGGATCTGATGCAGGCGGGCGGCGAGCTGGAGTTAGATGGGGACATCACGCCGATCGAGCAATCGCCGGCCGCGACCTCGAAGCCCGAATCGCGCGAAGTGGATTTGAGCGATTTCCTCCACGATTTGCGCGACGATCAGGCAGACACGTCGTCTGCAGAATCCGCTCCGCCGATCGAGAGCGTCCTCGACGGGCTTCGCGAGGACGCCGGACAGGATGCATCGCCCGAAACGGCGGAACAGCATTTCAAGATGGCCGCGACGTATGTCGACATGGGCATGCAGGAAGAGGCTCTGAAAGCACTCGAAGTAGCTGCGCAATCGCCGCGGCATCGTTTCCGCGCCGGTGCCATGCTCGCGAAGGCGTATCGTGACGCCGGCGACCATACGCGCGCGATCGAATGGTATGAGCGGGCAGTCGAAGCTCCCGCCCCGTCGCTCATGGCGCACCATGCGTTGCTGTACGACCTGTCCTGCGTACTGGAAGCGAACGGCGAGGGTGCCAGGGCGCTGGCCGTCCTGCTCGAGCTGCAGGCCGAAGCCGGCGAATATCGCGACGTGCCGAGCCGCCTCGAGCAGCTCAAAGTGCAAATGGGCAGTTGATGCTCAAGCGTCTTCTGCTGGTGGCGTACTTCATCGAGGTCGGGTTGCTCCTCGTGCTGGTCCCATGGTCTCCGTTCTGGGAGCGGAATTACTTTCTCATCGCCTTTCCCGCGCTGCACGAAATCGTTCGCAACAACTACATCAGGGGCGGGGTGTCCGGCCTGGGCGTGGTGAATCTGCTCATGGGTTTCACCGAGCTGGCATCGGTGCTGCTCGAGCGGCGGCGCCTCGAAACGATGAAAACCATCGAGCAGTCATGATCTGCCTTGTGACCGACCGCCGCCGGCTCTCGACCGCGTCCGACGATGTCGATCGGCTCGTTGATCTGGTTGCCGCCGCTGCACGCGCTGGCATCGATCTCATCCACGTGCGCGAACGCGATCTCGACGCGCGCCCGCTGGCCGAGTTGGTGAGGCGATGCGTCGGCGCAGTGCACGGGACGGCCACGAAAGTGCTGGTCAACGATCGCGTCGACGTGGCGATAGCTGCAGGCGCTGACGGCGTGCATCTCCGCGGCGATTCGATAGCGGCGGCGGCGGTCCGGTCCCTTGCAGGCGACGGCTTTCTCATCGGCAGAGCGGTACATGGCTCGGAAGAATCCGCTGAGGTGGTGCGCGCCGGCAGCGTTGATTACCTGTTGTTCGGTACGCTGTACCCGACACGGTCCAAGAGCGCGGATCATCCTGTCTCGACGCTCGCCGAATTGTCCGCGGCCACCCGGGTTGGCGTTCCCGTGCTTGCGATCGGAGGCATCACGGTCGAGCGAGCCGCCGACGTCGCTCGCGCCGGGGCTGCAGGGATCGCCGGCATAGGCCTCTTCGTGCCGCCGCCCGGGATGTCAGCCGATCGCCATCTGCAAACAATCGCGGCCGCGCTGCGGCGGGCGTTTGACACGTGCGAGGCGGTTTCCTAACATTGGCCGTCCGCCTCCGCCCAGGGCGACGGCGAGACCCGCCGAAGCGCTTCGCGCGAAGGCGGGCATACATCTGATGCCGCAGGGTCCCCCCGCCCGAACAGTTGGCGCCCGCCTCCGTGAAGCGCGTGAGAAGCGCGGTGTGTCTTTGCGGCAAATCGCGACGAGCACGCGCATTTCGGTGATGTCACTTGAAGCGCTCGAACGAAGCGATCTGTCGCGACTGCCCGGTGGAATTTTCACACGGGCGTTCATCCGCGCGTACGCGCAGGAAGTCGGACTCGATCCTGACCGCACGATTCACGACTTCATCGCCGAGTTGCCCGCTGACGCGGCAATGACGACAGCGCACCACACCGGCATCGAGGACGGCGAGAAGCTCGACAGCGATCGAAGAGCCGTCGCGACCGCGTTGCGGCTCGCGCTCGTGAGCCTGCCGATCATCGGGCTCGTGATTTACTACGGCACCCAGCGGACGCGGGGAGCGGCCGATCGGACAGCCGAATCGCACGCGTCTTCAACTGAGACATCCCCCGCTCCGCCGCCGGCCGAACAGTCGGAGGCGCCCGCTGCGCCGCAGCCGGCGCTGCCGGCGCAGGCGTCAAGTCTCTCGATGGAAATCTCACCCAGGGCTACCTGCTGGGTGTCGGTCAATGCCGACGGTGAACGGATCTTCTCGGGGATGATGCGCGCCGGCGAAAAACGGGCTGTCGTTGCCAAGGATCAGATCGTGCTCAATGTCGGTGACGCCGGAGCGTTCGCCTACAAGCTGAACGGACGCGCAGGCAAGGCCCTCGGCGCCCCCGGAGAAGTCGTGAGCACGCGCATCACCCTCGTCAACGTGCAAGAGTTTCTGACACCCTGATGGATCCTGGACTCCGCAGCCCGCTGCTCGATTTCTTCAGACGTGGGGAAGTCGCCAAAGACGTTCGTTTGCTGGCGGCCAGCGGCGCGCTGGCTCCTCGCGCGCTGGAGCAAATCGGGTTGCTCGCGTTGCTCACAGACGATGCCGACCCGGAGGTGCGAGGCGCGGCTGAAGCGACCCTGTCCTCCATTCCCAGTGAATCGATGGCCGGGTTCCTCGGACGATCGGACGTTCCCGAGGGATTGCGCGACTTCTTTCGCAGCCGAGGCATCGAACCGCTGCCTGGCGGGGACGCCAGCGATGTACCGTTGATCGATGCCGAGGCCGCAGCGTCCGCGGCACCTGCAGACGCGCCCGACGAGGAGGCCGACCCGCAGAGTATCGGGCAGCGGCTGTCTCTGCTCGGCATAGGCGGGCGCATGAAGGCCGCGATGAAAGGCACCAAGTCCGAGCGGGCGATTCTCATCCGCGATCCGAACAAGCTCGTATCGGCAGCCGTGCTGAGCAGCCCGAAGCTCACCGAGTCAGAGGTCGAGAACTTCGCCAAACTGGCGAACGTCTCCGAAGAAATCCTGCGGACTATCGGCATGAATCGCGCGTGGATCAAGAACTACGGTGTCGTCGCGGCGCTGACGAAGAATCCGAAGACGCCGCTCGCGGTGTCGATGCGGTTCGTCCAGCGGCTCTCCGATCGCGATCTGAAGATGATCGCGCTCGACCGAAACCTGCAGGAACCGCTCAAGCTCGCCGTGCGCAAGCGCATGACCGAGGCGAACGAGAAAAAATGATTCGGATGCTCTCGGCCGACGACAAGCTGGCCGAAATCAAGCGCCTGTACTACCAGACCACTCGCCTCACCATCAAAGCAGACTTCGCCAAGGCCATCGATCTGCTGAAATCGATGTCGACCGAACAGGAACGAGAAAGGGTTGCGGTTTACATGGACGGCCTGTCGCAGATGCGATCGGACTGGGCCAGGCAGGGTAAGTGGACAACGAAAACGAAGACCGAAAAACGAAAAAGGAATAGAGATCGAAGCCGCGCGACGTAAACCCGCGCAGGCTCTATTCGTTTTTCCTTCTTCGGTTTTCCTTACACTCCTCTCCGATTCCTCCTCAGTCCCGCCCTGAAGTCCTCCACACTCCTCGTGTTCAACACATCCTCCTTGCTGAGCCAGGCGCGCCTGGCGACCTGTACACCCCATTTCATCAGCCTCAGTCCGCCGATGCCGTGCGCGTCTGTGCTGATCACGAGCTTTACGCCGCCGTCGCGTGCCGCTTTCGCGTTGCCGTCGGACAAATCCAGCCGATCGACCTGACAGTTGATCTCGAGTGCGACGCCTGCGTCCGCGGCGGCAGCGATCAGACGTCCCACGTCGAGCTTGTAGGGATTTCTACGAAGCAGGATGCGGCCGGTCGGATGGCCGATGATATCGACGAACGGGTTGGCGACGGCCCTCAAGAGGCGCTCTGTCATCTGCGCCTCGTCCTGATTGAATGCCGAATGGACGGATGCCACGACGACGTCGAGCTCCGCGAGACAGTCATCGGCGAGATCCATCGACCCATCAGGCAGGATGTCGCACTCGATGCCGGCCAGCAGAGTGATGCCTTCGAGGCGCTCGCCGATATCCCGCACACGCCGTGCGTGCGCGAGTGCGCGATGCTCGTCGAGCCCGTTCGCCATCGCCAGCGCCTTGCTGTGGTCGGTGATCGCCAGATACTCGAGTCCCGACTCGCGTGCCGCGATCGCCATGGTTTCGATGTCTTCACGGCCGTCGGTCTCAGTGGTGTGGCAGTGGATATCGCCGCGTATGTCCTCGAGCCTGATGAGGTCGGGCAGTCCGCCCTGTTCCGCCGCGTCAATCTCGCCGCGCCCTTCACGCAGCTCGGGCGGGATGGCCGCCAGGCCGAGAGCGCGATAGATCTCCGCCTCTTCCCGCCCAGCCACCATCGACCCATCGTCCACGCGAAACAGTCCGTACTCGTTCAGCTTGAAGCCGCGCGCGATCGCCCTGTCGCGCAGCGCGATGTTGTGTGATTTCGAGCCGGTGAAGTACTGCATGGCCGCCCCGCGGCTTTCTGCGGGCACGAGCCGAAGATCGGCCTGAAAGCCGCCCCACAGCCGGACGCTCGACTTCGTGTCCCCCTGGCCGATGATCCGCTCGACCAGCGTGTACATGGTGAACGTCGACATCACGTGGGGGTCCTGGCCGGTGGCGAGAATGTCGATGTCGCCGGATGTCTCCGCACTGCGCCGGATGCTGCCGACATTGTCGAACACCACGGTCGGGCACTCCGCCCGCAGGTAATTCAGGAGCAGGCCGGCTGCCTCCGCGGCGTCGGGCAGCAGATGACGGCCTGTGTACTGCTTGCGCTCGGCGCACGCCCGGAGGATCAGTTGCTCCTTCTTCGGTCCGAGCCCCTTCAGTGCGCGTACACGCCCATCGCCGCACGCGGCCTCGAGCGCCTCGATCGTCGTGATGCCGAGCTCGGTATACAGGAGCGCTACGGTTTTCGGTCCGACCCCTTGAAGGTGAAGTAGATCCAGCATTGTGGGAGGAAAGTGCGCCAGCAGGTCCTGGTGATAGCGCGCTTCGCCCGTCTCGGCGATCTCGCGGATCTTCGAGGCCAGCTCCTTGCCGATGCCGGGGATTGCGCGCAGCTGATCTTCGTTCAGATACGCAAGCGTCACGGTGGCGTGGGCGATCGTGTCCGACGCGTTGCGATACGCTCGAATCTTGAACGGGTTCTCGCTCTTGATCTCGAGCAGGTCGGCGATCTCCGAGAAGATGCGCGCGATCGCCAAGTTCTCCATGTCTCACCGCCACGACGCAAAGACGCAAAGCCGCAGAGAAATCCGCAACACGGAGGCACGGGCAGCCGTCGACGTAGACGGCTGCCGCAGAGTCCACTTACGCCGCACACAGAGAGATGCATTTCTCCGTGCGTGTCTCTGCGGCTCCGTGCCTCTGCGTCGAGACAGCAAACCACGCCACGAAGTAAACGGCCCTTTCATTTGATCAAAGACGCAGGGACATCTAGGTGGAATGCACGCGAAGTCCTTCGGTCTCTATACGGTACTCCAGGATACGCGCGCCCCCGGCGGTCAGTGCATCCTGCACCTTCGGCACATCCGCAGGATCGGCCAGGCAGAATAAACATCCGCCTCCACCGGCGCCGCACACTTTCGCGGCACGTGCGCCCGCCGCGAATGCCCCGGCGATGAGCCCTTCGATCATGGGTGTGGTGACGCCGGGCGCCAGCGTCTTTCGCGCCTCCCATTCCAGATTGATCTGTGCGGACACGGCATGCCAGTCACCTTGCATCAGTGCACGGCGCACGCCGCCGGCGGCTTCGGCGATGCGCTCGAAACAGTCGAAGACGTGGCGGTCACCGTCGAGATGGCGCTTCATGATGTCCCAGTTGTTTGTGCCCGAGAAGTGCGGGGCGCCGGTGTACGCGAGTACGATGCGACGCTCCAGTTCCACGGGATCGATGTCGATTGCCGCGCGCTTGACGCCGTCAGGCAGAAGCTCGATGGCAGCGACCCCACCGTAGTACGCCGGCCGGTAGTCCTGGACGCCGGTCGGCACGTTGATCACCTGTGCTTCGACGTTCATCGCAATTGTCAGAAGCTTCTCACCGTCGATCCGCATCCCGGCCCACTCAGCGAACGCACCGCACACCGCGACGTTGAGCGCCGACGAGCCGGCAATGCCGGCGCCGGCGGGGGACTCGCCGCGGGTCCGCAGGGTCAGGCTCTCCGCGCGGAAGAAACAGGCGAGGCGACTGAGCAACGGGAGTCCGAGTTCGTCCGTAAGTTCCTGCCATCGTGCGACCTCGACGGTCCTGCTTGTATCGATCGATTCGAGCCGAATCCTGCCGTCTGTGCGAGTGGTAATCTCCGCATGCGCGCGCAGGCTGATCGCGGCGTTCACGGTGAGGGCATGTTCGTGAAAGAGATACAGAGGCCAGATGTCGAGCGTGCCGCCGGCGAGATCGATTCGGGTTGGCGCAGAGCTACGAATCTGGGTCATGTCTGGGTGCGCGGAGCAGCAGGACGGGCACGCGCACGGTGTGGCGTACCTTGTCGACCGTCGTGCCGTGGATGATGTCCGACAGGAAGCGATGGCCGTGCGTCGACATGGCAATCAGATCGACGCCTTCCTGCGCAGCAATTCTGATGATTTCCGTTGCGGGATCACCCATCGCCAGCCGCGAGCTCACCTCGAGCCCGGCCTGCTGGAGTTCATCGGTCCTCCTGGCGAGATACGCGCGGTCGTCGCGCATTTCTTCGGATTCCCTCAGCTGGAGGTCGTTGAAGTGGCGGGCGGCGAAACCGTCTGCGACGTGTACGAGCAGCAGGCGCGCCCTCGTCATGTGCGCGAGGCGGACGATGTGCTCGAGAATCGCTTCGTCAGCTTTGGAATGCTCGACCGCAACGAGAATGTGCTGATACACGTCAGGCCCCGAAGAACTGAACCACCGTCTGATACAACAGGTAGACGTTGAGCGCCGCAATGATAATGCAGACGGGCCATGCCAGCGCCTTGATCCAGAGCCCGATCGCAAACGGCCCCATCAGCTTCTCGCTGCTGGTGAACTGAAGGAGCGGGAAGATCGCGAACGGCAACTGCAGGCTGAGAATGACCTGGCTGAGCACGAGAAGGGGACCAGAGCCTTCCTCTCCGTTGATGGCGATCACGATGATGGCCGGCACGATCGCAATGAGCCGGGTGATGAGCCGGCGCAGCCACGGACGGAGCCGCAGGTTGAGGAATCCCTCCATGACGATCTGTCCGGCCAGCGTCCCGGTGAGCGTGGCGTTCTGTCCGGCAAACAACAACGCGACGGCAAAGAGCGTGCTCGCGACGGTCGCCCCGAGCAGAGGATTGAGCAGCAAGTACGCGTCGCCGATGTCGGCGACATCGCGAAGCCGGGGGTCGGGGTAAAACACCGCCGCAGCCATGATGAGGATGGCGGCGTTGATGAACAGGGCCGACATCAACGCCACGGTCGAATCGATGGTGGCGTAGCGGATGGCTTCTTTCTTCCCTTCGAACGAGTCTCCGTACATGCGCGTCTGGACGATCGACGAGTGCAGATACAGATTGTGCGGCATGACCGTCGCGCCGAGAATGCCGATTGAAATGTAGAGCATCTCGGGATTCCGGAGAATCTCCACCTGCGGTACAAGGCCCGCGGCAAGCGCCAATGGGTCGGGCCTGGCCATCCACAGCTCGATCGCGAAACAGCCGGCGATTCCCAGAATCAGCGTCAGCACGATCGCCTCGACGTAACGAAAGCCCCGGTTCTGAAGGTACAGGACGAGAAAGACATCCATCGCCGTCAGGCACACACCCCACAACAGCGGGATGCCGAACAACAACTGCAGTGCAATAGCGGCGCCCAGCACCTCGGCGAGATCGCACGCTGCGATTGCGATTTCGCAGAGGATCCAGAGGATTAAGGTCGTTCGCTTGGAATACGAATCGCGGCACGCCTGCGCCAGGTCGCGTCCGCTGGCGATCCCGAGTCGCGCAGACAGCGACTGCAGCAGGATGGCCATGAAATTGGAAAGCACGATGACGCTGAGCAGCGTGTAGCCGAACTTCGCGCCGCCCGCGATATCGGTGGCCCAGTTGCCGGGATCCATGTAGCCCACCGCCACGAGGTAACCGGGCCCCGCAAACGCGAGCATCTTTTTCCAGGGCGGGCCGCCGAGCGGTATCGGGATCGTGCCATGAACCTCCGGCAGGCTGCGCCTGTCCCAGGTGGAATCGGAAGCGGCACCGCCGCCGTGTTTCTCCATGAATCGCGTAACAACTCTATAATGACAAGTCGTGTCGCCTCAACCGCTTCGGCGCCGCATCGGCCAGTTGCTCATCGGCAGCTTCACGGGATCCGACGTGCCCGTCGAGATGCGCGCGCTCGCGCGCGAGTTCGATCTGGGCGGAATTACCCTGTTCACCCGGTTCGGAAATATCGAATCCCCGGAGCAGGTCGCGGGCCTGGCCTTCGACGTCCGCGGCCTTGGCAGGGAACTGCCGGCGTGGGTGGGCATCGATCAGGAAGGGGGCCGGGTTGCCCGACTCCGATCGCCCTTTACGGTCTGGCCGCCGATGGCGATGCTGGGCCGCAGCGACGATCCGGCGCTTGCCCGCAAATTCGCCGGCGCGCTTGCGGCTGAATTGGCCGCCGTCGGGATCTCGCTCGACTACGCGCCCGTGCTCGACATTCACACCAACCCGAAAAATCCCGTCATCGGTGATCGTGCACTGAGCGAGAAGCCGGAGATCGTCGCGAAACTTGGGCGCGTCATCATCGAGGAACTGCAGCGCGCGGGCGTGGCGGCGTGCGGCAAGCATTTTCCCGGTCACGGCGATACGGCCACGGACTCACACCTCGAGCTTCCGATCGTCGAGCATGCCCCCGATCGTTTGCGCGCCATCGAGTTTGCGCCGTTCAAGGCCGCCATCGAGGCGCGGGTCGCGTTCATCATGACCGCACACGTTCTCGTCGTGTCGATTGACGACGAGCGGCCGGCGACGCTGTCGCCGAAAGTCGTCCAGCGGCTGCTGCGCGAGGAACTGGGTTTCGATGGCGTCATCATCTCCGACGACCTCGAGATGAAATCCATAGCCGACACGCATCCGGCAGGTGAGGCCGCCGTGCTGGCCATTGCCGCCGGGTGCGATGCTGTGTTGATGTGCGCCGGCGCGTCGAAAACCGCCGACATCGAACTGCAGGGAGCGGCGCTCGAGGCGCTCATTCACGCCGTTGAGGACGATCGCTTGCCCCTCAAGCGGGTCGAAGCGGCGCTCGAGCGTAATCGCCAGGCGAAGGAGCGCTTTTTGCGCGAGTGGAGGCCGCCGACAGCGGCTCAGCTGCGCACAGTGATCGGCTCGGAGCAGCACCGCGCGATCTCCGAGCAGATGGCGGAGTTTGCCTGACGGGGATGCTGAAGCCAAAAAGGCTGCGCCCGGGCGACAGGATCGCCGTCGTTGCGCCGGCCAGCGCATTTCTCCGCGAAGAATTCGACAAGGGGGTCGCCGAAATCGAGCGGCTCGGGTTCGAGCCCATCTTTGAGGAGAGCGTGTTCGCGCAGCACGGCGGATATCTCTCGGGTGAAGGCCGTGTGCGTGCAGCCGCGTTTCTCACCGCATGGCGCGATCCCTCGGTACGCGCGCTAATCGCGGTGCGTGGCGGCTTTGGCAGCGTGCATCTGCTTCCATTTCTCGAGAAAGAGGACCTTCGCCAGACGCCGAAAGCGTTCATCGGGTACAGCGACCTGACGACGCTGCTGACTTACTTGACCGGGCAGTGCGGGATCGTGTCGTTTCATGGACCGATGCTCGATCGCCGGCTGAGCCGGGGTATCGATGCCTACGATCGTGACTCGTTCGTCCGGGCATTGACCACCACAGACCCGCTCGGCGAGCTGGGTGGATCGCGGCTCGAGACGCTCAACAAAGGAGAGGCCGCTGGGCCGCTGTCCGGCGGCACGCTGGCGCAACTGGTGGCATCGCTCGGCACACCGTACGCCTTCAGCCCTCCCAAGGGTCACGTGCTCTTTCTCGAAGACGTGGGCGAACGTCCGTTCCGTCTCGATCGTATGGTGACGCAGCTGCGCCTGGCCGGCGTGCTCGGGCGCGCGTCTGCGATCGTGCTTGGGGACTTCGTCGACTGCGATGAGCCGGGTGGAGCGATTGCTGCGAAATCGGTGCTCGCAAACCTGCTGCAGGACTTCGATGGACCGGTGGTGCACGGTTTTCCCTCAGGGCATACGCGCGGTGCGCTGGTCACTCTTCCGTTCGGGGTGCGGGCGCGCGTGGTAGCGAACGGCAATCCGCGAGTGATCATCGAGGAGGCAGGCGTCGAGTGAGGATTCATTTCATCGGCATTTGTGGTACGGCCATGGCCACGCTCGCCGCCCTTCTCAAGCAGCGGGGTCACGACGTGCAGGGCTCGGACGAGAACGTGTATCCGCCGATGAGCACGTTCCTGGCCTCAGAGAACATTCGCACCCTGAGCGGCTACGACGCCGAGCACATCGACAGCACAATCGGCCTCGTGGTGGTGGGCAATGCCATTTCGCGCGGCAACGCCGAGCTCGAGGCCGTGCTCGAGCGAAAGATGCGGTACTGCTCGCTGCCCGAAGCAGTACGCGACCATTTCCTCTGGGAATCGCGCTCGATCGTCATCGCCGGCACGCACGGAAAGACCACCACGACGTCCTTGACGGGGTGGTTGCTCGTTCACGCCGGCCTCGATCCGAGCATCCTGATTGGGGGGATCGCGCGCAATCTGGGAGAGGACGGCTCGAGCTACCGCCTGGGCAGAGGCAAGGACTTCGTCATTGAAGGGGACGAGTACGACAGCGCGTACTTCGACAAGACGGCGAAGTTCCTCAAGTATCTGCCGGACATCGCGGTCGTCAACAACGTCGAATTCGATCACGCTGACATCTACGCCGACATCGAGGCCGTCCGGCTCGCGTTCCGCCGGCTGGTCAATCTGGTGCCCCGCTCCGGACTGCTTCTGCTTGGCGCTGACTCGCCTGACGCCTTCGCGCTGAAGAAAGCGGCGGTGAGCCCGGTCGAAACGTTTGGGCTCTCGGAGTCCGCGGACTGGCGTGCCACCGACGTCACGGTGTCGGCCGCAGGGCAGTCGTTCAATGTGTTCCATGGCACGTCGCGATACGCGACGCTGCAGGTTCCCTTGTTCGGGTTGCATAACATTCGCAACGCGATGGCGTCGATCGCCGTGGCGCACGCGCTATCGATTCCGGCCGCCACGATCGCCGAAGGACTGATGACATTTCAAGGCGTCAGGCGCCGATTGGAGATCTCCGGCACTGCGGCCGGCGTGACGGTGTACGACGACTTCGCGCATCATCCGACGGCCATCGCGGAGACGCTCGCCGGTTTGCGCGCAGCCAATCCTCACAGACGGATCTGGGCCATCTTCGAGCCGCGATCCGCTTCCTCGAGCCGCCGGGTCTTTCAGCACGACTTCGCTCGGGCATTTGGTCCGGCGGATGAAGTGATCATCGCGCCCGTGTTCCGGACGAACCTGCCGGAGGACGACCGGTTGTCTGCGCCGCAGCTCGTGTCGGACCTCAAGGGCGCGGGACAGCGAGCTAGGACGGCCGCCTCGATTGACGACATCGTCACGACGATCGTGAAAGAGCGCAAAGACGGCGACCTCGTCGTCTTCATGTCCAACGGCGGATTCGGCGGCATTCATCAAAAGACACTTCAGGCGCTGACCGCATGAGTGGCGAGTGGGGCGGCGGCGCCCCGCAACTGCGGGCGCTCGGTGATTCGTGTGTCGCCGTGCAGTTCGCCGTGGGTATCGACGCGGCGGTCAATGCGCGATGCATCGCGCTCGGCCTTGCCCTCGAGCGCCTCTCGCTTGCCGGGATACGCGACGTGGTACCTACCTACAACGCCGTCACGGTGCACTTCGACCCGCTGGTGATGGATAGCGGCTTGCTCCGCACCGAGATCGGTCGCCTGATCGCCGAAGCGGCTCGAGAGGGGCCCGAGGAACCGCGAACGATCGAAATCCTCGTGAGCTACGGCGGCGCCTCCGGCCCTGATTTGGGAGCGGTCGCCGAATTTGCCGGCTGCTCGGAAGCCGAAGTTGTGCGGCTGCATACCCAACCGCGATACAGGGTGTACATGCTTGGATTTCTTCCGGGCTTCGCGTACATGGGATCCGTCGATCATCGCATCGCCATGCCGCGGCTCGACACACCGCGCCTGCGCGTCCCGGCGGGATCGGTCGGCATCGCTGCCTCGCAGACCGGCATCTACCCGTGCGACACACCAGGTGGGTGGCGCATCATCGGGCGGACATCGGCGACGCTGTTCGATGCCGCCCGATCGGAGCCGTTTTTGTTGAGAGCGGGTGACCACGTGACGTTTGCAGCCGCGTGACGGCATGGCCGCACTATCCATCCTGCGACCGGGCATGTTCACGACTGTGCAGGATCTCGGCCGATGGGGATTTCAATCTCGAGGCGTGCCTGTGAGCGGCGCCCTGGACTGGTTCTCGCATCGGTTCGCGAACCGTTTGCTTGGCAACGACCGGGACATGGCCACGCTCGAAGTGACGTTGATGGGCCCGGAATTGCGATTCGAGCAGAATGCCACGTTCGCCGTCACCGGTGCAGAATTCCATATCACCCTGGACGGCACTCCTGTCGAGATGAATCGCGCGATCGAAGCGACGTCGGGCGCCGTTCTGACCTTCGGCGCACGGCTGCGCGGAGCGCGCGCCTATGTGGGTATCGCCGGCGGCATAGACGTCCCCAGGGTTCTCGGTAGCCGTTCCACCCATGTCGTCACACGGATGGGCGGCCATGAAGGGCGCGCGCTGAAGCGAGGCGACATGCTTCGGACAGGGGCAGAGCGTCAACGGCCAGGGGCGATGGTCCCACAGCTTTCGCCTTTCGCCATTGACGGCCGAGACGGCAGCAAGCTCCGCTGTACGATCGTGGACGGGCAACTGGCGGCGCAACTATCGGCACTGCGGTTCCGGGTGTCGACGCGATCGGACAGGATGGGCTATCTACTGGACGGTGCGACCATCGATGCGGCGCCGAGCGGTGAGCTCATTTCGACTGCGCTGCCCACCGGCACGATCCAGGTACCACCGTCAGGCCTTCCCATACTGCTGATGAACGATCATGCGACCACTGGCGGGTACGCGATGGCTGCGACCGTCATCACGGCCGACCTGCCACTCGCCGGTCAGCTTGCGCCAGGTGATCCCATCGAGTTCGAGATGTGCGCAATCAATACAGCCCACGCAGAACTGCGCCGGCGGGAGAACGCGCTTGGCGCGGCGTAGCGGTATGTTCCAGGAGGGGATGACCGCGCGTTTCGGCGCCGGCCGCGTGCGCGGCGAAGAGCCGCTCGCGCGATACACCACGTTCAAAGTCGGTGGTCCCGCTGAATGGTTTCTCGAGACGAGGACGTCGGACGAAATCGTCGCGGCGCTGCGCGTGGCGCACGCCTGTGGAGTGCCCGTGACGCTGCTGGGCGGCGGATCCAACGTCCTCATCGGCGATCGCGGGGTGCGCGGGTTGGTCATCAGGCCGCGGGGCGGGTCGATGGAACAGATCGACGCCGCGCGAATTCGCGCCGACGCAGCGACCACCATCAACGGCCTGGTGCGATGGACGATTCAGCGGGGGATTGCCGGACTCGAAGCCTGGGCCGGCACACCGGGAACGGTGGGCGGCGCCATCTTCGGCAACGCCCACTTCGGCGGCCGGTTGATTGGCGAGCTCGTCGAATCGGTGCGGGTGGCCGGAGCGGACGGCGACGCGCGCGATCTTTCCCGCGACGAAATGGAATTCGGCTACGATCGAAGCCGCTTGCAAAACACCGATGAAGTGCTGCTGTCAGCTGTGTTTCGTGTATCGACAGGCGAACCGTCCGCGCTCCGCGATGTTGCGCGCCAGTCGCTCGCCTATCGCAAGAACACACAGCCGCTCGACACACCGAGCGCGGGCTGCATTTTCCAGAATCCCGATCGCGCGCAGGTGCCCCTGGATATCCCGGCTTCGGCCGGCGCCCTTGTCGATCGGGCGGGGCTGAAGGGCACCGCCCTCGGCGATGCCCGCGTCTCCACGACGCACGGCAACTTCATCGTCAACGAAGGACAGGCCACCGCTGCTGAGATTCGCAGCCTCATCGATCTCTGCCGCGCGCTGTCAGCGAGCGATTCAACGTGGCATTGCAGGAAGAGATCGTCTACCTGGGAGACTTTTGATGTCGAGTCTGTTGATTGAAGGAGGACGCGCGATCTCCGGCAGGATCGACGTCGAAGGCAACAAGAACGCGGCGCTTCCACTGCTGGCCGCGTGTCTGCTGACCACTGAAGAGTGCGTGCTGACGAATATGCCCCGGATCGGCGACGTCGAGGTGATGGCGAAATTGCTGAAGGAGGTCGGCGCTGAAGTGCACGGCCTGGGCACGACGACGGTCCGGGTGCGCTGCGAGAATATCAAGACATCGGAGCCATCGAGCGAGCTGGTGGGCAGGCTTCGCGGATCGGTCCTGCTGCTCGGCCCGCTCCTGGCGCGGACCGGCCGCGCGATACTCGGGATGCCCGGCGGAGATTTTCCGGCGCGCCGGACGATCGGCACGCACATCGATGCGCTCGTGAACCTCGGGGCGATCGTGCTGCCCTCGAGCGGTCATGCGCTCGAAGCGCCGAACGGGCTGCACCCGGCCTCGATGTACCTGGACGAGGCGTCGGTCACCGGCACGGAGACGGCGCTGCTCGCCGCTGCGATGATAGAAGGCGTCACCGAAATCCGTCACGCTGCCACCGAGCCCCATGTCGTCGAGGTGTGCAGGTTCCTGCAGAGCATGGGGGTCGGCATGAGCGGCGCCGGTTCGTCGACGATTCGGGTGGAAGGCACCGCGCGCCCGCGCGGTGTAACCCACCAGCTCAACGGCGACTACATCGAGGCAGGAAGCTGGGCCGTCGTGGCGGCGGTGACCGGCGGCGAAATTGAAGTGCGTGGCGCGCGCGCGGAGGATGTGGAGGGCATTGCGTTCGTTCTGAAGCGCATGAACGTGGCGTGCACGTTCGAAGATGGGCTGATGACAATCCAGAAGTCTCGGCCAGTTGCAGCGGGAAGGATCACCACAGGGTTATGGCCGAGTTTTCCCAGCGATTTTGTCAGCCTCGTCACCGTTCTCGCGACACAGGCAGACGGCCGCACGCTGATCCACGACTGGATGTATGAGCTGCGCCTTTTCGCGCTCGAACAGCTCAGCGGTATGCGCGCCGATCTCTTCCTGTGCGACCCGCATCGCATCATCGTGACCGGCCCGAGCAAGTTGAAGGGACGCAAGCTGGACAGCCGCGATCTTCGTTCGGGTATGGCGTTGATTGCGGCCGGCCTCGCTGCCGAGGGTCAGAGCCGCCTGAGCCCGCTCGAGACGGTCGAGCGTGGGTACGGAAAGCTCGTCGATCGGCTCAAGATGCTGGGCGCGCAGGTGGAGCAGGTGGAGCAAAGAACGTCGCTACCTCAGGCTTGACGACCTTGCCCATCGCATTTCTGGGCAGCTGCGCCACGCAAGCGAGCGCTCTTGGGATCTTGTAGGGGGCAAGGCGTGACCGCGCCCACTCCTTCAGCTCGTCGAGCTCGAGCGTGAGGCCGGACCGGAGCTCAACGGCGCAGCACACACGCTGACCCCATTCGAGGTCGTCGATCCCCACGACGACGCATTCGGCAATGGCCGGATGCGTGCGGAGCACTTCTTCGATTTCGAGCGCGGAAATCTTGTGGCCGCCGCTCTTCAGGATATCAACGCTCGATCGCCCCAGAAGCCGGAAGGCGCCGTCTTCGATGACGGCGGCATCGCCGGTGCGAAACCAGCCATCGGCGAACGCGTCCCGAGTGCAGTCGGGCTGACGCCAGTACTCGGAGAACACGCCGTTCCCCTTCAGCAGCAGTTCTCCATCCGCGAGCCGGGCAGACACGCCCGGTAATGGCTGGCCGACAAAGCCGGGTCGGCGCTCTCCGTGCAGCGGGTTGGCCAGCGCCATGCCGACTTCCGTCATGCCATAGCGCTCGAGCAGGACGTGACCGGAAATCTCGTTCCACCGTTCGAGAATTGTCCGCGGAAGGGCAGCGGAGCCGCTCATCATGAGCCGCAACGTCTGGCAGCCTCGCGAGCGTGCGTGCTGCACATCGGGCGCCGACCCCTCCCACGATGTGATCAGCCGGTGATAAATCGTCGGGACCGCGCTGAACACCGTCAGCTCGCCTGACGCGAGACGATCCCATGCCGCCTCGCTTTCAAACTTAGGCAGCACCTCGAGCAGAGCCCCGCTCCACAAGGCGCAGCAGACAACGTTGAGGATGCCGTGCACGTGATGCAGCGGCAGCACGAGCAGCGTGCGATCGGTGCGAGTCCATTCCCACGCGGTCACGAGGGATTCGATTTGCGCGGTGAGGTTGGCGTGGGTGGTGACGACACCTTTCGGGCGGCCGGTAGTGCCGCTGGTGTAGACGATGAGCGCTCTGCGCGAGAGGATCGGGGGAGTCGGGGGAGTCGAGAGAGTCGAGGGAGTCGAAAGAGTCGGGGGAGTCGGGGGAGTCGGGAAAGTCGGGAAAGTCGGGAAAGTCGAGTTGATCAGGTGGGCGCAGCCATGAAAGCGCGCACCTGTTCGTTGCGCCAGGGATTCGGCCACCGCGGCATTGTCGCGGTCAGCAATGACCATCGACGCCTCTGAATCTTTGAGCAGATACTGCAGCTCCGCGAGGGGATGCGAGAGGGGCAGCGGTACGGCGATGCCGCCGGCGCGCCAGATTCCCCACTGTGCCGCCACGTATTCGAACCCGGGCGTAACGAGAAGGGCGACGCGATCCTCGTACAGGTCATCACGCGCTTGCAGCAGGTGTGCCGCGACGTTGGCTGAGGCGCGATCTATCTGTTCGTAGGTGTAGATGCCCGTGCGATCGCGAATTGCCGCGCGAGTGCCGTGAGCGCCGGCGCGCGCCACGATCGCTGGCAACACCGGAAGCATGATTAACGCGGCGGTAACGGCTGCCCGGGCTGATTCTGCGGCTGCGGCACGGGGGGCAGAACCGGCTGCACCATCCCCGGAGCTGGCTGCAAATCGGGGCGGCCTGGAAGCTGCGGGCCATCTGGCAACGGCAGGTCGACGATAGCAGGTGGCACACCTGCCCCCCGGGCGGGTCCAGGCGTCGAGCCGCCCGATCCCCCTACCCTGAAAGCGCGCACGTCTTCTTCGGTCAACTCGAGGACGCGCACGATGTGCGGGGTCAGCATCAGGATGACATCGGTCTGAATCCGCTCGTTTCGCGTATGGCCAAAGAGCCGGCCGACTCCGGGAATATTGCTCAAGCCCGGTATGCCATTGTGCGCCTTGCGTTCGTCGTCGCGAATCAACCCCGCCAGCATGTTTGTCTCGCCGTCTTTGAGGCGAATGGTGGTCTTTATCTCGCGGTTGCCGAACGTCGGCAGACCTGCAAATCCCGCAGTCCCCGAAATACTGGACACTTCGATGAACAGAGCCATCGTGACGTCATTGTTCAGGTGCGTGCGCGGCGTGATGTCGATGCTCACACCGATGTTGCGATAGTTGTATGACGTCACGGGCTGCTGCGCCACACCCCCCGTGGCAATCGGCGAGAAGGTCGTCACCGGAACAGGGACTTCTTCGCCGAACTGTGCCTGTGCAGACATACCCACCTGCGCGCGGAGCTGTGGATTGGCAAGGACGCGTCCGGTGCTGTCCTCTTTGATGAGCCGGTAATACAGCGCCGGTAGACTGGTGAGGAGGACCTGGGAGCTGGTCAGGTTCTTCAGATCGTTCAGGGTCAAGCCAGCCCTGTTGGCGTCGGCCGCGCCGTTTATGCCGGTTGATCCCGGCGACGCGAACTGTAACCCGTACTCTGCGAGCCGTTGCCGGTTGATCTCGAGCAGCTCGACGTCGATGAGCACTTCCGGGCGCGCCTTGTCGACCATGCTGATCAGGCGGCCCGCAGCCTCGACGCGCTCTGCCGTGTCGGTAATCGTAATGGCGTTGGTGCCCTGCATGCCGCCGATCCTGCGCGCATCGATCACGATGCGAAGCAGATCCATCGTCTCTTTGAGATCGGCGTTGCTGAGGTAGAACGTGCGGACAATATCTTCCTCGTACTCGCGCCGTTTGGCCGGCGTGTCCGGGATGATCGTGATCGTCCGCTGTGCCGTCACGCGATAGAAGTTCTGCGTGCTCGCGGTAATCGACTGCAGCGCCTCCACGAATGTCTGCTTACGGATGTCGATCGACAGCGCTGAAGGGCGAAACGCGGGATCAAAGACCACGTTCACGTTCGCCATCTGGGCGAGCGCGCGAATAATCACCTGATTGCTGGCGTCGCGGAAAATGAGCTCGTCGGGCAGCGGGTCGGCGCTCACGTCGAGACCGGGCAGACGCTGATCCTTCATGCGATCGACGAGTGCTTCAAGCTCGGTCTTGCCGTCCCGGTTGACGACCACCTGGGCACGCAACTGGTTCTGCGCTTCCTCCAGTTCCTGTGCGATGACGCGGCTGTCGGGATTCAATTCGGCGGCAAGCTTGTACTCGGCGACCGCCTCCTCGAGTCTGCGGCTCGCCGCGTGACGGCGCGCGCGTGTGAAATGATCCTGCGACGCCCGCACCTTGGCACGCTGCAGGCCGGTTCGTGCATTCACGTCGTCCGGATCGCTTTGAACCGCGCGGGTATATTCGACGACTGCCAGATCGTAGTCCTGGCGCTCCTCTGCCCGCCGCGCCTCTCGAAGTGCTGCGCTCGAGAGGCAGCCGGAAAAGGTGATGACGATGAACAGCGCGGCAATCCAGCGTTTCCGTTGCGGTCGACTGAACACTCTAACGCCCCCCGTCCGTGACCACGTCAACGTTACGAGGCATCTTGAACACGAACTGACTATCGGCTGCGCCGACGTTTTCCTTGAAGTTCGAGAAGGTGAAGGCAGAACGGCCGCCTTGCGAATCAACGGTCACGAGCATCCGCAGGCCCAGGGTCTTTGGATCGACGACCAGCGTCAGCGACTCGTATTCGGACTCGCGGCGCTTCGGCGTCAGCTTCAACGCGAGCGAGCCCGGCTGCGCGTCTGCGACTTTATCGAAAGCTGCGTTGAAGTCGCGCGTGATGTCACCTTTGCCGGTCAGGAACAGCGCCGGCGTCGGTGCGTGTTCGTCGCGCGGCATCGTTCCAACGACGACCTGCCTGTCCTGCGGAATGTACGAGTAGATTTTGTGGCCGTCCGAGACAAAGAGCTTCTTCTCTGGAGCGGTGTACTCCCAGCGCATTTTTCCAGGCTTCTTCACGAGAAGAGTGCCGCGCTCGGTTGCCTGCTGCTTCAACACGCCGCCGCGATAGCTGTGAACGAAGTCGGCTGAGAAGTCGGTGACACGGTCGTACTTCCTCTGCAGATCGCGCGCGACTGCGTCGGCCGTTGGCGATTGCGCACCGACCGAGGCGGTCAGCAGAATCAGAACGCCGATCGCGGGCACCCGGATGGTCACAATGGTTCAACGATAGCACGGCAGGCGTTACTGTTGTGGGCGTATCCCGAGACGGTACCTGGGGATAGGGGCATAGAGGCCGCTGCTGTACGCGGTGTCGCCCCCGGGCACGAGCGCAACGAAACTGAGCCCTCGCTCCAGGGTCAACACATGTTGCCGGCCTGCGATCACGTGGCCGAAACCCGCGCGGCGAATCGTGTCGGTCGGCAGCCAGGATTCCATACGAATGTCGAGGTCGAGCGGGCCCATGACTTGGTGAACCCTGAAGGGCCGATCGGCCGCATGGATCAGCAGGGGGGGCGTTCCGATCTGGCCGGCAACCACCATGTACTGGCGCGTCTCAGGCAACGGCACCGAACCGCCGGCCAACCACGACCACGCCGATTGGAGCGCAATATCGTCGATGGGGAATTCCCGATCGGGCTGGAGGATGCCGAGGACGTAAGGCGTGCCTGCGGGCAGGGATCGAACGCGATCGGAGAACCGGTCCGGTGGTCCGGCGGGCGACTCGACAATCCGGATATCACCCACACCTTCGTCATAACCGAGCTCCCGTAGCCGTCTGTAGACACCAGGTGCGGCGAGCACGTCCCGGCCGATGTGCCGGTTTTCGTCCAGCAGTTGCTGAAACCGTTCGCCGACGTTCCCGCGCTCGAGCCACTCGAATTCGTGCGTGGTAAACCAGGGCACTCCGGGCCGGCGCTCGCGCATGAAGTACTCGAACGCGTTCTGAACCTGCCAGTTCGTGTCGGCTCCGTGGACGGCGTTCCTGTCGCTGATGAACGCGTCGAGGAGTTCCTCCGCGCGGCGGTCCCAGCTGCGATCGACGGCCGGAAAGGTGTCGTATCCACGCCACGCGGGGTACACCAACAGCAGCGTCCCAACGATGGTCGCGGCAGAACGGCTCGAAAAACGGCTGAAGGCCGCCGCCACTGCCGCGATGCCTGCGCCGGCCGACAGCGCTACGACGTAGTGCGATGGCAGAAAGAAGATATACGCGTCGCCGACGTTGTAAGTCCACGCGAACATCACATTCGCCGCATAGAGCAGCAGCAGGAGAAGCCCCCGGCTCGGCCAGCGCCACAGTACGTAGCAAAAACCAATGATGGCCAATGCTGCTCCGGGAGCCCCGACCTGCTGTCGAAGGTCGAACCAATACATCGCCGGGCGATGTTGAAGACCGGTCTCGGACACCGTCATGACCAGCGTTTCGCGCCAGTCGGCTTTCGTGACGTCAAACCAGAAATCGGTCGCCGCCTCGGTCAATGTCGCGGGAGGCTCGAGCTCTGTCCACAAGCCACGGAAATTCCACGCGTATTGCAGTGCTCCGAGCGCCGCGAGGGCGACGGCCATGGCCAGCATGCGCGGCCGCAGCGGATCGCCGGCACCAGGCTGGCGATTCATCAAGAGAAAAACTGTAAAGGCCGGCAGGAGAAGCACCATGCTCAGGTGATTTCCGAAACCGGCCGCGCACAGCAGGTAGAACAGGGCCAGCCGCCTCCACGACGGCCGATCAGCCCAACTCATGAGCGCCAGCAGGCCGGCGCCCACCATCATCAGATGGAGGGTGTAGACCTCGGCGGTGACGGCCTGACTCCAGAACGTGTAAGAAAAAGCGAGGAACAGGCCGGCGCCGATGCCCGCGAGCACAGACTCGCTCAAGCGCGCGGCAAGCCAGGTCACAAAGCCAACGGCAATCGCGCCATAGACGGCCGATGCCAGGTTGAGGGCGCGTGCAGGCTCCCCAGGATGGAGTCCTACGAAGAGGTTGCCGAGGCCGTAATAGAGGGGGTACGCCTGACGCGGGTTCAGCGTGAGGGACCCGGCCACGGTTTGAAACGACGCACTATCGCCAAGGTCGAGTCCGGGGAGGAGCGTTCGGTAGTAGCACAGGAACGCGACGACCGCGAGACCTGCGGCGGCTAGCCCTTGCTGAGGGATCCTGGTTCGGGCGGGGCCGAGCGTGGCGCTTCCTTCGTTTCGATGGGAAAGTTGGCGGCGAGCCATTCTGGAACCCCGCCTTTGAGGACGCGAACCTTCAATCCCTTCCGCAGCAGCTCGGACGCCACATGTGTGCTGACGAGCTCATTCGGGTCCGAATCATAAGCAACGATGTCGCCTCCGCCCGGAATCGCGACCGAGTCGATGGCATAGGGTGGCACGCGAATAGCTCCGGGAAGTTTCACCGTGCTGTGTTCGTAGGCATATTTCAGACGGACGTCCAGAATCGTTGGAGTTTCCCCACGGTCCAGACGGTCTTTCAATTGTTCTTTGGTGATGCGTTCGACGGGCACGGCGCTATTCTCGCTGTGCCCCGGCGAATCGTCAAGGTAGGCGAAGCAGGTCTAGGCTGAGCGCTGCTGCGGAGCGATATCGCCAGAGACGAACGGCATCGGGCGCGGAGCTCTGACCGCCTGCCGGCGCACGGCCGGGGCAGTCACCGGGACTAGCACAGGTTCGTTGTGAACCTCCCAGCCATTCGACCGCTTTCCGCAGTGGATGCAGCGGAGGAAGATCGAGCCCGAGCAGCAAGTGACTCCAAAATCATGACGTCCCGACAGATAGCAGTTCAACCAGTTCCACATATGACTCTCTCCTTGAACGCGACAACCTTCTTAAACGCAAGGAGAGTACCGCTCACTGATACGGTCGAGCCATATCTGTCAAGTTGACATTTCCCGAATAAATTTGAGGTCTGCGTCATCTTATCGCGCGTGCGCACATCGGCCAATCCCTTCCGTCGTGTGCCCAAAAATGGCACGACGATTACGGGAATCGTACCCAATGGTTCAAGTCTTGCACTATTCCGCGCGGAGGATTGATGCCTGTCACGACTGACTCACTTCACGCCGCACTCGATCGTCTCGCAGATTATGAGTCCGATTCCGCATCCGTCGTTAGCGTCTATCTGGATCTGAAGACCGGACCAGTCGGCGCAGCCGTTCAATGCATTCCTCGCCGACGCGATGAAAGAGCACGTAAGTGCGGTGGTTGAACTGGAGAGGATTCGTGCGTTCATAGAGAACGAAACCCCATCATCGCAATCGCTCGCGGCGTTTTCCTCGTCTGGCGCGCCTGCATTGTTCGAAATCGTTCCCTTGGAGGCTCCACTCGGTGGACATCGCCTCTATATCGATCGCGAACCGCACGTGTTTCCCCTCGAACGACTGGCCGACCAGTATCAGAGCTACGCGGCGTTGCTGGTGAATACGAACATGGCGCGCTTGTACGTCTTCTCAGCCGGAGCAGCGGAGCGCGAGATGACGGTCAAAAGCAAGAAGGGAAAGCGCGTGTCGGCTGGGGGCTGGTCTCAGGCGCGCTACCAGCGGCGAGTCGAGAACCTGCATACCAAGCACATGAAAGAGGTGGCCGAGGCGGTGGATCAGCTCGTGCGCGAGGAGAAGATTACCAGGATTCTCGTCGCGGGTGATGATGTCGCGCTGCCGCTCCTTCGTGATCGTGTGGCGCCGGGGACACTCGCGTTGCTGACCGAAGTAGGTGGGGTGGACATCAAGACGCCCGAGGCGGATGTGTTTCGCGTGACGCTCGAGGCATTTCGCGAAGCCGACCAGCACAGCGATCAGGAACGCGTCGACGCCTTGTTGAACGCGTGGCGATCTGGAGGGTTGGGCACCGTTGGATTCACCGGTGTTCGAGCTGCCCTGGAACGCGGCCAGGTCGATCGCCTGTTGGTGCCCGCAACCCCGTTCAAGAGCGCTGCAGACCAGGCCTCGGGCTCGACGGACATGACCGGGCCGAGAGATGAGATGAGTGATCTGGACGAAGCAGCGATTGAGGAGCTCGTTACGCTGGCGCGGCGCACCGACGCCGAAATCACCTTCATCGAGGATGCGCGGCTGCTGACGCCCGCGCGGAACGTAGGAGCGATGCTGAGATATCGCCTGTAGGCCACTAGAGCCATTTGGCTTGCTTGAATTTGACGTACAACGTCAAGCAGAGACCGATGATCAGCGCCAGCACGAGGGGATATCCGAATCGCCAGCGCAATTCCGGCATGACGTCGAAGTTCATCCCGTAGATGCCGGCAATCGCCGTGGGGACCGCGAAGATCGCGGCCCACGCGGCGAGCCTGCGCGTGTCCTCGTTCTGCGACACGGAGACCAGCGACAGGTGGGCTTCGAGCGCGGTCCCAAGGAGGTCGCGCACGCCGTCGATCATGTCGTTGATGCGCAGCGCGTGGTCGTACACGTCCCGGAAATACGGGCGTGCCGGCGTCGGAATGAGATCCTCATCCTCCAGCCGAATCAGCCGCGCGGACAACTCGATGACCGGCGCGACAACCCGTTTCAGCGCAATCAAGTCGCGCTTCAGCTTGTAAATCTGCGTGGTGGTGCGCCGGCTGAAAGGTTGCGTAAACACGCGCTGTTCCAGCGACTCGAGCTCTTCTCCAAGCGCGTCGACGATAGGGAAGTACTGATCCACGATGAAGTCCACGATGGTGTAGAGCACGAACGCGGCCCCCTGCTTCAGCAGGTCAGGCGTCGATTCGGCTCGCGTGCGCACCTGTGAAAACGAGGTCGCGTACCCGTGCCTGACGGTCACGATGAAATTGCGGCCGAGGAAGATATGCACCTCCCCATACCGCACGTCACACGCCTTGTCCGGTTTGGGATCGTTGATTTGCGCCGTGCGCATGACGACGAAGAGGGAATTGTCGTAGCGCTCGACTTTCGGCCGCTGGTGCGCCGTAAGCGCGTCTTCGATGGCCAGATCGTGAAGGCCGAACTCTTCCTGCATTTTTCGCAGCATCGATTCGTCCGGCTCGTAGAGGCCGATCCAGACGAACGTGTCGGGACGCTCGAGCACATCGCTGATGTCGTCGAGAGCGACCTCGCCAATCCTTCTGCCGCCCGCATACGCGACGCTCGCGATCACGCTGCCCGGCATCTGAAGCTCTGTGGCCATGGCTCATTGTAGTAGCATGCCGGCATGCGCCAGATCACCATTGCCGCCGCGCTTACCTGCGTGACATCGCTAGGTCTCGGGGCACAAGCGCCGCGCGCTGTTCCCCCGTCCGGTTCGAAGGCGCCCGTGTATGGCTACACGGTCGTGCGCAGTTTTCCGCACGACCCGAAGGCGTATACGCAGGGGCTCGAGTACTTCGACGGCGCTCTTTACGAGGGCACGGGGGTCAAGGGAAGCTCGGCAGTGCGCAGGGTCGAACTGGAAACCGGCAAGGTGCGTGCAGGACACCAAGCTGCACCCGCAGTATTTCGGAGAGGGCATCACGATCGCTCAAGGTAAGGTCTTTCAACTGACCTGGCAGGACCGCACCGGCTTTGTCTACGAGGTGAAGACGCTGAAATTCATCCGCAACTTCAGCTACTTTGGCGAGGGGTGGGGGCTGACGCACGAGCCGGGCGGGCTCATCATGAGCGATGGCTCGAGCACCCTTCGCTTTCTCGAGCTCACGCGTTTTCAGGAGCGGCGGCGCGTCAAGGTCATGGACGCCGGCGTTGCAATCGAGCGGCTCAATGAGCTCGAAATGGTGCGCGGGGAAATCTGGGCCAACGTCTGGCAGACCGACTATATCGTTCGCATCTCGCCCAAAGAGGGCCGGGTGCTCGGATGGATCAATCTGAAAGGGCTACTGGGAGCGCCCATGGCCAAGTTGAGCTCGGAGGCCGTGCTCAACGGCATTGCGTTCGACTCGCAGAAGAATCGCATCTTCGTGACCGGGAAGCTGTGGCCGCGCGTGTTCGAGATCGCCATCAAATAACCAGTGGCTCTAGCGCGGAATGGCCTTGCCCATCCCGCCGGGGAGTTTTGGAATCATCGGACCCAACGCCCCGAGCGCCGCCAGGTCGACACGCCCGACGATATTGACGACCGTCAGCTCGTTTGGCTGCGCCGCAATGACGACGAGGCCGCCGTTCACCTCGCGCTCCTTCCAGAAATAGATTTCGGTCAGCTCACCCTTCCCTCGAATCCCCACGACACGCGACCAGCCGGGCCCGGTCATCTGCTTTCTGATGGCTTCGATGTCGGATTCCGCGTACGCGTCCGGGGCATCGAAATGAAAGCTCTTCACATAGATGCCCCTAATGCCCTCCAGCAACTGCTGCACTTTTGCAGGGTCCGAGCCTTTACCCGCGAGAAATCCGGCCGTCTGTTTGAGCATGGCCGCGTCGACGGTGACATCGACCGTGTCGTTGGACTTTTCGGCAAGCCTGTCGAGATGGTCGAGCTGAAGTCTGGCGCCCTGCGCCAGGGCAATGCCGGGGACGCAGAGTGTCAGCACAAGGAGGCCGCCGTTAACGATCGTTCGTGGGTTCATACCTTGTTATCTCCTCAACCCTGGCCTGTGCAGTCGAAATTGTGTCGCTCGCGATTTGCAGTGCGAGGACGACCTCGCGCGCCGCCTGCTCTGTCTGTGCCTGCGTAACCAACGCCCGCTGTTGCTGCTGGTGCTGGACGTAGTACGTTGCGCTGAAAGCGACGATCAACGATGCGGCGATCGGCAACGACGCGCGGCTCCAGCGACGTGTCGTCGTCCGCACGTCAACGCCTTGGCCTGCCGCGATCTTCGACAGCACCCTGTCGTCGAAGCCATCCGGTGGCTCTTTGCGTTTGAGAGCCTGGCGGAGCTCGTGCTCAAGATTCATACAAGTGCCCTTTGTCTTTCAGTTTGCGCCGAAGCGCTTCCATCGAGCGGCGCAGATGGCTTTTGACGGTGTTGACCGGCATGTCGGTGATCGCGGCGATCTCTGACATGTCGAGATCCTCCTGAAAGCGCAGCGTCACGACAATCCTCGCGTCCGGGGCGAGCTCGGCGATCGACGTCCGCAAAAGCGCGCCCAGCAGCGGATCGCTGAAGCGCGGCGAAACGCTGGGCTCGTGCATCTCATCGAGTGGTTGCTCGCGGCGGCGCTGTGCACTTCTGACCGAATCGATGCAGCGATTGCTCGTCACGCGCCTGAGCCAGAAGACCAGGTGCCGTGCCGATTCCACCCGCGGCAGATTTTGATGGAGCGCCAGAAACACGTCCTGTGCGAGCTCTTCCGCCTGTCCGCGGCTCTGGAGAAAGTGATACGCCAGCCCGAACACCATTGCCTGATGCTGGCGAACGATCGCCGCAAACGCGCTCTCGCTGCCGGTGCGCGCCTGGTTCAGGAGCTCGTCGCCGGAGGGCGCGGGGGCGTGCGGCAGGGCGGCCGTGAGCATCTGCATCTCTATACGTCGAAAGGCCGGACAAAGGGTGCACGAAACTGAAAGTTTCGTTGTGGTAAAATCCGGGTTTGCTCCGGTCCTCACCGGGGCAAACAGGGTGGGCGGCTAGCTCAGCTGGGAGAGCGCCGCGTTCGCAATGCGGAGGCCAGGAGTTCGATCCTCCTGCCGTCCACCAAATTCCCCCATCAAGACAAAACGCGCGTACCGCCGGACTTCGATCGTCCGGAGGCACGCGCGATTACGTTCGGCGACAGCCTTCTGTGAAGTTGTCGCTAGTGCTTGACGGGCGCGTATCCTTCAATCGTCTTCGAAAATGCCGTAAGTTCCGGTGGCGCCGCCGCACCGTCGAATAGAACCGATTTCGCCGTCACGCTGGGACCGTACATGTCCTTCATATCCTTGTCAGCGGTTTCGACAACCGCTCCTTCGAGCGCAGCCCCCGCAAACAATCCTTTACTCCGCGAATAGCTCAGAATCTGGGAGTTCAACTTCAAGTCGGTGGCCGCCTCTGCCTGGCGCCCGATCGGACCGGCCGCGACGGACAGATTGCCTCCCAGCTTGATCTTTGACCCAAGCAGGCTTTGCGCGCTGTCCGGGGTCATGAAAAGCATGACGTAGTCGGTAGACTCAGCGCCGATCTGAAAACCGAAACTCGCACCGCCCACATTCAGGAACGCGGGCGCGCTCCAACCGTGCAGGTTGCGGCAGACGACCACGCCTCGGCCTCCGTGACCACCGACCCCGAATGCCGCCTTGATGACCTGCGGGAATACCGCGATACAGTCGGCGTTGTCCAGGACACTTCTGGGGATGGCCCTATCGGGAGCGCTCATGATCTCCCGGAAAATTGTTGCAGCCTTCGTAGTTTGCTCGATCTCGTCGTGCGTGTCTTTGGCGGCGGTCTGGGCGAAACCTGTAGTGGCACTGCCCAGGAACAGGCACAAGGACAGGTTGATGTACAACTTCTTCATAGTCAGTCTCCTCAAAACAGAGGAGAGTGCAAGACTAATGCCCGAGGAGCTCGGCGTCTTTCTTTTTCTGAAGCTCGTCGATCATCCTGACATGATTGTCGGTAATCTTCTGAACCTCGTCGAGCCCCTTTCGCTCGTCGTCTTCAGAGATTTGCGAATCCTTGAGCAGTTTCTTCAAGCGGTCATTCGCATCGCGCCGCACGCCGCGCACCGTGTTGCGCCCTTCTTCGGCGAGCTTGTGCACGTGGCGTGAGAGCTCCTTTCGACGCTCGTCGGTGAGGGACGGAATGGGGACGCGAATAACCTTGCCGTCATTCGC
This sequence comes from Vicinamibacterales bacterium, assembly GCA_963732445.1. GTDB lineage: Bacteria > Acidobacteriota > Vicinamibacteria > Vicinamibacterales > JAMQPK01 > JAMQPK01. The sequence continues at coordinate 919,330 of CAVSZJ010000005.1, read as the reverse complement.
AGGATTCAGGCCCAGGTCGGAGATGCGGATCGCGCGCTCGACACCCGCGAGTAAAGAGGGATCGAACGGCTGCACGACGATGAGCGTCGGCTCGGGAATCGACATGCCGGCGACCTGGTTCAGCGGCACCTTTGAGCCGTAGGCCTCGACCTGCACGTGGTCGAGCAGGGCGGTCGACGCCCGGCCGGTGCGAACACCTGCAAGGTCGTGCTTCACGCGCTCGAGCGCGCCGTCCATACGCTTGTTGACTTCGACAAACAACCCTTTGAGATCGGTTACGTCCATTCGTCACTCCTATGCCGTCACGATCGAACCGATCGGCTCCCCCATGACGGTGCGGCGCAGGTTTCCCGGCGTCCTGAGGTTGAAGATGATGATCGGCAGGCGGTTGTCCATGCACAGCGTGATCGCCGTAGAGTCCATCACACGCAAGCCCTTGTCGATGACCTGCAGGTAGGAAATTCTGTCGAATTTTGTGGCGGTCTTATCGATCATCGGGTCGGCCGTGTAGATGCCGTCGACCTTCGTGCCCTTCAAGATGACGTCGGCCTTCATCTCCATGGCTCGCAGCGCCGCGGCAGTGTCGGTGGTGAAGTAGGGATTGCCCGTGCCCGCCGCGAAGATGACGACGCGGCCCTTCTCGAGATGGCGAATGGCCCGCCGCCGGATGAAGGGCTCGGCGACCGCCCGCATCTCGATAGCGGTGACAACGCGCGTGAGGATCCCGTGCTGCTCGAGAGCATCCTGCATCGCGAGCCCGTTGATCACGGTGGCGAGCATCCCCATGTAGTCGCCGGTAGCGCGATCCATACCTTTCGCACTCGCGGCGACTCCGCGAAAGATATTCCCGCCGCCAATGACAATGCCGACCTCGACACCGAGACTTCGGATCTCTGCGATATCAGTGGCGATGCTGGATGTCACGTTCGGATCGATTCCGAACTGCTGCTCGCCCATGAGCGCCTCGCCAGATAACTTCAGGAGGATGCGCTTATACGTGGGAGCAGGAGGCATGGCGAAAGGGAATTATAGTCGATAGTCGCCAGTCAGTAGTCGTCAGTCTCAGTCGGCAGTCATCACCCGTTCCTGTCCACTTCGACTGTCGACTGTCGACTGAGACTGTCGATGACGACTGACGACTACCGACTCATTCCGCCGCCTCCCCTATCTTGAACCGCGCAAAGCGCGAGACGGCAATGTTCTCGCCCATCTTCGCGGTGGCCTCCGCGATGAGCTGCGAGATCTTCACGGCCGGATCGCGAATCGACTTCTGATCGGTCAGCACGACCTGCTCGTAGTACGCATCGAGTTTGCCTTCGATAATCTTCTCGAGGATCTCCGGCTTTTTCCCCGATTGCGCGAGCTGCGCCCGGTAGATCTCTTTCTCCTTGTCGAGCACCGCCGCCGGCACCTCGTCGCGGCGGACGTACCTGGGATCGGCGGCGGCGATGTGCATCGCGATCTCCTTGACGAGCGCGGCGAACTGATCGGTGCGCGCGACGAAATCGGACTCGCAGTTCACTTCGACGAGCACGCCAATCTTTCCGCCCATGTGAATGTAGCTGCCGATCGATCCCTGGCTGGTGGTGCGGCCGGCCTTCTTGGCGGCCGACGCGAGACCGCGTTTGCGCAGCAGCGTGACGGCTGCGTCGAGGTCTCCGTTGGCCTCGGTCAGCGCCGCCTTGCACTCCATGAATCCAGCGCCGGTCATATCACGAAGCTTCTTCACGAGATCTGCGGGAATTGCCATTCTTGTTCTCCACGGTCCGGCTCGAGCCGGACACTACCGATAGGGCCGCGCCATTACGCGGCGTACACAAAAACGCCGGCCGCTGTGGCCGGCGTGCAAACCCAGAAGCTATATTCTGAACCTTAAACGCCGGCGGGCGACGTCGCGGGTTCGACGGCGGCCCGACGCGGCGCGCGCGCGCCACGCTTGTCGTCGGCATCATCCTGCGCCGCAGTGGCCTCGGCCTGGGCCGACTCGCGGGCGCCCCGTCCCGCATTCACCGCATCGGCGATCTTCGACGCGAACAGGCGAATCGCGCGAAGGGCGTCGTCGTTGCCCGGGATGCGGAAGTCCACTTCGTCCGGATCGCAGTTGGTATCCACAATACCGATAATCGGAATCTTGAGCTTGCGGGCTTCGTCGACCGCAATCTTTTCCTTGCGGGTGTCGACGATGAAGACCGCATCGGGGAGGCGTGACATGCCACGAATCCCTTCAAGGTTTTTCTCGAGCTTCCGGCGTTCTTTCTCGAGCCGGGCTACTTCCTTCTTCGACAGCGTGTCGTAGCGGCCGTCGGTGATCATCGATTCCAGGTCGCGGAGCCGCGCCAGGCTGCGCTGAATCGTATTGAAGTTGGTGAGCAGTCCGCCGAGCCAGCGCTGGTTCACGTGGTACATGCCGCACCGGGCGGCTTCTTCGGCAATCACGTCCTGCGCCTGTCGCTTGGTTCCGACGAAGAGGAGCGTCTTGCCCTCTGCGGCGAGGTTCGTGATGAAATCCTCAGCTTCCTTGAACAGCCTGACCGTCTTGCCGAGGTCAAGGATGTAGATGCCGTTGCGTTCGCCGAAGATGTACTCCTTCATCTTCGGGTTCCAGCGTTTCGTCTGGTGTCCGAAGTGCACTCCCGCTTCCAAAAGATCTTTCATTGCAACCGCCAAAAAGTAGCCTCCCTTATCGCTTGCTGAACTGGAACCGTTTGCGCGCGCCGGCCATGCCGTACTTCTTCCGTTCTTTCGCGCGGGCGTCTCTCGTGAGTAGTCCGCCCTTCTTCAGGGCCTTCCGCAGCTCCGCGTTGTACAGCACGAGCGCGCGCGCAATCCCGAGGCGCACAGCCCCCGCCTGCCCGTTGATACCGCCGCCCGCCACGGTCGTGACGACGTCGAACTGGTCGACGGTCTGGGTCAGTACTAACGGCGTTTTAATCTGGGTTCGCAGTGCTTCGGTAGGGAAGAACTCTTCGAACTCGCGGTGATTGACGGTAACGGCACCTTTGCCTGGCCTCAGGAAGACTCGAGCGGAGGATGTCTTCCGGCGGCCGGTTGCGTAAAATTCTGTGACTGGCAACTTATGCGACCTCGCGTGACGATGGCTTCTGCGCCATGTGTGGATGATCCGGGCCTGCGTAGACTTTCAGCTTGCGGTACATCGCGGCGCCGAGCGTCGTCTTGGGCAGCATGCCGTGCACGGCGTCCTCTACGATGCGGGCCGGCTTTACTTGACGGACGACCTTGGCGCGCTCTTCGTGCAGGCCGCCCATGTATCCGCTATGGCGGCGATAGAGTTTCTGTTGTTCCTTGCGGCCCGTCATCTTCACCTTGGCCGCATTGACAATGACGACGTGGTCGCCGGTGTCGATAAACGGGGTGTAGGTGGGCTTGTGCTTACCCTGCAGCAGCCTGGCTGCCAGGGTCGCGACGCGGCCAAGCACTTGTCCATCGGCGTCAAGGACATGCCAGCGGCTGTCGATCGTTTTCGGCGTGGCTACATACGTGCGCATCAAACGTGGATCCTTCAACTTTGAGTCCAGGGGCTCCTGCCCCCTGGAGGCGGTCGCCTGATTTACTCTGGGGAAAACCGGCACGACGGTAAACCCAAATCTTACGTGGTGTTGTCGTGAGTGTCAAGTCGTGAATGCCCGCGATTTGCCCGCCCCGCAGCGAAACATGCCCATCACGAATGACCGCTGCGCGGCCGATACCTAGGCCGGCGGGCAGAGCAGCTTCTGCGATCACAACTGTGTACTTGGTTGACAAAAATGTGATCGGCCATAAGGCACACCGGCGTTTTTCGTAACTGAATTTGCGGGCACAGCTGGCACCGCCCTTGCCCATCCCAGGAAAGGAACCGTGTTGAATTTTTCCTTGTTCAAGAAAAGCCGATCCGTCGTCGGGCTCGACATCGGCTCGAGCGCCGTGAAGGCGGTCGAACTGAAAGCCGCAGGCAAAGGCTTTCGTGTGGCGGCCTTCGCCAGCGAGCCGATTCCGCCCGACAGCATCGTCGACGGCGCCATTATCGACAGCGCAGCCGTCGCCGAGTCGATTCGCCGCGTCTTCGAATCGAAGGCATTCAAAACCAAGGAAGTCGCGGCCTCGCTCTCGGGGAATGCCGTCATCGTCAAGAAGATCTCCCTGCCGGTGATGACCACCACCGAGCTCGACGAATCCATCTACTGGGAGGCCGAGCAGTACATCCCGTTCGACATTCAGGATGTCAATCTCGACTACCAGATTCTGGACGCGGGAGGCGGACCCGAGGCGAAAGGCACGATGGAGGTGCTGCTGGTCGCGGCCAAGAAGGAAAAAATTGCCGACTACACGGGCGTCATCGCGCAGGCCGGCCGGACTCCGGTCGTGGTCGACGTCGACGCGTTTGCGCTTCAGAACGCCTTTGAGCTGAATTACGGTTTCGAGCCGGACTCGGTCATCGTTCTGCTCAACGCCGGCGCGAGCGCGATCAACATCAACATCATCTCGAATGGCCAGTCGGTCTTTACCCGCGACATTTCGCTCGGCGGCAATGCGTACACCGAGGCGGTGCAGCGCGAGCTGAACCTGCCGTTCGAAAGCGCTGAGCTCCTGAAAAAGGGGGCGCCCGTGGACGGCGCGACGTTCGAAGATGTAGTGCCCGTGCTGCGCGCCATGACCGACAACGTGCTGCTCGAAGTGCAGAAGACATTCGATTTCTACAAGACGACCGCGTCCACCGAGCTGATCAGCCGAATCATGCTGAGCGGCGGGGCGTCGCGCGTCGAAGGTTTCGCCGAGGCCCTTCAGGAGCGTTTCAGCACGCCTGTGGAGATGTTCGATCCTTTTCGCAAGGTGACGCTCGACGCCAAGAAATTTTCCGCCGACATGCGCGAGTCAATCGCGCCGACGGCTGCTGTGGCGATCGGGCTTGCGGTGAGACGGGCAGGTGACCGTTGATCAAAATCAACCTCCTCTCCGTCGATCGCGAGCGCGCGAAACGCAAGATAAAGTTTCCGGTTGGCCAGCAGGTGACCGTTGGCTGCAGCCTCATTCTCGTGGCTGCGGCGCTCGTCGTCGGCTGGTGGTTCTGGTCGCTCCAGCGTGACTCCGCCAATCTCGACAGGCAGATCGCCGACGCCGAGCAGCAGACGCTGCGGCTTCAAAGCGTCATTCAACAGGTCGCGCAGTTCGAGGCACGCCGCGCCCAGCTGCAGCAGCGCGTGTCGCTGATCGAAGAGCTCCGAAAAGGGCAGACCGGACCGGTGCACCTGCTCGACCAGATCAGTCGATCGCTTCCCGAGTCGATGTGGCTGACGGATCTGAAGCAAACGGCCAATGACATCACCGTCGAAGGAAAGTGCACGTCCTTGAACGCGCTGTCGGATTTCGTCAGCGCGCTCGAAGCATCGAATCTGTTCGAACGGCCGGTCGAAATCATCGACAGCCGCGTTGAAGCAGCGACAGCGTCGAACCCGGAGCTCATTCGATTTTCCGTCAAGGCGCGGGCGGCGGCGAAGGCGGCTGATTAATGGACCTGACGCTCAACAAATTACCGTGGTACGGCCAGGTGGCCCTCTTCGTCGTGCTGGGCATCGCCCTCAACGGCGGCTTCTACTGGTTCTATGCCCAGCCGGCGCACGCAGAGATGGCGACTCGCGAGCAGAAGCTTGCCACGCTCCGCGTCGATATTGCGAAAGGGTCGGCCACGGCGAATCAACTGAATCAATTCCGGCAGCAGGTGGCCGAGCTCGAAGGGCGCCTCGAGAGCCTGAAGGCCGTTCTACCGGAGCAGAAGGACGTCGCGGATTTGCTGCGGCGCATTGAAACGCTGGCACGACAGTCGAACCTGGCGATTCAAGGGTTCAAGCCTGCCCCGTCGGTCACGAAACAGCTGCACGCGGAATGGCCGATCGCGCTGCAGCTCGACGGCACCTATCACAACCTGGGGATGTTCTTCGATCGCGTGAGCAAGTTCTCGCGAATCATCAACGTCACCAATATCACGATCCGCGCGAAAGAAAAGCCGCTGCCTAGTTCCACGATCTCCGTCGAGTGTGTCGCGACGACATTCGTGCTGCTCGCCTCCGGAAAACCCCCGGCGCCCGGAGCGAAGGCGAATTGACCATGACAAGAGCCTGGAAACCCGGCGCGATGATCGCCACGTTCGTTGCCATCACTGGGCTGGTGTACGCGCAGGGAGCGACCGCCGTGCAGCCAGCCGCTCCGGTCACCCCGCAGCCGGGGGCGCCCGCGCCGGTCGCACCAGCCCCGGCCGAAGCGCCGGCCCCCGAGGCATATACCTACGACCCGGCGGGGCGGCGCGATCCCTTCGTGAACCTGTTGTCACGCGGCGTCGAGCCGGCCACGGGCAAGAAGCTCACCGGCCTCTCCGGGTTGACCACCGGCGAAGTGATGCTGCGCGGCGTGATGCAGAGCCGCAGTGCCTACGTCGCGTTGCTGTCAGGGCCCGACGGCAAGACGTATTCGGCGCGCGTGAATGACCGTCTGGTCGACGGCGTCATTCGGAGTGTGACGCCGCAGGGGATCGTCATCATGCAGGAAGTCAACGACCCGCTCTCGCTGGTGAAGCAGCGCGAAGTGCGAAAAGGACTCAGGACAGCGGAAGATGCCAAATAACAGATATCGATTTCACGGCTCGCGGTACGTCCGAGCGGGCGGCGCGCTGCTGCTGCTCCTGGCAGGATTGTGGGCCGCAGACCTTGCGCCGCTCGGCGCGTTCGGCCCGCCTCCCGAAACGGCGGACGCCGCATCGCCGCGGTTGAAAGGGATGTCGTCGAGTGCGGGACGCCGCATTACGACCGTCAGCATAGAGACGTCCGATCCCGTTGCCTATGTGACCAGCCGGCCCGATCCGCTGACGCTGTTCATAGACTTGCGCGAAGTCGACGCAAGCGGCGCGCGCAGCGCGATGCTGGGCGCGAAGGGCATCGTGTCGGGCGCGGCCGTCGAAGCAGCGACGGGCGCCGATGGCGCTCGCGTGACGCGCGTGCGCATTCGATTGTCCACGCCGGCCGCACATCAGGTTCGCAGCAAGCGGAACGTCATTCACGTCGATTTCGACAGTGCCTTTCCGCTGGGCGCCGTCGGGAATGCGTCGCCGACGGCGGCCAAAGGTCCGGCCTCGCCACGGTTCGCGACCATGCTCGAGAACGTACGCGCCGAAGTGAAGCCGACGGGCGCCGCCATCACGCTCACCGGCAACGGCGAGCTGAGCGTCGAGTCGGTCACGCCTCTCAGCGACGGCACGCCGCGGGTCGTGCTCGCATTTCCGAACGTGCGATCGCAGGCGCCCGCCGACGTGTTCGTCGGCCGCGGTCCTGTTGCGGCGGTGCATGTGGCGACCACAGGCGCCGTCCCGACGACGCGCGTCACGGTGGATTTGCTGCGGCCCGCGACCTACCGCGTGATTCTTCCGGAAGAAGGTGGAAAGGAATTCACAATCCTCTTTGAAGAGGATGTCCCGCCGCTTGTCACGGCGAGTCCGAATCCGGCTGGGTTCGTCGCGTCGCTCGATCCCATCGATGCGCTATTGACGCGTGGCGGAATCGGTGTCGCCGGTGCGCTGGGTGCATCGGGGGCGGTGGGCCCGTTCAGCGCCGCGGCCGCGAAAGGTGTGACCGGCGCGAGAGGCGCGGGGCCCTTCGCGCAGACGCCTCAGCAGGGGGCCATTCCCCAACTGCCTCCGGCAACGGCACTGCCGGCAGGGACGCAACAGCGGTTTACCGGCCATCCTGTGACGCTCGACTTTCAGGCCGCGGACTTGCGCACGGTGCTGCGCACGTTTGCCGACATCAGCGGGCTGAACATCGTGATCGATCAAACCGTGCAGGGCGCGGTCGATGTCTCGCTCCACGAAGTGCCGTGGGACCAGGCGCTCGACATCATTCTGCGCGACCACAAGCTCGGATACTCCGTTGAAGGCACGATCGTGCGTATCGCCCCGCTGACGGCTCTGGCCGATGAAGAGGCACAGCGGCGAAAACTCAGCGAGGAACGTGCGCTCTCGGGCGATCTCGAGGTGCTGACGCGCCCCCTCAGCTATGCGAAGGCCGCGGAGTTGACACCGCTGCTGACGCGCACGGCACTGTCGCCACGAGGTGACATTCAAATCGACGCGCGCACCAACACCATCATCATTCGCGACCTGGCGAGCCGGCTTCAGGGCGCATCGCAGCTCATCGACACGCTCGATCGGCCGCAGCCGCAGGTCGAAATCGAAGCGCGCATCGTCACCACCACGCGCGATTTTGCCAGGCGCATCGGCGTGCAGTGGGGCATCAACGGGCGCGCGGCACAAGACATCGGCAACACGACAAACCTTGCGTTCCCGAACCAGGTGGCGGTCGGCGGGCGCACGGGTGGCGTCCAGGGCCCCCCAGGCTCGGGTGCCGACAACGCCGCGACGGCGGTAAACCTGGGCATTGGCACCGCCAGCAGCGCGATCGGGCTTGCGCTCGGATCGGTGAATGGTGCGTTGAATCTGGACGTCATCTTGACGGCGCTCGAGGAATCGGGCAACGGCCGCATTCTCTCCACGCCGCGCGTATCGACACAGAACAACGTGCCTGCTGAAATCACGCAGGGCGTGCAAGTGCCTATTCAGACTGTGGCCAACAACACGGTCACGGTGTCGTTCCGCGATGCGGCGTTGAAGTTGAACGTGACGCCGCAGATTACGGCGGCCAACACCGTCATCATGCAGATCGTGCTCGAGAACTCGTCGCCGGACTTCAGCCGGGCGGTGGGCGGTATCCCGCCGATCAACACGCAGCGGGCAGTGACGTCGTTGCTCGTGTCGGACGGGCAGACATCGGTCATCGGCGGCATTTACATCAACTCGAGGGATTCATCCAACGACAGGACCCCCGGGCTCTACAAGATTCCGATTCTGGGATGGTTGTTCCAGCGGAAAGAGTTCACCGAAGAAAGTCGCGAGCTGTTGATCTTCATCACGCCGCGCATCATTAAGAGCTAGCCGCCGTTCAAGGGAGCAGAGTGGATATGCGCGCAAGTTATCGTGCGGTGATGGCAGGAGCGGCGGCCATGGCGCTGCTGGCAGGCTCGGTGTCCTGCGGCGACGTCGTTCGGCAGGGAAGGGCGCCGGTCCTCGTGGTCGTGGATATTGTAGAGGCCGCGTCGGGCGCGTCTCCAGGAACCATGGGCGGCTTTCTGCTGTCCGACGTCCAGACGCTGGTCGACCAGACGGTAGGGGGCGAGACGATTCGCGTTCCGACAATCTTCAACGACATCGGGCGGGCGACGATGCGGATCATTCCGAAAGACGCTGGCACCGGGCAGAACAGCCTGGCTCCCACACCCTGGAACGCGGTGACCTTGAACCGCTATCGGATTGCATTCATCAGGGCTGATGGGCGGAACACGCCCGGCGTGGATGTGCCGTTCCCCATCGATGGAGGGTTGACCGCCACCCTGTCCTCGACGCCGATCGCCGTGCCATTCGAAATCGTCCGGCATCAGGCGAAGTTGGAGCAGCCGCTGATCTCACTGGCCAACTTCGGCGGACGACTCTTCATTTCGACGATCGCAGAAATTACATTCTATGGAGCCGACCAGGTCGGCAACGAAGTGCAGGCCAAGGGCACGATCGGCGTCAGCTTCGGCGACTACGCGGATCCAGGCAGCGAATAGCGGCGGACTGAGCAATGAGAAACCAACGGAAGACCGGGACTGGAATAGAAGCGATGACCAAATACCTTAGATGCGTACTCGTGCTGATGACGGCGGCCGTCGGGACCGCCTGCACGATGACAGATATAGATCCTCCGCCGCTGGCGGGTCCGTCCGAGATGAGCTTGTCGCTTGTGCTCACGGCGAACCCGGACATTCTCTCGCTGGATGGCTCGTCGCAGACCTTGATTACCGTCGAGGCTCGCGACACGAACGGGCAACTGGTCCCGAACGTACCATTGCGAGTGGAGATTCTCGCCGATGGGCAAGTAACCGACTTCGGCTCGATTTCGGCGCGCAACGTCGTCACGGGCAGCAATGGACGCGCAATGTTCACATACACAGCGCCATCATTCGTGGGGGGCGCGATCCCAAGGCTCCAGCTGAGCGTGACGCCCACCGGCACCGACGCGTCCACGCATGTCGACAGGAACGTGACGGTCAGGCTCGTAGCGCCAGGCAGCATCGGCAGCTCGCCGACCGCGCGCTTTACGTTCCTTCCGGCTGCCCCTGCGGCATTTACGGATGTGCGTTTCGTCGGATCGTCATCGACCGCGGGCCTCGGGGCCGTGATCACTGGCTACACCTGGGACTTCGGCGACGGCACGACAGGAACGGGCGAGACGACCACGCACCAGTTCGCAGAGGTAGGAACGTATCTCGTCAGCTTGACCGTGACTGACAGCAATGGCCGCACCAATGAGAGTGCGTTCCAATCGGTGGTGGTGACCGGAGGCACGGTGCCAGTGGCAACCTTTGTGTCCTCTCCGACCGCGCCGAGGGCAGGGCAGACGATCTTCTTCAACGCCACCCAGTCCACGGCGGGCCAGGGTCATCAGATCGTCAGCTACCGCTGGAGCTGGGGCGACGGCAAACCGACGAGCAGTGGTTCGACGCCATCGCACGTATATACCGCGGCGGGAACGTATGTCGTTGTGCTGACCGTCACCGACGAAGTCGGGCAGGTGGGCAGAATCAACACTGAAGTCACGGTCTCGCCGTAGAGCCGAACGCGCGGATGGAACCTTAGCTGTGGCGGACAATCCACGCATAGAAGAGCTTCGACGCCGGGTAGACACCGACCCGGCGTCGATTGCATTTGCTCAGCTCGCCGAAGAGTATCGGCGAGCGGGGAGCTACGAGGACGCGATCGACGCCTGCCGAGCCGGGCTCGCGATTCATCCCGGCTACCTTTCGGCTCGCGTCACGCTTGGCCGCTCGCTCATCGAGATGGACGTACTCGACGCTGCGCATACCGAGCTCGAATTCGTCCTCAAGACGGCGCCGGAAAATCTTGCCGCTATTCGCGGAATCGCAGAAATCCATCATCGCCGCGGCGCGCTCGGGGAGGCCCTCGATTTCTATAAAGCGGCGCTGGCGCTGGCGAAACATGACCCCGACCTCGAACAGACAGTGGACGAAATCTCGCGCGCGCTCTCGCCCGATCGTCCGGTGTTCGCCGACGGCCTGTCGTTCGAGCAGGCGAGTGCGGAGTTCCTCGCGGCGCTCGAGGATCTACCGGGTGGCCTGGAAGCGGCGCTCGCTCCGGAGCCCGGTAAACCGCTCGCGCTTGTGGCGCCCGTCGCTGTCATTGCCGCGGCCGCCCCCGCGTCTCTGCCGAAACTCGAACGCTTTCTCAACGCGATTCACACACGCCGCCAGAAAAAGGCGGTCTAGAATCACAGGGTGCGCCTTGCTCCTCATGAAATGCTCGCAGCGCGGCATGGCAAGCTTCGCCAGGCAGTCCGGGCTGCCCAGCTCGACGGCCTGGTTGTCACGCATCTGCCGAATCTTTTCTACCTGACGAACTTTCTCGGTACTGCGGGCATCGCCGTTGTGACCAGCGATCGGCTGTACCTGATTCTCGATTTCCGATATGTGTCGGCAGCGAAGGCGTTATGGGATACACCGTACGGCTGCCCGGAATGCGAGATCGTCACGGTCGATCGGACGTATGACGAAACGCTCGCGGCGCTGATCAGGACGCTGCAGACGAAGCGTCTTGGCATCGAGGGAAACAATGTGTCGGTGAACCGGGCGAATCAGCTGATGCGCGACGTCGGCACCGCAGCCGAGCTTGTACCCAGCGATTCGGTCATCGAGCGCCTGCGGATCGTCAAGGATGCGCACGAGATCGAAATGCTGCGGTGTGGAGCGCGCCTGCTCTCGCCCGTGGCGCTTGATGTGATCGGAGATGTCAGGGCCGGGATCACAGAGCAGGAGCTCGCGGCCAGCATCGACTGGCGGATCAAATCGGCGGGCTTCGAGCGGTGCTCGTTCGAGACCATCGTGGCGAGCGGACCCAATTCGGCCCTCCCGCACGCCCATCCGGGTGATCGAACGCTGATGGCGGGGGACCTCGTCGTGCTGGACTTTGGCGGGGTCTACGGCGGATACTGCGTCGACTTGACTCGAACGGTCGCCCTGGGAGCACCCGACGCGGAGATGGCGAGGGTCTATCACGCTGTCCTCGACGCACAGAGTGAGGCCATTGCGGCCGTAAAGCCGGGGGTTCGGGCGGGAGATATCGACGCGGCGGCCCGGGGCACGCTGGCCCGGCATGGCCTTGCCGGGGCCTTCGGGCATAGTACTGGGCATGGCCTGGGCGTGGAAATTCACGAAACGCCGCGGATTGGACCACGACGAGAGGCGGTCGGCGACGCGCCGGCGCCTCAAGACGAGGTGATCGAAGCCGGAATGGTCTTCACCATCGAGCCTGGCGCGTACCTCCCCGGATGGGGCGGCGTGCGGATTGAAGACGACGTGCTGGTGACGTCAGACGGGGTCGAAGTGCTCACAAACGTCCCAACGAGCCTCACACAGACGCATGGAATTTGACGAAATCAACCGCATTCTGGAAATGGTCCGCGAGCATGAGCTCAGCGAGTTTGAGCTCGAGCGCGAAGGCTTCAAAATCAAGATAAAGAAGGGCACGCTGGCGAACGTATCAGGGCCGTACGCGGCGCCGATGGTTCAACAGGCGGCGCCCGCGACGCCGCACGCGGCTGCCGCAATGCCGTCGCCGACTCATCTCGAAGCTGTACCGAGCTCGCCGCCTCTCGCGCCGGACGAAGGCGATTTCGCCATTGTAAAATCGCCCATCGTCGGCACGTTTTTCCGCTCGGCTGAACCCGGCGCCGCACCGTTCGTCGATGTCGGCACCTCCGTCAAGAAGGGGCAGGTGCTCTGCATCATCGAAGCCATGAAATTGATGAACGAAATCGACTCCGAGTACGATGGGGAGATCGTCAAAGCCTACGTCGAGAACGGCCAACCCGTGCAGTACGGGGAGCGGCTGTTCGCCATAAAACCCAATGTTTAAAAAAATCCTGATAGCGAATCGAGGCGAGATCGCGATGCGGATCATCATCGCGTGCCGCGAGCTCGGCATCAAAACCGTCGCGGTGTATTCAGAGGCCGACGAGAATGCCCTGCACGTGCGGTTTGCGGACGAGGATGTGCGGATCGGGCCGCCTCGCAGCTCCGAAAGCTATCTGAACGTGCCCGCGATCATCAGCGCTGCCGAGATCACCGGCGCTGACGCGATTCATCCGGGCTATGGGTTCCTGTCGGAATCCGCCTACCTGGCTGAAGTGTGCGAGGCGTGCCATATCCGATTTATCGGCCCTGATCCGAAAGTGATTCGCCTCATGGGCGACAAGGCGCGCGCGCGACGCGCCATGAAGAAAGCCGGTCTGCCGCTGCTGCCCGGTACCGACGGTCCGGTCGACAACGAAGAAACGGCGCTGAAGTTTGCGCTCACGTGCGGCTTTCCCGTCATCGTCAAAGCGACAGCCGGAGGCGGCGGCCGCGGTATGCGCGTTGTACGCTCGGCCCAGGAACTGGGTCACGCAATCAAGACCGCCCAGCGCGAAGCCGAGGCGGCATTCGGCGTGCCGGACGTGTATATCGAAAAATATCTCGAAAACCCGCGTCATATCGAGATTCAGGTACTCGGTGATCACCACGGGGCTGTCGTCCACCTCGGCGAGCGCGAGTGCTCCATCCAGCGGCGCCATCAGAAGCTGCTCGAAGAGTCGCCGTCGCCGGCGCTGACGGAAAAGCAGAGGCGCAAACTTGGTAACCTGGTGGTCGATGCCGCGCGGGCGGTGCAGTACACCAATGCCGGCACGTTCGAGTTCCTGATGGACGAACAGGCGCGGTTCTATTTCATGGAGGCCAATACGCGCCTCCAGGTCGAACATCCGGTCACAGAACTCGTCACCGGCGTCGATATCGTCAAGGAGCAGATTCGCATCGCCGCCGGCGAGCGCCTGTCGTTCCGGCAGGGGGAGATCACCTTCAACGGCCACGCGATCGAATGCCGGGTCAACGCGGAGGATCCCGAGACCTTCGTGCCCTCTCCGGGGCACATCAGCGTCTTCAGCCTCGGGGGCGGGCCCGGCATCCGCGTCGACACGGCAGCCCACTCCGACTGCACCATTCCTCCGTACTACGACTCCATGATCGCCAAGGTCATTTCGTACGGACGAGACCGCCATGAAGCGGTCGTCCGTATGAAGCGGGCGCTGGAAATGTCTGTCGTCGAAGGCGTCAAGACGACGATTCCCATGCACCTGCGCATTCTGAACGACGCCGATTTTCTCGCCGGCCGATTGAGCACGAAGTTCATGGAGCGTTTCGCCCCGGCGGTCGACAAGGACAAGAACCGCGCCGAGGCTGTCTGAACCTGCCCCCGCTGAACGCCATCATCGACGACGAGGTGACTCGGCGCTCGGGGTGGACGGTGCCGGCGCTGGCCGATGCCTATCTTGCGGGCGGCGCCCGCTTCATTCAAATTCGAAGCAAGCACACAGCGAGCGGTCATTTTCTCGGCATATGCGAGGATCTCGTGGCGCGCGCGCGTAAAGCTGGCGCCCTCGTGATCGTCAACGATCGCGCCGACATCGCAAAGCTGTCGGCCGCCGACGGCGTTCATCTCGGTCAGGACGATCTTGATCCCGCATCGGCCCGCAGCATTCTGGGCGGTTCGGCGATCATTGGCGTGTCGACGCATTCGCCGGATCAGGTGGGTGCGGCGGCAACCACGGAGGTCGACTACATCGCGGTAGGGCCGGTCTTCGGCACAGCGACGAAGCAGACGGGTTATCGCGAGGTTGGCGCCGCGTTCGTGAGCGATGCCGCAGGGATGCTTGCTCGCGTCGCGTGCACGAAGCCGATCGTGGCGATCGGCGGGATTACGCTCGAGCGGGCGCCCGGCGTCATTCGCGCGGGGGCGGCGGCCGTCGCGGTCATTTCCGATCTCCTGTCGACAGGCAATCCGGAGTCTCGAGTCAGGGATTATCTGCGCGCGCTGTCATGAAGCCCCGGCTCCCAGCTACGCTCGCGCTGCTCGGGCTGGTGCTGGCCGGCGGAACCGCCGGCTACGTGGTCATCGAGGGCTGGGACGTGTGGGACGCGTTCTACATGACGGTCACCACGGTAGCCACGGTTGGTTTCCGCGAAGTGCACCCATTATCGCGGTCCGGCCAGGCGTTCACGCTCGTGCTCATCCTCCTCGGCGTCAGCACCGCGCTGTATGCTTTCTCTGCATTTGCCGCCGTCGTCGTCGAGGGCGGGTGGTCACGGTATGTCGAACGGTGGCGGTATGTGCGCATGATCAATCACCTGTCTGAGCACTACGTGATCTGCGGCTACGGGCGAATCGGGTCGATCGTGGCGAATGAGTTCAAGCGCCAGAAGACGCCGTTCGTGATCGTCGATCGCAATCCGGTGAGGGTCGCCGAGGCCAATCAGCACGGTCATCTCGCAGCGGAAGGGGATGCGAGCCGGGAAGAAACGCTGAAGCGCCTCGGGATCGATCGCGCACGCGGACTTGTCGCTGTCGTGGGCACAGATGCCGAGAACGTATACGCGGTGCTGACGGCCCGGGTATTGAACAGCGATCTGTTCATCATCGCCCGCGCAGAGGGAGAGGAATCGATCTCCAAGCTGAAGAAGGCGGGGGCCGACCGCGTCATCTCGCCGTACCGAATCGGCGCCGTCCAGATTGCTCAGACGGCACTGCGTCCGGCGGTTGTCGACTTCGTGGAAATCGCCACGAGCTCTGACAACCTCGAGCTCTCCATCGAAGAAATTCACATCGACACATCCTCGCCGTTCGAAGGGCGCCCTCTCTCCGAAGTGACGCAGCGGGATAAAATAAATGTCGTGGTGGTGGGTATTCAGCATGCGCAGGGCCGCATGGAGTTCAACCCCACGCCGAGTACCGTCCTCAACGGCGGCGACCATCTGATTGTGCTCGGCAGCTCGCAAACGCTCAAAGACCTGGAACGGGCGGCGAAATAGTCGATGCCTGCGCACATCCTCGACGGCGCTGCGATCGCCGCTGACATTCGACGCGAGTGGTCGTCGCGCGCGGCGGCCTGGGCGAGCCGCGCCGGCCGGCAGCCCGGGCTGAGTATCGTTCTCGTCGGTGACAAACCAGACTCGCAGATTTACGTGAACAGCAAGCTCAAGTCAGCGGACGACGAAGGAATCACCGCCACGCTGTCGCACCTGCCGGCCGCGACGCCGCTCGACAACATTCTGTCGCTTATCGCCAGGCTGAACTCTGACCCGATGACCGACGGCATTCTCGTCCAGGCGCCGCTTCCGGACTCACTGGGGCCGGCGGCCATGCAGAAGGTGTTCGATGCCATCGATCCGTCCAAGGATGTGGACGGCGTGACGCCGGCAAACGTCGGACGCCTCGTGCAGAATCGCGCGGATCTCATCGCCTGCACGCCCGCGGGCATCATGGAGCTGTTGCGCCGCAGCAGCATCGATGTCGCCGGCAAACACGCGGTCGTCATTGGCCGCAGCGACATCGTCGGAAAGCCGGTGGCGATGCTGCTGCTGCACCGTCACGCGACCGTGACGGTTTGCCACTCGCGTACACAGGATCTGGAGAGGATCGCAGCCACCGGCGATATTCTCGTCGCGGCTCTCGGACGTCCTGCCTTCGTGCGGTCTGCGTTCGTGAAACCGGGTGCGACCGTCATCGACGTGGGCATCAACCTCGTCGCGGATGCCAGCCTCGCGAGAGCGATCTTTCACGACGGCCATCCGCGGCGCGGGCTGTTCGAGCGCAAAGGCTCCGTGCTGGTTGGCGACGTGCATCCGGAAGTCGCCGGCGTCGCCGGAGCGCTGACGCCTGTGCCTGGCGGTGTTGGTCCCTTGACGATTGCCATGCTCATGGCGAACACGATTAAGGCGGCGGAGCTGCGCGCCGGACCGTGATCACATGCTGAAGGTTGCTTTGACGGGTGGTATCGCCACTGGAAAGTCCTACGTGCTCGCGAAGCTCAAAGAGCGTGGGGTTCCGACCATTGACGCGGACGACATCGTGCACGAGGCCCTTGGCCCGGGTACTCCAACCGCCCACAACGTTGACGCGCAGTTCGGCTCCGCCTTCCTGAATCCCGACGGCAGCGTCGACCGCTCCCTGCTCGCGCGCCGCGTGTTCAGCAATCCTGACTCGCGCATGCAACTCGAGGCCCTCATCCACCCGATCGTGTACGAGACCATTACGAAATGGTTCGACACCCTCGATCGCCCGATCGGCGTCGCGTCGATTCCGCTGTTGTACGAGACCGGCCGCGAAGTCGATTTCGACATTGTCGTCGTGACGGTCTGCCCGTCAGAGATGCAGCTTCACCGGCTGCTCGAGCGCGGGATGTCAGAGGAGGAAGCGCGCCAGCGGATGGCGGCCCAGATGCCCGCAGAAGAAAAAGCCGCACGCGGACACTCCGTGATCCGCACCGACGGCCCGAAGCTGGAGACGGATCGGCAGGTCGACGAAGTTCTCCGGACTCTTCTCTAGACTCCCAATTCCTCAGGTTCCTTCGCCGGCGCAATCCGATCTTCCACGAACGTGTTCCATTCGTGACAGTGCGGGCATTGCCAGAGCAATTCCGTACTGCGATATCGGCACCGCACGCAGATGTGAGGATCCATGTAGAAGACCGCGTGCCGCGTCAGCTCGACATATCGCTGGACGAGGTTGCGCTCGAATTCGAGGCGGGACAGCACCTGCCAGATGGCCTGGTGGACGGTCAACGCATGAGGATTGTGCACCAGCGCTTCAAACAGCAATTCCAGAGAGCCGCGCGGGTCGTCCCGGGTCTCGAGGTGCCGCGCAAGTGCAAGCCTCGCGCGCCAATCCTGCTGATTGCTGGCGATCAGCTTCTTGCAGAGCTGTGAAAAGCGTTCGGGTGTGCCTAACCTGGTAAAGGCGAGCGAGAGGCGATCGAACGTCAAGTACGCGCGCTCCGGCGCCTTGTCGATTGCCCGTTCCCAGATGCTGGCGGCCTGTGCCATCTTGTCCTCGCGGGCGTGGATGTCGCCAAGGTTCAAGTAGGCCGGCACGACCCCGCCGTCCAGATCGATTGCCGACTCGAACCGCGCAATAGCACCGGGGTAGTCGCCTCGGGCGACAGCCTGGAGGCCCAGCTCGTTCTCGAGGAATGCGAGAATCGCCTGGCTCCGGCCGTCCTCTGCGCCGCCCTGGCTTCCGAGCGAGCGCCGTACGTCGTAGGCTTCCTGCCATTGATGCTGATCTTCGTGGAGTTTTTCGATGTTCAGCAGAGCGTACTGGTTGCGCGGATCGATCCGAATCACCTCATGGAACGCTTCGAGCGCGCGATCGACGAAGCCCCCGCGCTTGAAATCGAGGCCGAGGCAGAGCAGGATGTGCGCCTGCTCGAGGCGCGTCAGGCGAGGACGCTGCAGCAGGCTCTGATGAATGTTGATGGCGCGCGCAACCTGTCCCTTCTCGCGGTACAAACTCCCGAGCAGTAAATGGATCTCGAGTGCGTCGCCGAGGCTCTCGGCGGCTTTGCTGAGCTCCTCGATCGCCAGATCGATCTGGTTCGTGACGAGGAAGTTCAGCCCGACGATGTAGTGCAGCGATTCGGGAGCGCGCCGCCGATCGATGAGCCGGCCGGCCCGCAGCTTGTAGCGCTCCCACGCTTTCCCAACCGTCAGTCCGATGAGAAGCGCGACGAGCGCCGCGAGAAACGGGAAATATGCGCTCAAAACAGCCCTGTACGCCAGAGGTTGTGGAGGTGGAGCACGCCGGCGACACTCTGGCCGGGACCGCCCACGACGAGGGACGTGATCTTGCGCTGTTCCATGATGAGCAGCGCTTGAGCGGCGAGGGTAGACGGATCGATCACGATGGGCCGCCTGGTCATGATGTCGCCGGCGGTCATGTCGACGATCGGCGCGTTGTTGACGAGCGAGCGGCGCAGATCACCGTCCGTGATGATCCCCACGAGCTCGTTCTGCGCATTCACCACGCACGTCATACCCAGCGCTTTTTTGGAAATCTCGTGGATGACCGCGCGCATCGGCGTATCAGCCGCAACGATCGGGGCGTCCGCACCGGCGTGCATCAGCTGATCGACGCGCATCAGCTTCTTGCCGAGTTTGCCGCCCGGGTGAATCTTGGCAAAGTCCTCTTCGCGAAATCCTTTTTCAACGAGCAGCGTCATGCAGAGTGCGTCGCCCATCGCGAGCGCCGCTGTGGTGCTGGCCGTGGGAACGAGATTCAGCGGACACGCCTCCTCAGACACCTGGCAGTCGAGCGCCACGTCGGCCGCTTGCGCCAGAGTCGACGCCGGGTTGCCCGTGATCGCGATGATGTTCGCGCCGATGCGGTGGACTGCCTCGAGCAACCGGAGAACTTCCTGCGTCTCGCCGCTGTGCGAGATCGCCAGCAGCAGATCGCTGGGCTGGATGACGCCCAGGTCGCCGTGCGTCGCCTCCGCGGGATGAAGGAAGAACGCAGACGTACCCGTGCTCGCCAGCGTCGCGGCAATCTTGCGGCAGATGATGCCCGACTTGCCCATGCCGGTCACAATGACGCGTCCCTGGCACTCGTACAACATACGCACCGCGCGATCGAAGCCTGCGTCCAGCCGCTCGACGAGCGCGAGGATGGCCGCGGCTTCGGTTTGGAGAACCTTGCGCGCCAGCGAGCGATCAGTCGTCGTTGGGGTTCGTGTCATTTACGCTGCACGTAAAAAGAGGGTCTGACCCCTCCGGCGCCCGCCTCCCGGGTGATGGAATCGAGCCGCATGAGATGGCGCACCAGCGGTTCGACACGCTCCAGAGGGAGCGCGTTCTGCCCATCGCTTTTCGCACGAGCCGGGTTGTCGTGCACTTCGACGAACAGCCCATCGATACCCGCCGCCACGGCGGCCGATGCCAGCGGCTCGATGTACTCGGCCTGACCGGCTGTCACGCCATCGCCACCACCAGGCAGCTGCAGACTGTGCGTGGCATCATAAACGACCGGATAGCCGAGCGCCCGCAGTATCGGAAATGCCCGCATGTCGACGACGAGATTGTTATAGCCGAAGCTGAAGCCGCGTTCGGTGACGAAGACCTGCGCGTTGCCGGATTCGACCACTTTGGCGACCGCGTGCTTCATGTCGCCCGGAGCGAGAAACTGCCCCTTCTTCAGATTGATCGTGCGGCCGGTCCTGGCCGCCGCGACGATCAGGTCGGTCTGCCGGGAGAGGAACGCGGGAATCTGCAGGACGTCGGCGATGTCTGCAACCGGCGCCGCCTGGTTGGCCTCATGGATGTCTGTGAGGATAGGCACCCCGAGACGGCGCTTGATGCCCGCCAGCACCTTCAGTCCCTCTTCGATGCCGGGGCCGCGAAACGATCGCAGCGACGTGCGATTCGCCTTGTCGTAGGACGCCTTGAAGATCAGCGGAACGCCGCAGCGCGCGGCGATGTCTGCGAGCGATTCGGCGATCATCGATGCGTGCGTATCGCTCTCAATCACGCACGGCCCGGCTATCAGCGCAAGCGGCGCGCCGCCGCCGATGGCGACGGCGCCGGCCATGACGCGCGTCGTGCCCGTCATCAGACGATGCCGGCCTGCGCCGGTCGCGCCGCACCCGACTGCGTCTTGTGCTGATGGCTGGCTTCGATGAAGCTCGCAAACAGCGGGTGCGGGTGAAGCGGCTTCGACTTGAATTCGGGATGGAACTGCACCGCGATGTACCACGGGTGGCCGGGAAGCTCGATCATCTCCACGAACTTTCCATCGGGCGACTTGCCGGAGACGCGCAGCCCCTTGTCCGTCAGCGTCGGCTCATAGAGGCAGTTGAACTCATACCGATGACGATGGCGCTCCATGATGTGTGTGGCGCCGTAAATCTTGTGGCCGAGCGATCCGGGCGTCAGCACGCACTCGTACTGGCCGAGCCTCATCGTCCCTCCCAGATCGTCGACGCCGAGCAGATCCCGAAGTTTATAGATCAATTTATGCGCGGTTTCAGGCGAGACCTCTGTCGAGTCGGCTTCGGTCAACCCGCAGACACCGCGGGCGTACTCGACAGCCGCCCATTGGAAGCCGTAGCAGATGCCGAAGTAGGGGATCCCTTTTTCGCGGGCAATCTGTGCGGCTCTCATCATCCCGCGCGTGCCGCGGGTGCCGAAGCCGCCTGGAACCAGGATGCCGTCGGCGCCGTCGAGCAGCTGCTCGCCGTCGGGCTGCTCCAGCGCTTCCGCTTCGACCCATTTGATATCGACTTTCAACTGGTGCTCGAAACCGCCGTGATAGAGCGCCTCGTTGAGGCTCTTGTAGGAGTCTTCGTAACCGACGTACTTGCCGACGACGTGTATGGTGACGTGATCCTTCGGGTTCTTGATGCGCTCAACGAGCGCTTCCCAGGATTCCATGTGCTTGGCGGTGATCGGCAGGCCGAGGTGTTTGAGCACGATGCGATCGAGGCCTTCGACACCCAGCACCAGCGGTACTTCATAAATCGTCGAGACGTCTTTCGCCGTAATCACCGCTTCGGGGTCGACGTCGCAGAAGAGCGCGATCTTCTTCTTGAGATCGGCGTCGAGAAACCGGTCGGTCCGGCACAAGAGAATGTCCGGCTGGATGCCGATCGATCGCAGGTCGCGCACGCTGTGCTGCGTGGGTTTCGTCTTCAGCTCGCCGGCAGCACCGATGAACGGCACCAGCGTGAGGTGAATGTAGAGCGTATTCTCCCGGCCGACATCCTGGCGGAACTGGCGGATCGCCTCCAGGAACGGCAAGCTCTCGATGTCGCCTACGGTGCCGCCGATCTCGACGAGCACGATGTCCACACCCGAGGAAACCGCGCGAATGCTGTCCTTGATCTCGTTGGTGATGTGCGGAATGACTTGAACAGTGCGGCCGAGGTAATCGCCGCGCCGCTCCTTCTGGATGACCGACTGATAAATCTTTCCGGTCGTCCAGTTGTGGTTCCTGGTCGTTTGCGTATTCGTGAACCGCTCGTAGTGGCCGAGGTCGAGGTCCGTCTCGGCGCCATCATCTGTGACGTAGACCTCGCCGTGCTGATACGGGCTCATTGTGCCCGGATCCACGTTGATATACGGATCGAACTTCTGCAGAGTGACGGTGTAGCCGTGCCCCTCCAGTAGCGTTCCGATCGACGCCGCGGCGAGCCCCTTGCCGAGCGAGGAGACGACGCCGCCGGTCACGAAGATGTATTTCACAGGACGCGTTTCACTGTTCGTCATACGTTTGTCTTGAGGCTCCCTGCCACCGCGGAGCAGGCCAGCGAGCGCACGCGCTCCAAATCCTCCGGAGTATCGACGCCGATCGAGTCGTGCTGCGTCTCTACCATCGTGATCGAAAAGCCGTGCTCGAGCACGCGCAATTGCTCGAGGGCCTCCGCGCGCTCGAGCGGCGTCGGATCGAGCGAGGCGACTTTGAGCAGGAAATCACGCCGCTGAACGTACAAGCCGATATGTTTGTAAGGGCCGGCAGACTGCCGGTCAACCGCGGTTTCGCGAAAGAACGGAACAGGGGAGCGCGAAAAATACATCGCGCGCCCACGCTGGTCGATCACCACTTTGACGGCGTGAGGATCCAACACGTCTTGTGAACGTCGGAACCGATGGAAGAGCGAGGTCATCAACAGGTGCGCGTCGTGTCTGAACGGCTCGATCGCCGCATCGATGGTGTCGGGTTCGATGAGCGGTTCGTCCCCCTGGAGATTGACGATGAGGTCGCAGTCGAGGCTCGCAGCCACTTCGGCGATTCGGTCGGTCCCGGTTGCGTGGGTCGCGCGCGTCAGACGCACGTCGCCGCCGAACTTCCGCACCGCATCGGCGATGCGTTCATCATCGGTCGCCACGATGACGGCGTCGACGTTGCGCGCAGCGGCCGCGCGACCGTACACATGCTCGATCATCGGCCTGCCGGCGATCTCCGCGAGCGCCTTGCCCGGGAAGCGGGTAGACGCGTAGCGGGCGGGGATGACAGCGACAGTATGTTTATGATGATGAAGGAGATCGCGGATGCCTTCTGAGCAACCTGCGGGACGCACGACGAATAGTAGCATGATTATTCGCGGCCTCTCTCAGCGAGAGCCGCGCTCCGCCGACCGACAGATCTGTCGGCGTGCTAGGATGAGACGCTCGTGGTGACGCGAACGACGTTCAAGGCGCTCTGGGTTGGCGGAGGCGGTGTCCTCGTGAGCTGGCTGGCCGTGTCGCCAAACAATGGCGTGACGCCACCTGCGCCGTCAACAGCGGTTCGAAGCTCCCCAGCATCGAGCAGACCCGTGGCGGAAGAACTGAACGCGCAGGCTACGCTGCTCCGCGAGAGAACGGCCTCACTCGCGCTGCGTCCGTCGACGCGAAACCCTTTCAGATTCAACACACCAAAACCGACGATGGCGCGCGAGCTCGTCCGTCCGCCCGTTGTCGAGTCGGCCGCTCCAGCAATTCCGCTCGGCCCTGTCTTGAGACTATCGGGTGTCGCACTAAAGGCGGGAAAACGGACGGCGATTATTACCGGCGATGGCCAGCTGTATCTGGCCGGCGAGGGTGATGCTGTTGCGGGCTTTTATGTCGTCGTGGGGGTCGAACCCACGGCTGTGCTTCTTCGCGACGCCACAGGCGCGGAGCAGCGCCTCGTACTTCCTCAGTAATATCCAAGATTCAACCGGCGAGTGTGTATCGGTAGCGCAGGGCTTTTAGCCCTGCCCGGTGCGATTCAGCCGGACGGTGCCGCTGTCGATATGAGCCGGGCGGCGGCGACGTTCTGCTTGCGGCTCACGTGTCCTCGAGTATCCATTCGCCGCGCCGCAGAACATCGCCGCCACCCGCCTGCAGAATGGAACACGTAGTGTCCGGCTTCAGCCGCCATCGTGCGTACCAGACACCGGTTCGGATCCGTCTGCCGCATGGCTAGGCGATGATCTGAGGTCGGTGAATTATCTATTCGGTGCGCTGGCCATCGGGCGAGACGTCATACCCCACAATCGCTGTCGCGCCCGCGAAGTACGGTCCCTCGAATAATGCGGCGCGTCCAATCCACACACGTCACGACGGCAGGGCTAAAGTCCTGCGCTACCTGTATCGTCGGAACCGGGAACCCGGAACCCGGAACCTTTAAGTATCCAGTCTTACCCGCCAGGCCGAGCGAACATTGGGAATCGATCGAATTTCGGCGAGCACCTGATCGGAGACCATCCCCGAGCCTGTGTCGGGATGTTCATCCACTTTCACCACGCCGATGGCGCAGTCGATGCGACATTCGGGGTCGCGGCCGAGCGCGAAGTTCGCGATGTTCACGTTGTGGCGGCCCAGTAGCGTGCCGACCTCGCCGATCACGCCTGGTTGGTCGTTGTTCTTGATGATGAGCAGCGTGCCCTCGAGCGGCGCCTCCACATCAACGCCATCGATCAGCACGAGTCTGAGGCTGCCGTTCGCGAAAACCGTCCCTTCAACCCAGCGTTCGCCCGTGTCCGTATGGAGTTTCACTGAGATCAGGCTGGTGTAGTTGCGCGCGCGCGAGCTGCGCGACTCTACGAGCTCGATACCGCGCTCGCCCGCAATCGTGCGGGCGTTCACCGGCGTGACCCCGCCAGACGACAGAATGGCCGACAGCACACCTTCGAGCACGGCGCTGCCCAGCAGCTGATTGTCTTCTGCCGCGAGCTCGCCGTAATAGCGAACGCCGATCGCGCTGATGCGCGCCTCGCCCATCTGCGCCACCACCAGTCCCAGCGATCGGGCCAGCGTCAGATATGGTTTCAGGCGCTTGTAGGCCTCCGGCGACACGGACGGGAAGTTTACGGCGTTGCGAATGATCCCTTCCTTGAGAAAATCCCGCAGAGCCGCCGCCGTCTCGCTGCCAACCTGTTCCTGCGCCTCCCTGGTGGATGCGGCGATATGCGGCGTCGCAACCACCTGGGGCAACATCACCAAACGCCAGTCTTTCGGCGGCTCGGGGTCGAAGACGTCGAGCCCGGCAGCCGCAACGTGACCCGTTTCAATGGCAGTCGCAAGCGCCGCCTCGTCGATCAGCTCGCCGCGGGCTGTATTAATGATACGAACCCCCTTCTTGCATTTTCCGAACCGTTCCGCATTGAAGAGGTGTCTGGTCGAAGGCAGCGATGGCACGTGGAGCGAGATGTAATCGGCACGCGCGCATAAATCATCGAGGGATACGAGCTCGACGCCAAGGGTCGCCGCCATCTCTGCAGAAATGAAAGGGTCGTGCGCCACGATTTTCATCTCGAACGCCTGGGCGCGCGCCGCCACTTCCTGTCCGATGCGTCCCAGTCCGACAAGACCGAGGGTCTTTGACCGAATTTCGGATCCGGCGAATTTCGCTTTCTCCCACTTCGAGGCTTTCATCGATGCATCCGCCGCAGGAATATTCCGTGCCATCGACAGAACGAGTCCCATCGCGAGCTCGGCGACGCTCAAACTGTTCGCACCAGGCGCGTTCATCACAACAATGCCGCGTGCTGTGGCTGCCGGCACGTCGACGTTGTCAACACCCGTGCCAGCGCGCGCGATGACGCGCAGTTTCGGGGCCGCGTCAATCATCTCGCGGGTCACTTTCGTCGCGCTTCTGACGATCAGCGCGTCGGCACCCTTAAGATCAGCTATCAAGTCAGCGGGCGGCCTGCCCTGGCGGTTGTCGATGTTCCAATCCGGCTGCTGCAAGAGCTCAATGGCGGAGGCGGGGAGACCGTCGGCGATGACAATGTTCATGGAATGATTACAGTATAATCCGTCGGCTTTTTGACGAGCGTGTTCACACGCTGTTGAACGCACCACGATAGTGCAATCTGCTAATTTATTCGGATTGTTGGAGTGAGATACGGTTTTCAGGGATCTTTTCAACAGGGTTTTCCACACTATCTGTGAAGATCTTTTTTCGGTGGAGTGAATTGACCTAATCGGCAGACGAATTCTTCAGGAGCCAAGATGAATCGTAAAGTGACAGTCGTTGGTGGAGCGGGGAACGTGGGCGCCACCGTTGCGCGCAGCATCGCTGAAAAAGAACTCGCGGACGTCGTGATCGTCGACATCGCCGATCAGAAGGCCGCCGGGGTCGCGCTCGACATTCTCGAAACCTGCCCGATCATCGGCTCAGACAGCCTGGTGATTGGTGGATCGGATTACTCTCACAGCGCAAACTCAGACGTCGTCGTCATCACGTCGGGCGTGCCCAGAAAACCTGGCATGAGTCGTGACGACTTATTGAACGTCAACTTCAACATCATGAAGGCCGTCACCGAGCAAGTGGTGAAGTACTGGCCTCACTGCATCATCGTGCCGGTCGCCAACCCGCTCGACGCGATGTGCCAGGCCGTCTACAAGCTCAGCGGGTTTCCCCGCGAACGCGTCATTGGCATGGCGGGCGTACTGGATTCGGCCCGGATGCGCACCTTCATCGCCCAGGAACTGAACGTATCAGTTGAAAATGTTCACGCATTCGTGCTGGGCGGGCACGGGGACACGATGGTTCCATTACCACGGCTGTCGACCGTGGCCGGCATCCCGATCACGCAACTGCTGTCGAAGGAGCGAATCGATGCCATCAGCAAGCGCACGGCCGATGGCGGCGCTGAAATCACCAAACTCGTCGGTACCAGCGCGTGGTACGCCCCCGGCGAATCGGCCGCGGAGATGGTCGAGGCGATCCTCAAGGACAAAAGAAAAATTCTGCCGTGCTCCGTCTACCTGGAAGGGGAGTATGGCGTGAAGGGTCAGTTTCTCGGCGTGCCGGTGAAGCTGGGGGCGAAGGGAGTCGAACAGATCATCGAGGTGAAGCTCGAGGCCGATGAACAGGCTGCCCTGAACAAGTCGGCGGCAGCGGTGAAAGAGCTGGTCGACATTATAAAGATGTAGGACTCTGCTTCGGAGCGCTCTTGCGCCGCCCGGAATCACTTGTATCTGACGGGCTGAGCCGCTGAAGCACCGTCGGTGTCGGATCACCGTAGAGCACCATGCCCGCCCATCCGGCGCTTCTCGGGGTGGGAGGGTCGGCATCCGGACCCGCGCCGTGATTCGATCTCACGACGAGCTCATCGAGGTCCGGTTGCCCCTCGCGAACGCTGCGTCGCGCAAGCGCCAGCGCTTCGCCAAGGCTGGTGCGCCGGATGAGCAGCGCCTCATAGAACGCCGCGGCCATGTTCTTCGCGTCCGTATCGCTGATCTTCCACAACGGACCGACATAGGCTGCGACACCCTGGGACAGCGCGGCCGATGACATGCCGTACACCCCATCGTGATATCGATGGGGCACCCCCCCGTCACGCGCACCCTCACACGCACTGCCGTAAATCAACCAGGGCCGCACTTCGGCGTTGGCGAGAGTCTGCTGCAGTTCGAAGGCGTAGAAGGGGCCGTCGGAAAACATCCAGCAGCTGCGCTCAGGATTGTCGGCGTCGTAGCGGCCGTGACCGGCGAAATGCACGATGTCGTATTTGCGCGAGCGAAGCAGCGCTCGAAACTCTTCGACGCTCACCGGTTGATCGACGTGCTTCCTGTAGTTCGACGGATCGATCACGCCCGGCAGGCGATCGAGCAGGCGCGCGAAGCAGTCGGCCACATGAAACCCCTCCAGCGCGCCCGCGCCGGCGACTTCCGTTCCGGTGCCGGGCACCGACGGTGCGACGACGAGCAGCCGAAGGGGACCCTGCCGGTTGTTCGTTGACCACCTCGGGGCATTGCCCGATTCGGTGATGACCTGGCGCCCAATCGCAAAGCGGTCGACGAGCCAGCCATTCCGATCGCGGAGGAGCTCCCAGGGATATCGCATCAGGGCCCGCGGCATCTGCAGGACGAGATGGACGGCGCGGCCGTCGGTCGAGGTCAGCTCGGCCAGGTGATCACTGATGCCGAACAGCACATCATCGCCCAACAGGCTTCCGCAGCGCGCAAGGCGCTGCAGGGTTCGCACCGGCTGCGCGTCCACGTCGCTCCCGACGTCACCGATTTCCTCGAGCACTTTGGCGAGACGCGCGCGGGTAATCTGATTACTGCGCTCCACCACCGTGGCCGATCGATCCAGCGAAGACAATCTGACGCAATAGGTCGCAATCAGGTCGTCCGACTTGCGCGGTACTGACGGGCCGTCGGGTGACGCCGGGTCGTCATCGGCAGGATCGATTGTCAGGAAGAGCGCGTCAGGCGCCGATAGCGCGCGCAACTGGTCCGCATGCCTGCCTGTCAGGGCACGGTCGCCGGCAAGACGGCGCATCAGCTGATATCTGGCCTCGAGTGGCGCGGCGGTCAGTTGGGATTCGACGAGCCGCCAGAGCATGCGCGCGTGATGCTTGATGAGGTCGACGGCTGTCAACAGCGCGGTCCAGTGCAGATCGCGGCTGAACCGCAGCTCGAGGTAGTTCGATTCGGCAAGCCTGTCGAGATCGACTGGCCTGTACAACGCCAGTCCGCACCTCGGCTCAGACGGCCAGACGGCAACGATCGCAGGCTGCGGTGAATCGCCGCGGATGAGGTCGGCGACGCGTTTTGCGAGCCGCCCAAGCTGTTTCGCGGCCTCGATACCGTCCAGCGCGTCAGCCAGTTCGCGCGCGGCAGCGCCGGTGAACCGATCGCGGGATTGCCCGATGATCGCGGCCCACGCATCCGGGTCGCGGACTCGTTCCGGGTCGGCCGGATCGCTGAATAGCGCGCGAACAGCCCGGTCCACTCCGGCATGCTCCGGCACGATAGCCGCGGACTTTTCGTCGGCAACCACGGCAAGCAGCCGTTCGACGCCGGCCCGGCACGCGGCAATCTCGTTCGCGATTCGACGACACGACTCTCCGCTCGGCCCGGTTGCGCTGAGCGTCCGAGCCGTCGCACCCATCACACGCAGCGTCCGCGACAGCGAGGGATAGGGCATACCCGGAATTGCGTCGGCGGCCCACCGTACTACCGCTTCCCTCGCCGCGACTTTGAGCGCTGCCCCAATCGCCATCGCGACTTCGTGCAGGTCGTAGCTCCACGATTGCTCGAGCGTCTTCGTGTGGCTTGTCACGACCATTTCTCTGGCTCGCCAGATGACGTCGTTGCTCAGCCATTGCAGATAGACAACGCTGAAGGTGTCGAGTCCCTGCGCGACAGGAACGAGCGCTTCCAGGTCGATGGCGGAAATCGTGACCGGAGAACCCCCTTCAATCGTGGTCGCGTAATGTTCGGCGAGAAGCGAGACCGATTCCCTGGCGAGGAGCATACCCTGCGGGTCGACCGTCGATCGCCACCGTGGCGTCTCGCCTGCGGCGGGTGTCGCCACAATCTCCTGCCACTTCCGAAGGCAGCGCGCATACGGCCAATGCCGGAGTGGAGCGCCCCCGCTGCGCTCGTCGGGTTGAAGACCGAGGATGAGGTCGAGCACTCCGCGCAGCTCGTAGGCGACCTCCATGAACTGCATTGCATACATGTCGCACGCAAGCAGTACGAGGCGCCGGGCACCCTCAGTGGGAAATGCCGCCTTTAACGTTGCGCTCAGTTCGTGCAGTTCGATGGCATCGTTCGTCGCACGATCGTCGCAGATGGCAAACAGACGGGCGGCATCGAACGGCGGACGTCCGACGACCGAATCCGAATCCATGATGCCGAGTCCCGCCATCACGAGCACGTAGCGGCGGGCGGGACAGGCGTCGAACGCCCAGAGCAGAAACTGCCCGAGTGTGTCGGGGTCGCCGCTGTTGACGGCGCCGAGAGATTCCGACTCGGCCTGCTCGCCGTGCCGAAGCGCGATGCGCTGCGCGCCCGATTCGAGGTCGAGATAGACGGCCGCGGACATCGCCGTGCTGCCTCCCACCTCGCGGATGTCGTTGAGCGCGGCGACGAACGGATCCTGCTCTCCCGTTCGGTTGAAGTGGCCGCACAGATAGAACAACGCGGCCCATTCCTGTACTGCGGGCTGACCGGTGGCTTCCTGCACGGCAGCGTCCCGCATCAGAACAACCGTCCCATTCGTGCCTCGCGGCTTGCGAACAGCTGCGGAGTCTGCCGGAGTGACGGCGAGGGAAGCTTTTGGCGAATGGCCTCATGCAACGCGCTCGGCGTGGCGATCCGCGGGTCATCGAGCGCGTCAATGGCCACGCGCGTGAAGGCGCCATTCGGCCGTCCGCTGAACGATGTGTCATAGCTGAATTCAGCATCCTGGCAACCTGAGAACAGCACAGCCGGATACCGCAGCTTGGTTGGAGCCGGTGTGTTGCGCGCCCGATCGATCGCGCGCTCGAGCAAGCGGTTGCCGCGGGCGAACATGTACGGGGGAAGGAATCGCGCCTTGAGCAGGCCGTCATCGGACCCTGCCGAAGGGGAGGCATTCCTCGAGACCGACCCCGAATGACATGAGTCGGCAATTACAAAAATGTGCACGCCAGGCGCCTTGGCGCTAAAAAGATCGTGCAACCCGTCGTCCAGCAGGTACTGCTCCCTCATAACATCGTAAGGACACATCATTTCATCACGCGCATCCGGCTCATCGCGATCGTCGTCGGGCAGCCACGAGCCGTGACCCGAAAACGTAAAGACGATGCTGTCGCCGTCCGTTGCCTGGCCGATGACCGTCCGCAGGGCTTCCACGATTCGAGCGCGCGTGGCTTCGCGGTCGCACAGGACGTCAACACCATATCCTCGCCGCTCGAGGAGCTCGCACCAGTCTCTCGAGTCGTTGACGCACCCAGCGAGGTCCATGTTCGTACCGGGGTAGTTGTTGATACCGACACAAAGTGCGCGCTTCGACATGGTGAAGGCACATTCTAACGCGCCCGCGATTCGCTATAATCCGCGCGGGTCTTAACGAGGAGGATACATGGCGAAGCGGGCGTTGCTGATCGGCATCAATAAGTATCAAGTGCCTGGCGCCGATCTGAGAGGATGCGTCAACGACGTGAAGGATTTGAGCGCGGCGCTCGTCGAGTTCTACGCTTTCAAGAAGCGCGACATCAACGTCCTGCTCGACGGCGCGGCAACGCAAAAAGCGATGGAGTCCGGGATTGCGTCGCTCGTGCGCGGAGCGAAGAAGGGCGACGTGCTCGTGCTTCACTACTCGGGCCATGGATCGAATGTGCCAGACGATGCGAAGAACAGAGACGAGGCAGACGGGCGAGACGAAATTCTGTGTCCAACGGATCTCAGTTGGGACAAGCCTCTGCGGGACGACTGGCTGCGTTCGACCTTCGACAGGTTGCCGGCCGGCGTCAGCTTTACGGTTATCATGGACTGCTGCCACTCAGGGACCAACACGCGCGCGATATTGCCGCCGGATGCGAAGGTGAAACAGCGGTACCTGCCCAGCCCATGGGGAATCGCAGCCGCTGAATCGGGACGAAGCCTGCCCAGGAAAGTCGCCAGCGAGCTGCGCCGTTCTCCGCGATCAGCACGCAAGGCGAAAGACATCGTCAATGCGCAGCTTCCAGAGGTGCTTATCACCGGGTGCCGTGACACGCAGACATCGGCCGATGCGTTCATCAATGGCCGGTACAACGGAGCGCTCACGTTTGCGCTGGTCGATGCCATACGAAAGAGCAAAGGACGCCTCACTTACAAGCAGTGGCACGACCGGGCCGCCGACGTGCTGAAGGCGCGAAAGTTTGACCAGGTGCCGCAGCTCGAGGGCCGCACCGCTCGTTTCGCGGCGCCGCTCTTCTCAGAGTAGGACTATGAACGAGAAGCGCCTGACCGTGATCCTGTATGGATGCGACCGCACTATCTGGCGAGGGGGCCCGCTGGACCTGCGCGTCACGGACGTGTTTGCGGCGGGCGGCCCACGACCGCTGTATGAGGGGACGGCCCGGGAGTCCACGATCGAACTGCAGCTGCAGCTGCCCTTTGATGCCGGTCAATTGTACGGGTTCACGTTTTCGGCGCCGGGACACCGGCCCGCATGGCAGCTCGTACGCAGGCTCGATTTCATTCGCTCGGGTGGACAGGTGGAGGTCGACGACCTCATCCTCCGAATGATGCTGGTGCCCGATTCGCCGGGAACAACGGATCTTCCGCAGGCGTTCGAGCGGTTGCAACAGACGGCATCGCCGTTTGCGAATGCTGGAAGCGGCATCACGGCGGAAACCTTCAACGAGCTCGATGTCGCAGCCAGGATGGCGTTCCTGAACGTGGAAGCCAAACTGCGTGAGACGTCGGTCGATGGGGCATCGCTGATGTCGTTTGTCAAGGGGGTCAGTCACGTCGCCGTCGATCGCGTGTTCGTTCTTTTCGATCCGGCGCTGAAACTACGGATGCCGCGTTCGGGGGATTTCGCCGGCGCCCCGGGGCATGGCGCGCCCAGGCGCCTTCCACATCTGCCATCGCATCCCGACAGTTGGAAGCACGTCCGGTTTTCAGAGGGCAACATCCAGTTGTCATTTGCCAGGGACGCGGCGAGTCTCGGCGGTGTGCCGTCGATGGTCCATTCAGCGGACGTCGATATCGATCTCGGCCGCGGTCTGGCTCACGCGAAGGAATGGCTCGAGAACAATGTCTTCAAGCCGGGCCACAAGACGAATCAGGCGCTGGTCTATGCGCAGTTATACGCCCAGGGCATTCTGCCGCGGTATGTCCTCGATCCTGCGGCGCTCACCACACGGCAGGCTGGTTCAGCACTCACACTAAAGCGGGTCGCCCGACCTCGCAGCGACAAGCGCCGCCCGTCGGCTCGACGCAAACGTCCGGCGCGCCGGCAGCGAAAACCCGTGTCGTAGGCAGACGCCATGCCAGTGCGCTTGAACTCACTCGGGTGGCGAATCCGGACGGTGGCTGCGTCTCGCGGTATTGCACGCGAGCCAGCTGCGGCGTTGCCTGGTGTGCCGCCAGATTTTCTAACGCCAGGGTCGCGGGTCGTGGACGAGGTGGTACTCGAGCCGGCCGCCTCTACGCGCAGCCGCGCCGCTGCACCGGATGCCATTGACCTGACGTGCGATGTACGGCGGGGCCACACAGCCGTTCTGGCCGTGCGCTTGCCTTCAGGGGCGCTCACATTCCACCGGCCGCTGCAGGTGAAGACGCGTGCAGCGGTTGCTCCCCCCACCGTTCGCTTTCACGTTGCTGTCCAGAGACCGGCGACGCGGGGCGTAGTCGGTTATGCGCTGAAGGCAATCGTGATCGAGGTCGTCAAAATCTCAGCCGACAAGGCTGTGAGCTTGGCGCTGCCGCGACTCGCGAAAGCGTACGAAACAGCCGCATGGAAGCGGCGTGGGCTGAGAGAAGGTTGGATACGGGTCACGAAAGACAGTTTGGTCAGAGGAGTGCTCGAAGCCGGCACGCCCACCTCGCCGGAACGATCACTCCTCCTTATTCACGGAACGTTCTCCCACGCCGCGGCCTCATTCGGCCCGCTGGCCAGCTCGACATTCTTCGATCGTGTGGCGCCGACATACGGTAGCCGGATTTTTGCTTTCGACCATTTCAGCGTCAGCCGAACACCTGAGCAGAACGCACGAATGATGCTTCAGGCCCTGCCCGAGAGGACGATGACGTTCGATGTGATCACGCACTCGAGAGGCGGGCTGGTCCTTCGCAATCTCGTCGAGCGATCGGCGGAATTGGGAGCTCATTCTGGCCGCTTCAAGCTGGGACATGCTGTGCTCGTCGCCTCTCCTAATGAAGGTACGCCGCTCGCGACCCCGAAGCGCTGGGAAGACACGGTGGGCTGGATCGCCAATCTTCTCGAGATGCTCCCGGACAATCCTTTTACAACCGGAGCGTCGTTTGTGGCGAACGGATTGGTATGGCTCGCCAATCATGCGTCGGGCGATCTACCCGGGCTGCACTCAATGGACGCAGACGGAGAAATGATTGCCGCCATCCAGACGCCCCCGGGTCCGGCTCCCGGTGCCTATTCGGCGCTGGTAGCGAACTACCACCCCACGGGCGAAACGCTGCGCCGTTTGCTGGATGCCGGCATGGATCAGTTTTTCGGCATGGCGAACGATCTTGTCGTTCCCTCGGAAGGGGGTTGGCGAATTGATCGATCGGTCGCAGGGCATGTTCCCGCTTCGCGCATCGGCTGTTTCGGTCCGGGCGGCAACCTTCCGGGAGATTCGGTAGCCCACAACAACTTTTTCTCACAACCGGCGTCGGTCGACTTTCTCGTGAATGGCCTGCTGGGACGGCCACACAACCTCGGTCATATGGATCTTCGAACGAGTCTTCCCGACCGTCGGTTGCTGCGCCGCGCTGAGGATGGCGCCGGGAGCCCGAGTACGAGGAAGAAGCGTGTGCTCGCGGATTCGGCTGCAGCCGCCGGTCGCAGGAACACCGCCGCGCCAGCCGCGTTGCGCATCGTCGTCACGAACGGTGATCTGACGTACGTGGCCGAACCGCTGCTGATAGGCCATTACCGGTCATCAAAGCTGACTGGCGCAGAGGCGGTGATGGACCGTGCGATCGGCGAAGCGATGAGCGCCTCGCTCGAGCGCGGCTTGTACCCGATGGAGGCCGGCAGCCACCAGATCTTCGCGAATACAGCCCAGAGTCCCGAGAACCCGTGGCAACTCCCGCGGCCGGCTGCTGTGATCGTTGCCGGCCTTGGCGCTGAAGGAGACTTGCGCGGATCGGATCTGGTGAATACCGTTCGACAGTCGGTCATCGCATGGGGGCAGCGATTGACGGAGCAGCCGTCGTCACCAGGCACCATCACTCTTGCAACGACACTGCTCGGCAGTGGCGGCGCCGGCATAAGCGCCGGTCAGGCGGCGCAGCTCATCGCGCAGGGTGTGCGCGAAGCGAACGAGCAGATGTCGAACGAGCGGAGCGAGCGGCGCCGGTGGCCATATGTAGGCGAGCTTCACATCATCGAGTTGTACCTCGACCGGGCGACGGAGGCGTGGCGATCACTTCAGGAGCTGGCAACTGCGTCACCCGCGTTCTACACGGTCGGTTCGTTCATCGAAGAGGGCATCGCTGCGCTCCGGCGTCCCCCGGGTGGCGGATATCGCGGAGCCGACTACGACTTCATCAGCGCGCTCGTGCACAAGAACGAGGACCAGGAAGACCTCATCCTCTACACCATCGACACCAAGCGCGCGCGCAGCGAAGTTCGTGCGCAAGCCACGCAGCTGCCGCTCATCAGAAATCTGGTGTCGACCGCGTCGAACGATGCGAACGCGGATGCGCAGATCGGCCGCACGCTGTTCAGCCTCCTCGTGCCTGTCGATCTCGAACCCTTCATGGGAAGCAGTGCGGCGACCGTGATCCAGCTCGATAGCGGCACCGCAGCGATTCCGTGGGAGCTTCTCGATTCCGTTACTCCGGGCGGCGTCGACGACCGTCCCTGGGCAATTCGAACGAAGCTGCTGCGCAAGCTTCGTACAGACAGGTTCGCCGGGCGGGTCAGCGATGCGTCTGCCGACGACAGCGTGCTCGTGATTGGCGATCCGGCGTGCGATCGCGATCGCTATCCGAGGCTCTTCGGCGCGCGCAGAGAAGCGGCGGCCGTTGCCGAATGCCTTCGTCCGCCGGGCACCACGTCAGATCCTCGACGGCAGGAGGACGCACCGCACGTGACATCGCTCATCAGCCCGCTCGACTACGACGGGGCAGAGCCCGATGCGAACGACGTCATCAATGCGACGATGAGCCGGGCGTGGCGAATCATCCACATCGCAGGCCACGGTGAACCCCCACTCTCGACAGGCCCGACGGTTGTGCCGCGCGGCGTCGTTCTGTCGAACGCGTCGTATCTAGGCCCGACGGAAATCGCGGCTCTGCGCGTCATTCCCGAGCTTGTCTTCGTAAACTGCTGCCATCTCGCGAGCTCAGACGACAGCCTGTTGCTCCGAAGGAAGCAAGTACGATCGCGCCCAGTTCGCCTCGGGCGTGGCGGAGGCGCTCATCAAGCTAGGCGTGCGCTGCGTCGTCGCCGCAGGTTGGGCCGTCGATGACGAGGCCGCACGCGTGTTTGCGACGACGTTCTACACCAGACTCCTCGGCGGCGCGAGATTCATCGATGCCGTTGCGGCGGCTCGCGGTGACGCGCGTGACTGCGGCGGTAACACCTGGGCGGCGTATCAGTGTTATGGCGATCCCGACTGGCAGTACAGGCGCGCGACCGGGGATGGGCAACGGCCGCCCCCGCCAGCGCCGTCCGAGGAGCTCGCCGGCATCCCATCGGTGTTCGCCCTCGTGCTGACGTTGGACATGCTGGCCGTGAAAAGCGAGTTCCAGAATGCCGACCGCGTCGCCCAGGCGGCTCGATTGGAGTATCTGGAGAGCTCGTGTGCAGTGCTGACGAGGGATCGCGGCGAGGTAGCAGAGGCGTTCGGGAATGCGTGGGCAAAGACCGGTAACTTCGACAAGGCGATCGCCTGGTATCAGCGCGCGCAGATTGCGCCGGATGGCAGCGCATCACTTGCCGCCATCGGGCAGCTCGCCAATCTCAAGGTCAGACGGGCCTGGGAGCAGGCCACCGCATCGACAGCCGAAAGACTCGACGGCTTTCAAGAACGCGCGCCGTGAAATTGCAGAAGCGATGACGCTCCTTGACACCTTGATCGCAGTCGGCGCCACCGTCGAGCGCGAAAGCCTGTATGGATCCGCCTACAAGCGTCTGGCGCTGATTGAGGCCGCGGCGGGACGCGAGGACAGTGAAATTGACGCCATCGCGAAGATGAGGGACCACTACGAGGCAGCTGAACAGATCGCCCGCGAGAGCGTGTCCGGCGCGAGAGTGAAGGCAAACCTGTATTACCCTGCGATGAACCGTATCGCCGCCCAGCTCGCGCTCGAAGGGGGCACGCCCGTATCAGCGGCGCTGGACGCAGATGCACTCGCCATCATTCAGCAGTCCATGCTGGATGCTCCGGTCGATTTCTGGTCGGTGGTCGGGCAGACGGAATTGAAGATGTACGCGTCTCTCTTTGGCGGGACGCTGGAGAAGGATGTCACACGCCTCCTGGACGATTTCCGCGGCCATCACAGCCGCGTAAGCGCACCAAAGCGGTGGGCGTCGGTCCTGGACAATGCCTCGTTCGTGCTGTTGAAGTACAAAAGCCGGGCAACCAGGAAAGAAGCGGAAGCGGCGGGCCGGCTGCTCGAGCAACTGGCCGAGCTGGCGGAGCGGCCGTCCACGCAGCCGAAAAGCATTGTCACGCGCTCCCGCGCACGCGTCTCCAGGCGCGGCGCGACACGCCGGCGTGGTCGCAAGTGAGGTGTGTATGCGGATGATTGAAGGATTCCCGTTCTTCCCGTTGACATTCGACCCGAGCGGGAACGCTCGAGTCCCGGGATGAGTTCGACGCGCTGATTGAACGCGCGAAGACGGCGCCTCCGGCGACCGACGCCGATGTTTCTCGCGCACGGCTTTCGCAACGACGTGAACGATGCGACCACCCTGTACAACACGTTCCTGAAGACATTCCGAGCGCACCTCACGCGTCCCGAGTTTGCCGAGGTGGCGGCGCGGCAATTCGTTGTGGCGGGCGTGTACTGGCCGTCGAAGCCGTTTCGCGAGACCTATGGGAGTGACACCGCAGGAACGCGGGGCCTTCGACGACACGCGGAGCGCGATGGCCGATGCGAGGACGGAGCTCGAGGACCTGAAGCGAGACGACGCCACGCCGGCACAGCGCCGGAAGCTCGACAAGGCGATCAAGCTGCTGCCGAAGCTCGAAGGCAATTCCAAGGCTCAGGATGATTTCGTCGAGCTCGTGCTGTCGCTTGCTCGACGAATCGCCTGCGGACACGACCGAAGGGTTGCCACAGGTTCGGACCCGTCCGGGCTCCGAGATTCTGGCGACTCTTGGGAGTCACGCCGAGGGAACTCGAGGCATCGGCGACCTGCTCGGTAGCGTCGCTGGCGGGGTGGGCAAGTTCCTCAATCTGACGAAGTGGTACGTCATGAAAGACCGTTCCGGCATCGTCGGAGGAAAAGGAGTGGTCGACGGCCGTTCGCGAGCTCCACTCGAGCTGCCCGGACGTGCGTCTCCACCTTGTCGGCCACAGTCTCGGCGGTCGATTGATGGCAGGTTGCGCTAAGGCGCTGTGCGACGCGCCGAAGCTTCAGGTCGACTCGCTGATGCTGCTCGAAGCGGCGTTCTCGCATTTCGGTTTCAGCGCCGACAACGGCCGCGGCACGCCCGGATTCTTCAGGGACGTCGTCGTCAAGCAGGTCGTCAAGGGGCCCGTTCCTGTCGACGTTCTCCGCGGAGGACACCGTCGTGGGCAACGCCTACGCGATCATGTCGCGGCTCGCGCGCGACAACAGCAGGGAGATCGGCGACGCCTCCGACGAGTTTGGCGGCATCGGCAGAAACGGGCCGCTCAGGACCACGGAGGTTGCGACGGCCCCGCTGAGAAAACCGGGGATGGCCTACAAGTACAAGCCGGGGGTCATCAACAACCTCGATGGGTCAGGCGGACTCATCAAGGACCATAGCGACGTGACGAACGAGGCGGTCACATACGCGTTCGCGTCTGCACTCGCGCACACCCGATAGGGAGAGGACCCGCATGACGGAGGCAATCGATCCGGTCACCGTTGCGCTGACCGGACAACTTCCGTTCTATCTCGTATTGGCTGCGATCCTCACGTGGCCGATCTCACTGGGGCTCCTGCAGTCTCTACAAACGCGCGGTGCGTCGATCGATGCGCATGTCGGGCTCGTCCCGGACGTCCAAGGCGCCGATTCGAGCGGTCCAGACAACGACACACACGCACGCGCGCCTCAGAAGTTGGCGACCGCGCGATGCTGCACGACCTTCCAATTACCACTGCGTCGGGCGGCGCCGGTACCCTCTTCGGTGACCTCACCGTTCGGCCTCGACGCGCCGCCCTCGCATATGCCCTCGGAGGAGTGGCCTATGGATCAGTCATGGCGGTCGCCCAGACTCCTCGCAGACGGATTGGAGATCCTTCCTCTCCGGTTTCTGTTTCTCTTCTGGGTGTTTGCCTGGCCGGTCGTGCTGTCGTCGGCATCGTATCGGCAGCCACCCGTTCGGCGAAGATGGGCCTGGTTGCGGCGTACTTCGTCGGATTGTTCTGCGATCGGCGCGGTGTCGATGCCGAATCAACCCCGATCTGACATGGGGGCAGGTCGTGCTGGCGTGGGTGCTGTTCGATCTGCCCCCGACCATTCTCCTGTTGACGTGCCTGTCGCGGCGCGTCCGCGCGGTTGGTCCACTTGTTCTGACCTTCACGCTGCTGGCCATCATGGGCAGCCAGCTCGCAGTGACGACCGTCTCGCTTGACGAGCAGTGGCTGCGTGCGGGCGATTGAAGTGACCGACATGATCGGTCTCGGGGGAATTGGCACATTCTGTGGCGCTGAACCTTTTGGGATTTTCGGCCTTTGCGGCGTTGGGCTGGATCGCGCTCGGCTGGATCCGGCGCCAGTATCAGGCCAAGCGGATCAGCGATGAGTCGGTCACCATCGATGCGATCTGGATGCTGTTCACCATTTCGCATTCCGTGAACCTGGTGTTCGGACATCCCTTGTGGGCGCTGGCGGGGGTTGCCGCATTCGTCGTCTACAAGGCGTGCGTCCGCGCCGGCTTGAAATGGGCCGGACGCCGCGATGATTTGACCCGGCGAAACCCTGCGCTGCTCGTCCTGCGTTCGTTCTCGATTGGGAAGGACGGAGAGCGGCTGTTCGATGTCGTCGATCGCGTGCTGGAGACGCGTCGGCAGCATCGAGATGATCGCGGGCATCGACCTGGCGCACAGGACGGTCGAGCCCCACGAGTTTCTCGACTTCATATCCGGGAAGCTCTCGCGACGGTTCATCGACGGACTCGGCGGCGATGGAGCAGCGGATGTCGGAGCGCGACACGCAGCCCGACAGGGATCTGCGGTTTCGCGTCAACGACTTCTTCTGCTACGACGACACGTGGAAGATGGTGCTGTCGCGTCTCGTGCGCGAAAGCGATGCGGTCCTGATGGATCTTCGCGGCTTCTCGCGTCAGAACGCCGGGTGTGTGTTCGAGCTTCAAGAGCTCGCCCGCATGGTGCCGCTCGAGCGCGTCGTGTTCGTCGTCGACCGGCGGACGGACGAGAAACTGCTGGCCGAGACACTCGGCGACTGTCGCGCGGGGGTCTATCGCCTCGATTCGATAACGGCGAGACACGTGCGCCAGCTGATGCGATCGCTGGCCTCGGCCGCGGCACCCCTGGAACCCACCACCGCGTA
Source organism: Vicinamibacterales bacterium (assembly GCA_963732445.1). Taxonomy (GTDB): domain Bacteria; phylum Acidobacteriota; class Vicinamibacteria; order Vicinamibacterales; family JAMQPK01; genus JAMQPK01. The sequence goes on along the minus strand of CAVSZJ010000005.1, from coordinate 879,237 downwards.
ATTGGAGACCGTCATGCTGACCGCAGCACAGCTGCAATCCATCATGCCGGCCCTCGCCGCGACAAGGCGGGAGGCGTTCGCTGCCGTTTTTGCAGGCGGCGCTGGCCGAATTCGCCATTCAGACGCCCGCTCGAGCAGCGGCCTTCCTGGCGCAGCTGGCCCACGAGTCGGGACAATTCCGATTCATGGAGGAGATCTGGGGGCCGACACCGGCGCAGCGGCGGTACGAACCGGTGAGCACGCTCGCGGCCACCCTGGGGAACACCGAAGCCGGCGACGGCAGGCGGTTCAAAGGGCGCGGTCCGATCCAGATCACCGGACGCGCCAACTATCGGCGCTTCGGCGACCTCCTCGGCACCGATCTGATTTCGGATCCGGCGCGCGCCGCGCGTCCCGAGCTGGCGTTCAGAATTGCGGGGCTGTTCTGGTCGAAGAAGGGGCTCAACGAGCTGGCCGACCGCGCTACGCCCGAGGCGTTTCGAGAGATCACCAGACGCATAAACGGAGGCTTCAACGGCCTCGAGGATCGCCAGAAGTTCTACGCTGTCGCGCGCAGGGTGCTGGGAGTTGCCGAGGGGTCGATCACGCGCGATACAGATTTGTCAGGCGCCGGCGCCGAGCCGGCATTCGAGCGCGGCCACGAAGCCATTCGCCGCCAGCGGCAGCGAACACGTACGACGAAGCGCAAGGCCGCCGCGCGAAGCCCAAAAACGAAATCGCGCGTGAAGGCCAGGAAAAAGAAATGAACTTCGTCGCGGTCATGTTATGGTGCGACCGACGCGGACTTCCGGAGGCTCACATGGCGTTCGAACCGATTTTCACGTCGCTGAAGTTTCGCAGTCTCACCGTCAAGAACCGCATCTTCCGATCGAACGTCTCGGGGCGCTTCGATAACTACGACGGCTCGGGCAATCAGACCCGGATCAACTGGGAGGTCAAGTTTGCGAAGGGCGGCGTAGGCGCCATCATTTCGTCCTTCGTGCCCGTGCACCTGCGGGGCCGCATCGTTCCGAATTACGCGATGATCGATCACGATCGCCACATCCCGTTCTGGCGCGCGGTGGGAGAGGCGGTTCACGAGTACGACTGCCGGTTCATTCTTCAGCTCAGCCATGGCGGCCGTCAGCGGGATATTCAGGGAATCGAGTATCCGACCGGCCTCAGCTCGACGAGCAAACCGGATCCAAGCCACGGGTTCACCTGCGAAGCCATGACCGTCGCCGACATCCGGACCGTGGTCGACGCATTTGCCGAGGGCGCGCGCCGTGCACGGGAAGCAGGGCTTGACGGGGTCGAATTGCATGGCGCCAACGGCTATCTCATCACGCAGTTCCTGAGCTCGGCCATCAACGATCGCAAGGACGACTACGGTGGCCGCCTCGAAAACCGCGCGCGCTTCGTGCTCGAGGTCGTGCGCGCCATCCGCAGGAAGGTTGGAAACGATTTTCACCTGCAGATGAAAATCAGCGTGCAGGAGCATTGTGACGCGGTGTCCTTCTTCGGCATCGGCCCATCGGGCAATACCGCGGAGGAATCGGCGCAGGTCTGCAAGTGGCTCGTCGATGCCGGCGTCGACGCGATTCACGCGTCGACTGGCGGGTTTTTTCCGCACCCGCAGAATCCAGCGGGCAGCGATCTGCCGATCGAGCATCTCGTGAAGACCTACGACACGATGATCTCGAGCGGCGACACCGCCTTTCGCAACTACTTGATGTTTCGCACAGCGCCCGACCTCGCCCGCCACGCGTGGCAGGCGACCGTGCCAAAGCCCGAGGAGATCGAGGGTCTCAACCTGCCGGACGCCAGACGCGTGAAGGATGCCGTGCCTGTTCCGGTGATCTGCACGGGCGGCTTTCAGACGGCGTCGTTCATCACGGCGGCGCTCGAACGGGGCGACTGCGATGCGGTCAGCATCGCCCGTCCGCTGATTGCCAACAACGACCTCGTCGAGATCTTCCGCCGCGGCCAGGATCGCGCCGACCGGCCCTGCACGTACTGCAACAAATGCCTCGTGAACGTCGTCGAGAATCCGCTCGGCTGCTACGAGGAAGCGCGATATCCGTCTCGCGACGCGATGATCGCCGACATCATGTCGGTGTTCACGCCGCCGCCGTTCAACTGAAGACGCACGGGGAGAACCAGATGGCTGATGAGTCTTTGGACAAGCTCGGAGACCTACTCAAGAAAAAGCCGTGGTACGAGCTGCCGCGTTTGCTCGCGGATGGCCGGCTGGTCCAGATGCGCACCGAGATGCGCAAAAAGAACCTGCATGACACGGAAGAACCGCCCGAGCCGCGGCAGGAGATTCCGGCCAATCTCGATCCCGCCATCCGGAACCAGCGTTCGGTCGATGGCACGCACAACGACCTGAACTTTCCGAAAATGGGTTCGGCCAGCCGTCGTTTCGGGCGCAACGTCGCGCTCGAGCACACGTTTCCGGATACCGCGAAGCTGCTGATTCCGAATCCCCGCGTGGTCAGCCGCGAGCTGATGACGCGCGACAGTTTCAAGCCGGCGACCATCCTGAACCTCGTGGCGGGCGCCTGGCTGCAATTCATGGTGCATGACTGGTTCGTGCACGCGAGATCGCGCACGGACGTCATCGAGATACCCACGCCGCCGGGAGACGACTACGGCGAGCCGAGCGTGCGCGTGCCCCGCAGTGTTCCCGATCCGGCGCCAGCGGGATCGACACGGCCGCCGGCCTACGCCAATCTCAATAGCCATTGGTGGGATGCATCCCAGATCTACGGCGGCGATCCGGATACGGCGGCGAAGCTGCGGACGACGATCGGCGGCAAGCTGCGGCTCGAGCCGACAGGCCTCTTGCCGACCGACCCGGAGACCGGATCTGAGTTTTACCGGATTCACAGACAACTGGTGGATCGGACTCGCGATGCTCCATACGCTCTTCACCCAGGAGCACAACTACATCTGCGACCTGCTGGCGCACGAGCACCCTGGCTGGAATGATGACCAGCTGTTTGCACGGGCGCGCCTGATCAATTCCGCGCTCATGGTGAAAATCCATATCGTCGAGTGGACCCCTGCGATCGTGCCGCATCCCACCATCGCCAGAGCCATGCAGGTGGTGTGGGCGGGACTGGCGGGCGAGGAGCTCCAGGACGCACTCCAGTTTCTCGACGATCAGGAGTTGACGGGCGGTATCGTCGGCTCGCACGCCGACCATCACAGCGCACCCTATTCGCTGACGGAGGAGTTCGTCGCCGTCTATCGGATGCACCCGCTCATCCCCGACGAAGTCGCGTTCCACTCGCTCGCGACAGGCCGCCTGCTCGAGAAGCAGCCCCTCAGTGAGATCGCGGGACGCAAGACGCCGGCGATCGCCGAGCGCCTGACCATGCCCGACCTGTTTTATTCATTCGGCACGTGCCACCCAGGCGCCGTGACGCTGCACAATTTCCCGCGCACGCTCCAGAATCTCCGGCGTGATGACGGCGAGCATCTCGATCTGGCGGCGGTGGACATCCTGCGCGATCGGGAACGCGGCGTGCCCCGCTACAACCAGTTCCGCCGTCTGTTCCACAAGGAGCCGGTCAGATCGTTCGACGAGATCACCGAAAACCTCGAATGGCGCAAGCAGATCAAGGAGGTCTACAACAATGACCTCGAGAGCGTGGACTTGATGACCGGCTTGTACGCAGAGCCGCTGCCTGCGGGTTTTGGTTTCAGCGAGACCGCATTTCGGGTCTTCCTGCTGATGGCCTCACGGCGGCTCAAGAGCGACCGTTTCTTTACCGACGACTATCGTGCTGAAGTGTATGGAGAGTTCGGGCTGGACTACGTGCGCAAGAACACCATGGTGAGCGTCCTGCGCCGCCATTTCCCACAGCTCGCGCCCGCGCTGGCAGGCGTCAAGAACGCATTCCAGCCGTGGACGACGATCAAGGGACCCGCGGTTACGCCCTGAGACGGAGATGCGGGCTTTGCGGCTTGCGGAAGAGGTCGTCGATCCAGCCGAGGCGCACATCAACGCTGACTTCATCGCGTTCTTGAAAGCGGTCAGCATCAAGCGGCACCCGACCGGTGCGGTCCAGCGTTTCAATCAAGGACGGGCTGCGGGCTGCGTGCGCGCGCAGTTCACCGTCCTCGACACGGTCGCGCCCGAGCACCGGGTGGGCATCTTCGCCACGCCACACACCTACGACGCATGGGTGCGTTTTGCCAGCGCGTCATCGCAGTCGGACCGCGAGAAGGATGTCAGGGGCATGTCCATACGGGTATCCGGCGTCGCGGGCGAGAACCTCACCGCCGGCGAGTCACGCCAGGACTTCGTGCTGAACAGCCATCCGGTCATGGTCGCGGCCAATACGAAAGATTTTCTGGAGTTGTTGAAAGCGATGGACGCCGGCGGCGTGCGTCTCGCCAGTTACTTCCTGGCTCATCCTCGCTCGGCGCTGATCGGCGTCCGAGCCAGGCAACAGCCCGCGAGTCACCTGGACATTCCTTATTGGAGCACGACACCGTATTTGTTCGGCGCGGCGCGCGCCGTGAAATACATCGCGCGGCCGTGCGGAGCGGGGACGCGGCCGCCACAAGCCGTCACGGATACGTATCTGACCGACGCCCTGCGGGAGCGCCTGCGGGCAGGTGACGCCTGTTTCGATTTCGGAATCCAGCTGCAGACGGACGCGCGCACGATGCCGATCGAGGATGCCACCGTCGAGTGGAAGGAAACGGATTCTCCCTGGCGGATGGTCGCGCGACTCGACATTCCAGCGCAGAGTATCGGAGACGCGGACACGATGCGCCTGTGCGAGGAAACCGCCTTCAATCCATGGAACTGCCTGGTCGAGCACCGTCCTCTGGGCAACATGAACCGATCGCGCCGCGACATCTATCGCGCGCTGGCAGAGTTCCGCCGGTCACGGTCGGGGACGTGAACGGGGTCAGAGGGCACCCTTCCACACCGCGCGGGTGTATTCCCTGACCATCTTCGCGATGTTCGAAATCGGAATCAGCTTCGGGCACACGGCTTCACATTCCCCTTCGTTCGAGCAGTTGCCGAAGCCCTCGGACGCCATCTGCCCGACCATGCGCACAACACGAACGTCTCGCTCCGGAGCCCCCTGCGGCAACAGCGCAAGGTGCGTGACCTTGGCGCTCGTAAAGAGGTGAGCCGCGGCGTTCTTGCACGCCGCTACGCAGGCGCCGCAGCCGATGCAGGCCGCCGAATCCATCGCGGAGTCCGACGTGTCCTTGGAAACCAGGAGGTTATTGGCGTCCTGCGCGCCGCCGACACCGGCCGATATGTAACCTCCGGCCGCAATGATGCGATCGAACGCGGTCCGATCGACGGTGAGATCCTTGAGAACGGGGAAGGCCTTGGCGCGCCACGGTTCGATGACAATCGTCTGGCCGTCTGTGAACCGCCTCATGTGAAGCTGGCACGTGGTCGCGCCGGCATCCGGGCCATGAGCCACGCCGTTGATCATGCACCCGCACGCACCGCAGATGCCCTCGCGGCAGTCCGAATCGAATGCGATCGCGTCCTCACCCTTACGGATCAGGCCTTCGTTCACGACGTCGAGCATCTCCAGAAAGGACATGTCGGTCGAGATGTCTTTGGCGACGTAATCGACCAGGCGGCCCGGCTGGCCTTTCGCTGGCTGGCGCCAGACCTGCAGATTTACCGTAATCGTCTTCGCTGACATGGGTCTCCTAAACGAGAGAGCAGATGGCAGAGAGCAGATGGCAGTTCTGCTCTTTGCTCTCTGCTCTTTGCCCTACGCGTGTCACTTGTAGCTCCTCTGCGAAGGGTGTACTTCGTCGAACACGAGCGGCTCCTTGTGCAGCGTCGCGTCTGAATCGACGCCGGTAAATTCCCAGGCCGCAACGTAACTGTACTGCTCGTCGTCGCGCAGCGCCTCGCCGTCGGGCGTCTGGAACTCCTCGCGGAAGTGTCCGCCGCACGATTCGTTCCGATGCAGCGCGTCGAGCGTGAGCAGCTCCCCGAACTCCATATAGTCGGCGACGCGCCCGGCGTAATCGAGCATCGGATTCATGTTGTTCTTCTCGCCCGATACGACGACGTCCTGCCAGAACTCTCCGCGGAGCGCGCGAATCTTTTTCAGGGCGTCCTGCAGGCCCGGAGCGGTGCGGGCCATGCCGACGTAATCCCACATGATGTGGCCGAGCTCGCGATGAAACTGCCGGACCGTGCGCGTGCCCTTGACGGCGAGCACGTTGTCGATGCGTCCCTGAGCCGCGCTCGCTGCCTCCTTGAACGCGTCATGGTCGGTGGAGAGCCTGGGCAGCTTCGCACCAGCGAGGTAGTTCGCGACGGTGTAAGGCGCGATGAAGTACCCATCGGCCAGCCCTTGCATGAGCGCACTGGCGCCGAGCCGGTTTGCGCCGTGATCGGAGAAGTTCGCCTCGCCCAGCACGAAGAGGCCCGGAATCGTGCTCTCCAGGTTGTAGTCCACCCACAGGCCCCCCATCGTGTAATGGATGGCGGGATAGATACGCATCGGTACTGTGTAGGGATCCTCAGCCGTGATCCGCTCGTACATCTCGAACAAATTGCCGTAGCGCGCTTTAATCACCTCGATGCCCAGCCGATCGATGGCGTCCTTGAAGTCGAGGTAGACGGACAGGCCTGTTTCGCCGACGCCGAATCCTTCATCCGATTGCCGTTTGGCGGCGCGTGATGCCACATCGCGAGGTACCAGATTGCCAAAGCTCGGATAGCGACGCTCGAGGTAATAGTCGCGCTCCACATCGGGAATCTGGTCAGGAGGCCGTGTGTCCTGCTTCTTCTTTGGAACCCACACGCGCGCATCATTCCGGAGCGACTCGGACATCAGCGTCAACTTCGACTGGTGATCGCCGCTGACCGGAATGCACGTCGGATGAATCTGTGTGAAGCACGGATTCGCGAACAGCGCACCACGCTTGTGCGCACGCCACGCCGCCGTGACGTTCGAGTTCACCGCGTTGGTCGAGAGGTAGTAGACCGTGCCGTACCCCCCCGTGCACAGCAGCACCGCCTGACCTTCGTGCCGTTCCAGCTCGCCTGTAATGAGATTCCGCGTCACGATGCCCCGCGCCTGTCCGTCCGCAACGACCAGGTCCAGCATTTCGCGGCGCGAGAAGAGCGTCACCGTACCGGCGTCGACTTGCCGCAGCATCGACTGATACGCGCCGAGCAGGAGCTGTTGACCAGTCTGCCCGCGCGCGTAAAAGGTTCGTGATACCTGGGCGCCGCCGAACGAGCGGTTGTCGAGCAACCCGCCGTATTCGCGCGCAAACGGAACGCCGGTCGCCACGCACTGGTCGATGATATCGACGCTCAGTTGCGCGAGCCGGTAGACGTTCGATTCGCGGGCGCGGTAGTCGCCCCCTTTGACCGTGTCGTAGAAGAGCCGATAGATGCTGTCGCCGTCGTTCCGGTAGTTCTTTGCGGCGTTGATGCCCCCCTGCGCGGCGATGCTGTGCGCGCGGCGGGGACTGTCGAGAATGCAAAACAGCTTGACGCGGTAGCCTTGCTCGCCGAGTGCGGCGGCTGCCGACGCCCCCGCGAGTCCCGTGCCGACGATGATGATTTCGTATTTGCGGCGATTCGCCGGGTTGACCAGTTTGTTCTCGAACTTGCGGCGCTCCCACTTGTCGGCGATGGGACCGCTCGGAATCTTGGAATCCAGCGTCATGACCGTTCTCCCGCCATGAATACCCACAGAGTGATGGCGATGAAGCCGGCAGCAATCACGACAGCGGACACCTTGCCGATCTTCCGGATCAACGGCGTAAATCTCGGACCGTTGAGGCCCAGCGACTGAAACGAGCTCGGCACGCCGTGCCAGAGGTGCAGGCCGACGAGCAGCATCATGACGACATACAGCCCGACTGCGAGCGGAGAACTGAAGTTCTCCAGCTCCGTGCGGTAGAGGTCGCGTACGCCGTTGCCGTAGTCGTAGAATTCGCCGAACTTGAACGTCGTCACGTGGATGGGCAGGAAGATCAGAATCGCGAACCCGGTCAGGATCATCGACGAGGACGCGATGTTCTTCTGACTTGCGCCGCCGGCCCATTCCTTCTTCGCGTATTTCGCCGGTCTCGCCGACTGATTCTGGAACGTCATCCTCACCGCTTTGAAAAGATGGATCAGGAACACGAGGACCAGCCCGATTTCGACGGGAACGACCAGTGGATTGCTTATGAGTGCGTGCGAATAATGGTTGAACGTCTCGGGTCCCAGAAACACCATCAAGTTGCCGGCGATATGCAGAATCAAATACGCGAAGAGCAGGATGCCCGTCACGCCGATGATCAACTTGGTGGTAATCAGCGAACCGAGGAAGGACCGTCGGGTCGTCATGTGCTGAATTCTATTCGCAACTGCTTGACGCAGACAAACGGCGAACGATACGATTCACTGTTTCCCTCTTATGAAAATTCACGAGTATCAAGCCAAACAAATTCTTGCGAAGTACGGTGTGCCGGTGCCTGCGGGCGAAGCCGTGATGACTGCGGCCGACGCGAAGGGCGTCGCCGAGCGGCTCGGCGGAGGTACGGTCGTCGTCAAGGCGCAGATTCACGCGGGCGGACGAGGCAAGGGAGGCGGCGTCAAGCTCGCCGCGAACCCGGCCGACGCTGAGAAGCTGGCGAATCAGATCCACGGCATGACGCTGGTGACGCATCAGACAGGGTCCGAAGGACGCAAAGTCTCGCGGCTGCTCATCGAACAGGGTCTGCCAATCGCGCGCGAGCTCTACCTCGGCATCGTCATCGACCGCGCTGCGGGACGGACGGTCATCATGGCCAGCCAGGATGGCGGCATGGAGATCGAGACCGTCGCCGAGAAAACGCCTGAGCGCATCCATAAAGAGTATGTGCACCCGGGAACGGGTCTCGCTCCTTTTCAGTCGCGCAAGCTCGCGTTCGCGCTCGGGCTCGAAGGCGATCACGTCGGCAAGTTCGGAAAGATGCTGACGTCGCTCTATAGCGCCTTCGTGGGCACGGACGCCTCCCTTCTCGAGATCAATCCACTGATAGTCACGAAAACCGGTGAGCTGCTCGCGCTCGACGCGAAGATGACGTTCGACGACAGCGGGCTCGGACGGCATCCGGAGCTGAAGGAGCTGCGCGATCTCGAAGAGGAAGACCCGCTCGAGGTCGAAGCGTCGAAGTTCAACCTCAACTACATCCGCCTCGAGGGCACCATCGGCTGCATGGTGAACGGGGCCGGCCTCGCGATGGCGACGATGGACATCATCAAGCTGGCTGGAGGGGAGCCGGCGAATTTCCTCGACGTCGGCGGCGGCGCAAACAAGGAACAGATTCGCAACGCGTTCAAGATTCTGATGTCGGACACGAACGTGCGGGCCGTCCTCATCAATATCTTCGGGGGCATCCTGCGCTGCGACATCCTTGCGGCGGGCGTCATCGCAGCGGTGCAGGAGCTCGGCGTGCGGGTGCCGATCGTCATCAGGATGGAAGGCACGAACGTCGAGGAAGGCAAGAAGATGCTGAAGGAAAGCGGGCTGAATTTCACGACGGCGAATTCGATGGGTGATGCCGCGGAGAAAGTCGTGGGGTTGGCGAAATAATGGCGATTTTGTTGGATAAATCTACACGGTTGATCGTTCAGGGCCTGACGGGCAAAGAGGGTACGTTCCACGCGAAGCAGGCCGCGGAGTACGGGACCCAGGTCGTCGGCGGGGTGACACCGGGCAAAGGGGGGACGACCCACGAAGGGTGGCCGGTGTTCAACACCGTTGCCGATGCCGTGAGCAAGACCGGAGCGAACACGTCGGTGATCTTCGTGCCGGCCGCGTTTGCGGCCGACGCGGTGATGGAAGCCGCCGATGCGGCATTGCGTCTCGCCGTCTGCATCACCGAAGGCATTCCGACGCTCGACATGATGCGCGCGTTCACCTTTCTCGAGGGCAAGCCGACGCGCGTCATCGGACCGAATTGCCCGGGTGCGATCTCGCCGGGGAAAGCGAAAGCGGGGATCATCCCCGGCCATATCTGCCGCGAGGGTCGCATTGGTATCGTCTCGAAAAGCGGCACGCTGACCTACGAGGCCATCCATCAACTGACGCAGCTCGGCCTGGGACAGTCGTCGTGCATCGGCATCGGCGGGGATCCCCTGATTGGCACCTCGTTCGTCGACGTGCTCAAGCTGTTTCAGGACGACCCCGAGACGGACGCGGTGGTGATGATCGGCGAAATCGGCGGAACCGCCGAGGAAGAGGCCGCCCAATTCATCCAGAAGTCCTTCAAGAAGCCGGTGGTGGGGTTCATCGCGGGCCAGACGGCCCCGCCGGGCCGACGGATGGGGCACGCAGGCGCCATCATCGCGGGCGGCAAGGGCACTGCGGCCGAAAAGATGGCCGCGCTCTCAGCAGCGGGCGTCACAGTGGTGCAGAGTCCGGCAGACATCGGAACCGCTGTAAAGAGCCTGATCTGAGCGGTTTGACGCTATAATCTTTGGTTGGGAATACTCCCCCCTTAAGGACCAGGCATGTCACCGACTGACGTTGTTTCACAGGAGCAGATCACTCCCTCGCGCACCAAGGTCGTCAACGATTTCAGCATTCAGGTCGCGACCGTCAACGGATCTGGAAGCCAGACGGCCAATCTTGTCCTCCTTCGCTCCATCCTCTTGATGGGCGTACCGGTTTCGGGCAAGAACATGTTCCCCTCGAACATCGCGGGGCTGCCGACCTGGTACACGATCCGGGCCAGCAAGCGCGGCTACATCGGGCGAAAGAAGGAAGTCGACTTCCTCGTGGCCATGAACCCTGAAACGGCCAAAGAGGATGTGATGACGCTCGACGCGGGCGCCGCGGTCGTCTACGACGAGACGCTCAAGCTGAACGCGCTTCGTTCGGACCTGACCTTTTATCCCGTCCCATTCGACAAGCTCGTCACAGCCGTCTGTCCCGACGCCAAGCTTCGCCGTCTCGTGCGCAACATGATTTACGACGGCGTCCTCGCGAAGCTGCTCGGCATCGACATGGCCGTCATGGAGCAGGCGCTCGGCAAGCAGCTTGGCAAGAAAGCGAAGGCGGTCACGCTGAACCAGGGTGCGCTCAAGGCCGGGTTCGACTACGCGGAAGCGAACTTCACCAAGCAGGACCCGTTCCACATCGAGCGGATGAACGAAACGGCGGGCAAGATTCTCATCGAAGGCAACGCGGCAGCGGCGATCGGCTGCATGATGGCCGGCGTCACGGTCGTCGCGTGGTATCCGATTACGCCGTCTTCGTCGCTCTGCGAGTCGCTCATCGGCTACATGCGGAAATACCGCATCGACAAGGAAACGGGGAAGGCGACCTTCGCAATCGTCCAGGCCGAAGACGAGATTGCCTCGCTCGGCATGGTGATTGGCGCCGGCTGGGCCGGGGCGCGCGCGATGACGGCGACTGCAGGCCCAGGCATCTCGCTCATGTCCGAGTTCGCCGGGCTCGCGTATTACGCCGAGACGCCCGCGGTCATCTTCGACGTGCAGCGGGTGGGACCGTCGACAGGACTGCCCACGCGCACGGCGCAGGGCGACTTATTGACCACCGCGTTTCTCTCGCACGGCGACACCAAGCACATCCTGCTGATACCCAGCTCGGTCGAAGAGTGCTACGAGATGGCGATGGTGGCGTTCGATTTGTCCGAGGGGTTCCAGACGCCCATCTTCGTGATGATGGACCTCGACCTCGGCATGAACAACTGGATGTCGAACGGCTTCGAATATCCGACCAAGCCCATCGACCGCGGCAAGGTGCTGACGCCGGAGATTCTCAAGCGACTCGGCGAGTGGGGCCGCTACAAGGATGTGGACGGCGACGGCATCGCCGTACCGCACGATTCCGGGTGACGGCATGCCCGCGTTCTTCACGCGTGGCTCCGGCCACAACGCGAAGGCGCAATACAGCGAGCGGCCCGACGATTACGTGGACAACGTCGATCGCCTGACACGAAAGTTCGAGACCGCGCGGAAATTCGTGCCGGCACCGGTCGTCGAGACGAACAAGGACGCGAAGATCGGCATCATCGGCTACGGCACGTCGCACTGGGCGATCACCGAGAGCCGCGATCAGCTGCGCGAAGAGACGAGCGTCAGCACGTCGTACCTTCGCGTGCGCGCGTATCCGTTCAACGAGGATCTCGTGACGTTCATCGACGCGCACGAGCGCATCTACATCGTCGAGCAGAACCGCGACGCCCAGCTGGCCATGCTGATGAAGCTGGAGCTGTCGCCCGAGCGCTGCGCGAAGCTGCGCAGCGTGCTGCACTACAACGGACTGCCGATCGACGCGCGCAGCGTGAGCGACGACATCCTCGCGCAGGAAGGCTACGAAGTGGCCAAGCGCGATACGCCCGCCTCCGCGTCTTCGATGACCGGCGGGGAATAGAGCAGAGAGCAGAGAGCAGAGAGCAGAGAGTGAGAGACAAAATATGGCGACTCCAATCAAGGTCAATCGCATCGGGCTCGAGCCGCAGATCTACAAGGGCGGCAAGACGACGCTGTGCGCGGGATGCGGGCACAATGCCATCTCCGAGCGCATCATCGACGCGTTCTACGAGATGGGCGTCGATCCCAAGCAGGTCGTCAAGCTGTCGGGCATCGGGTGCTCGAGCAAGAGTCCCGCGTACTTCCTCGGCAGCTCGCACGGCTTCAACGCGGTCCACGGCCGCATGCCGTCGGTCGGCACCGGCGCGATGCTCGCGAACCAGAAGCTCATCGCGATCGGCGTGAGCGGCGACGGCGACACCGGCGCGATCGGCATCGGCCAGTTCGTGCATCTGATGCGGCGGAACCTGCCGATCATCTACATCATCGAAGACAACGGCTGCTACGGGTTGACGAAGGGGCAGTTCTCGCCGACCGCCGACCTCGGCTCGAAGCTGAAGAACGGGGTCGTCAACGATCTGCAGCCGATCGACACGTGCGCGCTGGCCATCCAGCTTGGCGCGACCTTCGTCGCGCGATCGTTCTCGGGCGACAAGAGACAGCTGCTCGCGCTGCTGAAGGCCGCGCTCAGCCATCGCGGCACCGTGATGCTCGACGTCATCTCGCCGTGCGTGACGTTCAACGACCACGAAGGCTCGACGAAGAGCTACGCCTACGTGAAGGAGCACGACGACCCGCTCGAGGAAGTCAGCTTCGTGCCGTTCTTCGAAGACATCGCGGTGGACTACGATCCGGGCACGACGCAGGAAGTGAAGATGCACGACGGATCGCGCCTGCTGCTGAAGAAGCTGGAAGAGTCCTACGACCCGACCGACAAGCTCGCGGCGATGCGCGTGCTGCACGAGACGGCGCGCCGCGGCGAATTCGCCACGGGCATCATCTACATCGAGCCCGATCGCGACGATTTCCTGCGTCAGCTGAACGTGGTCGACGAGCCGCTGGCGTCGCTGCCGCTGGAGCGGACGCGACCGCCAAAGGCGGCGCTCGACGAGATCATGGAGTCGCTGCGCTAGCAGAATGGGAAGATTGGTGGATTGGTGGATTGGCAGACTTCCAATCCACCAATCCATTCATCAATCTGCAATCTTCCAATCTACCAATGCAGCGTCAGTGCCTATCCCTGGGTCTGATCGGCATTGGCGCCGATGACATCCTCGGCGATGGCGACGCGGTCTTTGGGCTGGCCGTCGGCGCCGAGCGGCTGGTCGGCGTTCTCGTTGCCCTGCTGTTTGTCCGTGGGACGGTCACCTTCCACGGCACCCTTGCTTTCATCCTGGTCAGTCTGTTTCGGCAGCGCTGGCTGATCTGTCATCGCATCTCCTTGCCTGAGCGCGCCGCCATGTTGGCGGCGAGTCGAACGGGCTATATAATTTGCCGATTCTATGGAACGAACATTCGCCATCATCAAGCCGGACGCAACATCGAAAGCGCTACACGGGCAGGATTCTTCAACGAATCGAGGAGGCAGGATTCACGATCCGTGCCATGAAGACGCTGCGACTCACCCAGAAGGAGGCGGAGGGGTTCTACGCCGTCCATCGCGAGCGCCCGTTCTTCAAAGGGCTCACCGAATTCATGGCGTCGGGACCGATCGTGGCGATGGTGCTCGAGGCGCCGGATGCCATCAAGAAGTGGCGCACGCTGATGGGCGCGACCGACCCCGCGAAGGCCGACGCGGGCACGATTCGCAAGGAGTTCGCGAGCTCGATCGGCGAAAACGCCACGCACGGCTCGGATGCGCCGGAGACCGCGGCCTTCGAAATCGGCTATTTCTTCGCCGGGATGGAGCTCGTCGAATAACAGGAGATTAGGAGCGTAAGAGGTTTGTTTTCTTAGAAAAAGAATTCTCCTCATCTCCTAGGCTCCTGTTCCAAAGTGTTTATGGGGAAGCTTCTGGTCATCGGTGGAGCGGTGCTGGTCGTCCTGGGGCTGCTGGTGATGGCCGGCTTCCCGCTGTTTCGACTGCCTGGTGACTTCACGGTGCGGCGCGGGCCGGTGACGTTCTACTTTCCGCTGGCCTCGTCCATTCTCTTGAGCATATTGTTCACGCTCCTGATGCTGTTGTTCCGCCGGTAGGTCCGGCCGGGTCCGGCTGAATTCGGACACTAGGTCATCACTAACCGACGACTACCGACTGAGACTAACGACCGACGACTGATGACTGACGACTAATGACTATCAAACCCGATCGATGGATCAAGCGGATGGCTCGCGAGCACCAGCATGATCGAGCCGTTCGTCGAAAGCCAGGTGCGCGGCAGCGCCATCTCCTACGGCGTCTCGTCCTACGGCTACGACATCAGGGTCGCCGACGAGTTCAAGATCTTCACCAACATCAACAACACCGTCATCGATCCGAAGAACTTCGATCCGCGATCGTTCGTCGACGTGCAAGACCGACGTCTGCATCGTGCCGCCGAACTCGTTCGCGCTCGCGCGCACGATCGAATACTTCCGCATTCCACGCGACGTGCTGACGATCTGCCTGGGCAAGTCCACCTACGCCCGCTGCGGCATCATCGTCAACGTCACCCCGTTCGAGCCCGAATGGGAGGGGACCGTCACCCTGGAGATCTCGAATACGACCCCGCTGCCGGCGAAAATCTACGCCAACGAAGGGATCGCGCAAGTCCTGTTCTTCCAAAGCGATGAGCCGTGCGAGATGTCGTACAAGGACAAGAAGGGCAAATATCAGGCGCAGACCGGCGTGACGCTGCCTAAAATTTGACGTACTCCCTACATTTATATAAATTTGGCGCGATTTAATCCGGACAACCCAAGGGTTTTGTTTCGCGCTACATGGACAAATTAGTCGAGCGAGAGGCGGGCGCTCGCAAGCCGCTGAGCACAGCGCCCGCGATCGCCGTTCAGTTCTTCCTTATCCCGTTGCTCGTCGTCGGCGCCACGGTGCTGGTGTACATCGGTTTTCGCAGCTTGCTGAGCGAGGATCGATCGGCCGAGGAGTATCTCACCGACATCCGGTCGGGCGGGAGCAACCGGCGGTGGCCGGCGGCGTACGAGCTCTCGCGGCTGATGGCCGATCCCGAGTTCGTCAAGCGAGAGGAAGCCATCCTCGCGCCGGAGCTCACCAAGGCGTTCGCCGAGTCGAAGAACGACGACCCGAGGGTGCGGCAGTATCTCGCGCTGACGCTGGGCCGGCTCACGCCGCCCCTTCCGGCCGAGACGCGGCAGCTGCTGGTCGACGCGCTGAACGACAAGGACAGCCAGACGCGCATCAGCGCCATCTGGGCGCTCGGATCGACAGGCGAGGCGTCGGTCGCGGCGGACATCGAGCGGCAGTACCAGTCCGACGACGCCGGGCGTGCGCAAGATGGCGGTGTACGCGCTGGGGTCGATGCCGGTCGATGCGGGCAACGAGACGCTCGTGAAGGCGCTCGAGGATGCCGAGCCCGACGTGCAGTGGAATGCGGCGATCGCGCTCGCGCGCCACGGCCGTCACGAAGGGGTGCCCGTGCTGCGCCGCATGCTCGACCGCGCGTACGTCGAGCGCAACGTGACGCGGCAGCCGCAGGCGCGCGACGAAGTCGATCCGGTCGGCGAAGTGATGATCAGCGGCCTGCGCGCGATTGCGGCGCTGAAGGAAGGCGACGTTGTCGGAGCAGGTGAGGGCCCTGAGCACCGACGACCAGAACCTGAAGGTCCGGCAGGCGGCAATCGAAGCGTTGAAGAATCTGTAACGGTAAGCGTAAACGTAAACGGTGAACGAATAATGGCTGACGAGACGAAACCTCCCGCCTCCGCGCCTATCGGCGCTACGGCGGGCAAGCCCGACGCACCTGGCGCACCTGCTGCACCCAGTGCACCCGTCGCACCGAGTGCACCCGTTGCACCGAGTGCACCCGTTGCACCTTGCACCCGCTGCACCTGTTGCACCGAAACCACCGGTCACCGTCGTCCCCAAGCCCTCCGCCTCCGGCGGTCGACCTCGCCGGCAAGACGACCACCGCCGCCGCGACCGCGGCGAAGGTGAGCTCGCGCGATCCGGACGACAGCTCGCCGCTCGTGACCCGGCGCATCTGGCTGGGGATGGCCTGGGGCGCGTTCTCGGCCGCGTCGGCCGCGGCGCTGGCCGCCACCGGCCGCTTCATGTTCCCGAACGTGCTGAACGAGCCGCCGCAGCAGTTCAAGGTGGGGTTTCCCGCCGATTTCGGCCTCGGCGTCGACGAGCGCTATCAAAGAGTCGAACGGCGTGTGGATCGTCCGCACCAGCGACGACATCGTCCATCGCGCGAGCGGCTTCTACGTGCTGAACACGACGTGCACGCACCTCGGCTGCACGCCGAACTTCCTCGCGGCCGAGTCGAAGTTCAAGTGCCCGTGCCACGGCAGCGGCTTCAGGCCGACCGGCATCAACTTCGAAGGCCCGGCGCCGCGTCCGCTCGAGCGCAATCGCATCGTGCTGGCCGAAGACGGCCAGATCCTGATCGACAAGAGCCGGAAGTTCCAGCACGAGCTGGGGCAGTGGATCGACCCGGACGCATTTCTGCGAATCTGAAATCTGGAATCTAGAATCTGAAATCTAGAATCGAAAACTATGGCGACAGAGACAAAGACCGTAAAACCGCAGGAAGGCTACGGCACGCGCTTCTGGAACTGGCTGACGGAAACCCAGGTCTGGACGTCGGTGTTCCGCCACGAGCGGCCCAACACCGATCGCAACCGCGTGCTCGTGATGCTGTCGAACGTCTTCCTGCATCTGCACCCGGTGCGCATCCGCAAGTCGGGCGTCAAGCTGCGCTACACCTGGTGCATGGGCGGGCTCAGCTTCTTCCTGTTCCTCGTGCTGACGTTCACCGGCCTGCTGCTGATGTTCTACTACCGGCCGACGCTCGAATACGCCTACAGCGACATCGTCGGACTGCGCGAGCACGTGCCGCTCGGCATCATGCGCGAGATTCACCGGTGGGGCGCCCACGCGATGGTCATCACCGTGTGGCTCCACATGTTCCGCGTGTTCATGACCGGCTCGTACAAACCGCCGCGCGAGTTCAACTGGAGCATCGGCGTCATCATGCTCGTGCTCACGCTGCTGCTGTCGTTCACGGGCTACCTGCTGCCGTGGGACCAGCTGGCGATCTGGGCCATCACGGTCGGCTCGAACATGGCGCGCGCGACACCGTTCCTGGGTCACGAAGGCCCTGGCGCCGCGCTGCTGCGCGCTCGGCGACGTCAAGCTGATTCACGCCGCAGACGATGCGCGGTTTGCGCTGCTGGGCGGCACGTTCGTCGGCGAAGGCGCGCTGCTGCGGTTCTACGTGCTGCACTGCGTCGGTCTGCCGCTCGGTATCGCGGTGCTGATGGCGGTGCACTTCTGGCGCGTGCGTAAAGACGGCGGGATCTCGGGGCCGCTCTAGCTGGTAGCCGGTAGCTGGTAGCTGGTAGCTGGACAAACTATGGATTTCATCAAAGGAATCTTCAACGTCATTGCCGACCCGCGGCTGTACTTCGGCCTGATGGTGCTGTCGCTCGTCCTGATGGTGTGGAAGCGCGAGATCTTCACCTCGAAGGCCGTCGGCTACGGCGTCCTCGGTCTTCCTGACGCTGTTCTTCGCGCTGGGCGGGCTCGACCCGAACTTCCAGCTCATCGTCACGAAGCCCGACAACGTGCCGATCGTCGGCCTGATCTTCCTGCTCGTGTTCTTCACCTGGTATTCGATGCGCGAAGCCGTGCTGAACGATCAGCGCATCGCGAGGGGCGAAGGCCCGATTGAAAAGCAGGAGTCCGACCGCGTGTGGGTGTGGCCCGACCTCGTCTACACCGAGCTCATCTGCCTTGATTCTGTGCACGGTGGTGCTGATCGTCTGGTCGATCCTGCTGAAGGCGCCGCTCGAGCAGCCCGCAAACCGCGCCGTCACGCCGAATCCGTCGAAGGCGCCGTGGTACTTCCTGGGTCTGCAGGAAATGCTCGTGTACTTCGACCCGTGGCTCGCCGGCGTCGTGCTGCCCAGCCTGATCATCGTCGGCCTCATCGCGATTCCGTACATCGACAAGAACCCGAAGGGGAACGGCTACTACACCTTCGCCGAGCGCAAGGTCGAGATCACGATGTTCCTGTTCGGCTTCGTCATCCTCTGGTCGTCGCTCATCGTGCTCGGCACGTTCCTGCGCGGCCCGAACTGGAACTTCTTCGGGCCGTTCGAGTACTGGGACACGCACAAGCTCGAGGCGCTGACCAACGTCGATCTGTCCGAGTATTTCTGGGTGCGGATGCTGGGCCAGGGGCTACCGACGAACTACTTCATCAGGGAGCTGCCGGGCATCGTTCTCTGTCTGATTTACGTGGCGGTCTTGCCCGTCATGCTCGCGCGCGGCGCGTTCAAGAGCTTCTACGCGAAGCTGGGCCCGCCGCGGTTCTACGTGACGGTGTTTCTGTTCCTGATGATGATGTCGCTGCCCATCAAGATGCTGCTTCGGTGGATCTTCAACCTGAAGTACATCGTGGCGATTCCTGAGATCTTCTTCAACATCTGAGACGTTATGGCTGAAAAAAAGGCTGTCGGGCACGCCTACAACATCGACTTTCTGAACGTCGTCTTTGCCGCGTCGAGCATCTTTCTGTTTATTTCGACGATCTGGATGGTGTGGGACGACTTCGATCGCGATTGGAAAAATACGCAGCGGCAGTTCACCCAGCTCGAGCTCGAGGTGACGCGCCAGCAGCTCGCGCAGAACTCGCGCGGCATCGACAAGGCAAAGCTCACCGGGCTGACGAATCAGCTCGCCGCGGCGCAAAAGGCGATGGAAGCGAATCGCGAGCGTATCGACGAGGTCAACGATCGTCTGGCTGAGGTCGACAGGCGTCTGTTCCGCGCGAGCAAGGCCGCGCAGTTCGCCAAAGCGACCTACGACGTGAACCGCTACGCGTTCGAGGACATTCGGACAAAGGATCCCGAAGCGGTCGGCGAGCGGCAGAAAGAGATCGAGGCCGAGGCGCAGCGATTGAACGAGCTGAACCTTGAAGTCCAGAAGATCGAGGCCGAGCGCACGGCGCTTCAGGCGGAGCTTGGAAAGTACACGTCGGAAGTCGGCCGGCTGCAGAAGGAGCTCGATGGGATCAATTTCGAGCAGAACCGCCTGAACCGCGTCGTCACCAACATCGAGCCGAGCTTCATCAAGGATTACTTCCGCAACGCGCCGCTGCTCGACTTCATGGCGCCGACGCTGACCGTCCGTCAGGTCGTCACGCCGAACGTTGTCGACGACGTGAACTTCGCGCGTGTGATGAAGATGGACAGGTGCACGACGTGCCATCTGGCCATCGATCGCCGCGGGTACGAGAAGTATCCGCAGCCGTTTCGGACGCATTCGAACCTGTCGGCCTATGTCGGCAGCGACTCGCCGCATCCGCTTGCGACGACCGGCTGCACCGTGTGCCATCAGGGCCTTGGCGGTTCGACGAGCTTCAATGACGCCTCGCACTATCCCAGCAATGTGAAACAGCGGCAGGAGTGGGAAGAGAAGTACCACTGGCACGAGCCGCACATGTGGGACTATCCGATGCTGCCGACGAACATGACGGAAGCGTCGTGCGTGCAGTGCCACCGGCAGGAGATTTACGTTCCGAACGCGCCGAAGCTGGCTGTGGCCTACGCCACATTCGAGCGCTCGGGTTGTTACGCCTGCCACAAAACCAAGGGCTTCGAGAACCTGCGCAAGCCTGGACCAATCCTGACGAAGATCAACGGCAAGCTTACCCAGGACTGGGTGAAGAACTGGGTGCGCGATCCGTACGCCATCAAGAACGTCACCTGGATGCCGAAAGTCTGGTACAACTCGAACAGCAACGCACCGGCCGATCATCCCCGCAACGAAGCCGAGATCACCGCCGCGGTCGCGTACCTGTTTGCGAACAGCGAGACATACACCCCCGCCGTGGCAGCACCACCGCGCGGCGATCCGAAGGCCGGCGAGCAGATCGTGCGCTCGATCGGGTGTCTCGGCTGTCACATCATCGACGAGAACGATCGCGCCGCTGTCGGACCGCGCCGGACGTTTGGGCAGCCGCTGAAGAGCGTTGGCAGCAAGACCACCTACGCGTGGCTGTACAACTGGGTTCGCAATCCCAAGCACTACAACCCCGGAACGTACATGCCCGACCTGCGGCTCACCGATCCGCAGGTGGCTGACGTTGCGACGTATCTGACGACGCTGACCGGTCCCGCTGGAACAGCGGCGCCCGTGACACCGACACAGGCGCAGACGGATGCGGTGCTGCTGGACTATCTGCGAAACCTTATGCCGCTCGCCGAGGCCCAGGGACGCCTGGCGAAAATGGACACTACGGCCAAACAGCTCGATCTCGGGCAGCGGGTCATCGCACGCTATGGCTGTTTCAGCTGCCACGACATCAAAGGGTTCGAGACGACGCAGCCGATTGGCGTCGACCTGTCGGAAGAGGGCAGCAAGCTGGTCACACGTCTCGACTTCGCGTTCGTCGATATCGAACATTCGAAACTCGACTGGTTCCATCAGAAGCTGAAGGATCCGCGCTCGTTCGATCAGGGACGTGTCCTCGAGCCGCTCGAGAAGCTGCGCATGCCCGACTTCCACTTCAACGAAGTCGAGAACGAGCGGTTGCGTACGGCGATCATGAGCTTCCAGCGGGACGTGCAGCCCGCATCCGCCCTCCCCGCGCGGACGGCCAAGCGCGATTACACGGTCCGTGGGCGGGCGATCGTCCGCCGGCAGAACTGTGTCGGCTGTCACGAGATCGAAGGGGATGGCGGCGACTATCGAACAGTCGTGACCGACCCAACGCTCGCGCCACCACCGCTGACGCCGGAAGGCGCCAAAGTGCAGCCGGACTGGCTGTATGCGTTCATTCAGGCCCCCATCACGATCCGTCCGTGGCTGAACGTGCGCATGCCAACCTTCGGTCTGGATGACGTTCGGTTGAACGCCATCATCGATTATTTCGAAGCCACCGGAAACTCGATCGGGTCGTTCCGGACCTACGACCATGCCGAGCTGACGAGCATGGCCGGGCCCGGGCGGGAGCTGTTCGACTTGCTGAAGTGCCAGCAGTGCCACGTGCTCGGTGCGATTCCGGCGGATCAACCGCTGTCGAATCTCGCCCCGGACCTTCGCATGACGCACGAGCGCTTGAAGCCCGAGTGGATTCTCGACTGGCTTCGCAATCCCCAGCGCATTCAGCCCGGAACCCGCATGCCGCAGTTCTGGCCGGAGCCGCCATATCCCAAATCGGCATTTCCGCAGCTCGGCGCCGATGCCGAAGCGCAGATTCGAGCGATTCGCGATCACTTGATGACGCTGAGAGGCGGGCCATCGCCACGGCGGCCCGCAGGTGCTGCGCAGAGCACGAACTAGACAGTGCAAAGAGCAGAGGGCAGAGGGCATAAAGTCCCTTCTGCCCTCATCCCTCTGCCCTCTGCCCTATATAATTCCCCCGTGCTCCGTCCGTTCCGTTCCATCCTTCCCAAGGTCCATCCAACCGCGTATATCGACCAGAGCGCCCAGGTCATCGGTGACGTCGAGATTGGCGAAGAGAGCAGTGTCTGGATGAACGTGGTGATTCGCGGCGACGTCAACACCATCCGGATTGGCGATCGCACCAACATTCAGGACGGGACGGTGATTCATGTCATGCGCGGGACCCACGCCACGCGCATCGGCCATGAGGTGACCGTGGGTCACGCCGCCATTCTGCACGGTTGCGCCATCCACGATCGCGTGCTGATTGGCATGGGGGCGATCCTGTTGAACGGGGCAGAAATCGGCGAGGACTCGATCGTGGCGGCCGGAACCCTCGTGCCCGAGGGGAAGACGTTTCCGCCTCGTTCGCTGCTCATGGGACAGCCGGCGGCGCTGAGACGCCCGTTGACCGACAAAGAAGTCGCCAGCATCCGCGACTACGCCGAGCGCTACGTCGGGTACCGCAAAGACTACACCGGATGAGTACGCAACCCGCGCGCGGCATGCGCGACTTTCTGCCGGAAGATGTGCGTCGCCGCGAGTACGTCGTCGGGGTCATACGCGGCGTGTACGATCGATACGGATTCGAGCCGCTCGAGACGCCTGCCGTCGAGAATATCGCAACACTCATGGGCGGGCACTATGGCGACGAAAACAGCAAGCTGATCTACAAGATTTTGAAGCGCGGCGAGCATGAGGCGACCGGCGAGGCGGATCTCGCGCTGCGATACGACCTCACTGTACCCCTGGCCCGGGTGGTTGCGGAGTACCAGTCGAAGCTGCCCAGGATCTTCAAGCGCTACCAGATTCAACCCGTGTGGCGCGCGGATCGGCCTGCGAGAGGCCGTTTCCGGGAGTTCTATCAGTGCGACATCGACAGCATTGGATCGACGTCGCCGCTGGTGGAAGCCGAGCAGATTGCGGCGGTCTCGGAGATTCTGACGACGCTCGGGTTCGACGATTTCGTCGTCCGCATCAACCATCGCCAATTCATTGCCGGGTGGCTCAATCTGATTCCGATCCCCGGCGACAGGCACGGCGACGTGCTGATTACCATCGACAAAGTCGACAAAGTCGGCAAGGAAGGCGTTGCGAAGGAGCTGACCGGGAAGGGATATACCAGACAGCAAATTGCGGGCATCACGAGCTGGATCGGCGCGAATCATCCGCCGGAGTGGCTGGAGTCGGTTCGCTCGCAGTTTTCAGCCGCCGCGGACACGGGGATCGACAATCTTCGCCGGATTGTCCAACTGATGTCGAAGTCCAGCGCGGCCCACAAGCTCCGGATCGATCCGTCGCTGGCACGCGGCCTCGGCTATTACACCGGCGCGATCATGGAAATCAACGTGAAGGATCTGCCGGGCAGCCTTGCCGGAGGCGGGCGTTACGACAACCTGATCGGCATGTTTCTCGGCACGGATATTCCCGCGTGTGGCGTCTCCCTCGGTCTCGAGCGCATCCTCGTCGTCATGCAGGAGCGTGGCATGTTTCCGCCACAGGTCGAGCACGCATCCGTCGACGTGGTTGTCGCAGCGCTCGAAGAGGGCTCCCTGGCAGCGGCGATGGAAACCGCGTCCGCGCTTCGCCGTACCGGCAACCTTCGCGTGGATCTTTACCCGGACGCCGCGAAGAAGATGGACAGGATTTTCAAGTACGTCGATCAGCGGAAGGCCAGGTTCATCGCGATCCTCGGCGCTGACGAAGTCGCGGCAGGCACGGTGACGGTGAGAAACGTCGCTGCCAAGACGAAAGAGACAATGCCTATCGCGCAAGCGGGGCTGTTCATTCAAAGGACTCCGTGACAGAAGGCAACAAATACCGAACGCACAAAAACGACGAGCTCCGTCCCGAGCACGTGGGGAGAGCCGTCCGCGTCTCCGGCTGGGTCCATCGGAAGCGCGACCACGGCAATCTGCTGTTCATCGACCTGCGCGATCACTACGGCGTGACGCAGGTCGTGTTCACGCCCGATTCAGACGCATTCGCCGCAGCCCAGGCTGTAAAACTGGAGAGCGTGATCACCGTGTCGGGCACGGTCATCGCGAGGACGGAAGAGAACATCAATCCGACGCTGCCGACGGGACGCATCGAGGTGGTCGCCGGGCGACTCGACGTGTTATCGGCCGCCGAGGTGCTGCCGTTTCAAGTGGCCGGCACGCAGGAGATCCCGGAAGAGCAGCGGCTGCGGCATCGCTTCCTCGACCTCCGGCGCGACAAGATCCACGCGAACGTCGTCCTGCGATCCAAAGTGATCTCCAGCATCCGGCGCCGGATGGTGGAGCAGGGATTTCTGGAATATCAGACGCCGATTCTGACGTCGAGCTCGCCTGAAGGCGCGCGGGACTATCTCGTGCCCAGCCGCATTCATGCAGGCAGGTTCTACGCGCTGCCGCAGGCGCCTCAACAGTTCAAGCAGCTGCTGATGGTGTCCGGGTTCGATCGGTATTTTCAGATCGCGCCGTGCTTTCGTGATGAGGACGCCCGGGCCGACCGGTCGCCGGGCGAGTTCTATCAGCTCGACCTCGAGATGTCGTTCGTCGAGCAGGACGATGTGTTCGGCGCGATTGAGCCTGTGTTGTCAGAATTGTTCTCGGAGTTCTCGGACTGGAAGGCGACGCCCCCACCGTTTCCGCGTATTCCCTATCACGAGGCGATGATCGCTTACGGCAGCGACAAGCCCGATCTGCGCAATCCGATTCGCGCGGTCGATGTCACGGAGATCTTCCGCGAATCCGGCTTCGCGGTGTTTGCGAAGGCCGTGGCCGAAGGCAACGTCGTGCGTGCAGTTCCTGCACCCGGGGCGGCCGACAAATCGCGCAGTTTTTTCGACAAGACCGTCGACGCCGGAAAGGCACTGGGGCTCGCCGGCGTGGCCTATCTGGTCCTCGCGGAGCAGGCAAAGGGTCCCATTGCGAAATTCCTGTCCGACGACAAGCGCGCCGAGCTGACGGCGGCGACGGGCGCCAAAGCCGGCGACGCCATCTTCTTCGTGTCGGAAGCCCTCGACAAGGTGGGCCGGCCGGTCGATGGGCTTCGTGCGCATCTTGGCCGGGAGCTCGATATCATCGAGTCGAACACCTACAGGTTCTGCTGGATCACGGACTTTCCGTTTTACGAGCGCGATCCGGAGACCGGGCAGGTGGCCTTCAGCCACAATCCGTTTTCGATGCCGCAAGGAGGGCTCGAGGCGCTCAACACGCAGAATCCGCTATCGATTAAGGCGTATCAATACGACATCGTCTGCAATGGCGTGGAGTTGTCGAGCGGGGCGATCCGGAACCATCGGCCCGACATCATGCTGCGGGCGTTCGAGATCGCCGGTTACGGACCGGAGGAAGTGGAGAAGCGCTTCGGCGGCATGTTGAATGCATTTCGGTACGGCGCGCCCCCGCATGGCGGGCTGGCGCCTGGAGTCGATCGCATTGTGATGCTGCTGGCGAAGGAGCCGAACATCCGCGAAGTCATCGCGTTTCCGATGACCCAAAACGCGGAAGATTTGTTGATGGGTGCGCCCTCGCCCGTGTCCGAGAAGCAGCTGCGCGAGCTGCACATCCAGATTCGTGAGCCGAAGCGCCCGTCCCGGTAGTGCAAATAGAGGGAGATATACTAAGAACAGGTGGCAAGAATCACGCTTCCCGAATCAGGGATCGAAACGCTCTTCGGCTCTTACGATGAGAATCTCAAGCACCTCGAATCGCAATTCGGCGTGCGCGTACGGACGCAGGGGCACGACGTCATCGTCGATGGCCCGCCCACCGAGGTCGCCAAAGTCGAACGATTGTTCACGCAGCTGGGCAGCCTCGTCCAGGAAGGCTTTCGCGTTTCGAACGGCGACGTGAAAACCGCCGCGCAGCTCATCAACAGCGATCCGGACATCGATCTTCGAGAGTATTTCCTGAAGAGCACACAAACACAGTCAGGCAAGAAGCGCATCGCGCCGAAGACCGTGAACCAGCGGCGCTACCTCGATGCGATCGAGCAGAACGACATTGTCTTCGGCATCGGACCCGCCGGCACAGGGAAGACGTACCTGGCGATGGCGCAGGCCGTGTCGTTTCTTCTGGCGAAGCGGGTGACCCGCATCATCCTCGCGCGGCCGGCGGTCGAGGCGGGAGAGAAGCTCGGGTTCCTGCCGGGCGATCTGCAGGAGAAGGTGAACCCGTACCTGCGCCCTCTCTACGACGCGTTGTACGACATGGTCGACGTCGAGCGCGCCGAGCGCCTCATCGAGCGCGGAACAATCGAGATTGCGCCAATCGCGTTCATGCGCGGCCGCACGCTGAATGACGCGTTCGTCATCCTTGACGAGGCGCAGAACACCACCTCGGAGCAGATGAAGATGTTCCTGACGCGGCTGGGTTTCGGGTCGAAGGCCGTGGTCACAGGCGACATCACCCAGATTGATTTGCCCACCGCACGCATCTCCGGGTTGGTCGAAGCCATGAAAGTGGTGTCGAAAATCGACGGAATCGCGTTCATTTATTTCGACGATCGCGACGTGGTGCGCCACAAGCTGGTGCAGCAGATCGTCAAGGCCTACGAATCGTTTACCGGAAAGGGCGGGCACGTCTGAGCCTGCAGGTAAGCGTGGTCGAAGAGGGTGGATCCACTGCCGGCGCGAAAGGACTGGGGGCGTGGCTCGTCCGCATCGCCCCCCGCTCGGCCCGGGGCATGGTTGCTATCGCCATCCTTCCCGATTCCACAGTGAAGAAGCTGAATCGCAAGTACCGCCGCAGGGATGAAGCGACCGACGTGCTGTCATTCCCCGGAAGTGGCGATTTACTGGGAGATATTGCGATTTCGCGCGGAATTGCACAAAAACAGGCCGAATTGCAGGGGCATTCGCTTCGTACCGAGCTTCGGGTCCTTGCCCTACATGGCCTTTTGCACCTTCTCGGTTACGATCACGAAGGTGATAACGGGCGTATGGCTCGGGCGGAGGGACGACTGCGGCGTAAAGCAGGCCTGCCTCTCGGCCTAATCGCGCGCTCTTCATGATCCCGCTGACTCTCTTTTTGCTGGCGTGCGGTGCCATTTACCTCGGCACGATTCAGGCTGCCTTCAACGCCCTGATGCGCGTGTCGCTCCGCCTGCTGGCGGAAGGAAGCGGCAGCGCGCCCGACCTCGAGCGCTACCTGCAGGAGCCGCTGCTTCTGTTCCTCCCCTTGCGCACCCTGCTCGGGCTCATCGAGGGCTTTGTCGTCCTCCTGCTGGCGCTGATGATCGGGATCTCAGGCGGCTGGTCATTCCTGCTCCTGGCAAGTTCGATGGTGGCATTCGGCGCCATCTGCGAGTTTCTGCTGCCATTTCTGATTGTGTCGAGAGATCCCGAGCGGGTGCTCGAGCTTCTCCTGCCGACCTTCCGCATGATTAGCCGGCCTCTCAAGCCGCTCACGTATGGCCTGCTGCACCTCCTGAACCATACGCGCAACGAGCGGACGGCACCGGTGTCCGTGAATCGCGACGAAGTCAACGATGACGGGGAAGTCATCAACGGGACGCCCGCCGGTGAGCCCGGGGGATCGGCGGCACAGGATGAACGCAAGCTCCTGAAGTCGATCGTCGATTTTGGCGACACGCTCGTCCGCGAAGTGATGACGCCGCGTCCCGACATCGTCGCCATTCCGGCAGACAAGACGCTCGACGGCCTGCGAGAGCTGTTTCGAGAGCAGGAGTACTCGCGGATTCCGGTGTTCCGCGACAACCTCGACAATATTCTGGGGTTTGTTTACGTCAAGGATCTGATTCTGCTCGGCGACTCGCTGCAGGGCGATGCGCCGATCACCAACCACCTTCGCCCGGCGCATTTCGTGCCTGAGACGAAGCTCGTGAGCGAGCTGCTGCGCGAGTTCCAGCACCGGCGCATACAGAGCGCCATCGTCGTCGATGAGTACGGCGGGACCGCCGGGCTCGTCACGCTCGAAGATCTGGTCGAAGAAATCTTCGGCGAGATTCGCGACGAGTACGACGTCGAGGCCGAACCGGTGAGCGAGGAGGCCGACGGTTCGTTCGTGTTCAGCGGCGCAGCAGACGTCGATGAGATTGCGGATCGCCTGCACGTCTCGATCGAGCGCGAAGGGTTCGAGACAGTGGGCGGGTTTTTGCTGAGCCACCTGGGCCACGTGCCGACGGTCGGCGAGACGTTCGACATCGATGGTCTCCACGTGGAAGTGCTGGATGCCGAGCGCCGGCGAGTCCGTAAGGTACGGATTACGCGCGCATCGGGGCAAGAGGACAGCGAGACCGAGCCAATCGGAAACGCACGGCAGTAGCGTGAAGTCGGGACTTGTTTCGTTCATCGGCCGGCCCAATGCCGGCAAGTCGTCCCTCCTGAACCGCATCATCGGCGAGAAGCTCGCGATTGTCTCGGACAAGCCGCAAACGACGCGTCACCGCATCACGGGGGTCAAGAACTATCCCGAGGGTCAGGCGATCTTCGTCGATACGCCCGGCATCCATCGTCCGCTGCATCGGATGAACGTGCGGATGGTCGACAGCGCGGTCGAGACGCTCAACGAGGTCGATGTGGTTGGCGTGGTGATCGACGGGTCGGAGAGTCCGGGGGCGGGGCTGCGTTACCTGCTTGACCTTCTGAAGCACACAAAAGCCAAGACGATTCTGATCCTGAACAAGATCGACCTGGTCAAGAAGCACAAGCTGTTGCCCGTCCTCGAGCAGTTGAGCAAGGAGCGGGAATGGCAGGCCATTGTCCCAGTGTCGGCGTTGACGGGTGACAACGTCGACCGTCTCGAAGCCGTGATCCTCGATGCCCTGCCGGAGGGGGAAGCGCTCTATCCCGCCGATTACCTGACCGACCAGCCCGAGCGCAACATGGTGGGCGAGATGATCCGCGAGCAGGTCCTCCGCCTGACGCGCGACGAGCTTCCGTTTTCGACCGCTGTGCTCATCGACAAGTTTCAGGAGCCGACCGACGACGATCACATGACGCGGATCTGGGCGACGATTCTGGTCGAGCGCGAGTCGCAGAAACCCATCGTGATTGGCCGCGGCGGCGAGATGATCAAAGAGATTGGCTCGGTGGCTCGCCACGCCATCGAGACGTTTTTACAGAATCGCGTGTTTCTCGATCTGCGGGTCGCCGTCAAGGAACAGTGGCGCGAGGACGAGCGGGTGCTGGACGAGTTGGGTCTGAAACACCCGGAGAAATAGGCGAGAGGCAATAGGCGACAGGAGAGAGGCGACAGGCAAGAGGCGGCAGGCGGGGGGCACTCGGTAGCGCAGGGCTTCAGCCCTGCCCTGTCGAGTTAGGATGGGCTTCTGGTGCGCGTTCTACTTGCAATCGTCGCTGTTGCCCTGGCGGTCCTGACCGGATCCGCCCAGACCGGTCCAGGCCCAGTCGTTGTCCTCATCTCATTCGATGGCTGGCGATGGGACTACATCGATCGCGCGGAGGTTCCGCATTTGCGCGCCCTCGCTTCGAGAGGCGTGAGATCGGACGGCCTGATTCCGTCGTTTCCGTCGAAAACCTTCCCCAATCACTACACGCTCGTGACCGGCCTGTATCCCGAACATCACGGCATCGTCTCGAACGTGATCGTGGACCCCGGATTTCCGAGTCGTTTCACGATGACCGCACAAACCGCGAAGGCCGCGCGGTGGTGGGGAGGCGAGCCGCTGTGGAACACGGCCATGCTTCAGGGGCGGCGTGCAGCGTCCATGTTCTGGCCGGGGTCGGAAGCGCCGATTGGCGGATTGCGGCCCACCCATTGGCGTCCGTACAACGAGGGGGTCCCGAATGCGACGCGTATCGCGCAGGTACTCGAGTGGCTGGCATTGCCCGCCGATCGACAGCCCGCGTTCATCACGCTGTACTTCAGCGATGTCGATACGGCGGGTCACGCGCACGGCCCCGATTCGTCGGAAGTCAGGCTGGCGGCCACTCGTCTCGACCGTTTGCTGGGTGACTTAATCGAGGGCGCGCGCAGGCTCAATCTCCTGGATCGCCTGAGCGTCGTGGTCGTGTCCGATCACGGCATGTCTCAATTGAGCGAGCAACGAACGATCTACCTGGATGATTACATCAATCTTTCGACCGTGAACGTCACGGAGTGGTCACCCAATCTCGGGCTCTCGCCCCGGTCGGGTTCCGTCGATGCTATCTACGCGGCACTGCACGGCAAACATCCGGCGCTGGCGATTTACAAACGCGAGGAGACTCCCGCCCATCTGCACTATCGCAGCAACCGGCGTATTCCACCCATTCTCGGCCTCGCGGATGACGGCTGGAGGATCGCCAGACGCGGGATGGCCGCGGTGGACTGGATCGGTGGCAGAAGCGACGGAGGGGCGCACGGCTACGATCCGACCCTGAAATCGATGCACGGCCTGTTCGTCGCGGCGGGTCCACGCATCCGCGAAGGGGTGCGGGTACCGGCGTTCGAGAACGTGCATGTCTACAATTTTCTCTGTGCGCTGCTCGGTCTGACACCCTCGCCTAACGACGGTGATCCGAGCGTGAGTTCCAGCATGCTGAAGTGAGGGGTCTTGGCAGGGCTGAAGCCCTGCGCTACCGAGACCGGCCGCAGGGCTAAAAGCCCTGCGCTACCGAGACCAAGATCCCTAATCCTGCTCGAGAATGTTACATTAACGGGTTCACATGCCGCCGCAGCGGAAGGTCGATCTCGTTCTTGATTCGGTCAAGCGCCTCCTCAGAGTCGGCGCCACGGCAAACCTGTCGAATCTTCTCCAGAAACAACATCCGGCAGACCTCGCGCAGATCTTCGGCCAGCTTTCTGATCGTGATCGCATCGCCGCGTTCTCCGTGCTCGTCGACCGCAACAGCCGGCTCGCCATGGAGACCCTCAGCGAGCTCGGTCCTGAGACGGGCGCTCAACTGCTCGCGGGCCGCTCGGCCGAAGAAATCGCCAAGCTCGTCCAGGAGTTGCCGTCGGATGACGCGGCGGCCCTGATCGACAACCTGCCGGAAGAGCTGTCGACGGCCGTCCTCGAGTTGATGGGCCGGAAAGAGTCGGGCGAAGTCGAGAACCTGCTCGAGTATCCGGAGCGCACCGCGGGCCGCATCATGAACCCGCACGTGTTCGCGCTCGCGGAAGACTTGACCGTCGGCGAAGCGATTACGGCCCTGCAGGGATCGCGCGACGTCGAGATGGTGTTCTATCTCTACATCGTCGATGCGCGTGGCCATCTGGTGGGTGTGACATCGCTCCGGCGATTGCTGCTTGTCTCGCCTGAGACGCCTCTCAAGCGGATCGTGACAGCCGATCCGATCAGCGCGCGTGTGGATATGGACCAGGAGGAGGTCGCGCGGCTGGTCGCATCCTACAACCTGCTGGCGATTCCCGTCGTCGACGAGCACAACAAGCTGGCCGGCGTCATCACGGTCGACGACGTGATCGACGTCATCAAAGACGAGGCGACGGAGGATTTGTATCGCCTTGCCGGCGTGTCGAGCGATGAGCGTGTCTTCACGCCGGCCGGCGAGTCGCTGCGCAAGCGTATGCCGTGGCTCATCGTCAATCTGGCCACGGCGTTTCTCGCCGCGGCCGTCGTCGGCGTGTTTCAAAACACCATCGATGGCTGGGCGGCGCTTGCCGTGTTCATGCCGATCGCCGCCGGCATGGGCGGAAACGCCGCAACCCAGACGCTCACGGTCATCATCCGCGGCATCGCGCTCGGGGAGCTGACCTGGGGCAACTCTCGAAAGGCGCTCATCAAGAACCTGATCGTCGGCGTCGCAAACGGCGTGGTCACCGGCACGATTGCGGCGTTGGTGGCGTGGGCCATGAACGGCGACGTTCGGTTGGGACTCATTCTGGGGCTCGCACTGGTGATCAATCTCTTCGTGGCGGGCCTGGTGGGCACCCTGATTCCGCTCGGGCTACGAGCGCTGAAGGTCGATCCGGCGCTTGCGTCCACCGTGTTCATCACGACCTTTACGGACGTGTGCGGCTTTGCGTCGTTCCTGGGACTCGCCACCCTGTTCACCCGCTACTTCCAACGCGCGGGGTAGAATATGGGGTCCGCCGTCGCCGAGGCGTCGGCGGGCAGCCTTGCATGCCCTTATACAGCGCCGACGCGCTCATTCTCAGAACATACAAGCTCGGCGAGGCAGATCGGATTGTGGTGTTTTTGACCCGCGATCGCGGCAAAAAACGCGGTGTGGCAAAAGGGGCCCGGCGGACGAAATCGAACTTCGCGGGCGCGCTCGAGCCTCTCACGCACGTGCGTGTGGCGTACTTCGAAAAAGAGCGGCGAGAGCTGGTGAATCTGAATTACTCGGAGGCGTCGCGCTCGGCTCTGTCGTCTGGAACGATCGAAGGACTCGGATGCGCGACGTATTTCGCCGAACTGATCGACGAATGGGCGGCCGAGAGCCACGAGGACGAGCGGCTCTACCGGCTTGGTGTCTCAATGGTGGAAGCCATTGCAGAGGGGGTTCCGACAGAACCGCTCACGCGATACTTCGAGTACTGGCTCTTGAGCCTGCAGGGTGTGTATCCGGCCAGCCGCGTGCCGGGTTTGTCTGCCGAAGCGCAGGCATTCTTGAATGCAGCGCGCAAAATTGGACCGCAGCAGCTGGCTGAGGTGCCCGCCGGCCGCGCGATGCTGCGCGAGCTAGAGGCGCTGCACCGCAGCATCATTGCGACGCATCTCGAGCGCGAACCTCGATCGGTCAAAGTGCTCAAGGACATGACCCGGTTGTGACCCTCCAAGATCTCATCCTCAAAATGAGCGCCTTCTGGGCCTCGCAGGGATGCATCATTCAACAGCCGCTCGACCTCGAGGTGGGAGCGGGCACGTCGCATCCGGAAACGCTGCTTCGCGTCCTGGGACCGAAGCCATGGAGCGTGGCGTACGTGCAACCGTCGCGGCGTCCCGACGACGGCCGATTCGGGCAGAACCCGAATCGTGTCTTCAAACACCATCAGTTCCAGGTGATTCTCAAGCCGGCGCCCGACGAGGTGCAGCAGATTTATCTGCAAAGTCTCGAAGCCGTGGGCATCGATCCACGCGCGCATGACATCCGGTTCGAGGAAGACAATTGGGAGTCGCCGACGCTGGGCGCCTGGGGCATCGGCTGGCAAGTGCTCTTCGACGGGCTCGAGATCACGCAGTTCACCTACTTTCAGCAGGTTGGCGGCGTCAACCTGGCGCCGATCGCGGCGGAGCTCACGTACGGCCTCGAGCGGATCGCCATGATTCTGCAGAAGGTCGACAACATGTTCGATCTCGAATGGGGCGCCGGCGTGAAGTACGGCGAGGTGCGATTGCGCGAAGAGATCGAGCAGTCCAGGTATGTGTACGGCCAGGTCGATGGCATGGCGCGCGAAGAGTTCGCGGCATTCCACCGGGATCTGTTCGACAAGTATTACGGCATGTCCGAGCGGCTGCTGAAGAGCGCCCTCATCCTGCCGGCCCTCGAGTACGCGCTGAAATGCTCGCACATCTTCAACATTCTCGACGCGAGCGGCAGCGTGGGCGTGAGCGAGCGGACCGCGTACGCGTACTGAAGGTGCGCCAAATCGCGATCGCCATCGCGCAGGCGTATGTGACGGAAGCGCCGCGAGCGGCGCGGGGCGAAGGGGTCCCCGCAAGCGAAGCGGCGAGGAGCGGGGCGGAGGGGCCCCCGCGATTGAAAAATGGATCGTGAACTTCTCCTGGAACTCGGAACCGAAGAGCTGCCAGCATCGTGGCTGCCGGGGCTGACGCGTCAGATTCGCGACGGTCTGGCCGGCGCCCTGCGCGCCCACCGGCTGCCGGCGGACGCGCCGGTCGAAGGGTACAGCACGCCTCGGCGGCTGACCGCGCGTATCGCGAAAATCGCCGAGCGCCAGGCCGATCTCGAAGAGCTCGTGACCGGTCCTCCGGTGGCGGCCGCGTTCGGTCCCGACGGCTCGCCGACCCCCGCCGCGTCAGGCTTTGCCCGCAAGAACAACATCGACGTCGCGCAGCTCGAGCGAGTGGAGACGCCGAAGGGCACCTACCTCGGATTTCGGAAGCATCAGCGCGGCAAGGCCGCAGTCGATGTGCTGCCCGATGTGCTGGCAACGACGCTTCGATCGTTCAACTTTCCGAAAGCCATGCGCTGGGACGCCTATCTCGAGGACGGGAAAGGCGATCTGCTGTTCGGGCGTCCAATTCGCTGGATTCTTTATCTCTATGGCGGCCGTGTCGTGCCGTTCACGATCCGCCGCACTGAGCTCGCCGAGTCGGCCGCCGTGCAGGAAGTGTCGTCAGCCGCGGTCACCTACGGTCACCGCTTTCTGACCACCAGCGGCAGGGCAGGGCGCGCGGTCAAAGTGCGCACGTTCGAAGACTACTCGGCGCGCCTCGCCGAACATTTCGTCATCCTCGATCGGCAGGAGCGTCAGGATCGCATCGCTCGCGGCCTCGAAGCGAAGGCGCGCAGTCTTGGCGGCCGTGTCGGGGGCGCCGCCATGCTGCACTCGACGCTCCTCGAGGAGGTTCCGGATCTCATCGAGTACCCGACGGTGATGGCCGGAACCTTCTCGACAGAATTTCTCTCGCTTCCTGAAGAAGTGTTGACGACGACGATGATCCATCATCAGCACAACTTTCCTGTGGTCGATGAGAGCGGACGACTGAAGCCGGCTTTTCTTGTCGTGACGAACACGGATGCAGACAACGAGAAGGGCGTCGCACGCAACTACGAACGCGTGCTGACAGCCCGCCTGAGAGACGCGCGCTTTTTCTGGGATGCCGACCGGAGGATTTCACTCGAACAGCGGATCCAACGGCTCGAGACGATTCGGTTCCACAAGAAGCTTGGGAGCTATTTCGAGAAGACACAGCGCGTCGAGAAGCTCGCGGGATGGATGGCCGTCGGCCCACTCGCCTCAGCGAATCTTGCGGACGCCGCGGCGATCGCCGGCCGCCTCGCAAAAGCCGATCTCGCCACGGAGATGGTGGCGGAACTGACCGAGCTTCAGGGAGTGATGGGCGGCATCTACGCGCGCGAAGAGGGGCAGCCCGAACGCGTGTGGAAGGCGATCTACTACCACTACCTGCCCGACGCTGTCGGGGCGGAAGCGCCTCCGGCGCGCCAGCAGCTCGGCGACGCGGCCATTACATGGGCTTCGGTGTCGCTCGCCGACAAGCTCGATACGGTCGTCGGCATGTTCTACGCCGGGGAGAAGCCGACCGGATCGCGCGACCCGTTCGGGTTGCGGCGGCAGGCGCACGGCATCTTCAAGATTCTTGTCGATCTGCCGGCGCTGACGGGATTGACGGCGCGTCCGACGCTCGACACGCTCCTTGTCGAGGCCGCGAAGGCTTTTGCCCCGCTCGATGAGTGGCCTGGGGAGAGCCGCGAGGCGATGAACGAATTCCTTCTCGATCGCTATCGCTACGTTCTCGAGCAGCGGGGATACGACGTCCGGAACGTCCGGGCCGTGCTGCAGGCGGCAGGATTTGCGGGGCTCAGTCCGGCCGATGCCCTCAAGCGTCTCGAAGCGCTGCCGGAATTCACCGTGTCGCAGGATTTCCAGAAGCTTGCGGTCGCGTTCAAACGCGTCAAGAACATCGCGCGTGAATTGCCGGATGGCAACTATACGGCGGCCGAGCCGCTGTCAAACCTGCTCAAGGAGCCGGCGGAGCTCGCGCTGCTGCAGGAACTCGAGCGGCGGGGCCCCGCAATTGACACGGTGCTGGAATCAGGGGAAAATTTGCGCCGCGCATTTGTCGAAGCGGCCCAGTTCGGCCCTGCAGTCGATCGATTCTTCACCGAAATCTTCGTGATGGCGGATGACCGCGCTTTGCGAGAGGCGCGCCTGCGCCTCATGAAGCGTCTCGAACAGCAAATCTTACGAATCGCAGACATTTCCGAGATCGTTTCGGAGACGGAGTAGACAGTCGAATGGCGAAGAAAGTACTGAAGTTCCTGAAGAAGAAGCCCAACGCTTCACCGGAAGCCGAGAAGGTCGCGAAACTCGCCAGGCCGGGGAAGTACATCTACTACTTCGGCGATGGCAAGGCTGATGGCGATCGCAGCATGAAAGACCTGCTCGGCGGAAAAGGCTCGGGCCTCGCGGAGATGACCAACGCGAAGCTCCCTGTCCCTGGGGGCTTCACGATCTCGACCCCCGTCTGCACGATCTACTACAAGGAAGGCGGCAAGATCCCCGCGGCGATCGAGAAAGAGATGATCGACAACCTGCGCAAGCTCGAGAAGTCGTCGGGCCGCAAGCTGGGGGACACCACGAAGCCGCTGCTCGTGTCGGTGCGGTCCGGCGCAAAGTTCTCGATGCCCGGCATGATGGATACGATCCTGAACCTGGGACTCAACGACGCGACAGTCGTATCGCTCAAGAACGAGACGGGCAACGGCCGCTTCGCGGCCGACAGCTATCGCCGCTTCATCCAGATGTTCGGCAACGTCGTCCTGGAGATCCCCAAAGACGTCTTCGAGCACGAGCTCGATGCGGTCAAGAAGTCGCGCGGCGTCAAGGCCGACACGGACCTCGACGAGGCGGCGCTCAACGAGGTGATCGCGCGCTACAAGCAGGTCGTGAAAAACAAAACCGGCAAGGCCTTTCCCCAGGATCCGATCGAACAGCTGAAAGGTTCGCGCAACGCCGTGTTCCGCTCGTGGCAGAACCCCCGCGCGAAAGAGTACCGCCGCATCTACGATATCCCGGACTACATCGGCACCGCGGTCAACGTGCAGCAGATGGTGTTCGGCAACACCGGCGATCGCTCGGCGACGGGCGTCGGCTTTACGCGGAGCCCGGCAACCGGCGCGAAGGAGTTCTACGGCGAGTTCCTGGTCAACGCACAGGGCGAGGACGTCGTCTCGGGCGTGCGCACGCCGCAGCAGATTAAAGAGCTCGAGAAGGTGCTGCCGAAAGCCTACAAGCAGCTTCGCGAGATCACGACGCGGCTCGAGAAGCACTACAAGGACGTGCAGGACTTCGAGTTCACCATCCAGGACGAGAAGCTCTACATGCTGCAGACCCGCAGCGGCAAGCGCACCGGGTACGCGGCTGTCGTGATTGCGACGGATCTCGCGGCTGAAAAGATCGTGTCGCCGAAGGAGGCGCTGCTCCTCGTCGACCCCGAAGCCCTCTCGCAGCTGCTCTCGCCGGGATTTGATCCTGCCGAGTGGGCGAAGGCCCCTCTCCTCGCGAAGGGGCTCCCGGCATCGCCTGGCGCCGCGTCCGGGCAGGTCGTCTTCACCGCTGATGATGCGGTGGAGTGGACGCGTCAGGGCAAGCAGGTGATTCTCGTCCGAAAGGAAACCGTTCCGGACGACATCCACGGCATGCACGTCGCGCAGGGCATCCTGACCGCGACGGGCGGCATGACCTCCCACGCGGCGGTCGTCGGCCGCCAGATGGGCAAGCCGTCGATTGTCGGCGCCGGCTCGCTGACGATTTCGGAGAAGAGCAAGCAGTTCACCGTCGACGGCAAGACCGTCAAGGAAGGGGACTTCGTCTCGTTCGATGGCCTCAAGGGGGAAATCAAGCTTGGCAAGATGGCGTCGAAGCCGAGCGAGATTCTCCAGGTCGTCAACGGCCAGCTCGATTCGAAGAAGTCGGACATCTACCAGCGCTTCCACACCATCCTGCAGTGGGCCGACAAGGTTCGCCGGCTGGGTATCCGCGCCAACGCCGATCTGCCGGATCAGGCCGAGCTGGCATATGCCTTCGGCGCGCGCGGTATCGGGCTGTGTCGCACAGAGCACATGTTCTTCGGCGAAGATCGTCTGCCGATCGTGCAGCGCATGATCCTCGCCGACAACGTGGCCGATCGCACGAAGGCCGTGCTCGAGCTGCTGCCGCTGCAGCGCGCGGACTTCTACGGCGTGTTCAAGGCGATGAAAGGCGAGCCGGTTACGATCCGTACGATCGATCCGCCGCTGCACGAGTTCCTGCCGAAGCGCGAAGATCTCATGGTGGAGGTCGCGAAGCTCGAAGTCAGCAACGGCGACAAGAAGGAGCTCGAAGAGAAGAAAAAGCTGCTCGCGCGCGTGGAGCAGCTCCACGAGTTCAATCCCATGCTCGGCCATCGTGGTGTGCGCCTCGGCATCACGTACCCCGAGATCACAGAAATGCAGACCCGCGCGATCATCGAGGCGGCGATTCAGCTGAAGAAGGAAGGGCTGAAGGTCGTACCGGAGATCATGATCCCGCTGGTCGGACACGTGAAGGAACTGAAGGATCAGAAGGCGGTCGTCGATCGCGTCGCGGCCCAGACGATGAAGGAGCACGGCGTGAAAATCGAGTACCTTGTGGGTACGATGATTGAGGTGCCGCGCGGCGCCATCACGGCCGACGAAATTGCCGCGGAAGCGGAGTTCTTTTCGTTCGGCACCAACGACCTGACGCAGACCACCTTCGGGTTTTCGCGCGACGACATCGGCAAGTTCCTCGGCGCATATCAGGACAAGAAGATTCTCGACAAGGATCCGTTCAGCACGATCGACACGATTGGTGTCGGCGGCCTCGTCCGCATGGCCGTCGAAAAGGGGCGTTCGGCGCGCCCCAATATCAAGCTCGGCATCTGCGGCGAGCACGGCGGCGACCCGTCGTCCATACACTTCTTCGAGAAGGTGGGGCTGAACTACGTGTCGATGTCGCCCTATCGCGTGCCTGTCGCCCGCCTTGCGGCAGCACAGGCGGCGCTGTCGGTGAAGGTGGGGGATTAACGATGGTGGCTCTAGGCTCTGGGCTTTTGGCTCCGGGCGTTGCCAGGTCCAAGGCCTAGAGTCCAAAGCCCAAAGTCATGGGCATCATTAATCTCCTTCCCTCGGACCTCGCCAATCAAATCGCCGCGGGCGAGGTTGTCGAGCGGCCGGCATCGGTCGTCAAAGAGCTCATCGAGAACGCCATCGACGCGGGGGCACGGCGCATCCAGGTGTACGTCGAGATGGGCGGCAAGCGTCTCGTGCGTGTGGAAGACGACGGCGACGGGATGGGGGCGGAGGACGCGCGGCTCTCGCTCGAGCGCCATGCGACGAGCAAGATTCAGCGCGCCGACGACCTCGCTGCTATCCACACGCTCGGTTTTCGCGGTGAAGCCCTGCCCAGCATCGCCTCCGTCTCGCACTTCGTCCTGAGAACGCGCCTGCGCGGAGAAATCGCCGGCACCGAAATACGGGTCAACGGCGGCGCTGTCGCAGCGGTTCAGGAGATCGGCACGCCGGAGGGTACCTCGATTGAGGTCGGCGATCTCTTCTACAACCTTCCAGCGCGCCGCAAGTTCCTGAAAACCGATACCGGCGAAGCGACGCAGGTCTCCCGCGTCGTCACCCAGTTTGCGCTCGGGTACCCCGAGGTCGGCTTCGCCCTGACGAGCGGGCCGCGGACGATCTTCAACTGGCCGGCAGTGGGAAAGTTCGAAGACCGGCTGTATCAGGTCTTCGGTGACCGGCCCGATCTCGTCCCGGTAGGAAAAGCGCTGACCGGCTTCAGCATCAAGGGCTTCGTCGCGGCGCTCGCGGAGCAGGGCCCGACACGCGGAGCGCAGAACGTCTTCGTCAACCGGCGCATCGTCAAGGACAAGACGATCGCGCATGCCATTATCGAGGCCTACAGCAACGCGTCGATCAAGGAGCGCAGCCCCGAGGTGCACCTCTTTCTAGAGATCCCCGCCGATCGCATCGATGTGAACGTGCATCCGACGAAGGCCGAGGTCCGCTTCCGCGACCAGTCGTTCATTCACGAAGCCGTCAAGCACGCAGTCGCCGATGCGATTGGCAAAGGCGCCGTGCCGGAGCTGCAATTGCTGCCGAGCAGCTATCGCGATCCGCTGCCGATCGCGCAGTCGATTCCGAATGTACTCAGCGGGGGGAGCTACCCGAGCCGATGGGCGGACGATCGTCCATCGTCCATCGTCGATCGTCCATCGTCCATCGTCGATCGTCCATCGTCTTTCGGAACCGGAACGTGGGAACCCGGAACGGCGGACTCCCTGAAACCCATGATGCCCCTCGGCCAATTCCGCGACACGTTCATCATCGCGGTCGATGCTGACGGCATCGCCATCATCGATCAGCACGTCGCGCACGAGCGTGTGCTGTTCGAGCGCGTGATGGAAAAACTGAGCACTGGGCGCCTCGAGAGCCAGCGCCTGCTCGTGCCGATGCTCATCGACCTGTCACCGGAAGGGCGGCAGGCGCTGTTGAGCCACGCGGCTGATCTCGATCGTCTGGGCTTCGGCGTCGACGATTTCGGGGGTGAGACGTTGCGGGTGACAGGCGTGCCGGCGGTGTTAGGGCAGGAAGACGCGGTCACGGCCATACGCGCGCTGGCGGAAGATCTCGAGGGGCTCGATCGCGGCAGGGAAGTCGGCGACGCCTTGCGGCGCATCGCCGCGACGACGGCCTGTCACGCGGCCGTGAAGGCCAACTATCCGCTCACGCACGAGAAGATGATGCACATCCTCGAAGAGCTCCGGCGAACCGCGTATTCAACGGTGTGTCCGCACGGGCGGCCGGTGATGCTCCGTCTGACCCGGCGGGAAATCGAGAAGAACTTCCAACGCATATGAGTCCGCGCGTTGGCGCCGTCGTCTGGTGGGTTGGCCGGGTCCTGCAGGCCTTTGCGATGTGGATCCTGCTGGTCGATATTTTCATGGCCGGCCCGATGGGCCCCGCGCCGAATCCGTTTTATGTCGGCGTCGCGATGTTCATCGTCGGGTGGCTGATGGTGAGACAGGTTTCGCCCAAAAACTAGGGACTCACTGCGCCGTTTCAGGTGTGACGTGCCGTGGGAATAATGCCGTCCGGGCGGCGCCCAACCCGTATACTTCACATCGGTTGGCTCTGACACCCGGCACGCGCCTCGGTGCGTACGAGATCCTCTCTGCCCTTGGGGTTGGCGGAATGGGCGAGGTGTTTCGGGCGAGAGACACGAAGCTGAATCGCGACGTCGCGATCAAGGTGCTGCCCGATGTCTTCGCCAGCGACGCCGAACGCCTCGCGCGGTTCACGCGCGAAGCCCAGACCCTCGCTTCGCTGAATCATCCGCATATCGCGCATATTCACGGTCTCGAGGAGTCCAGCGGTGTCCGTGCGCTGGTGATGGAGCTCGTCGAAGGCGAAGACTTGTCGCAGCGCATTGCGCGCGGGCCGATCTCGATTGATGAGGCTCTGCCGATCGCGCGACAGATCTGCGAGGCCCTGGAGGTCGCGCACGACCAGGGCATCATCCATCGCGATTTGAAACCGGCGAACATCAAGATCACGCCCGACGGCGTGGTGAAGGTGCTCGACTTCGGTCTCGCGAAGCTCGCGCACGTGGGCGCCACAGCCGGGTACGCCGACATCACCGCATCTCCCACGATCACCTCTCCCGCCATGATGACCGGTGTGGGCGTGATCCTCGGCACCGCGGCCTACATGGCGCCGGAGCAGGCGAAAGGCCGCGAGGCGGATAAACGCAGCGACGTCTGGGCGTTCGGGTGCGTGCTGTACGAGATGCTGACCGGTAAGCGTCCGTTCGACGGTGAAGACGTCAGCGACACGCTCGCGAACGTGCTGAAGATCGATCCCGACTGGTCGCTGCTCCCCTCGGAAGTTCCGCCTGCGATTCGGGCGCTTCTTCAGGGTTGTCTCACAAAGGATCGGCGGCGACGCGTGGCCGACATCTCCACGGCGCTGTTCGTGCTTGACAAGGGTGCGAGCCTGACAGCTCCGGCGCCTACGATGTCGGCGGCGGCGCGACAGAAAACATCCTCGTGGCGCATTGCGGCACTGACGGCAGGTGCGTTGGTGGTTGGCATCGTCGCGATGACGCTCACGTGGCTCGCTACGCGTCCGATGCCACCTCGTGTCTTGCGTCTGCAGGTTGCGCCGTCTGGCGCCGGCGCGCCGACCATCATCAGCGACGACCGCTCTGTGGCAATCACGCCGGACGACTCGCAGCTTATCTACGTGGGCAACCGCGGCACACAAATTTTCGTCCGGGCGCTCGAGGCGCTCGAGCCGGTACCGGTGTTCGAAGGCAATCCGCATGGACTATTCGTTTCGCCAGACGGCCAGTGGATCGGATTCGGGGACGGCCTCATCGGGTTGAGGAAAGTGGCGGTGACCGGTGGCCCGGCGATCACACTGGCAGCGCTCCAGGCCAACCGCGGTGCTACCTGGGGACCGGATGACACCATCATCGTCGCCACCGGCAATCCGGTAACCGGCCTGCAGCGGGTCTCGGCTAACGGTGACGGTGTGGTCACGCTCCTAACGACACCCGACCGAGCACGCGGCGAAGCGGATCATCTCTGGCCCGAATTCCTGCCGGACGGCCACACGGTACTCTTCACGATCACCGCGATGACCGGCGGGCTCGACGCCGCCCAGATCGCGATGCTGGATCTGCGGACCAGGACGCACACCGTGCTTCTCCGCGGTGGGACTCACGCGCACTACGTGCCGAGCGGTCATCTCGTCTATGCGGCGTCCGGTACGTTGCGCGCGGTAGGCGTTCGACCTGGCTACCTTGAAGACAGTCGGCACGCCGGTGCCGGTCGTCCCGGACGTGATCACGACGCCCGCGGGCGGCGCGAACGCCGTGATAGCGAGCGACGGCACGCTGGCGTACGTGTCCGGCGGCGCCGTGCAGTCGGAAGTGCGGACGCTGGTGTGGGTCGACAGGCGCGGCCATGAAGAGCCCCTCAAGGCGCAAGCGCGGGCCTACGTATATCCACGACTGTCGCCGGATGGCACGCGCGTGGCGGCCGAATTGCGCGATGAGGAGTGGGACATCTGGATTCTGAATCTCGTCAGCACGACTCTCACGCGCTTCTCGTTTGGCTCCTATGAGGACCGGCTGCCGGTGTGGACGCCGGATGGGAAGCGAATCGTGTGGACCTCCAGCCGTGAGGGATTGGCCAACGTCTACTGGCAGGCGGCAGATGGTTCCGGCACGGTCGAGCAACTCATCAAAAGTCCGGTACCCCAGTTTGTCTCCGCCATCTCGCCCGACGGTACGCAGCTGGTTCTCCGCGAGGGCGCCTCGACCCGGGATTTGATGATCGTTGCGATGGACCAGCAGCCTCGGCTGGTGAAGCCATTGGTGCAAACCTCGTTTGTCGAGACATCTGCGGAAATTTCGCCTGACGGCCGGTGGATGGCTTACGCGTCGAACGAATCCGGGCAGGACGAGGTCTACGTCCGCCCCTTCCCGAATGTCAACGATGGGCGCTGGCCCGTGTCGATCGGCGGCGGCGCCAAACCCCTCTGGGCTCGGAACGGCCGTGAGTTGTTTTATATGGTTCCAAGCGGAGGCGGGGTGGCCGTGATGAGCACGCCCATCGAGGGCGGAGCGACCTTTGCGGCCGGTAAACCAACGAAAGTGGCGGAGGGGCCGTATTTCTTCGGAACTACGGGAACAGGGGGCACAGCCTTTCGCACCTACGACATATCACTGGACGATAAACGGTTCCTGATGATCAAGAACCCTGAAGGAGCCGAGCAAACCGCCACGTCCACGAACATCACGGTCGTGCAGAACTGGACAGAAGAACTGAAGCGGCTCGTGCCGGAGAAATGATCACTCCTGGTACTCGCCTGGGTCCCTACGAGATCCTTTCCGCCATTGGCGCCGGCGGGATGGGCGAGGTGTATCGCGCGCGCGATAACAAGCTGAATCGCGAGGTCGCGCTGAAGATCGTGCCTGCCCCGTTCATAGGCGATCCGGATCGCCTCGCACGTTTCACGCGTGAAGCGCAGGTTCTGGCTTTACTGAATCACCCGCACATCGGCGCGATTTATGGGTTCGAGGACAGCGGGGAGACCCACGCACTCGTCCTCGAACTGGTCGAGGGCGACACGCTGGCCGAGCGGATCGCTCGTGGTCCGGTTTCGCTTGATGAGGCTCTGCCGATTGCGCGACAGATCTGCGAGGCGCTCGAAGCGGCCCACGAGCAGGGCATCATTCACCGCGATCTGAAGCCGGCGAACATCAAGGTCACGCCTGACGGCGTCGTGAAGGTCCTGGACTTCGGCCTCGCGAAGCTCGCGCACCCGGACGCGGCCACGCATGCAGGCGACGTCACGACATCTCCCACCATTACCTCTCCCGCCATGATGACCGGAATCGGCGTCATCCTTGGCACGGCGGCCTACATGTCGCCGGAGCAGGCCAAAGGGCGCGAGGCGGATA
Source organism: Vicinamibacterales bacterium (assembly GCA_963732445.1). GTDB lineage: Bacteria > Acidobacteriota > Vicinamibacteria > Vicinamibacterales > JAMQPK01 > JAMQPK01. The sequence continues at coordinate 835,244 of CAVSZJ010000005.1, read as the reverse complement.
AACGCAGCGACGTGTGGGCGTTCGGGTGCGTGCTGTACGAGATGCTGACGGGCCGGCGCGCGTTCGATGGCGACGACATGACAGAGGTGCTCGGCGCGGTCGTCCGCCTCGAGCCGAACTGGGAGGCGCTCCCGTCCGACGTGCCGCAGCCGATCCGCACGCTGTTGCAAAGGTGCCTCGTCAAGGATCGTCGCAAGCGGATCGCGGACATCGCTGCGGCGATCTTCGTACTCGATCATCAGGCAGACACCGCGGCACCTGGCACGGCCTGGGCAGCGCCGCTGCCACGCAGACCGCTGTGGCGGCGCGCGACGCCAATAGCAGCTGCGGCAGCGATCGGCGCGCTTCTAGCGGGTGCTGCCATCTCGTTCTTGACACAACCCGTTTCGCCTTCTGTGGTGCGCACGACGATCCCCACATCAGGATCGTCTGCAGTATCGCTGCAGGGCACCGATCGGGATGTGGCTATCACTCCCGACGGTTCACGAGTCGTTTATCGCGGCAACAACAAGTTGCTGGTTCGTGCGCTGAACCAGATCGAGCCAACGGCCCTGGGTGGTCTTGACGCGCCACGTGACGTATTCACTTCACCTGACGGAGTCTGGATTGGGTTCTTCGATGGAAACATATTGAAGAAAGTGGCGATCGCTGGCGGGTCGCCGGTAACCGTGTGCACGGTCCAAGGTGCACCGCGCGGTGCAACGTGGGGCCCCGATGGGACCATCATCTTCGCCACGAACACGCCGTCCATCGGCCTCCAGAGCGTCATTGCCGATGCGGGAGCCGAGCCCACTGTATTGACGAAGTCGGATCGCGAGCGTGGAGATGACCGCTGGCCCGAGTTCTTACCTGGAGGCGAGGCGGTCCTGTTTACGATCATCCCGGCTACTGGTGGCAGCGAGAATGCGCAGATTGCGGTGTTAGATCTGCGGACCCGTACCTCGAAGGTGCTCATCCGAGGCGGCAGCCACGCGCACTACGTACCGACGGGGCATCTGGTGTACGGCGTGATGGGCACGTTGCGCGCGGTGGCGTTCGACCTCGAACGGCTAGCAGTGGTAGGCACGTCTGTGGAGGTGGTTGAGGGCGTGGTGACGACTCCACAAGGGGCCGCTAACTTCGGGGTGGCCTCCAACGGCTCGCTCGTATACATCTCAGGTGCGAGAACTGGCGGTACTGGGACTGTATTCTCGGTGGATCGCCAGGGAAATTCCTCCCCGCTGCAGGGCCTCACACTGAACTCGTACCGCGACGTTCGGGTGTCGCCGGACGGCAAGCGACTCGCACTGGCTACCTTGACAGACGTCTGGTCGTACGATCTCGAACGCGCAACGCCGAGCCTGGTGACAACCGGCCCTGCCGAGGGCCGCAGCCCGCTGTGGTCACCCAACGGGCAGCGCATCCTGTATACATCGAGGCGAGCGGGCTACCCAGAGTTGTTCTGGCGACCGGCGGATGGCACGGGCGTCGACCAGGGACTCTTCGCGCGCGCGAAAGATCTCATCGATCTGGTCGCAACCGGCTGGTCGTCGGACGGGAGTCAGTTCCTGTTTCAAGAGGTGGCGGCGAGCAATCAGAGCGCGATCGGGCAGACGGCTATAAAAGGCGCGTCCGACCCGACCATGCTGGTGACAGGCGGGTTCAACTCCTACGCCGCCGTTTCTCCGAACGGAGGCTGGATCGCCTACACCTCGGACAGGTCCGGTCAACACGAGATCTACGTCGAACGGTATCCCCAACTCGGAGATCGGCAAAAGATTTCGACGGGTGGCGGCTTGCGTCCGCTTTGGTCCCGCGACGGTCAGGAGTTGTTCTTCAAGCACCTACAATCGGCAGATGGTAGTCGCCCCGGTGCAGTTGGGAACAACGCTCGTCTTCGGACGTCCGCATGTGTTATTTGAATTCGCAATGGTCGCGCTTCCCGGCTCTCGGCCGTATGACATCGCCCCCGATGGACGACGGTTCATGATCATCGGCAGTGGCGAAGGGGACGCCAGCGGCGGCCAGGCGACGCAGCAGATCGTGTTTGTGCAGAACTGGTTCGAAGAACTGAAGCGGCTGGTGCCGGTGAAATGATTACTCCCGGTACTCGCCTCGGGTCGTATGAAGTGCTGGGGGCGCTTGGCGCCGGCGGCATGGGCGAGGTGTATCGTGCACGCGACACGCGACTCGATCGAACGGTTGCCGTCAAAGTCCTCCCCTCGCATGTCAGCGGCGATCCCGCGGTCCGCGAGCGCTTCGAGCGCGAGGCGCGCACCGTTGCCGCCCTGAATCATCCGCACATCTGTACCGTGCACGATATCGGGCACCAGGACGGGATCGATTTCCTCGTGCTGGAGTATCTCGAAGGCGAGACGCTGGCGGATCGCCTGTCGAAAAGCCGGATGCCCGTGGATGAAGCGCTCGCGATCGCGATTCAAATTGCCGACGCGCTCGACAGGGCGCATCGCGCCCGCATCGTCCATCGGGATTTGAAGCCCGGCAACATCATGTTGGTTCGTCGAGGCGGACATTCGGGTCCGCCGGACGCGAAACTCCTCGATTTCGGATTGGCGAAGTTGACCCCTGCCGTCGTGGCGGCGTCGGGTCTCTCCGCAGCGCCCACTGTCCAAACGCCGGTGACGATGCAGGGAACGATCCTCGGAACGCTGCAGTACATGGCGCCCGAGCAGATCGAGGGAGAGGAGGCCGACGCACGTGCGGACATTTTTGCGTTCGGCGCAGTGCTCCACGAGATGCTGACGGGACAGAAGGCGTTCGAGGGGAAGAGCCAGGCCAGCCTGATCGGAGCGATTCTCCACGTCGATCCGCGACCGGCCAGTACAGTTTCAGCCGCTCGTTTCACCGGCCCTCGATCGCTGCATCAGAAAATGTCTTGCGAAGGATCCAGACCGGCGGTGGCAATCAGCGGGCGACCTGCACGACGAGCTGCAATGGATCACCGAAGCGGGCGGACGAGGAGAGGGTTCAACGCCCGTCGTCGTGAAGCGTTGGGGACGCGAACGGCTGCCGTGGGTAGTCACCGCAGCGTGCCTGGCCGTATTTCTAGCGGTGGTTGCTCTTGCCCGCGCCGGCTACTTCACTCAGCCGCCGGCGGACGCACTGACATATCGCTCGACCTATCCACTGCCTGAGGGGCTGAGCTTTGCCCCGCCGCCATCGACCGGTCCGAGTGGCCGCTTTGCGCTGTCGCCCGATGGGCGGTGGCTCGCGTTCGTGGCCAGAGACGTGAACGGGCGGGTTCAACTCTGGGTTCGGGCAATGGACACCGGTGCCGTCAAGCCGCTGCCCGGGACCGACGGTGCGTCGTATCCGTTCTGGTCGCCTGACTCGCGCTCCATCGCGTTCGTGGCCCAGAACACACTCAAAACAATCGGCGTCTCCGGCGGCCCGCCTGTCACCATATCGGAAACAGCAGCTCCAGGGCGTGGGACCTGGAATGCTGACGGCGTCGTCCTCTTCAGCGCTGTCGTGGGCTCACTCAGCCGCGTGTCGGCGTCCGGGAGATCGTCCGCGCCAGCGACCGTATTTGACGCTGGTCATGGTGAGGCGGCCCACAGCCTCCCGTTCTTTCTCCCGGATGGGCAGCATTTTTTCTACACCACCGGAAACATGCTCGCAAATCCTGAAGGTGTGCACATTGCGTCGCTCGATTCCCAGGACAGGAGCTTGCTGCTTCCGGGAGCTGCCGGCGCGATGTACGCCCAGGGCTACGTGCTCTTTCTGCGCGGCACGACTCTCATGGCGCAGCCGTTTGATGCCGGTCGCCGCGAGTTGACGGGTGACGCGGTGCCGGTAGCCGAAGCGATTGATACTGGCGGTCTTGCCAACCCAGGAGCATTTTCCGTCTCCGAGAGTGGTGTGCTGGCGTATCAGGCCCGTGGCGATGATCTCTCACAGCTCACGTGGCGCGACCGCAGCGGAACACAGTTGTCCGTGCTCGGCGACGCGGCGGATCAGATCAGTCTGGATCTCTCGCCAGATGGCGCGCGGGCTGCGGTCAGTGAGCTCGATCTCGCGAGGAACACGCGAGATCTCTGGATCTACGATGTGGCCCCCGGCTCGCGGACAAAGTTCACATCCGACCCGGCAGAGGAACACCATCCCGTGTGGTCATTCGATGGAAAGCACCTGGCCTATGGGTCAACTCAAAAGGGCTCGCTGGACGTCCGTCGGCGTGCGTCAAGTGGTGCGGGTCAGGACGAGACCCTGCTCGAACATCCCGGCAACCAATACGTGACCAGCTGGTCGCCGGATGGCCAATTTCTGGCGTACTTCAACGGGACGGGCGGCTCGCCTCGAACGCTCCAGGATGTCTGGGTACTGCCCGCTAACGCGCCGCGCACGCCGACGCCCTTAGTACAGACCGAAGCCTCCGAGACCAATCCCCAGTTTTCTCCCGACGGACGCTGGGTGGCGTACGCGTCGGATGAGTCTGGACGCTATGAAATCCACGTGACGTCGTTTCCCGGTCCCGGCAGAACGTGGCCGGTGTCAACGGCGAGCGGCAATTTCCCGCGATGGCGAGGCGACGGAAAGGAGCTGTTCTATCTGTCGCAGGACGGCAAGCTCACAGCCGCCGAAGTCGACGGCCAAGGGGCGGTGTTCACAGTCGGCGCGATGCGCACGCTGTTCGAGGCGCATGCGAGGACTGCTCCGTACCGCGGGTTCAGTGCCGGTTACGCCTATGACGTGTCCTTCGATGGTCAACGCTTTCTAATCAATACGGTCGTGGGACGAGCACCCGGGATGCCGCCCCTCACGCTGGTCGTCAATTGGACGGCAGGGCTCACGAAATGAGTCTGGCCCTTACCCCCGGCGTCCGCCTCGGCCCGTACGAGATCCTCTCCGCCCTGGGCGCCGGCGGTATGGGCGAGGTGTATCGCGCCCGCGACACGAAGCTGAATCGCGACGTCGCGATCAAAGTCCTGCCCGATCTCTTCGTGAACGACGCCGAACGGCTCGCACGTTTCACCCGCGAAGCGCAGACCCTCGCGTCGTTGAATCATCCCGAACATCGCCGGCATCCACGGCCTCGAAGAAAGCGGTGGCGTCACCGCGCTCGTGATGGAGCTCGTCGAGGGCGAGGACCTGTCGCAGCGCATCGCGCGCGGAGCGATCCCCATCGACGAAGCGCTGCCGATCGCGAAGCAGATCGCTGAGGCGCTCGAAGCGGCGCACGAGCAGGGGATCATCCATCGCGATCTGAAGCCCGCGAATATCAAAGTGCGGCCAGACGGCACGGTGAAGGTGCTCGACTTCGGACTCGCGAAGGCGATGGACCCCGTCGGCGGCGTGCCGAATATGTCCCAGTCGCCGACCATCACCACACCGGCGATGACGCACGCGGGGATCATCCTGGGCACGGCGGCCTACATGAGCCCGGAGCAGGCGCGCGGGAAAACGGTCGACAAACGCGCCGACATCTGGGCGTTCGGCGTCGTGCTGTTCGAGATGCTGACGGCCCGGCGGGCCTTCGAGGGCGACGACATCGCCATCACGCTGGCGGCCGTGATGATGAAGGAGCCCGACTGGCGCGCCTTGCCAGCGGCAACGCCCGTGGCGCTTCGCCGGTTGCTGACCCGCTGCCTGAAAAAAGATCCGAAGGCGCGGATGCGCGACATTGGCGACGCGCGGCTTCAAATTGAGGAACTGCTCACCGGTGCACACGGACGAAGTCGGTGTGCCTGCCATGGCGCGCGCGCGATCACGCTTCCAGCGTGCATTGCCGTGGGCGTTAACTGGCGCACTCGCCGTCGCGCTGATGCTTGCGCTCTGGGCGCCGTGGCAAACGGCGTCGTCGCCCACGACGCTGCGGCTGAACGCTGAGCTTGGTACTGATCTTTCACTGTATGACGGTCAGTCTGCGGCACTGAGTCTGTCGCCAGACGGCCAGTCCCTGGTGTTCGTCGCCCAGAAGCCAGGTGGAGCGTTGCAGCTCTATATGCGTCGCCTCGATCGGTTGGAACCCGTTCCTCTATCTGGCACGGACGGCGCCCACAGCCCCTTCTTTCTCACCAGATGGACAGTGGGTGGCCTTCAATGCCGGTGGCAAGTTGAAAAAAGTTTCCATGACGGGCGGTGCCGCCGTTGAGATCGGCGATACACCGGTGCCTGCAGCCGGAGGTGCATGGAGCGAGGATGGCACGACGATCACATACTCACCCCACCGCAACGCCGGTTTGGTCAGAGTATCGTCAGATGGAGGAGGGAAACCCGAACCTGTCACGACACTCGGCGAAGGTCAGGTCACACACCGGTGGCCGCAGATGCTTGCCAGGGGGCAAAGGCGTGCTGTTCACCGCGCACACCCGCGTCAGCGGCTTCAACGATGCAAACATCGAGGTGCAGCCGCTGCCGACCGGCGCACGCAAGATCGTGCAGCGGGGCGCCTCCTACGCGCGGTATCTACCCAGTGGCCACCTTGTCTACGTGCGCGACGGGACGCTGTACGCGGCGCCGTTCGATCTCGACCGGCTGGAGATGACGAAACCGGCTCTGCCGGTTTTGGAAGGCGTCTACGACGACCGCATACGGCGCTACTCGGTTTTCGGTGTCGGACAATGGGACGTTGGTATATGCGCGCCGCCGAGACCGCAGCGCGGAGATGCCCATCGAGTGGTTGGACCGCGAAGGCAACGTCACGCCGTTGCGTGCGATGCCATCCGACTGGAGCAATCTTGTGTTCGCGCCTGATGGTCTGCGGCTCGCCATGGATATTTCCGACGGCAACCGGACGGATGTGTGGACGTATGAATGGGGGCGCGACTCGTTCGACCGTCTCGCGCTGGCTCCCGGTGACGCGCTGAAACCCGTCTGGACGCCGGATGGTAAGCGAATCGTATTCGCCTCGCCGCGAAAAGATACCGGTGGGGGAAACCTCTATTGGCAACGTGCCGACAACACCGGCAAAGTTGAGCGTTTGACCGACAGCAAGAACGGGCAAGGCGCGTGGTCGTGGCACCCCAACGGGAAGTTCCTGGCGTTCCACGAGCTCACTCCTGAAGCCCAGGACGACGTGCTCATTCTCGAGGTGGAGGGCGACGAAGTGTCGGGGTGGAAGCCAGGAAAGCTGCGCGCCTTCCTCAATGGCCCAAGTGCTGAACGGGCGCCGATGTTTTCTCCGAAGGATGGCCGATGGATCGCGTACCAGTCGACGGAGTCCGGGACGGACGAAGTGTACGTCCGGCCATTTCCGGGACCGGGTCGCCAGGTCAAGATCTCGAGCGGCGGGGGGATCACACCGACATGGTCCCGGACGCGCAGCGAGCTGTTTTTCGCCGCGCCGGACGGTCGAATCATGGTGGCTCCCTACACAGTGGAGGGTGAAGTATTCCGTCCGCAGAAGCCGCTGACTCTGGTCAGAGACCCGCTATCGTGGCGCGTCCACGCACTGGACCCCGAAGGAGTTTTGACCTGCATCCAGACGGCAACCGCTTCGCGCTCGCCAGGGAGACGCAGACAGAGGAGAAGCAGGACAAGCTGGTTTTCTTCTTCAACTTCTTCGACGAGCTTCAGCGCGTTGCACCACGATCCCCATGAGCCTCTCACCAGGCGTTCGCCTCGGTCCGTATGAAGTGCTGGGTGCTCTTGGCGCCGGCGGGATGGGCGAGGTGTATCGCGCCCGCGATACGAAGCTGAATCGCGACGTCGCGATCAAAGTCCTGCCTGACGTCGTTCGCGAACGATGCCGAACGGCTCGCGCGGTTCACGCGCGAAGCGCAGATCCTCGCGTCGCTGAATCATCCGAACATCGCCGCGCATCCACGGCCTCGAAGAAAGCGGCGGGGTCACCGCGCTCGTGATGGAGCTCGTCGAGGGCGAAGACCTGTCGCAGCGCATCGCGCGCGGGGCGATCCCCATCGACGAAGCGCTGCCGATCGCGAAGCAGATCGCCGAGGCGCTCGAAGCGGCGCACGAGCAGGGGATCATCCATCGCGATCTCAAGCCCGCGAACATCAAGGTCCGCGCGGACGGCACCGTGAAGGTGCTCGACTTCGGGCTCGCGAAGGCGATGGACCGCCGGCGGTACGGCCGTCGCCGCAGACGTCACGCAGTCGCCGACCATCACGACACCCGCGATGACGCAGGCGGGGATGATCCTGGGCACGGCGGCCTACATGACGCCGGAGCAGGCGAAGGGGCGGGAGGCGGACAAGCGCAGCGACGTGTGGGCGTTCGGCTGCGTGCTGTACGAGATGCTGACGGGTACAGCGGCCGTTCGATGGTGAAGACGTCTCGCGACACGCTCGCGAGCGTGCTGAAGAGCGAGCCGGACTGGAATGCACTGCCGGCGGACGTCCGCTCCACCTGTTCGCACGTTGATGCAGCGGTGTCTAGCGAAGGATCGGCGGTTGCGCGTGGCGCACATCTCCACCGCGTTGTTCGTGATGAACGAGTCGGCGAGTCTTGTCTCCGCAGCCGTCTGTCCAGCCGGTGAGCGTCATGCCCCGACCGCCGTTATGGCGCCGCCTCGTGATGCCGGCTGCCGCCCTGATCGTGGTCGGTGCCTCGGTCGGCGCCGGCGTCTGGCTCGCGACGCGCCCGGCGCGTCCCGGACGTCACTCGTTTCTCTCTTTCGCGAACCGGTGCGGGGGCATTGGCCGTGGACACTCAAAGTCGCGACCTCACGATCACGCCGGACGGGACGCACATCGTCTATAAAGGGATCGGAACGCACCGGCACACAGCTCTTCGTGCGCGCACTGGATCAGCTCGAGCCGACGCCGCTCACGGCGCTCGGTCAGGCGCCGCGCGCTCCGTTCTCCTCGCCGGACGGGCGATGGATTGGCTTCGTCGAGCCAGGTACCCCGTCACGCTCAAGAAAGTCGCCATCAGTGGCGGACCCGCTCTCCCCCTGTGCGGCCTCGATGGTGCAAGCCGGGGCGCCACCTGGGGTGACGACGACAGCATCATCTTTGCGACGGCCGCGACGTCAACAGGTCTCCAGCGCGTGTCGTCGGACGGCGGTGAGCCGACGGTGCTCACGAAGCCCAACCGCGAGCGTGGGGAAAGCGATCACCTCTGGCCGCAGTTCTTGCCAGGCAGCCAGGCCGTTCTGTTTACGATCACCGCGACGACGGGCGGCATCGATGCCTCGCAGGTGGCAGTCCTCGACGTGCCGACCGGCACACAGAAGATCCTGATGCGGGGCGGCAGCCAGGCGTACTACGTGCCGAGCGGCCATCTCGTGTACGTCGCGGCTGGCACGCTGCGCGCCGTCGCGTTCGACCTCAAGCGCTTGGAGACGACCGGCACGGCGATTCCGGTGGTGTCGCAGGTCGTGACGCTGCCGAACGGCACGGCCGAGTTCGACATCGCGCGCGACGGCACATTGGTGTACGTGGCTGGTGGCGACTGGGGTGACGGCGCGGACGCTCGTGTGGGTCGATCGCCAAGGTCGCGAAGAAGCGATCAAGGCCGCTCCAGCCCGCCCCTACTCTTCTCCGCGGCTGTCACCGGACGGGACGCGCGTGGCGCTCGACATCCGCGATCAGGAGAACGATATCTGGGTCTGGGACTTCGCGCGCGAGACGCTCACACGGGTCACGTCCGATCCGGGAGTCGACCAGGCGCCGGTGTGGATGCCAGATGGACGTCGCCTCGTGTTCAGCTCCGCAGCTGGTGGGGCCGGGGGGTCTCTCTTCTGGCAAGCGGCTGACGGGACGGGCAAGGCGGAGCGTCTGACGGAGAGCCCGAACTTTCAGCGCCCGTCGGCGGTGTTGTCGACGGCACACGCGTCCTGTTCTCGGAGTTCGAGCGCAGCCGCCACAGAACGCGGCGTCGACGTGATGATGCTCACCTTGGAGAAAGACCGCCGCGTTCAACCGTTGGTGCAATCGCCATTTGTCGACCGTAACGGAGCCATCTCCCCCGACGGTCGATGGCTGGCGTACGAGTCCAACGACTCGGGTCAGTTTCAGATTTTCGTGCGGCCGTTTCCCGGACGTGAACGAGGGGAAAATCCAGGTGTCCACCGCTGGCGGCACGGAGCCGCGTTGGGCGCGGAACGGTCAGGAGCTCGTTCTACCTCGCGCCCGATGGCGCGCTCATGAGCGTGCCTGTGGAGCGCGGTACCACGTGGACAGCAGGCGTGCCGACCAAGCTGATTGATGTCGCGTACACACGCAGAGGCGGAATCGGCAACGTCTCAAACGTACGATGTGTCGCCGGACGGCAAGCGGTTTCTGATGATCAAGGAAGGCAGCGGCCCCGACCAAACTGCCGCCGAGCATCGTGGTCGTCCAGAACTGGTTCGAGGAGCTGAAGCGGCTCGTGCCGGTGCACTGATGCCACTCGCGATTGGCATGCTCCTCGGTCCATACGAAATCCTCTCTGCCCTCGGCGCCGGTGGCATGGGCGAAGTCTATCGAGCCCGCGACACCAAGCTAAATCGCGACGTCGCGATCAAAGTTCTGCCTGACTCGTTCGCGAACGATGCGGAACGACTGGCGCGTTTCACGCGCGAAGCCCAGACTCTCGCGTCGCTGAATCATCCCAACATCGCGCATATCCACGGTCTCGAAGAAACCAACGGTGTCCGAGCGCTGGTGATGGAGCTTGTCGAGGGCGAGGACTTGTCGCAGCGCATCGCGCGAGGGGCGATCTCGATTGATGACGCGCTGCCCATCGCGAAGCAGATCGTGGAGGCGCTCGAAGCCGCGCACGAACAAGGGATCATTCATCGCGATCTCAAACCCGCGAACATCAAGGTCCGCGAGGACAGCACCGTGAAGGTGCTCGACTTCGGACTCGCCAAGGCGATGGACGGCACCGCGGCCGCGTCGAACCTGACGCACTCGCCGACGTTGAGCATGATGGCCACTCAGGCGGGTGTGATCCTCGGAACCGCGGCCTACATGTCGCCCGAACAGGCAAAGGGCCTTCCGGCCGACCAGCGTAGCGATGTCTTTTCGTTCGGCAGCGTGCTGTACGAGATGTTGACGGGCCGCCAGCCATTCAAGGGAGACACCGCTCCCGACGTGCTCGCCTCGGTCCTTGTACGCGAGCCCGACCTGGACCTGCTGCCGCCGACTCTGAATCCGCGCATTCGCGAGCTCCTGCGGCGATGCCTGGAGAAGAATCCCAAAAAGCGCTGGCAGGCCGTCGGCGATTTGCGTGTCGAGGTTGAAGCGATTGCGGCGGCGCCGCGGGTCGCGCCCACGAGCGCGCAAGGCATCGCACCGACACAACCATTGTGGAGGCGGGCAATCCCGGTGGTCGCTACGGCCATTGTCGTTGGCGCACTTTCCAGCATTGCAACGCTCTACTTCAAGCCCTCGACGATGCTGCCGCCGGCCATCACGCGATTCCCGTTCCTACTCGGGGAGGGCCAGCAGCTCACCAATGCCAACCGCCAGGTGATCGCCATTTCACCGGACGGCACGCAGCTGGCCTACGCGACCAACTCTCGCGTGTACCTGCGTTCACTGTCGGACCTCGAGGCCCGGCCCATTCGGGGCACGGAAGCCGTTCAAAACCATTCTGTATCGAACCCTACGTTTTCACCGGACGGGCAATCAATTGCGTTCTGGTCGGGGGCCGATCGCGCACTCAAGCAGACAGCCGTCACGGGCGGCGCGGCGGTGACTATCTGTCCGGCGACGAATCCGTTCGGCATGACCTGGGACGCGAGCGGGATCGTGTTCGCGCAGATCGAGGGGATCATGCGGGTATCCAAGGACGGCGGCCAGCTTGAACGGCTCGTCGAGGCGACAAATGAGGGTGTGATGGCAAGCCCGCAGATATTGCCCGACGGACAAAATCTCCTGTTCACACTCGGCGGAAGTACCAGCACACGCGATCGATGGGACCGCGCGCGGATTGTGGTGAAGTCGCTCGAATCGGGCGAACGGAAAACAGTGCTCGAAAACGGCAGCCACGCCCGTTATGTTCCGACAGGCCACCTGGTGTTCGCACGCGGCGGAGTGCTGTTCGCGGTGCCCTTTGATCTGAAGCGCCTGGAGGTTACCGGAGGGCAGGTTCCCATCGTGGAAGGCGTATCGCGAGCGCAAACGGCGAATAGCGGTGCAGCGATGTTCGGCGTGTCTGATACCGGATCGCTGGTTTACGTTCCCGGACCGGCCACGGCATCGTTGGATCAATCAGTACTCTCATTGATTGACAGGAAGGGCGGTGCCACACCGCTGAAGGTTCCGCCAGGTATCTACGAATACCCGCGCGTTTCTCCAGACGGCACACGCCTCGCCTTTGGAACCAGCGACGGCAAGGGGTCCGTCATCTCGACGTATGAACTGTCTGAGGCGAGCGCGGTGCGGCAGCTCACGTTCGAAGGGAACAGCCGCTTTCCTGTCTGGTCCGGCGACAGCCGTCGCGTGGCGTTTCAATCCGACCGGCAGGGCGTCCCCGCGGTATTCTGGCAGTCGGCCGATGGCGGTATCGCAGAGCCACTGACGAGACCAGACCCGGGCACCTCGCATACGCCGGAGACGTGGTCTCCCGACAGCAAGGTCCTTCTATTCAGCGCGACGAAAGGGACCACGTCGTCGCTGTGGACGTTCTCGATCGAAGATCGGAAGGCGGCGCTATTCGGCGGGGTCGAAGGTTCGACGCTTCCGACCAACGCGATGTTCTCACCTGATGGTCGCTGGATTGCCTACCAGTTTGGTCAGGCCGGGGTGACTGAAGGCACGACATTCGTCCAGCCCTTTCCGTCGGATGGAAGAACCAAGTATCTAATCGCGCAACAAGGTGGACGACCGCTGTGGTCTCGCGACGGCAAGGAACTCCTCTACGTGCCGGCAGCAAGCCGCTTCGTGGCCGTTGGGATCAAAACGACCCCCATCTTCACGTTCACGACTCCGGTCGACATGCCTCGGGTATTTGGGCCGTCCACACCGACCGAACCACGCACGTTCGACATCGTGCCCGACGGTCGGATTGTTGGCGTCGTTCCCGCAAGTCAAGGCGCAACCGGGTCGGAGCAGATGCAAATTCAGCAGATCCAGGTCGTGCTGAACTGGTTCGAGGAGCTCAAGTCGAAGGTACCCACGAAGTAGCCGTCGCGGACGTCGAGCCATCGATCCGAATGTGGGCAACCATCGCGTTCATCAGCACGGCCGCAATCTTCGCCGGCTTGACGATGGCCAAGCTTCACCACCAACGGTGGGCGCGGCGGCTGCCTGCGCTCGAGGCACTCCCAGCGCCGGCCGACGGCCTGCCGATCAGTATGGTCCGGTGCTCCGCGATAGTGGCGGCACGCGATGAGGAAGCGCGTCTCGAAGAGACCGTTCGTCATCTGCTCGCGCAGCGGCACATCGCACTCGAGGTGATCGTCGTCGATGATCGATCCACCGATGCGACGGGTGAGATCATACGGCGCCTCGCGTCCGAGGATGCTCGCGTGCACGCGATACGCGTCGAACGTCTGCCGGAGGGCTGGCTGGGCAAGTCTCACGCATGCCATGCAGGCGTCAGTCTCGCCACGGGCGACTGGCTGCTGTTCACCGACGCCGATTGCTGGTTGAAGCCGGACGTGATTGCGCGTGCGTTGCGCGTCGCCGCTCGAGACGGCGCCGATCACATCACACTGACGCCCGGCATCGCGGCCGAAACACTCGGCGCCAAGGCGTGCCATCTGGCGTTCCTTGGAAGCGTGGCGAACTGGATCTCGGGGGTGAACCGCGACCGCCCGGGCGCACATCTGGGCGTTGGCGCGTTCAACCTGGTGCGTACATCTGCCTACCGCACCTGCGGCGGCTACGAAGCCCTGCGTTTGACCATCGTGGACGACATCAAGCTGGGCCTGCTGCTGCACCGCGCCGGCAGCCGAACGCGCGCGTTCCTCGGCGAAGCAGACGTGGAGTGCCACTGGGGGACCACGGTGCCTCGCATGATCAAAATCATGGAGAAGAACTACTTCGCCGCGGTTGATTTCAGGCTGGCTCCGGTGGTGGCGGGAGCGACTCTGTTCACAATGATCTACGGCACGTCCATTGTCGGCCTCTGGACGGGAACCCTCGCAGGCATCGCTGCGGGGCTTGCACCGTGGACGTTGGCGCTCCCGGCCGCGATCTTCGCGCGGCGACTGGGGTGGTCTGCTGCCAGTGCGGCCATCACACCGATGTTTTATCCGCTCCTGTTCCTCGCTCTCGTAAACTCGACCTTCGTCACCCTCCGGCGAGGCGGCGTCCGTTGGCGCGATACGTTCTATCCGCTCGACATGCTGCGCAAGGGGAATGTCAGGTAGACGTGAACCCGCGATCGTCCGCGCGCCTCTTGGCGTTGAAACTCGATCTGGACCGAGTTCGGCTGAGTCAGAAATTCGCGCGAGCAGCAGCGCGAGGGAGGGAACCGCTATTCGACGACCTTACCTTTCGTGACGAACCGTCTGTAATCAGAGAATGTCTGGCTTCTCCGCGTCGATTGGAGGCCGCCCCGGACGACGATGAAGGCTCCGATCGATTCCGGCAGAAGCAGCACCTCATCGGGATCGCTGAAAGCGACTCTCTCATAGCGAATCGTCACGTCGTCCCGGACGATGACGACCCAATTGTCGAGACGGTAACGGCGCTGGATCAGTACGGGCACCTTCACGTCGACGGGCCCTCTGAGCCCGCGATCGACACGCAGGACATCGTAGGTTGCGGCATCCACCCACATGCGTCCTCGCGACGCGATATGCCCCGTCCAGTCGAAGCAATCGTCGCGTCCGCCGGGGTCTTGTATCAGCACAGGGCTGCTTCGGCGATCCACCGACGCGAAATCGATGAGGAGGGCTGTCCGGTCTCTCTGCGCGCCATCCCCGCGGGCGTGAACTGATACGCCGAACGGTTCGCCGGTAACAGAAACGCGAGTGGTTCAGCGGTCAGAGGATTCGGGTCGGTACATCCGTCGCGCTCCTTCTTGTCTCGTTCACGCGGCGCGCGACCGTTCACTTTCCGCACCTTGCGCACGAACACCGCCTCACCAGGCGTCTGACCGCTGGCGGCTTCGACGTGCAGCTCCGATTCCACGGTCCGGGCGAACCCCACAAGCGAATTATTGAGGTCGATGGCCTGTACCGTGGACCTCTCGATGCAGATGACGTTCATCGCGCGCGCGTAGAAGTCGGCGACGCGCTCAGTGACGCGCGCCAGGAGTTCGTCGACGTCCGGACGCGCTTGCGCACCGGCAGCCGTCATCACGATGAGCGCGAGCCCGACCGTTCGAGCCAATACGACGCCGCCGCGCCGAAAATGCGTTCCGGGTTCGACGCGTCGGACGGTCTCAGGGCGGCGACACGCGCCATCACCTGTTCGATCTGATTGATCTGCGCCTGTTCCTCGGCGCTGATAGCGCCGTCCGCTTGGGCGAGATATCGCGCCTGCTCGACCACCGCCTGCTGGATGGGTCGCGCCGCGCCGGCCATCACGACGAAGCCGGCAACCGGCGGCCCGGCGGCAGCGATCCGGGGCACGAGCATTCCGCCGAGGCTGTGGCCGAGCACGACGATCCGATTCGGATCCACGCCCGAAGTGCTCCTGAGCACCTGCACCGCCGCGATCGCGTCGTCGATCGTTTCGTCCTTGACGGTGAGACCGGCCAGGTCCCGCATCAGGTTCGCATGCACCCGCGTGCGTTTGTCGTACCGCAGCACGGCAATCCCCCGAGAGGCGAGTCCGAGCGCGAGATCCTTGAACTGCTTGATTTGCCCGACCGTCGCATCGCGATCGCCAGGGCCTGATCCGTGCACGAGAACCACTGCTGGCACCGGGCCCGACCCGACGGGCATCGTCAGCGTAGCTGGCAGCGCCCATTGCCCCGTGCCGAAAAGCGGCGATCTGTACCACGATTCGTCAATCAATTCCTTGAACTGACCTGGGCCGTCGGCCACGTGCAGCGACAGCGCGCTGCCTTCGGCCCCCGACCAGTCGATCGCGATCACATAAGCGGTCCCACGCTTCAGCAGGAAGATCACTTCGAAGCCTTCGGCGTGAATATTTCCCCCATCGTCGACCCGCCACAGATCGTCGCCAGGGCCTTTGAACGTGGCCGGATAGTCGATGTACGCGCGCCGCTCACCGTCGATCACCACCAGACTGGCAAGTGCCTGTGTGAGATGCCGCGAGAACTCGATAACCGCGACCTGATTGCCGGCGGCCGATGCGCCTATCGGCCAGCAGCCAACCACAGGGCGGCCCTTATCGGCCTGGAATTGCGGATACATGGCTGTGGAGCAGCGCGCGTTTTGCGACGGGCGCTTCAACGGCACCAGCGTCGCGCCGGCCAGGAATGACTCGTCGGTCACGACGCATGTCGCATCGGCGTTGACCTTGCCGCCCACTACCCGAAACATCCGCCTGCCCGTCGTCTGCGGTTCTTCGCCGACTGTCTGCTCTCGAATTGAACGGCGAGCTGCTGGCCACCCGTGCACAGCGCGATGCGAAACCCTTCGGGATTTGCGAGCGGGCTAGTCGCGAGCAGTCGCGTGCCTTGCTCATCTGGAAATGCAAACGCGACGGCCGCCAACAGCAGAGCAGCGGCGCTCATTTACGGTGTGAGCACCCGAATGCGGTGGGCTTCACTATCGGTCACATACAGCGTCCCGTCAGCCGCTGCGAAAAGCCCGTGCGGCCTGGAAAGTTTGCACTGCAGGGGATCGGTCTCCGGCCCATCACCGCGCACGCCCGCCCCGAGCACGGTCGTAATGATCCCGGTATCGAGGTTCACGCGGCGAATCGTGTGGCTTTCGGTGTCGGCGACGTACAGGTTCCGCCCGGAAAGCGCCAGTCCCTTGGGACCGGCGAGCTTCGCCGCGCGAGCGGGACCGCCATCGCCGGTCCAGCCCTGCTCGCCGGTTCCCGCGAGGTGGTGCAGCGTGCGGTTCTTCGGGTCGATGCGATAGAGCATATTGGCCTCGCGCAACGCGAGGTAAATAGTCCCGTCACGGTCGATTACCATGGTGCGTGGCCCGTTGAGCGGGGTTCCCTTCAGTGGAGCGCCGTCTGGTGTTGGCAAACGCTCGCCGGTGCCGCCGATGGTGTCGATGACACCGGTGCGGAGATCGACGGAGCGAATCCGATGGTTGCCGATGTCGCAGATCATCAGCCTGTCGTCCGGCCCAATGTAAATGCTGTGCGGTTGCCGCAATTGCGCCTGTGCGGCGGGGCCGAGATCGCCCGAAAAGCCCGCAACGCCCGTTCCGGCGAGCGTCGAGATGACACCTGTCGCGCCATCAACCTTTCGCACGACGTGACTGTCGCGTTCGGCGATGTACATGTGGCCCCGCGAGTCGAAGACGGCTTCGTGCGGCATGTTCAAGGACCCCGACGTCGCCGGCCCTCCGTCGCCGCGGTACGCGCGCTGCCCGTCGCCCGCGATCGTGCGCGTGGTGCGCGATTGAAAGTCGAAGCGCCGGATGCGCTGATTGTCGACGTCGCAGAAATACAGCGCGCCGTCGCGGGCGATGATGACGCCGTAAGGATTGTTCACCTGCGCATCTGACAAGCCAGGCGAGCCGTTGCCGATAAGCGTTGAGACAGTCGCGGCGAACGCTGGTCGCGGCACGAGAGCGAGAAGCGCGGCTTTCAACAGATCTCTGCGATTCATAGGCGGAGTCTAGCGCACTGGCGAAAGAAAATGTCAGCCGGTCGAGCGCAGTTGACTTCGAAGGTCCAGGGAGAAGTACTTCACGTTTGGAAGCGGGTTGACGTAGTAGGACGTGGCGGGCTTGAAACCCATCGACTCATAGAGCCCCTGTGCGGCTTCCATCGTTCCCAGCGTATCGAGCACCAGCGTGCGATAGCCGAGCTCGCGCGCGCGGCGTGCGATGTCTTCGGCCATCGCTCGCCCGATATGCCGGCCGCGGAAGGCCGGCCGCACGTAGAGGCGCTTCATTTCGCAGATGTCGTCGCGCAGCTTTCGCAGGCCCACGCACCCGGCGACGTCTGAACCAGACCTGGCAAGCAGCAGCGCGCCGGCGGGCGGCGCATACATCACCGTCAGCCTGTCGAGCTCGGCGGCGAAATCCTGGAAGCAGAGATCGACGTCGAGGGCGCGCGCGTATTCCTCGAACAGCGCACGTCCCAGCGCGTAATCGGCCTTCGAGGCCGCTTCGACGATGCTCACTCTTTCTTCCGGAGTTGCTTCCATTCGTGCATCCGTTTGCGAAGCGTCTCTTCGAATCCCCGGTTGGTCGGCTGGTAGTAGGTCTTCCCGGACAGCGAGGGTGGAAGGCAATCCATATCGGCGACCCCCGCGGCCTCGTTATGCGCGTATTTATAACCTTTCCCGTAGTCGAGTTCCTTCATTAATTTTGTCGGCGCATTACGGATGTGCAGGGGCACGGGCTCGGCAATCTGCTGGAGCGCATCTTCGGCGGCCTCGTTATACGCCACATACACGGCGTTGCTCTTCGGCGCCGTGGCCAGGTAAATGGCCGCCTGGGCCAGTGCGGTGTTCCCTTCGGGCATGCCGATGAAGTGCACCGCGTCCTTCGCCGCCACCGCGACGACGAGCGCCTGCGGATCGGCGTTTCCGATATCCTCGGACGCAAAGCGTATGAGACGCCGCGCGACGTAGAGAGGATCTTCACCCGCCTCGAGCATGCGCGCGAGCCAGTACACGGATGCGTCGGGATCGCTGTTGCGCATCGACTTGTGTAGCGCCGACATGATGTTGTAGTGCTCCTCGCCGCTCTTGTCGTAGAGCAGCGCCCGGCGCTGAACCGACTGCTGCACCGTGTCCAGGGTGAGGCTGCGCGTCGATCCGTCTGCCTCACGCGGCGCGGCTGCCGTGGTCAGCTCGAGCAGGTTCAGCGCGGCCCTCGCATCGCCGTTCGAAAAGCGCGCAATCGCCTGCAGCACACCCTCGGCCACCGCGATGGGCTCGGTGCCGAGTCCACGCTCCTTGTCATGCAGCGCGCGATCGAGAATGGCAACGATCTCTTCTTCCTTCAGGCCCCGAAGTGTGTAGACCTTCGAGCGCGACAGCAGCGCCGCATTCACTTCGAACGACGGATTCTCCGTCGTCGCGCCGATGAGGACGATGTCGCCGGCTTCGACGCGCGGAAGAAATGCGTCCTGCTGAGCCTTGTTGAATCGGTGGATCTCGTCCACGAAGACGATCGTCCGGCGGTTCATCTGGCGCCGCGAGTGCTCGGCAACCGCCATCACCTCTTTGATTTCCTTGATGCCCGCGAGCACAGCGCTGAACGCTACGAATCGCGCGCGCGTGGCTTTCGCGATCAAGCGCGCCAGCGTCGTCTTGCCGGTGCCCGGAGGCCCCCACAGAATGATCGAACGGAGCCGATCGTGCTCGATCGCCTCGCGCAGCGGCTTGCCGGGCGCGAGGATGTCCTGCTGGCCGACGAATTCGTCGAAGGTCGCCGGCCGCATGCGCTCGGCGAGTGGAGTGCCGGCGGCACTGGCTGTGGACGTATCAGTTGAAGGATCTTCGAATAAAGACATCAGGTCCGTTGCCTGTAGGCTTCGTACAGCACGAGCGCCGCCGCGACCCCCACGTTCAGCGACTCCACGGGCGGCTGCATCGGAACGGTCAGGCGCCGATCCACCTGTCGCAGCACATCGTCGGGCAGCCCAAGCCCTTCGCTGCCGAGGATCAACGCAGACGGCTTCGTGAAGTCCGCGGCGAAAAGTGAATGTCCCGCGCGAGGCACGAGCGCATGCGTCGCGATGCCTGCCGCTCGCAGTGCGCGCAGCACGGCCGAGATCTCACCGCGCGCGATGGGGAGTCGCAACGCGCTTCCCATCGATCCGCGCAGCGCCTTCCAGCCCAGCGGGTCTGCCGTCGACGCCGTTGCGACGAACGCGGTTGCCCCCGCGGCCTCTGCCGTGCGCATGATGCCACCCACATTTCCGGGATCCTGAACATCGTGTGCGACCACCACGAGCGTGTTCGCCGACGCGAGCACGTCGGCCAGCGACGGCAATGTGCGCCGGGCAATGCCGACTGCACCTGCCGGGGAGCGGACCGGGCTCATCGACTCGAGTGTCTTTTGCGACACGATGAACACATCGGCGCCATCTGCCAGGAGACGCTCGGCGAGCGACTTGACCTCGGGATCCTTGAACGCGTCCTGTTCGAACGCCGCGCTGTCAATCGACAACCCTGACTTGTGCGCCTCGAGCAGAAGGTGCGGACCGTCGAGCAGCAGCTCGCGTTCGAGTCCGTTTGTAGGGGAGTGGCGAGCAAGCTCGCGATAGCGTTTTACGCTGGAGTGTGACGCTCCAGTCATCTGAATGAGCATAGCAGATGTGCTAGGATCTTCTGTCGAATGAAGGCCAAGATACTCAAGAAATTCGAGGCCGAAGTGGCAGATCTCGAACACGAGCTGCACCACGAACTCCCCAAGGAAATTCAGCGCGCGCGCGAGCTCGGCGACTTGCGCGAGAACGCGGAGTATCAGGCTGCGAAGGATCGACAGGGAATCGTCAACGCGCGGATCGCCATGCTCAAGAAGCGGATCGCCGAGATCTCCATCATGAACATGGACAAGATTCCGCACGATCGCGCGGCGTTCGGATCGACCGTCCACCTGCGCGAGGACAATGGCGATGCGATCACCTACCAGCTCGTCATGCCTGAAGAGGCGGACGCGGCCAAGGGATTCATCTCCACCAGCTCGCCAATCGGCCGGGCGATCGTCGGCCGGAACGAGGGGGACGAAATCCAGGTCACGACGCCGAACGGCATCCGCAATTTCGAGATCCTCAAACTCATCACCATCCACGACGAGGCGTGAGCTATTCCCCACACCTGAGGACCGCCGTTCTCCTGAGTGGCAACGGCACGGGCGGCGCATATCACGCAGGCGTGCTGCGCGCGCTGCACGAAGCCGGCATCAAGATTGACGTCATGAGCGGCCGTGGCATCGGGGTTGTGGGCGCGCTCTTCGCGGCGATCGATGCGGGCGCCAAAACGTGGGAGGAGAGCGGTCTGTGGCGACGGCGGCCGGCTCCCCGACTGTATCGGTGGCGTCCGCCGCTGCAGTGGGCTGGTGTCTTCACATTGGCCGCGCTGGCAGTGCTCGTCATTCCGCTGCTCGTGCTTGCGACCGCCCTGGTCGCCTACCCGCTCAGCTTCCTCGTTCAAATGATCAGCGTGGACGCCGGCTCCAGGCTGGCGGCCGCCTACGCCGATTGGGTGCGATACGTATTTTCACCGCCGGTGCTGCCGACGGCGATCCCGCGACTCGTCACGCTGTGCCTCGCGATAGCGTTCATCGTGCTGGCTGTGTGCACGATGCGATCGCGACCCTACGTCGAGCCCGGAAAAGGGAATCGCGATCGTGGGCGATGGTGGGCGCGCATCGTCGGCGCACCCTGGTGCACTGACCCGGCACTCCGTCATTTTCATGCCTCGTTGTGGCACCTCTTTCGCGGCCCTGCCACCGCCAGGGCGCCGAAGCCGCCGGACCTGAGCCGCCGCTATACAGAGCTGTTGTTCGAGAACCTCGGCCAGCCTGGATTTCGAGAGCTCATCGTTGCGACGTTCGACATGGAGACGCGGGGCGATCTTGTCTTTGCCGCGATTGGTGACACTCGGCGGCAGGCATTCTTCCAGCGCAGCCGCGGCGACCTGATCGATCTCAGCGGCGTCGGGCGCAGCCAGGTACTCGACGCGCTGGCGTCGGCCCTGAGCGTGCCTCTCATGACAGAACCGCACCTCATCGCGTTCTCACCAGAGAGTTACTGGAAGGGTGAGGCCCATCGCTCGTGCGACCGCATCGGTGCGGTGGCGCGATTGCTCGAAGAGCTCGCGGCGGCGGGTGCAGAACAGGTGATTGTGGTGTGCCCCGACTCGGATCGCTCGGGCCCGCACCGGTTGACAAAACCCACGGGGTCGCTGCGGTCTCGCGTGGCCGAGCATCTCGCCGCGGCGGAAACTGCCTGCATCCGTGACGCGGTGGTGTTGCACAAGAAGCGATTCAAGGGGCTGTTCGTGATTCAGTCCCTGCACAACCCGATTGGACCGCTCGACTTCAGCGGCGCCTACGATGAGCGCTCGGACAGGAATCAGAGCCTTACTGAGCTGATGGACAGGGGATATGAGGACGCTTATCGCCAGTTCATAGAACCCGTCGTGGGGGGCGCGGAATAACTTAGGAGTGGCTTCCCACCGGCTCCCTCTTTTTCTTCTCCTCGGGCGTCTCGTGTAGGAACTCCTGCAGCAGTTCCGACATCTTCTGGCCGACGCGATCGTCAACAGGGCCGAAACGCGTTTCGAATGCCTGAAGCGGTACCACCGCCTTGGCCATCGCGCGGTGGCCGCCGGCGGATCCGATATCGGCGAAAAAGCGTTTGACGAAATCGCCCGCATTCCTGGTGTAGCCGAGGTTACGCACCGACATCACAAACGACCCGTGCACGATGCCGGATACGAGCGTCCAGCGGACGTTCTCCAGCTGGAGATAGAAGTCGGCGACATAGGGAATCGCGTCGTCGCGCGGGACTTCGCCGAGGAACACGGAAAAAATCTGATCGACCAGCAGCCCGCCCTGCGTCGCCTTGGTGATCAGCTGCAGGCGCTCGGCCGTGATTTCCGCTCCCTCCATCTTTCGAATGAGGTTGGCGTCCGCCAGGGGATACAGGTACGAGAACGCCTCGATATCGCAGCGATTCGCTTGACGATTGAAGAAGAGCGTATCGGACTTGATCGCGTACAGCATCGCCGTGGCCGTCCGCTCCGATATGCTCGCGTCGATCGCCCGGAGGTGTTCGGTGAGGATCGTACAGGTGGACCCGTAGTCTTCCCGGATGTCTTTGAAGACGGCATTGTAGCCATGCTGCTCGGGGTGGTGATCGATCACGAGATCGACGCGATCGAGGCCGGGGAAGTAGTGCGGCTGCACGTCGACCATGCATACGCGATCGAACTCCGCGATGGCGTCCTGCGAGATCGTCTCGACATGGATATCGAGCAGGTTTGTCATGCGCACATTCTCCGGGCGCGTCACACCCTCGAGCGCCGCGATGACGGCTGTCGCTCTGGTGCGGTGCAGCACGGTCCGCAGCGCGAGTCCGCTCGCCAAGGCATCGGGATCGGGCTCGTTGTGGAGCAGGATCAGGATGCGATCGGCATCGGCCAGGTAGCGCTGGTACTGCTGCACCCTGGCGCGCGTCAACGCTCTGCTGAATTCGGTGAGGAGGGGCGCTTCGAACAGCTCGGACAGTGACAGGTAGGAGACGTCGGGAAAGTGGTTGCGGAGGGCCTCGGCGCGCTTTTCGCGGTCAGCCGTGCCCACACCGAGAATGTAGATGAGGGAACCTCCAGCGTCTCGAACCGCCTCGATCGTCTTCGGCAGATACTTTCGCCCGCTATCTTCGACGATGATGCAGGTCTGCGGGGAGACATCGGCCTTCAGGTAGGTGTCGGTCCGCTTCGGGTCGCCGACAGTGATGGGCAGACCGGCAGCCTGCAGCTTGCGCGCAAGCGCGCGGCTCTCGACCAGGAACTCGACTTCGACGGTCGGCGCCAGGATTTGGTCGAGCATCCTGATCACCAACTCATCGTGGCAAACCGCTAGACACCGCATGTTTGATCCGGGCTATCGCTGTAAACTACCCATTATACGCCTCTTATGACTTGCACAGCCCCAACCGGTTTCGCCGCCGCGACGATGGCGGTGCTGTGTTCCTTATCGGCCTGGGCGCAGTTCTCATTCAAGACCGGCGTCGAGGTGGCCGGATTCACCGTGACGGTCGTCAATCGGGCAGGCGAGACCATCCCGGGCCTCGAGGCCGATGACTTCGACGTGCGGGAGGACGGGATCGGGCAGTCGGTGACATATTTCACCGCGGGAGAAGCGGAAGGGACAGTGCCGCTGCATATCGGCCTTCTGTTCGATACCAGCGGGAGCATGGACAAGGATCTGGGCTTCTCGCGCAATGCCGCGATCCGGTTCCTCAAGACCTTTTCGAAGGCCGTCGATTTCACGCTCGTCGAATTCTCGGATGACGTGCGGGCGGCTCGCTTCGCACAGTCGGAGTTCCCGCGCCTCGTCGAGCGCATTCGCGGCAGCAAGGCGAGCGGGCGCACCTCGCTCTACGATGCCGTGGCGGTGTACCTCAGCAGCGCCTTCGATCAAACGGGCCGAAAAGTGCTCGTCATCTTCACGGACGGGGACGATACCTCGAGCTCGCGGCGATGGGACGACACGCTCCGCCTGCTTCGCGCGTCAGACGTCACCGTGTATCCAATCGGTTTTCTGTCGAATCGGGGCTCGCCCCGCCTGATGCTCCAGTCGAGGTTGATGGAGATCGCCCGGCTGACCGGCGGACGCGCGATGTTTCCAGGCTCGATGAAGGAGCTGGAGCCGATGTACGCCGCCATCGCGGCGGAGATCAAGGGACAGTACCTGCTCGGCTATGTCCCCACGAACGCCGCACGCGACGGCAAATGGCGCAAGGTCGAGATCAAACTCAAACACCCGCCTTCGGAGCGAGTCCAGCTGCGTACCCGAGAGGGGTACTTTGCGCCGGTGAAGTGAACCAGCGGTTCTGGGTTCTGGGGTTCTTGGTTCTAGGGCTGGTTCTCAGGAGTTCTGGGTGACGTAGGGAGACATTTTGTCAACAATGACCAGCGAGCGCTTCCGACGTATTGCCCTGGCCTTTGACGGAGCCGTCGAGGGTGCGCACATGGGCCATCCTGACTTCCGCGTCGACAAGCGGATCTTTGCGTCGCTGCATGACGACAATCAGTCCGGGATGGTAAAGCTCACGCCCGATCAGCAGTCGTCATTTATCGACGACTATCCAGCCGCGTTTGCGCCTGAAGCCGGCGCGTGGGGGCGCAGCGGGTGCACGCGCGTAACGCTGAAGGCTGTGAACGATGACATTCTTGGGGAGGCGCTGACGCTGGCCTGGCAGAATACGAAGCGGACGCGGAGGAAGAAATGTCGGTAGAACCGTTGCCAAGCGGTTCTTCTTTCTGGGTTCTGGGTGCTGGTGCTAGGTGCTTTGTTCTGGGTTCGCACCTTTCGCTCGCGGCCTTGGGCGATGCTCGAACTTTGACGGGCAGCTCCTCAGGTATTTCTGCAGCGCGTTTGCCGCACCGATGGCGCGGTCCGCGAGGCTCGTCATCTCGCGAAAGTCTCCGTCCTCGACGAAGCCCTCATCCTTCGCGTGCAGCAGCTGATTTCTGACTTCTCCGAGCGAGGCTACTACCGCTTCAACCCGCGCGAATTTCATCGCTTTCTGAACGATGCCAAGGCCGCGGCGCTTCAGTTCCCACCCAAGCTTCCAGACATCGAATTCCTCGGGCCTTTTCAATCCTGCCATGCAGGCCGCCGTGCACGGCGCCTGCCAGAACCCGAACCCAGAACCCAGCACCTGCACCCCAGAACCGCAGCACCCAGAATCTACAACCGCTGCGAAGTCTGTAGGACGATTGTCTGTTCGGCGGGACGCAAATTTCCCGTCTGTAGAGGTCAGGAACATCAGCGTAACAAACAGATATGCCTTCTGTGTACGACAAATTCAAGCTCGTCTCCGATTTCGAGCTGAAAGGTGATCAGGCGCGGGCGATACCCGAGCTGGTCGACGGGCTCAACCGCGGCGACCTCAGCCAGGTTCTCCTGGGTGTCACCGGCTCCGGCAAGACCTTCACGATGGCAAAGGTCATCGACGCGGTGAACCGGCCGACGCTCGTCATGGTCCACAACAAGACCCTCGCGGCGCAGCTCTATCAGGAATTTCGCCGTTTCTTCCCGGAGAACGCGGTCGAGTACTTCGTCAGCTACTACGACTACTACCAACCCGAAGCGTACGTCCCATCGACCGATTCCTACATCGAGAAAGAAGCGATCATCAACGACGAGATCGATCGGATGCGGCTGTCGGCGACCCGGTCGTTGTTCGAGCGCCGCGACGTCATCATCGTCTCGAGCGTGTCGTGCATTTACGGGCTCGGATCCCCCGAGGCGTACTACGGGATGCTGCTGCCGCTGCAGCTCGGCCAGCGTATCCCGCGTGATCAGATTCTGCGAAAGCTCGTGGAGATTCAGTACGAGCGCAACGAGTCGGATTTCACGCGCGGCACGTTCCGCGTGCGCGGGGACGTGATCGAGGTCTATCCGTCGTATGAGGAGCAGGCGCTGCGCATCGAGCTGTTCGGCGACGACGTGGATGCGCTCACGACATTCGATCCGCTGACCGGCAAGAGCGGCCGCAAGCACGACAAGGTCGCCATCTACCCGAAGACGCACTTCGTCGCGCCGCGCGAGCAGACGCGATCCGCGGTGGACTCCATCAAGGCCGAGCTCGTCGAGCGCCGCGCCCAGCTGGAATCGCTGGGAAAGGTGCTCGAAGCGCAGCGGCTGCACCAGCGGACGATGTTCGATCTCGAGATGATGAAAGAAATTGGCTATTGCCACGGCATCGAGAATTACTCGCGCCATCTCAGCGGCCGCGCGCCGGGCGAACCGCCTCCTACGCTGCTCGACTATCTGCCGGATGATGCGCTGCTGGTTGTCGACGAGAGCCACCAGACCGTGCCGCAGATCCGCGGCATGTATGCCGGCGATCGATCCCGCAAGACGACGCTGGTCGAGTTTGGATTCCGTCTTCCATCCGCTCTTGACAACCGACCGCTGACGTTCGCGGAATGGGAAGCACGCGCGACACAGACGGTCTACGTCTCGGCGACGCCGGGTCCCTACGAGCTCGCGAAAGCCGGCGGTGTCGTCGTCGAGCAGATCATCCGCCCGACGGGACTCATGGATCCGCCGATTGAAGTGCGTCCGGTAAAGGGACAGATAGACGACCTGCTGGGCGAGATTCGGACGCGGGCGGCGGAGGGCACTCGAACGCTGGTCACAACCCTGACCAAGCGGATGGCCGAAGATCTGACGACCTATTACCAGGAGCTCGGCGTGCGGGTGCGCTATCTCCACTCCGAGGTCGAAACCCTCGAGCGCATTCAAATTCTGCGCGACCTGCGTCTCGGCGAGTTCGACGTACTGGTCGGCATCAATCTGCTTCGCGAGGGGCTCGACCTGCCGGAGGTCTCGCTCGTGGCCATCCTCGATGCCGATAAGGAAGGGTTTCTACGGTCTGCCGGATCGCTGATTCAGACGTCGGGCCGAGCGGCACGGAACGTTCAGGGGCGCGTCATCATGTATGCTGACACGGTGACCGAATCGATGCGCGTGGCGCTGGAGGAAACCTCGCGCCGGCGCGTGATGCAGGAAGCCTACAACACGGCGCACGACATCACACCCTCCAGCATCATCAAAGCTATCGACGACATCTCGCTCACCGTCTACAACCTGGATTACGGGACGCCCGCGGTCATGGAGGATCGAGAAGCCTATTTGAGCCCGGCCGAGCTCGAAACTCGCATAGAACAGCTGCAGGCCCAGATGCGTCAGTCGGCAGCCAACCTCGACTTCGAGCGGGCCGCAAGCCTGCGTGACAAGATCAAAGCTTTGAAGAGCCGCGAGATGGGACTCGCCGGCGTGAGGGCGCCCGGAGCTGATGTGCTGAGTCTCGCTACCAACTGGCTGAAGTCAGCCCTTCTCGAGGTCCAGGAATACGTCAAGCTCAGCTGGGCGGCTATGCGTGGGGCGTTCAGCCGGCCGTTCTACTTTCACGACGTCATCGAACAACTCGAGGCCATCGGCGTGGGATCGCTGACGGTCGTGCTGCTCACAGGCCTGTTCACTGGCGCCGTGCTCGCCCTCCAGAGCGGGCTCACGCTCGACCAATTCGGCGCGCGGCCCATCGTCGGTCGACTCGTCAGCGCCTCGATGGTGAAGGAGCTCGGGCCCGTGCTGACAGCGCTGATGCTGGCCGGGCGGGTCGGGTCGGGTATCGCCGCCGAACTCGGGTCGATGGTCGTGACCGATCAGATCAACGCGCTGCGCGCGCTCGGCACCGATCCCATTCGCAAGCTGGTGGTGCCGCGCGTGATTGCCGGAGTGCTGATGGCCCCGATCCTGACCATCATCTCCGACTTCATGGGGATTCTGGGCGGCGGTATCATCGCGATCCAGCAGCTGCAGGTGCCGTCGAGCGTGTATTGGAAATCGATTATCGACGGCCTGTACATGCAGGACGTGTGGATGGGGATCGCCAAGCCGTTTTTTCTCGGATTTGCAATCGTGAGCATCGGCTGTCACGTCGGGCTTGCGCACGAAGGGGGGCACGCAGGGAGTCGGGCGCGCCACGACGAACGCAGTCGTGGCGGCATCGGTCACTGTGCTCGTGCTTGATTTCTTCATCACGCGGCTGATGATAACCTGTTGTATTGACATGAACACGTTTCAAGCGCGCAGCGCGGTTGCCGAGGCGGCCAAAGCCGGCCCGAACGATCCGATCATCGTCTTCGATCATGTGTCGCTGGCGTTTGACGACACCGTCGTACTGCGCGATGTGAGCTTCGAGCTCCGGCGCGGGCACACGAAGATCATCCTCGGCGCGAGCGGCGCGGGTAAATCGATCTCGCTGAAGCTGATTCTGGGGCTGCTGAAGCCTGATGCCGGCAAAGTCTGGGTCAACGGGCAGATCATCAATGACTACAGCGAAGTGCAGATGATGAAGGTCCGCGCCGACATCGGCATGGTCTTTCAGGAAGGCGCGCTGTTTGACTCGCTCACCGTCGCTGAGAATGTCGGATACAAGCTGTACGAAGAAACGGATCAACCGCTCGACGCCAGTCCGCCGGCGTGTCGAGGAAGTACTCGGCTTCGTCCGGCTGTCGCAGTTCATCGATCGGAAGCCCTCCGAGCTGTCCGGCGGCCAGCGGCGTCGCGTGGCCATCGCGCGCGCGATGGCGGTGAAGCCGGGCATTCTGCTGTACGACGAGCCGACGACCGGGCTCGATCCGATCACGTCGACCACGATCGATGAAGAGATCGTCAAGCTGCGCGATTTCGAAGAAGTCACCTCGATTCTCGTGACGCATCAATTGCGCGATGCCTTTTTCGTCGCAACGCAGGAAGCTCTCAGGCAGGGCGACAAGGTCGACTTCGCGCACGCAGGGCCGGCCAAGATGCAGAGGCCGAATTCATGATGCTGAAGGACGGCATCATCATTTTCGAAGGGACCGCCGACGAGCTTCGTGCGTCGACCGATCCGTACATTCAAGCGTTCCTTCGTAATCGTAAGGAACTGAACATGCCTCGCACCCGCTCGCTGAAATGGTCGGAACTGAAAATCGGCATCATGGCCGTGGTCGCCCTCCTGATCGCCGCGACGCTCATCCTGGCGCTCGGCGGCGAGGGCGGGTTCTTCTGGCAGCAGTACAACCTGAAGGTGAAGTTCCCAAACGCCGGTGGAGTGCAGCGGGGGTCGCCCGTGCGCGTCGCCGGCGTGACGGTCGGGGCCGTCACGGACATCGCAGTTCGTCGGATCCGAAGTCGACATGCTGCTCGAACTTCGCGAAGACATGCAGGAGCGGTAAGGACGACGTCCCGCGCGACCATCGGGTCGGTGTCGCTGCTCGGTGAAGGCGCGGTCGACATCAACGCCGACCACCACGGGTCAGCCGATTCCCGAGTGGGGCTATGTGCCGTCCGGCGCCCCTACGGCGCAGATGGCCGACGTCACGGCCCAGGCGAACAAGGGGATCACCGAGCTCACCGCGTTGATTACGGACATCCGCGCCGGTAAGGGCACCGTCGGCAAGCTGATGACCGACGAGCAGCTCTACGCCGATCTGCAGCAGTTCACCGCGGCGGCGCGCCAGGTGACGGACGGCGCTGTCCAGCGGCAAAGGCACCCTCGGCCAGCTGCTCAACAATCCCGGAGAGCGCGCGGCAGCTCGAGACGCTCGCTGAAGAACCTCGACCGCCATCACGGACAAGATCAACGCCGGGCCAGGGCAGCATCGGCCAGCTCATGAACGATCCGACGCTGGCGAAGAACCTGGCGGCGGTCACGTCGAACTTCGAGACGATGTCAGGCAAGCTCAACAAGGGTGAAGGAACGATGGGGCAGTTGATGAACAACGACGCCCTCTACAAGCGGCTGGACGGCGTGACGACAAACCTCGAGCAGTTGACGTACGAAACTGAATCAGGGGCAGGGGACGGCCGGGAAGCTGCTGAACGATACCCAGCTTCATGACAACATCAACAAGACGCTCCTGGAGATGCAGCAATTGCTCGCGGAAATCAAGAAAGACCCGAAGAAGTACCTGAATTTGAGGATGAGCATCTTCTAGGGGGTAGGGGATAGAGCGTAAACGACCGACAATACGACTAAGGACAACGTGTGAGCTTCTGGGCCGAAGTGTTTCTCGGAGTTATCGCGCTGGCGACATTGACCATGGCGGCCATTCAGGTGGGCGTCATCCTCTATGGCATGAGCGTGGCTCGCCGCGTCAACCGGCTGCTCTCGCAGGTCGAGCAGGAGATGAAGCCGCTGGCGGAGAGCATCAACACGATTGCGCGGGACGCCGCCCGCATCAGCTCGCTGGCCACCGGCCAGGTCGAGCGGTTCGACCGTCTGGTCACCGATCTGACCGACCCGCATCGAGCACACAGCCACGACCGTGCAAGGACGCTATCCTGAAGCCGTTGCGCGACGGGGCCGCCCTGATGTCGGGCGTCAAGGCCGCGCTGGACGTCTTTCGAGAGTTCACGAAGCGTTCCGGGACAACCGCGGCGCGCCCGGAGGATGAGGACGCCCTGTTTATTGGCTGATTTCCGGGGTTCCGCGCGTCTATCCCACCTTCGCCGATTGACGCCATTCCACAACGGTGATAGAAATCGGCCTTACTCCGTTCCCGACAATTCACGACTCCGGCCGGCTTACAGGGGGTTCCCATGATGAACCGTGCGTCTATTCATTTCGCCATCGTCTGCCTGCTGTTTGTCTGTCTTCCGTCGACCGCCGCCGCGCAAGTGTCGAAATCGGCTGCCGTCGCCAAGGAGCTGATTCAGGTGATGGACGCGAAGAAGCTTGATTCCATCGCCGCGAAAGCGCCGACGCCCGACGGACATTATGCCGCTGCGCTGTACTTCCCGAACGTGCAGCTGCTCGTCGTATCCGGACACTATTCCGCGCCGCAGCTGATGGAGCCGCGCCTGGCCGCCAAGCAGTACCGGGACACCTACATGGAGCTGAGCGGTACGGTTGCGCCAGACACGAAGATCTTCGTCCAGGACATGGGGGAACCCGGTCTCGACCAGCAAGAAGCAAGACAACATGTACGACACGTGGACGCGCGCGGGCAAGGTCGTGATGTTCGACGGGGAGAACGACAAGCAGAAGATCTCGGACGCCGAATACGCCAAGGCCTTCGCGGCGGCGGATGAGGATTACGCGCGGATTCTGAGCGCGTTGCTGGCCGAAGCGAAAAAATAGTCCGAGCCACTTCTGAATCGTATCCGCCTCTCGCCGCAGATCGTGAAAATGCAGCCCGATGTGAACAAAAGGGTCTTACCTGTAAGACTTTCAGCGCGATTCATTCGCGTTCCACCAAATCAGCGGTGGCATTTGCGTTGCACACACACGGCATATGCTCAAATCAACCGTCCTCCTCTTCATGTTCGCAATGTTTACGTCCGCTCCGGCGTCGCCAGTTTGATTTACGACCTGACCGTTGAAGTTGTCCGGTGCCGGCTTTGGCAACATCCCCCGCGATCTGTCCCTTCAAGGAAACGGCCAGCCCGGTTACACGGAAAGCGGCTGTGTCAACATTCTCGCGAACGGAAGCATCGGCTTTGCGTGCATGGGTGTAGACGCGGCATTCCATCCGAACGGCCTGGTCAACCTCGGCGGCGACGAAGTGGACCCGATGGCCGACAACCAGAAGTACGGCATCCCGACCGCGGCGTCGTTGGGCATCACGAGCGCCAGTCAAATTCAAATCATCGCCGATCTAACGGAACCCGGCGGCGATAGCGCGACGATAGAGGATCTGACACTGAAATTCTATCGCTCGAGCGGCGGCGTGACGACGCTGATCGGTTCGATTGACGGTAATCAGCCGTTTGCGAGCACCATCCCAGGCAATGGGCAGGCGGGCTTCGCGTTTGTGGTCAGCCCCGACGAATACGCCTACGTCAACGGCCTTCTCGCGCAAGGCGGCATTTCATTCGCGCTCGAATCGACGATTTCGAACGCGGGCGGCGGACCCGAAAGCTACTTTATCCGTAACGGTGAGGCGCCCACACCAGTACCCGAACCCGCCACTCTACTGATGCTTGGAGCAGGCCTGCTCGGTGTCGGACGCAGCGCGGCGTCGCGGCGTAAAAAGTAGACAAGAACGCTCAACGCGAACGGGGCGCTTGTGGGCGCCCCCGTTCTTTCCCTCGTAGCTATCGCGTTGAAATCCAACTTCGAAAATTGGTGGGCGCTACTGGAATCGAACCAGTGACCCCCGCCGTGTGAAGGCGATGCTCTACCGCTGAGCCAAGCGCCCAACTTTCGAAAAAATTGATTTTATCCCAATTCAACAGGTGCCGTACAAGCGATCGCCGAAATCGCCGAGGCCTGGCAGGATGTATTTCTGCGCGTTGAGCTCTCTGTCGATGACGGGTGTGTAGATCTCGACGTCTGGATGTGATTGCTCGACCAGCGCAATCCCCTCCGGCGCGGCGACGATGCAGACAATCTTGATAGTCGTTGCCCCCGCTTTTTTCAACACATCGAGCGCAGCCACGGCACTCCCGCCAGTTGCCAGCATCGGATCCACCAGCACGACATAACTCGACGGCAAGTTGTTTGGCAGCTTGGCGTAGTACTGCGACGCCACGGCCGTCGACTCGTCACGCTGCAGCCCGATATGCCCGACGCGTGCTGCAGGCAGGAGCTCCAGAACCGCATCGAGCATCCCCAGACCCGCTCTCAGCACCGGCACGACGACCACATCGCGCGCGACCCTGCGTCCTTCGGCCCTTTCGAGCGGCGTGTGCACGACCGCGCGCTCCGTCGGCAGATCCCGCAGCGCTTCAGCGACCAGCAGCACGCTGATGCGATTGGCTATCTGGCGGAACTGTTCCGTCTCCGTCTTGATGTCGCGCAGCTGGCTCAGCGCGTCGTGAATCAGCGGGTGCGGGACGAGGTGGACTGACATGCGCGCACTATACTATCCGAATGCGATCGCTCGTCACGTGCGTGGTCCTTGCGGCCCTCGCGGCCACCACAACAGCGCAGAATGCGCCGCGAATGGTGACGGCTATCGTCGCTGGCGGCACCGTTGTCACGGTCGACGCCGCCAGGAATATCTACGCTCCGGGCGCGGTTGCGATCGACGGAACCACAATTGTTGCGGTGGGAACCGCCGCAGACATTGCCGCGAGGTTCACCGCCGCTGATCAGATCAATACCGTTGGATCGATCGTCATTCCAGGCCTCGTCAACACCCATGGTCACGCGCCGATGGTCCTGTACCGGGGCCTTGCCGACGACCTGCGGCTGCAGGAGTGGCTCGAGAAGTACCTTTTTCCAGCCGAAGCGAAGACGGTGTCGCGCGAAATGGTGCGGGTCGGCACGCGACTCGCGGTCCTCGAGATGCTTCAGTCGGGGACGACGACGTACGCGGACATGTACTACTTCGAAGAGGAGATCGCGCGCGTCACGAAAGCGGCGGGGATGCGCGGCGTCCTCGGACAGACCATCATCCAGTTTCCCGTGGCCGATGCGAAGACCCCACAGGACGGCCTGGCGCGTAACGAAGCATTCATCAAGGAATTCGCCAAGGATGAACTGATCGTACCCGCGGTTGCGCCGCATTCACCTTACACACTCGACGCGAAAGATCTGCTCGCCTCACGCGCGCTGGCCACCAAGTACGGCGTGCCGGTGTTGATTCATGTTGCCGAGACAGAGGCTGAGCTTGCGAGCTCGAAGAAGGCGCACGCAGGCATGAGTCCTGTCACATACCTGCAATCGATCGGCTTCTGGGGTCCGCGGACGGTCGTCAATCACGGCGTATGGGTAGATGCCGCCGATATCAAGCTATTGCAGAGCCATCGGGTGGCGGTATCGCACAACCCGGAGAGCAATATGAAACTCGCGAGCGGGATCGCACCCGTGCCCGAGTATCTCGCCGCGGGAGTAACGGTGGGGTTGGGAACAGACGGCGCCGCGAGCAACAACGACCTCGACATGTTCGAAGCGATGCGGTTCACGGCCCTGCTGCATAAGGTGAAGACGGGGGATCCGCGGGTCATGCCCGCGACGGCCGCGCTCGAAATGGCGACGATCGGCGGGGCAAAGGCGCTCGGGCTCGGGGATCAAATCGGCTCCCTCGAGGCCGGTAAGCGCGCGGATCTGGTGGTGGTGTCGACCGCGAGCGCGCGGATGACGCCTATCTACGATCCCGTCTCGCATCTGGTGTACGCCGCACATGGAGACGATGTGCGAACGGTACTGGTGAACGGCCGTGTGCTGATGCGCGATCGCCGTATGCTGACGCTCGAGGAGGCCGCGGTACTCGCAGAAGCGCGCAAGTTTGCCGACGCCGTCCGCGCGGCGGTAGGGAAGTGAACTATTCCTCTTGCACGCCGATGAAAGGGAGATGCCGGAACTGTCCGGCATTGTCGAGGCCGTACCCGACGACGAACTTGTCCTCGATCTCGAATCCGATATATTCGACCACAACGTCGACCTTACGTCGGCTCGGCTTGCTCAGCAGGCACGCAGTGCGAAGCGATTTCGGGTCTCGTGCTCGCAGCACGTCCTGGAGGTAATGGAGCGTGAGGCCGGTATCGACGATGTCTTCGACGATAATGACATCGCGGCCCTGCAGGGGGATGTCGAGATCCTTGAGCAACCGCACCTCGCCCGAGCTTTTCGTGGCGGCGCCGTAGCTCGACACCGCGATAAAGTCGAGTGTAACCGGGCGAGGCGACATCGCGCGAGCGAGGTCGGACAGGAACATGAAGGCGCCCTTCAGCACGGCGACAAAGTGCAACGGCTCCCCGTCGCGATAGTCGGCGTTGATTCGCGCTGCCAACGAATTGATGCGCTGGTGAATCTGTTCTGCGGTGATTAACGTGGTCACAGCCGCGCGAAAGATAACATGAAACGGTTCGACATCATCACCGAAGCTGACGCGCGCCTGCTCGATGTGGGTGAAACCGTCGAGCTGCGCAAGGGCGGTCATGTCACTCCGCTGGCGGCAGACACGCTGAACGCGCGGCGGGTCATCGTCGTTTCCGAAGGCGTGCTCGATCGATCGGACGACGGGCTCGCGCCTGTCGCCGACATCCGGCGTCTGGCCATTGGCAGCGACCACAGCGGCCTGGCGTTGAAAGCCGCAATCATTGCCGCGTTGCGTGGAAAAGGGATCGCCGTGGAGGACCTCGGTACGCTGACACCCGATCCAGCCGATTATCCGGACACCGCAGCTCGGGTGGCAAAGTGTGTCGCGCGCGGAGAGGCGGATGCGGGCATCGTCATCGACGGAGCGGGCATCGGATCGGCCATTGCCGCGAACAAAGTCTCAGGCGTCCGCGCCGCGGTGTGCCACGACCAGACGATGGCGCGTTATGCGCGGCAGCATAACGGAACGAATGTGCTCAGTCTGGGATCGACGCTGATTCAAACGCAAGACGCGCTCGAGATCGTCAACGTGTGGCTGAATACGGCGATGACCGAGGCGCGCTATATTCGCCGGCTCGCGAAGATACGTGCGCTCGAAGAAGGCGACAGGCGATAGGCGGGAGGCGGAAGGCTGGGGCACACCCGGTAGTGTCCGGCTTCAGCCGGACCATGGATGACGCATGCAATGGACTGATTTACAGAGGATCATCGCCGAAGAAGTGGCGGCGGCGCTCGCGCGCGGGCGTACCCGTACGTGTAAGTGCCACTCGGTTGTTTACGACTGCTGTCCCGATCGCGTGCGTGGTGTCATCGACGCCGGTGCCTCCCGGCTCGGTCTCTACGCCGGCGGGACAGTCCCGTCCGATGTGGCTGCTCTCATCGATCACACGCTGCTCAAGGCCGACGCCACCCGCCAGGAGATTGAACAGCTCTGCGCCGAATCGCGAGAGTTCGGATTCAGTACGGTGTGCGTGAATCCTACGTGGGTGGCGCTGTGCTCGAACCTCCTTCGCGGCAGTTCGACTCGCGTCTGCACCGTTGTCGGCTTTCCCCTCGGCGCGACGACGACCGACGTCAAGCAGTTCGAGACGCGTCGCGTGATTTACGACGGCGCCGCAGAAGTAGACATGGTGATTAATGTCGGCGCACTCAAGTCAGGCGACCTGGGGCTGGTGGAGCGGGATATTGCCGCCGTCGTATCGGCGTGCCGGGATTGCGGCGTCCTCAGCAAGGTCATCATCGAAGCCGCACTCCTGACTGATGAAGAGAAGATCTCCGCGTGCGCGTTGTCGAAGGCAGCAGGAGCCGATTACGTGAAGACCTCCACTGGTTTCGGCCCTGGCGGTGCGACAGTCGCGGATGTCGAGCTGATGCGTCGCGTGGTCGGGGCGGATATCGGCGTCAAGGCCGCCGGGGGCGTGCGGGATTACGAGGCGTTGAAGAACTTGGTGAGCGCCGGAGCAAGCCGAATTGGTGCGAGCGCAGGTGTGAAGATCCTTCAACAAGCGAAGGGCGACGCCCAGCCGTCTACCTCGACGACGAGCATCGCCCCGACGAAATCCCTGTACTAAACCGCGTCGTTTCTCTTCTGGCGGTCTTTACCGGCCTGATTCTCCCGGGCGCCCTTCTGTTCCATGCTCTTGTCGTCTATCGCGTCGCCGACTTCCCGCTTCACTGCACCCTTGAATCGCTGCCCTGTTCCCGATACTTCTTCGGCTACTGAATTCGGGTCGTGACGGTTCTTCTTCGAGTCATCCGGACGATCGACATTATCCATTGTTGTAGTCTCCTATGGCCGCTATAGGAGCAAGACGAACGCCAAACGCTGTTCGGGAGATTTTGGAGCGGGGTACGGGAATCGAACCCGCCTAGCTGGCTTGGGAAGCCAGAACATTACCACTATGCTAACCCCGCAAGGTGTCTCCGAAACGGACCGAAAAACCCGAAGATGCCCACCCGTGAACGTACGTCCGGGTGACAGCTTACCCCGGCTTCTGGCGTAAAGGAATCCCCAGCCGTGTTAAGCTGAATTTGCTTTCCTGAGCCTGCCGCCGTCTCCGCTGTTGCGAGAGCCAAGGCCAAGCCACAGACCCACAAAGCCATAGACAAAACTGCGTCCTTGGAAGGGGTGTGTGCGCATGATGGTCAAGCGTTCTCCACGTCCGCCTCCGGCTCTCGCGCGATCTCCGAACAAGCTGCTTGCCGCGCTTCCCGCAGCCGACTACCAACGCATCCTCCCATCACTGACGACGGTCCCCCTGAAGTTCAAACAGGTGCTCCATAAGAGTGGCGCGAAGATCGACACCGTGTACTTTCTTGGTGGTGGCGTCGGGTCGCTGACCAACGTGATGACGGACGGCCGTATGGTGGAAGTCGCGACGATTGGCAACGAGGGCGTGATAGGGATAACGATATTCCTCGGTGGGGACGTCTCTCCGGGTGAAGCGTTCATTCAAGTGCCGGATGGTGTCGGACAAGCGATGCCAGTGGAGGCCTTCAGGCGGGAAATCAATAGACGTGGACCATTCTACGATCTGATCAGCCGCTATTCACAGGCACTGCAAGTGCTCTTGATGCAATCCACCGCGTGCAACTCCTTGCATTCTGTTGAAGAGCGTTGCTCGCGCTGGCTGCTGATGACGCAGGACCGCGTAGAAGGTGACGAGTTCCAGCTCACGC
Organism: Vicinamibacterales bacterium; assembly: GCA_963732445.1. Classification (GTDB taxonomy): domain Bacteria; phylum Acidobacteriota; class Vicinamibacteria; order Vicinamibacterales; family JAMQPK01; genus JAMQPK01. Next base: position 797,607 of record CAVSZJ010000005.1, on the reverse strand, counting down.
ACGAGTTTCTGGGGTACATGCTTGGCGTGCGTCGTCCCACGGTCAGCCTTGTGCTCGGCACCCTCCATAAAGCCGGCGTCATTCAGAACGGCACCAAGAAAATCAGAATCATGGACCGCCATCGATTGGAAGAGACGTCGTGTGAGTGCTATCAAGTGGTCCAAAGTGCATTCGCCCGCTTGCTGCCGCAGAAATCCTGAGACATTTCGGTCCATCCCTAAAGCGCAATTTGTCAGGTAGCGGACAACTTTTCAGTTCGCATCGCGTTACGATAAATCATTCTGCAGCGCGATGACGAATCCCATACCTTCCTGTCCTGAATGCGGAAATCGCCTGACATTTCGTCCGCGGTTTCCCGTGTTGACGAGTAATTCTTCGACTGCGAATCGCCATGAGCGTCTCGACTACATCGCGGTGTGGTTGTGTGAATCACGACACTGTGACTACTGCCAAGCGGCGCATGTTTCTGAAGGTCTTTCGGAAAACCGATCTCATCGACGCGGTTGACGATGACCCTGCATCCACTTCTCTATGAGTACCTGAACGACCGTGCATCGGCCCTCGCGCCGCTGTCAGGTGAAGCCATCCCGCCTGCGCCGAGTGTCAGACCCAGTCCAGATCGGCGCAACATTCGGCTCCGCGATGCCCTGACCCAGCGACTGCGCAGAGAATTTCAGGAGATACCTGGATTGTGTCTCACGCCCCTGGAGGCGTCACCGCTCTTTGGTCTCACGCTGGAGGTGTCTCAGCGCGTGTGTGAGGCCCTCGTCGAAGAGGGCCAGCTTGCACGACGGAGGGATGGGCGCTACGTAAGTCCTTCAGGCGACCGCTTACGGAAAGTCAGCCCCGGATAATCGATATCACTTCGTCGCGCTTGCGCTCCATCTGATCGGCCGTCGTGCCTTCGAGGTTCAGCCGAAGCAGCGGTTCTGTATTCGAGGGGCGCACGTTGAAATGCCAGTCGGGGTATTCGATAGAGATGCCGTCCAGCTTCGAAACGATGGCGTCGGGGTACCGAGCTTCGATCGCCGCCATTCTCGCGGACATCGCGTCCATGCTCGGCATCTTCGTGTTGATCTCGCCCGAGATGAAATACTTCGCGCGCAGCGGCTCGAGCAATTGCTTGAGCGACTGTCGCTTCTTCGACATGAGCTCCAGAATGAGGAGCGCTGGAATCACTCCGTTGTCGCAATAGAAATTGTCCCTGAAATAGTAGTGTCCGGTGACCTCGCCGCCGAACACCGCGTTCAATTCCCGCATGCGCCCCTTGAAAAACGCGTGGCCCACGCGATTCATCACGGCCGTGCCGCCATACTTCGCCGCGACATCCTTCACGGCATAGCTGGCGCGGAGATCGTAGACGATGGTCGCGCCGGGTTCTTTCAACAGGAACGCCTCGGCGAGCAGCGCCGTGACGAAATCGCCTGGAATGAACTCGCCGTCTTCGTCGATGAAGAAACACCGGTCGGCATCGCCGTCCCATGCGATCCCGATTTCCGCTCGCTCGGCTTTCACGCGGTCCACGATGTCCCGCCGGTTCTCCTCAATCAACGGGTTCGCTTCGTGAGTGGGGAAGGTGCCGTCAATCGTGAAGCACAGGTTCTCGACCCTGCACGGGAGCGCCTCGAACAGCTTCGGGGCGGCCAGCGCGCCCATGCCACACCCGGCGTCGAGCACCACCTTGAACGGCTTGATGATCGATGGATCGATGAAGCCGAGCACGTGCTTGACGTACCCGTCCAGAATCGTGCGATGCGTGAGACCACCCGCGGCCGGCGGCGGCGCCGGAATCCTGTTGTTCGCGATCATGTCGCGAATATCCGAGATACCTGCATCCCCGCTTAGCGGGTGATTGCCGCGGCCCACCATTTTGCAGCCGTTATACTGCTTCGGATTGTGCGACGCGGTGATCTGCGCGCCGCCATCGAGAGCATCGGTGGCGACGGCGTAGTAGATCATGTCGGTCGCGATCATCCCATAATCGATCACGTCGGCGCCTTGTTCGCGCACGCCGGCGATGAAGGCCGCGGTCAGGCTGGGCGACGAGATGCGCATGTCTCGACCCACGCCGATGCGCTTCGCGACAAGGTACGCCACGAGGGCGCGGCCGATCTGATGGAAGATCTGCTCGTCGAGCTCGGCGGGATACAGACCTCGAACGTCGTAGGCTTTGAAAATGTTGGGATTCATATGCGGCTGTACTCGGCGATGGACGTCGTGTCTCCGAAGCACGCCACCGCGCAGCTGAACGTTGCGGCCGATCTGTGTTCCTCGGCCGATGATGGATTCGCTCACGATCGCGTCGCGGCCGATGCGCGAGTCGGCCCAGGCGATGGCACCGGAGATACTCACGCCTTCTTCGACCTGACAGCTTCTTCCCAGCACCGTATACGGACCGATCGCGGGCGCCGGCTTTGACGACACACCCGTCATCGACGAACAGTGGTCCGTCGAGCCGGGCCCCCGCGTCGACGCGAGCCTCCGGTGAGACCCACGCCACATCGGGTTTCCCGTTGAACGGCGGCATCGAGTAGCGGCCGTCCATGATGTCGCGGTGCACCTGCATGTACTTCTCGGGCGTCCCGATGTCGATCCAATAGTCGTCGTAGATCGACGCCAGGAACGTCTCGCGCCGCTCGATGAACGAGGGAAAGAAGCTGCGCTCGATCGACCAGGCCACATCGGGTGGAATGCGGTCGAACGTCTCCGGTTCGAGCACGTAGATCCCCGCATTGATCGTGTTGCAGGTGATCTCCTCGAGCTTCGGCTTTTCGAGAAAGCGCAGGATGTTGCTGTCGGCATCGGTCTCGACCAGCCCGTACGCCGTCGGATTCTCAACAGGGGTCAGCACGATGGTCGCGCGCGCATGCCGGGCGCGATGGAAGGCGATGAGTTTGCCCAGGTCGACCTGCGTCAACACATCGCCATTGAACACCACAATGGTGTCGCGCACGCCCTGGGCCGCGTAACGCACCGCGCCGGCGGTCCCCAGCGGGGCGGTTCGACGACGTAGCGCAGCTTGATCCCGGCGTCGCGGCCGTCGCCGAATACCTCTTCGATGCGGTGCGGCTGATAGTTGAGGCTGAGAATCACCTCATCGATTTCCGGTACCCGCTTGATGAGATCGAGTTGGTAGTGGAGAAACGGCCTGTTGAAGATGGGAACGATCGACTTTGGTGCGTGAATGGTGAGCGGACGAAGCCGCGTGCCCTGGCCCCCGACGAGAAGCAACGCCTTCATACGACCCGTGATGATACTGCATTACAATTGCCCTTGACGTGCGTCCCACCATCAACCTGCCGAACGCGCTGACCGCGACGCGCATTTTTCTCGTTCCGCTGCTCGTCGTCGTGCTGCTTGACGAATTTCGAGGGGCGCCTGATCTTCGGCGTACGGAAAGAGCTGATCGGTGCGGCGATCTTCGGCCTCGCGTCGATCACCGACTGGCTCGACGGGTATCTGGCGCGCCGGCGCAAACAGGTGACGACGCTCGGGCAGATGATCGATCCGATCGCCGACAAGCTGCTGACGTCGGCGGCCTTCGTGTCGCTGATTCAGATGGGGTTGGCGCCGGCGTGGATGGTGGCGATCATCATCGGGCGCGAGCTGGCGGTGACCACGCTGCGCAGCATCGCCTACGCGCGCGGCGTCGTCATACCGGCGTCGCCGCTCGGCAAGATCAAGATGGTCGCGCAGGTGGTGGCGATTCTGGCCCTGATTCTCGGTGAGGAAGAGCGCCTGCAGCTGCTTGGGGTGGTCGGCTACGTCGCGCTCTGGGTCGTCGTGGCGACGGCGCTGATTTCGGCGGCCGATTACTATCGCCGCTTCAGCCGCAGTCAGCCGAAAGTGGCCTCATTCCCGCCGGTTGAACGCCGCCACACAAGGGCATCCTGAAGCGGGACTGAAGTCCCTTGCTACCACCTACCACCTACCGCCTACCGCCTAGCGAATAGGCGCGATCAAATCGCCGTCGCCGACCGCATCGCGTGCGGTCACGACCTGCACGGTCGCGTCATCAGCCCGGACCGCAACCACGAGAACCTCGCCGATCTCCACAAGGGGCGCACTGCGCGCCATTGCCGTGAACGCCTTCGATCGCCCCGTCGTATCGATGTGCTGGTCGCGCTTATCCCGGAAGACGAGATACCGTTGCCCCAGCACCACGCCGTTATCGCTGCCGCGATCGATCGTCATCAGGCTGCCGATTCCCGCGGTATGAAACCCCTCGATGCCCGTCACGATGTGTCCCATGTTTTCGTACTGGGGCATCGAGCCGGCAAGCGGCCTGGCCGCAATCACGGGCGCCACGAAGGGCTCGAGATAGTCGTCGAACATGATCGCCTCACACGCATGCACGACTGTGGCAGTCGACACCATCGTATCGACGCCCAGAACCTGCACCCACCCGGATGTATGAATCGTCGAGCGCGGCGTCTGCCCGTTTGAGTCTGCAACCGCGGGGATGAGGCGGCGCGCAAAGAAGCGCTGACCGGGCTGAAGGCCTGCATTCGCGCCCGCGCTGATGACCACGATGTCGCCAGGACCGAACAGATTCCCGGACCGCAGGATCCTGTACGCCGACGACCCGCAGCGGCGGTTCGTGTTTCTTATCGCGCTTGACGGGCCCGAGCGCGGGCGCGCACGCCACGTCGTTGAACGCCCACGCCGGCGGCGCCACGAGTTCGGGTGTCAGCAGAGGGCGCAGGCGGCGTCTGGGCCAGCGCCGGCACGGCGATCAGAGAAACAGAGAGCGCGCAGGCAAGCATCCGGTAAGGCATGCAGAAGTCCTTGAAGAGGTTCGAGTTATCACCCTGCCTGGCATGGAGTGGCAGCTCAGACAGAGTTTCATCCTTCTTATCGGACTTTGCGACGGTTTCCGCTAGGTTTTGACGCGGATTACCGCTCTGCCGAGGTCGCCGACTTTCAACTCGAGCTTGAGCCGGTCGACGCGCCGTCTTGCCTCCTCGAGGATACTCGCTTTTCTCGAACTCGCTCAGGAGACGCTCGTAATAGGGCAGAGCTTCGGCCGGCCTGGTCGGACTTTTCGAGGGTTTCCGCCAGGCGGAAGTACAGTGCGTCTTTTCGGGTGTATTCGGGGTCGGTTGCGAGGATGTCCCGGTATCGCACGTCGGCCGCTGTGTAAGCCCGAATGCTGGAGTAGAAGTTCGCGACCTGACAGGTCCGCGTCCGACAGCCGGTCCCTCGCCTCGCGCAGCCGCTGTTTCACCTGCGGCAGCAAGCGGGCTGTTGGGGTACCGATCGACGAACGTCTGGAACTCCTTGATCGCCTCCCTGGTTTCGGTCTGGTCGCGCTGCGGGCTCAGCATCTGGTTGAAGTGCACCATGCCGAGCTGCATCTGCGCGTAATCCGCCTTCTGGTTCGTGGGATAGAAGGCCAGAAATTCGCGGTATTCGTTCTGCGCGTACACGTACGACGCGGCGTTGTTCTCGCCGAGGAACGTGTCGCCGACGCCCAGCTTCGCGTCGGCACGCAGCGGGCTTTGCGGATACGACTCGAGCAACTCCGCGAAATACGTGCGCGCCCTCGTCCACGAGCGGTCTTTCAGCGCCGCCTGTCCGCGGTCGAGCAGGAGTCTGATCGGCCTCGCCGGGACCCGCGGTCACTGGAGGATTCGAAGAGCACCCGCGGCCGTGACGGCCAGAAAGAGCAGAGAGCAGAGAGCAGAGGGCAGAGGGAGCGATCTTTTCATTTCGTAAGCCACCGATATTGCTGGTCGAGGCCGTTCTCGAGCGTGACCCGCGGACTGAAGTCGAGATCGCGGCGAGCGGCCGACGTATCGGCGTAGGTGTGGCGCATGTCGCCTTTCTGCTCCGGTTCGCGCCGAACGGCGACCGTCTTCCCGGTTACCTTCCGTATCAGCTCGAGCACGTGGTTCAACGTGACCCGCGAGCCACCACCAATATTGTACACGCTGCCCGGACGGCCCTGGGCCGCCGCCGCCAGGTTTGCCGCGACGATGTCCGACACAAAGGTGAAGTCCCGCGTCTGCTCGCCGTCGCCGTACACAGTGATTGGCGTGCCGTCCCGCACCGCCGTCAGGAACCGCTGAAATCCCATATCCGGCCGCTGACTCGGGCCGTACACGGTGAAATACCGCAGCGACACCGCAGGCACGCCGTAGTTGGCCCAGTAGAGGTGTCCCAGATGTTCGGCGGCCAGCTTCGACACGCCGTACGGCGAAAGCGGCTGCAGATACGCGTCCTCGCGCATGGGCAACGGCACGTGGTCGCCGTAGACCGACGAGCTCGACGCGTAGACGTATTTCTGGATCGGCATGCCTACCAGCGCTTCGAGCAGCCGCTGAGTCGCCTCGACATTGTTCCTTGTATAGACGTCGAAATCGCGTCCCCAGCTTTTTCGCACGCCGGCCTGGGCCGGCCAGGTGAAATACATGGGTGACTCCAGCGAGAGCCGGCCCGAGGTCGATCGTCCTGCAGCGCCCCCTCGATGAAGGTGAATCCCGGGCGTCCTTTCAGCGTCGCCAGGTTCGCTTCCTTCAGCGGACGAGGCGTAGTAGTCGGTGAAACAGTCGATGCCTGTAACCGTTGCCCCTGAGTCCAGCAGCGCGGCCGACAAATGCGATCCGATGAAACCGGCGGCGCCGGTCACCACAGCCTTCATTCCAGCAGCTCCCGAATGTAGTCGGGCAGCCGGCATGGGCGCCCGGTGGTGTCGACAGCGGCATGAACGGTGCGGCCAACGGCGTTGATGGTCGCGTCGCTCGGGCGGCTGATTTCGTACTCGAACTCGACGCGCGCCGGCGACAGCAGTGTTCCCTTCGTCTTCACCACCAGCTCATCGTCGTAGCGCGCGGGCGATTTGTATTCGCAATGCGCCTCGATGACGGGAAGGCCGATGCCCGACGCCTCCATGTCGCGATAGCTCCGCCCGACGGCACGCAGCAGCTCGCACCGTCCGATTTCGAACCACATGAAATAATTGGCGTGATAGACCACGCCCATCTTGTCCGTTTCGGCGTAGCGCACGCGGACGGTGATGCTCTGAGGAGGCTGTGCGGGTCATCAGGAAGCGACCGCCGCCGCGGCGTCTTTCAGGGCCCTGGTCGCGGCGGTCGGATCGGGCGCGTTGAAGATAGCAGAACCGGCGACGACAATCTCGACGCCGGCGTCCACCGCGCGTGCGATGTTCGACAGATCGATGCCGCCGTCGATTTCGATCGGCGCCTTCGTGTTGCCGGCGCGGTCGAGCATCGCGCGAATCGCGGCGACTTTCTGCAGGCTCTTCGGAATGAATTTCTGTCCGCCGAACCCGGGATTCACCGACATCACCAGGACGAAGTCGACGTCGGCCGCGATTTCCTCGAGCGCGCCGGCCGGCGTCGATGGATTGAGCACGACGCCTGCCTTGACGCCAAGGCTCTTGATGAACGCGACCGACCGGTGCAGATGCGGCAGCACCTCCACGTGCACCGACAGCATGTCGGCGCCCGCCTCGACGAACGCTTCGGCGTACTTGTCGGGGTCCGTAATCATCAAATGCACGTCGAGCGGCACGCGCGCGACCCGTTTGATTGACTTCACGACCGGCGGTCCGATCGTGATGTTCGGGACGAAGTGTCCGTCCATCACGTCCACGTGAATCAGGTCAGCGCCTCCGTTTTCGGCGGCGGCGATAGCGGCTCCGAGCGCGGCGAAGTCGGCGGAGAGAATGGACGGCGCGATGCGGACCTGTTTGCCGCTCAACGGCTGACCTCCAGCGAAATCGGATCGCCGGCGGCGATCTGGAATCCGGCCGACGGAAACTGGCGAAGGACGATGCCCGCCGGCACGCCCGGGTAGGGCAGCTCGCCGACGATCGTCACGCGGAATCCGCGCGTGCGCAGCAGATCGACCGCGCGCGATCCGGGCACGCCAATCAAATCGGGCATCACGTAGTAGTGGCTTCGCTCGCCGCGATTGACGAGCAGCGCGACCTCGGTGCCTCTCGCGCTGGCGGCGGGCTCCTGCGCGATGATGGTGCCGCTCGGGAAATCTGACGATCGCACTTCGGCGAGCGAGGTCACCGCGAGGCCGTCCTGCTGCAGCCGCAGCTGCGCCGCGCGCTCGGACTCGCCGGTCAGCGCCGGGATCACGGTGACTCTCGGGCCCTGGCTCACCCAGACGCGAACGGTGCGTTGACGCCGCGTGATCGCGCCGGCGGCAGGCTCCTGCACCGCAATGCGTCCCGCAGGAATCTTCGGATCGAGCCGGCCGGTTTCGTCGACGGCCAGCGCGAGGCCGGCGTCCTGCGTCTGGGCCGTGGCTTCGGCCACCGTGTGGTTGCGCAGATCGGGCACCGGCACTTCGCGCACCTTCAGCGCGACGCGCATCGCGGTGACGGCGAAGAGCAGGTAGGTGGCGACCAGGCACGCGGCAATGGCGAAGAGCCGGCCGGCGCTCCAAGACGTGTGTTAACGCAGCATGCATGTCGACCCTTCATTTTACACGCCGCAGGACGGCGCCGTAGAAGGCTTCGAGCCCGTGCTCGTGCGGCGAGGTGCGCAGGACGCCGCGCTTCGTCGAGCACCGGTTCGAGGGCATCGAAGTAGCGCCGGTCTGTCGGCTCGCAGATCGATCTGCGCGAAGCTGTCGTTCGCGGCAAGAAAGCTCGCGACCACGCGCTCGTTTTCTTCCGGTTCGCTCGAGCAGGTCGAGTAAATCAGACGGCCGCCCGGGCGCACGGCGTCGGCCGCGTTGCGAATCATGTTCAACTGCGCGCTCGCGAGCGGCGCGAGATCGGATTCCGCTCGCCGCCATCGAATGTCGGGATCTCGCCGCACCGTACCGAGACCGGAGCATGGCGCGTCGACGAACACCACGTCGAACTCCGCCGCGAACGGCAGCCCCGCCTCGAGATCGGCCTGCAGCACGCGGATGTTCTGCGCGCCGCTGGCGGCTCACGGTGTCGCGAAGCAGTTGCACGCGCGCGCTGCGCACATCGGTCGCAACGATCTCGCGCGCGATCGCCGGCCATCGCCGCCATCGCGGTGGTCTTGCCGCCCGGCGACGCGCAGGTATCGAGCACCTTCATTCCCGGTTCCGGCGCGCCGAGCAGCGCGACGAGCTGTGACGCTTCGTCCTGAAGAAAAAACTGTCCCGTGCCGGCAAGCGGTGTTCGCAGCGGGTTGCCGGCCGTCACGATCAGTCCATCCGGGGCATAGCGCGCCGGCTCGACCGTCACGCCGTGCGCGGCGAGGGCGCTCGCCAGCGCGTCGCGGTCGATCTTCAAGCGGTTCACGCGGATCGTCAGCGGCGCGGCGGCGTTGTTGAACTGCTCCCATGCTTCGGCCGCGTCGAATCCATATCGGCCGAGCCAGCGATCGGCGAGCCATCCCGGGATGAGACAGCGAGACTTCCAGATAGGGGAGCGGATCGCCGTCGGGCGGCCGCAACGGCAGCGGCAGCCTGTGCGAGTTTCGCGAGAGCGCGCGAAGCACGGCGTTGACGAGCCCGGCGGCGCTCGTTTTTCGCGCCCGCCGCGTCATCGCGACGGCATCGTTCACGGCCGCGGCAGCGGGCACGCGATCGAGGTGCAGCAGCTGATACGCGCCGAGTCGCAGAATCTGCAGCACCTCGAAGTCGAGCTTGGCGAGAGGGCGTTTGGCAAAGTGCTCGATGAGATAGTCGAGCTGCCGCTGCCATCGCAGCGTGCCGGTGACGAGGTCGGTGGCCAGCGCGCGATCGCGCTCGTCCTGCAGCGTCGGCCGGACCGACGCGAGCGCCGCAGGCAGATCGACGCGGCCGGCATTCACGTCGCGCAGCGCGGTGAACGCCGCCGTGCGTGCGGGCGCAATCATCGCGCGCTGCGGGAAGGCAGAAACCGGGCGCCGGGCTCGATGCGCCTGCCGGCGAGAAACTCACGCGCGGTGAGAGGGCGCCGGCCCTCGCGCTGCAGCATCAGCACGCGGAGCACGCCGTCACCGGTCTGCACCCTGAACTGATCCGCGTGAGCGTCGAGCACGGTGCCGGGCACCGCGCGCGTGCCCGGCAATGCTCGGTTCGACTTCCGATCGGAGAAGGATGATGCGCTCTCCCTGCAGCTCGGAGTATGCGTGCGGCCACGGATGGAGGCCGCGAATCTGATTGTGAATCTCGACGGCCGGGCGCGACCAGTCGATGATGCCGTCGGCCTTCTCGATCTTGTGGCGCGTAGGTCGCCTCGGCCTCGTCTCTGCGGCGTCTCCGACGCGCGCCCGTCGGCGATCGCGTCGACCGCCTCGACGAGCAGGCGCGCGCCGATTCGCGCGATGTCGCGCTCGACCTCGGCGCTCGTTTCGTTGCTCGCCGATCGGCCGCGTCGCGCTCGAAATCATCGGCCCGGCGTCGAGCGCTTTGACGACGCGCATGATGGTGACGCCGGTCAGCGTCTCGCCCGCCATCACGGCCCGGTGAATCGGCGCCGCGCCGCGGTACTTCGGCAGCAACGACGCGTGGACGTTGATGAGGCCAAGCCTGGGAATGGCCAGCACCGCATCGGTGAGGATCTTGCCGTAGGCGGCGACGACGCCGAGATCGGCCTCGAGCGACGCGCAAGGCGTCGAGAAACCCTTCGTCGCGCAGCCGCTCGGGCTGCAGGATCGTCAATCCGCAGCTGCTCGGCGAGCTGTTTCACCGGGCCCGCCTGCGAATGCTGGCCGCGCCCGCGCGCGCGATCGGGCTGCGTGACGACGCCGACAACGGAATGCCGCGATTCGCTGCAGCGCCTCGAGTGTCGGGACCGCGAAATCGGGAGTGCCGAAGAAGACGACTCGCAGGGAAGCGGCGCGCCGTCACCATTTTCCCGCGCGAGTCATCTTGCGGATTTTCTTCACGATGAGATCGCGCTTGATGCCGCGAACGCGATCGAGAAACAGCTTGCCGTCGAGGTGATCCATCTCGTGCTGCAAGGCGCGGGCGAGCAGATCCGTGCCCTCGACGGTGCGCAGCGTTCCGTTGCGGTCGAGACCCCGCACGACGGCGCGCATCGGCCTGGCGACGGTCGCGTTGAAGCCGGGCACGCTGAGGCAGCCTTCTTCTTCGAGCTGCATGCCTTCGAGCTCGACGAACTCGGGATTGACGAACACCATCAGGTCGTCGGGTTTGTGTCCGAGGGAGAGATCGATGACGAAGATTCTGAGCGACACGCCAATCTGCGGCGCCGCCAGCCCGATGCCGGGCGCCGCATACATGGTCTCGATCATGTCGTCGATGAGCTTCTGGATGTCGCGGTGTCAGCTCGCCGACATCCGCCGCGCGGGCGTGCAGCGGGGTCGCGCCAAACTTGAGAATCGGGCGAATCACCCGCCTTCGCGCTCCTCGCGCTCCGTCACGCTTCGGCGGGGCAGGCCCGCCTTCGCGCTCCTTGCGCTTCGGCGCGGCAGGCTGTGTCGTTCGGAACCGTGCCTCCAGGCGAGCGGTGGCGTTGGCGTAGTTGCGCTGGATTTCGCCGCAGCGAGTCGCCGCCGAATTTCTCGAGGAACGCGTCGGCCAGCACCAGGCTGACGACCGCCTCGCCGACGACGGCGGCCGCTGAAATAGCACAGACGTCGCTGCGCTCGATGACGGCCGGCGCCGCGGTCATGCCTGCCAGGTCGACCGATCGCAGCGGCTTCATCAGCGTCGCGATCGGCTTCATGAAACCGGACACTCGCAGGTCTTCGCCGTTGGTGACGCCGCCTTCGAGGCCGCCGGCATTGTTCGTCGGCCGCGCCACGCCGATCGGCGGCTTCGTGCGGCTCGGCGCCGGAACGATCTCGTCGTGCATCTGCGACCCGGGCACCGACGCGGCCTTCGGACCGATACCGATGCCGACACCCTTGATGGCCGGAATCGACATCATGGCCTGCGCGAGACGGCCGTCGAGCTTGCGATCCCAATGCACGTAGCTGCCGAGTCCGACCGGCAGCCCGCGCGCAATGACTTCGAACGCGCCGCCGGCGGTATCGCCGGCATCGCGGCAGCGATCGATCTCCGCGATCATGTTGACCTCGGCATCGAGGTCGGCGCAGCGCAGCGCCGAGTCGGAGCCGATGTCGCGAGCCGCTTCGAACGTGACGCGCAGCGGCGAGTCGAGGCCGATGCCGTTGACGCGATACACGTGGCTGACGATCTCGACGTCGAACTCTCGAAGCAGTTGGCGGGCAATCGCACCTGCCGCGACGCGCGCCGCGGTCTCTCGCGCGCTCGCGCGCTCGAGCACGTCGCGAATATCGGTGCGGTCGTACTTGATGGCGCCCGCAAGGTCGGCATGACCCGGCCGTGGCCGCGTGACGACCGGCCTGACCGTGCCGGTCGCACCCGCCGGCGCCTCATCCTCGGCATGCATCGTCTGCTGCCAGTTTTCCCAATCCTTGTTGCGGATGAGCAGCGAGATCGGGAGAGCCGAGCGTTTCGCCGGCGCGCACGCCCGAGAGAACCTCGGCCTTGTCGGATTCGATCGCCATGCGGCGGCCGCGGCCGTACCCACCTTGACGCCGCTTGAGCTGTTCGGTGATGGCGTCGAAATCGATATGCAGCCCGGCCGGCATGCCCTCGAGAATGACGACGAGTCCCTTGCCGTGCGACTCGCCGGCGGTGAGAAAACGCAGCATTGCCTCGACATTCTATACGAAGTTTCTGCACTGTTCCGGCGAGCAACCGGCGTGATCCGGCCTGTTTTTGCAGGCGAGCCGATTGCAGATCACGCGTGCGTCGCATGGCTACATTGATTGGTGATCGGTTTCTTGTGTTGCGGCGCCTGATCGGAGCGCCGGCAGCGTCTGTCGCCGCGCTCGATCTTGCCACCGGCGCGCGCGTGCGCCTTCGCATCGACGCGTGCCGGCACGCGCGTCGAACAGCAACGCTGGACCGAGTCGTGCACGCGCGCACACGCCGAGGGTGCTACTTCTCGATTTTGGTTTCATCGGAACGCACGCATCGGTTCGAGGCGCGTGCGCAGAGGGTCGAGGCAACCGACATCCTCCTGTGCGCAGGCATCGCCGCCGTCGTCGAGTGGCTCGAACACGCGCGCCCGTCATCGTCGCGGATTCTCCATGTCGCGGAGCTTCCGGATGCGCGCGTGCTTTCGGCAGCGTGGATTCGTGCCGTGCGATCTTGCGCTTCTCGATGACCCGTCGCATGCCGACGATGTGTCTGCCGCGCTCACACGCCGTTCCGTCGTCGTGCTGGACTGGCGTGACGCGCCGTCGAGCGCGGCGCTGGCAGTGCTGCGTCTGCGTCAGCTTGGTGTGCGGGAGCTCTGCGTGCTCGCGCGACGCGCGCCATCGAGGGAAGTCGCGTCGCGAGCGCAGCGGAAGGACGAGCGGCGTACGGAACACGCTTGCCCGGACGGGATCCTCGCATGGCACAGACCGATCGTCGAGGTGGAGCGGTTGCTGGCGCGCGGGCGTCATGCGGCAGCCGAGCGCGCACTGCGAGGAGCGGTCGCCGCATTCGAACGGCGCGGCGATTTCAGGCGGGCCGGTGATGCCGGGCTCCGGCTCGGCCGGCTGATGCTGGCCGAGGACGTGCTGCGGACGCGCGCACGCTCTTTGCAGACGCGCACGATCGGTTTCAACGCGCCCGCGCTGCCGAACAGGCGCTCGAGGCGACGGTGTATCTCGGCCTTGCACAGACCGACCTCGCACAACTGAACGATGCCGAGCAGACCTGCCGCGCCGCGTATTCCGCTGCATCGGCTCTTGGCAATCGAGAGCTCGTGCTGTTCCCGGCCGTCGCACTCGCGCGCGCGCTGTTCTGGCAGAAACGGCACGCCGACGCGCGAGCGATATCTGGAAGCGGTCGAGCCTCTCGGAGACGTCGAACAGTGCGCCCGGTACTGGTGCCTGGCGGCACGGCTCCGAATCGCCGCCGATGCGATATCCGACGCGTGGCGGCTTGTCGGGCGGGCACGTCCGGCTGCATCGGCATCTGTCGCCTGCAATCGAGTCCGTCGTTCGCGAGTGCGAGGCCGCCATCCAGGGCAGGCTGGGTGATATCGACGCGCTGCGCATTCACGTGACGAACGGGCTCGCCGCGGCGCGTGCCGCGCACCTGCCGCTGCAGGCCGTCAAGCTGCGGGTCACGTACGTCGAAGGGCTCATCAGAGCAGAGCGGATGGCGCAGGCGCGCGCGGCTGCGCGTCACCTCGCGCACATTCGCGGCGGCGCGATTCCGCCGCTGTTGAAGTCGCGCATCGACGACGTGTTGAGCGAGCTGCAGAAGACCCCGGTCGGTGCACGAGTCCGCCGCGCGCTTTCATGTGGCGACCTGCGCGGTTGCCCCAATTGCCAGCGACGTGCAGGATCTCGACGGGTTGAGAGATCTGCTCGCACGGTCTCATCAACTCGAGGACGAGAACGAGGCGCTCGGTCGCGCAGCGGACGGCGATTCGCCGTCACACGCACGCCGTCGGCGTCGGCATCTTCGGATGGCATCACGTCGGCGCCGAGATTGTTTGCGGCGTCTGGCCCGGCGGGTGAGGCGACGGCGCGGCGATCGATCGACATCGGCCAGATCCATTCGCCCGGAGCGGGTCGGCAGCTGGATAGAGGGCGCCGTGCCCATTCAGTACCTCGGTCGCATCATTGGCGCCGTGGCGATGCGCTGGAACATCGATGGACCCGAGAACGTCGAGCGGGCGCTGGCGTTCGGCGCGGCGGCCGCAGCCGTCTGCGCCCCGCTCGTGTACGTGCTGGTCGAGCGCCAGGGCGCGCCCGCGAGTCAGGATGCGGCATTCGATCTCGTCGGCGTCAGCCCGGCAATCGACGAGGTGCGGAAGGCGATCGCGCGCGCGGCCAACGCGCCGTTCACGGTGCTTCTCGAAGGGGAAAGCGGATCGGGCAAGGAGCTGGTGGCGCGCGCCATTCATCGGGCCGGGTGCCGCCGCGAGCGCCGCTTCTGCGCGTTCAACTGCGCCGCGATGCCCGAAGACCTCGTCGATGCGGAGCTGTTCGGCCATGCGAAGGGTGCGTTCACGGGTGCTGCGGGCGAGCGGCTCGGCCTGTTCGAGAGCGCCGATGGCGGTACGGTCTTTCTCGACGAAGTCGGTGAGCTGTCGGCACGCGCGCAGGCAAAGATTCTCCGCGTGCTGCAGGAAGGGGAGATTCGCCGCATCGGCGAGAACTTCACCAGGCCGTTCGATGCGCGGTCTGGTCGCGGCGACCAATCGCGCGCTGCGCGCCGAAGTCGATGCCGGCCGCTTCCGTCAGGATTTGCTGTATCGCCTCGACGTGATTCGCATCAACGTGCCGCCGCTCCGCGAGCGCGTCGAGGATATTCCGCTGCTCGCCGCCCGCTTCTGGCGGCAGTCGGCAGAGCGCATCGGCAGCAAAGCGGTGCTCGGACAGAGCGCGGTTTGCGCGCTCGCGCGGTATGATTGGCCTGGCAACGTTCGCGAGCTCCAAAACGTGCTGACAGCGCTCGTCGTCGCGGTTCCGCCGCGCGGCGTCGTGGGCGCGTCGGAGCTGCCGGCGGCCATCGCGCGGGCCGCGCAGCTGTCGTCACACGAATCGCTGGAGAGCGCGCGGCTCAAGTTCGAGGAGCGATTCGTGCGCGCGGCGCTCGCGCGCGCCGCCGGCCATCGCGGACAGACAGCGGCCGCGCTCGGACTGAGCCGTCAGGGTCTTGCGAAACTGATGCAGCGCCTTCATCTCGATGCATAGATACCTCATTCGCCGGCTGCTGCTGACGATCCCGGTTCTGCTCGGCGTGGCGACGCTGGTCTTTTCACTCATTCACTTCATCCCCGGCGATCCGGCGCAGGCGATGCTCGGCGAAGGCGCAGCGCCCGAAGACGTCGCGCAGCTCCGCGAGCGTCTCGGCCTCGACCGGCCGCTGCTCGTGCAGTACGGCATCGTTTCTTCAGGGATTGGTGCGCGGCGATCTCGGCGTGTCGCTGCGAAACGATCAGCCGGTGCTGCAGCAGATTCTCGAGCGCATGCCCGCCACCGCCGAGCTCGCGTTCGCCTCGATGGCCGTCGCCGTGCTGATTGCGCTGCCGCTCGGCATCATCGCCGCCGTCTGGCGCGGCACGGCCGTCGACTACGGCGCGATGACGCTGTCGCTCGTCGGTATCTCGGTTCCGAACTTCTGGCTCGGGCCGCTGCTCGCGATTGTGTTTGCCGTCGAGCTCGGCTGGCTGCCGGTCGGGGGACGCGGCACGCTTGCGCATCTCGTGCTGCCTGCGGCGACCCTCGGCGCCGCGCTCGCCGCCATTCTGGCTCGCATGACGCGCGCGAGCCTGCTCGAAGAGCTGCGCGAGCCGTACGTGCTGGCCGCGCGCGCGAAAGGCGTCTCGCGCACGCGCGCCGTCCTTCATCACGCGCTTCCGCAACAGCCTGATTCCGATCGTCACGATTCTCGGTCTGCAGTTCGGCGTCGTACTCACGGGCGCCGTCATCACCGAAACGATCTTTGCGTGGCCGGGCATCGGCCGCCTGCTGATTCAGTCGATCAGTTTCCGCGACTATCCGACAGTCCAGGGCTGCGTGCTGCTGATCGCGGTCACCTACGTCGGCGTCAACCTGATCACGGACCTCACCTACGGCTTCCTCGATCCGCGCATCCGGGTGGACCGATCGTGATCAAAGTCGGCGCCGCCATCGTCCTGCTCACCGTCATCGGCGCGATCATCGCGCCGTGGGCCGTCCCGTACGATCCGTCAGGACAGGAACTGGCGCTGCGGCTCGAGCGTCCGAGCCTCGCAGCATCCGTTCGGTCTCGACGAGCTCGGGCGCGATATTTTGTCGCGCGTGCTCGCGGGCGCGCGCATCTCGTTGTTCGTCGGTCTCACGGTCGTCGGCATTTCATCGTTCCTGGGCGTCCTGCTCGGATCGGTTGCGGGCTACTTCGGCGGGTGGCTCGACGATGTGATCAGCCGGACGATCGACGTGCTGCTCGCGTTCCCCGGAATCCTGCTCGCGATTGCGCTCGTTGCGGTGCTTGGACCGAGTCTGTCGAACGTCGTGATGGCGCTGTCGGTGATCGGCTGGGTGGGATACGCACGTCTCGTGCGAGGGCAGGTGCTGAAGGCGCGCGAGCTCGAGTTCGTGCAGGCGGCGCGGGCGCTCGGCGCCGGGACGCCGCGCATTCTGCTTCGCCACGTGGTGCCGACGACGATGCCCGCTGTGATGGTGCAGGCAACGCTCGGCATGGCCGGCGCCATTCTCGCGGAAGCGTCGCTCAGTTTTCTTGGTCTCGGCGTGCAGCCGCCGACGCCGAGCTGGGGAACCATGCTGAACGGCGGGCCGGCTGCATTTGCTGGATGCGCCCGCACCTGACAATTTTTCCCGGCGCCGCGATCGCCGCCCTCGTGCTCGGATTCAATTTCCTGGGAGACGGACTGCGCGACGCGCTCGATCCGAAGCGCTACCGTGCCTGAAGCCGGCGCGCCACCGCCTGCACGAGAGGATGGTTCGGGTCCTTCTCGATCGCGCGTTTGATGGTCGCACGCGCGCTGCTCGACCTGCCCGGCGCGCGCCTGCGCGTCGGCCATCCGCGCGAGGAGCGACGCGTCGCCCGTCCGAAGCGCGTCGGATTTCTGATACCACGCGACTGCGGCCGCGGCGTCGTTCAGCTGCATCGACAGGTCCGCAATCCGCGCCGCACGCACCGCCTCGTCGCGATCCTCATCGACGAGAACCGAGTATTTGACGAGCGCCTGCCGCGCCTCGTCCAGATGTCCCAGGCGCTGTGCGACGGACGCGAAATGCGGCAGCACATCCGGATCGATGGGGAAGCGCTGCGACGCTTCCCTGAGAATCGCCTCTGCCTCTGCATGCCGGCCTGCCAGCATCAAGCGCGCGCCCGTACATACCGAGCGTCTCGCTGCTGGCCGTCGGTTGCGATGGCCGCCGGCGCGAGCGCTTCGAGCGCCTTGCGCAGATCGCTCGGATCGCCGCGCTCTTCCGCCGCATCGAGCCACACCTGGCCGAGTGCGGCATAGACACCCGGATATTCCTTGAAATTCTCGGCAGCGCGGCCAAGCGTCATCACCGCCAGGTCGCGATTGCCGGCGCGCAAGTAGGCACGGCCGACGGCGATCAACCGCTCCGGCTTCGTCGGGATCGAGCGCAGACAGCGCATCGAGTTGCTCGATTTCATCGCGCGTGTGCTGCTGCAGCCGGTGCAGCTCGGCAAGCTCTTCGCGCGCGGGAATGAACGCCGGGGCGATCGCGCTGGCGCGTTCGAACGCCGCGCGCGCATCGGCGAGCTCCTCGCGGTCCTTGAGGCAGAGCCCAAGGACGTAGTGCGCCTCGTGAAAGCATCGGGTTCAGCGTGACGGCCTGCTGCAGGGCTGAAATCGCGCGCGTGAGCCGTCCGTCGCCGCGAGACGCGAGCGCGAGCTTGTAGAAGATGGCTGCGGCGTGATTGTCGAGGTAGAGGTACGCCTCGTAGTTCTCGGCGGCATTCGCGAAACGCCGCAGCTGCACGTTGACGTCGCCGAGCTTTTCGAGCGTGCGCGTGGCGCCCGGGTCGAGGTCGGCAGCGGTGCGGAGATCGCGCAGCGCCAGCGACGAGCGTTTCCGGCGTATCGCCGCGGCGCTGATGCGCTTCGCCGCGCTTCAAGTAGGCGAGCATCGATCCGGGTTTCAGCGCAATCGCACCGCTGTAGGCCTCGATCGCCACGAACGTCTGCCCGCGGCTCGAGCGCTTCGTCGCCCGTGTCAGATCAGGCGACGATATTCCCGGTCGCGCTCGACCGTCTGCGCGGCGAGGATACCGGCGGCGGCCAGCCCGGCCAGCGACGATGATGCCCGCGACGACCTTTTTCACGCCCCTGATTTTACGGTATCGGTGACCGTAAACCGTAAGCCGCGAACGGTTAAGGGAACATTTCAATGGGTTAGGGGTCCAACCTGTCAGAACCTGCTATATTCGGGGGTACCCACGTGGCAGGAAATTTCAAACCGGCCGAAGCAATTGGATGGTCGTCCGAGGTCGCCAGCGGCGAAGCTGCGCTCATCGAGCGCTGTCTCGCCGGAGATGACACCGCGCACGCCGCACTCGTCTTCGAGCACCACCGCCTCGTGCTCGGCCTCGCGACGCACCTGCTCGGCGACCGCGAAGAGGCCCTCGATTTGTCGCAGGAGGTCTTCTTGCGGGTGTTCCGGACACTCCATCGCTTCCGCGGGCAGTCGTCCCTGCGCACCTGGATTTTCCGGATCGTCGTCAACCAGGTGCGGAACCGGCAGCGGTGGTGGAGACGACGTCAGCGGTCGAATCAGGTGTCGCTCGACGAGCACATCCGCGACCACGGTGAAATGGTGCTCGGCGCCGACGCGTCGACACCCGACCGTGAGCTGACTCGCAAGGAAATCGGCGAGCGGCTGAAGACGGCGATTCAGAATCTGCCGTTCGAGCAGCGGACGGCGCTGGTGTTACGGGAGGTCGAAGGGTTGAAATACGAGGAAATCGCATTCTCGCTTGGACTGCCGGTGGGCACCGTCAAGTCGAGGCTCACTCGCGCGCGTCAGGCGCTGCGGGTCGAGCTGGGAGATTTGCGATGCTGACCTGGAACTGCGCGCAGGTGCGCGCCGAGCTGTCCGCCTTTTACGACGAAGAGCTGCCGGTCGCCGATCGCATTGCGATTGCCGATCACCTCGCACGGTTGCGCGTCGTGCCGGCTCGAGGCGGACGATCTCGAGCTGATTGGCGAGGCGCTGCAGGCCACCGCGCGCGTTGAAGATGTCGCCGTGATGCCGGGCCTCAGCCGCCTGCAGACCGATATCCTCGAGCGCTGGAACGCCGAGGAGCGCGCGTCGTTCGGACGCACGATCCGCAATCTGTTCGACGATCCGCGCCGCGCATCGGCCAGCGTGAGCGTGTCGGTCGTCGCGTCGCTGCTGCTCGCGATGGCGCGCCTTTTTCGTCGCGCAAAGCCCCATTCGCCATCCCGAGTCGCTGAAGGCGGCGATGACGCTGAGCTCGCGTGCGCGCACGGCCGACATCTACCTGCCCGCCGTCGAGAGGCTGCCGCGCGCCCATGCCGAAGCCATCATGCCGGCGACGGTGATGAACCGCGACGACGAAGAGGTGGCATTCGCGGCGCTCGTGACGGCCGACGGGTATCTCGAGGACGTCGAGATGATCGGCGACCGCATTCAGGGGCGCCGCAGTCTGCCGACGCACGCGCAGCTGTCGGAACTGCTCAACGCCGTCGCAACCGCGCGCTTCGAGCCCGCCCGCGCCGCCGGCGCCCCTGTCTCTCAGAATGTCGTCTGGCTTGTCTCGCACACCACCGTGCGCGCTCCGCTGCGCGCGTACATCCACGTGCGTGTCGATGGCTGGAAGATGCTGTAACTTACGCAGTAACGGAAAACGCAGAACGAAAAACGAATAGAGCGACGGGTACCGTGATACCCGTGACTCTATTCGTTTGCCGTTCTTCGTTTTTCGTTATTCAGCGAGGCGATGAACATCCCCGCGAGCGGTCGCCGAGTTATTTTTCGCATCGTACGCGCGGATGATCAGTCCCTTCGCGGCGTCGGCGTCGGCCAGCGTCAGCTCGAACTGCTCGGTTCGCCCGTCGAAGATGCCGTCTCGCGGATACACCACCTGCCATTGCTGCGCATCGAGCGAGTATTCCACCTTCGAAATCGACGACCATTCGTCGCGGACGTCGAACTGGATCACGGTGCGCCCGTTTGCAGGCGCGCGAGCTGGTGACGATCACCGACGGAGGCCCGTTGTCGATGTCGAACGCCGAGCTCTCGAGCTCGCCTTCGAGCGCAGCGCCCGGCGTGTTCGACGCCTCATCCGACGCCATCACCTTGACGACGTAGGTGCCGTTCGGCACCGATGTCGTGTCCCACACGAAGATCGCGTCTTCGAGATCGCTCTTCAGCGACTTCCAACCGGTCTCGCCTTCCCGGCGGTACAAAATCTCGTACCGCAGTTCGTCGTCGTTGGCGTCCTCGGCGCGCCAGACGAACGTCTGCAGACCGCGCTGGTAGACGCGTCGGCCGAGCGCCGAGCTCGCGCCGCCCGGATTGGCGGTGGCGCTCAGAATGCGGCGATCGGGCGCCTGGTCGTCGAACCCCGCGATGTCCGGATCGCCGGTAGGATAGGGCTTTTGAAACACCGTGCCCGACGGATGCACCGTCAGGCTCGTCACTTTCGGCCGCAGGTTGCGCTGCACGTATGCGGCGGAGACCGACGTCAGGACCGGGCTGCTGTTTTCCGGCCAGCACGGCCTTCCACTGCAGATACCGCGCGTTCGGACTCGTGATCTCTTCGCCAGTTCGGCCGCGCCGTATGGTCCCGCTCCAGGCGCTCCACGTATCGTCTGGCGTATTCGTGTTGCCCGAGCGCGTGAACACGTCGACGCGACTGCCCGCCGGCACCGACGCACGCCAGCTGAGCGTGCCCCAATCGGCTACCGTCTGCGCGTCCCGGACGAGCGACGTGTAGGTGCCTTCGGCCGCGCGCTGCGGCGACAGTCTGAAGATCTTTCCGGGATTCGACGTGGCGTAGATCACATTGCCCTTCGAATCGCGCGCGAAGCCGGTGACCTGCTGGGCAGTCGCCTGCATCAGCAGCGTCGCCGTCGTCGGCTCGCCACTCAAGCTGTACAGCTTTCCGTTCCGTCCTGTGCCGACGATGAGCGCACCGGCAGCATCAAATGTCAGATCGTACGGTGAGTCGTCTGCGGATTCCCAGAGCACGTCCCACAACCCGTCCGGCCTGATTCGATAAATCGCACCGCGTCCTCCGCGGCGATCTTCACGAGCGGGCTGCTTCGGATGTACCCACCGACGCTCCACCCGTATCGACAACCGCAATGGCGGTCACCTCGGTCGTCACGGTCGGAACGGGCTCGCGAGCGGACGTCGCCGGTGTTTCGGTCGTGGCTGGCGTGGGAGGTTGACTCGATGACGTCGTGCGTCCCGTGAGTGCCGCGAGGTAAATATTGCCCTGAGGATCAAGGCGGATCGCGCGGATCTCCTGGTGGGTCGAATCGAGCAGGAGAAATGCCTTGCCGGTCGGGTCGACGCGGAACAACCGTCCCGGCCCTTCGGTGCCCGCGAGCAGTTGTCCGTTCCGTTCGAAGGTCAGCGCGATGACGTGCGTGGCCTTCGTCGCGTAGAACGTGGTGCCTTTGCCGTCGGGTGTGATTTTGTAGATCAGCCCCTTTTCACCCGTGCCTGCGTAGAGATTTCCCTGCGCAGTCGAGCGCGAGGCTCCAGATGTATTTGTCTTCGGGATCGAAGAACGGCGTGCCCTTACCGGTGCGGTCGATCTTGTAGATGCGCCCCTCGGGAGAAGTCGCCGCGTAGAGCGAGCCGTCGGGAGCAAGCGCGAGGGCGTGTACCTCGAGCTCGGTGGTGTCGAAGAAGGTCTCAGCCTTGCCGTTCGCACCAATCTTGAACACTTTGCCTTCGTTGCCGCTGCCCACGTAGATCGAGCCATCGGGTGCGACGACCATCGCCCAGAGGAACGGCGACGTGGTTTCGGCGACGAGCTCTGTCGTCGGACCCGAGCACGAGCCGGCCGTGGCCGTCGACCGACAGATTCTCGACCTCGCCGCGCAGAAAGTCGTTGAGCGTCGCGGTCTGCCAGAAGACAGGCTTCGATGCGGATAACGTCGCGACGGCAGCCGCAACTAGAGCGAACACGAAGAGATATCGCAGCAATGAGCGCATTCGATGCTTACTCGATGTTGATGGTCAGCACGCGCGAGCCAACCACCGCATACTCGGTCGGCAGATTCCATTCGCCGAGCGTCGCGTTGCGAAGCGGAATGAAATCGCCGGTGCTGCGATCGGCCTCGAGCACGCCCAGCACCGACGGAGGCAGCGACGAGAGCGGCTCGCCGCGCACGACCGCGCCCGCGTCGGACGCGAGCAGTCGCACGTAGAGCCGGTTGTTCTTGCGCACGGTGTTCAGTGCCCGCATCAGCTGCGGCACGCTGCGCGGCTCGGTCGGCTGGCGCACTTCACGGCGCTCCCACTGCGCCAGTCGGGCGCCGTCCGAGACCATCACCGAGAGCGATCCGCTGGCGCCGGCCGGAATCTCCAGCGGCACCGTCTGCACGACTTCCTCGCCGCGGTACCCGCGCATCAGCACTTTCAGCGGCACCGTGCGGCCGGCGCGCGCCCGCACGCCGTCGAGCCAGACGCGCTCGATTGTCGCCGTCCGCGGCTGTTCGGTGGACTGAATGGTCAGGTCGACGGCTTCGATCTGGATCGGCTCGAAATCGTTGTCGAGAAGGAACGTCAGCGGCGCCATCACCGAACCGGCGGTGCTCATCGACGCGCTGTTACCCGAGAACAGGTCCTCGATCTTGATTTCGCCGTGCGACTTCACGTTCATCGTCCCTTGGATATTGAACGTGGCCGCGCCCGGTCTCGCGCTCGTACGAGTGTCAGCGTGCTCAGAATCGACGCGTAGGTGAAGAGCGGCGTGAACAACTGGTCGCTCACGACGCTGGAACTCGAAATGCTTCTTGAACCCCCGCTCGGACTCGAGCGAGATCTTGACCGGGATTGTCGCCGGCGCCGCACCCGTCAGACCCGCAATCGTCGTCGCGCGATCCTGATGAACCGTGCCGATGACGTCGCCCAGCGTCGAAATCTTCATCGACGACGTCATGCTCGGGAGCAGCGTGTGGATATAGGCCTTCGTCATCGGGAATGCGATCGGGCCGAGATTGAAGAACGGATGGCCGAACGCGTAAATCTTGTTGCCGATGACTTCCGTCACCGTGCCCGTCGCGCCCATGTTGAAATCGCCGCTCACGATGTTGACGCCTACCGCGGAGCCGGGTCGAAGCGGTCTGTCGCTCGTCGTGACGCTCGATGGTGACCTGGCCGCAGCCGCTCCAGCCACGGGCATGAAGCCGTAGTCGCGGAACGATGCGCCGAGCATGTCGGCAATCTCGGGCGAGAATCCGCCGAGGTTGAGCGGCGTGGCGATGGGGCGGAGCATCGTCGCGACCTGGCCACTGACGCCCTCACCGAAGATCTGGACGTCGCCGGACCGTTCCGCGAACGGACGAGCCCAGGACATCGACGCGCGCATGGCGGCGGCGACGCTGTCGCGCGTGACCGGCATCTCGAGCCGCGCGCGTGTTCCGATCGGCGGGTCGCGGCGTGTCGAGCGTGGCGGCATCGATCATTTCCGCGATCGGCGTAATGCCGGCGATCGGCTCCTTGGAAAACGCGCCGAGCGAGTACGACACCGCACCCACCAGCTTGCCGTCGATATACACCGGGCTGCCGCTCATACCGGCGATGACGCCCGTGTGCGCGAGCGGTCCGCCCTCGAGCCTGGCCAGTATCAAATCGCGGCGAGGTCCGATGACGTTGCGGAGCACGCCGATGATGTGCACGTTGAATTCTTCGATCGTGTCTCCCTGCCAGACGGTGTGGCCGGTCGCCACCATTCCGGGCTTGACCTGGTCGATCGGATAGTAGGGCGGAGCGGCCGGCAGCGACACAACCAGCAGCGCCAGGCTCGTAAAGAGGGCGAAAAGAAGTCTCTTCATGTTGTTGAATCTATTGGGAAATCCGTTTACTAATAGTGGCACATGTCTTGACAATTTCAAAGGCTTCCTGCTATCGTCGTCGCTTCATGGCCTCGACCAAACGCGCCCCGCGCCCCATCGTCATCGCGCTGGGAGATTTTTCGTTTGGTTTTGGATGGTGGTATTACGCCCAGACTGAAGGGGCAACTGCCTTGGCCTGAAACCGACGTAATCGGGAGCCAGCAAAGCCTCTTCAGCCCAACCAGTTGAAGAGGCTTTTTTTATGTCCAAACCACTTCTCGTCATCGTCGCATCAGCACCCACGACGGCGGAGCTGCGCCGCCGGCGCGACGCCGCGTCGCTGGCCGGCGCCGACCTGGTCGAGCTGCGGCTCGATTCGGTCGCCGATCCGGACGTAGCCGCCGCGCTCGCGGACCGGAAGTCGCCTGTCATTGTCACGTGCCGGCCCGAGTGGGAAGGCGGCGCGTTCAAGGACTCTGAAGCCGAGCGGCGGCGGATTCTCGAGTGCGCGCTGCAACAAGGCGCGGAATACGTTGACGTCGAGTCGAAGGCCGGCGTTCGCGTCCGACTTGATTGCGGCGACCGGCGGCAAGCGGATTGTGCTGTCGATCGCACAGCTTCGATGGTGTACCGGCCGATCTCATCGAGCGGGTGCGTAGCGATGCGTGCGCGCCGGCGCGGAAATCGTCAAGGTCGCCGTGATGGCACGCTCGCTGTCGGACAACCTGCACTTGCTGCAGCTCGAGCGCGGCGAGAAACACGGTGTTGATCGGCATGGGACCTGCCGGGCTGCCGACGCGCGTGCTGGCCGCGCACTTTCATTCGCTCTGGTCCTACGCGGGTGAGGGCTACGCCCCTGGACAGATTTCGGCGGCGCGCATGCTCGAGGAGTTCAGGTTCCGCGAGATGACCGACCAGACCGCGATCTACGGCGTCGTCGGATCGCCGCTGACGCATTCGGTGTCGCCGGCCATGCACAACGCCGCGTTTCGCGCGGCGGGTGTCGACGCCGTTTACGTTCCGATGGTCGCATCGAGCGCCGAAGACTTCACGATTTTCGCGACCGCGCTCGGCGTGCAGGGCGTCAGCATCACGATTCCGTACAAGGTCGATCTGTTCGAGCGTGCCGACGAAGTGGACGAGCTGAGCAGGAAGGTCGGAGCCGTCAACACGTATCGGCGCGACGCGCTGCGCTGGGAGGCGCGCAATACAGACGTCAGCGGATTTCTGTGCGCCGCTGAAGGGCCGGCTCGATTTGCGCGGCGCACGCGCGGCGATTCTCGGCGCCGGCGGCGTCGGCGCGCGCGGTCGGCGGTGGCGCTCGCATCCGCCGGCAGCGTCGTGACGGTGTACGGCAGAAATCGCGGCAAGGCAAAGGATGTCGCGGCGCTCGCCGGCGGCACAGCGGCGGCGTTCCCGGTGGCGGCAAAGAGCTGGGACCTGCTGGTCAACACGACCCCGGTGGGCATGTTTCCGAACGTCGACGAGACTCCCTTCGAAGGCGCCTTCGACGGTCGCGTCGTCTACGACCTCGTCTACAACCCGATGGAGACGCGGTTCTTGAAAGAGGCGGCGGCGGCCGGCTGCGACACGATCGGCGGGCTCGACATGCTCGTGGCTCAGGCCGAAGACCAGTCGGAGTGGTGGATTGGGCGCCGGCCACCCGCGGGATTGATGAAACAGGCAGCGCTGGTGCGGTCCGGCTGAAGCCGGACACTATATGAAGCAGACATCGTTCGACACATTTACCGAGCTCGCGCAACGAAGCACCTTCGTGCCGGTCGTCAAGGAGCTCGTCGCCGATCTGCTGACGCCCGTGTCGGCATTCCTGCGCATCGCGGAAAACTCCGACTACGCCTTCCTGCTCGAGAGCGTCGAAGGCGGCGAGCACGTCGGCCGGTATTCGTTCCTCGGGAAGGATCCGTTCGTCATGCTGCGCGCGCGCGACGGCAAGACGATCGTCGAGAAAGCCGGCGTGACGACGGAGAAGGCCGAGGAGTTCGTCGCCGTGCTGCGCAAGATGATGGCCGATTTCAGCTCGCCGTTCGTTCCCGAGCTGCCGCGGTTCACGGGAGGTGCCGTCGGCTACCTCAGCTACGACACCGCCGCGTGGTTCGAGCCGGTCACGCTCCAGAAGGACGGGCAGCCGGATCCGGCGCTTCGAGACGAAGCGGGCTTCATGATCTTCGACACGGTGCTGGCGTTCGATCACGTGCAGCATCGGATTCTGATTATCGCGAACGCGCGGATCACGCCCGACGACGATCTCGCGGCGCTGTACGAGTTCGCGTGCACGAAGATCGATTTCCTCGAGCGCGAGCTGCGCCGCGATCTCTCGCATCCGCATCCGCAGCCTGGCCACACCATCGAGGTGACGTCGAATATTCCGCGCGAGCGCTTTCTGGAGATGGTGAAGACCGCGAAGGAGTACATCGCGGCCGGCGATGTGTATCAGGTCGTGCTCTCGCAGCGATTCGAAGCCGACATCACCGCGGATCCGTTCACCGTGTACCGCGCGCTTCGCCACGTGAATCCGTCGCCGTACATGTATTTCCTGCGGATGGGGAAGGTGTCGATTGTCGGATCGTCGCCGGAGATGCTCGTGCGCGTGGAAGGCGGCATGGCGCAGACACATCCGATCGCCGGCACGCGCCCGCGCGGCAAGAGCGACGAAGAGGACACGAGGCTGGCCGAGGAGCTGAAGCGCAACGAGAAGGAGCGCTCCGAGCACGTGATGCTCGTCGATCTCGGGCGCAACGATCTGGGCCGCGTCTCGCAGTTCGGCACGCGTGCGCGTGCCGCAGTTCATGGGGCTCGAGAAAGTACTCGCACGTGATGCACCTCGTCTCGATCGTCGAAGGCAAGCTCGCCGACGATCAGGATCGGCTCGACGCGCTCGTCGCCTGTTTTCCGGCGGGAACCGTGTCGGGCGCGCCAAAGGTGCGCGCGATGGAGATCATCGCCGAGCTCGAGCCCGATCGCCGCGGCATTTACGCCGGCGCTGTCGGCTACCTCGACTTCGCCGGCAACCTGGATTTCTGCATCACCATCCGCACGCTCGTCATCACGGGAACGCGCGCGACGGTGCAGGCCGGCGCCGGCATCGTCGCCGATTCGAATCCGTCGGCCGAGTACCAGGAAACGCAGGACAAGGCGAAGCGCGACGGCACTTGAATGCGCAGAGGCGCTCGGAGACTGGCGCAGGAGGGGCTCGGCAGCCCGAGGCCTATGATTCTCGTCATCGACAACTACGATTCGTTCACCTACAACCTGGTGCAGTACCTTGGCGAGCTGGGCACGCAGCCGCTCGTTCGCCGCAACAACGAGGTGACGCTCGACGAGATTGCGGCGCTCAAACCCGAGCGGATTGTCATTTCGCCGGGACCGGGCCGGCCGGAGCAGGCGGGCATCACGCTCGACGTGATCAAGACGTTCGGTCCCACGACGCCGTTGCTGGGCGTGTGCCTCGGACATCAGGCGATCGGGATGGCGTTCGGGGGAGCCGTCGTGCGGGCGATCGCGCCGATGCACGGCAAGACCTCCAGCATCACCCACGACGGCCAGGGCGTGTTTGCCGGCATCGCGACGCCGCTCACCGTCGCGCGCTACCACTCGCTGGTCGTCGATCGAAACGGATGGCCCGACGAGCTGGAGATTGCGGCGCAGACCGAAGAGGACGGCACCGTGATGGCGCTGCGGCATCGCAAGTACCCGATTCACGGTGTGCAGTTCCACCCTGAGTCGATCATGACGCGCGAAGGACAGCATCTGTTGCGGAACTTTCTGAAGCGTATGAGCGGCCGGGCGACATGAACATTTCCGGATTGCTGGAAAAGTTGATGCGGCGCGAGACCCTGTCGGTCGACGAAGCGGCCGAGGCGATGGGCGCCATCATGAGCGGCGAGGCGACGCCCGCGCAGATCGGCGCGCTGCTGGTCGGCCTCACGATGAAAGGGGAGCGGCCGGCCGAAATCGTCGGGCTTGCCACGGCAATGCGCGCCAATGCCGTCCAGCTGTCGAAGACGTTCGACGATGTGTTCGACACGTGCGGCACTGGCGGCGATCGCTCCGGCACGTTCAATATTTCGTCGGCGGCGGCGCTCGTGGCGGCCGCGGCCGGATTGCGCGTGGCAAAGCACGGCAACCGATCGGTGTCGAGCCAGTGCGGCAGTGCCGATGTGTACGAGGCGCTGGGCGTCAACGTGGCGGCGCCGCCGGCCGTCGTCGAGCGGTCTCTCGACCAGGTCGGCATCGCGTTCTTCTTCGCGCCGACGTTTCATCCGTCGATGCGGCACGCCGCACCGGTTCGACGCGAGCTTGGCGTGCGCACGGCGTTCAATCTGCTCGGACCGCTCACGAACCCGGCGGGCGCGCGGCGTCAACTCGTCGGTGTTCCGCACGCTGAGCTGACCGAGTTGATTGCCCGCTCGCTGCTCATGCTGGGGTCCGACCGTGCATGGGTCGTGCACGGAGCTGACGGCATCGACGAGATGTCGACGACCGGGCACACCAAGGTGTCTGAATGCCGGAACGGCGCAGTGTCGACGTTTTACGTGCACCCGTCCGACTTCGGCATTCCGAAGGCCAGGCGCAGCGATCTTCAGGGAGGCGATGCCGCGGCCAACGCCGCGATTCTTCGCGCGATCATCGGCGGAGAGAAAGGACCGCGCCGCGACGTCGTGCTGCTCAATGCCGGCGCATCGCTGTTCGTCGGCGGAAAGGCCGCATCGGTGCGCGAGGGGATTGAGCGCGCCGCGCAGGCGATCGATTCGGGCGCGGCGCGGACGAAGCTCGACGCGATGATTGCGGCATCGAAGGCGGCCGCATGACGTCGACCGCTCAGACGCCGGATCTGCTCGCCGCCATCGTCGCTGCCACGCGGCGAATGGTCGAGGTGCGGTCGACGCAGGTGCCGCTCGACGAGCTCGATCGCCGCGCCGCCGCCGTCGACCCCGCGGCCTGGCCGATTCAAAGCCGCGTTGTCGCGGCCGGATCGGGTGAACATCATTGCCGAATGCAAGCGCCGGTCGCCGTCGCGTGGAGTGCTGAAGGCCGATTACGATCCGGCGGCCATTGCGAACGGTCTACGATCGCGCGGGCGCCGCGGCGATCTCCGTGCTGACCGAGCCGGCGTTCTTCGACGGCCATCTCGATCATCTTGCGGCCGTGCGGGCGGCTACCAGCCTGCCGATACTGCGCAAAGACTTCATCGTCGATCGCTATCAGATTCTCGAAGCGCGCGCCGCCGGCGCAGACGCCATTCTGCTGATCGTCGCGGCGCTCACGCCGCCGGCGCTCGAGGCGCTGCACACGCGGCGACGTTGGCGGGCCTCGATGTGCTCGTCGAGATTCACGACCTCGTCGAGCTACCGGTCGCACTGGACGCGGGAGCATCGATCGTCGGCGTCAACAATCGCAATCTGCGAACGCTCGCGGTCGATACCGACGTCAGCCGACAGGCCATCGAGCTGATTCCCGACGATGTCGATTGCGGTCGCGGAAAGCGGCTTGAAGACGAGCGGCGATCTTCGCGAGCTCGCCAACGCCGGATACGACGCATTTCTGATCGGTGAGCGGTTCATGGCGGCAAGCGATCCGGGGCAGGCGCTCGCGGACTTGCTGAGGGACGCGGGCCGTGAACGAGCTGTTCGTCAAGATCTGCGGTATTACGCGCCCTCAGGACGCCGAGCTGGCAGCAGGCCTCGGCGCGAGTGCGCTCGGGTTCGTGTTCTGGCCGAACAGCCCGCGCTACGTCAGCGCGGAGACGGCCAGGGCGATTGCGGCGAACGTGCCGGCAACGGTGCTGAAGGTCGGTGTGTTCGTCGACCAGCCAGTCGAAGAAGTCGCGCGCATCATGGACGAGGTCGGGCTCGACGTCGCGCAGCTGCACGGACACGAGAGTCCAGATTATTGCCGGCAGTTGATGGTCCGGCTGAAGCCGGACACTACCAAGGCGAGGGTGATCAAGGCGGTCGGCATGACGGACAACGGCTCGACGAAGATCGACGACTTCGACCCCGACGTCGTGCTGCTCGTCGACGCGCACGATCCGGCGCGATTCGGTGGAACCGGCAAGACCGTCAACTGGGACTCGGCGCGCGAGATCGCGGCGACGCGGCGCACGATTCTTGCGGGCGGCTTGAATGCGGCCAACATCAAGCTGGCTGTTCGATCGGTGCGGCCGTATGGCGTCGACGTCTCATCGGGAGTCGAATCGGCGCCCGGCGTGAAGGATCCCAACCGGTTGCGAACATTTTTCGAGGCACTGCATGACTGAGACACGATTCGGCCGGCGCGATCCGAACGCCGCGCGGCTATTACGGCGAGTACGGCGGCAAGTTCGTCCCCGAGACGCTCGTCGCGCCCGTTGAAGAGCTGCAGACTGCGTATCTCGACGCGCGGAAGGACGAGGCGTTTCTCGCCGAGTTCGATCGGCTTCTTGCGCACTACGTCGGCCGTCCGACGCCGGTCTACGAAGCGGCGCGGCTGCGCGCGACGCTGCCGAAGCCGGCGGCGCGCATCTTTCTCAAGCGCGAAGATCTGGCGCACACCGGCGCGCACAAGATCAACAACGCGCTCGGCCAGGCGCTGCTCGCCAAGCGCATGGGCAAGACGCGCGTGATTGCCGAAACCGGCGCGGGACAGCACGGCGTGGCGACGGCGACCGTGTGCGCGCTGCTCGGGCTCGAGTGCGACGTCTACATGGGCACCGACGACATGGCGCGTCAGGCGCTGAACGTCGTCCGGATGCGCCTGCTCGGCGCGACGGTCCGAGGCGTGTCGGCCGGCAGCCGCACGCTGAAGGACGCCATCAACGAAGCGATGCGCGACTGGGTGACGAACGTCACCGACAGCTACTACCTGCTCGGCTCGGTGCTGGGGCCGCATCCGTATCCGCTGATGGTCCGCGAGTTTCAATCGGTGATCGGCCGCGAGGCGCGCGAGCAGTTCCAGACGTTGACCGGACGGCTGCCCGATGCCGTGGTGGCGTGCGTCGGCGGCGGCAGCAACGCGCTCGGCATCTTCGATGCGTTCATTGGAGACGCATCGGTTCGACTCATCGGCGTCGAGGCCGGCGGGGAAGCCTTGACCGCGGGCCGCCATGCCGCGCGCTTTGCGACAGGGCTCGCAGGCGTGCTGCAGGGCACGCGTACGTACGTGCTGCAGGACGTGAACGGCAACATCGAGCTGACGCACTCCATTTCCGCCGGCCTCGACTACGCCGCGGTCGGCCCGGAGCACGCGTGGCTGAAAGACATGGGCCGCGCGGAGTACTCGTGGATCGGCGACGACGATGCGCTCGCGGCGTTTCAGCAGCTGGCGCGAACGGAGGGGATCATTCCGGCGCTCGAGTCGTCGCACGCGATTGCGTACGGGACGAGGCTCGCGCAGGAACTGGGACCCGACGCGCAGATCCTCATCAATTTGTCGGGCCGGGGCGACAAAGATGTCGATAGCGTCTCGCGGTACCTGCGGATGGAGCGGGAGCCGAAGTTGGCGTCTAGAATTTCGAGTGCGTTCGAGCGTATTCGGGCCGAAAAGCGCACCGGCCTCGTGACCTACGTCACCGCCGGCGATCCGGATATGGCGCGTTCGGCCGATATTCTGTGTGCGCTCGATCGCGCCGGCGCCGACGTGCTCGAGGTGGGGATTCCGTTCTCGGAGCCGCTCGCCGACGGCCCCGTCATTCAGCGCGCGACGGAGCGGGCCCTGGCGGCCGGCGCGACGGCGTCGGGCGTGCTCGATCTCGTCGAAGCGCGTCCGGTCGACGGTGAAGGCGCCGATCGTGCTCTTCACCTACGCCAATCCGGTGCTGAGGATGGGCGTCGAGGTCTTCGGCGATCGCGCGCGCGACGCCGGCGTCGATGGCGTGCTCGTGCTCGATCTGCCGATCGAAGAGGCCGGCGGCTTTCGCGACGCGATGGCGGCGCGCGACATCGACATGATCTTTCTGCTCAGCCCGACGACGACCGATGCGCGCGTGAAGGAAGCGGCGAAGCTCGGGCGCGGGTTTCTGTACGGCATCTCGCGGCTCGGCGTCACCGGCACGCGCGACACGGTCGCGGACGGCGCCGAGGCGCTCGCGGGCCGGATGCG
The DNA here is from genome assembly GCA_963732445.1 of Vicinamibacterales bacterium. Taxonomy (GTDB): domain Bacteria; phylum Acidobacteriota; class Vicinamibacteria; order Vicinamibacterales; family JAMQPK01; genus JAMQPK01. The sequence continues at coordinate 765,044 of CAVSZJ010000005.1, read as the reverse complement.
CGCGGCGACGTCGCTGCCGATCGCGCTGGGCTTCGGCATCTCGTCGCCGGAGCACGTGCGGCAGATCGGCAGGTTCGCCGACGCGGCCGTGGTCGGAAGCGGGCTGGTCGGCGTCATCGCCGAGGCGGAAAAGGCCCGGATCTGATTGAAAGGGTAGAATCGTATGTTCGCTGGCTGAGAGGCGACGCACACACTCATGACAATCGACGAGCTCAGACAGCGGATCGATCAGCTTGACGAACGGCTGGTCGAGCTGCTCAGCGAGCGCGCGCACTGCGCGCTCGAAATCGGCAAGTTGAAGCAGGCGCTCGGGCTCGAGGTGTATCAGCCCGATCGGGAGAAGCAGGTGCTGCACCACGTGCGCACCCACGGCAAGCATACGGGCAGCCCGCTCGAGGGGGATGCCATCGTGCGGGTGTTCGAACGGATTATCGACGAGGCGCGGCGCATCGAGCGCGCCACGGCTCATAACTCGGCCCGCCTTCGCGGAGACGCGTCGGCGGGGCAAGCCGGTAAAGGGGAGGATCGATAGCCATGGTGGTGGTAATGGAAGAGCGCGCAACCGAGGCGCAGATCGAAAAGGTCGTCGCGTCGCTGGTTGACGCAGGCATGGACGTGCACCGGTCGACGGGCGTCAATCGCACCGTGCTCGGTGTCGTGGGAGCGCACAAAGTGGATTCCGCATTGATCTCAGTGATGGACGGCGTGCACGAAGTGCTTCGCATCACCGAGCCCTACAAGCTGGCGAGCCGCACCTTCAAGCCCGAAGGGACGGTCGTCGTCATCGACGATGTGCGCATCGGCGGCGACGAGGTCATCGTCATGGCCGGCCCGTGCTCGGCGGAGACCGAAGAGCAGGTGTTCACGACGGCCGCGGCGGTGAAGAAGGCCGGCGCGAAAGTCTTCCGCGGCGGGGCGTTCAAGCCGCGCAGCTCTCCGTACAGCTTCCAGGGGCTCGGCGAGGAAGGCTTGCGCATGCTGCGCGAGGCGTCCGACCAGCACAACATGAAGCTGGTGTCGGAGGTCATGGACGTCAGCCAGATCGAGCTCGTCGGACGCTACGCCGACATTTATCAGGTCGGCGCGCGCAACATGCAGAACTTCACGCTGCTGCGCGAGCTCGGCCGCACGCGCAAGCCCGTGCTGCTGAAGCGAGGCATTGCGGCGACGATCGAAGAGTGGCTGCTGTCGGCCGAATACATCCTCGCCGGCGGCAACAACGACGTCATTCTGTGCGAGCGCGGCATCCGCACGTTCGAGAGCTACACGCGCAACACGCTCGACATCTCGGCGATTCCGGTCATCAAGAAGCTGAGCCACCTGCCGATCATCACCGACCCGAGCCACGCCACCGGCAAGCGCAACAAAGTGGCGCCGATGGCGAGAGCGTCGGTCGCCGCGGGCGCCGACGGCATCATCGTCGAAGTGCACTCGCAACCCGGACAAGGCGCTGAGCGACGGCGCGCAGTCGATGTTCCCGGCGCAGTTCGACCGCGTCATGGCCGAGCTTCGCATCATCGCGCCCGCGATCGGACGCAGCATCTGCGTCGAGCCGGTCGTGAAGCGCGGCTGGGGCCGGTAGGGAATTGGAAGATTGGTGGGTTGATAGATTGGAAGATTCGAAATTCGCTACCGGCTACCGGCTACCAGCTACGAGCTGCCTAGTGTCTGAGGGAAAACAGCTGCCGATGCTGCGGCCGGAGAAGAATCCCGGGCAGCCGCCCATCTTTCAGCGCATCGGCATCGTCGGCTTGGGACTGATCGGCGGATCGATCGCGCTCGCGGCGCGCGAGATCTGGCCGGCGCGCTCGTGATTGGCGTCGATCGCAAAGACGTGCTCGAGCGCGCGATGGTGCGGCACGCCATCGACGTCGCCGCGGACGATGCGGTCGTGCTCGCCGAAGCGGATCTCGTGATTCTCGCTGCGCCGATTCAGCAGAACCTCGAGATTCTCCGCGAGCTGCCCGACAACGTCACCGGGTCGGCCGTCGTGACCGACACCGGCAGCACGAAGCGCGCGGTCGTCGAAGCTGCGGCGTCGCTGCCGGATCGATTCACGTTCATCGGCGGCCACCCGCTCGGGTGGCGCCGCGCGCGGCGGCATCGAGCACGCGCGCCCGGACATGTTCAACGGGCGCCCGTGGCTGTTTACCCCGACGAGGAGGACACGACGCCCAGGCGCTCGAGAAGTTGAAGTCGTTTGTGTCCGGGCTCGGCGCGGTTCCGCAGATCCTCTCGCCCCACGAACACGATCGCCTTCTCGCCTTCATCAGCCACCTTCCGCAGCTCACGGTCAGCGCGTTGATGCACGTCGTCGGAGAGGCGGCGCGCGAAGAGGGCCTCAGTCTCAGCGGCCGCGGCCTGCAGGACACGACGCGCCTCGCATCGAGCCCTGCGGACATCTGGAAGGAAGTCTGCGCGACCAACGCCGACGAAATCGGCTCGGCGCTCGACGCGCTGATCGGCGTGCTGCGGCAGTTGCGCGCGGACCTGCAGACGGGAAAGTCGATCGACGAAGTGTTCGAGTCCGCCAATCTCTGGCGGGAAACGCTGCTGTCGGAGAAGGGTTCGTAGGGCGCGTGGGGTTCGTGGGTCGCGTGGCGAAACGCATGCTCGTCGATGTCAGAATTCCAGCGGCGATCGTCAGCGACATGCTGCGCGCATGCGCGCGAGGAGGCGCCGCGCGAGTGCTGCGGGCTGCTGGTCGGCAACGGGGAGTCCGTCGTGCGCAGCGTTCGCGCGAGAAATCTCGATGCGAACGCGACGCGGTATCTCATCGATCCGGAAGATCACTTCGCGGCTATCCGTGCCGCGCGCGCAGAGGGCCTCGAAGTGATCGGGGCGTATCACTCCCATCCGTCGAGCGCGCCAGTGCCGTCGCCGACAGATGTCGCAGAAGCCAACAGCGGGTCAGATTTTCTGTATGTGATTGTGTCGCTGGTGGACGACGAAGTGCGCGCGTATCGAATTGATGACGGGCGGCGATTAGCCCCGTTAGCCCTCAGCCTTCAGCGCGTCAGCTCTCTAGTATCCGCCGCCGAGAAGCCTGACGATGGTCGTCTGCGACGTGAGCACCTTGTCGCGGTGCTTCAGGCGAAAGATGATGCGGAAGGCGCCGGCGCGCTTGTAGGTGTGCGAGCCTGTGAAGCGCCGGCGGATTTGCGAGACGCCCGCCTCGTACGGGTCGCAGTCGTTTGCGGCTTCCGAAACGGTACCGTCGCCCCAGTTCCATTCGACCGCGGGGCAGTAGTAATCCCGAAAGTCGTCATCTCCGCCCTTGAACTCGGCGGTCGCCGACACGCGGACCGGTACCATGCCGGTTCCCGGCGTGGCCTTGAGCGACAGCGACGGGCGCTTCGGTTCCTTTTTGTTCGACCTTGTCGTCCGACTGCGCGGGCGCCGACACACCCGTTGCCAGCAGGATCGTGGCCGCGCAAAACGCCGTGGTCGCCAGCGTGACGGAACATGTAAGTGTCATCCTACAGCCCGCGATTCCGAGGGCAAGAGTGCATAATGTGCGGGATGACAGACGGCCAGAAATCCAAAGCTATGGATGTTTTCTGCGGGAGATCCTCGCTCGGCGGATACCGATCTTGTGATCGTCGCGGCATTCGAAGGGGCATGCATCGGCGCTCGTCAGCGCCTGGTCGGCGCCGACCGGCGGCGAGATCGATCGGGCCATCGCATCGAAGGAATTCAGCGGCAAGCTCTTCGAGACGTTCGTCACGCCGATTGTCGATCGCGGGTTTCGCGCGCGGCGGCTCGCGGCGATCGGTCTCGGCCAGCAGAGCGACTTCACGCGTCGATCGCGCGCGCCGTGCCGCGGCGGCGATTGCGTCTGACGGCGCGGCAGAAGAAAATTGCGCGCGTCGCGTTTCTCGCGGATGGCGTGCTCGAGTCGGAGGAGATGATTCAGGCGATCGCCGAGGGGCTGACGCTCGCAGAGTTCGATGCGCGGGCAGCTACAAAACCGCCGGCTACGATCCGTTCGCGCTGACCGCGCTCGGGATCATCGTCGAGCGAGCCGATGCGTGAACGGCGCGATGCGCGCGGCGCGACCGCGGCCGCGTGCATCGGCGAGCACTGCAACCTGGCGCGGCAGCTCGACAACGAGCCCGGCAACGCGTTGACGCCGTCCGTATTTGCCGATCGGCTTTCCGAGATCGCGCGCGGCGGCGGGCTTGACGGTCGAGGTGCTCGATCATCACGAGCTCGAGCGGCTCGGCATGGGCATGCTGCTGGGCGTCGGGCGCGGCAGCGCAGAACCGCCGCGCCTCGTGGCGATACGGTACGAGCCGCCGGGCGCGTCGGCGTCGCCGGTGCTGGGGCTCGTCGGCAAAGGGATCACGTTCGACACCGGCGGCATCTCGATCAAGCCCGCCGCCGACATGGATCGGATGAAGGACGACATGGCCGGCGGCGCCGCGGTCGCGTGTGCCATGCGCGCGATCGCCGAACTGAAAGCGCCCATCCGCGTCATCGGCGTCATCCCCATCGCCGAAAACATGCCGGGCGGCCGTGCCATCAGGCCTGGCGATGTGCTGAAGAGCGCGTCGGGCAAGACGGTCGAGGTCATCAACACCGACGCCGAAGGACGGCTCATTCTCGGCGACGCGTTGTGGTACGCGCAGAAAGCTGGGCGCCACACATCTCGTCGATATCGCGACGCTGACGGGCGCCATCAGCGTCGCACTCGGAAAAATCACCAGCGGCCTGTTCGGAACGCCGCCGCCTTTCGTCGAGCACGTTCGCGGAGATTGCCGAGCGCGCGGGCGATCGGTGCTGGCCGCTGCCGCTCTTCGACGAATACAAAGATCAGCTGCGCAGCGAGATCGCCGACATGATGAACACAGGCGGCCGGCTCGGCGGCGCCATCACGGCGGCCTTGTTCCTCAAGGAGTTCACCGGCGGCCTGCCGTGGGTCCACATCGACATCGCCGGCACGGCGTGGGCGGAGGAGAACAAGCCTTTCATGCCGAAGGGCCCGACCGGTGTGGGACTGCGAACGCTGGTGGAGCTGGCGTTCACGTCGCACGCCTGGAGCGACTTTGGCGCCCCCTGATCCGCCGCCGCGCACGTCGCGACGCCGGCGCTACGCCGGCAGAAATCCACGAGCGTTTCACGACAAGTACAAGGAGCTCAATCCCGAGCAGTACCCGGCGGACGTGCAGAAGGTTCTCGCGTCCGGCCGGACGCCCGCGGGCATGCATGTTCCCATCATGGAGCGCGAGGTGCTGGCTGCCTTCGGCCGCGGCGCCGGCGAGATCGCCGTGGATTGCACCCTCGGGTGGGGTGGTCACGCGCAGGCGATCCTGGAGCGCGTGCAGCCGGGCGGGCGCGTCATCGGCATCGATGTCGATCCGATCGAGTTGCCACGCGCCGAAGCGCGCCTGCGCGCGGCCGGCTTCGGACCCGACGTGTTCGTCGCGCGGCAGGCGAATTTCGCGGGCCTGCCGAAGGTGCTGGCCGCCGAAGGGCTGGAACGCGTCGACCTGATCCTGGCGGACCTTGGCGTGTCGTCGATGCAGTTCGACAATCCCGATCGCGGCTTCAGCTACAAAGGGGTTGGCCCGCTCGACATGCGGATGAATCCGCGGCGCGGTGAGACCGCGGCGCAGCTGATCGCGCGATCGACCGAAGAGGAGCTCGCACGCCTGCTCGAGGAGAACGCCGACGAGCCGCATGCGCACGCTCATCGCGCGGCTGCTGAAAGCAGCAGCCCCTCGACGACGACCCATGCGGCCGATCGCGTGCTGCGCGCCGGCCTCAGCCTCAGCGCTTCCGCGTCTGACGAAGGCCGACGTGAAGATGTCGATCCGCAGAACGTTTCAGGCTCTGCGCATTGCGGTCAACGACGAGTTCTCCGCGCTCGATGCGCTGCTGCGGTCGCTGCCGCACTGCCTCGCGCCGGGCGGTCGCGTCGCGATGCTGACGTTTCACTCGGGTGAAGATCGACGGGTGAAGAAGGCGTTTCAGGCGGGTCATCGAGCGGGGCGTGTACTCCGACGTGGCGACTGAGGTGATTCGCTCCGCGAAGGAAGAAACGTTCGCGAACCGGCGCGCCTCGGCAGCGAAGCTGCGCTGGGCCGTGCGCGGCGACGCGCAGTAACGACTATTGATGACCGGTCGGCGTCAGTCCGAGCGGCTGCGTCTGCGCATCCTCGTCGGGATGGAGACGCGCGTTGATCTTTCGATAGCCGATGATGACCACGGCCAGCACGAGGCCGAAGAGCAGGGCGCCCACAGAGATCGCGCCCGTGAGGCCGATCGCCTCGAGCATGACGTCGCCGAGACCGGAGATCTCGTTCGTCTCGACGATTTTCACTATGATCGGCGTGCTGGGCGCCTGCATGCAGTCCGATTGTCAGCAGGCCTGAAAGGGAGCTCTGATGATCCGCCGTAGCGTCGTCGCGTTCGCGTTGATTGCGTTGATGGTCCCCGTCGCCGCGCAGCAGCGCGACCGCGCCAGTATTCCGGAGAAATACAAATGGGATCTGACGCCGATTTACCCGTCGAACGCGGCGTGGCGTGCAGCCAAGGAGAAGCTCGCAGGCCGAGCTTCCGGGCATTCGGCAGTTCAAAGGGACGCTCGGCAGGTCGCCGGCGGCGCTCGCCGATGCGCTCGAACGTGTGACGGCGCTGCGAAAGACATTCTACAGGATCGCGCACGTACGCGAATCTGCGGGCCGACGAAGACACGCGCGTATGCTGAGCATCAGGGAATGCGGCAGGAAGTCACCCTGCTCGGCGCGTCGTTCGGCACTGAAGTTGCGTTCATCGAACCGGAGATTCTTCAGATCGGCCGCGACAAACTGCAGCAGTTCATGTCGTCGGAGCCGACGGCTGGCCTCGTACCGTTTCTATCTCGAGAGATCTGCTGCGCCGCGGCTCCCACACGCTGAGCGAGCCAGAGGAGAAGATTCTCGCCAGCGCGTCCGCCGTGACCGCCGCGCCCTCGACCACATCGGGGCTGCTGCTGAATGCGGAATTTCCGTATCCCAGCGTCACGCTCGAGCGATGGGCGCACGGTCAAGGTGGATCAGCAGACCTTCGCTGACCTACGCCAGTCGAACAACCGCGCCGATCGCGAGAAGGTGATGTCGGCCTATTTCCGTGCGCTGGGACGCTTCAGCCAGACGCTCGGCTCGACGTTGACCGGTGCGGTGCGAGCGGCCCAGTTCTACGCGAACGCGCGGAAGTACGAGTCCGATCTCGCGGCGCGGCTCGACACGCCGAATATTCCCGTGTCGGTGTACTCACGGCTCATCGACGGCGTGAACCGGCATCTGCCGTCGTTTCATCGCTACCTGAAACTGCGGAAACGAATGATGCGGGTCGACGAGCTTCACTACTACGACCTGTATGCGCCGCTCGTCGGCTCGGTCAACCTCGAGTACACGCCGGAGGAAGCGCAGACGCACATCGCGGCTGCGGTCGCGCCGCTGGGGCCGGAATATGTCGGGCTGATCAACCGCGCGTTCAACGAGCGTTGGATCGATCTCATGCCCAACGAGGGGAAGCGCTCCGGTGCCTACATGAGCGGCAGCGCATACGACGTGCACCCGTACACGCTCATCAACTACAACGGCAGGTACACGGACATGTCGACCGTGGCGCACGAGCTGGGGCACGCGATGCACAGCTTTCACTCGAATCGGGCGCAGCCGTTTCATCTCGCCGGCTACCAGACGTTCGTTGCCGAGGTCGCCTCGCAGTTCAACGAGGATCTGCTGCTCGAGCACGTCCTGAAGCAGGTGAAGGACAAGGATGTGCGCATCGCCATCCTCGGCAACTATCTGGAGACGCTGAAGGCCACGGTCTTCAGGCAGACGCAGTTCGCCGACTTCGAGCTGCAGGTGCATCAGCTGGCGCAGCAGGGAAAGCCGCTGACAGGCGACTCGATGGCGAAGCTGTATCTCGACATCACGAAGAAGTACTACGGTCACGATCAGGGCGTGTGCATCGTCGACGACTACATCGCGCACGAGTGGAGCGGTGTGCCGCACTTCTACAACAGCTACTACGTGTTCCAGTACGCCACGTCGTTCACGGCCGCGACAGCGCTGTCGGAGGGCGTGCTCGCCGCAGGCGCCGCGGGGCGCCGACGCGACGAAGCGGTACATCCAGTTCCTGTCCGCGGGCGGATCGAAGCATCCCGATCGACCTGCTCAAGGATGCCGGCGTGGACATGACGACCGATCAGCCGCTCGAGCTGACCGTAGGCAAGATGAATCGCGTGATGGATGAAATAGAGAAGTTGCTCGCGAACTGACGCACGGAGACTACAGGCGAGAGGCAAGAGGCGGTAGGCGAAAGGGAAGAGGCAAGAGGCAGCGGCGGTAGCGCAGGGCTTCAGCCCTGCCATCACCTCGGCACCGGGACTCTTGCGCCAGACCGTGCTCGGTCCGCCTTAAGGCGGACACTACCGTAAGTCCTGGGCGTGGTGAGATTCTCGGAACCCCCCTACTGCAGCGCCGCCGCTGTCTGCACCTTCTTCAGCGACTGCTGATACCGGAGGATTCCCGCCAGCAGCGACTCCGCAATGCGCTGGCGGTAGTCGGGCAGCTTCAGCAGGCGTGCCTCCTGCGGGTTGGTGACGAACGAAATCTCCGCGAGCACGCTCGGCATCGCTGCGCCAATCAGCACCATGAACGGCGCCTGCTTCACGCCCAGATCCTTCAGCGTCTTGTTGCCCGCCGCGCATGCCGCGCACGAGCGAGCGTTGGATGCTCGCCGCGAAATCGCGCGACTCGTTCAGCTTGCTGTTCAGCGTGATCGCCTTGATGATGCTCGGCAGGCTGCTCATCGTCTTGCCGGACGCGGCGTTCTCGCGGGCCGCAACGGCCTCGGCCTGGGGATTGAGCGCGAAGTTCAGGAAGTACGTTTCGACGCCGCGCGCCGTGCCGTTCGAGCTGGCGTTGGCGTGCACCGACAGAAACAAATCCGCCGATTCGCGATTGGCAATCTCGGTGCGCTCGTCGAGCGAGACGTATTCGTTCGTTCGCCGCGTCAGCACCACTTCGATGCCCGGCTGCTGCTGGAGCAGCTTCTCGAGCCGCAGCGTCACGTCGAGCACGAGCTCAGCCTCGGAAATGCCGAACGCCGACGCGCCAGGATCGTGTCCCGCCATGGCCCGCATCGATGACGATGCGCGACACGCCGAGACCCAGCTGGCGCGCGACCGAGAACTTGCCGCTCGAATTTGCCGACGGCGTGAGCGGTTTGCCGGCGATCACGGCGGGAGCGACTGGTCACCGGCGCTGGCCGCGGACGTGTCCGCCGGTGCGAATGCGGCGCAAGCGCGTGCGGCGGGAGCAGGAGGTGCAACGGGCGCGGATGCGGACGTACAGGCACGGCTGGCGCAGGCGGCACGATGGTGCGCTGCGTGTGCGCTGTACGGGCGCGATGTGCGCCGCGGCAGTGGTGCGACGACGCGTGTGCAGGTGTGCGCGGCGTGCGTGCCAGCGGTTTCCGCGTCAGCGATGCGCCGTGCGGGAGCGATCGGTACGGGGCGAGCTAGCGCGGAGCCGCTCGGCATCGATGACGATGCGATACGGGTTGTAGAGCGTGAACACGCTGTATCGACCCACGTTCTCGAGATCGAGCACGACGCGGGTCGTGCTGTTCGGGTGACGGCCGAGCCGAATGTGCCGGACGATGTCCGAGTCGTAGCGGAACGTCGCATCCACGAGCGACGCCACGGTCTTCGTGCCCTTGAGATCGAAAAACAGACGAGCCGGTCCTTCGAGGCGCTCCTGATAGAAGGGCACTTCGCGATCGAGCTCCACCGTCACGCGCACGACGTCCGGCAGCACCTCGCGATGCACCGCGCGAATCGTGCTGTCTGGTCCAGCCGGAGTCGCTGTCCGGGCGCCGTCGTGCGCACGGCCATCGTCTCGAGCTGCTCGATCTGCGCCGCGGCCTTGCGCCTGAAGCGGGCTGTGCGGATACTGATCGCGCAGCCATTGAAAAAGCTGAACGCGCCCGATATTTATCGCGGTCCTGGCTGAACCGCTGGAACGCGTCGGCTGAGAGATTTGCGGCCTGCCAGAGCGCGTTGTCCGCGAAGCCGCTCGTCGGGATAGCGGCGAACGAAGCTCCAGAAGCGATTGATGACGACGCGGAAATCGTCGGCCGTCGATGCGGACGATTTCGAGACGCGCTGTTCCTGCTCGAGCAATGCCTCGTAGCGCTACGCCGACCTGGCCGACCTGCGAAGCGTCGGCCGACGGGAGACGCGGCTGTCACGTGACCGAGGGCGTAGTGCCGACCTTCAGGTCGGCCTGCGCGCACACCTCTGCTGCCGTGAGCACCACGATCGCGGCGGCGCAGTATCTACCGAAGCTGTGCATCGACTTCGTCAAAATACGCTTTGTCCACGAGCACTTCGCGAGGCTTGCCGCCGGCGCCCGGCGACACCAGACCGTCCATCTCCATCATGTCGACCAGCCGCGCGGCGCGGCTGAAGCCGATGCGGAGGCGCCGCTGCAGATACGAAATCGACGCCTGTCCGCTGGTGACGACGATGCGCGAGGCCTCGTCGTAGAGGTCGTCCTTTTCCATCTCGATGCCGTCGAGCTTCTTCTCTTCGGCGGTGATCGACGTGTTGTAGATCGGCTTGCCCTGCTTGCGCAGGAAGCTCGCGAGTCTCGCGCTCTCCTGCTCGGAGATGTACGGGCCATGCAGGCGTACCGCGCGCGACGATCCCGGCGGCATGAAGAGCATGTCGCCGCGGCCGAGCAGCTGTTCCGCGCCGTTGCCGTCGAGAATCGTCCGCGAGTCTGTCTTCGACTGCACGCGGAACGAGATGCGCGACGGCAGGTTCGCCTTGATGAGCCCGGTGATGACGTCGACCGACGGCCGTTGCGTGGCCAGCAGCAGGTGAACGCCGACGGCGCGCGCCATTTGCGCGAGGCGCGCGATCGATTCCTCGACGTCGCCGCGCGCCACCATCATGAGGTCGGCGAGCTCGTCGATGACGACGACGATGTAGGGGAGCGGGCAGCAGAAGCTCTTCCGATTCCGCCGCCGATTTGTCTTTCGCCTGATTCGCGGCGTTGCGGTTGAACTGCTCGATGTTGCGCACGCCGGCCTTCGCCAGCTTCTTGTAGCGCTCTTCCATTTCCTTCACGGCCCAGCGCAGCGCGTTGACGGCCTGCTTCGGATCGACGACGACGGGCGTCATGAGATGCGGGATGTCCTCGTACATGCCAAGCTCGACGCGCTTCGGGTCGATCATGATGAGGCGCACTTCATCCGGCGTGGCGCGGAAGAGAATGCTCGACAGCATCGAGTTGATCGCGACCGATTTGCCCGTGCCCGTCGATCCCGCAATCAACAGGTGAGGCATCGTCGCGAGGTCGGTCATGTACGGCTCGCCGTGAATCGTCTTGCCGAGCGCCAGCGTCAGCTTCGAGCCCGAGCGCTGATACATCTCCGACTGCAGCAGCTCGCGAAGCGAAATCTGCTCGCGCGTCTGATTCGGAATCTGGATGCCGACGGTCGACTTTCCAGGGATGCGATCGATCAGCACCGATTCGGCCTGCATCGCGAGGCACAGATCGTCGGCGAGGCCCGTGATCTTGCCGTATTTCACCCCCGCATCCGGCTTGAACTCGAACGTCGTCACGACCGGTCCCGGGTGAATCTGTGCGACCGCGCCTTCGACGGCGAACTCGCGGCACTTCTCCTCGAGCAGGCGCGCGCCTTCCATCAGCTCGCGTTCGTCGATCTTGCGCTCGGCTTTCGGCGCGTCGAGCAGCGACAGCGGCGGAATCGTGAATGCGCCGTTGCGCCGCGGCTGCCGCGGTTCCGGATCGGGCAACGGCAGCGGCGGATTCTCGATCGTCTTCGGCCGCTTCGCCATCACAGGTGGGCGTCGTTCGTCGGCGGGACGCTCGTCTTCGTCGATCGCCGCCGCACGCGCGGAGACAGGGTCGGCCGGCTTCTTCGCGGCCGCGAGGATCGGCGCGGCCTTGCCGGCCTTCTTCGCCTGCTTGGCCAGCAGCGCCTTACGCTGGCGGGCGCGCCGGCGCTCGTCGAGCCAGTTTCGCAAGGCGCCGAACATGCGCGAGCTCCGCGACCGGCTCACCTGCGGTCGCCGACGAGAACATCCGGCCGAGCGAGAACTGCGTCGAGAGGACGATCGCGAGGAACAGCAGCGTGAGAATGACGATGATCGATCCGGTGCGGTTCAGATATTCCGCCATCCACGACGCGAGCCATTCGCCGAGATAGCCGCCCGCGCGGAACGGCTTGCCCGCCACATCGACGCTGCCGAACGCGAGGCTCAGCAGCGAGCTGACGCAGCCGAAGAGCAGGCCGACGCCGACGAGCTTCGTGTATTGCGCGTCGAGCGCCCGGCACCAGAATTGATGCCAGCCGACGACGACCATTGCCGCGGGGATGAGATACGACGCGTACCCGAGCAGCTGGAACGACAGCTCGGCGAGGAACGCGCCGACGCGGCCGGCGAAGTTCACCGGCTGCGCGCCCGAGCCCGCGCTGAAGAACCACACGGGATCGGTCGGCTCGTAGGTCGCCAACGCAATCAGCCAGATGAGCGCCACGGCGAACAGCGCCACGCCGAAGAACTCGCTGACCCGGCGCGAGAGGGTCGATCCTGCCACGCTAGACCTCCATGATGACCGGTACGATGAGCGGCCGCCGCCCCGACCGTTTTCGGAAGAAGCGTCGTAGCTCGACGCGGATTTTTTCCTTGATGAGCCCCTGATCGGTCCGTTCTTCAATACTCGCTCCCTGAATGACGTCGGCCACGAGCTTCGCGGCGTCGCGCAGCAGCTCGCCGCTCGCGGCGTCCTGCGCGAGGCCGCGGCTCACGACGTCCGGATCGCCTTCGATGTCGCCCGTCTGGCCGTTGATCGCGACCACGGGCACCACCACGCCGTCCTCGGCAAGGTGCCGGCGGTCGCGCAGCACTTCATCGATCACCTCGCCCGAGCCGGACGCATCGATCAACACGCGGCCCGTCGGCGCTTTGCCGACGACGGCGCCGCCGTTCTCATCGAAGCGCAGGATGTCGCCGTTCTCGATCAGCATCACCTTCACCGGCGGCGTGATGCCCTTTCGTGACGCGCTCGGCGATGCGCGCGTGCTGCGACAGCTGCCGGTACTCGCCGTGAATCGGGATGAAGTGCCGCGGCCGCACCAGCGACAGCACGAGCTTCAGCTCTTCCTCGCTGCCGTGTCCCGAGACGTGCACGTGCTTGATGCCCTCGTAAATCACGTCGGCGCCGCGGCGAGCCAGGTGATTCATGACGTGGCCGATCGCCTTCTCGTTGCCCGGAATCGCGCGGGCGGAAAAGACGACCGTGTCGTTGATGGCCGACCTTCACGTAGCGGTGATCGTTGATGGCGATGCGCGACATCGCCGCAAACGGTTCTCCCTGCGAGCCGGTCGCGAGGCACAGCACGTGCGACGGCGGCAGCGATTCGACGTCGGTGTCGCGAATCATGCGCCCGGCGGGCAGCTTCAGGTAGCCCGAGCCGCTGCGCCGCGTCCGACGTCTGCAGCATCCCGCGCCCGACGAACGCGACCTTGCGCTGAAACTGATCGGCGAGGTCGACGAGAATCTGCATCCGGTACACGCTCGACGCGAACATCGTCACGAGCAGCTTGCCCGGTGGCGGTCGTGAACACCTCTTCGAAGGCGTCCCTGATCTCGAGCTCCGATCCCGTAAAGCCCTTGCGATCGACGTTCGTGCTGTCGCCGAAGAGCGCCAGCACTCCGGCGCTGCCGAGCTCGGCGAAGCGATGCACGTCGAAATGCTGCCCGTCGATCGGCGTCTGATCGATCTTGAAATCGCCCGTGTGCACGATCGTGCCCGCGGGCGTGTGAATCGCCAGCGCGACGCAGTCGGGCATGCTGTGCGTCACGCGCAGGAACTCGACCTCGCAGTCGCCGATGCGCACCCGCTGCCGGGGCTGAACGGCCACGAGGCGATCGCCCGGATCGATGCCGTGCTCCTCGAGCTTCGGGCGCAGCAGCGCCAGCGTCAGCGGCGTCCCGTAGACATTTCCTTCGATCAGCGGCCACACGTACGGCACGCCGCCGATGTGATCTTCATGCCCGTGCGTCAGCAGCAGCGCCGACGGCCGCGGCTGGCACTGTTGCAGGTACGTCAGATCCGGTATCAGCAGATCGACGCCGGGCAATTCCGGTCCGGCGAACATGACACCCGCATCGATGACGAGCGTCGCCTGATCGGTCGACACTGCCATCGAATTCATGCCGAATTCGCCGAGCCCGCCGAGCGGGACCACTTGTAGAAATGGAGCCATAAGCAATGCACGCGCCGAGTGCGCTAGAGAAGGCTCCGTTCTCACGTTCGTGGTGCGCCGTTACGCGCGACCACGCGACCAGGCTGCTGGGCGCTGCCTGAGGAGAGGCCAAAAGAATAGCACAGAGTCAGGTGTTTGCCGCAGCGAAAGTGTCGGCAAGTCTTGCTATTTCAATAACCTCCAGCGTCTCGGGCCTCCGGCGAGGGTCGATGCCGGCGGCTGCCAGAGCAGCGGCCGGATGGGTCGCCAATCTCGTCGGCAAACGGCCCAAGCGCGTTGGCGCAGCGTCTTTCGACGCTGCGTAAACATGCTGCGGACCATCCGCTCGAAGAGTGCCGGGTCTTTCAGCTCGAAAGGGGGCGGCCTGAAGGTGAGCCGGATCAGCGCGGAGCGCACATCCGGCGGCGGACGGAATGCGCCGGGCGGGATCGCCAGCAACCGTGCTGACGTCGGCGCGCCATTGAACGAGCACGCTCGAGCACGCCGAACTCGGCCGTTCCGGGTTTCGCAATGATGCGGTCGGCCACCTCGCGCTGCAGCATCAGCGTTGCGTCTGCGATGCGAGCGGCGCGACTCGAGCTCGAGCAGGCGAAACAGAATCGGCGACGAGATGTTGTAGGGAAGATTGCCGGCGACGCGAATCGGGCGCCTCGGCTCGGCGGCAGCGCGGCGTCGAGGTCGATATCGAGCACATCTCCAGACACGATCGACGCGTTCGACGGAAGCCTGGGCGTCAGCTCAGCGATGAGATCGCGATCGATCTCGATGGCGACGAGGCGCGACACCCTGGGCGCCAGTCTGCAGCGTGAGAATCCCCGGCCCGGCCCGATCTCCAGAAACAGATCGTCTGGCGCCGGAGCAATGGCGTCGACGACTTTGTCGGCCCAGACGGGTTCGAGAAAATGCTGTCCGAAGCGTTTACGAGTACGCATGGCATTCACCGGCCGTCGTGGCTTCGTTCCTCGGGCCCGCAACCAGCGTGCGATAAAAATCGCAATCGTCGCGGACAACGCACTGGTCGCAGAGCGGCTTCGGTTTGCAGATGCGCCGCCCGTGCAGGATCAGCGTATCGGAGGCTTTCGTCCACTCGGCAGGAGGCAGCGCGCTCGCAGAGCTGCTGCTTCCACCTCGACGGGATCCTCCGACGACAGCGATGCCGATGCGATTCGAGACGCGCAGGACGTGGCGATCGACCGGCAAGCCGGGAACGCCCAGCGCATGGCCGAGCACGACGTTCGCTGTCTTGCGTCCGACGCCCGGAAGCTCGACGAGCGCCTCCATCGTGTTCGGCACCTGGCCGGCGTGATCGTCCGACGAGCGCGCGCGCCATGCCCATCAACGATTTCGCCTTCGACCGGTAGAAGCCTGTCGAATGAATCAGCGGCTCCAGCTCTTCGGCGGTGCGCTTTGGCGAGCGCCGCGGCATTCGGATAGCGCGTGAACAGGGCAGGCGTCACGCGATTCACTCCTGCGTCGGTCGACTGCGCAGAGAGAATCGTCGCGACGAGCAGCTGATAGGGATTCTTGTAGTCGAGCTCGGTGTCGGCGTCGGGGTGCTGGCTGTAGAGCTTCCGGAGCACCGGCAAGGCGCGACTCGAGCATCGCGCCGTGCGGGTTTCTTTTTAGTGGACCGGACCACGACCAGCGTTTCCGGCCGACTCCGTGTAGATGCGCATCTGTTCCTGCAGCGCCGCGATGAGCGTCGGCACCACCTGCACCGGCAGCACCACGCGCGACTTCACGGGCGCCCGCACGATGTGCTCGGACTCGGCCGCCCTGATGTCTTTCTCGGAGAGCGGCGCCATCTCGCAGAAGGTGAGGGTGAAATCGAACGGCGTGTGATTGACCGCGCAGAAGTTGGCGTAGGTGCGCGTCGCGTCCGAACTTTCGTCGGGGACGATCGTGAAATTGATCTGCTTCGATTCGCTCATCTCAATATTTTCGCATGACCCCGACGACGACGCCCTGCACCTGCACCTGGTCGGCCTCGACGAAGATGGGCTGCATGGTGGGATTCGCCGGCTGCAGACGGACGCGGCCGTTCTCGCGATAGAGCTTTTTCAACGTGACGTCCGATGCCGCTGAGCAGCGCGACGACCGTCTCGCCATTCTGCGCGGTCTTGCGGTCTTCGATGATGACGAAGTCGCCGTCGCAGATTTGCTCGTCGATCATCGAGTTGCCGCGCACGCGAAGCACGTACGTGTCGCGCCGGCCCACCATCTCCTCGGGCACCGCGATCGTCTCGTTCGTGGCGACGGCCTCGATGGGCGCGCCTGCCGCGACGTAGCCGAGCAGCGGGAGATCAACCGAGCGGCCTCCGGAGCTCGTGGGAATCATCTCCACCGAGCGGCTGCGATTCCACGCGCGCTTGATGAAGCCTTTTTCCTGCAGGTTGGTGAGATGCTTGTGCACGGTGGCCAGCGAAGAGAGGCCGAAGCGGCGGCCGATTTCCTCGAGGCTCGGGGCGTACCCGTGTTGCTGAATGAAGTCCTGCAGGTAGTCGAGAATTTCGCGTTGGCGTTTGGTCAGCGGGAGCACGTCATGGCCCTCCAGTCGCGCCAACTATACGCAAAAGAAAGGCGAAGGTCAATGCAGCGGCTCGAACGACTTCGAGGTCTTGCTCGGGGTTCATTCCTGGTCGTGAGCAGTTCCTGCCGCTGCTTACGTGCTGGCAGCCAGCGTGATCGCCGCCTGGTCGACCGCGCCTGCAGCTCCTCGACGCGATGAGCCTTCGGCCGCTGCTGGTCGCAGATCTGGCAGCGATTCGAGCATCGTGTCGTGCGTCTCCACTTGGTGATAGCGCTGCACCGATTCAAATCGCAAGGTCATCCGGACATCGCGACCGTCGACCCGCCGGCCATTTGCGGTAGACTGCAAGTAGCGCCTTTCCATTGAGATAGCTGAGAAACGCATGAAACGTACCACCGCATCGCACTCCTCACCGGCCTGTTCGTCTGCGGCCTCTTCGCCGCCGACCCGGTCTCGCGGCGGGACGCCGCGCGCCTGCAGGCCAAGCTCGATCGGATTACGAAGAGCGGCCCGGCTCGCGGGCAAGACGCCGGCGACCACGGCCATCACCGAGACAGAGGTGAATTCCTATCTGCAGTTCGAGCTCGAGCGATCGCATTCCGGCGGGAGTCACCGAACCGTGGGTGTCGATCCTCGACGACGGGCGCCTGGCGGGGCGGGCGACGGTCGATCTCGCGCGCGTCGGGAAGAGCCGCAAGTCGGGCGGCATGCTCGACCCGTTCAACTTCCTCACCGGCTCGCTGCCGCTGGCGGTGAACGGCGTGCTGAAGACGAAGAACGGCGTCGCCAACTTCGCCGTGGAATCGGCGTCGATTTCGAGCGTGCCCGTGCCGGTGTGGATGCTCCAGGAAATCGTGAGCTACTACTCGAAATCGGAATCGGCGCCCAACGGCGTCGCCATCGACAAGCCGTTCGCGCTTCCGAATGGCATCCGCGAAATCCGCACGGCGCGCGGACAGGCGACGGTTGTTCAGTAGACAGCGGTTCCGGGTTCTAGGTTCTGGTTCTGTAATTCCCGGAACGCGGAACGGGAACCTAGAACCGCTCCGTGTCGCGACTACCTTCAGACCCCGCTTCAGTATCTGAAAGGCGTTGGACCGAAGCGAGCCGCCGACCTGCAGCGGGTCGGCCTCGTCACCGTCGAAGATTTCCTCTACAGATTTCCCCTCCGCTACGAAGACCGCGGACACCTGCAGCCGATTTCGTCGTTGAAGGCCGGGCAGCAGGTCGCGATCGCCGGACGGATTCAAAGCAGCGCGCTCCGCACGACCCGCCGTCCCGGATTCAAGATCTTCGAGGCGCTCATCGGAGACGCGAGCGGATCGATCGTGGCGATCTGGATGAATCAGTCGTTCCTGAAGGACATCCTTCGGCGCGATGTCCAGGTCGTGCTCTTCGGCGCGGTCGAGGCGCGCGCCGGACTGCAGATCATCAACCCCGACTACGAGGTCATCGACGCCGACGGGCGACAGCGGCTGACCCGGACGAGGCGCAGACGATTCACACCGGGCGCATCGTGCCGGTCTACGAAAAAGCCGGCGCCATGACGCCGAAGCTGCAGCGCCGCCTCGTGTTCGACGTGTTGTCGCGCATGCCGGCCGATCTGCCGGATCCGTTTCCCGAGGAGGTGCGCCGGCGTCTGCATCTGCCCGATCGGCGCGCAGCGCTGATGGCCGCGCATTTTCCGCCGCTGGACACACCGGCGGATCAACTGAACGCTTTCCGGACACCCGCACAGGTGCGGCTCATCTTCGAGGAGTTCTTTCTGTTTCAGCTGGGCCTGATGCTGCGCAAGCGCGCCGCGGTCCGCGAGTCGAAGCCGCGGACGATCGAGGTCGAACGATCGCATCCGCGAATCGGCGCGCCGCATTCTGCCGTTCAAGCTGACCGAAGGGCAGCGGAGCGCGCTGAAAGAGATCGTCGAAGACATGCAGCGCTCGACGCCGATGAACCGGCTGCTGCAGGGTGACGTCGGCGCGGGAAAGACGATCGTGGCGCTGCTCGCGGCGCTGGTCGCCATGGAGAACGGCCTGCAGGTGGCGTTCATGGCGCCGACCGAGATTCTCGCCGAGCAGCACTTCCTCGGCCTGCGGAAGCTGCTGGAGAAGTCGCGCTTTCACGTCGAGCTCATCACCGGCGCGACGACCGGGCTGAAGCGGCGCGATCTGCTCGCGCGCCTTGCGGCCGGCGACATCCATCTGGTGGTCGGCACGCACGCGCTCGTGCAGGGCACGGTCAACTTCCGCTCGCTCGGGCTCGCCATCATCGACGAGCAGCATCGCTTCGGCGTCGTCCAGCGCGCGACGCTGCGTTCCAAGGGGCTCATGCCCGACGTGCTGGTCATGACGGCCACGCCGATTCCGCGGACGCTCGCGCTGACGGTGTACGGCGATCTCGACGTGTCGGTCATTCGCGACATGCCGCCGGGCCGCCGCGCGATTCAGACCACCGTGAAGCCCGAGTCGCGCCGCGAGGACATCTACGAGATGGTCAGGAAGCAGCTCGACGAAGGGCGGCAGGCGTACGTCGTGTATCCGCTCATCGAAGAGTCGGAGAAGATCGATCTCAAGGCCGCCACCGAGATGGCCGACACGCTCGCGCAGGACGTCTTTCCGGAATATCGCGTGGCGCTGCTGCACGGCAAGATGAAGCAGGACGCGAAAGACCGCGTGATGCGCGCCTTCGCCGCCGGCGAGATCCACGTGCTCGTGTCGACGACCGTCATCGAAGTCGGCATCGACGTGCCGAATGCGACCGTGATGCTGATCGAGCACGCCGAGCGCTTCGGCCTGTCGCAGCTGCACCAGCTGCGCGGGCGCGTCGGGCGCGGCGCGCATCAATCGCACTGCGTGCTGCTGTATCAGTATCCGATTTCAAAACAGGGGAAAGCGCGGCTGCAGGCGCTGGCCGACACGACGAACGGATTCGAGATCGCCGAGCGCGATCTCGAGCTGCGCGGGCCCGGAGACTTTTTCGGCACGCGGCAGTCGGGCCTGCCCACGCTGCGAACGGGCGACCTGCTGCGCGATCACTCGCTGATGGAACAGGCGCGCGACGAAGCTGCGCGCTTCCTCGATCAGCAGGCGCTCACGGCGCCGCTCGTCGAACGCATGAAAGCCGCGTGGCCGAGCCGGTTCGGGTTGATGGACATTGGATAACGCTTGAACAGGAGTCAGAGTTCAGGAGAATGCTTTTGAATACGAAACCTCTGACTCCTGAGCTCTGAAGATCAGATGCGAATCATCGCCGGTGAACTGAAAGGCCGCCGGCTCAAAACCCCGAAGTGGGACGGCCTGCGTCCGACGTCGGACAAGCTGCGCGAGACGCTGTTCAACGTCGTGGCGCGCGCGCGTGGCCGGTGCGCGGGTGCTCGATCACTATGCGGGCACCGGAGCGATCGGCATCGAAGCGCTCAGCCGCGGCGCGGCGCACGTGACGTTCGTCGACAGCGATGCGCGCGCGCTGAAGCTCATCGACGAGAACCTGCGTCACTGCGGCGTCCGAGACCGCTATGTTATTATCCGAACGCCGCAATCACTGCCGGCCGGATCGATCGATTTGGCCGTGCTGGATCCGCCTTACGACGAACCCGATCTGACGGCCTCGATTGCCGCGGCCGAGTCGCTGATTGCGCCCGGCGGATTGCTCGTGCTCGAGCACGCGCGCCGCCGCCCGGCGCCGGAGCAGGTCGGACGTTTGCGCATGTCGCGTGATTTAGTTTCAGGAGACAGCGCGCTGGCGTTTTATTCAGAGGTCGCGAACGGCGCGGGGCTAGGGCCCCGCAAGTGGAGCGACGGAGCGGGGCGAGGGGCCCCCGCGACTAAACATGAAATTGGCTGTCTATCCCGGCTCGTTCGATCCGTTGACCAACGGCCACGTCGATATCATCGAGCGGGGCACGCACCTGTTCGACAAGATCATCGTCGCGATCCTGGTCAACGTCGAGAAATCGCCGCTCTTCAGCATGGAGGAGCGCGTCGACATCGTGCGCGAGGTGTTCAAGGGGCGGCCGAACGTCGAGGTCGACACGTTCGACGGGCTGCTCGTCGATTACGTCGCCGGGCGGAAAGCCGACGTCATCGTGCGCGGGCTTCGCGCGTTGTCGGATTTCGAAACGGAATTTCAGATGGCGCTGATGAACCGGCGCCTGAGCCCGCATATCGAGACGGTCTTCATGATGCCGGCCGAGCAGTACACCTACATCAGCTCGCGCCTCATCAAGGAAGTGTTCTCGCTGGGCGGCCAGGTGCGCGGCCTCGTGCCGGAAATCGTGGAAAGCCGGTTGAGCGAAAAACAGAGAGGGAACGTCCATGTTAGCTGAGCGGATGAGCAGAGTGTCCACGTCGCCGACGATGAAGGTCGCGGGCGAAGCGGCAAAACTGAAGCGCCAGGGTGTCGACGTCGTCGACTTCGGCGCAGGCGAGCCCGATTTTCCGACGCCGCAGCCGGCGAAGGACGCGGCCAAGGTCGCGATCGATCAGAACTTCACCAAGTACACGCCGCCGGCGGGCATGCCCGACCTGAAGCAGGCGATCTGCGCGCGCTACAAGACCGATTACGGCGTCAGCTTCGCCGAGGCCGAGTGCATCGTCACCGCGGGCGGCAAGCAGGCGCTCTACAACACCGCGATGGTGCTGTACAACCCGGGCGACGAAGTCATCACGCACGCGCCGTACTGGCCGACGATTCCGGAGCAGGTGAAGCTGGCCGACGCCAAGCCGGTGATCGTACAGACGAAAGCCGGACGACGGCTTTGCGATTCATCCGGACGCGATCATCTCGGCCATCACGTCGCGCACGAAGGCCATCATCATCAACTCGCCGGCGAATCCGACCGGCGCCGTGATTTCGGAGGAGAGCCTTGCGGCGATCGCGGATGCCGCATCGAAGCGCGGCATCTGGGTCATCGTCGACCTGTGCTACGAAAAGCTGATCTACGACAACGTGCCGCACAACCTCGTGAAGGTGCTGACCGATCGCATGCGCGATCGCACCATTCTGTGCGGCTCGGCGTCGAAGGCGTATTCGATGACGGGCTGGCGCTGCGGCTGGATTCTCGGCCCGAAAGACGTCGTGACGGCCGCCGACACGCTTCAGGGACATTCGACGTCGAACGTCGCGTCGATCTCGCAGAAAGCGGCGCTTCAGGCGCTGACCGGCTCGCAGGATCCCGTCGGCGCGATGTTGAGCGAGTACAAGGACGCGCCGCGACAAGCTGATGGAGTGGTTCTCGGAGGATCCGCGCATCGAGTGCGTGAAGCCGCGCGGGGCGTTCTACCTGTTCCCGCGCATCACGAAGGTGCTCGAGGCGACGGGCATCGCGAACACCGGCGACTTCTCGCAGATGCTGCTCGACGAAGCGCGCGTCGCGCTGGCGGCGGGCGAGGGGTTCGATGCGCCGGGCTTCCTGCGCATCTCGTACGCGACGTCGCTCGATCGGCTGCGCGAAGGCACGACGCGGCATTCTCGACTTCGTCAAGAAGCACGAGCGCAAAGCCGCTTCTGTTCGCTAGCGTGAGCACACTCCCTTCGGGCTTCATCTCACGGGCCGCCGGCATTGTCGGCGGCCCGTTCGTGCTTCAGGACGCGTCCTCCCGCGAGACCTACGGCACTGACGGCACGAAGAAAGGCGCGCCCGCCGATCTCGTCGTCCTTCCAGGATCGCCGCAGGAAGTGTCTCAACTGGCGAAACTGTGCAATGACGAGCGCGTGCCGATCGTCGCGCGCGGCGCCGGCACCGGATATACCGGCGGCGCCGTGCCCACGCGCGGCGGCGTCGTGCTGTCGCTCGAACGGATGAACCGCATCCTCGAGATCGATCCGATCAATCTGCTCGCGCGCGTGCAGCCGAACGTCATCACCGGTGATCTGCAGGACGCGGTCGAAAAGGTCGGCCTGTTCTATCCGCCCGATCCGGCGAGCCTCCGACAGTCGGCGCTCGGTGGCAACGTTGCGGAGTGCGCCGGCGGTCCACGCGCGTTCAAGTACGGGACGACGAAGCGTTATGTGCTGGCGCTCGAGGCGGTGCTCGCGAGCGGAGAGATCATTCGCACGGGATCGAAAGCCGTGAAGAACGTCGTCGGCTACGACCTGACGCAGCTGCTCGTCGGCTCCGAAGGCACGCTGGCGATCATCACCGAAATCACGCTTCGCCTGATTCCGAAGCCGCCGGCGCACGCGACGCTGCTCGCGGAGTTCTCAGACATCACCCACGCGGTCGACGCGGTCACGCAGCTCATCCAGCGCCGCGTCGTGCCGGCCGCCGTCGAGCTGGTCGATGCCGCCTCGCTGCAGGCGCTCTCGCCGATACCGGCCGTCCAATGGCCACTCCTGGCGCGGGCGCCGTGCTCATCATCGAAGTGGACGGCTCGCCCGAATCAGTCGCGCCCGAAATTCTCGCTCGTCGAAGAAGCCTGCCGCGCGGCGAAGGCCATCGCGCTCAGGCGGGCCGCGACAGAAGCCGAGCGCGACGACATCTGGCACCTGCAGACGCGAACTCTCACCGGCGCTGAAAAAATTTCGACGATCAAGCTGAACAACGACGTCGTCGTGCCTCGCGGCCGAATCCCGGAGCTCTTTGCGCTCGTCAAAGAGATTGAGCAAGAAAGCGGGCTGCCGATTGCCTCGTTCGGTCATGCCGGGGACGGGAATATTCACGTCAACATCATGATCCCCGAGGTCCCGAACCTGGAAGGGCAGAGAGAAGAGGACAGAGGGCTGAAAGACGCGATGGAGCGCGGCGAACGCGCGGTGCGGCGATTGTTCGAAGGTGTCGTCGCGCTCGAAGGCTCGATCAGCGGTGAGCACGGCATCGGGTTCACCAAGTCCGCCTATCTCGGACTCGAGTTGTCGCCCGAGGAGATCGCGCTGATGAAACGCGTCAAGGCCGCGTTCGATCCCAATGGCATCCTCAATCCAGGTAAAATCTTTCCAGATGGGTAAAGTCGTCGCCGTCATCGGGGCGTCGTCCGATCCGCGGAAGTTCGGTAACCGCGCGGTGCGGGCGTTTCGCCGGCAGGGATACACGGTCGTTCCCATCAATCCGAACGAGGCGCAGGTCGAAGGGTCTGAAGACGTACGCTTCGGTGCTCGACGTGCCCGAAGCGATCGACATGGCGACGTTCTACGTTCCGCCCGGAAGTGGGGGAGAAGGTGATGCCCGAGGTCGCGCGCAAGAGGATTCCGGAAGTGTGGCTGAACCCGGGGTCGGAGAGCGAGGCGTTGATTCGGCTGGCGCGCTCGCTGAACGTCGAGCCCATCGTGGCCTGCAGCATCATCGGGATTGGCGAGAACCCGTACGCATAGACCTGAAGTGGCCTTCAGTCGCTTGACAGCGTGCAGGGCGGGTCCTATACTCGCAGACAGTATTAAATCCTGTCTGAATGGGACGCGGGCTTTTTCTCTCGGACCCGCGGTGTTAATAAGCACGGATTTCCCCGCAATTTGATCACACGTTCAACCTTGTTCCGGTACCGTAACGCCCACGCTGCCTGTCTCTAGGCGTGCGCACATCACACCCCAAAACAACCAGCACGAATCTATGCCCACAAATCACAAGCGCCAAAATCCGGCGTCGCGCGGTTCTGCCAACGAACTAGCGGCGTCACCAGATCAACCCACGGCCACCGCCGACACGCCCGCACCGCCGCCAGCGGCTACCGCCAACGGCCGCTGCCGCCGCGCTACGGCGACGGCGGCCGCAACCGCCGCAGGCGACGCAGCCGCCCTGCGACAGCGACAGCGTCCTCGCCTGCGCCGCCGCCGCCGCAGCGGCCGCCGCAGCAGCAGGTCAGGGTCAGGGGCAGCGCCGGGGTGAAGGGCTCAACATCGGCGAGCTGAAGGACATGAGCATTCAGAAGCTCACCCAGATCGCCAAAGAGCTGAACGTCGCCGGTGCGACCGGGCATGCGCAAGCAGGAGCTGATCTTCCAGATCCTGAAAGCGCAGACCGAGCAGAGCGGCTTCATCTTCTCCGAAGGTGTGCTCGAGGTGCTGCCGGATGGGTTCGGATTCCTGCGCGCGCCCGACTACAACTACCTGCCGGGTCCCGACGACATCTACGTCTCGCCGTCGCAGATTCGCAAGTTCGACCTGCAGACCGGCGACACGGTCTCAGGGCAGATTCGTCCGCCGAAGGAAGGCGAGCGTTATTTCGCGCTGATCAAGGTCGAGGCGGTCAACTTCGAGCAGCCGGAGCAGGCGCGCGACAAGCTGTTCTTCGAAAACCTCACGCCTCTCTATCCGCAGGAGCGGCTCAAGCTCGAGACGACGGGCGAGAACCTCTCGGCGCGCGTGATGGATCTGTGGACGCCCGATCGGCAAGGGGCAGCGCGGCCTCATCGTGGCGCCGCCGCGCACCGGCAAGACCATGCTGCTGCAGAACATCGCACAGTCGGTCGTCCAGAACCATCCCGAAGTATTTCTCATCGTGCTGCTCATCGACGAGCGTCCGGAGGAAGTCACCGACATGCAGCGATCGGTCGACGGCGAAGTCATCTCGTCGACCTTCGACGAGCCGGCCCAGCGCCACGTGCAGGTCGCCGAGATGGTCATCGAAAAGGCGAAGCGCCTTGTCGAGCACAAGAAAGACGTGCTGATTCTGCTCGACTCCGTGACGCGTCTCGCGCGCGCCTACAACACCGTCATTCCGCCGTCGGGCAAAGTGCTGTCGGGCGGTCTCGATTCGAACGCGCTGCAGAAGCCGAAGCGCTTCTTCGGCGCCGCGCGCAACATCGAAGAGGGCGGCTCGCTCACGATCATCGCCACCGCGCTCATCGACACCGGCTCGCGCATGGACGACGTCATCTTTGAAGAGTTCAAAGGGACGGGCAACATGGAAATCCATCTCGATCGGAAGCTCGCCGACAAGCGCGTCTTCCCGGCCATCGATCTGCAGAAGAGCGGCACGCGCAAGGAAGAGCTGCTCATCCCGAAGGAAGATCTCGATGCGGATCTGGGTGCTGCGCAAGGTGCTGAACCCGCTGTCGCCCGTCGAGGCGATGGAACTGCTGCTCGACAAGATGGGCAAGACGAAGGGGAACACCGAGTTCCTCTCGGCGATGCAGAAAATGGGCTAGGGGAATAGAGTCGGGAACAAGAGTCGGGGAGTCAATGGCGACGATCATTCACGTCCGACAGAACGGTCCCTACCGCGTCGAGGGCGATGACGAGGTGACGGTCGTCGACTGGAACGGCAATCCGTATCCGATTGCGAAGCGGCCGATTCGCGCTGTGCCGGTGCGGCGCGTCGACGAAGAAGCCGTTCTGCGACGGCACGCACTCGAAGATCGGATTTCAGGCGGCCGAAGCGGCAGTGCCTGGATCGCAAGACAAGCCGGCGCACGTAGTAACGGTTTACCGTTTACGGTTTCACCGTTTGCGCGTAGCGCTCGAGCCGCGCGCGAATCGCTGTGGCGAGCTCCCGCTCGCCGGCTCTCCATCGCAACCTTCAACGCATTCTCCGCGGTTGCAACCGCGCGATCGGTCTGGCCTGCGGCTGCATACGCGGCGGCCAGCGTGTCGAGTGCTGTCGCATTCGTCGCCGTTCGGTGAGTCGGACGGCGCGCTCTGCGAGACGCACCGCTTCGGCCGGCACGCGCAGCTCCACGTTCGGCGCCGTCGCGATAATCCACGCGAGATCGAGCAGGGCGCCGACGCGATCGGGTTCGATTTCGAGCGTGCGGCGGTAGCGATAGATCGCTTCGGCGAGCTGGTTCTGCATGACGAGCGCGCGCGCGAGGCTCTGATGCGCGTCGGCGTCCTCCGGGCGCCAGCTCGATGGCTCTCTGATAGCTCTGGATCGCGCGATCGATCTGTCCGCGCTCGGCCAACGCGCGCCCGAGATTGTAATGACCCGGACGTTCGACGGATCGGCGCCGAGTGCTCTCCCGTACAACTCGATCGCCTCGTCGAGGTTGTGCTGCCCGTGCCGGACGACGGCGAGCCCGTAGAGCGCTTCCGCGAATGCGGGCTTCAGCGCGAGCGCTGTTCGGAACGCACGTTCCGCAGCGGCATGTAGTCCTGCTGGATGAGCAGCACTCGGCCCACGTCGTAGTGCCGGCCTGCCGTCGGATCCAAGCCGCGCCGCCTCCGTGCAGCTGCATCAGCGCATCGGCCGGGCGATTCGCCTCGAGGTAGCACGCGGCGAGCTCGGCGCGCAGCTGCGCGTTGCGCGGCTCGACCTCGAGCCACTTCTCGTTGCCGGCGATATCGTCGCGCAGAATCTTCGGCCCGAAGTCCTGCTCGAGACGCGCGAGATCTGCGGGACGCCGAGGCACCACCTGCAGCCACAGCGATCCCATCTCGGACGCGCTCGTCTGGCCGAACGTGACGCGCCGCGGAGGACGATTCGGATTCGCGCGATTCGCGGAGGAGTTGTCGTACGTGTAGCGCATCTCGATGACGGTGCCCTTGGGCAGCGGCAGCGGCTGCGCGTACGTGTAGACGTCCTGCCAGTGGAAGTTCCAATCCTTGATGTAGATGAGCGGGACGATCGCGCCATCCGGCAGCGTCGCCCACGCGCGCACTTCCTTCGCCAGAAAGTGCGCGTGCGGCTGCACGGCGAGCGCGTCGACGTCGACCGGCAGCGTATACGCGTCGGCGTTGACGTAATCGCGGCGGCCCGGCGGCGATATCGATATCCTGCCGGCCGAGTCTCAGCATGTAGCCGGTTCGCGACGGACGCTCGTCGGTGAAGAACAATCCGACGCTCACCTGCACGGGCTCTGGTTCGTCGCCAGGCATCAGATGGAGCTCCACGACGAGATCGCTCTGCGGTTCGAGGCGCCAGCTCATGCCCGTCGGGAGACACGCGCGGCGACTGGCCGGGCGTCCAGCCGAGAAACATGCCGTCGGGAAATTTGGCCTCACGGCTGCCGCCGCCCTCGTATCCGGCGCCCGGCTCATCGTCGTCGCGCCGCCGCGACAGACGCGTGCGATCGACTTTGATGTTCGCGTGATGCACGACCTTCGGCATTGCCCGGCAGAAACTCGACCGCCCTGACGTAGGCGGCCGCATTCAGGGGAATCGGAATGACGAACGTGCGAAAGACGTCGCGGCGTTGTGCCGGCAGCACGTAGGCCTCGGCCATCTGCACGACGACATCCGGCGTGCCGAGCTGCCAGGCATCGGAAAACGTCGGAGGAGGCGGGAGATCTGCCGGACTGCCTCGCATCATCCCCTGCGCGACCCATTCCTGGATTACCGCGATCTCCCGCGTCGAGTCATCCGCCTGTCCCGCTGGAATTGGCCGTGGCCCGGCTCGGGCTTCCATGGCGGCATCGCGCGGTTCCGCACGACGTCTGCAATGCGCGTGGCGCGAGGGCGCACGTCCTCGTAGGTCAGCAGGCTGAACGGCGCCGTCTGTCCGGGGCGATGGCACGGTGACGCAATGCTCGAACAGAACGGGCGCGACATCACGCGTAAAGGTGAGCCGTTCCTGTGCGCCGCGCAGGCACCGCGCCCAGACAAATCGCGACAATCGCCACGGCGAAGGCGAAGGGACATATTCATCGAAATGGATCGCGGCAGTTTCGCTGCGACGCCGCGCCGCATTCAAACAAATCCATGGTATAACGGCTGAAAAACTACAGTCTTCACGGTAGTCGCCGACCGCCCGACATTTGTCGTCATCCGGCAACGTCCGATTGATGGAGGTCATCCTATGGTTGCGGAAGCTTGGCGCTATTCTGCTGTTCTCTGCTTGCCTGTGTGCTGCTCCTGCCAGGTATTGCGACCGCACAAAGTCAAATCAACGGCGTCATTCGCGACGAATCGGGCGGCGTGCTGCCTGGCGTCACGGTCGAGGCGGCGAGCCCGGTGCTCATCGAGAAAGTCAGGTCCGCCGTCAGCGACGACCAGGGGCGCTACAACATCATCGACCTTCGTCCCGGCATATATCGCCTCACCTTCACGCTGACCGGCTTCAACACCGTCGTCCGCGACGGCCTTGAAGTGCCGGGCGGCGTCGCGGTCACGGCGAACGCCGATCTGAAGGTCGGCGCGCTCGAAGAGACGATTACGGTGTCTGGGCAGACGCCGCTGGTCGACGTGACGCAGGCGACGCGCACGCAGGTGCTGACGCGCGACCTCATCGACGCGCTGCCTTCGACGCGCAACATCATGTCGGTCGGCATGATGGTGCCCGGCATTCGGCTCGGCACGCCTGACGTCGGCGGGTCGCGGCAGATGGAGCAGACCAATCCGCGCGGCCACGGCATCGCCGCGAAGCACACCGTGCAGCACATCGACGGCATGAGCGTGAACAGCCAGGAGACCTCGAACCAGCAGAGCTACATCAACGACGCGCTCAGCGCCGAGGTGACCGTCAGCACGAGCGCGCATCCCGCGGAGATTCAGTCGGGCGGCCTTCGCACGAACATGATTCCGAAGGACGGCGGCAACAGCGTCAGCGGCAGCATCTTCATCGGCGGCTCCGACGGCAGCTGGCAGAGCAACAACGTCAGCGACGAGATGCGCGCGCAGAACTTCACGAGCGCGAACGGCATCGCGCACATTCAGAACTTCAACGCGTCGATGGGCGGGCCCATCTGGCGGGACAAACTGTGGTTCTTCGTCTCGGCGCGCCACATCTCGACCGACGAGCTGGTCGCGAACGTCGACGAATATGTCACGGCGCCTGACGGCGAGCTGATTCGCAGCACGCTGGACCAGTACATCCGCGACGTGCTCGGACGGGTGACCTGGCAGGTCAGCCCGAAGAACAAGTTCGCGGTGTTCTTCGAACGCACGTGGAAGCGCAAGGGCAAGGACTTCGGCTTCGGACAGGATCCGCGCTCGGGCACGCAGCGCGATCCGCACCAGGCGCACTACGGCGTCGGGCAGGGCAAGTTCACCAGCACGCTGACGCAGCAAGATCCTGTTCGAGGCCGGATACTCGAGCTCGTACCAGCACTGGACAGGCTTCAACCTTCCGGAGGTCAGGCTGGATCGCTATCTCGCCAACGGTCAGATCAACCCGGCATGGCTGAACAACGCGCGCCGCGAGTCCACTAACGCGTTGATGGTTACGCCGCGTTGTGCGTATTCGTTCGGCTGCTCGGCGTGGGTCTCGAACGGACAGGATCAGCGAACGGCCGATGCCGGCTTCCGCGTCGTCAGCTCGATGTCGTATGTCACCGGCAGCCACAACTTCAAAGTTGGGTTCGCCGACTCGTTCGGTCCGGTCCACGTGTTTACCGACCGGCAGGCCGACCTGGTCCAGCGGTACACCAACGGCCAGCCTCAGTCGGTGGTGGTGTACACGACGCCGTACAACCGGTTCAGCTACGTCAACTACGACCTGGGCATCTTCGCGCAGGACTCATGGACGATCAAGCGGCTGACGCTGAACCTCGGCGTGCGCGTCGACAACTTCGACTCGATGATTGAAGCGACCTCGATGCCGGCGGGGCGGTTCGCGGGTGAGCGCTACTTCCCAGAGCGCGAACACGTGCCGCAGTGGCTGTGGGACGTCTCGCCGCGCGTCAGCATGGCGTATGACCTGTTCGGCGACGGCCGCACGGCGCTGAAGGCCAGCTTCAGCCGGTATCTCGATCCGCTGACCGGCGGCTTTGCCGATCGGTACTCGCCGGGCGCGGCAAACGAGACCCGCAACTGGTTCGACTGCACGATCAACGCGGCCGGCAACGCGTGCGCGACCGGCGTGGCGCGCTGCCGACCGACAGGGACGACATCGCGCAGGCGCACGAAATCGGACCCGGCGGCGCGACGTTCGGTATCCGCGAAGATCGCGATTTCGATCCGGAAATCAAGCGCGAGAGAAACACCGAAATTACGGTCGGCGTGCAGCATCAGCTGTTCTCGCGTGTGTCCGTGATTGCTCAGTACTATCGGCGCACGTTCCAGGATATGGAGATGCTCGATCGAGAGCTCATCACGCACGCCGACTACACGATCGTTCCAGGCGCCGCTGCCGGCGGACGTGGCTCGGGATCCTGAGGTCGCGGCGCTTGTCAGCCCCGGGCAGTTGGTCACGATCTACAACCTGAATCGCGGAAAGCTGCCGGTCTACACGTCGCAGCAGCGCGACAAGACGCTGCCGGACCTGTCATCGACATATAACGGTTTCGACTTCGCTCTGAACGCGAGAATGGCGGGAGGCGGAACGGTGTTCGGCAGCTGGACGGTCGAGAAGAACATCTCGAACTTCTGCGCGAACGACGACAATCCGAACGGCGTGCTGACCGCCGACCGGTACACGGGCGCGAACGTCGCGGCCGGCGGTGCGTTCTGCGATCAGGGAGCCTTCGACATGCCGTTCCGGCACGAATTCAAGATGGCCGGCAGCGTGCCTGTGCGCTGGGGCATCGACCTCGGCGCGGTGGTGCAGAGCTACGCGGGCGGTGAGCGCGTCATCACCTGGGAACCGCCTGGCCGTGCGTTCGCCCCCGTGGCGGGCGCACGAGAACGGAGACGGTTGCAGTGACCGAACCGGGCTCGCTGTACTATCCGCGCTACAACCAGGTGGACTTCAACGTGAAGAAGACGTTCCGCGCGGGACGCAAGACCTTCTCAGGACAGATCGACTGGTTCAACCTGCTGAACGGCAATGCCGTGTTTTCGCGCGAACAGCCAGGTGGGCACGTCGCTCGGCCAGATTCAGACGATTCTGCAAGGCCGCCTGACGCGGCTGGCCTTCCAGATGAAATGGTAGAGCTAGCTGGTAGGTGGTAGCTGGTAGCTCGTAGGTCACGGAACTGATTGCGCAGCCGACTGCGCAATCAGTTCCTGCAACTCGGCCCCCTCGATCACTTCCTTCTCCAGCAGTCGGCGTGTGATCAGCTCGAGCAGGTGACGCCGCTCGTCGATGACCTGTCGCGCTCGATCGTGGGCGTCTTCCAGCAGCCGCTTGACCTCCGAGTCGATCCGCTGCGCGGTGTCCTCGCCGTACGGGCCCCGCTCGGGTCCCATCGGGATATCGAGAAAGGCATTTCTGCGCGAGCCTTCGTAGTTGACCGTTCCGAGCTCTTCGCTCATGCCGAACTGCGTCACCATCGCGCGGGCGATGTCGGTGGCGCGCTGCAGATCGTTCTGCGCGCCGGTTGAGATTTCTCCAAGGGCAATTTCCTCCGCGGAGCGCCCGCCGAGCAGCACGGACATCTGATTCTCGAGATCCTTTCGCGTCAGCAGATAGCGATCTTCGAGCGGAAGCTGCATCGTGTAGCCGAGCGCGCCGAACCCGCGCTGCACGATCGAGATCTTGTGCACGGGATCGAGTCCCGGCAGCACGCTCGCGACGATGGCGTGGCCCGATTCGTGATACGCAACCGTCTCGCGCTCGCGCACGCTCATGACGCGCTTTTTTTCGAGCCCGGCGATGAGCCGATCGATCGCGTCGTTGAACTCGCTCATCTCGACCGCTTCTTTGTTCTGGCGCGCGGCCAGAAGAGCAGCCTCGTTCACGAGATTGGCGAGATCGGCGCCCGCGAACCCGGCCGTCCGCTGCGCGACGACCCGCAGGTCGACGTTCGGCGTCATCTTCACCTGGCGCGCGTGGATGCGGAGAATCTCTTCGCGGCCGCGCACATCGGGTTTGTCGACGAGCACCTGGCGATCGAAGCGGCCGGGGCGCAGCAGCGCAGGATCGAGCACCTCGGGCCGTTGGTCGCGCCCATGATGATGACCCCCTTGCGCGAGTCGAAGCCGTCCATCTCGGCGAGCAGCTGGTTGAGCGTCTGTTCGCGCTCTTCGTGGCCGCCCATCGGTCCCTGCACGCGCACTTTCCCGAGCGCGTCGAGCTCGTCGATGAAGACGATGCACGGCGCCTTCGCCTCGGCCTGGCCGAACAGATCGCGCACGCGCGCCGCGCCCACGCCGACGAACATCTCGACGAACTCGGATCCGCTCAGGCTGAAAAAGGGCACCTTCGCCTCGCCGGCGACCGCCTTGGCGAGCAGCGTCTTGCCCGTGCCCGGAGGGCCGACGAGCAGCACACCCTTCGGTATGCGGCCGCCGATATTCGTGTACTTCTTCGGATGCTGCAGGAATTCGACAATCTCCATCAGCTCTTCTTTGGCTTCGTCGACGCCTGCCACGTCGCCGAAGCGCACCTTCACGTCGTCCTCGGCGTAAATCTTCGCCTTGCTGCGCGCGAACGCCATGACGCCGCCTTCGGCGCCGCCCATCTTCCGGAAGAAGAAACTCCAGAGGCCGACGAGCAGCAGCAGTGGAATGATCCAGCTCAGCAGCTCGGGCAGCCAGCGGTTCATGAGCTCGCCGGTGTACTTGACGCCGCTCTTCTCGAGCTCGGCGACGAGCGACGGATCCTCGATGCGCGTCGTCACGAACGGTTCGGGCTTCGCGTTCGCATCGACAGGCTTCAGCGTGCCGCGAATGATCTGCTCGCCGACAGTGGCTTCGGCGACCTTGCCCTGCGCGACAAGCGACTTGAACTCGCTGTAGGGAACCTGCCGTCCGGCAGGCACCAGGAAGTACGTCTGCGCCAGCACAAGCAGAAACAGGAAGGCGAGGCCGTACCACATCGTGCCGGAGGGCCGGCGAGGCACCGAGCGGCGCTCTCCACGCGGATTGCGGTGTGCGGGATGCGGGCGGCAATGGTCTCCTGTTACGTGCCGCACGCTCGGCTTGCTGCTTGGCGAACTGCAGGCCTGCCGGGCCCGCATCGACCTGCACGAGGTCGCCTTCGCGGAATTCCCCCTCGAGCACGCGCATCGCGAGCGGATCGAGGATGTGCCGCTGAATCGCGCGCTTCAGCGGACGCGCGCCGTACGCCGGATCGTAGCCCTCGCGCACCAGCCACTCCTTCGCCGTGTCGGTGAGCGACAACGAAAATCTTCCGGTCTTCCAGCCGCTTCAGCAGACCTTTCACCTGGATGTCGATGATCGTCTTCATCTGCTCGCGGCTGAGCGGATGGAACACGATGATTTCGTCGACGCGATTGATGAACTCGGGACGGAAATGCGCGCGCAACGCGTCCATCACCTCGCGCCGGACTCCTTCGTCGACGCCGCGATCGCCGAGATCCGCGAGGAACGCGCTTCCAAGGTTCGACGTCATGATGACGACGGTGTTCTTGAAATCGATCGTGCGCCCCTTGCCGTCGGTCAGGCGGCCGTCGTCGAGCAGCTGGAGCAGCACGTTCAACACTTCCGGGTGCGCTTTTTCGATCTCGTCGAACAGCACGACAGAGTAGGGGCGCCGCCGCACGGCTTCGGTCAGCTGTCCGGCCTCTTCGTAGCCGACGTATCCCGGAGGCGCTCCAAGCAGACGCGAGACCGTGTGCTTCTCCTGGTATTCCGACATGTCGATGCGAATCATCGCGTGCTCGTCGTCGAACAGGAACGCGGCCAGCGCGCGCGCGAGCTCGGTCTTGCCGACGCCCGTCGGACCGAGGAAGATGAAGCTGCCGAGCGGGCGATTCGGATCCTGCAAGCCTGCGCGTGCGCGGCGAATCGCATTCGCGACCGCGCGAATCGCCTCGTCCTGCCCGACGACGCGCTGATGAAGGCGCTCTTCCATGTGGATGAGCTTCTGGATTTCTCCCTCCATCAAACGGCTGACGGGAATGTGCGTCCACTTGCTGACGACGTCGGCGATGTCCTCCTCGTCGACCTCTTCCTTGAGCATCGCCTGTCCCTGCTTGGCCGCGGACGCCACGCGTTCTTCCTCGGCGCGCATCATGCCGCTCGAGCTCGGGCAGCCGGCCGTACTGCAGCTCCGACGCTTTGCCGTAGTCGCCCCCGCGCTGCGCGCGCTCGATCTCCAGGCGCAGCTGCTCGAGCTCTTCCTTGAGCTTGCGCTGGCGCTGGATGGATTCCTTCTCCTGCTGCCAGCGGGCCATCAGCGTCGTGTGCTCTTCCTTCAGATCGGCGAGCTCCTTCTCGAGCTTCTCGAGGCGCTCCTTCGAGGCCTTGTCTTTCTCTTTTCGCAGCGCCTCGCGCTCGATCTCGAGCTGCATCACGCGACGATTGATCTCGTCGAGCTCGGCGGGCATCGAGTCGATTTCCATCCGCAGCTTCGACGCCGCTTCGTCGACGAGATCGATCGCCTTGTCCGGCAGGAAGCGATCGGTGATGTAGCGGTGCGAGAGCACCGCCGCCGCCACGATCGCCGCGTCCTTGATGCGAACGCCGTGATGAATCTCGTACCGCTCCCGCAGCCCGCGCAGGATGCTGATGGTGTCTTCGACGGTAGGCTCGCTGACGACGACCGGCTGGAACCGCCGCTCGAGCGCCGCGTCCTTTTCGATGTACTTCCGGTATTCGTCGAGCGTGGTCGCGCCGATCGTGTGGAGCTCGCCTCGCGCGAGCATCGGCTTGAGCATGTTCGACGCGTCCATCGATCCTTCCGCCGCGCCGGCGCCGACGACCGTGTGAAGCTCGTCGATGAAGAGGACAATCTGCCCCTCGGACTGCGAGACTTCGTTGAGAACCGCCTTGAGACGGTCTTCGAACTCGCCGCGGTACTTCGCGCCCGCGATGAGCGCGCCCATGTCGAGCGCGATGATTTTCTTCTTCTTGAGCCCCTCGGGCACGTCCTCCTTGACGATGCGCCCGGCCAGCCCTTCGACGATGGCGGTCTTGCCGACGCCGGGCTCGCCGATGAGAACCGGATTGTTCTTCGTGCGGCGCGAGAGCACCTGAATGACGCGGCGAATCTCTTCGTCGCGCCCGATGACCGGATCGAGCTTGCCGCGGCGCGCAAGCTCCGTCAGATCGCGCCCGTATTTTTCGAGCGCCTCGTACTTGGCCTCGGGATTCTGATCCGTGACGCGCTGCGCCCCTCGCACCTGTGTGAGGACTTCGAAGATCCGATCCTTCGTAATCCCGTACTGCTGGAGGATGCGCGCCGACACGCTGCGCCCACCCTCGCTCGACGATGCCGAGCAGCAGATGCTCGGTGCTGACGAACTCGTCCTTCAACCGCTCGGCTTCGGTCTCGGCGGCCTCCGTGACCTTTCGGAAGCGCGGGGAGAGCGTCGGCTGCGATCCGCCGTAGGCGGCGGGCTGTTTCGCCAGCTCGGCGCGCAGCTGGTCGGCCACAGGCTTCGGCTCGACGCTCATCTTGCGCAGCAGCGCCGGGACGATGCCGTCGGCCTGTTCGACGAGCGCCAGCAGCAGATGCTCGGGGTCGATCTGGGCGTGGTTGCTCTGCTCGGCGAGCCGTTGCGCCGCGAGGATCGCTTCCTGCGCCTTCTCGGTGTACTTGTTCAGATTCATCGATTGTTCCGGGTCCGGCTTTACGCCGGACCGCTACGCCGCTGAGGTTTTCCCCCGGCCAGCTTTGCGAGCGCCTCGTAATGCGCGCGCTCTTCGGGCGTCAACTGGCGCGGAAGTTCCGCTTCGACCGTGGCATACAGGTCGCCAAACTCGTCGGGCTTGCCGACGATGGGCATGCCTTTACCCTTTAGACGAAACACCTGCCCGTTCTGGGTTCCGGGAGGGATGCGCAGCCGAATCGGCTTGCCGCCCGGGTTTGGCACTTCGGCCTCGCCGCCGAGCACCGCCGTCGTCACGGGCACGCGCACCTTCGCGTGCAAGTCCTGTCCCTTCCGCTCGAATCGCGTATCCGGCGTCATGTGGATGCGCAGGTAGAGATCGCCGGACGCGGCGCCGCCGGCGCCTTGCTCTCCCTCGCCCGAGACGCGGACGCGTGAACCTTCTCCCACTCCGGCGGGAATTCTCACGTCCACGTTGCGCGACTGACCGTCGTGCTGCACCGACAGGCGCCGGGTCGCGCCTCTGTACGCATCCTCGAGTGACAGGTCCAACGGGTGCTCGACGTCGCGGCCCTGGCGCGGGCTCGACGCGCGAGATCCCGCGCGCCCGCCGCGACCGCGCATCTGCGGTTCGCCGCCGCCGGAGAAAAATGCGTGAAAGAAATCGGAGAACGGATCTTCGTTGCCGAAGAGATCGCGCATCTCGTCGGGCGTCATGGTGCGATAGCTGCCCTGTCCGCCGTCGCACCGCCGCCGAAGTTGGGGTTCCACTGGCTGGGATCGAATCCGCCGGCTCCGCACCACCGCCCCCGCGCTGCGCCTGCTCGTACATCTTCCAGTTCGAGCCGAGCTCGTCGTATTTCTTCCGCTTGTCGGGATCGCCGATGACCTCGTACGCCTCGTTGATTTCCTTGAAGCGGCTTTCGGCGGACTTGTCGCCGGGGTTGACGTCCGGATGGTACTTGCGCGCCATCTTCCGGAAGGCCTGCTTCACCTCCTTGGCGCTGGCGGTTTTGGAAACGCCGAGCGTTGCGTAGTAGTCCTTGAAGTCCATCGCGTTGATCCGCAGGCGCGTCCTCTTGCAAGGATAGCGCCTAATTCACTGCGTTAATTCATCATATGATAGGCGCCGACATGTTTGAATGGCCTGACCTCATCACCATCGTCCTGCTGGTCCTGCTCGAAGGCCTGCTAAGTGCTGACAACGCGCTGGTTCTGGCCGTGCTCGTGCTGTCGGACTTCCAAAGCATCAGCAGAAGCAAGCCCTTCGGTACGGCATCCTCGGCGCCTTCTTCTTCCGAGGCGTCGCGACGCTGCTGGCCGTGTACCTCATCGAGCTCAGCTGGGTGAAGCTGGCCGGCGCGGCGTATCTGCTGTATCTGCCCGTACGCGCACTTCTCCGGCGGAGAAGAGGGGCACGACCGACGCGCGCCGAAACCCGCGAGGGCGATGTTCGGCCTGTCAGCGTTCTGGACGACGGTCGTCAAGGTCGAGCTCACCGACATCGTGTTCGCCATCGACTCGATTCTCGTGGCCGTGGCGATGTCGAACAAGACGTGGGTGATTCTCACCGGCGGCGTCCTCGGCATCATCGCCATGCGGCTGGTCATCGGCAAGCTGCTTGCGCTGATTCAGAAATATCCCGCGCTCGTCGACGGCGCGTTCGTCATCATCGCGTGGGTCGGCATCAAGCTGCTGCTCGAATTTGCGCACCAGCAGGGCTAGTGCATTTCGAGATTCCGAAGTGGCTGGCGCTGGGCCTGATCGTCGTGATCTTCGCGATTGCGTTCTTCTATGCGCGAAAGCATCCGCACGTCGAGGCCGACGAAGAAGAGGCGGCCCACCGAGTCGATCAGCTGGACAACGATCTGCTCTAGCCTGCGGCCTCGGCGGCAAGGCTAGCGCCCTTGAGCTTTCGCAGCGCGCGGCGCTCCCGCTTGTCGGGCGTGTGCGAACGCTGCATGTTCGCGCGGTACACCCGCTCGATCCGGCGCATTTCCTTTTCTTCCTCCGACAATGGCGGCGATGGTGTCCTGATAGAGCAGCCGCGCTTCCGCTTTCGGCAGATGCCGATCGGCAAGGCCGAGCACGGTGACCGTCTGTTTGCGGCCGAACGGCCGGCTCAGTCGAAGCTCGTCGCCGACGCGGAGCTGCCGATGCGGCTTGCAGCTCTGGCCGTTGACCTCGACTTTTCCGCCCTGACACGCCTTCTGCGCCTCGGAGCGCGTGCGATACAGGCACGCGACGTCGAGCCAGATGTCGAGGCGAACGGTGGTATCAGGCTCGAGGCATATGCGATAAGGTGGAGCACAATGGAATGCTATCAGCAGCAGCCCCAGGTGTCGCAAACCGCGTCAGTGCTCAGCTGCTGACCTCGTGACGCTGAGAAGTGTTCGAAACTTGGCACTTCCTGTGCAAGGAAGCGTTTCTCTTTGTCCTCAGTGAACACCAACATCCGAACTAGCACCCACTTCAGTGACCGGCGCGGAGCCGGACGTCGACGACGCCTTCGAAGGCGGTCGTGCGCCGCTGCCGCTGGATCAGCTCGAGGCCCATGCGCGGCAACTTGCGGCGGGGCATTCCGCGACCGGGAGCGGCGGGCCGCGGCGCGAGCTGCTGGCGCGCCTCGAGCGCAACGCCGCGCGCCTCGAACAGATCTACAAGAAGCTCTCGGAGGCGGGATTGTCGGAGCCGGCCGAGACGCCGTCCGAAGAATGGCTGCGCGACAACCACTACGTCGTCCGGGCACAGCTGCTCGA
Organism: Vicinamibacterales bacterium; assembly: GCA_963732445.1. Lineage (GTDB taxonomy): Bacteria > Acidobacteriota > Vicinamibacteria > Vicinamibacterales > JAMQPK01 > JAMQPK01. The sequence continues at coordinate 726,253 of CAVSZJ010000005.1, read as the reverse complement.
AATCCGCCGCAATCTCCCGCGGCGCTATTACGAGGAGCTGCCGACGCTCGTCAGCGGACGATGGCGCCGCTATCCGCGCGTCTATGTGTTCGCGCGCGACTTCGTCACCCACACGGCCGGTCGTTTCGATCAGGAGCTGCTGCGCCGATTCGCCGACGCCTATCAGGAGATCGCGCCGCTCACGATCGGCGAGCTCTGGGCCATACCGATCATGCTGCGGCTGGCGCTCGTCGAGAATCTCTGCGGTCTCGCCGTGCAGACGCTGCGCGCGCGGCAGGACAGAGACGCCGCGCGGACGTTTGCGACCGAGCTGCTGCAGATTCCGGAGACCGAGCGGCGTCTGCGCCAGCTCACCGACAAGGCATCGTCGACCTTTCTCGTCGAGATTCTCCACAACCTGCGCGACCAATCGGTCGCATCGACCGCCGCGTGGCGGTGGCTGCAGACGCGACTGGGCGCGCGCGGCCAGTCATCGGACGAAGTGCTGCGCATCGAGCAGCAGCGCGAGGCCATCGATCAGCTCTCCATCGCCAACATCATCGGCACCATGCGCGTGCTGTCGGCGCTCGACTGGCCGACGTTTGTCGAGGCGGTCAGCCGCGTCGAGCGAATCCTCCGGCGCGATCCCGCCGGCGCGTATGCGCGACATGGATCGGCCGACGCGCGATCGATACCGGAAATCGGTGGAGCAGCTGTCGCGGCGATCGGGCACGAACGAGCTCGACGTCGCCGAGCGCGCCATCGCGTCTGCCGAGCAGGCGCGGCGCGAGCGTCCGGACGCCGATCGCGCGCATCACGTCGGCTATTACCTGATCTCGCGCGGGCGGTTCGAGCTCGAGCGGGCTGTCGGCTACGCGCCGACAGCGGGTGAGCGCGTCGCGCGCCTCGTCTTCAAGCACCCGGCGATCGGATACCTCGGAACGCTGGCTGCTCACCACGGCGCTGTTCGAGACGAGCCTGCTGCTCTACGCGCGAAACAACGGCGCGTCGCCATGGATGATCGCGCTGGTCGCGCTCGTCACCGTGCTTCCGGTATCCGAGCTGGCGCTGAGCTTCCTGAACACGATCCTCACGACGCTGATTCCGCCGCGGCCGCTGCCGAAGCTCGCGCTGCGCAACGGCGTCCCCGACGACCTGCGAACGGTCGTCGCCGTGCCGACGATTCTGTCGTCGACCGGCCGCGTGAAGGAGCTCGTCGACGCGCTCGAAGTGCGCGCGCTCGCCAATCACGACGAGAATCTCCGGTTCGCGCTGCTCGGCGATCTTCCGGACGCCGACGCGGAAACGACCCCGTCGGATCAGGAGGTGCATCGACCTGGCCGTCGAGCTCATCGCCGGACTGAACGCGCGATACGGGGCGAGTCGCTTTCTACCTGCTGAACCGCCGGCGCACATGGAACCCGTCCGAAGGGCTGTGGATGGGATGGGAGCGGAAACGCGGCAAGCTGCACGAATTCAATCGCGTGCTGCGAGGCGCCCTCGACACGACGTTCGACATCCTGGTCGGCGACCGCGAACAGCTGCAGAGCGTGCGCTATGTCATCACGCTCGACTCCGACACCGATCTGCCGCTCGACGCCGGACGAAAGCTCGTCGGCACGCTTGCGCACCCGTTGAACCGCGCTCGCTTCGACGGCGACTCGGGCCGCGTCACCGAGGGCTATGCCGTGCTTCAGCCGCGCGTGGCGATCGGCGCGGTCAGCGCGGCGTCGTCGACGTTCTCGCTGGTGTTTTCGGGGCACGTCGGTCTCGACCCGTACACGACCGCGGTGTCGGACGTCTATCAGGACCTCTTCGGCGAGGGCAGCTACGTCGGCAAAGGCATCTACGACGTCGACGCATTCGAGCGAGCGCTGGACGGCCGGGTGCCGGACAACGCGCTGCTGAGTCACGATCTGTTCGAAGGGCTGTTCGCGCGTGTCGCGCTCTGCACCGACCTCGAAGTCATCGACGACTATCCCAGCCACTACCTGACATGGGTGGCCCGCCTGCACCGATGGGTGCGCGGCGACTGGCAGCTGCTGCCGTGGCTCGGGCGCACGGTGCCGACGCAGAGCGGCGCGCGCGTGCGCGAACGACGCTGCCCGCGGTCTCGCGCTGGAAGATCGCCGACAACCTCCGGCGAAGCCTGCTGCCGCTGGCGCTGATCGTCCTGCTGGCGGCCGGGTGGCTCGTGCTGCCGGGCGGTCCGTCGTTGTGGACGGGCACGGCGTTTCTGGTGCTGTTCTTTCCCGCCTACGTGCAGTGGGGCCAGACGTTCGCCAACCGCGTGCGCGGGGTGCGGCTGCGCGATCACATCCGATCGGAGCGCGACAACCTCGCGTCGAGCCTGCACCAGGTGCTCCTGCACAGCGCGTTTCTCGCACATCAGTCGGTCGTGATGGTCGACGCGATCGGGCGAACGCTCGTGCGTCTCGTCGACCAAGCGGCATCTTCTCGAGTGGGAGACCGCGGCCGACTCGGCGGCGCGCCTTCAGGGCGGAGTGGCCGCTCGTGCTGCGCCGAATGTGGGTGGCCCCGCTGATGGCGGTGTTGCTGGCCGCTCGCCGTGATTGCGTTGCAGCCGTCGAGCGCGTTGTGGGCGCTGCCGGTGCTCACGCTCTGGGCCATCTCGCCGTACTTCGCCTACCACACCGGCCTGCCGAGGCAAGGCGATCGGCAGGTGCTCGAGCCTCGCGAGCGCCGCGAGCTGCGCCACACGGCGCGGCTGACGTGGCGCTTCTTCGAGGAAGTCGTCACGCGCGGGCGACAACTGGCTCGTCCCCGACAACTATCAGGAGAACAGGCCCGACCCGATCGCGCATCGCACGTCGCCGACCAACATCGGCCTGCAGATGATGGCGGCCGTGTCGGCGTGGGATCTCGGATACCTCTCGGCGGCCGAGTGCCTGACGCGGCTCGATCGCACCGTCGACACCCTGCACAAGCTGCCGCGGTATCGCGGGCATTTCTTCAACTGGTACGACACCCAGTCGCTCGTGCCGCTGGCGCCGCTCTACGTCTCCACGGTCGACAGCGGCAACTTCCTCGGCTACCTGATGACGATCACCACTGCGCTGCCGTCGATCGCCGAGAGCGAGGTGTTGATCGATCGCCGCTTTCAGGACGGCCTGTCGGACGTCCTGGATCTCTTCGAGCGCGATGCCACGCCGGTCGTCGCCAGCCTCGGTCGCGACAGCGCGCGCGATTTCCGCGCAGACGTGCGCCGGATTCGCGCCGTCGTCGACGAGACACCGGTCGGCGTGACGGCGTGCAGCGACTGGCTTCGATCGGTGTCGTCTGAAATCACGGTGCTCGGCGCGCGCCTGCACGACGCGCAGCATCGGCTGCCCGCCGGCGACGCGAAGGTCGCTGACGCCGTATGGTGGCTCGACGCGGCCGCGTCGATGATCCGCGAGCGGCGCGCGCGACCTCGCGGCGTTCCAGCGATCGGCCGACGACGTCCGAGCGCAACGCTGCGAGCCACGGCCGCGCGCATCGCCGGCGCGCTGGAGGAGTTCATTCACACGACCGAGCTCGACTTTCTCTTCGATCGCGAGCGGCATCTGTTTGCGATCGGCTACAACGTGACCGAAGGGCGGCGCGACTCGACGTACTACGACGCCCTGGCGTCGGAAGCGCGGCTCGCCAGCTTCGTCGCCATCGCCATGCGGCACGTGTCGCAGGAGCACTGGTTCAAGCTCGGACGGCTGATGACGCCGGTCGGGCCGCACCGCGCGCTCGTGTCGTGGAGCGCATCGATGTTCGAGTACCTCATGCCGCTGCTCGTCATGCGCAGCTATCCGCGCACGCTGCTCAGCGAGACCTACCACGCGGTGATCAGCCGGCAGATCGAGTACGCGAAGGCGGCCGGCATGCCATGGGGCATCTCGGAGTCCGCGTACAACGTGCAGGATACCGGCGCGAACTATCAATATCGCGCCTTCGGCGTCCCCGGCATCGGGTTGAAGCGCGGTCTCGCGGACGATCTGGTCGTCGCGCCGTACGCCTGTCTGCTCGCGGCGCCGCTTCGGCCGAAGGAAGTGATCGCGAATCTCGAGCATCTCGCATCGGAGGGCGCGCTCGGGCCGATGGGGTACTACGAGGCCATCGACTACACGAAGGAGCGCCTCGAGGCGGGGCAGCGCCGCGCCGTCGTGCGCACCTACATGGCGCACCATCACGGCATGAGCCTCGTGGCGCTGAACAACTGCCTGAACGACAACATCATGCAGGCGCGCTTTCACGCCGATCCGCGCGTGCAGGCCGCCGAACTGCTGCTGCAGGAACGCAGCCCGCACCTGGTGCCGCTCGACCGTCCGCCCGAAGAGCACCGCGTCGAGGAGACGCCAGGGCGGGTCGTGCAGTCGCACGTGCGCAGATACGTCACGCCGCACACCGTCACGCCGCGCGCGCATCTGCTGTCGAACGGATCGTTGAGCGTGATGCTGACGAACGCCGGCGGAGGCTACACGCGCTGGCGCGATATCGCGGTCACGCGCTGGCGCGAAGACTCCACGTGCGATGGGTGGGGCACGTTCTGCTACGTGCGCGATCTCACGCGGTCGAGGACGGGAGTGAGACGGACATTCTGGTCGGCGGGATTTCAGCCGAGCGGCCGCGACGCCGACAGCTACGAGGCGACGTTCGCGCCCGACCGCGCCATCATTCGCCGCCGCGACGGTGCGATCGAGACGTTCACCGAAGTCGCGGTATCGCCCGAAGACGACGCGGAAATTCGCCGCATCTCGATCACGAATCATTCGCGCAGCATCCGCGAAATCGAGCTGACGAGCTACGCCGAAGTGGTGCTCGCGCCGCATGCGGCCGATCTGGCGCATCCGGCGTTCAGCAACCTGTTCATCGAATCGTCGGCCGTCCCCGACTACGACGCCATCATCTGCGCGCGGCGGCCGCGCGGACACGAGCGGCGTCTGTATATGGGTCATGTGCTGGCCGGCCGGCCGCGGGTGGGTGATGCCGTCGAATTCGAAACCGATCGCGAGCACTTCATCGGCCGCGGCGCGAGCACCCGCAGGCCCGCCGCGCTCACCAGCATCGACGCCATTGTCGGGCGCCACGGGAGCCGTGCTCGATCCGATCGTGAGCCTTCGCGCGCGGCTGCGCGTGCCGCCTGGCGTGACCGCGCGGGTCTCGTTCACGACCGTCGTGGCAGAACACGAAGACGGCGTCCGCGCGCTCATCGAGAAGTACCACGATCCGCAGGTGTGCGGGCGCGCGTTTGCGCTGGCCAGCACGCATAGCGAGATCGAGCTTCGGCATCTCGGCGTCAGCCGTGAGGATGGCTCGCGCTTTCAGCGCCTTGCCGGCCGCGTGATTTATGGAGATCCGCGCCTGCGCTCGCCCGAAGCCGTACTTCGCAGCACCGGCACGCCTCCTGATTTGTGGAAGTACGGAATTTCCGGCGACCTGCCAATCGTGCTGGTCACGGTCGCCGATGCCGGCGCACCTCAGCCTCGCGCAGGAGCTCGTCCGCGCGCAGGAGTACCTCCGTGCGCGAGGGCTTCAAGTTCGACCTCGTCGTGCTCAACGAAATCCCGACGAGCTATCGCCAGGACGTGCAGGACGACCTGCAGCGGATGGCCGAGGCGAGCCCGTCGCATGCATGGCTCGATCGGCCCGGCGGTCTGTTCCTTCGGCGCGCGGATCTCCTTGCCGAAGAGGATCGCGTGCTGCTGCGCGCGGTCGCGCGCGCGATCCTCGAAGGTGCGCGCGGCGGTCTCGACGTGCAGATGCGGCGGCCGCTGCTGCCGTCGGCGCCGCCGCCGAAGATCAAGATGAAGCCGGCGGTGCCGGCACAGAGCGAGCCCGCTGCGCCCGCGCTCGAACCGCTGGTGTTCGCCAACGGCTTCGGCGGATTCACCGCGGACGGCAGGGAATTTCACGTGTCGGCGCGCCCGCCGGCGCCGTGGTCGAACGTCATCGCGAACGAGCGCTTCGGATTCATCGCGACGGATTCGGGCTTCGGCGCGACGTGGTCCGAGAACAGCTATCCACAACCGGCTGACTCCCTGGAGCAACGACCCGATTGTCGATCCGCCGTCCGAGGTCGTGTACCTGCGCGATGACAAGAGCGGGGAGTTCTGGACCGCAACGCCGGCCCCGGCGGCCGGAGCCGTGAAGCACGTCGCGAAGTTCGGGCAGGGATACGCGACCTACACGTCATCGGCACCGCGGGCTCGACGTGGAGCTCACCGCGTTCGTGCCCGAGAACGATCCCGTCAAGATTCTGCGGCTCCGCATCCGCAACGGCGCGACCGCGCCGCGCGAGCTGAGCGCCTTCTACTACGTGGACTGGTGTCTGTCCGACACACGCTCGCGCTCGGCCGCCCACATCGTCACGTCGATCGACACCGTCTGCGGCGCGCTGTTCGCGCGCAACGCGTTCCGCGCCGCGTTCGGCGGCCGCGTGGCGTTCATCGACGTCGTCGCGCAGAGCCGGTCGATGACGGGCGATCGTTCGAGCTTCATCGGCCGCAACGGCACGCTGTCCGATCCGCTCGCGATGGAGTTCGTCCATCTGCCCGGGCGCGTCGGGCGCCGTGCTGGATCCGTGCGGCGCCGTGCAGACGACGATCACCGTCGCGCCGGGGGAATCGATCGAGGTGACGTTCCTCCTCGGCGAAGGCGCCGACGAGGATGCCGCGCGCGCGCTCGTCGCGGCGTACCGCGCGCGCGGCGCGGTGGAGACGGCGCTTCAGGCGGTCATCGAGCAGTGGAACACGCGGCTGTCTGCCGTCGAAGTCGAGACGCCTGATGCGGCGCTGAACATCCTGACCAATCGATGGCTTGTGTACCAGACGTTGAGCTGCCGCTTCCACGCGCGGTCGGCGTTCTATCAGTCTGGAGGCGCGTTCGGCTTCCGCGATCAGCTGCAGGACGTCCTGGCATTTCTGCACTTCGATGCCGGCATCGCGCGGCAGTCACATCATTCGCGCCGCGGGCCGGCAGTTTCCCGAAGGCGACGTGCAGCATTGGTGGCACGAGCCGGGCGGCGAGGGCGTGCGCACGCGCATCGAGGACGATCGGCTGTGGCTGGTGTATGCGGCGCTGGAGTACGCGCGGGTGACGGGCGACTGGGGCATCTTCGACGCGAAGGCGCCGCTGATCGCGCAGCGCGCACCCGGACGCCGACGAGCACAGCGTGTACGAAACGCCCGTGCGCCTGAACGAGCGAGCTGTCGATCTACGAGCACTGCACGCGCGCGATCGCGCGGACGATGGAGACGGGCGTCCATGGGCTGCCGCTCATCGGCACCGGCGACTGGAACGACGGCATGGACGAAGTCGGCGCACAGGGACGGGGCGAGAGCGTGTGGCTCGGCTGGTTTCTGGCGTCGCTGCTCGGTCCATTTGCGGCGCTCGCGGAGTCGCGCGGCGATGCCAGCAGGCCGGCGTCTATCGCGCGCACGCCGCGAGGCTGAAAGAGGCGCTCGAAGGAGCGTGGGACGGCGAATGGTACCGCCGCGCGTACTTCGATGACGGCACGCCGCTCGGGTCGGCGCAGAACACCGAATGCCGCATCGATTCGATCGCGCAGAGCTGGTCGGTGATCTCGGGCCTTGGCGATCCGGAACGCTCGCGCCAGGCGATGGCATCGGTGGAGAAGTGGCTGATCGATCGCGAGCATCGGCTGATCCTGCTCCTGACGCCGCCGTTCGACAAGGCGGAGCCGAACCCGGGGTACATCAAAGGCTACGTGCCCGGTGTGCGCGAGAACGGCGGGCAGTACACGCACGCGGCGCTCTGGGTCGTGCTGGCGCAGGCGCTGCTGCGGCGCGGCGATGTCGCGCACGAGCTGCTCAGCTTCATCAACCCGATCCACCGATCGTCCGATCGCGACGACGTCAAGCGCTATCGCGTCGAGCCGTACGCCGTGGCAGCCGACATCTACTCCGCGCCCGGGCATGCCGGACGCGGCGGCTGGACCTGGTACACCGGCGCCGCCGGCTGGATGTATCGCGTGACGATCGAGTCACTGCTCGGCATCAAGCGCGAGGGCGAGTGGCTTCGCATCGAGCCGTGCGTGCCCGCCGGATGGCCCGGCTACAAAGTGACGCTGCGCATCGAGGGCGCCGAATACGCCATCGAGGTCGACAACAGCGGACGAGCCGGGAGTGGTGTCGTGTCAATTGCAGCCTCGATGGGACGGCAGCCGCCGACGGTAGAATTCGTCTCGAACCCGGCAGCGGCCGGCACGTCGTCCGCGTGGAGCTCGGGCAGACTTCGAGCGCCTGAGCTGAATTTCGCACCCTTTGCGCAGTCCCCAACAGGAGGGTGCGATGCGCGTTTTACTCGTCGTATTGCTGTGCTGTGCCACGCCCGCCTGGGCGGCCGCCCAGACGGCGCCTCGGATTCCTGAGAACGACGCGCATATTTCCATCGGTTGGGCGGGGGCAGAACATGCGGTTCAGAATCAGGGACTCTGGCACGGGGGCCTGCTCCTGGGTATCAGCGGTGGCCACTATTGGACCGATCATCTCAAGACGGAAGTAGAGGCCAGCTGGAACAGCCCTCGCACACGTCAAGTCTACGAGTCCATCGAGCGCCAGGGCGGCAACACCTTCGCGCTATCTGACTACAGGTCACAGGACATACGCCTCGGCTTCACGCAGTTGTTCCAGTTCGGGCGAAATGAGTGGGTGCATCCGTACGTGGGCGCCGGCGCCGACGTTGTGCGCCGCAGCGTCTCGCTCGATCGGCTGCCGCAGACGAGAAGCGCCTTTCTCGAGAACCGCAGTATTCCCGTCGAGATCGCAGGATCCAGCGAGCAGAGGACGACCGTCTTCGCACAAGCGGTCCTGAAAACGGGCGTCAAGATGTACGTCTCCGACAGAACGTTTTTCAACGCCGAGGTCAAGGTCGGTCTGCGGCGTGACGTCGACCATGTGGTATGGCGATTCGCAATGGGCGTCGATTTCTAACGGAGGAGAGCCGTGAAGAAGCTGATTTCGTCGATTTTACTTGATATGCCTGTTTACGCCCGGCCTCGCTGTGGCTCAGGGCATCATCGTGGAGCGGTCACCGGCGTACTGGTATTCGTATGCCGAGAAGTTGCCGATAGGGGCAACCGTGCGCGTCCGAACGACGGACGGCAAGCGGCACACAGCGGTGCTGGCCGTTGTGGATCGCGATGGCATCACGGTCGAGTTGAAATCGCGCATTCCTGAACCGCGCGCGCCGGTTTCCGTATGATGAAATCCTGCAACTCGAATTGAAGACGAATGGCACCACATGGCGTCAAGGCCGCGGCGGTCGGTTCCGCTATCGGCGCAGGGACGTTCATCGGGCTGTTGATGCTGATGGCGGCGAATTGGGACTGACAAATATCTACGGATCTAGAGATCTGAGATCTAGAGATCTACGATCTAAAGAGCCGATGAGAATTGGTTGTGTTTGGTGGCCAGGGACAGAATTGAACTGTCGACACTACGATTTTCAGTCGTATGCTCTACCAACTGAGCTACCTGGCCACTCGGTTGCGGGAAACCGCGTAGTGGGAGTTCATAACTATATCAAAACATCGGACATGGACGCGATCCCCAGATCCGTAGATCCCTAGATCTCTAGATCCGTAGATCTCTAGATCCCGTGTATCTCCACTTCGTCCCACCGACGACAAATTTCCCGATTGCCAATCCGAACAGCGCACCGGCGAGCACGTCGCCAGGGTAGTGCACGCCGAGATACACGCGCGAGAACGCGATGAGCACCGCGAGGCATCCAGAAGATGACGCGCGCTTCGGGCGCGAGGCGCGCGAGCGCGTACGCGCCGGCGATGGCGCTGGCGGCATGCCCCGACGGAAACGACCGCGTCGTCGGCCTGTATCCGTAGACGCGAGAGTCGGCGTAGCTCTCGAACGGCCGCGCGCGGTTGAAGAACGGCTTCGCGACGTAATCGGTGATGAGAAACGTCAGAGCCGATGGCGAGCAGCACCTGGACGACCGCCGGCCATCGAGAGCGATACAAGAAGCCGATGAGAATGGCGAGGACGACCCAGATGCGCGCTGCCGCGCGCGATGTCGCTGAGCCCGGCCATGAGGGCATCGAGGAAGGGCGAGTGATGTGAACGAAGCCACTGGAAGGCGGCGAAATCGAGCCTTCCAATGGCCTCGAGGAGTCTGCTGAGCATGCGCGATCGGCTTAAACCGGTGCGACCTCGGTATCGCGAACGAGCCCGAGCTCTTGTCGCACGCGCTCTTCGATCTTCTTGAACGTCTCCGGATTCTCGCGCAGGAACGCTCTTGGCGTTTTCGCGGCCCTGTCCGAGCCGCTCGCCGCTATAGGCAAACCACGTCCCGCTCTTTTCGATGATGCGCTTGTCGACGGCGAGGTCGAGCAGATCGCCCTCGCGCGAGATGCCTTCGCCGTACATCACGTCGAACTCGGCCTCGCGGAACGGCGGCGCGACCTTGTTCTTCACGATCTTCACGCGCGTGCGCCCGCCGACCACCGCGTCGCCGTCCTTGATGCTGGCGATGCGCCGGATATCGACGCGCACCGACGAGTAGAACTTCAGCGCGCGGCCGCCGGTCGTCGTTTCCGGGTTGCCGAACATGACGCCGATCTTCTCGCGGAGCTGGTTGATGAAGATGAGGCACGTCTTCGACTTCGACACCGCGCCGGTCAGCTTGCGCAGCGCCTGCGACATCAGGCGCGCCTGCAGCCCCATCTGCGCGTCGCCCATCTCGCCTTCGATTTCCGCGCGCGGCACCAGTGCCGCGACCGAGTCGACGACGACGACGTCGACGCCGTTCGATCGGATGAGCAGCTCGACGATTTCGAGCGCCTGCTCGCCGTTGTCCGGCTGCGACACGAGCAGATTGTCGAGATCGACGCCCGAGCTTCTTCGCGTACGCCGCATCGAGCGCGTGCTCGGCGTCGACGAACGCCGACACGCCGCCGATTTTCTGCGCCTGCGCAATCACCTGCAGCGCCAGCGTCGTCTTGCCAGACGACTCCGGTCCGAAGATTTCGATGACGCGCCCCCGCGGCATCCCGCCGACGCCGAGTGCGTAGTCGATGCTGATCGACCCTGTCGGAATCGACTCGATCATCTGAATCGCGCCCTTCTGGCCCAGGCGCATGATGGAGCCTTTGCCGAACTGCTTCTCGATTTGGCCGACGGCCAGTTCGACGGCCTTGCCGCGCTCGTTGCGCTCGTCCTGCTCTCGCTTGTCAGTAGATGGGGGCATGCGGAATCTCCTTTACCGTGAGCGCATTCTAGGGACGTGCCGGGCGAATGTCAAGCGAAAATAGAATTTGCAGAAGCCATCAGCTGCTTGTTTTCAGTTACTTACAAGGACGCGGACTTTCGCCCCCTCTCACGTCTTGCGACGGGTGTGGCAGTTTCTGCAGCGGTTTTGATGGAAGAATATGGCAAACGAATGCCGACTCCCGATGGGGCACGCCCTGGGTGGACTCGCCGCCGCCTTCCTCGCCGATTCCGCAGCCCGTCGCCCGCAATTATCGCCGGCGCTGCTGATCGCATCGGCCGCAGTCGCCGATGGCACCCGACCTCGACCTGCTGATCGGCTCGCACCGCACCTACACACACAGCATCGGCGCGGTCTTCGTCGTCGGCATCGTGTCGTGGCTTGTCATGCGGGGCCGCGTGCCGTGATGCGCGATGCAGGCTGCCGCAATTCTGATGGCCGCCTACGGCTCGCATCTCGTGCTCGACTGGACGGGGAAGGACACGTCGAGTCCGCCCGGCCTCACGATCGCGTGGCCGTTCTCGGCGACGTACTACGTGTCTGGGTGGAACCTGTTCGGCGAGGTCTCGCGGAGGTACTGGCTGCCGCAGGAGTTCGTCGCTCGGAAATCTGCGCGCGCTGAGCTGGGAGCTGGCAGTGCTCGAGCCGCTGCTGATTATTGCGTGGGCGATCTGGAGTAAGCGGACACTGCATGAGGAAACGAAAAACGAAGAAGGACAAACGAATAACGCACACCCGACACGCTGATCTCTATTCGCTTTTCGTTCTTCGTTTTTCCTTACATCTCTACCGCCAGCGCCACCCCATTCCCGCCGCCGAGGCACAACGAGGCGATGCCTCTGCTTGGCACCGCGCGTCTTTCATGGCGTACAGCAACGTCGTCAGCACTCGCGCGCCGCTCGCGCCGATTGGGTGACCGAGCGCAATCGCGCCGCCGTTGACGTTGACGCGCGCCGCATCGAGCCCCAGCTCCTTGATGATCGCGACCATCTGCGCGGCGAACGCTTCGTTGATTTCGAAGAGATCGACATCCTCGAGCCGCCAGCCGGTCCGCTTGAGCAGCTTCCGAATCGATTCCACCGGCGTCATCAGCAGCAGCTTCGGCGCGAGGCCGCTCGTGGCATAGCCGGCAATGCGCGCCATCGGCGCCAGGCCGAGCGCTGTTGCGCGCTCATCCGACATGACGACCACGCGCCGCAGCGCCATCGTTCACGCCGGGCGCATTTCCCGCGGTGACCGATCCGTCCTTCTTGAACGCCGGCTTCAACGCCTTCAGCACATCGACCGTTGAATCGGGTCTGATCGTTTCGTCCCGATCGAAGACGACGGAGAGCCTTTCGGCTGCGGTACCTCGACGCGCACGATCTCCGGCGTGAAGCGTCCCTCGGCCGCCGCCCGCGCAGCCTTCTGATGGCTCTCGGCGGCGTAGCGATCCTGCGCCTCGCGCGACACGTCGTACATCTCGGCCACGTGCTCGCCCGACATGCCCATATGGCAGTGCTCGAACGCGCACCACAGTCCGTCGTGAATCATCGAATCGACGAGGCTCGCGTCGCCCATGCGCAGACCTTCGCGCGCGCGGGGGAGGAGATACGGGGCGTTGCTCATCGACTCCATGCCGCCGGCGACGGCGATGTCGATATCGCCCAGCGCGATGCCCTGCGCGGCCAGCATGACCGCCTTCAAGCCCGAGCCGCACACCTTGTTGATGGTGAGCGCCGCGACGTCGTTGCTCAGGCCGCCGCCGAGCGCCGCCTGCCGCGCAGGGGCCTGGCCGACGCCCGCCGACAACACGTTGCCCATGATGCACTCGTCGACCAGCGGCCGGATCGACGCCGGCGCGCGCGACAGCCTCGCGCACGGCAATCGCGCCGAGCTGCGGCGCCTGCAGTGTTTTCAGCGAGCCGAGGAATTTTCCGGACGGCGTGCGGACGGCGCTGATGATGACGGGCGTGCGCATATCACTTTACGACGATGCGCGTGACGCTATCGGTTCCAAGAAGCCCGATGAGCCGCGTGAGAATCATCGAAGACGATCGCTTCAGCTCTTTGTGCCACCGCTGATCGGCGGGGTGCACTTCGACCACGCCGTCGGGCTGCAGGCGAACGGTCGTGACGCGCGTCAGCGCGTCGCCGACCGCGACGCGCCACGCGACTTCGAGCTTGCCCTGCGACATCGGCCCGTGCCGAAACAACTCGGTCAGCGCGCGCGGCACGACGGAATGCAGTGAATCCATATACCCAGGAGCGCAGTGTAACATTCGTCGCCTATGCGTCTCGTGCTCGCGTCCGCTCTCCGCGGCGCGCAGATCTGCTGCGAGCGGCGGGCATTCCGTTCGACGTGTTTCCCGTCGAAGTCGACGAGCATTTTCGGCCCGGCGAGAAACCGGAGCACGCGGTCGCGCGGCTCGCCGAAGCGAAAGCCGCCGTCGCGGCGGCGTCGCATCCCGATGCGGTCGTGCTCGGTGCCGACACGACCGTCGTCATCCGCGGGGAAGCGCTCGCGAAGCCGGCCGACGCCGCAGACGCGGCGCGCATGCTGCGCCTGCTGTCGGGGCGCAGCCACGACGTGCTGACGGGCGTGTGTGTCTGCCATCAGGGGCGCCGGCTGGTGCACGTCGAGCCGACGCGCGTCCGCATGGCGCAGCTCGGCGAATCCGAAATCGCGTGGTACGTCTCGACAGGGGAGCCGTTCGACAAGGCCGGCGGCTACGCCGTGCAGGGGCTGGCGTCGCGGTTCATCGAGGGAATCGACGGGTCGTACTCGAACGTGGTCGGCCTGCCTATCTCCAGTGTTTACGAGCTCTTGAAGGAGCTGGGCTGTGATATTCTGGGAGTCAAGAAATCCCAGTAAAATCGCGACATTTCGAGACATCTTATGACGAATAAATTCGCGAAGATTGCTCTCACCGCGGTCGTCCTGCTGCTCGGCCCTCGGCGGGCCTGCTCTGGTACTCGCTGCAGCAGGACACGGCGTACTACAAGCACGTCGACGAGGTGATGGCGAGCCCCGACCAGTGGAAGGGAAAGTCGCTGCAGCTCCACGGCTTCGTCGTGAAGGGGACGTGGGGACAGAAGCCCAACACCCTCGAGTATCAGTTCAAGGTCGAGAACAAAGGCAAGGTCGTGCTCGCGTCGTACACGGGCATTCTTCCGGACACGTTCAAGGACGAAGCCGAGGTCGTGCTCAAGGGACGGCTGACCAGCAACGAGCACTTCGCGGTCGATCCCGAACGGCGTCATGGCCAAGTGCCCGTCGAAGTACGAGGAGAAAGCCAACTACGACCTGAAGACAGGCACCAGTAACTAGAAACTGAATCTAGAGATCTAAGATCTCTAGATCTAAATAGTTTCAGAGTTCACCCATATGGCTACACTGGGTTACACCGTTCTCCTGGCGACCTTCGTCGTCTGCAGCTACGCGGCAGCCGTGTCGGTGGCCGGCGCGCGCCGCGGCTCGCGGCGGCTCATCGAAAGCGGCATCGGCGCGTTCCACATGGTGACGGCGCTGATGGTGATGGCATCGGTGCTGATGATCCATGCCTTCGTCACCAACGATTTCTCCATCCGGTACGTGTCGCGCTATTCCGACTCGTTCCAGCCGCTGTTTTTCAAGATCACGTCGTACTGGGGCGGGCTCGACGGCTCGATCATGTTCTGGGTGTTCCTGCTGGCGTGCTTCGGCAGCCTCGCCGTGCACGTGAATCGCGATCGCCATCGTGAGCTGATTCCCTACGTCGTCGCGGTGATCTGCGGGGTGCAGATGTTCTTTCTGTTCCTCATGATCATCCACAACAACCCGTTCAACACGTATCTGACGCAGGTGCCGCCCGACGGCAACGGGTTGAACCCGCTGCTGCAGAACTTCTACATGGTCATCCACCCGCCGTCGCTGTACATCGGCTTCGTGGGGATGACGATTCCGTTTGCCTTCGGCATGGCCGCGCTCATCACCGGGCATCTCGACGATGCGTGGCTGCGCGCGGTGCGGCGCTGGACGATGTTCGCGTGGATCTTCCTGTCGTTCGGCCTCACGCTCGGCATGATCTGGGCGTACGAAGAGCTGGGCTGGGGCGGGTTCTGGGGATGGGATCCGGTCGAGAACGCCGGCGTGCTGCCGTGGTTCACGGCGACGGCGTTCTTTCACTCGGTGATGGTGCAGGAACGGCGCAGCATGCTGCGCGTCTGGAACATGACGCTGGTGATCCTGACGTTCTTCCTCACGATCTTCGGCACGTTCATGACGCGCTCGGGCGTCGTGCAGTCGGTGCACTCGTTCGGCGACAACCCCGAGCTCGCCATGATGTTCAGCATCTTCATGGTGGTGATTCTCGTGTTCAGCTTCGGCCTGGTGATCTACCGCCTGCCGCTGCTGCGCGCGAGCAACGAGCTCGACTCGTGGGCGTCGCGCGAAGCCGCGTTCCTCGTCAACAACTGGATTCTGCTGTTCTGCGCGTTCTTCGTGCTGTTCGCGACGATGTTTCCGACGCTGAGCGAAGCGGTGACGGGCGAGCGCATCACCATCGGCCCGCCGTTCTTCAACCGCTGGATGGTGCCGATCGGCCTGATGCTGCTGCTGCTGACGGGCATCGGTCCGCTGCTCGCGTGGCGCAAGACCTCGGTCTCCAATCTGAAGTACCAGTTCATGTGGCCGGTCACGTCGGGGCTCGTCACTGCGGTGGTCATCTTACGCGTTGGGCGTGCGCGTGTGGGCGTCGGCCATCGCATTTGTGTTCTCGGGCTTCGTGCTCGGCACGATCTTTCAGGAGTTCTGGCGCGGCGCCGTCATTCGCCGCAAGAGCACCGGCACCGATCTCTTCACCGCGACGATCGGCCTCGTCGGACGCTCGCGGCGTCGATACGGCGGCTACATCGTGCACGTCGGCATCGTGCTGATGTGCCTGGGATTTGCGGGGCAGGGGTTCAAGCAGTCGAGCCAGGTGCTCCTGAAGCCCGGGCAGGAGACGACGCTCGGCAGCTACACGGTTCGGATGGACGCGTTGAAGGTGACGAACGACAACCAGAAGCAGATGATCACCGGGCACTTCACCGTGTTCGAAGGCGGCACGCGAAATCGCGAAGATGTACCCGGCGCGATGGTTCTTCAACAAGCATGAAGAGCCGACGACCGAGGTGGCCATCCGCCGCAAGTTCCACGAAGACCTGTACCTGAACATGCACAACTTCCAGGTCGCGGACCAGACGGCGAATCTCGAGATCACGATCAATCCGCTGGTGAACTGGATCTGGTTCGGCTTCGCCGTCATGGCGCTCGGCACCGGCATCGTCCTGCTGCCGGAGCGCACGTTCGCGTTCGCGATGGCGAAGTTCCCGGCGCCGGAGGTGGCGACGACCGCCGGCATGTTCCTGCTGATGCTCGTGTCTTGCGGCGCCCGCGCTCGCGCAGCACACGGAGGACGGCGCGCCGGTAGCCGGTCGCGGTGTACTCGCCGCATGAGCGCGAGCTGCAGCGCGACATCGTCTGCATGTGCGGCACCTGTGGGCGGAAGAATCTCGCCGAGTGCACCTGCAGCAAGGCGGCCGAAATGCGCACGGAGCTCTCGGGTCTCGTCAAGAAAGGCAAGACGCGCGAAGACGTCATTCAGTACTTACGTCGCCAAGTACGGCAGCCAGGAGCCGCTCGCGTCGCCGATCGACAAAGGGTTCAATCGGCTGGCGTGGTTCTTCCCGTACGCCGTCGGCGGATTCGCCGCCATCGGCGGCGCATTCGTCGTCAGAAAATGGTCGCGGCGCTCGCACGACGAGCCGGCGATGACGCAACCGGTCGCAGCCTCTGCCGAAGACGCCGCAATGCAGGCGCGGCTCGACCGCGAGCTCGAAAACCTCGATTAGTCCCTTGCCTCCAACGCAACCGACGTCCGATTCCTTACGGCCGTGGCAATTCTTCACGCTCGGCGCGCTCGTGTGCGCGACGGCGGCGGTCTTCATCATTCGCGGCACGAGCGCCGAGAACCTCATCTTCGTCTGCCTGGCGATCTTCGCGGCGGCGCTGGTCGGCCTTGCGGCGCTCAATGCGCTGCGCCCGCTCGCGACGGGGGAGACGCGCGAGCCGGAGATGGTCGGCGGCCACACCCGGGCGGCCATCGAGCGCGAGAAGAACATGGTGCTTCGCTCGATCAAGGAGCTGGAATTCGATCGCGCGATGGGAAAGCTCGGACGAAGCGGACTACGAGGAAATGAGCGCGCGCCTTCGATCGCGCGCGGTGCGGCTGCTGCAGCAGCTCGACAACACGAGCAGCGGCTACCGGGAGCTGATCGAGCGGGAGCTCGCGATGCGGCTGGTGAAAGCTGGAGCCGCTCCGCTCGCAGCCATCGCCCTGACAGAGCAGAAGAGCAGAGGGCAGAGAGCAGACGGAATCGGTAGCGCAGGACTATGTAGCGCAGGACAGCAGGACGCGGTAGCTCGACTTTAGTCGAGCTCCAGGCATCTGCCCATCCTGCGCCACCGTGAACGACGACGACGCGAAATTCTGCAAATCCTGCGGCTCCAAGCTTGCTCGCATTGTTGCTCGCGTGTCTTTATTCCTTTTTCGCTTTTCGTTTTTCCTTTCGCCGCCCGCATCTGCCCAGCTCCAGATGCCGGATCCCAGGCAGATGGCCGGCATCCCGCGGCCGGTCACCGATCTGCCGCCGGGCACGTATCGGTTCGGCTGATCCGCGGACAGCTCTCCAACAACATTCAAGGACATCCTGTCGAGATGCACGCCGGCGGGAAGCCGTGAACACCGTCAAGACCGACGAGAACGGCCGCGCCGAATTCAGCGGCGTCGCGCCGGGCACCACCGTCAAGGCTGTTGCAACCGTCGACGGCGAGCGGCTCGAGTCGCAGGAATTTCCCTGGCCGGGCGACGGCGGCATCCGCTTGATGCTCGTGGCGACACCGAAGGGCGGTGACGCGCCTCCGCCGGTGTTTCAACCGCAGCCCGGCAACGTCGTGCTTGGCGACGAAACGCGGGTCATCATCGATCACGCCGATGATGCGCTGCAGGTGTACTACATTCTCGACATTCAGAACACGGCGCGCGCGCCGGTGAATCCGCCGTCGGCCGTAGTCGTCAACATGCCGCCGGGCGCGCTCAGCGCCACCGTGCTCGCCGGTGCGCCGCAGGCCGTTGTCGCTCGGCGATCACGTCGCCATCACCGGCCCATTTGCGTCCGGCCAGACCGCGGTGCAGATCGCGTTTCGGCTTCCGGTGACGAGCGGCGACGTGACGTTCGAGCAGACGCTGCCGCTGGCCGTTCCGGGTCTCGCGGTGCTCATGAAGAAAGTCGGCGACATTTCGCTGACGTCGCCGCAGCTTCCGAATGTTCAGGAGCGAGCGTTCGAAGGGGAGCGGTACATCCTGGCGCAGGGGCCGGCGATACCGGCAGGCGCGCCGCTGGCGATAACGGTGTCGGGGCTGCCTCACCATAGCCCCTGGCCGCGACGGACGGCGCTGACGCTCGCGATCGTCATGCTCGCCGGCGGTTTCTGGGCGGCGGACGCCGGGTCGTCGCCGACCGCCAACGCCGCGCGCGTCAAGCAGCTCAACGGCAAACGCGAGAAGATCTTCAACGAGCTCGTCCGGCTCGAACAGCAGCGGCGGGCGGCAGCATCGACGCGGCGAAGTACGCCGAACGGCGTCCCGCGCTGATGGCGCAGCTCGAACGCGTCTACCGCGATCTGGACGCCGAGGGGGGACAGAGCGCCGTCGCGTGAGCGTCGACTTTCTCGACCTTTCCATCCGCGAGCTCAGCCGGAACTTCGGGCGCCGCCGGGCGTTGACGCGCGTGTCGCTCGACTGCCGCAGCGGCGAAATCGTCGGCCTGCTCGGACCGAATGGCGCAGGCAAATCGACGCTGCTCGCCATCCTCTCGACGCTGGCGGCCCCCTCATCGGGTGAAGTGCTCTACGGCGGGCGCACCGCCAGAGCAAATCGGCGCGCCTGTGCGATCGCGCATCGGCGTCCTCTCGCACGACCTGCATCTGTATTCCGAGCTCACGGCGCATCGAGAACCTCGTGTTCTTCGGCCGCCTCTACGGCGTCGCCGAATCCCGAGACGGTCGCGGCCGACGCGCTGCGCCGCGCGCGGCTGGACGATCGCGGGGGAGACCTTGTGTCGGGGTTTTCTCGAGGCATGCGCCAGCGGCTGGCCCTCGAGCGGGCGCTTCTGCACAATCCGCGGCTGCTCTTGCTCGACGAGCCGTTCACCGGGCTGGACGATGCGTCGACCATGGCGCTGATCGAACGGCTGCGAGAGCTGCGCGCGGCGGGCTGCATCATGCTGGTGGCCACGCACGATCTCGACGTCGGCGAAGCGGTGCTCGATCGCGCCGTGATTCTGCACGATGGACGGCTGATCGCGAGCGAGCCTGACGTACGGGGCCTGCGGAAGCGGTATCAGGATCGCCTGCAGGCAGGGGCGGCGTCGTGAGCGCGTTCTGGCGCGTGGTCTGGATCGTCGCGCGGAAGGATCTCGCGATCGAGGCGCGAAGCCGCGAGCTGCTGAACACGACGATCTTCTTCGCGCTGTCGTGCGTCATCGTGTTCTCCGTGTCATTTGTCGGGGAAGGCGGCGACGGCAGAGCGCCTCCGCGATGCGGCTGCGGGCATCCTGTGGATCGCCATCGCGTTCTCGGGCACGCTGGCGCTGGGCCGGACGTTCGAGCGCGAGCGATACGGCGACACGCTGCGCGCGCTGCTGCTGGCGCCGGGCACGCGTGCCGCGGTCTATGTCGGCAAGCTCGTCGGCATCGTCGCGCTGCTCATCGCCACCGAGATCGTCGATCGTGCCGCTGGTCGCGCTGCTGTTTCAGGCACGGCTCGTTCGACCATTTCGCGACTGGTGGCCGCGCTGCTCGTTCTCGGCACGATCGGCTTCGCCAGCGTCGGCACGCTGTTCGCGGCGATGCTGGCGCGCGCGCGGAGCCGCGACGTGCTCTTGCCGATCCTGCTGTATCCGGTCACAATCCCCGTCATGATCGCGGGCGTGCGCGGAACGAGCGCGCTGCTCGCGGCCGAGCCGCAGCTCGACATGGCGCGCCTGTGGATGATGCTGCTCCTGGCTTTGACGTAGTATTTGTCACGCTGTCGCTCTGGACGTTCGAACCGCTCATGACCGAATAGCTGACGGCTGAATAACCATGCGCAAAGCTGTCGTCCCGATTCTTTGCGCTCGCCGGTCTCATCTTCATGACCGCGCCCGCTCATCATCGCGCGCGCGCCGTACGAGTCGACGATGGGGCTGGTGCAGAAGATTTTCTATTTCCACATGCCGCCGGCGATGCTGATGCTGCTCTCGGCCATTTTCTGCGGCATCGTCAGCGCGATTTTCTCATCAGGAGCGGCCTTTCTACGACTGGATGGCGTTATGCCGCGGCTGAGCTCACCGTGCTGTACGGCGCGATGGCGATGGTCACCGGCCCGCTGTGGGCGCGGAAGGCCTGGGGCGTGTGGTGGGTGTGGGACCCGCGGCTGACGATGTCGTTGCTGCTGTGGATGATCTTCGTCTCGTATCTGCTTCTGCGGCGCTACGGCGGTCCTGGCTCGGAAATGCTCGCCGCGGGTCTCGCGCTGTTCGGCATGGCGACCTCGCCGTTCGTGTATCTGTCCGTGAACATCTGGCGCACGATTCATCCGCTGACATCGGTGGTGCCGACGCTGCCGGTCGATTTCGCGCTTCCGCTGTGGTATGCGTTCGCCGGCTTTCTGTTGCTGTACATCGCGCTGATGATGCTGCGCATGAGCATCGAGCGACAGCGCGCGATGCTGGACCAGCTTTATCTCGAGAGCGAGGAATGAAAAAAATCTATCTCACCGTCGTGCTGCTGATGAACGCGGCCGTCTTCGCGCAGCCGGGTCAATCCGAGTTCCAGCCGGTCACCGAGATTCCGGCGAGCGAGCAGCTGCCGTCCGCGCCGCTCGTGATTGCCGCGTACGCGTTCGTCTGGCTCGCCTTCATGGTCTACGTGTGGATGATGTGGCGGAAGCTCGGCAAGGTGGAGCAGGAGCTGACCCAACTGTCCACGCAGATCGGGAAGAAGCGCCCATGAATTTCGCGAACATGACGTCGGCGCACTTCATCTTCATCCCCGTCGTCCTGTTCGTGGGAATCGTGATTGGCTGGATCCTCGGCTCGCGCGCCGCGCAGGACGCGTATGCGATGGAAATGAAACGACGCGAGAGCAGAGAGCAGAGAGCAGAGAGCAGAAAGGCGACGTAGCGACTGCGGGTTTCTTCTTTCTGCCCTCTGCTCTTTGCCTCCGTTACCGTCCCATTCCCAGTCTGTACGCCAGCATCGGCGGCAATCCCGCATCCAGAATCTTCTTCTGCGCCGCCTCGATCGGATATGCCACGCGATAGAGCGTCACCGACCTTCTGATCCAGATCGGCAATCGCATAGGCGGCGCGCGCATCGCCGTCCCGCGGCTGCCCGACCGATCCCGGGTTGATCAGATATTTCGAATCGGCATGGATGGCGGTGGGGAACTCGGGATGTCCTTGCGGCGCTTCGATCTCGAGCGCCGCTGGTTGTCCATCCGCGCGCTGACTCGCGACGTGCGTGTGGCCGAAGAGACAGATCGGCGTCGCGCGCCGACGGCAATCGAGCGCGCGGCGTCGATGTCGGCGACGACGTAGAGATCTTCGTCGAGCGGCGAGCCGTGACAGATCTCGATCATGTCGTCGACGATCTGCGGTCCGATCGGCAGATCGCGCAGGTACTCGAGAGGTTTGCGGCGTCAGCGACTCGCGCGTCCAGTGCGCCGCCGATTTCGCCATCGGGATTGAAGTCTTCCGCATCGTCGAGGCCGGCGGCGACCTTGTCGTGATTGCCGCGCACGATCGCCGACGGGATTGAGGCCGCGCACGCGGTCGACCACGGCGTTCGGGTCTGCGCCATATCCGACGAGATCGCCCAGCACCAGCACGGCGTCGTACCGCTGTGCGGCCGACGCGCGCAGCACCGCGTCGAGCGCTTCGAGATTGCTGTGAATGTCGCTGAGAACCAGATAGCGCATCGCTACTCGAGCTGCTCGATGAGTTGTTCGACCAGCTCTTCGGAGCGCGCGCGCGACGCGTCGAGGCGCAACTGCGCCTGCTGGTAGGCGAGCCGGCGGGTTTCGTAGAGCATCGCCATCTGGATGCGATCGTTCGCGAGCGGCCGGCGCCCGTCGGCGGGAATTCGTGCGAGCAGCACGTCGAAGGGCACGTCAATCCAGACCGACACGCCGTCCGCGTTGATGGCCGCGCGATTCTCGGGATCGACGAACGTGCCGCCGCCGGTGGCGACCACCGCGTGCCGCAGCGGCAGCAGCGACCAGATGACCTGCCGCTCGATCGAACGGAAGTACGGGCTCTCCCTCGCGGGCGAAGATCTCCGCCACCGTTCGCCGCTCGCGCGCCTCGACGAGCAGGTCGACGTCTTCGGCGCGCCATCCGAGGCGGCGCCCGAGCGCCTGCGCCAACGTCGTTTTTCCGGCAGCCATGAATCCGACCAGATAGATTTTGTCCGTCTTCAAGGGGAGATCGTCACGACGGGTCGCAGAGCGACTCGAGCGTTGAGAAGAATTCCGGATAGGAAATCGCGACCGAGTCGGCGCCGCTGATGATCGAAGGCGCGTCTGCGCCGAGCGCCGCAATCGCAAACGCCATGGCCAGCCGGTGATCGCCCGCCGCATCGGCCCGCCCGCCCCGCAACCGGCGCGACCCGCGCAGGTGAAATCCGTCGCTGAACTCCTCGACATCGGCCCCCAACGCCTGAAATCCGCGCACGAGCGCGCTGATGCGATCGCTTTCCTTCACGCGGAGCTCGCCCGCTCCGGTCACGTGCAGCTCCCCGCCAAGGCTGGCCCAGGCCGCGAGGGCAGGAATCTCGTCGATGAGATATGGAACTTGGTCTGCTCCCAGTATTAACGAACGAGGCTGCCCATAACGAACACGGACGCGGCCCGACGGCTCGCCGCCTGCCTCGCGCTCGACGTGCTCGTCGACGAGGGCGCCGCCGCGGCGCAGCACGTCGAGCAGCGCGATGCGCGTCGGGTTCAGCCCGACGTTGTGGATCTCGACGTCGGAGCCGGGAATCGCGGCGGCGGCGGCCACCCAGAATGCCGCCGACGAAATGTCGCCGGGAACGACGAACTCGCCGCCGCGCAGCGTCTGGCCTCCCGCGAGCTCGATCGTGTTGCCGGAGACGTGCACCGTGGCGCCGAACGCGCGCAGCGCCAGCTCGGTGTGATTGCGCGTGGCCGCCGACTCCTCGACGATCGTCGTGCCGTCGGCCTGCAGGCCGGCGAGCAGCACCGCGCTCTTGATCTGGGCGCTCGGCACCTCGGTGCGATAGCGGATGCCCTTCAGCGCCGCGCCGTGAATGGTCAGCGGCGGCTTCTTGTCGTGCGACTCGATGCGCGCGCCCATCAGCTCGAGCGGCACGATGACACGTCCCATCGGCCGCCTGGTGAGCGACGCGTCGCCGATGAGCGACGGACGTAAACGGATGCGCCGCGAGGACGCCCGACAGCAGCCGCATGGTCGTGCCCGAATTCCGGGCATCGAGCGGGCGATGCCGGCGCGCGCAGCCCCCGCAGGCCGCGTCCCTCGATGTCGACGGTCAGCCCGCGGTCGGCGGAACGGGTTCGGCGGATGTCGACACCTGCGGCAGCGAGGCAGTCGAGCGTGGCGGCGCAATCGGCGCCCTGCGAATACTGCGCGATCGTGGATCGCCCGGTCGCCAGCGCGGCGAGCAGCGCGTACCGATGAGAAATGGATTTGTCGCCGGCAAGCCCGACCGTGCCCGTGACGCGGCGGGCAGGCCTCACCGTCGTAGCGGCGATTGAAGCCATCGGGAGACTATACTACGTCGGACACGATGCCCTGCGGCTACCAGGATGTGCATCTCGAGATTCACAGCACGATAGAAGCGCTTGACCTGGTCCAGGCGGTCACGGAACACATTGCGCGCCGCCTGGGCTTCGACGAGGACTCGCTGCACTGGACCGCGATGGCCGTGCGCGAATCGGTCGTCAACGCGATTACCCACGGCAACGCACAGCGACCCGGCCAAAATCGTCTTCATCGATTACTCCGCCGCGCCGGAATCCGACCCGCCGACTTCATCGTCTCGGTGCGCGACCAGGGACGCGGATTCGATCCCGAGACCGTGAAGAACCCGCTGACGCCCGAGAACATGCTGAGCACGAGCGGACGCGGCGTCTTCCTGATTCGCCAGTTCATGGACGACGTGTCGATGCGGCGCGCGCCCGCAGGGCGGCATGGAGGTGCGGATGACCAAGCGCATCCGCCCGAGCGAATGACGAAAGACCCGCTGTTGCTCTCGACCGCCGTCGAGGCGGTCATCAAGGCCGGCGAGATTCAGATGAGCTTCATCGACAGCGGCTTCGAGGTGTCGCACAAAGGCACGATCGATCTCGTCACCGAAGCCGACGTCGCCGTCGAAACGATGTTCCGCAAGATGATTGCGGAGCGGTTTCCCGATCACACCATCCTCGCGGAAGAGTTCGGCGAGGACGCGGCCACGCGCGGCGCGTCGCATTGCTGGGTGTTCGACCCGATCGACGGCACGAACAACTACGCGCACGGCCTGCCGATTTTCTGCTCGTCGCTGGCGCTCGAGATCGACGGCAGGGGAGAGATCGGCGCCATCTACGATCCGACGCGGAAGGAGCTGTTCGTCGCCGAGCGGGGCGGCGGCGCGTTTCTGAACGGGCGGCCGATTCACGTGTCGAACGCGCCGACGCTGGTCGAGTCGATGCTGGTCACCGGATTTCCGTACGACATCCACAGCCGCATCCCGGAGATTGTCGGACTGTTCGGCGAGTTCGTCGGCAAGGCGCGCGCCGTGCGCCGCCTCGGCTCGGCCGCGCTCGACCTCTGCTACGTGGCGGCCGGACGCATGGACGGGTTCTGGGAGCAGGATCTGAAGCCCTGGGACATCGCCGCGGGCACGATCATCGTCGAAGAGGCCGGCGGCAAGGTCACCGACTTCGCCGGCGAGCCGCATTCGTCACGGCGCTCGCAGCTGCTCGCCACGAACGGGCACATCCACGAGGAGATGCTCGAACATTACGCAAGCATTTCTGAGAATCTCGAATCTAAAAACTAGAAACTAGAATCTAGAATCTGGAAATCGCATTCTAGTTTGTAGATTTTAGTTTTCAGATTTATAGAGCGCCACCCCTCCGTCGGCGCAGACGCGTGTGAAGCCGGTCGTGAACGCAGACGACGCTCGCGCGCGCGCTGGCCAGCATGTCGCCGCCCTCGGCGCGCTCCTCGACCAGAATCCATCCGACACGTCCCTCGGTGCCTCGATCGCCTCCTGCCAGTAGGGCAGCGTGCCTTCGTGCACGAAGTCGCGGATATTGATGCCCGCGTGTGAGAGCTCCTGCATGTAGTGCGCGAGCGAGCCCATGCTCGCGAGAATGCGCTCGCCGCGGTACTCGCGCATCAGGCACGCCGTCACGTTCCGCCGGCCGAGGCTGAACGGCACATCCCACTGCGCTTCCTGCACCATCGGCGCGTGCGCGTCGATGGGCTTCATCGTCACGACGAGCCACAGCGCGGTCGCAGCAGCCGCGGCGTGGCGCCAACGGCCCTTCAACATGCCGAGCGCGATGCCGGCAAACACCGCCGCGCCGACCGACGGCGCAACCATGTAGCGCATCCGGAACGGGATGGCCGTTGAAGAAGGCATACGCGGGCAGCACCAGTCAGCGCGACCAGCGCGAGCACGACCAGCGACGCCGCGTGCTCGGCGCGCGACAGCCCGCGCGAGAGGACGAGCAGCACGCCGGCGAGCGCCAGCAGAACGAAGGGCGTGCCGATGAGCATGCGCATGCCGTAGACCACCGCCATGAACGCGGCCCACAGGTTGCCGGTCGCCACGTTGTCGGGGACGAAGAACCCTGCCGTCACGAACCACGCGCCGGTCGTGAACCAGCTGTGGAAGAAGAACGCGACGATCGCGAGGACAGGATAGATGGCGAGGTGCGCCGTCGCCTTGAGCGCCGTCGAGCGGCGAGAGGCCGCGGCGCCAGAGCGCCACGAGCCGCGAGCACGAGCACCGCAGCTGTCACGAGCCATGCTTCGTAGCGCGTGAGGCACGCGAGGACGAGGCACCATCCCGCCTTCGCGCGTGCGTTCGCGTGGCACGGCTAGCCTGCGCTAGGGCTGCCAAGTCGCCTGCGCTACCGGAGCCGGCCACTGTCGCGTCGACCCAGTCGTACACGAGGCTGATCGACAGCAGCACCAGTCCGAACAGCAGCGGCTCGGTCATCGGCGTCGACTGCAGATAGAGCACATCGGGATCGAGCGCGAACATCGCGACGGCGATCGCCGCCGCCGCGCGCGAGCCCGACACGCGCAGAACGAGGTGCGCGATCGCGTAGCAGGCGAGCGCGAACGACAGCGACGGAAATCGCGACGCCCGACGCGCCGGTGCGATACATCCAGTCGATTTGAACGGGCAGCAGATTCAGCAGATGCGGCAGCGGCAGCCAGACGGCGCCAATCTGCGAGTACTCGGGCGTCAGGCTGTCGAGCACGCGGCGCGCGACGACGAGATGCGCCTTCGCGTCGTAGTGGCTGAGCGTGAGTCCGCGAAGATAGTAGGTGAGGGCGGCCGCTGTGCCAATCAGCAGGCCGAACGCGGAGAGCACTTTGGGAAACCGATCGGTCACTTCGCGAATAGAATAGTAATCGCGGAATGGCGCGAATCACAGCATGGATTGAAGCCTTCGCACTCAGCGTCGGCGCTCCCGGGCCTCTTCATCATCGCCTTCCTCGACTCGTCGTTCCTCTCCTTTCCCGAAGTCAACGACCTGCTCATCGTCCTGATGGTCATCAACCATCCGGAGCGCATGGTGCTGTACGCCACGATGGCGACGCTCGGATCGGTTGCCGGCTGCCTGGCGCTCTACTTCGTCGGGCGCAAGGGCGGAAATGCGCTGCTCGAGAAACGCTTCAAGGGAGGCATGGTGGAGCGCGCATCGGACCTGATGCGGAAGTACGGCGCCATGGCGCTCATCGTGCCGGCGCTGCTGCCGCCGCCGGCGCCGTTCAAGATCTTCGTCCTGCTCGGCGGCGTCGCGAACATCCCGCTCAAGACCTTCATTCTGTCGATCGCGTTCGGGCGCGGCGTCCGGTACTTCGGCGAGGGGATTCTGGCCGTGATGTACGGCAAGCAGGCGCTCGACTACATCCACGAGAACAGCCGCACAGTCGGCCTCGTGCTCGGCCTCGCTCGCGCTCGCCGCGCGGCATCGCGTACTACCTCTGGAAGCGGAAGAGCCAGCCGGCCTAAACGCCTGTATAATGGCGACTTGAATCCAGGGGGCAGGGGCCCCTGGAACCAAATAATGAACCCTGAGCTCTCGGTCGTCATTCCCATCCGCAACGAATCGCCCAACATCGAAGCCCTTTACGTCGAAATGACGGAAGCGCTCGAACGTTGGGGGCGGAGCTACGAAGTGCTCGCCATCGACGACGGCAGCACCGACGACAGCTTCGATCGCCTGGTGCGGTGTCAGCGGCGCGATCCCCGCTGGCGCATCATCCGCTTCCGCAGAAACTTCGGACAGACCGCCGCGTTCTCCGCCGGCTTCCGCCACGCGCGCGGGCGTCTCATCGCGACCGCGGACGGCGACCTCCAGAACGATCCGCGCGATCTGCCAGACATGATCCGCCGCGTCGAAGAAGGCAGCGACATCGTCTGCGGATGGCGCAAGGATCGCAAGGATCCCTGGCTGACGCGCCGGCTGCCGTCGGAGCTCGCGAACAAGCTGATCTCGTGGTCGACCGGCGTCAAGCTGCACGACTACGGCTGCTCGCTGAAGGTCTTCCGCGCCGATGTCGTGAAGCCGCTGAAGCTGTACGGCGAGATGCACCGTTTCCTTCCGGCGATTGCCAGCGAGATGGGCGTCACGATCGACGAGGTCGTCGTCAACCATCGCGCGCGAAAACACGGCTTGTCGAAGTACGGTCTGTCGAGGACCTTTCGCGTCATCCTCGATCTGCTGCTCGTCAAGTTCCTGCTGAGCTATTCGACGCGGCCGCTGCAGATGTTCGGCCTCATCGGCGTGCCGATGGGATTTCTGGGATTTCTGATCGCCGCCTACCTGTCCTACGAGCGGCTGTTCGGCCACGCAGTCGATTGCGAATCGTCCGCTGCTGCTGCTGGCCGTGCTGCTGATTTTCTCGGGCATCCAGCTCGTGACGATGGGGCTGCTCGCAGAAATCATGTCGCGCACCTACCACGAGTCGCAGGACAAGCCCATTTACGTCATTCGGGAAGTCTGCGAGTCTCCCCAGCCGGAACAGCTCCCGCATTCATTGAGCATCTAAGTGGTCAGCGTAGTCCTCTTTTCGGGCGGACGCGGATCCGACGTGCTGTCGCGCCAGCTCATCGGCCATCCCGATGTCGCGCTCACGATCGCCATCAACGGCTACGATGACGGCGCGTCGACAGGAGAGGTGCGGCGCTTTCTCGGCGACAGCCTCGGACCGTCGGATTTCCGCAAGAACGCGTCGCGCGTGGCGCGCGAAACGCGATCGTGTCCCGAAGGCATGATCGAGGTGCTCGATACGCGGCTGCCGAATCCCTGTTCGCGCGAAGAGGCGCTGCAGGCGCTCGAGGGTGTCAGCAGTCGCGGGCGGTCCGCAGATGCGCCAGCGCGTCGACGCGGTGCGCCGGGAGCTCGATACCGGGCGCCCGTTCGAATTCTCCGACTGCGCGATCGGCAATCTGGTGTTTGCCGGCTGCTATCTGCTGCGCGGCCGCCGCTTCAACGACGCGGTCGACGACTACTGTGCGCTCCTCGGGCTTCCGACAGGCCTCATCGACAACGTGACGGATGGCACGAACGCGTTTCTGGTCGCGCTCGAGCGCGATCGCGGCGTGCTCGTCAGCGAAGCCGAGATCGTCGACGCCAAACTGCAAAACCGGATTTCCGACGTCTTCCTGATCGATCGGCCGCTCTCCGAAGACGACCGCACGGCGCTGGCGCGGCTGTCGAAGGAACAGTGCGTCGCATGGCTCGAAGAACGGTCGATCCTGATGCCGCTGAACCCGCGGCTGCGCGAGCGGATCGCCGCGGCCGATCTCATCATCTACGCGCCCGGCACCCAGCACTCGAGCCTGTTTCCGTCGTACCTGACGAAAGACCTCAGCAGGGCGATTGCGTCGAACCTGACGGCGATCAAGCTGCTCGTCACCAACATTCAGGCCGACGCGGAAATTTCCGGCAGCACGCGCCGTCGACATCATCGAGCGCGCCGTCTACTACCTGAAGGAGAAAGGGAAGCTGCCGCTTCCGGTGCCGACGCCTCATCACGCACTACATCATCAACGATCCGCAGAATCCTCGAGACCGATCCGGACGCCGGCTATGTGCCGCTCGGGCATCTCGAGACCCTCGAGGATCCGCGGCTCGTGCGCATCGGACACTACGAAGACGGGGTCAGCGGACGCCACGACGCCTCGAAGGTGCTGACGCCGTTCCTCGAGGCGTTCGTCTCGCAGCGGCGCCGGCAGCGCATCGCGGTGTGGCTGTACGACGCGGCATCGCTCAACAAGCTGAGCCAGTCGGTGCTCGAGACGGTGCGCGGCGGCATCCAGGATCTCGGCCGTCGACGTCACGGTCTTCTACACCGCCGACGCCGATCTCGACGACGTGTTCATGCAGCCGCTGCCGATCGAGCTGCGGAATCTTCGCGGCAGTGCCGCTGCCCGCCAGGCAAGGCGTTCGTGCA
The DNA here is from genome assembly GCA_963732445.1 of Vicinamibacterales bacterium. Taxonomy (GTDB): domain Bacteria; phylum Acidobacteriota; class Vicinamibacteria; order Vicinamibacterales; family JAMQPK01; genus JAMQPK01. The sequence continues at coordinate 696,272 of CAVSZJ010000005.1, read as the reverse complement.
GGCGCTCGCCGAACGGGAGTTCGACTACGCCGTGCTGTTCGAGTCGTCCGGCATGTACCGCGGCGAAGATCTCGTCGGCATCCTGTCGCCGCTGACGACCGGCCGACTCGACGCGGTGTGGGGCAGCCGGCGCTCTGTCGCTGAAAGACATCGAGGCGTCGTATCGCCTTCGCTACAACCACAACGCGATGCTCGGATCGATGAGCTTGTTCGGCAGCCATCTGCTGAGCGCCGCATATCTCGTGCTGTTCGGCCGCTACATCTCGGACACGCTGTCGGGCGTGCGGGGCGTGCGGGCGTCATTCCTGACGAGCCTGCCCGTGGCGCCTGACGACAAGCTGGCGAATCAGTATCTGCTGTCCGCGCTGCTCGCCGACAGAGCTGACGTGCTCGAGACGCCCGTGCAGTTTCTGCCCTTGTCGCCCGAGCGCGTGCGCCGCACGACTCCCGCTCGAGGGTCTGCGTTCTCTCGCGCTCATTGCATGGCAGCGGCTGACGAGAGCGAAGCGGATCCACCGCGCCCTGCGTCGTCGACGCCGGCGCGATTTGAAAGTATCACCGCGTGCGCACTCCTGACACCGTCCTGATCATCCCGGCCGCAGGCGCCGGCACCCGTCTTCAAAGCGCCACTCCGAAGGTGCTGTCGCCGGTCAACGGCAGGCCGATGATCGATCACCTGATCGATCGCTACCGCGACGTCGTGCAGCGCTTCGTGCTTGTCGTGCATCCCGTCGTTCGAGGCCGAAGTCAAAGGGCATATTGCACGGATCGCTCCTGATCGGGATGTTCGATTTGCCATCCAGTCCGAGCGCGACCGGGATGCTCGACGCGATTATGCTCGCGTCGAATGCGGCGCAGGCATCCTCCGCCGCGCGTGTATGGATTACCTGGTGCGATCAGATTGGTCTGCATCCCGATACGATTGCCACGCTCGGTCGCATGTCGCGCGAGCGCTACGACGCGCCCGCGATCGTGCCGACCTCACGGCAGGCGACGCCCTATATTCACTTCGATCGCGACGCCCAAGGCCGAATCGCGGCGATACGTCAGAGGCGCGAGGGAGACGAGATGCCGCCCTTCGGGGAAAGCGATATGGGGCTGTTCTCGCTCTCTCCTGGGGCCTACCTCGACCTCCTCCCGCAATTCAGTCGCGAGGCTGAGAAGGCGACCGCCACACGCGAGAGGAATTTCCTGCCGTTCCTGCCGTGGCTGGCGCAGCGCGGCCACGATGTGCTGACATTTCCTTCGACGAACGAGCTCGAGGCAATCGGCGTCAATACGCCCGACGACCGCCGGCGTCTCGAGGCGTACCTGCGCGGCCTGGAGAAGCTGTGAAGCGCCTGTCAATCGTGATTCCTGCATACAACGAAGAACGATTCATCGGCACGCTGCTCGAGCGCATCCGCGCCGTTGATCTCACACACCTTGGTCTCGAGAAGGAGCTCGTCGTCGTCGATGACTGCTCGAATGACGGGACTGCAGGGGTGGTCGGCCGCTTCCCCGACGTCACATTGTGCCGGCACGAGCGCAACAGCGGCAAGGGTCGAGCCGTGCGGACGGGGATCGAACGCGCAACAGGCGACTATCTGATGATTCAGGACGCGGACCTCGAATACGAGCCGCAGGATTACGTGCCAATGGTGACGGCGCTGCTGGAAAAGCGCGGCGACGTGATTTACGGCAGCCGTTACACGAACGGGCTCTTCGGCAGCAAGTATCCGCAGCAGTCGTGGCCGGCGTACCTCGGCGGACGGAGTCTGAGCATCGCTGCCCTGATGTGCACGGGGCGCTACCTCACCGACACGGTCACCGCCCTCAAGCTGTTTCCACGCGCACTCCTCAACGAGCTCGCTCTCCAGACGACGGGGTTCGAGCTCGACCACGAGATTACGTCGAAGGTGCTCGCGCGGGACTACCGCATCGTCGAAGTACCGATTCGTTACTTTCCGCGAAGCCGCGAAGAGGGGAAAAAAATCGGTGCGAAGGACTGGGTCAGGGGCTTGCAGACGTTCTGGCGCTATCGTCAGGGATGAACGCGATCCATGCGCCCAGCAGCCTGCGATCGCGGTTCTGTTCAACTTCCGCCGGGACGAAGCCGCCGGCGCTCGAGATCGTCAGCGGGATAAAGCGGTCGCCTTCCTTCGATGGGATGGTGACCCGCTCGGTGACGCCCGGCAGCAGATTGAGTGACTGAGACCAGCCAGGAGTCGCCAGCGTGACAACATTCGGTCGCGCCCCGCTGTGAATGGCGATAAGAACGCCGGGATCGCTTTCTCTCACCTTCAACATCGTCATCCGCACGCTGGCGCGCCCCTTCACCCAAAAGCCCGCTGTTTCCGGGTACGCGGCGCTATCGTGAAAAAACACATGTACCGGCTCGAACGCCGCGGCCGACAGCACGGTGCCGGCCGGCAGTCGCTTGCGTGTTTCGACCACGCGCCGCGGGCTCACGCGAAGCTCGGCAATCGCCTCATCGATGTGCCTTGACGCACGGAACCCGACGAACTCCGCATCAAGAGGCACGTCGAAGTCGCGCTGGCTGCGTTGGCCGGGGCCGAGCAGGAGAGGCCAACTCTCAACGGGCCTCCCTTCGCGGCCAAGCTGCAACGACATCGATGAAGGCGGCGTCGAGCCGGCAGCATCGGACCCTTTGAGATCGAGCACATAGCGGCCGGCGGGCAGCCGAAACCGCGCGTTCAGCACGACACGGACGGGCTGTCGGTCCGTCCGCTGGCCGGGCACGGCAGATAAGGTGAACAAGGGCGGCAATTCGTGCGCCGCGACGAAGGGAAATCCCGTGTAGCGGAGCGCGATCGGCCGTGCGACCGGGTCGAACGTCTCGAGCAGCGGAAACATCACGCGGCCCTCCACATCAAACCGCTTCGAGGCGTCGGGCACGAGCGCAGAACTAATCGTGACGGTCAGGGCGAAGCACACAGCCCACGTTAACGTCGCCGTCAGCCCCGCACGTCCCGGCAGAAGTGTGGATTGTCGCGCGAGCCACCATGTGGCGAACCCGAATGCCAGCAGCCATAGGAGCGCACGAAGCGCGGACGCACGCGAAACACCGGTAACAAATGTCGGAGCTTCTCGCCACAATTGCCACGTGGGGGAGGCCCATTGGAGCAGCGCCGACGCTCCGTCTCCTTCCTGCAGCGGCGAAACGGGAGGATTGATCGCGACGAATGTGAACGTGATGGCCACGCTGACGAGCAGCAGACCTTGTGCGCCCGCCCGGGCCGGGGAGTTCGGCGCAAGTCGCGCGTACAACCACGCGAGAGGTACCGCAAGCAGAGGAAGCAACAGGAACCCCGGTCGCCCCGGCATCATCGTCTTGCTCCACCACGGGTCGACGGATGCGGAAAGCGCAATCAAAAGAAGTGATGCAGCACCCAACACGACCCCGAGCCATCGATACGATCGGTCGCGCAGCATTCCGGCGATGCCGACGAACCCAAGCAAGAGCACGGGTGAGTACGCGACGATGCCGTATTCCTGGTCGAACAGCACGCCGAGGCTGCCTGCCGGCACGGTCGATATCGTGGAGGAAGAGAGCCGCGAGATGGAGCCGAACAGGTCCGTCAATGCCGCCGGCACTGCGCGCACATTCAACACGAAGGGAGCGCTCAACGCGACAGAGACGATGCCGAAAATCCAGGCGGCCCCTGAATGGCTGATGCCTGGCTGAATCGCGCGTCGCTCGAGGAGAAGTGGAAGGAATGCCCAAAGCACCTGTCCGATGACGACAATCCAAATCAGCACTCGGCCGGGGCCCGCAAGGAGTCGCAGTGCCGGGATCCAATCGGGAATCCACGGTAGATAGGGAAGCACCAGCAGCGAGAGAGCGAAGAGCGGCAGGAGCGCATCCGTTACGGGTTCCCAGAAGACCCGGCTGTTGCGAACCAGTGACGCCATGCAGGCTGCGCTGAGCAGCGCGAGAGCGATAAACCCCAGCAGTTCCGCGATCGACGGCAGCATCGCGACACGCACGGGGGCCGCTGTTGTGCCCGCCACATCGAAGGACGCGCGACTCAGCCACAGCGCCACGCCCGAGATTGTGGCGGCAGCGATGGCCGTCACGGGTGCGAAGGGGAGCCTCATCGAACGCATCGGAAGCCGACGTATAAGTTATGCCGGCCCAGGCGCGATAACGCCGCACGTTCGGACACCCGCAGGCGTGAGATGAGGTTGTCCCATCCGCCCCCTTTGATAATCCGCAGATCGTAGCCATCGCGCGCGGGCTGGGATGCGTGCGTCATGGTAAACGGGCTCGAGGTCCACTCCCATACATTGCCGGCCATGTCGTGCAGGCCGTACGCATTCGGAGGAAACGATGCGACAGGCGCTGTGAAATCGAACCGCTCCGTCTTGAGGTTGTGACGGCCGTTTGCCTGCCCCGTGAACTCATCGCCCCAAGGGAATACCTTTCCATCGAGCCCGCCGCGGGCCGCATGCTCCCACTCCGCCTCGGTCGGCAGCCTGCCACCGGCCGACTCACAGTAAGCCGCCGCCTCGTTCCATGTGACGTTCACCACGGGGTGCGTAATGTCGGCGTACCACTCGGGTTGTCTGGGAAGCCGTATTGAAGATGCTGCCGCAAATGCATGGAAGTCGGTGACCGACACCTCGCGGTCCATCATTTCGAACGGTCGCGCGAACGTGGTGCGCGTTCGCGGATTCTCTGCGGCGTCGCACCTCTCGTCGACGGGAACACAGCCCATCCAGGACTGGCCGGCGGAGACCGCGCGCCACACCGAATCGGGCAGCAGGCAGGGGAGTGGCTGCCGGCGACTTCTGTGCGGCAGCGTCCTCTCGGATGCCTTCGTTGCCGGCGAACACCGCCTCAATCCGCGTGTCCTGCTCTGCCCTGAACGTCAGCGGTGCCGCTCCCGGAATGTAGCGCCCATTCACCCTCCAACCGGCAAAATTGCGCCGGTGTTCGTCGTGCAGATCCGCGGTCAGATCGATGTCGGGGAAATACAGCCTTCGTATCCGTTCTTGACCCGTTCTCCTTCGATTACCACATCGGTGCCGGCCGGCGCCGTCACCGCCACACGATTGCTCGGCTCTGTATTGAGCCACTGCTCGCTCGTGAGTCTGAAGAAATTCCGGCGCCGCTCCAGAAACTGGCGGAGGCGCGGAAGGTAATCCAGCCGGCGCACCTGCAACTGGGTCGCGGTCGTCAGGTAATGCTCATACCGCTCCATGAGAAACGCCTGGTGAGCTGATGATTCAGCGCCTTCTGCACGACGCGCTTCGAGTAGTCACGATACTGCGGATCTTCTGCGATAAGCTGCGAGAGGATCACCGAGCGCGGCTCCGCCGGATTGCGGCCGCGGCGCCCTTCGGCGACCCGCTCCAGCAAATACTGATAACTGTCGAGGTCCCAGTCGCGGAAGCTCTGGTCCATGTCCCAGTTCACCCAGAACCATCCGCCCGATGCTTTCGTTCGGTCGAGAAACTGGCCGGGGCCCTGATACGCGTCCCGCGTCGCCGTGAACGCCACGGCGACGAACCAGCGGGTCAGATTGTCGATGTTCACCATGCGGCGACGACCGCTGGCCATCGTCAGCGGGCGAGTCGTCCGCACCCAGTCCCACAGCGTGTTCATCTCCTCCTGGCTGAGCAGGATGTCGTCATAGCCCCAATGCGCGGCGAAGTACCGCTCGTCGAAGCGCTCAGTCAGCACGAACGGACCGTAGTACTCGCCGTTGAGGAAGAAACGGACCGGCTTCGTTTCGGGCGCTATCGCGCCTATCGCACGCGCGATGTCGTAGGCGAGCGGATTCGACGAAATGCCAGTCGACCTTCGCCGTCGCGCGCGCACGTCGTCGTGCACGACGATTCGGCGCACGAGGCTGCGCGGCCGGACCGAAGAAGACGCCTGGCGGCGCTTCGCGCGGGCCGTATTGCCGCCGGAAGTAGAGCCTGAATCCCGGGCGCGGTGCCGTGATGCGGCTGCCGCCGCCATGGACGCGCACGCCGACACCGGAGGCGAACATCAGCCTGCCGTCCTCGAAATACGACACGCTGCCTTCGCGTTCCCACTCGTCCCCGTGCTCTCGTCTTGTTCGGCAAGTAGATCCCTTCGCCGGATTGTTCAGATCTGCGTCGCCGACGGTGAGCGACAGCACCGGCAGGCCGCTCGCGACTTCGATCGCCGGTACCGCGCGCGGTGCTCGGCAGTGCTTCCGGGCTCCACTGCACGGCGAACCGCCAGCAGCGGAAACAGGTCGGCCGATTCCAGCGTCATGGTCCCGCGCAAATCGCCGCGGTCGCGACGATGAGCAGCCACGACGGGATGCGCCGTGCGAGCGGCATCTACAACGCGCCCGGCCGGTTGAAGAACACGTTGTACGTGGAGGAGCGCGACGGCCGCGTTCAGCTCGGCCTGGAGTCCTGCCAGACGCCGTTATCCGGGATGCTTTGGAAGTTGTACGACACGACAGTCTCGCTATCCGTTTGCGACACGCTCTCGAGCTTGGCTTTGGGGAGTCGCTTGCGCAACAACGCCGTGATCGCCGCCGGATCCTGCGGGTTTGCCGTTGGCGGGCAGCGAGATCACGATGGTGCCGTCGGCCTCCGCGCCGGTGAAGCGGCGCAGCAGCGCCTGGCCGAACAACGCCGCGAGCGCCACCACGAAGATGATGCCGACGAAGGACAGCTTGAAGGTCGCCACGGCGATCGACGTGGCGATGACGAGCATGATGAACCCGATCTCCTCCGGTTCCTTGATCGGCGTGCGGAAGCGGACGATGGACAAGCGCGCCGAGCAAGCCGAGCGAGAGCGGCAGCGAGAACTGGATGGTGACGAAGATCGCCGTAATCGAAATGCCGAGCAGCGGAAACGCGCGATGCACCTGGCTGCCGGTCGCCCGGTTCGAGTAGAAATGCATGTAAAGGTACGCGATGAACATCGACGACAGCAGAGACACCGCCATCAGCAGCAGGAAGGCCAACGGGGTGACTTGAGGGCCGCTTCCCTGCGTGACCGCTCCGAATAAGTTGTCGAGTTGCTGCTGCATTCTTTATCCACGGTCCGCCTGAAGGCGGACACTACCGATTTACAACACGCCGCGGGTCATACGCGCATGGACGACCAGAAACTTCGAAAACGAACGCTTGTGCAGCCCGAGCGCGAGGAGGGGGCGGAGCGAGGGAGGGAGGTGGTCGCTTCCTCCTTTTACTTCGAGCACGGCGGTGGCCAACGGTGAGAAATCCGATACGGAGAAAAAACGCGGGTTCGCTGCCGAGGCCGAAATATCGGCATCCAGACTCACACGTGAATCCGTCAGCGGTTCGATGAACCGATCTCGGCGATACCGAAGCAGCAGCATCGGCTGCCACGCCTGCTGGTGGAGGATGCCCGCGTCCCGCAACAACATCGGGAAGCCCGGCAACCGTGGATCCTGCAAATCCCAACGCGCAATCTCGTCGGCGGGATAAGGCAGTCGCGCGCGCACTTTGGAGCGGCGCGTGCCGAGGCGCAGTTTGGCTTCGACGAACGCCGGGCCCGAGACCCGTCCATCGAGATCCGAATACCACCGTACCCTGATCTTTCGCTTCAGATAGTCGCTGTTGATCTTCTCGCCAAGCGACGCGAGAGCCGGTGAGTCGTAATAAATGGTCCAGACGACGGCCGCCGGAAACTCCGGATCGCGGCGGCAGACGATGTCGAGCCGGCGCCGGGCCAGGTGCACGCGCCCCGCGGGCAGGGTGAATTTGAGCTCGCGCTCACCCGCATCGGGTGCCGGTTGAGCAGCGACATCGCGTGTCGCTTCGGGAGTCAGCATGAGTGCGGCAGTATAGCAAGGTCAGGGCTTGAAGATGACGTCGCGGGTCTGAACGCCAAGCATGCGCGCTTCGCCTCGTGGCCGCCATGGCGGATCGACGCTCACGTGCACCCAGTGCGCGGCGGGGTTTTCAGGAGACGGCAGAGCGTGCTTGAGTGTCACCCACGACGGATCGTTGAGCGTGACCGTGCCGAGCACGCGATCGCCGGCCGACACCGTGACTGTGCGCGGCTCGGGCGCGATCGAACGGACCTTCATCTCGAACGAACGGATGTCCGGCGTCAGATGAAAGAACAGATTGGGCGAGCTCCAGCGGTATTCGAGTCCCGAGCGGTTGCGTTGAGTGTCGTACAGACCGCGGGTGCGCGCGGCCTCGGACGATGTTGGCGGATACGCGGTGCTGTTCAGCTTCCAGCTCTTACCGTCCAACACCCGGCCGTTGATCTCCAGAAGATCGAGCGCCTCGAAGTAGCGCTGACGCCAGTCATCGTGTTCCCAATCGTACATGGCCCATTCCCGCACGCGCGGCGCAGTCTCTGACATCTTCAATGCCGGCTCTCCCGGCATCGTGTGAGTGACGCCGACGCCATCGAGCACTGTCGCCGGTATGTCGGTGATCGTGGTTGGAGCCAGCGAGGTGCGCACGGGACCAGCGCTCCTGAGAGGTTTCACGACAAGGAGCGCCATCGCCTTGCCCGCGAGCGTCGACAGCTGGCCCGCGGCGATCCGACGATTGTTCACGAAATGCGGAGAGATGTACCCGATGCCGTGATCCGACGAGATCACGACGAACGTGTTGTCGTAGACCCCAACCTCCTTCAGTCGATCGAAAATCGCCGCGATCCGCCGCAGCGCGCACCGCGCCTGTTCCTTATACGAGGCACGCGATGATCGCGCGACCCCCTTGAAGGTGCAGTTGCCATCTACGGCCACCGGTAGATGCGGTATCCCAACGTGCAGAAACTTATACAGCGGCTCGTCGGTACGCGGCGTCAGCCGATGCGCGAATTCATCGAGCACGACCGCGCCGTTGACGGGATGATATCTCCGCGTGCGCGTGTCGCCAGGGCCGAAGATCGTCTGAAGCCGCCATGCTTGTTCGTTGTAGATCGACGGACGCAGGATGTGGGGTGCGTGCCTGAACAGCGACAGGTCGGCGAGCTGCCACGCCGTGAATTGTGTGTAGTCGTCGTAGCTCACATACGGCCGCGGAAGTCGGTAATAGCCGGTGGCGGACTCTTTGTCGTAGTGCATCTCCGTCACGTTGTCGACGCGATACCCTCCGGCGCGGAGCGACTTGAACAGCGAACCCTGCTCGAAGATGTCATGAACGTAGACCTGCAGGTTTCGATCGTTGCGATACACCCTGCCGCTCAGCATCGCTGGAACGCTGACGATCGTCGTCGGGAACGCCCCCGTATGATTGGCGAAAAACACGGCGCCCGAAAGGCTGCGATCCATCGCCTGCTTCTCTTCGGCAAGAATCTCGCCGAAGAGGTCGGATTGAAATCCATCGAGCACGATGTGAATGACGTTCTGTTTTCTGGACAGATCGAACATCGATTCGGCCAGTCCCTCCCAACGAGCCGGAGTGGCGGTATCGGCGCGGATGACCGAGGCGATGAGCGCTATGGCCTGCAGCGCGATCAGCACGGCGCTCGCGAACGGCGCGATGCGGACGACATGATTCGCCGCGGCTATGCCGAGCACCGGCACGCCAATCCACAATGCAATCTCATACGGGTTGCGCCACGATTCAATGGTCCAGTCGATCGCGGCGCCCGTGAACGCCCCATAATCGGCGACGAGAAAGTTGCCTTGTATCCAGATCACGACGCCGACGGTGAAGAGCAGCGCGACATACGCGGGAAGTAGTTTTCGGGGAAGGAGGAGAGCGGCTGCGATCAACGCCAGCGCTATTCCGGAGCCCGCCACGAGCAGCGGGCGAACGAGCACCCAGAACGTCGCGCTGAACTCCGCTTCGTTACCAGAGAAGATGGTGTACGGTCCGAACAGGCAGAGCGGCAGGATGACGAGCAGGGCCGGCGCGATGACATCCTTCAGTCGGCTTCGCCACGTCCCTTCCATCATCGCGCGTTTCTGGTACTGGAGAAACGGAGCGAGGTTGTGGAACCCGCGTCGTAGCGGCGGACGATCTCGTCTCTGAACAGTTCGGCGATGCGCGTCTGCCCCTCGGCACTTGGATGGAGGCCGTCACTGCCCATGAGGTGCTGATTCGCGTCGAAGAAGGCGAAGAGATCGACCAGCCCGAGGCTGTACTGGGCGGAGAGGTTCACGATCTGCGTGTTCAAGGCCTGAATCCTGTCTGGAGTCGTCGATCGGTACTGGCCAGACGAGGGCAATATCGGCAGGATAGTGGCGATGATGACCTGCACGTTGCGCCGTTGTGCCTCCTCAATCATCGTCCGCAGCGCCGCCGTCTGGGTAGACGTCGACAGACCGTTGATGTTGTTGACCCCCTCGAAGAGCAGCACGACCTCCGGCTGACGATCGCTCAGGACAGAAGGCATTCGAATGGCGCCTCTGGGTGTGGTTTCGCCGCCAAGGCCCTCATTAATGACGACAATCGGCTGCGCCGGGAACCGTTGCAGAAGCATCTGCTCCAGCTTGACCGGATACGTTTCGGGCCCCGCCAGCATCACCACGGGGGCGAGGCTCACGGCGCCTTCAGTAATGCTGTCCCCGAACGCCGCGAATTTTGTTTTCGCAAGCATCTGCGATACGCGAACGCTGACCTGAAACGTGCACGACGCCTGCTTCATGTCGGCATCGGTGGCGCCGCAGCGCACAGTCGTCTCGCCGATGGCGAAGACGCTGCCCGAGCCCGGATCGCACTGCACATTGTACGGCGCACGCCCGCCGGTGGGTGTCGGCGCATCGAAATGGACTTCGGTGCCTTGCGCAGTCGCGGCTTCGCGGACCATCTCTGTCGGACAGGACAACTCGAGTGCGGGCCCGGGAGGTGGTGGGTCCGGCTGGATCGTGGTCTTGCCGCCGCAGCCTGCGGCGGTCGCTAGCACTGCGATGAGAAACGTGATATTCGAAACAAAGCGCATGAACTACACAGCCGTCCTGCTTATCGGCCTTCTAGCTGCCCAGCCAGGTTTACCGCGCCGTAGCGCCGCAGGCGTCCGCCTTCGCGCTCAAGCCGCTACGGCGCGGCAAGCCGGAGGCCAGGTCCGCGCCGATGGTCGTGCCGTTGCCGACGCAGCGGGGCCTTTCAACGCGCTTGGCGCCACGCTGTTCTGGGGCGCCTGGGCTTACAAAGCCGACCGCACCCGGCTCGAACGCAATCTCGAGGTGCTGAGCGCCGCCGGCGTTGATTACGTGCGCGTCCTCGGCTCCGTTGGCGGCATCAGCTGGGAGGACAGGGAGACCGATCCGCGATGGACAGATTATGACGCGATTATCGCCGGGATGACAGATTTGGCATACAACCGCTACGGCCTGCGCGTGCAGTGGACGCTCTTCGGAGGCTCGCCGTCCACGGCGAGCGGACGCTCCCGCGAGGCCCTCGTCGATCGCTTCGCGTCGATGGCTCGCGGGCGCGAGCACAAGATTTTCGCCTTCGAGATAGCCAATGAGGCGTGGCAGAACGGATTTGCCGGCCCTGCGGGCCTGGCAGAACTGCGGCGCCTCGCTAAGCGGTTGAATGACAAGACGACGGTGCTGGTGGCAATCAGCTCGCCTGCGAGCGGCGCCGCGTGCGCGACATATGCAGGGGCGGGCGCTGACGCGATCACGATGCACTACGAGCGCGGGTTTGGCAGCGAGGGCCCGCTGGGGCCGCTGCTGCGTCCGTGGAGCTATCCAACAGCCTACGACCGCGCATGTCAGGGTCAGCTTCCAACGATTGTCTTGAACAATGAACCGATTGGCCCGGAGAGTTCCGTGAACCAGGACGACTCGCCCTCGCGAATTGCCGCCGCGTTCATCATGACGTTCCTGGCGGGCAACGCGGGCTACGTTCTGCATGCCGGGCCCGGAATCCGGGGCGGCGGCGCCGCGGACGTTTCACGGGAGATTCGCCGCCACGCGCATTTCGATGAGCTGCCCTCGTTCAAGCCCATCACCGCGGCGATCGGCGCGGCGAAGCAGTACTTGCCGAAGGGTCTCGCACAGTGGGACCGTCACGCGCCGAACGCCACAACAGCCCCGGTTCGAGGATTCGATCGTTTGTACAGCGCCACTTCAAGAGGACGCTTCGTCGCACTCGCGGTGGGCATCCCCCGGCCGATGACCGTGCGCGCGCACGTGAACGCGGCAATCGATATCAGGGACGTGGCGACAGGCAAGATTGTCAAGAGCTTGAAGGTGTCCTCAGGCGACAGGATCGAGCTCGGCGGCTACGAATCGCTCGTCATCATTGGGCGTGGTACATGATGCGCGTCCCCGAGCCAAGTGGCGTGCGCTTCATAATCCTGAATCGCGCGGCAAGCTCGCGTTCGAACACGTCCTCGTCGTAATCCGCATAGTGATCTTCTTTGTTGCGTAACAGCGTGGCCACCATCGGATCTTTGCGCGTTACGAACTCAATCACCAGGTCGCCCCCCAGGTCTCGCAGCCACTGAACGAACTCGGACATCGGAATGTTGCCGCCGATGACGACGTGGTGGATCAGCGCAAGCGCCAGGGTAAGGTCGGGGTGCCCGCGTTCGTCGATGCGCTTGCGCTCCAGATTCCGCCAGCCCAGGTTCGGCGACGGATCGGTGACATTCACGACGAGCGGCAGGATGTTCGTCGTCTTCTCTGACTTGAGGGCCCGATAGAGCTTGTCGATCGCCAGATGGTCGGCATCCATCGCCACGACATACTTCGCGCGCTCGGCGACGATGCGCGAGAACACGCCCACGTTGCAGCCGATGTCCCACGCCAGCGTCCACTCGCGGGTGCCCGCAACCTCCGTCACGAAATCGCGCTTCTGCGCCGCGTCCGACGCCTCGTAGTGGCCGCACTTGAGGTAGTCGGACCACGTCGACTGCTTGGGCTTCCATTGGAGGCCTGCGACGAGCGCGCGGAGTCGTTGGGCGTTCGCCTTGATGATGCGCTTGTCGAATCCCGCCGCGCTCAGATCCCTCCGCACGTCCCGCGTCGTCGCGTTGTACGCCTTCTGCGCTTTCGCCTGAAGGTAGACGTGTGCCAGCACGCCGCCGCGCACGTAATCGCGCGCGCTCAGCAGGCTCAGGCAGACCTCCGCGTCCATGCCGTCGATGCTGCCCCGCATCCAGGGCTGGAACGGCACGTCGCGGTATGCCTGCACCAGAAGAGGGTAGAGGAACATCTGACAGAACTGCCGGTAGCCCACCCACGGCTCGCCTTCGGCTCGCTTGTAGAAAGACGCCACGTCGACAAACACGGGCGACGCGCCCTTCCATTGGAGGTTATACGCCGACGCGTCCTTCAGTCCGATGCCTTCGTCGAGGCCGGCGAGGACGAGGTCGAGCTGCAGCAGCGCCGCGTCCCGCAACATCTCGAACGACCATTCGTACGGGTACGAGACGAAGGGCAGTTTTTCGTGCTCGAGCACGGCGGCCCATTGCTGATCGTCGGCATTCGCTCTGCGCGCTGCGGAGGGCAAGGATGACCAATCGCGCTGTTGGGTGGGGACGATAGCGCCGGTGGCCGACAAGCGGCGAAAGAAACTGGTGTCCGACAGCGCCTGCCATTCCTTCAGCGCTGTCTCGTTGAGGCCGCGGAAAACCTTGCCGTCGTGATAGAAAACTCTGGCCGTTCGATCCCGGAACGATCCGGGCTCGAGCGCAATCTCATTCATTGGGCTTTGTCTTGTTAACGCGCGGGGGCCCCCCGCCCCGCTCGACGCCGCTCGCTTGCGGGGGCCCTTCGCCCCGCGCCGCTCGCGTCGGTCGGAAGACGTCCTTGAATCGCTCCCAGCCGAGCTTCATGATCACCGCCGCGCCTGCCACGCCGCCGAGCAGCAACTGGACGAGCATGCTGCCGCTGCCGGGATCGAGATATGCGTCGGTCCGCGCTTCGAAAAGCCACACGAAATACAGCACGAGCAGCAGCGATGTCTTTTTCATGAAATCTCCGTAAATTGCGTGACACAGTCTAGCATCCCCCACGGCGTAGTTGCAGCCCGATCTCTTTGAGAATGGGCGGGTTGCACGTATAATAGTTGCTCTGAACATGCGCCTCGCCGGCACCGTTGCTTTAGCAGTTCTCGCTGCGACGTGCAGCTCTCCCACCAAACCTGGACCCGTTGATGTCGAGCTGACCATCCAGTCCGTCAGCCCAGCTGCAGGTCCCGCGTCGGGTGGGACAGAGCTCACGATCCGCGGTGCCGGCTTCGCGACCGGCGCCACCATCAGTATTGGCGGCCAGCCGGCGACGGACGTGACTGTGCGCGGCGCTGACCTCATCGCCGCTAAAACGCCCCTGAGTACGATCGCCGGCCCGGTTGATGTTGTCGTTGCCCTCAACGGCCGCACGAACTCCCTGGCGGGCGGATTCAGGTACGAGCCGACCGGCCCAAACACCGCGCCGGTCATCAGATCGTTTACCGCGCAAGGCACGCGTTCGCGACAACCTGCAGCCTTCGCCGATTACGGCGAGACGATCCGGCTCACTCTCGTCGTCGAAGACTCCGAGTTGGCGGCGAGTCAGCTTGGATACCAGTGGCGGCCGTGCGACGGAACGATTACCGGGACCGGGCCGCAGGTTGACTGGACGGCGCCAGTTGGCGGCACGCTGCCTTCGACATGCACGATCGAAGTCACGATCACCGACGGGCCACATGTGGCAACCCGGTCGGTTGTGGTGCGCCTGCATAACTCCGCCGTCGAAATCGGGGCGCTGGCGATGGAGTTTCTCAACGAGTTCGCCGACTCAACCATTCCCGCGGTGACAACTGTTCGCAACTTCTCGAATTCCTGCCCGGGCAAGGTGGACGAACTCGAGCAGGTCACCAACAATCGCAACACGCGCTTCATCAACTCGCACGTCTACGGAGCCCAGACAATAACAATTGCGTTCGGTGGAACGTGCCGCACCAAGGCGTCCGATGCATGCGTCATCATGCCGGTCGAGTGGAACTCCACGATAAAATTGAGCGGGCTGATCGAAATCGCAAAAGGAACAAGCTACATATCTGGTGTTTACAGAGATTCGCGTTGGTGGCTTTGTGACAGCATGTTCCCGAGCTTGTCGAGCCTGGGTCTGCGCTTCATGGACTAATGGCCGACACGTTCTATCGATGGTTTTCTGAACGAAAACTCACCGGTGCCGGCGCCTCGCGACGTAAACGCATCGAGGAGTCGCGTCTTGCCCTTGTGATGAAATACACGCGGCCGCCCGGCGACATGCTCGAGGTAGGTCCCGGACATGGCAGCCTGGCAAAAGCCGCCGTCGCAGCGGGCTGGCGTTACCACGGCGTCGAAGCGAGCCGCGTCCTTGCCGACGAGCTCACGCGCGAAGGGCTCAACATCGTCCATGCGTGGACGCCTCCGATTCCCGCCGCCGACGCCAGCGCCGATGTGGTGTACGCGGATCAGGTGCTCGAACACATGTCGGGTATCGACGCCGCACGCGAATTCGTGTCTGAAGCGCGCCGCATTCTGCGCTCGAAGGGCGTCCTCTTTGTCGTCGTCCCCGATTACCTGAAAGAGCGCCAATTCTTCTGGGACATCGATTACACCCACAACTTCATCACGACCGAGCGGCGCGTCCGGCAACTGCTCTACGACGGCGGGTTCAACATCACAAGGGTCGTGCGCAGCATCGGCGCGGCGACGGGCCCGGCGCGGGATGCACTGGCGGCGGGCGCGATACTGGCCAATCTCCCAGGCCTGGACGCGCTGTCGCGCTACACGAACACCGAAGACGTGCTGTTCCGCGTCAGGAAGAATCTGTTCGAAACGCTGGCGTTTGTGGCGCACAAGACGGAATAGACGTAAACGGTTCACAGTGAACGGTTTACCTTCTGGACGAACCGGCGTACAATTGCAGGACTGAATGGCTCAGGTTTACGCCGCCAAGTACCTCGCAAAAGCTGCTCTCAGCGCACCTCGGGATTTGATCAACGCATACGTCGCGACGGTGCGCCCGATTCACCCGACGGTGCTGATTTTCCACTGCACCTGGGTGTGCGACGCGCAGTGCGAGATGTGCCACAACTGGAAGCGCGCCGACCGCAAGCACGAGATGTCGCTGGCCGACATCGACAAGGTGTTCTCATCGGGCCTCTGGAAGAACATCGAGACGGCCAACGTCTCCGGCGGCGAGCCGACGACCCGCAACGACCTGGTCGAGCTGTGCGAGGTGATGCTGAATCGCCTGCCGCGCCTCCGCAAGTTCGGCATCAACACGACCGGGCATGACGCCGCACCGCGCGATCCCGATGCTCACGAAGATCGTCGAGATGTGCAACAAGAAGGGGGTCATCTTCAGCACGCGCGTGTCGATCGACGGCGTCGGCGACATGCACAACGACGTGCGTCACGTGAAGAACGGCTTCAACAAAGCGAACGAAACCATCCGCGCGATGCGCGAGCTGCAGAAGACGTTCAACTTCAACTTCGGCATCTCGACGACGATCTTTTCGCAGAACCTCGACGATGCGGAGAACATCCTGTCGTGGGCGCGCAACGAGAAGCTCGACATCGTGTTCAACATGGTGCGCTTCACCGACGCGATGCTCGGCAACGGCGACCTGTCCGACACCTGCCAGCCGCTCGGCCCGAAGGAAGAGCAGATGCGCCAGTTCTTTCTCGACCGCGTGCGCATCGATCCGCTGCTCGACGGGCAGAACTACATCTACATGCACTACGCCGACATGATCGCGAACGGCTATCACCGGCTCAGCCCGTGTCCGTTCCAGACGCAGGGCATCATGCTGAACCCTGACGGCGGCATGTTCTTCTGCGAAAACAGCGAGGTCGTCGGCAACGTGCTGACCGAAGACGCCGAAGAGGTGTACTTCAAGGCCACCAGCCAGGAACACCGCGACTGGGTGAAAGAGAAGAAGTGCCCGAGCTGCCTGAGCCCGTGCCAGATGAACGTCGTCGGCCGTGAAGCAGGTGACGCCGTACGTGAAATTCCTGGTCCGCGCGTCGAACGAAAAGCGGAAGCATCGCGCGAAGGTAAAGGTCGCCAAAGCAGCCGCGGTCTCGACACCGACCTCCGGTAGCGCAGGCCTTTAGGCCTGCCGTCCCAGTAGCGCAGTGCCTAGCCCTGCCGTCGCAGTAGCGCAGGGCTTTAGCCCTGCCTGCATCAGTGCGGTAGCGCAGGGCTTTAGCCCTGCCTCCGGAACAAATACAACAACGCCCCCGGCAGATTCCCCACAACCGCAATGCCCAGAAACAGCACCGACAGCGCGAAGGCCGGTGCGCTGGCAACGCCTGCGCGTCCGAAGAGCCATACAAATCCCGCCTGCGTCGTCCCGATGCCGTTGATCGTGATCGGCATCAGCACGATCAGCAGAATGATCGGCACCAGCGCGAAGTACACGCCGAGTGGAACGGCAAGCCCGAGCGCCAGGCCCAGACAATACGTCTGCAGCACCCGCAGCACCTGGACGGCGATAGAGCAGAGCAGCACGTTTGCCATGGGCAGGTGGAGGCTCGCGTACCGCTGGATGGCGGTTACGAGTCTCGTGCCGGTTTCGCGGCCGCGGGGCAGCAGCGCCAGCACACCCGCCGCGGCCACGGCAGCCCGAGGACTGAATACAACTGCCAGCGCAGCGAAACACGCGAGCATCAGCATCGCGAATGCCGGGAACAACGCGCGGATGTCGATGAGATCGCGCGCGAGAATTGCCCCCGCGATTGCCACGATCAGAATCGACACCACCCCAAGCAGCCGATCCATCAGCACCGATGCCACGGCGTCCACACCTCCGACCCCTTCGTTCGACAAGCCGTACGCGCGGACAGCGTCGCCGCCGACACTTGCCGGGAGAAACGTTCCGACAAACGTGCTGACGAAGAAGATGCGCATGACGGTGCCGAGCGGTGGACGCGTGTCCGGATGGAGCGGCGCGAGGAGCGTCCACCCATCGGTAGGCCATCAACACACGATCGATCGCGACGAGCACGCACGCAAGCAGGATGAATCGCCAGTCGGCGCCCCGCGCCGCGTCCCAGACCGCACGCGGATTGCTCTGCCACAGCAGGAGGGCCGTCAATCCCACCGCGACCACAATGCGGATAACCTGACCGAGCGGACCCCTCAGCACGTTGCCCGACACGGCGAGCCGATCGCCGGCATGGTATGTTGATGCCGCGTGCTGGCTTCAGTCCTGTGTGTCGCCATCTTCACCGGAATTGTAGCCGTGATCATCGCGGGCCCGTGGGCGCTCGCCTACATTCCGCTGTACATCCTTGCCACGCTACCCGGCTGGCCGCTCGGACACGCGTTGTTCGGCAGACATCCTGCGGGATGGGTCGCAGGTGGGCTGTTCGGATACGCGCTCACGTGCGTTGCGTTCTGGGCCGTCATTGCGCTCGAAATTCCATCGGCCGTGGCCTTCGTACTCGCGTGGGGACTGATCTCCGCGGCGACATGGTCCGCCTTCGCGGGTGCGCCGCTTCGGCGCGACAGGTCCGCTTTCTCCACTCGGGCGCTGCGGCGCGATAAACCCTTCGTTGCGCTGCCGGCCTGGAGTCCTCCAGAAGCGCGAACGCTCGTGCTGCTGCTGCTTCTGGTGCCGGCCGTGTTCGTCCTGCCGTACAAGAATCTCGGAGCGCGCGACGCCGAAGGCAATCGTTACTACCGCGCGTACTTCACAGCCGACTTCATCTGGCACATGGCGCTTACGGCGGAGCTCACGAAGTACGCGATGCCGCCGATCAATCCCTATCTGGGCGACCGGACGATGCAGTACTACTGGACGTACTTCCTGGTGCCTGCGGCTATCAGCGAAGAAGGTGTGGGCGGATTGAAGGAGATCGAGGCGTCGCTCAAAGTCAACGCGCTGTGCTCAGGAGTGCTGTTCATCTCAGCCCTGGTCATCGCCACATGGGCCGCCTCGCTCTCTGCCGTGGGTACCGTCATTGCCGTCGTGCTCGCGGTCGTGGCTGCAAGCGCGGAGGGCTTATACGCGTCGTGGGATCTGTACTCGCGCGGGAGGGCGCTCGCAGAGCTGAAGAGCCTGAACATCGACGCGATGAGCTCCTGGACATTCAGCGGGCTCCGCGTCGACTCGCTCGTCAGATCCATGTGGTACAACCCGCAGCACTCGATGTCGGCCGCGCTCGGCTTGCTAGCCATGCCGATCGCCGGCGCCGTCGGAGTCAGCGCTCCTCTTGGTGCGATCGTGTTCGGGGGGATCGCCCTCGCGCTGTCGACGACATTCAATCCGTTTATAGGTGGGCTGTTCTCGTTGATTTACGGCGCAGTGATCGTGGCAGACTCCGTGCGCACACGCCAGTTCAGGCCGGTGCTCCACCATGCGATCGCCGCAGCGCTCGTCGCGCTGGCTGTCGGGTGGTGCGTATCGAACGACATGGTCGAAGGGGCCGCGGGCGTGGTCCTGTACGGCCTGGGCGGTTACGCGCGCAACAGGCCCGTTGCCACGCTGATGATCTCGCTCGGTCCGTTGCTGGCAGCTGCGATTGTGGGTATGTGGCCGCCTTGGGATTTGCCGCGGCGAGCGTGGCCAGCGGTTGCCGGCACCATCCTGGGTTTGCTGGTCTTCTATCTGGTTCGCCTGTCAGTCGAGGGGTCGTACATCGGATTCCGCGCGGGTCAATTGCTGCAGCTTGCGATGCCGAGCCTTGCCGCACTGCTTTTTGCGCGTATGTGGCGGCCCGAACGGCGATGGCGCGCCGCTGCCCTGGGGATAGCTACAGTGCTCCTCGCCGTCGGTCTGCCGACGACAATCATCGATACGTATAACGCGCAAGACATCCACAACCGCGAGATGGGTCCGGGGTTTCGCTGGACGATTACACTGACGCCGGACGAGCTCGAGGCGTTCCGGTGGATCCAGCGGGAAACAGCACGCGACGCGATCGTGCAGATGGACCCAACCGCACACGGGCGCGAGACGTGGAGCCAGCTACCGACGTTCGCGTGGCGCCGGATGGCTGCGGCACGCCCGATTTCGCTGATGAACGTTCCCGAATACGCGGAGCGGTCGAGGAAAGCCCACAGAATTTATGCGGAGAGGGATGCCGCGACTGCAGCCGGGCTCGCCCGCGAGCTCGGCATCGACTACATCTTCATCGGGCCGGCTGAGCAAAAGGCCAATCCAGTTGCAGCGTTAGCGAAGTTCGAGAACCGAAATGACCTCTTCGAGCCGGTCTTCGCTAACGCGGGGACGCGCATTTACGCCGTGCAGCCGTAGTGACACCCGACGGCGCTCAGTCCAGCGCGTTGCCGAGCGTCGACGGTCGCGGCTTATTTCCGATCCAGAGATGCCGATAAATTGCACCCGGAAAGGTGCCGGCATCGGTGCCGAACACACCTTGAGTCGACCCGAGCCACGCATAGACCCCGCGTAGCGTCCCTCCCGCCGAAAGACCGAGTTCGTAAATTGAATTGCCGTTGACGCCGCCGTCCAGGACTACGAGCCGGAACTCGCTCCCCCACGTGGCCTTCCAGAAATAAGTGCGCGACGGATCGAGCGACCTGATACCTGCATCGCGTTGCGATCGAACCGGCTCGGCGATGCGGTTCTGACTGCCGAATACCGCCTTGAACGCGATGCAGTTTGGCGGATTACCGTCGAGACCGCGGTACATCGTGCTCATCCCCATATCGCTGAAACTGACATCCCCGTCCCTATCGTTCATCGAGAAGATCTTCAGCTTGTGATTGGGACCATTCGGACGGAGTCCTTCTACTTCGACTGAGAATTCACCGTTGGAAGTAATGGCCTCACCGAGCTGATACCGCACGTAGGACCGTTCCGTGTCGAGCCGCAGCCCTTTCCCGGGGATCCATGTGTGCGCCCCCTCGACGTTACCGATCGATTCCGAATGGACGAGCGGGTCGTACAACTCGCCCGGACGTGAGTACCCGACGATCTTCGTTCGAAAGGCAGCAGGCTCCGACCACGAAGATGTTGACGAAGCCTGTACCGCCCGGGCACGCCAGTACATCCGCGTGGTCGGCTGCAACTCGGAGGGGACGGTAAATGCCGTGCGCCCGTCGGACCCTTCCGCAACCCCTGTTTGGTTCACCGCGACCAGAAACGACGCGGTCAGCGACGCTCCGAGCGCGAAGTCCGTGCGGTCCGACACCTGAAACTCATACGTGCGCGTGCCGCTTTGCTGCGACGATGTCGTGTTCTGCACGGTCAGGGTGGGGCGCAGGGTGGAAGTCTGTTCGCCGTTGACGGGGGAGACTGGTGCAGGCGTCGACAGTGTGACGGGACCGGAACTTCCGCCGGGGCTGGAGGGCGCCGTCGGCCCCACCGGCACCTGACGCGTCTCACTGACGCCGCTGCCACAGGCCAACGTCGTCAGCGAAGCAAGAACGAGTACCGGGAATCGCATCGCACGAAATGTAGTCATCAAAACCTCAATGTTTAGTAGCCGAAGCGTCGCCCAAGTTAACGGCCGTGCGCTTGCGCGCGACGACGAGAGTCTGTCCCATCCAGTACGGGTACTTGCCATTCACGAATCCCGAGACGGCGTGACAGCGCATCAGCGAGACGCGCCGGTGCTCCCACGTAGGGGGTCGCGCGCTGCATGACGTATCCAAGCCCCAGACGCTGAATGTGTGGCCGCACACGAACGATCTCTAGCCCCGCATCCTCGAGGAGTTTGCGCATTGTTGCGCGCGTGAAGTAGTACAGGTGCACATCCAGCAGAAACACCCACGACCGCCCCATGACACGCGCGACCCAGCTGCCGATGTCGGGGTAATTGATGACGAGCAACCCATCTTCCTTCAACAGCCGATGAGCCTCGTGAACCTCCGCTTTCGGGTCGGGCGTATGCTCCAGCACGTCCCACAGCGTGACCACGTCGTAGGTCTCGGCAGAAAAGTTTTGCTCGAACACGGTGCCGGGCCGAATCGGCAAGCCGTAATGTTCCAGCGCCCACTTGCACAGCCACCGGTTCGGTTCGCAGCCGTCGGCGCTCCAGCCGCGCGTCGATGCCACGTGTGGAAACGACCCGCCGCCCGTTCCGATGTCGAGCAGCCGGCCCGGCGCGCGGTGCCAGATCCTTTCGATCGCGTCGAGGCATTTCGAGAAGGTGATTTCGCGTCCCCGGGCTTGCGAGACGAACTGCTCATCGGAGCCGGCGGCATAACCCTCCAGCACCGCCTCTGCTCGCAGGCGGGGACTGACGTACTGAAGTCCGCACCGTGCGCACGCCACGAGCCGATGATTCAGCCGCTCGTCACTCGAGCTGCTGAAGGTGCGGGTGAAATCGACCGCTTCGGCGGAGTGGATGTCGTAACGCGCGGATTGCAGAATGTGAGAGTCCAGGCTGCCGCAGATGTTGCACGGAACACTCTCGAGAAACCGGTCGGACACGTCCAACAATTATATGGGATCACATCAAGAGGGCCGGCTTTCGCCGGCCCTCCCATGAGTAAACTTCAGCGGCTCACTGACAACTGCCGAAGGGGGCATGATACGGATATCCCCAGTTGGTTGACGCGCCATGCTGGTACCAATGCATGTTCAACGTAGACCTCGTATCGTCGTAGCCGGAGGCGATATCGACGCCCACCCATCGACCGCCGGTGAAGTAGGTGATGAAATCGTTGCTGATGTCATTCACATTGCCGCGTTTGTAATTCTGTCCAACCTGCAATCCCCTGCACTTGGCGTGCTCGATCAGGCGATCGCGAAGGAACTGCATATCACGCTTGCGCTGATCGAGGCTCACTCCCGCCCGGCGGTACTGCGGATACCTCGCCTCGATGCATTCGGCGATAGCTGAGCCCTGGCTGCTGCTGCACGAGCTTGGATTACCAGGGGCCGGTGACGGATCGGGGCTGGGTGACGGAGAGGGTGAAGGCGCCGGGGCAGCCGGCGGCTGCGGTGTCCTGAAGGTCACCGTCGACGACCAGTTGCTGACTTCGCTGCCATCGGCCGTATGCCACGCGCGCACCCGCCAGTAATACGTCCTCGCGTAGAGGAAGGAGTAGTTCTTGTCGATGGTCGTTTCCGGCCAGGTCTCAGTGACGTTGAAGGTAGCCGCGATCGAGGTGAAGGATGAATTATTCGAGACCTGAACCATGTACTCGATCGGGGCGGTTACGCCGCTCCGATTCCCCCCCTGACCTTGAACGTCGGCGTGGTATCCGAGACGGTCGAGCCCGTCGCCGGCGAAGAAGGAACCGGTGGCGACAACACAACCTCGGCAATGACGATGAAGCTTTTCACGGTCGAGTACGGACTCGTGTTTGCGCCATCTTCTGCGCGTGTGCGCCACCAATACGTCCCGGCCGCGAGCTTATCGGGCAACTGGAACCGCGTCTCGCTGGCCACATTCGGTTCGAGACCGGTTCGGGCAAAGACGATGTTCTTGAAAGCGGCATCGCTTGCGATATCGAGGGAGTATTTCAGCGGCCGAACGCCGTTCGAATCCGAGTTCTGAAACAGTAGCTTTACCGGCTGGTCCCTCGACCGAAGCTCCCAATCCTGGCCGGGCTCGAGCAGGGCGGGCGTCGAAATGACGACCCCTTCGATGGGGCCGGCTACCGCGGGGCTCAATGGGCTGGCACTTTTCTCCAACTGGCACCCCGACAGGAATACTGCCGCGGCGGCCCCCACGATAAGGTTCGTACACACGTTGGTCATGACCCAGATCTCCACAGTCCTTTGGGCAGCAGGCTGCACGCAATTGCTTGGCACTGCCTTCTTATCGAAACGAGCTGTCAGCGAGTGTAGTCGGGGCCGAAAGGCTGGGAGGCCAACGGCTTACAAGTCCGGGGAAGGAAATGAGTGTACCACAACACGGCAGAGGGCAGAGCGCAAGAGGGAAACCCTCAGCCCTCAGCCCTCAGCCCTTCTTTCTAGTTCACGCCTGAACAGTCGACCGGCCCGTAATCCGAGTAGAACGGGCTTCCCCAGTTCCTGTCTTTGGTGAAGACCTGCCACGTCAGTTTCAGCGGGCTTGTCACTTCGTCATAACCGCTCGCGATATCGACGCCCCGGTCACGTCCACCCTTGCCGATGTTGCCTCGCAGGACGATAAAGTCATGGCTGATAACCGGTGTGCCGCGCTTGAAATTGCGCCCCAGATCCAGCCCCTTGCATCGGCCGGTCTCGATGACGCGGTCGCGGATGAATTCCATATTGTGGTGACGGCGCTCCAGGCTCCCGCTCCCGGCGGATGTCCTAACAAGTTTCTCGGGGTAGGCCGCTGCGACGCAGGCAATGATCTCGGGGCCGCTGCTGCCGCCGCATGGAACGGGGCGTCCTCCGTCCGCTGAGACCGGAGGCGGTGCCGGTGTCCTGAACGACACGCCGTCTGATAGTGACCCTTGGACGCCCGCGTAAATGGCGTAAGCCCGCCACGCATACGTCTTGTTCATCTGCAAGACATTGGTGGGAACCGTCCAGATAGTCTGGGGGCTGCCCGCACTGACCGGATCGGACTTGATCGCGAGCGTCTGTATCGATCCATCGACCTCGAACACCTCGAACACATACGACAAGGACGCTGACGGATCGAAGCTGCCGCTGGCGTTCTGAAGGACGAGTTGCGGGGTCAGATTCGAGATGCGAACCGCCGACTGCGGCGAGAGAGGCTGCGGTGCGCTCGCTTTCAACTTGGTGCCATCGGCATTCGACGCGGTGGCATCGACACTGGGCAGCGTCGGCACCAGCGCCTCCCCTGTGCCCTCAGCGCAACCGGCCGCTGCGACCGCGGCCGTTACAGCCCAAACCGTACAAGCCACGAACTTCCTTAGTTCCATTGAAGAGCTCCCAGAAAATTTTTTCCTACAGAGTTGAGGCATCGGGGGAGATGCCCTCGAGGTGCGTAAGAATGATAACCCAGTTCTTCCACCGTGTACAAGAGCTTTTTGCCATGCTAGGATGGTGCGCCCGATACGGTTACCTTCCTTTTATCGGAGCACCGTGCGGCGTGCTGCAGCACCTGCGATCGCTTTCTTGTTTTTTTGTGATGAATGTTTCAAGGATGGACACACTGATGCGCACTCTCAAGCTACTGGCCCTGGTGGTAGTCGTCGTCATAGGAGCGCCTCTGGCGGTCAATGCGCAGCCGCCCGTTGCCGACGACAGCCGATTCTTCTTCACCGTGAGCCTGGGAGGCCAGTCGAAGGAACAGATCCTTCACTGACTCGTCGACGTTCGACATTTATAACGAAAAAGGAGCGGTGGCAACTGCACACTCGATAGGCGGCGGAACACTGTTCGACATCGGAGCGGGCGTGAAGGTGTGGAAAAATGCTGCGGTCGGGCTCGCGTACTCGACGGTGACCAACAAGAACGACGCAACAAGCGTCGTCAGTGTGCCGCATCCCGTGATTTTCGGTGCGACCCGGACAGCCACCGCGACCGTCTCAGACCTCGAACACTCCGAGAACGTCGTCCATCTGCAATTCATGTGGACGATTCCGCTGACCGAACAAGTTCCAGCTCGCTGTGATGGCAGGGCCCTCGTTCTTCACGGTACAGCAGGCCGTCGCCACAGTGCAGGCGCCGCAAGACCTCACGGATGTTCCGCCCTACACCACCGTGACGATCAACACGGTCAGCGTGACCGACGTGAAAGAGAGCCCGGTCGGCGTCAACGTCGGGATCGACGGTACCTACTTGATCCACACGATCGCCGGCGTCGGCATCGGCGTCGGCGGATTCGTGCGTTACTCGGGCGCGTCGCTCGACCTGCCGACTCCGCTCGGCGTGACGCGTGATCCCGATGAGCTCAGGCAGGCGGCCCGCAGGGAGCGCTCGGCCTGCGCCTTCGGTTCTAAATGAATTGATGCGGATCCTGATGATCGCGCCCGAGCCGTTCTTCGAGCCTCGGGGCACTCCCTTCAGCGAGTATCACCGCATCCGCGCGCTTCTTGATCTCGGCCACACGGTCGACCTCGTCACCTATCCGTTCGGCAAGGACGTCACGCTGCCGGGTCTGCGTATCTTTCGCGCGGCCCGGCCACCGTTCATCACGCGCGTCAAGATCGGACCGTCGGCGGCCAAGCTGTTTCTGGACATGACGCTGACGCTGACGGCGCTGAACCGCGCGCGCAAGAGGCGAATACGACGCCGTGCATTCGCACGAAGAAGGTGCGGCGATCGGGGTCGTCATCTCGGCCGCGCTCGGCATTCCCCATCTGTACGACATGCATTCGAGCCTGCCGCAGCAGCTCGAGAACTTTGCGTTCAGCCGATCGGCGGTGCTCCGCTGGATGTTTCAGTTCCTCGAGCGGACCGCCATCAAGCGATCGCGTGTGACGATCGTCATCTGCCCGCACCTTGAAGTGACCGCGCGCACGGTTGTTCCCGACGCGCGAGTGGTGCTCATCGAAAATGCGCCAGGCTCGGGTGAGATTCCGGTGGCCGGTAGCGGCAAGGCCGTCCGCACCTCGCTCGGAATCGACGCGCACGCGCCGATGGTGCTGTACACGGGGACCTTCGAGGCGTATCAGGGATTGGAGTTGCTGTTCGCCGCGGCCAGGATGGTTCAGTCCGAGCGGCCTGACGCCCGTTTCGTGCTCGCTGGCGGCAAACCCGACCAGGTCGCGCGTGCGAAGGCGCAGGCCTCGGCCATCGGCGCCGATGGGCTCATCTTCACCGGCGAGCTGCCAGCCGAATCCATTCCGGCGTACCTCGACGCGGCCGACGCCCTGGTGTCGCCGCGCAGTTCCGGCACGAACACGCCGCTGAAGATCTATCAGTACCTTCGTTCGGGCCGCGTCATCGTCGCCACACGGCTACTGACGCACACGCAAGTGCTCTCCGATGAGGTCGCGATTCTGACCGAGCCGACCGCCGAGAGCTTTGCACGCGGCATCCTGCAGGCGATTACCGACCCGGCGGCGGCCATACGCATCGGCGGCGCTGCAAAGCTGCTTGCGGAGACGCGTTATACCTACGAGGCATACCTGCAGCGCACGCGTGAAGCCTGCGCGGCTCTGGTCGCGTAATGGGGTCCGATCACTACAGCTACTCGGCGTACGCCGATCCCGCGATGGCCTCGAGCTTCGACGCGAAGAGGTTTGGCGGGCCCATTGGATCGATGCTGCTTCACGACCAGGAACGCGTGCTGGCCGAGTTCCTCGGATGACGTGTCCGGCCGCCGCGTTCTGGACATGGCCACTGGCACCGGCCGCGCAGCGCTTGCGCTGGCGAAACGAGGCGCCATTGTCACTGGCATCGATGCGTCGCGCGAGATGCTGAGCGTCGCGCGGACGCGAGCCGCCGATGCGGGTCTTTCGATTGAATTCGCGGAAGGGGACGCACACGCGCTCGCATTTGCCGATCGTGCCTTCGATGCCACCGTATGCCTGCGCATGCTGATGCACGTGCCGGACTGGCGCAAGGCGCTGTCGGAATTGTGCCGCGTGACGAAACATCGCCTGGTCTTCGACTATCCGGCGATCGGCGAGCGCGGCCGCGCTGCAGGCGATGTGCGCGCAGGGCGGCGCTGCACAATGGGCAGAAGCGTCGAAGCCTATCGTGTGTTCCGCGCTGGTGAGGTCGCGAGCGAGCTCGAAGGCCTCGGATTTCGGATTGCCGCCACGCATAAACAGTTCGTGCTTCCTATAGCCCTTCACAAAGCCGATCGGATCGCCGGGATTCACTCGGCGCCTCGAGGGAGTCCTGGCCGGCGCCGGCCTGCTCCGCGGCTTGCTGGTTCACCCGTCACCCTCGCGGCAGAGCGGTGCGCGTCCTAGTCACCGGGTTACCGGCTTCACAGGTGGCCATCTGGCGCGGATGCTCGTGCGGCGCGGTCACGGGTTCGCGGGCTCGCGCGGCTCAGCTCACAGGCGCGCGAGCTGGGCGCGTCGGGCATCGAGCCGGTCATCGGCACGCTCGAGGATCGCGCCGCGCTCGCGCGCGCGGTGCAGGATGTCGAGATCGTGTATCACATCGCCGCGGTGTATCGGCAGGCCGGCATTTCGAAGGCAACCTACCGCGCGGTCAATGCCACTGCCGTCGGCCATCTCGTTGACGCCGCGGCTGTCGCCGGCGTTCGACGCGTCGTGCACTGCAGCACGGTCGGCGTGCACGGCGACATCGAGCATCCACCGGCGACCGAAGATGCGCCGCTGCGACCTGGCGACATTTATCAGGTGACGAAGGTGGAAGGGGAGCGCATTGCCCGCGAAGCCGCGGCACGAACCGGGGTGCCGGTCACGATCGCGCGTCCATCCGGCATTTATGGTCCCGGCGATCGCCGATTACTGAAGCTCTTTCGCGGCGTGGCGCGCAGGCGATTTGTGGTGCTGGGTTCCGGAAACATCTTCTATCATCTGACGTACATCGACGACCTCGTCGAAGGGCTTCGCCTCTGCGGCGAAACCGCCGCGGCCGCAAACCGGACCTACATCCTGGCAGGAGGCGAGGTCACGACGCTCAACGAGCTGATCGCACTCATTGCGACTGAAGCGGGCGTGGCGCCGCCGGCGCTGAAGCTGCCGGTGTGGCCGTTCTGGCTGGCGGGCGCCGCATGCGAAGGCAGTCTGCGTGCCACTCGGCATCGAACCGCCGATATACCGACGCAGAGTGGACTTCTTCACCAAGAGCCGCGCCTTCGACATCAGCCGGGCGCGAGCCGAGATCGGCTATGCGCCACAGGTCAGGCCTTCGCGACGGTATCCGCAAGACCCTGGCGTGGTACAAAGAACGCGGGTGGCTGTGAATCAGATTCCGCGTGTCCAGGACGAGCTCGCTCGATCGGATGTCTCCGCCCGCGACAAGTACGCGGCGCTGATCGTCGGCAAGCCCGGCTGGGACGCGCTTGCTCAAGCACGAGATCGTGGTGCTGCTTTCGCAATGCGTGCCGGGCGCGCTGGGGCTTGCGCTGCGCAGAAGCTCTGTATCCACTGCTGCTTGGCGCCTGCGGACGCAACGTCGTCTTCGGGCAGAACGTGGTGCTCCGGCATCCGCACAAGATCCACATCGGCGATAACGTGGTCATCGACGACAACTGCCTGATCGACGCGAAGGGAGACTCGAACACCGGCATTCGCATCGCCAGCGGCGTCTTCATCGGCAGAAACACGATTCTCTCGTGCAAGAACGGCGATATCGACCTCGCGGAAGGCGCCAACGTCGGCTTCAACTGCGAGATTTTCTCGGCGAGCCGCGTGCGGATCGGACGGAACGTGCTGATGGCCGCGTACTGCTACCTGATCGGCGGCGACCACGACTTCAGCGATGCCTCGCGTCCGGTGCTCGAGCAGGCGACGCAAGTCAGCCGGCATCACGGTCGGCGACGGAGCGTGGCTTGGAGCGGGTGCGAAAGTGCTCGACGGCGTCGAGATCGGCGCCAACGCGATCATCGGCGCCGGCGCCGTTGTGCGCGAATCGGTGCCCGAGCGCGCCACTGCCGTCGGCGTGCCGGCGCGAGTCGTCGGTGAACGGTCAACGGTCAACCGTGAACGGTAGACGGTCAACGGTAAACGTCTGATCATGCAAAAGATCCGCGTTCTGCAAGTCTGCGATCACCTCGGGTGGGAAGGGTCGCGCATGCACGGCGTGAAGCGGCTGTTCGCCTGGATGATTCCCGCGCTTCGATCCAGCCCGATTCGAGGTCTCGCTCGTCAGCCTGCGCAAGAAGGATCTGTCCGAAGAAACGCTCGACGCGCTCGGCATCGACATCACATATCTGCACAAGTCGAAGTTCGACCCCGCGACGCTGCCCGCGCTCTTGAAGATCATCGACCGCAAGAACATTGACGTTCTTCATCTGCACGGGTACGGCGCGACGACGTTCGGCCGCATGGCGGCGGCCATGCGCGGCATTCCGGCGATTCTGCACGAGCACGCGAACCTCACCGATACCCCGTGGTTTCAGAAAATCGCCGATCGCGTGCTCGAGCGCTACACCGACATCGCGATTGCCGTCTCGAAGAGCACCGCCGACTTCGTCGTGAAGGCGCGCCTGGTGCAGCCCGAGAAAGTGAAGGTCGTCTATCTGGGCGCGCCGCACGAGGAGTTCAGTCGCCCGCGATCGGCCGGCGAGATCTGCTGCCGCCCGGCGCGAGCTCGGCATCGCGACCGGCGATTTCGCCATCGGAACCGTCACGCGGCTGCACGAGTCGAAAGGCAATTCGTATCTCGTCGATGCGGCGCGCGTGGTGCTCGATCGGAAGCCGAACGCGAAGTTTTTTCTGGTCGGCGAAGGGCCGCTGCGCGAGTCGCTCGAGGCTCAGGCTCGCGGACTCGGTCTCGGCGATCGCTTCGTGTTCGTCGGATTCGCGCGCGACGTGGCCGCGGTGCTGAGCGCCTTCGACCTCAGCGTCTTTCCGTCGCTGTGGGAAGGCACGCCGCTGACCGCATTCGAGGCGCTCGGCGTCGGCGAAGCCGATCGTCGCCACCGACGCCGACGGCCTGCTCGATATCCTCACCGACGGACGCGATGCGCGCATCGTGCCCAAGCGCAACGCGCGCGCGCTGGCTGACGCGATTGTCGATCTCATCGATCGACCCGGACGAACGAGCGCGACTCGCCGTGGCGGCGCGCGTCACCGCCGCAGCGCTACGACATCACCGCATTCGTGCGGAAAATGGAGCAGCTCTACGTGATCCTGCTGCGACGGCTCGCGCGCGACGACGGGCGTTGCAGCGGCGCCAGCCCGCTTCGCGCCGACCTGTCCTTTCTCGCATGAGAGTCGCCGTCGTCACGTCGACGCCGCTGTTCGTCGAAGGCGGTCACCTCGTGATTGCGCGCGCGCTCGTGCAGGCGCTGCGCGACGAAGGTCACGACGCCCGATGGTGCTGACGCCGCAGAACCGTTTCGGTCGCCAGGGCGCCGCCTATCTCGCAACCTGGCTCACCGACGTCGGCCTCGGCGACCACAACAAGGCCGTCGATCAGGTCATCTCGCTTCGGTACCCGAGCTACGCCGTTCGGCACCCCAATCACGTCGTCTGGTTGAACCACACGATGCGTGAGTATTACGACCAGTGGGAGACGTTCAAGGCACGGCTGAGCTGGAAGGGACGCATCAAGGAAGGCACGCGCCGGCAGCTCATACATGCGGCCGATCGCTATCTGCTGACGAGGAACGTGCGCAAGGTGTACGCGCAGTCGCGCACCATCTCGGCGCGGCTGGAACGGTGGGGCGGCATCAAGCCGGAGACCGCTCTATCCGCCACCGCCGCAGCGCGCCTATCGCTGCGAAGGCTACGGCGACTATATTTTCGCGGTGTCGCGCCTTGCGCCGATGAAGCGGCTGTCGCTTCTGATTGAGGCGCTGGCGAACCCGGAAGCGGCAGGCATCCGATGCGTGATCGCCGGCGAAGGTGAAGAGCAGCGACGTCCTCGAGCACGCGATCGCGGCGAACGGGCTGTCGTCGCGTGTGACAGCTGATCGGCCGCATCAGTCGACCGTCAGATGCTCGACCACCTCGCGAAATGCCGGGCTGTATGGTTTCCCCCCCACGACGAAGACTACGGATTCGTCACCGTCGAGGCGTTTGCTTCGCGCAAGGCTGTCGTCACCTGCAGCGACAGCGGCGGCCCGGCCGAACTGGTCGATCGACGACGTGAACGGGAAAGTCTGTGCGCCGCGACCGGATACGCTGGCTGTGGCGCTGCGCGAGCTGATGGACGACGGAGCTGCAGCCGAGCGGATGGGGCAGGCGGGGCTGGACACCGTGTCCGAGATGACATGGTCTCACGCGGTGCGCCGGTTGCTGACCGCATGACGCACGAAGCCCGGCATTATCGCGTCAGCGCTCGCCGGCATTCTGCTGCTGGCGTTCGCCCTGTCTGTCGACTTTCCCAAGGCGAACGGCGATCGCTTCAAAGGCGACGAGTCGACGTACTACATGCTCGGCCACAGCCTGGCGCGCGACTTCGACTTCCAGTACGAGCGCAAGGATCTGATTCGCGTCTGGGAAGAATTCTCCGGGCCCGAGGGCGTGTTCCTGAAGACCGGCAAGGACGTCGACATCCGCGGCTCCAGCTCGTTTCCCTTCTTTCGCCGGCTGAAGCGCGAAGATCCCGAGCGCGAGACGCGGCTGTATCTTCTCGAAGTCCGTACATCTACCCGCTGATTGCGGCGCCGTTCATCGTGTTCTTCGGCACGAACGGCTTCCTCGTGCTGCACGCGATCCTCATCGCGCTCGACCTGCTCGTGATTTACCTGTTCGTCCTCGCGGCCACGAAGTCGAACTGGGTCGCCGTGCCGATGGCGATCGCGTTCCTGGCGACCTCGGTGGTCCCGGTGTACTTCGTCTGGCTGACGCCGGAGCTGCTGAACTTTTCGCTCGTGCTGTATGCCGTGTTTTTCTGGGCGTACAAGGAGGTCGCCCCTAACGCACCTCGGCGCACCCTCGCGCACCCAGTTCTGACTACCTCGCAGCGCTGCTTTTGGGACTCGCCACGTTCTCGAAGCCCCCGCACCTGCTGGTGCTGCTGCCGATGGTGCTGCTCGTCGCGAGCCGCCGCCAGTGGAAACGCGCAGCGGGCATGCTCGTCATCTGCGGCGGCGTGACGGCGGGGTTGTTCGCGCTGAACGCCGCCATCACCGGCGAGTTCAACTACCAGGGGGGCTATCGCAAAACGTTCTACTCATTCACCGGCTACCCGTTCGCGAACACGTGGGAGACGTTCGACACCATCAGCAGTGCTGTGCGCGGGCGCGAAGATCTCATGGTCGGCGACGTGCTCGTCAACACGCATTCCGCCACCGTGCTTCGCCATAACCTGTGGTACTTCCTCGTCGGGCGGAATGCCGGACTGCTGCCGTACTTTTTTCCGGGCATCCTCGCCGTGGCGCTGTTTCTGTTCGCGAAGCAGAAACATCTCTGGCAGTGGCTGTCGCTGGCAACCATCGCCGGTGTCGTCGTGATGCACGTCTTCGTCTGGCCGTTCACCTGGAACGGCGGCGGCGGGCCCGTCGGCAGCCGGTACTTTCTCCCGTTCTACGCGCTGTTTCTCGTCCTCATCCCGGCGACGGCCGGCGTCGGTGCCGCGATCGTCGTCGTTCGTCGTTGGCGCGCTCTTCACCGCGCAGCTCGTGATGAACCCGTTCTACGTGTCGCTCGCGCCCGGCACCCACACCAAATCGGGCGACGCTGCGCATGTTCCCGACGGAACTGACGCTGCTCCACGATCTTCCGGTCGCGCAGGATCGCGACCGTATGAAGAGGCAGGTCGGCCCGCCCAATCCGGGCCCGCAGACGCTCGCCTATTTCATGGACGACAACTCGTTTGTGCCCGAAGAAGATCCCCGCAGGGTCGAAGGACTGGTGGTTCTGGGTGAAGGGGCGCGCGACTGCCGAAATCGTGCTGCGTGCGCCCATCGAAAGCCTCGGCGAGAACAACTGGGTGACGAAAGCAGATCACCCGGCTCACCCTCGAAGTGCGCAACGGCGGCGCGCCGAATCGCGTGACGGTGAAGACCGGCAGCGAATCGCAGACGTTCGCCATGACCGCAGGCGAGTTGCGAGTCGTGCTCGCTCGCCGTGCCCAATGGCGTCCCGTTCCGCCGCGAAGTGCAGCCGACCAGCTATCTCTACAACCTGTCGGTGACGACGACGGCCGGGTTCGTGCCGTTTCTCGAGGTGCCGTGCGAGGCGCCAGGCAAATGCCCGAGCGGCGATCCGCGGTTCCTCGGCGCGATGATCCACATCATCCCGGAGTACACTGACGCAGATATCACGCGCGGCTGGGTGCCGCCCGGCGGCGTCGTCGTACCAAGAAAGGAAGACGCAAGTGGGGTACTCGACACACCTTGAATCCAAGGTGGCGAGAAAAGTCACCAAGGCGATCCACGACTTCAATCTGATCGAGGACGGCGACCGTGTCATGGTCGGCCTCTCGGGCGGGAAGGACAGCTGGGCGCTGATGCAGATTCTGGACGTGCTGCGCAAGCGCGCGCCGATTAGGTTTTCGATCATCGGCGTCAATATCGATTCCGGCTACGAGGACTTTCAGCACGGCACAATCAAGAGCACGTGCGACGCGCACGGCTGGGAGTGCCATGTCGAGCACACGAACATCGGCGAGGTGATGGACGATCTGCTGGCGGCCAACAGCACGCCGTGCTCGCTGTGCGCGCGCCTGCGCCGCGGCGCGCTCTATCGGCTCGCCGACACTGTGGGCGCGACCAAGATTGCCCTGGGCCACCACGCCGACGACTTCATCGAAACGCTGCTGCTGAATCTGTTCTTCGAAGGCAGCCTGAAGGCGATGCCCGCCCGGCTGGTCTCGGACGACCGCGCGCACATCGTCATTCGCCCGCTCGTGTATGTCAGCGAAGCGGACTGCCGCGACTACACGACGTCGATGAAGCTGCCGGTCATCGGCTGCTGCTGTCCGGCGTGCGGCGATCTGAGCCTGCAGCGGCAGCGCATCAAGCAACTGCTGATGGACCTCGAGCGCGAGAACGTCGGCGTGAAGAATTCCATGCTGAAGGCGCTGTCCAATGTCGTCGCCACGCCACCTGCTCGACACGCGGCTGACGCCTGCAACGGACATACTGGAGCGCGAAACAGTCGTGCCTGAACGATTGCTGCAGATTCGCGTGCCGGCATCGTGAGTCCGGCTGAAGCCGGACACTACCGTCGCGGTAGTCACGGTAGTCACGGTAGTGTCCGCCTTCAGGCGGACCAGTGTCACAATTAAAAAATGCGCGCGGTCATTCAGCGTGTGGCGTTGGCGCGCGTGTGCGTCGCGGATCGCGTCATCGGCGAGATTGGACGGGGGCTGCTTGTGTTGGCGGGCGTGGAGAAAGGCGACGGTCCCGATGACATCGCCTCTATCGCAGGCAAAACGACCGAGCTTCGCATCTTCGACGACGCCACTGGCAAGATGAACCTGTCGCTGGACGAGTCGGGAGGCGCGGTGCTGGTGGTCTCGCAATTTACGCTGTGCGGCGACTGCCGCCGGGGGCGCCGGCCGTCGTTCGATGACGCCGAACCGCCGGCCACGGCGAAGCCGCTGTATGAAGGGCTGGTGGCGGCGCTGCGCGCGCGCTGCATCAAAGTCGAAACGGGAGAGTTTCAGGCCCACATGAACGTGGAACTGACAAATGACGGCCCGGTCACGATTCTTCTCGATAGCCGGCGCCGATGGTGACTCGACATGACATCCAGAAACCGGAATGTGACATGTGTGCTCTTCGCCCTTTGTGTGACAGCGGGCGGTACGGCTCACGCGCAGCAGCGTCCCCTCGTCACGGAAGATCCCGAGACCATCGGCACAGGCCGGGTTCTTCTCGAAGGGGGCTTCTCGCTCGATAAAGATCAGACATATTCGGCCAATGGCATCACCGGGGACGTGGTGCGGTTCGCGTCGTTTGGCGTAAGCGTCGGCGCCAGTCCGACGGTGGAACTACAGGTCGACGGAGGGGTGATTCAGCGCCTCAACGTGACCGAACGACTTCGGATCAACCCCTTCGCTACGGTTACCACGCTGGTCGCGGGCGACCAGGCAACGAGTTTCGAAGATTTGATCGTCGCGACCAAAATCCGGCTCGCATCGGAAACCACGTCCCGACCGGCGCTCGGCATGCGGTTCGGCACAAAGCTGCCCACGGCATCGCCAGAGGAGGGCATCGGTCTCGGCACGACCGATTTCTTCGCATCGTTCCTGATTGCGAAAACCGTTCGGTCCGTGCGCACGGTAGGCAATGTCGGCCTGGCGTTCCTGGGCAACCCGGTGACACCGCGGGACACGGCGACCGCGCTCGGGTTTGGCGTCTCAATCGCGCGCGCGTTGACCAATGAGTTCGAACTCGTGGGGGAGCTCAATGCCCGCCTGGATCCTTTCGGGGATGTCGTTCCCGCTGGTCTCGAAAGCCGGGGAGTGCTGCGCTTCGCTGGCAGGTACACCTACGCGTTGCTGCGGCTCGATTTCGGGATGCTCGTCGGCCTTACGGATCGCGATCCGAGCTTCGGCATTTCCGCAGGCGCGACGTACGTGATCACGCGTTAGCCGCTACCGGGCCTGTGAAGGTGGAACGGTGCCAATTGTTCTGGGCCCTTCCGGCGGGCCTGCTAGGCCTTGATCTGCCGGGTCAAAAATATCCGTGCGCACCTCGCCGGAATACGTAGCGATCGGTTGCCAATCCAGAGCGCCTAGCTTCGTGTGGGCGGCAAACCTCCTGGTGAACTGAGGCCGCTCCCAATCTTCAAGCAGCAGCAACGGGCGATATCCCTTCCTCCGCAGGAACGTCAACGAAGGCTCCAGCCACTCCGCAGGTAACACATCCCAGCGCAGTGTCGAACGGCCGGAGTAATACCGAACGCTGCCGGAGTGCTGCATCGAAAGAAGAATCGCATTCTGCGGCAACTCATCCCGAACGAACTCGCCGATGACCGCAAACCGGCGGTCATTCGGGCGAGGCGGGTGCATCCCCGCGCTATCCCACCGCCATGCCATCACCGCCAGAGCCAACGCGGCCGCCAGCCGCCGCGAAAAGTGCAAAGGGAGCCGCCCGGAGAGATGCAGAATGACGGCGCCGTTGAGTATGAGCAACAGCGCTATTGCCGGCAGCAGAAAGCGCAGGTACGTCCAATTGTCGAAAGGACGATAAAAGACATAACCGGCAAACACGGTCGCCGATATGCCCGCGAACAGCCATGACAGAGATGTGCGGATCAGCCAAGGTGCAAGGAACGCGAGCACGATGAATGGCGTTTCCGTCTCGACGAGCCATCGAGGATAGTTCGCGAGATTGGCGCCGAGGTATTCGAGCTTGAATAGGTCTGCCGTCGAGCCATACCCGGATTCGAACGGGGAACCATAAAGATGTTGATTGAACCACGCCAGGCCGACACAGCCCGGCAGGACTCCGGCCCCAAAGAGAGATGCATGGCGGAACCTCGTACGGAGGCGGGGCGAGGAAAAACCAAGGACAAACGCACCGAGAAGCGCTGCCAACGGAATCAGGTTCGGCCTCGTCACAATCGCTGCCGATGCTGCCAGCCCTCCTGCGAGAGCGGATGCGGCGGTCGGTATAGCGACAAAGAGAGTCGCGACCAGCCACCAGGCGGTGACGGGTACATCGCTCATCGGTTCTCGCAGCTGAAACAGGAATGTCGGGCTTGTCACGAGGAGCATCGCCGCGACCAGTCCGCATGCGGCGCCGCCAATCCGCCTGCCAAGAAAAAACGCGGCAACCACCGCGACGCTTCCGAGCACCGGGACCACCATGAACGCCCCGAAGGGCCCGACAAGCGCGATGAAGCCCGCCATGATCAGCGGCAGCCCGGGGGGATACGTGGGGACGATGGTCGCCGGAAGTGGCCCGGAACGGTAGCCCAGAGGCGCAAACGTCCAGGTGGCGTCAGGCCACGGAGCTTCCTCGGCAAGCGGTTGATGGGCTACGAGATTGCCTTGTGCCCACAGCACCGCCTGACTGACATATCCATACTGATCGGAAGCGCGGGCCTCGAACAGCGACATGCGCATGGCGATCGCGAACACGAAGATCCCCATACCGACGGCAATGGTCGTCGCGTGACGCTGGGTTGCGGTCCAGAGCGCTGTGAGTTGCCGGGCTCGGCGCTTCGAGCGCCATACAGCGACGAGAGCGGCTACGAGAGCGACGACGACCGGGCGGAACAATGTTCGAGCAGACACACGAATGCCGGCGACGGACGTCGACATACCTGCTCCAAATACGGAAGCCACGGTGAGAACCAGCGCCCCGATCATTACTCCGATGAGGAGATGGTCGATCACATCACGGTGACGTTCCACGCTCGTCGCGTCACGTGAGCTCATAGAACCGTCTCAGCGCTGTCGAGTTCGGTCGATTTGCGCTGATCCGACCAACCCAGCACGTTCTGCATCCGGCCCGCTACGTCGTTCGACAACCGACATCTGCCGGCGCGCCTGTGGCTCCCAATCCGGTGCGCCGGATGACGACGTCGGACAGCGTCTGAGCCATTTCCTCACGAACGGCGTAGCGCGATCGGATCTGGCGGATCGCGATCGTCCATGCCGGCTTCCGGAAGCATCGTGTCGGCGGTCCGGCATGGTGTGGCTGGACGGCTGAGCTTTCGGAGGATGCGATCGACCGTCCGCTCGGCGACAACCCGCGCCGTCGTGTACTTCACGCCGATGATCGAGATGAGCTCTGCCAGCGTGTCCGTCGAGGCCGTGATCGATGATGCGCGACTGCCCGAGCAGTGACACGCGGCCGTTCGCCACCGCCGCAGGGACGATGCCGCGATGCACAAGCGTCACGTCATCGGCTTTGAGACCGAGGGCCGGAAACGTCTCGTTGATCTCGACGAGAAACGCTTCGACCTCGTCACGTCTGGCGTCCTGATCATCCGGTTGCCGCAGCGTCCGATGATTCGCTGGTGCCGACGAGCGTTCGTCCCTTCCATGGCAGCAGCACCAGCGCGCGGCCCGCGCGCGTGGCTCCGACGAGCGCCGCCTTGTCGCGCCGGACGCGACGTGACCAGGTTCATCGCCTTCAAGAGCGGCCACCCCGTGCGGAGCGCCGGTTCGATCGAACAGCGTCGCGGCCCACGGTCCTCCGGCATTCACCAGTATCCGCGCG
The DNA here is from genome assembly GCA_963732445.1 of Vicinamibacterales bacterium. GTDB lineage: Bacteria > Acidobacteriota > Vicinamibacteria > Vicinamibacterales > JAMQPK01 > JAMQPK01. The sequence continues at coordinate 657,871 of CAVSZJ010000005.1, read as the reverse complement.
CGTATCTCGAATGCCTGTCCCGTCAGGTTGTCGCGTGCGCTGACACCGGCGAGTCGCTCTCCGGTCTTGAGAGGGCCGGTCGCCTCGACGTAGTTGGCGAGCACGGCGCCATGCGCGGCCGCTGCTTTTGCAAACGACAGCGTCAGCCGATCGCCGTTGATCGTCTGGTAGTCGTGCCAGACCGCGGCCGACGCGACAGTGCGAAGCGCTCCGTCGAACAACTCGCGACATTCGGCGCCGGCAACGATCCGTCCCGCTGGAAGATGACGCGCAGGATCGACCCCGTCGTTGCGATCGCGGCCCACGAATGCGTCGATGGAGAGCGCCGCTTTCATCGCCATCGGATTGCGCGTCAGCGTCGCGCCGGTGGGCATCGCGAACGCGAGCGGGGCGACCCAGCGCGGCGCGATGCGGGCGAATGCCCGCCGCTCGCAGAATCGACTCGCGCATGCGGCGGATATCGGCCGACTGCAGGTATCGCAGGCCGCCGTGAATGGTCTTGAGATGATTGAACGATGTCGCGGCGCCGAAATCGCCGCGATCGATCAGCGCAACGGACAGACCGCGCTGCGCCGCGTCGTAGGCGATCGTCAGACCGTAGATGCCGCCGCCCACCACGAGCACGTCGAATTCGCGTTCGGCGAGGCGAGGGAGATCTCGAATCAAGCGGGACTTATCTTATAGTAGGCGTTCGTGCCCACACGTCCGGATCACACGCCGTCGCAGCGCGCCGTGCGCGCGTACTGGGACACACACATTCACGACCTCGACATCACGACGCATGCGCCCGGCTCGGCGGGCTTCTTCGCCGATCTCGAGCAGTATCATTTCGAGAAGCTGCACCATCTGCCGCGGCTCGTGCCGTTCGACCAGTTCCGCGGACGCCGCGTCCTCGAGGTCGGATGCGGAGCCGGCACCGATCTGGTTCGATTCGCGCGTCATGGCGCGAAGGTCGCCGGCGTCGACCTCGCACCGTCATCGATCGCGCTGGCGGCGAAGAATTTCGCGCTCGAGAAGCTGCCGGCGCAGCTCGTCGTCGCCGATGGCGAGGCGCTGCCGTTCGGGGAGCGATCGTTCGATCTCGTCTACGCGCATGGCGTCGTGCAGTACACGACGGACGATCGCGCGCTCGTGCGCGAATGCCGGCGCGTGCTGCGACCCGGCGGCATGCGCGGTCTTTCAGGTGTACAACCGCATCTCGTGGCTCAACGCGTTGTCGCAGGTGACGAAGGTCGATCTCGAGCACGTGGATGCGCCGATGCTGAAGAAATATTCGATCGCCGAATTTCGGGATCTGCTCAAGGACTTTTCGCGCGTCCGCATCGTGCCCGAGCGTTTTCCGGTGAAGACGCGGCTGCACGGCGGACTGAAAGGCACGATCTACAACACGTGTTTCGTCGGACTGTTCAACGCGATGCCGCGATCGCTCACGAGGCGCTTCGGCTGGCATCTGCTGGCATTCTGTGAGGTGTAGCTGATGCCGACAGGCATTGCGATCGTCAAGGGGCACGCGTACGGGAATGATTTCCTGCTCGCGCCGGAGTCCGACGTGCGAGGGACGCGATCTGCCCGCGCTCGCGCAGGCGATGTGCAGCCGGCACGAAGGGATCGGCGCGGACGGCCTGATGATCTATGCCTTCGGACCTTCGGCGGTGCGCATGCGCCTGTTCAACGCCGACGGAAGCCCGTCGGAAGTCTCCGGGAACGGCATCCGCTGCCTGGCGGCGCTCGCCGTGCGCGAGCGTCCCGGCGCGTCACACATCGCGATCGACACGCCGGCGGGGCAGAAAGTGCTCGAGCTGCAGGGACAGGACGGCGATGCCCTGACATTTCGCGCGGCGATGGGAATGCCGCAGGACATCCGGTCCATTGAAATCGAGGCAGCCGGCGAGAAGGTGCAGGCCGTCGCGTTGTCGGTCGGAAATCCTCAATGCGTGCTGCTCGACGATCCGCTGCTCGAGTCGCGGCTCCACAAGCTCGGCCCGGCCATCGAGCACCATCCGAAGTTCCCCGATCGCACGAACGTGTCGTTCGCCAAGGTCGAAGCGCCCAATCGCGTGCGGATCCTGATTTGGGAGCGCGGCGTCGGCCCGACGCAGGCCTCCGGCACCGGCGCGTGCGGCGCGGCGGTGGCGGCCGCCTCCTACGGTGGCGCGTCGCGCGACGTGGAAGTGATCTCACCCGGCGGCAGCCAGCGCGTCGAGTGGCTCGATGACGGGTTGTACCTGACCGGGTGGGCGAAGCTGGTGTTCGAAGGACGCTGGCTGGAACCTTGAACAGGAGAGTAGGAGAACTCCTGTTCAACGTCGTGACCTGCCGCGTGCCTTCTGGGCCGTGTCGATTTCTGCCATCGCCGACTGGAGATTCCTGGCAGATTCCGCAAGCTGTTCCTGGCTCACGTTGTAATTGCTTTCCTGAATGCTCGTGCCCGCTTTTTGCAGAGAGGACTTCCGCCTTGGCGATCGCGGCGCGCGCGGCCGCGAGCGAGCGGCGGGGCACTCGCGCGCTTTCGGCCGCCTTCAATCGCTGTTTGGCTTGATCGAGCGACGCCGTGACCTCGCCGAGCCGGCGTTCCGCCGCGCTGCGGAGAACCGCCTGCTGGGTGGCAGCTTCCTTGGCCGCGCGTTGCGCCCGATCGCGGCCGTCGAGCGCGTAGTTCAGCGCCAGACGATAGTCGCGCTGCGCGACGGCGTCTTGCGCGTTCTGCAGCGCCTTGACGGCGGCGTCGTACTGTTCGGTGGCGAAGCGATCGGCGCCCGCGGCCCGCGCGGCATCGATCGAGCCCTGGGCCTGATCCATTTCGCGCGTCGGTGGCGTGGCGCAACCAATGGAGAGAAAACACGAGCAGAGAAGTGCGGAGACCACAACGACGAAGCACGACGCGACATCAACCTGAGTATATCGTGGCCATAAAAACCCTGTCGGTGCACGATCGCCCGCGCGAAAAGCTGTTTCGTCTCGGCGCCGCCGGACTCGGCGACAACGAGCTGGTGGCCATCGTCGTCGGCAGCGGCTCGCGGCGCGGCAATGCGCTGGCGCTCGCCAACGACATCCTCGAAACAACCGGCGGACTGCACGGGATGCCGCGCACGTCGGTGGACGAGCTGCGCAGGCTCGACGGCATGGGAACCGCGAAGGCCGCTCAGGTGCTCGCCGCCGTCGAGCTTGGGCGGCGGACGCTGCTTCGGTGTCCGCCGGCCCGGCTGCAGTTCGTCAATCCGCGCGACGCCGCCGCATACCTGCTGCCGCAGTTCGGCGCGCGGCCGGTCGAGCAGTTCGGGCTGATGATGCTCGACACGAAACACCGGCTCATTCGGACGTCGGTCGTGTCGGTGGGCACGCTCGACTCGAGCCCGGCACATCCGCGAGAGATTTTTCGCGAGGCGGCATCGGCGTGCGCCGCGGCGATCGTGCTCTTCCACAACCATCCGTCGGGCGATCCGCTGCCGAGCCGGGACGACCTCGAGCTGACGAGGCGGCTCGTGCAGGCAGGGGAGATTATGGGCATCGACGTCATCGACCATGTGATCCTGGCCGACACGCGCTACTTCAGCTTCCGTGAAGCGGGTAAACTATAGACGCTCGGTCCCTGAGAGGGCAGAGAGCAGAGGGCAGAGGGCGAACGGATGTCACGGATCCTGTATTTCGATTGTTTCAACGGCGCGTCGGGCGACATGGTGCTGGGCGCGCTGCTCGACGCCGGGCTGCCGCTCGAAGAGCTGCGACGCGCGCTCGGGAGCCTCGCGCTCGAGGGCGCCGAGTGTTTCGGCGACGCGCGTGCTGCGCGCCGGTGTGTCGGCGACGAAGTTCATCGTCGAAGAGCACGGCGAGAATCCGCACAGCCACGACCACGACCACGACCATCGACCACCAGCACGAGCACGACCACGATCACGACATCGCCATCGTCCATCGTCCATCGTCGCACGCGCCGGCCGAGCCGGTCGCGCATCATCACGCGCATCGCAGCCTTGCCGAGATCAACGCGCTGATCGAGCGCTCGGCGCTGTCGCCGGCTGCGCAGGGCCGCGCGAAAGAGCTGTTTCATCGTCTTGGGGAAGCCGAAGCGGCCATCCATCAGATTCCGATCGACAAGATCCATCTGCACGAGGTCGGCGCGCTCGACTCGATTATCGACATCGTCGGCGCGGTGTTCGCGCTCGAGTGGTTCCATGCCGACCGCATCGTCAGCTCGCCGCTGAACGTCGGCGGCGGAATGGTGAACTCGGCGCACGGGCACTTTCCGGTCCCCGCGCCTGCCACCGTGAAGCTTCTCGCCGGAGCGCCGGTGTACTCGTCGGGGGTTCAGAGCGAGCTCGTCACGCCGACCGGCGCGCTGCTGGTGACGAGCTACGCGACGTCGTTCGGGCCGGTTCCGGCGATGACGATCGAGCGTGTCGGTTACGGCGCCGGCGACCGCGATTTGCCGAACACGCCGAACGTCCTGCGCGTGCTCGTCGGCGAGAGCACGGATCAGCCGCACACCGAGCGCATCGTCGTGCTGCAGAGCGAACTCGACGACATGAACCCGCAGCTGTTCGGCCTCGTCATGGAGCGGCTGTATGCCGCCGGCGCGCTCGAGGTGTACTTCGCGTCGGTGCAGATGAAGAAGAATCGTCCCGGCACGCTGCTGACGATTCTCGCGCGGCCGGAACAGCGCGAGGAGCTGTCGGCGATCGTGTTTCGCGAGACGACGACCATCGGCGTGCGATATCACGAGGTGCTGCGCGAGCGGCTCGAGCGCGAGATCGTCGCCGTCAACACGCCGCTCGGCACGGTCCGCTTCAAAGTGGCGCGCCTCGGCGACACGATCGTCAACGCCGCGCCCGAGTTCGAAGACTGCCTGAGAATTGCCTCCGAGCGCCGGCGTGCCCGTGAAGGACGTGCAGGCGGCGGCGAACAAGGCCTACCTGGATCACGAAGGGATTAGGGATTAGGGATTAGGGCTCGCGTGCCGCGCTACTACATCACAACCGCAATCGACTACGTCAACAGCCGCCCGCATCTGGGAACGGCCTACGAAAAGGTCTGCGCCGACGTCATCGCGCGGTACAAGCGGCTGTGCGGCGTCGACACGTTCTTTCTGATGGGCAACGACGAGCACTCGCAGAATGTCTACAAGAGCGCGACGGAGCAGGGGCTCGATCCGCTCACGTACTGCGATCGGATGGAAGAGGTCTTCCAGAACACGTGGCGCACGCTCGATCTCTCGTACGACGATTTCATCCGGACGACGCAGCCGCGGCACAAGGCGGCGGTCACGGAACTGGTGCAGAGGATTTACGACGCCGGCGACATCTACGAGGGTGTCTACGAGGGGTGGTACTGCGTCGGATGTGAAGCCTTCAAGCCTGAGAAAGAGCTCGTGAACGGGCGCTGCCCGGTGCATCCGCAGGCCGAGCCGCAGTGGATCAAAGAGAAGAACTACTTCTTCCGGCTGTCGAAGTACCAGACAGCCGCTGCTCGAGCACTTTCGAGAAGCATCCCGGCTTTTCCGAGCCCGATGTCCGCCGCAACGAGCAGCTTCGGCTGCTCGAGAGCGGGCTCGACGACATCTCCATCAGCAGGGCCGGACAGGCGTGGGGCATTCCTCTACCCTGGGATCCGAACAGCGTCGTCTACGTCTGGTTCGACGCGCTCATCAACTACGCGGCAGCCGTTGGTCTCGGCACGGATCCAGAGCGCTTGAACGACTGGTGGCCGGCCGATCTGCACCTGATCGGCAAGGACATCACGCGTTTCCACACCGTCATCTGGCCCGCCATGCTGATGAGCGCCGGGCTGCCGCTTCCGCGAAAGGTGTTCGCGCACGGTTTCATGACCGTCAACGATCAGCGGATGAGCAAGTCGAACCCGGGCACGATCATCGATCCGCTCGACGCCGCCGAGCGGCATGGCGTCGACGCGCTGCGACTGTACCTCGTGAAGGAAGTCGTCTTCGGCGACGACGGCGATTTTGCGTGGGAGCGATTCGACGAACGCTACAACGCCGATCTCGCGAACAACCTCGGCAACCTCGTCAGCCGCGTCACGGCGATGGCGCATCAGTATCGTCAGGGCCGGCTCGTTCCGTCGGGCGAGACCTCGGCGCGGTTGCGAGAGCTGTCGAGCGACGTGGCGGCCGCCTATCGGCGGCGCGATGGACGAGCTCGAGATTACGCAGGCCGCGGCATCGGTCTTTCGATTGATCGACGCGACGAACTTGCATATCGCCGAGACGACGCCGTGGGCGCTCGCCAAAGATCCGTCACAGGCCGATCGACTGACGCAGGTCCTGTTCGACGCGGCCGAAGCGATTCGGCTGGCCGCCGTCCTGCTGTCGCCGATCATGCCGAAGTCGAGCCAGGAAATTCTGCGTCGAGTCGGCGCGTCATCCGATTCGCTCGAATCTCGATCGCGATGGCCGCTGGCGGCGCCGACGGCGAGCGCGTCCTCATTCAGGATGCGTCGCTCTGGCCCCGCTTCGACAAGAAAACTGCCAAGGAGAAAATTGTGTCCGAGAATGCTCCGAGTTCTGCGCCACCGCCATCGCCGCACACGTGCCGCGAACCTGGAACCCAGAACTGAACCAGCACCCAGAACCCGGCACCTGGAACCGCGAGCGACGAGCGCATCTCCATCGACGCCTTCATGAACGTCGAACTGCGCACGGCGAAAGTCATCGCCGCCGAAGCCGTGCCCAAGTCGAAAAAGCTGATCAAGCTGCAGGTCGATCTCGGAACAGAGCAGCGGACGATTCTCGCCGGCATCGCCGAGGCGTATCAGCCCGAATCGCTCGTCGGCAAAACGATCGTCATCGTCGCGAACCTGAAGCCGGCAAAGCTGATGGGCATCGAGTCGAACGGCATGGTGCTCGCGGCAAGCCCTGAAGGCGGAAAGCCGGTGCTCGTCACCGTCGAAGCCGAACCCGGGTGGCGAGTTCGATGAACCTGGTTGATCCTACCAGCGCAGCATCGATCCAGCGTGCGATCGAAATCCGGCAGCACCCGCGATCGAATCGGAGTCCGGTCGTCGAACGACGCCCGATCGATCACGTTGCGTGCCGATGAAGTTCAGCACTTCGATGCGCGTGCTCGAGCTGGTGAATCAACCAGCATTCCTTGACGCCATACTCCTGGAACCAGCCGATCCGCTCGCCGAGCTTGCCGATGCGCGGGTTGGGCGAGAGCACTTCGACGACCAGATCCGGCGCGCCGCGCACGCGATCCTTCAGAATGTGGCTGCGCTCGTTCGAGATGAAGAACAGATCCGGCTGGACGATCAACGCGCGCTCGGCGTCGAGAATGACGTCGAGCGGCGAGATCCAGACTTCGCCGAGCCGTCGCTCCTGCACGTGAGCCACGAGTGCCATGGTCAGATCCAGCACGACGGCCTGGTGCCGCGGCAACGGCGACTCGGCGACGCGCAGCTTGCCATAAATCAGCTCTGTCGGAACGAGCGACTCAGGCGTCCGCAGGTACTCGGCGGTGGTCATCATCTGCTCCTGGGGCATGGCGGCTTTCCTCACAACTCCTCATCTTTCTGACCGTGAGACGACGATGCCATCGTCGAATTTTGGGAGTCAAGGCGAAAATCGTGCCGTGATACCCTGAATGAAATGCGCCGCGTTGCATCCCTCGTCATCGGCGCCTCGCTGTCATGCGCTCGGCATCGCGGCGGTATTGGCGCAAGGCACGGCCTGTGGGTATCTCGCGATCATCCGGCCATCCAGTACTCGTCGCGGCCGCCGCGCGATGCGATCGTCACGCTGAACGAGTCGATTCAGAAGGGTGACGTCACGCTCGCGTTCGATGCGATGCCGCGCGGCTATCTTGCAGTCGGTGCTGAAGGCGCTCGACATTCCACCCTCGTCCCAGACGCTGGTGTTCTCCGAGAACAGCCTGCAGCGCGCGCACATCAGCAAGGCGCACGCCGCGCGCGATCTATTTCAACGACACGGTCGCTGTTGCGTGGGCGAAGGGCGCAGACACGATCGAGGCGACGGCGCTCGACCCGACGCAGGGCGTTCACTTCTACTCGATACCGCAGACGCGCGGATCGAAGCCGCAGTTCGTTCGCCGCAATGCCGACTGCCTGCAGTGCCACCTGCTGCCGCAGACGCACGGCGTGCCCGGCGTGCTGACGATGAGCGTGCTGCCGCTGTCGGATAACAAGAACGACTACGCGCAGGGGTGGGAGGTCGATCATCGCACGCCGATCGAAGATCGATGGGGAGGCTGGTACGTGACGGGCGCGCAGGTGCCCGCGAAGCATCTGGGCAATGTGCCCGTGTTGCACGTGCCGACGCTCGTACGTGCGCGCCGACGTGGCGCCGAAGCTGACGGCGGCGAGCGAAGCGTTCGATACCGGCTGCGCACCTGACGCCGCACAGCGATGTCGTCGCGCTGATGGTGCTGAATCATCAGACGCGCATGGTGAACCTGTTGACGCGACTGGGCTGGCAGTCGCGCATCGCCGCGCACGACGACGCCAAAGCGGGCATGCTGCCGCCGCACGTTCGCGACACCGCGCACGAGCTCGTCGATTACATGCTGTTCGTGGACGAGGCGCCGCTTGCCGTCGCCTGTTCGCGGCGCATCGGGCTTTACAAAGGAGTTTCCGTCGAAGGGACCGCGCGACAGCAAAGGGCGCTCGCTGCGCGACCTCGACCTGACGCGCCGGCTGCTGCGCTATCCGTGCAGCTACATGATCTACACAGAGGCGTTCGATGCGCTCCCGCCCGCAACGCTCGCAATCGTGTACGAGCGGATGTGGGCGATTTTGTCGGGCGCCGTGACGGAGCCCGGATACGCCAAGCTCTCGCCCGCCGATCGCCGCGCCATCATCGAGATCCTGCGAGAGACGAAGAAGGGTCTGCCGGCGTACTGGCAGGGCTGAAGCCCTGAGCTACCGCAATCAGCGCTACCGTAATCAGAATGATCGACTCTCACTGCCATCTCGCAGACGATGCGTTCGTGAAGGACCTGGACGAGGTCGTCGAACGAGCGCAGGCGGCCGGACTGACGCAGGCGCTCTGCATTCTCGCGGCGGAAAATCCGACCGAAGCCGAGCGCGCGAGAGAACTGGCGCGCATCTGGCCCGCGCTGCGATTCGGGATCGGCCTGCACCCGCACCAGGCGGGACAGTTCAGCGGCCGCGAAGGCCGATGTGGTGCCGCTGGTCCGCAGCGTCATCGCCTCGATTCCCGAAGCCAGGGCGCTCGGGGAGATCGGCCTCGACTATCACTACGATTTCGCGCCCAAGGACGTCCAGCAGGAAGTCTTCCGGCTACAGATCCGTCTCGCGCGCGAGCTCGATCTGCCCGTCATCATTCACACGCGCGAAGCCGAGGACGACACGCTGGCCATCCTGCGAGAAGAGAGCGGCGGCTCGGTGCGCGGCGTGATGCACTGCTTTACGGGCACGCCGAGGCTCGCTGAAGAGGCCCTGGCGCTCGGCATGCACATCTCCTTTGCCGGCATCGTCACGTTTCCAAAGGGCGCGAATGTGCGCGACGTGGCCGCGCTCGTGCCGGCCGATCGCATCCTGTGCGAAACCGACAGCCCCTACCTTGCGCCGACGCCGCACCGGGGCAAACGCAACGAGCCGGCGTGGGTTGTGAGGGTCGCCGAAGAGCTTGCCACGCTGCGAGGTGTGCCGCTCGACGACCTCCGCCGGCAGACGACGCGCCAATTTCGACGCGTTGTTTCGGCCGTAAACTCCTGAAGCGACAACTGTCTATACGTTGACACCCCGTCGATGAATATGGTGAGATCATCACGTTTTGAAGAACGCTGACGCCGTCGAGCAGCACCCCTCGTACGCCACGCTCGTCCAGATGTTCGAACCGATCCGGGAAGACCTGGAGAAGGTCGAGACAGAGTTCTATCGGCACGTCGAATCGCAGGTCGACCTGATCCCGAAGATCGGGCGATACATCCAGAATGGCGGAGGCAAGCGCATCCGGCCGGCCGTGCTGCTGATGGCCGCGCGTCTGACGGGCTACACGGGCGAGCTCGCCGTGCTGTACGCCGCGGTCGTCGAGTTCATCCACACCGCCACGCTCGTGCACGACGACATCATCGACGACTCGCAGTGGCGCCGCGGCCAGCCGTCGGTGCATTCGCGGTGGGGCAGCGACGTCACGGTTCTGCTCGGCGACTATCTCTACATCAAATCGATGGGCCTGGCGCTGACGCCGGACCGGCTCGACATCGTGCGGCAGCTCTGCGACGTCACGCTGCGGATGATCGAGGGCGAGCTCTATCAGCTCTCCAAGAAGGGCGAGGTGATGATCAGCGAGGACGAGCACCTCGACATCATCCGCCGCAAGACGGCGTACCTGTTCGGCGGCTGCGCCCGTATCGGCGGCATCCTCGGCAACGCGACGCCGGAGCAGGAGCGCGCGCTCGAGCAGTACGGCATCAGCCTGGGCATGTCGTTTCAGCTGATCGACGATCTCCTCGACTTCTCCGGCGACGAAACCGCGCTGGGCAAACCGGTTGGCGGCGACCTTCGCGAAGGCAAAGTCACGCTGCCCGTCATTCGCCTGTTGCAGCGCGGCGACGCGGCAACCGCCGAGATGATTCACGACGTCGTGCGCGAGCGCAGCGTCACGCCGGAGCGCTGGCGCGATATCTGCCGGCTGCTCCACGAAACGCGATCGGTCGAGTACGCGATGGACCGTGCGCAGGAACAGGCGGCGCTCGCCAAGAAGCAGCTATATCTCTTCCCGCCATCTGACGCTCGCGACGCGCTGATGGCGCTGCCGGATTACATCCTCGCGCGGGATCGTTAGCGCGGGTTCCAGTTCCGGTTCCGGTTCCAGATTCTAGTTTCTAGATTTTAGTTTCCAGATGTCAGATTCAGCTACCGCCGTGGATCCAGCGACCCGCATCGACGAGCTCCGCCAACAGATCCGCCATCACGAAGAGCGCTACTACATCGAGTCCGCGCCGGAGATCTCCGACGCCGAGTTCGATGCGCTGCTGCGCGAGCTCCAGAACCTCGAGCGCGATCATCCCGATCTCGTCACCGCTCGATTCGCCGACCCAGCGCGTCGGCGGCCGGCCGGCCGAGAACTTTGCGTCCGTGCGCCACGCGGAGCCGATGCTCAGCCTCGACAACGCGTACAACGAAGATGAGCTGAAGGCGTTCGACGAGCGGCTGCGGCGCGGGCTCGACAACTTCGATGGCCCGGTTCCATACGTCGCCGAACTGAAGATCGACGGCCTCAGCATCGCGCTGCAGTATCGCGACGGGCGGCTCGTGCGCGCGGCCACGCGCGGCGACGGCACGACCGGCGAAGATGTCACGGCGAATGTCCGCACCATCAAGGACATTCCTCACACGCTCGAGGGCGGACCGAAGGGCACCATCGAAATCCGCGGCGAGATCTATCTTCCGCGCAAAGAGTTCGAGCGCACGAACAAGGAGCGCGAAGAAGCGGGCGAGCCGCGGTTTGCGAACCCTCGCAACGCCGCGTCCGGCGCGATTCGTCAGATCGATCCCGGAACAGGTGAGGAAACGCGGGCTGCGCGCGTTTCTGTATCAACTCGTCAGCCCGGACGGTACGCCGGACACACATCGCAAGCTTCTCGAAGCGCTCAAGCAGTGGGGGCTGCCGGTCGAGCCGCATTGGAAGGCGCTGAAAGGCATCGACAAGGTAGCGGAGTACTGCCGCGAGTGGGGCGAGAAACGATCGTCCGGCGCGACGCGCGCTCGCGTTCGACACCGACGGCGTCGTCGTCAAGCTCGACGACATCGCGCTGCGCAGCCGGCTGGGCACGACGTCGAAGTTTCCGCGATGGGCCATCGCCTACAAATTCCCGCCCGAGCAGGCGGAGACGACGCTCATCCGCGTGAGCGTCAACGTCGGCCGCACGGGGGCGGTGACACCGTTCGCCGAGCTCGAGCCCGTGTTCATCGCCGGCACGACGGTGTCGATGGCGACGCTGCACAACGCGAACGAGGTCGCCCGCAAAGACATTCGTGACGGCGACCGCGTCATCGTCGAGAAGGCGGGCGACATCATCCCGCAGGTCGTGCGCGTCGTGAATCCCGATCGTGAGGATCGCGGCGAGCGATGGCAGATGCCGGCGAACTGCCCGCGATGCCAGAGCGCGCTCGTGCGCGGCGAAGACGAAGCGGTATGGCGCTGCGAGAACACCTCGTGCCCGGCGAAGCTGCAGCGCGGCCTCGAGCATTTCGCCGCGCGCCACGCGATGAACATCGAAGGGCTCGGTGAGTCGCGCATCGCACTGCTCATCGCCGGCGGGCTCGTCGCAAGCTACGCCGACGTCTACAGGCTCACAGCGGAGCGCCTCGAACCCATCGAGCGCATGGGCAAGAAATCCGCGGCGAATCTCGTCGAACAGATCGAGCGCAGCAAGACGCGCGACTTCTGGCGGCTGATTTTCGGCCTCGGCATCCGTCATGTCGGCGAGCGCGGCGCGCAGGCGCTCGCCGGTGCGTTCGGCACCATGGATGCGCTGCTGGCCGCGTCGAAAGAGCAGCTGCAGGCCGTGCCCGACATCGGACCGGTCGTCGCGGCCGCCGTTCGGGAATATCTCGACCAGCCGCAGAACCGCGCGCTCATCAAAGAGCTCGCCGCCGCAGGGCTGAAGATGGACGCGCCGATGACCGCCGCATCCGCGCCAGGGCCGTTGAGCGGGAAAACGTTCGTCCTGACCGGCACGCTCCCGACGATGTCACGCGAAGCAGGCCACCGAAGCGATCCAGGCGCTCGGCGGAAAGGTGACCGGCTCGGTGAGCAAGAAGACCGACCACGTCGTTGCAGGTGCCGATCCCGGCAGCAAGCTCGCAAAGGCCGAGTCGCTCGGCATTTCCGTCCTCGACGAGGCAGCGTTCCGGAAGCTAGTCGGCTTATAATTCTCGTAGTGTTCCGGCCTTTTGCTCTGGTCACGCTGGCGCTGACGGCTGTGATGGCCTTCCTGCTGGGCCTCACGTCGGGCAGCCTGCGTGCGCCGGGCCTCCGGCAACGCCACCCTCGCCGATGGCGCTGCGACCTGCGGCCGCCGCCAGACGCTGGCGCGCCGCACTCCGTCATCGCAGCGGCAGACGCCCGCGATCAATCGTCCGACCGCAATCGCGCCCGGACTCGTGAATTTTGCCGACGTCGCCGAGAGTCTCAATCCGGCGGTCGTCAACATCGAGGCCACGACGCGGGCGGGCAGCCGCCGGAGGCGCGCGGCGGAGCCGAGCCCGTTCGATGACACCAATCCCGCTCCGCAGGGACCGGGCTCGTTCGCCCGCAATCGGGCAGCGGCTTCGTCATCGAGGGTGATGGACAGATTCTGACGAACTACCACGTGATCCAGAACGCCGAGCGGATCATGGTGAAATTCTCCGATGGACGCAGCCTGCAGGCGCGCGTGCTCGGCATCGATCCCGACACGGACATCGCGCTGATCAAGGTCGACGCCAGGAACCTGCCGGTGGCGCCGCTGGGCGACTCGGAAACGCTGCGCGTCGGCGAGTGGGTGTGCGCGATCGGCAATCCGCTCGCATACGAGCACACCGTCACAGTCGGGGTCGTCAGCTATCTCGGACGCAAGCTGTTCGACAGCAGCCTCGACAACTACATTCAGACCGACGCCGCGATCAACTTCGGCAACAGCGGCGGGCCGCTCATCAACGGCCGCGGCGAGGTCGTCGGCATCAACTCGGCGATCAGCCAGCGGGCGAGCAACATCGGATTCGCGGTGCCGATCAACGAAGCGCGATCGATTCTGCCGCAGCTCAAGGCCGACGGACGAGTGGCGCGCGGTTTCATGGGAGTCGACCCTCTCCGACGTCGATCCCGACCTGCAGCGCTCGCTGCGGCTCACATCGACGCGCGGCGCGCTCGTGCAGGATGTGACCAGCGGCTCGCCGGGTCATCGCGCAGGATTGCGTGCCTACGATCTCATCACTGGCATCGACGACAAGCGCGTGGCCAACAACAACGAGATCGTCCGCGAGGTCGCGCGGCGCGGCCCCGGCACGCTGGCGCGCCTGCAGGTGGTGCGCGACGGACGGACGCAGACCGTGACCGTGCGGCTCGGAGAGCGGCCGACCCGTCAGGCCGGGCGCACTCTCGGACGAAGCGAATCCCGTGCGGCCGTCGAGCAACTCGGTGGTGCCGCTCGGCCTGAACGTGCGCGACATCGACAACGCCACCTCACGGCGGCTGCGAGCTGCCGAGCGGCGTCAGCGGCGTGGTCGTGACGCGCGTCGATCCGCTGAGCTCGTCCCACGACGCGGGTATTCAGCGCGACCAGATCGTGATGGAAATCAATCGCCGCCCGATCAATTCGGCCGACGCCTACAACCGGCTGGCGCGGGCGCGCGCGTCCGGGCGATGTGCTGGCCGTCTATGTCTACACTCCCGGCACCGCTCAGCGATCGATTCGGGCGGTCCGTGTCGACGCGCGCTAACGTGAAATCACGGATCCTCGTCATTGACGATGAAGTCGGCATCCGCGACTCGATGCGCCGGACGCTCGAGTACCAGGGCTACCAGTTCATCGGCGCCGCAACGGGACAGGAAGGGCTCGCGCTTAATCGAGCGCGACCCGCCGGATCTCGTCTTCCTCGACATCAAAATGCCCGGCATGGACGGCCTCGAAGTGCTCGAGCGCATCAAAGCCTCGAATCCTGCCGTGCCCGTCGTCATGGTGTCGGGGCACGGCACCGCGCAGAACGCATTCGAAGCGCGCGACAAAGGCGCGTCCGGCTTCATCGAAAAGCCATTCTCAGAACCCGTTCTCCTCGAGCGCATCGAGAAGGAGCTCGCGGGCAATCGCACCGAGACGGCCTATCGCGCGCTGCGGCAGGAAGTCGACTCGAAGTATCAGATGGTCGGCAACAGCCCGGCGCTGCGAAAGGTCGAAGAAGCGATCCGCAAGGCGGCGCCGGCGCACGCGACCGTGCTGCTGCAGGGTGAAAGCGGCGTCGGCAAGGAGCTTGTCGCGCGAACGATTCACCGGCTGAGTCCGCGCAGCCGCGAGCGGTTCGTCCAGGTGAACTGCGCGGCGATTCCCGAAGACCTCATCGAATCGGAGCTGTTCGGCCACGAGAAGGGATCGTTCACCGGCGCGACCGAGCGGCAGGTGGGCAAGTTCGAGCAGGCAGACCGCGGGACGATCTTCCTCGACGAAGTCGGCGACATGAGCCTGAAGACGCAGGCCAAAGTACTGCGCGTGCTTCAGGAAGGAGAAGTCGAGCGTCTCGGCTCGGCAAAGACGGTGAACGTCGACGTGCGGGTCATTGCCGCGACGAACAAGCATCTCGAAACGGAAATCGAGAAAGGGAACTTCCGCGAGGATTTGTATTTCCGCCTCGCCGTCATCCCGATTTACGTGCCGCCGCTCCGCGAGCGCGCCGAAGACATTCCGCTGCTGATCAAGCATTTCCTGAATCAGCTGGGGCGCGAGAACAACCGCCGGCCCAAGCAGATCACGCCCGCGGCGATGGATGTCCTCAAACGCTATCGATGGCGCGGCAACATCCGCGAGCTGCGCAACACCATCGAGCGGCTCATCATCATGACCGAGGGTGAGGCGATCGACGCCCCCGATCTGCCCGAGTCGCTGAAATCGGACAAAGGAGCGCCGCGCCCGGCGGCGGCTGCCGGTCCCGCAGCGCCGAGCGGCGCGAGCGCGGGCGCAGAAGCGGGCACGCTGCGCGAGTTCAAGGAATCAGCCGAGCGCGCCTGGCTGGTCGAGAAGCTCCGCGAGAATGCGTGGAATATCTCGAAGACCGCCGAAGTCATCGGCACGCCGCGAAGCAATCTCTACAAGAAGCTGGAGCAATACGCGATTCGGCAGGAGACGGATGGGTGACTTCCAGGCGATAGGCGATAGGCAGCAGGCGGAAGGCAATAGGCGAGAGGCGGTAGGCACAGGTAGGCGGGTAATTGTAAATATGGGTAGCGCAGGGCTTCAGCCCTGCTTCCGAGTCCTCCGTCCCTACGGTGAAGTACAATAAAGCGCCGCAGTCGGCCAGATGATCGCCTCGCCGAAGCCGCAAGGCGAGGGGAGGAAAGTCCGAACTCCAAAGGGCAGTGCGCCGGGTAACGCCCGGTCAGGGTGACCTGAAGGACTAGTGGCACAGAAAATATACCGCCCGCCGACGCTCGTCATCGGGCGAGCGAAGGCGAGTAAGGGTGAAAAGGTGCGGTAAGAGCGCACCGCGTCTGCTGTAAGGCAGATGGCAGGCAAAACCCCGCACGGAGCAAGACCAAATAGGGAAACGATGTCTCGCCGAAGCTCGCGCAAGCGAGCGTAGGCGGACGAGAGGACGGCCCGTCCGAAGTTTCCGGGTAGGTCGCTTGATCCCGTCAGCAATGCCGGGACTAGAGGAATGATCGTCACCGCGAAGTCGGCCGTCGCGCGTCCTCGGGCGCGCTATGGCGCGCGAAGGGGACAGAATTCGGCTTACGGTCGACTGCGGCACTTTCTACTTTTCTACTTTCGACTTTCGACTTTCGACTTTCTTATTAGATGCCTTTATACCTCGTCACAGGTGGCGCCGGCTTCATCGGATCCCACCTTACAGAAGAGCTGATTCGCCGCGGCGAGCAGGTGCGCGTCGTCGACAGCCTGATCACCGGCCATCGCAAGAACCTCGCGCATCTGTCCGGCATCGATTTCCTCGAAGGCGATCTCGCCGATCTCGCGATCGCGAAGCGCGCGGTGGCAGGGTGTCGACTACGTCCTGCATCAGGCGGCCATTCCGTCGGTGCCGCGATCGGTTGAAGATCCGCATCACGTCGAATCGCGCGAATATCGACTCCACGCTCAATGTCCTGGTCGCGGCGCGCGACGCGGGCGTCAAGCGTGTGGTGTACGCCGGCTCGTCGTCGGCGTACGGCAACACGCCCACGCTGCCGAAGCACGAAGACATGCCGACACATCCGCTGTCGCCGTACGCGCTGCAGAAGCTGGTGGGCGAGCAGTACATGCAGATGTTCACCACGCTGTACGGTCTCGAGACGGTGACCATCCGCTACTTCAACGTGTTCGGGCCGCGGCAGGATCCGTCCTCACCGTACTCGGGCGTCATTTCGGTATTTGCGAAAGCGCTTCTCGAGAACAAGGCGCCCACGATTTACGGCGACGGAGAGCAGACGCGCGACTTCACGTACGTCGCGAACGTCGTCGACGGAGTGCTGCGCGCGGTGAAGGCGCCGGGCGCATCCGGCCAGGTCGTGAACGTGGCAACCGGCACGAGCATTTCGCTGAACCAGTTGTTTGCGTCGATGCGCGACGTTGCTCGGCAGCCGCGTCGACGTGTGCGTACGGGCCGCTGCGGAACGGCGATGTCAAGGATTCGCTGGCCGACATCACGCGTGCCCGCACGCTGCTGGGCTACGAGCCGTTGGTGTCGTTCGAGGCAGGACTGAAGAAGACGATCGACTGGTACCGCAGCGGAACTAATTAATCCACTTCAGATCGCGCGTCATGACGCCGAAGGTGCGCCGGTCGCCGCGAACCTTCCACGGCGGATCGACCCGCAGCACCAGCCATTCACCGCCGGCAGGCGTGCTGTTCGACGGCGGGATCGAATAGCTCAGCGTGTGCCACTCGTTGTCGCTGAGCACCTGCGTGTCGATCACCTTCCCGCGCATTTCAACGGTCAGCGTCTGCGGCTTATCCGACGCTGAGCGCACTTTCAATTCGACGCCGCGCGCACCAGGTGGTTGGTGGAGGAATGCCGACCGGTGTGCTCCATCTGAAAATCTCGCCCGGGCGCGCCGCGCTCGGGACGATAGAATCCCCGCGAGCGTCCTTCGGGAGGCGTCTTCGGCGCGTAGATCGGCTCCTCCGTCCTCCACGCGCTGCCGTCCGTCGCGACGCCATCGACCGTAAAGATGATCCATATACGGGAAGAAATCGGCCTGCCACTCGGCGGAGCTCCACAGGTATACGGCGAACTGGCGCGGCCGCGGCGCGTGCTCATCGAGCTTCAGTGCCGACGTGCCCGGAAACGGATTCTTCAAACCCAGCGTGTCAACGATGGTCGCGGGGATGTCGCTGATCGCGCTCGGCGCCTCTGAAATGCGCACTGGACCCGTCGGCCCGAGGAGGCTTGACGACGAGCAGCGCCAGAGCGCTGCCCGACATCTCTGACAGCGGCCCTCCGAACACATCGCGATCGCCGGTGAACCGTCTGCGGCGGCAGCGCGACGCCATGGTCCGACGAAATGACGATGAGGCTGCTGTCGTAGAGTCCCAGCTCGCGCAGCTTGTCGAGAAACGCGCCGACTCGTCTAATGCCGCATCGCGCCTGGTCGGTGTAGTTCGGACGCCGCAGCGATTGCGCGCCGATGTATTCGCAATCGGCATTCACCGACACCGGCCAATGCGGAATGCCGACGTGCAGGTATTTGTAGTTGGGGCGGTCATGCCCGACGTGCATTCTCGCGGTGTAGTCGGCGAGAAACGCCTGACCGTTCACGGGCATGTAGCGCCGGCCCGGTCGTATCGATCGACTGTCCGAACCTCGTCTGCAGCCGCCATGACTGATCGTTATAAACCCACGGTTTCAGCACGTGCGGCGCATGCCGGAACAGTGCGAGATCCGCAAGCTGCCAACCGGCAAACCGCACGTAGGCGTCATAGCGTGACGTAGGGCGTCGGCAGCCGGTAATAGTTCGTCGTCGACGACTTGTCGTAAATCAGGCCGGACACGGCATCGACCTGATAACCCTGGTCGCGCATCGCTCGGAAGATCGATGCGCGCTTGAATTGCTTCGCGATGAACCTGCGCATCGGCTCCTGATTGCGATACACCGACCCGGTCAGCATCGCCGGGATGCTGACGATCGTGGTCGGGAACGCGCCCATGTGGTTCTTGAAGAACGTAAAGCCCGCGTACTGGCGGTCCATCTCGGCGCGCTCGGCCTTGAGGATGTCGTGGAAGGCGTCGGACTGAAAGCCGTCGAGAACGAAATGGAACACGTTCTGCTTCGAGGAGAGCTCGAAGATCGCGTCGGGCGCCCCTTCCCACTTCGCGCGCGTCTCCGGATCGGCCTGCGCCGCTGTGTAGGCAAGCAGGACGATCTGCAGCGCGATCAGAATGCGGCTGGCGAAGACCGCTGTTGAAATGATCCTTGCGCGCGAAGACGACCGACACGCACAGGCACCACAATCCACAGCGCCAGCTCGTAGCGGTTGCGCCACGCGTGGCCGCTCCAATCGATGTCCTGCCCGTTGAGCACACCGTAATCGCCGACCATCAGGTTGCCTTGCGCCCAGATGGTGACGCCAAGCGCCACGAGACCGACCACGTAGTACTCGAATAACTTGCGCCGGCAGCACGATGCCGACGAGTGCGAGCGCTCCGGCGACCGCCAGAATCATCGGAGCGAGATGCACGACGAGGCTCCAGAACGGCGCGCTGAATTCCTGCGACGTTAGCCGAGTAAATCGTGTGAGGGCCGAACAACAGCAGTTGCAGCGGCACGAGGAGCGCCGGACACAAAACGGTGAGGAAGCGCCGCGGGCGCGAATCGATCATCGTAGGCAGAAGATGCGCGAATCATAACATGCCGACTTTTCGACAACTCGAGTAGTCACTCTCATCGCCGCGAAATCACTCGTCCTGCGTGGCGCGAGGCCGCGTATGTCGAAACCTCGTGCACGCAACCACTTTCCGCGACGGGGTCGGACCGGCGGCGGCGGTTCGTCTCTTGCCATTGCTGCGACCGGCCCCGATATTTCGGCGCGCGTGACCGCTGCCTGACCCCCAACGGTTTCCTGTGTCAGTACCGTCGGGGCCACTCAACCGCCGAGCAGCCGCAGGCCGCGAGGCATCACACCGCCGAACGGTCGTGAGACCGCGAGGCACAGGTCGTGGGGGTGGGGCCCCACGACATATCAATGAAGGAGGACAGTATGAATCGTTCAGCGCTCGTGCTCGTCGCCGCTCTTGTCATCTCTCGTCGCCGCTCGTCGCGCAACGCGCCGCGAAGCCGGCAGTTGCCACCGCCGTCGTCTCCACCGAGGTCGTCAATCTCAACAGCGCGACGGTCGCGCAGATTGCGTCGCTGCCGGGCATCGGCCCGAAGACCGCCGATCTGGTCGTGCAGTACCGCGTCGAAGAACGGCCCGTTCAAGAAGATCGAGGAAATCATGAACGTGCGCGGCGTCGGCGAAAAGAGCTTCCTGAAAATCAAGGATCGGCTCACGGTGGCGGCGTGGAAGTAGAAAGGGAACCAGAAAGTCGAAAGGGAAAGTGAAAAGTGACAAGTCAGAAGGCTACTCCCTGCTCGAGGTCCTGATGGCGATGACCCTCATGGTCATCGTCGGCGGTCGCCGCCATTCCGCTCGCGCATAACAGCGTCGACCGATCGAGAGCAGCTGGAGCAGCCAGCTACGTGGCCGGGCGCATGGCGTTGGCTCGATTCGAGGCCGTCAGGCGCTCGGCCCACGTAGCGATTCGATTTGTCCCGCAGCCGGAAGGCTACTGGCTCCAGACCTACGTCGACGGCAACCGGCAATGGCGTGCTCACGAGCAGACATCGCGGCTCGGTGTCGATCGGCCGATCACCGCCGGCGAACGGCTCGACTATCACTTCTCCGGCAGTCGCGTTCGGTATTCAGCCGAGTGTGACCGGCATCGATCCGGGTCCGTTCAACACGAAGCTGACCCGATTCAGATCGGCAGCTCGACGCTGCTGAGCTTCAGCCCGATGGGATCGTCGACGTCGGGCACGCTGTTCATTCACGGGCTTCGCGGCCATCAGTTCGCAGTGCGCGTGCTGGGCGCCACGGGGCGGACACGAATTCTCGAGTTCAACTTCGGGCACTGCGACATGGCTGGCGCGGTAGGGCACGAACGGCGGGCGTCGGCGCGCGTCCTGGCGCGCTCGATCGAAGGCATGGAGCGAGCACGCCTGCGCCCCGGGCGCACCGCGCACATCGTCGATCTGTCGTCGGGGGGCGCGCTCATCGAGACCGACTGGCGTCTGTTGCCAGGCACGCACGTGGAAATGCAAGTCGGTGATCCGGTGCCTCTGCTTCTGTGTCGCTGGCCGCATCCTCCGTTGTCAGGTCGCGCTACTCGATCGCGAGCGCATTCGATATCGCGGCGCGCTGATGTTCGAAAAGCAGGTTCCCTTCGGGGAAGCACCGACCCAACGGGTAGGGTCAGGCACATGAAGACAGGATCCGCCGTCGAAATCGTACGGCGTGAAGTAACTACCCGGAGCGCGTGGCGAATGAGCGAACGTGAGTGGGAGCACGGTGCCAGGCGATGAAAACACTGGACCATTTCAATCGATAAATCTCCGATCGCCCCATCGTCCGATGGCATGCCGATTGTTTCCACACCGTGCATGCGACGAGACGGCGCGGCGCCTCTTATCGGATCGAGTGCAGTCATGCGAGCGGTGCGCGATCGCATCGAGCGCGTAGCGGCCACGGATTTCATGACGCTCATCGACGGCGAGAGCGGCACTGGCAAAGAGCTGGTGGCACGGCAGATTCACGAGATCAGCGCTCGCCGGCGGGGACCATTCGTACCGGTCAATTGCGCGGCGATCGTCGAGACGCTGCTCGAGGCCGAGTTGTTCGGCATCGAGGACCGGACGGCCACGGGCGTGCGCGGACGCCGCGGCAAGTTCGAATGCGCAGACGGCGGCACGTTGTTTCTCGACGAGGTCGCGGACCTGTCGCTCTCCGCGCAGGCAAAGCTGCTGCGGGCGCTTCAGGACCTGGCCGTCGAAAGAGTCGGCGGCAACGGGACTGTATCGGGTCAACACGCGCGTCGTTGCAGCCACGAACAAAAAGCTGTCGGCCCTCGTGGATGCCCGCATGTTTCGGGCGGATCTGTACTACCGGCTGGCGGGAATCGAGATTCAGGTGCCGCCGTTGAGGGAGCGCCGCGAAGACATCCTCGAGCTCGCGTCCTATTTCCTCGAGCGGCACGGCCATACGCGTCAGCTCACGCTGTCACGTGCCGCTGCCGACGCGCTGCTCACGTACGACTGGCCAGGCAACGTGCGCGAGCTCGAGCGCATGATGGAGCGCACGCTCGCGCTGGCCCGGCACCCGACGATCGAGGTCGGCGATCTTCCCGATCCGCATCCGCGATGACTTCGGCGATGTGCTGCTGCCGTCGATGATGCGCAACGACACGCTGCGGGCGTGGGGGAGCCGCTACGTCAGGCTCGTCCTCGAACGGAGCGGGCGCAACAAACGCAAAGCGTGCCGCGCGCTCGGCATCAGCTATCACACGCTGCAGGCGTATCTCCGATATGCGCATCGGCTGCAGGTAGGCAGCGTGCACGAAACATCACCGGAGTATTCGGCAGAGAGCTAGGCCGGACGCACTCGGCACAACGGGACAGGCGGAAGCGGGGCACGGCAGGTGCCGTGTGGGGTCATGCGCACGTCCAAATTGTCTCGCCATAGCCGTAAGGCGAAGGCGGATCTCGCCGCCGCGTCAATGACGCGGATGCAGAAGGATGATCGTATGTCTCGGATCAGACAACGTGATGGCTTTCATCGTGGTAATGGCGGCCGTTCCCGCACTGGCGGCAGCGCAGGGCAACGGAAATGCACATGGGCAGCGCGGGCGGTATCAGGATCACGATCGCGCGACGAGCACCAGCTTTACGGCGACGACCGATGCCGCCGGCAACGCAGTGCTCACGCTCAAGGGCGGAGATTTCGTGCTCGAAAAGGTCGTCGCGCATACCGGCGACGCGACCCTCCGGTTGTCTCAGGGGAAAGACGTTGTGACGATCGCGCTCAGCCAAGGCGGATTTCAGGTTGCGAGGGGACAGAAATCGGTTCGCATCGACCCGCGCACAGACAAACAGGACAAGCGCGATGGTGTACGGTCGTTGCTCACCGGCTCGCAGGCGGTGCGATCGTTCAAACGACTCGTTGCGTCGCTGGAGACAGCGCGATGAAAGCGAGGAAGACGGTCCGCTGGCACTCAACGCGCTCGTCGACGGCGCCGTCGTGCACCTCCTCGATGGCGACGACGACGCGCCTTCACGTATCGCCAAAGCGAATCACCCGAAAACAGCGCTGCGGCGCTGCGCCTCGTGAACGCGAGGCGACGCCGGGCGTATTCATCGACTGCGTCGGCGTCTACCAAGTGTCGCTGATGAGCGCGTACAGCCAGTTCGAGAGCTGCGCGATCGAATCGACGATCATATTCCTGGTGGAGCCAGAGATCTCGTCTTTGAGTTGTGCTCGTGGGAATGGGCGATTCGATCGAACCAATACATCTGGCAGTTCATCGGCTGCTTCATGCTGCCGTGTTGAGGATCAATGCTGAAGCTTTTGCTGGGCGTTCTGATCGAGCTATTTGTCGGCGTATTGGTGGCCGGCCTGATTCTGGCGATGGCGATTCCACTGATGAATCGCAACGACCTGGCGGGCGCCGACGACATCACGGCGACGGCAGTGATCGTGGGCGTCCTGGCCGTCGCCGTCGCCATCGCGCTCTTCCGTCGAGGTAGCGCGATCCATCGTTACCTGAATCGCTAACCGCCACTAGCGTCAAACTGGTCGATCTGGCGGGCTGGTCACCCGTCAGATCGCTTGCGTCGAGCTCGTCGGGCGGCTCCGGCAAGGCCGAGACCGAGGAGAACGAGCGTTGACGGCTCTGGCACCGGGGTGATCTGCCCGCGAATCTCGCCGCCTCCAAACTGAACGGTGTGGAAGTTGATGTAGGCTTGGCCGGCCAGGATATTCGCCAGCTGCGCCGCCAGCGTAGTGTTGTTTCCCTCGGGCGCATCCCACTTGCTCGACACGGTGAATCCGACTCCGGTCGAGAATGGAGTGATTACGACATCATTTGGATTGATGTCATTGAACGGCGCTCCAAAGAAGCCGAATCGCACCCCCGCGTTCATTCCCGGCGGGGCCGGGGCATGTATGTGCGCCGCCGTCAGATTGTCGTTGGTATCCGAGCTTTGCGTTCCGGTGATGTCGATGTTGAAAACCGTGGCCGTAAACGCCAGCGCGGTCATCGGATCGTTGAGAACGAAAGTGCCCGTGCCGAATGCGAGAGGCCGCGGATCTCCAGTAGTCGTCGTCGGCGCTGTAGCGGGAGGATTTTCCTGGGACCCGGTAATGTTGGCAAAAAAGATGGTGTCGGCAGCGGCATCGCTGAACACGCCTGTCGCAAGGAGCACTCCGACAACAGTGATGAACCGAATCATACGTCCCTCCAGGGTCGATCGACGGCATGCTGCCGCGCTGAAACTGTGTTCGGAAGCAAGCTCGTGACCAACAGGCGGTGTCGGTAATATCGATGATCTTCAGAGCGACGGCAACGATCGTCGTCTGCACACGAACCTTTGTTCTCCGCGCAAACGGTCTTCCCATGCCGCTCGGGTTGGCACCAATGGAGCTGCTCGACCTGACGGCACGGATGCCCGTCAGGTCGATTGGGGAGCAGCTGGTGACTACGGCCCGTCAATCACCGATCGGGCCAGGCAGGTGTTCGGGTCCGATGACGTCCGGCAGACCCACGGCGCTCAGGTTCTTCGCCACCGTTCTGAGCTCAGCGATATTTCCAGGCCAGGCATATTCCACGAGCCGCCGGCGCGCGGCATTCGACAGCCGGGGCACTGCAGCGGGCGCATGCAGGGACAAGTAGTGGTGAAACATCAGCGGGATGTCCTCGCGCCTTTCCCGAAGCGGCGGAATGGTGAAGTGGATGACATTCAATCGGTAAAACAAATCGTCACGGAACTGTCCCGTCTGCACGAGCTCGAAGAGACGAGTGGTGGTTGCGGTCATGAGCC
Organism: Vicinamibacterales bacterium; assembly: GCA_963732445.1. Taxonomy (GTDB): domain Bacteria; phylum Acidobacteriota; class Vicinamibacteria; order Vicinamibacterales; family JAMQPK01; genus JAMQPK01. The sequence continues at coordinate 633,117 of CAVSZJ010000005.1, read as the reverse complement.
GCAAGGGTCTCATTGCACTCGCCGTTCGATCCATGAACCGCAGCAGCGACCACTGCGCCGAGGCCGCGATCTTTTCGATGTCCTGGATGAGCAACGTTCCCTCTCCGGCGGACTGAAGCTCTCCTCGGTCAGTCCCGACGGCTTCGGAGGCGTTGACGACGACGAACGGGGCGCGCCGGCGGCGACTCTGCCGGTGGATCATCCGGGCCGTAAACCGTTTGCCGACACCGCTTTCGCCGCTCAGGAAAACGCTCGCGTCGGTGACGCTGGCGCACCGCATTTCCTCTTCGAGCTTGCGCATTGTGTTATTGGCCCAGGCGAGATCCACTGCGGGAAGATTCATGCGCGCGGATGGAGCAAGGCACTCGCCACTACAATCGGCGCTTTATGAGGTCTATAACATATTGATACACAAAGATTTATCTAAGATTGTCAGACCTGCCTGAATATATGGCTCATGCCGAAATGACGAAAGTTCGGCATTTGACGACGTCAGTGACGCGGCACGCCGACTCCATGGAACAACAGACCCTCAGTGTGCCTGCCCTTCTCGAAGAAGCGCAGCGGCTCCAGCAGGAGTTGCGTGACGAGCGCGATCGGCTGCGGCTGCTTCTGGAGGTCAACAACCTCCTCGTGTCGCGGCTCGACTACCCGGACCTGCTGCGCACACTGTCGGAGTCGATGCAGCGCGTCGTCAAGCACGACTCGGCGAGCGTTGCGTTCCTCGATCGCGATACGGGCCAGTTGAGGCTTCAGGCATTGACCTACACCGCCGGTCCCGGCGTTGTGGAACCCCACATTCCTTTGACATTCGATGGCTCGGCTGCCGGTGTGACCTTTCGCACGGGCATCGCACGAGTGTTCCGGAAGGACGACCTGGATCGCTTCTTCAAGGACGGCCCGCCTTTGATGCCGCCCTCGCTTCAGGCGCTGTGTTGTGTCCCATTGATCACACGGCGCGGCACGATTGGCACGCTCAACGTCGCGAGCGTCGATCCCGACGCGTTCCCGGCACAGGAACTCGAGTTGCTGCGGCAGATCTCCACTCAGGTCGCGATCGCGATGGAAAACGCGCTTGCCTATCAGGAAATCATGGGCCTCAAGGATCATCTCGCAGAAGCGAACGAGTACCTCGAGGCCGAGATTCGTCTCGATCACGACTTCAACGGCATCGTCGGTGAAAGCTCGTCGCTCAGGGGAGTGCTTCGGGCCGTCGAAACCGTTGCCCCGACTGATGCGACAGTGTTGATTCGCGGCGAGACAGGGACCGGCAAAGAAATGGTCGCCCGAGCCATTCACACCCTCAGCTCGAGACGGGATCGGACATTCGTGCGGCTGAACCTGGCAGCACTTCCCGTTTCGCTCATCGAAAGCGAGCTCTTCGGTTACGAGAGGGGGGCCTTCACCGGCGCCACGAACAGCAAGATCGGCCGCCTGGAGCTTGCGAATGGCGGCACGCTGTTTCTTGACGAAGCAGGGGACATTCCGGCAGAGATTCAACCGAAGTTGTTGCGGGCGCTGCAGGAGAAGGAATTCGAACGGCTGGGGAGCACCAGAACGCAGCGGGTCGACGTGCGGCTGATCGCCGCGACCAACCGGGATCTCGAGCAGATGATCGTCGATGGATTGTTCCGCAGCGATCTCTACTACCGGTTGAATGTCTTTCCCTTGCAGGTTCCGGCGCTGCGCGAGCGGCCGGACGACATTCCTGCCCTCGTCCATCACTTCGTCGAGAAATTTTCGCGCCCGCTCAAGCGCCGCATCACGATCATTCCGAGCGCCGCCATGGAGGCGCTGAAGCGTTCACTCTGGCCGGGCAATATTCGCGAGCTGGAGAATGTCATCGAGCGCGCGGTCATTCTTTCGTCGGGTCCGGAGCTGAAAGTGCCGCTGGCAGATCTCAGGCCCGCATTGCCCCGCAGCTCCAGCGCACCGAAAACGCCCGTCGAGCAGTTGGTGGAGATCGAACGCCAGCAGATTCTGACCGCGCTGAGGGAGTCTGCCGGTGTCATCGCCGGCACGGCCGGCGCCGCCGCCAGACTTGGAATGAAGCGGACGACCCTGCAGTCGAGGATGCAGAAGCTGGGCATTACACGCCCGTCGTTCTGAGCGATCGCGCGCGAACTTGACCCACAGGTGCGCGCATAGTACCTTGACCACTCGGATCCCTCCCGCGCTCCAATGAACCAGCCCTCCACCGAGCATCTCAAAACGACGCCCTTGCACTCCAGACATCGCGCCCTCGGTGCGCGCATGGTGCCCTTCGGCGGATGGGACATGCCGGTGGAGTATTCGGGAATCGTGAATGAACACCTCGCGGTACGCGAGAAGGCAGGCCTGTTCGATGTCAGCCACATGGGCGAGATCGAGCTGGCAGGAAAGGACGCGTTGGCGGCGGTACAGAAGATCTCGGCGAATGACGCCGCCAAACTGAGCGTCGGCCAGGCGCAGTACTCAGCCCTGACGACGCCGGCGGGAACGTTCGTCGACGACCTCCTCGTTTATCGCCTGGCACATGCGCATTACATGCTCGTGGTGAACGCCGGCAATATCGAAAAGGCCTATAAGTGGATCGGCGAGCACGTTCGGCCGGTTGGTGATGTCGCCGTCGTCAATTCGAGCTCGCGGTATGCGCTACTCGCAGTCCAGGGTCCGGAGGCAGTGGGAATCGTGCAGCAGCTCACGACCGTTGACCTCGCGTCGATCAAGTACTACTGGTTTGCGCACGGCGAAGTGGCCGGTGTGCGCGCCACCATCTCCCGGACGGGATACACCGGCGAAGACGGATTCGAACTCTTCATTCCCTCGGGTTCCGCGGAACGCGTATGGAATGCGATCCTCCATGCGGGCGCGGCCGTCGGAATCGTGCCCATCGGCCTCGGCGCGCGAGATACGCTGCGGTTGGAGGCGGGAATGCACCTGTCAGGTCAGGATATCGACGAGACAACGACCGTTCTGGAAGCCGATCTCGGGTGGATCGTGGGCTGGAACAAGGACGACTTCATCGGCAAGGCCGCACTGGATCAGCAGAAACGCGCCGGGCCTGGCAGGAAGCTCGTTGGATTCGAAATGACGTCGCCCGGCATCGCGCGTCATGGCTATACCGCACATGCGGACGCCGGCGACGGGATCGTCACAAGCGGCACGCAGACGCCGTTTCTGAAGAAGGCGATCGGGTTCGCATATCTTCCCATCGGTGCCACGTCCATCGGAAGTGACTTCGAAGTCGACATCCGCGGCCGCCGCGTGCCCGCGCGCGTCGTGTCGCGCCAGTTCTACAAGCGGCCCCGGAGCTGACATATGTATCCTTCCGATCGGCGCTACACGAAAGACCACGAATGGATCGCCGTGACGGGCAATCTCGGCCGCGTGGGCATCACCGACTTCGCGCAGAATCAGCTGGGCGATGTGGTGTTCGTCGAGCTGCCCGATGTCGGGCGCACCGTGTCGCAGGGGCAAACCGCCGGCACGATCGAGTCCGTGAAGGCGGTCTCGGAGCTCTACAGCCCAGCCTCCGGCAAGGTGGTCGCCGTCAACCCTGATCTCGCCGGCAAGCCGGAGCTGGTCAACAAGGACCCGCACGGCGCATGGCTCTACGACATCGAGCTCAGCAATCCGGGGGAAGTCGAGAATCTGCTTGATAATAATCAGTACGCGGACCTGGTGAAGTAAGCACGCATCACATGCCCATCGATTCCCCGGATACCTTCGAACAACGGCACATCGGGCCAGACGAAAAGCAGCTTGCCGAGATGCTCCGCATCATCGGCGCGCGCTCGCTCGATGCTTTAATCGACGCGGCGCTGCCGGCACGCATCCGGCTCGGCAAACCGCTGCACTTGCCCCCGGCCGAGAGCGAACACGAATATCTCGATCGACTGCGTACCGTCGGCGCAAAGAACCACCGCGTCAAGTCGTTCATCGGCATGGGTTACTACGGCACCATCACGCCGAGCGTCATTCTTCGCAATCTGTTCGAAAATCCCTCGTGGTATACGCCCTACACCCCATACCAGGCAGAGATCGCACAGGGCCGTCTGGAATCGCTGTTGAACTTCCAGACGATGGTGCGCGATCTGACGGCGATGGAGATCGCCACGGCGTCGCTATTGGACGAGGCGACCGCCGCCGCCGAGGCGATGACGCTGCTGCATCGTGTGCAGGGTCGGCAAGGCACTTCGTCGCGAAACACGTTCTGGGTCTCTGAGCGGACGTATCCGCAGGTGCTCGATGTCATACGGGGCCGCGCAGAGCCACTGGGCATCGCCATTGTGTTCGGCGATCCGGCGACCGCGCAGTTCGGCGGTGACGTGTTCGGCGCCTACGTGCAGTCACCCGACGACTACGGCGCGCTCGTCGATCTGCGCGGGTTCATCGCACGCGCGCACGAATTGAAAGTGCTCGTGGCGGTCGCCAGCGATCTGCTGGCGCTTACGATTGCCCTGCCTCCCGGTGAAGTGGGCGCTGACGTCGTCGTGGGCAGTGCTCAGCGTCTGGGTGTGCCGATGGGCTACGGCGGGCCGCATGCCGCATTCCTCGCGACTCGCGAAGCATTCGTCCGGCAGGCGCCCGGGCGCATTATCGGCGTCTCGGTCGACGCTCAAGGCAATCCTGCATACCGCATGGCGCTGCAAACCCGTGAACAGCACATCCGGCGCGAGAAGGCCACGTCGAACATCTGCACAGCCCAGGCACTACTGGCGAATATCGCCGCGATGTACGGCGTGTACCATGGACCTGACGGGCTTACGTCCATCGCACGGCGAACGCATACTCTCGCAGCCACGCTCGAGACCGCCGCCAAGGCCCTGGGCTACACGCAGCAGAACGAAACGTACTTCGACACGCTACGCATTCAGGTTCCGGAGGGCATCGGGGAAACGACGGTGGCCGTCAAGGCGATTGCCGAGCGTGCCGGCCTGAATTTCCGGTACTTCGGGAGCGCGCACATCGGCATCGCGCTCGACGAAACGACGACGCTCGGCGACGTGGTCGCGATCACCGCCGTACTGGCTGAGGCCGCGGGGAAACCTGCGCCTCGCATCACGAACGCCGAATTACCGCGGGCGCTGCCCGCCGGCATCGCGCGCAAATCGCCGTTCATGACCCACCCGGTTTTTTCAGCGCATCGCTCGGAAACGAAGATGATGCGCTATCTGAAGAGCCTCGAGCGGAAGGACATTGGCCTCGATCGCTCGATGATTCCGCTCGGCTCGTGCACGATGAAACTGAATGCGGCATCGGAGATGATTCCGGTCACCTGGCCGGAATTTTCGTCCGTGCATCCGTTTGCGCCGCTCGAGCAGGTGCAGGGCTACGCGCAGATCATCGGCGAGCTCGAGCAGGCCCTCGCCGAGATCACGGGATTTGCGGCGGTCTCGTTGCAGCCCAACTCAGGCGCACAAGGCGAGCTCGCCGGCCTGATGGCGATTCGCGCGCATCACCATTCACGAGGCGACGCCAGGCGCGACATCGTCCTGATTCCAGCATCCGCGCACGGCACGAACCCGGCGAGCGCCGTCATGGCAGGGCTCAAGGTCGTCGTCGTCGCCACCGACGCCAACGGCAACATCGACGTGGCCGACCTGAAGGCAAAGGCGGAGCAACACGGCGAACGGCTTGCGGCGCTGATGGTGACGTATCCCTCGACGCATGGCGTGTTCGAGGATGCCATTCAGGACATCTGCGCGGTCATTCATCAGCGCGGCGGTCAGGTCTACATGGACGGCGCAAATATGAACGCCCAGGTCGGGCTGACCAGTCCGGCGGCGATCGGCGCCGACGTGTGTCACCTCAATCTCCACAAGACGTTCGCGATCCCGCACGGCGGCGGGGGACCCGGCATGGGACCGATCGGCGTGGCGGCACATCTCGCGCCGTTCCTGCCCGGTCACGCGGTCGTACGCGTCGGCGGCTCCGAGGCCATCCGTGCCGTCTCGGCGGCCCCGTGGGGATCGGCCAGCATTCTGCTGATCTCCTATGCGTACATCCGGATGCTCGGCGCCGAGGGGATGACCAACGCCACCAGGCACGCGATTCTCAACGCGAACTACATCAAGAAGCGCCTCGAGCCGCACTACGACGTGCTGTTCACCAGGCCGAACGGCACCGTTGCGCACGAAATGATTTTTGATCTGCGGCGCTTCAAGCCGGCAGGCGTGGACGAGCTCGACATCGCCAAGCGCCTGATGGATTACGGTTTTCATGCGCCGACCGTGTCTTTCCCGGTGGCAGGGACGCTGATGATCGAGCCGACCGAAAGCGAATCACAGGAAGAGCTCGATCGCTTCTGCGACGCGATGATCGCCATCCGGCAGGAGATTCAGGCCGTCGTCGATGGCAAGGCGGATCCGAAAGACAACGTGCTCAAGAACGCACCGCACACCGCTGCCGCGATCACTGCCGACGCCTGGACGCACCCGTACAGCCGCGAGCAGGCGGCGTTTCCGCTGCCGTTCGTCAAAGCCGATAAGTTCTGGCCGCCGGTTGGCCGCATCGACAACGCGCACGGCGATCGCCATCTCATCTGCGCGTGCCCCGACGTCGCGGAATACGTCGGGCAGGACTAAAGTCCTGCGCTACCGACAAGATGGCTACCGACACCTGATGACTACCGACACCTGATGGTTACCGACACCTGATGGTTCCCGATCCTGGATGGACGCCGGTAGCGCAGGGCTTTAGCCCTGCCCTCGGCCCTCGCGCTCGCCCTGTATATTAGAGCGCAATGCGAGTGCTCAATGCCGCTCAAATGCGTGATGCCGATCGTCAGACCATCGACGAGATCGGAATTCCGTCGATGGTGCTCATGGAGAACGCCGGACGACAAGTCGTCGCCGCGCTCGAAGCGGCGTACGACGACTTGCCCGACAAGCACGTGGCGATCCTCTGCGGCCCGGGCAACAACGGCGGCGACGGTTTCGTGGTGGCGCGCACGCTGCACCAGCGCGGCACCGACGTGTCGGTGTTCGTCGTCGCCACCATGGCCGCGATCAAAGGGGATGCGCGGCTCAACATAGACATTCTGGGGAGGCTGGGCCTCACTGTCGTGGAAATTTCAGACGAGCAGGCGTGGGATCTCCACTTTTCCGAGATTTCTCAGTGCGATCTGATCGTCGACGCCATCTTCGGCACGGGCCTCAAGTCGCCGCTCGCCGGCATGATGGAAACCGTCGCCGCCGATGTGAATGCCTCTGGGATTCCGGTCATCGCCATCGATCTGCCGAGCGGTCTGTCCGCGGATCACGCAGAACCCATAGGCGAATGTATCCGCGCGGCCATGACGGTGACGCTTGCGGCGCCCAAGCTTCCGCTGGTGCTGCCCCCGGGAGAAGCGTTCGCGGGGAATATCGTCGTCGCTGACATAGGGATCCCGCCTGGAGTGATCGACAACCTGCCGGGCCCGCGCCTCGAGTTGCTGACGCGCGAAGGAATGCGCGAGATTCTCCAGCCGCGAGAGGCGGACTCGCACAAGGGCGATTACGGGCACGTGCTCGTCATCGCCGGCTCGCTCGGCAAGACCGGCGCCGCGCACCTGGCTGCTGTCGGCGCTCTCAGATCCGGCGCAGGTCTCGTCAGCGTGGCAACACCGCGCAGCGCACAGCCGATCGTTGCGGCAATGGGCGCTGAATACATGACAGTGCCCCTCGATGAGAACGCGCAGGGAATGGTCGCCGCGGGCGCGCTCGAGACGGTTCTCGACCTGGAGCAGGACGTCATCGCGGCTGGGCCGGGCCTCGGTCTCGGCCCCGACGTGACGGTATTCGTTCAGGAACTACTGGAGCGAAGCGAGAGTCCGCTCGTGCTCGATGCCGACGCACTCAACGCGTTGGCGTCAAACCCCGACCGGCTGCAGAACGTCGACGAGGGCGCACGGCCCATCATCATCACGCCGCACCCGGGCGAGATGGCGCGCCTCGCGAATACATCTGTCGATGAGGTGCAGGCAAGCCGCCTCGACGTCGCTCGCGACTTTGCCGTCCAGCATCAAATCTACGTCGTGCTGAAGGGGTACCGCACGCTCATCGCGACCCCGGACGGCAAGGTCTTCATCAACCCGCTCGGCAATCCAGGCATGGCGACGGGCGGCACAGGCGATGTGCTGACAGGCGTACTGGCCGCCTGGCTGGCGCACTTGCTCGACGCCGAGGCAGCTTGCAAGATTGCCGTTTACCTGCACGCCCTCGCCGGCGATCTGTCGGAGGCCGATGAAGGAGAGGTGGCGATGACTGCCAGCGACCTTGCGGCGCATCTGGGCGACGCCGTGCTCGAATTGACGGCCCGCCGGCACGTCAAGCCGTCCAATGGCCAGTCCTGAGGTCGTCACCACTCACTCCGAACAGGAGACGTTTGCCGTCGGTGAGACCGTCGCCGCAGCGTTGCAGCCAGGTACGTTCGTGCTCCTGCACGGCGACCTCGGAGCCGGGAAGACCGCGTTCGTGCGGGGCATGGCCGCCGGACTGGGCGCAAGTCCCGACGACGTCTCGAGCCCCACGTTCGTGCTGATTCAACACTACAGAGGACGGCTGCCCCTCGTGCATGTGGACCTCTATCGCCTCGAGAGCGGCGCTGCCGTCGATGATTTGGGACTGGAAGAGCTGGCGAGCGGAGGAGTGGTCGCGATCGAATGGGCCGAACGATTGCCGAGGAAAATCGAAGGCAGCGTGACTGTGAGGATCGATGACCTGGGGGACAACGGCCGCCGAATCACCGTCTTACGGTGAACGGCAAACTGCAAACGGTAAACGGTAAACGGTAAAAACTACTCCGATCGGTAGTTCGGCGCTTCCTTGGTGATCGTCACGTCGTGGACGTGGCTCTCGCGGAAACCGGCTTGCGTAATCTTGATGAGCCGCGCCTCCTTCTGCAGCGCAGGAATATCCGCGCAGCCGCAGTATCCCATTCCAGCACGGAGGCCGCCGACCAGTTGATGAATCATCGATGCGACGCTGCCCTTATGGGCCACGCGTCCTTCGATGCCCTCAGGCACCAGTTTTTCCTGCGCGCCCTTGTCCGATTCCAGCTCGAACTCGTCCTGGAAATATCGATCCCGGCTGCCGCGGCGCATGGCGCCAATGGAACCCATGCCGCGATACTCCTTGAAGCTTCGACCCTGATACAAAATCAGTTCGCCAGGGCTTTCGTCCGTTCCGGCGAACAGATTGCCAATCATCACCGAGCTGGCGCCGACAGCAATCGCCTTCGTGATGTCACCGGAAAAGCGGATTCCGCCGTCGGCAATCACCGGGATGTTCTGCGCCGCTGCAGCGCGCGAACACTCCATGATCGCGGTAATCATCGGCACGCCGATGCCGGCTATCACTCGCGTCGTACAGATCGATCCGGCGCCGATCCCGACCTTGACCGCGTCCACACCGCGCTCGACGAGCGCTTCCGTCGCCTCTGCGGTCGCCACGTTTCCTGCGATGAGATCGATGCCGGGTTGCTCGCGCCGAATGCGCGCGACCATATCGAGGACACCCTGCGAATGGCCGTGCGCCGTGTCGACGACGATGACGTCGACGTGCGCAGCGACGAGGGCGGCCGCGCGTTCCGGCGTATCCCGCGCAATGCCGACAGCCGCACCGACCCGCAGCCGGCCGAGATCGTCTTTGCTCGCGTTCGGATACTTGATCTGCTTCTGGATGTCCTTGACGGTGATGAGCCCTTTGAGCTTGAAGTCGCGATCCACGACCAGCAGCTTTTCGACCTTGTGGCGATGGAGGATCTCGCGCGCCGCGTCGAGCGTGGTTCCGACCGGCACGGTGATGAGGTGCTCGCGGGTCATCACGGCCGAAATCGGCCGGTCGACGTTTGTCTCGAACCGCAAGTCACGATTCGTCAGAATGCCGACGAGGCGTCCCTCTTTGGCGCCCGCCTCCGTAATCGGCACGCCGGAAATCCGGTACGTCTTCATCAGCTCGAGGGCTTCGTAAATCCGATGCTCCGGAGACAGCGTGATCGGATTGACGATCATGCCGCTCTCGGATCGCTTGACGCGATCGACTTCCGACGCCTGTTCCTCGATCGAGAGATTCTTGTGGATGACGCCGATGCCGCCGTGCTGCGCCATCGCGATGGCGAGACCGGATTCCGTGACGGTGTCCATCGCAGCGCTGGCGATCGGGACGTTGAGCCGAATGTTGCGCGTGAACCGGCTCGTGACGTCGACCTGGCTCGGAACGACGGTCGAATGTCTCGGCACGAGAAGCACATCGTCAAATGTGAGTGCGGTGGGGAGGTCCGTCATGATGTCGACCGCACCGAGCTGAAGTATGGACGATGCGTTTCTCGTCTCCATCAGGCCGCTACTCCATGGCACTTCTTGTACTTCTTGCCGCTGCCGCACGGGCATGGGTCATTGCGACCCACTTTCGGTTCGTCGCGCCGCACCGTTTGTATAGGGGCATCGTCGCCCCCGACGCGTGGCGGAGCCGCGGCTCGAGAGGGAAGACCCGCCGGCGCCGCTGATGGCCGCGGAACAGACCCAAACACACCCCCGGGCTCAACGTTCGGCTCGTTCAGGATCATCGGCGCCGTCGCTCGCCGCGCCGGGCGCGCCGGCGCATCGTTGACAACCGTGAACTGGCCAATCCACAGCCTGTTGACCATGTCCTCGTCGATACGACGCTTCATGTCCTGAAAGAGCTCGAAGCTCTCTTTCTTGTACTCGACCAGGGGATCCTTCTGGCCGTACCCGCGCAGGCCGATGCCTTCCTTCAAATGGTCGAGGCTGTAGAGATGGTCCTTCCACTGGCGGTCGACCGTCTCGAGCATCACGAATCTCTCGACCTGCTGCATCGCATCCGAGCCGACGAGCTTTTCCTTCGCGTCGTATTTGGTGAGAATGCGCCCCCAGAGCGCATCGCGGACTTCTGCGGGGGTCTTGTCAGCGAAGTCGAGCTGCGCGTAGTCGCCCGCATCGAGCCCGAAGACGCGGGACATGTCCATCTTCAGCGCCTCGAAATCCCACTCCTCGGGCTCCACTTCCTTGCCCGCATACGCCTCGATGGCGTCGTCGAGGATGTCTTCGGCCAGCGTCAACAGATACGCGCGTGTGTCGACGTGCTCGATGTCTTCGGTCTCATCTTCCCCCTGTACGCGAATCTTGCCCTCGAGCAGCTCGCGCCGCAGCGCGTAAATGTTCTCGCGCTGCTTGTTCATGACGTCGTCGTACTCGAGCAGATGTTTTCGGGTGCCGAAGTTCTGTGCCTCGACCTGCTTCTGCGCGCGCTCGATTGCCTTGGTGACCATCCCGTGCTCGATCGGCACGCCGTCTTCCATCCCCAAACGCTGCATGAGTCCGGCGATGCGATCGGATCCGAATATCCGCATCAGATCGTCCTCAAGAGACATGTAGAACCGGGACGAGCCCGGGTCACCCTGCCGCCCCGCCCGCCCACGCAACTGGTTGTCGATTCGGCGCGCCTCGTGCCGCTCGCTGCCGATGATATGCAGGCCTCCAACGTCAACCACTTCGGTGTGCTCGGCCTCGGTCTGCTGCTTGAAGTGATCGAAGACGCGGTCCCAGTCGGCGCGCGCCGCTTTGTAGAAGCCGTCAAGATGGTAGAAGTGCACGAACTCGTCGTCGTCGGTGAAGCGCTCTTCACCCTTGGGCAGCCGTTCGACCTTCTGTTCGCCCAGCAGTTGCTGTCGCGCCATGAACTCGGGGTTGCCGCCCAGCAGAATGTCGGTGCCGCGGCCGGCCATGTTGGTCGCAATCGTGACCGTGGCCTTGCGTCCCGCCTGCGCGACGAACTCGGCTTCCTGCGCGTGGAACTTCGCGTTCAGCACGACGTGTTTGATGCCGCGACGCTTCAATTTCGACGAGAGCTTCTCGGATTTCTCGATGGACACCGTGCCGACCAGCACCGGGCGTCCCGCCTCCTGCTTCGCCAGGATGTCGTTGACGATCGCCTCTGATTTTTCCTCCGACGTGCGATAGATCGAATCGGGTTCTTCGACACGTCGCAACGTCTTGTTGGGCGGCACCGCAATGACGTCGAGCTTGTAGATCTTCGCGAACTCTTCCGCTTCGGTTTCCGCCGTGCCGGTCATGCCGGATAGCTTCTTGTATTTGCGGAAATAGTTCTGGAAGGTGATGGTCGCGAGCGTCTGGTTCTCGCGTTCGATCTTCACCTTTTCCTTGGCCTCGACGGCCTGATGAAGGCCATCACTCCAGCGGCGTCCGGGCATGAGGCGGCCGGTGAACTCATCGACGATGACGACCTGCCCATCCTTGATCATGTAGTCGACGTCGAGCTTGAAGATCGCGTGGGCGCGGAGCGCCTGTTCGACATGGTGTTTGATGTGCGCATTCTCCATGTCGTACAGGTGCCCGCCGTTCAGACGGCTCGCGAGATGCTTCTCGGCGGCCTGCATGCCGCTCTCTGTCAGCGTCACGGTCTTGTGCTTCTCGTCGACGATGTAGTCTCCCGTCGCTTCGAGCGCCTCGCGCTCCTCAGCTTTCGTATCGCCCTTGGTCTTCGCGCCCGCTTTCAATCGCGGGATGATGCGATCGACTTCGTAATAGAGATCGGTCGACGCTTCCGCAGGACCGGAAATAATCAACGGCGTGCGCGCTTCGTCGATGAGGATGCTGTCAACTTCGTCCACGATCGCGAAGTGATGCCCGCGCTGCACGTATTGCGACAGCTCGAACTTCATGTTGTCGCGCAGGTAGTCGAACCCGAACTCGTTGTTCGTCCCGTGTGTGATGTCGGCCGCGTAGGCCTTCTGTCGTTCGGCGTCGTTCAGATCGTGCTGGATGACGCCGACGCTCATCCCAAGGAAGCGATAAATCTTGCCCATCCACTCCGAGTCGCGGCGGGCCAGGTAATCGTTCGTGGTGACGACGTGGACGCCTTTGCCCTCGAGCGCGTTCAGATACGCCGGCAGAGTCGCGACGAGGGTCTTGCCTTCGCCGGTCTTCATCTCGGCGATCGCCCCGCTGTGGAGCACCGCGCCGCCGATGAGCTGCACGTCGAAGTGCCGCATGTTCAGCACCCGGCGGCCCGCCTCGCGAACCACGGCAAACGCCTCTGGCATGAGGTCGCTCAGCGCCTCACCCGAGGCCAGGCGCGCGCGGAATGCGTCCGTCTTGGCGCGGAGCTGCTCGTCCGAGAGCGACGTCGTGGACGGCTCGAGCGCGTTGACCTGGTCAACGAGCGGGCGCAACCGTTTCAGTTCGCGCTCGTTCTGGGTTCCGATGACTTTGGCGAGGAGAGTGCCCAACATGAGGATCCGTCCGTGGATATTCGGACGATTCTAACACGTCCACGGTTGCTGTCGCGCGTGGGGGATCGTAGGTCGCGTAGGGATCGTAGGGATCGTGGGGATCGTGGGGATCGTAGGTCGCGTAGGGATCGTAGGGATCGTGGGGATCGTGGGATGCGTGGGGATCGCGGGGTCGTCGAACGCTACTCCTGGGCCGATCTTCCCGTCAGCAACTGCATCGGGTTGATCAGCTTTCCGCTGGCAAGCACTTCGTAGTGGAGATGGGGTCCGGTGGCACGGCCGGTGGCGCCGACATAGCCGACGACGTCTCCGCGCTTGACGTCACGCCCCTGCCAGACGGCGAACTTCGACAGATGTCCGTAGCGTGTCACCAATCCGAAGCCGTGATCGATCACGACCAAATTCCCGTAGTCCCCGTTCGGCGCGGCGACCTCGACCCTGCCGGCTGCAGTCGCCATGATGGGTGTGCCTCTATCGGCAGAAATATCGAGCCCGGGATGGAAATCGCGGTCGCCCGTGAAGGGATCCGCGCGCATGCCGTAGCCGGCAGACAGCCATCCGTGAACGGGCCAGATCGACGGGGTCGCATTCATCAAGGACTCGCGCTTCTCGACGTTGCGGCGAACGGTGCTGAGATGTCCCTCGAGGCTCCCGAGCACGTTGCGCAGCATCGTGAACGTCTGATCCAGCGACGAGAGCGATGCGGTGTTGAGGTCGGGCGTCAGCATTGCGCTCGCTCCCTCAATCGATGTTCCGCCGACCGCACGGTTCTTCACGTTCAGCGGCAGTTTCTCCATCGCACGAGCGGTCACGGGGTCGAGGCGCGCGCGGAGACCGAGCTCGCTGATGGCGGTTTGCAGCGACTCGATCTGCGCTGCGAGAGCACCTGTGGCTTGGCGGTAACTCGAATTTTCCTGTTCGAGGGTCGTGTTCGACGCGCGAAGGTGGTTGACCTCCGTGGTTGCGCTGAGACGCAAGCCGAGCCCCACGAGCACGGGAAAGGCAAGGACGGCGGCGAAGGCGATGGCGAAGGGACGCAGACGTATCGTAAGCCGGCGAACGGTACCGGTTTGTCGGTCTGCGAGCACAATCGTGTAGCGTTTCGGCATCAGATACGTATCCGCTCGATGTCGGCCGAGGCCGCGCGTTGTTATTGGGGGGAGCGCCTGACGAATCCCACCCAACCGAAGCCCGCCATCCAAGACGCGAACCAGGGTTGGTGCAAACCGAAAGGCGTGAGCACTTTAACATAGGTTATCGACGAAACGTCACGAGAAGTTTATGGCTGGCGAAGACCGGGCGAAGACTCACTGAATCTATATTGAAGTGCCTCGGCCACGTGCTCGGTCGCGAGAGATGTGCGTCCAGCCAGATCGGCAATCGTCCGGCTGACCCGGAGCACACGATCGCACCCGCGCGCGCTCAGGCAGAATTTCTGAATTGCCGCCTCGAGCACGCTGGTCGACCGCGCGTCGAGACGGCAATGTTCGTTCAGGTCGCCGCCCTCGAGCTGCCTGTTGAGCCTCTGGCTCGCCACTCCAAACCTGGCCTGCTGACGTTCCCGCGCTTTCACGACGCGCGCGCGAATCGTTTCGGAGTTTTCCCGATCGCCTGCAGCTCGGCCGTCGCGCACGCTCGAACCGATGGCCGGTACGTCCACGACGAGGTCGATTCGATCGCGAAGCGGACCTGATATCCGGTTTGCATAGCGCTGCACTTGTGGATCCGAGCAGCGGCACGCGCGCCGGCGATCGCCGAGAAACCCGCACGGGCAGGGATTCATCGCCGCGACGAATATGAATCGAGCGGGGAAGGACGAGGTGCGCGCCGCGCGCGCAATCGTGACGCGCCCCTCTTCAAGGGGCTGCCGCAACGCCTCCAGGACCCGCCGATCGAACTCAGGCAGCTCATCCAGGAAAAGCACGCCGTTGTGTGCAAGGCTGATTTCGCCCGGGCGCGGAATGGAGCCGCCCCCGACCATGGCGACCTCTGAGATGGTGTGATGCGGCGCGCGAAAGGGCCGATGGTGCATCAGCGCGGTGCCCGCCGGGAGCGTACCCGCGACAGAATGGACCGAGGTACAGTCGAGTGCCTCGTCGAACTCCAGCGCAGGAAGAATTCCAGCCAGACGCCGCGCCATCATCGTCTTGCCACCCCCGGGCGCGCCGATCAACAACACGTTGTGGCCGCCGGCGGCGGCGATTTCGAGCGCCCGCTTCGCCAGACCTTGTCCCATCACATCGGCAAAGTCCGGTTGATGGTCCGCGCCGTTCACGGGACAGACCTTCCCAACTTCGCCGAGGTTACGGCGGTCGTTGATGCCCGCGTCTTTCGGGCTGGCAGCGGCAGACAATCCGGCCCCGCCATTCAAGGCCGCAACCGCTTCAACCAGCGAATCCACGGGCAGCACGGTCAGCCCATCGACGACCGACGCTTCCGGCGCGTTCGAGCGCGGCAACAGAATCGCGACCTTGCCTTCGCGCTTCGCAGCGACGGCCACGGGAAGCACACCGCGAATGGGCTGAATCGCGCCATCGAGGGACAGCTCGCCGAGCAGCACCACTCCGTCCACCAGGCGCGGTTCGATCACCCCACTCGCCGCCAGCACGCCAAGCGCGATAGGGAGGTCATACGACGCTCCTGCTTTACGTATGTCCGCAGGGGCGAGGTTGACGGTGATTCGATGGCCGGGAAATTCAAACCCGGAATTGCGAATGGCGGTGCGCACCCGATCCCGGCTCTCCCTGACGCTCGCGTCCGGAAGACCCACCATCGTGAAAATCGGAAGGCCGAATGACACATCGACCTCGACAATCACTGGCAGCGCCTCGACTCCAAAGACTGCCGCGCTGCGAAGGCTGGCGAGCATGGATGCTCGCATTGCAAATAGTTGTCCTATGACGTTATGGAGTGAACTCGCTAGTTGTGGAGGGGGATGTTGCGGTGCGTTGCACAATTGCGACGGTAGGCCGTCGGCAGCGTCGCAACTACTGCAACGTCAATCGCAACGGACCTTTGTTCACCAACGCTCCGCGGGCGTTACGCCAACGCATCCTTCGATCCGGCGCGCAGCTTCAGATGCCGCATTCGGGGGGCGCTTGAGGTCGTAAATCGTGGCCATCCCCTCAGAGCCCGCCGCGCTGTACAAGACCCGCGTCCCCAAACGGGCCAGATCATCGAGCACCAACTGTTGAAACCCAGCTGGACTATTCGAATCGAACCCGAGATAGACGCTGGCGCGCGTAGCACCTGCGAGGGCGTTCGACAACTCCCTCAATTCGTCGTTCTGCTTGCACCCGCCTGCGCCGTACCAACGGTGACCGATCTCCAATATGCGGGCGCCATCTTGAGGGAGCGAGCGTCCACGGAGTGGATCCGCTATGTTGATTTGCGCGTACCACCAAACCGCAGGAAGCCCCAAGTGATTAGTTATCAGAACGTCACCAGGTTCACGCTGGAACATCAACAGACGTACCCCTCGACCGTCGTCCAGCCCGTGATTCGCACCCCGCGTGATCACGCGCTCCGATCCCTTCGTGGCAATGTCGAGGCTCACCACCCACGCAGTCACCCCACACGCCAGGGCGACCGCGAAGCCCACCCAGGCCCGCGGCGACCGCGGTCGCTCGGCGTACTCGAACAGGTCACCCGCAGCAGTGGCGATGGCGGCGTATAGAGCGGGCGTTATCCAGAGTGCCAGGCGATCGGTGAACGGCACGATCCGAAGGATCGCAAGCAAATATCCGGAGACTGGTATCGACAGAATCATCAAACCCATGACGGACCGGTCCACCAGCATCACCGAGATGCCATACGCAACGGTCACCCAGAAGGCAATCCAGAGCCCGGTGCCTCCCGGATGTGAGGCAAGCAGCCCTCCTTGGTTCATCACCCAGTACAGTGTGCCGGTCACTTCGGCATCGGCCGGTGGAAAGCCTGACTGCCAATAGTTCCGCAGATAGAGATCATTGCTGGCGTGGCGGATCGACAAGGTGTAATGAGCGCCGAAGCTGACGAGCCAGATCAAGCCTTGGGCTGCAACTGCGGCAGCCCACCGCCATCCGCCGCGCCGCCATGCGACGGCGACGAGAATAGCCGCAAACGCGGGTGTGACAAATGCCGCCGCGAATGAGAGCCACTGAGCGACGGCCGCCGCGCTCCACCAGACAAACGTTCGCGCAAGACCGAGGGAGCGTGTATGTATTGCTTCACCGGCCCAAATACCTATGGCGAGCAATGTCAGCGCGCAGAACGCATCCGCGGAGTACGGCTTCGCCTCCAAGGCATAGAACGTCAGCCACTGGCTGATGCCGCAGAGAGTAATGAAAATCGCCGCGGCGATTGGTGTCATCCAGCGTCGAGCCAGCCACCACGCAATCCAGAGGGTGGAAATGCCGAACAGGACTGGAAGAGCACGGACATCCCGATCGCCCATTCCAATCATTTTGATAATCCCGCGCTGCAGCGCGAGCCAGCCCACGGGTGCCGCTTGATTCATCCAGAGCGGGCCCAGGAGATCTGTGAGGCCGCGATCGCGGGCGTTCAACAGGACCATCTGCTCGTCGAGCCAAAGCGGCCTGGAAAAACGCCACTGGTACACCTTCAGCGCCGTCCCGGCGGCCGCGGCAAGCACCAGCAGAACTATCCATCGCATTCCCCATTCGATTCGCGGCCGGAATTGCATGACGCTCGGTCAATTGTGCGACTCACCTCCTGGGCTGGCAAGCGCTGAGCTGGGTCTTCCTGGAGGTAAGCGAGGCAGGGCTGAAGACCTGCGCTACCGGTGAAGGCGCTACCGGTGAAGCTACCGGCTACGGCTACCGGCTACCAGCTACCGCCTGCAACCTACCAGCTAGTTCGCTGCGCGGGTCGAAAAGATCGTCAGCCGATCGCCGATGTTGATGCGATTGCCGCGGATGGTGCGGGTATTCCACGAGCGCAGCGACGCGATCGTCGTGTTGTACAGCTTGGCGATGGAGAAGAGCGTGTCACCGCGCTTGACGCGGTGGACGATGCGCTGTCCCTGGACCGGCTCGGGAGGCGTCGAGACTTCTTTCTCGGATACGACCGGGCGCGATTCGGCCACGACGGTCTCGGGCGCCGGATTTTCCGGCCGGGCGGCGAGCAGTGTGGTCGGCGCCTGCGGAATGATCAGCTGCTGGCCCGCCTGCACGCGCGAACGAAGCGTCAGCGAGTTGGCCTCGGCCAGGTCCGCCTGCCGCACCTTGAGCTTGCGCGAGATCGACAGCAGCGTTTCACCGCGCTTGACCGAATGCCATTGGAAGGCGTTCAGGTTCTCAGCGGGCGTTTCAGCGAGGCGCGCGCGGAACGCATCACCGGTGCCGAGAGGCACCTTGATCTCGTAATTCGGCGTGCGCACCGGGGTCGTCCAGCGCCGAAGCTCGGGATTGAGCGCTTCGATGTCATCGATCGGCGCGTTCGTCCACTCGGCCACGAGCCGAAGGTCGATCGGATCACTGACCTGAATTTTTTCGAAGGCGCGCGGGGCTTGCGGCTCGACATTGAAGCCATACTGTGCAGGATTCTTCGCGATCACAATCGCCGCGAGAATCATCGGCACGTATTCGCGCGTCTCGCGCGGCAGATAGCGCGACGTTGACGTCAGCGCCCAGAAGTCCTTCTTGCCGGAGCGCCGCAGCGCCCGCTGCACGCGCCCGGGTCCGCCGTTGTACGACGCCATGGCGAGATGCCAATCCTTGGCGAACATCTTCCCGAGGGTCTTCAGATACTTCGCAGCCGCCTCGGTGGCTTTGTCTGGATCAGACCGCTCGTCGACGTACCAGTTCAGCTCCAAGCCATGCTCGCGGCCCGTGTAGCTCATGAACTGCCACATGCCCTGCGCCTTCGCCCGCGACCTCGCCGTGTTTTTGAAAGCACTCTCGATTAACGGGATATACGCAAGGTCGAGCGGCAGCCCCTGTTCACGGAATTCTTCCTGAATCATCGGTAGATATTGCGCACCGCGCTGCAGCCCTTCGCTGATGAAGTCGCGAAGATTGCCTTGGAAGAGCTCGATGTACGACAGCACCTTGCGGTTCATGGGGATGTCGACGTCATGAGTGGTGTGGCTGAGGTCGCTCGCCACTGCGGTCTCGGTGGCCGTCGTCGGTGCGGGCGGATCGAACGTCGAAATCGCGAGCAGCTTGTCGATCGACGCGGGTTCGGTCTTCTTCTCCACGAACCCGTCACCCTGGGCCAACGCCATCAGCTCGTGCGCGCTGATGCGCTCGACGAGCTGATCGAAATGCGGGCGAATCCGCGCGTCCCGCCGGGCGCCGTAGGGCGACTTGAGCAGGATTTCGATAGCGAGATCGAAGGATTCGCGGGCTTGCTCGAGGTGTCCGAGGCCCAGTTCCCGCTCACCTGCGGTGAAATGGCGCTGCGACTCCTCGATAAGGTCGGCGACGGGGTCCCGGACCGGCGCGGGCGCCCGCTCCACGACTGCCGCGGGAGGGGGAGGAAGCGTCACCTGAACAGGTTTCTTCGCGCCGCCGCACGCGACGATCGATACGCTTACGCCGATAGCAGCTGCCGCAGGCAGCATGGTCTGCAGACGCATGAATCTCTCTCTAACGACCGTGTCGTTCTCGGCGCGACCGAATTTCAGAGACGAGCGTAATTCAGCGGTAAGCGTGGCTGGGGAAGCCCTTAAAGCTGCAGAGAGGGTAACACGCGGTCCAGAGATTGGTCAACCGCGTTAAGTCCAGTCACAGCACCAATAACAGCGATGGAAGCGATTGAGAATGTGCACTAGCGTGCATCGACGAAGATGCGTTTTTCCTCACCAAGATCTCGCGCGGCTGGGGTCACAATCGTACGGCTGTCGAGCACAATCTTCACGCCCGACCGAACCGCCTGACGGACGTCATCCTCGCAGACGAACGCGGCGGGGGTGGAACCGGTGACAATTACCGGTGCGGGGTGCCGGGTTCCGGGTGCTGGTTCTGGGTTCGGGATGCCCGCTCTGGATTCCGGGTTCAGAATCCCACGCGAAGCCAGAAACTGGTCGATACGAGGCCCGAGTACGGCGGGGTCGAGGCCCGCACTCAGGGGCCGGCTCGCCGCGGTGGCCAGCACTCCCGCAGTCAGCGAGCTCGTCCCATCAGAGGCGATGCTCCCTCTGGCTGGCTGCGTCTCATAGGCAATGCGCTTGATGTTCAAGAGATGCTTCGGCGAGATGTTGTCCGACGTGATGTTGCCGCCCCATCCACCGCAGCCCAGCGTCATCGCCGGATCCAGCCCTGTCGTCAGCCCCACTGATCCGTGCGTCGTCGGCGTATTGACGACAATTCGGTAGGCTGGCTTCTTGAGGCCGAATTCCAGAATGATCTGATCGTTGCGCGAGTGGATCGACATCGTGTGTCCCATGCCGCCGTAGCGCAGGATCTCCTTGCACCGCTCGCAACCGGCTCGCCAGTCCTGCACGACGTACCAGGACAACACCGGACACAGCTTTTCTATCGAGAGGGGATAGTCCCGCCCCACACCCGCAAGCGGCGCCACGAGCACGCGCGTGGTTGACGGCACGTTGATGCCGCTTTTCTCGGCGACATACGTCGCGGGTCTCCCAACCAGCGCCGGGTTCGGCAGCCGCTGCGGCGTAATCAACGCTGTGGCCACCGCGTCTATTTCCGCCCCGGTCAGAAAATACGCGCCTTGCTGCACGCATTCACGTTTGAGTTCATCAGCGATGGAGTTGTCGACAACCACCGAATTCGGCGACGAGCAGAGCAGCCCGTTGTCGAACGTTTTGCCGATGATGATGTCGGAGGCCGCCTTCCTGACGTCGGCCGATCCCTCCACATAGCAGGGCGCGTTGCCAGGGCCGACGCCATATGCGGGTTTGCCCGAACTATAGGCAGCACGAACCAGACCCATGCCGCCGGTGGCGAGAATCACCGCGACATCGCGGCTCTTCATCAGCTCCTGCGTACCTTCAAGCGTCACCGTCGTCATCCAGTTGATGCTGCCGTCGGGGGCGCCGGCGCCGCGCGCTGCCTCGTTCATGATCTCCGCAACGCGAGTGATGCAGCGGACCGCAGAAGGATGGGGGCTGATGACGATGGCGCATCGCGCCTTCAAGGCGATGAGAATCTTGTAGATGGCGGTCGAGGTCGGGTTGGTGGTCGGCACAATCGCAGCGACCACGCCAAATGGCTCGGCGATTTCGATCACCTTGCGATCGTCGAGGCGTTGCAGCACACCGACCGTGCGCATCGGGCGGATGAATCGGTATACGCGATCGGCGGCAAACTGATTCTTCTGGATCTTGTCGGCAACGACTCCGAACCCCGTCTCCTCGACCGCGAGCCTCGCGAGCGACTCGCACTGGGGCGCCACGGCGGCGGCCATCGCATCGACGATCGCGTCGATCCGCTCCTGCGACAGCTCTGCGATAGCCATCTGCGCCTGCTTCGCACGGCGCGCCAGCGTACGCGCTTCCGCCATCGAAGCGAGATCGCGATCGGATGCTTTGGAAGAAGGAACCGGTTGAGGACTCGCCATGTCCCGCGACTGTTAGGTCTTTGGCAGAATCTTTTCGACTTCGGCGTGCGGCCGCGGAATGACGTGCACGGAGACCAGCTCACCGACCCGGCGGGCCGCGGCGGCGCCCGCATCGGTGGCGGCCTTCACGGCGCCCACATCGCCACGCACCATCACGGTGACATAGCCGGCGCCGATGTATTCCTTGCCCACGAGTACCACGTTGGCGGCTTTCACCATGGCATCTGCCGCTTCGATCGACCCGATGAGCCCCTTGGTTTCCACCATTCCAAGCGCTTCTAAGGACATGTGACGCGACTCTAGCAGATTAGGGAAGGTGCGGCAACCGGGTTATAATGTTGATTCATCTCGGGTTTAACGACATAACCGACACCGTTTTCAACGATGCAAACTTTTTTGGATGCGGGGACGTCTGCCCCCCGCGGAGTCCGTGCGAAGGCCTGCCTTGCCCTCGTGGTTTTGGGTCTTGCGAGCACCGGTGCGTGCCGTCGCGAAGAGCCCGAGCCGCCACCCGTCGCGACGCCATCGTTTTCCGTGTCGCAGACCCGCGTGCCGCTCGGAAGCCCCGTGGAAGTGACCTATAAGTTCGTCGTTGAGAAGGACGCTCCAGCCATTGGAGAAAACTTCCGCGTGTTCGTGCACTTTCTCGATGCCGACAACGAACGGATGTGGACAGACGACCACGAACCTCCGGTCCCGACGACGCAGTGGAAGCCGGGGCAGACGATCGAATACACAAAGACGATGTTCGTGCCCGTGTATCCGTATCAGGGTACGACCACGGTGCTGATGGGCCTCTATTCGCTCGCGTCGGATTCGCGGTTGCCGCTCGGGGGCAAGAATCACGGCCAGCGTTCCTACGTCGTGGGCCAGCTCGAGCTGCTCCCACGCACGGCCGGCATCTTCGTGATGTTCAAGGAGGGCTGGCATGCGGCTGAAACACCTCCCGACAACGCCGCCATCGAATGGCAGTGGTCGAGAAAAGAGGCGATTCTGTCGGTGAGAAATCCCAAGAAGGACGTCACGCTGTACCTGCACCTCGATCATCCAGGTCTCTTTACGGAGGTGCAGCAGGTGACGGTGATGCTCGGCGATCAGGTGATCGACTCCTTCCTGCTCGAACCCAAAAAAGAGCTGATCCGAAAGCCCGCCATCAGCGCGGCCCAGCTGGGCAGCGCCGATGTAATCGATTTGAAGATTTCGGTCGATAAGTCATACGTGCCTGCAGTCATCACGAACGGCGCCAACAGGGATCCCCGCGAGCTTGGCGTGCGCGTGTTCCACGCCTACGTTCAGCCGGCGAGCTAGCGATGCCGTATCTAGTTGCGTTCATCGCGCTTGCAACGGCGACACCCGCAGCGGCGGAGCTGATTTTCTTTTCGGAGCAGCGATCGATGTCGGTGGAAGCCCACCGTTTTGAGGGGGACCGTGTGATCGTCTCCTTGCGCGGTGGGGGCGAGATGTCGTTCGATCGCGCGCTCATCGCAAAGATTGCGCCCGACGAAGTGCCATATCTCAACGACGACGCTGACGCAGCACAAGTCGCCGCCGCAGTAGAGCCCACCAGGGGCGGACTCGCTGCGAAAACGGCGTTTGATCCGCTCATCGAAAGCGCCGCGACGAAACATGACGTCGACGCGCGCATCGTGAAGGCGGTCATCCAGGTCGAGTCTGCATTTCAGCCGCGCGCTCGCTCGTCAAAGGGTGCGATGGGTCTGATGCAACTGATGCCGGGAACCGCACGGCAGTACCAGGCCCGCAATCCCTACGACCCGGCGAGCAACATCGACGCGGGGACGAAGTACCTCAAGCAGCTGCTCGGCGAATTCGAGCTGCCGGTCGCGCTGGCGGCCTACAACGCCGGAGCGCGTGCAGTACGGCGTTTCGGCGGCATCCCGCCGTACGCCGAAACGCAGGCGTATGTGGCGAAAATTCTGGGGCTTCTGCAGTAGCAGGGCTGAAGCCCTGCGCTACCGTGGATGCGGTCATATCGGTAAGGCAGCCCTTGAGGGCTGCCTTTCTCGGTGGCGCAGCCCGTGAGGGCTGCCTTTCGCCAAGTGCTATAATTTCAGCCACTTAGGATGGAATTTCGCTGTAGGTTGGTAACCGCCGCGGGGGAAATCGTCGAAGGAACCTACGCGGCCGAAAACGAAGCGCGCCTGCGCCAGGATTTCGAAACGCAGGGCCTCCATGTGCTGTCGCTTCGAAAGCGAGCCGCACTGACGGGGGCCAACGTTCTCTTCACTCGGCGAAAGATCTCCAACCACGAATTTCTCGTCTTCAACCAGGAATTCGCCACGCTCCTCAAGGCCGGGATGCCGCTCGTGCAGTCTATAGATCTGCTCCGTCGGCAGGTCGTCAACTCCGTGTTCCGGGGTGTGCTCGACGATGTCCATGAAAAGGTGCGCGGGGGCATGGCGCTCTCCGATGCGTTCGGCAGCCACGGCGAGCTGTTTCCGCGCGTCTATACGGCATCGCTGCTGGCGGGCGAACGAAGCGGCAATCTCGACGCGATTCTGCGACGGTATGTCGTGTACGAAAAGGTGATCGATGCGGTTCGGCGCAGGACGATTTCCGCGCTGATCTATCCGGTCATCCTGATTGTTCTGGCGATCGGGCTCGTCGGCATCATCGTGCTGCGCGTCGTGCCTGCCTTCAGCGAATTTTATGCGAGCTTCGACGCCGAGCTGCCGTTGTCGACGCGCTTCATTCTCGGTGTCTCGAACTTCGCGCAGGAGCAGTACCTGCTCGTCACCGCGATCGCCGTCATGGCGAGCGCCGGGTTTGCGGCCTGGATTCGACGCCCGGGACAACGCGCGCGATTCGATCATCTGGTGCTGGCCGTTCCGTTCGTCGGCCAGACCGCGCGCAAGTTCGTCACGGCGCAGATGGCGCGCACGCTCGCCACGCTGCTTGGCGGCGGCATTCCGCTGGTGAATTCGCTGGAGGTGACCGCGCGCTCCGTCAGCAATCACCACATGGCGAAGGAGCTCGACGTCGTGACGCAGCGGGTCCGGGAAGGCCAGGGGCTCGCGGCCTCGCTGACAGCACGCGCGGTCGTGCCGGACGTCGCCCTGAAGATGATCGAGGTGGGAGAGTCCACCGGGTCGCTGCAGGACATGTTGAGCAGTCTGGCCGACTTTTACGACGAAGAGGTGGAGACCTCGGTCGGCCGATTCGTCACCTTCATCGAGCCGGCCCTGCTGGTTCTGATGGGTGTGGTCATCGCGGTTCTGGTGCTGGCGCTTTACATGCCGCTGTTCGAGCTCAGCAATGTTGTGAACCAGTAGGGGCGCCGATACATAGATATCTATGCCTGAACAGCAAACAGCCGTATCCGCCGAGGAGCGCCGCGCCGAGTACGAGGCGGCCGAGCGCCTGGCCAGGCGGTATCGGCTCGAGTTCGTGGACATGGATCACTTTCCCATCGACCAGGACCTCTTCCGGTCGATTCCCGCCGACCTGATGCTGCGGGTACTCGTTCGTGCCCTTCAAGCGCCAGGGCAAGGCGCTGGTGATCGTGGTGCCGGATCCGACCGACCTGCCGCTGCTCGACGAGCTCTCGCAGCTGCTCGGCACACCTATTACGGTGACGGTCGGCGCGCGGTCCGCGATCGAGTCGATACTCAAGAAGAGCGAGAGCTCGCAGCGCGTCCTCGAGGAAGCCACCGAGAGTTTCCAGATTCAGCTTCTCAAAGACGATGACAACCTCGACGAAAACCTCACCGTCGAGCGGCTGACCAGCGACATCAGCCCGGTGATCAAGCTCGTCGATTCGACGATCTTCACCGCGATTCAGCGGCGTGCGAGTGACATCCACATCGAAACGGGGGATGACGCGGTCCACGTGAAATACCGCATCGACGGCGTGCTGCAGCCGGCGATGCGGCCGATCGCGAAGCAGTTCCACAGCCCGATCATCTCCCGCATCAAGGTCATGGCCGAGCTGGACATCGCCGAGAAGCGGGTTCCGCAGGACGGCCGATTCAAGCTGAAAGTGCCCGGCAAGACGATCGACTTCCGAGTGTCGATCATGCCGAGCGTCAACGGCGAGGATGCGGTCATCCGTATCCTCGACAAGGAATCGATCAGCGAGCAGTTCCGAGAGCTGCGGCTCGACATCCTCGGATTTCCCGAAGCCGAGCTGAAGCGGTTTCGGAAATACATCGCCGAGCCGTACGGCATGGTGCTCGTCACGGGCCCGACCGGCAGCGGCAAGACGACCACGCTCTATGCGGCGCTCTCCGAGATCAAATCGATCGAAGACAAGATCATCACGATTGAGGATCCTGTCGAGTACCAGCTCCGGGGGATCACGCAGATTCCCATCAACGAGAAGAAGGGGCTGACGTTCGCGCGCGGCCTGCGATCGATCCTGCGCCACGATCCCGACAAAATCATGGTGGGCGAGATCCGCGACCCTGAGACGGCGCAGATTGCGATCCAGTCGGCGCTCACCGGCCATCTGGTCTTTACGACAGTCCACGCCAACAACGTCGTCGACGTGCTTGGACGATTCCTGAATATGGGCGTCGAACCGTATCAATTCGTGTCGGCCCTCAACTGCGTCCTCGCGCAGCGCCTCGTCCGCATCATCTGCGTCCATTGCAAGCGGCCGGTCAACGTGACCCGCGTCATGCTCGAAGAGTCGGCGATGGACGTGAAGCTGGCGGACACCCACACCTTCTACGAAGGGGCAGGATGCATCGAATGCGGCGGCACCGGATTCAAGGGACGCATGGCGATCTGCGAACTGCTCGACTTGACCGATTCGATCCGTGAAATGATTCTCCAGCGCCGCCCCTCATCGGAAGTCAAGAAGCTCGCGCACGAAGAAGGGATGCGATTTTTGCGCGAGTCAGCGGTCGAGAAAGTGCTGCAGGGCGCGACAACCCTTCGCGAGATCAATAAGGTCACCTTTGTTGAATAGATCCTTTCTGTTGCCGGCGCCCGCCACGGTTGCGGTGGAAATCGCCCGTCATCGCGTGGCGGCCGCAACGCTCGCCTCACGCGACGCAGCCTTGTCGATCACCGCGCACGCCATGGAGCCGCTGCCCGCCGGGGCGGTCGTGCCCTCGCTGAACGCCTCCAACATCGCCGACCCGAAAGCCGTTGCGGCGGGGCTGCGCCGCGCGTTCGAGCGGATGGGAGCGCGCCCGAAGCGGGTGGCGCTGGCCATTCCCGACAGCGTCGCGAAAGTCTCGATCCTCCGTTTCGAGAAAGTCCCGACACGCCCGCGCGATCTGGACGAGCTGGTGCGGTGGCAGGTGCGGAAGGCGGCGCCGTTCAAGATCGAAGACGCCCAGCTCACCTATATGCCGAGCCACAAGGCAGCGGACGGCAGCACGGAGTTCATCGTCGTGATGGCGCGCAAAGACATCATTCGCGAATACGAGACGGTGTGCGAAGAGGCGGGGGCACAGGCGGGAGTGGTCGACCTTGCTACGTTCAACGTCATCAACGCGGTGCTCGCGGGCTCGAAGGCGCCAGGGCATCCCAACGCGGCTGCCGCGTCGGGGACCCCGCCGGCCGACGACTGGCTCCTCGTGAATGTCACCCACGAAGACGCGACGATGGCGATTCTTCGCGGCGATACGCTGGTCTTTTTCAGAAATCACCTTACCGATGGGGAAGCCGCACTCGCCGACATGGTTCACCAGACGGCCATGTACTACGAAGACCGTTTGAGTGGAACGGGGTTCGGACGCGTCGTGCTCGCCGGCGCGGGATCACCCGCTGCACAAGTGGGACAGGAGGCCGACTATCTGCGGCGCGCACTCGAGCAGCGGCTGGGCACCACAGTGGACGCAATCGATCCCCGCACTGCCGCAACCCTGGTGGATCGCATAGCCGCCACCCCCGAGCTGCTCGACGCGCTTGCCCCGCTCGTCGGCCTGCTGGCTCGAGAGCGGGCGGCCTGAGATGCTGCGCGCCAATCTCTCCACTCGTCCTTTCTATAACGAACGCGCTCTGCATGGCTTGCTCGGCGTCATCGCCGTGATTGTCGTCGCGCTCACGATGTTCAATCTGGCGCAGATCGCCCTGCTGACCGGCCGCCAGTCGTCGCTCGGCAGCGAGGCGACTGCGGCCGAGACACGCGCCGCCGACCTGCGCGCGCAGGCCGCTCGAACGCGGCAGGCGATTGACGCCCAACAGCTCGATACCATGTCGGGCGCGGCGCGCGAAGCGAACACCATCATCGGCCAGCGATTGTTTTCGTGGACGGATTTGCTGAACCGGCTGGAGACCACGCTGCCGGACAATGTCCGCATCACCGCGCTGCGGCCGAGTCTCGCGCGCGACGGCACGATTACAGTGACCATGACGGTGACCGCGCAAGGGGTGGACGACATCGAACGGTTCATGGCAAACCTCGAAGAAACCACGGCGTTCAGTGACGTGTATCCGCTGGATGACGAACCGGCGGGTGATGGCGGCGTACGGGCTAGCCTCGAGGGCAAATATGCGCCTGCCCCTTAAGCGTATCTTCGACGACAAACGACGGCTGGTGATTCCGGTGCTTGCAGGGCTCGCGCTGAACGTCGTGCTGTTTGCGGGTGTCGTTTATCCCCTCCGCGCGCGGGTGCGAAGCATGGAGGCTCGAGCCGACACAGCTGCGCAGGAGCTGCGGGCGGCTGAGCGCGAAGCCGCCGACGCCCGCGGGATTACGGAGGGGCGCGATCGCACCGACACGGCCCTGCAGGCGTTCTACAAGGATGTTCTCCCGTCGAGTCACGCAGAAGCACGCCAGGCCACGTTTTTGCGTCTGACGCAGCTGGCCGAACAGCACGACCTCGAGCAGTCGCGCCGCAGCACGGATCCTCAGCAGGAGAGAGAGTCATCGCTCGCGCGTTTGCAGATCTCGATGTCGCTCAGCGGCAACTACGAAAGCATCCGTCGCTTCATTTACCAGGTCGAGACCGGAAGCGACTTCATCGTCATCGACAGCATCGCGCTTCAGCAGGGTGAGGAAGCTGGCGCGCCGCTGCAGCTGGCGCTCGGCTTGTCGACGTATTACCTGGCGGGAGCCGATGGACGGTAAGCGCCGCCGTGAGCTGGCGACGGCGGGAGCCGCGATGGTGGTCATCGCGATCGCGGTGTGGGCCATGCAGCGAGTCACCACGCCGCCGTCGGGCGCCACGTCTGCGGGCGGCACGACCCGGGCGAATTCCGCCCAGGCCGGGTCGAAGAATGCGATTCCTCAGGTTGATCTGAAAGCGCTCGCGGTGCAGCGCCCGGAACCAGGCGAGAGCACGAGAAATCCGTTCCGATTCAAATCACGGCCGGCGCCTGCGCCGATGCCGTCCGCCGCGGTGATCAAACAGCAGCAATCCGACGCCATGCAGACAGCGAGCGGTCCGATCGAACCACCGCCGCCACCGCGCATTCCGCTAAAGTACATCGGCGACATGAGTGATCCGAAAAATGCCGGCAAGAGAATTGCGATTCTGAGCGACGCACGAGGCACCTACTACGGTCGCGAGGGGGAAGTGGTCGAAGGGCGGTATCGGATCGAGAGGATCGGCGTAGAATCGATAGAGCTCGCGTATCTCGACGGACGCGGCCGCCAAACCATCAGACAGACAGGACAATAGACTCGACATGAGACGACTGACGAAAGTCTTCGCGCTCGTTCTTGCAATCGCCCTGCTTGGCGGGTGTGCCGCGGGGAAAGCCTTCGGCCGCGGCGAAGATCGCGCTCGTGTTGGCGACTGGGACTCGGCGATCCCCTATTACCGAACGGCCGTGCAGGCCGACCCCGACAAGCCCGAATACCGCATTGCGCTCGAGCGCGCGATGTTGAACGCCTCACGCGCCCACTTCGACAACGCGCGCGCGCTGGAAGCCAAAGATCAGCTTGACGCCGCGCTGCTCGAATACCGGAAGACGGTCGAATTCGATCCCGGCAACACCCAAGCGCTCGACAGGGTCGTGCAGCTCGAGAAGCTGATTCGCGATCGGATCGAGGCATCGCGCCCGCAGCCAGCCATCGTAGCGCTGCGCGAGCAGGCACGGCAGGTATCGCCTGCGCCCCTGCTGAATCCGGCGTCGCGCGCGCCGCTCGATTACAACTTCAAGCAGGCGAGCCTGCGCGACGTTCTGACGTTCATCGGCAGCGCGACCGGCATCAACGTCATCTACGATGCCAGCTTCAACGATCGCCCCGTCACCGCCACGCTGCAGGGATCGATCGAGCAGGTTCTCAATACGCTGCTCTCGTCGAACGGGTTGTTCTACACCGTGCTCGACGATCGAACGATCGTGGTCGCTCAGGATTCTGCGCCCAATCGCCTGAAGTACGAGCGGCAGGTGGCGTTGACGATTCCACTGTCCTACGCCGATGCAGCCGAGATTGCCGCCATGCTGACGGCAGTCACGCGTACGACGACCGGCGTCACGATTCCGCCCGTCATCATTCCCAACAAGACGAACAACTCGATCACGGTGCGCGCGACCGAGCCTGTCGTGGCGGTGATCCGCGAGCTGGTGTTGACCAACGACAAGCCGCGTGCGGAAATCACACTCGATGTCGAGATCCTCGAAGTGGCCCGATCGCGCACCAAAGAGCTGGGCCTGAACCTGACGCAGAACCAGATCGGCGGGATTTTTTCTCCAGAGAAGCTTCCGCCGACCGTCGGTACGACCGACGGCCAGCCGTTCAACCTCAACACGATCACGCAGGGCGTCAGCACAGCCGATTTCTATCTGACGGTACCTCAGGCCATCGTCAAGTTCCTGCAGAGCGACGTGAATACGCGCTTTCTCGCCCAGACGCAGTTGCGCGGATCCGAGGGCGCACAACTCTCACTGAAGGTCGGCGCCGATGAGCCGTATCTCACGACATCGTTCTCACCGATTTCCGCCGGCGGAGCGAACGTCAATCCTTTATCGTCGTACACCTTTCGCACGGTCGGCATCAGCGTGCAGGCGACACCCCGGCTGATTACCGACGAAGGGGACGTCCTGCTCGAGCTCGTCATGTCGAACGATACGCTGGGTCCGCCCAGGCTCGTTGGCGGGCAGCTTGCGCCTTCGTTTCCGACGCGGAGCGTGACGACCAAGCTGCGGCTGCGCGACGGCGAGTCGCACCTGCTTGCCGGCCTGCTGCAGGACGACGAGCGCCGTTCGATGACGGGGTTTCCGGGGGTCATGTCGATACCAGGCCTGAAGCACATTTTCGGGGCGTCCGAGGATGTCATTGCGCAGACCGATATCGTGATGCTCCTGACTCCGCGCATCATCCGCACTCACGGGTACACGGCGCGTGATCTGAGTCCGATCTACGTCGGCACGAATCAGAATTTCGGTCTCACGGGTCCGCCGCCGCTGATTGCCGCGCCGCCGCTCGAGCCCGACGTCACGCCCACGCCCACGCCCGGCGCTGGAGCGCCCGCGCCGGCAGTCCCACCGCAGGGGTCCCCCTTTCCGACGGCACCCCCAGGCGGCACTCCGGGGCAGGTCACGACGCCGGCGCCGCAGGCTCCTCTTCAGGCGCCGGCCGCCGCCCAACCGCAGAGTCAGGGCGCTCTCCCTGACGCCGCACAACCGCAGCGCGATCTCACCGCGCCGCTGACGACAACCCTCGCGCCGCCCGCGCAGGTTTCGGTCACGGCACCCGCCGGCGACGTCCGCGTCGCAGCCGGCCCGTACATGGTACCGATCTACGTCAGCAACGCGTCGCGCGCATCGACGGTCACAGTGACGGTGACGTTCAACCCGGCCGTCCTTCGCATGAGGACGGTGCAGGAGGGGAGCTTCATGCGCCAGGGTGGCGCGAATGTCGTGTTCACACCGAACACTGACGCCGCGCTCGGCCGGGTCAATCTCGCATTCGTGCGGCCGGGCGATAAGGTCGGCGCATCGGGATCGGGGCTTCTCGCAGCACTGCAATTCGACGCGGTTGCGTCGGGAACCTCACAATTGATGATCAGCGGCGTCATGGCGAATCCGACCGGGGGCAGCATCCAGGCGCAGTTCGTGCCTGCATCGGTTGTCGTACGATAGCGACGTGACTCTGACAGCGCAGAGGGCAGAGCGCAGCGGACAGCGCGGCTATACCTTCATCGAAATCGCCGTCGTGACGGCGATTGTGGGCATTCTGGCCTCGGCCGCACTGCCGCTCGCGCGTGTCACGATGCAGCGCAATCGCGAGATCGAACTGCGGCGCAGCCTGCGGGAAATCCGCACCGCGATCGATAAGTACAAGGACGCGGCCGATCAGAACTTGATTTCGCCGAACGACATCGACAACGACGCCGAAAGGTACCCGCCCACGCTCGAAACCCTCGTCGTCGGCGTTACGCCGGCCAACGACACGACCGGCAGAAAGCTGCGGTTTCTCCGGCGCGTCCCCTACGATCCGATGACGCGATCGACCGAGTGGGGGCTGCGCTCGTCGCGCGACACACCCGACGCGAGATCGTGGGGAGGACAGAACGTCTTCGATGTGTATACGAAGTTCGACGGCAAGGCGCTGGATGGGACGAGGTACCGTGAAGACTGGTAAGGGTTATCCGGGCCAGCGCGGCTTCACGTTGATCGAATTGCTGATCGTCGTGACGCTGGTCACTGTGCTGGCCGGCATCGGCATGTCGACCTACTCGACCAGCGTCGCGCGCGCCAAAGAGGCGGTGCTGCGTGAAAATCTGTTCCGCATGCGGGACTCCATCGATCAGTTCTACGCCGACAAAGGCACGTACCCGCCGGACCTTTCGTCGCTCGTGACCGAACGTTACCTCCGCCAGATTCCGAAGGATCCGTTCACCGAGTCAGCCGACACGTGGCAAGTCGTGATGTCGGAGCCCGATCCCGCGGCTCCCACTGCCGCGCCCGGCGTGTACGACGTGAAGAGTGGGGCAGAAGGCATCAGCCTCGACGGCACACCTTACGCGGACTTTCAATAGCATCGGCATCTGCTTGCAGCCGCGACGGAATCATGGAGTCACGACGACTTGCGTCTGACCCCTGCCGCTGTTTCCGTCCGTTGTCGCCACGTTGACGGTGACCGTTTTGGTGCCGCTGGTGCTGTAGGTATGGGAGACCTGGCTGCTTCCGTTGAAGGTCTGGCCGTCCCCAAAATTCCAGTTGTAGCTTCGGATAGTACCGCCGCCCGTTGCGGACGCTGTAAACGTAATACTTTCATTTCTGGCCACGGTATCGGGACTTTTCGCGATCGTGACATTCACGATTCCTCGCTCGGCAACCGTGACTGAGGTCGTCGCGCGTTTCGAGCTGCCCGACGCCGCCATTCCAGTGGCCTCAACCGTGTAGACCCCTGAGGATCCGTAGATGTGAGAGACGCTCTGGCTGGAGCCGCTCAGCGTGCCACTGCTCGTGCCGTCTCCGAAGTCCACCACGAGTGACTGGAACATCTCGGTTGCCGCCGTGTTCGTCACCGCAATGGTAAAGGTCACGGCTTGACCTTCGGTCGGCGTTCCGGATGTGGTGATGGTGATGTCCGGCAGCGCGCCTACCGTGACTTTCACAGTGGCGGGTGTTGACGTGCCCGCCCCTGCCGACGCGGTCACAGTCGCATCTCGATTGGTATTCAGGATGACCTGAGCCTGGCCGCTGGGAGATGTGTTGGCACTCGTGCTGGAAAGAGTTCCGAAGTCAGTGCTGAACGAAACAGACACCCCGTTCAATGGATTGCCGTTGACATCGGTGACGGTGGCCGTGATCATCGAGGGGCTGCCTGGAGAAGGCTGATTCGGGTTCGCCGTAACCACGATGCGAGTGGCGGCAGCGGCGCCCACGGACAACTCGAGCGCCTCGGAGGCCGCACCGCCCGAGATGGCCCTGATGGATGCCGTCCCAGATTGGCCATTACCGAAAAATTGAGCGGTCGCCACGCCGTTCTGCGTGCGAGCGTCACCTGGCGCCACCGTTCCAAGATTGGTTGAGAATGTCACCGTTGTCCCGTTCTGCACGGGCGTCCCGCTGGGCTCGAGCACCGTCGCGCGAATTTCAGTCGCCCCATTGGCCTGCACAACCGTGCTCGAGGTCGATAAAGTAATAGTCGAGGACTGAGGGGCAAGCAGTGGCACCTTGTCGCAGGCCACGGTAAGACTGGCCGCGACAGCCACGAGCGCCCACACGCGAGGATTCTCCAATCGGCCGGGTCCTGCTATGATGAAATGCATCCGTCTAGGAGTGTCTAACTACCATAGTCTCATGAATTTAGCGTTAAAGGCAAGCCTCGGCTCATTGCGCCGCCGAGCCGTTTTCGAGGCGGGCTACGCCATGGCCGCGCTTCTCGTTGGCCTCTCTGTCATGGCCATCGTGATGAGCGTCGCCATGCCGACCTGGTCGCACATGATTCGGCGCGACAAGGAGCAGGAGCTGGTGTTCCGCGGCACGCAGTACGCGCGTGCGATTAACCAGTACCAACGGAAATTCGCGAACGCATCACCTGCGAACCTTGACGTGCTCATCGAGCAGCGCCTGCTGCGCAAAAAGTTCAAGGACCCGCTGTCGCCGAACAAGGACGGCGAATTTCAGATGTTGTATCTGAACAATCAGGGCACGAGCGCACGAGGCGCGGGCAGGGGTCCGGGCTCTGGCGCGGGTACGCAAACGGGAACGACGCTCAGCACAACGCCGTCCGGCGGCATCGTGGGAGTCGCAAGCAAGAACACCGGCACGTCAATTCTCATTTACAAAGGGAAGACGCACTACAACGAGTGGCAGTTCGTCGGCACGGAGCAGTCCCAGCAGGGCGGTGCGGGTGCTGAGGGCGGCTCACGCGGCGGCTCGCAACGTGGCGGTCGCGGCGGTCGAGAGGGTGGCCGGGAAGGGAGCATGGGCGGGCCGAATGACCGAGGCGGATTTGGCGGTCGAGGGTTCGGCGATCGTGGCGGCCAGGGCCCCGGGAGCGTCACCGGCCGCGGGGGTCCTCTACCGCAGCGCTGACAGCACCGCGTCGTGCAATGCGGGGCGAATCTGCTGAATCGCGGTATTCTCGCGGGTCGGATTGACGCGGTTGGTCAGAAAGACCACGTACACCTCGCGTTCCGGATCTATCCAAAGAGTCGTACCCGTGAATCCAGTGTGGCCGAAGGCCGACATGGACATCTTCGTGCCGCAGGAAGATGTCTCGAGCATCGTGTCCCAACCCAGCGCGCGCGATCCGATCACTCCTCCCGAACGCCTCACAAACAGATGGACGGTGCCGGCAGCGGCGAGCCTCCCGTCGGTGCCTTTCAGCGCGCCCAGCACGACGCGCGCGAAATCTCCGACGGCCTGCGCCGTGCCGAACAACCCTGCGTGACCGGCTGCGCCGCCCAGCGCCCAGCAATTTTCATCGTGCACTTCGCCAGTGAGCCGCCGGCCTCGCCACGGATCGTTTTCCGTAGGCGCCGTCGACGCGCGCCATTCGGCAGGTGGATTGAACATGAGCGGGGCTGCGGTCATGGTGCTCAACAACTGCGCCGCCTGCGATTCGAAAGAGCTACGGCCTCCGTCTTCGACGACGAACCCCAGGAGCATAAAACCCAGGTCGCTGTAGATAGCCTGCGTGTCAGGCGGATACTCGAGGGGAAGGGAACAGATCGCGTGCTGAAATTCCTGCCGGCCCGTGTGATCGCGATAGAAGGGAAGCCATGCCGTGAGTCCCGAGCTGTGGGTCAGGAGCGACCGTAGCGGCACGTGCTCGCGATCCTTGCCGCGCCATTCTGAAATCCACTTCCGGATCGGATCATTCAACGAAAGCACGCCTTGCTCGACCAACCTCATGACCAGGCTCGTCGTCGCAATCACCTTCGTCAGCGACGCGAGATCGAAGATGGTGCCCGGCTGCGTGGGAGCCGAATCGGGATCGTCGTCGAGCCTGCCGAATGCCTCCTGCCACAGCACCTCGCCGCGCGTGCCGACTTCGACGACCGCGGCGGGAAACGCGCGCTCAGCGACGCCGCGCTGCACCACGTTTGCGGCAGGTCGAAAGTCGCTCACGGGGAGAACGCCTCTTTCGCGACGGTCTCGACGTACGCAGCGTCAAGGTTATCGTAGGAGAACAACACCACCCCTTCGGTGCCGAGCTGCCGTGCCGATCGGATGTTGTCGGCCGTGGCAGAGGCGGAGAGTTGAAACGCGCCGATGCCGGCCCATACAGGCCACCGGCGCGCGAGCTGCTCGACGTTGGCGATTTGCGTGCGGAAGAGCGCGGGATCGGTCGTGTACGCCATCGGACACACCGCATCGAGCAATCCCGTCTCGAGCCAGCCGCCCCAATCCTGAAAACGCCGGTTGGTCGCATCGTTCGCATCGGGAAAGACAGCAGCCGTCAGCATGACACGCGAGCGGCGAGCCTTCACCGTCTCGCGGATTCTGGACAGCAGCGCCGTCAGCCGGGAGCGGCGAAATTCCTGCCACCCCTGCGGAAACATCTCTGTATAGAACAAGGGGCGCCCGCGGGCTCGCGACGCATGCTCGCGGCGCTCGTCCGCACTGCTTCGCGACGCCACCTCGGAGCGGAACTCCGCAAGCGACTGGGCACTGTAATCGAACTCGTCGTTGGGAAACCTGATGTAATCGAGGTGGATGCCGTCCACGTCGTAACGCGCCACGATGTCACCGATGACTTTGGATATGTGATCGACAGCACCTTTGTGAACGGGGGACAGGAAAATGCCCTCGACGCGGTCGCTGCGGGCGCGCGCGTACTCCGACAGGCGTCGGAGATACTGCGGATCGCGCGGACTCATGCGCCCCAGATCCTCGGCGAGCGGCCGGGGCACCATCAGCCACTCCGGGTGGAGGTACACCAGATGTTTGTGAGCCGCCGGCGGCTCCGCATCGGACACCAGGTTCACGTTGACCCACGCATGCACCTTCAGGCCGGCGCGATGTGCGCGTTCAACCATGAGCGCGAGCGGATCGAACGAGGCGGGCTGCGTAGCCAGCAGCGGCGGACGCGGCTCGTAGCGGCTGTCGTAGTACGCGTCGCCGCGTCCACGCACCTGCACGATGAGCGTATTGAACCCGCCGTTCTTCGCAGTATCGACGGCGCCGATGATGCGCGCCGCAGACGCGAGGGTGCCGCGCTGGACCCAGAGGGCACGGACTTCCGATGATGATGGTTGCGCGAAGAGAGAGACGCAGGCAAGCGCGACGACCATCGCGATTCGACAGACAATCGACACGGTCCGGCTAGTTCTCGTCCGGCCAAAGCTCGTCAGGATCCGGCTAAAGCCGGACACTACGGGCCGTCTCCGGAGGGGGCCAAGTGAAGGAGCTCGCGCAGCCGCGGTTCGATGTCTTCACCAATCGCTTCCCGTACCGAGTCGTGCGCCTTCCGAAGACGCGCGATCGCCTGCGTATAGCCCCCCTTGGTCTTCTGCATTACGATCGCCGCTTTCACGTTCCACTTCGCCTTCACCAGGAGCTCGTCGGCCTGATCGTTGTCGAGTCCGGTCACCATCGAAATAATGCGCCGCGCCCGCTCGCGCGCCTTCTCAGACGTGGTGTGGAGGTCGACCATCAGGTTGCCGTAGGTCTTGCCGATCCGCACCATCGCTGCCGTCGTCAGCATGTTGAGCACCAGCTTGGTGGCGGTGCCCGCCTTCAGCCGCGTCGAGCCGGCGATGACTTCAGGGCCGACGGCGGGCGCGATCGTGAGATCGACGAAGGTCTGCAGCTCCGTGCGAGGATCGCAGGTCACGAAGATGATCTTGGAGCCCGCCTTGCGCGCGCGGGTCAATCCGCCCCTGACGTACGGCGTCATGCCGCTGGCCGAGACGCCGATGACCACATCCTTCTTCGTCGGCTTGAGACGCTGCAGTGCCCGCGCGCCGTCCTCGTAACTGTCCTCGGCGCCTTCCTTGGTATGCAGAAACGCCGTCTTTCCTCCGGCCATGACGGCCTGGATTGAGTCGGGGTTCGTGCCGAAGGTCGTCGGCATTTCCGCCGATTCGACAACGCCGAGCCGCCCGCTCGTGCCGGCGCCGACGAAAATCACCCGGCCGCTCCTGCGCAGCGCCTCGACGATGATGTCGGCGCCGATAGCGATGCGTGGCTTTTCGCGCTGGACGGCCGCAAGCACCTTACGATCGTCGTTCAGCATCAGCTCGACGATGTCGGCCGACGAGGCCTTGTCGATACCGAGCGTCGCGGGATTGATGGCTTCGGTTGGGAGCTGCTGATATTTCGAACGAGGGGGCATCGGGTATGAAGAAACCTTAGCGCAACGAAGGGCCGGATGCTACTCTCACGTTTCGACCGTGTCAACCGTCCACGATCTCGTCGATGCGTATCTCACGCACCTGCGCGTCGAACGGCGCCTCGCCGATCACACCCTTGAGAGCTACAGCCGCGATCTCCAACGGCTTGGAGAATTCTCCGCGGGTCTCGATAAACGCGTTCAGCGGCTCGATCGGCGCGATCTCGAGAGCTTTGTCGATGGCCTGATGAACGAGGGGCTTTCTCCGCGCTCGGTCGCGCGCACCGTCGCGGCGGTGCGCGGCTTCTACCGGTTCGCCGCACTGACACAACATCTCAGCACCAACCCCGCCGATGATCTGCAAGCGCCGCGTGCGTGGCCGGCCCTCCCGAAATTTCTGGGCGTGGAAGACGTCGAGCGGCTCATCAGACAGCCCGATGTCACCACGGCCCGAGGGCTCAGGGATCGTGCACTCATCGAAGTGCTCTATGCCACAGGCCTGCGGGTGTCGGAGTTGATTCACGTGCGCGCGAGTGACCTCAATCTCGAAGCGGGATACCTGTCGACGACAGGGAAGGGCAACAAGCAGCGGATCGTCCCGATTGGAGACCACGCCGTCGAGTGGCTGACGAAGTACATACGCGATGGCCGGCCCGCGTTGATCGGGTCGCGCACGTCACCGTGGCTGTTCGTCAACGCGAAAAGGGGAGGCAGCCTGTCTCGCGTGGGGTTCTGGAAGATCCTCAAGGCGTACGGTCAGAAGGCAGGTTTGCCGCGCGGGCTGAGCCCGCACGTGCTTCGCCATTCGTTTGCGACACACCTCCTCGACCACGGGGCCGATTTGCGATCGATCCAGATGATGCTCGGCCACGCCGATCTCTCGACGACACAGATATATACGCACGTTCTCGAGGCCCGACTGCGCGCGGTGTATGACCGGTTTCACCCTCGCGCATGATAGACTTCTGGGATCTTTTGCGACGTGCAAGGCGCAACTGAAGTTGCGCCTGCCGTTGCTGAATGTAGGGC
The DNA here is from genome assembly GCA_963732445.1 of Vicinamibacterales bacterium. Classification (GTDB taxonomy): domain Bacteria; phylum Acidobacteriota; class Vicinamibacteria; order Vicinamibacterales; family JAMQPK01; genus JAMQPK01. The sequence goes on along the minus strand of CAVSZJ010000005.1, from coordinate 594,170 downwards.
GCAACTCTAGTTGCGCTCAGCCTCAACTCGAAGGAGCGCAACGTAATGAGCCTCGACGGCCGCCATCTTTTTACGTCGGAGTCCGTAACCGAAGGACATCCCGATAAAATTGCCGATCAGATTTCCGACTCGGTCCTCGACGCCATTTTGACCCAGGATGCGAAAAGCCGCGTGGCCTGCGAGACGCTGGTGACGACCGGGCTCGTCGTCATGGCCGGCGAGATTACGACCAACGCGATCGTCGACTTTCAGGACGTCGCGCGCGCCGCGATACGCGAGGTCGGCTACACACGCGCCAAGTACGGTTTCGACGCCGACACGTGCGCGGTCCTCTCGTCGCTGCACAAGCAGTCGCCTGACATCAGCATGGGCGTCGATACCGGGGGCGCCGGCGACCAGGGCCTCATGTTCGGCTATGCCTGCAACGAAACCGAAGAGCTCATGCCGCTGCCCATTATGCTCGCGCACAAACTCGTGAAGGGGCTGTCGTGCGCCCGCCGCGACGGCGTGCTCGATTACCTCCGGCCCGACGGCAAGTCACAGGTGACCGTCGAGTACGAGGGCCGCAAGCCTATTCGGGTCGACGCCGTGGTGGTCTCGAGCCAGCACCGTGAAGACGTGACCAACGATCAGATGCGCGGCGACATCGTCGAGAAGATCATCAACCGCGTCGTGCCCGCCAGCCTGATGGACAAGAACACCAAGATTTACGTCAACCCGACCGGACGCTTCGTCGTCGGCGGACCGCATGGCGACGCCGGCGTCACCGGACGCAAAATCATTGTCGACACCTACGGCGGCGCGGCGCCGCATGGCGGCGGTGCGTTCTCGGGAAAAGACCCCACGAAAGTCGACCGCTCGGCGTGCTACATGGCGCGTTACATCGCGAAAAACCTGGTGGCTGCCGGCTTTGGCGAAAAGATTCAGGTGCAGCTGGCCTACGCCATCGGTGTGGCCGACCCCGTTTCGGTGATGGTCGACACTTACGGAACGGGCAAGCTCCCTGATTCGAAGATGACCGAGCTCGTGCGCGAGCATTTCAAGCTGACGCCGAAAGGCATCATCGACGATCTCGACCTGCGGAGGCCGATCTACAGAAAGACCGCGGCGTTCGGGCATTTCGGGCGCAACGAAGACGGCTTCACCTGGGAAAAGACCGACCGCGCCAACGCGCTTCGCAAAGCGGCGGGACTCTAGGAGTCGACCATTCGCCCATCGTCCATCGTCCATCGTCGATCGTCTGGACGATGGACGATCGCCGATCGACGATGGACGATCAGCGCGGCCGTTCTGGCCGCCGCTTTTCTCTTTGCGGCGCTGCCATTGCCCGCGCGTCGGGTTGATCTCTTTCCACCAGAGTTCCGGACTCCCACGGCGCTCGGCTCCTTGCACATCCATTCGAATCGTTCAGACGGATCGGGATCTCTGGATGAGGTGGCCGCGGCCGCCGCACGCGCCGGCTTGAACTTCGTTGTCCTTACTGATCATGGAGACGGTACGCGCACGCCGGACCCGCCGCGGTATCGATCGGGGGTGCTTGTCATCGATGCCGTCGAGCTGAGCACGCAAGGAGGGCATTACATCGCCATCGGACTTCCGCAGGCTCCGTACCCGCTGCGCGGGGAGGCGCGTGACGTCGTTGACGATGTGAGGCGTCTCGGCGGATTCGGCATCGTCGCGCATCCCGACTCGGCCAAGCCAGGCTTGCGGTGGACCGACTGGGACGCCAGGTTCGATGCCATGGAGTGGCTGAACGCCGATTCTGAGTGGCGCGACGAGGGCAACGCACAGCTCGCCCGTGCGCTCATCCGGTATCCATTCCGGCCCGCGGAAACGCTGGCGTCGCTGCTCGATCGTCCTGACATCACCCTCGCGCGATGGGACGCGCTCACGCAACGCCGCCAGGTGGTGGCGCTTGCGGGTGCCGACGCGCACGCGCGCGCCGGGTGGCGGGACGATGATGCCGAAGGATATCGGCGCAGTTGGTTCGTCAGGCTCCCCTCATACGAGACATCGCTTCGCACTTTTTCGACGCGCGTCGCACTTCATCATGCGCTTCGAGGCGACGCCGCCGCAGACGCGGCCGACGTCGTGGACGCGTTGAAGGCCGGCCGTGCGCATTCCGCCATCGACGCGTTGGCAGGACCTGCCAGGCTCACGTTGGTGTCGGAGGCGGGGGAGTTCCTTCTCACCGAAGGGAGATTGGGTGGCCCGGGCGGCGTTTTTATCGCGCGGACCAACATCACCACGGGGGGCGTGATCGTGCTCCTCAAGGACGGGCGCATCGTTGCTCAGCATGGGCTGCCAGAGGTGAGGTTTGATTCGAAAGGAGAGGAAGGCACTTACCGCGCCGAGGTGTACCTGTCGAACGCTCCGGGAAATCCGCCCATTCCGTGGATTGTGAGCAATCCCATCTATATCCGATCCGGCGCATGGGGAACGCCTGCGCCGACCTTCACGCAGCCGTTGACGATTACACGAGGTATCCAGGGCGGGCCGTGGCACGCAGAGAAAGACGACCTGTCGTCTGCAGAGATTGGACAGAACGACTATCCGAGCGGCCCCGTGCAGTTTACGTTTCGACTCGCGGGGGGCGATCGATCGGGACAATATGCGGCCCTTGGCATCGGCGTGGGCAAGGCGCTCACTGAGCGCACGCATGTCGCCTTCCGCGCGCATGCATCACGGCCGATGCGCGTGTCGGTTCAGGCGCGCCACCCGCAATCCGGCAGCCGCTGGCAACGCTCGATCTATCTTGACGGCGAGGCGCGCGACATACGCGTCCGGTTTGCAGAGATGACTCCGGTTGGACCAAGCGGCTCATTCGATCCTGCGCGCGCGGATACGCTGCTGTTTGTTGTCGACACGACCAACACGGCACCGGCCACTGTGGGCAACTTCACGCTGGAGAATCTGCGAGTGGAGCGATGAAGGTCCGGCTCGGACCAAAACGGTAGTGTCCGGCTTCAGCCGGACCTAAGTACGCACGGTGAGCAGCAGGTACAGCGCCGCGCAGCCGAAGATGATATTCGGGGCCCACGCCGCGAGCGCGGGCGCCATCAACCCGCCCGCGCCAATCGCCCCGAACACACTAATCGCAATCCAGTAGAGGATCGCGAGCACGATGCCGGCCCCGATGCCGTACATCGCGCCTCGTTTGCCGGTGGTGACCGCAAACGGTACGCCGATGAGCGCCATGATGATGGTGACGAACGGAAACGCGAGCTTGCGATGAAGGGCGACAACCGAGGGCACGACGTTGAAGCCGCCGGCCTGAAGGGACGTGACGTGCTCGCTGAGCTGCCGATATGACATGTACTGCGCGTCAGGCCGCTCGCTCGCAAAGTATCCCGGGCCTTCCAGAGAGACAGATTGGCTCGTGAACGACGCGTATCGACTCTTCGGCTCGAACTCGCGCTCCCAACCTTTCCCCCCTGCCAGAGGACTTGACCTTTCGCTTCGCGGTCGCCGTTGAACGCCGCGAACGAAAAATATTTGCGGCGCGCAAGGGTCGACGCATTCTTGCCGAACTGATAGATCGATAGTCCATTCAGCCGGTTCCGCTCCTGCTCGAAATACTGGTACTGGTACACATCGCCGTTGTTCGCCGTCACCCACCGACGATTCAGCTCATTGGTTGTCGGAAACCGCCCCCGAATGCGGTTATCGATGGCGTCGGCGCGACGATTCGAAACGGCCAGGACCCCTTCTTCGAGACCGAGCAGAATGACACTCCCGATGATCGCCAGAATCATCAGCGGCGCCGCAGCCCGATACAGGCTGATGCCGCAGGCCTTCATCACGACCAGCTCCGTGTTTTTCGTGAGCGCGCCAATCGTCACGAGCGCGCCCATCAGGACGGCCAGTGGGACCAGATAGTAGATAAATCGCGGCGAGGCCCACCACAAGAATGTCACCACGGTGAACCACGTGGTTCGCCCTGTGAAGAGGTGATCGGATAAATCGATGAAGCTCGCGATGTAGAACAGCGCCAGCAGTCCCGACGCGGCGAGCACCGAAACGCGCAGCCCCTGCTTCAACACGTACCAGTCGAGAATGCTCAGCCGCGGAAACGCCATGTGCGGGATCTTGATGACGATGATCACGCCCTCGCCCCTGCCGGCCGGCGCCAGCGCATTCTGCGCCGATGCGCCGCCCGCGCGCCGCCGAACGAAGGGCAGCGCAAACCTCATGGACGCCTGCTCCGGAGCACGCAGTTTCCTGGCGATGAGCACGAGTCCCCATAACGCAACGACGATGTTCGGCACCCACATCGCGAGCCACGCGAACCAGGAGGGCAGCGTGCCCGCCTTGGCCATGGCCTCCGAGATGTACATCAGAATCCAGTAGACGAACACGACGCCGATGCTGAGCACGAATGCGGCCAGGCGACCGTCTCGGCGATGGCTCACGCCCATGCCGAGCGCTACCAGCAGGAAGGCGAGGCAGGCTGCGGGTATCGAGTATTTCTTCTGCCACGCCATGATCTGGTTGTGCGGGTAAATATTCTGCTTTCGAAGCTCGGCCATTTCCGTTTTCAACTCGGCGATGGTCATCTCCCTGTCGCCTTTCATCGGCCCCGCGCGTGGAAACACGCTTTCGGGATCGATGGCGAGCACCGTCTTCTCGAACGTCCCCTGCTCGTATTTCTCGGGATCGTCGAGATTCACAGAGTGATGCGTACCATCGACCAGTAGCATCTGCACGGTTCGTTTCGACTCGTCGAGCAGCAGGCGCCCCGTCTTTGCAAGGTAGATCTTCGGCTGCGTAGGGGTGCTGTTCTCGGACACCATGACATCGGACCAGCCGACGCCCGGGGTCACTTCGCGAACATAAATGACCAGATTGGGGAAATCCGTGTAGAACACACGCGGTTTGATTTTGGTTTCCCCGCGCGTCATCAGCAGCTTGAAGGTGATTTCGCGGAACGCTTGATTTGCGGCAGGCAGCGCGACGATCATGACGTAGGTCGTCGCGGCGGTCGCAACGAGGCCAAAGAGCAGCAACGGGCGCAGTAAGCGGCCGGGGCTCACACCGCACGCTTCCATCGCCACAATCTCCCGGTCAGCCGAGAGACGGCCGAGCGTGATGAGGATGCCGACGAGCAGCGCCATCGGAATGGTGATGCCGAGCGCCTGGGGTACGAGGGTCGCGAGCACGCGGATGACCACGTCCCACGACGCGCCTTCGGCGATCAGCGTTTCGCCATACTGCAGGATCGGTGGAATCTCGAGGGCAAAGGTCAGCAGCAGGAGCGCGAGGCTGAACGGCGCCATCAGCTCGCGCAGTACATAACGGTCGAGAATCCTCAGCATTCAGGGTCGGTTCGAAGATACCACATGACAAAAGTCGCCATTCTCTGGCACATGCACCAGCCGTACTATGAAGACCTCGCCACCGGTGAGCACGTGCTGCCGTGGGTCCGCATGCACGGATTGAAGGACTACTACGGAATGTGCGCGCTGATGCGCGAGTTTCCGCAGATGCGGCTGACGTTCAACCTCGTGCCGTCCCTTCTCGTTCAGCTCGAAGCGTTCGCCGAAGGACGCGCGCGCGACTGGCACCTGGAGCTGGGCCTCAAGCCGGCCGACGCGCTGACCGAACACGACCGGGCGACGATGCTGCTGGAGTTTTTCCACGCGCCGCGCGCCCGGATGATCGATCGGTACCTGCGCTATGCCGAGCTGCTGCAGAAGCGCGACGCGGGCGCCAGCTACACGACCCAGGACTTTCTCGATCTGCAGGTGTGGCACAAGCTCGCGTGGGTCGATCCTTTTTATCTGGACAACGACGAGCGCGCGCGAGGTCTCGTTGACAAGCAACGCGGTTTCAACGAAGCGGACAAGGCGGCACTCCGGGCCCTGGAGCTGGAGATACTGGGCCGCGTGATCCCGGAGTACCGCGCGGCCGCCGAGCGAGGGCAGGTCGAGCTCTCGACCTCGCCGTTCTATCACCCGATCCTTCCGCTCGTTTGCGACACCGACATCTATCTCAGGACCCACCCGGCGGCGGCCGTACCACGGCCTGCCTTCCGCCACCCGGAAGACGCGGCTCAACAGATCGTACGAGCCCGGCACTGTCATCACCGGCTCTTCGGGCACGAGCCGGCGGGATTGTGGCCATCCGAAGGGTCGGTGTCCGATGAGGCTGCGGAGCTCGCCGCGAGGGCCGGCTTTCAGTGGATGGCGACTGACGAAGCCATCCTTGGACGGACGATCGGGCGGGATTTCCGGCGCGATCCGCACGGCTGGCTCGAGGATCCGGAGCCGCTGTACCGTCCCTACGCTGTCCAGGTGTCGTCCGGGCACATCGCGTGCTTGTTCCGCGATCATTCGCTGTCGGATCTCATCGGCTTCGTCTATGCGGGCTGGGACGCCCACGCCGCGGCAGCCGATTTTGTCGGACGGCTGGTAGAGGCCGGCGATCGATTCTCGAAATCCAGCGGTGGGGAAGAGGCTGTGATCTCCGTGATTCTGGACGGCGAGAATGCCTGGGAGCATTTCGAGGGAGGGGGGCGCCCGTTCCTGCGGGCGCTGTATCGCCTGCTCGAGACGCATCGCACGCTGCGCCCCGTGACGATGAGCGAGGCGGCGGCGGCCCCTCGGCGCGCGCTCGGCGGCATGGCTCCAGGGTCGTGGATCGACGGTAATTTCTTCATCTGGATTGGCCACGGGGACGACCTGCGTGCGTGGCGGCAGCTGCGGGATGCCCGGCAGCTGTTCGAGCGGGTCTCGGCCACGGCCGATCCTGTGGACCGCGAGCAGGCGTACAAAGAGCTGCTCATCGCTGAAGGCAGCGACTGGTTCTGGTGGTATGGCGACGACCACTCCTCCGACCACGATCTCGAATTCGATGAGCTCTTCCGGCGACATCTCCGCAACGTGTATCACATGCTCGGGCAGCCGGTCCCCGACGAGCTCTTCAGCACCAACATCACCACCAGCCACGTTCCCGACTCGGTCACGCTGCCGGTCGGGCTCCTGGACCCGACGATCGACGGGCGTGCCACCAGCTACTTCGAGTGGCTCGCGGCGGGCGTCGTCGAGACCGATACCCCGTCTGGAACGATGACCGGGGGAGAACATCGCGATCCCGAAGTGCACACACTGCTTTTCGGGTTCGACTTCCGGCACTTATACCTCCGGCTCGATCTCGGCGGGCCCGCTGCCCAGAGGCTTGCTCAAGGCCTTCGCTGCAGCGTGAGCTTCACGACCCCTTCCGATCGCCGCCTTGTGATCACCGGTACGGATCGAGGCCCGCAGGCCGAACTGCATCAAAAGACCGCGGACGGTGTCTGGGAGCCCTCAGCGGGGGAAACCTCGCGAGTCGCCTCTGCCGAGATTCTCGAGGTGGCGATTCCGTTCGGCGACCTCGGCCTGACCGCCAATCAGCCCTTTGCCTTCTTCGTTACGATTCACACAGGCACGAACGAGCTGGAACGGCACCCGGCCAATAGGCCCATCGAGAGCAGGGTCCCGGAGCCCGCATTCGCCGAATTGAACTGGAAGGCCTGATCGCATCTCACGGTTGGAAGACGGGGGAAGAGGCGCGGGATTTCCACAGGCCTGTTTTATTGGCTATTTCGGTTGAGTCTTATAATGGATGTTATGTTAACTAAACACGAAATCCAGGACGCCTAAAGGGGATCGAGTTGGCCTTGAACTCTTGGACCCGCTTGACTCTTGAATCCTTGACTCCTAGGACTCCTAGACTCCTAGACTCTTGAAGGCTTTAGACTCAGCGACTCTCAGGACTCTTCGTATGAGACTCGCGGACTCAGCGACTCGTCAGGACCGCGTGTGAGACTACTGCCCCCGCAGGTCTTTTAGAATCGCTTCGAGTGCTTCGATGACTTCATGGCGCGGAACGTTACCCTTGCGGAATTTCAACTTCAGATTGAACGATTTATTGTCCGGGCGGTAATTGAAGACGTACGCCTTCGGGCGGCCTGGCTTAGGCTTCGCGAGGTCTTGGCGAACCTCAGCGCGAGTCGCACCGCCCTGGCTGGCGATCTTCTCGACCAGCGCCGTCATTTTCTGGGTGCTCGGCTGTCTAACTATCTGCAGAAGCAATGACTTGGAGGAAATGTCGGCCAGCCGACAAAGGTTCTTAATCTCCTCGGGCATCGCGTTCAGCGCCAGCGACTCCGTGATGGACGTGCGCGATTTGCCGAGCTTGCGCGCGAGGGCCTCGTGGGTATATGCGCTCTTCTGGCCGAGGTGATGCAGCGCCTCAGCCTCCTCGAACGCCGTCAGATCCTTACGTTGAATGTTCTCGACCAGCGCCAGCTCAATGACCTCGCCGTCGTCGACGTCGCGAATCACCACGGGGAGCTCGCGGAGGCCGACCTGAACGGCCGCCTGGTAGCGCCGCTCGCCGGCAATGATCTGGAACCGGTCGCCGCGCGAACGCACGATCAGGGGTTCGATGACCCCCTTTTCGGCCACCGAAGCCATCAGCTCCGACAGGTCGCCCATGACCTGGCGAGGCTGGTGCGGATTTGGATCGATGCGGTCGATCGGAATCTGCCGGCCAATAGGCGCGCCGGCCGAAGCTGCGAGCGCCTCCACGTAGTGTTCGTCGTGGCGCATGCGGACGGTGTCAGGGAGTCCTCGCCTAGGCACGGTCAATGACCTCCTCACAGAGACTGTAGTACTCGCTCGCGCCCGTCGAGTCTGGCGCGTAGGTAAAGATCGATTCTTTGTAGGCCGGACTTTCTTCGAGGCGGACGCTCTTCGTGATGACCGTCTTGAAGACTTTCCCACCAAACACCTTCTTAATCTGCATGCGGATGTCCTTGGCGAGCGACGTCCGCTTGTCATGCATCGTAATGACGACTCCGAGAATCTGGAGCGAGGGATTTGGGCGCTGACGCACTTTCTCGATCGTCTCGAGCAAGTCGTCCGTCCCTTCGAGGGCAAAATACGATGACTGGATCGGTATCAGCAAGTGTGTGGCTGCGACGAGCGCATTGACCGTCAACAGGCCGAGCGTCGGGGGGCAATCGATGACCACGTTCGGATACTGCTTTCGCAGGGGCTCGAGCTTGTCCTTCAACCGGAAGTGCGCATCGATCTCGCCGATCAGCTTCGCTTCGAGTTTCGCGAGCGCAATGCGGGACGGGGCGACCGACAAGTTCGGCACCGTCGACGGCATGATGACGTCAGCCAGCTTCACGTCCGCGTCCGCGATCGCGTCGTAGACGCTCCGCTGTACCAGCCCCATATCGAGAAACGACATGGTGCTGTTCGCCTGAGGATCGAGATCGATGAGGAGCGTCGCCTTGCCGCGCAGTGCCAGGCCGGCGGCAAGGTTGATCGCGGTCGTGGTCTTTCCCACACCGCCCTTTTGATTAGCGATGGCTACGATCATGTGTCGATCCGCACGGGGCACCCGCAAACGCGACGGCGCCCACGCTCCGGATCTCAGGTCGATCGGTGGTGTGCGTGTGCATTTGCGGAGAGGTCATTCTAGGGATGGTCTACGACGAAAGCAAGGAATAAGGCAGTCTATACACTGCGGCTGAGTGCGATCCGTCCACTACATCTTGTACTTCCCGAGCTCGTCAGGATCGAGATTCTCCAGCCACTTCTGCAGCCGTTCGGTATCGGGCTTGTCGCTGCCCGGGTCGAAGGGCTTTGCGTTGTCGATGACCGACTCCTCGACAAAAATCGGTGCCCGCGCGCGCAGCGCCAGGGCGATGGCATCGCTGGGACGCGCATCGATAGCGACCGTCTCGCCATTGACCTCAAGATAGATCAGCGCGAAGAACGTATTGTCCTTGATATCCGACACGACGATCTTCCGCACCGTGCCCCGCAAATCGGCAATGACGTTCTTGAGGAGATCGTGCGTCATCGGCCGGGGCGTGCTCACATTTTCGATCTGCAGCGCAATGGCGTTCGCCTCGTAGATACCCACCCAGATCGGCAGCACCTTCTGCCCCTCTGAATCGCGCAGCAGGATGATGGGCATGTTGGTGACGGGATCCACCATCAGCCCTTTGATTGTCATTTCAATTTGCATGGCCCTGCCTGTACGCTAGGTCTCGACACCGTCAGTGTCAAGCTGAACCGCTTCTCCCGCAAGGCTGTACGCGCCCGCGCGCGTGATGCGCACTGGAACCGTTCGCCCCAGCCACGTGCGTGGGCCGGGAAAATTCACGACCGTGTTCCCGAATGTGCGGCCGGACAGCTCCCAATCTCGCCGGCGGCTGACGGAATCGACCAGCACATCCACACGTGAACCGACTTCGGCTTCGTGCATCTCGATTTGAATCTCCCGCTGCAGTGCCTGCAGCGCGACGATGCGCCGTGTTTTGTCGGCGTCGCTCACATCTTCAGGGTATCGCTTCAGCGCCAGCGTGTTGGGTCTCGGCGAGTACTTGAACGAGTACATGCTTTCGTATCGGACGGCGCGCGTCAGGCTCATCGTCTCGTCAAAATCGGCGTCCGTTTCGCCGGGGAATCCGACAATCATATCGGTCGTCAACACGATGCCCGGCACCTCCTCGCGGAGCATCTGGACCAACTCCAGGTAGCTCTCCCGCGTGTACCGCCGGCGCATGGCTGCCAGCACGCGCGTCGATCCGGACTGCACCGGCAGGTGGAAATGCTTGCAGATCTTGGGCAGGTCCCGGACGGCCTCGACGAGCCGCACAGGCACGTGCCGCGGATGCGGGCTGGCAAAGCGAATCCGTTCGACCCCCGGGATCTCGTGCACAGCCTCGAGCAGCGCCGCGAAATCGCAGGCCGGATCGTCCGGCGCTTCGTAGTGGTTGACGATCTGCCCAAGGAGTTGAATCTCGCGATGCCCCTCACCCGCTGCCCGCGCCGCTTCCTCGAGAATGTCTCGCTTCGGACGCATGCGCTCGCTCCCGCGCGTGTAGGGGACCACGCAGAACGAGCAGAACTCATTACAACCCTCGATGATGGTCACGAAGGCCTTCACCGGATCGTGCCGCCGAGCGACGCCGAGGGGAAATGAGACGTCCTCGTAGGTGTTGACATCGATGCGGGGCGGCGCGTCCGGGTCCGCCAGTGCCTGATCGATCAGCGCAGGCAATTGTTTGAGGCTCTGAGTCCCGATGATGACGTCGATCAGATTCGAGCGCTGGAGCAGCGCGCCCGCCTCCTGCTGCGCCACGCAGCCCGCGACCGCCACAACAGGGCTTCTGCCGGTGTCCCGGCTGGCCTGCCGCACCTCTCCCAGACGCGTGTACAACTTCTCTTCGGCACGCTCGCGAACGCTGCAGGTGTTGATGACGACCACGTCGGCGTCCCGTGGTTCCTGCGTGGCCTCATACCCCGCCTGCTCGAGCAGTCCCGCCATCCGCTCGGAATCGTGGACGTTCATCTGGCAGCCGTAGGTTTCAATGAAATACTTCGTCATTTTCTCGCTCTCGGCGAATCCGCTTTCGCTTTCGCCTCGATCGGTTTCGCTTTTGGTGTATCTTCGCTTTCGCCCAGCAACTCCCGCGCGGCGGCCCGCGCAGCATCCGTCGCGACCGCTCCCCCCATCATACGCGCCAGCTCTTCGACTCGCTGCTCCCGGTTGAGTCGAACGACGCGCGTCTGCGTGCGGCCGTTCGCCACACTCTTGGAAATATGAAAATGGACATGGCCGGCTGCGGCAATCTGCGGGAGGTGCGTAATGCACAGCACCTGAAAAGATTCACCAATGCCGCGCAGCTTCTTGCCGACGACATCCGCGACCCGCCCACCGATGCCGGCATCGATCTCGTCGAAGATCAACGTCTTGCCCGGGGCCGACGCCGCAGCGAGCGTCCTGATGGCGAGCATCACCCGCGACAACTCGCCGCCGCTGGCGATCCGCGCGAGGGGCCGCAGGTCTTCGCCCACGTTTGCGGAGAGATAGCACTCCGCCACGTCCACACCGGCCTCGGTCCACGCTGATTCCGGCGGCTCGACCTCGAAGCGCATGTCGAACCGGGTGCGACCCATCGCCAGCTCGCCGAGAAGCGCCTGGATACGCATAGCGAAATGCGTGGCCGCCTCATGGCGACGGCGCGACAGCGCGCGCGCGTGCTCGAGAAACGCGACCCGCGCCCTCCCCATGTCGGCCTCGAGCCCCGCGCGGCGCTCATCGGCGTGCGCCAGCGCATCGAGTTGATCGGTGAGCGCGTCTCGTTGTGTGATGACGTCCTCGAGCGACGGTCCGTACTTCCGTTTGAGCCTCTCAAGGAGCGCGAGGCGATCCTCGACGTCCTGCAGGCGCGCGGGAGACGCGTCGATCGTCTCACCGTAGCCGCGCAGCGTCTCGGCGAGATCTTCGAGCTGCGACTTGATGGCATCGCGCGCTTCGAGGTGCGGTCGAAACGTGGGATCAACCTCGGCCAGCTCGGTCACGCGTTTCCAGACAGCGCCCAGCCGGCCGAGCGCGGCCTCGTCGCTGTCGTACAAGGCGGCATACGCCTCGCCCGACAGCCGTTGAAGCTTGTCTGCGCTTGTCAGCACTCGCCTCGCGACCTCCAGCTCACCATCCTCACCGGCGCGAAGGCTCGCCTTCGCGAGCTCCCCGACCTGAAAGGTCAGCAGGTCCAGGCGCGCCGCTTTTTCGCGCTCATCCATCTGGAACGCGTCGAACTGAGATTGCCATCGCTTCCACTCTCGAAAGGCATGACCGACCCTTTCGCGTGCGTCAGCCAGCCCCGCGAACTCGTCGAGGATGAAAAGGTGACTCTGGGGATCGAGGAGGGTTTGATGCTCGTGTTGTCCGTGCAATTCGACGAGCGGCGCTGTCTGCTCGCTGAGCGACGCCGCCGTCACGAGCGCGTCGTTGATGAACGCGCGGCTGCGTCCCTGCGCGTTGATGTCGCGCCGCACGATGCACCCGTCGAACTCCGCCTGGACATGGGCCTGGGTTTCTCCCGTGCGGATGAGGTCGGCCGACGAACGCCCTCCCATGAGCAGCCCGACGGCCTCGACGAGCATCGACTTGCCCGCCCCGGTTTCGCCCGTCAGGACGTTCAAACCCGGCTCGAATTCGACGTCGACCGCATCGATGACGGCAAGGTGCTCAATGCGAAGGAAGCGAAGCATTCAGAAGGCCTGCGGCGCCGGAGCGCGTAACGGGAAGGCGTGGAACTCCAATGCTACCATATGTTTGACAGCCGTTTGGACGCGTGGTACTCTGGCCTCTGCGCCTCTGCGAAGACGCTCCGGCGGCCCTCGCCGGAGCCTTGGCGAAGGCGATCCGCGCTGTCCCAGCGGCGCACTATTGCCCGGAGGCTTGTTTGCGCACGCTCGGACACCTGCTGCTCTCCATGCAGGTCGAAGGCGCCACTGCTCCACCCACAGCACTCAGTGGTGGTTTCATCGACCTCATCCGATCTTCGTTCACATCACCGGTTTCGGCCGTCGTTCTCGGAACTCTCATCATCTTCTCGATCGTGTCGTGGGGAATCATTCTCTACAAGCTGTGGACGTTCAATCGGATTCAGTCACAGAGCTCGCGCTTTCTCGAGATCTTCCGGCGCAGCACGAAGTTTTCGGAAGTGCAGGGCGTCTGCCAATCGCTTCACGACAGTCCGCTCGTCGGTATCTTTCTCGCCGGCCACGCGGAGCTGAATCTGCAACTCCGGCAGAGTGCCCCGGCCGCAGGTTCTGCCACCGCCCAGGCGCCGGCTCTGCGGCCAGTGCTGAAATCGCTCGTGTCGGTGGACCGCGCGCTGATGCGCGCGTCGAACGTGGAAACCAACAAGCTGGAGAAGCACATCACATTTCTTGCGACCACCGCGGCGGTGACGCCGTTCATCGGCCTGTTCGGCACCGTGCTCGGCATCATCTCGGCGTTTCAGGGTATCGGTGCGCAAGGCTCGACGAGCCTCGATGTGGTTGCGCCCGGTATTGCGGATGCGTTGATAGCGACGGCTGCGGGCCTGGCGGCCGCCATACCCGCGGTGTACTTCTATAACCTGCTGACACAGCGGGTGAAGAACCTCGCGTCAGAAATGGACGACTTCTCACTCGAATTCCTCAACATCGTCGAACGGAACTTTACGTAAATGCCGAAAGTTCAGTCCTTCGACCACGAAAAAGGGGGGCATTCGCGACGCGGGAGGAGGACGTCGAGCTCTCTTGCCGAGATCAACGTGGTGCCGCTCGTGGATGTGATGCTCGTGCTGCTGATCATCTTCATGGTGACGGCACCGATGATGCAGCGTGGGCTCGAGATTCAACTTCCTGTCGCACGAAGAGGTCAGGCGATCAGCGCAGAACCTGTGTATGTGACGCTGCCGCTGTCGTATCGTAAGGACAAGCGGGTTTCCATCGGGCCATTGGGCAAGGAAGAGCCGGTGGCGATCGCCATGCTCGGCGAGCGCGCCCGCCAGGCGCTGGTGTCACGTCAGACCAAGCAGGTGTTTCTCCGCATGGATGCGGGCGTTACCGCGCAGGAAATCCTCAACGTCGTTGACAGCCTAAAGGACGGCGGCGTCGAAGCGGTCGGCCTCGTGGCGCTGGATGCACCGGACGCGGTCAAGTGAGATCGACAACCAAAGCCGAGCGGCCGAAGGCCGCGAAGGCACGATAATTAAATATGGAAGCGGTCGTCAGCGACATTCTGCAGAATCGGAAGCGCGAGCCTGGCGGGCTCACAAAGACCGCCGTCATCTCGCTTGCCGCGCATGCGGCCGTCATCGCGGTTATCGCGATGATCCCGAGCGTGATGCCGCGCGCGGCCCAACCGCCGCGCGTCATGATGAACATCAGCCTTGGAGGAGCGCCCGGCCCGAACAGCGGCGGCATGCAGACGATTGGCGGGAAGCCCATTCACGCCGCACAACCATCAACAGATCCGCAGATCGCAAAAAACACACTGCCCTCTCTTACACCGCCCAAGATGGCGCTGCCGGATCCCAAACAGAAGCCCCGCACCCCGCCGAAGCCGACTGCGGCGTCGTCCAAGGATCCGAAAGGCACCGCGGTCGGGCGCGGCTTCGAAACCCAACTTGGCACAGCGAAGGTGGACACAGGAGCGAAGGGGCAGGGTTTTGGGCTTTCGACCGGAGGAGCTCGCGGGGATGGCGGTGTGAAACTTGGCGTGGAGGGTTTTTGCTGTCCGGAATACGTGTCGGACATGAGGGACCGTATCATCAAAAATTGGAATCAGAATCAGGGAACGTCAGGCCTTGTGACTATGAAATACATTATTCAGCGCAACGGGCAGATCACTGATATTGAGGTTGGCATCTCCAGCGGTAACCCGGTTCTGGATCTCGCGGCGCAACGCGCGCTCGTCAACACGCGCATGCTGGCCCCGCTGCCTGCGAGGTTTGCCGGTTCGCGGCTGCCGGTCGAGCTCAGATTTGAATATACGAGATAAGGTCATCCATGAAAAACACAGTTCGAAGCGTTTGCGTGGTGGCGTGCGGCCTTGGTGCAGTGGCGATTCTGACGGCGCAAGCCCCGCCGGCGTCTGAGCCGCCACCACAGACCGAGACCGGGATCAGCACCACCATACGCGGCGAGCCAGGCGCGCCTCCCCACTACGCGGTTCCTGACTTCATCGCGCTCACCAATGACAAGGAAACGGCGGAGGCCGCAAAGCTGATCGCCGAAGTGCTGTGGGCCGACCTCGCGTTCGAGCGCGAATTCGATATGATCCCGCGCGATACCTATCGCACCATCGAGACGATCCCGACGACCGACACCATCGCGTTCGACCGCTGGCGCGAGCTCGGCGCCGACGGTGTCATCAAGGGCTCGGTCAAACGGACGGGGAATACCTTCCAGGTGCAGATGCGCCTGTTCAACGTGCGCGCGCGGGGCGTCGCGCTTGGCCGCGCCTACGATAATGTGTCGTTGAGAAATCCCCGCGCGGTGTCGCACACGATGTCGGATGAGATCCACCAGACGCAGGCAAACCTCCGCGGTGTCGCGCGCACGAAGCTCACGTTCATTTCCGATCGCGACAACGAGCGGGTCGTGGACACGGTGGAGACGCGCACCGGCAAAGAGGTGTATGTCGGCGACTACGATGGCGTGAACCAGATGCGGGTCACGGCGAATCGCCGGCTGAACATCACGCCGTCCTGGTCGCCCGACGGGCGGAGCATCGCGTATTCGTCGTACACGCGCATTCAGCCGCAGATCATCGTCTCGAACGTGTATCAAGGGACGCGCGAAACGCTGACCGACGAAAAAACAGGCGCCTATATGCCGGTATTCGCGCCCGACGGCGCTCGCATTGCGTTCATGTCGCAGCGCGACGGCAACCCCGAAATCTACGTGATGAACCGCAACGGATCGGGCGTCCGCCGCCTGACCACCAATTCCGCCGCCGACTCGACACCGACCTGGTCGCCGAGCGGAACGCAAGTCGCGTTTACGTCGGATCGTTCCGGGTCGCCGCAGATCTGGGTGATGGATACGGAGGGGTTGAACCTTCGACGCATCACGGTCGGCGAGTCGTGGGCCGATCGCGCCACATGGTCTCCAGCGCCCTTCAACGAAATCGCCTACGCGGGACGCTCGGGACCGGGCTTCGACATCAGGATTTATGATGTCGCCACGGGGCAGACCAAGACGATCACCGACGGCGCGGGCACGAACGAGAGCCCGGCGTTTTCACCTAACGGCCGGCACATCGCGTTCTCGTCGTCCCGGCTCGGCAAGACCCAGATCTTCACAATCGCCCGCGACGGTAAAGGCCTGCGGCAGATCACGCGGGCGGGCAACAACACATTCCCGAACTGGTCGCACTGAACGGCGCGGACAACCCGCGCCACACTGGACAGGGTGCCAACGACATCTATGAAACAGACCACACTACTCTCCATCTGCCTCGTGCTGCTGATCGGCGCCGCCGCGTGCGGGAAGGGCGGTCAACCACCGGTTGCGCGGCCCATGCCGCCTCCTCCCCCACCTCCGGAGTTCGAGACGCGGCCCCTGGATCCGCCCGCGCCGGTGAGGGAGCCCATGCCGCCGCAGCCGTTGCCCACCGACGATGTGTCGGCCCGATCGCTCGATGATTTGAACCGCGACTCACCGCTGCAGCCGGTATTCTTCGACTACGACAGCGCGGACATCAACGATGCGAGCCGCGCCACCCTGCAGGCGACCGCCGCGACGCTCAAGAAGTACGCGACGTGGGTCGTCACGATCGAGGGTCACTGCGACGAACGTGGAACAGCGGAGTACAATCTGGCTCTTGGCGAACGGCGAGCTGTCGCGGCGCGGACGTATCTCGTCTCGCTCGGCCTCGACGCCAGCCGCTTGCGCACGGTGAGCTACGGCAGTGAGTTTCCATTCGATCCGGCGCATCAGGAAAGCGCGTGGGGCCGCAACCGCCGCGCGCATTTTGTGATTACGGCAAAGTAACAGGGAGTGCTCATGACGACTCGAATCCACACGCCGCGTGCCGTGACTGCGCTGGTGCTGGCACTGACGTACGTGGCGGTCGCGCCCGCAACTCCCGCGGCCGCCGATCGCGAGCATCAACAGATCATGGCGGACCTGCGCATCCTGCAGGAGCAAACACAACAGCTGCAGGCGCTGATGACCGATCTCGGCGAAGCCCTGAGAGCCGTCAACTCGCGCATCGAAGATCAGACCTCGCTCGAGCGCAAGGGGTTCGCTGACGGCAAAGTGCAGTTGGACACGATGTCCGGTGATCTTCGCGTCGTCCGCGAAAAGGTCGACGAGACCAACGTCCGGCTTGGGACGATTACGCAGGAGCTCGAGTCGATCAGGCAAGCGATTCCCGAGCCTGGCGCGTTTCAGCCGGTGCCGGTCAACAACGACGCAGCAGCTGCCGGCGGGACGCTTGGGGGGGCTGCAGCTCCACAGACCGCGACGATGCCTCCGGCAGCGAATCCGGGAGTGCAGCCGCAACGGTTGTTCGACAGCTCCTACGGCGACTACGCGACCGGCAGTTACGTGCTCGCTGTTCAGGGATTCGAAAGCTACCTGGGATACTTTCCCAAGAGCGCGCGCGCGCATGAAGCGCAGCTTTATGTCGGCGAATCGCTCGCGGGGCAGAAAAAGGACACGGAGGCGATCGCCGCATATGATCGGGTCATCGCCAACTACCCCGGATCGGCATCGGTTCCCACGGCGTATTACAAACGAGGGGCGGCGTTTGAGAGGCTGGGTGATTCCGCGCGCGCGCGCGAGTCGTACGAAGCGCTGCTCAAACAGTTTCCAAACACAGATTCGGCGGTTCTTGCCAAGCAACGGCTCGAATCAACGAATCGGCCGGCAACACGGTAAACGGCTAACGGTGAACGGTGAACAGTGAACGGGAGCGAAGAGGGTTATGGGAAGCGTGAACAAAGTCATTCTTGTCGGCAACCTCGGGCGCGACGCCGAGCTGCGCTACACACCGGGCGGTGCGGCGGTGGCGACGTTGAACCTCGCGACCACCGAGGTCTTCAAGGATCGCGAAGGCCAGAAAAAGGAAGACACGCAGTGGCACCGGGTGATTCTGTGGGGCAAGACCGCCGAAACACTGCAGGATTACCTGACGAAGGGCAAACAGATTTACGTCGAAGGCAAGCTGCAGACGCGGAAATGGAAAGACAAAGACGGCAACGACAAGTACACCACCGAAGTCCGCGGGGATCGCGTCGTCCTGCTGAGCGGTGGCGGCCGCGGAGATGGCGCCGGCCGTAGTGAAGGCGGCGGTCGATCGACGCCAGCCGCAGCGACAGACGAGTTCGGCCACGGTGAGCCCGGCGGATCGGTGGAGCTCACCGACGATGACATCCCCTTTTGACCTGACGCACACAGAGCAGAGAGCTGAGAGCTGAGAGCTGAGAGCTGAGAGCTGAGAGAATTTTCTGCTCTCTGCTCTCTGCTCTCTGCCATCTGCACTGACGGACTACTTCATTCGTCCGTACCTATCCTCCAACCTCACCACATCATCCAGCTCCGGCGTGGAGACTTCGAAGATGTCGCTATCTTCGATGGCCGTCATGCGGTGGATCGTATGCGGGGTGATGTGCACGCTCTCGCCTGGCAGCATCTCGCGCTTGACGAGCTCGGCTCCCTGCTGAATTTCGAAGAGCAGCTTCCCCGTCCACAAGAAAATCGTCTCGTCCTTGACGTTGTGGTACTGCAGGCTCAACGCATGCCCGGCCTTGACGTGCAGCACCTTCCCGACGTAACGCTCGGTTTTTGCCCAGTGCAGCTCGTGCCCCCAGGGCTTGTCGATTTTAATGACGCTCAAGCAACCTCCGCTTCGTCAACGCGTCGGCGAGGAACTGCTCGATCTCCGGCGCAGTCTCGAATTTCAGCGCCCGCGCCGCGACCGAACGCAGTTCGCGCGCATCAATCTCCTGAATCACCTGCCGGGCGACGGGAATCGCGGCCGGAGTCATGCTGAACTGCACCAGCCCCATTCCGACGAGCAAGGGCAGCACGAACGGGTCGGACGCCATCTCGCCGCATACCGAGAGCGGCACGTCCTGCTTCGCCGCCGCGCGGCGGATGTGCCGGATGAGGCGAAGGATCGCCGGATGCAGGGGCTCGTACAAGTGCGAGACGCGCTCGTCCGTGCGATCGACCGCGAGGCAGCACTGAATAAGATCGTTCGTGCCTATCGTCAGAAAATCCGATTCAGCCGCCAGCAGATCGGCCGTTAACGCGGCCGATGGTACCTCGATCATCACACCGACCTGAAGCGGACCCGATGGGTCACCGCGAGCCCCGATTTCCTGCCGGGCCTCGGCCAGCACGCTGCGCGCTTCGCGAAGCTCGTCGACACCCGACACGAACGGAAACATCACGCGCAAATCGCCATGTGCGGCGGCGCGCACCAGCGCGCGCAGCTGGGTGCGCAAGAGCTCGCGGCGCCGCAGTGTGAGTCGAATCGAGCGCAGCCCGAACCGGCTGCGCGGTACCTCGTAACCGGTGGCCCACAGGGTATCGCGGGGATGCTCTCCGCTGGCCAGTTGATCCTCGTCGATGTCGAACGTCCGCACGGTGACCGGCGCCGGACGAACATCCTCGAGCAGCTGCCGATACACCTCGTACTGCATGTCCTCGGTCAGCTCATCGGCAGGGCGGCCCGCCAGGAGCAGCTCCGAGCGAAAGAGGCCGATACCTTCCGCGCCCTGCGAGATCGCATACGTCGCATCGCCGAGCAGGTCGACGTTCGCCTCAACGCGAATCTCCACACCGTCGGCGGTTGTGAGGGGAGTCCCCGCGGTCGTGTCGGCTTTCAGGCCGACCGTCGATCTGCGAGTCCGGCTCGAGCCGGACACCACTGATTCGACCATGTGTGGCGGCAGATCGAGAGAAACGGTGCCTTCGTCGCCATCGACGACGACCATGGTGCCGGGCAGGATGCGGGCGGTCGCATCGTGGAGTCCAACGACCGCGGGCACGTGAAGCGACCGCGCCAATATCGCGGTGTGATACGTGCGGCTGCCGGCGTCGGTGATGAACGCCTCGAATCTCGTCCAGTCGAGCTGCGCCGCGATCGAGGGTGGGAGCTCGTCGGCGACCAGGACGCATGGCGCCTCGCACTCGCCGAGCACGTCGCGGAACCCGGCGCCGCCGGGGGTCAGATTCATGCGAATGCGGCCGACCACGTCTGCGAGGTCTCCCTTTCGCTCGCGCAGGTACGGATCTTCGACCGCGTCAAAGATTCCGCCGAGGTGATCGAACACCTGCTGGAGCGCCCACTCCGCATTCAAGCGCTGCTCGCTGATGATCGACCGAGCGCGCGGCAGCAACATGGGATCGTCGACCATGAGCCGCTGGGCCTCGAACAACGTGCCAAGGTCACGGTCCGGCAGCCGAAGTTGGATACGGTCGAGCTGCTGCAACGACCGCTGGCGAGCGCCATCCAGCCTCGCGATTTCCGCATCGATTCGCAGCGCCGGAATGGAAAACCGAAGGATCTGCGCCCGCTGAATCAACACGACGGCCCGCCCCGCGCCGATGCCGCCTGCCACACCGATGCCGCCTAAGCGCTGCACGTATCCTCGCCGAATCCCGTCCCGATAAACGCGCAGAGCGTGTTCAGCGCGGCCAATTCGTCCTCGCCCTCCGTTGATACGACCAGCACCGTGCCGGCCGCTGCGGCGAGCAGCAGAATGCCCATGATGCTCTTGCCATCGATCGTCTGCACACCGCGGGTGACCTTCACGCTGGACTGAAACCGCGACGCGAGGTGCACGAAGCGCGCGGCCGCGCGCGCGTGCAAGCCGAGCGTATTAGAGACAGTCACCGATCGCGATCGCATTGTCGTTCCCCACGCGCCCACGATCCCTGCGCATCTCTATTTCACCTCCGCGTGCAGCAAATCGGACGCCACCCAGATCGCATTTCGGCCCACCTCGCGCATCTCGCGTGCGACCGCCAGTAAATCGGCCGACCCTTGCAGATGCGCAAGCTTGATCAGCATTGGCAGGTTGACGCCCGTGATGATCTCGACGCGGTTGGCCTCGAGAAAGGTCAAGCCAAGGTTGGATGGCGTGCCACCAAACATGTCGGTCAGAATCAGCACGCCATCCGCGCCCTGCAGACGCGCGATTGCGCCGGACAGAGCATCCCGCGCGACCGTGGGATCGTCGTGCCAGCCAATCGACACCGCGGCAAACTGCGGCAGCGCTCCGACAATCGTCTGCGCCGCGTTCACGAGCTCGTTCGCGAGCTGTCCATGCGTAACGACAATCACGCCAATCATGCTTTTACCACCTACTCGTGCGTAATGTCCCGGTGGTGCACGCGGACGCGCGCGCCGGCGACGCCGCCGAGCGATTTGCGCAGCGCCTCGGCAATCATCACCGACCGATGCCGCCCGCCTGTGCAGCCGACGGCGATCGTGAGATAGCTTTTCCCTTCGGAAACATACTGGGGGAGCAGAAATTTCAGCAGGTCGTTCAGCCGCGACTGCAGCTCGCCGGTCGCGCGATTGTCTTCCATGAACTTGACGACGGCCCGATCGCGTCCCGTCTTCGGGCGGAGGCGGGGCACGAAATGCGGATTCGGGAGAAATCGCACGTCGAACACCAGATCCGCATCCATCGGAATACCGTGTTTGAATCCGAAGCTCACGACCGTCACTGCCAGCCGGCCGGTCCGCCCTTTGGCGTCACCCGCCGAGAACGCGAACGTCTTGAACGCCTGGCGCAACTGGTGCACCGTCAAGTCCGATGTGTCGATGATGTGGTCGGCCATCGCGCGGATGCTGTTCATCCGCCGGCGCTCGGTCTTGATCCCTTCAGACGCCGAGGAATCCGGCGCCAGCGGGTGCGGCCGTCTGGTCTCGCTGAAGCGGCGCACGAGTGTGGCATGCGTGGCCTCGAGAAATATCAGAGCGGGGTTCAACCCCTTCATGCTCCGCAGTTTTCGGTACGACTTCGGAAACTCCGCCACGAAATTCTTTTCGCGTATGTCGACGACGATCGCCACCCGCGCAATGCCTTCCCGGCGCACGAGCTCAGCGAGCGTGGGAATCAGCGTCGTCGGAATGTTGTCGACGCAGAAATATCCGAGATCCTCGAGGGCCCGAATCGCCTGAGATTTGCCCGAGCCTGATAACCCGGTCAGCACGATGAAACGCGCCTGGTGCACGCCTCCGCGCACGCTCTTCTGGTGGGCTCCGGCCCGGCGAGACGCCAAACCCCGTGAAGGGGGTGCCAGCGCGGTCACGGTTCTTCTAGTCCGGTTTTCTGCGTGCGTGGAGTGAGGTCATGCCCGCTTTCGCGAACGCGGAGCGCGCACGGGCGCTGCCGGCGGCATCGTGCGAACCGACGCAGCAGATCGCTTCCGCCGCTGCCACTTCCCTTTCACCGTTTCGGCCTGCTGCAGCACCTTGTTGACCGCAGCCGTCAGGGCCGGGCCCCACGCCTGGGCTGTCCCCATACCCGCGAGGGTATGGTCCTGACGCGCGTGGACGACCACATCTGCGACGACGCGGTGTTTCTCGCGTAACAACACGACCTGCGCCGACACCATCGCCTCGCCGAGCCTCCGCTCGAGTTTCGCCAGTCTTGCCTCGACGAGTTGCCTGAGAATGGGGGAGATTTCCACCTGACGGCCGGTGAGCAATAGACGCATGGACTCGATCAGGTACAGCACCTTGCGCTGATTGGAAGTGGGAATCTTCAGCTCCTCGCGGTACTTGGCGATGGTGCGCCGCGCCAGCACCAGACCCTCGTGCTGAAGGATGCTGACGATCTTCGAGTCGCTCAGCGGCTTCCGCGGATCTTCGGCCTCGATGATCTTGCGGATGCGCTGCTTGATCGTCACCGACGAGACGCTTTCGCCGTAGGAGCTGCTGATACCGCTGTGGAAGAAGTACTTCATCTCGAACACGCCCTGGGGCGTGTGCATGTACTTGTTCGTCACCACACGGCTCACGGTCGATTCGTGCATACCGATATCGCTGGCCACGTCGCGCAGCACCAGCGGCTTGAGGTACTCGATGCCGTGGTCGAGGAAGTCGCGCTGAAAGTTGATGATGCTCGTCGCGACCTTGTGGATCGTTTTCTGGCGCTGTTCGACAGACTTGATCAGCCACAAAGCGGAGCGGAACTTGTCTTTGACGTACGCGCGCGTCTCGGTCGTGTTGTCGGCGTTCTTGTCGAGCAGCCGCCGGTACACCGGGCTGATGCGCAGCTGCGGCAGACCTTCCTCGTTGAGGACCGCGACGTACTGGTCTTCGACCTTGACGACGTACACATCTGGAATGACGTAATGTGACTGTGACGGGTTGTACCTGCTGCCGGGCTTGGGGTCGAGATGCCGGATGATCTCGACGTGCTCCTTGAGATCCTCGATCGACATGCCGAGCCGCTTCGCGATCTCGGGCACCTGGTGGTTCTGCAGGAGCCGCAAATGCTCGGTGACGATTTTCTCGGTGGGCGTCCCCTGGAGGCCGATATGCCGCAGCTGCAGCAGAAGGCATTCCTGGAGATCGCGGGCGGCCACCCCGATGGGGTCGAAGCTCTGAACGATCTTCAGCGTGCGCTCGACCTCGTCCACGGGCCAGGGACCCATCGCAGCAATCTCGTCGAGCGACGCAACGAGTATTCCGTCGTCGTTCAGGTTGCCGACAATCGCGGAGCCGATGTCGCGCACCTGCTGGTCGTCAGGCAGGAGGGACAGCTGCCAGAGCATGTGATCCGAGAGCGATGAGGAGGTGGCGAGGGTATTCTCGATCGGCGGAAGCTCTTTGACTTCCTGCGGCGTGTGCGGCCTGTAGCCGTCGTCGAGATAGTCCCCGAAAAAATACTCGTAGTCGCTGTCGTCCCAGGCGTCCCCTTTTTCCTTCGCGTCGGCCTCGGTCTTTTCAACCTGGGGCGCAGCTTCCGTGGGCTGCAAGTCCTCTGTGGGGACCTCCTCGAGCATCGGGTTTTCGACGACTTCCTGGTTCAGCAGGTCGGCCAACTCGAGCGTCGACATCGGCAGCAGTTTGATTGCCTGCTGCAGAGACGGCGTCAGAATGAGCTTCTGAACGAGCTTCGTGTGAAGTTTTTGCTGAATCGCCATACGCCCGGTTTACGCCCGAAAACGTGCCCTCCCAGTATACGTATCGGCCGGCTCCGGCCGGACCGTCATCCCATCTTAAGTCAGTTTTTCGTTTTCAGTCGAGACGGAACTCCGCGCCGAGATAAATGCGCCGCACCTCTTCGTCGGCCGCCAGCGCCTCGGGCGTCCCGCTGTGAAAAATGCCTCCGTCGTGCACGATATAGGCGCGATCGGTGATGCGGAGGGTCTCTCGCACGTTGTGGTCGGTGATCAGCACACCGATGCCGCGATCTTTCAAGTGAAAAATAATCTTCTGAATATCGGTGATCGCGATCGGATCGATGCCCGCGAACGGCTCGTCGAGCAGCAGGAACTTCGGGGAGACGACGAGCGCGCGCGTAATCTCCGCGCGGCGCCGCTCGCCGCCCGACAGCGTATACGCCGGCGACGCCGCCAGCGACGTCAGATTCAGCTCGGTCAGCAGCTCTTTGCAGCGCTCGCGGCGGCCGGCGGCATCGAGGTCGAGCGTCTCGAGAATCGCCATGATGTTCTGCTCGACGCTGAGACCGCGAAAGATCGAGGGCTCCTGCGGCAGATAGCCGATGCCCTTGCGCGCCCGTGCATACATGGGCAGGTCCGTCACATCCTCACCGTTGAAGATCACGCGCCCTGAATCGGGCGAGGTCAGCCCCACGGTCATGTAGAACGTGGTCGTCTTGCCGGCGCCGTTCGGCCCGAGCAGCCCGACGACCTCACCGGATTGCACATCGAGGCTGACGCCGCGCACGACCGTGCGGCCGCCGTACGACTTCGTCAGATTGTCGGTGCGAAGCGTCGCCATTCAGGGCTTGGGTAGCGGTGGGCAGGACGAGTCCGCCGCTTTTTCGGTTGCGGTTTGCGATCTGCTGTCGTCTCTACCTGAGAGCTTGAGCGAATCAGCGCCCCTCGAGAAGGTCAAAGCACTGCCATGGCTGGGTTGACAGACGCCGTCTTCCGTCCTGCGAAACATGCGCACCAACCGTCCCTTTCCAACGACATTGTATTCCCCGGTTGCCGCGACATACGCGAGCTCCTCTCCTGTGGTAATGCGATCGACCTCGGTCAACTTCACTCCGCCAGACGCCTCGAGCCGCTCGATGTCCTGCCCATTCAATCCCAATGTGAGCACGATCGTCTCGCCGGTCAAATCCCCCTGCGGTCCGACGAGATGCGCTTTGGTGGTGTAAGTGATCTTGCGCGTCGCGTCGTCGGTACTGCATCTGCTGGCCGTATCCCGTGGACCGCGTGGTCTCCTTCACTTTGGTCTCGGGATTCAGATCCTGCACGAGCATCTGCGCGATCACCGATCCCTGCGCCTGCAGGTTTCCGGTCTTGCCGTCGATGGAGATCTTCTCGCCCTTGACCTGCGTTTCGCTCTTGTCACCTTGCACGAGCATCGCGCTCCCCGTGAGCTCGATTGCAGCATCGTCGCCCCCGGTGTACGCGAGTGCCCCGCTCACGCCATTCACCGGTTGATCCTGCTTCATCAGGCCAGGCGTTTTCGATCCCTTGGCGCCCGGCTTCGCCGGAAACATGATCGACTGCACGCGTCTCGCCTCGCCGTACGCGCGCATCTTCGAGCCTTCGATGTTCATGTCGATGTTGGTCGCATCCACTTGAATCTGCTCGTTGACGACGCGCGGTACCGGTTCGCCGGACGCGCCGGTGAGCGCAACCTGCCCGGTCTCCAAGTTGTAGCGCATTGTCGATCCAGCCGCTTGCAGCGGGGGGTCACGAAACCGCGCCGATCCGATGAAGGTCGCTTCCTGTATCTGACCAAGGCCGCCCTTCAATGACGTATCGAGCGTCCGCGACGTAACCGTGCGCTTCACCGGTGGTGTGCCGCCGGTCTCCTGATACTCGACACCTTCGGTGAATGATGCAGAGGTCAGTCCCTTCCCGTCGGCGCCGCTTGCCACAAGTGCGCTCGACGTCACCTTCTTCGCGGGCTGGCCTTTGCCCGCCGCCGCGATGTCGAACACGACATGATCGCGCCCGTTCAACGATGTGAGCGTGGTGCCGTCGGGTGCCATGCCGATCTCGATGTTGTCGGCATGGAGCACGCTTTCGTCCGCGCCTTTGTCGGCCGCAATGCGCAGCGCGGCACCTCCGGTGACGATAGCGCTCTGCAACAGATCGCTGCTGTCGTAGTAGGTGAGGTTGATGACATCTCCAGACATCAATCTCAGGCCACCAGGCGCGGCGTTCGGTGTTTCGATGCGCGCGCTTCCTGACAGTTCCAGTCCCGTCAGGTGCTCCTGGTTCTCGCTGAGCTCCCCGAGCGCACTCTCGGCGTCGATCACCTGGCTGCCGCGCACGATATGGACGGCCCTCTCGAAGCTGACGAACTTGTCCGCGCGTGCGAGCACGGCGGCGCCGGATGTGATGTCCGTGGTCTCTCCACCGGCTTTGGGCGGCGCGAGCTGCACTTTGCTCTGATCCGACAAACCCATCAGGTCGCGCGTCTCGTCATAGCTGAAGTCGACGCCGCTGCCGCTCATGCGGCCGCGCTTGAACGTCACGGGACCGGGAGCACGGACGATGCCCTCGCCCTGGTTGTATGCAGCGGAGCTCCCCTTCGCCTCGAGCCCATCGCTCGAGGTCATCACCACGTTGCCCTTCATGTCGAGATTGGTCTGGTTCTCGCCCACCCTCGCTTCGTCGGCGATCGCGACGAAGGTCTTACCCTGGCGGACGGACGTCACTCTCACCTTGATGAGGCGCATGCTGCCGTCTGGATAGGAATACTGCTTCTCCGCCTCGACGCGCACGGTCTCGCGCTCGCCTTTGACCTGTGTCAGGAATGCGCCTGAGCTTTCGACGGTCGCTGAGGGGTCGCCGCGTTCGACTGGCGTGGGTGGAGGAAGCGCTTCTCGACTGCGCGTCGTGAAGAAGACGACTGCGGCAACGCCAGCGGCAATGAACAGGACGAACATTCGCGCGCGCTTCTGCCAGGCGACCATTACCTAGCCGCGTCCTTCGAGTGGCGCGGGAATCCCCAACGTCGCCGGGGATCGGTGCGGTGACCGCACGTCGCTGACCGACAGCTCGAGGTACTCATTGCCTTGATACTTATTGTGCTCGAGCGAAAACGCGAGGTCCAGCGACCCCCGGTTGTCGGTGATGAACTGCTCGCGCTCGATGGCGCGCCAGGCGATCGCCCGGAAGATCCGCCCGTTCTGCTTCAACGCCATCTTCAAGTGCTTGTCCTTCAGACGCCGCGGGCCATCGATGACTTCCACGCCGCGCGCTTCGAACAGCGGTCGCGGATTGCCCGTCCCGAACGGCGCGAGCATCGCCATCTCGCCGGCAAAATCACCGTTGATGTCGCGAAACCCGAGGCATCCATCGATGCGCAGGCGCGGTTTCAGATCGTCCGGCCCCAGGAGGTTATCGGCGTGGTCTGCGATCGTCTGCCGGAACGCCCCCACATTCGCCGACGGCAGTGTCAACCCCGCAGCCTGCGTGTGGCCACCAAAGCGGCTCAGATGCGCCGCGCTGTGTTCGAGCGCCGCCAGCACATTGAATCCCCGAATGCTCCGGCAGGATCCGTGAGCGACGTCCCCGTCGATCGATATGACGATGGCCGGCCGGTGAAAGGCGTCGACGAGCTTGGACGCCACGATACCAATAACGCCGCGGTGCCACCCCTCGCCGGCGACGACCAGTATGCTGTGTGCCCCGACGACGGGATCGGTCTCGACGATCTTTCTGGCACTCGCAAGAATCGCCGCTTCTTCCTCCTGCCGGCGCACGTTCTCACCATCCAGCTGCCGGGCCAGGTCCTGCGCTTCCGCGCCCATCGCCTCGTCTGCCGCCAGCAGCAGGCGCGCGGCGATGTCCGGACTCGCCATGCGCCCCGCGGCGTTCATGCGCGGCGCAATCTGAAATGCGACATGACCGCTGTCGATCGGCTTGCCGGCGAGGCCCGCCACTTCGATGAGCGCGCGCAGGCCCACCTTGTGAGGCCCCCGCGAGAGCAAGTCGAGACCGAGCTTCGCGATGACCCGGTTCTCGCCGACGAGCGGGACAACGTCGGCGAGCGTCCCGATCGCCGCGACCTTGATGAATGCCGGCAGCAGGCGCTCGCGATCCCGTTTACGACAAAGCGCCTGCACCAGCTTCAACGCCACACCGACCCCGGCGAGATTCTTGTCCGGGTACGCGCAATCATGCCGGCGCGGGTTGATCACCGCCACCGCGATCGGCAGCTGCGTATCCGGCTCGTGGTGATCCGTGATGATGAGATCGATGCCAAGCTCGCGCGCACGCCTGGCCGCCTCGACCGCACGGATGCCGCAGTCGACCGAGATGACGAGCGCGACGCCATCCGCCTGCAGACGATCGAACGTCTCGGGCTGAAGACCATACCCGTCTTTGATGCGATCAGGAAGGAAGTGCACGACGGTGGCGCCGAACAGCTCCAGCGCGCGGCGCAGAATGACCGTCGACGTGATGCCGTCGCAATCGTAGTCGCCGTGAATGGCGATGCGTTCCTTCCGCTCGATCGCCGCGAGGATCCGCTCGACGGCCGGGGCCATATCCGCCAGCATGAACGGGTCGTGCAGATGGTCGAGCGACGGCCGGAGAAATCTCTGGGCGCTCTCGAGCTGGTCGATTCCGCGAATCGCCAGCAGCCGCGCGATGGCCGGACTGATTTTCAGTTCTCGCGCCAGCATGCACGCGGCTTCGTCATTGCAAGTGAGATGTTCCCAGAGGAAAGGAATAGGCATCAATTTTTATGTCTCACCGCGAAGGCGCAAAGACGCAAAGCACGGATAGGGAATCTCTCAATAAGACGGCCAGGGCCGTCATCGACAAAGCCATCGTTGTTCACTCAAAACTTGGGCCGGGGCTTCTCGAAAGCATCTACCGCACCTGCCTGACTCACGAGCTGCGCGCCGCCGGGCATAATGTAGTTGCAGAGCAACTCGTGCCGGTTCATTACGACGGAATTGAACTGGACGACGGTTATCGCCTGGATATGCTCGTAAACGATGGAGTAATTGTTGAAATAAAGACAGTTGAGAGACTCTTGCCGGTACATCAGGCGCAGCTCCTCTCATACCTTAAGCTCTGCGACAAACGCCTCGGTCTCCTGATCAACTTCAAGGTACCTTACGTGACCCAAGGCGTGAAGCGGATGGTGAATAATTTCTAATGCGTGGCGTCTTGGCGTCTTGGCGGTGAGACAGCGCAAGTTCTGCAACGTCACGCGCTGTCCTCGTCCGTAAAATCTGCACCCAGCCGGCCCATGTCTCGAAACTTGTCGTAGCGGCGGGCGAGGCGCGCTTCGACGTCGGGCGCGCTCGCCGATTCCAGCGCCGCGCGCAGCGGGCCGTCGACGAGCGCCGCCGCTTCATCGAGGCTCGTGTGGGCCCCCCCAATCGGCTCGCGGATGATTTCGTCGATGATGCCTCGGGCAAGCAGATCGCCCGCCGTGATTTTCAATGCGGTGGCGGCCTCGACCTTCTTTCCCGAGTCGCGCCAGAGAATCGCGGCACAGCCTTCGGGCGGAATGACGCTGTAGATGGCGTACTCCTGCATCAGGATGCGGTCGCCGATCGCAATACCGAGCGCGCCACCGCTGCCTCCTTCGCCGGTAATAATCACGACGATCGGCACCTTCAGCACGGACATTTCCCGCAGGTTGAAGGCGATGGCCTCGGCCACGCCGCGCTCTTCCGATTCGACGCCGGGATACGCCGCAGGCGTATCCACGAACACCAGAATGGGACGACGAAACTTTTCGGCCGTGCGCATCAGCCGGATGGCCTTGCGATAGCCCTCCGGCCTGGCGTAGCCGAAATTGCGATAGATCTTCTGCTTGGTGTCCCCACCCTTGTGATGACCGACCACCATCACCGGCTCCCCCTTGTAACAGGCGGTGCCGGCCACGATGGCATGGTCGTCGGCAAAGCGGCGATCGCCGTGCAGCTCAACGAAGTCGGTACAGAGGCGCGCCACGTAGTCGAGCATGTCGGGCCGGCTCGGATGGCGTGAAACGAGCACGCGCTGCCACGGCGTGAGCTTGCCGTAGATCTCGACACGCGCGGCCCGCAGCTTCTGATTGAGTCGCTCGAGCTCCCGCTCGCGCGCGTCGGTGCGCGGCAGCACGGAGAGAGCGTCCACCTCTTTCAGCAGCGGCCCGAGCGACTCTTCGAACTCTAGTGTCTCAGTAGGCATGTTTTCTATGTCTCACCGCTGAGTCGCGGGGACGAAGCTTAGCGAAGGACAACCGTCCCGGCTCCGCAGATACGCTCGACTTCCGTCGCCAGCTGCTCGGACGGCTGCACGCGCACGGCCGCGGCGAGCGGCGCGCGCAGCCGCAGTGGAGGCTGCTGATCGCGCAGCTCGAGCTCGAGCACGACGCGCCGGTCGCCTCGGTGCCGCGAGAACACATCCGCGAGCGCTTCGAACGTCTGCCGGCCGTGCGGGGGTGACACGAGCTTGATCGACAGCTCGCGGGACATTTTCTGCCGCATGGTCTCGATGGGCAGCACCTCGTTCGCCATCAGGCGAATGGTCTCTTCGTCGAGCTCGACCTTCCCCTTCACGACGACCATCACGCCAGCTTCGAGTACCGACGCGCATTTGCCGTACGCCTCAGGAAAAATCACCACCTCAACGGTGCCGTGCGGGTCTTCGAGCATGATGACCGCCATGCGATCGCCCTTGCGCGTTTTCAGCGGTCGTATCGACGCGATGATTCCGCCGATCGTGACATCGACCCCTTTGTCGCGGCGGTAACCGTTCGACGGACCCGGCGCACTCCCCGCACCCATCGCACTCCCCGCACCCGTCGCCGCGGTCTCCGCCAGTTCAGCCGTCGTTCTGGCGCCGAAGCCCTTCAGTTCCGCCGCGACCCGGTCGATGGGATGACCGCTGAAGTACAGCCCGAGTGATTCCTTTTCGAATGCCAGCTGCTGCACCTCGGTCCAAGGCTCGACATTCGATGGTCCCATGGGTGCCTCGTCGGCTCCCCCTTCATCCTGGGATGTGCCGCCGAAGAGCTGGGCCTGGCCATCGGCGCGATCGCGCTGTCTCCGCGTTCCATATTCGCACGCGAGATCGATGGTGGCCATCAGTCGCGCGCGCAGCTCGCCCAGCGACGGGGCTGTGCCTGGCCGGAGCGGGTCCGGAGACCGAGTCGAAGGGCCCGTCGCGAACGCGTCAAACGCGCCGGCTTTCACGAGACTCTCGAGCACGCGCTTGTTGACCAGCCGCAGATCCAGCTCGTCGCAGAGCAGGTGCAGCGATGTGATCTTTCCCTGCGCAGCGCGCACGCCGAGAATCGAGGCAATCGCGCCCTCGCCGACGTTCTTCACCGCTGTCAGGCCGAAGCGCACACCTTCTGGCGTCACGGTGAATGCCAGCTGGCTCTTGTTGATGTCGGGCGGCAGCACCGGAATACCACGCTCGCGGCACTCCTGCAGATACGTCGCGAGCTTGTCCGTGTTCTGCGCTTCAATCGTCAACAACGCCGCCGCGAAATGCCACGGATAATTCGCCTTCAGATACGCCGTCTGATACGCGAGCAGTGCGTAAGCGGTCGAGTGGGATTTGTTGAATCCATATCCGGCGAAGTACTCCATCAACTCGAAAATCTTCGCGGCCTTCTTTTCGTTGATCCCCTTGACCTTCGCGCCTGCCATGAAGGCTTCGCGCTGCTTCGCCATGACCTTGGGATCTTTCTTTCCCATGGCCTTGCGCAGCATGTCGGCCTGCCCCATCGTAAAGCCGGCAAGCGACTGGGCGATGCGCATGACCTGTTCCTGGTAGGCGATCACGCCATACGTGTCGGCCAGGATCGGCTCCAGCTCTTTGACTTCGTAGCTCACTTTGACGCGGCCGTGCTTGCGCGCGATGAAATCGTCCACCATCCCGCTGCGCAGCGGGCCCGGCCGGTACAGCGCGTTCAACGCGATGAGGTCGTCGAGCCGCTGCGGTTTGGCTTTGCGCAGAATCTCGCGCATCCCGGAGCTTTCGAACTGGAAGATGCCGAACGCGGCCCCTTCGCCGAACAGCTGATAGGTCTTCGCGTCATCGAGCGGGATCGTGTCGAGATCGACGATCGTCCCCGTGGTCGCGCGGATTTCCTCGACCGCGTCGTTCAACAGCGTCAACGTGCTGAGCCCGAGGAAGTCCATCTTGAGCAGGCCGATGCGCTCGATCTCCTTCATCGCCCACTGTGTCGTGATTTCGTCGTTCCTGCCTTTGTAGAGCGGAGCGAAATCCGATATCGCTCGCGGGGCAATGACGACGCCCGCGGCGTGGACGGAGGCGTGCCGCGTCATCCCCTCCAGGCGCCGCGCGACCGCGATCAGCTCTTTGACACGCTCGTCCTGCTCGTTCAACTGCTTCAGTTGCGGCACTTCCTCGAGCGCCTTCTCGAGGGTCATGTCGAGCGCCGGCGGGATGAGCTTCGCCACACGATCGACATCGGCAAACGGAATATCCAGCGAGCGTCCCACGTCGCGCACGACGGCGCGCGCCTTCATCGTCCCGAACGTGATGATTTGCGCGACGTTCTCGCGTCCGTATTTCTGCGTGACGTAGTCAATGACCTCGCCCCGACGCCGCTCGCAGAAATCGATGTCGATATCGGGCAGCGACACGCGTTCGGGATTGAGAAACCGCTCGAAGATGAGGTCGTAGTCCAGCGGATCGACGTCGGTGATGCGCAGGGAGTACGCGACCAGGCTGCCCGCCGCCGATCCGCGGCCGGGACCGACCGGAATGCTCTTTTCGCGGGCATAGCGGATGAAATCCCAGACGATCAGGAAGTATCCGGGATATTCCATCTGCTTGATCATCGCGATCTCGTACGACAGACGGTTCTCGTAGTCCTCGATCGGATGGCGCAGCGCGCCCGACGCATGCAGCGCTTTCAGCCGGACCAGCCGCTGCGTGAATCCCTCACGGACGACGTGCTCGAAGTAATCATTCAACGTGTACGGCGCCGGCACGGCAAAGTTCGGCAGGTAGTTCCTGTCTTTGGGAATGTCGACGCGGCACCGCTCCGCAATGCGCAGCGTGTTCGCCAGCGCCTCTGGCAGTTCGCCGAACACCGTCTGCATTTCCGCCGCCGTCTTCAAATAGAACTGATCGCCGTGATACCGCAACCGATCGCGGTCGTTCACGTTCTTGCCGGTTCCGATACAGAGCAGGATGTCGTGCGGCCGATGATCGTCGTGCATCAGATAGTGCACGTCGTTGGTGGCGACGAGCGGCATGTTCAGCTCGCGCGCGATCGGCGCCAGCCCTCTGTTGACGACGAGTTGCTCTTCGATGCCCTGATACTGCATCTCGAGGAAAAAATTGCCCGCGCCCAGGATGTCGCGGAACTCGGCGGCCGCTTCGAGCGCCTTCCGCTCGCGCCCCGTGCGAATTTCGCTCGCCACTTCACCTTTGAGGCAGCTGCTGAGCCCGATCAATCCCTTCGAGTGCTGCGCGAGGAGATCCTTGTCGATGCGCGGCTTGTAGTAGAAGCCTTCGGTGTAACCCGCAGACACGAGTTTGATGAGATTGTGATACCCCTCGTTGGTCTCGGCCAGCAAGACGAGGTGGTTCGCCGTCTCACCTATGTTGCCGCTCTTCGTCAGGCGGCTGCCGGGCGCGACGTACACCTCGCAACCGAGAATCGGATTCACGCCGCGTTGTTTGGCATGGTCGTGAAAAATCACCGACGAAAACATGTTGCCGTGCTCGGTGACCGCCAGCGCCGGCATCTTGAGGCGCGCCGCCTGGTCGAGCAATTCGTCAATCCGGCAGGCGCCGTCCAGCAGGGAAAATTCAGTGTGACAATGAAGGTGAACGAAATTTTGATCAGCCACAAATTTTGGGAGCCTGTCTCGCCGAAGCGTGGTGCGCAGGGCGGACGCGAAGGCGGAATAACACGCTATTATAGCGGGGTGCCGTTTCGTCGCACCACCATATCTTGTGTGGCCATGGCATTTCTGGTCGTGTTCGCATGCCCTCGCCCAGCGTCGGCAGGCATTACCTTTCCGCTCGAGGCGCACTGGAGCGCAACACTTCCAGCCTCGCCGGCATTTGCGCCTGCATTCGATGGCACGCGTGTCTACCTGTCGCTGCAAACGAAACAGCTCATCGCCTTGATGATGAAAGACGGCAGCGTCGCGTGGTCGGTCGAATGCCCGATGACCGCGCCGCCTGCTGCCGGCTCCGGCCTGGTCTTCGCGGGCAGCGACGGCATGATCGAAGCGAGGAGCGAGGCCGACGGCAGGGCCCAATGGCGGCGGCCGGTTGACGGGCCCGTCGCCTCTCTACACTGGGACAACGGCTGGCTCCTTGCGCAGACCGACCCCGGCATCTTTTTGGCGATACGCGCCAGCGACGGCGTAATCCTCTGGCAGAAGGATTTCGGGTCACCCGTGAACGCCGGCACCCCCCCGGCGCCGGCCGGGGAGCGTCTTTATCTGGCGCTGAAAGACGGCAGGATTGTCTCTGTGTCGCTGCTGACCGGCGATGAAATCTGGACGCATAAGCTTGCAGAGCCGGCAGTGGGCATCCTGCCGGTCGGCAATCGGGTGTTCGTCGGCGCGCGCGACAATCACTTTCATTCGCTGAACGCAGATGATGGCGATGCCAAATGGCAATGGCCTACCGGTGCCGACCTGCTGGGCCTGCCCGTGCTCGATACCAGGAAGGTGTACTTCATTGCGCTCGACAACGTCCTTCGGGGACACCACCGTGGCAACGGATCGATGGAGTGGAAACAGGTGCTTCCCGGGAGACCCTTCACGGGCCCGCTGTTGAGCGGCGAGATCCTCATTGTGGCCAGCGTAGCTGCTGCGCTGAACGCTTACAGCACGGTTGACGGAAAAGGCGCCGGCAGCTTCGTGCTGAAGGGCGCCGAGAGCGAAGAGATGCTGCTCGCTGCGCCCCCTCATCTCACGGCGCAGGATTCGCTGATTCTGGTTACGAGAGGCGGTCAAGTGCGCGCACTTGGAAGCCCGCGGCCTGCCGCCGACACGCCGGTCACGCCTCCAGCCGCAGCCGCACTGCCGGCCGCACCCGCCGGCGCACCGTGAGCGCATCCGCCATCGCGCGACCGCTCCGCCGGATTTATCTGACCGGCCTGGTGTGCGCAGCGCTGGCAGCCCTCGCAGGCATCTCCGCGGAGCGCGCGCGTTTTGGCCCGAGCGATCACAAGGAAGCGCAGGCGCGCGTCGAGCAATCGGTGCGCGCGGAGATCACCGCCGTGACATCGGCGCTCGCGGAGATCGCGGCGTCGGTTGCCCGAGAACCGGCCTTGTTCGACACAGCCGCCGCAGATCCCGCCGGCGCGCGGCCACTGCTCGATCGCGCCGACCGTGCGCTGCAGGGACGGACCGCCGGCGTCTTCGCAGTGACCGCGTATCGGCCGAGCGGCCCATGGCCGCTCGCCTGGAGCGGTGTGCCGTCGGAGATCGGCGTCGAGCGGATCGCAGGGCCTGAGACATTCTTCGTCGCACCCGGACCCCTCGGCCTGCGGCTCATCTACATCAGGCCCGTGCACGATCCGGTCAGTGGCAGCCGCGTTGGGGTCATCGCCGCCGAACGGCTTGTGTCCTCGTCCCGCGGGATCCGCATCACGGCACCGGAGGATGCGGTCCTGTCGCTGCCGACGCTCGTGCCCGTCACGGTACGCCCGTACGATCTGCGGGCGAGCGCTGCCGGCTTCGTCATTCAATCGCCGCTGGGGCAGCCGTTGCTCGCCGCGAGCGTGACGCCTGACGCGATTCGAGATACCCGCGCGCGATGGCGCGAGAACGTCACCGCCATCGTTCTCGGGATTCTCGCGCTCACGGTGATCGTCGCACTCGCGCCCGTGCTCCGGTGGCGAGAAGCGTTCTCGAAGCTCGGTGAAAATCTGAAAGCGATCGGCGCGATACTCGCGCTGCTGGCGCTC
The DNA here is from genome assembly GCA_963732445.1 of Vicinamibacterales bacterium. Taxonomy (GTDB): domain Bacteria; phylum Acidobacteriota; class Vicinamibacteria; order Vicinamibacterales; family JAMQPK01; genus JAMQPK01. The sequence goes on along the minus strand of CAVSZJ010000005.1, from coordinate 557,771 downwards.
GCGAGGTTGCTGCTGTGGTACGCGCCGACGGCGCGATGGACCGATCAGATCTTTCGCCCGACCGCGCTCGGCCCTGTACTTCGTGCGCTCCTCCGAACGCCCGTCGATTTTCTGCTGACGATGGCTGGCATCGCCACTGTTGTGGTGCTCGCATTCGATCTCGTCGAACGGCTGAGGCGGACCATTCGACATCGTTTACCGTCTCCAACGAACCGCACCGACTGGGCCATGTTCACCGTCGCGCAGCTCGGCGCGGGCACCGCGGTCGCGTTGCTGCTCGTCGGCTATGAAGTGCTGCTCGGCAACATCATCTCGGCGACATCCGTCGATGCCCTGCACTTTTCCCTGCATCCGCTGGTCTCGGCCCGTCTTGCGTTTGCCCTCGGTCTACTGCTCGCTGAGGCGGTCGTGTTCTGGACTGGGATTGTCATCGTGGTGCTGGTGACACTGCCCTGGCGGGCGCAGCGCAGCGGCGGTATCGCCCTCGCTGCGTTTGTGCTACAGGCGCTTCCCGTTCTGGCCATCGCGATCTTTCCGCGCGCGATCGGCGCCGCGCCCTCGACCGTGCCGGCGGTGCCGACCGCGTTTGCCGGGCTCGCGTGCCTCGCGCTTGCGTGGGGGATGTCGTGGGTGCGGCCGCGTTACCGCCATGCGTCGCAGGCGCTGCGGGTGTTCGCCAGTGCGCTCGTGCTGCTGATTCCTGCGTACGTGCTGTACCCGTCGGTGCATCATTTCGCCGATCGCGGTCTCCGCCGCCTGATCGAAGAAGAGTACGCGCGACAGGCCAAAGATCAGCGTCCCGAACTGTATGCCAAGCTCCGGAACGTCCTGCAGCAGATCGATATCCGCGACATCCCCAATCTGTCGCCGACACGCCGCGCGCAGCCGAGCACGTCCAACATTGCGTTCGAAATGTGGCGCAACACCAATCTTTCAACCGAGCGGCTGGCGTCGTCACTCGAGCTCTACGATGCAGAGGGCCGTCTTGCCGCGCGATTTCAGCTGAATCTGCCCGACTACGTATCGCCGATGCAGCGCTGGCGCGAGCCGAGCTGCGATTGGGAGATCTTCGAGGAGGCCTCGCTCTTCGGATCTGAAGAACGCCGGCTGTTCCATGCCGGGCGCGGCATCTGCGAGCCAGGCTCCGATACGCCGACCGGCGGATCGATCGTCGTCAACGTGATGCTCGACTACGAGACGCTGCCGTTCATCACGGCGCGCAATCCCTACAACGAGCTGATTCGCCCGGCCGACTCGCTGCCGCCTGAAGGGTCCGCCGGCCGATCGGTCCAGTTCGTCGTCTACGGCTGGGGCCGTGGATCGCTTTTCTCGTCGAACACGCGCGCGTTTCCGCTCGACGACACGCTGCTTGACCTCATCGCGCAGTCCCGGCGGCCATTCTGGACGAACATGAGCGATGGTGAGCGGGATTTCTCGACCTACATTCAGAACGATCGCGTGGGCATCTACGTCATCGGCTTCCCCGTCGTCACGCGCCTCGATCACCTGATCAACCTGGCGGAGCTGACGACGCTGGTCGGGCTCACCTTCGTGTGCCTGCTCGCGCTTTCGTGGTCGGTGTCGGCACTCGGCGGCGCAACGGCCGCGTCCGGGTCGGCGCTCCTGCGCGAGGTGCGCGCCAGCTTCTACCGAAAGCTCTTTCTCGCGTTCCTCGCGGCGTCCGTCCTGCCGGTCATGGTGTTGGCGCTGGCCACACGCACGTTTTTCGAGCTGCAGCTGGAATCGAGCGTGCAGTCCGATGCCGTTCGAGTAGCCGCCGTCGCCCAGCGCGTGATCGAAGAATACGTCTCCCTGCAGGAGCGCACCGCAGCTTCCTCCCCGAGCGATGACATCATGGTGTGGCTCAGCCGCGCCATCGATCAGGACGTGAATATCTATCGCGGCCCCATCCTGCTCGCCACGAGCGAACGCGACCTGTTCGACTCACGCGTGCTGCCCGAGCGCACTCCCGGTCATGTCTACCGTGCGATCGAGATCGAGCGGTTGTCGAGCCATGTCGGTCAGGAAGTGATCGGCTCGGTTCCGCACGTGCTGGCGGCAGCCCCGGTCCGCCTCGAGGAAGGGCGCGCGATTCTCACCGTGCCGCTTGCGCTGCGGCAGCAGGAAGTGGACCGCCAGATTGACACGCTGGATCGCCGCGTGCTGCTGGCCGCGGTGCTCTTCGCGCTGCTCGGGGCGGGTATCGGGTATTACATGGCCGAGCGCATCGGCGATCCTGTCAATCGCCTTACGCGGGCGACCCGTCGCATCGCGCGCGGCGACTTCAGCGCGCGCGTGGCCGAGACGTCATCCGACGAGCTGCGCAGGCTGGTCGCCGACTTCAATCAGATGGCCGCCGATCTCGAGCGGCAGCGCAACGAGCTGCAGCGCACGCATCGCCTCGAAGCGTGGGCAGAAATGGCGCGCCAGGTCGCCCACGAGATCAAGAACCCCCTGACGCCCATCCAGCTCTCGTCCGAACACCTGATGCGGGTGAACAAGGACAAGGGGGAACCGCTGTCGCCGGTGCTCGAAGACTGCGTCACGTCCATCCTGTCGCAGGTGAAACTCCTGCGGCAGATCTCCGCGGAATTCTCGAGCTTCGCGTCGCGTCCCACGCCGCATCCGGCTCCGACCTCGCTGTCCGAGCTCATTCCAACGGTGGTCGAGCCGTACATCACCGGCCTCGCCGGCCGCGTGACGATCGATGTCGACGTACCTGCCTCGCTGCCGGTCGTGATCGTCGATCGCGTGCTGCTGGCGCGCGCCATCACGAACATGATGGAGAACGCGCTGCACGCCATGCCGGGCGGCGGCACGCTGACCATCAAAGCCGTCGCGGGGCCGTCGACCATACGGCTGTTGGTCGCGGACACGGGCACCGGGATGGATCCCGAGGCGCTGCGCCGCATCTTCGAGCCGTACTTCTCGACCAAAGCGACAGGCACAGGACTGGGCTTGACGATTGCGAAACGGAATGTGGAGCTACAGGGCGGGAGGATACACGTCGAATCGTCGCCGGGCAGAGGGACGACGGTGACTATCGAGCTTCCGATCGGTGAGAGCGGTCACGAAGAACGTAAAACGAAAAACGAATAGGGAACGCGCGAGTCACACGTTATTCGTTTTGCGTTCTTCGTTTTTCGTTATCGAATATACATTCTGCGCCTGCGGTGCGTCCCCTTTGCCGTGATGCCATCGCGCCATCAGCATCTCGACAAACGCCGACAACATGTATCCATACGACAGCGTGACGAGCGCGAGCGCGGGATGGGCCGATACGAATGCGATCAGCGACGCGATGACCAGCAGCACGGTGTAGGAGCGGCGCGCCTGCAGATCGAAGGTTTTGAAGCTGCGAAACTTGATCGTGCTCACCATCAGAAACGCGGGAATCAGCACGAGCGCAAGCACGGGGATCGCACCAATCGGCTCCTGAAATCCCGATGGATACGCGAAGATGGTGGAGGCCGGCACCGTCGCCGCCGCGGGGCTCGGCATACCGACGAAATACCGCTTATCGACGGAGCCCGCCTGAATATTGAAGCGCGCGAGGCGCATCGCCGCAGCCGTCACGTACACAAATCCCGCCGCCCATCCCCAGTTGCCGAGCGAGGTCAGGCCCCAGGAAAACGTGAGGATGGCCGGAGCGATGCCGAACGAAATGATGTCCGCCATCGAATCGAACTGCACGCCGAACTCGCTCGTTGTACCGGTCAGACGCGCAATGCGGCCGTCCAGCGTGTCGAGCACCATCGCGATGCCGACAAACGGCGCCGCAACCGCGTACTCCCCCCGCATGGCGTAGATGACGCAGGCATACCCGCAGAACAGGTTGCCGAGGGTCATCAGGCTGGGCAGCAGGTACACGCCACGACGGAACCGCCGCTGCGGCACGTCGGTGTGGCGCCGGTGAGGCCCTAACATCTTGTTGAGTCTATCGCACGATGTCGCGCCGGGGATTAGGACGCGCCCTGTTTGCTCAGGGTTTCAGCTCGGCGATGACCGTCACACCCCCGATCACGGGGTTGCCGACCTTCACCGTCAGCTCGGTCGATGGCGGCAGAAACACGTCCATGCGCGAGCCGAATTTCATGATGCCGAAACGCTCGCCCGCTTTCAGTTCCGACCCGGGCTGCACTCGACAGACCACGCGCCGGGCGAGAATCCCGACGATCTGCCGGAACACGACCGTACGCCCGCCGTGATCGACCCAGACCTCGCTGCGCTCGTTGGCCGCCGCGGCGTCGTGATGGTACGCCGGCAGAAATTTGCCCTTGCGGAAATCCACTTTCGTGACGCGCCCCGACACTGGTGAGCGATTGACGTGGACGTCCGTCGGCGACAGAAAAATACTGATCTGCATCCACTCCCCTGGCGGCGCCGCCGCCGGGTCGGCAGGTCCGGCCACGAGCACCCGGCCGTCGGCAGGCGACAATACGAGCGCCGGATCCTGCGGTGAGACGCGATCCGGATCGCGGAAGAAGTAGAGAAAGAACGCGGCGAGGAGGAACAGTGGCACGGCGCCGGCGGCGCCGACGGTCAAAGCCGCCGCAATCGCAAGAGCGGCCGTGCCACCGATGAATGGATACCCCGCGCGATCGATCGTCACGCGACGATCTTAATCCCGATCAATGGGAGATCGCGGCCGCCGCCGTAAACGGACCGGATGGCTCGCTGCGATGCCGGCGCAGAATATCTTCCATCCTGTCCTTGAGATGAAGTTTGCGTTTTTTGAGAGTGACCTCTTCGACTTGCTCTGGTTCTGACAGGTAGGCCTTGCCCGAGAGTGCGTGGAGGCGATCGTCGAGTTCGTGATGCTGGGTGGCGAGTTGTCGGAACTCCTCGTCAGTTTTGAGCAGTAGTTCCTTCAACTCCTGGACATTCTCCGTGTGCATGCCCGGCCTCCTTCTTGTGCGTGAGAGGATTAGATGCAGTCATGAATCAGCGGGTGGATTTTAGCGCACCTTTCCATAGGATAAGCGCATCTTCGGGCGGGCTGACGTAATAATTCGGCCGCGTCGCCGCCACCGCGAACCCCAGCCGTTCGTACAGGCGGCGCGCAGGGGCGTTCGAGCGCCGCACTTCGAGCGTTGCCCGGTCGGCGCCGCGTCCCGCACCGGCCTGGATGACATGCTCGAGCAGTGCAGTCCCTACCCCGTACCCCCGAAAGTCCCCTCGAACCGCGAGATTATTGATGTGCACCTCATCCAGAACCAGCCAGAACGAGCAAAAGGCAATCACACCCTCGCCTGGAACCCTCAGTACGTACAAGAAGGAGACGTCGGGGTTCTGGAGCTCCCGGACGTACATTTCCCGGGTCCAGGGGTTGCTGAACGAGGCCTGCTCGATGGCGACGATCTCGTCGAGGTCGCGGTCCGACAGCGTACGTTCGATCGTCCAGTTCATGGCTTCGAGACGGCCGCCCTGTCGCGCGCAAGCTCAACGTCGGACCGGCGAATGTAGATAGGGGTGATGGCTTCTGGCGGCGCGGGCCCGAACTGACGCCATTGCACTTCGGCCAGCCGCGCGATGCTCGGGGCCAGCGGCGGCACGGGTTCGACGATCTGCGCACCGGCCTCCGCGGCACCAATAAGGGTCCGATAGGCGATCGCCCCGTCGCCGGCAAACACCGTCGGATGCGTCCGTTCGAGCGCCCATCGCGCAAGAATCCCTGCCGGTGTGTCGACGAGCGCGGCCTCGAACACCTCGCCATTTCTGTACACCGCGGAGAACACCTGTCCCCGCTGCGCGTCCATCCACACCGCGACTTCGTCGCTGAGGGCTGAGGGCTGAAGGCTGAGGGCTGAGTTCAGCGCGGCGAACTGGGAGCTGACAGCGGACAGCGGACAGCTGATAGCGTCATGAATCGCATCCAGCACGGAGATACCGGCGAGCGGCTTGCCGTTGGCAAGCGCGAGCCCCTGCATTGTCGCGATGCCGATGCGCAATCCGGTAAACGACCCGGGGCCCGCTCCGACGGCGAAGAGATCGACATCGGCGAGGCGCAGACCGTGCTCGTCGAGGACACGCGTCAAATCACCAGGCAGACGGGCGCCGTGCGCGATCCCCGTGTCGCCCGCATAGATCGCGATGGCGCTGCCGTCGCGCGCGAGCGCCGCACTCCCCTGCCGGGTTGTCGTGTCGAGAGCGAGCACCAGCATGTAAAATTCAATTCTACATGTCCACCCCAGGTCCCGTGTCTCCCGCAGGTCACGCACCGAGCGTCACGCCGGCGATGCGCCAGTATCTGGACGCAAAGCAGCAATATCGCGATGCGATTCTGTTTTTCCGCATGGGTGACTTCTACGAGATGTTCTACGAGGACGCGCTCGTCGCCGCGCGCGCCCTCGATCTCACGCTGACGTCGCGGTCCAAGGACGCACACGGCACATCGATTCCGATGTGCGGCGTACCGCATCATGCGCTCGAGACGTACCTCGCCCGGCTGGTAAAGAAAGGCTTTCGCGTCGCCATCTGCGACCAGGTCGAGGACCCCAGAAAAGCCAAGGGCATCGTCAAACGCGAAATCGTCCGCGTGGTGTCGCCCGGTACACTCACGGATTCACAGCACCTCGATGACCGGGCGCCGGCATTTCTCCTCTCGCTTACGAAGAACGAACAAAAGGGGTCTGACCCCGTTATTGGTGTCGCGCTGCTCGATCTCACCACTGGCGAGTTCTCGTGCGCGGAATATGCCGGGCCAGCGGGGCTGCAGGCGCTTGCGGACGAAGTGAGGGTGCTGCAGCCGCGCGAGATTGTGGCGGAGGTCGACCTTGATTTGAGCCGCGTGCTGCTCGACGGCGCCGCTGACAGGCTGCCCGTGACGCGCGTCGAGCCATGGACATTCGAGCACGAGTCCGCGCGGCGCTCGCTCATCGACCAGTTCCGCACGAACGGGCTCGAGGGGTTCGGTCTCGACGGGCATGCGGCAGCCGTGTCTGCCGCGGGGGCGCTGCTCCACTATCTGCGCGACACCCAGAAGGCCGATCTCGCACACGTCCGCAGCATTGCGTACAAGACGTCGGGCGATTGCCTGCTCATCGATGCCGTCACCCTCGAGCATCTCGAGATTATCGAGTCGATGGATGGGGGCCGCGATGGAACGCTGCTCCACGAGATCGACAGGACGGTCACCGTGATGGCCGGGCGGCTGCTGCGGTCGTGGCTGCTCCGGCCCCTTGTGGCGCTCGATCGGATTCGCGACCGCCTCGATGCGGTCGAGGAGTTTGCGTTCCGCAGTACAGACCGCGGCAAGTTTCGTGAGGTCCTGAAGCACGTGCAGGATCTCGAGCGCCTTGTCGCTCGCGCAGCGCTCGGCAATGCCGGCCCGCGCGATCTCGTCGGTTTGAAGCAGTCGATTACGGTCGTCCCTCGCGTGCGCCTTATCCTCGAGGCCTTCGAGGCGCCGCTTACCCGGTCGCTCATCAGCGCACTCGACGATCTCATCGACGTGCGTGACGACATCGACCGCAGCCTCGTTGATGAGCCCGGCGCGCTCGTGCGCGACGGCGGCTACATTCGCGACGGCCTGGATGCGGGACTCGACGATCTGCGACGTATCAGCCGGTCAGGCAAGCAGGTCATTGCCGAGCTCGAAGAGCGCGAGCGCGCGCGCACCGGCATCAATTCACTCAAGGTGCGCTACAACCGCGTCTTCGGGTACTACATCGAGATCTCCAAGTCGAATCTCCACGCTGTCCCGGCGGACTACCTTCGCAAACAGACGATCGCGGGTGGAGAGCGGTTCATCACGCCGGCGTTGAAGGAGCACGAAGAGAAGGTGCTCGGCGCCGACGAGCGGATCCTGGAGCGCGAAGTGGAGCTGTTCGAGCAGCTGCGTGCCCGCGTCGCCGCCGAGTCCACGCGCATTCAGGATACGGCGCGAGCGCTGGCAACGCTCGACGTACTTGCCGGGCTCGCAGAAACGGCCGCGCTGTCGAACTACATCAAGCCCCATGTGCACGACGGCGACGAGATGGCGGTCATTGACGGCCGCCATCCGGTCGTCGAGCGGCGGTGTCACGGCGCGTTCGTACCGAACGACACGATTCTGGACGGCACGGCGAACCAGCTCGTCATCCTCACCGGCCCCAACATGGGCGGTAAATCGACGTACCTCAGGCAGACGGCGCTCGTGTGCGTGATGGCCCAATCCGGATCGTTCGTGCCGGCGACGCGCGCGAAGATCGGCATTGTCGATCGCATCTATGCGCGCGTCGGCGCGTCCGACCACATTACCCGCGGGCAGTCGACCTTCATGGTCGAGATGCAGGAAACGGCGAACATCCTGCACGGCGCGACGTCGCGGAGCCTCGTTGTCCTCGACGAGATCGGCCGCGGCACCGCCACGTTCGATGGACTCAGCATCGCGTGGGCGGTCGCCGAGTACCTCGCGACGAACCAGCGCGGCCGCCCCAAGACACTGTTTGCGACGCACTATCACGAGCTGACGGATCTCGCCGACGCGCTGCCAGGGGTGATCAACGCGCACGTCGCCGCGCGAGAATGGCAGGACGACATCGTATTCCTGCACAAGATCGTGCCCGGACGATCGGATCGCAGCTATGGCATTCAGGTCGCGCGTCTGGCGGGGATGCCCCCCGTGGTCATCACGCGCGCTCGCGCGATTCTGCAGGCCCTCGAGCACGATGAACTGACACGCGGCGGCCGCCCGTCGATTAGCGGCACGCCGTCCGAGCCACAGCAGCAACTCGGATTGTTTCAGACGGTGTCTGCGGATCCGGCGGCAGAACGGCTCGCGCAGCGGATACGCGACACGGACACGAACAACCTGACACCGCTGCAGGCGCTCTCGCTTCTGGCGGACCTCAAGAAGGAGCTGGCGTGAGGCGGCGGCACGGTGCTTTAGCGCTGTCTCTCGCGCTGGCCTTCGGGTGCTCTGAGCCTGCGCCGGAGCCCGGCATCATCACGGTCGCGATCCCCGTGTCGCCCAATAATCTTGATCCCAGGCTCGGTACGGACGAGAACTCGACCCGCGCGCATGCGCTCATCTTCAACGACCTGCTGCGGTGGGACGAGCAGACACGCCTTGCCCCCGGACTCGCTCTCTCGTGGGACACCGCCGACCACCAGACGTATCGTATCCGGCTGCGCGAAGGCGTGCGCTTTCATGACGGCCACGAGCTGACCTCCGAGGATGTCGTCTTCACCTTCACGACCACGATGGATCCGGCGTTCGCATCTCCCTATCGCGGCGCGTTTCGCGACGTCGCCTCCATAGCCGCGATCGACCGCTACACAGTCGATTTCGTGCTGAAGCAGCCGTCGGGATCATTTCTGCCGAATCTCGTCTTCAAGATCGTGCCCAGGGGCGCGGGGCGCGAACTCCGCCAGCGGCCCATCGGCACCGGTCCCTACGAGTTTGTCTCGTATGCCGTTGACGACCGCCTGGACGTACGCGCATTTCGCAACTACTTCGACGGCCTCCCGCGAAACCTCGGTATCGTCCTCAAGATCGTGCCTGATGACATCATGCGCGGTCTCGAGTTGCGGAAGGCCACCGCTGATCTTGTGGTGAACGACCTGCCGCCGGACATGGTGTACCAGCTCGAGAAAGAAGGGCTGGCGCTCACCAAAGCTCCCGGCGTGGACTATCGAGTACCTCGGCTTCAACTTGCGCGATTCGGTGCTGAAGGATGTTCGCGTGCGGCAGGCCATCGGCCACGCCATCGATCGCCAGGCCATCGTCGATCACCTGCGCCGGGGGCTCGCCACGATTGCCGACAGCATGTTGCCGCCCAGCAACTGGGCGCATGAGCCGGACGTCCTGGTGCTCGCTCACGATCCCGAACGGGCAAAAGCGCTGCTCGACGAGGCTGGCTATCCCGATCCTGACGGCGACGGTCCGCGACCACGTCTGTCCGTGTCCTACAAGACCACGAGTCTCGAGTTTCCGCGGCTGCAGGCGGCGGTCATTCAACAGGACCTGCGCAACGTCGGCATCGAGGTTGATGTGCGCTCCTACGAGTTCGCCACGCTCTATGCGGACATCCTGAAGGGCAACTTCCAGTTGTATGCGCTGCAATGGGTCGGCGGCGCCCTGGCCGATCCCGACATCCTTCGCCGCGTCTTCCACTCTCAACAGGTGCCTCCTGCTGGATTCAACCGAGGTCGTTTCAGCGCCCCGGAAGTCGATCGCCTGATCGAAGAAGCCTCGAACGCGACAGACTACGAGACCCGCCGGCGACTTTACGGATACGTGCAGCAGCGAATCGCCGACGCCGCGCCGTACGTCAGCCTGTGGCATCGCACCAATTTCGCGCTGGCCCAGCCGGGCCTCGACGGCATCCATCTCTCGCCGCAGGGGGATTTCACGTTTCTGCGGAACGTCACGCGCCCGGCTTCGCTCGCGCTACGGCGTGGCACGCAGTAAAATCCCCCCACGCATGAAAAAGCGCTCCCGCTTCCTGCAGGTGCCGATCGAACCCTTCACCGTCGATCCGGAGGTGAGAGCGGACGAGCTACTCGAAAAGATGGAGCGCATCTCGTTTCAGGGACGCTCCCTTGGCATCGCGCACCGGGTCTGGCAGAAGATGCTCGGTGATGACGTGACGATCTTCATGGGAATGGCGGGCGCGCTGAGCGCCGGCGGCCTGCGCATGGTGGTGGCGTATCTCATCGAGCATCGTTACATCGATTGCCTGGTCTCGACGGGGGCGAATCTCTACCACGACCTTCATGAGACGCGCGGGCGTCATCACTACCTCGGCTCGGCCCACGTCAACGACGCGGCACTGGCCGACGACCGCATCGACCGGGTATACGACACGTACGCCAGCGAAGAAGAGTTCTGTGACAACGACGTGTGGATTGGCGATTTCGTCGCCGCACTCGAGCAACGGCCCTTCACATCGCGCGAGTTTCTCAGCCGTCTTGGCGCCCACCTGTGGAAGGAAACGCAGCAGAACGGCATTCTGACCGCCGCCTATCGCGCCGGCGTGCCGATCTTCTGCCCTGCCATCGCCGACTCGTCCATCGGCATGGGCCTGTCGCAGGGGCGGCATAAGAGGGCCGGCTCCGGCCACATCGATGTCATCGGCGATATCGTCGAGTCGGCCAACCTCGTCATTCGCCGGCCGCGCACCGCCACGATCATCCTCGGCGGCGGCACGCCGAAGAACTTCATCAATCAGGCCAGCGTGCAGGCCGAATTTTTCAGCCCTGCCGTTGGCGGACACAGATACGCGCTACAGATCGTGACCGACGTGCCGCACTTCGGCGGCGCGTCGGGGTCGACGCTCGAGGAAGCGCAGAGCTGGGGCAAGCTGGCAGCCGATGCCGCGCAGGTGACGGTGCACGCCGACGCCACGATCGCGCTGCCGATTCTCGCTACCGCTCTCGCACGCAGCTCGTCCGCGCTGGCGGCCAGGCGCAACCGACCCGACATTGATCCCAGCCAGCGCGAGATGCTGATCGACGGCAAATCAGTTCAGTGCGGCGCGTTTCAGGAGACGGAATGAGCAAGTGCCCGGTGCAATACGACCATATCGAGCCCCTCGCGTTTGGCGGGACGCTGCCCCACGCGGCGACATTCGAAACCGCGAAGGCTGTCATCCTGCCGGTGCCGCTCGAAAGCACCACGTCCTATGTCCCCGGCACGCGGAATGGTCCGCGCGAGATTCTCGTGGCCTCCTCGCACCTGGAGTTGTGGGACGAGGAGACCGGCACCGATGTGCATCCGATCGGTATATACACACTGCCCGAGATGGAGCTGCCGTTCGACGACATGAAAGACATCATGGGGGAGATCGGCCGGGTGACGGCAGCGATTCTCGAGCACGACAAGTTCCCCGTGGTGCTGGGTGGCGAACACTCGATTACCTCTCCCGTGGTCGGCGCGATCGCGGCGAAGCATCCCGGAGTCTGTGTCCTGCAGATCGACGCGCACGCCGACTTGCGCGACACCTATATGGGCACGCGCTTCAACCATGCCTGTGCCATGCGACGGGTCCTCGAATATGCGCGATGCACGCAAGTCGGTATCCGCAGCCTCTCGACCGAGGAGGCGAAAGCCGCGCCGGCGCTGCCGACGACGATCTTCTATGACGTCAACATGCGCCGCGACGCACACTGGATCGCGAAGGTGGTGGAGTCGCTGGGTGAGACGGTCTACATTACGATCGACGTCGACGGGATGGATCCCGCGATCATGCCGGCCACTGGCACGCCCGAGCCGGGCGGATTGAGCTGGTATGAACTCCTGGCGCTCGTCCGCGCGGTCATCGCCGGGCGGAATGTGGTGGGATGTGACCTCGTCGAATTATCACCGCTGCCTGGTGTGGCCGCGCCAAATTTCCTGTGCGCGAAGCTGATCTACAAGATCCTCACCTACCAGTTCACGAAAGCAAAAACAGGAGGTAGGAGCCTCCTGTAAAACGTTCTACGCCAGCTCGGCCAGCATTCGCTTGGCTTCCTCGACGTAGGGCGATTCGGGGAATTCCGCCACGATCTTGTCGAGCGTCTGTTTGGCTTCGGATTTCTTGCCGGCCGCCACCTGCACACGTCCCAGCTGCATGAGCAGTGCGTCGCGCGGGATTGTGTCGTCGCTCGTGTTGTTCACGAGCGCCTGCGCTGCGGTGATCGCCTCGTCGTACTTCTTCGCCTGCGCGCTGGTTTCGACGACTCCCAGTCGCGCCATGCGACCGTAGAAGCTGTTCTGGCCCGCCCGCTCCACGGTTTCCTGAAAGCGAGCCGCACCCTCCTCGTGCCGTCCGAGCATCGCCAGCGCCGAAGCCGCATAGTATCGGGCGGCCACGCCGGCAGCGGTCGACGGATACGCGTTGTACACCTCGGCAAACTTGCCGAGCGCGGCTTCCGCGCGCGCCTGAACGGTCGGATAGCCAGTCACACCGGGCTTGGCTCCGGGCTTGGGATCCTCCACTGGCGCCTGCATGATGATGATGGCGTCGCCCAGCAGGGTTTGCGCGCGGTTTTCGGTCCGCGTCGTCCACGCCCAATATCCGATGCCGATCACAAGCAGCAGCGCGACGACGCCGGCGGCGAGACCGAAGGTGCGGCGGTTCTCCTGCAGACGCGAGGACGCGTCGCCGAGCACGTGTGACAGTTCATTTTCCTTGAGGCGATGACGCTCTGAACCCTTCATAGGCAGGTGATTATATCCCGTGTAGACGGAGATCGTCGTGCAGGCAGACGGCCACTAGTGGCGCAGCAGCCCTTCCAGTTCTTCAGCGTGCCCGGTACGCGTGCGCGCTTCCTCGGGCGAAATCACACCCTTGTGGACAAGGAGCGCCAGCGATTCCTCGAGCGTGATCGAACCGGCCCGCTTGGTGATGGTGATTTCCTGATGCAGATGCTGCAGCGCATTCTTGCGGATGTGCTGGCGTGCGCCATACCCAATCATCAACAGTTCAACCGCTGGTACGCGCCCGCCGCCTGCGCGCGGAAGCAGCGTCTGCGTTAGCACCGCGCCGAGGGCCATCGACAGATCCTGGCGGATGGTCGGCTGCCGCTCGGGTGGAAACGAATCTGCGACACGCGCAACTGTCGACGTCACGTCGGTCGTATGCAGCGTCGACAGCACCAGATGGCCGGTTTCACCAGCTGTCAATGCAATCTTCATGGTTTCCGCATCCCGCATCTCGCCGATCACGATGACATCGGGCGCCTGCCGCAAAGCCGCGCGCAACGCGGTCGGAAAATCCGGCGCGTCGATACCGATTTCGACCTGCTCGATCACGCTCTGCTGATGCGCGTGCTCGTATTCGATCGGATCTTCGATTGTGATGATGTGCTTGGCGTCGCGCCGATTGATTTCGTTCACGAGCCCCGCTACAGTCGTCGTCTTGCCCGAGCCCGTGGCACCCCCGACAAGCACGAGCCCGTGGTGCAGCCTGGTGATCTGCTCTACCTGCGGCGGCAGTTCCAATGCCGAGAGCACCGGCGGCGTCGCTGGCAGCGCGCGTATCGTCGCCGCGGGGCGCCCCCGTTCGCGATGCACGTTGATGCGGAAGCGTCCTAACCCCGGCTGCCGCAACGAGACGTCAGCCGACCCATCCTTGCGGTACTGCGCGAGGGCTTGAGGATGAAGCGTGGGGAGCACCGCGGCCTCGATCGCGTCGCCTTCGAGCGGCGGGTCTGGTATGGGTGTCACGAGGCCGTTCAAGCGAATCGACGGCGCGAAACCCGTGACGAGGAACAGATCAGCGGCTCCGCGCGCCACCATCACGCGCAGCCACCGTTCGAGCGAATCGGGAGTGTCCATCCGGGCAGCACTTTAGCAGGAGGCGCAATTAGCGCCAATTCAGGCTGGCTTCAAGCAGGGATCGACACCGTCCGATAAGGTGGCTAACAGCTTTGCCATGACGCCTGAAGAAGCCTTGAAGCAACGCAACCGCCGGCGGCGAGTCACCCTCGCCTTCGTCATCTTCGTCCTGGCCTTCGTGGCCGCATGGGCCGTCGAGCAACTCGCGCGCACGCTCTAGAGAGCGGTTCTACATGTACGTGGTGTCCGCCTTCTACCGGGCAACGAGGCGCGACGGGTCCTGTCACCGATTTTCCTTTGTCCGTCCTCGGGCCGACACGCACGTGTACGTGGGACGGCCCTGCGGCGCGGACAAAGAAAAATCGGCGCCACCCGTCGCAACCCCGCTGCCCAATTCTCGACCGAGAGCAGACGTCGGATACGTAGTTGTCTCGACAACGGCCTTGTGTCCCTGACCCGCAAAACAGAGCGAGTTGGTATGCGCCCGGCAGGTCTCGAACCTGCGACCCCCGGTTTAGGAAACCGGTGCTCTATCCTGCTGAGCTACGGGCGCGTGATGTTTCATTACATTCTTGGCGGTTGATATTGTAGCCGCTGTGTCCACGCGCGACGATTGCTGCAGTCAATGTGACATTTGTCAACCCTCCAAGCGCCTGAGTCAACCTTCCAGGTGCCTGACCAGGTAGCACGCCGCAATTCCCTCAGTTAACACGCTGCGGTTTGCGACCGAGTCAGGCACGGAATTTGCATTAGCCCGGCTTACCGGTTTGGGAGGAAACGTCATGCTGCGTGCTTTCGTCGCCACCGCGGTCGTCTGCGTGTTGGGATGGTGGATGGCGCCAAACGCCGGCGCGGCTGTTATTTTCTTTGACGATTTTGAAAGTGAAGTGAACGAGCTGAATGCGTCGCTCAACAACTGGACTGTCAGCGATGGCACCGTCGATGTCGTGGGTGCGGGCGGTCCGTTTGCTGGCTTGTGCCTCGGTTCACCAACCCCGGGCCGTTGCGTCGACATGGATGGCTCCAGCGGCAACGCCGGGATGATCACGTCGAATAGTGCGTTCAACTTCGTCCCTGGAAATTACTTGTTCGCATTCTGGGCTGCAGGCAACCAGCGCGATGCGCCGAGCGACACGATGACGGTCGTGATAGACGGGCTCGTCAACGGAGCAGTGAATTTCCCATCCACCGCTTCCTGGCAGCAAATCGGGTTCGCGTTCAGTGTAGCCGCTCCTACGACGGCATCAATCGTGTTCAATCATGCGGGCGGCGACAACATAGGCATTCTGATTGACAACGTGCGGCTCGAATCCGACGTGCAGCCGATACCGGAGCCCATGTCATTGACGCTTCTGGGGTCGGGCCTCGCCGCTGTTGCGTACAAACGCAAACGCGCTCGTCGCGCGTCGTAGCCGGCGAGTCCGACGACCCTGGCTAATCGTTTTTTCTTTTTCCCGCCCAGCGCTTCTTTGCGGCGACCCGCATCTTGGCGCGCGTGGCGGCTGACATGCGGCGTTTCTTACGCCCCATCATCATCTCGCTCGGATCGCCGGTAGGCACCTGTACTCGCTGCGCCTGCGACACCGCCCGCCGTTTCATTTGACGGCGGTTCTCGCCCGAGAGCTCGTCGATCAGATCCGTCGCTTTCCCACGAACGAGATGAAGGGCTTCGAGCATCGTATTCCGCTGATGCAGCCATTTCCGCGCGTGCGCTTCCGTTGTGCCGAACAGCCGGCCGACTTCGCCCGCGATTTCCTCGAGACTAGGTGCTCTTCTCTTCGCCACGCTGACCTCCAAAGCTAAATCTTACTTCCATTACACTGAAGTGATGGATGACATCGCGCTCGCCTTCCTTCAGAAGTCGCGCACGCTCATCACGTCCGACTATGTCCCGAAGATCGAGAAGTGCCTCGATCGCCTTTCGGACGCCGACATCTGGTGGCGCCCAAACGAGGCGTCGAACAGCATCGGCAACCTGGTGCTGCATCTGTGCGGGAACGTGACGATGTGGATTGTGGGCGGCGTCGGCGCGTTCCCGTTCGAGCGCCATCGGCAGCGCGAGTTCGACGAACGTCGACAGATACCGGCCGCGGAATTACGCGGCGTTCTCAAGGCAGTGGTGCTGCAGGCCGATGAGGTGCTCGTCGGCCTTACGAAGGCCGATTTATTGACGCGCCGGCAAATCCAGGATTATGACGTGACGGTGCTCGAGGCGATTTACCACGTGGTCGAACACTTCTCGATGCACACGGGGCAAATCATCATGTTGAGCAAGGCAAGAACTGATGCAGACCTTAGTCTTTGGGATCCCCCGACGCGATAGCTCGTAATTCGCGGGTTTCCACGTGCTGCTCAACACCGCTCAACTCACGCGGCTGAATCACGAGCACGCCTCCCTCCATTTCCCTTTCGATCATGTCGATCTCTGTGTCCCGGCCGCTTTGCAGAGGCGCCATTCTTACGAGCATCGGTTTTCTCACTGCCAAAGGTGGTGCAATGAACGCGCCGCTTCCCAGCCTTAACCGAAGGGAAGCCAGTCCTCAAACTCAGTTTGTATAGAAAACGGTGTGCAGAGATTGTGCACACTTACGCCCAGCAATCTCACGGGTCGCTGCCCTGCAGCGGTTTTCTCCAGCAAAAGCACCGCACGTGCCGTGACATTTCCGGGATCTCGCGTTGGGGCGGCCGTATGGCTGCGGGTAATAGTGGTGAAGTCCGAGTAGCGAACCTTGATGGTTACGGTGCGCGCGAGCAGATCGCGCCGCTCGAGCCAGGTGACGGCCCGACGCGCCATCTCATCCAGTTCCGTGCGGATCGTATCGATGTCGGTCAGATCCTGCGGGTACGTATTCTCAGAGCCCGACGACTTGGGCTCGCTTTCCGCAACGACAGGACGATCGTCGATGCCGTTCGCGAGCTGTTTGAGCCAGTCGGCCATGCTGCCCACGACCTCGCGCAGGGTCCGGTCGTCGACCGACCGCACGTCGACCAGTCGGCTGATGCCGCGGGCCTGCAGTCTTTTGGACGTAACTGGTCCGACGCCCCACAATGCATCGACCGGCAAACGCTGCAGAAATGGCTCGACGCGCTCAGGGGCGATCACGGTAAGCCCGTCGGGCTTCTTCCATCCCGAGGCGATCTTTGCGAGAAACTTGTTGGGGGCGACTCCAGCCGATGCCGTCAGGCCTGTCGCCTCGTGGATGCGCGCCTTCAACCGCCTGGCAACGGTCGTCGCCAACGGCTCGTTCCAGCTGTTTTCGGTTACGTCCAGGTACGCTTCGTCCAGCGACAGCGGCTCGACCAGCGGAGTCACCTGACGATAAATGTCGAAAATAGTCGTCGACGCCGCCTTATAGCGCACGAAATCGGGCGGAACGATGTGGAGCGAGGGGCAGAGCTTTACCGCTTTCGCCATCGACATGGCTGAGCGCACACCGAATGCGCGCGCTTCGGTAGCTCGCGGCGGCGACCACCCCACGTTGCGTCGGCTGCCCGCCAACGGCGAGGGGCTTGCCGCGCAGCGACGGGTCGTCGCGCTGCTCGACCGACGCATAGAACGCGTCCATGTCGATGTGCAGAATGCGTCTCATGCTTCACGCGCCTACTCGGCGAATGCCGCGAGCGCCTTGGCCGTCTTGATGTACTCCTCGTAGCGCTGCTGATAACGCTCCAGCTTCTGCTGATCGACGGCGGCGAGGCGGGTCCGTAACAGCGGAGAGGCCTGTCCCTGGACGCGGTCAATCTCGTCCTGCACCTGCGCGGCCTTCACGGATACTCGGCGTCGTGTGCCCGCTCCCATGCGAGCCAGTCCGCCGTCCATCGTGCATGCGCGGCCTTCAAGTGCTCCTTGGTGAATGGAAACGCTCCGCCCGCAGCACCGTCCAGTTGCGTGAAGGCCTCCGGAAACAGCTTGCGGCTCGTCTGCGCCAGCGGATACCAGACGAGCATCTGCCTCGGGTCCTGCTGGGCCGCCGCAACAGCGGGCGCGAACATCGCGAGCAGATGCTGAAGGGTCGCCTCGTGCCGCCGCCGATGCACTTCACGTGATATGCGCCAGAGCGCAATAGTGAGCGCCGCGCCGACGACCAGCGCGATCATGCCGAGTATTTCAGAACGCTGAACGCCTCTTCGTTGGGAATCCGGGAACGGCCGTTCAGGAATTCCAGCTCGACCAGAAACGCCAGTGCCTGTATGTCTCCACCCAGCTTGCGCACCAGCGCCATCGTCGCCGCCGCCGTCCCACCGGTCGCCAGCACATCATCGATGATGAGGACGCGCTGGCCCGGGTCAACCGCATCCGCGTGGATCTCGAGGCAATCGGTCCCGTACTCGAGATCGTAGGTTTCTTGCACCGTTTTCGATGGCAGCTTCCCTTTCTTGCGTACGGGCGCGAATCCGGCCCCCAGGCGATCTGCTACCGCGCCACCGAGGATGAAGCCGCGGCTTTCAACGCCGACAACCACGTCAATCTCGCGATTGGTGAAGGGCGCTGCGAGCGCGTCGATTGACATGCGGAAGCCATCTCGATCGCGAAGCAGCGTGGTGATGTCGTAAAAGAGAATGCCTGTTTTGGGAAAGTCCGGAACGCTGCGAATCTTCGACTTCAGTGATTCCATGGTCTTTGTCATCCCGTCATGCGAAACCCGGCGTAGCGGCCCGACGGCTCGACCTCGAGTGTGTCGACGTCTTCTACGCGAGCGCCCGAGGGCCCGCGCCGCAGCGCCATCTCAAACCGCTGCATCGAGGCGATGTCGCCTTCGGCGACTACTTCCACGCTGCCATCATGTTGGTTGCGAACATACCCTTGAATGCCCTCGCGCTGCGCGGCGTCCTCGACAAACAGCCTGAACCCGACGCGTTGCACTCGGCCTCTGACGATGAACCGGCGCCCGACAAGCACGCGGAATTATATATGGGGATCGTGGGGATCGTGGGGTGCGTGGGGTGCGTGGGGTGCGTGGGGTGCGTGGGGTGCGTGGGGATAAAAAAAGGGCGCTCAGATTCGAGCGCCCCTTCCAGTCCTTAGATCCGTAGATCTCTAGATCTCTAGATCCCTAGTTACTATGGTTCCCCTCGGGCTTCGCAACCGCGCCCAGTCCCTTGTATGTGAACTTCTGCAGGCGCGCACCGGTGTAGGTCTCCACGGTGTAGAGATTGCCTTTCGAGTCCAGCGATACGTTATGCGTCGCATAGAACTGGCCGGGATAGCGGCCGCCGTTGCCGATGTGGTTGAGCACCAGCATCGGATCGCGGAGCAGCTGCCAGACACGATGGTTTGCGCCGTCAGCCACATACATCAGCCGTTGCTGCGGGTCCTTGGAAAACGCGATGTCGAAGGTGACGCCGTCGCCGAGCGTTCGTTTGGCAATCTGCGCTTCCTTCACGAACGTGCCGTCCTTGCGGAAGACCTGGATGCGATCGTTCACGCGGTCGCACACGTAGACGAGGCCGTCGTTGGCCAGCGAGGCACAGTGCACGGTGCGCCAATGCTGGGACAACGGCTTGGTCGGATCGTAGGGTTGCAACTCGCCTGCGGCGGGATCGACCGGCGGCTTCCCATACGCTCCCCACATGCGCTTGAATGTGCCCTTGTCCGCGTCGTACACGATCACCCGGCGATTGCCGTAGCCGTCGGCCACGTAAACTTCATTCGCCGCCATATCGACTTCGACTTCTGCCGGGTTGTTCACATTGGCCGTATCCAGATTGCCCTTGCTCGCGCCGTTCTTGCCGATCTGCAGCAGGAACTTTCCATCCTTCGAGAACTTCAAGATGGTGTGTCCGTTGTTGCCGGCGAGCCATACGTTGTCTTTCCCGTCGATCGTAATGCCGTGCATCGAAGGCGGCCACTCATATCCGGCACCAGGAGCGCCCCAGTGACGAACCAGGTTGCCTTCAGGATCGAACTCGAGCACGGGGGGCGCTGCGGCGCAGCACATCTCCGAAATCGGTTTGGTCATGTCGCTTGGGCCGTACCCGGCCACCGTGTTGCCTGCGCTCGGCGCTGCAAAGCCGGGCGCGGGCGCGGCGGCTGCCCCGCGAGCAGCGCCTCCGCCGCGAGGCGCAGCCGGCGCGAACGCCATCTGGCTCGCGAATTTCTGGTCGAGCGACGCCTGGCCGCGATGCACGATGAACACATGGTCTCGCGCGTCAATGGAGAGACCGACCGTGGATCCGAGCACCCAGTTGTTCGGGAGCGGCTTCGGCCACATGCGGTCCACTTCGTAAATCCCGGCGCGATTGGCGCCGCCGTTCTCCTGCGCTCGCGCAACCGTCTGCAATGTGAACTGCGCGACCGCCAGCACGGCAACAACCGCCGCGATGGTGACGCCAACGTAGAAATTTCGCGTTCTCTTCATGAAGCCTCCCTGCCCGAGGTGGTCCAAGGGCGAGACTGGATCCGGTTGGAAATGTGAGGGTAGATTACCTGCGGCCCCGGCTAAACGCAAACAAATTGGCTTTGTTGCGTCCTTGTCGGCCTTTGTCGCGCCCCTGATACAAGCCGACGAGCATCTTGGCCGCCAAAAACGACCCGGTAATGCCGTTTCCGCCGTATCCGAGCGCGAACAGGTGCCTGGGATATCGTGCATGCGGACCGATATACGGCAGGCCATCCGGTGTTTCGGCGAACAGCCCTTCCCAGGCATACTCGGGTTTCTCGTCAGCCAGTTCGGGACAAATCCCCGCGAGATACGTCAGCAGGTGCGCCCGCGCGGTCGCTATCCGCCTCTGCGACCCCTTTGACGCGCGATGCGGCGTGTCTCCCCCGCCCACGATCAACCGCCCATCCTCTGTCCATCGAAGATAGTGATATGGCCGATCCGTGTCCCAGGCCATGACGCGACGCCTGCGAGATGCCTGCAGCCTCCTTGTCGCAAGCACGTAGGTGTCCCTCATCCTGAAACGTCCGACGAGCCCGCGAAACTCACGCGTGGCGTACCCGGTCGCCACGATGATGCACGCTGCGGCGATCGTGCCGCCGCTTGTGCGCACCTCGACTCCGGCCTCGGTTGTCTTGACGCTGCGCGCCTGCGAGCGTTCGAAAATGTGCGCTCCCCGGGTTGCCGCCGCGGCAAGAAACCCGAGGCAGGCGCGCATCGGATTGAGCTGAGCGTTTCCCGACGTCGCGATCGCGGCCTGCGCCTTGATGCCCGTCATCCGATGCAGCGACGCCGCCGACAGCCACCGTCCAGGTAATCCCACCGCCTTACGCGCGTCGAATTCCTTTCGAAGGGCTTTCACTTTGCCGGGATCGCTGGTGAAGTACACCGAATCGCACTCGCACAGGTCAACCTTCAATTTCAGCGTTTTTATCGTTTTGGAGATGTCGCGCGTCGCCCGCCCGAGCGATTTCCAGATCTCGCGGGTGGCCGCGCGTCCGAAGCGTCCGGCCAAATCAGTGAAGTCGCGGTCGGGCTCCTGCATCAACAATGCGGTGCTCGCGACAGTGCTGCCGCGGCCGATGAGTTTGGATTCCACCAGCGCGACACGCACTCCGGCCTGTGAGAACAGATACGCGCAGATGGCGCCGGTAATGCCGCCGCCGATAATGACGACGTCGGTGTCTAGCGAGCCTCGATGTCTAGGATATTTTCGCTTCGGCCCGGATTGATCGAGCCAAAGGGGGCGACCGTGGCGCAGGCTTCGCAGATTACTTCCCGCGGTAGACCACGCGCCAAATCTTCCCTTTGACACTCTCGGTGATGTACAAGGTCCCGTCGGGTCCCACGTACGTGCCGTTGGGGCGCGCGACAGCGTCGCTTGGGCTCTTCAGCGGTTCCATGCCTTTGAAGCCATCGGCGAACACTTCGTGCGGGCCGGTGTTCTTACCTTTCGTCACCGGCTGAAAGAGTATGTTGTAACCGGCCATGGGGAACGGCGCGCGATTCCATGAGCCGTGCGACGTCATGAACGCGCCCCCGCGATACTTCGCAGGAAAGTGCGTGTGCGTATAGAACATGAGATCCACGGGCGCGTAGTGCGCCGGGAACTCAGCAAAGATGTTCTTGAACTGCGAGCAGCGGCCAACAGTCTTGCCGTCCCCGCCGTACTCGGGGGCCAGAATCATCTTGTCGAGGCGCGTGTCGTGATAGCAGTATGGCCAGCCGAACACGTCACCCTGCGCCACCTGCAGCATCGGCTCGCTTGGGCCGACCGCATTGTCCTCGGCGGTGTAGCCTTTGTCGGCAAACAACGTATCGAGCGAGTCGCGGCTGTTCATCGCCGTGTACAGATGTCCGTCGTGCCAGGCCACCGCTACTGGTTGCCGCATACCCGTCGCGAATTTTGCCTCCTTCGTGAACTTCTGACCGACGACGTCCGCCTTGAATCGCCAGATGCCGCCACGATCCTCGAGCTGCGGACACGGGTCGATGCCGGGAGCGCCGGGGCGGCGATCGGGAATCTGGCAGGCATTCGACGGCAGTCCGATGTTCACGTACACATTACCGGCGTTGTCGAACGCAATGTCCTTTTCCGCGTGGCCACCTCCGACAGGAAATCCGTCGACGATGATTTCCGCGGCACCAGCGGGTTGCAGCTCTCCTGGCGTCAGCTTGAACCGCCCGATGTGATTGACCCCTGCGTAGTACAGATAGCCGTTTCGCAGCTCGAGTCCCGTGCCCCCCACGGTGCCGAACTTCTCGCTGACGACATCGGTCTTGCCATCGCCGTTTGTATCGCGGAGCCCCACGATGCCGCCGGCCGAAAACGGTTCGGTCGGGCTCGGCCGGGGGCCGCGCCGCAGGATGACGTAGATATCACCGTTGTCGTTGACGACGATGTGTCGGCCTTCGCCGATGCCGCCTTCGTGCACCACGAGCGCGCAAAATCCGGCGGGCAGCGTCAGACCGCCGTTGTTTGCATCGCAGGACGGCAGGCTCGCCGGCGCCGGCGGCTTCGCCGCCGCAAGCCCCGCCGCTGGTGGCTTCTGCGCGGCAGGCTCCTGACTGCTGAGCGTGACCGATCCGGCCGCGCCGGCAGACACAAGCACAAGCGCGAGAAATGTGCGTTTCATGGGGATTGATTGTACCCTTCTCCAGCTCCAGCTTTATTCGTTTTTCGTTATTCGTTTTTCGTTATTTGCGCACGTATTTCTTGATCCCCTTCTGCCCCACCTCTGCGCCGTACACGTTGCCCTGCGCATCGGCCGCAACCCCTTCAGGACCGCTCGTCCCGGCAAGCGGCCCTTCGTCCACGTTGGGATTGTCATCGGGAATAAACGCGGTCACCTTGCCGTCACGCGCGCTCCCGATGCGGATGCCGCGCTTCCACTCGCCGTGTTTGCGCGACTTGTTCGATTCGGAGTCGGCGACGTAGATGACGTCGTTCTTGTCGATATACACGCCGCTCGGCCTGCTGAACTGGTACCACTCGTCGAGCACGGCGCCGTTCTGATCGAAGATCTGAATGCGGTTGTTCGCGCGGTCGGCCACGAACAGGCGTCCTTTCGAGTCCATCGCCAGCGCGTGCGGCGCGTCGAGCTGCCCGCGCCCGGTCCCTCGCGTGCCCCACTCTTTGATGAACTTTCCAGAGCGGTCGTACTTGACGATGCGCGCGTTGCTGTCTCCGCCATGCCCATCGGCGACGAAGATGTCGCCGTTCGGGGCGGTGATCACATCGGAAGGCTGATTGAAGTGCATGGCGTCAGCGCCGGTCATCCCCGGCATCCCCAGATTGAGCAGCACTTTACCTTCGGGACTGAACTTCACGATGTGATGACCGCCGGCTGGCGGCGGCGCGCCCCTGCCCCCTGGCGGCACCCCGTCGACGACCCAGACGTTCCCTTGCGCGTCGACGTGAATGCCGTGCGGGAAGACGAACATTCCGGCGCCGAAGCTGCGCACGAGCTTGCCGGACGCATCGAATTTCATCACGACGGGCAGATTCGATCCGGCGCATGAGTTGGCACCGCAGCGGTCGGCGATCCAGATCGACCGGCCGTCGATATCGGGTTCCACCGTGCTGATCGATCCCCACACACGGCCGTCCGGCAGCTGAAATGGATTGCCGGCGCCCTTGTACGGATTCGGGGCGTCGTTGGTAGGCGCGGCCGGACTCTGGGCCAGCAGAGACGGCACGGCCAGAAGCGCAACCAGAAGGATGTGTCTCATGCGCGAAGTATAAACTAGGTGGTAGGTGGATAGGTGGTAGGTGGTAGGTGGTAGGTGGTAGGTGGTAGGTGGTAGGTGGTAGGTGGTAGTGAAGAGGAGAGAATGCCTGTGCGAGCACGCGTACTGCTCTGTGCAATAGCGATAGCCGCCCGTATCTTCACCGGTAGTGCCCAGGCGCCGCCGGCTCAGCCGAATCCGCGCCAGCAGCCCGGTGCGCAGATCACGATGTTCGCGCCCGAGCAGCACGATTTATATG
This sequence comes from Vicinamibacterales bacterium, assembly GCA_963732445.1. Classification (GTDB taxonomy): domain Bacteria; phylum Acidobacteriota; class Vicinamibacteria; order Vicinamibacterales; family JAMQPK01; genus JAMQPK01. The sequence continues at coordinate 533,158 of CAVSZJ010000005.1, read as the reverse complement.
ACGGCCATTACGTCCTGTCGGCTCACCGCATTTATATGGTCGGCGGGCTCAACGATGCCGCGGGATGGGACCATATCGATAACAACGCCGTCAACGTGAAGCCGGTAGCCGGTACCGCCGAGATCGACGTCGACGAGCTGAAAAACACCGGGACCTTCGAGGTGCGCCTCACGATTCCCGAGGGGAATCTCGTGCTCGCGATGGACCGCTTTCATGAGTTCAACCCCTGCCAGCACGGCGGCATCGCCGGGTTCCTCCACGAGCACGGCACCGACTCGGGATGCGGCGACAACAACTGGCCGAAGGCGTTCGGGTATCTCGCCGGCTGGGGGTACGGACATGCCACGCTCAACGGCAAGCCGCTGTACGACAACTATGAGATGCACTTCATGGTGACGCAGGGGATCCGTGATCGGAAGACGCTGAAGGTGAGCTACCCGATGTCGGGCAAGAGGCTGCCGGGTGGCGAAGTGAACCCGGCGACGCAGCAGATTGACTTTTACCTCCGAAGCCCGCAGACGAACGCGAAGAACACACCCAACCGTGAGGTGTTCCTGCACTTCTTCGGGATGGAAGTCACCTGGAAGTGATCGGACCGACCTGAGGGTCGGCGCTACTGCAGCAGATCAGCGCGCGGCATGGTCCAGTCGGGCACGTTCGCAGGACAGCCGTCGCGCGCGACGAGACGCAGTTGCGAAAAGTTCTGGCCGATCCGCTCGGCGAATCGCATATCGAAGATTGCCCCGCGGTCGATGACCGGCGCGCGGCCGAACCGCAGCCAGGCGCGCACCCAGCAGTCGTTCCTGGCGAGCGCTCGCAGCCGCTGAAGCGGCTGATGAATCTCGTCGCGCAGCGCAAGCCGCCCCTCGCCCAGCATCCGCGCGGCTGTCGCTCCCACGAACCGATGGGAGGCGCAGGCCGTGGGCGCTGTCCATGCCGGCGCAAGCGACAGCGTTCCCCGCCAGAGCACGTACTCTGCGCTCGTCTCGCGCAGTTCGATCGCAATCACCCCCCAGCACAGCGGCGATGATGGATTCGGCGTCAGGATGACATCGACGACCTCGCCGCGCAGCTCGGCATTCAATGCACGAACGGTGGCGACGCGGGCGGCGCGGGACGCGGCAACGAGACCGCCAACAATCGCCACCGAGACCGCAAGCGCGGCGAACCCGCGGGTATGCGGCGGGAGACGCAGCGTCGCCAGCGCAAACACACACCCGGCGGCGGCAAGGGCGGACACGGCCGCAAGCGGGACGACCCCGGTCCACGCGGTCGTGGCGAGCAGGGCCAGCATGGGCAGCGCCGCTGCCAGCCTGGCTGTCTGCGTACGACCATTCCACACCACCGCAACGCCCAGAATCAGCCACAGCCACGGCTCGAGGATGAAGACCGCGTCTCCGAAATACCATCTGTTGTCGAATGGAGAGAACGGATGCACACCGTAGCTGTTCAGAGCATCGAGCGCGAGGTGGCTCGCCAGCGCGATGGCGATGAGGAACCAGAACCGCAGCCGTCCCGACAGCCGCATCCTGCGCACCGACGGAAAGAACGCATAGGTGATTATCAATACGAGCGCGAGGCCGGCGAGGCCGAAGACGGTATGCGTGTGACCGCGATGGTGCAGCAGGTATCCGAGGGGAGCCGGCGTGATGCGCGAGTACGCGAGATCGATATCCGGAAGATTGGCGGCGATGATGCCGGCACCGACCATTAGCGGGCGTTGCCCGTTCGCCACGCGCCGGCCCATGACGACATCAGCCAGGGCGACGCCGACAAGGGCATGCGTGATGTTGTCCACGAAGGGTTGGTGGTTAGTGGTTGGTGGTGGCGAGAAAGCGCAAGCGCACGTAGTGCGCGGTCCAGTTGCCGTGCGAGTCGCAGATTTCCTCACGCAGCAGGCCCTCGACCTCGGCGATGAACGACTCGCGCAGGTGCTCCGGAATGCGGTCGAGCGTGGCGCGTTCAAACGTGTCGAGCCATCCGCGCATGCCGGTCGGCAGCGGTGTCGGGCGGGGAATGAGATCGATCTGCCGTACGACGAAACCGTGGTGCTGGAGCCGCGCCGCGTACTCGGCCGGCGTCGCATAGTAGCGATGGAGGCTGGTCTCCCATCCACGGCGATCGAGCACGCTGCGTATCGCCACTTGAATCGCGGCGATGTTGCCATGTCCGCCGAACTCGGCGACGAAACGCCCGCCCGGCTTCAACGCCCGGTGCACGCCGGCGAGCATCGCATCATGGTCGCGCACCCAATGCAGCGCCGCATTCGAAAACGCCGCGTCGAACTCCCCATGGAACGGCAGCCGCTCCGCGTCGATCAGCCGCGCATCGAGGCCGCGCGCCCCCGCCGCAGCCACCATCTCTTCTGACGCGTCGATGCCCACGACGGCCGCGCCCGCCGCCACGATCTGTTCCGTCAACGCGCCCTCGCCGCAGCCGATATCGAGAATGCGTTCGCCCGCCCTGGGATTCAGGAGCGCGACGACGGCCGCGCCGAGCGCCGGCACATACGCCGCATTGATCGTGTACCCCTCGCTCGTCCAGCGATTCATCTCGCGTGCAATTGTATCCGCCCGTCACCGTTTCATTCTGCCTTGAGCAGTTTATCGACCAGGCCGGCAAGACGGCGCCAGCGGGCCGTCTGCAGTGTGAGCGCGACGGTGCCGCTCTTCGTAATGCCGTAGTACTTCGCCGCTCTGTGGGTCTCCGTTCGCTGCCAGCTCCCTGTGATCCAGCGCTTCCGCTCGAGACGCGCGAGCGCGGGGTACAAGGTGCCCTGGTTGAGCGTCAGCGGGTGGTCCGCAATCTGCTCGAGCCGCGCGGCCAGCGCGTAGGAGTGCTGCGGGCCCATGGTCCACAGGGCGCGCAGAACGATCAGGTCGAGCGTGCCCTGCAGCAGCTCGACCGGATGGTCCGCCTTCGACCGTCTCTTCTTCGCCATCACTGGATACTCAAGTAGTAGGACGCACTATGCGTCCGCTTCACTTGGATGTCAAGTGTTGGTGGGTAGTCAGCGCCTGGTGGTTGATGGTTTAGCCCGGGGCCAGCCGGCCTACGAGCCGCCGGACGCGCCCGGCGAGGGAATGCCGCTGGAGGTCGTCCGTCCAGCGGGCCATGCCGTCCTGATGGAACGCCACGCACACGTGGCGGCTGCCGATTTTCGGCTCGGCCATCCGCCATTCGATCCGCCGGCCGTTGTCGCAGATGCCCGGGCGCACGCCCCCGTCCTGATCTGCTTCAGCGCGTACTGCATGACGCGCCGCTCGGTATTCAGCGACGGCCATCGCGGCCGCTCGAACACCACCGCCGCCTCGAAGACCTCGGGCGTCATCAGCTCGCAGACAAAGTGACCCGTCTTCGCGTCGCAGACATACTCGGTGAACAGCGCGGGTTGCAGCTGCGAACCGGCGGGGAACCAGCTGTACTCGTGCTCGTACAACGTGTACCGGCTGACCGCCGCGGCCGGCATCCAGTCGATAACGACCGCCGTCGATCCGATTCGCCGGCGGCCTCCCTCGATGGAGTCGGGCGAGTGCCGCATGAAATTGTCGAGGGTCGCCTCCCCCTCGATCGGGCAGATGTCGTGGAGGTCGCCCATCTCCGGCACGTCCAGAAACACCAGCTTCTTCCGGACCGTGACCTTCGACAGCCCCTCCGGCCCGATGGCGATTGACTTGAGGTGCTCAGCACAGATGACATCGGTGAACGGCAATCTGATTCCGCACCGCTGCAGCAACCGCTTGACGAACCGTTTCAGCATGGCTGGCGTCTCCAGGCCAGCGACGAGCAAGCTTGAGACCAGCGGTAAACCCAACGCGTGTCTCAGAGGTTCTCACCCGATGACAGAACTGTCAGACGTTTTTGTGATTCGCCTGACAAATTGGCCAATCTGACGCGTGACGGCAGTGGCACTGCACTTGCGGAGCCCGCCTGCATGCGCGTCCTTCATTTCGCTGCCCCGCTGGCGTCAGTCGCGTTGGTCCTGCCGATCGCGACCAGCGTTATCGCGGCCCCGCAACGCCCGCAACCGACATCGGCGAGCGTCCTGTCCGAACACCACCTCGAGGGGCTGAGCTCGATGACGCCGCAGGCGCAGGCGGAGTTTCTCATCGAGCGCGCCATCAACCGATACAAGGGATCGAACGAACAGATCCTCGCGCGCGCGGACCGCTGGCGCGGGGCAATCGAGTTGAACGACCGGCTGCACGGGCTGTTCGTGATCGCGCTGAATTCGGACGACCTCGCTGTGCGCGCCTCCGCGATCGAGCTCAACCTCGCTGCGTTGAACGTGGAGAAGCGGGTCGAAGCCGTCGATCGGCTCGAAGCGGACGCGCGTCACGGCGCGCAGGGTCCGCGAGCCAATGCGCTGTGGCGGATCGGACTTCTGGGCAATCGCGGCGTGCAGCCCGAGCGGGCGTTCGAGATTCTCATGAGCTCCCTTCACGACGAGAACGTCAACGTCCGCTATTGGGCCGTCGAAGGGCTCGCGTATCTGGGAACCGAAGCGACCATCACTCCCCTGCTGTCGGTATTTCACGATGACGCGTCGCCGGTGATTCGCGAGCGCGCCGCCTGCTCGCTTGCGCAGTCGGGCATGCTCAGCGCGAAGCAGCGGCTCACCGCCGTGCCTGCGCTGCTCGATTTTGCCGACGACACCACGCTTGACGATCAAACGAAGTCCTGGGTGTTTCAGGCGCTGCGCGACATCACCGGCCAGACGCTGCCCCGGCAAGTATCGGCATGGCGAGAGTGGCACGTCCGTTCGCTTCGGCGATAAAGTACTTGCGCGCCGCGCCGCTCTCCTATAGATCAAAGGCATGAAAACACATATTGTCGGGTTGTTGGCGGCGTTGGCTGTCTGTGGAGGAGTGGTGATGGCGGATACCGCGTCGGATCAGAAAGCCGTCATGGCGACGCTCGAGACCATGGCGAAGGCGACGATCGCGAAGGACGTCGCGACCCTCGAAAAGATCTATGGCGAGGACGTCACCTACGCGCACTCGTCCGCGTTGACGGAAACCAAGGCGCAGGTCCTGAAGAATATTCAGGGAACGAGCGTCGCCGAGTTCATGAAGTTCAGCGACACGACGATTCGCATCTACGGTGACGCGGCGGTCGCGAAAGGGGTCGTCGATTTCCGCAACGGCGCTCCCGGGAAGATGCTCGACAATCACCTGAACATCCTCTGGGTGCTCGCCCGCCGGCCGCAGGGCCCCCACGGCTGGCAGATCGTCGCGCGACAGACAACGCGCATCGGGCCGTCATCGGGTACGCCGGTCGTGAAATAACACCCGGACTCTTCAGAGCCGCCGGAAAAGGCCCAGATACGCACTCTCCGGGCCTTTTCACTTTTCACTTTTCACTTTTCACTTTTCACTTTTCACGTTTTACTTTCCCCTTTCCACTTTCCCCTTGTTTTCTTCCGCCGTCCGGCATAACGTTCGCTGCTCACCACCACAACCGACAACCACGGCGGTAGGAAGGGGTACAGGCCATGACTACAGCGCAACGGCTCATCGGCGTCCTCTTGTCCGTTTCTCTCGGTGCAGCAGCCCCTGCGGGTGCTGACGTCATCACCGATTGGAATGCCACCATGCTGAGCACCATCGGTGCAGCGCCCGCCGGGCGCGGGCCCTTCCCGTGTGTGTGAGATGGCGATGGTCCATATCGCGATGCACGACGCGGTTCAGGCGATTCAGCAACGCTTTGAAACCTATTCCCCGGGACATCACGCCGGCGTCGGGCTCTGTGATTGCGGCGGCCTCCAAGGCTGCTCGCGATGTTCTGGTCAATCGCTTTCCAGCACAGACCGCTGCGCTCGATGCGACCTACCAGGCCTACCTCACGGCGCATCAACTCACGAGCAGCGATCCGGGCGTGGCGGCCGGAGCGCAGGCTGCGGCGGCGATCATCCAGATGCGCGTGGGCGACGGGACCTATCCAGTGCCCGCGCCGGCATTTTTTGGGAGCACTGAGATCGGGACAGTGGCGGCCCACGGCGTTCAACGCCGCGGGAGAACCGCTTCCCATGGCCGGGGCGTGGCTGGCCACGTCGAGGACCTTTGCCGTGATGCACTCGTCCCAGTTTTTCTCGGGCACGCCGCCCCGCATCACCAGCCGCCAATACACCGACGAATACAACGAAGTGAAAGCGCTCGGACGGAACGTCGGCTCGACGCGCACGCCCGAGCAGACCGCGATCGCCGTGTTCTATTCCGACGACCCCGCTCAACTACTGGAATCGGACGATGCGAGCGCTGGCCGACAGGTACATCACCGACGTCGGCGACAGCGCGCGGATGTTTGCGCTCGTCAATATCGGTATGGCTGATGCCGTCATGACCTCGTGGCAAAGCAAGATTCACCACAATGTCTGGCGTCCGAGTACGGCCATTCAACTGGGAGACACCGACGGCAATCGCAAAACGGTTGGCGATCCCACCTGGCAGCCCTTGTTCGCCAATCCCAATTACCCCGACTACACGTCAGGGGCAAACAGCCTGGGCGGCGTCGTCACCGAAATGCTGAGGCTGTTTTTCCGGACCGATCGAGTGAACTTCTCGGTCATCGGCGTGAACGGCAACCGCGACTACACGCGATTCTCCGACGTAGGGAACGATATCGTCGAGGCGCGCATCCTGATGGGGATTCATTTCCGGTTCGCCGACGTGGCCGGTCGATCGAGCGGCCAGCGCGTGGCACGGTGGATCTACAGGTATTTCCTGCGCTCGCTTGACGGCGACGAGTTCGACTTCGTGCGAAGCCTCGACACCTTTGAAGAAATCGGGGTCGGCGAAGAAACTCCCACGGGACAGGATAATGACGATGCGGAGGGCCCTGAGGACCGGTAGGGCCTGGGGAAAGTAGAAAGTGAAAAGTAGAAAGTGAAAAGTAGAAAGTGAAAAGTAGAAAGTGAAAAGTAGAAAGGAGAACTTCTACTTTTTGCTTTCTACTTTTTACTTTCTACTTCCATAATCCGCTCGTGTGGCTCCCGGGAAGCGCTCTCCTCACTGCTGTCGGCGCGCTCGCGCTCGTCTGCCTCGCGTGCGTCCTGGGCCGTCGACAGCAGTGGCGGTGTTCTATTCTGGCCGTGGCCCTCGCGGCCGTGTGGATTCGAGGCTACGCCTCGGCAGATCTCGCCTTGCACCCGTGGGACGAGCGGTACCACGCACTCGTCGCGAAGAATCTCATACAGACTCCACTGACACCCAGGCTCTATCCCGCGCCGCTGCTTTCGTACGATTACCGGGCGTGGACGAGCAATTACATCTGGATGCACAAGCCTCCGCTGGCGCTATGGCTTCAAGCCGCGTCAATGAAGATCTTCGGCGTGCACGAATTCGCGCTGCGGCTGCCCAGCGTCCTGATCTCCACGGCCGCGATCGTCGTCACGTTCCATATCGGGGCAATGCTGATCAATCCGAGCGTCGGGCTGCTGGCGGCGATTTTCCAGACGTTCAATGGGTTTCTCGTGGATCTGACGTCGGGACGCCGCGTGAGCGATCACGTCGACACGCTTCTGATTGTCCTTTTCGAGCTCGGCATTCTGCTGGCGCTCATGGGAACCCGGCGCAAATCCGCGGCTACTGGCGTGTTCCTCGGAGCCGCGTGCGGCCTGGCGTACTTGACGAAATCTTTTCCAGCGTTGCTCATGCTGCCTGTCTGGGCAGCCATGCGGTGGCACACGGCCATGCGGCCGTCGCTTGCACGGGAACTCGGGATTGCCGGCGTTGTCGCGGCGGCTGTTGCAGCGCCGTGGACGATTTACACTGCGTTCGCCTTTCCGCTCGAGTCGAGTTACGAAGCGCGGAGAAGCGCTGCGGCGGATCACGGACGCACTGGAAGGCCAGGGCGGTCCGCCATGGCGATATCTGGCGGAGATGCCACGCTACTTCGGCGAACTGATCTATGTGCCCGTCGCCCTGGCGATCTGGTCTGTGCTTCTCAACCGAAGCAGTGGCGAGCGGCGGGCGCTACTGCTATGGGCAGCGATTCCGTACGTAGTCTTTTCCGTGTGCGCGACCAAGATGCCCGGATACGTCATGGTCGCGGCGCCTGCCATATTCCTCGTGCAGGCAGATGTGTGGCTGTGGCTTTGGCGGAAGCGGCAGGCCGACGCGAGGCCCGTGAAGCGCATTCTACTCGGAGGAATCTTGGTTTTGCTGGCCGCTCTTCCAGCGCGACATCTTCTGGGACCAACCGGGCCGCTCGAGCAGCGCGATCGCAATCCCCAATCGGTACGGGTTCTGCGCCAGTTGACCAGCCGCATCGATGGTGAGAACGCGGTCGTGTTCAATGTGGAGCCGAACATCGAGGCGATGTTCTACACGCCATTTATCGTGTACCCCCACTTCCCGAGCGCGGCAGAAGCGCGAACGCTTCAGCAGCGCGGGTATGAGGTCTACGTGTTCAGCGATGGGTCGGCTCCGCTAGCCGAACTGCCGCGCGATGTGACCGTGATCCGGCCCGAGTAAGCGGCTACCTTCCTTCCGGCCCGCGCCCGTGATCCCAAAAGCTGTCTCCTAATTGACTCCAGCCATCAACGTGCCCCGTCGAGGAAGTCGGAAGCAGAGTCAGGGAGCGGTCGAGTTCCGCGGACCGAATCATTGTCCTGCGGCTCAAATTCTTCCTGGAATGCCGGGCGGCGACCTTGCGCTCTCCATATCGCCCAACATGCGGCTCCCGCACTGGCCGCGGTCAGGAACCCCACGTTTCGACGTCGGGTGCGGGCGGCATTCACCTGACGTTGCCAGCTGGCTTGCTCTGCCCTCTCCCCGCCCTGGCGTCTGCTCGCCGTCGGACGTCGTCCGAAGGCGCGCAGAAGAATTCCGGTCGCAGCGAGACTGAGAAGTGCAACAGCCGCTGGGTTGTCTTCAGCGAGCTGCAGAAAATCGCGAGTACCGACCGACGGCTCGGCGTCGAACGGCGAGGCAGACCGAGGCGTCCTCTGCGCGAGGCTCTTAACCCGCCCAAGTGTTGCGTCTTTCACGGTCTCTTTCGCGTGGCTCAGAAACCGACCTGGGCTCAACCGCTCCTGAATGGCATCAATCGTGTCACTCATTTCTGCGCGCGTGTCTTCGATCTCTGCTCGGATTTGCGCAGTCGTCGGCGCCGCAGATGCCGTTGATGTCGCGGGCGTGCCTGTGGACCCTGCTGCTGGCAGGGTCACTTCGCTTGAGTCCTGAGCCATTGCGCATTCTCCTTTAGCGTTTCTATCGTCTGGATTGGTTTGAGCTGCTGTGCACCGAGAGCAGCGAGACCAGACCGGATCAGAAGATAACCGGTACCGACGATCACGATCCCTCCCAGTAGCGCTCCGGCCCATGCCGGAAGACCCACTGCGATAAGCGCCAGGACAACCGCCGCAAGAATCGCAAGGAGACCGCCGTACACGATCAACCCGCCGGCCACGATGAGCCCGGCGCCCTTGCCCATTTTGGAGGCCTTCTCGGTCAGCTCGGTTTTGGCGAGTTGAATCTCCTGTTGAATGAGGGTGCGGGTCTCTCGTGAAAGCTCGGCGAACATCTCGCCTAATGTGCGTTCGCTCTTCTCGGTGGTCATGGTGACCTCTCCATTACTTATGCACTTTGTCCCTTGCCGCGTTTGATGCGATTCCAAAATCGAGTCGCCAGGAGCGGCACCCCAAGCGCGATTCCGAGTTTCGAATCCGCCGGCGACGGTGTTGCCTGGAACGCGGCCGCAGGGCGCAGCGAGGCGAGGGGCGGGATGGGGCGCGGGCCCTGTTGTAAACGGTCCTTATACGCACGTGCCGCCGCCGCACCGATTTTTTTCTTCTCGCCGGGCACCTTCTCGCCGGGATTCTTGCCATGGGGCGAGGCATGCTCGATTTCGGCGTTCAGTTCGGCACCCACCAGAATCGCCAGTCCCGAGATATAGAACCACAGCATCAGAACGACGACGCCGCCAACCGCCCCGTAAGAGGCGTTGTAATTCGCAAAGTTCACAATATAAAACTTAAACGCCAGTGATACCACCACCCACAGCAGGGTGCCGAACACCGCACCAGGCGTGATCCATGCCCAATCCTGTTCCGCGTCGGGCGCAAAGTAATACACCAGGCCTACAGCTGTGGAGACGAGCAAGAAAGCGAGTGGCCACTGGAGAATCTTCCACGCCCAGACGAACACCGGCCCGAAGCCAAAAGACGAAGCGAGGTGATCCGCGATCGTTGGACCCATGATGATTAGGGTCATGGAACTCAGGACGAGCAGCGCGAGAGCGATCGTCAGCCCGATGGCAGTTAGTCGCACCTGCCACCATGGCCGTCCCTCCTCAATGTCGTACGCGCGATTCAGGCTGCTGACAATCGCCACCACCGCCGCCGAGCTGCTCCAGATGGCGCCCAGAATGCCGATCGTGAGAATGCCACCACTGTCAGCGTTGGAGAGCCGTCTCAGCTGGTCCTCGAGGAAGCTCAATAAATCTGGCGGAGCAATCGGCCGCAACACCCTGACGACGTCTTCGATGAAGTTCCCCAAGGGAAAGAAACTGGCCAGGGCGAGCAGGAACAAGATGGTGGGAAACAGCGCCAGGAAAAAGTAGTACGCGAGCTGCGCAGCGAGGCCGAGACAGTCGTCATTGCTCGATTCCTTCGCGGTGCGCTTCAGCAGTTCGCCCCAGCTCAGGGGGATGTCGAAAGCAGCAAGCATCAACGCGCACCACTGCAACCGTGCTGCCACCTCAGCATAGGACCGACGGCAGATTGGCGCGAGCATCCCGGATCGGAAATAGCGTCGAGATCAATTCGTCAGTTATGTTCTGTCAACCGGCCTAATGGGGCCTTTTTCGCTGGCCATGGATTGAAGAAGTGTTCCTTTTCTAGCGTCACCTGGGGAACCTGCCTCAGTTCATGACACGTGCCACCTGAATGGAGTTGCTTCCGCAGAACTGTCTCGCTAGAATCGCCTCCTCCATATCTGGCGACCCTCCCGAAACCCGGCAAGGAGGCATTCATGAAGCCACTACCGCGCGCGGCGCTCCCGTACGTTGTCGCCCTTCTCGCGTGGTTGGCATTGGCAGCTCCGCTGCTGGTGGCACAGGATGCCTCCGTCTTACAGGGCGCCCCTGTCGTCACGCAGCCCGCCCTCACGCTGGAGCAGATGGAAGCGTTTCTGCTCAATGCCAAGATCCTCAAGACAAGGGACATCAACAAGGGCGTCACGGGCACCAAGCGCGCCACGCTGTCTGACGGACAACTGACGCGCGATGCGCACATACAAACGGTCAACATCTCAAAATTTGTCTTCACGCCGGCGCTTGGCAACCCGGAAATAAACTTCAAGGATACCTACCGTTACAACATCGCCGGTTATCGACTTGCCCGCCTGTTAGGGCTCGACAACGTTCCGATGTCGGTCGAACGGCGTGTGCAGGGCGATCCGGCGGCCGTCACATGGTGGATCGATGACGTGTTGATGGACGAGTTGGAGCGGCTGAAGCGCGTCAAGCTCAAGACCGTGCCCACAGAGTGGCTGCCGGCCCGGACAGCTGGGTACATTCACGTCATGCGCGTGTTCGACGAGCTGATTGCCAACAACGACCGGAATACGGGAAACCAGTTGTGGACTCCCGATGGCAAACTCTGGTTGATCGATCACACGCGGGCGTTCAGGCTTCAGAAGAATTTGAAGGCCCCTCGGCTGCTCGAGCGCTGCGAGCGTCAGCTGTTCGCCGCGATGCGCACACTCACTGCTGAAACAGTGACCGCCGCGGTTGGCACGAGCCTGGAAAAAAACGAAATCGAGGCCATGCTCGCGCGGCGCGACCTCATCGTCAAGTGGTTTGACGAGAGAATCGCCCTGAGGGGCGAAGCCGTGACCCTCTACAACCTGCAGCGATAACCAACACTAGCGCACGGCAGGCGCGAGACGTTCGCCCGCCTCGAAGAGGAGCGTCCGTTCTTCAGGATAGATAGCGGTGAATTGTCCGTCTCGGATCTCCAGCGCTGAGGCCACGCCACCAGGAAAGACCATCCCGGTGTCGATCAGGACCACCGCACCGGAGAACCGCGGCGTAATGCGCCTCGCCTCGGGAACGGTGTGCCCGACGACGAAGTGGGCCACGTTGTAGCGCTGCATCAGGTTCTTCATCTGAACGGCGCCGGTATCCGGGGACCAGCTGGCAAAGCCCCGAAACCAGAGAGGCCCCTCAGGGTCGAGCAGCGCCCATCGGTCGATGAGAAGGAGTTCTGCGAGCCTGAGGGGATCCGGCATCGTCACCGCCTCGAGCGACTCCTGCGGCCCCGTTTGGGCGCTCTTGCTGCGGGCCGCGGCGATCGCCACCTCGATTTGCGCCGCTGTCAGTATTTCGGACAGCGTGAAGGACGGCAAAATCAGCTGTCGATCGATCAACCGGCTGCGATACTCGTCGAACCGCCTGATCTCGCTCGCCACCTGCTTGTTGATGTCGTCCAATCGGCGGGCGGCTCGCTCGGGGTTGATGCCGGCGTGCATGAACACGGTGTCGCCCAGCTGCAGCACCGTCGACTTGGTGCGCAGCCATCGCCCGTAACGCCCCCGAGGACCGAAGGCTTCCCAGTACTCGAGTGCGCCCGAAGGATGCGCTTCCATCCACTCACTCTTGCTCACGGGCTGGTACAGGCGTGGGGGTGAACCCTGAAACGGCGCCGCGCGGGCGGCGCAGAATTTGAGGTACGCCGCATAGGCCGCCTCGCGCCGCTGTGCGGATTTCTCGTCGGCAAATGTCGCATAGATGGCGGGCGTCACGTCTCGATGCTCACCCACCATGTTCATCACTTCGTGGTTGCCGACGAGAACAACCAGTCGTCCTCCAGCGGCGGCCGCCTGCTGTTCGAGATCCATGAGGAGATCCATGACCGCACGCACCTTCGGACCACGGTCGGTGTAATCCCCGGTCTGAACAACGATGGTGTGTCCGGCGATCCAGCGGTCGTTGTCGTCGGTGATGCCCGCGTGCCGGAGTAGGCCGGACACCCCGTCCAAATTGCCGTGGATGTCGCCGATGACCACGATGCGCGGCGCGGCACCCCGCTGGGCAAGGGCCAGTGGTGCGGACACCGTGATGACGAGGGTGATCGCCAGCATCCACGCGCGCCCAGATGCGTATCGGATTCCGCGCATATCGAAGGTGTCTGAAATTATATAGCGACGGCCGCGTGCGGGTGGCATAAGATGTCGCGTCTTTCGACTCCGGCTCAACCCAGCATGACCTCACGCCTCAACCGGCTGGTCGGCAAGTTCGTCAAGGTGTGGGAAGGCGAAGCCGCCACCGCGCTGCTGATGTTTGCCTACTCGTTCCTGGCGATGACTGCGTACAACATCGTCAGGCCGATCACGCGATCGAAGTTCATCAGCGGACTCGGCGCGGACAATCTGCCGTACGTGCAGCTCGCAGCGGGCCTGCTCATCGGCGTGCTGATGCAGCTCTATGGCTTGGGGATCGCGCGGCTGCCCCGCCGGTCGGTGATTCCGGTGACGCTGGCGGCCGAGGTGGCGCTGCTGGTGCTGTTCTGGTTCCTGTTTCAGAGTGGCGCCGCCTGGGTATCGGTGGCCTTTTACGTACTGGGACTCATCCTCGGCATTCTGCTCATCAGTCAGTTCTGGACGCTCGCCAACGATATTTACGATGCTCGGCAGGCCAAGCGGCTCTTCGGCTTCATCGGCGGTGGCGCGAGCCTGGGTGGCGCGTCGGGGGCGGCACTCACGTCGCTCGCCGCCCAGAAACTCGGCACCGACAATCTGCTGCTGGTGAGTGCGGCAATTTTGGGCGCCTGTGCGGCGCTGGTCGTGGCCATCGGACGGCGCGAACGCATCGCGAGCGACTTTGCGGCCATCGGGCAGGAACGGGGCGTCGGCGGCGGCGAGGCCATTCGCCTGCTGCGTGCGTCGCGCCACCTGCAGGTCATCGCGCTGGTGATTGGCTTGGCGGCAATCGGCGCCGCCATCATCGACCAACAGCTCAACATGGCAGCCGAGTCGCTGAAGGGCGCGGCGTCCACCGACGCGATCACGGCCTTCCTGGCACAGGTGACGTTCTACGTCTCGATCGTCGGATTCCTCGTGCAGGTTGGCTTGACGAGCCGCATTCACCGCTCGCTGGGCCTCGCCTTCGCGCTGCTGATCCTGCCGGTAAGCCTCGGCGCGACCGCGACGATCATTCTGCTCAACGGCGCCCTCTGGGCGCCGGCGGCCGCGCGGGTGCTCGACGCGTCGCTGCGGTATAGCATCGACAAGACGACGCGCGAGGTGCTGTTTCTGCCGCTGCCGACCGACGTCAAGTACCGCACAAAGCCGTTCATCGACGTCACGATGGATCGCCTCGCAAAGGCACTGGGAGCGCTGCTGCTCCTCGTGCTCATCAAGCCGTGGGGATTGAACCTTGACTGGCAGCGCCTGAGTTACGCGAGCCTTGCGGTGACCGGTTTGTGGATCGTCGTGGCCGTACGAGCACGGCGCGAGTACCTGAAGACGTTCCGGCACAGCATCGAGACCGGCGCCATCGCTCCGGCGAGCGTGCGCCTCGACGTTGCCGACGCGGCAACCATCGAGACCTTGGTCGAGGAGTTGTCTGACCCCGACGAATCGCGCGTCCTCTACGCCATCGACATGCTCGAGACGCTCAACAGGCGCAACTTGATCACGCCTTTGTTGCTCCACCACGAGTCGCCGAAGGTGAGGTCTCGCGCCCTGCTCGCGCTGCAGTCCGCCCGCGAGTCGGTTGCCGCGCGATGGATACAGACCGTCGAGCGCATGCTGAAGGACGAAGATGCCGACGTACGCGCGGCGGCCGTGCACGCGCTGGCCGCGCTCCGCAAGGAAGAAGCGGCGACGTTGATGAGAACGTACCTGCAGGACCCGGAGCCGCGGGTGGCAACGACGGCCGCGGTGGTGATGGCCGACTCGGGTCGCGAGACAGATGCGTCTGCGGCCGAAGACGCCTTGAGGCGGCTTATCGACGACACGCGCGACGCGGCGGCCGGAGCGCGCAAGGAAGCGGCGGCCGCGCTCTCGCAGATACGGCACACACGTTTTCGGGCGCTCCTGGTGCCGCTCTTGAACGATCCGAATGTCGACGTTGCGCGCGAGGCGATTCGTAGTGCGCGAGCGATGGGACCCGTCGATATGCTGTTCGTGCCGGCGCTTGTCACGCTGCTGGGCCACCGGATTCTGAAGCCGGCCGCGCGCGACACCCTCGTCAGCTACGGCGACCAGGTGCTCGACGCGCTCGCCTATTTTATGAGGGATTCCGACGAGCACGTGTGGGTGCGCCGCCACATTCCATCGGTACTCGCATGGCTGCCGACGCAACGGTCGATGAACGTGCTGGTAGATACGCTCGCCGATCCGGACGGGTTTTTACGCTACAAGGCAGTGGTCGCCATCGAGAAACTTCGGCGCGATCACGCCGATCTCGCCCTCGAGCGCGAACCGATCGAGGCGCTCGTGCTGAAAGAGACGGCGCGGTACTACGGGTACCTCACGTTGCGGTTCAGCCTCGTACAGATCAACGCCGACGTCCAGAAGTCGCTGCTCGTCCGCGCGATCGATGACAAACTCGGCCGGACGGTCGATCGTATCTACCGCCTGCTCGGCCTGATCTATCCATGGAAGGACATCGTCGCCGCGCGCCATACGATCGAGCACGGCGACGGCCGCAAGCGTGCGGCGGCTATCGAGTACGTCGACAACCTGGTCGGCGGAGCGGTTCGCAAGAACGTCATGCCCGTGCTCGAAGACTGCCCGATGGAGGAGAAGGTCAGGCGCGCCTACGTCATCCTCAAGACCAAGCCGATGGGGCTGGAGCAGACTATCGCGCAACTCGTCCACGACGGCGATCAAGTGATCGCTGCGGCGGCTATCCATCTGGTCGAACAGCAGCGCCTGTGGTCGCTTTGCGGCGACCTGGAACATGCACTGGAGCACCGCTCAGCACACGACTGGTACGTCTTCGAAGCGGCTTCGTGGGCGCTTGCCGCACACAGGCTGTCCGACAAGCGGAGGGATCTCTGGACTGAGCCGCTGCCCGCGGTCGAGCTGGCGGACCGGCTTCGGACGATGCCGCTTTTCAACTTCGTGTCGGTTGACGAGCTCTTCCGCATCGCAGGCGCCGGACGACAAGTGCGCCACGAGGGAGGGCGCGAGCTCTACCACCAAGGCGCCCTGCCCAACGAAGTCCAGTTTTTGCTCGACGGAGCGGTGCGCGTGTCTGCTGAGCAAGACACGTCGCACGAGCTCGAAGCCCCGGCCGTGCTCGCGTTCGAGAATATGCTCGAGGGCAGTCCGCTCCGCCTGACGATTCGCGCGGTCGATCGGACGGTCTGCCTGGCCGTGCGCGGCGACGAATTCCTGACGATGCTGTCCGACAATATCTTCATGGTGCAGGGGCTGTTCCGCATGCTCCTGGACACGCCGAAAACGCAACACTGGCGCACCGTGTATGGTCCGAAACCCGACTCCCAGCCAGTCACTTTTCGAAGCCTTCCCTTGCAGCCGCTCGAGAAAGTGCTGATGATTCGTGAGAATCCCCTGCTCGAGCGCGCAACGGTAAGCCAGCTGCTCGACCTGGCGACCGTGACGCGCGAAGTGTCGTTGACTCATGGCAGCGTGCTCTTCAACGAGACCGATCCCCCAGCGCTCTATTACGTGCTCAATGGCGAAATTCGCCTAGATGGCAACGAATCAAGCGCGGTCATCGCGGGCGCTGGAAGCACGATTGGCATATCGGAAACCCTCGCAGGGGTGTCGTTGGGCCGCCGTGCGGTCGTGACTCGCGACGGACTCGCGCTGCGTCTCGATCACGATGACCTGTTCGATGTGCTGGCCGACCATGTCGATCTGCTGCAGGGCGTCTTCAGAGCGCTGCTGCAGGCGCACCACGTCAACGAGGCGGTCTTTGATGGCGCGGCGCTGGTGTCCCGTCCCCCTAGTTGAAGCTCTGGAGGGCGTCGGACTCGGAATCGAAGGTTTCGAAGACGGTGACCAGTTTCGTGATGGTCACAAGTGAGGGGGAGCCCCCCACCAATCATTGCACCCTCTATGTCCGGGAAAACGTGTGTTGCTGCAACATCGCGGCTTCAAGTGTTTGAAGGCGTGTGCCGCCTGGTGGACTTCGGGCGGGGAAAGGGACTGGCCCCGTTGCACTCTGTAACGTGCGGTGAGGCGTCCCATGTCGGCTGATCATTCCCAACCGCCAACCGGTCGCGACAAAAGAGCGATCGGTTGGTTCTTCACGGTGGCGGCATTGGTACCGGTCGCGTGGCTCGTGGCGTTTGCACTGCTCGTGCTGCGCGCCCGCGCGATCACGGGCCACTGGCCTGTGCCCTATCAGCCGGATCCAGCCAATGTCGGCGGGATCGCGGCAAACGTCATCGCCGGTACCGTGCCGATCATTCATTTGCTCGGATCGGCGGCCGCGGTCTGCCTCGGCTTCGCTCTCGTCATTGCTCCGCTCCGAGCGGGGTTGCGAGAGTCTGGTCTCCAGAACTGGCACGTCTACATCGGACTTCTCGGCGTCGTCCTGATCACGATCTTCCTGTTCGCGAATCCTTGGCAGCTGGGAACTTGGCTGGCCGATTAGAGGGAGGTCGACACGGGTAGCACACACATAAAAAGAAAGGGCGCCGATGACGGCGCCCTATGTTTGAGGCCTCCCGTTGCAATCTCGTTGCAATCTCGAAGGCGAAAAATGGTCGGGGCGAGAGGATTTGAACCTCCGACCCCTCGGTCCCGAACCGAGCCCAGAAGTCCTGAGTTTCCTTGCGAATCGACGCGATCTCGGGTCGTGGCTAACGACAGGCTGACGTCAGGCGGAAGTAATCCTGCAGGACCCGAGCGTGGGCGCGGTCAGCCGTGGCGAGCGGCGCCCGCGGCGTCGACTCGCGCAAAATCGATGGAACCGCGCTCGACGTTGACCGACACGAGCCGCACGCGAATCTGGTCGCCGACATCGGCACCTTCAAACCCACGGACGACGCGCCCCTCGACGGGGATGCTGAGCAGTCGGGCCCAGGTGCCCTTGGCAGACGCTCCGGTCACCAGCGCGGCAAACTGCTCCCCGATCCGCGACTCGAGAAGCATCGCCGCTGCGGACTTAGCGACCTGGCGCTCGACCTTGTTGGCGGCATCTTCGGCCGCGGTGAAGTGCTTCGCCAGCACCTCTTGCTCGGCAAAACTATATGGCGCCTCTCGACCTGTCATCGCAGCCTTCAACAAACGTTGCGTGAGGAGATCGGGGTATCGACGATTCGGGGCCGTGGAGTGCGCGTAGTCCTCGACCGCGAGACCAAAATGGCCCGGGGCCGCGTGGTCGGGTCGTTCTGCGACGTATTCGCCCGCTCCCAGGAGTTTGACCACCGCGAGGGACAAATCAGCGAATCGCAGCGGATCGTCCGCTCTCTGTGTGACGAGAAATTCGTCGAGGGCGGTCGAATCCGGGTCATCCGGCAGCTTAGAGCCGTGCTCCAAGGCCAGGGCAACAATTCGATCCCAACGCTTCGGTGTGCGAACCACGCGACGGATTGAAGGAAACTGTTTTGCTGCAAGATATCTGGCGGAAACACCGTTGGCGGCGATCATGAAATTTTCAATGATCTGCTTGGCGCGATTCGTCTTCTCCACGGCGAGGTCATGAAGTTGGTCGCCGTCAAACAGCGGCTTCGCCTGAATCGTCTCCAAACCCAGCGCACCATTGATGTGTCGCAGCGCTCTCAGGCCTTGGGCGACCCGGTCCTGGAGGCGCAGATTCTCCGCCAGTCCGGCGACAGCCGTCATCGCTTGCGGTTGGGCGCCGCTTCCGTCCAGCCAGGATGCCACACTGTTGTAGGCGAGCTTCGCATGATTGCGAACGCGAGCCCGGTAGATCTCTGAACTTTGCACGGATCGGTCTGCACCGATCACCATGTCCACGACGACGGCGAGACGCTCCTCGCCAGCGTTCAGCGATGTGAGGTCGGTCGAGAGCTGCTCGGGCAGCATCGGGAAGATTTCGGCGGCCGTATACACCGAGGTCGTGTTGTGACGCGCGTGCGCGTCGATGGCGGAGTCAGCCTTCACCAGGGAGTCCACGTCTGCAATAGCCACACAAATCCTGACTGCGTCTCCGGCAATGGCCTCGGCGACCGTGAGCTGATCGAGATCGCGGGAATCATCGTAGTCAATGGAGGCCCACACGAGATCCGTCAGGTCGCGGATCCCCGAGGCATCGCCATCCGGGGCACGGCTGGCAACGGCGGATGCCTGAACGTCCCGGAGTTCGGTAGACACTGCCGCTGAAAAATTGGGCAGAAGGCCCCGCTCGAGCATCGCCTCTTGGGCAATACTCCGCAAGATCTCACGGTGTGGTTGATGGCCGTATGCTGGCACAGGGGTCCTCGTTCAGACTCTCAGTTTCAACGGAGTCCCTTGAGGGGACCGAACAAACGCTCAGGAGCATCGTTCCCGCCCAGGCATTCGACCCTGAGCGGGTACCCGTGCGGACCGAACTGCAGCTGGAATGCCGGCCGCCGGCTGAGCGATAGGCCCGGCGGGGAGCTTGGTCATACAATCCTCGCATGGGACTCCTGACCTTCGCCACCAACGTCACGCTGGACGGATGTGTCGACCACCGCGAGGGGATCGCCGATGACGAGACACACGACTTCTTCACCCGCCTCATGGACGGGAGCGGGGCGATGCTGTGGGGCCGCGTCACCTACGAGATGATGGAGAGCTACTGGTCGGCCGGCGCGCGCGGGGCAGAGGAAGCGCCGCCAGCCATGCGCGAGTGGGCGGTCAAGCTGGAGGCCAAGCCGAAGTACGTGGTGTCGTCGACGCGCAAGGATTTCCCGTGGACAACAGCCACCACATCGGCGGCGATCTGCGCGCGGGCGTGCAGAGGCTCAAGGACGCGACTCCGAAGGGCGTGTTCCTCGGCAGCGGCACGCTCGCCACCGAGCTCGAACGGCTCGAGTTGATTGACGAGTACAAGTTCCTCGTTCATCCCCGGCTCGCCGGCCACGGCCCGACCCTGTACCAGAGCGGTCCCGCGACGCGGCAACTCGAGCTGGTCTCGGCGAGGCCGCTCCGCAGCGGCGCGGTGCACTACCACCGCGCCCGCTGATTCACAGGAGCCCCATGGCGGCCAGCTAGCCGGCGAGCGCGACGTAGAGGATCGCGGTGGCGATCCGCAGATGCTGCGTAATCAAGGCCTCGAGCTCGTCGCAGGAACGGGAACGAGGCGCGCCGCCCCTGCGGCTCCCGCGACCGTGTTGCGCCAATGACCTCCGCCAGTGGCCAACGCACGTATGAGCACGCTATCCGGGAAGTCGTCGCCTGGTACTGTTCGGAGCCTCGGTTGACCTTCAATCGCACCGTCGTCCTGCGCTATCGGATCCACCTCGAACAGCCCCACTATGGGCCAGCGACCATCAATCTGCGGCTCGCGGCAGTTCGACGCATCGCCTATGAAGGCGCCGACGCTCAACAGCGTTGACGGCTTAAAGACGATCGCGGAACGGATCAACCGGCCCGGGCGCATGAAGAGCGCGCACAGGCCGGCGACAACCCGATCGGCGGGGTGGAGATTGGGCGACCGTTTTCGAGAACGATTGAGGATCAGCAACTGGTGCTTGACGATCACGGATTCGGCCACGACGGAACGGGCGCCGCCAGGACCGGCGACCCGAAGCGATTGTCGCAACCAGATGACACACCCCATCGGATCCGACGTGGCACGTTCGTTGCTCCACAAGCAAGCGGTGGCCGCAGACCTTCAGCCGAGAGACTGGTGGTGCAGTTTGCCACGCCATACGGCGTCGAGCGATACGTGGTGTAACCCTATGACGGGGAAGAATCATAAACCGAAACATTTACTAGGAAGGCAGATCATGAAGCACAACATCGCATACACACTGGCTACTCTCACGCTGACACTCGCTGCCGCTGCCTGTCATGCAACAGCGTCAGGCGTCGTCACGGATACGAAAGCCAATACGACCGCCGTAAAAGGCGCGGTGGAAACCCTCGACGTGAAAACGGCCATCCTCGCCGACAAGACCATTGACGCGGGCGCTATTGACGTGGACACGTTCGGAGACAAGAAGCTCGTCGTCTTGCGCGGGTCGGTGCCGACCGAAGCCCAGAAGACGAAAGCCGAACAAATCGCACGGGACCACGCGACAGGATACAAAATCGAGAATCAGTTGGCTGTGGTTCCGACCACGAAGAAGTGAATATGCGACGAGACCGGATGCGGATGGGCTAAACCTGCCTTGCTTGGGGAGGGGCATCGGTGCCGGCGATGCCCCTCAAGCGCTGTGCCTACCAAGAAATCCGTTGTTGTTGCCACAGGCGGAAGCCTCGTCGGTGCCAGGCGATGACGGTCTCAGGTTTGACGATCACGAGGGTTGTTCGCCATTCGGTCTAGATGGTGGACGTGGAAGAGCCGGCGCCGCACAAGGCGACCGAGCATGCCTGCGCACATCCGCACGTTGATTCGCACGATGGCGCGGGCGAACCCGCGTTGGGGCGCGCCGCGGATTCATGGCGAACTGCTGAAACTCGGAATCGACATCTGTCAGGCGACCGTGGCGAAATACATGGGCACCGGCGCCCGCCGCCCTCGCAGACGTGGCGCACGTTTCTGCGGAAACGCGTCGGCCAGATCGTGGCGGCCGATTTTTTCGTGGTTCCGACGGTCTGAACGCGCCGTGAGGCGAGGTCAATCGCGAACACGCTGTAGTACGTCACCAAACTCGGCGTCGGCGTGCACCCGGCCAGATACACGCGGCGACTGCCCAGCTCGATGAAGAACAGCACGTAGAGCCGCTGCAGCCAGATCGTCTCGACCGTGAAGAAGTCGACCGCCAACATGCTCTGCCGGTGCGCCCGGACAAACTCGCGCCAGGTCATCCCCCGCCGAGTGCCAGCCGGTCCGAGCCCTTCCGCCTGAAGCCATGTCCGCACCGTCGTCGCTGAGACCGTGATCCCAAGGCCCTTCACTTCGCCGACAATCCGTTGGTAGCCCCACCGCGGATTCTCTCGCGCGAGACGGAGCACCAACGCTCGAATCTCACGCCGCATGGCCGGGCGACCAACCGGATGCGCGTAGGTCCACCGCTTCGCGACCAAGCGTCGATGCCAGCGAAGGAGGGTCGCAGGTGTGACGATGAAGGACGGCCAGCGCGCGCGAGGCAGAAGTCGGCTGGCAGCGGCAAGGACAAGCCGGTCAAGGGCTGTTATCGGCGGGCGCCGAATCTGGCGCCGAAGGATGGCCAGTTCGTGCCGCAGCACGACGATTTCCAGTTCCTTCCACTCGTGTGACCGCACGCGGAGGGCAACCAGCTGAAGCAGCCACCGAAGCATCAAGTAGCAGAGTGAGACGAACACGAAGCCTCCTGCGTAGTCAGGTAAGTCCGCATTCTACGCAGGAGCCCGGCAATTCACGCCGTCCCAGATGAATGGACTGAGATCTGAATTTCTGCACCCTTCAGGTTCTCTTCCAGCAGATAGTCAATGACGTCCTGCTGCTGTCGATTGATCCAGCCGGAGACGAGAAGGAGGAGAAAGGCGAGCGGGGCTGGCGAATCTATTGGGGAAGCTTGCCCCGGGCCCGCCTCGCGTCCAAGGATGGAGTGTGGGGCCTTCGCATGTGCTGAGATCCAGCAAGGACAGGTATACGCGGACGTCGTGAGGATTTGCAGAGGCCTCGGCCGAGTTTTTCGCGCAGCACGAGATATCGAATTCGGATCGTGCTTAAGGTCCCGAACGACGCTCCAGCCAGACTGCCACGCCCCAATTTGGAAGTTCCGTGTGCATCGGGCTCAGTTCAGTCGGTTCGTTCCCCCGAACCGAGCATCAATTCGCCGATTCAGCACACACTCCGAGCTTAGCTGCCAGAGATACAACGGCGCCGCGTGGGCGGTCGGCCCGCCTCGCCTCTCCGATTTTCAGCGGTCGGCAGCCCTCTTCAGATCGCGAGGTAATTCCTCACGCAAGACCCGCCGAAGTGTCGCTTCAAGCGGCTCGCGCTTGGTGCCGACGTACTCCCTCAGTGCCGCATTGATGAACGTCTGATAGCTGCCGCCACCGGCGCCATGCACCTGTTTGCGAAACCACTGCAACAGATCGTCATCGATGCGGATCGTGATCCGCGTCTTCCCTGCCGGCGCCTTCAAGACGGGCCCGCGTTTGCCACTCGCAAAGTCGTACTGTGCTTTCATGGCTCTACCCCGTACTGCTCGCGCTCTTACGGCGTTGCTTTACGAGCAGATATGAGGCGCGGCCGTTCGCCGCGCCAGGTGTAGACGACAACGAGCACATTTCCGAGTGCATCCATGCCGATGGTTACGTAACGTCCTCGTCCCCTTCATCATCTCGAACGGTGATGGCTGCTCATCGTGCAGGACGGTGGCTGCGTCGGCAAAGTCTACGCGATGCCTTTTGAGGTTCGCCGCTGCCTTCCGCGGGTCCCATTCGCCATCGTTGAGCATCGATCTACAGTGTATGCACGATTGTGCATACTGTCAACTGTGCGCTCGCTGCCTGCCCTTAACGCGCGACAGCGTCTTGCCGTAAGCATCGAAGTCTCGAGACCCGGTGGGACCAACCTGGGGTTAACGGCTGGCCCAGTACAGCGAAATGGCCGGCATCCGACCGGCCATTTAGATTTGCTTTTTGCGTTCCTGCCCGCAGTTGTTGCGGGCAATTTAGCCTAACAACAGCCTAACGATTTTCCGCCATAACAGTCGTTCTGTGGCTGGGACACTTGCTGAAGGGCGATTTGAGGAACTGACCACTCGGGCGAAACCGAGTGGTCTACCAGACTGAATTCTGTGATGTTTCTTAGGAAAATTGGTCGGGGCGAGAGGATTTGAACCTCCGACCCCTCGGTCCCGAACCGAGTGCTCTACCAGGCTGAGCCACGCCCCGACTGCCTCGGATTGTACACGCTTTCCATGGCGAGCGCGCAGTGAACCAGTCGTTACTGAGATCCGACGAGGCAGTGCAGGCAGCGCCGCGGAATCGAGCAGAAATTCCTCCACCGCCGGAATGACGTTGTACGCCGTCAAGTCGGGCTGGAGCGGCGTCACCGAGATGTAGCCATCGCGCACGGCCTGGAAATCGGAGCGGTCGTGCGGCTCCCACTCGTTCTGCCCTTCCTCGATCCAGAAGTATCGCTGGCCGCGCGGATCGATGCGCTCGTCGACCTTCGTGATGTGATTGCGACGAGCCTGGACGGTCACCTTGAAGCCCTTGGTCCGGCCCTGCGGCACGTTGATGTTCAGAAACGATCGCGCGACGGCAGCCCTTTCTCGAGCACCGACTGCGCGACGATCTGCGCGCCGCGCGCCGCCTCGGAGAAATCGAACGCGTCGCCCGTCCTCTGCAGCGACACGGCAATGCCCGGCGGCCCGAGCAGCGCCGCTTCGAACGCGCCGGACACCGTCCCCGAATACGTCACGTCGTCGCCGAGATTCCATCCTTTGTTGATGCCGGACACGACGAGATCGGGCATGCCGCGAAGCACGCTGGTAATGGCGATGTTGACGCAGTCGGTCGGCGTCCCGTCCACGGCATAAACGCGATCGGCAGATCGTCTCGAGCCGGAGCGGCCGGCGCAGCGTCAGCGCGTGGCCGATCGCGCTCGCTTCGGTCAGCGGGCGCCACGACCGTGACCTCGCCAAGACGTCTTCATCGCATCGGCGAGCGCCTTGATGCCTTCCGAGTGCACGCCGTCGTCGTTGGTCACGAGGATACGTTTCATATGGAAGGATTATCGGCTGAACGCGGACATGACGTACAGCGCCACCCGACATGTCGTACAATTGATAGACAGACAAGGACATGGCAACGTTGAACGACGTCCTCGCGGCGCGCACGCGTGAAGGCGAGCTGTATCACCGTCTCGACAACGAGTGGGTGCACTGCTACGCGTGCGGCCACAACTGCAAGATTCCCGACGGGCGCGCTCGGTGTCTGCAAAGTGCGCTTCAACGAGGGCGGGCGGCTGATGGTGCCGTGGGGCTATGCGGGCGGCGTGCAGTGCGATCCGATCGAGAAGAAGCCGTTCTTCCACGTGCACCCGGTGCGCTGGCGTACAGCTTCGGCATGCTCGGCTGCGATCTGCACTGCGGCTATTGCCAGAACTGGGTGACGTCGCAGGCGCTGCGCGATCCGCGCGCGATCGCGCCGCCGATCGACGTCACGCCCGAGCGACTCGTTCAAGACGCCGTCGCAGCGCGGCGCAACGATCGTCGTCAGCACTTACAACGAGCCGCTGATCACGAGCGAATGGGCGGTGGCGATTTTCAAGGAAGCGCGCGCCGCAGGACTTGATGACCGGGTTCGTCTCGAACGGCAACGGCACGCCGGGCGTTCTCGAGTATCTGCGGCCGTGGATTGACGCCTACAAAGTCGACCTCAAGAGCTTCGACGACCGGCACTATCGCGAGCTCGGCGGCCGGCTGCAGCCGATTCTCGACACCATCACGCCAGCTTCACGACATGGGCATCTGGCTCGAGCTCGTCACGCTGCTGATTCCCGGCTTCAACGACAGCGACGACGAGCTGAAGCGGCTGACGGAATTTGTGGCCGGCGTCTCGCCGGACATCCCGTGGCACGTGACAGCGTTTCACGGCGACTACAAGATGACAGACCCCGGGAATACGACTGCCGCGGCATGCTGGTGCGGGCCGCCGAGATTGGCGCCGCCGCAGGACTCCGCTACGTGTACGCGGGAAATCTCCCGGGGCGTGTGGGCGGCTCTCGAGCACACGCACTGTCCGCAATGCCGCGAACGACTGATCGAACGCTACGGGTATCTGATTCGTGGATACAATCTCACTCCTGCGGGCGCCTGCCCTTCCTGCGGCACGCAGATTCCCGGACTCTGGAGTGATGTGTTTACAGAGCAACGCACCGCCTTTCCGATGCCGATTCGATTTGAGCGGGGTTCTCACCGATGATTCGTGATCTGCTCGGCCGGCCGCTGAAAAATCTGCGGCTGTCGGTGACCGACCGCTGCAATCTGCGGTGCAGCTACTGCATGCCCGAGGCGGAGTACGTGTGGCTGCCCCGGCACGACATCCTGCAGTTCGAGGAGATGAGCGTGCTGATCGACGTGTTCGCGCGCGCTGGCGTCGATCGCGTCCGGCTGACCGGCGGCGAGCCGCTCTTGCGGCGCGACCTGCCCGAGCTGATTCGGATGATCGCGGACAAGCCCGCGATTCGCGATCTGGCGCTGACCACCAACGGCGTGATGCTCGCCGATCACGCACGCGGGCTTCGCCTCGCCGGATTACATCGCCTGACC
This sequence comes from Vicinamibacterales bacterium, assembly GCA_963732445.1. GTDB lineage: Bacteria > Acidobacteriota > Vicinamibacteria > Vicinamibacterales > JAMQPK01 > JAMQPK01. Next base: position 506,868 of record CAVSZJ010000005.1, on the reverse strand, counting down.
GTCAGCCTCGACACGCTGCGTGCCGATCGCTTCCAGGCGATGACGCGGTTCGATTCGCTCGCACAGGTGCTTGGCGGGCATCGACGAGGCCGTCAACCACTTCGAAGGCGTGAAGCTCGACGCGGTGATCATCCGTGGCACGAACGAGGACGAGCTCGTACCGCTGGTCGAGTACGCCAAACGCGATCGGCGCCGAACTTCGCTTCATCGAGTATATGGATGTGGGCGGCGCGACCCAGTGGTCGCGCGAGCGGGTGATGTCGCGGCAGGAGATGCTGACGGAGCTCGGCCGCGAGTACGGACCGATTACGGCCGTCGCGGAAAACACGAGCGCGCCGGCGGATCGGTTCACGCTGCCGGACGGGACGGTATTCGGCATCATTTCGTCGACGACGGATCCGTTCTGCAGCAGTTGCGACCGAAGCCGTCTGACGGCCGACGGTATGTGGTACCGCTGCCTCTATGCGACAAGCGGTACGGATCTGCGCACGCCTCTGCGCTCCGGGATGTCGCCGGACGATCTGCTGGGATTGCTCACGAACGAGTGGGGCGCGCGTGCTGATCGCGGAGCCGAGGAGCGTCTCGCTGTGCGCGATCGCTCGCCCCTCGTGACCGCATCAAGCCTGAAGAAGAATCCGCACCTCGAAATGCACACGCGCGGAGGTTAGCGAGGTCGCGTAGGGAGCGTAGGGAGCGTAGGGATCGTAGGGATCGTAGGGATCGTAGGGATCGTGGGGTAACCACGCGACCCACGAACCCCACGCGACCTACGATCCTTACTTGCTGACCGTCGAGGGCGCGCAATATTTCTCGAAGGCATCAGTCAGATTTTTTGCAATCATCTCGGCTGACTGGTTCTCGATGTTGCGGCGCTCGAGCATCCACAGCAGTTTGCCGTCGCGCATCAACGCGATGGACGGCGAAGAGGGCGGATATCCGGTGAAGTAGCTGCGCGCGCGCTCTGTCGCTTCGACATCGGCGCCGGCGAACACCGTGGCGACCACATCCGGTTTCGTCTGATGCTGCAGCGCCATCGAAACGCCCGGCCGCGCCTTGCCGGCCGCGCACCCGCAGACGGAGTTGACGATCACCATCACGGTAGGGCCCTGCTGATCGCCCGGCTGGCTCAGCTGTCGTCCGAGAACCGCGTCGACGTCGGCGGCGGAGCGAAGTTCGCGAACGCCAAGGCTGGTCAGTTCCTGGCGCATGGGAGCAACGAAGAATTCGGGGTATGTCATAATTCGATCATTATCGCATGAGACAGACACTTCTCCAGAAAGTCTGGGACAAACACGCCGTTCGCAGGCTGCCCACGGGGCAGACGCAGCTCTTCATCGGTCTGCACCTGATTCACGAAGTGACGAGCCCGCAGGCATTCGACATGCTGCGGCTGCGTGGCGGCACCGTGGCATTCCCGAGCCGCACGTTCGCAACGGTCGATCACATCGTGCCGACGCTGAATCAGAGCCGCCCGTTCCTCGACGTGCTGGCCGAAGAAATGATGTCTGCGCTCGAGAAGAACTGCCGCGAGTTCGGCATTCCCCTGTACGACATCACCAGCGCGAATCAGGGCATCGTTCATGTCATTGGACCCGAGCTCGGGTTGACGCAGCCGGGCATGACGATCGCGTGCGGCGACAGCCATACGTCGACGCACGGCGCGTTCGGGGCGATCGCGTTCGGCATCGGCACCTCGCAGGTGCGCGATGTGCTGGCCTCCCAATGTCTGGCGATGGAGCCGTTGAAGGTGCGGCGCATTACGGTCAACGGATCGATGCGCCCGGGCGTGTACGCGAAGGACGTCATCCTCGAGATCATCCGCCGGCTCGGCGTCAAAGGCGGAACGGGCTACGCGTACGAGTACGGCGGCGAAGTGTTCGATCGCATGTCGATGGAAGAGCGGATGACCGTCTGCAACATGTCGATCGAAGGGGCCGCCCGCGTGGGCTACGTCAACCCCGACGAGACGACGTTCACGTACATGACAGGGCGGCCGTTCGTCCCACAAGGCGCGGACTTCGACAAAGCGCGAGCGTGGTGGCAATCGCTGGCGTCCGATCCTGGTGCGGATTACGACGATGTCCTGACGATCGACGCAGGCATAATCGAGCCGACCGTGACCTGGGGCATCAATCCTGGCCAGTCGGTCGGCATCAGCGAAAACCTGCCGTCGCCGTCCAGCGTCGCTGCCGACGAAAAGGCGTCGGTGGCCGAGGCCCTCGAATTCATGAGCTTCCGCGGCGGCATGCCGATCGCCGGCACGAAGATCGACGTCGCCTTCATCGGGTCGTGCACCAACGGCCGCATCTCCGATCTGCGCGAAGCGGCGCGGCTGGTCAAAGGCCGTCACGTCGCGAAGCATGTGCAGGCGCTCGTCGTGCCCGGCTCGCAGTCGGTGCGTAAGATTGCCGAAGAGGAAGGGCTCGACAGGATCTTCACGGACGCGGGATTCGAATGGCGCGGCGCCGGGTGCTCTATGTGCCTTGCGATGAACCCGGATCAGCTGCAGGGACGGCAGATCTGCGCGTCTTCCTCGAACCGCAACTTCAAGGGACGTCAGGGCAGCCCGACTGGACGCACGCTCCTGATGAGCCCCGCCATGGTGGCTGCGGCCGCAGTCGCCGGCGAGGTCATCGACGTCCGCACGGTGCTGCCGCCGCACGAGCCGCGAGCGGCGCGGGGCATAGGGGTCCCCGCAAGCGAGGCGGCGTGGAGCGGGGTGAGGGGCCCCCGCGACTAAGGACGTGCACGCATAATGGACGCACGCTTCATCGACACGATCGCGGGCCGCGGTATACCGCTGCGCGGCCACGACATCGATACCGACCGCATCATCCCGGCGCGTTATCTCAAGAGCGTCACGTTCGAAGGGCTCGAGACGCACGTGTTCGAAGACGACCGCAAACAGCTCGAAGAGCGCAAGCAGCTCCATGCGTTCTCGAATCCTACATATGCGGGCGCCAGAGTCCTGATCGTCAACGGCAACTTCGGATGCGGTTCGTCGCGCGAGCATGCGCCGCAGGCGCTTCAGCGCTGGGGCATCCGCGCCGTCATCGGCGAGTCGTTCTCCGAGATTTTCTTCGGCAACTCTGTGGCGCTCGGGATGCCCTGCCTGACTGTTAACGCGCAGGATGCCAATGCGCTGCAGGCAGCCGTCGAAGCCAACCCACACGCCGAGGTCGTCGTCAGCGTGGGCGCCGGGACCGTCGAAGTGGGCGGCCAGTCATATCCGGCATCGATTGCCGCGGGAGCGCGCGAAGCGTTCACCGGCGGTACGTGGGATGCCACGGGATTGCTGCTCGATGACTACGATCGCGTGCGCGCCGTCGCGAAGAGCCTGCCCTACATCAGCGGATTCTGATCGCTCCTGTTAGTTTCTTGCCGTTTCCAGGAACGCCGCTGCGGCGTGTGACAGCTCCCCCTTACGGTACAGCAATCGAAGCTGGCGCGGATATCGCACCTCGGGAATCTTTACTGCGACGAGCTGCTTCCGTTCGATCTCCGCGACCGCGCAGCGGCGCGGCAGCAGCGCCACTCCCATCTTTTTCTCCACCGCGCGTTTGATTCCCTCGAGGCTCGGCAGCGCAATTTGAATATTGATGGGCGCGTGCCGCACCTCCGCCTGCCTCAGCACCCGATCGCGCGCAGGCGAGGGATCGCTATGCGCGATGACGGTCTCGTTCGCAAATTCCGACATCGGTACCGTAGCGCGCCGTGCAAATGGATGCGACGGATAGACAAGCAGCACCAGCTCGTCCGGCCCGAGAGTGACGGCCAGCAGCCGCTTGTCCCCGGGGTCGAACGTCACGATGCCGAAATCCAGGCTCCCCTGCGCGACTTCGACGCCGACCTGGCGCGCCGGCACGCGGCGAACGTCCACCAGGATGCGCGGATGCTTGTCCCGGAATTTTTCGATGAGCGGCAGCAGCACGTGCACGCCGCCTTCGTTCGAGCCGATCAGGACGCGGCCCCGCTGCAAATCGCGGAGCTCGCGGACGGACAGTTGCGCCTCCTCCGATAGACGATGCAGCCGCTCGGCATAGTCGCGCAGCACCCGTCCGGCTTCCGTCAGCGTCCCGTCCTTGGATGAGCGATCGAACAACCGCTCCCCCACTTCGTCCTCGAGCCGCCTGATGGCCTGGCTGACCGCCGGCTGCGTGCGATGGAGCTTGGTAGCGGCGCGCGAGAAGCTGCGTTCCGCGGCCACCGTGAGAAACACCCGGAGTTCTGCGAGTTCCACGTTGCACCACTATAAACTATCCTTATGACACATTCATTAATATAGATTTGACGATTGGAGCGGAGTGCCGTACAAGAGGGGGAGGCCGAGGCCTCATCCATGCCTATGCCCACAAATCGCGTGACCATTTTCGACACGACCCTGCGCGATGGTGAGCAGGCGCCCGGTTTTTCACTGCGCACCAGCGAGAAGGTTGAGCTGGCACGTCAGCTCGACACCCTTGGCGTGGATCTGATCGAAGCGGGTTTTCCGATCGCATCGCTCGACGACGCTGAAGGGGTGAAGCAGGTGGCGCAGGCGGTGCGGCGCCCCATCATCGCCGCGCTGGCGCGCTGCCGTCCGGAAGACATCGAGCGCGCGGGTGAGGCGCTCAAGGGCGCGGAACGATCGCGCATCCACACGTTCATTGCGACATCCGATCTGCATCTCGAGAAGAAGTTGAACATCTCGCGCGCTCAGTGCCTGGCCAGCGCCGTCGCGGCCGTGAAGCAGGCGCGCGGCTACACGGACGACGTGCAGTTCTCGGCCGAGGATGCGACGCGCTCGGACATGGAATTTCTCAGCTCGATTGTCGGCGCCGTGATCGACGCGGGGGCGACGACGATTAACCTTCCGGACACGGTTGGGTATGCCACGCCGGACGAGATTCACGATTTTTTTGTGACGATTCAATCCCGGGTGCCCAACGCGGACAAGGCCGTCTTCAGCGCGCACTGCCACGACGACCTGGGACTTGCCGTCGCCAATACGCACGCGGCGGTGACGGCCGGCGTGCGGCAGGTCGAATGCACGATCAACGGCATCGGCGAGCGCGCGGGCAACGCGTCCCTCGAAGAGATCGTCATGGGGATGCGGGTGAGGCCGGATCGGCTGCCCTTCACCACGGGCATCCGGTCCGAGCAGATCTTCCCCACGAGCCAACTCCTCACGTTACTCACCGGCCAGCACGTGCAAGCTAACAAGGCCATCGTCGGACGCAACGCGTTCGCGCATGAGGCGGGCATTCACCAGGACGGCATGCTGAAGGATCGCCGCACCTACGAGATCATGAGCCCGGCCGACGTCGGAGTGCCGCAGACCACACTCGTGCTGGGTAAACACTCCGGCCGCCACGCGGTCAAGCACCGTTGCGAAGCGATCGGCCACACCCTCACCCGGCTCGAGCTCGATCAGGTGTACCGCCGCATCATCGCACTCTGCGACGCACAGAAATCGATCACCGATGACGATCTGCTCGCGGTGATTCAGGACGTGAAGCTGACGCCTGCACGCTGATGGCAGCCCTAAAGGGCTGCGCTACCGACATGATCGGATGTGAACATTTCGGTAGCGCAGGGCTTCAGCCCTGCATCAGCCTCAATGCGGCAGTTTGCCGAATGGCACGCGCCGCTGGAATAGTTGATAGATATGGTGCGCCTCGTGGTGCGCCATATATTCGACCTGGAAGTGCAGGTCGTAGTGGGGAAATTGCGGGTGTTTGGCTTTGCGGTGCCATTGTCCCGGCGTCAGCCCCTCGAGCGTGCGGGTGAGCGCATCGCGCTCGCCCAGGTACTCGGCGAGCACCTCGTCGGTCGGCCGCTTCGTCATCGCGGCAAACACCTCGTCACCGTCGGGATTCTCGTAGGGCGCGATCGTCGTCTCTTCCGCCAGCATCCGGTGGAAGCGCTCGCCAAAGATCGTCTCCATCCGCCTCAAGTGGCAGATTAACTCCTTCATCGACCACTTGCCGGGCACGCTGCGCGTTGCGAGCGCCGTTTCATCGAGGCCGAGCGCCAGCCGCGCGACCTCGGCCGCCTGGGTCCGCAGGCGTTGAACCAGAGCCAGGTGCACAGCGTGTTTATCGATCCTGTCGTGATGATGATGCTCGCCCATGCGGGGCATTATAGAATGTGACATCGGAGGAGCTGATGAAGCTGAATCGCCGTGACTTTTTCGCCACGTCCTCGGTCGCGCTCGGAGCGTTTTCGCATGCGTTCGGCCAGACGCCGGCGCCTCCGCCGCCGCAAACCTCCTTTGATCCGCTGCGCGGCAACGTCGGCATTTTCACCGGGCGCGGCGGCACAATCGGCATGCTCGTGGCTCCCGATGGCCTGGTCGTCGTCGACACGCAGTTCGCCGACACTGCGACGATCGCGCTCGGTAATCTCAAGCAGATGAGCCCCAGGCAGATCGACGTGCTGATCAACACGCATCATCACGGCGACCACACAGCAGGCAATATGGTCTTCCGCCCTGCGGCTGCGAAGCACGTCGCGCACCGCAATGTGCCGGCCCTTCAGAAGGCACAAGCCGCCGCGGCCAAAGCCGAGACGCCGCAGGCATACGCGGACACCACCTACGACACGACATGGTCGGCGAAGGTCGGGAGCGAAACCGTCAGCATGAAGTACTACGGTCCGGGCCACACGAGCGGCGACAGCGTCGTCACGTTCCAGAATGCGAACGTGGTGCACATGGGCGATCTGATGTTTTACCTGCGCAACCCGCGCGTCGATCGCGGGGCCGGCGCATCCATCAAGAACTGGATCGTGACGCTGGAATCGGTGGCGAAAGAACATTCGGCCGACACCATCTACATTGCCGGCCACGCCAAGGTGAATCTGCCGGTCACCGTCACCCGGGCCGATCTGCTGAAGTTCCGCGATTACTTTTCCGGATTGCTTGCGTACGTGCAGAAAGGGATTGCGTCGGGCCTTCCCGCAGCCGAGATTGTGAAGGTCGCGGCTGTGCCAAGGTTCGCAGACTACGAGGGCAGCCCTGAGGGCACAATCCAGGCAGCCTACGAAGAGCTCACGAGCAAGGGATGAAAATCTTCGGCACGCTGCTGCTTCTTCTCAGCATCGGTGCCGCTCAGGTCCACGGTCAGGAGCCGCGGCTTCCCGGTCCAGCGGCTGCCCCGGCCGAATCGGAGGCGCTGATCCAGCGGGCTCACGCGCTGTCTGCCGCGGGCAATCACCGCGAGAGCGCCGCGGTGTGGCAGACCATCGGCGCGCGAGAGCCCGCTATTGCCAGTCTCGCCACGCGTGAGTCGATCAGAGGTTTGATTGCCGCCGGCGACATCAAGCCGGCACTTCAGGGTCTCACCGAGCTCGGCAGCGCCGCTCCATCGGATCTTCTCCTTCGTGCCGCCGATGCGTGCCGGGGCGCGGGTGCGTTCGATTGCGCCACCCCGCTGTATCGCCGGGCGCGGCAGGCCGCCGGCCGGACGGCAGCGGCCGATGCGGCCGCAATCGGTCTCGCGCAAACCTTCGAGCGGGAAGGGAAGACCCTGGAAGCGCTGGAGACGTACCGCGAACTTCAGCTCACGTTCCGCGATTTGGCCGCCTATGAGGTCGCGGACGCCGGCGCGCGCCGCCTGTCGTCGCGCGCAGGCGTGTCGGAACCGCTCAGCGAAGCCGACTACGACGCCATCGTCGATCGCCTCGCGGGAATCGCGGCGTTTCGCCGCGCAGTCGACATGCAGTCCGAGTGGTTGACGAACTTTCCACGCTCATCGCGTCGCACGGCCGTCGAATCGGCGCGTGTTCGGCACCTTTATGCACTGCGCGCCAACGCCGAGGCGCGCGTGCGCGCTCACGCATTCCTCGACGAGCATGCGAATAGCGATGAAGCGAGCGACGTGTTCGTCACGCTCTTCAGGCTCGATGTACGAGAGGCCCGTTCGGCCGACGTCGAGAAGCGCGGGCGCGCGATCATGAGCGGAGCGGTTGCGGGCGCCTCGCTGAGCGATCGCCAGGGCGCGGCGCGATTGCTCGCCGAATATCTGGTCAGCATCGGGCAGCCGTCGAAGGCGCTGAGCGTCTACGACACGCTCTACAGGATGACGCCGACGCGCACCGGGCGTGTCGATGCGCTCTGGCGGACGGCGATCGCCGCTCTTCGGGCCGGCCATCCCGCGCGCGCGGTCAAAGAGCTCCAGCAGGTGCTGAAATTGAAGCCCGATTCCGAGACCGAGCGCGCCGCCTCGTTCTGGCTCGCATACGCGCAGGACGCCGCAGGCGCGAAATCCGCTGCTCGAGCGCTATGGGCTTCGCTTGCGCAGCGCGCTCCGTTTTCCTACTACGGCGAGCGCGCCGCAAAGCGGAGTGGCACCTCTCTGCCTGGGGCATCCATCGTCTTTCCTGAATTGACGCTGAGCGAGGCGGTGATGGCCCATCCCGACTACGACGCGGCCGCACTCCTCTCGCGCGCCCGGATGCTCTCGGAGGCGGCCGTCTACGCCCGGCGGCTCAACGCGGCGTTCCGCAGAGACGACGCCGTCGCGCTGCTCGCGGCGCGTGCCTCTGAAGCCGCCGGCGACTACTCGACGTCGTCGACATTGATGTCGTCGTATTTCGGCCCGTACTTGCAGGAGCCTGCGACGAATCTCCCCAGTGACTTCTGGGCGCTCGCCTACCCTCGGGCGTATTGGACGGACGTCTCGGCGGCGGCCGCTCGACACAAGGTCGATCCGCTCCTCATGATTGGGCTCGCGCGGCAGGAATCGCATTTCAACCCAACGGCGCGCTCACCTGTCGGCGCCGTCGGGTTATTTCAGGTGATGCCGTATACGGCGGCCGAGCTCGATCCCGAATTTGCCGATCCCGCTGCCATGGAACGTCTGATGCAGCCAGAGGTGAGCGCCGAACTGGCGGCTAAGCTGCTTTCGTCCCTGCAGGGTCGCTTCAAGGGCGCGCTTGCGCCGACGATCGCGTCGTACAACGCCGACAAGGAGCGCGTGCAGGTGTGGTGGGATGCCGCGAAAGGACTGCCAGAGGAGCTGTTCATCGACAGCATTCCCTATCAGCAGACGCGCGCGTACGTCAGGCAGGTGCTCACGAACTACGCGATGTATCAACGCTCCGCACAATCAGCATCGCGACGAAAATAATCGCGATCGCCATCGCCATCCGAGGCGTGAAGCGCTCCTTCAGCAGCAGCGAGCCCAAGATCACCGCAATCACCGGGTTCACATACGCGTACAACGAGACGATCGACACCGGCAAATGCTTCAGCGCGTAGACGTAACATACGTAACCGACGAACGTCCCGACGACCACGAGATACAACACCGCCATCAAACTGCGTGAGGTCGGCGCCACGTCGCCCCACTCGCCGGCAATGGTCGCCACCACCATCAAGATCGCTCCGCCGAACATGATCTGCACGGCGGTCGCGGCGAACAAATTCTCGTCGCGCTTATGCCGCTTGGCATACGCCGAGCCGATCGCCCAGCCGAGACAGGAGAATTGCGTCATGATGACGCCAAGCACGATCTGACGCGTCGGCGCCGCATCATTCATACTCGAGCTCGTCAGCAGAACAATGCCTCCGAAACCGAGGAGCAGGCCGAGCACCTGACGTGTCCGGACGGATTCGCCGCCGGGCATGAACGCCTCCACGCCAATCATCCAGAACGGAATCACCGACACCAGCACGGCTGCCACGCCGCTCGGGACGAATTGCTGCGCCCACACGAGGCAGCCGTTGCCGAAGCCGATCATCAGGAGACCGAGAAGGGCATGTCCGCCCCACGATTCTCGAGGCGGCAGCTTGATGCCACGCAGACGCAGAATGATCGCAAGGACCACCCCCGCAATGAAATGACGCGGACCGGCCATCGAAAATGGCGGGATGCTCTCGATGGCCACGCGCGTCGCAAGAAACGTGGTTCCCCACGACACACACACGGCGACCCACGCCCAATACGCGCGGCTGAGTTGTTTAGGAGACGAGTCAGACGCCGGACTCAAGGCTTCGGTGGACCCGGCTTGGGTGGCTCCGGCGCCAGGGGACCCGCACCAACCGGCGATCTGAAGCCGAAGACCACGTACGTCGTCGCCGGCACTGGTCGGGCCCTGTACGATGCGGGTCGAAAGCGAAACTGTGCGAGCGCGCTCCGCGCCGCGCTGTCGAAGCCGCCCACCGATGCGATATTTTTGGTCTCGGTTACGCGGCCTGCGTCATCGAGCGCAATCTCGTACAGCAACACGCCGCCGTCCCGCGCATTGGGTGGATAGAGAGGCGCCGCCGTCATCGTTGCCAGCGCAACATCACCGGACGGTTGCATCAGATCTTTCGCCGGTTCGCCAATCGTTGGTGTATTCATCAAGACGGGCGGGCGATAGGTACGCAAAGATGGTGACCGGCATCTCGACGGTCGTCTCGACCCCCCGGTAATCGACGGAGCGAGCCGGTTCGAAGGTCCAGCGTGCTATCGAATCCAGGACAAACTGCGTGTAAGGCGGCGTCGATCTCAACACGAGCGGACGCGTCGCAACGCCGCGACGATCGACCAGAGCTTCAATCAGCACTTCCCCGCCGCCGGCGACGTTTGACGCGGGAAGCGGGGGGAGTGGCGCCGTATTCAGGCGCGGACGCAGGAAGCGCGGCTGCTGTGGTGTCTGCGCGGAGACGACGACGGCCAATGCGGCAGCGGCCAACGGAAGGACTGCGGCCTGCTTCAGCACCATCCGGCAATTCTATCGGCTTTCGGCCTGGGCTGCTTTCCCCACAGCAGACGTGAAGGCCGGAGGGTCGCTGGCGGGGAATGACGCCTCAGCGGCCTTGTTGACCTCGTCGAGCTTCGCCGATCGCCTGGGCAGAACCGCAGTGGCCCGGCACCGGAGGATTGCCAGCTGAGACTTGTATCCGATGCCGACAAGCGCGGTACCTGCGGCAATAAGGGCAAACCCGAGGATACCGATCGAGCGTGCGCGCGAATGCTCGTAATCGTGACGATCCCAGACACTTTCGGTCGCACGGTGCATCGTGAGATTACTAGGTTGTTGTGACATGCGGCTTGTGAAGCAAGGGTGGGGCCAAGCCAGTGTCCGCTTTACCTGCGGAAAATTGCCTAAGGCGTTCGTCATGTGATATGAACCGCGCATGACAATCGAACGCAGCCGACGCGACCTGCTCAAGGGTACCTTGGCCGCCACAAGCCTGGCGCTCCTCAATATTCCGGAATGGGCAATCCCCGCGATCGCGCAGGGTGACACGCTCGTGCCGTTCACGGATGCGCCGCCGGCATTCCCGGCTCCGGGACCGGTCAACAGGCAGTACGACATCCGCACGATCGATGGACCGTTCTCTCCCGCCGATCGTTTTTTTACGACGCAGCATTATGGTCATCCTGTCGTCGAGCCCGCGGGATTCAGGCTGAAGCTGACGGGCCTGGTGAATCGCCCGGTGTCGTTGTCGCTCGACGAACTGCGCAAGGTCGGCAATACGGAGCTCATCGCGGGTTTCGAGTGTTCGGGCAATCGGCGGCCGCTCCAGGGGCTGTGCGGCAACGGCCAATGGTCCGGTGTGCCGCTGCGCGCGGTGCTCGATCGTGCCGGCGGTCTCCGGCCCCAGGCGCGCGAGATCGTGTTCTTCGGCGCCGACCGAGGGCAGGAAGAGGTGGAATTCCGGACGCAGAAGTTCTCCGTCGAACAGCAATACGGCCGGAGCATGACGCGCGAGCAGCTCGTCTCGTCGGACGCGTTTCTGGCATGGGCGCTCAACGGTGAACCGCTGACGCGGCATCAGGGCTCCCCGCTGCGCCTCCTTGTGCCAGGCTGGTATGGCATGGCGAACGTCAAGTGGCTGGCGCACGTACACGCGCAGGAAGACGCGTACCTCGGCAAGTTCCAGGGGCGCCACTACCGCACACTGCGGGGTGAGACGATTGACGGCGAAGTGAAATGGACAGAGGCCGGCATCACCACCATGCAGCCGAAATCGTTTCTCGCGCGTGTCTCGAAGAATGCCGGTGGTCACACGGTCCTGGGGGTCGCGCTGCACGACGGCACGCCGCTGAAATCGGTCGAGGTGCGCGTCGATGATGGTCCGTGGCAGCCGGCGACGATCGATCCCGCCACGCGCGCGAAGTATTCGTGGAAGCTGTTCACCTATGCATGGAACAACGCGACACCCGGCGAGCACACGCTCGTGTCGCGGGTCATTGACACCATCGGCCGGGTACAGCCGACGTCTGAAGAGCTCGAGTCGAAGAAGACGTTCCTGGAAGACAACTCGCAATATCCGCGGAAGGTGACTATCGCTCCTGCCTGATGTTCGCACCGGATGTCGCAACGCCGCCGGGAAGTGATGCCTGGCCGCGCCGCGTTTCGTCGAGCGACAAAGCGAGCACGCGCACGGCCTCCTGATCGGCGTGAAATCCCATCGAGTTCTCCGCCTCGATGAAGTCGAGCAGGAACTGGCCGCGCCGCTGATGGCGGCGCGGCCGCCTCGAGCGCGGCATCCGTCGCGCCGCGCATCTTCGCAGACTTGATGTCGCGCAATGAGCGCCAGCAGCGCGTCCATCGCGACGTTGCGCACCTCGAAGGTCCGATCCTGGATCGTTTCCACGCGAGACTTGAGCTCGTCCTCGGACCAGCTGTGGCACGTCTGGCACGCCCGATTGATGTTCAGCAGCGGGCTGCGCACGTGATGGTCGCTGATCTTCATCGCGCCCACGCGCTGGTACGGCATGTGGCAGTCGGCGCACGCGACGCCGGATCGCGCGTGCACGCCCTGGTTCCACATCTCGAACTCGGGATGCTGCGCCTTCAGCATCGGCGCGCCCGATCTCGGCATGCGTCCAGTCCTTGAAACCGGTCTCCTCGTAGTACGCCAGAATCTCGATCCGCGCGCAGACCCTTGTCCCACGGATACGTCAGCCGCTTCTCGGGTCCCTTGAAGTAGTACTCGACATGGCACTGGCCGCACACGTACGCGCGCATCTCCTGGCGCGTCGCGTCGCGATTGACGTCGTAGTTCCGAATGCCCTGCGCCGCCTTCACCTTCCGAATCCCTTCGAGAAAGCCGGGCCTCGTCACGCGCAACTGCATCGTGGCGGGGTCGTGGCAGTCGATGCAGGCCACCGGATGCGACACCAGCTTCCGCGCATCCTGATACGTCATCTGGTTCATCGCCTCGAAGCCCTTGATGAGATCGCCGCCGCCGAGCGTCTTGTACGGGACGTACACGGACGCGTGACAATGCATGCACGTCCCCGGCTGCTGCACGACGGCCTGGCGCTCGGTGAACGTCTGGTCGTCGAGCATGTACGCGTGGCCGCGCTCCTCGCGAAAGTCCGTCGCGAACGCGTAGCCCGCCCACATCGTCTTCAAGCGCGGATCTTCCTCGAGCCGCGACTGCGCGACGACCGAACGCGGATCGGCCGCGGTCGGCGTGCGCGGAACAGCTTCGCTGCCGCCGTACCGCGTCCGCACCTGATCGACGGTGCGCTTGTAGCCGTCGTACTGCAGCGGGAAGTTCTTCCCCCACACCGCCGGATCCGTCGATGTCGTCGTCCAGCTCGACGACGCGATAGAACGGGTTCCGCGCTTCCTGCTGGCGTTGAAAGATATTCACGAGGAGCGCCGTGCGCCGCGACTGCCGCCAGCGCGGCGACAACCGCGATCACGACCGGCGCAGCCGAATCGTCGTGCGACTCATTCGATATGTCCTACGTCATTGTGACAACTGGTACATTGGCAGGCCGCCCACGCCGCTCTCAACGTGCGACGGGATCGATGGCGAGCGTCATTTCGCCATGGCATTTTCGGCAGGCGCGCTCGGTGACATTGTGATTGCGCGGCGTGATCCGCAGCGGATCCGGATAACGTCCGGTTGTGAAATAGAAGGAGTGCCAGAACCCGTTCTGAGCCTTGGTCAGGTACTTCGGCACGAGTCCGGGCGGGGTGTGACAGTCATTGCAGACGGCGACGGCGCGATGGCTGCTGCGCGTCCAGGCGTCGAAATGATCCTGCATGACGTGGCAGTTGGCGCACGCCTTCGGATCGTTGGTGAGGTAGGAGTACCCCTTCGCGTAGACGAAGGTGAACGAACCGATACCGATGACGAGACCGACGAACGCCGCAGCCAGTCCGATCGCGCGGTTTCCCGTCATTCGATGACGATTGTCCTACGGCCAGGACGCAGGCTCTGCCCCTTTCTGCACATGCCGCCAGCGACCAGCTATCAGCTAGTGAAGGTGCAGGGCGGGTGCCGGGCCGACGTCGCCGACGTCCACCGTGCTCATGAGACCTGCTTCCGCATGATCGAGGATGTGGCAATGGAACATCCACGACCCGCGGCGGCCGAGCGTGACGAGAAACCGCTTCGTCGCATCGACCGGCACATGCAGGGTGTCCTTCCACGCACGCGGGCTGACTGGAATCCCCTTTTCATCCACCTCCTGGAAGAAGAACCCGTGCAGATGAATCGGATGAGCCCAGATGGCTTTATTCGTAATGGTCCACAGTTGTGTGTCGCCGACAGCCGCCCGCACCGATGAGTTCCGCCAGAACGGCCCGCCTTCGAGCGCGAATCCTGTAATGCTGTTCGCCTTCGTCATGACGAGATCGATCGCGATTGGCGTCGCGCCTTTGGCGGACATCGCAGGAATGTTCCGGGTGACCGTCGGCAGTTCCGCTGGCGCCACGCGCGGCATGCGGGCAGGCTTGAAGACGATGAGATCTTCCGCCGATCGATACTCCGTGCTGCCGTACCCGCGATTGAACGGGTTGGTGATGAGCGTGACGTCTTCTCCGTTGAGCCGGGGAGCGACGAGCACGTCGGCGCGCTCGCCGGGACCAAGGACAATCGTCCAGCGTTTGAGTGAATACTCCATGTGGCCGCCATCCACACCAATCAGCTCGAATGCCTGTCCGTCTCCCAGTACCAGCTCGAAGTACCGGCTCTTTGCCGCGTTCACGATGCGCCACCGTTGCAGCGCACCGTCGCGGACCGTCAGTGTCGGGCGTACCCTGCCATTGACGAGCACGTGATTGCCTTCGCGGCCAAGCAGTGCTCCGAGCACGCCACCGCTGTCGGCCGGATGCAGCTTGCCCTTGTCGTCCGTCGCAATATCACTGAGCACGAGCACGAGCTCGTCGGCCACCTTCACGGGATCGTCGGAATCCGATACGAGCAGCGGACCATAGAGTCCGAATCCCACCTGCGCGGCCGACATCACGTGCGGGTGATACCAGAACAATCCCGCATCGGGAACGACGAAGTCGTAGGTGAAGGTTCCACCCGGCTCGACTGGCGGCTGCGATACATCCGGCACACCGTCCATTTCAATGGGTACCTGCACGCCGTGCCAGTGAACGGTGGTCGACTGAGGGAGGCGATTTACAAAGTGCACAATCACTCGATCGCCGCGCCGGGCACGTATCAGCGGGCCAGGCAAACCGCCGTTGTACGTCCACGCATCGGTGCGCGCGCCGGATACGATTTCGAGCGACGAGACGCGCGCGTCGAGTGCAATCTCGACAATCTTCGGATCGGGGTTCGTGTCAACGGCCTCGACGAGCTTCAGCCCCTCGTCCCAACCTGATGGCTGCAGACTCTGGGCTTGCGCAGGAACGCAGCATGCGACGGCGCCGAGAAGAAGAACAATAGTGGCGCGCAAACAGGAAATTGTAGCAAAGGTCTGGCTGTTACAGGCCGATCGCCGCGATGAACCCCAGCATGCCGACGAGACCGATGGTGACACCCCACGCAGCTTCCGTCGGCGATGAATGCTCGAAGGCCTCCGGCAACAACTCCTGGATGACCAGGAAGATCATCGCCCCCCCGGCGAAACCGAGGCTCGCCGGCAGCAGCGGCTGAAAGATCGACACGAGCAGAAAGGCCGGTACGGCGACGATCGGCTGGGGCAGGCTGGTGAGCACCGAATACAACACGCACCGCCATACCGACGCGCCGTTCGCGCGCAGCGGCAGCGACACCGCCGTACCTTCCGGGATGTTGTGCACACCGATCGCCACTGCCAGAAGCCAGCCGAACTTGATTTCACCCGTTGCGTACCCGACGCCAATCGCGGCGCCTTCGGGAATGCTGTGAATGAAGAGCGTCAGCAGCAGCAACAGGGTCTGGCGCGAGGTTTTCTCGTTCAGCCCGCTCAGGGTCCACCCGCGCTGCTCGATGATGCGTGACGTCCACGAGAAGAACAGCGCGCCTGCGAGCATGCCGCCCACGACCTCGATCGCGCCGCCGCGCCCAAGCGCTTCGTCGGCGAGCGCGAACACCGACGCCGACAGCATCATGCCGCTCGCCGTCGCGGCGGCAATGCCGCGCCACTTCGGCTCAGAGTTTTTGAGGAACAGGACGGGCAGCGCGCCCAGTCCCGTCGCCAATGCGGTAAGGAGCGCGACCCAGAAGACCTGAGCAGTAGTGATCAATTGACGTGAATTCGCCGTCGAAAGGATTGGGGGTGTGGCCCCCGGACACCCCTACATGATACGCGCACCCTGTCCGCCGTGGCTTGTGGGTTTGGTGCCCTATTTCCCTAGTTTTCCCGCCGCGCCCCACATGGGTCTAATGAGTCATCTGTGCGTTTTCGCTGCCCTACGTCCCTCTTATCGTTGACAGGCCGGGCCTCATGCGGCAAATTAGGAACTTCCTGACATTCGAATTCAAAGGATTTTATGGCACGAACGGAATTCGTCGGAAGCCAGAGCGGTGGCGCTAGCGTTCCACGCGAAGGGACTCCTGACAATGGCGGTTCGAGGCCCGTTGACCTCGCAGCGATTGACGCGCGGCTGAACGAGATTGACACACAGGGGACCGAGCTGACTGAAACAGCAAGGAGTACGTCGGGCGAGCAGCGCACCCGGACCTCGTCGGAGCTCGCGAGCGGACCGCGTGAACTCCTTTCGGAATCGACCGATCTCAACACGTTGATGGCCGCTATCCTTGGAGAAGAGGCGGGCGAGCGCGCGCCACTCGAGCCAGCCGCACCATCTCGTCCGGTCGAAATTTCGGATGATGTATCGGACGCCTTGGCTCCGTGGCGGCAAGAATTGACAAGGCTATTAGCTGAGCAACCGCTGCGGGAGGATGCCATCACACCCCCTGCACCCGCTCCTACAGTCGCCGAGGAAAGCAGCGCACAGGCGTATGTGAGCGCGCTGCTGCGGCGCTGGCGGCCGTCACGGCTCCCGGTCCTGGTGGGCGCCCTGGCAATCATGACTTTTGGTGTGTTGGCCTGGCAGAGCGGGAAGACCGAGAGCGCAGCCCTGTCCACGGCACCACCGGCGGTCGGCACAACGGCAGAACCGATAACCGCATCGGTTCCCGGTTCAGGCGTTCCGCCTGTGATCAACTCGGCCGGCGAGACAACTGGATCGGTTGGTACAACTGGCGGTGCTGCACGGCCGCTCCCGGCGAGTCCGCCGCGGGTTTCGAGCGCCGGATCGAGCGGTAACACGCGAGTGCGAACTCCGGCGCCGCCATCTGAGGCTCGACAGGCCGTACCCGCCCCTGCTCGGTTGGAAACGTCGCCGAGCGTGCCCGCGCGACCTCTCGAATCAGCGTCAACGCCAGCAGTGGCTCGCGCTCCCGAGCCGCCGCCACCTGGCATTGAGACCGCCAAACCGTCGCAGCCGACGACGGCGGTGGCGGCGAGCGCAACCGGATCGGTGACGACAGCGGCGCCGAATGCTGCATCTCCCGCGGCACCGGTCACTCCCGGTGGGGCCGTGGCGGCCCCTTCGCGTCTCGAGCCGCGTGCTGTGGCGCCGGCAATCGCGATACGGCGCACAGAGCCGCGCTTATTGAGGCGCACGTTGCCTGAATATCCGACCCACCTCCGCCAGGCCAAAGTCGCTGGCAGTGTGACGCTCACGTTGTCGGTTGACGCTCAAGGTCAGGTGGTCAACGTGCGCGCGATCAACGGCCCGAATCTTCTGCGCCCGGCCGCACAAGCCGCTGCGCAGCGCTGGCGATTCGAACCGGCGACTCTGAACGGCGCGCCGGTCGAAAGCAGCGTGGATGTAACGTTTAACTTCAATCCCAGCGGTGTGCCAGAGGCATCGCGCTAACCAGAAAGTGGAGGCCGTATCGTGTTGACCGCTGATCAGAAGATTACCTATGAACGCATGCGACAGACTGCGATGTCAGAGCTTGAAGCCCTTGACCAGGACATCGCGGCCGAGTTGAGCCGCACGAAGAAGCGACTGCTCGAGCTCCAGGATGCCAAGAAGTCTGTCAAACAGATTTTCGACGGGGCGTCGGCGCGCCTGGGCTTGAACGCGTCTGGTCCGCTGAAAGAGATGAATTTGGCCGACCTGAAACACAGCGGAGAGCCAGGGCTCGACTTGCCGTCCGTCAGAACGGCGGTCACGGCTTCCTGACCGGGGAGAACGTGACCAGAATTCAAGTTGGTCGGGATGACTGGATTCGAACCAGCGACCCCTTGACCCCCAGTCAAGTGCGCTACCAGGCTGCGCCACATCCCGACGCGGTGATTGTACAGCGGATCACGGGTCCGTGGCTGATCCCACGCCGCACCACGACCCTACTGCACGACCACGTATCTCGCGCAGCCGCCGCACTTCCTTCTCGTCGACGTACTTGCCGATTTCCTTGTGGAAGTGCTCGATCGACTTCCAGGGACGATATTCCTTGAACTCGTGCAGCATGCGCGCGCCGACGCCGGGAATCGTCTGAATGTCGGCGTCGCTCGCCGTGTTGATGTTGACCGGAATGAACGTGTACTGCGCGAGCCGCGCGACCTCCTGCTGATTGACGTACTTGCCGATCTCTTTCTGGAACTGCGCCCAGTTGCGCCACGGCCGATATTCCTCGAACTCGTGCGCCATCCGCTTGCCGGCGCCGGGGATCAGCATGATCTCTTCAGCCGTACCGGTGTTCAGGTTCACGTGCACGAACGCCTTGCCGTAGAACTGATTCGCCTGTTCCTGCGTCAGCTTCTGGCTCAGCAGAAACTTGTTGAGATCGACGATGCTGTTGAAGGGGCGCGCGGCGATGAGCGCCTTGACGACAGGCGCGCTCATGTTCGGCGCCGCCAGCGAGCACCTGTTCCGTTGCCGTATTCGCGTCGACGACGCCGAGTGACTTTCCCACCTGCGCAGAGCGACGCGAGCAGCGAGCGCGCAAACAGCACCGCACCATCGCACCCATCGCACGTATCGCACTCATAGTGCTTCATCGTGTTCTCCTTAGATAAGCATAGCCGAGACCCAGAATGCCCAACTGCATCATCGAGCCGGGCGCGAGCGTCGGCGGCGACTTCGCCCGCAGCACGTGCCACACCAGAGTCGGTCCCGCGCATCTGCGGATCCATCTCGAGCTGAAACTCCCGGCTGCCGTGAAAATGAAAGTATATGCCCAGCACTCCCGCCGCCACGAGCAGCACCATCGTCAGCTGAACCAGCAGCTGCGTCCAGCCGCGTGCGAGGACGAGATCGAAGGCGAGCGCGACGAGTCCGGCGGCGAGCAGCACGAGTCGGAATCCACTGCGTCGCATCCTCATAGTGCGCGATCAGCGCGAGCTCGGCGAGCAGCCCGCCCATTCCGAGGATCAGCACGCACGAGAATGACTCGCCGGATGGCGACGAGCTCCACGGGTCAAGAATACGTCGGGCTGAGAGCTGCAGCTGACGTCGTTACCGGCGGCGCTTTCTTCGCGGACGGTGCGCGGCGGGTTTGGCGGAGCGCGATCCGTTCTTGCGCTTCGGTGGCGCCGCCGCGCGCGGCGTCGGCGGCGGCGCGTACGCGCGGGCCTCGCCGGGGCGTCCGTTCAGCATCTCGAGAATGCCCATCAGCCCGCGCTTCACCTCGGCGAGCCGCTCCTTCGCGTTGCGGCCGAGCAGCTCCCTGATGGGCGCGGCCTCGGCTTCTTCGAGCACCGGCGGCGCCTCTTCGTCGATGCGGCGCCGCACGCCGGCGAGCGTCAGACCGTCGGCGAACACCAGCTGCTTGATGTGGAGCACGCGCTCGACGTCGGCGCGCCGGTAGATGCGCGGACCGCCGGCGGATTTCGACACGCCGAGATCGGGGAATTCCGACTCCCACGAACGCAGGACGTAGGGCTGCACGCTGGCGATCTCGCACACTTCGGACGCCTTGAAGAGCGCGCGCTTGGGAATCTCGACGTCAGCCACAAACAGTCCTGTTTGCTGCAACTTGCGGGAATTATAGCAGGTCGCGACTTACGCTTTTCCGTTTTCGCACCTGCAGCCGAATCGGCGTGCCCGAAAATCCGAACTTCTCGCGGAGGCGGTTCTTCAGAAATCGCTCGTAGGAAAAGTGCAGCTCGGTCGCCACGTTGGTGAACAGCGCGAAGGTCGGCGGCGCGACGCCGACCTGCGCGGCGTACAGAATCCGCACGGCCGTTCTGCCCGGGCTCGGCATCGGATGCGCCGCGGTCACCTCCTGCAGAAACCGGTTCAGCTCCGGCGTCGGTATGCGGCGCGTGCGCTCTTCCATCACTTTGTCGACCACCTCGAGCAGCTTCGGCGTGCGCTCGCCGGTCAGCGCGGAGATGTGCACGATGGGCGCGAAATCGAGGAACTTCAGGTTGAAGCGCAGCTTGTCGTCGAACACCTTCGAAAAATCCTGCCCCTCGCCTTTCACCAGGTCCCACTTGTTCACGGCGATGATGACGCTGCGCCCCGCGCGCTCGGCTTCGCCGGCAATCGCGCCGTCCTGATCGGCCGCGCCAAGCGTCGCGTCGATCACCAGCACGATGAGGTCGGCGTCGGCAATCGCGCGCCTGCGCCAGAAGCACGCTGACCGATTCGACCGCTCCCGAGCGCGCCACGCGCCCGGGCTTCCTGATGCCTGCCGTGTCGACGATGCGGAACTGGCGCTGATGCCAGCGGAAATTCGTGTCGACGGAATCGCGCGTCGTGCCGGCGACATCGCTGACGAGCATGCGCTCTTCGCGCAGGATGCGATTGACGAGCGACGACTTCCCGACGTTCGGACGGCCGACAATCGCAATCCGCGGCTCGGGCTCTTCCGCTTTCTGCTCTTCCGATTTCGCCTCGGGCAGCCGCTCGATCACTTCGTCGAGGAGATCGCCGATGCCCTGCCCGTGCTCCGCGGAAATCTCCATGACCGGCTCGAACCCGAGCTCGTAGAAATCGAGCGCGCCCGCCTTCGCGCGCTTGTCGTCGGTCTTGTTGATCGCGACGATGACCGGCCGCCCTTTCGCGCGGACGGCCTCGGCGATTTCGAGGTCGGCCGGCACCAGCCCCTCGCGTCCATCGACGACGAACACGAAGACGGCGGCATTTTCGAGCGCGCGCCACCCGTGCTCGAGCACCTGCTTCTGGAGCGGATCCTCGCTCTGGCCGAACATGCCGGCCGTGTCGGTCAGCAGAAACGGCACGTTGCGCCAGTCGGCGGGCTGCTGGATGACATCGCGGGTCGTTCCGGCCGTCGGGTTCACGATGGCCCGGCGGGTGCCGGCGACGCGGTTGAAAAGTGTCGATTTCCCGACATTCGGGCGACCGACGAGGACGACGGCGGGGAGCTGTTTGGAAGCCATGTATGAAGTCGAAAGCCCACTTAGCCGATACCTTGACAGCGTAAGTGGTTGTTTCTTAATATATTTACAACCCCGCAGGAGAGCCTAAGCATGATCAAGGTCGACATCGTCAACGAGGTTTCGAAGATCGCCGACATCACCAAGGTGAAGGCCGAGGTGGCCGTCGACGCGGTGTTCGACGCGATGCGGCTGTCGATGCAGCGGGGCGAGCGCATCGAGCTCCGCGGCTTCGGGGTGTTCCAGGTCAAGCCGCGCAAGCGCGGCATCGGGCGCAACCCGCGGACCGGCAAGGAAGTCCGCATCCCGCCCGGCCGGACCATCCGCTTCAAGCCCGGCAAAGATCTCCAGAATATCAGCTAGCCGAAAGCCCGCGCGTGCACGATCCGCTTCCGCCTGACCCGAGCCCGGTCGAGGGCGAGCCGCCGCTCCCCGTCACCTTTACGTCCCGCGCGCAAGTTCCAGGACCGCCGCTGGCTGCATCTCACGCTGTTCGTGCTGACGCTCGCGAGCACGACGCTGGTCGGAGCCGATCACTACGCTGGATATGCGTCCGATTTCGGACGCCGGCCGGTCGACCGTCAGCACCGACGCTGCTTGCTGCAGGGTCTTTGGTACAGCGGCACGATTCTGCTCATCCTCGGCGCGCACGAGCTCGGTCACTATCTCGCGTGCCGATATTATCAGGTGGACGCCTCGCTGCCGTTCTTTATCCCGATGCCGCTCGTGCTGACGGGCACGCTCGGCGCGTTCATCCGAATCCGCGAGCCGATTCCGACCAAGCGGATGTTGTTCGACATCGGCATCGCGGGACCGCTCGCCGGCTTCGTGTTCGCGGTGCCCGCGCTGTTCGTCGGCATCGCGATGTCGCCGGTCGTGCGCGTGCCCGAAAACCTCGTCGGGATTCGAGCTGGGAGAGCCGCTGCTCTTTCAAGCGGCGACCTGGCTGACGTGGGGATCGATTGCCGACGGGTACTCGCTGAACCTGCATCCGATGGCGTTTGCCGCGTGGTTCGGCCTGCTCGCGACGGCGCTGAATCTCTTTCCCGATCGGGCAGCTCGACGGCGGCCACATTTCGTACGCGGTGCTCGGCCGGCGATCGACGGCCGTCACGCTCGCGTCGATCTGCGTCGCGATCGGCCTGACGTTCTTCTCGACGAGCTGGCTCGTCTGGACGTTCCTGCTGGTGGCGATGACGCTCGTCATGGGACCGCGTCATCCGCGCACCATCGACGAAGATGTCCCGCTCGACCGCACGCGCATCTGGCTGGCGGTGCTCGCGCTCGTCGATGTTCGTCCTCTGCTTCACGCCGAACCCGATCGAGCCGACCGAATTGCTCAGCCGGTGAGTACATTCCGAGTCGACCATGGCGGCCGAGGTTATGGTAGACTCCACGCCGTTCGACCAAAGCACGCGTATTCAGGCCTATTTTCTGGAACAAGTGTGCGCTCAGCTATGCACGCTTCTCTGAGGAGGATGGTAATGATTCGTGGCTCTAGAGCTTTCCTTGCCGCCGCTGATCCTGCTCGCAGGATGCTCGGTCGCGTCGGCGCAGGATGCGACGATCGGTGCAGGGAAGGTCGAAATTGGCGGCTTTCCCGGTGGCGGCACCTTCTTCGTCGGCGGCGACGACAACAAGGAAGTGAACTTCAACGTCTACACCGCCGGCGGCGGGTTGACCTACTACTTCAACGACGCGGTGGCGGTCGAAGGTGAGTTCACCGGCAGCGTCGGCTGGGCGCAGGACGTGCACTTCAACAACGCGACGCTCATCCACAACCAGATGCCGACGGTGTGGAGCTACTCCGGCAACATCGTGTTCTTTCCGGGCGGCACCACCGGCAAGCGCGCGCCGATCTACATCACCGGCGGCATCGGCGCGGTCGCGCTGTCGCCGCGCGTGCCGACCAAGGTGTTCGGCTACGACGTCGACACGGTCGGCACGCAGATGTTCATCGCCGAGAACATCGGCGCAGGCGTCAAGCTGTTCCGCGGCGCCGACGCGCCGAACTGGGGCTTCCGCATCGACTACCGCTACCTGTTCGTCAACTCGAACAGCGACGCGCCGGCCTTCTTCGCGAAATCGAAGAGCCGCGGCGCGCATCGCGTCTACGTCGGCATGCTCTATACCTGGAAGCGGTAGGCTGACGTACGCCGCAGGGGTAGGGGTAAGGGTGAGGGGTAAGGGGCAGTGATACTACCCTTGCCCCTTTCGCGTTCTATGCGCCGCATTCTTCTGCGCTCGCCGTCTTCTCGCGGCGCCTCGCCGCTCTTCGCGCAGGCCGACGAGCGCGTCATCTACACCAGCGTCGTCGACAAGGACGGCGCGCCGGTCCTCGACCTCACCATCAAGGATTTCATCGTCCGCGAAGACGGCCAGGCGCGCGAGATTCTGCGCGTGGCGCGCGACAACGACCCGCTGCAGATCGCGCTGCTCGTCGACAACAGCGTGTCGATGCGCCCGAGGCTCTCGCTGCTGCGCAAGGCGGTGACGGCGTTCATCGACGCGACGCGCGACGACGTGCAGCTCGCGCTCATCACGCTCGCGGAGCGTCCGACGATTCTCGTCGGCTACACGACCGATCGCGCGGCGCTGCGCAAGGCCGCCGACAACATGTTCGCGTACGAGGCGGCCAACTACCTGCTCGACGGCATCGCCGAAACGTCGCAGGGGCTCGCGAAGCGGACGATGTGGCGCTCGGCGATCGCGGTCATCACCGGCGTCGGACCGGAGATGAGCTATCGCCAGTACACCGAGGTGCTGCGCTTCTTTCGCGCGGGCGGCGCCTCGCTGCACGTCCTGCAGGTGGGCTGCGGCATCGGCGGACAGGGACGCGAGATCGTCGTCAGCAAGGGCACGTCGGAAACCGGCGGGCGCTTCGAAGAAGTGCTGGTGCCGACGAGCCTCGAGCTGAAGTCGCGGCAGCTCGCGACGGAACTGTCGAATCAGTATCGCGTGACCTACGCGAGGCCGAGCCGGCTCGTGCCGCCGTCAAAGACCGAAGTCAGCGTGCGGCGCACGGACCTGCGCGCGCGCGGCATGCTGCTGAAGACGGACAAATAGGTTCCAGCTCAGAGCTAACCGGTCACAGCGCCTGCGCTGCGACAGCTCCGTCCCCCAGTTCTTCACCACCCGCAGCTCGCGCGGCTGCGATGCGCTCTTCAGCATGATGAAAAATCGGCCCTGCGGATCGACGTCGTAGGACGCGAGATTCGCGCCGGGATCGCGCTCGAAATGTCCTTCGAAGAGCGCCTGCGGCTCTCCCAGGCTTCCGCTGCTCGAGCGCGCGCAGCATCATGCGCTCGCCTTCGCGATAGAACAGTCCTTCACGCGTCCAGACCGGCTCGGTCGCACCGGTCTTCGTCATCTGCATCGCCTCGCCGGTCCGATCGAGCCGCGCCACATACACCTCGTCCCGGCCCGACGCGTCGGACACATAGGCGATCCATCGGCCATCGGGCGACACGGCTCGGCGAGCGCTCGTTGGCGTCGGTTGCGGCGACCGGCGCGATCGATTCGCCGATGCGGTACACGAGCACGTTGCGGCCGCGCGCCGGCTCGATTTCGTAGAGCGCGAGCAGACGCGCGCGCCCAGCTTGCGGGATTGCGCGCAACGGTCGCGTCGGCCGTGAAGAGCGGCACCGGCGGCCGCTTCTGATCAACGGACACGACATAGATCTTCTGAAGCCCCTCGCGATTCGATCCGAACGTGAGCCGGCGGCTGTCCCTCCAGGCCGGCGACTGGTTGTCGCCGCCCTGAATCGTCAGCATGACGCGATCGGGCTGCGCCGCATCGAGCACGCGAATCTCGCGCGTCATCACGCCGGACCTGGCGACGACGGCGAGCCGGCGGCCATCGGGAGACAGTCGCGGCGTCTGCAGTGACGTCGGCCGGCGTCGCGAGCGGCGACACGCTGCCGTCCCGCTCGACGCGAACGAGCCGGCTCTTCCCTTCGTCGGCCCCGGCGCGCAGCCAGACGAGCGTGCCTGTTCGCGACACGGCGAAACCCGATCGGCCGAGCGCGCCGAATCCGCTCGACGTCTGAATGCCTTTCGCGATGACCGCGGGAACGCCGTCGGTCGTCGCGCTCGTCGAGCGTCGAACCGCACCGCCATGAGATTGCCGAGGAAGCTGTAGATCAGGTGCCCGGTCTCGACGAACTGCGCCTGGCCGATGATCGGCACGCGCAGCCGCGTGCGCTTCCCTTTGGCGAGAGCACTTCGAGATGCGGATCGCGGCCGCGCTGCGACACGGTGAACACGATCGATCCGTCGGGCAGCGCGTGCGGCCAGCCATGCTCGAGCTCATCGTCTGCGCGCGTTCAGCTCGGTCAGTCGTCCGGCGTGCCCTCCGCCGGCGCGGCACAGCCATGAGTCCCGTATCGAGCGGCGCAAAGACGATGCGGCCGTCCTCGGTCCAGGTGCCGCCGGCAGACTCCGCTGGGCGCATCGACGACGCGAGTCGGGCGTTCCGCCGCCGAGGCCGGCATGCGCCAGATCGCGCCGCGCGAGAAATACGCGACGGACGAACCGTCCGGCGAGAAGAACGGAGTCGTTGCGCCGATGGTGTCCGGCAGTTCCTGATCGGCGCGCCGCGTCCGACGCAAGCGATCGCACGAACAGGCGCCGGCGTCCATCCGGCGCGCTCTCGGCCGAATACACGAGCCGCTCGCCATCGGGCGACACGGCGAACGAGCCGAGGATGCGATCGTCCGGAATGGGCACGGTGAAACGAACGGCCGGCGGCGGCGGCGGCGCTGCGTGCAGGCCGAGACGATGACGACGCAGACAGCGCGGCGACACAGACCCTTGAGTATCATTGGCCGCACGGACTCATGTCGCGGAAATGGATTGTCGTGGCGGCGGTCGCGCTCTGTGTGCCGGCCGCGTGGTGGCTCGCTCAACGTATGGGTTCTCGAATTGTAACCGTGACGCCGCCCACCGAAGGGATTTCTCAGACGCTCGCGTCTGAGCGGGCGGCCAACATCAGTTCGGTCCGATACGCGCTGTCGCTGAGCATCCCGTCGAAGAAGGAAGAGCCGGTGCGCGGCACCGCAGCGATCCGCCTCGTCCTCGCCGACCGGGCGCCCGTTGATTTTCGATTTTGCGCAGCCGGCGGAGCAGCGTCTCGTCAATCACGGCCAACGGCCAGGCGGTTGCCATCCGCTCCGAGCACGGTCATCTCGTCGTCCCGGCAGAGTCGCTCACGCGCGGTGAGAACATCGTCGACATCGCCTTCACCGCGGGCGACGAGGCGCTGAATCGTCACGACGAGTTTCTCTACTCGCTGTTCGTGCCGGCGCGCGCCTCGCAGGCGTTTCCCTGTTTCGACCAGCCCGACATCAAAGGCTCGCTCTCGCTCTCGCTCGAGATTCCCGCCGCATGGGCCGCGGTCTCGAACGCGCCCGAGATCGGCCGCGAGACATCGGGCGATCGCGCGACGGTCCGGTTCGGCCAGACGGCTGCGCTTCCGACGTATCTGTTCGGCTTCGCGGCCGGAAAGTTTTCGGTCGAACGCGGCGAACGCAGCGGCCGCGCGTTTCACATGTACCACCGCGAAACCGACGCCGCGAAGGTCGCGGCAAACCGCGAGACGATTTTCGATCTGCATCAGCAGGCGATCGACTGGCTCGAAACCTACACCGATCGCAAGTACCCGTTTCAGAAACTCGACTTCGTGCTCCTGCCGGCGTTTCAGTTCGGCGGCATGGAGCACGCCGGCGCCATCTTCTACAACGCGCCGTACTCTGTTCCTCGACAAGACCGCGACGCAGAACCAGCAGCTGTGGCGCGCGAACCTGATCGCGCACGAAACGGCGCACATGTGGTTCGGCGATCTCGTCACGATGAAGTGGTTCGACGACGTGTGGCTGAAGGAAGTGTTCGCGAACTTCATGGCGGCGAAGATCGTCAACCCGACGTTTCCCGACATCGACCACGAGCTGCGCTTCTTCCTGCAGCACTATCCGTCGGCCTATGACGTCGATCGCACGGCCGGCACGAACCCGATTCGGCAGCCGCTCGACAACCTGAAGGACGCCGGCAGCCTGTACGGCCCGATCATCTACCAGAAGGCGCCGATCGTCATGCGCCAGCTCGAGCAGATGCTCGGACCGGACGAGCTGCGCGACGGCCTGCGCGAGTACCTCACCCGCTTCGCCTTCGGGAACGCGACGTGGACCGATCTCATCGCGATTCTCGACGCGCGCACCGACGAAGACCTCGCGGCGTGGAGCCGCGCGTGGGTCGAGCAGAGCCGGGGCGGCCGACCATCGCGACGAACCTGGAGACCGCCAACGGCAAGGTGTCGCGGCTCTCGTTCACGCAATCGGATCCGCGCGGCCGATCGCTGCGCTGGAACCAGCAGCTGCAGGTCGCGCTCGGATACGAGCATGGCGCGCGCATCACGACGGTGAAGATGGACGGGCCATCTGTCGAGGTGCCGCGCGTCGGCGGATCTGCCGCTGCCGAACTACGTCCTCGCGAACGGCGAAGGGACCGGCTACGGGCTGTTCGTGCTCGACGACAGAAGCCGGCAATTCTTCCTGAATCATCTCAGCGAGATCGGCGATGGCCTGACGCGCGGCATCGCGTGGGTCACGCTGTGGGACGACATGCTCGAAGGAGAAGACGCAGCCGCGGCAGCTGTTCGATCTGGCTCTGCGCACGCTGCCCGCGGAGTCCGAAGAGCTGAACGTCGAGCGGATCCTCGCGCACATGCACGACGCTGTTCTGGCGCTATCTCTCCGACGCCGAGCGCGCATCCGTCGCCGGCCGCGCTCGAGCAGACGCTGCGCGGCGGGCATCGACGCGCGCCTCGACGACCTCGCTGAAGTCGGCGTACTTCGCCGCGTTCCGGCGAACGGTCACCACGCCCGACGGCCTTGCCTATCTCGAACGCGTCTGGCGGCGGCAGGAGCAGATCCCGGGCCTGACGTTCGCGGAAAACGATTTCATCGACATGGCGCAGGAACTGGCGCTGCGCGGCGGCGCCGGCACCGACGCGATTCTCGCGGAGCAGCACGCGCGCATCACGAATCCCGATCGGCAAGGCGCGGTTCGCGTTCGTCACGCCCGCGCTGTCGCCCGACGCCGCAGACGCGCGACGCGTTTTTCGCGCAGCCTCGCGCGCGTCGAGAACCGCGCAGCACGAGCGGTGGGTCGCCGACGGGCTGCGATTCCTGAATCATCCGCTGCGCCGCGCGCATGCCGAGCGGTACATCCAGCCGAGCCTCGAATGCTGCGAGAGATTCAGCGGACCGGCGACATCTTCTTTCCGCTCGACTGGACGAACGCGGTGCTCGGCGGCCACAACTCCCCCGCCGCGGCGCAGACGGTCACGGCGTTTCTCGCGGCTCAGAAGGACTACCCGCCGCGCCTGCGGCAGGTGATCGAACAGAACGCAGATCAGCTGACTGCGATCCGCAGCGACAGCTTAGCATCGGAGCCAGTACGGACCCGCTCAGGTCTCGACTAGGATCTCTACGTTACGGTGCGCTAGCCTCCGGCGCTTCGCGCCACGCCAGGGCGACGAGACCGACGAAGAGCGTCACGATCAGCGCGCGATCGGCGTGCGCGAGGACGTTCACGAAGAGCGGCGTGTCTCGCGAGGCCGGCGCGGCGGCTCAGGCCGGGGATGTCGAACATCATGCCGAGCTGCAGCATCCAGAAGAGCGCCTTGCCGCAGCGCGAGCGCGGCGCGTCGTTCAACGCCAGCAGCATCATCACCGGCAGCAGAATCACGAACCCATACGTGAGGTGGTAGAACGTCATCAGCGACCAGCACGCGACGAGCGGCGGCGCCGCGTACAGCACGCGCTTTCTGACGGCGCCTTCCTGAAATCCTGCCACGCAGATGCCCGCCAGCAGCCCGAGCGCAATCGAGCTGGCAATCGCGTCGACCTCCGACACGTCGGTGACGAGCTGAGAGATCAGCGGCCGAAGCTCGCTGATGCCGGCCAGGATCGCGTCTCCCGTGTGATACGACCGCGAGAATCTCGACGTATCTGGCGGCGACCCAGAGCGGGTGCGCGCCCGACGCGGAGACAGAAGACGGCGACCAGGCCGCCGACCACCGCCAGCGACGTGAGCACGACAGACCAGCGGCGCGTGAACACGCTCCACAGAAACACCGGCACGGCGACCTGCGGCTTCATCAGCGCGAGCCCGAGCCAGGCGCCGCCTGCGATCGGGCTGGCGGGCGGCGACCATCATCGCCGCCATGGAGCACGTCAGCGCGACAGCGTGAACTGCGTGAGCGTGCGCACGCCTCCCCAGCAGAGAAACATCAGGATGGGAAGCACAATCACTCTGAACGGATCGTGCGGCCGGAAGAATCGCGCCGCGCAATACGGCGCGAGCATCGCCATCGCGATGTTCATCAGCATCCAGATGGGATGCGCGGCACCGAGCGGCAGCAGGCCGAGCGGCGAGAGCAGCACGACGGCGTTCGGCGGATAGTCGACCGACCCCCATCGGCCGGGCTCGTAGACGTTCGTCCCCTCGACGAGCCAGTATCGTCCCCATCGCATCATCGACTCGAGGTCGTACAGGCGATGCGGCTGCGACGAGACGACGACCCCCGCCGCGAGATTGAGCAGCCGCGAGCGCGCCCCAGAACATCAGCACGCGCCGTCGACGGCTTGGTGAAAAGTGGTCCGCTCACAGAATCGAGACCGGATCGATGTCGATGGACACGCGGCGGCGCATATCGGGCTCGGCGGCGAGCGCCGCGAGCACGGCCTCCCGCATGCTCGCGCGATGGCTGCCCTTTCAGGAAGATCTGCGCGCGATATTCGCCGCGCAGCTTTGCGACCGGCGCGGGCGCCGGGCCCAGCACGCGTGAATCGCCCGACGTCGGCGTTGTTCCGCAGGTGCTGCGCGAGCGTGGCCGCGTCGGTCAAGCGCCGCGCGCGCATCAGCGCCCTTGACGACGATGTTCACCATCGCCGTCAGCGGCGGATATCGCATCGCCTGCCGATAGCCGAGCTCCTTGGCGAAAAACGCGGTGTAGTCCTGCCGGCAGGCGTGCTCGATGCTGTAGTGATGGGGGTAGATGGTCTGCACGATCGCTTCGCCGGGCTCCGCTCCCCGCCCGGCCCGCCCCGCCACCTGCGTGAGCAGCTGAAACGTGCGCTCGGCGGCGCGGAAATCGGCGAGCCCGAGCCCGACGTCGGCCGAAACGACCCCGACGAGCGTCACGCGCGGAAAATCGTGCCCCTTGGCGATCATCTGCGTGCCGACGAGGACGTCGATCGTGCCGGCCGCCATCGATCGGAGAATATCGGCCGCTGCGCCTTTGCGGCGCACGGTGTCGCGATCGAGCCGTGCCACGCGCGCCGTCGGCCACAGTGTCGAGATTTCGTGCGGCGACCTTTTCGGTGCCGAATCCGCGCCGTTCGAGATACGGTCCCTTGCACGCCGGGCACGCCTTGGGCACGAGCATCCCGTAGTTGCAGTAATGGCAGCGGGCACGATGGCGATCGCGCCCTTCCGAGTGCACGATGAGCGACACGCTGCAGTTCGGGCACTCGATGGTGCCGCCGCATTGCCGGCAGAACACCGCCGTCGCCAGGCCGCGGCGATTCAGCAGGATGAGCGACTGCTGTCCGGCCTCGAGCCTCTGTCGCGATGGCGTTCTTCAACCGTCCGCTGAGAATCACGTCGGGGCCGTGCTCGGCGTATTCCTGGCGCATGTCGACGACGGAGACCGACGCGAGCGGGCGATCCTGCACGCGACGCTCCATCACCAGGCGCGTGTATCGCCCGCTCGCCGCGTTCTGGCTGCTCTCGAGCGACGGCGTCGCCGAGCCGAGCACGACGAGCGCACCCTCGTTGCGGCCGCGCACGACCGCGACGTCGCGCCCGTTGTAGCGCGGCGTCTCCTCCTGCTTGAACGACGTGTCGTGCTCCTCGTCGACGATGATGAGCCCGAGTTTGTCGAGCGGCGCAAACACGGCCGAGCGCGTGCCGACGACGACCGACACCTCGCCGCGCCGGATGCGATACCACTGATCGGAGCGCTCGCCGTCGGACAGGCCGCTGTGCTGCACGGCGACGCGATCGCCGAATGCGTCGCGAAACGCCGACGCCACGGCCGGCGTGAGCGCGATCTCCGGAACGAGCACGAGCACCGACTTCCCGCGTGCGAAGCACGCGATCGGCGAGCCGCAGGTACACCTCGGTCTTGCCGGATCCGGTGACCCCCTGCAGCAGGAACACCGAGAACTGTCCGCGTCGCCGCGGCAGCGGCGAGCGCCTCCAGTGCGTGCGCCTGCTCGCCGGTCAGCACTCGGCCGGCCGACGCGACTGACCGTCGTGGTCGCGACGCCGCTCGCGAACGGATCGCGCTCGATGCGCTGATGATGGAACGCCATCAGCCCTTTCGCGGCGAGCCGCTGCAGAACGTCCGTCGAGATGCCTCGCTCGTTGAGCTCGGGCACGGGCACGCCGTGCGGTGCGCCGCGCAGCAGATCGACGCGCTTCCTTCTGCCGCGTCGCAGCGCTCGACACGATCGTAGCGCTCGATCGTGTCCTTGAGCGGTCAGCGTCGCGATGCGAATCGTTTTGTGCGCCTGCGTCGACGGAACGGCCGCCGCGAGCGCATCGCCTGCGCCGCACGCGTAATACTCCGACACCCACAACGCGAGATCGACCACCGGCCCCGGCAGGAACGCCTCGTCATCGAGCACTTCGAGGATGTCTTTGATTTTGTCGGCCGATGTCTGGCCCGGATCCAGCGTGGCGGCCGGATCGACGACGATGCCGGTGACGACCCGCTTCCCCAGCGGCACGACGACGCGCGCGCCGCGCGGCGGAGGCGCGACGCCATCGGGTACCTGATACGTGAGAACGTCGAGAAATGGAACGGGAACGGCGACGGAGACCAACCGCACCGGATCAGGCCACGTCTTCGCCGGTGAGGAGCGCGCGGACCTTCTTCATGTCCTCCCACACCTCGCGCCGGCAGCTCGGATTGCGAAGGAGAAACGCCGGATGGAACGTCGGCACGAGCTTCGCGCCGCGGTAGTCGAACACGCGCCCGCGCAGCCGCGAGATGGACTCCGTCGTCTTCAGCAGAGACTTCGCCGCGAACGTGCCGAGCGCGACGATCACCTTCGGCTTGATCGTGTCGACCTGCCGGAACAGAAACGGCTCGCACTGCTCGACTTCGTCCGGCTCGGGATTGCGATTCTCCGGCGGGCGGCACTTGATGACGTTGGCGATGTAGACGTCTTCGCGCTTCAGCCCGATCGCCTCGATGATCTGCGTCAGCTTCTGCCCCGCGCGGCCGACGAACGGAATGCCCTGAATATCTTCGTCGCGTCCCGGCGCCTCGCCGACGAACATCAGATCGGCGTTCGGGTTGCCGACGCCGAACACAATCTGCTTGCGCCCCAGAGTGCACAGCTTGCACCGCACGCAGTCGCCGATGTCCTCGCGGATGGCGCGAGCGAGCGACTCCGTCGACTGCCGGACTCTGGACTCTCGGCTCTGGACTCTGGACTCGATGCGACTCTCGACTCGACTGCGACTTGTCGTCGGCTCTGCGCAGCCCACACGGCATCCTTCCGATACCCGGCCACACCAAGCTCCCCGAAGAACTTCAGGTGCTCTGCGAATTGTTCGCGTTGATCGGACATTACGCTCGGACTGCCGAACGCGATTGCGTGAGCAGCTTCTCGATGCGCTGAACGACCTGCGCGGCGATGGCCGACTTGGACTGCAGCGGCAGGGTTTCCTCGCCGTCGGCAGACACGAGCGTCACTTCGTTCGTATCGACCTCGAACCCGGCATCCGTTCGCGACACATCGTTCGCCACGACGAGATCGACCCGCTTCTCGCGCTGCTTGCGGCGCGCGCTCGCGACGACATCGGTCGTCTCGGCAGCGAATCCGACCAGAAGCGGCCGCTCGCCGCCGGCACGCTGCGCTCCCAGCTCGGCCAGAATGTCCGGCGTGCGCACGAGCGACAGCGTGAGCGTGTCGGCGTCCTTGTGGATCTTCTGCGGCGGCGCGGCCGCGGGCGCGTAGTCGGCCACCGCGGCCGCCATGATCACGACGTCGGCGTGCGCCGCGCGCGGAACAACCGCATCGCGCATCTCCGCGGCCGTGGTCACGCGAATCAGCTCGACTCCCGGCAGGCGGCTGAAGCTCCGTCGGTCCGCTGACGAGCACCACGCTGCGCGCCGCGGCGCGGGCGGCGCCTGCAAGCGCGTACCCCATCTTCCCGCTCGATCGATTGCCGACGAACCGCACCGGATCGATCGCTTCGCGCGTCGGTCCGGCGGTGACGATGACGGTCTTGCCGCGCAGCGGGCCGGACGGTGTGAGCAGTTGCTCGGCCGCACGCACGATGTCCGCCGGCTCGGCGAGGCGCCCTTTGCCTATCCAGCCGCATGCGAGATATCCGGCGCCCGGCTCGACGAAATACGTGCCGCGTTCCGCCAGCACCTCGAGATTCCGCTGAACGGCCGCGTGCTCGAGCATGTTCGTGTTCATGGCCGGGCGCCATGAGCACCGGCGCCTTCGTCGCGAGGTACAGCGACGTCAGGAAGTCGTCGGCGATGCCGTTGGCAAATTTGCCGATGATGTTGGCGGTCGCCGGCGCGACGATGAGCAGATCGATGCTCGACGCCAGCGAGATGTGCTCGATATCCGCATTCGCGCCCGGGCTCGAACTGGCTCGTCAGCACGCGATGCCGCGTGATCGCTTCGAAGGTGAGCTCGCCGACGAACTCGCGCGCGGAACGCGTCATGACGGCGACCACGTCGTGCCCCTGCTTCTGGAGGCCGCGCACGACCTCGACCGATTTGTAGGCGCCGATTCCGCCGCACACGCCGACAGCAATCATTGCCATGGTTACCTCAATGGCAGGGCTGAAGCCCTGCGCTACCGATGATCAGAGCCGAAGCCCTGCGTTATCGATGAAACGTTCTCAGAATGTCGAGCGCCTGCGGGCGCATGCACTGCAGCTTCGA
Organism: Vicinamibacterales bacterium; assembly: GCA_963732445.1. Lineage (GTDB taxonomy): Bacteria > Acidobacteriota > Vicinamibacteria > Vicinamibacterales > JAMQPK01 > JAMQPK01. The sequence goes on along the minus strand of CAVSZJ010000005.1, from coordinate 472,370 downwards.
GCGCTCCGCCAGCACGATCGACCTGATGCGCTCGACGCACGAGTCGAGCTCATCGTTGATGACGACGTAATCGTATTCCTCGAACGCCGACACCTCTTCGCGCGCCACCTCGAGCCGCCGGCGTATCGCCTCGTCGCTGTCCTTGCTGCGGCCGCGAAGCCGGTTCTCGAGCGCGTCGTAGTACGGCGGCAGCACGAAGATGGCGACGTGCGGCAGCCCGACCGCGCGCACCTTCCGCGCGCCCTGCACGTCGATCACCAGCACCACATCGTCGCCGCTCTCGAGGCAGCGCGTGGTGTCGCCGGCGTGCGTGCCGTAGAGATTGCCGAACACGTCGGCGTGCTCGAGGAACTCGCCGTTCGCGATCATCTGTCTCGAACTTCGCGCGGCTGACAAAATTATAGTCCACGCCATCGACCTCGTCGCCGCGCGGCGCGCGCGACGTGTACGAGCGCGACAGCTTCAGCCGATCGGTCACCCGGACCAGCCGCTCGACGACCGTCGTCTTTCCCGTGCCCGACGGCGCAGACACGATGAACAGCAAGCAGCACGCCTTATTCGACATTCTGCACTTGTTCGCGCATCTTTTCGAGCTCGGCCTTGGCGGAGATCACCAGATTCGACACGCGCAGGCCGTCGGCCTTCGATCCGATCGTGTTGACCTCGCGATTCATCTCCTGCAGCAGGAAATCCAGCTTCCGTCCGCACGGCTCCGGCGACTCCGCCAGCGATTTCCAATGCGCGAGGTGCGCGCGGAAGCGCGCCATCTCTTCGCTGATGTCAGAGCGCGACGCCACCCGGACGATCTCCTGCGCGATGAGATTGGCATCGGCCGCCAGATCGACCGTCAGCTCCTGCACGCGCGCGGCCAGCCGCGCCTGCAGCTCCAGCCGTCCCTGGTCGGCGGCGTCGGCGATCTCCTCGAGCATGCCGCCGAGCAGCGCGCGCCGCACCTCGAGATCGGCGTTCAGATGATCCCCCTCGGTGCCGCGCATGGCGTCGAGCTGCGTGATCGCCTCCTCCACGGCCGCCTCGAGCATCTCGACGAGCTGCGCCACCATCGCGGCATCGCGCTCGACCGGCCGCTCGCGCACCGCCAGCGCCTGCGGCAGGCGCAGCAGATCGCCCGGCGTCAGCGGGCCCTGCACGATGCCGCGGCTCCTCGCCGTCTCGAGCGCGGCCGAGAGCGCCACCGCCAGCGGCTCGTTGAACTCCACCTCGACGCTCGCCGTGTGGCGGTACTGCACGTTGACGGCGAGCTCCACTCGCCCGCGGCCGATCCGGCGCTGCACGCTCGCGCGAATGCGTCCTTCGGCCTCGGCGAGCGTCTGCGGCACGCGAAGCTGCAGGTCGAGATGGCGATGATTGACCGCCCTGATCGTCACGGTAATGGTCGCGGCGTCCGACTCCTTCGTCGCCGACGCAAACCCCGTCATGCTCTTGATCATTGCGGTTACCGGATTCTCCGTCGCGCTTCGGTTCGAGTAGCTGCATCTTGTAGAGCGACGCATACACGCCGTCGCGAGTCAGCAGATCGTCGTGGCGGCCGACCTCGACGATGCGCCCGCGCTCGAGCACGACGATCGCGTCGGCGCGCATGATCGTCGACAACCGGTGCGCGATGACGAACGACGTGCGGTTCAGCATCAGCGTCGCCAGCGCGTCCTGCACGAGCAGCTCGGCCTCCGTGTCGAGCGCCGAGGTCGCCTCGTCGAGGATCAGGATCGGCGCGTTCTTCAGCAGCGCGCGGGCGATCGCGAGGCGCTGCCGCTGGCCGCCCGACAGCTTCTGTCCGCGCTCGCCGATGCGCGTCTGATACTTCTCCGGCAGCGCCGACACGAACTCGTGCGCGTGCGCGGCTCGCGCCGCGGCCTCGATCTGCGCGGGCGTCGCCTGCGCCGCGCCGTACGCGATGTTGTTCGCGATCGTGTCGTCGAACAAGCACCGTCTCCTGCGTGACGATGCCGACCTGCGCGCGCAGCGACTTCAGCGTCACCTCGCGGAGGTCGTGGCCGTCGATCGTAATCGCGCCGCCGCTGACGTCGTAAAAGCGCGGAATCAGGTTCACGAGCGTCGTCTTGCCGGCGCCGCTGCGGCCGACGATCGCGACCATCTGCCCGGCCGGTACCGTGAGCGTCACGTTGCGGAGAATCGCGCGCGGGTGGACATCCTCGTACGCAAACGTGACATCGCGGAATTCAATCGCCTGCGAAAACGGCGGCAGCGGCTCGGCGTTCGGCGACTCCGCCACCTCGGTGTGCGTGTCGAGCATCTCGAAAATGCGTTCGGCGGCGGCAATCGCCTGCTGCAGGTTCGCGTTCACGCGGCTCAGCTTCTTCGCGGGCGCGTACATCATCAGCATCGCCGCGAGGAACGTCGTGAAATCGCCTGTCGTCAGGCGGCCCGTGGCAATCTCGTTGCTGCCGTACCACAACGCCGCGGCCATGCCGATGCCGCCGAGCAGCTCCATCGCGGGCGGCATCAGCGACAGCGCGCGCACGACGCGCATGTTCGTGCGATACAGATGCCGCAGCGCGTCGCGGAAGCGGCCGGTCTCGCGCTCCTCCGCGCCGAACGCCTTGACGATGCGGTGGGCGGCGAATGTTTCGGCGCCGACGTGCGACATGTATTCCTGCGCCTCCTGGCTTCGGCGCGCGGTGCGGCGAATGCGCTGGCCGAGGCGCACGAGCGGATACAGCAGGATAGGCGCGCCCGTCAGGCACACCAGCGCCGAGCCGCGGATCGATGTAGAACAGAATCACCGCGTACCCGACGAGCGCCAGCGTCTCGCGCGCCAGATCGCCCGCGGTCTCCGAGACCGCGCGCTGCACCTGTCCGACGTCGTTCGACACGCGCGACAGCAGCTGGCCGACCGCATTGCGGCCGAAGAAGCTCGCCGACTGTCCGAGAATGTGCCCGTAGAGCTGGTCGCGCACGTCCATCACGACGCGCTGCCCGACGTCTTCCATCAGGTAGCCCGAAAAGTACGACCCGATCGCCTTTCAGGAAATACAGCCCGATGAGCGAGAACGCGATCGTGCGCAGCCCCTGCTGGTTCGGCAGCACCTCGTCGAGGATCGGCCTGATCAGATAGATGACCAGCGCCGACGCGACGGCATAGATCACCATCGCCAGCACCGCCCAGGCCAGGCGGCCTTTGTATGGCTTTGCGTACCGAAGGAGCCGGAAGAACGAGTTCACTCGGTAAAGCGGTATTTCACCAGGACCCACAGCGCGACGACACCGTCGCGCCACGTAATCTTCTTGCCTTCGTCGTAGCCGCGGCCGTCGTAGGTGATCGGCACCTCGTACACGCGATATCCGCGCTTGAAGATCTTCGCCGTCAGCTCGGGCTCGATGCCGAAGCCGTCGCTGTCGAGCGTAAACGACCGGAGCACTTCGATCCGCATCGCTTTGTAGCAGGTCTCCATGTCGGTCAGCATCGTGTTGTAGAGCACGTTGGTCAGAAACGTCAGGAACAGATTGCCGAGGTAGTGCGTGAACAGAAACACGCGATGGCGTCCGAGGAAGCGCGAGCCGTACACGACGTCGGCGCGCCCCTGGACGATCAGCTCGATGAGCTCCGGGAATTCCTCGGGCGAATATTCGGTGTCGGCGTCCTGAATGACCACGAGATCGCCGGTCACTTCCTTGAAGCCGAGCCGAAGCGCCGATCCTTTTCCGCCGTTGGGTTTCTGCAACAGCTTGAAGGGATATCTGCCCTGAAGCCCGCGCAGAATGTCCGACGTGCCGTCCTTCGATCCGTCATCGACGACGATCAGCTCGATGCGGAGGTTCGGCACGGCCAGGACGCGCGCGATCATGCCCTCGATCGTGTCGCGCTCGTTGTAGACGGGCATGACGACCGACAGCAGCGGGTCGGTGAGTATCCCTTTTATCCCTGCCATTACCTGCCCACCGAATAGTACGTGAACCCCTGGGCTTTCATCTGATCCGGGCTGTAGATGTTTCGGCCGTCGAAGATGACCGGCGTCTTCATCAGCTTGCGCATGCGGCCGAAATCGGGCTCGCGGAACTCGTTCCACTCGGTGGCAATCACGAGGGCATCGGCCCCCTTCAGCGCGCTGTAGCTCTTATCGGCCAATGTGATTTTGTTGCCGAAAATCCGCTTCGCCACCGGCGCGGCCTGGGGATCGAAGGCCTGCACCTTCGCGTTGGCGCGCAGCAGCCTGGTGATGAGCGGAATCGCCGGCGCCTCGCGCATGTCGTCGGTCCGCGGCTTGAACGACAGTCCCCACACGGCGATCGTCTTGCTCTTCGAGCGATCCGAAATGCGATTCCAGCTTCGAGACGAAGCGCACTTTCTGCGCTTCGTTGACGCGCTCGACGGCCTTCAGCGTCTGAAAGTCGTAGCCCTTGTCGCCGGAGAACTTGATGAGCGCCTTGATGTCTTTCGGAAAGCAGCTGCCGCCGAATCCGATGCCCGGAAACAGAAACGACGGCCCGATGCGCCGATCGGCGCCGATCGCCTTGCGCACCTGATCGACGTTCGCGCCGAACGCTTCGCAGACGTTCGCCACTTCGTTCATGAACGAGATGCGCGTGGCGAGAATCGCGTTCGCCGCGTACTTGCACAGCTCGGCGCTCGCGAGGTCCATCACCATGATCGGCGCGCCGGTGCGCGTGAACGGCGCGTACAGCTCGATCATCAAGGCTCGCGCGCGATCGTCTTCGACGCCGATGACGACGCGATCGGGCTTCAGAAAGTCCTCGACCGCCGCGCCCTGCTTCAGAAACTCCGGGATTGCTGACGACGCTGAACGGATGCTTCGTCTCGCTCTCGATCAGCTCGCGCACCCGCTGCGCCGTGCCGACCGGCACGGTGCTCTTGTCGACGATCACCTTGTAGCCGTTCATCGCCTTCGCGATGTCGCGCGCAACGGCGAGCACGTGCGACAGATCGGCCGATCCGTCTTCGTGCTGCGGCGTGCCGACGGCGATGAAGACGATGCTCGCGGCGCGCACCGCGCGCGGCAAGGTCGGTCGTAAACTCGAGGCGCTTCTCCGCCCGGTTGCGCTTGACCATCTCTTCGAGGCCGGGCTCGTAAATCGGCATGACGCCGCGCCGCAGGCGGCGGACCTTCGACGCATCCTTGTCGATGCACGTCACGTCGTTGCCGTTCTCCGCCAGACAGGCTCCCAGCACCAGGCCGACGTAGCCTGATCCGACGACCGCAATTTTCATTCGTGATGACTCCCTTCGACTCGCTCGCTCGGCTCAGGCCAGGCCGAGCGCGGCCAAAGGGTGAGAGTATATCCTTCCAACCCGTTGACCAGCAAGGATATGGTCCGGTTGTGATAGGCTCGGCCGCGTGCGGATCGTCATCGATTATCGTCCGGCCCTCCGGGCCCGCACCGGCGTCGGCGAACACATCCATCAGGTCACCAGCGCGCTCGCGCGAACCGGCAGCGACGAGATTACGGCGTTCTCGAGCTCGTGGAAGGATCGACGTGCCGGCGGCGCTGGCGCACGAGCTGCCCGGCGTGCGGATCGTCGATCGGCGCATGCCCGTCGGCGTGCTCAACCTCGCGTGGCATCGGCTGCGCTGGCCGCCGATCGAAGCGCTCGCCGGCGGCGAGTACGACATCGCGCACTCACCGCATCCGCTGCTGCTGCCGTCGCGCTCGGCGGCGCAGATCGTGACCATTCACGATCTGCATTTCCTGTCGCATCCGGAGCGCACATCGGCGGAGATTCGCCGCGACTATCCCGCGCTCGTTCGCGCGCACGCCCACCGCGCCGATCGCATCATCGTCGTCTCGCGCTTCGTCGCCGGCGAAGTGCAGCGGCTGCTCGACATTCCGGCAGATCGCATTTCCGTCTGCCCCAACGGCGCGCCCGAGTGGAAGGGGCCTGCCGCGAGCCGCGGATGCGGGCGGCTACCTGCTCTTCGTCGGCACGATCGAGCCGCGCAAGAATGTCGGAGGGCTGCTCGACGCGTATGCGCGGCTGCTCGCGCGGCGCGCCGACGCGCCGCGCCTCGTGATCGCCGGACGCGCGGAACCTGATGCGCGGACGGTGCTCGCCGCGATGCATCAGCCGCCGCTCGCCGGCCACGTCGAATACCGCGGCTACGTTCCGGCGGACGAACGCGAAGCGCTGTTCAAGGGCGCGCAGGCGTTCGTGCTGCCGTCCTTCGACGAAGGATTCGGCATACCGGCGCTCGAAGCGATGTCGGCAGGCGTGCCGGTCGTCGTCTCGAACCGCGGGGCGCTGCCCGAAGTCGTCGGAGATGCGGGACTGTTCATCGATCCCGATGATGCGGAGAGCCTGACGGCGGCGTTGGAACGCCTGATCGGCGACCCCGATCTGCGCGCGACCTGCGCGCGCCGCGGTCTCGATCGCGCGCGGCAATTCACCTGGGCCCAGACGGCGCGCGACGTGCGGCGCGCGTATGAAGACGCACTGCTCGCGCGGCGGCATCGCAGCCCCGTCCTCGCCGGCGCACAGTCGAGCGTTCACAGTCGAAATGCGCATCGGCATTGACGCCCGCGAGCTCTGCGGCAAACCGACCGGCGTCGGCCGTCATCTCTCGGGGCTGCTCCGCGCATGGTCGACGGATGCGTCCGCGTCGCGACACACGTTCGTGCTCTACGCGCACGAGCACGATTGCGACCCCGCTTCGCAATGCCGAGCTGCGCGTCATTCCGGGCTCGCCCGGGACGGCGTGGGAGCAACTCGCGCTGCCCAAGGCGACGAAACAGGATCGGTCTGGACGTGTTCTTCGCGCCCGGCTACACGGCGCCGCTGCTGCTGAACACGCCGACCGTCGTGCTCGTGCACGACATCTCGTTTGCCGCGCATCCTGAATGGTTTCGCTGGAAGGAAGGGCTGCGCCGGCGGTGGCTGACGCGATGGTCGGCCGATCACGCGCGAGCTCGTGCTGACGGTGTCCGAAGCCGCGCGACGCGAAATCATCTCGCACTTCGGCCTCCCGGAAAACCGCGTGCGGTGTATTTATCCGGGAGTGATTTCGCTGACGCCGCGCAACGAGTCCAGGCCGAGCGTGCGCGAGCCGATCGTCCTGTTCGTCGGCTCGGTCTTCAACCGGCGCCACATTCCCGACCTCATTCGCGCGTTCAAGCCGATTGCGAAGAGCCATCCGGCCGCGCGACTGGAGATCGTCGGCGACAATCGCACGCATCCGCACGAGGATCTGCCGGCGATCGCCGCGGCGGCAGGGATCGCGTCGCGCGTGTCGATTCGGCCGTATGTGTTCGACGCCGAGCTCGCCGAGTTGTATGGCCGCGCGCGCGCGTTCGCGCTGCTGTCGGAGTACGAGGGATTCGGCCATCCGCCGCTCGAGGCGCTCGGCTCCGGCGTGCCGTCGGTGCTGCTCGACACCGACGTCGCCCGCGAAGTGTGCGGCGATGCGGCGCTGTACGTGGCGAAAGGGGATATCGCCGGCACGACGGCGGCGCTGAACAGCCTGCTGTTCGACGAGACGGTGCGGCAGCGTGTGCTCGATGCCGGCCCGGCGGTGCTCGCGCGCTATTCGTGGACGCGCGCCGGCGCAGAGACGCTGGCGGCGCTCGAGGCGGCGGCATGAACACGCTCGCGATTGTCATCGTCAGCTACAACACCAGGAGCGATCTCGAGAACTGCCTGCAGTCGCTGCACGACCATCCGCCGCATGTGTCGCACGAGATTGTCGTCGTCGACAACGCATCGCGCGACGGCAGCGTCGAGGCGGTGCGCGCGCGATGGCCCGGCGTGACCGTCATCGCGCTCAATTCGAACGTCGGCTTCGCGTCGGCGAACAACGCGGCCATCCGCCGCACCGAGAGCGAGCTGCTGCTGCTGCTCAACAGCGACACCATCGTGCCGAAGGCGCGATCGATCGCCTGATTGCGGCGATGCGCGAGCTGCCTGGCGCGTCGATTGTGGGACCGAAAATCGTCGACGGCAACGGGCAGTCGGAGCTGTCGTACGGCCGCATGATGACGCCGCTTGCCGAACTGCGGCAGAAGCTGGCTCGTGCGGCGTGCGTCGCCGCTGACGCTGTCGCGGTTGACGTCCGAGACGCGGCAGGTCGACTGGGTGACGGCCGCCTGCCTGCTCGTGCGGCGGCGCGACGCCGAGGCGGCGGGCCTGCTCGACGAGCGCTATTTCATGTATTGCGAAGATGTGGATTTCTGCGCAGCCGTGCGCGCCAACGGCGGCAAGGTCTACTTCACCCCGCTCGCGCAGATCGTTCACCTCCGCGGCCGCTCGTGGCGCGCGAACCCGGGGCCACCGCCGACAGCTACCGCCGCAGCCAGCTGGCCTTCTATCGAAAGCACCATCCGTGGTGGGTGCCGCTTCTGAAGACCTATCTGGCCCTTCGCGGAAAGCTGCCGGGGTAAGCGGCCGATAAGAGGGGCGTAAGGGCCTTTATGAGCTGACGCTCCCGTATGACATCCGTTCAGTACTCCTGGATTTGCCCCGAATGCGCCCGGAAAGTGCCGAATCGGTTCGACACGTGCCGGTGTGGCAGCGCGCGGACCCGGGTGCAATGGGTGCGACGGGTGCAACAGGGTGCGATGGGTGCAACGGGTGCGGTGGGTGCGACGAGGTGCGGTGGGTCGATCAGGCGGCGGAGCGAGCCGCCGCCACGGCATTCGAATGCACTGTCGTGGATCGTCGCTTGGGGTCGTGGCCGTCGCCGCCGCGGGCACGCTTGATCGCGCTGCAGGTTATTCCGGTCACGCCCGCAGCCACAGGCTTCCGGCGTCGCGCCCGGCGAACCTCACCGCAGCCACAGTCCCTAACGCACCTGCACCGCACTCGCACCGGACACTCCTGTCGCATCACACCCCTCGCACCTTTCGCACCTATCGCACCCGTTGCACCTATTGCACCCATCGCACCTGACGCACCCATCGCACCCGCCGCTCGCTTTGGAAGACGTCATCAGCCGCGCGATTCCGGCGATCGTGTCGATCGAAACGGGCCAGGGACGCGGCAGCGGATTTTTCGCCGCGCCGCGCACGGTCATCACCAACCGCCACGTGATTCAGGACAACGTGTCGGTGACGGTGCGGCTCTCGACCGGACAAACACTGCCGGGGCGCGTCGAAACGTCGTCGACCGAGTACGACCTCGCGATCGTTCGCGTCGACAGCGCGCTGCCGTCGCAGGCCGTGCTGCCGCTCGGCACGCGTGAACGACGTGCGGCCGGGACAGGAAGTGATTGCCATCGGCCTCGCGCTCGGCGTGTTTCAGAACAGCGTGACGCGCGGCATCATCAGCGCCATCCGCCGCGCCGATCGAACGGTGATGCTGCAAACCGACGCGGCCATCAATCCGGGCAACAGCGGCGGTCCGCTGCTGAATCGCCAGGGGCAGGTGGTCGGCATCAACACGCTGAAGGTTGGCGGCGCGGCCGAATCGCTCGGCTTTGCCGTCGCCGCCGATCATGCGCGCGCGCTGCTCGGCGGCGGCAAGGCGACCGAGCCGTTCGCGACCTCCGCGCCAGCAGAGCCAGCAGCTGGCGCCGGCGTTCGGCGCGCGGTCGTCCACCGACCTCGCGCGCGAGGAAGGCACGAAGCGATACGGTCAGATCGTCGAGGCCGTCGTCGCGCCAGGCGGTGCAGCTCGACACCTACTGGAACCGCATCAAGGCGAACTGCACCGTGCGCGTGGCGCCCGGGCACGACCGCGAGTGGTTCGGTCTGTGGGACGGCCGCGCGAAGCTCGACACGCCCGACGCGTCGTGCGGCGTCGGCGGTGCAGGAGCTCGAAGAGATGGCCTCGCAGGTGCGCTCGGTGATGGGAACCGCCCAGGAAGACGCGCGGCGCGCGTCGGTGCTGCCGGGCCAGCTGCGCGACATCCGCCGGCGCTACCGCATGGACTGGCCGGGGTTCGAGCGGTGATCGACGATCGACGATCGACGATGGCCGATGGACGATGGCCGATGGACGATGGACGATCGCCGACTAGAATCACTGACGTGCGCATCGGCATAGACGCGCGGAAGCTTCACGATTTCGGCATCGGCACCTACATCCGGAATCTGCTGCGTGAGCTCGCGACAATCGATCAGACCACCGAATATGTGCTCATCACGAGACCGCAGGACATGAGCGTCGCGGCCTCGCTCGGCGAGAACTTCCGCGCCGTCGCCGATGGCTCGGGGCACTACTCGCTCGCCGAACAGATTTCGATTCCGCTCGCGCGTCAGGCGCGAGAAGCTCGATCTGTTCCACGCGCCGCACTACGTGCTGCCAGCGCTGACGCCGTCGCGAAGCGTCGTCACGATTCACGACTGCATCCACCTGATGTTCCCGGAGTACCTTCGGCACCGTCTCGGTTACGCGTTCGCGCGCGCCTCTGCTCTACACGGCGGCGCACAAGTCCGACCGCATCTTCACGGTGTCCGAGCAGTCGAAGCGCGACATCCTGAAGTTCTTCGACGTGCCGCCGGAGAAGATCGTCGTCACGCCGAACGCCATCGACGATCGATTCAGCGTGCCGCCGAGCGAAGAGCACGTCGTCAACACGCGCGAGCGGTACCAGCTGAGCCACTCGTACCTGCTGTATGTCGGCAACATCAAGCCGCACAAGAATCTCGAGCGGCTCATCGAGGCGTTTCATCTCGTGCGGCAGCAGGGACGATCGGAGCTCGAGCTCATCATCATCGGCGACGAAATCTCCAAGCTGCAGTCGCTGCGGCGCGCCGTGCACAAGTACGACATCCACCGCTACGTGCGCTTCCTCGGCTACGTGCCCGACAAGACGCTTGCCGTGCTGTACCGGCTCGCGTCGGTGTTCGTGTTCCCGTCGCTCTACGAAGGGTTCGGCCTTCCTCCGCTCGAAGCGATGGCCAGCGGCACGCCGGTCGTCACGTCGAACGTGTCGTCGCTGCCGGAAGTCGTGGGCGACGCCGCGGTGCTCGTCGATCCCTACAGCGCCGAGGCCATCGCCGACGGCATCATGACCGTGCTGCGCAGCACGCACATGCGCGACGAATTGCGCCGGCGCGGCCTCGAGCGCGTGAAGGAATACTCGTGGGCGCGCTCGGTGAAGCGCGTGCGCGAGATCTACGGCGAGGTGTTGTCGTGAGGGTCGTGCTCGTGCACGACTGGCTCACCGGCATGCGCGGCGGCGAGAAGGTGCTCGAGCTGCTCTGCGAGGCGTATCCGACGGCCGACCTGCTGACGCTGTTCCACGTGCCGCGGCAGCGTGTCGCCGGCGATCGAGCGGCTGCGGCCGCGCACGTCCGTGCTTCAGCACCTGCCGGGCATCCGCCGCTTCTACCGCTACTGCCTGCCGCTCTTCCCCGCCGCCATCGAACAGTTCGATCTCGACCAGTACGATCTGGTCATCAGCACGAGCCACTGCGCCGCGAAAGCGGTCGTCAAGACCGGTCGCGCGCGGCATCTGTGTTACTGCTTCACGCCGATGCGCTATGCGTGGGATCAGTTCGACGCGTATTTTGGCGAGGGGCGCGTCGGAGCCGATGAAGAGCCGGGTGCTGCGGCCGGCCTTGAACGCGCTCGCCCGCTGGGACGCCGCCACCGCGGGGCGAGTCGACCGCTATGTGGCCATCTCTCAGCACGTTGCCAGCAGGATCCGGCGGTACTATAATCGTCAGGCCGACGTCATCTACCCCCCGGTCGACACGGGCTTCTATTCGCCGGATGACACGGTTGCGTCGGACAACTTTTTGCTGATTGTGTCAGCGCTCGTTCCATACAAACGCATAGACGTGGCGATCGAGGCGAGCCGCCTGTCGAACACGCCGCTTCGCATCATCGGCAGCGGGCCGGAGCGCGATGCTTTGGCCGCGCTCGTTGCGCGCACCGGCGCCGACGTGCAGCTGCTCGGATCGCTGTCCGACGAGGAGGTGCGCGATCACTATCGGCGCGCGGCCGCCGTGCTGCTTCCGGGCGAAGAAGACTTCGGCATCGCGCCGGTCGAAGCGCAGGCCTGCGGCACGCCGGTCATCGCGCTCGGCCGAGGCGGCGCCCTCGAAACGGTCGTCGACGGCGTCACCGGTGTCCTGGTCGACGAGCCGACGCCGGATGCGCTGGCCGCCGGCATCGCGCGAGCCAGACAGCTGCCATTCGACCGTGCCGTCATCAGGGCCCACGCCGTGACATTCGATCGCGCCGTGTTCTCGCGCGCGATGCAATCGACGATCGAGAGCCTCGCCCATGCTTAGGCGATACGGGCGCCTCCTCCTGGCGCTCTACGTCATCTCGGACGCGATGCTCGGCATCGCGGCGTTCGGCCTGGCGTACCTGCTGCGCTTCTCGAGCGGTCTCATCCCGATCACGCGAGGCTTTCCGCCGTTCGAGCAGTACGTCGCGGTCATGCCGTTCGTCGCCGTGCTCGTCCCGCTCGCGTACTACTTTCAGGGAGTCTACCGCCTGCGGCGCGGCCGGTCGCGCGTCGACGACTTCTTTCTCGTCTTCATCGGCACCGTCGTCGCCGTGATCCTCGGCATCGTCACGCACGCTGTACGTCGACGCGTACCACGCGTCGCCCGAGGAACAGGCCGTCGGCGCGTATCAGGTCTCGCGCATCGTCTGGGCCCTGTTCCTGGTGATCAACATCGCGCTGACGTTCGGATCGCGCGAGCTCGTGCGCGAGGTGCTCGAGCGGCGCTGGAAAGCGGGCCTCGGACTGAAGCGCATCCTGATTGCCGGCGCCGGCGACCTCGGCCGCGTCGTCGCCGAGAAGATTCTTCAGCACGGCGAGCTCGGCTATCAGGTGATCGGCTTCGTCGACGATCGCGCCGGCGGCGATCACCTGGGCTACCGCGGCCTGCCGCTGCTCGGCACGCTGCGCCGATGCGCCCGAAATCATCCGCCAGGAAAACATCGATCACCTGTATGTGGCGCTGCCGCTCGACGAGCACGTGAAGATGCTCGATCTCATCGAGAGCACGAGCCGCGAAGTGGTCGACGTGAAGGTCGTTCCCGACCTGGTGCAGTTCCTCGCGCTGCGCGCGCGCCTCGAGGATCTCGACGGCGTCCCGATCATCAACATCCACGACGTGCCGCTGCAGGGGCTGAATGCGGTCATCAAGCGAACGATCGATCTCGCGATCAGCGGCGCGGGCCTGCTGCTGCTCGCGATCCCGTGCGGGCTCATCGCGCTCGCGATCAAATACACGTCGCCGGGCCCGTATTCTACCGGCAGGAGCGCATGGGGCTCGACGGCCGGCCGTTCTGGGTCTACAAGTTTCGATCGATGCGCGTGGACGCCGAAGAGGTCACCGGGCCGATCTGGGCGCGCGAAGACGACCCGCGCTGCACGCCTGTCGGGACGATTCCTGCGCCAGCTGGGATCTCGACGAGCTGCCGCAGATCTGGAACGTGCTGAAGGGCGACATGTCGATTGTCGGGCCGCGGCCGGAGCGGCCGTTCTTCGTCGATCAGTTCAAGCACCGATTCCCGCAGTACATGCTGCGCCACAAGGTGAAGGCGGGCATCACGGGCTGGGCGCAGGTCAACGGCTGGCGCGGCAACACGTCGCTCGAAAAACGCATCGAGTTCGACCTGTACTACATCGAGAACTGGTCGGTCTCGCTCGATCTCAAGATCATGTGGATGACGCTCTTTCGCGGCGTCCTCACACGGTGAACGGAGAACTGGAACGATGAACGATAAACGACGCATCGTGATTACGGGAGCCGCCGGATTCATCGGCTCTCACCTGGCCGAAGAGCTGCTCAACCGCGATTGCTCGGTCGTCGGCATCGACAACCTGCTGACCGGCGATCTCGCCAACATCGCGCACCTCGCGGGGCGCGACTTCGTGTTCATCAAGCACGACGTCACGAACTACATCAACGTCGATGGCCCCGTCGACGTCGTGCTGCACTGGGCCAGCCCGGCGAGCCCGATCGACTACCTCGAGCTGCCGATCCCCACGCTGAAGGTGGGCGCGCTCGGCACGCACAAGGCGCTCGGCCTGGCGAAGGCCAAGGGCGCGCGATTCGTCATCGCCTCGACGTCGGAGGTCTACGGCGATCCGCTCGAGCATCCGCAGAAGGAAACGCTACTGGGGCAACGTCAACCCGATCGGTCCGCGCGGCGTGTACGACGAAGCCAAGCGGTTCGCCGAAGCGATGACGATGGCGTATCACCGCTATCACGGCGTCGACACGAAGATCGTGCGCATCTTCAACACCTACGGCCCGCGCATGCGCATCAAGGACGGCCGCGCGGTGCCGGCCTTTATCTCGCAGGCGCTCCTCAACGAGGACGTGACGGTGTTCGGCGACGGCACGCAGACGCGCAGCTTCTGCTACGTCGACGATCTGGTGGCCGGCATCCTGAAGCTGATGGACTCGGATCTGAACGAGCCGGTCAACATCGGCAACCCGCACGAGATGACCATCGAGGGGATCGCCAAGACGATCATCCAGATGACGGGCTCGAAGAGCAAAATCATCTACCAGGACCTGCCGGTCGACGATCCCAAAGTCCGCCAGCCCGACATCACCAAGGCACGCACGCTGCTCGGCTGGGAGCCGAAGGTGAAGCTCGAGCAGGGCCTGGTCAAGACGATCGACTACTTCAAGCGGAAGATGGGTGTGTGAGGGCCAGGTGGTAGGCGGTAGGTAGTAGCCTGGCAGGGCTGAAGGCCTGCGCTACCGTTTTCCGTGTACCGTTTTCCGTCTACCGTTTTCCGGCTCCCTACAAGCTACCGCCTACCACCCACCACCTAGTTCTGATTGATTATCTTCGTGATGTTGAACACGTAATGAAAGCCCGAAATCAGCGTGATCGCGGCTGAGGCGTAGATGCCAAACGTCACGATCGGCGAGGTGCGCTGCAGGTAGTTGAAGTACATGATCACAACGCAGGTGATGATGTAGGTGGCGGTCGCGATCTTGCCGTAGATCGACGGACGGAACTCGCGGCGGCCGATCGCGAGGTTGATCACCGCCACCGTCAGCACGATCAGCAGGTCTCTCGTGATGATGAGAATCGTCAGCCAGACCGGCAGCGTGTTGACCAGCCCAAGGCCCGGCAGCGTCAGCACGCTGACGGTGGCAACAATCAGCAGCTTGTCGGCCATCGGGTCGAGCCATGCGCCGAGGCTGGTGCGGCGGCTGAATGTGCGCGCGATGAGCCCATCGAGCAGATCGGTGAGGCCGGCGACCGCAAACACGATGAGCGCCCAGCCGAAATATCCGTAGACGGTGAGGATGACGAAGGCCGGCGCAAGCAGCACCCGTGTGAGGGTGAGCTGGTTCGCCGGCGTGAGGACGCTCATTTTGAAGTCGTGACGAGCCGCTCGATGCGGCTGATCGCGTCGATCGCTTCAGCTCCGCTGACCGGCCGCGACAACTGAAACGATCCGCCGTCGGTGAGCGGAATGATTCCCGCCGCCACCGAGAGCGACGCGTCAGCGTAAGTGCAGGTTGCTGACGCCGACATCCACCATTTTCTGCCCGCGGCTCTGCCATTCCTTCAATAGCTGAGGACTCCCGCCGGCAATGATCTTCAGCATGCGCGCAACGGCCTGAGCGAGATCGCTGCGCTGCACCACGTTGCGCGGCTGGAACGTGTGGTTCTCGTACGGCTCCATCACCCCGGCCTGTGGCCGTGGTCATGATCCATTCCGACGCCCAATGATTCCGCGCATCGGTGATGACGACGATTTGGACCGGCGCGCGCGCGAGCAGCGACTGCAGCCTGATGCCGATGAGCGAGGCGAGATCGGCCGCGCGTAATCGACGGAGCGTCCGGGATCGCGCGATATTCGGCCGGCAGCTTCAGGTAGGCCAGCCGCGCGTCGATGGCCGCCATCCGCCGGCGCAGCTCGGCGCTCGGCTCGATCGTGTTCGCCTCGGTGTACATCTTCATCGCCCCGGCGAAATCGCCGCGCGCATCGAGCAGTCTCACCAATGCGAATCCTCGACGCGGCATCGGTGGGATCCATTTCGATCACGCGCATATAGCGCGCGAGGGCCTGGTCGGTCTTCCCCTGCCTGGCCTCGATGTCGGCCAGATCGCGGACGAGGAACGCGCTGTCGGGCGAGGCCGCGATAGCCTGCTGGTACAGTCTGGCCGCCTCATCGAGGCGATTCCGCCTGCGCGGCCTTGCGGGCGTCCGCGACGTTCTCCTGCTGCGCGCGGGCGCGCAGCATTTCCACGCGCCGCGCGATCGTCTGCATCTGCGGATCTGCCTTTACGGCCAGCTCGAAGGCGGCCAGCGCGTCGGCTTCCCGCCCGAGCGCCAACAGCGCCTCCCCGCGACCGACGAGAGCAGGCACGTAGCCGGCATTCGACTGCAGCACGCGATCGAAGCGCGCGGTCGCCAGACTCGAAATTCTTTCGCGACAGCTCCAAATAGCCCAGCGCCGTCTCGCTCGGGTAGAACTGTGGCGACCGTTTCAGGATCGCCTGAAATTCTGATTCGGCGCGCCCGAGATCGCCGGCCTGGAACCATCGCCATGCGGCATCGTGCTGCTTCAACAGATCGGCCTGTTGCGGATCGGGCGGCGACAGAGTCGGAAAGATGTAATCGGGATAGCGTGGGGTCGTGACGACAGGCGGCGCCACAGTGCGGCTGCAACCGGCGACGAGGACGAGGAACACGCACACGGCCAGGATCGTCCATCGTCCATCGTCCAGCGTCCAGCGTCCGTCGTCCATCGTCCAGCGTCCGTCGTCCATCGTCCAGCGTCCGTCGTCCATCGTCCAGCGTCCGTCGTCCATCGTCCATCGGCCGTCGTCCATCGTCCATCGACGATCGACGCTGGCCGATCGACGATCGCCGATCCTATTCAGCCACCTCATCGCCCACCTGCCGTCTTGACCCGGTCGAGTACCCGGCGGGGCACGTCCGCCTCGATGGCCACGCGGCCCTCGCTCGTCACGTGACTCACGACGCGGGCATGGCGATAGACGCGCGCGATTATTTCGCGGTCTTCAGCACTGTCCTCGTCGAATTCCAGCATCACCCGGCGGGTATCCAACTCGAGCTTCTCCACGATCGCGTCGATCATCTCCTTACGCCCGGTCTTCCGAAGTGCCGAGATGCACAGCGCCTCGGGATACAACCTGCGCAGCCGGTTCACTTCGCCAGATTCGATCAGGTCGCACTTGTTCAAGACGTCCATGGTCGGGACATTGGCGGCGCCAACCTCCTCCAGCACGCCCCTGACAGCCGCGACGTGTCCATCGCGGTCCGGGCTTGCGACGTCGATGATGTGCAGCACCAGATCTGCTTCGGCCACCTGCTCGAGCGTTGCGCGAAATGCCGCAACGAGCGTATGTGGCAGCCGTTCGATGAACCCGACCGTATCCGACAGGAGCAGCCGCCGCTTATCCGGCAGACGCACCTGCCGTACCAGCGGATCGAGCGTCACGAACAGCGCGTCCGACGCCTCAGCCGACTCCTTCGTCAGCAGATTGAACAACGTCGTCTTGCCCGCGTTCGTGTAGCCGACCAACGCCACCAGTGGTACGGACGTCTTCTTTCGCCGCGCCCGCGCGTGCTGCCGGCGCTTGCGAATCGAATCGATCTCCTCGGCGATCACATGGATTCGCTGACGAATACGCCGGCGGTCGGTCTCGAGTTTCGTTTCGCCGGGTCCGCGAGTGCCGATGCCGCCGCCCAGCCGCGAGAGTGCAGCCCCCGAGCCCGCGAGCCGCGGAAGCATGTACTCGAGCTGCGCCAGCTCGACCTGCCACTTTCCTTCGCGCGTTCGCGCACGGCGCGCAAAGATGTCGAGAATCAGCTGCGTGCGATCGACAACTTTACGATCGAGGCGCTCTTCGATGTGTCGCAGCTGCGCCGGGGTCAGCTCGTTGTCGAAGATGACCAGATCGACCGCGAACTCGGCGCACTCGGACGCCAGCTCGTCGAGCTTGCCGCTGCCGATGAAGGTGGCGGGGTCCGGGGTCGGCCGCTCCTGGATCATCTTCATGACCACCCTTGCGCCGGCGGCTTCGGCAAGCCCCTGCAGCTCGTCGATCGAACGCTCCGCATCGAGTTTTTTCGATCGCCGAAGGGCCAGGCCGACGAGTGCCGCGCGCTCGCGAGGTACGCCGCCGCGCGTGTCCGCGCGCTGGCGACTGGGCTGAGATGATGGCATCTACTTCGAAAATTCTAGCACGCGCTCCCACGGAACTGCCCCGGCTCGAACGAGCACTGGAACCGCTCCTGTCGCGTCAACGACGGTAGATGGCAGCCCCGCGGGTGTCGGACCCGAGTCAATGAGTACATCGATGGCCCTGCCGAGCGTCTCGGCGACGCGCTCGGGCGTCGCGGCTGGCGGATCGCCGGAGATGTTGGCGCTCGTCGAGGTGATGGCGTGCCCCGCCTCCCGCGCAAGCGCGCACGCCACGGCATCGGACGGCACGCGAACGGCCACTCGTCCAGTGGACAGATGCACGTCGCCGCACAGTCGAGGCGACGCGGGAATGATCAGCGTGAGTGGACCCGGCCATCCGCGTGACGCGAGGCGTACGGCCAGCGGCGTCATGGTACCAACGTGATCGATGATCTGATCGATCCCGCTTGCGATCAGTGGCAGGGGCTGATCGGAACGACGTCCCTTGACCTCGAAGACCCGCTTCACCGCGACCGGCGAGCGCGGATCGACGGCGAGGCCATAGAACGTCTCCGTCGGAAAGGCGACGACCCCCCCACCCTCCAGAGCGCTGACGGCTGGCCCGAGCGAGCCCGGCCCCATCGACGACGCCGTCACGCGCAGAAGAATCATGCCAAATACGGCGGAAGCTCGCAGCGGAGGGGCTTGTCGGCGCGGTAGCCGAGCACGTAGTCGGCCTGCATCAGTTTGTGGATTTCGCGGGTGCCCTCGTAAATGACCGCACCCTTCGCGTTGCGGTAGAAGCGCCCGACGGGATATTCATCCGAGTAACCATTGGCGCCGTGTATCTGCACGGCGTCCGACGCCGCGCGCTCGGACGCGACAGTGGAAAACCATTTCGCCAGGCCCGTCTCTCGTCGTATTGCGGTGTCCGGCATTTTTGAGCCACGCCGATCGAAGCCACAACAACCTCGAGGCCTGATAGTCGGATTCCATCTGCGCGATCATCTCCTTGACGAGCTGGTGCTGGCCGATCTCGACGCCGAACGTCTTTCGTTCGCGCGCGTACGTCGCGCTGGCATCGCGGCACGCACGAATCAGGCCCGTCGCGCCGGCCGCCACCGTCAGCCGCCCCTGGTCGAGCGCAAACATCGCAATCTTGAATCCTTCGCCAGGCTCGCCGACGAGGTTCTCCTCGGGCACCTCGACGCCGTCCATGGTGAAAAAGCCGGTGTTGCCGGCGAGAATGCCCCACTTCTGCGTCAGCGTACCGCTCGAAAACCCTTTGAAGGCCGCGCTCGACAATGAACGCGCTCAGGCCGGACGGATCTTGCTTTCGTTTCTTCTCGAGATCGGTCCACGCAATCACCAGAAATGTATCGGCGACATCGGCCAGCGAGATCCACATCTTCTCGCCGTTCAACACGTAGCGATCGCCGCGCTTCTCGGCCGTCGTCTGAATTCCGCGTGCATCGCTGCCTGCGGACGGCTCGGTCAGACCGTACGTGCCGATCAGCGTGCCCTGCGCCTGCGGAACGAGATACTTCTGCTTCTGCGCCTCGGTCCCCCACGTCAGCAGCGTGAGACAGTTCAACGCGACGTGCACCGACAGGATGACCCGCATCGACGTGTCGGCGTACTCGAGCTCTTCGCACGCGACGCCGAGGCTGATGTAATCCATGCCCGCGCCGCCATACTTCGGCGGGCACGCAGATGCCGAGAAGCCCGAGCTCGGCCATCTTCGGCAGCAGCCCGCGATCGAACGTGTGCTCGCGATCGAGCTGCTGAATGCGCGGCGACACCTCGCGCGCCGCCCACTCGCGTGTCGACTGCTCGACCAGCCGATGCTCCTCACTCAGATCAAAATTCATTCAGACAAAATGCTAGCACTGTCTGCGGCGCCATGTCTCGACGCAGAGGCGCGAAGGCGCAGAGATCTCTTTTGAAAGAATTCACTTTGCGTCCCTGCGTCTCTGCGTCGAGATACAGAAGTCCTACTTTTTACGGATCGTCACTGGCGCGCCGCGGGAGAGGCTCAACCGATCGCTGGCGCTGCCGGCGTTGACGGCGATCTCGAGATGGTCGGTGCTGCCGAAGAGCGCGCACACTTCGCCGGCCGCCGCGTCGGCGTAGGTCGCGACGACGCGGCCGATCCGATGCGCGGCCGCGGTGATCTCGATGCCGTTTGCGTGCGTGAACTTGTCGAAGAGCTTTCGATCGATGTTCGTCACGAGATTGCCGAAACGGTCGACGCGCAGCACCTCGCCGGACAACAGATCGTCCGCGATCTCGGGCGACGGAATCGCGAGCTGCTGAATCGTGCCGGCCGATCGCCCGAGCGCGGAGAGATCGACTCCCTTCGCGAGCCAGCCCGCGGCGGGCGCAAATCGATCGCGCCCCTCGAACGTGCGGCTGACGGTCGGTCTCGCGTAGCGCCGCTCCGTCAGCTCGACGATGCGCTTGGCCGGCGCTTCCTTCAGCACCGCCGTCAGCACGCCGTTGTCCGGCGCCACGAAACGGTAGTCCCCCGTGTCGACGGCGATGCCGCGACGCGCCGATCCGACGCCCGGATCGACGACGACGAGGAAGATCGTGCCGTGCGGAAAGTATTTGTAGCTGGCGGCGAGCTCGAGCGTCGCCGTCATCATGTCGTGTGGAGGAATGTCGTGGGTGATGTCGATGAGCGTCGTGTCGGGACAGATCCCGAGGACGACGGCCTTCATCGTGCCGGCGTAGTGATCGCGCGTTCCGAAATCGGTCAGGAGCGCAATGACTGGTCGAGCCATGACGCACATGACGCCGCTACGACGTTGCGGCGGGCTTGCGAAACAGAAATTCGCGAATGTTGGTCTTCAGCAGGAACGACTCAGAGACTTTCAGCCCCTCGAACATCCGGATGATGTCGCGGTTCTGAAACGACGTCTGCTTCCTGCCGCCCGACGAATACGGCCGCTGCTTCACCGAGTCTTCGTCCATGATCATGTACTTGGAGAATCGCGTATCGGCGGCGCCGACTGTGGTGAAAAATCCGAGCAGGGTGCCTTCGGGGCGAAGCAGCTTCGTCAGCGCGCACGGCGAGCGCCTGCGCAGACGGCAGATCGAGGAAGTCGAAGAAATTCCAGCACAGAATGCCGTCGACCGAACCGTCCTGGTGCTTCAGGCGCGTCTTCAGGTATTCGGCGAACGGTGTTTCCGAGTTCTTCGGATAACGATCGAGATCGGCGAACAGATCTTCGAGGATGATCTTGCAGCCGAGGCGCTCGCCGAAGAACGTGACGTTCGAGCCGACGACCGGCCCGAGGTCCATCAGGACCGGCGATTCGCGCGACGTCAGGGTCGCCAGGAATTTTCGCAGCGCCTTGGTGGGAAACGATCTGGCCGGCGTCTGCGAGCGCGGCGGCCGGAGCCGCCGCGTCGTTTCGTTCTTTGCTGCGCGAATCCCAGAGCAACTAGCCCACCTTTTGTGCCTGCTGAGGCTGCTGCTGAGCCACGGGCTGGGGCACCGCCTGCGGCTTCGCTTCGGCCGGGCGCGGGCCTGCGGCGGCCTTGCCCTTCTGCGCCATGTCGACGCTGCCGCGGAAGTGCGCGCCTTCGGCAATGGCCACGCGCGGCGACGTGATGTCGCCGTCGACCGACCCGTTCTCACGGATGTCGACCTTTTCGCTGGCGCTGACGTTGCCGACGACCTCACCCAGCACGACGACGGACTTGGCGAACAACTCGGCCTTGATCTTGCCGTTTGGACCGATCGTCAACACGTGATCGCGGAGCTCGATCTTCCCCTCGACATGCCCTTCGATGGTCAGATCTTCGCTGCCGTTCAACTCGCCTTTGATGACGACGGATTTGCCGATGTTCACTACGTCCCTCGAATTCTGGCTCCTCATGGTCTCTGGACGGACGGCCTGCGCCGCTGCTGCGGGAGCCGCCGCAGCTGCTGCGTCTTGGTAGGCACCGTCGGTTGCGCCGGTTGCGTCGGTTGTCGCACTGCTTCGTCACGCTTCCACATTTCGTAACCTCCCCGACCGTTTTCGGGATATGACAGGAGACCCCGAGCATGCAACCCCGGGTCGTGAGTGGGTACGGCCAGTATAGGTGACCGTCCCGAGACGTGTCTAGCCCTTATTTTGCTGTGGGTTAGCGCCAAACGGCCGTGTGCTAACATCCCAGATAGCACATGCGCATTTACCTTGATCACAACGCGACGACCCCGGTCGATCCGGCGGCCGCCGACGCCATGATGCGCGCCCTACAGGATCTTTTCGGCAATGCGTCGAGTGTTCATTACTATGGGCAGCAGGCGAAGGCCGCAATTGACGACGCGCGGAGCGCGGTTGCGGCCCTTTTAGGCGCCGAACCGTCGGAAATCATCTTCACCAGCGGCGGTACGGAGGCCGATAACTTCGCGATTCGCGGCGCGGCGGAGGCGCTCGAGCTGACCGGGCGCAAGCATCTCATCACCTCGGGCATCGAGCACGAGGCGGTCCTCAACACCTTCAAGGCGCTCGCGAAGCGCGGGTGGCGGACGACCGTGCTGCCCCTCGACGCCAGCGGCATCGTCTCGCCCGATCGCCTGCGCGAGGCCATGACCGACGACACCGCGCTCGTGTCGATCATGCACGCCAACAACGAAATCGGCACCATTCAGCCGATTGCCGAGCTCGCGGCGATTGCGCATGCGCAGCGGCGCGCTGTTCCACACCGATGCGGTGCAGAGCGCAGGCAAGATTCCAGTGAACGTGCAGGCCGCTCGGCGTCGATCTGCTGTCGGTGTCGGCACACAAGTTCTATGGGCCGAAAGGCATCGGCGCGCTGTGGGCGAAGCGCGGCGTGCGCCTGTCGCCGTTTCTCAGCGGCGGCAAGCAGGAGCGGAATCGGCGGGCTGGAACGGAGAATGTGCCGGGCGCAATCGGGATGGGGGTCGCGGCGGCTCACGCGGCCGAGAAGATGGATGCCGAAGCCGCGCGCCTTGTCGGCGCTCCGCGATCGGCTGGAGAACGGCATCCTGTCGTCGGTGCCGAACACCGACGTCAACGGCTCGCGCGAAGCGCGCGTGCCGAACACCACCAACATCAGCTTCGAGCGCATCGAGGCCGAATCGCTGCTGATCGCGCTCGACCTCGAGGGGGTCGCGGTCTCGACCGGATCCGCGTGCTCGTCGGGTACGCTCGAGCCGTCGCACGTGCTGAAGGCGATGAGCCTGTCGAGCCATCGCGCGCAGAACTCGATCCGCTTCAGCCTCGGCGCGAGCAATACCGAAGAACAGATCGATCGTGTGATCGCGATTCTGCCGCGGATTGTGACGAAGCTCCGCAGTTTGTCCGCGGTCGGGTCGTCGATAACTATGCCCTCTGCCCTCTGCTCTCTGCTCTATCTGCGATGAGGATTGTTGTCGCCATGTCGGGCGGCGTCGACTCATCCGTGGCCGCCGCGCTGCTGGCCGAAGCGGGCCACGAGGTTATCGGCCTGTCGATGCAGCTCTACGACCAGCGCGACGGCGAGTCGGGCTACGGCAGCTGCTGCAGCCTCGACGATCTCCACGACGCCGGCCGCGTCGCCCGGCGCCTCAACATCCCGCACTACATCGTCAATTTCGAGCGCGAGTTTCAGCGGACGGTCGTGTCGAACTTCGTCAAGCGAGTACGTCGCCGGGCGCACGCCGATTCCGTGCGCGCACTGCAACAGCGATCTGAAGTTCGCCACGCTGCTCGATCGATCGATGGCCTACGGCGCGGAAGTGGTGGCGACGGGACATTACGCGCGCATCGGCATCGACGCGGAGACCGGCCGTCACGTGCTGCGCCGCGGCCTCGATGCGGCAAAGGATCAGACATATTTTCTGTTCTCGCTCACGCAGGAGCAGCTGTCGCGCGCGAGCTTCCCCGTCGGCGATCTGTCGAAGGACGCGGTTCGCGACGTCGCGCGCCGCCTCGGACTGGCGGTAGCCGAGAAGCCCGACAGCCAGGAAATCTGCTTCGTGCCCGACGGCGACTACGCAGCGTTCATCGAGCGCAAGACCGGCGACCTCGGCGAGCGGCGGCGCGATCGTCAGTCAGTCGGGCGACGTGCTGGGACGCCACGGCGGCGTGCACCGCTTTACCGTCGGACAGCGCAAGGGGCTCGGCATCGCCGCTGCGGAACCGATGTACGTCTTGCAACTGCGTCCCGTCGGAAAAGACGGTCGTCGTCGGGACCGCGCCCAGAGCTCGAGCGCACCAGCCTGACCGCGTCTCAGGTGAACTGGATTGCCGGCGTCGGCGCCCGCCGGACCGCTGCGCGTGACGGCACAGATCCGCCATCGCCATCAGCCGGCTGCCGGCACTGTCCGCGCCCTCGACGACAACCGCGCGTCGATGGAGTTCGACGCGCCCGTCATGGCGATCACGCCAGGACAGGCGGTGGTGTTCTATTGATGGTGATGGTGGTGGTCGATCGGTGGCGGGTGGATTGGTAGATTCAGATTCTAGACTATTCTGATCTCCGATCCAGTCTGTCTGCAAGCGCCGGTGTCCAGTTACGCCGAAAAACGGTCCATTCATCCATCGGCGTCGCGCCCATCTTCTTGTAGAACGCAATCGACGGCTCGTTCCAGTCCAGGACCGACCATTCGAGGCGGCCCCAGCCACGCTCGACGGCGATGCGCGCGAGATGCTCGAGCAGCTTGCGGCCGGCTCCGAAACCGCGCGCCGCAGGACGCACGTAGAGATCCTCGAGATACAAGCCCGGCTTGCCGAGGAACGTTGAGAAGTTCGGAAAGAACAGCGCGTAGCCGACCGGCTCGTCGTCCAGCGCTCGCAATGACCGCTTCGATGACCGGCCGCTCGCCGAAAAGTGCGGCGTGCATGTCGGCTTCGGTGGCCACGACTTCGTGCGCAAGCTTCTCGTATGTCGCCGAGCTCGTGGATGAACGTCACGATTAACGGCACATCCTCGCGGCGTCGCCGCCCTGATTTCGTATCTGTGACATTTCGACTCTCCGACTCCCCGACTCTTGATTCATGGGATCCATCTTCACAGTCGTGCCGTCAAACGCCGCGATCTCGCGCTTCGTGTCGTAGTCGAGGATCGATATCCGATACCCGGCGCGTTTGGTGTCGCAGACGGTGGCGAGGCCGATCAGCATGTTGCGCCGCTGCTCGAAGTTGTATTTCGTCCAGACCGCACGGTTCACCCACGCCGTGTTCTTCGAACAGTCGTAGTCGACGAGCACGCCGTTGGTCATCATGTTGCCCACCAGCGCCATCGCCATCGGCCCCTGGTCCGGCGGCAGATCGGTGCTCGGGCTCGACTGAAAAAACAACAGCACGAGCAGCAGTCCGAGCGCGCCCAACCCGATGATGATGCCGAGCGGGTTCGTCGATCGTACTTCCTGGCGTCGCCGGAATCGCTCATCTACGGCCCCACCACTCCAATCTCAGCGATCGACCAGTAATACATCTCGTCATTCTTCGTCAGCTTCATCCGGAGCACACGCGCCGGTGTTGGCGCAAACCGATAACGCAGCGGAACGTCGCGCGGCGACTCGAACGCCGCAACGAAGCGCGAGCCCGGCGCTGCCGCCCCGCCACACCTCGCGCCACGACTGCCCATCCTCCGAGACTTCGATGATCAAGCCGCGCGGAAAATCCTCGACGAACGGGCCGAGCAACAGATCGATGCCGGCGACAGTACGAACGCCGCCCAGATCGATCTCGACGGCCGTGCGATCGGTCTGTGGGCCCGACTCCCATCGCGTGGTGCGATCGCTGATCCGTCATCGATGTGACCGCGGCCTCGTTGACGTTCGGCCGGATGACGGCAATCGGCAGAGACGTGCCGGCGCCTGGTGGCAGCTTCGCGTCCTGCGTCGGCGTCACGTCGATACAGGCTCTGCTTCCCTTCCGTGCACACGAGCGCGGCCTGCGGATGAGACGCAACATATTTGTCCCAGCGCCCGTCAGGGTCCGGCTCCGCTGTCGACGATGATGTCGGTGACGCCGCGAGCGGCAAGCTCCGTCAGCACGTCGTGATCGCGCAGCGTCAGTCCGAACCGAAGAGCGCGCGTAATGCGGCGGAAAATATCCGCTGTACCCGTTGACGAGCGGTCGGCCGTGCGACATCTGCCGGTACATCGCCGCGACGTCCGGATATGTGTCGCCGAGCGGCAGCTCGACAATCGGGCCGCCGTCCTTTCCGCATGCCAATGCCGCAAACGGCTTCGGTGTGGCGGCGAGCGGCATCGCCGACATCCAGGTATCGGCGAGGACGCCGAACGCCACGATGGCCGCGGCCGCCAGCGTCATGCGCCCAAGCCTCTCGGTCAGCCGCGCGAACACCATCGCGCCGATCACGGCGAGGCACAGCGTCACCGTCATCCAGAAACGCGCGGGCACACGCAGCGAGCTGAAGCCCGGCAGATACATCAGCAGCGCATACGGCCCGCGATACATGATCGGGTTCCCCATCAGCGTCGGCGCGGGCCCGAGGCTGAACAGCCACATGACGAATCCCGCGACCGCGTAAAACCCGATGACTGAACGCGTGAGATACGCGCGCCGCAGAGCGGGCTCGTCAACGCGAGGAGCAGGGCGAGCACGAGCGAAAAGGTGAGCGGCTTGATGGGATTCGCGACCGACAGCAGGCGAACGCCGAACGGCTCCAGGCGCCACGGACCGACGACGACGGCACTCGCCGAGACGACAGCCGTGGCAACCGTCAGGACGATCAGAATGCGCCGCATCAGCATCCAGCTGTTGACCTGGCGCGTGACCGCCGATCGCGCACGAAGATGGCGCCTGCCGCGACAAGCAGCACGACCGTGAGCCCCGGAAACAGCTCACCTTCAGGACGTCGAAACACCTCGAGCCATCCCCACAGCGCGAGGTGACCTGTCGCGTGCAGCAGGCTCGCCACGTCGGCGCTGAAATCGCGGATGGTGCCGAAATCGCGCGTGAAGCCGAACGACGCGTGAATCGCGCGATAGCGCAGCAGAAGCGGCAGAATCGGAATCGCGGCAATCGACCCACGCGAGGCTGATGGCGAGAAACTGCCTGCGGCCGCGACCACGGGCTCGCGAACCACAAAATCCACAGACCGACGAACACGCTGAAAAACAGCAGGTAGTACCCGTTGCAGATCCCCTGCAGAAACCACCCCGCCGCGAACAGGCGAGCCATTCTGCGGCCGCGGATCGCGGAGATAGCGATGCAGGCCGAGCAGCGCGAATGGCATCGGGAACGACGCGAGCGACTGAATCTGCGGCAGGTGCGCGATGCGATACGGCGCGAAGCCGAACAGCAATCCCGCGATGAACGCCGCGTCGTGACGCTTCGTCAGCTCGTATCCCAGCAGGTACGCGCCGAGCGCGCTGAGAGGGAACGTGAGAAGGAACACGACGTTGTACGCGGTCTGCGGTCCCGCGCCCAGCCAATGCAGCGGCGTCGAAATCAGGCTGAGACCCAGCAGGTTTTCCGAAAAGCTCATCACGCCCGGCGCAGGAAAAAACGCCGGCGCGTTCCACCACGCCGTTGGAGAACGGCACCGCCTGCGTGTTCCACCAGAGGATCCAGGTATTCAGCGCAGGGTCGCCGGCATCGTTCGGAAGCACCGATCCCATCTGGAGGATCAGCGGATAGGTGAGCGCAACCGTGATGCCGCAGTAGAGGAGAAAAACGAGAGCGCCCTTCTTCATTGCGTCGGAGCAGGACCTCCGTCCTGCAACTCGAAAATGCGCACTTCGGGGCTGCCGGACACGCGCGCGATGGGCGCCCCAAGCTGCGCTGCGCGATTTGCCGGCGAGAAGCGGGCGCGAAACTCTTTCTCTTCCCAGTCGTCGACGACGAGATACGCGCGGCGCCCCTTCGCTGCCAGGTCGCGAAGCGCCGCATCGAGCGCGTCTTCCTGCAGCCAGTCGTACCGCAGCGTAATTCGGTTGGCGTAGTATCGCACGCTGCCGCTGTGCTGAACCGACAGGACGATCGCATCCGCCGGCGTCCGCGATGCGACTTCGTTCGCCGCGCGCACGTGGCGCCCCTCGTACGCCGCGACATCGAAGATGCCTCTCGTGTCTCCCGACGTTGACGCCGAACGGAACCATCGCCGCGCACACGAGCGCGGCCGCCGGCACGCGCGCTTCGACGGGCAGCTTCGACGCGACCCAGCGAATCGCCGCTGCCAGCAGCACGAACAGCGCCGGATACGCCGGAAGCAGGAATCGCAGATAGAACCAATGATCGAATGGCGCATAAAACAGATACGAAAGAAACGTCAGTCCGACAAGCGCCGCGAGACACGCGCGGGGCGACACTCCGTCGTGGTCTCGCGCAGCGCGTCGCGGACAAACAGCGGCACGAGCGCGAGCAGGATGAGCGGCGTCTGCGTCTGCACGAATCCAGACGACGTAGTTGCGCACGTTCGTCGGCAGCGAGCCGAACGCATACAACTCGAACAGCGACCCGTACCCGGTCGTCAGCGGTCCGCCGTAAAGAAGCGACGTTGATGATCATGACCGCCAGCACTCCGGGCACGATGCCCATCGCGTACTCGGATGAGCGGCTCGCGCCTCCGCTGCCACGCGAACACCGGTATCAGCGCCAGCAGAATCAGGTTGGGCCGAACGAGCAGCGTGAGACCCGCGACAATGCCCGCGGCGAGAGGCCGCTGTTTCAGCACCAGCACGGCTACGAGCGTCCATCCTGCGGCAGCGGGCACGTCGGACATCGGCACCATCACATGCGTCAGGAAGACGGGCGATGCGAGCAGCAGCAGCGCCGCCAACGCCGCGACCGCCCTGCTGCCAGTCGCCTCCTTACCGAGCAGATAGGTGAACCACAATGTGAAGGCCGCCGAGCACCGGCACGACATAGAACGGTCCGTTCGTCGCCGAGCACGGCGAGAAACGCAGCCATCATCATCGGCAGACCCGCCGGGTAGGTCGGCACGATCGTGCCGTCAGGCGAGAACGGCCGATACCCGAGCGGCGAAAACACCCACTCGCGATTCGGCCATGAGAAATCCTGCACCCACGGCTGCTCCACCCGCGGAATTCCGCTGAGCCAGAAGCGCGCCTGGCTCACGTATCCATACGAGTCGGATCCGGCGGCGGCGAAGCTGCCGTAATGCACGCCGATGTACAACGCGAGCAGCGACGACCAGCGGTACCGTGAACGGCAGCGCTGCGCGCCGCCCACCGCTGCAGCCAGCGGCCGTCGGCGTCGCGCTCGGCGCGTGAGTATTTCCAGACATACCATCCGGCAATGGCCAGCCCGATGATGAGAGGTCTGAGCGGTTGGCGCGACGAGAGGCGAATCGGGCCCAGCATCCATCCGACGCCACCGGTAAAAAAGGCAACGACCGCCCAGACGGGCAACAGCGATGCGAGCACGTACAAAACACGACGAACGAACAGGTGCTGCTGGCATTTTGGCCATGCGATGGTAACCTACGCCCTCAATCCTTAGGAGGTTCTTATGAAGCTTCGCGCGCTGCTCCTGCTGCTGCCGCTGACCGCGGCTCGTCCAGGCACAACAACCAGCTCACGCCGGCGGTCCGCTCGCCGGAGGTCTCGGCGGATCGCCGCGTCACCTTCCGCGTTCGCGCGCCGAACGCATCGAAGGTGACGGTGTTCTGCGAGTGCCTGTCGACCGAGCCCGCGCTCACGAAAGACGCCGATGGCGTCTGGAGCGTCACCGTCGGCCCGATCGAGCCGGACATCTACGAGTACCACTTCACCGTCGACGGCATCGACAACCTCGACCAGCGGAACCCGGTCGTCAAATACAACAGCCGGCCGAACCTGATCGAGAGCGTCGTCGACGTGCCGGGACCCGGGCCGATGTTCTACGACGTGAAGCCGGTCCCGCACGGCACCGTCAGCATCAAATACTACCCGTCGAAAGCAACCGGCACCACTCGGCGCGCGTATGTCTACACCCCGCCGAACTACGAACGCTCGAGCGGCCGCCTGCCGGTCCTGTATCTGCTGCACGGCGCCGACGGCGACGAAACCGCATGGACGCAGTTCGGGCGCGCGAACCTGATTCTCGACAATCTGATCGCCGAGAAAAAAGCGGCGCCGATGATCGTCGTCATGCCGTTCGCGTATGCGTATCCGTGGCATGCGGGCGCGGCCGGCGACAAGCAGCGCGCGGATTTCGAGAAGGACCTGCTGACCGATCTGATTCCGTTCGTGCAGAGCAACTATCGCGTCGCTGCCGACCGCGAGCATCGCGCGCTCGCGGGGCTCTCGATGGGCGGCGGCCTGACGCTCGCGATCGGGCCCCGGCATCTCGACACGTTCAGCCGGCTCGCGGTCTTCAGCTCCGGCGCGGGCCAGAATCCCGAAAAGACGCTCGCCGACATCGGCGCCAACGCGAAGAACGTCAACGCTCAGCTGAAGCTGTTCTGGATTGGCGTCGGCACTGAAGACGGCGCGATGGCCGGCGCGAAGCGCACGTCGGATTTCCTGACCTCAGCGGGCATCAAGCACACCTACAAGACGGGGCCTGGCGCGCATACGTGGATTGTGTGGAGGAAATTTCTGTACGAAGTGGCGCCGCAGGTCTTCCCGGCAGGATCGTAGGGATCGTAGGGATCGTAGGGATCGTAGGGATCGTAGGGATCCGTGCGTACTCCACGATCCCTACGCGACCACGCAACCTACTTGATCGCGAGGTTGTTGACGACGCGATAGTCCGGAGCCTTCTCCTTCGCGATGCGCTCGGCAGCAGCCTTCTGTGACGCGTTCGAGACGTGACCATTCAGCGTCACGGTCTTGGTGGACGCGTTGGTGTCGACGTCGATATTGTTCGCGTCGAGGTTGTCCGCATCGATGAGCGCAGTCTTGATCTGCATGGTCTGGGCGGCGGCGTCGAGCGTCGCACCGACCGAGCGTGTTGCGTCCTTGGTTTCCTGCGCGACCCGATCGCCGGTGCGTTCCGCCGCGTTGCCGGCTTCCCGGGCTTCCTGCTTCATCTCGGCGTTGGCTTCCTTGGCTTCCTGCTTCATTTCCGCGTTGGCCTCGCGGGCTTCCTGCCGGACTTCTGCATTCGCCTCGCGCGCTTCCTGTTTCGCTGCCGCAGTGTTGCGCTCGGTGTCCTGTTCGACTCCCCGTGCAGTGTTCTGACACGCGGCGAACAGCGACGCCGACAGCAATGCCGCTGGTAGACCTAACGACGAAATACGTTCTCTTCATGCGTTCCTCCTCAAAGGTGTACAGACAGCGGACATACCGGTCTGTCTTCCACCCCTGAGGGAGCAAAACGCTGGCCAGCGTTGTCCAAGTCATTCGCGGAATGGAACTTGCTCGACCAGTCCGACAAGAGACGAAACGTGCGAGTCGTGACCATCAAGCATCCACCGGACGCGATCGACGGACAGTCCACCTGACAACTCGATGATCGGCAAGATCTACGACTTGCCGCCGCATCTCGCGATGCTGATGATGGCCGCCGGCTGGGTGCGCAACGACACGCGATCGATCATCAGGCGCCTTCACGATCAGGAGCCGCCGTTCAATCGGCGTCAGACACATGATCGCCGTTCAATGCGCGACTGAGTACTAGTCTACGCGGGAAAAATCCACACTCACTCGCGCGAGCTCCTTACCTTCGAATATCAGCCGCACTGGCAGCGGGCGATCGGCGATCGTCGGCGCATTGTAAAACACCTCGATCGTCGCGCCGTCGAGGACATCGCGACTGTTCTGGCTCGCCGATGCGCGGGTGATGTGCGGCACCCGGATTACGTTGATTGCGAGAAGCGTCGGATCGCCCAGCAGGATGTCGAACGCGGGGAGTGTCCCGTAGCTGTTCTGCGGATGAAACCGCAGCCGTCGCGCGAATGGATAACTGTCCGGCGAGCGGCCGCAACAAGTCCTTCAACGTCTTCCCCTTCGAATCGTACCCTCCTCGCGCCATCATCCAGTTTCCCGACCTTCAAGTGATCTTCGGCGGCGAGCACGAATCGGCGAAACTCCGTGATGACTTCGAGGTGGTCGATCACGGGATCGTCCACCGTGATTGTGTAGGATGCATGGAACAGCGCGCGCGTCGCGTCCGAGCCGTTCGCGATGCTCAGCGCGTACGCGATCTCGCGCTCAGTCAGCACGTCGGTGACGGCGACAATGGGCGCTGGAATGAGCACCATCCCCGCAGCGACGCACAGCAGCGAGCGGGACATCTTCACAGCAGACAGTCTACGACAACCGTGGCACACTGAAGGTATGGGCTTCCTCACTTCGCGCGTGCTCATGCCGATTGTCGCCAGGCTCGGCTCGCGCACCATCATCGGCGTCGGCGGCACGCTGTTCGTCCTGAACATGCTGATCCCGGATCCGCTGCCGCTCGTCGACGAGTTTCTGATTCTTGCCGGAACGATCCTGTTGTCGCGCATGGCGAAAGCAGGCGCCACGGGTGCGACCGGTGCAACGGGTGCGGGTGCGACGGGTGCGAGGGGGGCTCCTGGTCCCGGAGCGCCGAAGCCTGTCGGCCGCGGCTCGACGCAGACACGCACGTAGACCATCCTCCGGACCCTCCGAGCGGTGTCTAACTCTTCAGTCACGCGCAATCCGCGAATAAGGAGGGTCGACATGGCCGGAATCATGTTTGAGGACGTGGTGTCTCCGCGGGCGCGCTCCAACCGCAAGTGGTACACGCTGCCGCTTTCGTTTCTCGTGCACACATCGATGCTCGCGCTGCTCATCGTGGTTCCGCTGATCGCAAGGACCAACGGAGTTCAGGGAGTCGTGATTATCGAAGCGCTCATCGGCGCCGACGGCTTGGTCGAGCAGGCGCACGTGCTGCGCTCGCACCGCTGCTCGACGATGCCGCGCTTGCCGCCGTCAGGGCATGGGAATACACGCCCACACTGTTGAACGGCAGACCAACGGCGGTCATCATGACCGTCACGGTGCAGTTCAGCCTGAAGTGAAATCCTTTACTTCCATTAGGTAGGACGTCAGGCGTTTGATCCTGGCGTCGTGCATGACGAACACGTCGCAGAACACGGCGCTGAGCGTGCCGCCGTCTCTCCTCGCGGCACGAACGGTGCCTTCCGCAACGACGATGTCGCGTTCTTCGATCATGCGCGTGACATGTATCGCGGGCTTTCCGACGAACGCGTCGTTCTCGATTTCTTTATCGAAGGCGCTCTTCCCTTTTGCGTGAAACGCGCCAGGGATGAGCCATTCCACATCATCGGTGAGGCACGAGAGAATCTCCGCGTGATCGGTTCGGCCGAACGCCTCCATGTACTTCTGGACGATCTTCTTGTTTGTAGTCATGTCACCGGTCTGCATAGTCACGTCATCCCCGCGAGAGGATACACGGTCGGCACGAAAAACGTGGGGTCGTCGAGCGAGATTCGTTATTCGATCGAGGTGACACACTTCGGATCATTGAAAATTCGCGCAATGTTCGGTGGCACGCCCGTTGCTCAAATCGTGAGGTTTGCCACCTCCAACCAGATGTCGGATTCGTTCGGCGGCTGCCCTGCTCATCGTTGTCGGCGCGCTGAGTTCCGCCTGCGGCAGCGAGGCTGGGGTGACGCCTGTCACGCCGTCTGCGGTTCCGAGCGCAACGAACGACGCGCCCGCGCCACCAGCGGAATCAACGCCGGCACCGGCACCGGCACCAGCGCCGACGCCTGCGCCTGCGCCGACGCCATCACCGGCGCCAACACCCACTCCGACACCGACACCCACTCCGCCGCCAACGCCTGCCCGCAGCACGGTCAAATTGACCGACGATTTCGGCGGGCGGGCACTCTTCCCATCCAGCAACTGGTGGAATCAGGATATTTCACGCGCGCCGGTCGATTCGCAATCGAGCAACTACATCAACTTCATCGGCCGCGAGCGCGGGCTGCATCCCGACTTCGGACCACCGCCGTACGGCATTCCGTACATGGGTGTCGGAGCTATCGAGCCGCGCGTGCCGGTCACCTTCGTGGCATACGGCTCAGAGAGCGATGACGGATTTCGGGGTGAGCGAGGCTATCCCATTCCGGAAGCAGCCAAGTCGCAGCGGAACTACATCGAAGGCGGAGAGCCTGGCGGGGGCTCCGACGGCGACCGACATCTTCTGATCGTCGATCGGGATCGATGGGTGCTCTACGAGCTGTTCGCCGCACAGTGGAACGAGGCACGGGATCGATGGGAGGCGGGATCGGGCGCGGTGTACGATCTGTCATCGAACGGACGGCGTCCCGAAGGATGGACGTCGGCTGATGCTGCAGGTCTCGCCATTCTCCCGGGACTGGTCCGGTACGACGAAGCGCGGCGCGGTAGCATCAATCACGCGCTGCGCGTGACGGTGCGAGGCACCAACGGCCACGTCTGGCCGGCGTCGCACTCGGCGGGCAGCCGCTCCGGCGCCCTGCCGATGGGTGCTCGCCTGCGACTGAAAGCCTCAAAAGATCTCTCCGCATACCCCTCATACATTCGCGCCATCTTCCGCGCGATGCAAACCTATGGCCTCATCGTGGCCGACAACGGCAGCGACATGTTCATCACGGGAGCGATGGATTCGCGCTGGAACAACGGAGAGCTGAATCCCGCGTTCCGCAGTCTGACGGCGGACGACTTCGAAGTCATCCAGCTCGGCTGGAGATAGCGCTTGTCACGCTCCCGGTGCGAACCGTTCATAGGATCGACATAAGCATCGGTGATCATGCGCATCGAGGAGATGTATGACCATCAAACTCAGAGCGCTTGCGGACCGCCGTGCCATCACTCGCCTGGAGGCGCCAGCCTGCTTACGCTGCGCCGACGGGGCACTCACTGTCGGCGTCATTCGAACGACTCGGTTCGTGTATTTCCGCTGCGACACGTGCGGCGACATACAGCCGAAGCTCATGCCTGCGCTGACGCTACCGCATGGACTGGTTGCGCGTTTTTCCGAGTAAGCCCTCTCGTAGTATCGTGCGTAGGTGATAGCTGGCGGCCTGCGGCTTGTTTGCGCGTCGATATTCCTGCTTAGTGCATTCATCACGGGTTGCGGTTCCTCGTCGACGACTCTCCTGACGCCGACCAGTCCCTCGTTGCAACGGTGCGCCCTGACTCTTACCCTCAGCACGTCCAGCATCACATCAGCCGGTGGATCGGGGTCGATCAGCGTCGCGACTTCGAGAGAGTGCGGTTGGACGGTCACTGCTGGATCTGACTGGCTTTCCTTCAGTGCGCCGACGACGCGCGAAGGTCCGGCAGATCTGGGGTTCTCGGTTCAACCAAATCGGTCGATCTCGCCCCGCTCGGTCGAGGTATCGGTCAATGACCAGCGCGCGACGATTTCCCAGGAGGCTGCGACGTGTCCGTGGAGCGTCTCCCCTTCGGAAGTGTCGGTGGGCCCGGCCGGCGGCGACAGAACAGTCCGGTTGTCGACGGAAGATTTCTGTTCGTGGGTTGTCACATCCGATGAGCCGTGGGTCTCCGCGAGGTCCGCATCGAGCGGCAAAGGCAGCGCAGATATCGTTCTCCGAATCGCGCGAAATGATGGCCCGGAGCGGTCCGCCAACGTCGAGGTGCCGGGCGGAACGGTAACAGTCCGGCAGCGCGAGGGGACGCCTCCACCCGTGGTGCCCCCACCTCCAGTCACCACACCGCCACCTCCTGTGGTCACGCCACCGCCGGTCGTCGTGCCTCCCCCGGCCGTCCCTCCACCGCCGGTCGTGCCCCCACCGCCACCGCCGCCGGCGCCACCGCCTTGCACTTTTCAGGTGGCACCCACAGTGTTCGACAACGTTCTGTTCTCCGCTGGGCCGCTTCAGGTGGACGTGACAACCCAGGTCGGATGCACGTGGAGCGCGGCTTCGCATGCGACGTGGGTGACTATCTCCAGCGGGACGAACGGGACCGGCAGCGGTCGCGTGCAACTGAGTGCGGCCGAAAACACAGGCTCCGCACGTTCGGGGACGCTTGTCGTCGCAGGTCGCACCATCACCGTGAATCAGCAGGGCCGGCCGGTGTGTGCGTACACGATTAACCCGAGTAGTTACAGCCCTTCGTTCACAGGCGGGACAATTTCAGTGGCGGTGACGACGACTGCCGGGTGTCAATGGACAGTGACGGGTAGTCCAGCGTGGGTGACCGCGAACCCCGGTAGCGGAAATGGCAGCGGCACCGCCACTTTGTCGGTCCAGTCGAACGGCGGCACCGCGCGCTCGGCAACATTCCAGATTGCCGGCCGAAATTTTGTTGTTCAGCAGGCAAGCGCGCCTTGCACGTACACGACCGGCCCGACGTCGATAACAGTTCCCTCCTCGAGAACAACCAGGGAGATTGCCATCAGCACGCAGGCTCATTGCCCTGTTGCCGCGACGGAGAATACCTCCTGGATAGAGATTTTGTCCGCACCTGCGTTCGGCAGCGGCGAAGTCGTGATCCGTATGGACAGAAACAACGACGACGATAAGCGCTCGGCGACCGTTACGATCAACGGGCAAAATTTCACCCGCACCTTCACGGTCACGCAGGACGGCGACGACTGAGTGTGATGACCTATTGCGGCTTCGATTGTTGAGTTGATGTCGGCGACGGGATAATCGGCAGGATGATTCGGGATGGATGCTGCGCGTCGTGATACACAGAGTTCTCGGCAATTCTCCAACGTCGGTTCTGGTTGAGCGGCTCGCCGGTATTGGGATTGACATCGAATCTTGGAAAATTGCTGCTCGAAATGTCCAGGCGGATACGGTGACCACGGCGGAATACCAACGACGTTGGATACATTTCGATCGTGAATTCGACTGGCTGGTCCGTCTCGAGCATCTTCGCCGTCTTGAGCGAGTCGCGATAGCGCGCGCGCACGATACTGTCGCCGATGTTCAAATCAACCCCTGATGGAAAATCACGGCTGGGTGGGTACACATCGATCAGTTTGGCCGTGAAGTCGGTGTCAGGAGCGTTCGAGCCCGCCCACAGCTTCACGACCAGCCGCCCAGTCACTTCGACATCGTCCTGAAGCGGCGGTGTCTGAAATACGATAACGTCCTGGCGAGCGGACAATGGCAGCGTGTCCTTACACAGCCAGTGTTCTGAATAGCAACGCTGGTCTTGCCCACCTCTCGGCATCAACACTCCTTCTGACGATACGTTGCCTCCGATCGTGGGAACAGGATTGCGTGGGTCAAATGCGTACCTGGTCGGTGCGGCGGTCGATTTCGGACTGTCGGACGACAGAGTCCCGTCTGCGTGTAAGTAGTAGGGCGTGTAAACAGTGCGAGCGAGTGGCCACTCGCGTTCCTCGCGCCACGCGCCGCCAACGAAGAGCCGACCCTCTCGCGTCCTATGCGCATCGCCCGCGCCCATCACGAAAATGCGAACCGGAGGTTCGCGGTCAACGCCATTCTGCAGTCCCAGTAGCCATCGGTCGAACCAACGATGGCGAAGCGCGTTCATGTCGACGGCGGCTGACTGGCCAAATTCGGCGATCCCGGCGAAGCTCTGGCCTTGGCCCCCGTGCGTCCAAGGGCCCACGATCAGCCGCTGCAAGCTCTTCTTCGCCTTCGAAAGCTGAACATAGTTGAGGTTCGCCACCTGAGTACCCCATGAGTCGTACCAACCCGTAACGTGATAGGACGGAACGTCCTGATACTCGGCGATGTGATCGATGACGCTTGATCCCATGTCGGCCCAATAGGAATCGTTGTCGCCGTGTCCCATCGCTTCAATGAGCCATGCCTCGTACTCGGGAGCGAATTTGAGCGGTGTGGTCCCGGGTCGGAGTGGGAGCGACTTCGCGTAGTCCTGCACACGCGTGCCTATCTCCTGCAAGGCAGCGACTGCTTCCGGCGTCACTGCGGCTCGACCTGCCGCCATCGCGCCGTTCGGGGTTGTCGCCAGCCCGGTTGCAGAAGCGCGCGTGCCGGTGGCATTGCCCAAGGTGAATATCCAGTTCAACCACCGCAACTCGAATGCGCCATTGTGGCGGATGCCAAACTGTCCGTAATTGCTCATGGCGTCCACCGGGACCATGGCCGCGAGGCCCGGCGCATTGGTGATGCCGATCGCGTGCTGCGTGGCACCCGCATACGACGTTCCGACCGTGCCGACCTTGCCATTGGACCACGGTTGCTCGGCAATCCAATTCAACAAGTCAGCGCCATCAGGACCATCGTCGCGAATTGGACGCCACTTGCCATCTGAGTTGTATCTGCCTCTCACATCCTGGAGCACAACGATGTAGCCACGCGGCACAAAATACTTTGTCAAGTCATTCGCGATGCTGTCTTTGTTATAGACGGTCCGCTCGACAATCGTTGGATACCGCCCGGGGGCGGCCGTACCACTACGCCCAGGTGAATACACGTCCGTCGCCAGACGGACACCGTCGCGGGCACTCACCATGACGTTGCGTACGGCGACGATCTCGGAGGCGTCGCCCGCTTGAGCGCGCGCGTGTCCTGAGCGAATCGCAGGTATCGACGACATAACGACCAAGAGAACCACACTCAAGGGCGCTACCGTTCGTCTGCTGATCGTCATGTCGATCTCCAATCCCGTTCGATCCTGCCGGAGCGTCGTTGGTTACGCGATTTCAACTTTGTCCCGGCGATCAGGCCCCCGACTCGCGTTGACCAAGGTCGAAACGATCGAGGTTCATGACCTTGTCCCACGCGGCGACGAAGTCGTGCACAAACTTCTCACTGGCGTCGTTCGATGCGTACACCTCCGCGAGGGCGCGAAGCTGGGAATGCGCACCGAAGACGAGGTCGGCCTCCGTAGCGCTCCATTTGACCTTGCCCGTGGCGCGGTCGCGACCCTCGTATACGTGCTCCGCCGATTTCTTCCACTCCGTGCGCATGTCGAGCAGGTTCACGAAGAAATCGCTGGTCAATGTCTCGGGGCGATCGGTCAGGACCCCGAGGGGAGATTGGCCGACGTTGGTGTTGAGGGCTCGCATGCCGCCAACGAGCACCGTCATCTCGGGAGCGGTCAGCCTCAACATGAATGCCCGGTCCAGCAAAAGCGTCTCGGGGGATAACGCCTCTCCGGCCTGAAGGTAATTGCGAAACCCGTCAGCGGACGGCTCGAGTACGGAGAACGACTCGACGTCCGTCTGCTCCTGCGAGGCGTCTGTGCGTCCGGGCGCGAACGGCACCGTGATGGTGTGCCCGGCGTGTCTGGCTGCCTGCTCGACGGCAGCGCAGCCGCCGAGGATGATCAGGTCAGCGAGCGAGACCCGCTTCGCGCCGGCCTGTGACCGGTTGAAATCCTGCTGGATCTTTTCGAGCGCCTGCAGCGTTTTGCCCAGTTCGGCCGGCTCGTTGACCTCCCAGTCTCGTTGCGGCGCGAGGCGTATGCGTCCCCCGTTCGCTCCACCGCGCTTGTCGGTACCACGGAAGCTGGCCGCCGCCGCCCATGCGGTGGACACCAACCGCGGAATAGACAGTCCCGATGCGAGGATCTTGCTCTTGAGGGCTGCAATATCCTCCTTGCCGATCAGGTCATGATCGACAGGAGGGACGGGGTCCTGCCACAACTGCGGCTCCGGCACCCACGGGCCGAGGTACCGCGACACGGGACCCATGTCGCGGTGCAGCAGTTTGTACCAAGCCTTCGCGAAGGCCACGGCAAGCTGATCCGGATGTTCGTGGAAGCGCTTCGCGATCGCGCCGTATATCGGATCCACCTTCAGCGCCAGGTCGGGCGTCAGCATCACGGGCGCGTGCCGCTTCGACGGATCGTGCGCATCCGGCACCGTGCCCTGAGCCTCGGGATTCCTCGGAATCCACTGGAATGCACCCGCGGGACTCTTCGTCAACTCCCAGTCGTAATTGAACAGGTTGTCGAGGAACCCGTTACTCCACTTCGTCGGCGTGTTCGACCAGGCGCCTTCGAGACCGCTCGTGATCGTGTCGCCGCCCTTGCCGCTGCGGAAGCTGTTCTTCCAGCCGCAGCCTTGCTGCTCGAGAGGAGCAGCCTCGGGCTCTGGCCCGATGTTCCCGGTGGCAGGACCTGCACCGTGGGTCTTACCGAACGAGTGGCCGCCGATGATGAGCGCAGCCGTCTCCTCATCGTTCATGGCCATGCGCGCGAATGTCTCGCGGATGTCCCGGGCAGCAGCGAGGGGATCGGGCTTGCCGTTGGGACCCTCCGGGTTCACATAGATCAAGCCCATCTGCACGGCGCCAAATGGTTTGCCGAGTTTCCGGTCCCCGCTGTAGCGCTCGTCTCCGAGCCAGGTGTCTTCGGCCCCCCAAAACACCTCCTCCGGCTCCCAGATGTCGGCTCGTCCGAAGCCGAAGCCGAACGTCTTGAAGCCCATCGATTCCAGCGCCACATTGCCGGTGAAGACCAGCAGGTCTGCCCAGGAGATTTTCTGACCGTATTTCTGCTTGATGGGCCAGAGCAAGCGGCGCGCCTTGTCCAGGTTGGCATTGTCGGGCCAGCTGTTCAGCGGGGCGAAACGCTGAGACCCTTCGCCACCCCCACCGCGACCGTCGGTTATACGATACGTGCCTGCCGCGTGCCACGTCATGCGGATGAAGAGCCCGCCATAGTGGCCATAGTCGGCTGGCCACCAGTCCTCGGACGTGGTCATCAGTGCGATCAGGTCACGCTTCAGCGCCTCCAGATCGAGTGTCTTGAACTCCTCGCTGTAGCGGAAGTCCTCGCCGGTCGGATTGGACAAATTCGAGCGCCGGTGGAGAACCGACAAGTCCAGTTGATTCGGCCACCAGTCGCTGTTCGTTCGGGGCCGCGTTCGCTTGGGAGTCGGAGAGGGAATTACCGGGTTCTCGCTCTCGCTGACGCTTCTCGTCGCATCCTTGTCATGGGTCCGAATTTCGTTCTTCTCAGCCACGTGTCTCCTTCTCCTTTATCGATCTACTCTGTCTGGATCGGCGTCTGCAGCCCTAACGAGCCGCGAAATCCGTGATGTCGACGTTCAGCAGGTGATTGACGCGGATCCCGTAGATGCCGTCGGCCACGAGGTCTCCCTTCGGCATCGTATGAACGACCGTGCCGTTCGCCACAAAGCTCAACGTGTCGCCGCTGACTCGGATTTCAAGTGTATTGACCGACGTGCCATCGGTTCCTGGCTGGCGAACCGCCGCGTGCGTCGCACGCGCGACGTTCTCCGTGACGGCCTGCGGACCCCGGCCGCCGCGCCCTCGCGCCGGCGCGTTCGGGTCGGGCATGCGATCGCCCGCGCGCTTGCGGATCAGAAACGAGCCGTCCTGCGCCACCACGAAATAGAGATAGTTCTGCTCCATGCCCTCGAGAGCGCGGCCTCCGATGAACAGACCATAAAAATTCGTATGTCCGCTGGGTTCGAGCAGTTTGAACGTCCCCCGAAGCGTGTACGTGCCCTTCGCCGTGTTGGCCGGGTTCCAGTAAATCGCGGTCGTCGGATTGTTTGCGCGAAAGCCGCCGGGGATCGTCGTGAACTTGATGTCTCCCGCGCCATCCGGATCTGTGGCGTTCGTGCTGCGATCGGCCCGCACCTG
Organism: Vicinamibacterales bacterium; assembly: GCA_963732445.1. Lineage (GTDB taxonomy): Bacteria > Acidobacteriota > Vicinamibacteria > Vicinamibacterales > JAMQPK01 > JAMQPK01. The sequence goes on along the minus strand of CAVSZJ010000005.1, from coordinate 430,922 downwards.
CCATCCTGCCGGAGCCTGGGCAAAGGCCGGGGCGGTTGCGAAACCGAGAACCAGAGCGGTAAACAGAAAACGCTTCATCGAAACCTCCAGTAGCTGTGAATTCACAATGTGATGCCAATCTTACGGCAACATCCAGGTCTCAGCGTGCGCCATAGGGAAACAAGTAGCCATGGCATTCGCACCCGCCGAAGCGCTCGAGGTCTGCGACGCCCGCTGCGTCGCCATACTCGAGGCTTATCACGACGGACGCCGCATCGGCTCCGGACACTTCCTGTGTGACCGCCCCGAAGCCGGTGTCGGTTGCCTTGAGCGGCCAGGTCTCCTTCACGGCAAGACGAATCAGAAAGCGTCCTTCGCTGTCGGCATACATTGCCTCGCGACCAACAAGCTCAATGCGTGCATGCGGCAGCGGATAGCCGGCCTTGTCAATCACCTGACCAGCACGCTGCGCCCAGGGGCTTTGCGGCTCGGCGGTAATGCATTCGCAGAGCACGCGCACCGGCAGTGCGGCATCAGCCCTGGCTTCTGCGCCTCCCCGGACGCGAACATGATTGCGACGGACCACGTCAAAGCCGCGAAGCTCGAAATCGACCCGGTACGTGCCATCGGGCAGCCCTTCGAACCGATACGCCCCGTCGCTGCCACTCGTCGTGTGTCGTGAAAGTCCGCCCGACTCCGGAACAGCGATTATGGTAACGCCCGGAATCACTCGATTGATGCCGTCCCGAACTACTCCGGTGATACTTGCCGCTTGAGCGAAGACAACGTCGGCCGGCGCGATGAGAATCAACGAGACGACCAGCGACGCCTGTACGACTGTGCTGACCATGCTTCCCACCATCCTCATTCTCCTTGCCTGTTCTCTGACGTCGGCAAAACCAGGAGCTCGGGGCACGTGAGGCGCAGCACATCGATGGCGCCGGGAGGGACGTCGCAAATCAGGGCGTCTTTCCCCTGGCTCGTGCAGATCGTCAGCACCGCCTTGGACACGCCGAACCACGCGCCGTCCGCTTCGACGCTGGCGAGAAATCGTCCCTCGGCCCTGTCGCTCGCCAATCGATCCGTCGACAGCGCAGTGGCGGCAGTGTCGCGCGCCCGGTCGACGTCAGACGTCAAACAGTGCTCCTGCGCCGGGACTATCCCGGCCGGCATCATCCCTTCGGGCCAGGAGTCGGCGGTCGCACCACGCGGCACGACATACAGACGCGCCGCCGGAAACGCCGACGCGTTGGGCTCGGTGGGCCGCGCCGCACGCGCCTCGAGCCCACTCACCATTCGCGCAAACATCGCTGCCGCCCACTCGGTTGAATATTCACACGCATCATGCTCGCCTTCGGCTTTGGGCAGACGCTGCCATTGCTGCGCCTGAGCGAGTTTTCGTTCAAGATCTCCCCTGCTGATGAATGTGTCTTCGAGGCTGAGGTCCACCGATGACGAGACGTTCAGCGTGTTCAGTACCAAGTTCGACATGATGTCTGCGCAGAATCCGTACACGAGGCCAAGAGGCGAGTAGACGGCGTGCGAAGGATCGAGCGAGAGCGCATCTGTCTTCAAAGACGCAGCCGTTCGCCCGATCAGGGCGGTGTAGTGGTCGAGGCACATACGATGCGCCCGGCCCGCCGGCGTGTAGCGCATCTCGCCATCTTCACCCCGCGCGATAAATAGATCTTCGAGCATGGTCAACGGCCCGAGGAGATCCAGGCGGGTGAGAAGCATCTCGGGATCGGCTGTCAGGCCCTGCAGGATGGCATCCGCCAATTCCAGGCGGTCGCTTCTGTCGGGTTTCTGGCATGCGGCGTGGTACGCCTCCAGCAGGAAAACCAGATCGCGGATAAGCAGGGCCAGGTCCATCGAATTAGAGAGATGTGCCAGCGCGATTACTCGTCGATCGTCGTAGGCCCAGCCGGTCTGCCTGGCGCGGTGCCGAAGCTGCGAGCGCAGGTGGCCGCCGGCGAGCGCGGCGCCCGCTTTGTGAACCTCCCCACGGTCGCGCTCTGTCAGCGACCCGGACACTCGGTCGGCAACCACGAAGTACGGTTTCAGATGTCTCGTGAGCGGACCTTGTGCAATCTGTATCAGCCATCGCGCGTCGCGAATGAGTGGGGCCGACCCCGCCTCGTTCAGCCGATCGAGAAGCCTTTGAACGTCCTGCAGGCGCTGCGGCGCCATGTCGTTGCCTTCATCCCAGATCCTCAAGCTCAAGTGCGCGAGCTGGCGAAGGATGAACACGGCATAAACGCTCTGCGCATATGCGATCCGCCCGTTTCTTCCCGGCCGTCGATCGCGATCCCAAACATGCTGCGCGAAACGCACGAGGCCCACGGGATCGATCTCGCGCAAATAGTTGTCCGCGGGCACCGGGTCGAACCCCTCGGCCAGATGGGCCGCTGCCAATTGGCCCTTCAGGCGGGAACTCTCAGTTGCAACGGCGGGTGACTCGAAGAAACAACTGGTGAGGATGTCGTCGGTCGCCCTTCCCCGCACAGTCAACATCCGCCGCTCGATGTCGCCGACGATCTGCTCCCGGCCGTCGAGGAATTGCTCCAGCAGCGCGATGTGATCGGAGAACGAGACATCCATTCAGGGAAATTCTACCCGCCGCAATAATCCCGGGCCATGACGAAACGCACGCCTGCGACCTGCTATAGAATCCGGGCCATCAACTGCAGAAAGGGGATCCCGTGAAGCGCATCCTCAAAGTCGCGGCGGCCATCGTGCTCGTCCTGGTGATCTTCGCCGTCGGCTGGTTGACCGGGCGGCTCGGCTACGGATCGGAGGTCGAACCCGCGTCGCTCAGCGACGTAGAGCGCCAGTTCGCCGAGCGCATGACCAACGTGAGCCTCGTCGGCTCATTCACCGTCGCGGGACGCGACGGTCGCACGCCGCGCGACGATCGATACGACATCTTCAGCGTCGAGAAGGTCGGGACCGATCACTGGCGCTTCAACGCGCGCATGGACTGCTGCGGCGTCAACGGCGCGACCCTCCCCATCGTCGTGCCGATGAAATTCGTCGGCGACACTCCGGTCATCATGATGACCGACACGAGCCTGCCGGGCATCGGCACATTCACCGTGCGCGTGTTTTTCTACGGCGATCGGTATTCCGGCACCTGGCAGCACGGCCGCGCCGGCGGGCACATGTCGGGGCGGATCGAAAAACTTGGTCCGGCCACGCCGTAGCGGCGATGACTCACCGGGCTTTGATGTCGTACGCGATCAGCGTGTCCTGATTGCGCACGTACAGGCGGCCATCGCTGATCGCGGGGTGCGCCCAGCTCGGATAGCCTTTGTCTGGAATGCTGAAACGCCCTTTTTCGCGGTAGCCGGATGGCGTCGCTTCCGCAAAACCGAAGACGTCGTTTTCCCCCTGAATGTAAAGGTGGCCATCCGCGAATATCACTGAACCTTTGCCGACGCTGCGATCCCGCCACATCATCTTGCCCGTCGCAAAGTCGAGGCAGGTCAGGATCGAATCGTTGAACCCGTAGAGATAGCCGTCGACCAGGACGACCCCGCCGTGGTGGTTGTTCATGCTGCGCGTGAAGTACACCTCCCTGGCTTTCACCTCCCCGTTCTGCACGGTGAGATCGAGAAGTCCACCCCCGGTTCCGTACGCGGACGTGAAGAACACCTTGTTGTTCGAGAAAATCGGCGTCGCGACGTTCGCCACGTAGTTCGCGGCGTTCGGGTAGCGGAACATCAGCTTGCCATCGGACGCGCGCACGCCGACGCCGGCCGACGCCGTGAATGTCAGATACGTGCGCACCCCTTGCACGTCCGCGGCGATGACCGACGAATACCCCGCAGAATCGCTGAGCTCCTTTGAGGTCCACACGGTGGCCCCGGTCATCTTGTCCAGCTTCACGATGCCGGCGCCCGGCCCGCCGGGAGACACAATCACATGCGGCCCGTCAGCCAGCGGTGATTCGCTGATCAGCCATTGCAGCTGCCGCCCTCGAAAATCGCGGAGGATGTTGCGCTGCCACAGCGCGGTGCCGTCGGTCTTGAGGCCCATCAGGTCGCCGTTCTCGCTGAGCACGTACAGGTGATCGCCGTCGACGGTCGGTGTGCCCCGAGGTCCTGGTCCTCGATCGTCCGTTTGCGCTGCCCCCAGCACCTTCGACCAGACTTCCTTTCCATCCGCACGATTGAGCGCAACGACGACGCTGTTGCGGCCGCGGGTGCTTTGGAGGAAGACGCGATCGCCCGCAACCGCCATCGAGCCGTAGCCGGCGCCAAGTCCGGTCGCCGTCCACACGACTGGAGGCCCGGCCTTGGGCCAGTCCTTCAGAAGGCCGGTTTCCGTCGACACTCGCGAGCGATCGGGGCCCTGCCATTGGGGCCAGTCGGCGGCGCGTAGAGCGGTAACGCTCAGCAGCACTGCTCCGGCGAACGCGAGGGCTCTGTTCGTCATGGATGTCCTCATTCTCGCGCAAACGCTCCCGCCGTTGGATCACGATAAACGTATCGACCAAGCCCATACCGCCGGCGGAGCGCGCTGACGACCTCATACGGACCGAGCCGGGCGCCGGGGGTTAACGACATGCGTATCGTCACGAAGGTTCGCGCGGCCCATCCAGCCCCTCTCGCTTCTCGCGCAGTAGGTCGCTGCCCACATTGACACGTTTACGTATCTGTGGCAATGTGGGCCAGAGGTGGGATGTCCATGCCTGCTCCCCAACAGCGTCGAGCGCGCTTGAGTATTGATGTTCCACGGGAAGCGCGGCGCCGCATTCACATTGCGGCGGCGAAACGCGACCAGTCGATTCGGGACTACGTGTGGGAAGCCGTCGAGGCCCGCCTGAAACACGATCTCGCCGACGAGTTGTCGGCCGCCGATCTGGTTGCACTCAACGAACGCGCCGATCCGGTCCTGGCAGATCTTTGGCACAATCCCAAGGACGCGGCGTATGACAAGCTCTAGTCGCGGCGATGTCGTGCTCGTCAAGTTTGTGTTTGCCGACGGGAAGGGCGTCAAGCAGCGACCTGGTCTCATCGTCAGCACCGACAAGTATCACCAGGGCCGGCGAGAGACAATCCTCGCGGCGATCACCAGCAACATCGGCAGGCTCCTGGTGGGAGATTACAAGATCAAGGCGTGGCGCGAGTCCGGCCTTCTGTACCCGTCGATCGTCACAGGCATCGTCAGAACCATCAAACACGACATGATCGCCAGCAAGATGGGCGAGTTGCCTCCATCAGAGCTTCACGCCGTGGAGGACAAGCTTCGGGAGATTCTGGCGCTCTGACCAGTTGCTCACTTCTTGAGGAGCGCCGTCCAGTTAAGGACGACGTTAATGGGCGACGGAGCGTCTTCGATCCGCGTGTTGACGAGAAACCGCTGACCATTCGCGGTGACAGCGTAATTCGATCGGTACGGATTTCCTGTCAGCGGCACGCGTGTGTCGAATAGTGCTTTCGGCACACCGAAGTCGAACGCGTTACCGGCAGGAATCGGGACGCTCATCAGCTTATTGTTGGACGCGAGATAGAAGAGCTCGTTGCCGTCGCGCCGCCATCGCGGCTCGGATCCACCATCTGGCGAAATCAGCCGCTTTTGCCCCGTGGCTGGAAACGGCTGGACGTACACCTGCAGTTCCCCAAGGGACTCGTCTGACGCGTAAGCCAGCCATCGTCCGTTGGGGGATAACCGGCCGTGCATGGCATTGAGCGCTGTGTGCACGGCGATTTGCGGTTTGGCGTCCCCGTCGGTGCGCCACACTGCGATATCAAATCCGCCAGCTTGCGACGTCCGCGTGTACACAATGACCTTGCCATCCAAAGACCAATCGCTGGGAATTAGATTGGCTTCTGGGCTCAGCATCGGCTCTTCCATCTCGATCCCGCTCGATCGTTTCTGATAAAGCTCCGTGAGTCCGTGACGGTTGCTTCTGAAGGCAATGCGTCCGCCGTCTGGCGACCACAACGCGCTGGCGTCGTGCTGGGTATCGACGGTAAACCGATCCAAGACGTTGCGGGCGAGATCGAGCAAATGGACATCTGCCGATTTAAGCTTGGGATCGACCCGACTGACGGCAACAGTCTTCTGGTCCGGCGAGAGCTCGAAATCGAGGTACTCGGCAGGTGTACCGACTGTTCCGGTAGAGTTACCGGATCGATCGAACCACCGAAGCTCGCCTGGGAGGCCGATGTGCTTCGCGTGCACGATGACGCCAGTGTCTGATGCCGAAAACGCAGCATAGCTCGTGGTGGTCGCCCCGACGTCGCGCGCAAGCTCGATGGCTTCCCCCGTAATCGACATGCGTCTCAAATCAAAGGGTTGCGCCATCAAGGTTCCGGCTCGCAGGAAGAGAATGTAACCGGGGTGTGCAAACTGCGCGCTCCACTCAGTACGCTCAATTAGGGGCGTACCGAGTGGTGAGTCCAAAGACGCGAGCGAGACACCCCAGTGCTCTTGGCGCGCGCTCCGCGTCGTGTACAAGAAATGGCGCCCGTCGGGCAGAAACGCGGGGAATCGATGCGAGTTCTCGTCACGCGACTCGTCGAACTTCGTGACCTCGGAAGCCGTGCCTCCCGTTCTTGCGCCAATCCGGAAAATGCCACCGTGCGCCGCCCGAGCGAACAGGATCGTGCCGTCGGGCCCCCAGGTACCTCCGCGTGAATCGAGCGCCGCATCGCTGAGCGTCCGTGGTGGCCCTCCTGCGATTTCGATCGTCTTCAGTTTCCCTTGCGCGAAGAATCCTAAGGATCGGCTGTCTGGCGACCAGAAGGGATAAATCGCGTCCTCGGTTCCGCGAAGCAACTGCGCTTCGGAATCGCCCAGCGAGCGGACCCACAGACTCGGCCGCCCGCGCGGTGCTTGTGCCACGAAGGCAACCCGTCGACCATCCGGCGATATCGCAATCTGCGGCGCAACAACAGACGCTGGAGGACTCGAGAACGTGGTGCCTGGTGGCGACAGCACTGACAGCTGGAAGGCATCGGGCGGTGTTTCGACACGATGTGCCCACCATCCTGGCAATAGCGTGAGAATGCCAAGAAGCAGCACCCCGGCGACTGCGAACGGCAGCACCAGGCGAAGTCCTGATGATCGACGCGGTGACGCCGCGGGCGAAACCAAGGCACTATCACTGCCCCATTCGAGCACCAGCAGGAGATCGGCAGCCGATTGCCAGCGGGAATCGGGATCCTTCTCGAAGCAGCGGGCAACTACCCGATCGAGCATCGCCGGTGTCAACGGTTGTCGCGAGGAAACGGGTGGCGGGTCGTCCTTGAGGATGGCGCCGATGACGCTCGCGGGCGTATCGCCCGTGAACGGGCGCGTCCCCGTGACCATCTCGTAGATCACCGCGCCCAGCGCCCAGATGTCGCTGCGCGCGTCGACGTCCTTGCCCTCGACCTGCTCGGGCGCCATGTACTGCACCGTGCCGAGAATCATCCCGTGCGCGGTCTCCGGCGCGCGCGTCGCGAGTCGCGTCATGCCCGACATCGAAATCGGCCCCGCCGTCGCCCGCAACTTCGCCAGCCCGAAGTCGAGCAGCTTCGAGCCTGACTTCGTCAGCATGATGTTGGCCGGCTTGAGATCGCGATGGATGATCCCCTGGCGATGCGCCTTGTCGAGCGCGTCGGCGATCTCGGTGGCGATCCTCAGCGCCTGTTCGAGCGGGAGCGGGCCCTTGTAGAGCCGGGCTGCCAAGGTCTGGCCCTCGAGATGCGGCATGACCAGGTAGTGCAAGCCATCGATGTGGCCGACATCGTAAATGCCGCAGATGTGGGGATGATCGAGCGCGGCAACGGCGCGTGCCTCGCGTTCGAAACGCGCTCGTATATCGGGATCGCCGGCGAACTCACCCCGGAGAACTTTGATCGCGACGGTGCGATCGAGGCGCGTATCGCGGGCTTTGTAGACCTCGCCCATCCCGCCCGAACCGAGCGCGCTGACGACCTCATACGGACCGAGCCGGGCGCCGGGAGCGAGGGCCACGTGCCTGAAACCTCCTCGGTTGGACTTTTGAATCGCGATTATACCCGCGCAGTGCGTGTTGCGTGTCCTCGCGCTCGAGATCAAGGCCGTCGATCAGACTTCCCTTTTTTTTGGACATGCGTTCGTTTCGCCCGCCTCCGCCGTTAATTCCCATGTTCGTGCCGTCGCTGCGCTTCTGCTCGACGTGCCGCTTCAAGATGAAGCGTTGACTGCATACAACAAAGGAGGCTCCCTATGCGTGGCTCGCTCCGTCGCAACGCCGTCTCGGTGTGTCTGTTAGTGGCCAGTCTTCTTCCAGCCCAGGCGCGTGCCCAGAACTGGAGCTTCGATGCCCGGGCGGTTGGCCTTGGTGGCGTGGGCTCGACCAGCAACGTCGGCGCCGACATGGTCGACGAGCAGCGGCCGTACCGCGCGATCGTGCTGCCGTTCGGATTGCTCCAGGTCATTCCCAATCTGCCGAAGCTCGATCCGACCAAGGACGAATTCGATCTCGTTCGCGCGATCGAATACAGCGCGAGCCCGATTCATTTCATTGTGGGCCGCGACGACACGCAGACCGCCTCGCTTTTCATCACTGACCTTCGCAATGGCGAGCTCAACCGTGATCTCAACTACTATCGGGGATTTTCGCCGGCGACGAGCGCGTCGGCCGAAGGTCTGGCGTCGCCGAACTGGGGGCACACGTTCAAGCTGAGTCAGAACACCAACGGGTCGTTCCATGGTGTCTACGCGGGCGCCGGCCCGTACTTCTCGATGCAGACGTCGGCCGAGATCGATCCCGCGCTGGCAGCCGTGTTTGCGAGTCCGACGCCGGTCTTTACACCGAACACCAGCTATTACCTGTCGAATGACACGCTCAGTCAGTTCGCGCTGGCGGTGACCGGCGGGTACCGCGGGCGCATCAGCCGGGCGGGGGGAAGCGAGCTCGACGGTTTGTACATCGGAGCGAACTATCACTATCTCCACGGCTTCCGGTACGAGCATCTCGAGCCCGAGGCGAGACTCGACACCAACGCGAACGGCTTGCTGACTGTCAATCTCACCCAGGGGCTTCCCGTGTCGATCCTCCGTCACACGGCGTCGCACGGGAGCGGCTTTGCGATCGACATGGGGCTTGCTGCGGTTGTCGATCGGTGGGAAGTGGGCGTCGGCGTCAACGGCATTGCGAATCGCATGAACTGGACAGAGGTCGAGCGGACCAACTACGTTCTCGACAGCCTCTTCTCCGGCGGTGAATTCGTCGATCTTCCGACGACGTCAACTGATGACGCACGCGTCGAGCTTCCGGTGGACGTCCGCGCCAACGGCGCGTACCACGCCGACGCGTGGACCGGCATCGTGGAGTATGGCCATGGTTACAACGGCGCGACCTTCCGCGCTGGATACGAGCAGCGGTTCAGCCGGTTCCAGCTTCGCGGCGGCGGCCGGTACATCAAGGAGCGGTGGGAACCCACCGGCGGCGTCGGTTTCAACCTGTCGCAAGGGTTCGGCGTCGATGTCGCGGCGTTCGGGACGAGCGCCAATCTCGAACGGAAGCGTCACGTAGCAATTGCCGTATCGCTGCGGCTGATGCGCGGCAATCCATGATCGCGCTGAGGACGATCAGGAAGATCTCCGGACTTCCTGATCGTCTGAACGCGAAAGCCCATTACTTAGAGCGTGTCCGTCTGTAGCGGGCGCGACCAAGCCACTATCCTTACCTGTGTACCAACGCGGCCAACCAAAACAATCCTGTGACGACGCCGGCACCGATGAGCGCGCCGCGAGCGCGTTCGCCGCTCGTCGGGGACGGATGCGCCTCGGTCTCATTAGGCACCATTTGGTAGGCGCCGATCACGGCTCCGATACCTGCCGTGAACAACGAGATCGTTAACGCCGGGTGCATACCCAGCCACGTTTCCTCGTTTGACGCTTGTTGTTGCGATGAGTAGCGCGACCGACTGCGTATGACGTTGATGATGACCTCTTCCGCCTGTTTACCTGACAAAATCAGTCGCCCATCGGGCGAAACTTCGTCACCTGCCGCCAGGGCGGTAGACGGGGTGAGAGTGGCCACACAGAGGACCAAGGCTAGCAACTGTTTCATCGCAACCCCCTAAATGCTAGTGTGCGAAAGGTGCTGCGTACGGCTCAGGCGACGTCTCCGGGCTTCAGAACGACTTGTCTCTCAACGGTTGCCACGCGCTGGTTGGCAGGAGGCCTGGGGTTTCCACGGAACTCGGGCGAAGCACGGCGATGGCAGTCACGACAAGCACGACGGCGATGAGATTTCGGCTAGCACCAAACAGGCCATCCTGAATCCGATTTCGCGCGCTGGCCCGCAACACGCAGCAGTTCACGGCAAGTCCTCCATAAGGCGATGCGCGGTGTCTTTCCACACATAGCAGAAGATGCAGCGAGCGCCAATCTCGAACGGAGCGCCACGTGGCCATTGCGGTATCGCTGCGGCTGATGCGCGGCAATCCATGATCGCGGCGGGTACACCTCTTGCTTCGCTCGGTAGGCGAGGTTCCTATATGAAACGCGATTCAAAGGAAGACAAGACAACAGACAACGATCACCAGAAGACCGTTTCCGGAAAAAATCAGCGCGGGCCGGCCGACAAAATCGGAAAAAATGCCGGCGGAGCCTACGGCAGCAGGGGCCAGAATCGCCGGAGTTCCGGGTCGGCAGGCGCCACTTCAGTCGGATCCCACAAGCCAGGCGGGGATGGGCCTGGTACCAAGAAGTTCAAGCATGAGAGCGACAACGTCAAGCGCAGCACCGGCAGGCGATAACATCAGACCGGCGTCGTCGACGCTCCTTCACCAAAGCGCCCCGAGCCCGGTTTGTAGGTTGGGATTCTGAGATCAGCGTCGCGCGCGGCTACGTGCGCGGACGGCCAACGCCGCAACCCCGCTGCCGAAAAGAAACAAGGTCGCCGGCTCGGGGACGGCCGCGACCCTGGTGGTAGCGGTAAAGGTTGCGTCCGGGTCGGCTGTGATATTCGCGGTGAAGCTGAGTGCGCCGAGGGTCGTGTTCACGAAATTGCCTTCAGCATAACCAACACCCCCGAGGATTCCAGAAGAAAGCGGGCCAATCGACGTCGTGAGATCGTATCCGAGCAGCGCCATCGTCGCGGTCCCACCGAGCCCGGTGAAGGAATCTGTGGCCGGAGGATTATCCAACGTCCCGATTACGACACCCGGCAGCTCGGGAGTCGTCGGATCGTCATCAAGATCAACGGGCTGAGCGAATGCCCAGACTCCCGTCGCGTCGGTGACTGTCGCAGTGCCGAGGCCGGCGATCTCCACCGTTGTTGTACCCACATTGACGAAGCAGAAAGGGCAATCCAGCGGCGGAAACAGTTCAGGAACGACGTTGGACGTGTCCCCTGTCAACGTCACCGTGACGAGAGCATCGACAAATGGTGTCGCGCCGAGCATGCCGGACGCCGTACCCGTCTGCACGTAGGTGATCGGCACAGCGTGAACGACGGGGACAAACCCGAATAAAGCGACGACCAAATAAGCAGCGCGAATGAACGACACCATTCTCATGCGAGCTTCCCCCTTGAAGCGTTGACTGCGCCTAGCAAGAACGATTCCGAGCTCGCGAAATGCACCTCAATCTCCGAGACCGAAAGATTCGTTAATGTTTGGTGCAACTCGGCGCGAGGGCGCGGTCAGGGATCTCGGGGCGAAACACTTGTCGACGAGACTATTGGATTCAGGAAGGCAGACTTGCCGCGCGATCTGAGTGACGCCGATGATAAGTTCTCTCGCGGATAAGCTGCGCTCGCGGAAATCCGGGATTTGCCTCTATGGCTTTGCTCCGCCCAAGCAGGCGACGCCACCGGAGCAGTTGGAGGCCATCGTCGCGCAACAGATAGTGCGGCTTGGGTCTCTACCGGTGGACGGCCTGATCATCTATGACATCCAAGACGAGACCGAACGGACCTCGACAGAGCGGCCATTTCCGTTTTTGCCTACGCTGAGTCCTGAGGCGTACGCTCATCAGCACCTTGCGTCCCTGACCGTTCCTAAAATCGTTTACCGATGCGTGAATCGAGATACGGCCACCGAATTCGTCCAGTGGCTCGGAAGCGTCAGCCCATCCACATCGGCCTTACGACCTTGAAAAAGTATTGGTATGGCTTGTGGCCCACCTTCGCGGGTTGCGCTACGGTGGGCGCCGCCCGGATTTGAACCGGGCTTCGTCACCAGCGGCGTCTCTCGCATGGCTGTCTTGAACGACGACGGCTAGCACAGTCGGTCGCCACATTGGCGTTTCAGTCTCCATTCCCTTGATTCGCTTTACCCTCTTATAATCACGGCGGTTCGGCCCTATGTCCCTTTCTCCAGGCCGTCGTCTCGGGCCCTATCGGGTGACCAGCCGGATTGGCGTGGGCGGCATGGGGGAGGTCTATGAGGCGACCGACACGAACCTCGCCCGAAAAGTGGCGATCAAGGTCTTACCGGAATCGATGGCCGCCGATGCGGAGCGCCTTGCGCGCCTCGATCGTGAAGCGAAGACGTTGGCGGCGCTGAACCATTCCAATATCGCGGCCATTTACGGCCTCGAGCGATTCGACGGACAGACGGCGCTGATCATGGAATTGGTCGAAGGGCCGACCCTCGCGGAACGCATCGTTGACGGCCCGATCCCGGTTGACGAAGCGTTGTCCATCGCCAGGCAGGTTGCCGAGGCGCTCGGCGCAGCTCACGAGCAGGGCATCATTCATCGCGATCTGAAGCCGGCCAATCTCAAGGTGCGCCCGGACGGCACGGTGAAGGTGCTCGACTTCGGCCTCGCCAAGGTCGTGACCGTCGAGCCGGGCGCAATCGGGTCGGCAGTTTCGCACTCGCCGACGCTCACGACACCCACGCAGACGCGCGCCGGCGTCGTGCTCGGCACGGCCGCCTATATGAGTCCCGAGCAAGCGCGGGGCAAGCCGGTCGATCGCCGCACCGACATCTGGGCATTCGGCGTGGTCTTCTACGAGATGCTCACCGGCCAGCGATTGTTCAAGGGAGACGAGGTGGGAGACGTCCTTGCGGACATCATCAAGGACGAACCGAACCTGGATCGCGTGCCGGCCCGCCTGCAGCCGCTCATCCAACACTGTCTCGAGAAGGATCCGCGCAAGCGCCTGCGCGACATCGGCGATATCGGCCTGCTTCTGAACGCCCCGCGGCCAGCCCGCCCGCGTCAGACATCGTGGCTCTGGCCGGCCGTGTCCGCACTTCTGCTGGCGGCCGTGGTGGGATTGTCGTTTCTGTACGCGCGGCGGGCGCTGCCCGCCCGGGAGGCGCTGCGATTCGAAGTTTCCACGCCCGGCAACACGCGCGCGCAGATGTTTGCGCTCTCGCCGGACGGACGCCATCTAGCGTTCATCACGGGCAATCCGTTGCAATTGTGGGTGCGGCCGATGGATGCGCTCGAGTCGCGTGTGCTCCCAGGCACCGAAGGGGCCTCGTTCCCGTTCTGGTCACCCGATGGTCAGCGCCTTGGATTCTTCGCGCAAGGCAAGCTGAAAACGATCGGGTTGGCTGGCGGGCCGCCACAGTCGCTCTGTGACGCGATCAGCGGCCGGGGCGGCAGTTGGAGCCGCGACGGCACCATCCTCTTTTCCGCGAGCAACCTGTCGCCGATCCTGCGCATCGCGTCAACTGGTGGCAGCCCCGTTCCGGTCACAATGGTGCCTGCGGACGTGAACGAGGGCCATCGCTACCCGTCATTTCTTCCCGATGGCCGTCACTTCCTGTTCAACGTGGGGACGACCCGGGCCGATGCCGCCGGCGTGTACGTGGGCTCACTCGACGGCGGAGAGCCCGTTCGACTGCTGCCCGACGTCACCAATGCGCTCTATGCGGCGCGTCCGGGTGGCCGCGGGCTTCTCGTGTTCCGCCGCGACCGCACGTTGACGGCGCAACGGTTCGACCCGGATGCGCTCGAGACGGAAGGCGACATGTTTCCGGTGGCGGAGGGGGTGGCCTTTGGCAGCGCCAACCTGAATACGTTCGGCGCGTTCACGGTGTCAGACAACGGCACGCTCGCGTATCAACTCGGTGGGACCGCGCTCCGCCGCGAGCTCGTGTGGGTGGATCGATCAGGGAAACACCTGGATACCGCGACGAAGCCAGCCGAGATTCAGAACCCGTATTCCGTATCGCCCGACGGGAAGATGCTCGCAATGAGGATCGCGCCTGGTTCGAGGTCAAGCGGCGATCTGTGGGTGCAGGACCTCACGCGTGGCGTGTCAAGCCGTTTGACGTTTCGGGGCGCCCTCGACGGCAGCCCGATTTGGTCTCCCGATGGGACGCGCATCGTTTTTTACAGGCCGGCTGAGGGCGGGTATTCGTACGACCTCTTCCAGAAACTCGCGAACAGCAGCAGAAATGAGGAGTCGCTGTTTCATAACGGCCCCTCCTTCTTGTCCGCCACGGACTGGTCGACCGACGGCCGCTTCATTGTGTACACGGAGAACGCAACGCAGACATCGTTAGATCTCTGGATCCTGCCGCTGAGCGGTGAACGCAAGCCCAGTGTCTACCTGCAGACTCCGTTCATCGAACAGGACGGCCAGTTCTTTCCCGACGCGGGAGACGGACAGCGGTGGATGGCGTATCAATCGAATGAGTCGGGCCGGGACCAGATCTATATCCAGGCCGTCCCTGCCTCCGGTGCGAAGCATCAGATCTCGACCGAGGGCGGCACCGTTCCGCGCTGGCGGCGCGACGGCCGCGAACTCTTCTACATCACGGCCGATCAGCGGCTCGTCGCCGTCCCGATTTCTGCCGGCTCCGGGCTTCAAGTCGGCAAGCCGCAGCCGCTGTTTGCCAACGCGGGGATGAATTCGTTTGTGCCGTCGAAAAGCGGTGACCGCTTCCTGATCAACGTCCCAGCGTCCGGAGAACAGGCCGTCACTCCGCCCATCATCGTCGTTACGGACTGGACCCCGACGATTGCTCGATAACGGGACGATCTCGCCTGGCGCCTTACTTCGAAGCCGCTGCCCAACGAGATAAGACGCCGATGATAAGTTCCCTCGCGGATAAGCTGCGCTCGCGGAAATCCGGGATTTGCCTCTATGGGTTTGCTCCGCCCAAGCAGGCGACGCCACCGGAGCAGTTGGAGGCCATCGTCGCGCAACAGGTAGTGCGGCTTGGGTCTCTACCGGTGGACGGCCTGATCATCTATGACATCCAAGACGAGACCGAACGGACCTCGACAGAGCGGCCATTTCCGTTTTTGCCTACGCTGAGTCCTGAGGCGTACGCTCATCAGCACCTTGCGTCCCTGACCGTTCCTAAAATCGTTTACCGATGCGTGAATCGAGATACGGCCACCGAATTCGTCCAGTGGCTCGGAAGCGTCAGCCCATCGCAATTGTCGGTGCTCGTAGGCGCACCAAGCAACCGCTCGCAGGCAGGGCTTCCTCTGATGGACGCCTACGCTCTGGCGCGACAGCACACTCCCGACCTCCTCCTTGGCGGAATAGCGATCGCCGAGCGGCACGCCCGGAGACTCGATGAACATGAGCGACTCCTCGCAAAGACGGAGCAAGGTTGTCGCTTTTTCGTCACACAGGCCGTTTACGATGTAGCGTCCACGAAGTCGCTCTTGTCTGACTACGCTCTTGCCGTTCGCAGTAAGGGTGGAGTGCCTCTCCCCATCATTCTCACGTTTTCACCGTGCGGCTCTCCGAAGACGCTGGCTTTCATGAAGTGGCTTGGCATTGCCTTTCCGAGGTGGCTGGAGAATGAACTTCGTCTCGCTGCAGATCCGCTGGCGAAATCGCTGGAGTTGTGCGAACGCATCTTCGCGGAGGTGTGGGAGTACGCCCGTGATAAGGACATTCCGGTTGGCGTGAACGTCGAAAGTGTTTCCATTCGGAAGACGGAGATTGAGGCGTCAGTGGAATTGCTTCGATTGCTGCACCGGCGGATCGATACATCGGAGCGCTGAAGGGCCAATATCGTTCGGCAGGCCCCCGGTTGTTCACATTCCTGTTTACATCGGGCCTTCGACGCGAACCGCATCACGGTAAGTTGTTGATGCCCTTCCTGGCCTGGGGTAACACTTCATTCGGGCACATAAGTGACACTGCTCCCTCGAGGAGGGGGCATGCCTTGGAAGGAGTGTCACGTCGGGTCAAGCCCCCGTGCATCTGCGATGCAGCACGGATTTGCGATGTCTCGTGGCTTGGCGCCGAGTCGTCCTCCATCAGTCAGGCGACCGCGGCGGGTCAGCTGATTCGGGCCGAGCCGGTGGAATCCGCATTTTGTCGAACAGATCGGCCAAGAAATTGGCGTCCAGTCCCTCGACGATTGGCCCCGCGACTTCGTCCATCTGCGTCCCCTGCCAGCCGGGCATCTGCAACCGCCACCAGTTCTTTGCGAATCGGCTGCCGAAATAGTAGCGGGCAGAATTGGCGATGTGCTGCCTGACGTGCGCGCGGGTGACAAGGCCGCTCCGCTCCATCTGGAACAGGTGATCCCATTGCAGAATCAACGAGACGAGATGGGTCTCGACCATCTTCATCTCGCCATCGGTAAGGCTTTCTGGTGTGCGGATTGCCTTCACCCAGACGTCGGCAGACTCGCGGGTCGCAAGACTGAACTCGATCTCCGCGAGGAAATCGTTCTTGCGTTGTTCCATCTGCGTGCGTGTCAGCTCGGCGTTCTGGCGCACCTGAACGATCACGAGGATGAGGCCCAGGACCACGCCCGCATTAGCCGCGAGCGCGAGCCAGCGCGCTGCGCGGTCAAGCCGAGATCCGGCGGGTGCATCGAATCGCCGCTTCGGATCCGGGTCGGTGGGTGCAGGAGTTTCGCTCATATGAGATCAGACGGCCGCTCGCGGTCAGGAAGCATTAGCGAAGGTTGAGGGCCCTATTGGACTACCTTCGTACTACGGCTGCCGGCGATTGCCCATCGCGATCCTGCCGGTTGGCACCTCACCGAACTCACGATCAGTTTCGGGACATCAACCGGTCGGTTAGGCCTTGGGCGTGATCTTGCCGGCGAACGACTGCGCCACGATTTGGCCGTCGCGTACGACGAGCGTGTCGGTGCCGAGTTCATAGACGTTGTCGGCAGTCTCCGCCGTCCAGATGCAGTAGGCAAAGTCGCCGTCGATCGACACCAGCTTCATGCTGAAGGCTGTGCCTGGTTTTCCGAACTCCGCGAGCAGCCCCTGGAAGAAGCGCCGGATCGTGTCGATTCCCTTCAGAGGTCCATCGGGCGTAAACATAATCGCACCTGGTGAATAGTCAGCGAGAATCCCGTGAAGGTCGCCCTCCCCGAAACATCTGACGTGGTGGTCGAACACGTCTTTCGTCGACATGGGTCATTTCTCTCGCTGGGGTTCACTAGAAACGCCCGGCACGTCGCCAAGTGATCACCCGGATTTGCTTTTCACCACTGGCCGGACTGACCGTGGACCGAAGCAGAAGGTGTTCGCCGGAGAATTCGTACGGCCGGACGTAGTCCGCGCCGACCTCCACTGCACGCATGCTCCCTCGAATGTGATGCGTCACTGTGCGTGCACCCTCGTCGATGTCCCACGTGCCGAAGTAGGCGTAGTATCCACCGTACGCGTCCCGAATCTCGCTCGCGGATGCGTTCGGCAGCAAGACGCGTCCGTCGCTGCTCCACATGGAGGGCGGAACGATTGGACGTGGATCCCGCATGATCTGCACTGACATGTGACCGTCGGGGCTGTAAATCAGCGTGCCGGATGGCCTCGTGCCCATCCAGTCCAGCATCTCGCCGTTCGGCCGGTGGTCCTGGAGCGACACGAGCTCCCACACGCCCACCAGGGTTTGCCGCTCACTCGGTCGTGCCGGTTGTTGCGCGGCGACGCCGGCCAGGCACAACAAGCTCGCGACGGACACGCTCACGACACCGGGACGTAGTAAATGCATCGCTCACCCTTTTACTGTCGGTGCGGAGGCGGCCACGGCAGATTCATCATTCTCGCCAAGGCCGGCCACACGGGTGTGGACCCAAGGAGCGGTCTGAGAAGCGCGACGAGCAGCGGATATCGCACGTCGATCGCGCGCGCCGCCCATTCTGCGGCTCGATCGAACTCGCCACTCATCGCGTGGAACACGGCCATCCCCGTGGGCGCTCCCCAGGCGGTGCCCGGCCTGAGACCGTCGAGGAGCGTCTCAGCCCGACTCGTGGCCCCGGCAGAAACCAAGAGCGCCGCGAGCTGTCCCACGATCATGTTAGACCACGGCGATAGTACATGGGCCCGTTCGCTCAATGCGAGGGCTTCTTGGAATCGACCCTGCGCCGCGTACACGGCACCGAGCGTCCCGACGGCCAGCGCGAAGTGCTCATCGAGGTCCAGCACCCGCTGCAATTCGACTTCCGCCTCGTCAAGTCGGCCAACGTTTCTGAGGCCGACCGCAAGATGGTGGCGGTAGAGCAGGTTGATCGGATCCCCCTCGAGCCCCTTCTTCATCTGCGCCACCGCGTCGTCCAAACGCCCGAGAGCGGCAGCAGGTAGTGGTGGCCGTACCAGAAATGGACGTGGCAGGAGACGAGCTCGCCACTCATCGCCACGCGCCAGTGCTGCTCCGCTTCGCGCCAGTCGTAGTTGTCGTAGCCGCCGGCCCAGACGCCACGGAGCGCGTGCGCTTCAGCCAGGGACGGCTCGATCCGCAGCGCTTCGTGCACGGCGGCGCGGGCCAGCGGGATGACCTCGCCTGTCGGCTTCATGCCGAGGCTGGCAAACATCGTGTAGTACAGGCCCAACAAGCAATGTGCGGCGGCGAACTCCGCATCGAGTGCGACGGCCTGGTCCAGGAACTCCTTCACCCGCACCAATGAATCCGACGAGGGTCTGGACCATTGAGCGAGAGCCTTGAGGTACATCTCGTACGCGCGCAGGTTAGGAGTGGAACGTCGCTGCGACGCCCTCTCCGCGGAGAGCTTCACCCGCAGAGCGTTGGCGATGGCGTGGGTAACCTCATCCTGCAAGGCGAAGATGTCGGTCAACTCGCGGTCGTAGCGTTCCGACCAGAGATGAAAACCGTCTGCGACCTTGATCAACTGCGCCGTGACACGGATTCGGCTGCCGGCCTTTCGCACACTCCCTTCCAGAATGTGATCGACATGGAGCCGCTTGCCGATCTCCGCGAACTCGACGTCCTTGCCACGAAAGAAGAATGACGAGGTGCGGCCGGCGACTCTCAAGCCAGGGACATTGGCGAGCACATTGATGATCTCTTCGGCCAACCCGTCGCCGAAATACTCGTTCTCCTTGTCGGCGCTCATGTTGTCGAACGGCAGCACGGCGATTGACGGCACGCGCTCGATCGGTTTCGACGGTTCCGTCAGCGGTTGATCGAGTGCGACACGAATTTCTCCCATCGTCTGAAAACGCTGGCCAGGCAACTTCTGCAGGCAGCGCCAGACGATGCGCTCGAGCGAGGGCGAGGTGTGCAGTGGAGGCGGTTCGTCGCGCACAACGGCATTCATGATCTGAAGCGCAGACGTCCCGCCAAAGGCACGACTCCCCGAGATCATTTCGTAGAGCACGGCACCGAAGCTGAAGACATCTGACCGCACATCGACGGTTTGACCCTCAGCCTGCTCCGGCGACATGTACGCCGCCGTGCCCACCACGACGCCAGGCTGGGTCTGCGTGACATCGGCATCTGCGGCGACGGGTCTGGCCAGGCCGAAATCGAGCAGCTTGGCCGCGCCCTTCGTCGTGATCATCACGTTGCCGGGCTTCAGGTCGCGATGAAGAATGCCTGCTCGATGTGCCTCACCGAGGCCTTCAGCAATCTGCCGCGCGATGCGGAGGACTTCCTCCTGCGGTAACCCAGGCCCACCGCCACTGCGGATTCGATCGGCCAGCGTCTGTCCCTCGACGTACTCCAGCACCAGGTAGTCGGCGCCGACGTCGTAGATCTGGCAGATGTGGGGATGATTGAGCGCCGCAATGGCGCGCGCTTCCTGTTCGAAACGCCCGCTGTGCTGTTCGGTGAGCCGCTTCACGGCGACGATGCGATTGAGACGCGTGTCGCGCGCTTTCCACACTTCTCCCATCCCACCTGCGCCGAGGAAGGCCAGGATTTCATAGGGGCCGAGCCACGCGCCCGCAGTCAGTGACATGGTGTTGAGACCAAGCCGAGCCAGCCCTGCAGATCGAGGCTGAAGACCGGATCCCGAAGGACTCTACATCGACGGAAGGGTCCAGCGCGAAGATAATGCAACGGAGAATCTTGCTCCGGGAATGGACATTGGCCCTGCCGGCGCGCATGACGAACCATCAACCCGCTCTGGATTAGCGATTTGTGGCACGGCCAGCGTGGCGGACTGCTGATTGTGGTCCGCCGTAGTCCAATTGCAAGGCATGCGTTTCTGCTGCCGGGACACAAACGATCGAACTCAAAGTAAATTTTGGAGGCGCCGCCCGGATTTGAACCGGGGATGGAGGTTTTGCAGACCTCTGCCTTACCACTTGGCGACGGCGCCCCTCTGACGTTGAGAAATGGTCCGCTTGAAGGCGGACACTACCGGGGATGAGTAGTCAGCGGCCCTGATGAAAGGGACAACAGCGTTCGACGAGGCGAGAACGTGCAATAGAAGTCATAAATTGTCCGTCCACCTTCGCGCTCGGCGCTTCGGTGGACAACTTTCGCCTGAACTCAGAGCGAAAGTTGGAGCGGGAAACGGGATTCGAACCCGCGACTTCGACCTTGGCAAGGTCGCACTCTACCACTGAGTTATTCCCGCTCTGCAGCCCGTTAAAGTACCACATGGATTGAACTTAACGCAACCCCACGCGACCTAGATCCTTGTCTTTCTCAGCACGTCCGCCGCTTCTTCCGGTCCCGTCGGATTGATGTAAAACCCTGTCCCCCACTCAAACCCGGCAACCCGGGTGAGCTTCGGCATCACTTCCATGTGCCAATGGTAGAACTCGTTCGCGCCGGGCTCGTCCTGCAGCGGCGCGCTGTGCACGATCAGGTTGTACGGCGGCGACAGCAGCGACACGTTCATCCGCTGCAGAAGCTCCTTCAACATCCGCGCGAGGCTCGCACATTCTCCGGGCGTCGCCTCTTCAAACCGCGAGCGGTGCCGCTTCGGCACCAGCCACGTCTCGAACGGAAACCGCGGTGCATACGGCGCAATCGCCACAAAGTCGGCGGATTCTGCGATCACCCGTGTCCCATCTTTCACTTCCTGCCGGACGATGTCGCAGAATACGCAGCGTTCGCGGAGCTGAAAATGCCTCTGCGCGCCCTGCAGCTCTTCCTTGAGCTCGCGCGGCACGATCGGCAGTGCGATGAGCTGCGAATGGGAGTGCTCGAGCGACGCGCCCGCGGAGGCGCCATGATTCTTGAACAGCACGATATGTCGCAGGCGTATGTCTCGCTTGAGATCGAGCACCCGCTCGCGCCATGCCCAGAACACCTTCTCAATCGACGTCTCCGGCATCGTCGCCAGCGTTTGATCGTGATGGGGCGTTTCGATGATGACTTCGTGCGCGCCGATGCCGTTCATCCGGTCGAACAGCCCCTCGCCTTCGCGATCGAGGTCACCCTCGACGCGCAGCGCCGGAAACTTGTTCGGTATGACGCGCACGTCCCACCCGTCGCCGTTGCGGTACGACAGGATTTCGGGTGGAGTTTTGCTCTCGTGCCCACGGCAGAACGGGCACTGCTCGTTGCCGGAGATGGTCACCGTCTCAATGTGAAAGTCGGTGGGGCGCTTCTGACGCTCGGTCGAGATGATGACCCAGCGGCCAGTGACAGGATCTTTTCTCAGGTCGGTCATGAATTATCGCTGCTGCGATTCCATATCGAATGCACCTCTCACTAATTCTACCGTGTGCGAACCCTTCTGCTCGAGGATCGCGACCACGTCGAACCGGCACGCCACGGCGCGCAGCCGCTTGACGCACAAGTATGACGCGGCCATCTGGCTGAGGCGTTGCCGTTTCTGCCGCGTTACCGACTCGAACGGTGAGCCGAAACTGCTGCCCGAGCGCGCTTTCACCTCGACGAACACCAGCACGCCGCCGTCGCGAGCCACAATGTCGAGCTCGCCGCAGCGCGTGCGAAACCGGCGATCGACGATGACATAACCGCGCTTCTCGAGCTCGGCGCAGGCGAGATCTTCGCCGCGCTTGCCCAGTGATTGACGGTGATCCACGCAAGCGTCCTGGCAATTCCCTTGCCCTCGCCGCCTGTCGCCTGTCGGGTAGCCGGTCGCTATTGCCTTCCGCCTCTCGCCTTCCGCCTCTCGCCTATTGCCTGTCGCCTCTCGCCTATTGCCTGTCGCCTCTCGCCTCACTGCCCCTCCCCCACCCCCATCGGCCCCACCCACGGCTTCGGGATGAACAGGCTCTCGAACAGCGAGACCGCGTATCGGTCGGTCATCCCCGCCAGAAAGTCTCTCGCAGCGGCATCCAGCCCTTCCTCGGCCACGGTCCGGGCATCGAGGAACTCGTTCGGGCGCTCGCGGATTTTCTCCCAGAGGCCGCCGAGCACGCCAGCCGCCTTCCTGAACTCTGCGGTCGCGGTGTCGTTCTCGTAGACGGCCGCGAATAGGAACGTGCGGAGTTCGAGCGTGGCTTCCAGCACTGCGGCGCTCATGCGGATCTCAGAGAGATCGCCGGCAAACGTCGCCTCGACGACATCCTTCACCATGCGGCCGATGCGCGCCGAGGAGCTCTCACCGAGCAGCTCGACCGCTTTCCTCGGCAAATCGTCGGCGCGCAGAATACCGGCGCGCTGCGCATCGTCGATGTCGTGATTGACGTACGCGGTGAGATCGGCCACGCGGACAATCTGCCCTTCGAGCGTTTTGGATCGCTGCGACGGAGGCATACCAACCGGCGATCCGCCCTTTGCCTTTCGAGTGGTGCGCGATGCCGTCGCGCACTTCCCAGGTGAGGTTCAACCCCTGCCGATCGTGTTCGAGCACGTCAACGATGCGCAGGCTCTGCTGATAGTGATTGAATCCGCCGGGAATGAGCTCATCGAGCACCCGCTCGCCCGCATGCCCGAACGGCGTGTGACCAAGGTCGTGCCCGAGCGCGATCGCCTCGGTGAGCTCCTCGTGCAGCTGCAGCACCTTGGCAATCGTTCGGGATATCTGCGCCACCTCGAGCGTGTGCGTCAGCCTGCGTGCGGTAGTGATCGCCGGTGGGCGCGAAGAACACCTGTGTTTTGTGCTTGAGCCGGCGAAAGGCTTTGGAGTGCACGATGCGATCGCGGTCGCGCTGGAAAGACGGCCGCACGTCATCTTCGGGTTCATCGCGCAGGCGTCCGCGCGTGTCGGCGCTCTTCGCCGCCTGCGGCGCAAGGATCTGCCGCTCGCGGGCCTCGAGGTGTTTTCTGATGCTGGCCATATGTGTTGGGCAGCCCTCAAGAGCTGCGCTACCGATGTCAAATCGCTACCGATCTCGAATCGGTAGCGCAGGGCTTTAGCCCTGCCTTACCTCACCCAAAAAACTGGTTCCATGCTGCATCGCGCCCAACTTCGAAGTTATCCGCTATGGTCTGGCCGAGGTCGGCGAACGTCGACCGGGTGCCAAGGTCGACCCCCGCCTTCACCGCCGGCCCTGTCACCAGCAGCGGCACGTGCTCGCGCGAGTGATCCGTGCTCGGGGTCGTCGGATCGTTGCCGTGATCGGCGGTGATCACCATCAGATCGTCGTGACGCAGCCGCGGCAGCAGATCCTTCAGCCGCGCGTCGAACCGCTCGAGATTGGCGGCATAGCCCGCCACGTCATTTCGGTGCCCGTACAGCGTGTCGAAATCGACCAGGTTCGCGAAGATCAACCCGCGCGGCGTCGATGCCATCTCCGACGACACGACATCAACACCCTCATCGTCGCTCTTCGTGTGAATCGCGCGTGTGATGCCGCGTCCGGCAAACAGATCGTCGATCTTGCCGATCGCGATGACCGGAAGATGCGCGGCCTTCAAGCGATCGAGCACGGTTTCCGACGTCGGCGTCATCGCGAAATCCCGGCGATTGGATGTGCGCGAGAACCCGCCGGGCTGTCCAATGAACGGTCGCGCGATCACGCGTCCGAGACCGTGCCCGCCGACGACCAGTTCGAACGCGACGCTGTTGATGCGGTACTGCTCTTCGATGGGGATGACGTCCTCGTGAGCGGCGATCTGAAACACGCTGTCGGCCGACGTGTAGACAATCGGCTTGCCTGTGCGCATGTGCTCGGCGCCGAGCTCGTCGATGATCTTCGTGCCCGACGCGGCGTACATTGCCAAGCGTGCCGCGCCCGATGCGCTGCTCGAACTGCCTCGATCAGCTCCTTCGGGAACCCATTCGGAAAGACCGGAAACGGCCGATCGAGCACGATGCCCATCATCTCCCAGTGTCCCGTGACCGAGTCCTTTCCCTTCGACGCTTCGGCCATGCGGCCGATCGCCGCGTGCGGTGGTTCGACGCTGCCGGACGGACCGATGTCGACGATGCGATCGAGTCCAAGAGCTGCGGAGCGTCGGCAGTCGAAGCGGCACCTGACGCGCGATGTTGCCGAGCGTGTTGCTGCCTTCGTCGCCGTACACGCCTGCATCCCGAAGCGCGCCGACGCCCACGCTGTCGAGCACGATGACGATGATTCTGGAAAACAGGGCGGACACGGATGGCTATGCGAGCAGCGATTCTACGGCTGTCAGTGTCTCGAGGCTCTCGCCCGAAGCCTGAAGCCACACTAGGTTAGGCTCTTTGCGAAACCAGATCAACTGACGGCGCGCGTAGTGGCGGTTCTCGCGCGTGATCAGCTCGCGCGTGTCGGCCTCGTTTCGCACACCGTGCAGGTGCTCGAGCGCCTGGCGGTACACGAGACCGCCGAACGGGCGCGCTGTTTCCGGGACGCCGCGCGCCAGCAGGCCGCGAATCTCGTCGAGCAGCCCCTGCTCGAACTGCGCATCCACCCGCTTCGCCACACGCTCGGCGATCAAGCGGCATCGGCGGCGACAGCGCCACCGCGAGGGTCTGATAGCCGGCGAGCGGCGAAACGGTCGCGGCGAAGTGATCGGTCAGCGGCGTGCCCGTGAGAAAGAACACCTCCAGCGCGCGGACCATGCGCTTGAGATCGCGCGGACTGAATCCTCACGGCCGAGTCTGCGGTCGACGCGCTCGAGCATGCGGTGGAGAAACTCGACGCCGCGGCGTCTGCGCGATCGCCCTCGAGCCGGCTGCGCATCTCTCGCATCCGCGCCGGGGCCTGGAAACAGCCCGCGCACGAGCGCGCGGTAGTACAGCCCGGTGCCGCCGACGATGATGGGCCAGCGCTCCGCGCGCGTAAATCTGCTCGATTGCCGCAACCGCGTCGCTCACGTAGCGCGCCGCCGTGTATTCGTCGGTCGGCTCGACGACGTCAATCAGATGATGAGGAATGCCGCGGCCGCTCGGCGAGCGGCACTTTGTCGGTGCCGATGTCGAAGCCGCGATACACGGCCGTCGAATCGCAGCTGATGATTTCGCCGCCGCGCCGCAGCGCGAGCTCGATGCCAAGCGCGCTTTTGCCCGTCGCCGTCGGACCCAGGATGGCGAGTATCGGCGAGGAACGGGACACTACGTCCTGAAGATGATGAAGCCGATCACGAACCCGAGCAGAATCAGCAGGCCGAGCTGTTGCGGGCGCGTCGGAAGCGGCATGGCATTACCTGAAGTCGTCAGGATCCTCGTTGTAGAGGAACGTCACCGTGAAGAAGGCCGAGTCCGACGGATATTCCGCGGGCAGCGGCTGCGTGGGATTCGAGCTCATCAGTGCGTTCACCGCCGCGATATTGAACGACTCGATGCTCGAGGGCTGCTTCACCTCGATGTCGGTGATGGCGCCGTTGCGATGGATGTTGAAGGTGATGACGACGTGCCCCTTCATGATCATCGCCGCCTGCGGCACGAACCAGTTGCGCTTCACCTGCGCGACGAACCGGCGCAGCCAGGGCCCGAAGTCGACCCCCTTGCTGTCGAACTGGATGAGCCCCTGCGAGTCGCCGCTTCCGGTCGGGTTGTCGAACGACTGCTGCTGCACATAGCGCTGGAGGTTGCGCAGCGCGTTGCCAAGCGCACCCTTGCTGCCCGTTTCACCGAGGCGCAGGCCGGGCGCCGCGTCGGGAGTCTCCGGCAACCGCATCATCGACCGTGACGGATCGTTGGCGGCCATCTGCCCTTCGGCGTCGGCGTTCGGCGTGCCTTGCGCGACGGAGGCTCCGGCGCGTTGCCGCGGTTCGGCGGCGCGATGCTCGGCTTCCTCGCGCTCGCGTGAATTGCCGCGCGCGAACGGAAGCGGGTTCTCGGGCTTTGGCGGCGGCTCGATGGTCGACATGCCGTGCGGTCCTGATCGGACGCGTCGACATCGCGGCGCGGCTGCGGCTTCGAAATGTCGACGCGCGGCTGCATGAAGACGAAACGGGGGTTCTGGCGCGGCTCCTGATTGACGGCCGCGACGGGAGTCGGCCGCACCGATTCGGGCAATAAGTCTGGAACGAGAAGGACGGCGATCAACAACAAAAGGTGGACGATTATCGAGATGAGGACACCTTCGCGGACCGATAGTGCCCCCTCGACCCTGGGGGTATCCGGACGTGAATCCTCAAAGTCGATATACATCAGTAATTTAGTCGATTATAGCACCCGGTCGCCGCGCGGGCCCTTTGACGGCGACGAACATATAGACGACGCCGAAGGTCAGAGGGACTGCACGCACGGTGCCAAAGCCGGCGTCCCGAAGTTGTTGCGAAAACTCTTCCGGCGAGGGGAATGCTTCGACCGATTCGGGCAGGTAATTGTAGGCGCTCGGATGCTTCGAGATGACGCGGCCGATGAGCGGCAGAATCTTCCGGAAATACCAGCAGGTAGAAATTGCGAAGCGCCGACGAGCGCGGCAGTGAAAATTCCAGAATCACGAGCGTGCCGCCGGGACGAAGCACCCGCGCAATTTCGCGGCACGCCACGCCGGGCTGTTCGACGTTGCGAATGCCGAAGCCGATCGTCGTCGCATCGACCGTCGCATCGCGCAGCGGAATGCGCGTGGCATCGCCGCGGACGAGATCGATGGCGGTGGTCGGCAGGACGCCGCCCTGCGAACTTTCGTCGTTTCCGATCTGCAGCATCGCCGCGGAGAAATCCACGCCGACGACGCGCTTGGCGCGACGCTGACCGCTCATGGCCGCAAGAGCCAGATCGGCCGTGCCCGTGCAGAGATCGAGCACAGTTTCGCGTCCGGTCAGCTGCAGCGCGTCGATCGCCGCGCCTGCGCCATCGCTTGTCGAGTCCCGCGCTGAGAAGATGATTCAGGAAGTCGTAGCGCTCCGGCGATCGCATCGAACATCCCTGAAATACGTGAGGCGTCCTTCGCTGGAGCGATCTGGGACTGGGGATTCGGGATCAGGGATTGGGACGGCATTGTTCAACGGCCGGCATAGACCGAAATAGCCGTGATCAGGAAATAGAGAATGCCGACGTATCCGTTGAGATCGAAGGCGAGCTTGACGTTCGAGAGATCGGTCGCGCTGACGAGCGACTGCTCGTAGACGAGCAGTCCCGCGACGGCCGCGACGCCGAAGAAATACACGGGCCCGAGGCCCGCGATGAATCCCAGCAGCGTCAGGCAGGCGATCGTCGCCGACGTGCATCGCGCGCGAGATCCACAAGGAGCGCGCCACGCCGAAGCGGACAGGAATCGACTTCAGGTGCTGGCGTCGATCGACCTCGAGATCCTGGCAGGCGTACAGCACGTCGAAGCCGCCGACCCAGAGCGCAATCGCAAGGCCGAGCATCCAGGGCTCCCATCCGGCGCCGCCGCCGGCGGCAAGCCATCCGCCGACCGGCGCAATCGCCATGGCGAGGCCCGAGGAAAAACTGCGTCGCCCACGTGTAGCGCTTCGCGAGCGAGTACCAGAAGATCACGATGAGCGCGACGGGCGACAGGACGAAGCACAGCCAGCTGAGCTGCGCGGCGGCGGCGACGAACGCGATCGACATCACGACGACGAAGATCGCCGCCTCGGTCGTCGACATGCGGCCGCTCGGGAATCTCGCGCGACGACGTGCGCGGGATTCGCCGCGTCGAATCGCGCGTCGACCAGGCGGTTGAAGCCCATCGCGGCGCTGCGCGCCGTCACCATGCACACGACAATCCAGAGCACGTGACGCCAGGTGACGGGATGCTGCCGCGACGCCAGCAGCGCGCCGGTCAACGCGAACGGCAGCGCGAACACCGAATGGCTGAAGCGCACGAACGACAAGTACGTGCGCGCTCGTTCGATCATTGTGTTGTCGAGATACATGCCGTGCCTGAAAATTTCCATGTGCCGCTCGGGATTGGCGGGCGTCGCGAAGCCGTGGCGGCTGTACAACCCGTGCGCGTCGCGCGTGACGAGCTGAAAACGCCGCAGCCCCTGCAGATCCGGATGCGCCATGACGGTCTCGATCAGCCACTTGCCGAGGCCGTGTCCGCGGTGCGATTCGAGCACGTACACGTCGCAGAGATACGCGTACGTGGCGCGATCGGTCACCACGCGCGCGAAGCCCGACCTGGGCGTCGCCGTCGAACAATCCGAAGCACAGCGAGTTCGCCATCGACCGCGCCACGGTTTCCTTCGGGATCCCCTCGGCCCAGAACGACCGGCTCAGGAACGCATGAATCGCGTCGAGGTCGAGCTTCTGCGGATCGGTGGTGATCGAGATACTGCCCTTTCGTCAGGTCCACGTCGTCGCTACACTCCCGTCGATCCGAAGCCGCCCTGCCCGCGCGCGGTGCCGCTCAACTCTCCGCTTTCTTCCACGCTGACGGTCAGGCACGACGCGATCACCATCTGCGCGATCTTCATGCCCGGCTGCACGTCGAAGCGGGCGCGCCCATGGTTGATCAATATCACACCGACCTCGCCGCGATAGCCGTGGTCGATCGTGCCGGGCGTGTTCAGCACCGTGATGCCGTGCTTCAGCGCCAGGCCGCTGCGCGGCCGCACCTGCGCCTCGGTGTTCGGCGGCAGCTCGATCGAGATGCCCGTAGCCACGAGCTTGGTTTCACCGGGCTCGATGGACACCGCCACGGCGGCAGACAGATCGAGGCCTGCATCACCGGGATGCGCGTAAGACGGGCAACGTTGCGGACGGAGAAAGTCGCTTCACGAGTAACTTCACTGTGGATTACTTTACGATGAATTGCGTACCGGCATCGGATTCGGCGCGCCGCCGGCGTGCTCACTTCATCGCCCGGGCAATGACTCATTCGCGGTAGTGTCTGGCTTCAGCCAGACCATGCGCGGTCCGCCTGAAGGCGGACACTACCGTGACCCTACTCGCCCAATCCGTTAAGGCGCTCGTGCGGCGAACGCGCCGTCGCCGCGCGCTAGACCAACTTGAATCGACTTGGGCTCACCAGGCGCGACGGCCAACAGCCCTGGAAGTCGATTCCTGGATCAGAGCTGGGCGTCTTTGACAGCGCCCGCCCCGCGACGCTCACGTAGTCTTCCAATCTACCAATCTACCAATGCGTGCGCGAGCCTAGTCTGTGCGGGCGAGCGGTCTCGTGAGGCACGTAGGCCCACCGCCACCCTTCAGGCTGATCTCCTCTCCGTCGTACACGTGCACCTGCGCGCCCGCGTTTTCCAGCGCGGCGCGCGTCTTCGGATTGCCGTTCAGCATCACGCACTCGCGCGGGCCAAGCGCCAGCACATTCCCTCCCATCGTCTCGAACTCATCGTCAGGCACGTCGACGAATCGGTAGCCGCGATGCAGCAGTGTTTGCCGAAACGCCTCCGGCAGCAAGCGGGAATAGATGACGGCCAGATCGCGGTCGACAGGGCTGATCAACGACATGAGGTGCATGACATCGTGCTGGCCGGGATAGTCGGGCAGCGGGACGACGATGAGCTCGTCGACCGAGCCGTCCAGCAGCGCCTTCAGCTGGCGAATGCCTTCGTCATTGGTGCGCGCGCCCAGACCGACGGCCAGCGTCCGGTGATCGAGCCACACGAGATCGCCGCCTTCGAGACGTCCTGGCGGAGTAATCGATCCGGCAATCGGCCACCCCTCGCGCCGCAGGCCGTCAGCCTGCGCCGCGGGCTCGCCGGCGCGCGACGGTTTGCCCATGCTCGCGAGAATGACGCCATCGGCGCTGACGATCGACGGCATCCCGCGTGTAGATCGAATCGAGCGTCAGGCCATCGCCCTGCGGCAGCGACACGATCTCGCATCCGCTGCCCGCGACGATCTCGAGAAATCGATCGTACTCGACGATCGCGCGCGAGAAATCCGGAGGCGCGGAGAAGTTCAGCTGCTTCCACTGCGACGCGATCGCTGACGTCGCTGACGAACGCATCGCGCGCATGCTTGACGACGACCGCCGCCAGCCGGCCGTGCTCGGACAAGCACGTCGGGAGCTCATGACGCGGGAATCCAGCTGATCTGCGAGGCGTCGATGCCCGACACGAGATACTCCTCGACGCTCGGCACGTAGCCATCGAGCTGAACGGCGATGAGCGCGTCGCGCTTGCCGGAATCGATCGTGCCGAAATCGGCGTCGAAGCCGAGCGCCCGCGCGCCGTTGATCGTGGCGCTCTCGATCAGCAGGCGCGCCGGCAGCGCGGGGGCCAGCCGCCTCATCTCCTCGAGCTCTGCAAAGACATTCAGATCGGGCACGCTGGCCAGGCTGTCGGTGCCGACCGCGACGCGCACGCCGGACTCGAAAAACTCCTCGATGGGCGGCGCGCCCGCGCCCGTGCGCATATTTCCACGCGGGCATGTCACCAGCGTCGCGCCTATGGCCGCGAGACGCTTCAGACTCGGCGGCGACTGAACTGCACGCCGTGCACGACGAGCACGCCCGATCGTCGAGAAACCCCATGCGATCGAGATACTCAACCGGGCCGGATCGCGGGGCCACCCACGACGGATCCCACTTCCCCATCCGCTCGAGGCCGGCGCGGCACGGGCCCGTGCCCGTCTTTGAGAAACTCGATCTCCGCAGCGGATTCGCCGAGGTGCACGCTCGACCTGGCAAACGGATCGCGCTCGAGCGCCGAGCGAATCAGGCCGAACAGCGCCGGCGACACGGAGTACGGCGCGTGCGGCGCGAGCGTATGGCGCACAAGATCGGACGCCGGCTCGCTCTGCGAGGCGTGCCGTCGCCTCCTGCATGAGGCTCGCGGCATCTTCGCTTCTGAAACCCAGCAGCTCGTGAAACACCACGGCCGCCATGCCGTGCTCTTGCAACGTGACGCGACGTCGCGAGCGTGTTCGTGACGTCGCCGACGAGAGCCGTGCCGAACGCGCGAGCTTCTCGAATCGCTTCGTCTATCGCCGCGGCGACGCTGTCGCCATGCCGGGCGGATTCGTTCTTCAGCTCGATGATCTGCGCGTATCCACCCGTCGAAATCGTCGGTTTCGGGAATGCGCCCGCGCATCCAGGACAGCTCGAGGTGGGTGTGCGCGTTGACGAGGCCTGGCAGCACCGCGACCTCTCCCAGATCGATCTCGTCAGGCGCGGTGAAGTCGCCGGGACGCGTGTGGCCGAACGCGATGATGCGGCCCGCGGTCGGTCCGCAGCCACGCATCGCGAATCGGCGGCTGCGAAATCGGCAGCAGCCACGCGGCGCGGTACTGCGGCACCTACTGTCGCGCCTCTTTGCCGGCGCGGCTGCGGGCCGGATAGGACTTGACGTCTGCTGCTTCGCCTGCGGATCCGTCGGCGCGCGCGGTCGCCAGGCTCAGCATGCGCGGCACGGCGCGCTCGCGGAAAATCGGATCGCCGAGCACGTCGTAGTGCATGTTGCGCCGCTTCGGCACGAAGCCGGCGTCTTCGACGTTGCGCACGATCTCGATCTCGTCCATGCAATACGCGGCGCCGGCCGCCCGGACGACGTTCTCTTCGATCATGACGCTGCCCATGTCGTTGGCGCCGTACGCGAGGCTGAGCTGGCCGACCTTGCCGCCCTGAGTCACCCACGACGCCTGCAGGTTGTCGAAGTTGTCGAGGACGATGCGCGCCAGCGCGAGCGTGCGCAGATAGTCGACGCCGGTCGCCTCGGTGCCGCCGAGCTCGGTGTGCTCGGGCTGAAAGCTCCACGTGATGAACGCGGTAAATCCGCCGGTCTCGTCCTGCAGCTCGCGCAGCCGCATCATGTGCTCGATGCGCTCTTCCAGCGTCTCGACCGTCCCATACATCATCGTCGCCGTGGTCCTGAGACCGCGGCGATGCGCATGACGCATGACGTCGAGCCACTCGTCGGCGGTCGCCTTGCCGTAGCAATGCAGCAGCTGGCGAACGCGATCGACGAGAATCTCGGCGCCGCCGCCGGGAATGCTGTCGAGCCCCGCGGCGATGAGTCGATCGATGACCTCGGCCACGCTGATCTGCGACAGCCGCGACAGGTGAATCACTTCGGGCGGCGACAGCGCGTGCAGCTTGAAATCGGGATAGCGATCCTTGATCGCGCGGAAGAGATCTTCGTACCACGTCGAGCGGCAGATCGGGATTGTGGCCGCCCTGCAGCAGCAGCTGCACGCCGCCGACCTCGATGGTCTCGTCAATTTTCCGGAAGATCTCCTCGAAGCCGAGCACGTAGCCGTCGCTCGATCCGACATCGCGGTAGAACGCGCAGAAGTTGCACTTCGCCACGCACACGTTCGTGTAGTTCACGTTGCGATCGATGATGTAGGTGACCGTGCGATCCGGATGCTTGCGCACGCGGATCTCGTCGGCAAGCCGCCCCAGCACGTGCGTCGGGGCGTGCAGATACAGCGCGAGCGCCTCGTCTGCGGTCACGCGGCCGCCGTTAGTTACCTTGTCGATGATGTCCTGAATGTTCATCGTTGTAGTGGCAGGACTAAAGTCCTGCGCTACCGGTAGCATTCGAAATAGTGGCCGGACTGAAGTCCTGCGCTACCGTAACGTTCGATATCGGTATCTTGATATCGGTAGCGCAGGGCTTTAGCCCTGCCCGTAAAGATCGCCCTGCCCGTAAAACCTCGGCGTTTCTGCCGCCGGCAGCACCCCGACCTCCGCCGCGAGCTCATAAAACCGCCGCAAACCGGCTATTTCCGCGCTCTCCTAAAGCGTACTTCACATTCTCGCGGAGGTAGCGGTCGGCGCGCGCCGCCTCTCCGGGACTGTCGGGAAACGACTGCCGGCCAATTGCAGCAGTCGCGGCGAGCCCCTTCTCGGCGCCTCCTGAAGCGCCGCCACATCCGTCGGGCCGACGATACCCGGCGCGTCCCGCCCAGAACGCATACACGAACGGAAGACCCGTCATCCCGATCCACTCTTCGCCCAGATCGACCTTCTCGAGACCGAGCGCCTCATGATCCGCGAAGAGCGCGTTGTCGCCGATGACGAGCGCCGCATCGCACTCGCCGATCATGCGGCTGAGATCGGGCGGCATGCTCACCAGTCGAGGCTCGATCTCGAACCATCGCGCGCACAGCACGCGCAGCAGCGCAACGGATGTTCGCGAGCTCGTGTCGAGCGCGATAGACCGAATGTCCTCGGTCGGAACCTTGCTGAAAATCGCGACCGACGCCACCGGACCGTCCGACGCGATCGACACGCCGGGAACGATGCGGTAGTCGTGTCCGGGATATTCGATCGACGGGATCAGCCCGAGATCGACGTCGTTGGCGTGGAGCAGCTCCGCGCAGCGCGCAGGCACGTCGAATCGAAGATTGAACCGATCTGGCTTGCTGCTCGAGCCCGTACACAAGCGGACGCGTATTGAGGTAGCTGACGGCTCCGAGACGGATGGGCATGCTAGTCGCGCCGTGTTGAATCGGCCGTCCCGTTCGACCGGCTCGAAGCCGGCGGCCCGAATGCTCCGGCGGATTTCTTCGACCGGCGAGCGGCGCCGCTCCCTGCGATGGTCGTCGTCTGCGGCAACGGAATCGATGTCGTCGGCGCCGAACGTCAGCGCCACCTGCGCCAGCTTCGGGCCGTACAGCGCCCAATCGACCTGAATGGTGTCGACGTTGTCGGCCAGCACGCGCGAAATGGCGATGCGCTTTACGTCTTCATACCCAGTCGTCGGCTGCGTCGCATCGATCTTTGCGCGCCAGCGGAGCGAACGCGCGAATCGCGCCCAGGCGCGTCTGCAGAGCCGCGACCTCGCGGCAGACCTCGGTCCACTCGCGTTCGGGCGTTTCGTTGACCGTCAATCGCGCGAGCTTGAGCCCCGCATCGGCCAGCGCTTCGAGCGCGCGCTCGGGAGCGGCGAGGCGATCGATGGGCGCCTGCGTGACGATCTCGAGACCGGCCTTTCTGCAACGCCGGCAGCACGACAGGCAACCCTTCCGGCAGCTTGCCAAGCTCGAAGAGGCAGAATGCGGAGAGCGGAGTGCTGCCGGCCAGGTCGCGCGCCTTCTCAACGACGGCGATGGCCGCGTCGAGCGTCTGGGCGTCTGAAAGATCCGCACTTCGCCCGCGAGTCGGCCACCTAAGGTCGGCCACGCTGTCGCCCGTCGCGCGGTAGTGCCGACCTTCAGGTCGGCCACACGGACGTACGTCACCTCATTGCCGCGCAGCCTGCGGCGAACGGTGGTCGCCAGCATGCCGAGCGTGATGATGTCGCGGCTGGACCCGAGCGCGGCAATGTCCTGGTCGGACAGCCGCTCGCCCGCGTCGATCTTCGCCGTCAGATCATCGAGTGATGCCGTCACGTCATTTCGCCTTCGCGATCGACTTCAGCAGTTCCTCCGCCCTGCGCGCGGCCGCGTCCGTCGTCTGCAGCCGCGTCGGCCACTCGCGCGTGAAGCCTTCGCCGGGCCACTTTCGCGTCGCATCGATGCCCATCTTGCTGCCGTAGGCCGGCAGATTCGACGCGTTCTCGAGATCGTCCATCGGCCCGACCGTAAACTGAATGTCGCGCTGCGGATCGACGTGCGTGCCCGGCGATCCAC
Organism: Vicinamibacterales bacterium; assembly: GCA_963732445.1. GTDB lineage: Bacteria > Acidobacteriota > Vicinamibacteria > Vicinamibacterales > JAMQPK01 > JAMQPK01. Next base: position 396,087 of record CAVSZJ010000005.1, on the reverse strand, counting down.
GCCGCCTCGCTGACGTTCTGCACGTCGACGTCCTTGTCGAAGACGATGACCGTCTTCGAGAACATCAGCTGCCCGAGACCCCAGAAGGCGTTCATGATCTTGCGCGCGTGACCCGGATACCGTTTGTCGATCGAGACGAGCACGATGTTGTGGAAGATGCCTTCCGGCGGAAAGTGCATGTCGACGATCTCCGGAATCGTCTTGCGGATCATCGGAAGAAACATCCGCTCGCTCGCCTTGCCGAGGTAGACGTCTTCCTGCGGCGGAATGCCGACGACCGTCGTCAGGTACGTCGGCTTCTTCCGCATCGTGATGCACGTGAGATGGAAGACGGGAAAATCGTCGGCGAGCGAATAGAAGCCCGTGTGGTCGCCGAACGGCCCCTCGCGGCGCCGCTCGCCCGGCTCGACGTAGCCTTCGAGCACGATGTGCGCGCTCGCCGGCACTTCGAGATCGACCGTGACGGCCTTCACGAGCTCGATGCGGCGCCGGCCGAGAAATCCGGCCAGCAACAGCTCGTCGAGCCCTTCCGGCATCGGAGCGGTTGCCGCGTAGGCGAGGATCGGCTCCGGGCTGAGCGCCACCGCCACTTCCAGCCGCTTGCCCATGCGCTCGGCGACGCGATGATGCTGCGCGCCACCCTTGTGCCGCTGCCAGTGCATGCCGGTCGTGCGTCCGTCGAACACCTGCATCCGGTAGGTGCCGATGTTTCGCGCGCCGGTCTCCGGATCCTTCGTGATCACGAGCGGCAGCGTGATGTAGCGCCCGCCGTCTTCGGGCCACGTCTTGAGGATCGGCAGCTCGTCGAGCGATCCGTCGCGCTTGACGATTTCCTGACACGGCGCGTCCTTGACGGTCTTCGGCATCAGGTCGCGCAGGCGGTCGAGCATCGGGAGCATCTTGAACGCGTCGAGCATGCCCGCCGGCATCTTCGGCGTCATCATCTCGTCGATCTCTTTCGCCACGGCGTCGAGAGACGGCGTGCCGAGCGCGAGGCACATCCGCTCGGTCGATCCGAACAGATTGGTCGCCACTGGCATGTCGAAGCCGGTCGGCCGCTCGAACAGCAATCCGGGCCCGCCGCCCGGCAGCTTGCAGACGCGATCGGTGACGGCCGCGATCTCGAGATCGGGATTGACGCTCTCGCGAATGCGCGACAACAGGCCGCGCTTGTCCAGGTCGGCGATGAAGTCGTTGATATCGGAATACATGTGGTCTCTGGCAGCCCTGAAGGGCTGCGCTACCGATGTAGACGGTCTCTGCAGCCCTAAAGGGCTGCGCTACCGATGTCGACGATGACGCACTCCGGTAGCGCAGGGCTTTAGCCCTGCCTTGCATCTGGCTTTAGCCCTGCCTTTGCATCTCGTCTGTAATTCTCTGCGCGAGCTGGATCGCCCGCAATCCATCGGCGCCGGTCACGCCAGGCGCGCGCTTTTCGCGCACGGCGGCGACGAAGTCGGCAAGCTCGCGCTTCAAGCGGCTCTTCCTGTGCGATCTCCAGCTTGCCGCCGTCGATTGCCGGCATCGCGCCGTTGCCCTTCACGAGCCGCCAGCGCTCGACTTCCTGGGCCGCATAGTCGACCGACAGATAGGCGTCGCGCTGAAAGATCCTGATCTTGCGCACGCGATCCTTGCTGATCCGGCTCGCCGTGATGTTTGCGATGCATCCGGAGGCGAACTTCAGCCGCGCATTCGCGATGTCGGGTTTCGGCGTCAGCACGGCGACGCCGACCGCCTCGACCGCCACCACCTCGGACGGCACGATCGACAGCACGACGTCGAGGTCGTGAATCATGAGGTCGAAGACGACGTCGATATCGAGGCTGCGATCGGGAAACGTACCCAGCCGGTGCACCTCGATGAATCGCGGATGGTCGAGCAGCGGGCGCACAGCCGCGACCGCCGGGTTGTAGCGCTCGGTATGGCCGACGCCGAACACGGCGCCGGAGGCCTCGGCCGCATCGATCATCTGCTGCGCCTCAGCGGCATTTCGCGCGAGCGGCTTCTCCACCAGCACGCCGATTCCGCGCTGCAGAAACGGCAGCGCGACGCTCGAATGCGATTCGGTCGGCACCGCGATGGTGACAGCGTCGACGCGCCCGAGCACATCGGACGCATTGGTGAACGACGGCGCGTTCACGAGACCGCCAATCTCTCTCGCGCGTGCCTCGTTGATGTCGACGATCGCGACGAGCTCGACGTCGGGCAGCGCCGCGAGAATCCTCGCGTGATGCTTGCCAAGCGCTCCCACGCCAATCACAGCAACACGTGTTCTCATGTTTCTATGTCTCGACGCAGAGGCGCAGAAGCGCAGAGAATTCTTTTCAAAAGACAAGTCTTCTTTGCGACTCGGCGTCTCTGCGTCAAGGAACTACGTTCTTTCCCGTCCCACGATCGTGATCCCCGCTTCGTCGGCGCTCTGGATCAGCTCGTCGCGCTCGAACATCAGGGTCTTCCCGGCGTCAATCGACAGCGCCGCAGCGCCGGCTGCGCGCATCGCCTGGACGGTCGCCAGGCCGACCACCGGCACGTCGAACCGCATGTCCTGCTTCGGTTTCGCGACCTTCACGATGCGGACACCAGCGCCTGCGAGGTACCCGGCGCGCCCGATCACTTCGTCGGTGCCCTCCATCGCCTCGACGGCGACCACCGCGCGATGCTTCACCGCAATCGTCTGACCGATGTCGAGTGCCGGCGATGGCATCCGCCATTTCGTACCCGAACGCAAAGTCCGCCTGCTCCTCGTCGGTTGGCGGCCGCTTCGTCATGACGCCGGCGCTCGCGAGCATCGGCTTCAGCAGCGACGTGGAATCGATCAGCTCGATCCCTTCGTCCTTGAGCACCGACGCGACCGCGCCGATGAGCCCGTCAGTGTTGCGGAACGGCAGCTTCATGAGCACCGACAGGAACTTCGCGTCCGGCACGATGCCGCCGGCGAAGATCTTCGTGTGCTTCACCTGGCCGGCCATGACGGCATGGCTCGCGCCGGCATTCTTGAGCAGGGTGATGCACTTGCCGAGCTCGCCCAGCGAAATCCAGTGAATCCCCGCTCGCGCGCTCGCGGCCGCGTCGTTCAGATCGGTGGACGCTTCCTCCCTGGTGGCGATGACGGTGACATCGTGTCCCATCGATCGCGCCGCATCGAGCACAAGGAAGGGAAACCGGCCGTTCCCGGCGATCAGGCCTAGATGCATCGCAACTCACTCATCCGCCACATCCTCGGCCCGGCGGGTCGGGCGGCGGAGAAGCGCGCCGCGCTGAGAGCTGCGGATGAAGTCGACGAGGTACTGGACCTCGGGGCACGACAGTGTCGCGTCCTGCTCGATCTTCTTGAGTGCGCGCGACGTGTTCAGGCGCGACGTGAGCAGATACCGGTACACGCGCTTCAGCTTGCCCGACACTTCGGGCGTGAAGCCGCGGCGCATCAGGCCGATGGTGTTCAGGCCGTAAATTCGCGCGCGATTGCCGACGGTCTTCGCGTACGGCAGCGCGTCCTTTGTGACGACCGAATAGCCGCCGATGAACGCGTGCCGGCCGATGCGGCAGAACTGATGGACGCCGGACCCGGCGCTGATGGTCGCGAAGTCGTCGACGAACACGTGGCCGCCCAGCGTGGCGTTGTTCCCGAAGATCGTGTCGTCGCCGATGTGGCAGTCGTGCGCGACGTGCGCGTAGGCCATGAACACGTTGCGATCGCCGATCGTCGTCTTGCCGCCGCCACCTTTGGTGCCGCGGTGGATGGTGACGAACTCGCGGAAGATGTTGCGCTTCCCGATCTTGAGATACGTTTCCTCTCCCCTGAACTTGAGGTCCTGCGGGATGAGGCCGATCGACGCAAACGGAAAAATCTCGGTTTCGTCGCCAATCTCGGTGAACCCGTCGACGACCGCCGAGGCGCCGATCCGGCAGCGCATGCCGAGACGGACGTGCTCGCCGACAACGGCGTTCGGACCGACAACCGTGCCCGCGCCGATCTCCGCGCCCTTCATGACGACCGCCGTCGGATGGATGCGCACACCGTCGGGCATGACGGCGAGCAGCAGATCCATTTCGGCGACGATCTGATCGCCGACATATGCGACGCCGCGCGCCTTCGCCAGCGACGTGCGCGCCTTCAACAGCGTCACTTCGAGGCGCAGCTGATCGCCCGGCACCACCTGCCTGCGGAACTTCGCGCCATCGACGCCGTGCAGGTACACGCGCGACATCGGCATCGGTCCTTCGCGGTCGAGCACCAGCGCCGCGGCGACCTGCGTCAGCGTCTCGAGCATCAGCACGCCCGGCATCAGCGGCACGCCAGGAAAATGGCCCTGAAAGAAATCCTCGTTGATCGTGACGTTCTTGTGCGCGACGAGTCGCTTGCCGGGCTCGTGCTCGTCTACGGCGTCGACCATTACTGACGGGTGTCGATAACAGAGGCGGTCGAGGAGAACAGGAACGTCGATGGGCACGGTGGGAGTAAGAATATCCGAAAGAGCGGAGAGCAGAGAGCTAAGAGCCGAAATCCAAAGCTTTCAGCCGTCGGCTCTTTGCTCTTTGCACTGTCAGGATCGGTCTGCGGCGGTTACGGCTTTGCCGGAGGCGCCGTAGTAGGTTTCTGTGTGGCCGGGGCGGCCGGCGCGGCGGCTGGCGGCGCGGCGGCGGCCGGCGGCGCGGCAGGCGGTGCCGCCGGCTTCGCGGTCGTGGGCGCGAGGGCCCCCGGGGCTGGCTTCGCGGTCGGCGCCGCGGCCGGAGCCGCGGCCGGCTTCGCGGCTGCCGCGTACTTGCCCGAGTCGAACCGCTTGATCACTTCAGCCGTAATGTCGAGCGACGGATCGACGAAGATCGCGCCGGCATCACCGGCGCTGAACAGCAGGCCGATCGCCAGCTCTTTGACGACGGCGTCGACCACGGGGCGCAACTTTTCCTGGAAGTCGGCCTGCAGCGACTGCTGCAGTTCCTGCACTTCGGCGTTCGCATCCTCCTGGAAGCGATCGATTTCCACTGTGAGGCGATCGATTTCCTTCTGCGTCTGCGCACGCGCCGCATCGTTCAATACCGCACCGCCCTGCTGGAGCTTCTGCTGATTGCCCTGCAGCGACTTGGTCTTGTCCTGGAGCTCGGCCGACTTCTTCTGCGTCAGCGCCTGCACCTTGCTGCTGGCAGCCTTCCCCTCGGTCGATTCTGCCGCGATACGCTGCAGGTCGAGGAATGCCATCCTCAACGGCGCCTGCTGTGGGGGCACCGCGGTCGGGGGGGCCTGCGCAAAGGCCTGAGCGCCGAGAACCAACACGCTGAACACCGCGGCAACTGAAAATCTCGTCATCTGAAACGAACCTCGCTTGTTTTAGAAAGTTGAGCCGACGTCGAACCGGAATCGAAACGCCTTTTCCGGCTCACCCGTACTGTAGTTCAAGACCCCTTTTCGCTGCGGATTCGACGCAAAGATCAACCGGAACGGCACGTTGAGCACCGGCATGAAGAAGCGAATTTCGGCGCCTGTCGACGTGATGAAGCCGGGCACGTATATCGGGTCGCCGAGGCCGGGTTCGAAGTGGCCCCCGAAGCGGAAAGGCTGACCGGCGTTCTGAACCTGGCCAGCATCATAGAACAAAATGAGGCGCACCGGCCCGCCGACCGCAATCAGGTACTCGGCGTTGAAGAGTATGCTCTTGTTGCCGCCGAGGACGATGAAGCTCTGCGGGTCCTTGGGACCGATGCTCCGCAGATCGTAGCCGCGCACGCTGTAGCCGCCGCCAAGGACCAGTCGCTCGAAAATGGGCAGCGGTGTGTTGCCGAGGGATTTGATGTACTCAACCTGACCGCGCAGGCCGAGGGACGTCCTCGACGTGTGACGCAGGAACCATGTGCCTTCAAGCGTTGGATTGAAGTACTGCGTGTTGCCGCCGGCGCCGGCCATGCCGAGCGACGCGGTGTACCGGCGGCCCGAGGTCGGCGTCACCGGGTTGTCGATCGAGTTGAGCGTGAACGTGGGCGTGATTTTGCTAATCGTCCGCTTGCCGCCCTGTCCGATGAGCAACGCATCCTTCAAGTACGGGCTGTACTCGATGATCTGACGCTGCTCCGGCGTGAGATCGTCGAAGTCGATCGTCTGGCACCCGCCCTCCGCAAACAGGCACTGCTGGTCGAAGAACGCCTGATTCAGATCTCTCACATACACACGGTCGTAGCTGTAGTTGACGTAGAACCGCGAGAAGTTTCTCACCGGCAGCCCGAGCGTGATGTTGCCCCCGGTGGACCCTTGGGTGAATTGATAGAGATACTCGATGTCGCGCTTGTGGATGTCGACGGATCCGGTGATAGGCCGATCGAACAGGAAGGGCTCGGTGAATGCCACCTGGTAATCGCTGACGCGCGCGCCCGTCTGCATCGACACGGTGAAGGTCTCGCCGCGCCCCATGAAGTTCGCCGTCGAAAACGACAGCTGTCCGAATATGCCGTCGTACTGTGACACGCCCGCGCCGAACGACAGCTGATTGCGGTTCTGCTCTTCGAGCTTGAGCGTCACGTCGACCTTGTTGTCGGCACCGGGCGTCTTCTCGGTCGTGATGTTCTTCTGATCTTCGAGCGGCTTGAAATACCCCAGCTGGTTCAACCGCTTGACGCTGTACTTGAGCGCCTCGGTGTTGAACACGCTGTTCTCGTACAGCCGCAGCTCGCGCCTGATGACGCTGTCGCGCGTCGTCGTATTGCCCAGGAAGGTGATCCGGTTGATGAAGTACTGCTTCCCTTCGTTGATGCGGATCGTGACGTTGACCTTGTCGCCTTCGGGCACGAACTCCGGGTACGGCGTCATTTCGAAGTGGCCGCCCGCTCCGTAGATTTCGCGGATTTTCTCGAACCCCTGGCGGACCAGCTTCTCGTTGTAGTAGTCGCCCGGCCGCATCTTGAACAGCGGCCGCATGATGTCGCCGGGCACCTTGTCGTTGCCGGCGAACTCGAACTTGTTGACCCTGAATCGCTGCCCCTCGCTGATCGGTATCTCCAGCGTCATGAACCGCGTTTTGCCGTCTTTCGAATCGCGAATCGGCTTCAGATTGGGCTGTCCGACATCGACCTGCAGGTACCCGCGATCGCGATAGAACGCGACGACCATTTCCGCGTCTTCTTCGAACTTGTCTTCCTGATACACGCTGCTGCCTGGGAAGATCCAGAAGCCGCCGCCCTTATTGGTCTTCATCTTGCCGCGAATCTTGCCGTCGCTGAAGATCGTGTTGCCGACGAACTCGACCTTGGAGATCTTGATCTTCGGCCCTTCGGTGATCTTGAACTTCAGCGCGATCGTCTTCGGCCCGCCGGGCAGCGCCTCGTGGTACGGCTCGACCTTCGCTTCCTGGAAACCCTTCTCCACCATCATCTCGCCGGATGACGTTGGCGACCTTCTTTTCGGTGGCCTGGTCCACGAAGCTGTCGAGGCGCACCGTGATGCCCATCTCGCGCAGGCGCTCTTCGACCTTGGCCTGCTCGATCTCCTTCGTGCCCTCGTTGTAGATGGTGTTCTTGATCCGCTGCCGCTCTTCCATGTTCGTAGACGATGACCTTGCCTATCACGCCGTTGGAAAACGGATAGTCGACGGTTTCGATCTGCAAGATCGTCGAGGAAGTTGGTCGCCCACAGCCGCTTATGGTCGCCGATGATCGTCTGTTCGGCCGCCTCGTTGTACGGCTTCCAGATGTTCTGCGACGGCAGGCTGACGAGATCAGGCGACTGCATGTAGTACAGGTAGGTCTGCGGCTCAACGAGCGACACGTTCCCCTGTTTTGGGAAGCACACCACCACGGTATAGATGACCGGCCCCGATCCGGCAGGCGGCAATATGGCGTTCTTCGTCTCGTTGTTGATCGGCGGGCCGATCTGGTAAGCCCCGTTACAAATGGAGAGTGTACCGTCCGGGCCGAGCACCGAAGCGGCGTCGACGACCGGCGCGACCGTAATCGGCGCCGGAGCCACAGGCGCCTGCGCCAGCGCCGGCGCGGCCCACAAGGCAGTTGCAATAAGAGTGCTCTGAATTCGCATGGAATAATTCCTCAGGCGACGAGGGCGCAACGCACGCTGCGCCCTGCCGATGCGCCTGTTTAGACGCCTTACGCGAGACGGCGGCCTGCCGCCACCTCGCCGGGTGCACGATAGGCCAGCGACCCGTTTTCGAGGTAAACCTCGATGTCGCCGCCTCTGAGGTGCCCTTTGATGAGCTCCTCGGACAGCGGATCTTCGACATAGCGCTGAATGGCGCGGCGCAGTGGTCGGGCGCCATACGAGCGGTCTTTGCAGGTGACGTCGATAATCCAGTCAATGACGTCCGGCATCAGCGCGATCTTGAGTTGCCGGTTCACGAGGTTCTCGTTGATCTGATCGACCAGCAGCGCCATGATGCGCCGCAGATCGTCATCGCCGAGCGCCTCGAAGACGATGATCTCTTCGATGCGGTTGATGAACTCGGGATTGAAGGTCCGCTTCACCTCGCCGAGCACCATGTCGTTGACGCTCTTCGCGATGGTCTCCGATTCCGACGACTGGAATCCGAGCGATGCCTTCTTCTGAATGAAGCGCGCGCCGATGTTCGACGTCATGATGAGAATCGTGTTCTTGAAGTTCACGCGATTCCCAAGCCCGTCGGTGAGGTGCCCGTCTTCGAACACCTGCAGCAGGATGTTGAAGACGTCCGGGTGCGCCTTTTCGATTTCGTCGAGCAGCACGACCGAGTACGGATTGCGCCGGACTTTTTCCGTGAGCTGCCCGCCTTCTTCGTGGCCGACGTATCCCGGGGGCGATCCGATGAGCTTCGACACCGAGTGCTTCTCCATGTATTCGGACATGTCGAAGCGGATGAGCGCGTTGTCGCTGCCGAACAGGAAGTTCGCCAGCGCGCGCGCCAGCTCGGTCTTGCCGACTCCTGTCGGACCGAGAAACATGAAGCTGCCGGTCGGGCGGTTCGGGTTCTTCAGCCCCGCGCGCGATCGACGGATGGCGCGCGACACGGCAGACGTCGCCTTTTCCTGGCTCACCACGCGCCGGTGGAGCTCCTGCTCCATGCGCAGCAGCTTGTCGCCTTCATCCTGATTGATCGATGCGAGGGGGACGCCGGTCCACTTCGACACGACTTCGTCGATCTCCTGCTTGCCCACTGCCACGCGGCGCGTGCTCGACTTGACGTCGAACTTCTCGCGCACGAACTGCAGGTTCTCGCGCGCGCTGACTTCCTGCTCGCGGTAGAACTGCGCCTTTTCGAAATCTTTCTGCGAGACCGCGTTCTCCATCTGCTCCACCGCGACGCGGATGCTGCGGTTAATCTCGCCGAATTCTTCGCTGTAGCCGGCCTCGCGCAGTTTGGCGCGCGCACCCGCCTCGTCGATCAGGTCGATCGCCTTGTCGGGGAGGAATCGGTCAGTGATATAGCGGCTCGACTGATACACCGCGGCCTCAATCGCTTCGCGCGTGTACTCGACGTGATGGAACGACTCGTACCGATCCTTGACACCGAGAATGATTTCGATCGTTTCTTTCTCTGCCGGCGGGTCGACCTTGATCGCCTGGAAGCGCCGCTCGAGCGATCGATCCTTCTCGATGTACTTGCGGTATTCGGCCGGGGTCGTCGCGCCGATGCAGCGGATCTCGCCGCGCGAGAGCGCCGGCTTCAGGATGTTCGCCGCGTCGAGCGAGCCTTCGGCTGACCCCGCACCCACCAGCGTGTGCAGCTCGTCGATGAAGACGATGATGTTCGGGTTGTCCGTGAGCTCCTTCATGATCGCCTTGAGGCGCTCTTCGAACTGCCCGCGATACTTGGTGCCCGCGACGATGAGCGAGATGTCGAGCGCGAGAATGCGCTTGTCGGCCAGAAAGTGGGGTACGTCGCCGTACACGATCTTCTGCGCCAGACCTTCGACGATGGCGGTCTTGCCGACGCCGGGCTCGCCGATGAGCACCGCGTTGTTCTTGGTGCGACGGCACAGCACCTGCTGCACGCGCTCGAGCTCGTAGTCGCGCCCGACGAGCGGGTCGAGCTGGTTCTTCATCGCCGACTCGGTGAGGTCGCGGCTGAACTCGGCGAGGAGCGGCGTCTCCTTCACACGCGTCAGCGTGGTCTTTTCATTCAACAGCTGCACGATGTCTTCGCGCACCGTGTTGAGGCGCATCCCCTTCTCCATGAGGATCGATGCCGCAACCGAGCGCTCCTCGCGCAGGATGCCGAGCAGCAGATGTTCGGTGCCGATGTAGTTGTGGAGCAGCCGATCCGCTTCTTCGGCGGCAAACTGCAGCACACGCTTCGTTTCGGCGCTGAAGGGGATCTCGACCGACGTCGACACCTTCTCGCGGAAGACCGTCCGTCCCTCGATCTCTTTCCGGATGTTCTCGAGGGACAGGTGCGATCGGGCGAAAATGCGGCTGGTCAGCCCTTTGCCCTCGCGAATCAGACCGAGCAGCAAGTGCTCGGTCTCGATCGAAATGGACCCGAGCTGACTGGCTTCGTATCTGGCGAAGAACAGAACGCGACGCGCTCGTTCAGTGTAGCGTTCGAACATCCGTTTTAACCTGCAATTAGGGGTAGTGGCAACGCTTGACGACCTATAGTCATTATACGGCCAAACCCCTGACCTTAAACCCGTCCGCCGCCGCGCGAAGCGCTATGGCGAGACTCGTCCGGAGCATCAGCGAAGGGGGTCAGGCGTCGTATCGGCTCCAGCGAGGGGGCGACTTAAGTCGCGTCCTGCGTCGATCAACTGCCCGCCCTCGAGCCGCAGCATGCGATCGCACGAAGCGGCGAGATGCATGTTGTGGGTCGCGATCACCGAGCTCAGGCGCCGTTCCCGGTGCATCTCCCGCAACAGTGCGTGCAAAGCTTCGGCCGTCCGCTCATCCAAATCTCCGGTGGGTTCGTCCGCGAGCAGCACGACTGGTTCCGTCACTAACGCCCGCGCCACTGCCACACGCTGCTGTTCGCCGCCCGACAGCATGCTGGGCCGATGTGTCAGCCGCTCCGCGAGTCCAAGACGTCGGAGAACGGATTCGGCGCGCCGTTTCGACTCGGACGGACTCATTCGCGCAATCCGCAGCGGCATCTCCGCATTTTCAATTGCCGTGAATTCGGGAAGGAGATGATGGAACTGAAACACGAAACCGATGTGCTTGTTCCGAAACGCCGTGAGCGCTTCCTCCGGCAACCCCCCGATGTCGGTGTCCCCCAGTGAGATCGATCCCGAATCGGCGCGGTCGAGTCCACCGAGGAGATGCAGCAACGTGCTCTTGCCAACCCCGGACGCACCCACGACCGCGACCATCTCGCCGGCCTCAATCGACAAATCCAGGTCGCGCAGCACCTGTAGTCGCTGGCTTCCGACGAGATAGCTCTTGTTGAGTTTTGTCGCGGTCAGAAAAGGCATTCGTTAGGGTTCGTGGGGATCGTAAGGTGCGTAGGGATCGTGGGTATTTCCCACGCGCCCCACGCGACCCACGACCCCCACGAGCCCTATCTTAGTGTCGTTTCACCTGATCGAAGATGGCCGCCGCACCGCCGCCGATGGCCGCGCCAGCGAGCGCGCCCTTCTTGCCGCCAACCAGCGCGCCGACCCCTGCGCCCGCGCCGGCCGATCCGCCGATCAATAGCGCGCTCTTCTGCCACGTGCGCTGCGGTTTCTCTTCAGACGACACGCGTTGCGACACGCGACGGACGGGCGCCTGAACAGCACGCTCGGTGACATACTGCGTCTGCACCGGATACGGCGCCTGCGGCTGGTACGCCGGATAGGCTGCATATCCCAGCGGCGCCACAGCTCCTGGAGTGGTCGTGGGCGACCACCCGTACGGCTGCCCCGGCATGGCCTGACCGAACCCCATCTGGCCGGCCTGCACCACATAAGGCCGTGCGATGCCATCCGGGCCAACCATCATCTGCGTGGTCGGAGCGGCCAACTGGCTGGTGAACGCGTTCCGAGCGCCAAGGTTGTACGACACGAGCACCGCGCCGACCGCCAATGCTCCTCCGAGTGCTCCAAAAGCTGTTCTCATGGTCTGATCCCCCTGACCCGGCATACATCAAGGAGGGTGCCATGAATTTTCATGGGAAATAACGACTTACGCGGATGGCGATGTCCTGAATGCAGCGCAAATCGTCCCCATCTCAGAACAGTCGCCAGTCGCCAGTCGCCAGTCGTCAGTCGTCAGTCGCAGTCCGCAGTCCGCAGTCCGCAGTCGACTCACGACTGTCGACTTTGACTGGCGACTACCGACTGACGACTACCGACTATTTTCGCAGCCGACCATCCTACCCGTATCGCAGCGCCTCCACGGGCTTCAGCTTCGCGGCCTGGCGTGAGGGATAAATCGTCGCCAGGAAACAAATCAGCACCGCCAAGACCACGACCACCACGATGTCGAACGGCAGCAGCGTAAAGGGCACATAGGAAATCTGATACACCTCGCCCATGCCCGGCACGCGCAACAGCTGATAGCGGTTCATCACCCATGAAATACCGACGCCCGTGATCGTGCCGATCGCGGTGCCGATGCACCCGATGATGAGCCCCTGCAGCATGAAGATGTACATCACGCTGCGCGAGGTGGCCCCCATCGTCTTGAGGATGGCGATGTCGGCGGTCTTTTCCATCACGAGCAGGACAAGCGATGCCACGATGTTGAGCGCGGCCACCATGACGATGAGGCCGATGGTGATCGACACGGCCATCTTCTCGAGCCACAGCGCCTCGAACAGCGGCCGGTTCATCGTCGTCCAGTCCTGTACGACGTAGCGGTCGCCGAGAATTTGGGGAATACTCGCCGTCACCTCCGAGGCCGCGTAGATATCATCGAACGCCAGCTGCATCATTTCCGGCTGCGTTTTGTTCATCAAGCGGGCAGCGACATCCAGCGAGAAGAGGCCAAACGTGTTGTCGACCTCGTAGAGGCCCAGCCGGAAGATGGCGGCCACACGCATCGGCCTGACACGGGGCGACATGCCGGTGAACGGATTGAGCGTGCCCGTTGGCGTCAACAGGTTGATGCGATCGCCGACGCTGACGCCGAGCTGCTTCGCCAGATCCTGTCCGAGCACGATGCCGTCGTGGTCCTCATCGTTGCGCGGCTTGAGATCGGTCAGCTTGCCCGCCACGATCGATTGCTCGATTTCGGTCACAGTGCCCTCGAGCTCGGGGTCGATGCCTTTGAAGTTGATGAAGGCGTCGGCGCTCGGGGACGACGCGAGGGCGCGACCCAGAAGAGCCGGTGCGACGCCGACGACGTGCGGAATCTTGCGCAGCGCTTCGATCTCGGCGCGGTAATCCTGGATGCCGGTGGTCTTGAAGACGTAGGCATGCGGCGTCGAACCGAGAATGCGATCCCGCAGCTCGCTTTGCAGACCGGTCATCATCGCCATCGAGACAATGAGAGCGAGGACGCCGACAGTGACGCCGAGCGTCGAGACGACGGAAATGATCGAGATGAACGCCTGGCGCCGGCGGCCGAGCAGGTACCGTACGGCGATCTGAAATTCGAATGGCATTAGAGACCCGTCATTTCGGGCGCATGTGCGGAAAGAGGATGACGTCGCGAATCGACCGGCTGTCGGTCAGCAGCATCACGAGGCGATCGACGCCCACGCCTTCGCCAGCGGTCGGCGGCAGACCATACTCGAGGGCGCGCACATAATCATCGTCCATCGCGTGTGCTTCCTGGTCTCCCCTTGCCCGCTCCTCGAGCTGCTGCTCGAACCGATTCCGCTGCTCGACGGGATCGTTCAGCTCGCTGAACGCGTTCGCCACCTCCATCTTGCCGATGTACAGCTCGAACCGCTCGACCGTATCGGGATCACCCGGACGCTGCTTCGAGAGAGGCGAGACCTCCGTCGGAAAATCGTACACGAACGTCGGTTGCACGAGCGATTCCTCAACCAGTGTCTCGAAGATGGCCGTGGTGATCTTACCGGGTCCGAACTTGGGATCCACGCCCACGCCAAGCCGCACAGCAAGGTTCCTCGCCGTGTCAGGCGCGCGCAGATCCGATTCCTGAACGGGCTGGCCAAGCTTTTTCGATGCAGCATCGGCGGCCGCCTGGCGCAGCGGGACGCGTGCAAACGGCGCGCGCAGCGAAATCGTTTCGCCGTCGAACGCGATTTCGTCCCTGCCGATAGCGGACCGGGCCACGAACGCAATCAGTTCTTCGGTCATCGTCATCAGGTCCTGGTAGTCGCTGTAGGCCTGATAGAACTCGAGCATCGTGAACTCGGGATTGTGGCGCGTCGAGATGCCCTCGTTGCGGAAATTCCGGTTGATCTCGTACACACGCTCGAGCCCGCCCACGACGAGACGCTTCAGGTAGAGCTCCGGCGCGATCCGCAGGAACAGATCGACGTCGAGCGCGTTGTGATGCGTGCGGAACGGCCTCGCCATTGCGCCGCCGGCGATCGGCTGCATCATGGGCGTCTCGACTTCGAGATAGCCGCGGCCATCGAGAAATTCGCGCATGGCGGCAAGCGCCTTGCTGCGGACCTGGAATACCTCGCGCGCCTCGGGGTTGACGATCAAATCGAGGTAGCGCTGGCGATAGCGGATTTCGATATCGGTCAGGCCGTGCCATTTTTCGGGAAGCGGCAGATGACACTTGGCCAGAAACTCGAGCCGCGACGCCCATATCGTCAACTCGTTGGTGCGCGTGCGGAACAGGTGTCCTTCGACGCCGATCACGTCTCCGAAGTCCAGGAGGCGGAACAGCGCGAAGTCATGCTCCGAGAGCGAGTCCTTCTTGATGTACACCTGGATGCGCGACCGTCCGTCGGAGAGCACCAGGAAATTCGCCTTGCCGAAGTTGCGGATGCCGAGAATGCGCCCGCTCGTCGTCGTGTCGATGCGGGCAGCTTCGAGCTCGGGGCCGGCCTTCTCCCCGTGGGAGCGAACCAGGTCGGCAATCGACGCCGTGCGTTCGAATCGATGTGGATAGGAATCGACGCCAAGCTCGTTCAGCTTCGCGAGGTTGGCGCGCCGCTGCTGGATCTGTTCGTCTTCAGAGGACATTCGGCGGAATCATATCAGGCCAGCCGCCCAGAGAATGGCTCGCCCAAGGTGATCGACGAACGATGTCTCCGAGAAACTCTCCTGCGTATGTCCGAGGGCGGTATAGAAAGAACGGCCGCCTTCGTAGGTGTGCGACCACATGATGGGATGGTCGGGCGCCATTGTTCCGCCGGCGTACGTGCGCTCGTCCAACGTCGCGAGCACGTTGACGCTGCCGCGAGGATTTCGCCGGAAGTTGTACCACTCGTCGCGGCGCGTCCACGATCGCGGCAGCGACGCCGTTGCCGGGTGTCCGGCGTCGTCAACCTGAATGGTCGCGCTCTGGATGTCCGGATGACCGGCGAAGTACGCGCCCACGAGGGCGCCGTAAAACGGCCAGTCGTACTCGGTATCCGTGGCCGAATGCACGCCGACGAACCCCCCTCCGCGACGGATGAATCGTTCGAACGCCGCCTCCTGCGGCGGATTCAACACGTCGCCAGTCGTCGACAGGAACACTACGACTTTGTACTTCGCGAGCGAATCGTCGGTGAACGCGGCCGCATCCTCGGAGGCATCGATCGAGAATCCGCGTTCGCTACCCGTCTGTCGAATCGACGTGATGCCCGCCGGAATCGAATCGTGCCGGAACCCGGCGGTTTTCGAAAAGACGAGAATCGAAAAGGTAGGCGCGACAGGCGAGGGGCTCCCAGGCGGCGCCTGGGTGGTCATGCCGCATGCCGCGACAATCACCATCCCCGCGATCCCCACGAACCTTACGATCCCCACGATCCCCTCATGGCATTTTCTTTTTCACCGCATCGAGTATGCCGTTGACGAACTTCACGGACTCTTCTCCGCTGAACGTCTTGGCGAGTTCAAGGGCTTCGTTGATGATGACGTTGCGCGGCGTCGACCCGTCGAGAAACTCACTGATGGCGAGCCGAAGGATGATGCGGTCGAGCGCAGCCATGCGCGACAGCCGCCAGTGCTCTGCCGTCTCGACGATGATCGGGTCGATTCTGGTGAGATTCGCCATTGTGAGGCGCACGAGCTGCTCGGCGAACGTGCGAACGTTCTCTGGTGCCCCCTCCGATCCCGGCAGGTTCGCGGACCAGAATGTGCGCAACACGTCGTCGATGTCGCTCTGTCCCACCTCGCACTGGTACAGGATCTGAACCGCGGCCTCGCGTCCACGGTGCCGGGTGCGATGTCTGGTGCCCGAAGTGGAGGCGTCGGCTCCGCTCATACCTTCACGCTGTCCGTCGATTTCGGCTTCTGCATCGCACGCCGGAGTGTGGCCATCTCCACAGCCGCCATGGCGGCTTCCCATCCTTTGTTTGCAGGACCATCAGCGGCGCGCTCGTACGCCTCCTCGACGGAGTTCGTCGTCAGGACACCGAAGGTCATCGGCACGCCGGTCGCCGCCGCGGCATCGGTGATACCGTGCGCGCACGCCGACGCGATGTATTCGAAGTGCGCGGTGGCGCCGCGAATCAGGCAGCCGAGACAGATCACCGCGGCGACGCGTCCGGCGGCGGCCGCTTCTTTGGCGGCGAACGGAATCTCGAATGCGCCCGGCACCTTGATGACACAAATGTCATCGCTGAGAACGCCGGCGGACTTCAGCCCTTCGAGGGCACCCGCCTGCAGGCGATCGGTGACGAAGTCATTGAACTTCGACACGACGATCGCAAATTTCAAGCCCGGCGCCCTCTTCGAGCCCTCGATGGTCAGCATCTATGTGGCCTTGATTGGAAATCGAGAACGGCGGAGTGGATGCCGGACTCACGCTGAACGAGCAGGTTGTCAAAGGACATCGCGCGTCTCAGAAACGGCGCCTGATTATACTCCACGCCTTTGCGGCGGTCGCGCCCGCTATCGAGCCGACGGCGTCGGCAACCATGTCGAGCACGTCGAACGATCGACCGGGTACAAACAGCTGATGGTACTCGTCTGACACGCCGTACAGCGACGAGATGAGAATGGCGGCCACCACTGCGCGCCACGGCACGTCGCGGAGTCCGCGTCCCGTCGCGCGTGCGGTCAACGCCGCGAGCCCTGCGTACGCCACAACGTGCACGTGGTAGAAGGACACGCCGCCTGGAGGGGTTGGAAGTGTGGGGAGCGACGAGAATCCAAACAGCATCGCCATGTAGGCGATGACCGGCAGCCACAACGTGATCCACGCCGGGCCGAGGGCTGAGGGCAAAGGGCTGATCAGAGCGGAAACGGCAGCATCACCCAGCCGAGCACGATCGCGGCCACGATCATGCCGCCGAACATCTTCGCGCCGATGACGAGTTGGTCGGCCGCCCGCTCGCGCAAAAGTCCCGCAAAGACGGCCGACACGCAGAGCGAAAACACCAGCATCAGCCCGAAGTGGCTCTGCATCATTTTCTGCCCATCGAGATATCGAACGCGTCGACGACGACCAGCGCGTTGAGCAGGCCGGCGACGATGAGGAACGTGTTGCCGTATTCGTAGGTGACTGCGATCACGTTGCCGCCGCCATACCCCATCGCGCGCGCGACGATATATGGAATGCCGATGCCCATGTTCGCGATCGCCGCCAGCGCGACGAGCGGCTGAGAGAACTCGACGGGGAAAATTCTTCCCTCGAGGAAGATTCCGAGAGCGAACATCGCCGGCAACACGATGAAAAAGATCAGACCCTTACGTCGGCGGAGCCACAAATGGCCGAGGCCCGGAACGAGCAAGCCCGCCGAGCAGACAAGGACGTGATTGGGAGATTGCGTTCGAACCGCTGTGGTGGCCGGCACGGGTGCAGTTTACCTCAAGTGTCTGATGCTAAACTTCGTCGGTTATGACCACGAACGCGAGCATCAACACGGAAGATGCGCTGACGCGCGGGCGTTTTGTGCGGGCGCTCGTCGGCGTGGGTGCGATCGCCGGCGCCCTCTTGATGATCGAGCTGGCGCTGACCCGCATCTTCTCTGTGACGATGTACTACCACTTCGCGTTCCTCGCCATTTCCATCGCGCTCTTCGGCCTCAGCGCCAGCGGTGTGTACGTGTACGTGATGCGCCGCACCTTCAACAAGCACTCGACCGCCGGTCTCCTCACCCTGCATTCGCTGCTCTTCGCGGCTGCTACCGTAATCGCGCTCTCGGCGCTCGTCCGCATCCGCGTCGGTCTCAACTATTCACATGAGAACCTCGTCAAGATGGTCGCGATCTACACACTGGCCGCGCTCCCTTTTTTCTCTGGCGGCGCCGTCATCTCTCTTGCGATCACGCGGCTGCGGAAGCACGTCAACGTGGTGTACGGCGCCGATCTGATCGGTGCGGCCGTGGGCTGCCTGCTGCTGCTTCCGCTGCTGAACCGGTTCGGCGCCCCCGGCGTGGTGCTCCTGGCTGCTGTGTTTGGCGGCGCCGCCGCGCTGCTCTTCTCGTCCGCCAGAACCATGACGAGAACAGCGGTCTTGGCGGCCCTCGCGGTCGGTATTCCAGGCGGTCTGCAGCTGATGGGTTCTGCGCCGTTCGATGTCACCAACACGAAAGGGCACGACGAAGATACGGTGCTGTTCGCGAAATGGAATTCATTTTCGCGCGTCGCCGTCTACGACCGGTCGCACGGCGACTGGTCGCTCAGCTCGCTCTACAAGGGGGACAAGCCCGAGACCCGCTTCATGGACATCGATTCTGCCGCCTCCACGCCTATCGTCCGCTTCGACGGGGATGTGTCGAAGGTGGAATATCTGAAGTACGAGCTCACCGGGCTCGCCTTCCACTTGATGCCGACCTCCGACGCATTCACCACGCTGGTCATCGGCCCCGGTGGCGGCAGAGATCTCCTCACCGCCCTGGCGTTCGGCGCCGGTCGTGTCGACGGTGTCGAGGTGAACCCCATCATCGCGAACGACGTGATGCTGGGGCAGTTCCGCGATTTCTCAGGCTCCATCTACCAGAACCCAAAAGTGAACGTCGTCGTGGACGACGGGCGCAGTTACATCCGGCGGACCGCCGAGCGCTACGACGTCATTCAAGCGTCGCTCGTCGACACCTGGGCTGCCACAGCCGCAGGCGCCTACACGCTGACCGAGAACACGCTGTACACGACGGAAGCGTTCGAGGATTACTACGACCACCTCACCGACCGCGGTGTGCTGACGATTACGCGCTGGGTGTTCGACGGCTTGCGGCTCGTGTCGCTCGCGCAGGCGGCCTGCGAAAGCCGCGGCTGCTCCGCAGCGGAGCACATGGCTGTCATCCAGCAGGATCGTGTGGCGACGTTTCTCCTGAAGAAGAACGCGTTCACCAAGGACGAAGTAGACCAGCTGCGCACCACGTCGAACAGGCTGGGCTTCACGGTGCTCTATGCGCCGGGACAGACCGACACCAGCAACGACTACGCAAAGCTCGTCCTCGCCGAGGACCGCCTCGCGTTCTACGATCGGTACCACCACGACGTCTCGCCGACGACCGACAACCGCCCGTTCTTTTTTCACACGACCAAGATCCGCGATCAGTTTCAGACCGCGTTTGGCCGCAGCATGCTTTTCGGCAACGGCCTGAGCGCCCTGATGACGCTGATGGCCATCTCGGTGACGTTCGTCACGCTGTTCGTGGTGGGACCGCTGGTGCTTTCCGGCAGCGAGCTGCGAGGCAGCCGATGGCCCCGGTGGCTCGGGTACTTCGGCATGCTCGGCGCCGGTTTCATGCTCATCGAGGTGGCGCTGCTCCAGCGGTTCGTGCTGCTGCTGGGGCACCCTGTCTACTCGCTGACGGTCACGCTCTTTTCAGTGCTGCTCGGTACGGGCATCGGCAGCCTTATCAGCCGCCGAATCAGCGACGCCGCACTGCGCCGGACGATTCAGTTCGTCCTCCTCGGCATCGTGGGCGTGGCGATTCTCGGTATCGTCGCGCTGCCGCCGATCATCCGAGCGGCGATCAGCGCCACCCATACCCAGCGCATCGCCCTCACAGTACTGCTGATAGCGCCCGCCGGCGTGCTGATGGGGATGCCGCTGCCGGCGGGCATCCGGCTGATGGCCGCGCGTGATTCGGCCCTCGTCCCCTGGGCCTGGGGCATGAACGGGGCGCTGTCAGTCATCGGGGCCACGCTCGCCGTGTTCATCGCCATGAACTGGGGGTTCTCAGTGACCCTCATGGCCGGCGCCGCCATCTATTCGACTGCCGCTGTACTTCTGCAGGGTTCTGCCGATAGATAGGGGGTGAGCGTCCCCCAACGTCTCCCGAATCCTTCATCTCCCCAACCCGAGATCGTCCGCGAGCTGCGCGCGTTTCGCTGGAACGGCCGCGCCACGAGGCGAGCCGTCACGAGCGTCGGGCTTGCGAAGTCGCGGCCGATCGTGGTCGAAACGTTCGTCAACGAATTCTGGACGAGCAAGCAGCGCGCGGCGCACAGCCTCCACGAGGTGTCGTATCGCGCGTGCTTCAAACCCCAGCTGCCGCGATTCTTCATCGATCGTTTCACGGCGCCAGGCGACGTCGTGTACGACCCGTTCATGGGGCGCGGCACGACAGTCATCGAAGCCGCGCTCGCGGGGCGAACACCGGCAGGGTGCGACATCAACCCTCTCAGCGCGATGCTGGCGCAACCGCGTCTCTCTCCGCCGACCTCGGAAGAGGTCGCGGGCAGGCTCGCCGCGCTCGACCTGTCTCGTGCCGCTTCGTATCCCCAGGAGCTGGAGGTGTTCTACCACGCGGACACGCTCCGCGAGATCTGCGCACTGCGCGGGTATCTGCTGGATCGCGACAGCAGCGGAGCGCTCGACGGCATCGACCGATGGATTCGCATGGTCGCGGTCAACCGGCTCACCGGCCACTCGCCAGGCTTCTTCTCCGTGTATACGCTACCGCCGAATCAGGCGGCCTCGGCCGCCGCGCAACTCAGGATTAATGCGCGTCGCCGTCAGGTGCCCCCGCGGCGCGACGTGCGCGCGCTGATTGTGGCAAAGACCCGATCGCTGCTCAGCGACTGCGACGCAGACACCCGGGCTGTTCTGCTGCGCTCGGCGAACCGCGCAGCGCTGCTCACGCGCCCTGCGCGCTCGACGCCGCAGATCAAGAGCAATTCGGTCAGCCTGGTCGTCACCTCTCCGCCCTTTCTCGACGTCGTCAACTACGCGGGCGACAACTGGCTGCGCGGGTGGTTCTGCGGGATCGACACCGCGGCGGTGGACATTTCGATGCACCGCAAAGTGACGGAGTGGCAGTCAGCGATGACGTCGGTGTTTGGCGAGCTCGCGCGCGTGCTGCGACCGGGCGGACACGTCGCGTTCGAGGTGGGCGAAGTGCGCAACGGCACGCTGAAGCTCGAAGAAGCCGTGCTGCCGTGCGGTGTCGCATCGGGACTCGAGCCGCTGCTGGTCGTGATCAACGCGCAGCAATTCACCAAGACGGCGAACTGCTGGGGCGTGCGCAACAACTCACAGGGCACGAACACGAACAGGATTGTGGTGTTTCGAAAGGCCTAAAAAGACAAAGACGAACAGGAGACTAGGAGTGCAGGAGAATTCTTTCTAAAAAGAACTTTCTCCTATGCTCCTAGTCTCCTGTTCATTTCTTGTAACTTCGTACAGCCTCGTCCTCGGAATCGAACGTGTCGAACACGGTCAACAGTTTGGTGATCGACAGCAGATCCTGCAGCTTCTTCGTCACGTTCGCAAGCTTCAGCGACCCGCCTTCGCGCGTCACCGTGGTGTAGGCGCTCACGATCGCGCCGAGACCCGCGCTGTCGACGTAGGATACCTGCGCGAGATTGAAGAGAATGTTCTTCTTGCCCTGATGCAGCAGGCTCTGCAACTTGTCCTTCAACAGATTGCCGTCCTCGCCCAGGGTAATTTTTCCGGAAAGATCCAGGACCGTCACCGTCCCTGATTCCCGCTCTGCTATCTGCATTACTCGCTCCTTATCCTTATCCCGCGTTTACTCGGGAGCGAGAGGATATCAGAAACAAACGCAGTCGGGCAAAACGGGCGGTTTCACGCGCTTTCGGTGCGCGAGGACAGGAGCCGGCGGGTGCCTGGCATGGAGTGCAACGTCTTGAAAATCCACTCGGAGGCGACCAGGCCGAACGGTCGGCCCAGGAAGAAGGTTCCGACGCTTGTGTATGACACGCCCGTGATCGCGGCCGAGGTCCAATAACTGAAGCCCAGCCGGACGCCGAGGAAGCCGAGGCCCAGCGTCAGCGATGCGTCGATGGCGATGGCGAGCAGGCGCACGCGGTGACGCCCGAAGAATCCGGGCGCGGCGCTGGCGGAACGGTCACTGGCGCGGCGTTGTGGCGGCGCCGGCAGATCCTCCCAATCGAGATCGTGCGCGAGAATCTGAGCCTTTTCGCGTATGACACGCTCGGCGCGGCGGTCGCCCCACTCGGGGAACAACCGGCAGAACTCGTTTACTGTTTCATCCGCGTCGAGGCCGACCCGTTCGGCATAATCGCGAACATAACTGCGGGCAAAGATCCGCTTGGGCCAGCGCTCGAGGTTGCTGTCTTCCAAGGCCTCCCAGAGTTCGGAACTGAGTTTGGTTTCGGCGGCCAGCTGCTTGAGGCTGATTCCCTTGCGTTCACGGGCGGCGCGGAGGACCGCCCCAAAGGTCTCTTTCTCGAATCGCACGTCATTTCTTATAGCAAAATCCCGTCCAAACAAATACCGAACAAAACCGGCCGCATTTCGAGCCGGTCGTGGAGAAATTGCACCGTGCTAGCACGCGAAATTACAATACCGACCACATGAACACTGACAACAAACTGGCCATTCTCTGTGGGGGCGGCCCCGCGCCCGGTCTCAACAGCGTCATCGCCGCCGCGACGATTCGGGCCCGCCTCGAAGGGGTCGACGTTATCGGCTTGCGCGACGGATTCGAATGGATCATGCAGGGGGACATCGACCACACCGTCCCCCTCACGATCGAGGGCGTCAGCCGGATCCATTTCCGCGGTGGTTCCCACATCGGCATCGCGCGCGCCAACCCCTCGAAGAGCCCGGAGCTGCTCGAGAACACGGTCCAGTCGCTGCTGCGTCTCGGCGTGTCGCAGTTGATCACAATCGGCGGGGATGACACCGCATTCTCTGCGATGAAGCTGGCCGAGCATGCCGCGGGCCGGCTTCGTGTCGTGCACGTCCCGAAGACGATCGACAACGATCTCGATCTACCTCCCCACATCGACACGTTCGGCTTTCAGACGGCGCGCCACTACGGCGTTGAGATCGTCAAGAACCTGATGGTCGACGCGAAGACGACCTCCCGCTGGTACATCGTGGTTGCGATGGGCCGCACCGCGGGGCACCTGAGCCTTGGCATCGCAAAGGCGGCGGGCGCGACGCTGTCGTTGATCCCCGAGGAGTTCTCCGCGCCGCTGAGGCTGAAGGTGCTGGTCGACACGCTGGTCGGCGCCATCATCAAGCGCATGAGCTACGGGCGCCGCGATGGCGTCGCGGTCATCGGCGAAGGTGTCGTCCTGCACATCAGCGAAGAGGATCTAGCCGAGTTGAAGGGTGTCGAGCGCGACGCGCACGGGCACGTGCGCATCGCCGAGGTGAACATCGGGGAGATCCTGAAGACCCAGATTTCACTCAGGCTGAAGGAATTCGGCCTCAAGTCGACGCTCGTCGCCAAGAACATCGGCTACGAGCTGCGGTGCGCCGATCCGATTCCCTTCGACATGGAATACACCCGCGACCTGGGCTATTGCGCCGCCAAGTACGTGCTGTCCGGTGGATCCAATGCGATGGTGTCGATGCAGGCGGGCCGCTTCGTGCCGATTCCGTTCAAGGACATGCTCGACCCGAAAACGGGGCGCGCCAAGACCCGTCTGGTCGACGTCAACTCGACGCGCTATCACATCGCCCGGCGATACATGATTCGACTGAGAAAGGACGACTTCCAGGACCCGCACGATCTGGCGAAGCTTGCCTCGACGGCAGGCCTGTCGAACGATGCATTCCGGAGCGAATTCGAGTACCTCGTCACGAACGATCCGCCTGCCGCCCTGTGGAAAGACGGAAGCGAATTCAAATAGCGCTACGCAATTTCGAAGTGCGTCAGCTTCTTGAATTCGTTGAAACGGGCGTTCACTTCGTCGCGCGTCAATCTCAGCAGGCGATCGACGCTGAAGTCTTCGACCGCAAATGACGCGAGCGTGCTGCCGTAGATGATGGCTCGTGCAAGCGAGCCATCATCGACCGTGTCGCACGAGGCCAGGTAGCCGAGAAACCCGCCCGCGAAGGTGTCGCCGGCGCCGGTTGGATCGAACACCTCCTCGAGCGGCATCGCCGGCGCCGCAAAGAAGCCGCCGCCCGGCCGCGTCATCAGCACGCCGTGCTCGCCGCGCTTGATGACGAGCGTCTTCGGTCCCATCGCCTGAACCTTCCGTGCCGCCTTCACGAGGTTGGCTTCTCCGGCCAGCTCGCGCGCCTCTGAATCGTTGATCAGCAGCACGTCGACCTGCTTCAGGACCTGCTTCAGCTCGTCCGGCGTCCGCTCGATCCAGTAATTCATCGTGTCGGCGCCGACCAGCCTCGGCTTCTGCACCTGGTTCAGCACGTCGATCTGCAGCGTCGGATGGATGTTGCCCGAGGAAGACGAATGGCGAGTTCTTGTGGGCCGCAGGAATCTTCGGCGTGAACTTCTCGAACACGTTCAGATGCGTGTAGATCGTCTCGCGGCTGTTCAGGTCGAAGCCGTACTCCCCTTTCCAGCGGAACGTTTCGCCCGGCACTTTCTCGAGGCCGGCCAGATCGATCCTGCGTCCGCCGAACACCTTCTCGACGTTGGCGCCGAAGTCGTCGCCGACGACCGCGACGATGCGCACCTCGGTGAAAAACGACGCGGCGATAGCGAAATAGGTGGCTGCGCCGCCGACGACGCGGTTCGCTTCGCCGAATGGCGTCTTGATGGAATCGAACGCAACGGAACCGACGGCAAGGATCGGATTCATGACAGGTACTTTCCAATGATGGGCGCAAGGTCTTTCTTCACGTGCGCGGGCACGGCCTCGGGCCGCGTGATGAGCGCGAATTGCAGCGCCGAGCCGCACTCGCACGAGCGCGCGACCGGCAGCTTCGTGATGGCCTCGGCGATGGCGCGCTGCGCCGTTTCGGCGTTCTTCGTGAGCGTCTGAACGATCATGTCGACCGTCACCGAGTCGTGATCCGGGTGCCAGCAGTCGTAGTCGGTGACCAGCGCGAGCGTGACGTAACAAATCTCCGCCTCACGCGCGAGCTTCGCTTCCTGCAGGTTCGTCATGCCGATGACGTCCATGCCCCACGACCGGTACAGCTTCGACTCGGCGAGCGTCGAGAACTGCGGTCCCTCCATGCACACGTACGTGCCGCCGCGATGCACGTTCGCCCCGACGGCCGCGACGGCATCGGCGCCGACCTTGGCGAGCTCGGGGCAGATCGGGTGCGCGAACGACACATGCGCCGCGAGGCCGCCGCCGAAAAACGTGCTGATGCGGCCTCTTGGTGCGATCGAAAAACTGGTCGGGCACGACGATGTCGAGCGGCGGATACTCCTGCTTCAGGCTGCCGACGGCGCTGGCGGAGATGATCCGTTCGACGCCGAGCATCTTGAACCCGAACATGTTCGCGCGAAAGTTGAGCTCCGACGGGAGCAGGCGATGGCCCGGCGCCGTGCCGCGCGAGAAACGCGACGCGCTTTCCGCGCAAGCGTGCCGATGAGATACGGACCCGACGGATCGCCGAACGGGGTCTTCAGTGTTTTCTCTTCGCGATCGGTCAGCTCGGCCATGTCGTACAGGCCGCTGCCGCCGATGACACCTATCTGGACAGTCAAGATACCTCCTGGGCTCTGGGCTCTCGGCTCTGGGCCAGTCACGCTACCGGTTCTATGAACCTCTTCCCGTCCTTTTCACGAATGTAGCCGGCTGCGATGTCCGGATCGTGCTCGAAGAGGATCAGATACTCGCGCTCGATGGCTTCTCGCAGGAAGGCTCGCTTGAAGTTGAGCGTGTCGAGCGGGAACAGATCGTAGCCCATCACCCACACTTCCGGAAGATGCGCGGCGGTCGGCAGCAGGTCGGCCGCGAACACGGCGGTCTTGCCGGCCGATTCGATGAGCACCATCTGATGATGCATCGTGTGGCCGCCGGTACGCCGCACGCGCACGCCGGGCACGATCGACACATCGTCATCGACGAGCTGCAGCACGTGGTGGTCGGCCAGCGGCTTGTAGTTTTCGAGGAAATAGCTGCCCTTCGTGCGCTCGTTCGGGTTCATCGCATCTTCGAACTCACCGCGGCGGACGATGTACTGCGCGCGCGGAAACCGGGGCCTGACCGAGCCGTCGGGCGCGCGCTCGGTAAACCCGCCGGCGTGATCGAAATGCAGATGCGTCGCCAGCACCACGTCGATGGCGTCCGGCGACACGCCGGCGGCCGGCAGCGAGTGCTGAAGGTTGAAGTCGCGCTCGAAGCGATAAATCTCCGCCTGCTTCGGCGTCATCTTGTCGCCCGACCCCGCGTCGATGAGCATCGTCCTCGCGCCGCGCAGCAGCACGCAGCGCATCGCCATGCGAATGCGGTTGCGCTCGTCGGGCGGCGCTTTTTTCTCCCAGAACGTCTTCGGCACGACGCCGAACATCGCGCCGCCATCCAGATAGAAGAAGCCGTCCGAGACGGTCACGATGTCGATGTCGCCGAGGCGGATGGTTTTCGGCAGCTCGGGCGGCCGCGCCTGCGCCGCGACCTGTTTGAGCTCCACGAGCACGCCCTGCGCGCTCGAGGGGTGGATGAACGCGACGATCGCGCCCTCGGCGCCGGGCCTCGGTGCGTCGTCGATGAGACGCACGTTGCGCCGCCGCAGCTCGTCCAGCGCCGCGCGAATGTCGTCGACCCTCAGCGTGATGTGATGCAGCCCGGGACCCCGCTTCTCGAGAAATTTCGCAATCGGCGAATCGGGCGCCGTCGCCTGCAGCAGCTCGAGCGACGACGGTCCGGTCGACACGAACTGCGCGCGCACGCGCTGCGACGGTACGTCTTCCGCCGGCTCGACGTGCAGACCCAGCGCATCGCGAAAGAACGACAGCGACGTGTCGAGATCGGTCACCGCGATGCCGACGTGATCCAGGATCGCTTTCATGATGTCCCGCCCAGCACTTCGTCAGCGGCCGTGTACGGATCGACGGTGCGCGCCACGATGCGATCGACGAGCTTTTCCATTTCCACGGCCGACACGCGCGATTCGATCTGCGCGCATCAGCCGCGCACCGAGGATCGCGCGCAAGCTGCGTCTCGGCGCGCTCGCGACGGCGCGATGCGACCGTCGCCGACTGCGCGCGGAACCGATCGATGGTCTGCATCACCTCGTCGAGCCCCTGACCCGTCGTCGCCTCCGTGCGGACGATCGGCGGGCGCCACTCTCCGTCGGCATAGTCGTGAAGGCTGAGCAGCGACTCGACTTCGGCCACGGCCCGATCGGCGCCGTCGCGGTCGGCCTTGTTCACGACGAACACGTCGGCAATCTCCATCACGCCCGCCTTCAGCGCCTGCACCTCGTCGCCCATGCCGGGCACGAGCACGAGAACCGAGACATCGGCGGTGCGGGCGATGTCGACTTCGTCCTGCCCCACGCCGACGGTCTCGATCGCGACGACGTCTTTTCCGGCGGCGTCGAGCACGAGCGCCGCGTCGGTCGTCGCGCGCGCCAGACCGCCGAGATGCCCGCGCGTCGCCATGCTGCGGATGAACACGCCGGCGTCCTGCGCGTGCGCCTGCATGCGCACGCGATCGCCAAGCATCGCGCCGCCGCTGAACGGGCTGGTGGGATCGACGGCGAGCACGCCGACTGTGCGGCCGGCCTTGCGCCACCGCGAGACGAGGCCATCGACCAGCGTGCTCTTGCCGGCGCCGGGCGCGCCGGTGATGCCGACGAGAAACGCGCGCCCCGATCGCCCGAACAGCTCGCGCACGAGCGCGGGCCCCTCATCGACGTCGTTCTCGACGAGCGAGATGCCGCGCGCGATGCCGCGCGGATCGCCGGAGAGGATCGAATCTGCGAGAGCGGACAACCCGCGGAATTTATCATGGACGACGGTCCGGCTGAAGCCGGACACCTCCGTCATAACGAAGGACTGGTACAATGCGACGCCTATGAAGATGCGCCTTGCCGTTCTCGCGCTCACGCTGATCGCGGCGACGCCGTCGATCGCTCGCGCCGATGCGACCGCATTTCTCGGCCGCAATTCGGCCGGCGACGATCGATCGGTCGACGCGCGGTTTCGCCGCCGGCGTCAGCCTGCTCGTCGTCGGCTTCGAGTTCGAGTACGCCAACTCCACGGAAGACCTGACCACCGCGACGCCGGCGCTTCGCACGACCGCGGGCAACGTGTTCGCCCAGACCTTCGGCCTGCCTGGATTTCAGCTGTATGCGACGACAGGGGTCGGGGATTTATCGCGAGCGGCTGGGAACGGATGAGGAGACGGGCTGCTGCTGAACAACGGCGGCGGCGTCAAGATCAAGCATCGCCGGTCCGCTCCGCGTGCGCATCGACTATCGGCGTGTTCACGCTGAAAGGCAATCCGCAGCACAAGAATGTGCAGCGGATCTACGCGGGGTTGAATCTGGCGTTCTGACAGAGCAAAGAGCAGAGAGCAAAGGGCAAAGTGCCGATGTGCTTCTGCCCTCTGCTCTCTGCCCTCTGCTCTGTCTGCGTCGACTCCTACTTCGAGTAGTCGACGACCGATACCAGGTTGATCGGAATCAGCCCGCTGGCGAACGATTCGGTGTACGACTTGAACAGCGCCTGAATCTCCGCCGGGAACGCTTCGTTCAGGATGTTGACGATGTTGTAGTCGGCGTCCTTGATCGCCGGGTCGATGATCATGACGTAGGTCACGTTGCCGTTCGCGCCCGGCGTGTCCGACTTGTATACCCGCCACGACGCGGCCTGCTGTTTCCGCTCGGGCTTCTCGCTCTTCATGAGCGCTTCCTTGGTCTTGTTGCAGCACCGTCTCGAAATCCGCCGTCCTGTCGGCTTTGATGGTGTACAGAATGAGTCCGGCGCCGCCGTTGAAGACGCGGGCGTTCGGTACTGCCGTCGCGGGCGCCTGCGCTGCGGCGGCCTGCGCGTATGATGGCGCTGCGGTGGCGGTCAAAACCGCAAGAGCCAGGATAATTGCTCGCATTCACTCCTCCTTAGTTGTCGAACGGGGGCTTAATATTTACCGTTACGTCCTGCAAACTCAAGTCTAAACGAAGACCGACATCACCTCGTTGGCCAAGAGCATCCCCGGCCGGGTCAATCGCAGGCGCGTATCCTGTCTCAACAGGATGCCGGCATCCAGAAATGGCGCGAGCCGCTCGCCAAACCGGTCCCAGATATCGATGCCATACCGGCTCGACAGGAGTTCGGCATCGACGCCGCAACTCAGGCGCAGGCCCGTAAACAGCGCGTCGCCGAGTCGCTCGTCGTTCGTCAACACGCGCCGATCGACGATCGGCGATTCGCCACCGTCAATTTTGTTCGTGTACTCCTCCGTCGAGGCGATGTTGCGCCAGCGCACGCCGCCCCAGGTGGAATGCGCCCCCGGACCGAAGCCCAGCCAGTCGCCGTCGGTCCAGTACTTCACGTTGTGACGCGACTGGCGGCCCGGCGCGGCACACGTTCGAAATTTCGTACTGTTCGTAGCCCGCGCGCATCGAGCATCGCCATCGCCGACTCGTACATCTCCGCCGCGGCGTCATCGGGCACCTGCGTCCAGCCGTGGCGATCGATCTCCTGCTTGAGCGGGAGATGCGGGTACACCTCGAGGATGTACAGCGACAGGTGATCCGCGTTCACACGAATCGCCGCGTCCACCGACGCGAGCCACTGCGCCACGTCCTGCCCGGGCAGCCACATCATCAGGTCGATGCTGACGTTGTCGAAGCCGGCCGCTCGCGCCGACTCGACGGCCTGCGCCCGCGCGCGCGGCCGAATGCAGCCGGCCGAGGCGCTTCAGCTCTTCGTCCCGAAATGACTGGATGCCGAAGCTCAGACGATTGACACCGGCTCCGCGAAATTGTTCCAGCATCGTCGGCGGTAACCGTTTCGGGATTGGCCTCGAGCGTAATCTCCGCGTCTGCGGTCAACCCGAGCGCAGCGGCGGCTCGCCTCGATGATCGAGGCGATTTCGGCCGGCGTGAGCAGCGACGGCGTGCCGCCGCCAAAGTACAACGTGTCAGGGCTGAGGGCTGAGGGCTGAGGGCTGCCACTTGCCCGGATCTCTCTTCAGCAACGGCTTCGACAAACCGCGAACTTTCAGCGCTTCGTCGAACAGGCCGCGATTGAAGTTGCAGTAGTTGCAGATCGAGCTGCAGAACGGAACGTGGACGTACAGCCCGGGGATTGGGGATTGCGGAATCGGGATTAGGGCGTGTTCACTTGGATCCGGCGCGGCCACCCGACCATTTTAGGTCGGCTTTGCCGTCGCCGCGCAGCTGACGGCCTTCGCCTGGCGGTTCGCGCGCGGCGGGCTGCTCGAGCTTGCCGTGCATGCGCCGCTCGGCCCAGTTCCGCTTCAGCGCAGGCACTCCCTCGTTCGAGAGCAGCATGCGGTAGTCCGCGCCTTCGAGATCGAGAAAATCGCACATCTCGTGCAGGCGCGAACGCATGCGGAAGCCGATGCGATCGTGAAGGGTGATGACCGCCGGGTTCGAGTCGGGCGGCAAATCCGGATAGTTCGACGTGAAAATCGTCGCGCGCCGCTCGTTGTAGCGCGTGTTGACGATGAGATTCAGCGTTTCCTCGACCCATTCGGACGTCTTTTCCGCGCCGAGATCGTCCAGCACGAGCAGATCTGCCTCCATCACCGGCCGCAGCACGTCGAGCTCCGTCGTCTTGTTCGCGTCGTTGTAGGTGCTGCGAATCAGCTTGAGCAGATCGCGCGTGTCGTAGAAGATGCCGCGCGCGCCGCGCGTCAGAATCACCTGCTTCAGGATGGCGACGGCGAGGTGCGTCTTTCCGACGCCGGGATCGCCGACGAAAAACAGCCCGCGCTCGACGACGGGAAACTGCTCGGCCATCCTGCGCGACCGGCTCAGCGCGTCTTCGAGCGTGTCGTTGTCGTAGGTGACGAAGTCGTTGAGCGTGCAGTGATGGTAGCGCCGGGGAATGCGCGCGTCGCCGATGAGGCGCTTGTTGATGTCGTCGCGCCAGCAGTCGCAGCGCGTGACGCGCTCGACATCACCTTCCTGAAAGGATTTCCAACCGGTACCGTTGCAGAGGGAACAGACGGGTTTGTCTTTCGCCGGCGGAAGCACGGAACATGATAGCGCGAAGTTTTTTATCGCGCGTGTTTTTTTGGCGCCGCGGCGGGCGCTGCCGACGGCGGATTGACGCGCACGAGATCGGTCGACGTCGATTTCACCATCGCCGTGCTGAGCCGCTGCTCCCAGTCGTCGATGCCGCGCGCCAGCTCGCGCTTGACGTACTCCATGAACTCGTTGACCTCGCCCTGCATCTGCTGAATCTTCCGCCGCATGTTGAGGATCACCTCGACGCCGGCAAGATTCACGCCGAGATCGCGCGTCAAGGTGAGAATGGTTTCGAGCTGCTCGAGATCTTCTTCCGAGTACAGCCGCGTGTTGCCGTCGGTGCGCGACGGCTTGAGCAGCCCTTCGCGCTCGTACAGCCGCAATGTCTGCGGGTGGATGTTGTACTTCTGCGCCACCGCGCTGATCATGTAGTAGGCCTTACCGCTCTTTTTCATGTGTCGTCGCGGGGCCTGACGCCCCGCTCCTCGCCGCTCGCGACGCTACCGCCGGACATGTTCGTCGTTAATCCTGCCGAACTCTCGCAGCAGCTCCTTCGAGCGCTCGTCGAGCACTTTCGGCAGACACGATTCTGACTTCGACGACGAGATCTCCCCGCTCGCCGTTCCGCGGCGACGGCGCCCCGCGTCCCCTGATGTGAAACCGCTGCCCGGTCTGCGTGCCGGGCGGCACGCGCAGCCGCGCCGTGCCGTCGGGCGCCGGCACGTCGATCTTGGCGCCGAGCGCCGCTTCGTGCACGCCGATCGGCACGGTGATGTGAAAATCGTCCCCTTCGCGCACGAACGTCTCGTGCGGCTCGACCTGGACGGCGAGATAGAGATCGCCCGACGCGGCCGCGCCGCTCGCCGGCGTTCCCCTTCTCCGGCACGCGGATGCGGCCCCGTCGCTGACGCCCGCGCGGAATCCCGACCGTTATCGTCTCGCTGCGCATCTCGACGCCCGAACCGCCGCAGCGACCGCACGGCGTCTGCTGCAGCCGGCCCGAGCCACCGCACGCGTCGCAGCTCTTCGAGAACACCATGCTGCCGCGGCGCGAGCGGATGAGGCCGCTGCCCTGGCAGCGCTGACAGCGCGCTTCGGCGATGTTCAGAGCGCCCGCGCCGCGGCACGACTGACAGGTGTCGCGGCGCGTCAGCGTCATCTGCCGCTGCGGTCCCGCGCATCGCCTCGTCGAAGGTCAGCGAGATCGAGGCATGCAGATCGGCGCCGCGCATCGGCTCCGCCGCCTGCGCCTCCTGGCGCTGCGAGAACACTTCGGCGAACAGATCGCCAAACGTCGGCGCGTCCGCGTGCGCCACGCCGCCCGAAAAATCGAACCCCTCGAACTCGAACGACACCGACGTCGACGCGGCAGACAGCGCGCCGGCGTCGTACCGCAGCCGCCGCTCCGGATCGCTCAACGTCTCGTACGCGCGCGTGATCTCCTTGAAGCGCGCTTCCGCCGCGTTGTCGCCCGGATTGATGTCCGGGTGATATTTCCGCGCCAGCCGCTTGTAGGAGCGCTTGATCTCGATCAGCGTCGCCCCCCGCGCGATTCCGAGGAGCTCGTAGAGATCCATAAGCTCTCAGCTCTCGGCACCTCACTTCTCGTCCACCACTTCCGCATCGATGACATCGCCCTGCTTGTCACCCGACGCCTGCGATGCGTCGCCCTCGGCCGACGGCCGCGCGTGCCACCGAGCCACCGCCCGACCTGCGCGTTCTTGTACAGGGTTTCCGCCGCCGCGTGCTGCGCCTTGTTCAGCGCCTCCATCGCCGCGTTGATGGCGGCGACATCGGTGCCGGCGCTCGCCTTCTTCAGCTCCTCGATCGCCGACTCGACCGCCGCGCGATCGCTCGCCGACAGCTTGTCGCCCGCGTCCTTCAGCATCCGCTCGGCGGCATACCCGGCCTGGTCGGCGCGGTTGCGGGTCTCGATCTCCTCGCGCCGCTTCTTGTCTTCGTCGGCGTGCGACTCGGCCTCCCGCATCATCTTGTCGACCTCGTCCTTGCTGAGGCCGCTCGACGCGGTGATGGTGATCTTCTGTTCCTTGCCCGTGCCGAGATCCTTCGCCTGCACGTTGACGATGCCGTTGGCATCGATGTCGAACGTCACTTCGATCTGCGGAATGCCGCGCGGCGCCGGCGGCAGGCCGATGAGATGGAACCGGCCGAGCGTGCGGTTGTCGCGCGCGAGCGGCCGCTCGCCCTGCAGCACGTGCACTTCGACGCTCGTCTGGTTGTCGGCCGCCGTCGAGAACGTCTCGCTCTTGCGCGTGGGGATCGTCGTATTGCGCGGATGAGGGTCGTCATCACGCCGCCGAGCGTCTCGATGCCGAGCGACAGCGGCGTCACGTCGAGCAGGAGAAGGTCCTTCACTTCGCCGGCGAGCACGCCCGCCTGAATCGCGGCGCCCACGGCCACGACTTCGTCGGGGTTCACGCCCTTGTGCGGCTCCTTGCCGAACAGCTCCTTCACGATCGACTGGACGCGCGGGATGCGCGTCGATCCGCCGACGAGCACGACCTCGTCGATCTTGCTCGGGTCGAGCCCGGCGTCGCTCAGCGCCTGCTTGGTCGGGCCGACCGTGCGCTGCAGCAGATCTTCGACGAGCTGCTCGAACTTCGCGCGCGTCAGCTTCATCGACAGATGCTTCGGGCCGCTCGCGTCGGCGGTGACGAACGGCAGGCTGATGTCGGTTTCCATCACCGTCGACAGCTCCATCTTCGCCTTCTCCGCCGCTTCCTTGAGCCGCTGCAGCGCCATGCGGTCTTTCGTCAGATCGATGCCGTCGCTCTTCTTGAACTCCGACGCAATCCAGTCGATGACCTTCTGGTCGAGGTTGTCGCCGCCGAGGTGCGTGTCGCCGTTGGTCGACTTGACCTCGACCACGCCTTCGCCGACTTCGAGGATGGAGATGTCGAACGTGCCGCCGCCGAAGTCGTACACGGCGATCGTCTCGTCTTTCTTCTTGTCGAGCCCGTAGGCCAGCGCGGCCGCCGTCGGCTCGTTGACGATGCGCATCACTTCGAGGCCGGCGATCTGCCCGGCGTCCTTGGTGGCCTGGCGCTGCGCGTCGTTGAAGTACGCCGGGCACGGTGATGACCGCCTTCGACACCGGCTGGCCGAGATATTCCTCGGCCGCCTGCTTCAGCTTCTGCAGAATCATCGCGGAAATTTCCGGCGGCGAGTATTCCTTGTCGGCAGCCGAGATGCGCACGTCGCCGTTCGACGCGCGCACGACGCGAAACGGCACCATCTTCATCTCTTCGTTCACCTCATCGAACTTGCGTCCCATGAAGCGCTTGATCGAAAAGATCGTGTTCTCGGGGTTCGTCACGGCCTGGCGCTTCGCGACCTGTCCGACCAGACGCTCACCCGCCTTCGTGAAGGCCACGATCGACGGCGTCAGCCGGTTGCCTTCGGGGTTGGTGATGACGGTGGGCTCGCCGCCTTCCATGACTGCGACGACCGAGTTGGTGGTGCCGAGATCGATGCCGATGATTTTGCTCATATGGAAATCCCTCGCACGAATGAGTAGTGCCGAACCTTTAGGCTCGTTTGATTATGAAATGTGAGTGTGGTGATGTAAAGCCTCTGGCTGTGGACTTTGGGCTGTGGGCCAAGCCCAGAGCCTAAAGCCTAGAGCCTAAAGCCAGTTACAATAGGCACTTCGTGGCCAACGCCAAAACCTACGTTATCCGCTTCGCCGGGCACGCCGGGCTGGCCGCCCTGTTCATCTCCGTCGCGCTGCTGGGCGATCTTGAGCGGCGTGATGTTCGCGTACGCCGGCGACCTGCCGCTCATCTCCGGCCTCGACGACTACGCGCCGAGCGCCATCACGCGCGTCTACGCCTCGAACGGCGAAACGCTCGCCGAGTTCGCGACCGAGCGCCGGCTCGTCATCTCGTACGACGAGATTTCTCCGTACCTGCGCAACGCGATCATCTCGGCGGAAGACAAGGACTTCAACAACCACTTCGGGCTCAGCGTGTCGGCGATGCTGATTCGCCTCACGCAGCGACACGATTCGCCGCGGGACTGTCGCGGGCGCCAGCACGCTGACGATGCAGCTCGCGCGCGATCTGTTTCCCGACGAGGTCGGCTTCGTACGCGGGACAGAAGAGCCCGGAACGGAAGATCAAGGAGATTCTCGTCGCCATTCAGATCGAGAAGCGCTACACGAAGCGGGAGATCCTCACGTTCTACGCCAACCAGACGCACTTCGGCCACGGCACGAACGGCGTCGAAGCCGCGGCGCGCCTCTATTTCGGCAAGCGCGCGAAGGACGTCACGCTCGAAGAAGCCGCGATGATCGCCGGCATCATTCAGTCGCCGGCGCGGCAGAGCCCGTACGTGAATCGCGGCGCCGCGAAGTTCCGGCGCGATTACACGCTGCAGGAGATGGCCGAGAACGGCTACATCACGCAGGAGCAGGCCGACGCGGCCAAGAAGAAGCCGATCGTCACGCGCGGTCAGCCGCAGCCGGTGCGATCGGTGGCGCCGTTCTTCACCGAGGAAGTTCGCAAAGTACCTCGAGCAGAAATACGGCGCGAAGGCGCTCTACGAGAGCGGCCTGTCCGTGCAGACCGGCATCGACATCGGGCTGCAGCGCGCGGCCAATCGCGCCGTCGATCGCGGCCTGCGCATGGTCGACAAGCGCCGCGGCTATCGCCGCGACAAGCCGAACATCGTCGCGCAGGGGCACAACATCGAAACCTACCGTCACGAGCGATGGGCGCAGCCGATCGCCGCAGGACGACATCGTCCCGGCTGTCGTCGTGAACGTGTCGCCGACGTCGGCGAGAGTGCGCATCGGCCAGCAGATCGCCGAGCTTCGCGGCGAGGGGATCGCGTGGGCGAGGCGCGCGCCGCCGGCGCTGTTCAAGGTCGGCGACCTGATCGACGTGCGCGTGACGCAGCTCGATCGAGTCGGCGAAAGTCATGGCGGTCTCGCTCGAACAGTCGCCGCTCGTCGAAGGCGCGCTCGTGGCCATCGACAACCGCACCGGCCAGATTCGCGCGATGGTCGGCGGGTTCAGCTTCGATCGCAGCAAGTTCAATCGCGCGACGCAGGCGCACCGCCAGGTCGGCTCGCTGTTCAAACCGTTCGTCTACACCGCGGCGATCGATCGCGGCTACACGCCGACGTCCGTCATCGTTGACGAGCCCGTCTCCTACGATCCCGGCCCGGGGCAGCCGCCCTATCAGCCGAGGAACTACGACGGGAAGTACGAGGGCGGCGTGACGCTGCGCCACGCGCTCGAAGATTCGCGGAACGTGCCGGCGGTGAAGATGATGGAAGCGCTGACGCCGCAGCAGGTCATCTCGTACGCGCGGCGATTCGGCCTGGAATCGAAGCTCGAGCCGTACCTGTCGCTGGCGCTGGGCGCTGCCGATCTGACGCTGGTCGACATGACGTCGGCCTATTCGGTGTTTCCGAACGGCGGCGTGCGCATGCGGCCGTATCCGATTCTCAAGATCTCCGATCGCGATGGGAACCTGCTCGAGGAAAGCCGGCCGGATCCGCAGGACGCCATCAGGGCCGACACGGCGTTCGTGATGACGAACCTGCTGCGCGGCGTCGTGCAGCGCGGCACAGCGGCGTCGGCGAACAAGCTGGGCTGGCCGATGGGCGGGAAGACGGGCACGACCGACGACTACGGCGATGCGTGGTTCATCGGCTTCGATCCCGACATCACCGTCGGCGTGTGGGTCGGCCATGACGAGCGCAAGCCGATCGGCCACAACGAGACCGGCGGCGTCGCCGCGCTGCCCATCTGGATCGAGTTCATGCGCGCCTACATCGAGACGCGCGATCCGAAGAACCCGCCAGACTTCGTCGCGCCCGGCAACATCGTCTTCGTGCCGGTCAACGCGAGCAACGGCAGCGTCTCCGAAGAGGGCGCGACGGGCATCAACGAAGCGTTCATCTCAGGCACGCAGCCGGGCACGGCGTTTCCGCACTAGGCAGGGCTGAAGCCCTGCGCTACCGACGAACATCGACTCTATGCTACCGACGAACATCGACTCTATGCTGATTGCGGTAGCGCAGGACTTTAGTCCTGCCTACTCGTCGTCATCACCCGAGGGCTGCCCCAATGTCCCCGAGGCTTTCTGCATCAGGTACGCCTTGATGAAGGGATCGAGATCGCCGTCGAGCACGCGATTCGGGTCGCCGACCTCGAATTTCGTGCGGATGGTCCTTCACCAGTCTGATACGGGTGCAGCACGTAGCTGCGAATCTGGTGGCCGAACGCGATCTCCTTCTTCGCGCCGCCGATCTGATCCAGCTTCGACTGCTGCTCTTTCACCCTGATATCGAACAGCCGCGCCTTCAGCACGCGCATCGCCGAGTCCTTGTTGCGGTGCTGCGACCGCTCGTTCTGGCACGAGACGACGATGCCCGTCGGCAAGTGCGTGATGCGGATCGCCGAGTCGGTGACGTTGACGTGCTGGCCGCCGGCGCCGCTCGATCGGAACGTGTCGATGCGGATGTCCTTGTCGTCGATGACGATATCCTCGTCCTCCGGCAGCTCCGGCCACACGTAGACGGACGCGAACGACGTGTGGCGGCGCGCGGCCGAATCGAACGGCGAAATGCGCACGAGCCGATGCACGCCGGCCTCGGCGGAGAGCAGCCCGAACGCAAAATCTCCCTGCACCGTCACCGTCGCGCTCTTCAGGCCCGGCCTCGTCGCCAGGCTGATAGTCGATGACCTCGCGCTTGAAGCCGCGGCGCTCGATCCACCGCAGGTACATGCGCAGCAGCATCTCGGCCCAGTCCTGCGACTCGGTGCCGCCTGCGCCCGGATGAATCGTGATGATGGCGTTCTTGCGATCGTGCTCGCCGCCGAGCATCTTCTTGATCTCGCCGGCCTCGACGATGCCCGCGAACTGCTCGATGCCCGCGG
Organism: Vicinamibacterales bacterium; assembly: GCA_963732445.1. GTDB lineage: Bacteria > Acidobacteriota > Vicinamibacteria > Vicinamibacterales > JAMQPK01 > JAMQPK01. The sequence continues at coordinate 357,948 of CAVSZJ010000005.1, read as the reverse complement.
ACAGCTCCGCAGCGACATCCTCTCCCTGCGCTCGCCCAGTCGATGAGCACGCCAGATCGTCTGTCTTGGCTGTGAGGGCGGCGATCAGCTCGACTTCCTCCTCGACCCGCCGGCGGCGCTGAAGAATTTTCTGCGCCTCGATCTGATTGTTCCAGAAATCGGGCGTCGACGCGCGGGCTTCTATTTGTGCGAGTTCGTCACCAGGGCGAGCGGCCTCAAAGATAACTCCGGAGATCGGCGGCGCGCTTCACGAGATCCTGGTACCGGCGAGTTAACATCATCGAGCGGGAAAGCCACGAATGCCTCCAGGCGATTCTTCGACGTTGCTCAGAATCGTCCCGAGCCCCGTCGAGGGACGAAGAGCAGCGCGACGAGCGTCAGCGCCGCACAAATGTACGCGAACAGATCACCGATTCTGCCATAAATTGTCTGGACGTCGAGCATGCGCACGTCACCCACGAGAATCGCCCGCTCGAAAATGTCCGACTGCTGCAGCACGCGGCCGTACGGATCGACGAACCCCGTGATGCCGGTATTCGCCGCGCGCGCGAGATACCGCCCCTGCTCGATCGCGCGCATCGATGCCTGCAGAAAGTGCTGATACGGCGCCGACGAGTGGCCGTACCACGCGTCGTTCGTGATCGTCGTCAGCAGCTGGCTGCCTCGCCGCGCCGACTCGCCGACGAGCCGCGGAAACACGATCTCGTAGCAGATCGCCGTACTGATCGGGCCGTGGCTCGTCGGCAGCATCACCATTTCGCGGCCGGCGGTAAAGCCGCCGACCTGCTCGACGAGCGGTCCCACGAAAAACAGCAGCTGCTGCAACGGCACGAACTCGCCGAACGGCACGAGATGCATTTTCTGGTACACGCCGGCCACCGTTCCGTCCTTCCGGACCGAGAAACGCGGCGTTGTAGTACGACTTCGTGTCGTGATCGACCTGATCGCTGCCGAGCAGCAGCTCGATCCCTGTCTCGCGCACGACGTTGCGAATCCTCTCGCCGCCAGCCTTGTCGTCCATGAAGGGAAACGGCGTGGACGACTCGGGCCAGATGACCAGCTGCGCGCCTTTGGCCGCGGCCTCGCGCGTCATGGCCAGGTACGTGTTCAGGATGGCGCCCGCATAGGCATCGTCCCACTTCTGTTCCTGCGGAATGTTTCCCTGAATCAGCGCAACGCGAACCTGGCGTCCCTGCCCGGCCAGCCCGTTCTGTTCGAGGCGGAGACTCCCCCACGTCGTGACGCGCGACGAGCGTCGCGGCGGTGACGCCGACTGTGATGACCGATCCGAGCGAGCGCGAGACGACGACATACGCGAGCGCCGTGCTGACAAGTGCAACCAGCGCAGACATGCCGAACACGCCGACGACGCTGGCGAACTGCGCAATCGGCAGCACGGTCGTCTGACTGTACCCGAGCAGCAGCCACGGAAAGCCGCTCCAGAAGTACGTGCGCCCGAGCTCGGTCGTCACCCAGACGGCTGGTGCGAGCAGGATCGCACGACGGCCGTAAACTGGCGCCAAGCCACCCGAGCGCGAGCGTGAACAATGCGGGGAACAGCGACAGATACGCGACGAGGAACGCGGCCACGACGACGCCGGCAGGGGCCGGCAGTCCGCCGAACTGCGTGACGACAGTGCCGGTCCAGTACACGGTGCCGCCGAAATATCCCAGGCCGGCTGACAAATCCGAGCAGGAAGGTACGCGAACGCCGGAATGGTGGCCGGCCGAGATCACTATCGAAGACCGCAACGATGACCGGTGCCAGCGCCACCCACGCAAGAATCGGATGGCCGTAGCGCGGAAAGCTCAGAGCGAGAAGAATGCCCGACAGGCCCGCCTTCGCCAAGGCTCCGGCGAGGTCCCGCCGCCGCCCTCGGCGCGGAACCAGGACTGCGGGAATCAGGGTTGCGTCACCTGGCCCGGTCCGCGCAGGCGCATCCATTCTGCGACACCCGGGCCATCAAGCGGCGGTGAAATGAAATCTCCCTGCGCCGATGTCGCAGCCGAGCTTCGCGAGTCGATCGAGCGTGACTTCGTCCTGCACGCCTTCGGCGACGCACGTCAGGCCCAGATTGTGCGCGAGGTCGATCGTGGACTGCACGATCACATCGTCGCCGTCCTCGACCATGTCATCGATGAACGATTTGTCGATCTTGATCTCGTGAACCGGCAGCTTTCGCAGGTAGCTGAACGACGAGTAGCCCGTGCCGAAGTCGTCGACGGCAAGCCGCAGTCCCATCTTACTGAGTCTGGTCAGCACCTGCAGCGAGCGAAGCGGGTCGGACATGATGACGCTCTCGGTGATTTCCAGCTCGAGCATCGATGCCGGCGCGCCCAGCAGATCGAGCAGCGCGCGCACGCGCTCGGGCAGCTCAGGGTCGTGAAGATTCCGCGGCGATAAATTGACCGCGGCGATCAGGTCGAAGCCCATCCGCCGCCATTCCAGACACTGCTGCAGCGCGCGCTCGAGCATCCACAACGTGAGCGGTCGCACGGCGCCGGTCTGCTCGGCCATCGGAATGAACCGGTCGGGCAGGATGAAGCCCAGCTGCGGATGCTGCCAGCGCACCAGCGCTTCAACGCCGAAAATCTGGCGTGTCTTCAGGTTGATCTTCGGCTGATAGACGACGCGCAGCTCGTCGCGAGAAATGGCGTGACGAAAATCTCCCATCAGCGCGAGGCGCTCCGGGCTGTGACGATCCAGCTCGGTCGCATAGACGACGCAGCCCGAGCGGTCTTCCTTGGCGACGTACATCGCGATGTCGGCGCGCTGCACGAGAACTTCAGCCTCGGTGCCATGCTCGGGCGCAATCGCAATGCCGACGCTGCCGTGCACGTCGAGATTGAGCCCTTCGATGGTGAGCGGCTCCTGAACGGCGGCGATGAGCTTGCGTGCCGCGAGCTCGGCGCCGGTCCGGCCGACGCCAGGCAGCATGACGGCAAATTCATCGCCGCCAAGGCGCGCGACGGTATCCGATTCGCGGAGCCCAAGCTGCAGCCGGTTCCCGATCTCGCGCAGCACCGCATCACCCATCAGGTGCCCCATCGTATCGTTGATCTCTTTGAACCCGTCGAGGTCCATGATGAGCACCGACAGCGGGTTGTTCATGCGCAGCGAGTTGGCGACTGCCATCTCCAGCCGGTTCTGGAACAACGTCCTGTTCGGAAGGTTGGTCAGGCTGTCGTAGTAGGCCAGGTGGCGGATGCGCTCTTCAGCCTTCGAGCGCTCGCGCCGCACTTCGGCGTCGCGCAGCTCGCGGTTGATCGCCGGAATGAGCCGATTGAGGTTGTTCTTGATGATGTAGTCGTCGGCGCCATTCTTCATCGCGTCGACCGCGATCTCTTCGCCGATGGTAGCGGACACGAAAATGAAGGGTACCTCGAGGCCGCGGTCGCGCACCATCGCGAGCGCCGACGTGCCGCTGAAGCCTGGCATGGTGTAGTCGGCGATCACCAGATCCCAGTCGTGATGATCGAGCGCGGCGCTCAGCGCCTTCTCATTGTCGATGCGGGTGTAGTCGGGCTCGTAGCCGCCCTGCCGCAGGTACTCGATCAGCAGCGTCGCGTCGTTCTCGGAGTCCTCGACCAGCAGCAGGCGGATTGGTTTCATGCGGCTGGGCTACCGGGCAATCCAGGCGTTCGTCAATTGTTCCGCTGTCTGCAGCCGCACCTCGATCGCCTCGGCGTCCTTCAGCGTTTTGTACTTCCCGACGCGCACCCGAAACAACGCGGTCGAGGTGCCCTTGACGGGATCCATGACGAAGGCCGGGTACCCTTTCGCGGTCAGTTGCTTTGCCAGCGTGTCAGCATCCCGGCGATCGCGATAGGCAGCCACCTGCACCGCGAATCCTGGACCTGATGGATCGGAGGCCGCGGCTGCGGCTGCCGGGACGGCGGGTGGCGCGCCAGCCGCGCGAGGGGCCGGTGCGGGAGGCTCCGTCGCCCGTGCCTTCGGCGGGGCAGGAGGCGGGCGTTTCTCGGCAACGGGCTCCTGCACAACCGGAGCGGATTTCAACTGTTCCTCGGGCTGGGTGTCGCGAAGCAGACGGTCGGTGTAAGTCAGCTTTTCGGGCGGCTGCGCTACGGGCGGCTGTCCTTCAGCGCTGGCAGCCGCGGGGGGCGGTGCGGCGGTGTCTGCCGCAGATGTCGGGCTCGCATCAGGCGCAATCTCGATGGCCGCATCTGCCGTCTGGGACCCGTCGCGGGCACCGCGGCCGACAAGCACGCCGAAGAGAAACGTGACGACCAGCATGACCGTGGCGGCCATGAACAGAAAGATCAGCTGCTTGCCGTTCAGTTGTATTTCGCGAAAACCTTCGTCGCTCACGGTTTCTTCTCGGCTCCTGTGATCTGCTTCGATAAGAGCGTCATGTCGATCGGCAGGGGGAAGTCGATCGGTCGAACGGTTCTCGGCGGTAATGCGCCTCGGCGTCTGAAGCTATCGTCGTGTGCGATTTTAGCACGCAAATCACGGCCCGACCCTGCCGAGCAGCTCCCTGGCCTCGGAAGAATTCGGGTCGAGCACCAGCGCGCGTTCCAGTGCCGCGCGGGCGCCGGCGTGATCCTTGACCTGGAGGTACGCCTGCGCCAGCGCCATGCGACCGTCCACCGAATCCTGGCTCCACAACGCAATCTTGAAGGCATCGATGGCCGACGCCGTTTCCCCGGTCTTCAGGTAAATGCGGCCCATCAGCAGATGCGCGTCCGCTTCGTAAGGCGACAGATAAATCGCACGGGCAAGCTCTGTGATGGCCTCGGAGTTGTTCCCCTGCTCGAAGAACCGGCGGCCTCGATCGAGATGGAAGGCCGCCAGCTCCTTCTGCTCGCGCTGTCCTGTCGTCGCGATCGCGCTGTCGACACGGCGCAGCGTGGACACGTCCAGGGCGGGCTTGAGCCGCTCCAGCCCGCGCGGAATCGCCTCGGCGCCTGCTCCTGCCGGCCTCTTCGCCCACTCAGCATATGTTGATGAGAGCTGCGTGGCGAGCTCGCGCTCACGCGCCGCTTCCGCTGCCGCGCCCGTTGCCTGAAGGGCAGCAGCAAGCACTGCATGCGCTTCGCCGTCGGCGGGATTACGGCGAACCGCCTCGCGCAGCCAGAAAATTGCGGATGCGGCGTCCTTCTCGGCCCAGTACGCGTAGCCGAGATTGAAGTAGTAGTCCGGATCGTCCTGGTCGAGCTTGAGCGCCTGATTGAAATAGAACGTCGCGCGCCCGGTCTGCGGCGTGACCGGCCGGCGCATCTGGATGACGCCGATATTGTTCATCAGCGTGGCGGTCGGCGCGCGGTCGGCCAGCGTCCGGAATGTGGCGAAGGCATCGTCGAGGCGCTTGAGCTGGAGCAGCGAGAGCGCGACGTTGAAGCGCGCGCGCGTGTACATGGTCGATTGCTCTCGGAACACCCGCGGCGGTGACCAGCGCCACCTGCCCGTTGCCTTCGTCGTGATGAACGTTCCACAACGCGAGGCGCGCGCGATCGAAGCCTGGATCCAGCTTGATTGCCGCCTCGAGATAGCCGATCTTCGCGGGAGTCGATGTGGCGACGAGCCCCTTGATGTAGTTTTCGAACACCGGCAGAGCGGGACGCACAGGAGACGGACCGGTGGCAGCGGGCCCGGCGAGGCGGCGGCTCACGCGCGCGAACACCACAAAGAGATCCTCGAGCGGACCGGCCTCGACGAATTCGTGCTCCATCTGCCCGGTGTCGAGCCTGATGCTCTGCGCGCGCACCGATAGCATTCCGCCCGTCAGCCGGAACGAACCAATGACGACGTGCGTCGCGCCGACGACCTGTCCCAGCCGAATGACCGTCGCGTGGCTCAACGTGGCCACCGGCGGGCACCTGCAGGCGCTGGAACGCATCGAGGCGCTCTTCGCGCGTGTGCGCGTGCCTGCCAAGTGCGTTCAATTCATCAGCCAGCAGAACGGCCGACGCTTCGCTGACCCAGTAGACGCGCGGTTCTCTCGCGGGATTCTCGAACGGGATGACGAGGATGCGCTCGTCAGTCTGCGCCGGCGTCTGGGCATCCGCGAACCCCGAGCCCAGAACCAGGCACCACAGAATCAGGAACGGGAACCGGAACTGGAACTGGAACTGGAACCACATGAGTTCTACTTCTGCTCCGGCGGTACGTTCACCGCAATGATGCAGGCTGCATCGCCAACACCCTTGCACGTATGTACGCGCACTTCGCCGCTGATGCCGACCAGTGCGAACAAGTGCGAGAGCGCGGCCGAATAGAACACGCAGAGCGGCCAGTCGAACGGTTCGCGCACAGTACAGAAGATCGAGCTGCGCAGCGTCAGCGTCCCCTGCCCTCGCCGCAGTTTCGCAACGGCTCGGCTGCCGCCATAGCTTCGGCGGACGACCTTTTTCGCGAGCTGCATCGCCATGCGCGCACGCAGCATCACCGGCAGCGAGCGAATGAAGGATCGCTCGAATGACGAGAGATTGTCGAACGTCCACTGGGCGGCATATTCGCCGGCGCGGGATGTGACGAGCGCGTACGGCTCCCCTTCCTGACGGAGAAAGCTCAACACTGCCGCAAGAGGGGCGAGACCGATTTTGCCGTTGCGCATGCCGCTGGGGTTCAGCCAGTTCTCGTAGAACTCCAGACGGGTGGGCATCAGGTCAGAAATGCCCTGATGCAGGCTGGCCACCAGCATGCGCCCGACTCCCGCTCGATTCATTCTTCTGATATCCTTCCGCCGGCGACGAAATTTCGATGTGGACGGGAGCCATCCTCGCAGGCGGCCATGCGCGGCGCCTTGGAGGGCTGAACAAAGCCGGGCTGATTCTGCAGCCCGGCGGCGCGTCCGTTCTGGACCGTCAACTTGCGCGGCTGCGCCGCGTCGTCGATCGGACAATCATCATTGCCAATGATGCGCAGCGCTTCAGCAGCGCCGGCGTTCCGGTGATGCCCGACATGGTTCCGGATGGCGGCGCGCTTGGCGCGCTGTACACGGCCGTTCATGCTGCCGGAACCGACTGGACGCTGGTGGTGGCGTGCGACATGCCCTTTGTCAGCGAGCGGCTGCTCGCACACCTTGTATCGGTCGGAGGCTCGGTGGACATTGCGATTCCCCGCACGGCGCGCGGTTACGAGCCGCTGTGCGCGACCTACTCGCGACGCTCGGCAGACGGACTGCGGCGCCTGCTCGATGAAGGGCGCTTCAGGCTGAGCGATGTGGTCCGCATTCCTGGCTTGAACGTCCACGAAGTCGGGCGGGACGAGCTCGAAACTTTCGGCCCGGAAGAGGTATTGTTCTTCAACCTCAACACCCCGGATGACTATGCTCGCGCGATCGATATCGATGGAGAGTATCACTATCCTTCATGATTCTTCCAGCTCACGAACGCCTGCGGGAACGGCTGCTGGCGACACTTCAGCACCTCTATCAGCTTCCGCCTGACGCGCTGCCGCACCTGCCGATCGAGTATCCGCCTACGCGCGAGCTCGGCGATCTCGCGACGCCGGTCGCCTTCGAGCTGGCGCGGCGCCTGCGCAAGGCGCCGCGCGCCATCGCGCAGGAGATTGCGGCCGCGCTCGGCGCGATCGACGGGATCGCGCGCGTCGAGGCGGCGCCGAACGGGTACCTGAACATCTACCTGGATCGCGTGGTGTTCGCCCTCGAGGCGATTTCGCCGATCGACGCTCGACGATCGCCGATCGACGATGGACGATCGCCGATGGACGATCGCCGATCGAAGACGATCGTCGAGCACACGGCCATCAACCCCAACAAGGCCGCGCACATCGGCCACCTTCGGAACTCCGCGCTCGGCGACACGCTCGTGCGCGTCCAGCGCTTCCGCGGGGTTCCCGTCGAAGTGCAGAACTACATCGACGACACAGGCGTGCAGGTCGCCGATGTCGTCGTGGGATTCCGCGAGCTCGAGCGCAAGACGCTCGACGATATCCGGCGCATCGCCGACGCGACGCGCTTCGACTACTACTGTTGGGATCTGTATGCACGCGTCACGCAGTGGTACGACGAAGACAAAGAGCGGCTGAAGATTCGCGCGGCCGCGCTCCACGACATCGAACACGGCGGCACCGAGTCGTCGGCGATTGCCGCGTTCGTCGCGGATCGTATCGTCCGGTGCCACCTGCGGACGATGGCGCGGCTGAACGTCGATTACGACCTGCTGACGTGGGAAGGGCACATCCTGCGCCTGCAATTCTGGGCGCGCGCGTTCGAGATTCTGAAGGAGAAAGGCGCGGTCTATCTTCAGACCGAAGGCAAGCTCGCCGGATGCTGGGTCATGAAAATCGACGAGGAAGACGCGCCGGGATGAGGACGCAGACGGCGACGAGCGAGAGAAGGTCATCGTCCGGTCGAACGGCACCGTCACCTACGTCGGCAAGGACATCGCCTACCAGTTCTGGAAGCTGGGGCTGCTCGGCCGCGATTTTCATTACCGCCAGTTCGGCAACACGTGCCGAATGGCAGCGTGTTGTGGTCGACGTCCGAAACGGCCGGGGACGTATCGCATCCCGCCTTCGGACGCGCATCGGCCACCTACAACGTCATCGACGTCCGGCAGTCGTATCTGCAGAAGCTGCTGAAGCAGGCGCTGCGGACGCTCGGCTATGCCGAGCAGGCCGAGCGGGCCACCCATTTCTCGTACGAGATGGTGGCGCTCTCGAACCCGACAGCCCGCACGCTCGGCTACCTGACGCCCGACGCGCCGGACGACAAGCGCGGATTCGTCGACGTATCGGGCCGGAAAGGCCAGGGCGTGAAGGCGGACGACCTCCTGGACACGCTGATTTCGCGCGCCGAGACCGAGGTGGCGAGGCGCAACCCCGAGCTCGCCCCGGCCGAGCATCGGCGCATCGCCGAGATGATTGCCGTCGCCGCGGTGCGCTATTTCATGGTGAAGTACTCGCGCACCAAGATCATTGCCTTCGATATCGACGAAGCGCTTGCGTTCGAGGGAGAAAGCGGTCCGTATCTACAGTATGCTGTCGTTCGCGCCCAGAATATCTTCGCCAAGCTGCGCGAGCGCGACGGTCTCGACGAGGCCGGCGTGTTCGCGAAGCTCGGCGGCGTGGCCCCTGCCGAGCTCGCCGGCGAGGGCGGGAGCCACGACTTGTGGGCGCTTATTCTCGAAGCCTCGCGCCTCGATGAAATCGTCGAGCAGGTCGTTCGGACGCTGGAATTCTCGGTGCTCGCAAAATACGCGTTCGGTCTGGCGCAGATGTTCAACGGCTTCTATCACCGGTATCCGATCCTCAATGAGGAGCAGGCCGACGCCAGACTGTGGCGCGCGGCCGGCGTGGCGTACGTCCGCGCACAATTGACGCGCGCGCTCGATCTCATGGGCATCGCCGTACCGCCGAGGATGTAATGGCAGTCATCGGCATCACACCGTCCAACCGGTCTGAACGATTACCTCGAGTCCGTGAAGCGGGCCGGAGGAGAGCCGCGGGTGCTCTCCCTGGACGCGCCGCCGACGCTCGACGGCCTCGACGGCGTGCTCTTCACTGGTGGCGGCGACGTCGATCCCGCGCACTATCGCGACGCACGCCATCCGAACACGAACGAGCCAGACGCCGCGCGCGATGCGTTCGAGCTGGCGCTCGCGAGGCTCGCGCTGGCCGCGAACACACCGCTGCTCGCGATCTGTCGCGGACTGCAGGTCGTCAACGTCGCCGCAGGGGGCACGCTCGTACAGGACATTCCCGCGCAGCTGAACCAGCCGCTCGGTCATCAGATCGATTCGCCGTCGTACGCGATCGCGCACGAAGTGTGGGTCGCGGCCGGCACAGCGCTCGCGCGTGTCATGCAGGAGGAGCTGGTCGACAGCGAGGTGCTGCAGGTCAACAGCCGCCATCATCAGGCCATCGGGAAGACTGCCGAAGGATTCACGATCTCCGCGACCGCCCCCGATGGGGTCGTCGAGGCCATCGAGCGTCCGGGCGCGCGCTTCTGCGTCGGCGTGCAGTGGCACCCCGAGAACTTCTGGCGCACGGGCGAGTTCCGATCGCTGTTCGAGGAATTCGTCAAAGCCGCCGAATCGCAGTAAAACAGACAGAAGATCAAAAGATCAGAAGGAATTCCTTTCTAAGGAAGAATCTCTTCTGATCTCCTGACTTCTGTAAAGTCTGAGCATGTCCCTCCAACCCAACACCGAGATCATCGTCACCATCGAAAAAGCCGGTGGCGGGCGGCCGCATGCTCGCCCGGCACGACGGGCAGATCGTCTTTGTCGCCGGTGCAATTCCCGGCGAACGTGTGCGCGTGCGCGTCGACCGCGTCAGCAAGCAGCTGGCGTTTGCCGGACACGGTCGACGTGCTCGACCAGAGCAGCGACCGGCGAACCATCGATGCGGACTGGGCATGCGGCGGCTCGCTTCTACGCGCATGTCTCGTATGAGCGGCAGCTGCAGCTGAAGTCTGACGTCATCGCAGACGCATTTGCGCGCATCGCGAAGATGCCGCTGCCAGCGCCCGTCCCCGTCATGGCGTCGCAGGAACAGGGATACCGGATGCGCGCCCGGCTGCACGTGAAAGACAGGCAGGCTCGGATTTTTCCGGGAGGGCACGCACGAACTCTGCGACGCGGGAGCCGACCGCGGCAGCTGTTGCCCGAAACGATCGACGCGCTGCGGACGCCTGCAGCCTGTCCTGCAGCCGAACGCATGTCGACGTCGTGCGAGCTCTCTGAAAACGCCGCGGCAACCGAACGCGCGATCCTTCTCGAGCTGGCGCCGTCGGAAACCGCGCCGCTGCAAGTCGACCCGATCGACGGGATCTCCGGATTGCTGTTCGTCGATGATCAGCGTGGACATCTGACCGTGTCATACGGCTCACCGTATGTCACCGATCGCGTCAGCGTGTCGGCCGCTGCGATCGTCGTTGACCCATCACGTTCGAATCGTTCTTTCAAGGCAACCGCTACGTGCTTCCGGAGCTTGTCAGTCGAGTGATCGCGCAGGTTCCGGAGGGAACGGTCACCGACCTGTACGCAGGGGTCGGACTGTTCGCCGTTCCCCTCGCCGCGTCAGGGACACAGACAGATTGTCGCCGTCGAAGGAGACCGCTCGAGCGCGCGCGACCTCGAATCGAATGCGGCGCCGTACGGTGCCGCGATTCACGTACGCCATCTGTCCGTCGAGAGCTATCTCCAGCGGCGAGACGTCCAGCCGCCCGACACGCTCGTGATCGATCCTCCGCGCACCGGCATGTCCCGAGAGGCGATGTCGGGCATTCTCGGCCTCAAGGTGCCTCGCGTGGTGTATGTGTCATGCGATCCAGCCACGCTGGCGCGCGACGTCAAACGATTCTCGGAAGTCGGCTACCGTCTCGATCACATCGAAGCCTTCGATCTGTTCCCAACACCGCCCACGTCGAGACCCTGGCGGTGCTGACCAGAGCATAGACGCTGAGCCGGAACTCGTCTCAAGACGATCTGCGCTACGACTCTCGTCGACGGCTACTCGAACGACACGGTCGGCAGCTGCTCGCGTTCGCGCAGCAACCGATCGACGGCGGAGTCGATCGCGCGCTGATAGGTGTCGGCAGGCATACGATCGCGAAATGGGAGAAGCTGCTCGGTCGCCTCGGCGCGCATCGCCTGCACAGCGGCCGGATCGACGTGCGCGCGCGCGGCGTCGAGCATCATGCGATCCAGCTCGATGAGCCTGGCCGTGATCCGCTCGCGTGTCTCTCCGCGCAGCGGGCCCGGCAAATCGCGAAACGCGGCGGCTTCCTTCGTAATGGTCTCGAGCACCGCGTCGAACTCGGGCGGCGGCGGCGTCATCCCTGCGCGCCTGGCGGTGACACGCTCGCACACGCGATCGAGATGCTCGGGCAGGCTGCGCTTGCGCCGCTTCGCCTGCGTCTCTTCCTCGGTCGCCTCCGCGCCAGGCAGGCGAACGCCCACGGCCCGACGCCACGCCTCGAACGCGTCGAGTATGTCGTTCTCGCAGAAATCGATCTGCACCGGACGGCGTCGAACGCCTTTCGCGTAATACCTGACGAAACAGGTGTCGATCCCCTGGCAGGCGATCTTGAACGGGATGCCCTGCTCGGCCCAGCTGCAGACGCGCTCGAAAGACGGTCCGACGATTCTGATCAGGTGGCCGTCGTTCTTCCGGCAAAGGTAGGCTTCGATCTCGCGACAGTACTCGTGAGGGGTCACCGTGGTCTGTTTCTCTCCCACACCATTCTCAGTCCCTGCAGCGTCAGGTCGGGATCGACGTGTTCGATGAGGTCCACTTCCGGCGCGATGATGCCGGCGAGCCCTCCCGTCGCGATGCACACGGCGTTCTGGCCCAGCTCCCCGCGCATGCGCCGCACCAGCCCGTCGACAAGACCGACGTAGCCGTAATACAACCCCGACTCGATCGCGCTCACCGTCGTCCGGCCGATCACTTCGCACGGCTTCTTCATATCGACGCGCGGCAGCCGCGCGGCGCGCTGAAAGAGCGCATCGGCGGAAATCTGCATGCCGGGCGTGATGATGCCGCCGAGATACTCCCCCTTCGCCGAGATCGCGTCGAAGGTCGTGGCAGTCCCGAAATCGACCACGATCATCGGCGCCTGACGATCGCGTCCATACAAGCGATAGGCGGCGACGCCGTTGAGGATGCGATCGGCACCGACCTCTGCGGGGTTCTTGTACAGGATCGGCATGCCGGTATCGACGCTGCTGTCCACATTCAGCGGCCGCATGCCGAAGTACCGCTGCGCCATGGTCATGAACGTGCTCGTCAGCGGCGGCACGACCGAGCCCATCACGATGCCGGTCACTTTGTTGGCGTCGATCGCGCGGTGCTCGAACAGCTGCGCGACCCAGATGCCGATCTCGTCGGACGTCCGCTCGCGCAGCGTCGCCAGCCGCCAGCTCTCGATGAGCCGCTCGCCCTCGAACACGCCGAGGACGATGTTCGTGTTGCCGACGTCGATGGCTAGAAGCATGTTAGGTCTCAGCTCTTAGCGCTCAGCTGTCAGCTCTCCGCAGTCAGCTGAGCCAGCGCACTTCTCCTGCGATGACTCGTTCGACCTTCGCCGCCGACCCGCACGAGCAGCGCGCCGTGCCGGTCGATGTCCTGCGCGCGTCCGCGAACGACGCCGCCGGCGAATCCCATTCCACGCGCGCGCCGGGCAGAGACGGCGCAAGCTGCCGCCAGGCGCTCAGAATAGCATCGAACCTTCCGGCACGCAGATCGGCGTACCGCTCGCCCAACGCCGCGAGAATCTCGGCGAGCATCAACGCGCGATCGGCCGGCCGCGACGTTTCGGCCTCGATCGATGTCGACGCGCAGCGCGAGCTCGCGGCGGATACGCGGCCGGCTGCAGATTCACGCCGAACCCGACCACGACGAACTGAAGCGCGCCCGCCTGCACGGCAGCCTCGGCGAGAATGCCTGCGAGCTTGCGGCCGCCGATCAACACATCGTTCGGCCACTTGATCTCCGCGGGCAATCCGGTCGACGGCGCGCACCGCTTCCGCAATCGCGACGCCGCTGGCGAGCGTCAGCAGCGCGGCGGGATTCTCGTCGTTGGACGGCGCCAGTCGCGGGGCGGACGATGACCGACACATACAACCCTGCGCCTGGCGGCGAAAACCACACGCGGCCGTGACGTCCGCGTCCCGCGGTCTGCATTTCCGCAACGACGGTCGTCCCCTCTTCGGCGCCCGACTCCGCAAGACGCGCGGCGACGATCGTTCGTCGAAGCCGTCGACTCGAGCCAGTGCACGCGGCGGCCCATCGAGCCGGCGCGCGCCGGCTACGCGCGCGATTGCTCTGCGCGACGTCCGCTGGAACATCCTGTGCGTCGCGCGGACGTCAGCCGATTGTCAGGCAGGTTCGATTTCAAAGCTGATGTCGACGGCCGGCGCCGAGTGGGTCAGCGCGCCGACCGAGACGAAGTCGGCGCCTGTCGCGGCGAGCTCGGGAATGCGCGCGAGCGTCACGCCTCCGGATATCTCCGTCTTCGCGCGGCCGCGGCTGCGCCGCACGGCCTCGCGAATCTCATCGATCGTCATGTTGTCGAGCAGCAGGATGTCGGCGCCGGCCTCGAGCGCCTGATCGACCTGGTCGAGCGTCTCGACTTCCACTTCGATCACGGCCTTCGAGCCGGACGCGCGCACCTGCGCGACGGCGTTCGCGATGCCGCCGCCGAGATGGATGTGATTGTCCTTGATCATCACGCCGTCGTTGAGCGACATGCGATGGTTGGTGGCGCCGCCCATGCGCACGGCGTACTTCTCGAGCGCGCGCAGCGTCGGCGTCGTTTTTCGTGTATCGAGAATCGTGATCGCTCCGCCGCTCGGCGCGGACGAACTGACGCGCCAGCGTGGCGATTCCCGACAGATGCTGGAGGAAATTCAGCGCGGTCCGCTCGCCGGACAGCAGCGCACGCGCGCTGCCTGTCACGTGGCCGATGGTGGCGCCGGCGGCACATTCGTCGCCGTCGCGGAAATGCAGCGCGGCGTCGACACCCGGCGTCCAGCTGCGAAAATGCCTCGAGCGCCACGTCGATGCCGGCGAGCGTGCACGGCGACTTGGCGAGAAACGTGCCGCGCGCGCGATCGTTCGTGGCCGAAGATGGCGTTCGTGGTGATGTCGCCGCCGGCGATATCTTCGGCCAGCGCGCGGCGCACGAGGTCGCGATAGTCGCGCGGCCTCAAGCCGGCTGGGGCGGCGCCAAACTCAACCTCTACGGACAGCTCACCGGCGGGTTTCCGCTCGATCGATCTCGATGCGCATCGCTGCGCGCAGATCGGCCTCGACGGCGTCGAGATGCGCCAGCCGCGCGTCGGTGTCCGCGATGACCGCGCGGACGATCGGCACCTTCAACGGCTGCTTCGCCTCGGACCTGCCGCTTGCGAATTTCGCCGAGCACTTCGCGCGCGTAGCTCCACTGCTGCTGGTCGGCGTCGGTGACGCCGCGCATCGAGCGGCGCCAGCTCCGCCTCGGTCGGCCATGCCGCGCGATGCACCGATCCCTCTTTCCACCACGACCACACTTCCTCCGTCGCGAACGGCAGATAGGGCGCGAACAGCCTCAGGTACACGGACAACGCCGCAATCAGCGCGCTGTTGGCCGACCCGGCCGCCTCCGGTCCCTGGTCGCCATACCGTCGTCCCTTCACGAACTCGAGATAGTCGTCGCAGAAGCCCCAGAACTCCCGCTCGACGAGATCGATCGCGCGGCCGTACTCGTACTCGCTCGAGCGCCTGCGTCGCCTCCCGGACGAGATCGGCGAGGTTGCGCAGCATCGCGCGATCGACGGCGGCGGTGACCGGCCCGAGCGGTTCCGCCTTGGCCAGAATGAACTTCGACGCGTTCAGCACCTTGATGGCGAGGCGCCGGCCGACTTTCATCTGACCCGCATCGAACATCGTGTCGACGCCGGGCCCGCCCTTCGCGGCCCAGTAGCGCACGCCGTCCGAGCCGTGCTCCTCGAGCAGCGCAAACGGCGTCACGACGTTGCCTTTCGACTTCGACATTTTCTTGCGGTCGGGATCGGTGACGAATCCCGAGATCGCCGCATGCAGCCACGGCAGGCTGTCGTGCTCGAGATGCGCGCGCAGCACGGTCGAGAACAGCCACGTCCGGATGATGTCGTGCCCCTGCGGACGCAAGTCCATCGGAAACACGCGCGAGAACAGATCGGCGTCCTCGCACCAGCCCGCCGCGATCTGCGGCGTCATCGACGAGGTCGCCCACGTGTCCATGATGTCGGGATCGCCGGTGAATCCGTTCGGCTGACCGCGCTGATCGGCGCGATAGGCGTCGGGCACGTCGGTCGACGGATCGATCGGCAGCCGCGCTTCGTCAGGAACGATCGGGCGCGAATAATCGACGATGCCGTCTTTGTCGATCGGATACCACAGCGGGAACGGCACGCCGAAAAACCGCTGCCGGCTGATGCACCAGTCGCCGTTCAGGCCGTTCACCCAGTTCTCGAAACGGACCCGCATGTATTCGGGGTGCCACTTCAGCTGCGCGGCCGCGCTGAATCAGCGCCGATCGGAACTCCATCGTCTTGATGAACCACTGGCGGCTGGTCACGATCTCGAGCGGCCGGTCCCCTTTCTCGTAGAACTTGACGTTGTGCATGATCGGCCGCGGCTCGCCGATCATCGATCCGCTCTCGCGCAGCAGCTCGACCACTTTGGCGCGCGCCTTGTTGATCGACTGGCCCGAGAGCTGGTCGTAGGCCTGCTGTGCGGCGGCGGCATCCTGCGATTCCCATCCCGTGTCGCCCCACGTAATCGGTCGCAGCGTGCCGTTCGGCTGAATCACCGCGCGTACGGGCAGCGACAGCTCGCGCCACCACGTGACGTCGGTGATGTCGCCGAAGGTGCAGATCATCGCGATGCCGCTGCCCTTTTCGGGATCGGCCAGCTCGTGCGCCCGCACCGGCACGCGCGCGCGAAACAGCGGCGTCAGCACCTCTTTGCCGAACAGCGGCTTGTACCGTTCGTCATCCGGATGCGCCACCAGCGCGACGCACGCGGGCAGCAGTTCGGGGCGCGTCGTTTCGATTTCGACCGCTCCGCCATCAGGACGATCGAATCGCAGCCGGTGGTACGCGCCTTCGCGCTCGCGATCCTCGAGCTCGGCCTGCGCCACCGCGGTGCGGAAATCCACGTCCCACAACGTCGGCGCCTCGAGCTGATACGCGAGGTTTCGCTTCAGCAGATGCAGGAATCCGATCTGCGACACGCGCTGCGATCGCTTGTCGATCGTCGCGTAGGTCATCGACCAGTCGACCGACAGGCCGAGGTACCGCCACAGATGCTCGAATGCCTGCTCGTCTTCCTTGGTCAGCCGCAGGCAGAGCTCGACGAAATTCGGCCGCGAGATCGAGATCGGCTGCTTCGGCGGCTCGGGCGGCGGCTGAAAATTCGAGTCGTACGGCAGCGACGGATCGCAGCGCACGCCGTAGTAATTCTGCACCCGGCGCTCGGTCGGCAGGCCGTTGTCGTCCCATCCCATCGGATAGAACACTTCGCGGCCGCGCATCCGCTGAAAGCGCGCGATGACGTCGGTGTGGGTGTACGAGAACACGTGGCCGATGTGCAGCGATCCGCTGACGGTCGGCGGCGGCGTATCGATCGAAAAGATCTGATCGCGTGGCTTGGTGCGATCGAACGTGTAGGTGCCGTCCGCCTCCCATCGCTGCTGCCATTTCGTCTCGAGCCCCTCGAGCGCAGGTTTATCGGGAACGCGCGGCGTGACGGTCTGCTCCATTGCGGACAATGGTACCGCAAATCACGTGGTCGCGTGGGGACGTGGGCGACGTAGGGACGGCATGCATGTGCATTGCGGCGCAGCTTTGAGACATCACAGCCTCGTCGCGTGGCAGCGCGCCGACGATCTGTTTATTCTACGTGCACAAGCTCGCGAAGGAATCGTTTCCGCCCGACGAACGCTACGAACTTGAGCAGTCAGCTGCGTCGCGCCGCATACTCGGTTGCAGCGAACATCGTCGAGGGCTATGCGCGGGAACATCAGAAGGAACGATTGCAGTTCTTGAATATTTCGTGGGGTTCGTTGGCTGAGGTCGGATACTGCCTGCACGTGGCGCGAAGGCTCGGTTACCTCAACGCCGGGAAGTACGAAGAATTTGATCTCGCTGTTCGGCAAGTCGGCGCGCCGCTGAGCGGCCTGATTCAGCGAGCGAGAGGAACTGAGTAACGGGAACGTACTACCCAGCCTGGTCCGCGTTTTACCCACGATCCCTACGATCCCTACGATCCCTACGATCCCTACGATCCCTACGATCCCTTACGATTCCGTCCGTATCCGCTCGATCTCTTCCTGCACCAGACGCTCCGCTGTCTGCGACACGATGTCTGTCACCGTCTCGCGAACGACCCGGTCGCTCATGCGCTGCAGCACGCGCGACACGATCTCCTCGATCACCTCGTCTGAGATCACGCACGCGGGCGCGCGGCGGCTTCGGCTTTCGCGGCCGACAGGTTCGCGAACGGATTGACGTCGGCTTCGGCGATGCAGTCGGCACGGCGCTGCAGCGGGTGCGATGGGTGCGACTGGCGCAACGGGTGCGACAGGTGCGATGGGTGCAACAGGTGCGATCGGTGCGAGACGGCGCTGCGGGTCGTGGCGCAACGGGCGCTGCGACGCGGCACATGCGGAGCAACGGCGAACGCGGGCGCGACAGGTGCGATGGGTGCAACAGGTGCGATGGGTGCGATGGGCGCAACCGGTGCGACGGGTGCGACGGGTGCGACGCATGGGCTGCCGGCCGCGTGCCGCGCGCTGAAGCGGCCGGCGCGAACGGTCGGCGACGCCGGCCACGGGCGGCAGGCGGCGACCGGGCTTGTCTGCTGCGCACCGGTGACGGCGTCGACTGCGGCTGCCGCGCCTGCGGCGAGATCGACTGGCCAGTCCACTTCATCCGAGCCGTCCGATGGCGGCGCACCGGGCTGCAGATTCGAAAACGCCGCGTCGAGTTGATCGAAATAGTCATCGAGCGACACGGATTGCGAGCTGTCGCCTGCCGGCTCGCGGCCGGCCGGCTGGGGATCGCCCATCTGCGGCTGCGATGCCGTGCGATGGCGTCCGGCTCCGGAGAGGCATACGTCACCTCGTCCGGCCGCTTTTTTCCGAGAAGCTCTTTCACGCGATTAATCACCATTTGAGGCTCGAATGGTTTCGCGAGCACGTCGCTCGACCCCGCCGCCGTGGCGCGGGCCTGATCGATCGGCTCGAATGCGCCTGTCAGCAGGACCACGGGAATGTGGGCGAGCTTCGGGCGGCTTTTCACATACGCGGCGACTTCGTAGCCGTCGCGCTTGGGCATGTCGACGTCGGCCAGGATGATATCGGGCGGATCGGTCTCGAGCCGATCGATCGCCATCTGCCCATCTCCGACCGCCGTCACGTCAACGTCTTCGTCGGCGAACGTCAGCTCGATGACACGTTGAATCGTGACACTGTCGTCGGCTAAGAGAAGCTTATGCGCCATCCACAATCAAACCAGTCGTATGTTTCTATCGGCCGGAGGTGCCCGCAGCCTTAGCGTCGGACACGCGCGGAGCCCGGGCCGCCCTGCGCCAAGGCGCGCAGTGATGAAATCGATGATTTCCTGCATGGACGTGCCCGGGCGGAACACGGCGGCGACCCCCATGGCCTTCAATGCCGGCAAATCGGCATCGGGGATGATGCCTCCCAGCACGACGAGAACGTCAGTCAGTCCCTTTTCGCGAAGCAGATCCATCAGCCGCGGGCAAATCGAGTTGTGCGCGCCCGACAGAATCGACAGGCCGATGACATCGGCGTCCTCCTGCAGCGCCGCCGCGACAATCTGCTCGGGCGTCTGCCGGAGGCCGGTATAGATCACTTCCATGCCCGCGTCCCGCAGCGCGCGCGCGATGACCTTGGCCCCCCGGTCGTGCCCGTCGAGCCCCGGCTTGGCGATGACAACTCGGATCTTTTTCATGCGACGATCTGACATCTTCGCGACTCTCTCGACTCTAGATTTCGATTCCAGACTCTTTAGATTATCGCCTGTTCCTGATATTCGCCCCACACATCTCTGAGCGCATCACACATCTCGCCGACCGTCGCATACGCGCGAACGGCGTCCAGCAGCGCCGGCATCGTGTTGTCCGTTCCGGCGGCGGCCTTGCGCAGCCTGTCGAGCGCCCGCGTCACGACGACTTTGTTGCGCGTGCGGCGAAGGCGATCGACCTTGGCGAGCTGCTGCTGCGCGGCGCGTCTCGTCGATCTGCAGGATCGGCACGCCGCGCGTCATTCTCCGACGCGAACTCGTTCACGCCGACGATGATCTGCCGCTTCCGTTCGACGTCCTGCTGAAATCGATACGCACTCTCCGCGACCTCGCGCTGCGGAAATCCGCGCTCGATCGCCGCGATCATGCCGCCCATGCCGTCGATCGTCCGGAAGTACTGCTCGGCCTCCGCCTCGAGATCGCGCGTCAGCCGCTCGACGAAATACGATCCGCCGAACGGATCGACCGTGCGTGCGTCACGCCGGTCTCGTGCGCGAGAATCTGCTGCGTGCGCAGCGCGAGCGTCGCCGCTTCCGCGGTCGGCAGCGCGAGCGCTTCGTCGAGCGAATTCGTGTGCAGCGAGTTGGTGCCGCCGAGCACCGCCGACGAGCGCCTGCAGCGTCGTCCGCATCACGTTGTTCATCGGCTGCTGCGCCGTCAGCGACACGCCGGCCGTCTGCGCATGGAAGCGCAGCTTCAGCGAACGCTCGTCCTTCGCGCCGAACCGCTCGCGCATCACGCGCGCCCAGATGCGGCGCGCGGCGCGATACTTGGCGATCTCTTCGAAGAAGTCGCTGTGCGCGTTGAAGAAGAACGACATGCGCGGCACGAACTGGTCGACGTCGAGCCCGGCATCGACGCCGGCCTGCACGTACTCGATGCCGTCGCGCAGCGTGAACGCCAGCTCCTGCGACGCGGTCGCGCCCGCCTCCCTGATGTGGTAGCCGCTCACCGATATCGTGTTCCACCGCGGCACGTGCGCGGCCGAGAACGCGAAGATGTCGGTGATGAGCCGCATCGACGGGCGCGGCGGGTAGATGTACTCCTTCTGCGCGATGAATTCCTTGAGGATGTCGTTCTGAAGCGTGCCCGAGATGGTCTTCCAGTCGACCGACTGCCGTTCGGCGAGCACGAGGTACATCGCGAAGATCATCGGCGCCGGCGCGTTGATCGTCATCGACGTCGTGATGTCGCCGAGCGCGATGCCGTCGAACAGCGTCTCCATGTCGGCGAGCGACGTGACGTTGACGCCGCACTTCCCCGTCTCGCCGAGCGACAGCGGATGGTCCGGATCGCGCCCCATCAGCGTCGGCAGATCGAACGCGACGCTCAACCCCGTCGCGCCCGCGGCGAGCAGCTCGCGATACCGGCGGTTCGTGTCTTCCGGCGTCCCGAACCCCGCAAACTGCCTCATCGTCCAGAGCTTGCCGCGATAGCCGGACGGATGGATGCCGCGCGTGTACGGATACGTGCCTGGATCGCCGAGCTCGCGCGTCGTAGTCGAACTGCGGAATGCTGTCGGGCGTGTAGAGACGCTCGATCGGCCGGCCTGAAATGGTCTGGAATGTGCGCTGCGCTCGCGGGGAGGTGCGGAGGCGGCTTTCATGGGCTGAAAACGACAACAGCCCGCCGCACGATCGTGCGACGGGCTGCTGAAGACTTGCTACTTGCGAATCACCGTAGATTTAGCCATGCGTTTGAGCACCTCCCGGCCGCGGCCTAGTCACTTACGCGCCCTTCCGTCCGCCTTCGCCCGCTTCGTGGGCTTCGGACGAGACTCCTCAGGCAATGGCTTAGCGGCCTTTTCACACGCTCTCTATCGGAATGGAGCGGTGAAGCGATTGTACACGAACTGAAAAGCTGGAATCTAGAATCTGGTGACTAGGGCCGTCAGACCAGTGCCGAGTGGACAACCGGTCCAAGCCCCAGCCAAATAGCGACGAGACTGCCCACCACGAACAGAATGATCAAGATGAGGACGTGAAAAGCGATCCTCCGTGCAGTGATCTTCATCGCTCCCACTTTCCACTTTCCACTTTCCACTTTCCACTTTCCACTTTCCACTTTCTACTTTCTACTTTCTACTTTCTACTTCCCGATTCCATCAGTGCGTCATCGCGTGCAGCAGCACATCGACGCCGAGCGCGTAGCCGTTCGGGGAGAACTGAAAGAAGAAGCCCGGGTCTTCGCCTTCGCGCTCCCAGGAATCGGCGACGTCGGTGTTGTGCGTCATCAGCACCATGATGCGGCCGTGCCGATCGCGAATCGCGCGAAGGTGCGCCTCCTCGCTGTCGGCGCCGCGCTCCGACGTCACGCGCCCCTGGAAGCTGCGCCAGAACTGGATGTTCGTGATCTGCGGAATCGCCGTCACCGGGAACAGCGTCCGAAGCAGCGGATCGTCGAGCGGCACATCCTTGATGGGAAACTCAGACGGCGGCAGCACGCGGCCGATTTCGCTCGACCACTGCTCCCACGCGGCCGATCCCCAGAAGTCGTCGACCCACATGAATCCACCCTTCAGCAGGTAGTCCCGCAGGCCGAACACTTCCTCGGGCTTCAGCCCGATCGTTCCGGCATCGGAAGCGACGACGTACGGGCAATTGAAGAGTTGCGGATCGGTTGCGCGAACAACCCAGGTGTTCGGCTCGTTGTGCGAGTCGCGGCTGATGGGTGTCTTGGTGAGCTCGGAGAGCCGCGTCATGAGGTTGCGCTCGGAAAATGGATAGTCGGTCTGCCATCCGACGCCCATGTCCTCGACGACGACCCGCGTGTATTCGAGCCGGCAGACGGTGAAGTCGCCGTCGGGCATCCTCTCGGGCGCGTAGCGCGCCGCGAACGATCCTTCTCGATAGCGGCCGCGCCACTGCGCGTCGGCGGCGGCAACACAGACGAGCGCGAACCCGGCGATGAGAGAGCTTTCCAGCCGGAGCCGGCGAAGGCGACGCATCACGGGGTCACTCGGAACGCGACGAGCGCCGACGCCTGCTCCGCGCCGTCTTTGGCGATCACCTCGATGAGGAAATCGCCGGTTGGAAGCGGCGCGAGCGGAACATCGATCTGACTCAGGCCGCCGAACCCGGCGGGCGTCACCGGCAGGACCGACATCTCGCCCCCCTCGCGGTTCAGCATCCGCGCGGTAGAGCACGGGCGTGCCGCCGGCGCTTTGCGCGCCGACGCGAACGAGAAGGCGATCGGTGCGGCGGAACTCGCGCTCGATGACCGGAAGCGCCTTGGGATCGGCCGCGAGCGACTGCCACTCGGGCAGCGTGCGCCCGCGAAAGACCTCCGGCGTGCTCAGCGTCAATCCCAGGCCGAGGCTCGGCACGACGATCTTTCGCATTTCGCGATCGAGGACGTCGCCCGACGCGTCCTGGACAGCGATCTCGAGCTCGACGGGTCCTGGCGGCACTTCGAACTCGACCCGTCCGGGCGCCAATGGCTTTTGCGCGATGGTACAGGTCTGAGTTCGCGCCTCCCGCGAGCAGCGACACGCGTCGCCGCCGCTTCGCGTCGCACACCCGGAACCGCCGGCGTCGGATTCCACACGAAGCTGATCTTCGTCTTCCCGTCGGTGCCCGGCGACATGCCGATCCAGCTGCGGATCGGATTGCGCCGCTGCTGCGCCGGTGACGGCGAGCGTGCCCAGCGCCTCGGTGATGGCCGGAGGCGGTCCCGCTTTCTTCGGCGCCGAGTGCACGCTCCACTTCGGTCGCGCTCATCGCGACATAACCGGGGCGCGAGCGCACCTGCAGCCCGGGCCGCTTCACGCGCACGTTGATCTTGTGGAACTTGCCGTCCGTCGGTCACCGCCGACGTGTAGCCCGAGCAGGTAGTAGGCGCTCGTGTCGCGCACGATCTGCCTGCAGCCCGCGATCGAGATCGTTGCTGTTCACGATGGCGCGCCCGTCGGTTTCGTCCGCGAGGACGCGCAGCGTGTCCATCGTCTTGTCGAGCATCTGCTGTGTTCTTCGTCAGGCTGACGGCCGCCTGTCCTGCCGTGCTCAGGTCGAACTCGAACGGCGCGAGACCGCGCGGGTCCAGGCTGTAAATCGCGCAGTTGTAGCGATTCGCGAGGTCGATCACCATCTTGCAAGTCCGACATCATGTCCGCCTGCAGGAAGAACTCCTGCGATTCCATCCGCTGCTGCATCGGCGAATTCGCGCCGCCAATCGGATCGGGCCGCGGCCGCGGCTGGTTGCCGCACGCGCGCGCCGTTGCACGTCGCAACCTGATCGTTCATCTGCACGGGCAGCACATTCGTGAACCCCTCGCTGACGAGCACGATCGCCTTGCGCCCTTCGCGCTAGCCCGCCGAGCCTGATGATCAGGCCCTTGAGCGCCGTCAGCGTCACCTGATTGCGGATGCGCTCGGCCTCGATCGTCGACACGTAGTGCACGTACCGCTCTTCGAACGCATTGCGCGGCGTGTAGTCGTACTTCCGCCCGGTGAACTCTCGAAGGGCGCTGGCGACCTGCCCTGCGGTTCCGCGACAGCAGCACGTCGTTGATCGACCACAACGGGTACATGATGCCCGCGAGATCTTTCGCGTTGAACTGGTTCTCGACAAACCGCGCGAGCATCTCGCGCGCGCGCATGCTGTTCTCGAGCCGCACGTGGTAGTCGTCGAGGAAAATCGCGAACAGCCGCACGTCGTCGCGCGCCGCCTCCGTCTGTTCCTCGATGGGGTTGCGGACTTCGCGCGGCGGATCGTTGCCGACGCCGGTGTCCTCGCTCACGTTGATCAGCTTGAACGTCTGGATCGACTGCGGCTTCCCGTCCTCGGTCACTTCGAAGTCTTCCTGCCGCAGATCGTGGACAGGATTGCCCTGGCGATCGTTGACGATGACGTCGACGCGAACGAAGTTGATGTCGGTGCGGAAGACCGGAGTCTGTTGATCGGCGGGCGCGCGGGTGCGGGCGCCGGTTGCTGCGCGGGCGCGGCTGCGGGGCTGGCGCGTCCTGCGCTTTCACCCCGAGCGCCAGCGGCGCCGCAAGCACGGCAGCCAGCACGCAGTAGGCGAGGCGAAGACGCCCCTTGGTCATGACCCTCGAATGATAACATTCCCGCGCCGTGGAAAAAGCCGGAAGTCCGATGCCGCTGACCCGCCTGACCGAGGACGAAACCCTGTTCCGGGACAGCGTCCGGGAGTTTGCGGCGCGGGAAATCAGGCCGCATCGTCCGCGAAATGGACGATCAGGCCAGGATGCCGCGCACCCTCATCGATCGGCTGTTCGAGCTGGGGGTGATGGGCATCGAGATCCCCGACGCGCACGGCGGCGCCGGCGGCACCTTCTTTCATGCCGTGCTCGCCGTCGAGGCGCTGTCCGCCGTCGATCCGTCGGTCGGCGTCCTCGTCGACGTGCAGAACACGCTGGTCATCAACGCGCTGCTGCGCTGGGGGTCAGAGGCGCAGCAATCGCAATACCTGCCGCAGCTTGCCGCGCGCACCGTGGGCGCGTACGCGCTCTCGGAGGCCGGCTCAGGCAGCGACGCGTTCGCGCTCGACCACGCGCGCGGTGGAATCGGGCAGCGATTTTCTGCTGACCGGCCGGAAGCTCTGGATCACCAACGCCAACGAAGCCGATCTGTTCGTCGTCTTTGCGACCGTGAATCCGGAAGCAGGCTACCGCGGCATCACCGCGTTTCTCGTCGAGCGCGGCTTCGCCGGATTCTCCGTCGGCAAAAAGGAGGACAAGCTCGGTATTCGCGCGAGCAGCACCTGCGAGCTCCTGCTGGAAGAGTGCCGCGTGCCGCGCGCGAATGTGCTGGGCGAAGTCGGACGGGGCTACAAGGTCGCGATCGAAACGCTCAACGAAGGGCGCATCGGCATCGGCGCGCAGATGATCGGCCTCGCGCAAGGTGCGCTCGATCACGCCATCGCGTACACCAAGGAGCGGAAACAGTTCGGCAAGGCGATCGCCGACTTTCAGGGCGTGCAGTTCCAGCTCGCGCACGCGGCAACCGAGCTGGAAGCCGCACGGCTGCTCGTCTACAACGCCGCGCGCATGCGCGACGCCGGCGAGCCGTTTCTGACCGCCGCCGCCATGTGCAAGCTGTTTTCCGCCAACGCCGCCGAACACATCACCTCGCTCGCGGTGCAGCTCTTCGGTGGATACGGCTACGTGAAGGACTATCCGGTCGAGAAGCTCTATCGCGACGCCAAGATCGGCCAGATCTACGAGGGCACGTCGAACCTGCAGCTGCAGACGATCGCGAAACAGATACTGGGAGCGTGAGGGATCGCAGGGATCGTGGGGATCGTGGGGATCGTGGGGATCGTGGGGATCGTGAGTTACTCGCACGCCGCGGCTCTTGTGAAACACGCCTCGTCGAAATACTTGCGCCCGTCTACAGCCTGGTACATCAACACTGTCGAGTACCCGTCGTAGCGGACGCGAGCGGACAACACCCGGCGCAGAAACGCATAGCCACGGGTCCGCCAACGAGCGCCTCGGTGATGACACGGCCGCGGGCTTTCCCGAGGCTCGGAATCTTCATCTTCATGACGTGCGCCAGGGTCGGCTGCACATCCGCGTTGCTCACCGGCGACTGGATGACGAACTGCCTCTTGAAATCCGGACCGATCGCCGCCATGTTGTTGAACGTGTTGGCGCGCGACAGCGACCCGTGATCGCCTTGTCCGTGCTGACGTGTCCCACCGACGATGATGCCGGTCATGGAGGGGTTTTTCGGATCGAGCGGAAAGCTCTTGAAGTTGACGACGATCGCCGGCTTCGGGGTCGTCGCGCCTCCGGTCAGGCCGACGTCGCTCATGCGAAGCGTTCCGGCGGGCTGGCCAAGGCGATCGTTGACGAACAGCCCGCCGACGTAATCCTGCGACAGGAGAAATCGCGCGATGCGATGCGCCAGCGCTCGATCGTTGCCCGGCAGATAAATCGATGCCTGCGCGATGACGACCTTCGCATCGATGGGCAGGCCCACGCGGCCGCTCCCGCCGATGACCGCCGCAGATCCCGTCGGCCGCTGGCGCACGCCTGCGGCGGGCTGACGTGATCGACGGATCGACCACCGCGTAGCGCCGACCTCCTGCGATCGTCGACGATCTGCTGCTCGGGTCGAAGAACGGCAGGTTCAGCTCGCGCGCGAGATCGATCGCGAGGAATCCGGCGGGAGAAAACCATCGTTGACCTCCTGCCGGCCGTCGGCCGTCCCTGTATCGAAGCCCGGCCGAATAGCTGCGCGTCGCGCGGCCAGACGCATCGACGTCGAGCCGGCTCACCGTCGAAAATCCATGATCCGAGGTGACGAAGACATTCGTGTTGTCGCGCACCTCGGGATTCGCGTCGAGGTAGTCGAGGATCTGCTTCAGATTTCGATCGGCGTTCTGGATGGCGGCCTTCGACGTCGCGCCATTGATCCCTGGCGACAGCTGATTCAGACTGTCCCCCTGATCGTGCTGCGTGTAATCGGGATCGCCCGACCAGTAGACGAAGCACGAACGGCTCGGGGCTGCTGCGCGAACGCGGGCAGGATGGCCTTCGTGGCCGCGTCGGCAAACCATTGTTGATGGTCGACATTCGCGGCCCGCGTCCCCGGCGTCGTGTTCGTGCCGCCGGACTGCGTGCGGCGGGGCGGCGCTGGCGGCAAGCCTGCCGCTTTCAGCAGTGCGATCGTGTCCGGCGCGAGCGGCACCGAGCGAGCGGTGCCCGTCGCGCCCTCGAGAATGATGGTGACCGGATCGCGCATTTGTCCGCGCAACGCTGCAGCCTCCGACAGATCCTGCGCTGTCGCGGGTCCGGTTTTTCCCAGCGCGGCGGTGTTGTAGCCGTACGACCGTGCATACGCGAGCAGCGACGCCTCGCGGAGGTAATTGCCGCCGAACTGCCGGTTGAGGTCGGCGAGCACGAAGGGATCTTCGACATCCGGCGCGACCGTGCCGGGCGGCTGGCCGAGCGTCGCGCGGCGTGAACAGCGGATATCCGATGAAAATCTGATTGGCGAACTGTCCCGTATCGCCCGGGTAATGTCCCGTCGCAATCGCCGCGGCGTTCGGCATCGTCTGCGTGGGAAACACGGCGTGGCTGTTGGCGAAGTACACGCCTTCGGTGCGGACTCTGTAGAGCGCCGGCGTGTCTGTCGGATTGACCGAGCCGTGGCGGAGACCGTCGGCGACGAAGATGATGGCGTTGCGGCGTCTGGGCGCGTCCTGGGCGCTGATGACCGACACCGCGCCTGCGACCAGCACGACCGCCCGGATCCACCGCACCCGTTGCCCCCGCACCTAGCGCACCTCACGCGCTCGAGTCGCGTGGAGCTTCTCGAAAATCGGCCGCAGCGCGAGCCGCGGTCGCGCCCAGATCTTCCGGCAGCACGCGCGTCTCACCCACAGCCGTCATGAAGTTCGTATCGCCCGACCAGCGCGGCACCAGATGGATGTGCAGATGATTCTCGATGCCGGCGCCGGCCGCCTTGCCGAGGTTGATGCCGACGTTGATGCCTTGCGGCCGATACGCCTCGTTCAGCGCCATCTCCGAGAGGCGCGCCAGCTGCATCAGCTCCACCTGTTCGTCCGAGCGTCAGCGCCTCGAGCGCCGCGAGGTGCCGGATGGGCACCACCATCAGATGTCCGTTGTTATAAGGATAGAGATTGAGGATGACGTAGGCGTGGCGGCCGCGAAGGACCACGAGGTCGATATCGCGGCCCGCGCTCGGGTCACAGAAAATGCAGTCGGTCGCCGGAACTTGAGCAGCGGTCACGTAGGAAAGTCGCCAGGGAGCCCACAGGCGATCCATGAAGTGGTAGCTGGTGGCTGGTAGCTGGTAGCCGGTTGCTTGTCCGGCTACCACCCAGTCAGGCCTCGGCGGAGTGCCGCCAGGCTCCTGATTGATGAGTTCTTTCAGTTCCTTGCCGGGCTTGAAGTACGGCACTTTCTTCGGCGGCACGTCCACCTTGTCGCCGGTCTTCGGGTTGCGCCCCTTGCGCGGCTCGCGCCGGCGGAGGCGGAAACTGCCGAACCCTCGCAGCTCGATCTTCTCCCCGCGATGGAGCGCGGTGATGATGCTGCGAAAGACCGTGTCGACGATCACCTCGGAGTGCTTCTTCGTGAGATCCGAGACGCGCGACACTTCTTCGACGAGCTCGGCCTTCGTCATGCTCCCGCCGAGAGCCACGGCAACGTCCTGCTCGTCCATATTTCTTGGCCTCAGCCGCTCGCGCGCTTTACGCCTTCGCCTTGAAATGATCGCCGAGCGTCGCTTCGCCGGTGCCGGCCTTCTCCGAGTACTCTTCCCAGTCGGTGCGGAACTCGTCCGACTTCAGCGCCCGGATGCTGAGGCCGATCTTCCGCTCCGCCGGGACGAGCTTGATGATCTTCATCGGGTAGTTCTGGTCGACGTTCAGCTCGATCTTCTCGGCACCCTTCGTATCGTCCAGTTCGGACACGTGGATGAGCCCCTCGATGCCCTCGTCCAGCTCCACGAACGCGCCGAAGTTGGTCACGCGCACCACCTTGCCCTCGATGGTCTGTCCCACCTGGTGGCGCGAGAAGAAGTCATCCCAGATATCGGTGGCAAGCTGCTTCAGCCCCAGTGACAGGCGCTGATTCTCGGCGTCGATGTTGAGGACCATCGCCTCGACCTTGTCGCCCTTCTTCAGCACTTCGGACGGATGCTTGATGCGCTTGCTCCACGACATGTCGGAGATGTGAATCAGGCCGTCGATGTCGTCCTCGACCTCGACGAACGCGCCGAACTCGGTCAGGTTGCGCACCTTGCCGACAATCTTCGCGCCCACCGGGTATTTCTCGGCCAGCTCGTGCCACGGATTGGTTTCGACCTGCTTGAGGCCGAGCGAAATGCGGCGGGCCGTCGCATCGACGCCGAGCACCATCGCGTCGACGCTGTCGCCGACGTTCAGGATCTTCGACGGGTGCTTGACGCGCTTGCTCCACGACATCTCGGACACGTGGATGAGCCCTTCGACGCCCGGCTCGAGCTCGATGAACGCGCCGTAGTCGGTGAGGCTGACGACCTTGCCCGACATGCGCGCGCCGACCGGATAGCGATCGGACACGTTCGACCACGGATCGTTGACGAGCTGCTTGTGGCCGAGCGACACGCGTTCCGTCGCCGGATCGTACTTGAGCACGATGACGTCGATCTCGTCGTTGACCTTGAAGAGCTCGGACGGATGACCGACGCGTCCCCACGACATGTCGGTGATGTGCAGCAGGCCGTCGATGCCGCCGAGGTCGATGAACGCGCCGTAGTCGGTGATGTTCTTGACCGTGCCCTTCAGCACCTTGCCTTCGGCGAGCGTGTGCAGCGTGTGCTTCTTCTTCTCCGCGTTTTCCTCTTCGAGGAGGACCTTGCGGGAGAGCACGATGTTGCCGCGCTTCTTGTTCACCTTGATGACGCGCATCCGCAGCTCCTGGCCGCGCAGCGCGTCGAGGTTGCGGACGGGACGGACGTCGATCTGCGAGCCCGGCAGGAACGCGCGGACGCCGATG
Source organism: Vicinamibacterales bacterium (assembly GCA_963732445.1). Lineage (GTDB taxonomy): Bacteria > Acidobacteriota > Vicinamibacteria > Vicinamibacterales > JAMQPK01 > JAMQPK01. The sequence continues at coordinate 327,970 of CAVSZJ010000005.1, read as the reverse complement.
TCGACCGCGAGACCGCCCTTGATGCGCTCGATGACGCGGCCGATGACGACCTTGCGCTCGGCATAGGCCTTCTCGACTTCGTCCCAGATCTTCATCTTCTCGGCTTTTTCGCGCGAGAGCACGACGTAGCCGTCGCGATCTTCCGTGCGCTCGAGCAGCACGTCGACCGTGTCGCCCGGCTGCACGGTCACTTCGCCGCGCTCGTCGAGAAATTCGTCGACGCCGATGATGCCTTCCGACTTGTAGCCGATGTCGACGATGACTTCAGAGGGGGTGACTTTGAGGACTGTGCCCTTCATCACCTCGCCTTCCGCGATGTTGCGGAAGCTGTTATCGTAGATGTCGAGCATCCGGGAAAATTCCTGAGGGTCGGCGTCGTCATCCTTGAAGGGGGTCAGCACGCCCTTCCCCTGGGGTTTCCCACCCGCCCGGGTCGTTGCGCCGGCGACCTCCGGGGCGGATTCTTTCTGAGTGCGCTCGTCGTCCACGTTCACCATGCCTTGAAGTTCTCCTGATCGATCGAATCGATTGCCGTGTTTGAGGGGACCGGCACCCCGAATTTCATCGTCGGCCCGCCGTCGCGCTTCGCGCTTCCACTTCGCGCGGTGCGCTGAGGCGGACAGGTCGGCGAGGCAAGCTGTATACGTTGGCGGCCGTTGATGTTGCGATAAGCATTAGAGTGTAGAGAGTTTATGGATAAACTGTCAAGGATGCCTCGGCCCTTCTTTGCAAAGAGACGGCGCGGCTGAAAGGACGTCGGTGATGGCAAAACGCAGAGCGAAGACAGGCACGCGAAAGGCCGGACGGAAGACCCAGGCGAAGACGCGGAAATCATCTGCCGGGCGGCGGACGTCTCGACCCGCGCGCAAGACCTCGGCCCGGAAAGCGAAGTCGCGCCAAAGCTCCGGGAAATCCGGCGCGCGACGCCGCACCGCTCGGCCGAAAGCCCGCACGCCGCGCAAAGCCGCACACCGCAAGGCCGCGCCCAAACGGGCGGCGCCTCCCCGCCCCTCCACGGCGCAGCGGCCCAAGCCGATCGCCCTCTCGCGCGAGCGTCGTCAACTGCGCGACGACGAGACCATACCGGGCGCACCGTCGAGCCTGAACTTCGCAGTGAAGGCATCGGCGGCCGAATCGGGACACCAGATGTATCACCAGCGTGGCGAAGGAGCACACCGAAGGGGGCTCGGCCCTGACCGGCGGCGACGTCGATACGGACTGGAACGACGCGTACGCCAGCGGCGAAGAAACGCCCGGCGGCGACATGTCGACGCCCGACCAGGACGTCGTCGAAGAGATCGGCCGCGCGCTCGGCGTCGAGTACGAGGATGCCGAAGAGCTGAAGGGCGCCGAGAAAATCGAAAGCCGCGACCGCAACCGCTGGGAATACGACCCGGCGAGCGCGGAAGACTACAAGGACAGAAACCGCCGCGACGACTGACGGCGTGCGGGACTTGACGCCGCCAGGCCGGAGGAAATATACTCCTGAATAGGAGTTACGATGGCCCACGCGCTGCGATATCCCGCCAGCCGCTACCGCACCGAGACACCGCCCGATCTCGGCACCCGCGCCGCGCGCGAGCGCCTGTCGGGGCCGGGCCTCAAGGCCTTTTTCAACATCGCGGCGCGCTGGAAAGTGCGCGACGAGGATGCCCGCGCCCTGCTCGGCGGCGTCACCAACGGCCCGTTCTACGAGATGAAGCGCAAGCCCGATCGGATGCTCGACACCGATCGCCTGACGCGCATTTCGTATCTCATCGGCATCTTCAAGGCGCTGCACATCCTTCACTCGCGCAAAGCTCGCCGACGAGTGGGTGCACCTGCCGAACAGCAATCCGATTTTCAACGGCGAGACGCCGCTCGCCTACATGATCCGCGGCGGGTTGCCCGCCATGCAGACCGTGCGCCGCCTGCTCGACGCGCGCCGCGCGGGATGATGCTTCCGCCCGTCACGCTCGTCCGGGAGTTCGACACCCATCGTCTCGTGTTGTCGCGGCATTTGCCGCAGGGCGACAGCGTGCTGGTCGCCATCAGCGACGACGATGCGCATCTGCAGGCCATCTTCGAGCTCGACACCGCCACCAACGATCGCCTGCTTGCCGGACAGCAGCTGCTGCCCGGGATCGGCGTCGAGGAGCTCGTGTTCGGCGTTCCGCACGCCGCGGTCATCAATGCCGCGTTCTGTCATCCACATCCGCTCGGCAGCCGGTTCAACGGGCCGAGCCGCGGCGCGTGGTATGCGGCGTTCGCGATCGAGACGTCGCAGGCGGAAGTCGGCTTTCACAAGTCGGTTCAGCTCGCCGAGATCGGCCGCTTCGAAGACACGGTCACCTACGACGACTACATGGCCGACTTCAGCGCAGATTTCACGACCTTCGATCGGCGCCGCCCGCGCTGCGCGCACGTGTCTCGATCCCGATACGCTATGTCGAGTCTCAGGCGTTGGCCGAACGTCTGCTGGAGGCGGAATCTCTCGGTGTGATCTATCCGAGCGTTCGCCACGCGGGCGGCACGTGCATCGCCTGCTTCAGGCCCGCGCTCGTGACGAATGTGAGACGAGGGAAAACGTACCGCTTTACGTGGGACGGCAGCCCCGAGCCGGTCATCAGCGTGGGGCGGTGATCGCCTGATTGCACGATCGCCAGCACCCGATCGACGGTCTCGTCGATCGAGAGTCCGGTGGTATCGAGCTCGATCGCGTCCTTCGGAATCGTCAGCGGCGACGTCGAGCGCGTCCGGTCCGATTGGTCGCGTGCGGCCATCTCGGTCGCGACGTCGACGGCCGCGGCCGCGCGGCTGACGCCGTGCGCGGGATCGGCGGCGCGCCGGCGCGCGCGCTCTTCGGGCGACGCGTCGAGATAAATCTTCACGTCGGCATTCGGAAAGACGACCGAGCCGATATCGCGTCCTTCCATGACAATGCCGCCGCTCTCCCCTTCTTTCCGCTGGCGCTCGACGAGCACCGCGCGCACCTTGGGAAGCCGCGCCGTCGCGGCCGCGGCGCGATCGATCTCGGGTGTGCGGATGGCGTTCGTGACATCATGACCGTCGATGACGACCGACGAGGGGCCCACGTCGAGCGCCGCGCGCCGCGCGAGCGCGGCCACGGCGTCTTCGTTGTCGAGCGGCAGTCGATCGTGCAGCGCCTTCCACGCCACGGCGCGATACATCGCGCCGGTGTCGAGATGTTTGTAGTTGAGGCGCCGCGCGATCTCGCGGGCGACGGTGCCTTTGCCGGCGCCGGACGGACCGTCAATGGCGATAATCAGACGACGAGTGGACACGCCGGGCAGTATATCCGAGCGGTTCTGGGTTCTCGGTGCTGGGTGCTGGGTTCTGGTTCTGGAGTTCTGGTATCTGGATCGACCGACCGGAGGATCGGATTCGATATGCGCCGTGTGATGATGTTCGTGCTCGCGGCGGTATTCGGCGCAACGCTCGGGTTGGCGGCGCAACAGCCCGTCGATCCGAACCGATGGGAGCCGGCGATTCAGAAGTTCGAGGCCGAGGACAAAGCGAACCCTCCTGCGAAGGGCGGCATCGTCTTCATCGGCGCGTCGAGCATCGTCCGATGGAATCTCGCCGAGTCATTTCCCGGATCTGAAACCGGTGAACCGCGGATTCGGCGGATCGGAAATGGCCGACAGCGCCCGGTATGCGGGCCGTGTCGTCCTGCCGCACGCTCCTCGCATCGTCGTGCTGTATCCCGGCGAGAACGATCTTGCGCGGGGCACGACACCCGCAGCCGATTGGTGCGGGTTTCCGGACGTTCTACGGCGTGATTCGGACAGCGCTTCCGAAGACGCGCATCGTCGCCATCGGGCTGAAGCCCACGCCGGCCCGCTGGCAGCTCACCGATCAGATGCACGCAGGCGAACAAGCTCGATTCGCTCGTACTGCGAATCGAACAGCGCGTGCGTATACGTCGATGTCTGGCCGGCCATGCTCGGCACCGACGGCAAACCGAAGCCGGAGCACTTCATCGACGACGGCCAGCACATGACGCCGGAAGGCTACAAGGTGTGGACGGCTCTGCAGCCGCATCTGAAATAACTCAATCAGCGGTTCTAGTTCTCGGTGCTGGGTGCTGGGTTCTGGTTCTTAGTTCAGGTTCGCCGATGAAGAACGAAGAACCGGAACCAGCACCCGGAACCTAGAACCCCAGAACCTAGAACCGCTAGAATCCCTTATGGAAGTTCGGCTTCAGAAGATCATCGCCGCCGCGGGCATCGCGTCGCGGCGGGCGGCGGAAAAGCTCATCGAGCAGGGGCGCGTCACGGTCAACGGCACGACGATCACCGAGCTCGGCACGAAGGCCGATCTCGACGTCGACGACATTCGCGTCGACGAGCGGCGCGTGAAACGGCCGCAGCAGCACCGCTATTTTCTTCTCAACAAGCCGCGCGGGTATGTGACGACGCGATCGGACCCCGAGCACAGGCCCACCGTTCTCGATCTTCTCGAAAGGCGTGCGCGAATACGTCTATCCGGTCGGCCGGCTCGATTTCGATTCCGAAGGGCTGCTCATTCTCACCAACGACGGCGACCTCGCCGCCACGCTGACGCATCCGAGGCACGAAGTCGAGCGCGTGTACGAAGCGCAGGTGCTCGGCGTGCCCGATGCGCACGACATCGATCGTCTTTCGCGCGGCATCATGCTCGAAGGCCGCCGCACGAGCCCCGCGCACGTCGAGCTGCTCCGCGAGCGGCGCAGCGAAGGCGACACGTCGGTGCTGCGCATCACGATCCACGAAGGGCGCTCGCGCCAGGTGCGCAAGATGGCCGACGCGATCGGCCATCCGGTGCGCACGCTCAAGCGCGTGCGCATCGGTCCGATCTGCGGACAAGGCGCTGCGAGTGGGGGCGTTCCGGGAGCTGACGGCAGGAGGAGGTGCGGCGGCTGAAGAGGTCGGGAAACTGTCGAAGGCACCGGCAGTTGCAACACGCGGAAGAGCAGACGCAAAGACGACATACAAAAACGAACAGGAGATCAGGAGTTCAGGAGAAAGAGGCCGGCAGCGTCGGCGTTGCCGGGCTCATACGGACGCGAAGCCTCGAACGAGCAGCCTCCTAATCTCCTCGCCTCCTGTTCAAGAATTTCCCTGCGTCCCTGCGTCTTGGCGGTGAGACATGACAATGGAACCTAGTGAATCTTCTCGCCCGGCTCGACGTCGGTCGACATCGTCTCGATCTCGTCGATCGCGGCCGCGCCGCCGAGCAGATCCAGCTGCGCCTGCGCCGGCGCGGGCTGCGTCAGGCCTGCGGGCACGTCGAAGCCGAGCGCTTCGGCCATCTCCTCGATCTTCGGGAGGTCCGACAGATCGCGCAGGCCGAATCGAATCAGGAACTCGCGGGTCGTCGCGTACATGAACGGCCGCCCGACGACCTGCTTGCGTCCGACGATCTTGACGAGCTGGCGCTCGATGAGCGTGTTGATGACGCCGGCCGTGTTCACGCCGCGGATCTCCGTGATCTCCGGCGCCGTGATCGGCTGCTTGTACGCGATGACCGCCAGCGTCTCGAGCGCCTGCACCGACAGCCGCTGCGTCGTCCGCTCGTGGAACAGCCGCCGCACCCACTCGTGCAGCTCGGGCTTGGTGACGATCTGATATCCGCCGGCCACCTCGACGAGCTGCAGCCCGCCGGGCCGTTCGTAGTCCGCTTCAGCGCCTCGAGCGCCGCCTCGACGTCTTCCTTCGGCTCGCTCTCGAGCAGCTTGAAGAGCATCTTCGGCGTCAGCGGATCGGGCGACGCGAAAATCAGGGCTTCGATGACCGGCTTCAGCTCGTCAGTCATAGGCTTTGTCGATTCGTTTTTCGCTATTCGTTCTTCGTTTTCGTCGCTTCGGGATCACCGATCGGCACCGGTGCGTCAGCCGGCCGTGCGCGCTTGTAGACCCGAATCGGCCCGAACGCCGCGGTCTGAAACACGCGAATCAGCTTGAGGCGAATCATCTCGAGCAGCGCGAGAAATGTCACGATCATCGCGCCGCGGGTGTCGTCCTTCGCGAACAGATCCTCGAAGCCGCACGCTTCCGTCTCCGACAGCATCGCCAGCAGCTGATCGATGCGGACTTCGACCGGCACTTCCTCCGGCGGCAGCAGCATTTTCGGCCGCTGCTTCGCGCGCTCGAGCACGCCGCGGAACGCCGCGAGCAGGCTGAAGAGATCGACCTCGACCTCGGGCTCGTACGCGTAGTCGTCGCCGGCAATCTCCGCGATGCGGCCGTCGGGACGAATCCACTGCGCGCCGCGCAGCACCGCGCGCTCGTGCAGCAGCTCGGCCGCCGCCTTGAACTTCTGATGCTCGAGCAGCCGGCGCACGAGCGCCTCGCGCGGATCCTCCTCGGGCTCGCCGTCGTCGGCCGTCTCCGGCCGCGGCAGCAGCATCTTCGACTTGATGTGAATCAGCGTCGCGGCCATCACCAGGAACTCGCCGACCGTGTCGAGATTCAGCTCCTTCATCATCTCGATGTACTCGAGATACTGCTGCGTGATGAGCGCGATCGGAATGTCGTAGATGTTCACCTCGTGTTTCTTGATGAGGTGAATGAGGAGATCGAGCGGGCCTTCGAACGAATCGAGCTTCACCGAATACGCGTCGGGCGCGGATTCGAAGTCGGACGGACGAAGGAGGAAATTCGCTCATGTGTAGGAGATCTTCAGCGCGTCTCGAACGCGCTCCATCGTCTCCACGGCGGTCCGGCGCGCGCGCCTCGAACCCTCGACGAGGATCTCATGGATCCGCTCCGGCCGCGAAGCGAGTTCCCGCCGCCGCTCGCGCATCGGCTCGAGCGCCGCGTTCAGCGCCTTCGCCAGCTTGTCCTTCACCTCGACGTCGCCGACCTTGCCGGCGCGATACCGCGCCTTCAGGTCGTCGACCTCGGCGATATCCGGATTGAACACGTCGTGATACAGAAAGACCGGATTCCCTTCGACCGTGCCGGGCACGTCGGGCCGGATCCGCTTCGGGTCGGTGTACATCGAGCGCACCTTCTTCTTCACGCTGTCGGCATCCTCGGACAGCAGAATCGTATTCCCGAGGCTCTTGCTCATCTTCTTGCCGCCGTCGAGTCCCGGAAGCCGCGACACTTTCGTCAGCAGCGGCTGCGGCTCGACGAGCACGCTGCCGTAAAAACGATTGAACCGGCGAACCACCTCGCGCGCCAGCTCGAGATGCGCCACCTGATCGTCGCCGACCGGCACGAGATTGCCGTCGTAGATCGCCACGTCTGCGGTCTGCAGCAGCGGATAGCTCAGGAACCCGATCGACGACAGATCCTTGTCGCTCAGCGCGTCCTGCTGCTCCTTGTAGGTCGGCACGCGCTCGAGCCACGACACCGGGGTCGTCATCGCGAGCAGCAGATACAGCTCGGCGTGCTCGGGCACCATCGACTGCACGAAGAACGTGCTGCGCTCCGGATCGAGGCCGGCGGCGATCCAGTCGATCGCGTTGTCGTAGGCGTACTGCGTCAGCTGGCTCGTATCGGCGTAGTCGGTCGTCAGCGCGTGCCAGTCGGCGACGAAATAAAAACAGTCGTACTGCTCCTGCAGCGCGACCCAGTTCTGCAGCGCGCCGACGAGATGCCCGAGGTGCAGCTTCCCTGTCGGGCGCATGCCGGAGACGACGCGTTTGCGCGGAGTCACAGCAGCCACGAGAGAATCAGATAGTACGGCGGGCCGATGAGCGGCCCAGGATGCCGGTCACCAGCAGCCCCATCAGGATCAGAAATCCGTACTGATACAGGAAGCCGAGCTGCATCGCCACGCTGCGGCGGCAGCAGCGCCATCAGAATCTGTCCGCCGTCGAGCGGCGGAATCGGCAGCATGTTGAAGACGGCGAGCAGCACGTTCAGCGTCAGCGCCTCGAACAGGAGCAATTCGAGCCAGTCTGCCGCCCGCGATGTCCAGCGCGCATCGCGGCCGCGGCGGCGAAGGCAATCAGCAGATTGCTCGCCGGCCCGGCGGCCGTCACGAGAATGTGATCGCGCCGCGGATGTCGCAGATTTCGCGTATTGACCGGCGTCGGCTTCGCCCAGCCGATGAGCGGCGCGCCCGACACCATCGCAATCAGCGGCAGCAGCAACGTGCCAATCGGATCGATGTGCACGATCGGGTTCAGCGTGACGCGTCCGAGACGCTTCGCCGTGTCGTCGCCGAGCTGGCTCGCCGACCACGCGTGCGCCGCCTCGTGAACACTCAGCGAAAAAATCAGAACCAGGAGGGAGATGATGAGATTGGTAACGTTGAGGTCCGGCGCAACGGGTAGAGAGTATAACCGGTTACCGCCCCTTGCCGGCGAAGTATCCGACGCACGGCATCGGCGGTTTTCGCGCCCACCACGGCCGTCAGCTCTTCGCGAGACGCGCGCCGCACGCCCGCGAGACTGCCGAACGCGACGAGCAGCGCCTTGCGCCGCCGCGGCCCGATGCCCGGCACGCTGTCGAGCTCCGATCGCAGATCGCGCATCGATCGCGCCTTGCGGTGAAACGTCACGGCGAACCGGTGCGCTTCGTCGCGAATCTGCTGCACGAGCCGCAGCGCCGGATCGTCTTTCTCGAACACGATCGGCTCTTCGCGATCGCGCGTGTAGATCAGCTCTTCCTTCTTCGCGATGCCGACCGCGACCAGATTCGCGAGCCCGAGCTGCCGCAGCGCGTCGTAGGCCGCCGACAGCTGCCCCTTGCCGCCGTCGATCAGGATGAGATCCGGAAACGGCCCGCCCTGCTCGAGCAGCTTGCGATACCGCCGCGTCACGACCTCGTTCATCGCCGCGAAGTCGTCCGACCCGGCGTGATTCGCCGGCGAAATGCGGTACTTGCGATACTCGCTCTTCCGCATCTTGCCGTCTTCGCAGACGACCATCGACGCCACGGTCTCGCTGCCCTGAATCGTCGAGATGTCGAAGCACTCGATGCGTCGCGGAATCGCCGGCAGCGCCAGCGTCGAGCGAAGCGTCTCGAGCGCGTCGTACTGCGACAGGCCGGTGTCGATCAGCCTCGCCTGATACGCGATGCGCGCGTTGCGCACGGCAAGATCCACGAGGCCGCGCTTGTCGCCCCGCTTCGGCACCATCACCTGCACGCGGCGGCCGGCGCGAGCCGAGAGCCACGCCTCGAGCAGCTCCGCGTCTTCTGCGTCGCTCGACAGGTGCACCTCGGCGGGAGCCGGCCGATCTTCGTAGAACTGCTCGACCGAGGCCTGCAGAATCTCGGCCGCCGATCCTGAAATGCCTTCGTTCGCGGCGAGCTCCACGCGCTCGAGCACCTTGCCGCTCCGCATCACGAACACATGGACGACGGCGCCGGCCGGTCCCATGTGGAGGCCGAACGCATCGCGATCGCCCAGCCGCACCGTGGCGATCTTCTGCTGGCGATCGCGCAGCGTCTGAACGGTGCGCGCGGCGTCGCGCAGATGCGCCGCCTCCTCGAAGCGCTCGGCCGCGGCGGCCTCGGTCATCGAGCTCGTCAGCCGATCGATCAGCTCGTCGTTCTTCCCTTCGAAGAACAGCTGCGTGTGCTGCACCGCCTCGTCGTACTGCTCCTTCGAGCAGATCGCGGCGACGCACGGCGCGATGCACCGCTTGATGTCGTACTCGAGGCACGGACGCTCGCGGTTGCCGGTAATCACCTCGTTGCACGATCGGATGCCGAACAACCTGTGCGTCAGCCCCATCGTCCGGCGCGCGAGCGACGCCGGCATGAACGGACCGGCGTAGTACGAGCCGTCGCGCTCGACGTTGCGCGCGACCAGCACGCGCGGAAATGCCTCGTTCGTCGTCAACTGCAGATACGGATAGTTCTTGTCGTCGCGCAGCCGGACGTTGTAGCGCGGCGCGCGCTCCTTGACGAGGTTGTTCTCGAGCGCGAGCGCCTCGACGACCGAGTCGGTGACGATCACCTCGAGGCCCGCGGCTTCGTCGAGCAGCGCATCGGTCTTCGGATGGAGCCCGCGCGCGCCCAGATAGCTGCGCACCCGATCGCGCAGCGACCGCGCCTTGCCGATGTAGATCGTCTCGCCCTGCTCGTTCGCGAACAGATACACCCCTGGCTGCTCGGGCAGGTGGGCGATCTGGCTCTTGAGATCCTGAACGGGCATACGGTACTATGGCGCGCTCTTTACGTGATTCATCGAACCTTTCATTATACTCCTCGATCCTGAAGCCGCGAGCGGCGCGGGGCGCAGGGGCCCCCGCAAGCGAAGCGGCGCGGAGCGGGGCGGAGGGGCCCCCGCGACTAAACATGACCTTTACCGGCACTATCGGGAAGCTCTCCATGTTCCCGCTGCGCGCCATCATCCGCATCAGCGTGGCGCTTGGTATCTCGCCGAACACGCTCACGCTGATCGGCGTGCTGATCAACTGCGCGGCCGCCGTGGGCGCTCGCGCAGGACCGCTTCGTGCTCGCCGGCTTCATCATGATCTGCGCCAATATTTTCGATTTCATCGACGGCAAGGTGGCGTTCATCACCGGCAAGCAGTCGGAGTTCGGCGCGTTCTGGGACTCGACGCTCGATCGCTTCTCGGACCTCGCGCTGTTCACCGGCCTCATCTGGCTGTACTCGAAGCTCGGCCGCACCGACTACGTGCTCATCACGACGCTGACGCTGATCTTCGCGATCATGACGAGCTACGCGCGCGCGCGCGCCGAATGCCTGATCGAAAAGTGCAAGGTCGGCTTCATGGAGCGCCCCGAGCGGATCGTGCTGTTCATGATCGGCGCGTTCACGAACAGGATGGCCGCCGTGCTGTGGGTGATTCTGGTGCTGTCGGTGCTGTCGGTCGCCAACCGCATCCACTACACGTATCTCGCGCTGAACAAGCGGCCGATGCCCTCGACGACCGGCCTGCGCGGCAGCTTCAACCGCGCCTTCTTCTGGCGCGACGAACGCACGACGATTCCCTACGATTTGTGGGTGATTGCGATTCTGGCGTTCGTCTGGCTGACGCCGCCCGACTGGCTGAACGATCCCGTCGCAGCCGGTCAGCCCGGGCTACTGCAGTGGATTCTGTCGAAGATCTAGCGCGATCAGAATCTTGTCGGGATTCACGCTGCCGGGCGGACGCCGCTCGCGCGCGACGCGCTGCGACAGATACTGCAGCAGCGCGTTCACAGGCGTCGGCACGCCATACTGCTGCCCCAACCGCACGATCTCTCCGTTGAGGTAGTCCGTCTCGATCGTTCCGAGCCGGCGCTCGAGGCTCTGCCACGACGACCCGCCGCGCCGCTCGGCGCCGCCGATCGTTCGCGGATGCACCTCGCGCTCGAGACGCGCGGCATCCTCCTCGTCGTCGGCGACGAGCGAAATCCCCGCGGCCTCGAGGCACGCGACCCCTTCGCGCCGCGCGCGCTGCGCGATGCCGCTGCCTCGCGCCGCCGTGCCGCACAGCGCGTCGACGGCATTCCCCAGATTCGACAGCAGCTTGCGATATTTCCATCGCATGATGTCGGGCTTCGCCTCGGCGTAGAACGTCGCGTCGCGAAAGGCCGCCGCCACCGCCTCTGCCAGCGCGTTCGAGCCCGACGGATAACAGCCGACGTGAAGAATCCCGCTCTGCGGCGCGCACCAGACCTGCACGTGTGCCGGGCGTCAGGTAGTCGGCCGGACACCAGACGAACACGCCGTACACGTTGGCGAACCGCTGCGCCGCCATGCGCTCGTTCGCGACGCCGTTCTGCGCGCAGAAGATGGGGAGCGTCGCGCGGCGCGACCGCCGCGAGCGCGTCGAGCGCCGCTTCGGTGTCTTGTGTCTTGGTCGCCAGCAGCAGGACGTCGTCGCTGCGTCCAGGAAATCGCGGAAGGACTGTCGACGACCGGAATGTGCAGCGTGGCGGCGTCGTCCGGCGATTCGATGCGCAGCCCGTTGTCGCGAATCGCTTCGTAGTGCGCGCCCCGTGCGATGAGCACGACGTCGTGCCCATGCTGCGCGAGCCGCCCGCCGACCACGCCGCCGATCGCGCCGGCGCCGAGGACAACGAAGCGCATAGCGCATGACGCGATCGTCTAGTTGCGTCTTATTCGTTTTTCGCTTCGTTTCGTTTCTACGCGCGTCTGCGCTTCGGCTCTGCGCTCTTGGCTTTCTTGACGACTTTCAGGTCGGCCTTGGCCGCGGCTTCTTGTTCGCGCTGACGGTGTCGAGGCTCTTCTTCAGCGCCTCCATCAGGTTCACGACCTTCGGCGGCATCTCGACGGCGGCGCGACGATCTCCTCGCCGGCGATCTTCGCGTCGATGATCTTCTGCAGCCCTTCGCGATACTCGTCGCGGTAGTCGTTCAGGTCGAGCTTCTTCTCGAACGTGGCGATGACCTGCTTGGCGAGCTGCACTTCCTGCGGCTTCACCTTCGTGGGAATCGTCGCGAGCTCTTCGATGCTCTCCGTGCCGCGAATCTCCGCGGCGTGATGCAGCGTGTACATCACGAGCCCCTTCTCGTGCGGCTTCACGGCGACGAGGTACTCGCGGCCGTAGAGCGCCAGCTTGCCGACGCCGATCTTTCCCTTTCATGCCTTCGCGGAACACCGCGAACGCGTCTGCCGCCACCTGGCCGTCGGGCGCGAGATAGTAGGTGCGATCCACGTACATCGGATCGAGCGCGCCCGCATCGTCGAACTGCACGAGATCGATGACGCGCGTCGAGCTCGGGCGCACCTTCTCGATGTCCTCCTCGGACATCACGACGTACCGCCCCTTTTCGAACTCGTAGCCCTTGACCAGCTCGGTGTTGGCGACCTCCTTGTTGCAGGTCGGGCACCATCGCTTCTGCTGAATGCGCGTCTGGCACTCGCCATGGAGCTGGTTGAACGAGATCGTGCCGCTCGACTCGGTCGCCGGGAACACCTTGATGGGGATGTTCACCAGGCTGACCTTCAAGAAATCCCTTCCACGTCGCTCTTGCTGCCATATGGCCTTCCTCTATCGGTAGAAGTGTACCGTTACGGTACCGGTTACCGTAGTGTACCGCCGATTACGGCGCTACGACCTACGGCTACCGGCTACCAGCTAGACGTCGTCCCGCTCGTCGTGCGCCCCGAGCTCGAGCCCGGTATGCATCAACTGTATATCGTGGGCGGCGATTTTCTCGCGAAGCAGGCGGCGCGCCGCGCCGTAGTGCGCGCCCGGGCACGACCAGCCGGCGGGCCAGATTCCTCAGCCGCGAGACGATGACGAGCGCGATCTCCTCGCCCTCGCGCCACGACACCGCGCCGATCCGCCAGTACGGCACGAAGCCGGTCTCCGACCAGATGCCGTCGGCATAGAAGCCCCGGCCGATGCGCCGGCTCAGCGGAACGAGATACCCGTAGTACACGAACATCATGCTGATGCCGAACAGCTGCGGCGCAAAGCGGCCGCGCAGCTGAGGCGCGGTGCGCATGAGGTTGATGATGTGATACGCCAGCAGCCCGCCGAGCACGACCCCGAGCGCGAGCTGCAGGCCGTAGTAGCGCGGCCGCGGACCGCGCCACGTGAGCAGCGCCGACGATCGGCGGCGCAGAAATCTCAGCGCGTCGATCCCGACGCGCACGTTGGCGACGAGAAACCCGACGCCCAGCAGAAGAAGAAGCTGCGGGGTCCAATCGGTGGCCATCACTTTCACTTTCCACTTTTCACTTTCCACTTTTTACTTTCCACTTTCGACTTTCGCCGCCGACGCCAGCGTCGGATCGAAGCACTTCCGGCAGCGGGCCTCGTACGTGCCGGTCGCGCCGAGCAGCAGCCGCTCGTCGCTCGACGACGAGCCGCTGCGTGTGGCTGGCCGGATTGCCGCACACCATGCAGATCGCGTGCGTCTTGGTGACGTATTCGGCAATCGCCATCAGCACCGGCATCGGCTCGAACGGACGGCCGAGATAGTCGGTGTCGAGACCGGCGACGACGACGCGCTTGCCGCTGCCGGCGAGCTGCGTGCACGCGGCCGGCAGATCCTTGTCGAAGAACTGCGCCTCGTCGATGCCGACGACCTCGGTGTCGTCGTTGACGAGCCGCAGCAGCTCGGCCGAGTTGCCGACGTTGACGCCCTGGATGCGCATCTCGCTGTGCGACACGATCTCGGACTCGGCGAAGCGGTTGTCGAACGCCGGCTTGAAGATCTGCACCCGCTGCCGCGCGATCTGCGCGCGGCGAAGCCGGCGGATGAGCTCTTCGCTCTTTCCGCTGAACATGCTGCCGGTGATGACTTCGATCCAGCCGTGCGCCGGGATATCGATGCGGGACGTCCATCAGGCCCGCGACTGATATTCGCCGGTCTCCGTGCTGACGCGGATCCGGTCGCCGACGTTGATGAACGGCGGCACCTGCACGACCAGGCCGGTCTCGGTGCGCGCGGGCTTCACCTGCGCGCTCGCGGTGGCGCCCTTGATGCCGGGCGCGGTGTCGTCGACGCGCAGATCGACCGTGACCGGCAGATCGATCCCGACCGGCTCGTCGCCGTAGAACTCCACCTTGATGATCGAGTCGGGCAGGATGTAGTTCACCGCATCGCCGAGCACTTCGCGATCGATGTGCAGCTGCTCGAACGATTGCCGTGTTCATGAAGTGAAACGAGTCGCCGTCGGTGTAGAGATACTGCATGTCGTGCTCGTCGAGAATCGCGCGCTCGATGTCCTCTTCTGCGCGGAACTTGTGATCGATGAGCGTGTTCGTTCTGATATTCCGCGCCTTGCACTGCACGAAGCCGCGCTTGTTGCCGGGCGTGAGGTGATGGAGCTCGAGGATGCGCAACAGATCGTCGCCGACCTTGATGAGATTGCCCTTCCGAAGCCGTGTTGCTTGAATGGACGCCATGCCGGTGATCGTACCCAACTTCGCGAAGGCGCGTCAAACCATGCTACGATGAAAAACCCTCGATGAAACGGGCCTCGATCGGCATCGCGCTCCTCGTTTCAGGATTCCTGGCCGGCCTCGTGCTCACCGGCCGCCTGCGTTCGGCAGACGAGTCGACGGCGCAAACCCGCGCAGCGCCCGGCCAGGCCGTCGCGATACCCGCGCCGTCGCAACGCCAGCCGGCCTTCCCGATCTCACCGGCGTCGCCGCGCAGGCCGTCAAAGGCGTCGTCAACATCTCGTCGGTGCAGGTCGTTCGCCGGCCGAACTCTCCGTTCGCCAACGATCCGTTCTTCGAATATTTCTTCGGCGGCCGCGAAGATGTGTTCGGATCCCGCGATCAGCTCGCGCGAAGCCTCGGATCGGGCGTCCTGATTTCCGAAGACGGCTACGTCGTGACCAACAGCCACGTGATCGGCAGCGAGAAGGCGGAAGTCACCGTCATCTTCGCCGACAAGCACGAGGCGCCGGCGCGCATCATCGGCATCGACAAGGCGACCGACCTGGCGCTGGTGAAGGTCGACAAGCCGGGGCAGCCGCCGCTGAAGTGGGGCGATTCGTCGCAGGCCAAGGTGGCCGAGTGGGTGCTCGCCATCGGCAGCCCGTATCAGCTCAGCCACAGCGTCTCGCTCGGCATCATCAGCGCGCTCGGCCGGCAAGAATCTCGGCTTCTCCGAGTACGAGGATTTCATCCAGACCGACGCCGCCATCAACCGCGGCAACTCCGGCGGCGCGCTCGTGAACGCGCGCGGCGAGCTCATCGGCATCAACACCGGCATCCTCAGCTCGAACCAGAGCGGCGGCTCCGAAGGCATCGGCTTCGCCATTCCGAGCAACCTCGCGCGGCGCGTCATCGGCGAGATCATCGAGCACGGCGTCGTGCGGCGCGGCTCGCTCGGCCGGATGATTCTGTATCCGCTGACGACGCAGATGGCGGCGCAGCTCGGTGTGCGCGAGACGACGGGCGCGTTCGTCAACGAAATCGATCGCCGCTCCCCCGCCTATCAGGCCGGCCTCGAGCCGGCGACATCATCGTCTCCTTCAACGGCGCAGGCCGTCATCGATCCCGGCCACTTCCTTCGGCTCGTCTCGGATGCCCCCATCGGCAGCACGGCGACGGTCGTCGTCATGCGCGAAGGCCGCCGGGTCACCCTCAAGATTCCCGTTCTCCAGCGCGAGGGGTAGCGCGATGAAGTCAGCGGCTGGCACTGGCCGTGGTGCTGCTCACGGCGTGGTCGATCGTCGCGCCGGCGCAGCGGCTGTCGCCGGCACGGCGATCCCCGAGCACTACGACATCCACCTCGCACCCGATTTCGCCACCGACACGTTCGCCGGACGAGGTCAGCATCTGGGTGCGACTGACGAGCCGAGCGCGATCGATCACGTTGAACGCGGCGGAGATCGAGTTTCACGAGATCACGATCACCGCCGGCGGCAACGAAGCAGATCGCGAGCGTCGCGCTCGACGCCGAGAAGGAAACCGCGACGCTCACCGTGGCCGCATGCCATTCCCGCCGGCGCCGCTGCGATTGCGATCCGCTACACCGGGCGGCTCAACGACCAGCTGCGCGGCTTCTATCTGAGCCGCGCGAACAACCGCGAGTACGCCATCACGCAGCTCGAAGCCACCGACGCGCGCCGCGCGTTTCCGTCGTTCGACGAGCCGGCGATGAAGGCGACGTTCGCGGTGTCCGCCACGATCGACGCGCGCGACACGGCGATCTCGAACGGGCGCCTGCTGTCCGACACGCCGGGGCCCGGCGCCGGCAAGCACACGCTGAGGTTCGCGACGACCAAGCGCATGTCGACCTACCTCGTCGCGCTGCGCGGTCGGCGACTGGGAGTGCGTGGCCGGCAGCGCCGACGGCATTCCGATGCGCGTCTGCGGCACGCCGAATCGCAAAGGCGAGCTCGGCTTCGCGCTCGAGTCGACCGAGTTCGCGCTGCGGTATTTCAATCGCTACTTCGCCATCAAGTATCCGTTCGAGAAGCTCGACATCATCGCCGTGCCCGACTTCTCGGCCGGCGCGATGGAAAACACCGGCGCGATTTTCTTTCGCGAGCAGTTTCTCGTCGCGCCCGCAGACGGCGGCACGCTCGAGCAGCGGAAGCAGATCGCGCAATACATCGCCCACGAAATCGCGCATCAGTGGTTCGGCGATCTCGTCACGATGGAGTGGTGGGACGACATCTGGCTGAACGAGGGGTTCGCCACCTGGATGGAGCGCCGGCCGATGGAGGAGTGGAAGCCCGAGTGGAACGGCGCGCTCGACGAGGTGCGCGACACGCAGGGTGCGATGACGCTCGACGCGCTTCGCGCGACGCGGCCGGTCCGCACGCGGGTCGAGACGCCCGACGAGATCAACCAGGTCTTCGACGCGATTGCGTATCAGAAGACCGCCGCCGTCATCAGAATGGTCGAAGGCTATGTCGGGCCGGCAGCTACCGCGACGGCATCAACGCGTACCTGAAGAAGTTCGCCTTCGCGCAACGCGACCGGCGAAGGTTTCTGGACGACGCTGGCCGCGGTCACGAGGAAGCCGGTCGACCGCATCCTGTCGAGCTTCATCACGCAGAGCAGCATGCCGCTCGTGAGAGTCGAAGCGCGATGTGCGCGGCGGCAGCACCGAGCTCGTGCTGTCGCAGCGGCCGATCTCGACCGCCGTGCCGGCGTCCACGTCGTGGGAGATTCCGGTCTGCTACAAGCGCGAGCGCGATGGAAAAGTGCAGCCGGCGCATGCGTGCTGCTGTCGGCGCGCGACGCAGACGGTCAAACTCGACGGCTGCTCGTCGTGGGTCTTCGCCAACGTCGACAGCCGCGGCTACTACCGCACGTCGTACGACGCCGACGGCCTGCGGGCGCTGGGCGAGGCCGCGCGCAGCGGCGAGCTCACGCCGCTCGAACAGACCACGCTCCTCGAAGATGTCTGGGCGCTCGTCCGCACTCGGCGAGCAGAGCATCGCGGATATTCTGTCGTTGTCGAGTCAGCTGGCCGGACAGCGAGCTGAGCCCCGCGATCGCGACCGCGCTGTCGCGCATCAACTACATCTCCGAGTGGCTCGTGGATGAGCCGTCGCGCCCGGCGTTCCAGCGCTGGGTGCGCCAGACGCTGCGCCCGCTGATGGAGCGTCTCGGCTGGACGCCGAGACCGGGCGAAGCGGAAGACGTCCAGAGCCTCCGTTCGACGGTGATCTTCACGCTGGGAAACGCCGGACGCGATCCGGATGTGCTGCGCGAAGCGCGCCGCCTGGCCGACCTTCACGTCACGGGTGACGCAGCGCGCTGCATCCGAGCATCGCCGACACCACGCTGCAGCTCGCGGCCATCGAGGGAGACGCCGAACTGTACGAGCGGTACCTGGCGCGCATGACAGGACAGCCCGAGCGCAAGCGAGACCGCTGTCAGTACCTGGTCGCGCTGTCATTTCTTCGCCGATCCCGAACTGGTGAAGCGCACGCTGGCGTATGCGACCTCGGCGGACGTCCGCACGCAGGATGCGCCGATGCTCATCCGCCTGCTGATGCAGCGGCCGTGGGCCAGCGCGGCGACTGGGAACACGTGAAGAGCAACTGGGAACGAGTCGAGAGCTCGTTCGGCATCTTTCAGGGGATGCCGACCGTCGTCGCGGCCGCTGGAGCATCTGTGCGACGCCGGCTCGAAAAACGACGTCGAGCGGTTTTTCAGTGCGCGCAGCTGTCGCCGGCATCGAGCGCACGCTGCAGCAGTCGCTCGAAACGCATCGATCGCTGCGTTGCGACGAAATCGGCGCAGGCGAAGAACCTGGCCGAGTTTCTGCGCGACGGGTCTGACAGACCGCTCGTCTAGACGGTCTACTCTAGACCCGGCCGGACACCGAGGCATGTCCGGCGGCGTAGCAGCGCCAGGGATGCTCCGTCCCCACGGAGATGCCGATGCGCGGGCTCCAGGCAATCTTCTCGATGCGGTGCCCGCGATCCTCGATGAACAGCGTGTCTCCGAGCAGATCGATGCCGGTGTCCTTCAAGCGTGATCCCCATCGCGTGCGTCACGTTGCCCGGACCCCTGCACAGCGCGTGATCGGGAATCGGCGCCGGCTTCGTGCGCCGGGCGGTGCGCGACCGCATGCGGCGCCGGCGCATCAGCGAGATGCCATCGAGCGGCTCGAGCGCGCGAATCAGCACCGCGGCTGGCGATCGCGCCGGCTCGGTCACGACATTCACGAGGGATGCACGCCGTAGTTCAGATACACGTATGCGTGGCCGGGTGGCCCGTACATCGGCGCGTTGCGCTTCGTCGGACCGGGAGCGGCGTGGCAGGCGGGATCGGACTCGCCGACGTACGCCTCGACCTCGACGATGATGCCCGAGGTGACGCCGGCGCGCGTGCGGTGCACGAGGACCTTGCCGAGCAGATCGGGCGCGACCTCGAGCGTTGGCCGGGCGTAGAACGAGCGCCGCAGCCGCACTACAGTTTCAGCCGCTCGATGGCCTGCTGGGCGGCGGCGGCGACATCGGGATCGGGATCTTTCGCCGCCGCCGCGAGCGCCGGAATGACGCCGTGTCGCGCGAGAAGCCGAGCACGTCCGCGACGAGGCGCCGCACGTCCGCGCTTCGATCGTTGCAGCGATTCCGCCAGAGCCGGAGCCATCGACGGCGAGAGATCGAGCAGGTATCCGAGCGCGAGCGGACGCTGAGACGCATTGCGCGAGCGACGCGACAAGCTGCTGAAGGCTGGCGTCCGACGGCGCCGAGCTTGACGTTCGCGTAGTGCAGCGCGAGCAGCACGCCGGTGGATCGCTCGCTCTGTCCCATCTGCTGGAGCGTCGGAAGCGCATCGCGATCGCCGGCGCGCGCCAGCCCTTCGACGGCGAGGCGCCGCATGTCGGCGTTCGAGCTCGTGAGCAGCTCCTCGAAGATCGACACCGACGTCGGATGTCCGATGCCGGCGAGGCCTTCGAGCGCGGCCATCGCATCGGGCCCGTTCTGGTGGTAGCTGAACTGATCCGACAGTGCCTGCACCGCGTTCGGGTACCGCAGCTGTCCGAGCGCCTGCATGGCGGCGCGGCGCAGCAGTGCTTCGCGCGAGTTGATGTTGTCGATCGAGCGCGTTGCCGATGTCGGCGCACGGCCATTCGGTCGGCGCCGCCGGACGCCCGCGCAGGCGACAGGGCCCAGCAGCGACGCCAGGTTGATGGCCTCGGCGCGCACGCGCGGGTTGCTGTCGCGCAGCGCGACGGCGAGACCGGTCAGCACCTGCGGCGGCACGGCGCGAGCCTTCAGCGCGAGCTGTCCCGCCGCTGCCGCATCGCCGCCGGCGACGGTTCTCACTTCGATGACGAACCCGATTTTCTTGCGGCGCGGAACGACGCGCGTCGTGAACAGCGAGCGCTCGGCGTCGATCGCCGCAAGCTGCACGCGATCGTCCGGATCCGCGAGCGCCGCCGCAATCGGCACGGCGGCCTCGGCATAGTCGGCGTCCTTCAGAATCTGAATCGCGCGCAGCCGCGTGGCCGCGTCCTGATGCTTCAGACCGGAGGCGACCTCTTCGAAGGTGTACTGCTGCGCCGTCACGGTCCGGCTGAAGCCGGACACTACGCACACGCAATGCCGCAGACCACGACTGCGACGACTGCCGACTAGCGACTGCCGACATCGCCGACTGCCGACGATCGACTGATCGACTATTCAAGCGCATAAGCATGTGAGCGGCCGACGGCGAGCACCGGCGCGAGAAACTGCGCCGGTGTGAGATCCCGGCGCCTTGGCGATCTGCTCCGGCGTGCCGGTGGCGACGACCTTTCCGCCCTCCTGCCCGCCTTCGGGTCCGAGATCGATGATGTAATCGGCGGTCTTCAGGACATCGAGATTGTGCTCGATGACGACCAGCGTGTGCCCGGCTTCGAGCAGCTTCTTGAATGCGGTCAGCAGCTTCGCGATGTCGTCGAAGTGCAGCCCGGTCGTCGGCTCGTCGAGCACGTACAGAATGCGATCGCCGGTTCTCGACGACAGATGCGACGCAATCTTGATGCGCTGCGCCTCGCCGCCCGACAGCGTCGTCGCCGGCTGCCCGAGCCGCAGATAGCCCAGGCCGATTTCGTCGAGCACCTGCAGCCGGCGCAGCACCTTCGGCGACGTGCTGAAAAACGTGAGCGCCTCGCGCACGGTGAGATCGAGCACCTGGTTGATGTTCTTGGCGCGGTACTTCACCTCGAGCACCTGCGGCTTGAACCGGCGGCCGTCGCATTGATCGCACGGCACGAACACGTCGGCGAGAAACTGCATCTCGACGCGCACCTCGCCTTCGCCCTGGCACGCTTCGCAGCGGCCGCCGGGGACGTTGAACGAGAAATGGCTCGCGGTCAGGCCGCGCGACTTGGCGTCCTTGGTCGCGGCAAAAATCTCGCGGATCGGATCGAACGCCTTCAGGTACGTCACGGGATTCGACCGCGGCGTGCGTCCGATCGGCGTCTGGTCGACGAGCACGACATCGCTGACGAACTCGGCGCCTTCGAGCTTGCGGAACGCGCCGACGCGTTTCTCCGATCCGCCTTTGGCGCGCTTCACCGCGGCATACAGCACGTCGTGGACGAGCGTCGACTTGCCCGATCCGCTGACGCCCGTGATGCAGGTCAGCGTGTTCAGCGGAATCTCGATGTCGACGTTCTTCAGGTTGTGCTCGGTCGCGCCGAGCAGCCGCAGCTTCTGCCCGCTGCCGCGCCGCCGCGTCGACGGCACCGGAATCGCCAGATCGCCGCGCAGGTATTTCGCCGTCAGCGATCGCTGATCCTGCAGCAGGTTCTCGAGCGATCCGGAAAACACGACGCGCCCGCCTTGCTCGCCCGCGCCGAGGCCGAGATCGATGATGGTGTCGCCGACGCGAATCATGTCTTCGTCGTGCTCGACGACGAGCACGGTGTTGCCCTGATCGCGCAGCTGCCGCAGGATGTTGATGAGCCGCAGGTTGTCGCGCGAGTGCAGGCCGATCGACGGCTCGTCGAGCACGTACAGCGTATCGACCAGCGACGATCCGAGCGACGTCGCCAGATTGATGCGCTGCGACTCGCCGCCCGACAGCGTCGACGACAGGCGGTCGAGCGTCAGATAGTCCAGTCCGACATCGCTCAGAAACTTCAGCCGCTTCTGAATCTCCTTCAGCACCTTGTCGCCGATGGCCGTTTCCTTCTCGGTCAGCTGCAGCGCTTCGAGGAACTGCTGCGCCTCGCGGACCGTGTCGGACGACACCTGATCGATCGTGCGGCCGCCGACCTTGACGTCGCGCGCCTCGCGGCGCAGACGCGCGCCGCCGCAGTCGGGACACGTCAGATAGCCGCGATACCGGCTGAGGAACACGCGGACGTGCACCTTGTATTTCTTGCGCTCGAGCCAGCGGAAGAACCCGCGAATGCCGTCGTAGCCGTTTCCGTCCCCCTCGACGATGAAGCGCTTCTCCTCGTCGTTCAGATCTCTCCACGGGATGTCCATCGACACGCCGGCCGGCCTCGCGGCGCGCTTCAGCTCGGCCAGCTGCGCGCGGTAGTGCGTCTTCGTCCACGGCTCGATCGCGCCCTGCTGAATCGACTTGGTGGGATCGGGAACGACCAGATCGAGATCGAGCTCGATGATGTTGCCGAACCCATGGCACGTCGGGCACGCGCCGAACGGGTTGTTGAACGAAAACAGCCTGGGCTGCGGCGCCTCGTAGGTGAGGTTGCAGTTCTGGCACTCGAACCGCTCGCTGAAGATGTGCGACTTTCCTGCTTTCATCTTCGATGGCGAACGCTGTGCCCGCCGGCTTCGCGGTACGCCATCTCGATCGAATCGGTGAGCCGCGCCGCGCATGTCGCCTTCGAGCTTCACGCGATCGATGATGACTTTCAGCGTCGACTGATCGCGCAGCTCCGCCGGCGCGATGTCGTCGAGCGTGACGGTGCGCCCGTTCACGTACAGGCGATGGAATCCCTTCCGCCGAAGCTCGTTGAGCGTGAACGTCAGCGAAGCGGGACTCGGACTGGCCGCGCTAATCCCAGATCCCGGATCCCTAATCCCTGGTTCTGAATCCTCCTCGTCCCTTTCAGCGTCAGTACCTTCATGGACACCGCCAGGATCCATGACCGGCATGTCGAATCCGATGAGCAGCCGCGTGCCTTCGGGCAGGCCGCCGAGGTGGCGCGCGACGATCTCGGCCGTGTCGCGCACGACTTCCTGGCCGCACTGGCGGCAGAACGTGCGCCCGACTCGGGCGAAGAGCAGCCGCAGGTAGTCGTGAATCTCGGTGGTGGTGCCGACCGTCGATCGGGGATTTCTGATGCTGTTCTTCTGGCGAATCGCAATCGCCGGGCAGATGCCTTCGATGCGATCGACGTCGGGCTTCTCCATCCGCTCGAGGAACTGCCGCGCGTAGGCCGACAGCGAGCTGACGTAGCGGCGCTGCCCTTCGGCGTAAATCGTGTCGAAGGCGAGCGACGACTTGCCCGAGCCGCTCACGCCGGTGACGATGATCAGCTGGCCCAGCGGAAGCGCCAGGTCGACGTTCTTCAAATTGTGCGTGCGCGCGCCGCGGACGACGATCTCGGTAGCGGCCGCGCGACAGGTGTGTCAGGCATACTGTGGGGAATTTCGCCGAATCCGTAAACTTCAAATGTTAGCGCACGCTGGCGGGATCTTCAACAACTCGATACAATAGGAAGGTTCGGCACACGCGTTTTACCCAGACACATGCAGCACGATCACCTGGACGCTCTCGAGAGCGAATCGATTTTCATCATGCGCGAAGCGTTCGCCAAGTTCGACAACATGGCGATGCTCTGGAGCATTGGCAAGGACTCGACGGCCCTGCTGTGGCTCGCGCGCAAGGCGTTTTTCGGCCACGTGCCGTTTCCGCTCGTCCACATCGACACGAGCTACAAGATCCCCTCGATGATCGAGTACCGCGATCGCCTGGTCCGCGAGTGGAACCTGCAGCTCGTCGTCGGCATGAACAAGCCGGTGCTCGAGGCCGGCAACACCTATCCAAACGGCCGGGCGACGCGCGTCGAATGCTGCGGCATGCTCAAGAAAGACGGCCTGCAGCAGGTCATCGAGCACTACGGCTACACCGGCATCATCGTCGGCGTGCGGCGCGACGAAGATCCCACGCGCGCGAAAGAGCGGTATTTCTCGCCGCGCAACGCCAACATGGAGTGGAACGCGTCGGATCAGCCGCCTGAATTCTGGAATCAGTTCAAGACCGACTTCGCGCCCGGCACGCACATCCGCATTCACCCGCTCCTGCACTGGACCGAGCTGAACGTGTGGGAGTACATCCAGCGCGAAAGCATCCCGGTCATCCCGCTGTACTTCGACGACGGGACGGGACACCGGTATCGATCGCTCGGCTGCGCGCCGTGCACCGGGTCGATCCAGTCGACGGCGAAGACGGTCGCCGAGATCGTCGCACGAGCTGAAAGGGACGAACGTCCCCGAGCGCGCCGGGCGCGCCCAGGACCAGGAGAGCGAAGACGCGTTCGAGAAGCTCAGGCGCGACGGCTACATGTGATGGCCTACGCGCGGAATCAACTCAGCCTCGTCGTCGTCGGGCACGTCGACCACGGTAAATCAACGCTCATCGGCCGGCTGTTCTACGACACCGGCTCGCTGCCCGACGGGCAAGTACGAGCAGCTCGTCGCGATCGCGCAGCGCCGCGGCGTGCCGTTCGAGTTCGCCAACCTCATGGACGCGCTGCAGGCCGAGCGCGACCAGAACATCACCATCGACACGAGCCAGATCTGGTTCCGCACCCAGAAGCGCGAATACGTCATCATCGACGCGCCCGGCCACAAGGAATTCGTCAAGAACATGGTGACCGGCGCCGCGCGCGCGGATGCGGCGCTCATCATCATCGACGCGTCCGAAGGCGTGCAGGAGCAGACCCGGCGCCACGGCTATCTGCTGCGCCTGATCGGCGTGCGCCAGGTCGTCATCGTCGTCAACAAGATGGACCTCGTCGATTACTCGCAGGACGTGTTCGACAAGGTGTCGAGCGAGTATCGCGACGTTCCTCGGCGAGCATCGGCGTCGAGGCGCAGATCTTCATTCCGGTCTCGGCGCGGCAGGGCGACAACATCGCCACGCGCGGTGAGAACCTGAAGTGGTTCAACGGGCCGGCCGTCCTCGAAGCGCTCGATTCGATCCCCGACGCGGCCGAAATCAAGAACCAGCCGCTCCGCTTCCCCATTCAGGACGTGTATCGCTTCGATCACCGCCGCATTCTCGCCGGTCGAATCGAAGCCGGCACGCTTCGCACGGGCGATCAGCTGCTGTTCCTCCCCTCCGGCCGCACCAGCGTGGTCCGCTCGATCGAGAGCTGGAACTCGCCGCAGGTCGAGTCGCTGACAGCGGGCGATCCGGCCGGCGTCACGCTCTCGGATCAGCTGTTCGTGGAGCGCGGATCGGTGGCCGTGCACGCGGACGATGCGCCGAGCCTTGCAACGGAGTTCACGGCGAGAATCTTCTGGCTCGGCCGCACGCCGCTGGCGGCCGGCAAGCGCTACAAGCTGAAGCTCGTGACGCAGGAAGTCGAGTGCGAGATCAAAACGCTCGAAGAGGTCGTCGACGCGTCAACGGTGCAGACGATTCCCGGCGCCGATTCGGTGCGCACGAACGACGCGGCCAGAGTGATCATCCACACGCGGCGTCCGGTCGCCATCGATCTGTTCGAGCGAGTGCCGACGCTCGGCCGCCTCGTGCTCGTCGACGGATTCGACGTCGCCGGCGGCGGCATCGTCGTCGACATTCCCGAGCGCTTTGCCGCGGCGAACGTCGTCGCCGAGGCCGGCGTCAATGCCGACGTCTCGCAGGTCGCGCGCGGCGAGCGCCATCTGCGACATGGTCATCGCGGCGCGGTTGTGTGGCTGACGGGTGTGCCCGGAAGCGGCAAGACCACGTTTGCGAAATCGCTCGAGCGGCAGCTCTTCGAGCGGCACATTCAGGTGTTCGTGCTCGACGGTGACAACATCCGGCCCGGCTTGAGCTCCGATCTCGGCGTCTCCGGGCTCCGACCGCGAAGAGAACATGCGCCGCGTGGCCGAAGTCGCCAAGCTGTTCGCCGAAGCCGGCTCCGTGTGCATCGTCAGCTTTACGTCGCCGACGCGATCCGAGCGTGAGCGCGCGCGACGGGTCATGGACGTCGAGGACGGCCCGAGCATCCCGTTCATCGAAACCTATCTGAGCACGGCGAACGACTCGAGCTCGCAGTACGAGCCGCCGGAACATCCAGAGGTGACGCTCGCCGGAGAACGTCAGCCTCGACGAGCGCGTCAACCGCGTGCTCGAGCACCTGATGCGGCAGATTCGCTAAAAGACCCTCCCAAGGTACGCCGCTTGCTTTTTCTTGTCTTTTTGCTCCTGGCGGTGTATCCCCTCGTTACAAATCATCAGATTTGCGCACCACAAGTGTAGCGATTTAATGCATAAGATTCTTATCGTTGACGATTCCCCCACCATCCGGAAAATGGTTCGCGCCTCATTGCAGGGGGATCAATCGTCCGAGTTCGTTGAAGCCGCCACCGGCCTGGAAGCGATTGAACAATTAGCCGTCAACCGGATCCAGCTAGTGGTGCTGGACCTCAATATGCCCGATATGCACGGTATCGACGTGCTGAATTTCGTGCGACGGCAACAGCAATATCAACATCTGCCCATCATCGTGCTCACGACGCGGGGCGACGCCGCCAGTCGGCAGACTGCTGAACAGGCGGGGGCGACCACCTATCTCACCAAGCCTTTTGTGCCGCAGGTGCTGGCGACGACTGTGCGCGACCTTCTCGCCAACACCGCCGACGCCCCGGCGCCCCGCTGAGATGGCCGCTGACGAGGCGTTCTTCGACGGATTTCTCGACGATTATTTCGCCGAAGCGGATGATCACCTGACGGCGGCTGCCGACGCTCTGCTCAAACTTGATGCGGGCCTCGGCCATCCAGCCGCCGAGCGCGCCGTCGTAGACGAGCTCTTCCGATACTTTCACACACTCAAGGCGATTTCCGCGATGGTGGAACTCCGGCCTGCGGAGCAACTCGCGCATCACCTGGAGCACTACCTTCGCGCGATCCGCGAAGGCGAGATGTCCCTCTCCCCCGCAGGCACCAACGTGCTCATCGAGGGCACGCAGCGCCTCGAACAAATCGTCGCGGCGCACCGTGCGCGGATCGATCAGCCGTCCATCGCCGATCTCGTCGCTCGCATTGAGGTCCTCATTCGTCCCGCAGCCCGGATTACGGCTGCGGAGCCGCGAACAATGCCAGAGCCTGATGGCCGCCGGTGGCGTTGCACGTTCACGCCCACCCGGGAACTCGTCGCTTCCGGTGTCGGAGTGGACGCGATCCGACGCAGGCTCGGAGAAATCGGGACAATCGTCGACGCGGCGCCTCAAGTGGGCACGGACGGCACCATTGCGTTCCAGTTCACTCTCGTCACGAACAGCGTGATCGATATCCCCGAAGAGCTTCGAGACGTGCCCGTCTCGATACTCGCCGACGTTGCCGCCAGCGGGGACAGTAATGAAGCGACCGAGCCCGAGGAGTCGGATCCGCCGGCCGAGCGCCGCGCGGCTGCAGCTTCCCATGTCGTCCGCGTCGATCTGGAGCGTCTCGACCTTTTGATGGAGAAGGTCGCCGATCTCGTCATCAGCCGCGCACGTCTGACCGATAGCCTGTCGCGCCTCGAGCGGCATGTCCCGGCTGTCGAATGGCGCGCCGTCCAGGAGAACGCGGTCGCCATTGATCGGCAGTTGCGGACGCTGCGCGAAGGCATCATGCGAATCCGCCTGGTGCCCGTGGGCGAAATCTTCCGGCGCATGCCGTTTGTCGTCCGCGACCTGGCACGCGAGATGGGCAAGACCGTGCTGCTCGATCTGCATGGGCAGTCGACAGAGATCGACAAGTACCTCATCGAACGGATGATGGATCCGGTGCTGCATCTCGTCCGGAACGCGCTCAGCCACGGAATCGAGACACCCGACATTCGCATCGCAAAGGGCAAAAAGCCGGAGGGCACCATCCTTCTGAGCGCAGCCACCGTTGGCGATGTGGTGACGCTCGAGATTGCGGATGATGGGCAGGGAGTCGATCGGGCATCCGTTGTCGATAAAGCACGCCAGCTTGGCATTCCCCTCCCCGCAGGGCCGCTGGATGACGCCGCGCTTCTCTCGATTTTGTGCGCCCCTGGCTTTTCAACCAGGGAAGAGACCGATCGCGCCAGCGGTCGGGGCGTCGGGATGGCCGTCGTCAAGGAAACGATTGAGGAGCTGTCCGGCACCATGACGCTGAAGACGGAGCCCGGCGAAGGGACCCGCTTCATCATCCAACTGCCGGTGACGCTGGCGATCACGGATGCATTGATCGGAAGAGTGGGACAGGAATCGTTTGCGGTGCCACAGGGAGCCGTCCGTGAGGTGATCGACGTCCCGGCAACGGACATCCGTCAACTCGAGGGCAACGAGATTGTGACGTATCGAGAAGGCGCCCTCTCACTGATCCGCCTGTCCCGTCTGTTCGGCATCGAGAGCACAGGGCCGACGCATTTCCACGTGTTCGTCGTGGGGAGCGGGTCGAGCGCGCTCGGCATCGCCGTCGATCGGATCATCGGGCATCGAGAAATCGTGGTTCGCGCGATTGCCGACCCGCTCGTGCGCGTGGACGGTATTTCAGGCGCGACGGATCTTGGCGATGGCAGAGTCGTACTGATATTGGATCCCGGAACACTGGCACGCTTGACCAAGAGTCGCGCGGTGCGAGCGTTCGGCGACGCGGCCAGCTGGGGGCGCTTGCAGGCGGCACGGTGATATATGACTGACCTTTCAGCTCCAGACACCTTCATCGTGCTCACCGTCGCGGGAACGACATACGCGGTACGCAGCCGGGACGTGCAGCACATGGAGATGGTCGAGCACGTCACGCGTGTGCCGAATGCGGCGCCGTTCGTCGATGGCGTCGTGTTTTCACGCGGGCAGGTGGTGCCGGCGGTCAATTTACGTGCGCGTTTCGGCTTCGAGCGAGCGCCATACGATGTGCGAACGCGCCTGGTCGTAGTGAGCGCTGGAGGTCGCAGCGTCGGGCTCGTTGTCGACGAAGGGCGGGAATTCCTCCGCATGCCGGCAAGCACGATTCGCCCGCCGCAGGAAGCGCTGGCAGGGCTCAGCGGTCAATACGTCGAAGGCATCGCCTCGCTGAACGGGCGCCTGATTCTCGTCCTGAATCTCGAGAGTCTGCTGAATTTTTCGGAGCCGCTCGCCGCGGCGTGATGGGAGATTGACATGGCTGGGACGTTACGAAAGTCGATCGGCTCGAACGGACGCACGAACGGACCATCCGTGGTGACCACGGCCGCCCTCCGCACCCACGCCGAGCAGATAAACCTGTCGATTGCAGGCATCGTCCGCACCGCGGGAGAGGTTGCCGAAGGGACGACCGTGCAGGCTCGCACCCTCGAGAGCACGCTGAGCAGTCTGGGCGAACTGTCGGCCTCGTTGACGGATACCGCAGGCCAGGCGGAGTCAGCAACGATGTCGAGCGACGGCCTCCTGTCGTCGATCAACGAGATTGCCGCGTCCATCGAACAGGTGTCCGCCAATACCACCAGTCTCGCCTCCTCGGTCGCCCAAACGGCAGCATCGGCACAGCAGTCGGCCTCTTCGATCCAGTCGGTCGTGAACACCGGCCAGGACATGGCGACCGCGGCCCAGGAAGTTGCCGCGTCGGTGACGGAAATGGCTGCGGGCACGAAGGTGGTGACGAGGGACACGGAGGTGCTCACCTCGTCGGTGAATGAAACCGCAGCCGCCATCGAGGAAATCTCCCGATCCATCGACAGCGTGGCAGCCAACGCAACCGATCTCGCCTCTGCATCCGAGGAAACCTCGTCGTCCATCAACGAGATGGCGGCTTCCATTGAAGAAGTCGGCGCAATGACCGAGAGCCTGGCGACCGCTGTCGAGCAGAATTCCACCGCGATAGAACAAATGGCGCGCTCCGTTCAATCGGTGGCCGCCAATGGGCGGGCGATCAGCGACACGGCGGTCAATGCCGCATCCAGTTCCGCGCAGCTCGATCGATCGATACAGTCGGTCGCCGGCTTTACAAGACAGGCCGACGAAGTGACGCGACGCGTCTTGCGCGATGCTGAAGACGGCGGCGCTACGATCCAGCGCTCCATCCAGGGTATCGGCCGGCTGCGGGACTCGATGGTGGGATCGGCCACGGTCATGCGCGATATGGGTAAACGCACGAACGAGATCAGCAGCATCGTCGACACCATCAATTTGATTGCCGAGCGGACGAACCTGCTGTCACTGAACGCGTCCATTGAAGCCGCGCGCGCGGGGGACGCGGGCCGAGGATTCGCAGTTGTGGCCGAGGAAATCCGCAACCTCGCCGACCGCTCCGCCAAAGCGACGTCCGATATCGCCGGCATCATCAAGGCGCTCCAGGAGACGGCGAACGAGGCGGTTGCCGCTTCGAATGAGGGGCTGCGCGTAGCGGACGAAAGCAACACCCTGGCCGAGACCGGCGCAGGAGGGCTGAAGAAGATCATGGGTGGGCTCACCGAAATCAGCGGCGCGGTGACCCAGATCGCGCGCGCAACGGAAGAGCAACAGGGTGCCAGCCGGACGGTCGTCACCGCAGTGAGCGCGACGTCAGAGCAGGCACGACTGGTAGCGGCGTCGACCGCCGAACAGGCCACGGCGGCCTCGAGCATCGTGCAGGCCACAGGTCAAATGAGGAAGATCGCACAGGAAGTGCGGAAAGCCGTCGATCAGCAGGCAACTGCGGCGCGGGACATCCTCAAGGCGTCACAGAGCACCACTAGGCTCGCTGCGCAGGTGCACAAGGCGGCAGCAGAACAAGCCAAGGGAGCGGCCCAAATCGTCGTCTCGACTGAGTCGATGCGCAAAGGTGCGGTGGCGACCGCCAGGGCGATGAATGAGCACGCAACCGCCGCGGATCAGATCACGAAAGCGACCGACGGCTTGACGCGCATGATTCTCGCTGTGTCGCGGGCAATGTCTGAGCAGACCACCGCAACCAATGAAGTCGCCGCGGCAGTCGCCTCGATGAGAAAGGAATCTGATCAGGCGGCGCGCGCTCTCGTCGAGCAGTCGCGGGCGATGAAGGATGTGCTCGGCGGCTCGCAAAACATCACCAAGCAGCTCAACCTCGTCGCCGGCGCGAACAAGCAGCACTCGTCGCTCGTGCTGCGCGTCATCGGGGGGCTGAAGGATGTCCGAACCGCCATTGAGAGCAACGCGCGCGCAGCGAAGCACGCGGAAGGCAGCACGGGCGAGCTGACCCGTCACGTCGAGGCACTGTCTGGGGCGTTGGGGCGGCGGCGGCAAGGTTCCAACGGGCACCCATGATCCGGATCGGGATCCTCACGACTGACACCGATCTCGTCGTCAAAACCTGGGACCCCGCGCTCGAGCACATGACCGGCATTTCGGCCGAGTCTGCCCGCGGCCGGCGCCTTGACGACATCGTTCCCACACTCAAGCAGCGCGCGCTCGTCGATCTCATCCGCGAGCCGCTGACATCTGGCTCCGCGCAGGTTCTGGCGCCCGCGCTCCACAAATTCCTGATTCCGTGCCCTCCGCTGACTCCGTCCGTGGAGTTCGACCAGATGCAGCAGCGTGTGGTCGTGGGTGCACTGCGCGACGACGAGCACACGGTCGGCCTCGTCCTCAGTATCGAAGATGTCACTGAACGGCTGGAACGAGAGCGCAAACTGGCTCGCGAGCTGCGCGATGCGACGCCCGCAGTGCGCATGAAGGCGGTGGAACAATTCGATCCCCAGGAAACCGAGGGCCTTGGTCCGCTGGCCGACGCGATGGTGGATGAGGACTGGCGTGTGCGCCGTGCCGCAGTGCGCGCGCTTTCAGCGCGGCGTGATGAGTCGCTGGTGGATGCGCTCGTGGCCGCTCTACGTGACGGGCACCGGAATTTCAGCCTGCTCAGCAGCGCGCTCCAGCTGTTGACGCTGACAGGGGTTGATTCGACGGAGGCCCTCGTACGCCTGCTGCAGGATCCCGACGTCGATCTGCGGATTCAGGCGGCGCTGG
Source organism: Vicinamibacterales bacterium (assembly GCA_963732445.1). Taxonomy (GTDB): domain Bacteria; phylum Acidobacteriota; class Vicinamibacteria; order Vicinamibacterales; family JAMQPK01; genus JAMQPK01. The sequence goes on along the minus strand of CAVSZJ010000005.1, from coordinate 296,087 downwards.
CCCTCGGCGGGCAACGCCGGCCCTCAGCAGTCGATGCGCTCATCGGTGCGCTCGACGATCCCGACGCCAACGTGCGATTCCACGCCATCGAATCGCTCGGCAGGCTGGCACCGCCGGCCGCGATCTCGCGTCTCGCGCACATCGCTGAGTCGGGTGATTTCTACCTCGCCTTCCCCGCTATCGAAGCGCTGGTCCGGATCAACGATCCGCTGGTGGCGCCGCGGCTTGCACCCCTCCTGCGTGATCCCATTCTCGGAGCGTCGGCGGCTGCGGCGCTCGGGCAACTGGGCGATGAAGACTCCGTCGATGCATTGGTCGATGCGATTGGCACTTCCGAAACCCCCACGATCGCGCTCGCCGAAGCGCTGGTGCAGATTCGCGGCAGGTATCAGTCGTCGTTCTCGGGCGGCGAAAAAATCGAAGATCTTGTCCGGCGGCGCCTCTCGGCTGGAGGCCTCGAGCGAGTCTTGGATTCCATCAACCGGTCCACGGGTCATGAAGTTCGCACGCTCGTCGTTCTGCTGGGTTGGCTGCGTGATCCGGCGATTCCGCCGGCGCTCGCGCGACTACTGGGCAGCGTCGAGGCGCGCCATGACGTCATCGAAGCGTTTGTCCGCTGCGGTCCATCCGCAGTCACCCTGCTCGTCGAACAATTAGCCGGCGAAGACAGCGACATCACACGGTCCGCGGTCGTGGCGCTCGGACGCATCGGCGATCGCCGCGCGGTGCCGGCCCTTGTCTCCCTTCTCGATGAGCGTCCGCGCGAGCTCTGGGTCCCCGTCATTTCTGCGCTCGCCAGAATCGGCGATGTGAGGGCATTCGAATCGCTCCTCCGCCGTCTCGGGGATCCCGACGTCGCCGTTCGGCAGGCGGCAGTTGGCGCCCTCAATTCCATTGGCCACTCCGAAACGGTCATGCGCGTCGCCGCGCTGCTTGGCGATGCGAGCCCGCTGCTCCGCGAATCCGCGGTGAAAGTCGCCGGCTACTTCGGGTATCCGGAATGCGTGGACGCTGTGCTGGCGTGCTGCACAGACCCGGACGAGTCGGTGCGCGCTGCCGCGCTCGAGCATCTGCCGTACTTCGACGATCCGCGAGCCGGTGACGTGCTCGCCCGCGCGCTGGTGAGCGAAGCGCCGCGCTCGCGAGGAGCCGCTGCGAAAGCGCTCGGAGCGATGTCAGGACCCGCGGCGATCGAATCGCTGCGGGCGGCGCTGCGCGATGAAGAACCATGGGTGCGGTATTTCGCTGCCATCAGCATGGGACGTCATCGGGATGCCGCGACGCTTCAACAACTCGCAGGTCTCGCCGCCGGCGATCCAGCGCCCCACGTGCGCGTCGCGGCCGTCGAGGCGATCGGCGCCATCGGCGGCGAACACGCGGCGGAGATTCTGAAGCCGCTCGCAGAAGGGAACGACGGCGACAGTTCGCTGTCTGCGCTTCGGGTGCTGGGCCATTCCCAATCCGACGGGATTGGAGCGACGTTGTGTGCCGCTGTCCGCTCCTCCGATTCGAGAAGGCGTCTCGCCGCGGTCGAGGCACTCGTGCATTGGGGACATGAGCAGGCCGTGGAGCCTCTGCAGTGGGCAGCCTCCGCCGATTCTGAATCCGCCATCAGCGCGGCGGCGCTGGAGGGTCTGGGGGCCATCGCCAATCGGAATTCATCTGTCAGCCGCGCGGCAGTACATGCCGGGTTGCAGTCGGTGTCCGATCCGGCGCGCCGGGAACAGGCACTCACGGTTCTTGGCCGACTCGTCCCTTCGGCCATTCCGCTCGTCGCCGAGTCGCTGAACGCCGATGATCCGCACCTGCGGCATGCCGTAGTCGAAGTGCTCGGCCGGCTTACGCATCCGGCGGCCTCGGCATGCCTGCAGCGGGCCTTATCGGATACCGACGCGACCGTGCGGCGCGATGCGGTCCGAGCCCTGTCGCGTTTCGGAACCCGCGGGCTTGCACGCCGGTTCTCGACAATGGCGGAAAAGGACGTCTCGGCAGCCGTTCGCGAGGCGGCGGCGGCGGCGCTTTCACGCCAAGACAATTCCCTCGAAGGGCGAGAATGAACCCGTTCGTTCCGGAAGATCTGGGTGTATCCGAAGTCGGCTTGCCCCTGCTGCGCGATTTGATCCACGACCGGATGGGACTCGTCTACGACAACGGTCGCAGCGAGCTTCTGACGGATCGGCTGGCGCCCCTTGTCGTTGCTCGCGGGTTCCGATCGTTTCTCGATTTCTACTACCTCTTGAAATATGACGACCGATCCGCCGAGCGCGATTGGCTCGATGTCATGAACGCGCTGTCGGTGCAGGAGACGTATTTCTGGCGCGAGGTCGATCAGATTCGCGCGTTGACGTGCCGCGTGCTGCCCGAGGTTGCGCGCTCGGCGGGCACGCAGCCGATTCGGATCTGGAGCGCGCCCTGTGCGACCGGGGAGGAGCCGCTGACGATCGCGCTGGCGCTCGAAGAAGCCGGGTGGTTCAATCGAGCGCGTATCGAGATACATGCGAGCGATGCGAGTACGGCAGCTATCGAGAGGGCGCGTATCGGGAGGTACCGGGAACGATCGTTCCGTGCGTTGCCCGAAGCGCTGCGGGAAAAGTACTTCGTCGAGAAGGACGGCACGTCGTCTCCCGTGCCGTCCCTGTCCGCCCGAATTTCTTCGTGGAGCGTAGTGAATCTGATGGATCGGTCGGCGGTGCAGCCGCACGCGACCAGTCCGGTTATCTTCTGCCGCAATGCCTTCATCTACTTTTCTCCACGCACCGTGAAACAGGTCGTCTCGGTGTTCGAAGAGGCCATGCCGACACCCGGCTTCCTGTTTGTCGGCGCGTCTGAGTCTCTGGTGTCGGTGTCGGAACGATTCACGCTCGAGGACGTCGAACGCGCATTCGTATACACGAAACGTTGAACCGCAGGAGCTGATGTCAAAATCCACCGTAACGCGCGTCCTGATCGTCGACGATTCCGCTTACGTACGGAAGGTCGTGACGCAGATGCTGTCGCGCAGCCCCTTCCTCGAAGTCGTCGGAACCGCGCGGGATGGACAGGAGGCCCTCGATCAGGTCATCGAGCTGAAGCCCGATGTCGTCACGTGCGACCTGATCATGCCCAACCTCGATGGCGTGGGATTTGTGAGACAGCAGATGGCACGCCAGCCGCTGCCCATCCTCATCGTGAGCGTCGCCAGTGAGTCTGGTGAGATGGTGCTGAACGCTCTCGACGCCGGCGCCGTGGATTTCATCCAGAAACCCACCGCCCTCGCGTCAGAACGCCTGCTGGATATGACGCAGGATCTCATCGAAAAAGTCAGGGGCGCGGCGTCGGCCCGGCTGCGACCCGCTCATCCGGTGGCTCTGGTTTCAACGGCCTCCCGCCGCCCCCTCAAGGGGCGGGGTGCCGTTGATATTGTGGTGCTTGGCATCTCGACGGGCGGACCGCAGGCGCTGCGATTCCTTGTCCCGCAGCTGCCATCGGACCTGCCTGTTCCGATGGCCATTGTGCTGCACATGCCGGTTGGCTACACCGAACTCTACGCGCGCAAGCTCGACGAGGTCTCGCCGTTGTCTGTCCGCGAAGCCGCCGATGGCCTCGAACTGCGCGCTGGCAATGTGCTCATCGCGCCCGCTGGGCGCCATTTGTCATTCCGCCGGAACGACAAAGGGATGGTGGTGACACACCTCGACGTGCGTCCGCTCGACATGCCCCATCGCCCCTCGGTGGACGTGCTCTTTCAATCGGCGGCCGATGCCTACAAGGGACGCGTGCTCGGCGTCGTCATGACCGGTATGGGCGATGACGGGCGCGAGGGAGCCGCGTGGATAAAAGCCAAGGGCGGCACCGTATTTACCGAGGCGGAAGAGACCTGCGTGGTGTACGGTATGCCGCGCGCAATTGTGGAAGCAGGACTGAGCGACCGTGAGGTTGGCCTTGCAAAAATGGCCGAAGCGATTCTGGAGCACGTGTGACGCATAAACTTCTTCTTGTCGATGATTCGGGTTTGGCCAGGCGCAGCATGCGCGCCATCCTGGAACCAGCGGGGTACCAGGTGGTCGAGGCAGAGGATGGCATGACTGCGCTCGAGCGTTACTACCTGGAGAAACCGGACATCGTCATCCTCGATCTCGTCATGAAGGGGATGTATGGGTTGGACGTGCTGACCAAGCTTCGCGAGCTCGATCCCGACGCCCGCGTCATCATCGTGTCGGCGGATGTCCAACGATCGTCACAGGAGATGGTGGAAGCCGCGGGCGCTGCGGGATTCATTAACAAACCTGTCGACGCTCAGCGAGTGCTGGCGCTCGTGCGGGGCGTGCTCGAGAGGTCGGCCTCATGAAACTGACGGCGCTGCAGGAAGACGCGTTGATCGAGCTGCTGAACATCGGTTTCGGGCGGGCGGCCGCTTCCCTTTCGCAGCTAACCGGCCATCGGGTCCTGCTCGAAGTTCCACACGTCACCATTCATCCGGTCGACGAGCTCTCCGAATCATTGGAGCGCGTCATAGAGAGCGATGTGGCGAGCGTGCATCAGATCTTCAGCGGTCCGGTCGCCGGCGACGCGCTGCTCATTTTGGACCAGAGCGGTGCCGCCATGCTGAAAGAGTTGCTGACCAGCGAACCAGCTCTGCCGCTGTCCATCGATGCGTCGGCACGCGAAGTCCTGACGGAAGTCGGCAACATCCTGCTCAACGCGTGCCTCGGCACCTTCGGAAATCTTCTGCAAGTCCAGGTGACCTTCTCGGTACCGCGGCTGAATCTCGAGAGCCTCGGCGCCATTCTGGAATCGCTGCGGGTGAATCAAGAGGGGGTAAAGTACGCATTGGTGGTGCATGCAGGATTCAAACTTCGAGATGCGGAAGTTCGCGGATACCTGGTTATTGTTTTGAGTGTGGCCTCGCTGGATCGGCTGCTCCGCGCGGTGGAGGAATGGGAGCAGCGGAGCCATTGAGCGTGAAACGCCAATCGGACGAGCTGCTCGCGACGGGATTGCTCCGGTGGTTTGAAGAGCTGTCCGACCGCGGCATCTTCACGACGGACACATCGCTGGTCGTACGCACGTGGAACCCGTGGCTGGAGGCGCAAACCGGCACGTCCGCCGCTGATGCGGTAGGGGCGCCGTTGCTGGAGCTCTATCCCTCCGTCGCAGAGCGCGGCCTCGAAACGTACTATCGGAACGCGCTTGGCGGTGAAGTGCACGTGCTGTCTGAGCGCCTGCACAAGTTTCTGCTCCCCATCGGCCGAAACCTGCAGACCATCGGCATCAGCGAAATGGCGCAAAGCGCCCGCATCGCGCCGCTTTGGGTGGATTCGGCGGTTGTCGGGACCATTACGGTGATCGAAGACGTTACCGAGCGCGTGGTCAGCGAGCGCGAGTTGCGGAGCCAGATTGCCGCATCCGAGCGCGCGCGCAAGGAGGCCGAGGACGCATCGAAACTGAAAGACGAATTTCTCGCCACGCTGTCCCACGAAATTCGGACGCCGCTCAACGCCGTGCTCGGGTGGGCGGCCATGCTGCGGTCGCAGCCGAAGATGAAATCGCGGGATCACGGATTGGAAGTGATCGAGCGCAATGCGGCATCGCAGCTGCGGCTCGTCGAAGATCTGCTCGACATGGCTCGTGTCATGAGCGGCAAACTCAAAATCGATCTCAAGGTCATCGAATTCGAGGGTGTCGTCCAGGCTGCGATCGACGTCGTGACGCCGACAGCCAACGCAAAAAAGATCGCGATCCACACAGAGTTCCAGGCGAACCGATCGGTGGTCAACGCTGATCCCGATCGTCTGCAGCAGGCGATCTGGAATCTGATGTCCAACGCAGTCAAGTTCACTGAGCCCGGTGGCAGCGTGCACGTCAGGCTTACAGACGACGGGACCACGGCAGAGCTGACTGTACGAGACACAGGACAGGGGTTCCAGCGCGACTTTGTCCCATATCTGTTCGATCGTTTCAGGCAGGCAGATGCGTCAGCCAGCCGCCGGCACGGCGGCCTCGGACTGGGACTGGCCCTGGTGCGCCAGATTGCCGAGCTTCACGGCGGCTCCATTTCGGCTGAGAGCGCCGGGACCAACCGCGGCTCGACATTCACACTGCGGCTTCCTCGAGCCAGCGGCCAGCTCGATACGCGGCGTTCGAGATTCACGAACATGATCGGCCCGGACACCTTGACGGGCATCGCGGTGCTCGTCGTAGATGATAACGACGACGGCCGGGAGATGCTGGTCACTGCCCTGCGCGGGTATGGCGCGCGCGTGACATCGGTTGGGACGTCCGAAGAGGCGCTCGAGCTACTGCTCGAAGCGAGCTTTGTCCCCGACGTGCTGATCTCCGACGTAGGCATGCCCGACACTGACGGCTACGAATTGATCCGCCAGGTCCGGACATCGCCGAATCCCAGGACACGCCAGATTCCCGCCATCGCCGTTACCGCGTATGTGAATCCTGAAGACCGGGTCCGCGCAATGGTCGCGGGGTATCAGGCACACCTCGCAAAACCGATTGACCCAGCGGGTGTTGCGGCGGCGATTGCGGGCCTGCTGGGCAAGGCGCCCTGACGTGAACCGCTACAGTCGCCCGGTCAGGGCCATGATGACGATGATGATCAGAATCAACCCCACCGCTCCGCCGCCCACCCTCGGTCCACCTGCGTAAAATCCCCCACCACCCAGCACGACGAGCAGAATAATCAGTATCAGCAGTAAGCTCATAGACACTCTCCGGTCCGCACCTCAGCATCAACCGTACCAGATCCATTTCAGGCCTTCGCTGGGGGCCAATTTGCGATCGTCCTCGATAGCGTCAAATGGTCCACCGGCTTCACCAGGTGGACGTCAAACCCGGCCTCGGCCGAGCGGCGCCGGTCTGCATCCTGCCCCCAGCCGGTCAGCGCGATCAGGAGCAGGGGGTCGCCGCCGCGCAGACTGCGTATGCGCCGGGCGGCCTCGTAGCCATTCAGCTTCGGCAGCCCGATGTCGAGCAGCACCACATCGGGCATGAACGCCGCGGCCGCTTCGACCGCCTCGAGGCCATCGTGGGCCATCCGCACCTCGTGCCCGTGGTGATCGAGCAGCAACGCGAGCGCTTCCGCGGCATCCTGGTTGTCGTCGACAACGAGGATGCGGCGCCGCATTGCGCCCGGCGTCACGCCCTCCTGCGATGTCTGCGTTGATAACAATGGCGGCGATTCCGCGAGCACGGGCAGACACACGACGAATTCAGACCCGCTTCCCGGTCCCGCGCTGTGCACGACGATCGTACCCTCGTGCAGCTCGACGAGGCTCCTGGCGAGTGTCAGGCCAATACCGAGACCGCCGCGCGCGCGTTCGAGACTCGTATCGACCTGAATGAACATGTCGAATATTCGAGGAAGGTCCTGCGCCGCGATGCCGACGCCGCTGTCCCGCACGCGGATGATCGCCTGATCCTGGTCGCGCTCGACGCTCAACCAGACATGACCGCCCTTTGGAGTGAACTTGGCCGCGTTGTTCAGCAGATTGCCGATCACCTGTGCCAGCCGAGTGGGATCTGCGTTCACATACATCGGCGCGGGCGGCATCGTCACCGTCAAATCGAGACCGTTGTCCTTGATGAGCGGTCGACTGGCTTCGACCGCCTGGTGCACCACCGAGGCGACTTCCAAGGGCCGACTCTGCAATTCGATTTTCCCGCGGCTGATGCGACTGACGTCCATCAGGTCGTCGATGAGGCGAACCAACTGCCCGATCTGACGCTCCATCATCTCAGTCACGGTGCCGGACGCCGGCTCCAACGGCGTGGACTGGCGCAGCACCGCAACCGCGCTGCGGATCGGCGCCAGTGGATTGCGGAGCTCGTGCGCCAGCATCGCGAGAAATTCGTCCTTGCGGCGGACGGTCTCCGACATATCGGCGACCAGTTGCCGCAGCTGGTTCTCCATGTCCTTTCGTTCAGTGATGTCCCGAAGGTAACCCGTAAACATGGCCGGGCCAGATACGCCGATGCGCGCTATCGCGAGCTCGACTGGGAACTCGCTGCCGTCGGCCCGCAGAGCCGTCAATTCGAGACGCGTACCGAGCACCGGGCCCTCTCCTGTTGTGAGGTAACGAGCCAACCCCTGACGGTGCCGTTCGCGCAGCGACGCCGGAATGATGAAACCGGCCATCTCGCGCCCGACCACATCTTCCCGCCGGTAGCCGAACGTGCGCTCTGCAGCGGGATTGAAATCGATGATGTTGCCGGACTGGTCCATGGTGATGATGCAATCGAGGGCGGTCTCGAGCACGGCGGCTTTGCGCGCGTCACTCTCGCGACCCGCGCGCTCGATCTGACGCCTCTCGCTGATATCGCGGAATATCAGCACCGCCCCCAGCATCGTGCCGCTTTCGTCGCGTATCGGCGCGGCGCTGTCGTCGATGTGTCGTTCAAATCCGTCCTTGGCAATGAGCAGCGTGTGATTCGCCAGCCTGACGACCACGCCGTCCTTCAGCGCTCGCATGGCCGGGTTGTCAACCGGCTGACGGCTTTCCTCGTTCACGATGCGGAACACGTCGGTGAGCGTGGACCCTTTCGCTTCGTCGTTCCTCCAGCCCGTCAGCGTTTCGGCAACGCTGTTCATCGAAATGACGCGACCTTCAGTATCCGTGGTAATCACCGCGTCCCCGATGCTGGCCAAGGTCACCCGTAGCAGCTCGCGGTTTTCCCACACGACACGTTCGGCTCCGATCACGCCTCGTCCGACGACCACGCTCGTCACCAGGCCCACTCCAGCGCCGACCAGGAGCGTGATGAACGTAAAGAACTCGACATTCCGGACATCCGCCAGCGTGGACTCACGGCGCGCGTGATATTCGCTGTCTCCGTCGGCCTTGACCTCGGTGTCGAGCATCCGCTCGAGCTGCAGGCGCAGGTCTGTGAATCTCGCCAGGTCCTCTCTGCCCGGCAGACGGTTCGGCGCGCTCGCAAGCGTCTCTCCGAGGCTCTTGAACCGGGTCCACAGAACATCGACCCGCGACGCCAGCTGCCGCTGGCTGTCTGTCGTGGCCAGCCGGCCGTATTCCACCCTCGATATCTCGACGGCAGCTGCGTCTGCCTCCATCGCCGCCCGTGCCGCGTGCTCGCCGGTTTCGAGGTACTGCCGCACGTTCAACGCGAAGTCGAGCGCGTCGATTTCCAGTTCTCGTGCGGACATCGCCCGCGCACGCGCATCTGCCATCGCGGTCACCTGATCCTCCACCGTCTGCAGGCGGAGGATGATCGCCACGACAGCCAGCATGAGCAGGAGCGTGAGGGTTCCGAAGCCGAGCCACAACTTCCTGGACGTCGTCAAATCGCGGTCCACAGCGCAGTATTCTAATTTGTTCCACATCGAAATAACGCGGCTTTCGGCACGGGAGTGTCGCGGGCCCTGGTGTGCGGCACTGGCGGGGCGCGGTAAGATACGGCCTTCCGAAAATGGAGGCCGTATGACGCTACCGACTGCATCTCTCGCATCTCTGATCACGCTCGTATTGGTTCTGCAATCTGGCTCGCTGTCGGCGCAGCAGGGTCTCGGCGGAGCGGGACAAGCGCTCCCGGCTTCTTCGCTGCAGTGTCCCGAGATCGCTGCTGCGCTGACGGCAGTCACCAATCAGGACACTCGTCTGCGCGATTGGGCGAACCTCGCTCGGTATCGGGACGCAAATAAAACGGTCACGCGCGCCGACGCGGTCTTCATGGGAGACTCGATCACCGATCTCTGGCAACAGCCGCGGTTCGGCGGATTCTTTCCCGGCAAGAGCTACGTCGATCGCGGTATCAGCGCTCAAACGACGCCGCAGATGCTGATCCGGTTTCGACCCGACGTCATTGCGCTGAAGCCGCGCGTGGTGGTCATACTCGCTGGCACGAATGACATCGCGGGCAACACGGGCACGATGACCAACGAGGACATCCAGAACAATCTCGCGTCGATGGCCGAGCTCGCGAAAGCGAACAACATCAGGGTGGTACTCTCCAGCATCACGCCGATCAGCGCGTATCACGTTGCGCCGAACGCGCCGCCGCAGACGACGCGCCGGCCTGTTGAGCGTATCAAGGCGATCAACGACTGGATGAAATCCTACGCTGCCGCCAATAAGCATGTGTATCTCGACTACTACTCCGCGATGACCGATCCCTCCGGCATGCTGAAGACGGAGTTCAGCGAGGATGACCTCCATCCGAACGCGGCCGGATACACGGTCATGGCGCCGCTCGCGGAGGCGGCGATCGCGCAAGCACTGAGGTAGGGGCGCGTGGGGATCGTGGGGATCGTAGGGGATCGTGGGGCGCGTGAGGATCGTAGGGGGGGTTTATGTATCGGCTCAACGAGAAAGCGGTGCTCTTTACCCCACCAGACACCATCGAACCACAAGCCCTGAAGCAAATCGAGAATACGGCGTCGATGCCGTTCATCTTCAAACACGTCGCCGTGATGCCCGACTGTCACTACGGCAAGGGCGCAACCGTGGGGACGGTGCTGGCGACGAAGGGGTCGATCATTCCGGCCGCGGTGGGTGTGGATATCGGGTGCGGCATGATCGCGGTCAGAACGCCGTTGACGCGCGCGGACATCGCCGACCCGGCGGGTATTCGCTCCGGGATCGAGCGGCGTATTCCCATGAGCGCCGGCAACAACAACCGAACGCTCAGCGAAAGTGCCGCACGGCGCGTGAAAGAGCTCGAGTCGCTGGCTACACGCGACTACAGCGCGATCGATCCGAACTGGAAGCTTCAGCTGGGCACGCTTGGCGGAGGCAATCACTTCATCGAGCTTGCGACCGACGACTCGAACACCGTGTGGGCAACGCTGCACTCCGGCTCACGCGGCATCGGCAACAAGCTCGGTAATCTCCACATCCGTAGAGCTCAGAGCATCGCGAAGACAACAGGCGTGCACCTGCCCGACAGGGATCTTGCCTACCTGAACGAAGGAACCCGAGAGTTCGACGAGTACATCCGCGACGTGTTATGGGCGCAGAATTTCGCGCGGCTGAATCGCGACGAGATGATGGATCGTGTGATGCTGGAGTTGAGCCGCAGCGTCTACGGCGACGTGTCCCACGTTGCCGAGCTCGACGTACAGCGCATCAACTGCCATCACAACTTCACGCAGCTCGAAGAACATTTCGGCGAGCGCATCTGGGTGACGCGCAAAGGCGCGATCGAAGCACGCCGCGGCATGTGGGCGATGATTCCGGGCTCGATGGGCACGCGCAGCTACATCGTCGCCGGTCTGGAGCATCCCATGGCGTTCAGCTCTGCTCCCCACGGCGCGGGACGCCGCCTTTCGCGAACCGCCGCACGAAAACAGTACACGATGAGCGATCTCGACACTGCGATGCGCGGCATCGAGTTCCGGCGATCGTCCGTGCTGCTCGATGAAATTCCGTCGGCGTACAAGGACATCGATGAGGTGATGGCCCACGCCAGGGATCTCGTCGAGATCAAGTACGTGCTCAAGCAATTCGTGAACGTCAAAGGGGACTGAACACTGTGTGAAGTGATTCGAGACGCTGAGTCACACGATCTGAGATTGTTGCTCGCACAAATTCCAGTCTTCGTGCGCGAATCCTGTTGGCGGCGGATGCTGCCGACGATAGTATTTATTGAACGCGCATCGATGCCGACTCGCAGTGGTCGCATCGGTGGCTGCGACAATTCTTATGCGGGTGACGATCATCAAGCGGCCTCGGTGCATGGCCAACGAAATGCTTTTCACTGGCTGGAGAGTCGGGGAAACCTACGACGTCTCGTTCGAGGTTGCAAGTCTGCTGATGGTCGAGGGCTGTGCCCGGCTGGAGATGCGCGCGGGATCTGACCGCCGGAGGGAGACGCGCTGGAGCGCGCCGGACCGGCGCCGGGCGGTGGTAAGATATGTGGTCCCGCCAAGGCCGGCGTAGCTCAGTTGGTAGAGCAGCTGATTCGTAATCAGCAGGTCATCAGTTCAAGTCTGATCGCCGGCTCCAAATTCCTTAGCAAATTGAAAGATTTTCGCAGCGCACGCGGCTGGTTCACGACCGTTGACGCCCTATTTGACGCCCTGAGGGGCGAACGGGCCGAATCCCGTGTTGTGAACAAGGATCGGCGGCCGGCGCTGAGCAAGCAATTGCCAAACACTCCGATGGCACTCATCTAAGGACAATCCAATCGCGTTCCGTGACTGTTGTTACGTCGGAAGGCGGTTGCCCATTGTGAGTACGTCGGCGCCATGGCAGGTCCAGGGTCGGTTGATGCAATCACATCTGTTTGGCGCTACCAATCTTGGCGCCAAGTTCGCGCTTTACCGCGAAGTAAATGTGGTACCGCTGCATCACGCAAGCTGTTAGTGCTTCCTCAGACAGCGCGCGCGCGATCTCGTCGGTTCACCATTCTTTGCTACTGCGGAGTGCCTGCACGCCCATCACGGCCTCAACGAGTGCTTGCTCAAACCAGGTGTGAACGGAATCCTCGACCAGACTCTCTGCCGCGGCCATGTCCTTGTAGCTGCGCATAAAGTGTGCGACTAAATCACGAAAGACCCGAAAATCAGCATTTGCCAGTAGTTGATCCTGGCAACGAGGTATTTGGCTGCACGATCCTCTATATCGCCAGTCTCGATCCGACTTAAAATCCTGGGTTCGGAAACGAGCGTGCGGGTTCGATTCCACCCCAGCACTGTTTGTTAATGAAATCGAGCGTCATCAAAGCACATAACGCCTGCGGACGACTCCAAAAAGCGCCACTGTAGTAAAACTGTAGCAAACGCCCTGCCGACCGATGGGACATCACTACGTACCGCAGGAGTACTTACGCGCCTTTGCGATTTCCGCAGATCTCGGAATGGTGTGGACCTACGACAAGAAAGATCACTCGTGCAAAAGGTTGCCAATTAAAAAGGTTGCACAAGCACCGAACTTCTACGATGCAGACGTGGAGGCGGAGCTTGCACAGAAGCTCGAAGGACCGGCCAATATCATCCTCAGCCAACTGCGGGCGGGGCAGCTGATAACTCAAGAACAAAGAATGCACTTCGCCATTTACACGGCGACGATGATGAAGCGCGTCCCCCGTAGGCGGCGAATTGCGCGCGAAGAGACTCTGCCAAAAGCCCTTGAGGACACGTTTAAGAATGCCATTGACGCCCTAAAGCCAGGACCGTCGTTCGCCGAGCGGCTTGCCGAACTCGAGCGGATACGTGAGGAATTTCGCGGCGAGCCGCCAAAAGAGGTTATCGACCGAATAGAGTCACCGTGGCCGCCGATTAAGATGGCTCAGGCCATCGCATCAATGACATGGAGACTAACGTCCACGGCCGGACCGCAGTTCTTCGTTACGAGCGACAACCCCGCATTCTTCTTCGAAGGCCTCGGCGTCGGGACTGCGCAGTCTGAGATCTCGTTTCCACTTTCTCCCCGGCTAGCATTACTGGGAAGTCACCATAAGGGCCAAGAGATGGCGACTCTTTACATACAAGCCAGGCAAAAACTCGTTCGCGAGGTAAACCGACGAACCGTCGCCAGCGCAGAGCGGCTGCTCTTTGCGGACAAACAACAGCCATGGCTTCCTGCTCTGATGAAGAAGTCTCGACCCTACCTTAGTCGTATTATCTGGTAACTCTAGTCGCTGTGTGGGGTCCGATCGCCACAAGCATCGAAGGAGGCCACCCAGCCATCTCGGCATATGTAAGGACGAAGAGATGACCAAGCTTCGCTCTGCCGCCGCATTCACCGTCGCCGGCGTGGCGGTTTGTGTCGTATTTTTGATGATGCGTTGGGGAGGCTTGCCGACCACTGCGTTCGACGCCACCGGTTTTTTGGGGGCATTGTCTGGAGCGGTCTTCGTGCCCGCGTTATTCGCCGGCCTGATAGCCGTGCGAGACCGAGACAAAGAGCAAGCTGGGCGTTATAACTGGCCCCGAGTCGCCTTCTGGTTCTTCTGGATGGCTCTTTTGGTAAACGGCGTGCAGGTACTACTCGTGCGCGGTTGAGTCACTTGGTTTGTCGAAGACGTAGATGCCAAGAGGTAACTACTAAATCTTGGCGTCGGCGGCCGCGCTGTCGAGGGGGGCACGGCGTTCGCGTATCAGCTCGACAAAGAGGGCAAACCTTGGCACCCGTTCGGGGCGTACAGACGTCTCGACACCGGAGGGCGCATCGTGGTGCTCGGTGAAGGCATGGCGTCCCTGTTCCTGGGCGACCCTAATGCCGTGAGGCTCTCAGGCGATGTTAAGAACCTGACTCCCTATTGGGGAAAGGACAGTGCAGTCTTCATGGAGGAAGTGCTCATCTGGCTCTCCCGATAATTTCTTCCCTCGTGTGGCTGGCGCAGCAACGGCTTGAACGCGCTGGTAATGGGTTAGTTTAATGTTCAGCCAGTCTGAGAGGGGGCCACGTTTAAGCGGCGGGGGGTCAGTGGATGTCGATGTATTGCTTGTAGCACTGGTCTGGAATTTGGAAAAATTTCACCAGTCCTCTAATGTGGCCGGTCTCGATTTCTGGATTTTTGCGGCGTCCATGCTCACCAAGCGGTATTTCGTGGTAAATCCGCCCGTTAAACTTCACGTTCCAGCGGTGGGGTTTGGGGATACGTTCGTGACCGGCCAAGCAGTTATCAAGCATCCGCCAGACATCATCTAGTCTGACGAGACGCGGCATTCGCTACGCGGCGAGAAGGTATTGCAGATTCGCGCTGTTGTCTTGCGTTGTGAGCTTTGCCACTTCCTTGGCTGTGACGACGATGGTGCGCGGCGAGTTAGCCGGAACGAGCGGGATTCCCTCTAACGATACTTCGCCGCGCCTGACAGCGAGAATTGCTTGCTGCCAGTCGGCCTCGTAACCACTATTTGTATCATCAAAGAACGTAGCTACGGCAGACTGAAAAGCTTCAAACGATTCAGCGTCGTTCGCGATGTCGATCAAGATTTGCGAGAATGCTTTCCTGAACGCTGCATGCGCGGCATCTGGACTATCACCGGACGCAGCCATTCCGCCAGGGTTGATCCCGTACATCCAGGTACTCGTCTTCGGATTCCTTCACGCAGAGCGCACGGCCGTTGGTGGCCTGGACTTCCAAGACGACAGCGTTTCCGAACAGCGTGTCTCTGTAGCTAAACAGAAGGGGGTACTGGGTGCCGATGGCCGCTGCCTGTTCTTGCTCGGTCATCATACTTGACAAGTATTATCGGCTTTAGCCCAGTTGTCTAGCATGGCGGCCCACTTACGCTAAGCCTTCGCTGTTTCTCGCCAAAAGCCCAATGATTCTTTAATCGCCCAGACGTGATCCGCGATGCCAACTCGCGACGTGCGGGGGGGGCTTTTCTGTGGGTTCGCTGCCGTAGTAAATGTGCTGAGAGTCGCCCTTGGATATTGGCCGTAAATTTACGGCCAAAGCTTGACTATTTTTCTTTAGCCTACTCATTCGACACCCTGCCCCGTCTTCCGTGCCGCGTTCAAGGCCGCAACCACAGCATCGATCTCGCGAAGCTTGATTGAACAACCCTTCCCCTTCACCGGCCACCACTGCGAGTTGTGGGCATTCACTGACCACTCCTGCAGGCGAATGAACCGATGCCCCTTAAACTCCTTCAGGCCGATGCGCAATTCGACGTTCGGACCGCGGTCGATTGTCGCCAAGCGCTCGCCGTCATCGACCAGCGGCTGACACGATTGCGCTTGGTCAGTTCTCGCCATTCACAACCCCAACCTGCACCGCACCATCAGGCACACTGATACCGATTCGTACATCAGCCGCGCTCGCGCCGATCTGCACGACAACCTTAGGACCGCTTTCGGTTGATTCAATCGGATCGATGATCCCCGCGTGAAGCATCAGATCGCGCGCCGGCTTGTGGTTGCCGCGTTCCGCTGCCGGCGCGAGTGAGTCCTCCCACGACTGCATGGCGCTATCGGCCTTCCGGATCATTCTGATCCGTATTTGATCGCGCACCTCAACCTCGACAGCGCGGCGCATCTCGTCAAAGTCCTTGCCCTCGAGGCAACGCGCAATCGTCGCACGCGTGCGGCCGTGTTTCTTGGCGAGCTGTACACGACTGAGGCCCGCAGTTAAGAAGTCGAACCGTACCGCCTCGATCTCGTCTGTGGTCATCGCACTGCCGCGACCGGCCAGGTGCCGCGCCGCAGGCACGACGGCTGTTGGTGGGGCCGCCGCCGCCTTGGACGCTGCCCACTCGGCAATCTTCTGCGTCGCGACCGCCACACGCCTTTTACCGCCTCGTTCCTTTGACACGCGCCACCTCGTATCTCTGTTGCGAATTCAGTCCCAAGGATTACCAGATCCGCCGCGCTGCTGATTCCGGAACGTGTGCAGCATTAGCAATTTCTTGAAGGGGTCAGCCATCTGGCCGTACTCGAAATCAGGCTTCGACGCCTGCGCGAGATCCTCGCGCGAGAACGGCTGCGCCCCACGAAGCGCCACATCGATGTCGGATGGCTGCTCAGGTATTGGCCCGTTCTGTAACTCGCCCGCCCGCGCGTTCATGGCCTCCATCAGCGCGGCAATCTCCGCTGGGCTGATGTCTCCACTCGGACGCGACGGATTCACCATCGCGATTTGTTCGGGTGAGGCTGGCCCCGTCGGCATCGGCCTGCTGCCCGGCATCGCTCCTGGCGGCATTCCCGGAGTGAGGCCATGATGCGACGTTGGGGTAGTGCCTCCGCCCATTGGCGGTCGCACGCTTGCTCGCTGGCGGTGCGTGCGCAGTGAGTGCCGGATCGTCGTCGTCCCGCTGCGCTTGGAACGTTCCAAACAAGCCGCCTGCCATGTCGTTGCTTCCCTTATCTCGCGCCGAGTCGGTCGAGGACCGCCTCGCGCACTAACTGTTGACGAACCGCATCACGCGACTGCGCGATCGCGTGTTCGATGAGACGCTGCTGTTGCACAGGACTCGCGCGTTGAAACACGGGCGACGCCTGTAACCGTTCTAAGACCTGCCGCATCACTCGACCAGACGCCTGCCCCGCGGCGAACTGTTCCGAACGCTCAAGCGGCAATTTGACGCCTCGCGCCACCGTCACATCCTGTGGCCCTTGCGCCGGCCGCAGATCCACGCCCGCCTCATCCAACATCGACGCGACCGGATCATTCACGACCGGCGACCGCTTGAACACGTTCAGCGCGCCCTCGACGCGCGGCACCGGCTCACCGAATCGCGTTAAGCGCGGCTCGAGCGTTCGACCTTGGCCGGGGATGATCGCTTGAACCCCCTCCATGACCGATTTCGGGTTGCGGACGATCGGATCCGTGGCATGCGCCACCGTTCGCAGGAATCCACTCAGCGGCACAAAGCCGGTAGCGAGCTGTTGCACAAACCGACGGCCGTATCGTTCGGGATCGCCCAGCGCATCGACCAGCGCCGACACGCCAGAGAGAAACGACTGATCCAGCAGCGAACTCGCCGTCCCGCCGATGATGCTCGTTGCGATTTGATCGGCTGTGGTGTCTGGATCGCCCTGTGCTTCACGCCATGCCTGAAAACCGTTCGCCACGATCGCCAGTGGAACGTTGAGAGGTTGCACCGTCTGATACGAGTACCACGTCTCACCGATCAAAATGGAGTTCGGCCGCTTGCCGGATTCATAGAACGCTGCCCGCTTCGCCGGATCGGCGGGCGCGTCCCCGGTGATCTTTCCCAGCGCCGCATAGTAGGCCAACGGCGCCAACGCCAGAGAGCCAGCCGCCGCGCGGCCCATCGCATCAGCACCACTACGACCACCCGCCCGAGCGGCGGGCATTCCGAAGCCAAGCGGCGAGGCTTCAAACCCCTGGCGGATAATATTCGCCGGCACTCGGACGAAGGGCGCGACATACCCCAACAGAGGAAGATGGCGTTTCGCAGCAAGTACGGCATCGGCAATCCGGCCGGGTTTTTCACGAAACAACAGACGAGCCCGCTGCGATTGGACTTCGCTCAGAATTTCGTCAGATGGATGTACTTTCAATTCAGCGACACGGTCGAGTAACCGTTGGCCCGACACGCCCTCGCGTTTCGCTTGTGCGAACGCTGCGCCGTATAAGGTTTGTTCGGCTGCCACCGTCGAAAAGAAATCATCGACGCTCTCAAGCGCCCGTTTCGGCCAGTTAAACGGGTTGGCCCCGCCGCCCTGAAATTCCCGAATCGCCGGACGGTCGAACGTGGTCACATCTGAGGCGGCCACACCCGTACGGGCCGCACGCAACGCATTCCCAAACGCCCGCGGTAAGGCGGCAACGGTGCCCGCAATACGCTCCGGCAGTTCTCCGAGGAACACCTGCCGAGGCTGACCGTTGGCGACAGACCGCACGGCGTCAGCACCGACGGCAAAGGGATGCGCCGCGAGGCTGTAGATCGCATTGCTCAGATTGCCGAGCACGTTCCGCTCGTGCGTCTGAATCCCGCTCAGGATGTTGGCGTAAAACACCGACTGCGCCTGCTCCTGCACACCATGACGGCTATACTGCGCCGCTTCTTTGATGGCCTCTGGATCGCCGCTCTGGAGGATGCGCGATTGATACCGCAGAATGTGCAAGGCTCGTCCAGCTTCGGCAGCCGCGCCACGAAAACTCGCCGTCAGGACTTCCGCCTCAGATTTCACACGCGCGAGCTCTAACTCGTCCGCGGGCGTGCCCTTCCCAGACTTCACCGCGTCCTCAAGCGCTCGCTGCTTCCGCAGAATGGTTGCCGTCGCGTTCTGGTAAGCGCGCATCCGTTCAGCATTGAGCGCGGTCCCGGCCCGTAACGGTGTATCCGTCGGCACGGCGATGCGATCCGCCAATCCTTCCGTTCGCGGAACGGACTGCACACCGCGGCGCTGCCGCTCAAATCCGCCGTGCCGCGCGAGGATGTCATCAGCCGCGTCCTGTACGTCATCCGTCAGGACAGGCATCGTGAGTAGTCGATGCGCTGGAATATCGCCTGTGCCTGGAACAGGCGTGCGAGCGCTAAGACCCTGACCAACGCGCAAGCGGCCCTGCTGTGGCGCCAGTGTATGGCTGCGCAAGAACCCGCCACGAAGCACGCCTGGGCCCGCCGCGCCTGCCGCACCAAAGAGCGCCGCACGCTCGAGGCGATCGTTGGGATCGTCGCCAGTGGCCGCACCAAAGGCCGCGCCACCGACGCCACCACCCACGTGCATCGCGGCCCGGATCGGGATCCCGCCAAATTCCGAGTGGCGATGAGTTAGGGGGTCCGCTTGGGCTGAGGCCAGCCCTTGAAGTTCTGCACGCCCGCGATCACGAGGCGACGAAA
The DNA here is from genome assembly GCA_963732445.1 of Vicinamibacterales bacterium. Classification (GTDB taxonomy): domain Bacteria; phylum Acidobacteriota; class Vicinamibacteria; order Vicinamibacterales; family JAMQPK01; genus JAMQPK01. The sequence continues at coordinate 276,880 of CAVSZJ010000005.1, read as the reverse complement.
CTTCTGCGACGCTTGGCCCGTGGGTGGCGCGGTAGACGTCTTCGGGGATACGCCCGGCGGCATATTCGGAGTCGAGGACTTCCTGGAGTTGTCGCCGGACATCGATTTCATTATAGGCAACATTCGCCAATTCCTCCACATGTCGCAGGGTTGGTGCGGGACCGGTGTTATCAACCACCATGACTATCACACGCGGGTCGCCTGAAAATTCGGCCTGTATGCGCTGGAGGGACTCGAGCGCGCGTGTGTGCGTGCGCGCGTGAGAGGCCATCGTCACCGACCGGCCCTCCTCCACCGTTCGAGGCAACACGCCGTTGCGGAACGCATCGATCACGTCCCGATAGGTAAAGACAACCCCGACTTCGTGGCCCGCATCGAGCGCCGAGCGGACGTCTCGCACCGCCCCCGCAGGATTGGCCAGGGTGCTGTCGTAGACAATGTGCGCGTTTTGTTGCAGCGTAGGAAACATCGTCGCGAGGCCAGTGCTTTTCCCGCTGCCCGTCCCGCCACCGGTAAACACGACCAGCGCATCGCGTCCCGGTGGCGGGGGTTCCTGTAGCATCTGCTCAAACACCTTGTGCGCGACCACGGACGACGGCCGATGGACGGCAAGGGTGTTCAGGGTCCGCGCCTGTCGGCTCGCGGTGTACTCGGGAAACAGTTCCTTGGCCAGATCGGCGCTCACCACGTTGTCGAACCGGTCGCGGTACGCGCTGATGAATGGGTCGGGACCGCGCTCAAGCGCAGAGGCCGCACGTTCCTGCACCGCCCGTTGCTGTTGCGGCAGATGTTCAAGTCTCTGGACGCGCAACGCGTCCGGATTCGCCGGCGTGGCATCGCCCGCTTCGCGCGGAAGGTACATCCGGCCACGCACCTCACCATCGTCAGTCATCAACCGACGGGCAATTTTGAGCGCATCTTGTCCAACGGCCGACTGCTGACCGTTCAGTAACTTGTCGATGCCCTCCACAACTTCACCGCGTGTAGCATGACTGCCGCGGACCTGCACGATGTCATCGTAGATAGGCGCACCGGCCCCGCCTGGGATCACTTCCAGATCGCCACCGCGCCGCGCAGGCCCCTCGATAAACGTGCGCTTCGTGAAGGGGAGGTTGCTGAGTTCTTCACGGAGCCAGCGCAAGCCCTGTTGCTCGTCTGGCGTGAGATCGATCAGGGGCGCATCGACCGCGTGCGGATCGCCGGAATAGATCGTGTTTGTCAACGTGCGGCCGTCGAACTCTCTCCCCGCAATCGCAGCCGGTACGCCCTTCACTTCAGACGCAGACTCGCGCGAGGCCGATCGAACGGCATGCAGCGCGGATGTAAACGCGTCGGCCGACGTGCCGGGGGCGGCGACCTGTCCACCTTCACCCGCGATAAACGGTGCGCGTCCCTCTGGCAGCAATGCGCGGACTTCCCGGCGTGCATACTCCGCTGGCACGCCACGGACAAACGACCCATCGGGCGCGTGCGCCATTGGGATGTCGGTGCCGAACGGCGCGACCTCGCCAGATGGCCCCGCCACGTAGCCCGGGGCCGCGCGCAGGAATCCTTTCGGTTGGGGCACCGGCTGCGGCTTCGTGCCTCTGGGCGCGGCCGCGCCGAATGCCCCACCCAGCACCGCGCCCAACCCCGCGCCCGTCGCGACACCGGAGAGCGTGGGATCGTCGCCTTCCGCAAGGCTCGTCGCAGCATGTGCGGCACCGCCCAACGTCGCACCCTTCACCGCTTGCCGTGCGCCCGCGCTGAGTACCCGACAGGCCCGCCCGTGGGCCAGCAATGGGAATGGCCCCGAGCGCGGATTGGGTCGCCACCTGATACGGATTAATGCTGTCGCGTACGTGCCCGCGTCCAGGTTGGGTCTCGAGCCATTCCGCACCGAGCTCCCCGAGACCAGAGCCGAGTCCCCCGCCGGCCATCGCACCGGCGAGCACGCCGGTAGGACCCGCGGGCGCGCCCACGAGACCACCGGCCACCGACCCGAGGATGCCGCCACCGACGCGTAACCCTGTACGCAGCACCTGCTGGCCGAGCGAGGGGCCGGCCGACTCTTCCGCGGCACCCCGGACCTTCGTCAGAGCTGAGAGGAACGGGTCTTCTGCTGCGGCCGATGGCGAGGGCGCGGCGCTCCGGACGGTCGCCAGGGCATCAAGAAAGGGATCGCGTGCAGGCATTAGTCGATCACCAAGTGAGCGCGGTTCACAGAAGGGGCCTTCCGTGTCAAAAACCGTGATCCCGTGCGGGGTTTCTCGATCGAAGTCTCGACCGCGGCACTGGAGGGCTTCAACGTCCGGAAACTGATGCAGGACTTCGGTACAGACGCCACAAATCCACCGCCGCTCGGCGTGACGGCGTATCCCCGGCGGACCCACCGACGGGCCTGACTCTGAGAGGCCGTATACAAATGGGCTGGACCATCCGTCCGGTCAAACCGGGCGATGGTTTCCTGTTCCTCGAGTGTGCGGGCCATCTCGTTCGTTACTCGACCGCCAGCCCGCGGGCGCGGGCCTGCTGGGAGGCGTCCTGTTCACTGATGCCGAGTTGCTGCGCGACCGCGCGCAGTTCCGCCCGCGTCACTCGACCGCCCGTACTTGCGGGCGCCGATGATGGCGTCGTGGGCCTACTGGGGCCGCTGCCCGATGACCGGCCGCCGGTCCCGAGAATAGACGCGACATCGAGCCCCGACGAGGGGTCATTGCCAGCCGGCTGCGCATAGAGCTGACGCAACGCCGTGGCGGCCGCCAGATGCGAGAACGTTTCTCCCTGCGCGTTGGCCAAAATGGGCGCAAGCTCGGCCATCGCCTCGTCGTAGCGCGGATGCTTACTCCGCAGTTGCATTAGGAAATTCTCCACGCGCCCTGGCAACTGACGCGACGACGCACCGCCGCCAGGCGAGCGGAGAAAGCCACCGCCGGAGTTGACGGGCCGCATGTCGCCGGTGATGTTATTGAACGCCCCGATCCCGGTTTGGTTTCCGGTCTCATCGAACATCGGATGCGCGGAATACCGGGCTGTCGGCGCGGTCGGCGCGCGCGGGAACAACGCCGCAGGCGGGTTGTTCCCCGTCATGGCTTGGTACTCCAGCGCCATCCTCTGAGGACTATCCGCCGGCAACTGACTAATCCACTGCTGCAGTTGCCGCTGCTGTTCCTGCGTGTGTCGCTGTGTAGGCGTACCGCGATACACGTCACGTTCACCCTGTCCCGGCTGTTGGACGGTGCGAAGGAACCCAGTAGACGGCTTGCCGCGTTCAGGCGTGGTCGCATAGCCGGTGATCGCACGACTCGGCAACGTCATCGGCTGATGTTCGACGTTGCTGCCGAGATTGCCCGCCCGCAGCGTCGCCACCTGTTGCGGGTCGAGCGCGTCCTCAGGTGCGAGGTCGCTCGCCAGCGTATGCGCCACGGTCTGACGCCGCTGAGCGGCAACCTGGTCGCTCTGCTCCTGCTGTGCCTCGCGATTGAACTTCGCGGTGTCCTCGCTGACACGCAATTGACGCTCAGCGCGGGCATCACCCTGGCGTTGCCGCTCAATCTCATGCTGTTGCATCTGCGTCGCAATGCGTTCAGCGACCATCTCACGCAGTGCGTGATCCGCACCAGCAGCCCCGCCGTATTGTGTGTACCTAGAAGGCATCTGACATCTCCGTGCGTCTACTTAGGAACCCTCTGGGTTCCCGTTGAGTTACCTCGACCAATAAATAGAAAGACGGCTCCGCTGACACCCATTCCGCTGGATGCAGGGAGCCGTCTTCGTTGGACGCTAGATTGAAAAGTGCCTACGTGCTCAGCCGATAACACTTCCGTTCATCGTTTCTCCCACCCTTAGTGAATACTTCGCAAGTCCATCGGATCTGCCGTGAATCCCACCTCGCGGAAGTCCGACCGCTTCATTACCGAGATTGCGCCCGCGCGAAATCCGTCGTCGCGAGCTGCGGCGATCTCGACTTCTGCATCCGCGCGTCCCTGCCGGCACGCCTCCGCCGCGCGTTCGTCTCCGTGATCGTTATAGACCGCCTCAATCGCAGAATGAAGTTCGCCCACGACCCGCATCGCTCGTTTCCGTGGCAACACGTGCGTCGCTCGAACCGCTGCCCATAACGCACGGAGACAGATCCGCCGCTCCCGAGTCGTCACGCGCGCGCCTCCGCCAGTCGGATCGCCTGCGCCGGCGTGCGGGCACCCCACCTCGCCCACACTGGTTGACGCTGGCGCTCTCCGCGAAGTGCCGCCATCAAGCCGCGGCGCACATCGGACAGTGGTACCGCCCACGTCATCGCGCGCGCGTGTGCACTCGTGTCGCCATCGAGGGAGCCCACCGGGCCATCCACCACGAATGTCGTCGCGTGCCCGCTCGCGAGTTGCACTCGCAACCGGCCCGCGCACTGCGCAACCGCAGCCCGCGCCATCCAATACGGCGCACCTTCAGCTACGAGCCGAAGGATGAGCCGAATCAGCGCCACATCGACCGGGGTATAAAGCGCCGAATCGCCCGAGGTTGTTGGCTCGTGCGCTGACGGAGTGACGCATCGAAGCGTCGCCAGATACCGCACCTGGTAGTCCGTGATCCGCATGCGTGGCTCAAGCCTAGACACAACGCGTGCGACTTCAGGGGCCGTGAGAACAATGGACGCTTTGGTCACTGAATAAGACTCTACATCAAATTGGAAATATTTTCAACTCGTAGTTTTTTGACAATTGTTTTAGGACCCAGGCGCTAGCGTTTACTAAGCGCGTGTTCCTAAAACGTCGGCCACGACCGGCGTTAATCGTCGTCGCAGGCGTAAGTCCCAGATCGAGACGTCGCCATCCTGATTCTTGAATGTGTTCAGCGGCGTCAGCGTCACGTTCACAGCCGATATGCAGACGGCTCTAGGTAGGGGGGCTGTTTCTACTCGCAGCGCAGGTCCTTAGGCGAGTCGAAGCGGGTTTGTTGTTTGTCGCTTCTCAGTGTTGTCGTGGCTGACGTTTTAGGAACACGCGCTTAGTAAACGCTACGCGACTACACAGGAGTAATCCCGCGGCAACCGCATCAACCCGAGCCGCGCGCGCCGGGAAATTGGTGTCGTCCCGGCTTCTCTTCGTCATTCCGGTCATCTGGGCGCCGGCGCCGTTTCACGGCTGGAGCGGAACACCCGGCGGAAGTCCCAACTCCGGCACCTTTGGCTAGTTGGCACTCCTGGCGACTTCGGCCACCCAGATGTCGGCTTGGCGGTCTTCGAGCGTGAAGAAGAACCGTCCGGCGCCGACGGCGAAGTCCGGCCGAATGGACGGGCGCGCGGGATCGACGAACCGAACGAGCAGCCGCGGCTTGCCGCCGTCCGTGGGCACGGCCCAGATCCCGGACTGGCCTTCAGCTCCTTCGCTCTTGAAGTACAGCGTGCGGCCATCGACGGAGGCCTCCACGCTGCGCACGGACGGATCCGCCGAGCCGGGAACCGGCGCGTACACGACGCGCACAGGGCCGCCGTCCACCGGAATGGCCTCCAAAGTCCCATTGCGGGGATAGACCAGCGTGCGCTCGTCGAACCAGGCGCCGCGTGGGGCGAAATTTTCCCCAAGGAACACCGGCGCCGCCCAGCCGCCCGACGCCTCCTGGCGCACCAGCCTTAGACTCCCCAGCGCGAACCCTTCCTTGCGGTCCTGATCAGCGAAGGCGATGGCGCGGCCGTCAGGTGACCAGATCGGATAGCTCTCCTGCCCGGGCGTCGCTGTGATGGTCACCGTCGGTCCGCCGTCGAGCGCCTGCACGTAGATGTCGCGCGATCCCGATCGCCACGAGTGGTACGCGACGGCCTGGCCGTTGGGCGACAGGTCCGGCGCAAAGTCGTCGGCGGGATGGGTCGTCAGGCGCTCGGCTGGTCCGCCGCCGATAGGCATGCGGAAGACCTCGGCGTTCAGATGCAGCGTCGAATCATAGACGACCCATTTCTGGTCTCTCGAGATCCGGATGGATTCGACGATCTGACTGCCGCTGGTCAGGGCCTGCGCGCCCATCGTATCAATCGCCGCGCCCGAGGGGATCGGCAGCGACCAGATGTTCGCGCGCGCGGCGTACGCGACATACACGAGCCGCGCGCCACTGGCGGCAAACGCGATCGACTGGACGCCGAGGCCGGTCGTTACCCTGCGCGCCGCGTCCTCCGGGCCCTGATCGCCGCGCACGTCAACCACATAGATGTCGCGCGGCCCTTCGCGGTTCGAAACGAAGTACAGCTCATGGCCGTCGGGTGACCAGGCCGGGCTGAGATTCGCGGCCGTGCGGTCGGTAACGGTCACGAACGAACCGCCCTTGACCGGCGCCATCACGATCGCGCTTGGGGCGACGTTCCCGAATGTGCTGCCCGGCACGACCGACCTGACATTGCCGGACACACAGGCGACCCAGTCATTCAGCGGCGACCAGGCGCACGAGTGCACCTCGGGTTCGCCGCTCGCGAGTGAACGCTCAGGGCCGCCCTCGAGTGGCACGACGGCGAGCGTGTTGGCGCGAGCGACCAGCACCTGCTTGCCGTCGGGGGCCCACGCGGCCCCGGTGACGGGCCCGCCTGCGACCCGCCGCGACGTCCCGCCGAGCGCCGACGCGACGAACACACCGTTCCGCTGCAGGAACAGAATCTGGCTGCCATCGGGTGACCAACGCGGCTCGTACTCGAACGCATTGCCGCTCTCGGAGAGCGTCAGCGTGCGCCCCCCGGCGACCGGCCGGATGAAGATGCGCATCTCAGTCGCCTTGCCGGCGGCATACGCCAGGAGCTTGCCGTCCGGCGACAGGGCCGGATGGATCTCGAGTCCGTCCTCCGCGGTGACCTGTGTGGCCGCGCCGATCACGATCGGCGGCGCCCCGCCACTGCCCTCCCGCGACCCATCCGATCTCGACATCGCGAACCACGCGATCAGCAGGACGCCCACGACCACTGCCGCGCCCATAAGCGTCACGCCACGTTGCCGCGTCACCGGAACGCCGGCTGACGACGGCGTTGACTGTCCGCCGCTCACGGTCGTGCTCGGCCCCGAAAACCCCTCGAGCGCAAATGCGACGTCGCGCGCCGTCTGGAACCGCTCGCCGACGTTTTTTTCGAGACAATGCCGGACGATGCGCTCGAGGGATGGGTGCAAATCGGCGTGCACCGTGCCGAACTCGGGCGGATCCTCGTGGAGAATCGCGGTCATCGTCTCGGCCGCCGTGTCACGCCGAAACGCGCGACGGCCGGTCAGCATCTCGTAGAGAACGGCGCCGAACGCAAACAGGTCCGCGCGTACGTCAACCACATGGCCCCGCACCTGCTCGGGCGCCATGTAGCCCACGGTGCCGAGCACCGTGCCGGCGTCGGTCAGGGCGGCCAGGGTTTCACTCTCCTCGTCCGCGCCCGACGCCGGCATCTGGCGCGCGAGGCCGAAGTCGAGGATCTTCACGCGCCCGTCCTTGAGCAGGAAGATATTCTCCGGCTTCAAGTCGCGATGCACCAGCTGCTTGTCGTGCGCCGCGGCCAGGCCGCGGGCGATCTGCACGGCCCAGTCGAGGGCCTTCCGGACGGGAACCGCGCCGCTCTTCAGCCGGTCCCGCAGCGTCTCGCCTTCGAGCAGCTCGGTCACGGCGTAGAGCTGTTCCTCATGCGAGCCGGTGTCGAAGATCGCGAGCACGTTCGGGTGCGACAGCGCCGCCACGGCCCGCGTCTCGCGCTCGAACCGGGCGCGCTGTTCCGGATCGCGCGCGACACTCGCCGGAAGGACCTTCACGGCGACGTCGCGCTGCAGGCGCGCGTCACGGGCCTTGTAGACCTCGCCCATGCCGCCGGCGCCGATGGCGCTGATCACTTCATACGGGCCGAGGCGAGTGCCGGGGGTGAGAGCCAATCGTTCCGTGGATTATACGGGCCGGACGGCAGCGCGGACGGCAGCAGCTTGACGCGTGGATAAATCCGCGCCATTCGCCATACCAAGGCGTTCATTTGTCTCGTCGGAGGAATAGCGAATCGCCAACTGCGGCAGGTAAGCCGCTTGATGTCGTCGGGAGGACTAGTAGCGATGGTTGTAGCAAGACGGTAGTTAGCGCCATCGCCGTCCCATACGACGATGGCGCCACGACAACGTTGCGTCCTCCTAATACGAGGTGACCACTTTCCAACTTGACTCATCTGCCTTTGCGGGGGCCGCGTAGCCACCGCCGGTAAAGGTTGCGCCATTCATGAACCAAATGACGACTTTCTCGAAGTCCGCCGCGCCAGCCCCGTTATGCTGCCAGGCCAGGTCCGTGTGCCCGTCATTATTGAAATCGCCAGTTCCAACGACTTTCCATGCGGGAACGGTTGTTTGATTCGAGGTGTACTGCGTGCCGGCGTGAATGACACCATCCATATACCAAATGATCAACTGGGCGGTGCTGTCGTGTTGCCAGAGGAGGTCTGGTTTAGCGTCGCTGTTGAAATCAGCGGTTGCGACGACGCGCCAGAGCGGATCACTCGTTGATGCCATCCAATCCGTGCTTACACGTGTCGCCCCATCCATGTACCAAACGAGCAACGTCTTGTCGTCCTCCTTCTGCCACACAATATCGGGATCGCCATCACGATTGACATCGCTTACGCCGACGATGTCCCACGACAGGATGCTAACGGTGGGAAGAAAAGCGTGAGCAAACATCGTCGTGCCGTCCATGTACCAGACCAATACTTCGCCAGTCTGGTTGTGGCGCCAGAGAAGATCCGTTTTTCCATCCTGATTAAAGTCTCCGGAGCCACGGATCTCCCATGCCAGAGGCACGACTGCGCCCGGGCTGTACAACGACGCGCCGATTCGATTCAAGCCATTCATGAACCACGCGACGAGTTGACCGGTACTCGAGCGCTGTTGCCACACCAGGTCAGAGTAGCCATCACCGTTGATGTCCATGTGGTTCACAGGTGGTGGCGGCGGCGGGGAGGGCGGCGCAATGCCCCACGACGTTGCATCCACTTCGGCACGGAGACTCTCCAGTGTGGCTTTCTGGGCGGGATCGGCGTTTAGGGCGTCCACAAGTCGGCTGGACGCCATGTGGAATGACTGACGGGTGTGGAACGTATATGCCGCGCCCCCGTACAACTTATGGTGAGCGGCGGCCGACCGGTGATGGCTGTCCACAGCATCATGCTCCTGATCGGAAGGACATGTTGCCGCGGGTCTGAACGGCTTCGGTTCCTGGGCGTAGATTGGTTTCGTCGTGGGGGCCATGCCATTCTTGCGGCTGGTAATCGCCGCGGACACCGTCGCCGCGGTGTACCAATTAGGATCACCTGGGTTCTGGATGCGGTGATAGGTGACGACATCCATGTTTTGCGTGCGCTCTAGGACACCGTCGCCCACTGAAGCAGTAGCGATACGGTTGGGGTCTCGCGCGTGCACGGCGGCGACGATCTCGCCAGCTTCTCCGGGTTGGAGAACATCGGGGGTGTCGTTTTGAATTTCGTTCTGAATATCGAAGAACACGTGCGTATGACCGGCGGCCAGCTCACCGGCCACCTGTACGATCGCGTTCTTGTACTGCGGAAACGGAATCCGGTTGTTGTTATTGTACGTCTCGCGAGTGAAACTCACATCAACAAGCAACTCGTGAGAAGCGGCGCGCTGCAAGATCCGCTTGAATACGTTCAGCATAGACCCGTTGATAGAACCATTTGACAGAAACAAAGTCTGGTTGTCCTGGGTGTTACCGCCGCAGCTATAGACCCACCAATTCGGGAAAATTCTGATGCCATCGATGCCCTTACTCTTGAGATACGCGAAATCGGCGTCGAGGTCGCCCGTGTTACCACCACCGCTGTTCGCGCGGCGCATCGCATCAAAATAGGAAACGAAAAGAAGATACTTGGGTGCCCCGTTAACGGTGAAATGGTCACCACTCACTCCCAACATCTGTGCGCGCGCCGCAGTCGGTAACGTGACGAGCAACACTGCGATAAGTAATCGAGCGAACCTCATGTGGATGATCCTCCCGAAACCAAATGTAGCACTCACTGCGACCAAGTTGGGACGGTTACGTGAGCAACTGCACGTTGTGCGCAAAGATAGGTGGTGATGTCCGTCTTTGTCCTACTCCGCAGTAAATCGAGGCTCTCGCAGCTTAGGGTGCTGAACTTCGGTAGGTCAGGCGCACGGCGGCCGCCTCCGAAGCGGATAGATCACGTGCTCTCCGAGAGAGCGGTGAGATCACGTACTCGCGGCACGCGAGAAACGCGGACTTGAGTCCGGATCATTACGTACCAGCCTAGAGGCCCCGCGTGCGACCGGCACGCGCCGCCTTGCGCACACGACGCCGTAGAGCGTAGGGCGTCGGCTGGGATTCAGAATCTGGTCGCGTCCCAGATAAACCGCGTTCGCGCGAGGGCACCCGCGCATCGCTGCATCTTTTCACGGGCGCTCAGCGGCAATAGCTTCGCAAAAACGTTTGAACTGATGCGTAGGGGACCGCTCACCTGAAATGTGACAGGCGGGAAGGTCCCCCAATGAATACAGCACGGGGAATTTCACGTTTTCTCCAAAACGAAGCACTGACCACCTCGGCGGGACTCCAACCGAACACGCGCATTCGACCGCAGCGAATTGCCGATCCGAAAAATGCAGACGCGTGACCACCCTTCAGGGACTCCAACGAGAAAAAGGCATTCGCCCGCAGGAAAATGCCGATCGCGATCAGGGTCCGAATGGTTTTTGCTTAACGGTCTGCGCTGACCACCTATCACGTGAGGGGGGGCAGTTGGGTCCCCTCAGCGATCTCCCCGCAGGAAATTGCCGTTTTCTTTCCCCGAGCTGTCGCGTCCTATTACTAAGCAGGCACGTCCCCATAAACGACGTAAAAGCCTGGGTGCAAACCAGTTTGCAACCAGTCGATCGTCACGGCACCTCAAGGACCGAGCCGTAGCCAGACGGCATGTGGGCGTCTCGAGCGCTCTTGTGGCTATCATCTCGCTAGATGCAGTCGTTCCTGACACACATCACTGGCTGGTTGCGCGCCGTGTATCGATGGCTCCGGGAGGCGCGCCACGTGTGGTTCACCCTCGGCGTGGTCGCGATCGCGCTGGTCGCGTCTTTCTGGCCCGGCGCGAGCGAGTCCAGAATCCGGATGACGGGATTAGCACTCGAGTTAATCGGCATCGGCACGGTTGCCTTTGGTATTCGCGACACACGCAAACTCTTCAAACTGAAGCCGCTGGCGACGGTGTTTCGTGAGTGGTTCGACCGCCGGCCCCGCTGGCGCCGCGATGTGGAATTTCAGGCGGAGGGAAGCGTGATCGCCAGCGCCAGCGGGAACCTGCGCGCGCGTGCATGGACCCGCATGGACTCCACCGCACCTCTCGACGCACAACTCGCCGCCGTCATCAGCAACGTGGAACGCCTCGCTGAGGATGTGGCTCGACTCGACGATCGCATCGACGCCGAGGCTCGACAACGCGCCCAGGCGATCCAACAGGAACAGCAGGTTCGAGCGAAGGACGATCACGACCTCCGCTCCCATCTGGAAGCCGCCCACACCGGCGGGCTTCACCTGTCCTTCATGGGCGTCATTGTGTTGCTCGTTGGCGCCATCCTGAGCACGCTCGCCACAGAGATCGCCACTGGAATGCGCTGACACCACTGGTCTCGGACTTCCCCAACGGGCCCCCCTGTTCCGTGACCCGCAGGACAACATTTTGCCGAAGGGATGGATGCGTTTTGACGATCTACGCTCGCTGACCACCTATCACGTGGCGGGGGTGGGTTGGGTCCCTCGACGCATTCGCCCGCAGGAAATTGCCGTTTTCGGATCGCGCGCGCACGTCGTGCCAAACGCGCGCGGGTTTTCCACGCCAGCACGTCAACGCGCAGCGCACTGAGCCGCCCACACGCGCCGACCTTCGAGCACCGAGCGACCCATCGAGCGCGCGCAGCATGTAGCCAGGCACCGCGACCGCACTGCCGGCAGCGAGCACGCCGCCCCGATGTACGGCCGCGCAGCCATCGCCATCGATCTCGCGCACCAACAACGAACATCGAAACGCCGCGCGCATTTCGGCCCGCACAAACGCGACACGATTAGCGATCACGCGATGAAAATATTCCAAATTTATTTTCTAATTCGCGGTTTGCCCTATTGACTTTGGATTTTCCTGCATTACGATGGAGTCAATCTAATCGTTCGGTCCAATTTTGCAGCCCTAACAAGGAGCACGCAGATGACTGAGAGAAAAACCCGCCGCCGTTCAATCCTCCACCTTTTAAAACCGCTTCAACCGTTAATCAGTCTCACGCCGCGCGCAGCTGCGTTCGGCATCCGCGCTCGCTTGCTGCGACACTGCCCCGATTGTCGCGCCCCGCTCGCGTCACACTTCGATCGTCGGACCCGCTGGGCCGGATGCAAGGCGGGTGCGCGATGAACACCACCGATACGGCACGCTTCACCGACCTGCTACGCGAGGCCGTCGAGAAACCCGGCACCATTCACGCCGCTTATACCGCGTTCCACAATTTCAGCTTGGGGAATCAGATCCTTGCGCTTATGCAATGCGCTGAGCGAGACATTACGCCGGGCCCGCTTGCAACGTTCCCGCGCTGGAAAGACCGTGGACGCTTTGTCCGCAAGGGCGAGAAGGCGCTCACGCTGTGCATGCCGGTAACGTGCAAGCGCCGACCGACCGACACCGGCGGCCAGGACGACGGAGGAGAGCAGGACGCAGCAACGTTCACACGGTTTGTCTTCAAACCGCGATGGTTTGTGTTGTCGCAGACCGACGGCACGGACTACGCGCCAGACCTGCCGCCGGAATGGAACCTTGATCGCGCACTCGCCACGCTAGCGATCGAACGCATCCCCTTCGAATCGATGAACGGCAACGCACAAGGGTATGCACGCGCCAGACAGATCGCCATCAGCCCGATCGCCGCGCTTCCGCACAAGACCACGTTTCACGAACTCGCGCACGTGGTCTTAGGACACACCGCCGAGGCCGACCAGCACGACGGAGACATGACCCCGCGCACCTTGCGCGAGGCCGAGGCTGAGTCGGTCGCCCTGTTGTGCTGCGAAACCTTGGGATTAGACGGAGCCGACTACGCGCGCGGATACATCCAGACCTGGCTGAGTGGAGACACCATCCCCGAAGCCAGCGCGCGCCGTATCTTCAAAGCCGCAGACGCCATCTTGAAAGCCGGACGGCCCGCCGACGATGAAAGCGAGGCCGAATGAACACGCCATCGTTATTCGATGCCCCGCTCGAGACGCCGGCAGCATGGCCCCCGCCACAGCCCGCCGCCGTCACGGGCAACGCCAGCACCGGCCCGCGCTGGTTTGTCCGCTGTGTGGAATGTCTGACGATCGCCGCGGTGACCGAAGCCCCCGACTGCTACAACTGGCAATGCGGATTGTGCACAGGCCAGATCGAAAGCATGGGGAAGGTTGAACGCGACCGACTCACACACACGCACCGTGGATCGCCCTGCGACGATCGATGCACCTTCGCGCGCGGCCCGCGTTGCGATTGCTCCTGCGGGGGCAAGCACCACGGATCGCGATTGGTTGTGACGATCATCAGGGACGCCGGGCCCGTGCCGATCGTGCCGATGCCGAACACGGACAAGGCGAAGCGGATCGCGGCTGAATTCCAGGACTATCGCGCGCGTGTGCTCGCGCGACTCGACACGTTGCTAGCGCTGAAACGCCAGCACGTCTATCTGTCCGATGCCGACTTCCGACGCTTGCGCGGCATCCAGCGCGCGCTGTGTGCCGCTCGCGCAGCCCGTACCCATGAGGCCCGGATGCGCGCCCTACGAAACGCGATGAACCTGTAAGGCCGAAATCGGAGCCGGATAGAATCCGGCCCGATAGCAGCGTCACGCGCTGCCTGACGAGGCCCGATGATGATGTGCGAATGTTGTGACCGTGAACCCGCGACGACCGCCACCGCGAAAGGCACCCGCCTGTGTGCCACGTGTGCCGCCAATCTCGAGCCGACCGCGAACAGCCCGATCGTGGACTTCGCGCGTGAGTTGAGAAACGCGCCAGCCGTGGCCCATCTGCCGTTTGCATTGACGCCGCCGACTGCGAAGGCACAGCGGACCGAACAGCGCGAACTATTCGACGCAGAAGGGGACGAGAGCAAATGATCCCGACACGCGCGCCACGCATCGCCACGTACCTCAGAGTCAGCACCGACGATCAGACCGTAGAGAATCAGCGCCGAGAGCTCGCCGCCTATATCGACGGCCGAGGCTGGACCGTGACGCGCGAATACGCCGACGAAGGCATCAGCGGCAGCAAGGAACGCCGCCCCGCCCTCGACGAGCTACTGAGAGATGCCAAGCGCCGCCGCTTCGACATGGTGATCGTGTGGAGCCTCGACCGATTAGGTCGAAGCCTGCGCCACCTCGTGACGCTGCTGGACGAGCTGCAAGGATTGGACATCGCGCTTGTGAGTCTCCGGGACGGACTGGACCTGTCCACCGCTGCCGGCCGATTACAGATGCAGATCCTCGCCGCCCTGGCGGAGTTTGAACGCAGCCGACTACGCGAACGGACGATCTCGGGACTTCGCCGCGCCAGAGCGCAAGGTAAGCGCCTTGGACGCCGCACAGTGACCATTACGACAGCGAACCTGAATAGCGTGTCGGCGTTGCCCGTGCGTGCCGCAGCGAAGGCGCTAGGCGTGTCCGTGAACACCTACCAGCGCGAGCGCCGCGCGTGTCAACAATCCCCCGCAGCCGACGCGCCGAAAGACGGGGATTCTGAGCAGGTTTTTGAGCCGTCCACGACGTAGCAACAAACGGAGGCTTGATGACACAGTGCCCGGGGAAAGGAGAAGTGGCCATATTGGGGAGATGGTAGCGCGACAGGATCGCGCGAACGAGATCGGGACCGCCGACTGCTCGAACAGTCAACGGTCCCTCACCAACCCGACGAGGTAACCGCCGGGTGAGGCTGATGCGCATTGTAAACCCATCAGTCTGCCCGGCCTTTCAGACAGAGAGGCCACTATGAAGACGACCCTTGGCGCAGTGCTGCGCTTCGATCCGAACCGACCGCCGGCAACGCGCGTTCCCACGCGCATCATTAAGACCCTCGAGCGTCTCAATGCACGAACCCTCGCAGCGGCCGAGTACGCAATCGACACGTACGCAATCCTTCAGGACATGCGCAACGAACACAACCGCGATCCGAAAGGCGGTGCGAAATGAGGCACCCTGTTCCGCCCGACCGCGACCCCGAACTTCGCCGACTCATCAGTCTCGACGCCGCGGCTCAAGCCGACGCGCTCGCTCGCATGGCGGGCGAACCGCGAATCGTCGCCCCTTCTCGACGCCGACGTGTCCGCGCCGAGCACATTGATCTCCCTATCACGAGATACGCCACATGGTTGCCGGCGGATCTCCGCCTCTCGGTCACCCTTGACGGCATTGACACGGGCTTGTGGTGCGGAACCGACAAGGAATGTGGGTTCGTCGCCGGCCACAGCATCGTGTTGAACGAGCAAGGCGGTGAAGCGCTATACCACGCCGCCAAAGGGATCGTGTGGGCGTTCGAACACGACCGCAAGTACGCCTCACGCGACCTGCTCGCCGAATGGCAACAGCGCGGAGGTGTGCGATGAACCCGCTCCCACCGGACCGCGACACGGATTTGCGACACGCCATCAGCCTGGACGCCGACCAGCAGATTCAAGTCATCCGCCACATGTTCGGCGATACAGCACCACCGGCTAAACGAACGCAGACCGCGCACCGCAGCGCCAACCGCAGAAAAAGCGCGTTCACCCACGTCGGCGCCGACATCGGCGACCCCACGCCAGCCGGAGGGTTCCGTTATCGTCCGCATCGTATCGACCTCCCGATCGTGAACAGTCAGGCGACCGAGCTCCACTTCCAAGTCACCTACGAGCGCATTGAACGCAGCCAGACGCCGCGCGCCCAAACGGAAATCGCACGTTTACAGAAGCACATCGCCGTCGGACTCCCCTATCGCGGGATCCATCGCGTGCCGCTTCGCACCCCGCCAGGGCAGTGGACGATCGCGCACATCGATTGGGTGACACGGCTGATGGCCAGCTATTTACCGCCCGTCGAGAGCGACCGCCGCCAGACGATCGACCTCACCACCTACAACTGGTCGGACCTACAACTCATCATCTCGCGTGTCGGCGACAACCATGGCTTCAGAGTCGCGTGCGTGCTGTCACGGATGGGACTCTCGCAGGCGATTGAGGACTTCCACATCCGGCCTGGCCACGGGTCGTTGACGTTGGGCGATGAACCGCTCGCGCTCATTCCCGAACCGCTCGCCGGAACAGTGCCGCCGGCGGTGTTGCCACGACGAGGGACACGACGGAAAGAGGAAGAAGACGAAGACGACGACTTAACCGATATTGAAAGGGCGTGTCGCCAGCGCTTACATGGCGATCGAGATGTGCCGCCGTCATCAGTGGGTGCTGACCGTAATGACCCCAGGCATTTGTCGCTGGTGTTCGCAGAACTCTATGTGCGTTGCAGGAAGGATCCGGTCGCGGCCGATCAGGTCGCGCGGATGATCGAGGAATACCTCCGCAACCGTGGACGGGGCCGATGAGTCGCCCAGATCGATCCGCCACGTCGCGGAGTAGAATACGGCACGTGCCTGGTCAACGGACCTTGTTTCCCATTCGCGAAGGACTGCACGCGAGCCCGGAAGCATGGGATAAATTCGCAAAACGCGCTCAACGGGACGGCGTCACGATCGGACAGATCTTTCGAGCGGTGATTTACGGGTATGCCGAAGGCAAGGACTTAATCAAACTGCCGCCGGCACCGGCTGAGAAGAAATAAGCCAGTCCAGGCCCGCACTTTCGTCCGACCCGATTGCGTTCTAATCCCAAATATTCCCAGAACAAAGTCGCGCCAGGGCGAGGTTGGGAGTAAATCGCGTCCTGACGGACCGTCCGCGTTTCGCTGATCAACGCCGCTATCCTGTCACGCCGACCCGCCCGCTAGAAGGTGCTTGGCAATGTATTCCGCCTTCATCGCGTCGCCATAGGTGGGGCAATCAAACAAATAGGGCGTTTCTCGATCTCGTCGTTGAATGCGGACAGTTCGGCCATCGCGGCCGACTGAAATCACCTTTCGCCACGGCGCCGCGGTCAGTCCGACGTCAGCAAGAAAAACAACACGTGCATCTGTGAGGTACAACGTTCCCTTTGGATCGTTCTCGCCACGTTTGTCATATATCGCGGCTCGCGCGAAATAACAGAGATCTGGCGAGACAACCTGCTCATGGCCGCTCTCAACGGGCAATTGACCGTTGCAACCGCTTTCAAATTCAAGAAGGTCTGCGGTGCCTTGTTGCTGTTCGATTTGGTACCGCGCCACCTCCAGGTCCGTCAGCGAAAGCTCGTGCTGGAGTGACAAGACGCGTCTGATGTCGGTCGCGGTCGCATTGCCTGTCAAACCAGCTACGGCAGCCGCAAACAGTTCCAGGCGCCGCGCGAGCTCAGCGCGGGCCAATGTCTGAATTCGCTCCCCTTCTCTCGTTTCCAACGTGCGCCGCGACGGCTGCGTGCAGCCGATTAGGAATAGCAACACGCCCGCCCCGAACACGATGGCGCCTTGGGGCAAAAACAGCGACAAGGCGCACGCTACAGCACCGATACCCCACAGCACGTACCGAGCGCGGCCAGCAGAAGCTTCCAGAACACTGACGTGGAGGCCGAAGCGCTCGCCCGCGACCATCGCCGACGGCTTCGCGGACGTGCCCCACAGGAACGCATTCACGTCCGCCGTGCCGGTTTGATCGATCACTTTGGCGTCGGCGCCCTTGATGGGTCGATTTGTAGAAGAAGAGGAAGATGAAAATGACAGACCGGTACCCGGCAGGCTAACTGTGGGCCTCACACCCTTCTTCCCAATGTTCAGAGTGGCGCCTCCGCCGCCAAGACTCAGCGACGAGAATCCTCGCTTGCCGACATCGAGTCGAATTCCAGGGGCGATTTTGAAACTGCGCCGGAATCGCCATCCCATCGGTCACCCCCTAGCTATGCGAGCATTCTAACGGCTCCGCGGGATCAGCGCCGATGCCACCCTATACTGAGAACGTGACCCGAATCGTCCCCATGCGGTTGGTGCCGCTTCCGGAGCCGTTCAGCCACCCGGACTGGCTGTTCGAGCTGAAGCACGACGGCTTCCGTGGGTTGGCCATCGTGCGTGGTCACCACTGCGAACTGATCTCGAGGAACGGTCATACCTTCGCGACGTGGCCGCAGTTATGTGAGGAAATCGCGCACTCGGTCCGAGCGCACGACGCGGTGCTCGACGGGGAGATTGTCTGTCTCGACAACGATGCACGGAGTAACTTCCACAAGTTGATGAGGCGCCGCGAATGGCCACACTTTCTCGCGTTTGACCTGCTGCAGCTCGAGGGGAAGAACCTGTGCGATCGGCCTCTCGTGGAACGGAAGCGCCGCCTGAAAGCCATCATGCCGCGGATCGACAGTCGGCTGCAGTACGTAGACGCGATTGCCGAGCGCGGCGAGGAGTTTTACGCCGCCGTCTGCCACCGCGACCTCGAGGGCATCGTGGCGAAGCCGAAGTTTGGCGTCTACCATACGGATGGCGTCGTCACGAATTGGCTGAAAATCCGCAATCCGAACTACACCCAGATCCAAGGAAGGTTTGAAGCGTTCGAGGGACGCCGGCACCGGCGTCGCCGCGTGGGTCCGGCGCAGTTCAGGCTCCCCGGCGTGATGATTCGCTGAGTGTATGAGCGGTGACCGCCCACACGCACCCGTCTCGAGCGATCCCCACGCCTGGTTGTATCCGCTGTTTGTCTCCCTCCGACGCGACCCAGGCTTTGGGTACTTATCGCCATCGCATCAGTTCGCACGGCTCGTAGAAGTGGTTGCCGTGGAGCACCCGAGCAAGGCGGAGGCTATGCGCGAGTGGTCCGGTGGCGCGCAGATCGGCATGCTGAAGTGGCTCACGGACGTCACGGATGAAAAACCGCCCGTCAGCCAGATCGAGCTCTGGCGGGTCCGAAAAAATGAGCGCGAAGTCTCGTGCGTGGCCGTGTACATCCCGACGGGCATCGATTTGCGGCTTATGGAGGGCAATGACTTCCGACGAACCCGGCTCGTCCGTGACTCGCGCGAAGTTGAAGCGGCCGCACAAACCTGGCTGGGAAAACTTCTAGCGAACGGGTGGCGCCCATAGCGAAGGCGAGTGCGATGCTAAGACCGTTCCGCAGGCTACTGCACCTTGCCCTCCTCAGCCGAGAACCAACCCCACTTTTTCGCTTGGTCGTACGCGGCGTCATAACGGATTGGCAACGGGCCGACGGTGGCGCTGCCGGCCGCTTCGGTCCCGATCTGTATAACCAGACCATCGGGCGTCGGTTGGAAGTGCGCTAAAGCGACTGTCAAATCGATGCCAGAATACGCGGCCGCAGCGGACAGAATCTCGCCCACATCCGCGGCCGTCCATTGTTCCGGTGGCGTTGAGCTGCGCGACGTGACCTGCATCACTAGGCCACTCGGGTAGGCGTACGTGACTGGAAATTCAAAGGTCAATTCTTCCGGTGTTTTTCCCATATCGTCCTTGTGGCGCTGCCACGCCCTTGTCTCTCAAGCGTAAGGAGAATGCGCGGCGGCGTCTAGTCCGAAAGGGCCAGTTGGGCCGGTCGGAAGTACGATCAAGAGAGCATGAAATCCCCCTACCCAGAATGCACCCACGGCGTATGGACACGCCTTGCCGACGCCGCGCTCAAGGGGCGATCGCCGACATTGCACTGGCGCTGCACTCTATGCGGGACATGATTTGGATCGCCCGCACCGACCGGCTGCCAGTACAGCTGCACGCCACTCAGTCACGCGCCGGTCGCAAGAAAGCCAACGCGCCCTGATCGTCCCACGATCTATTGCACGGGACCGACACATTGCGCGGTTTTCGTATCCTTATTGGCGAATTTTCGGGAGGATTGTTTCGGGTGCGCCTTTTCTGACCAATAAACGAAGTCCGCGGGGGTTCAAAAAGCCAGCAACGCGAACAGCCATTAACACTCTTTGTGAAGGGGTGAAGGCAGTGAAGGTAACTTTGATGTTCCTTACGCGAGAGCATTTATGTACAGCTCTTACCCTTTCTTTGCTTCAGTCCTTTCACCTTTGCGTTTTTGTTCGGGAAATTCGCCGATCGTTCCTTCACCAGTGACCGCCGGTGAAGGCAGAAAAGCCGCGTTGAGGCTGCCGCTGAGGGTCTGGAGCCTGAAAACGAGGCAAAGTCCCTTCACCGGCCGGCCATATCGAATAGGTCATCACGCAGCCGAAGGCCGCTATAGGAGTTGCCGGTTTTGTCGTGCGCTGGGCCCCCAAACCGCTTTTTGATTCGAGCGTAGAAGTCGTTGCGGTTGAGCTTGTCGCGCCCGCTCAGTCGTTCCCTCTCAGCCCATGACAGATAGGCTTTGTGGAGCGGCGTACTGCCAACGGTATGCGTTGCGGCGGGACCGAGCACACATGCCGCATCAAGGAACTCCTGCAACACGTCGGAGTCTTCCTGGTAATCCTGCGTTGCGGCCGCCACGGCTCTCGGCGGCGCTAACCCTTCCCGTTGCCAGGCGAGTGCGCCACGCACCACCCACGCCAAGATCCCCGGCAGCTCCTGCGTGAGCGTCGGCACGAGCGTGTCATCCTTAGAGAACTGCCGCTCAAAGGGAATCAGGCGGACCCGTCGCCAGAATCCGTGTGAATCATCCCTGACCGTCGGCCGATGATTGACCGACACCCACAGCTTCAGGACCGGAGTGAAGGTGAACCATTCGCCGCGCATGAAGCGGGCACTCATCGGATCGCAACCACTGAGGGACTTTAGCCGCGCCTCATTCAGCCGCGTCGATTCATTGGTTTCGCTCGCGGTGACGAACCGCCGATTGACGAGCGCCGCCACATCGTTGGGGATGCTCGCCTGTCGGCTCATCTCCAGCGTCGAGAAAGGCGTATTCGCCGCGTAGTCGCCGAACGCCACGGACACCATGCGCTGAAAAGTGCTTTTCCCGTTGGAGCCGGACCCGTAGGCCATGAAGAACGATTGGTCGGAGGTTTCACCGGTCAGGCTGTAGCCGACTGCGCGATGCACAAATGACACAAGCTCCGAATCGTCCTGAAAAATCTCCCGCATGAAACGCTCCCAGCGCGTGGCCTTTGCGTCAGGTACAAACGGCGTGCCGGTACACATCGTGATCCGATCATCCGGCCGACCATCCCGCAGCTCGCCCGTGCGGAGATCGAGCACGCCATTGGGACACCCAACAAGCCACGAATGCTCATCCCAGCGTTCGCCATCATCAGCCAGCGGGTACTCATTGCGCGCCAGCGCCAGACATGCCTCGAGCTTCGGCCTGTTCTCCGAGGCTAAGGCGTACTTGATACCCGCCGTGCGTTGACTGGTGTCCGAATAATCGGCCGCCTCGCGCCCGCGTGCCCGCACCGACTCCTTAACCAACCGATAGACGCCGCCAGTCGCATCAGGCTTCCAGCGGTGATCATCCCACACCAGCCAGAGCTGCCGACGATGATCAAACCGAATCCGATCGCCGCATCGGCCCGCGAAGTATTCCGCGTTGCCCGTGTCGCTGTGGGGAAACTCACCCACCGCAGTCCCAAGGTGAGGCTCAGCAGGATCGGCATTGCGCGCCAGCGTATCCCGACTATGTGCCAGCCGAATAGACCGAACAGGGGCTCGAACCTTGTTGAGCCGCCCGCCGATGGGTTCTGTGCCGTAGGTTTGCGCGCCACGAATTTTGATCCGGAGGTCGCTATCCGACCACGGCGGCACGCACCCCGCGATTCCACTCCGATAAGAGGGCGAACGCATCGCCGTCAGAAAGGTCGAAGCCACGCACGAGCTTGCACACGGTATTGAACGTGGAGGTATCGCCGCCATTCCCTTGAACTGCCGGAGGAATGGCGCCCAAGTATCGGCGCGCTTGATCGACGTTAGTGCCGAGCGCGAGCTGTTGAATCGGCACACCCGGCACGACAGAGATCGTCTCGGCTGACGCGTCGGGCTTACAGATGGCGTCGAGGAAGGAGATCGGCATCGCCGGCATGTTGGGCCAGCCGTTGCGCCACTCGCCCATCATTTCATAGTGCGTCTTGTCGAGGCCCGTGTCAGGGTTCGCTTTTGGAGGGTGCGCGGTGCCTGGCGCTACGATGTATCCCCCATCGCCTCTCAGATCGACCGCTCGTTTTTCGCCCCCGAGCAGGATCTGCACCTTGTTCCCCACGGTGCGCTCACCAAGATCCTCCGGGTAGCGATACACCCAGTGCTCACCGTCTCGCGTGTCGTTTCGGATCGGTGTCTCCGGTACCCACTTCAGCAGCCAATCGCGGAGGTCGACATTGTCAACATCGACGGCGATAATTCCGGAAATACGGCCCGTCACGATCGCGAGGCCGCGGTCAGGATGATCGGCAAACCACGCCTGTAGTTCTTCGACCGTCGCGCGGCGTTGCTGAAACTCTTTCCACGCGCCGATGGCCGGCCGCTTGTATTGGCTGACGTCGCCCGTAAGGTCCAGCGGCTTGAGGGGGATCACACTTAGGCCGAGACTCCACAACTCAATCGCCGTCCGGTAAATCGAATTCAAATCATCAGCGGTCGATTTCATGCGGCGACCTTGCGCGCCTGCCGCGCGTCAGCAGCCAACCGATCATTTGTGCGTTTCAGCGTCTCGATCACTTGCTGTGCTTCGTGAAGCGCGTGCAGTGCTAAGTGATAGACCTCGGCGTACGCGGCGCGGGAGGCTTCAGTGTCCGCGAGTAGCCGTTGTGTGCGGTTCAATTCGCCAATCACCCAGACCAGCGGATCGGCCAGTGGGTTGCGTACCTCTTCTGTGTGCGGTGCGTCGGTTGCGGCACTCATCGCCCGCCGTCCGCATTGTCTAGAGACCGCAAAACCGCCGAACGCAAAGTGGTATCGCGCTGATTCTCCGCGACAGTCACTTGTCGAAGATCGGATCGCATATCACGAGACGCACCGGTATTGGTCCAGAGCTGAGAGGGCGCGTCGGGCCATAGATCCTGCTGACCGGACTCCAACGGGGGAGCAAGGCGATACTCGAATAGACCGCCATGGACGCGCCGCCGTTCCACGACGAAGCCACCGCCCTTCTGTTTTCTCGCGTCGCGAAGCCTCGCGCTGATCCCCGCTTCTGACCCGCCGACGACCGACTGGATAGTTCGTAACGTGCGCCAAGACCCGTCCGCCATCAGATGCAGCACTCGCCGGAATTGCGAGCGCAGTCGTTCCCCGTCGAGTGATTCGTCATACGTTGCGCCGTTGATAGAGAACGCTACGGCTTGCGCCTCTTTGTTCTGGTCAGGTAGACTGTCCATGCACACTCCGAAGATGACCGCGATCAACGGTCATGCGAATTGAGCCGATGCCCCGCCTCGCCGCGAGCTGTCGGCTCCGCTTTTAGCCCCTCCGTCTCCGCGTCCGACGCGCGTCACAACCCAAAAAAGGCATACGATCGCGCGGCCCTACAGCTTTGCTGGCGTGGTGCCAGAGGCGATCACTCTGTCAACCTCCGCTTTCGGGATCCGCACCAATCGACCGATGCGAACGGTGGTAATTCTTCGGTCAGCAATCCATGTCCGTAGGGTCCATGGGCTCAGATCGAGAGCCGCCGCTGCTTCGTTGACATCGAGTAATTCCATGGTCTGAGGCACGTCTTTCCCTCCGTGTTGAGAAACGAAGTTATGTGTTAACTTCGTTACCAAATAATACGCCCTCCGATTAGGAGCGGTCAAGTGGGCATTCTTGGCTCCGTTCAATACGTCATTAAAGACGCCCGAAAATCGTCCGGTTGACTTGGTGAAACGAAGTTTGCTAGTCTTAGTCGTTCATGGTTCTGTTGGCCTTGAGGCGGATTTCATGAGTGTGCGCCGACCCAATTCGCCGGGTTATGCCTTCGAATGGAAGGTGCCTGAAGGTGGCTACCGCTGGTCGTTTCAACCAAGGCCGTTCGCATTGTTTTCCCGCGACGCACAACAGGAAATACGGCCGCCCGGGGAAGGGATTTCGCGTCACCACGAGGTTCTAGTTCCGGCTATCAGTCCAACCCACTGGCGTACGTATATGCCCCTGCGCGAGTTCACGGGCCTATTCATAGTGGCGAGCAGACTTGAGCCGTCGCCTGAAGCCATATTGGCGTTTGCCAACAAGTACGGATCGCTGCACAAAGTTGCGGCGCCGACCGAGGGTGACTCCAGTTACGAGTCCAGCTGGGGTGACGGTATGACCGCACCATCATGGGCAGACGCAATCGGCGAACTACGAACTGCGGTTCGGTTCTGGGAATTGGCAAGGGAAAGCCACACCCAACGAGATGAGCTAAGGCGAGAGGCGGAAAACGCGATCAACGACGCCCTGCGGTCGCTGATGATATTCCGTGATCTTCAGATCGAGCTCAACGATGCGAGTCTTCAGCCGATACCAAGAACCCTACTCGGAGCGATTTGGACTCAATTCCTGCTTGCCTTCACTTACGAGAAGGAGTACCGGCAATGCCCGGCGCGCGGGTGTCCACGAGAGTGGTTCGAAGTAAGTCGCCGAAATGCCGCAACACGCCCTACGACGTATTGTTCGTCACGCTGCCGTCACCGCGACTGGCTCGATAGTCAGCGGACTGTACGCGGCAAAGCCAAGACGGGCACCGTAGGCGGCGGACTCCGCTCAGAGCGCGCCGGCAAGATGACCGTAGGGCAGCAACGTCGTAAATCTAAACCGAAGAAGTAGCACGGAGGCTTGTAATGGAGCAGTTGGCGTATCGCATCGAGGAGGCCGCGGAACGAATCGGTATCTCACGGAGCAAGTGCTACGAGCTGATCGCGCAAGGCGACCTGCCGCATTTGAAAATCGGCAAGTCGCTCAGGGTCCCCGTAGACGGACTCCGTAAATGGATCGAGCGCCGAACGAACGGCGCCGGCGCTAAATAGGCTAAATAGGCCAGGCCAGTCTCCAACATTCTGGAAGGAGTCGCGACGATGGCAAAACGACGCGCACGCGGTGAAGGGTCGATTACGCAGCGGCAAGATGGGCGCTGGCACGTTCGAGTCAATCTCGGCCGCGGCGCGAACGGTCGCCGACGGCGGAAAACCGCGTACACTGCGACGCAGGCTAAGGCTGTTGACTTGTTGAGAAAACTAGGCGGGCGTGCGGTCAACGGCCAGCTGCTCGCGACGAGCACGCCGACGATCGCCACGTTCCTTGAAGACTGGTTCACCGCGAATGCCGACGAGTGGCGGCCAAGCACCCAACGGAGCTACCGCGGCGCCATCGACGGTTTCCTGGTGCCGGCGTTCGGGTCGTTGCGCCTTGAAGCACTCACGCCACTCGCAGTGCAGCGTTGGTTGTCGCAACACAAGACGGCGCACGGAGCTCGCCGGCGGATTACGCTCGCGCATGCCACGCTGCGATCCGCACTCTCAGAAGCCCAACGCCTTCAAATGGTCGCAATTAATGCCGCAGCACTAGTGAAGGTGCCTCAGCCGAAATCGAGGGCCATTGTTCCACTAACAGTGGAGCAAGCGACAAACTTTCTTGCCGTGGCGAAGCAGCATCGGCTAGGAGCCATGTTTTCCGTCGCCCTGGCCTGCGGCCTTCGCTTGGGTGAAGCTACGGGCCTTCGGTGGGATGACGTTGATGTGACAACCGGTGAGCTTCGCATCCGCCAACAACTGCAAGTTGTGAATAAGAGTCTCGTGTTGCAGGAGTTGAAAACCGAAAAGAGCCGGCGCACGCTCGTGCTGCCAGAAATATGCCTTGAGCCGTTGCGCACCCACAGGACCCGACAACTCGAGGAGCGGCTGAAAGCTGGCGCGAATTGGGTTGATACCGGGTTGGTCTTCACGACGTTTACCCCACGAAAGGGACGAAAGATCGGGACAGGGCTCCACCCGCGCAATGTGGTTCGCACGCTACACACACTGCTGAAGAAGACAAACCCAAAAATCGCGCGCCTGAGATTCCACGACCTGAGACATTCCGCTGCGAGCCTGTTAATTGCTGCCGGTGTTGAGCTTGTGGAAGTGTCGATGCTACTCGGCCATTCCGAGTTACGCGTCACGGCCGATTTGTACTCACATCTACAGAAGCAGACGGCGGCGAAAGCGGCTAGGCACATGGACGCCGTTCTGAACAGTTAGGGGATGCTGACGCCCAACTGACGCCCAAGGCAGTGGACGCGGGGCGAAAGCGCTGGACGCTGATGGAAGAACTTCTTAGGAAAACATCCGCTCGCGTCCGCAGAAGTCCACCGACTTTCGCCTGCCGATAGTTCGTAATCAGCAGGTCATCAGTTCAAGTCTGATCGCCGGCTCCATTTAGAACCAATCACTTACAACCAACTAAGGGACCGACCGAAACTCGAAAAATGAGTTTTGTGCGGGCTTGTGCACGGCCCGGCTACCAGTGGCAAAATAATATCGATGAACCAGGTTATTGCGGTCCTCGCAATTATCGCCTTCGTTGCGGCAGGCACATGGTTCCAATACAAGCTCTCCCGTGGGCGTATGTGGACGCCGTTGTGGCTGGCGTTCGGCACCACAGCCAGTGCACTGCTCTTCCTTGTGGCGGGAGCGATCGGCTACAACCTCAGCAAGCACGAACGGTTTGTCAGCGGCACCGGTTGGACTGGTGCCGTGATCTGGCCACAGGTCGGTTTGGGTCTCGCTTTCCTGCTGGCCGCTACGTATTTCTGGCGCAGAAGTCTTCGATCCCTGAGAACGCAATAGGTCGGAAGGAATAAATCAGACAACAAAAAGGCCCACCCTGTGAAGAGGTGGGCTTTCGTGTGTGAGGGCTTTCGGCTGATCGTTATGCGTCAGGCTGCGCCCTGCTGCTGCGCGGCAGTGGCAGTTCATCGAGGCGATCGACAGCGTCTCCCCAGGCACCCCAACCACCAGGTGTTACCATCGAGCGGAGTGATGGCAAGAACGCGGCTCTCCGAAGCGTTTAACTACCGAGAGGTCGACCCTCACCTCATTACTTCAGGGCAGCCAAACGAGGTCCAGCTCGAAGATGCTGCCAGCCGTGGTGTGCAAGTCGTCATCAATCTCGCGCTTCATGATGACGCCAGGTATTCGTTGACCGACGAAATAGGGTGCGTACGCGCAGCGGGTATGGAGTACATCCACATTCCCGTCCAGTTCGCCGCTCCGACCGAGGCGGATTTGCTCGTCTTCTTCGAGGCGATGGATACGCACCGCAGCAAGAAGATACTCGTGCATTGCGCGGCGAATAAGCGCGTGACCGCATTCCTCGGCCTCTATCAAGTCATCCGTCAAGGCCGGGACCCCGATGATGCCTTCGCGTTGCTACGATCGGTGTGGGAACCTGACGAGGTCTGGAAGGCCTTTATCGACGGCATCCTCTGCAAACATACGTCGAAAGCGCATGACATTCGGCAAGTGCGGCAACTCTCCCCGGAAGAATCGCATCAACTTTGGGGGTGGGGCGAGGATATCTTCGGCACCGCCGACCTGAATCTCACGTATCGTGCAAAAAATGGGGAGGAGGTTCGCTTCGTCCTCTACGCCGGCTCGGACGGTCCTGTGAGTCATGCCGCCGCTCTCAAACACCACGCGCGGGCCAACGGCCGGCATGTGCTCATTGGCGGTATTGCAGCCGTGGTGACCATTCCCGCCGCTCGGCGCCGTGGTCACGCCGCCAACCTGGTGCGACACGCAACGAATTTTCTGCGTGAAGGGTGGAACGCAGATTTCGCGCTGCTCTTTTGCATCGATCGAATGCGCGGTTACTACGAACGGCTCGGATGGCGAAAGGTAGAGTGCGAGGTTCTGATTGATCAGCCGGCCGGCAAGGTGCCAAGCCCGTTTCATGTCATGACGATGGCGTTCAAGCCGGAGTTCGAGATCATTCGGAGTCTCGACTTGGACAGCGCCTCATGGTGATGGCGCTTATGCCCAGGGGCGCGATCGCGCGTCATCCTTCTGACAATGGCGCGAAAGTTGTCATCTAGCTGACAACTGTTCGCTGCGTTTCGCGCAATTTATTACGGAAAACGAGAATCGCAGCCCGGCGTCGATTTTGCTCAAGCATCAATGCACACTTGCCAGGTGGGACGTGATGCCGCCTTTCAAGACCCCACTCAAGGAAAGGCAGGCTGCCTTGCTCGTTCGTCTTACGCTCAAATTGGCAGACAGGATGGACGGTATAGACGTGTCCCGCACGCGGGCCGGCGAGCTCATTGAGCTTTCTGAGCCTGACGCGGCTTTGCTCATCGCGGAAGGGTGGGCGGAGCGGATCAACGGCAACGGCAACGGCAACGAACATCGGATGGCGGAAGATGCGCCGACGCGTGCTGGCCGGGATACGAATGGCTAGTGGCTACGCGCGCGGGTGCGCGCCACTCAAGTGGCCATGGCGATGTTGATCGATCGTCCATCCAGGAGACTCCCACCCGCAGCGCGCGCATTTCAGCGAGAGCTTCCCTGACGTCACCGCGATCCGCGACTGGTGGCCGTTGACTCGGCACGGCACCTGTTTGAAAACATGGCAAATCGCATGACGCACGTCTCCCTGCCTGACAACGGAGCAACGGATTTTGACTCTGATTTTCATATCAGTGCTCACATCTGCACAACGTCAGTGCCTGCCTCGTAGGGAACGCGAGCAATCCATGGACCAGCCACGAACGCCGAGCGTCGCGGCTTACGCGAGCGACGTCGACGTTCGCGGACGCGCAGAGAACTCAGCCGTCTGCAGTTCTGCGCAGATACTCGTATATCGGGCGCGACCAGCCTGGAGGATAGGCACCTAGCTGCGTAAGTATTTATTGAACCATCCGAGTGTGCGCTCCCACGCGAGCTTGGCTGCCGCTTCGTCGTAGCGCGGCGTCGTGTCGTTGTGAAAGCCGTGGTTCGCTTTCGGGTACACGTATCCTTCGTGGCGGATGTTGTTCGCCTTCAGGGCGGCTTGATACGCGGGCCAGGCCTCCACCAGGCGTGTGTCGAGCTCGCCATGGTGAACGAGGACCGCCGCTTTGATCTTCGGCACGTCCTCCGCTGCGGGCGCACCGCCGTAAAACGGAACCGCCGCGCCGAGCTCGGGCAATCGCACCGCGAGCGTGTTGGAGATGGCCCCACCGAAACAGAATCCGACCACACCATGGCGCCCCGTGCTTTCCGGACGCGCCTTCAGCCAGTTGATCGCCGCAATAAAATCCTCGGTCATCTTCGGGCGATCGACAGTGCCGAACAGCTTGCCGCCGCGCTCGTCGTCACCGGGATAGCCGCCAACGGATGTCAGTCCATCCGGCGCAAAAGCGAGGAAATTAGCAGTAGCGAGGCGTCTCGCGACATCTTCGACGTAGGGATTGAGGCCGCGGTTCTCATGGACGACGAGTACCGCTGGATATTTGCCGGCGGCTGCGGGACGCGCGAGGTATCCCTTGATCGAGCCATTGCCTTGCGGCGACGGCACCGTTGCGTATTCGGCTCGGATGCGGGCATCGTCTTTCGCGACTTGCTGTGCCCATGCGTAATTTGGCCGAAGGGCTTCGAAAAGGCCCGCGACCGTCAGCCCTCCCACCGCAAATTTCGATGCGCGGTCGAAGAACCCGCGCCGATCGATGTCGCCGTGCACGTACAAGTCAAAGATATCGAGAAGCTCCTGCGGGAAGTCGGACGCCTGCTTTCGTTCCATAACGATGCTCCTTTAAATAGAGGTCCGGCTGAAGCCGGACACTACCGAAAATACGCACAGGTCTGTGGGAGGCCGGAGCATACCACGGAGGCGTGAATCAGCGAGTGGGTGCCCCTGTCCCATCACCCTGACGGCCATCGGCATCCGGGTCGGCCTCTTCCTCCGATTTCGGAACGCAATCGCGGCACTGCAGCGCGTAGGGAATTTCGTCGACGATCATGTTGGCGCGCACGTCGTAGAGGATGAGGTGGCGCCCGACGAACCGGTATTGGAGGTCCGGCGCGAGCTCCGGCAGCAGCAGCAGGAGCTTGGGCGGCATGGTAGCAATCGCGTATTTCTTCTTGTACGTGTCGTTCACGTCGACGTCGAACTCGCTGGGACTGTCGTCCATGACCAACTGAATGGTGACCTGGTCGGCCTGCGCGCGGAGAAGCCGCTTCATCTGGCCTTCCATTGGCCCGACAAATACCTGTCCGCGACGCGATCCGCGCGCGTGACGCATCCGCTCCGCCAGCCTCTCCTCGAAATGTTCAATGTCATCGGCATTGGTCGTCGGAACGAGGGGTGGCAATCCAACCTCCAACCGGTTCCGCAAGGCGGCGTAATCCGACACCCGGCGATGAAACTCGGCGAGCGTCTCGGCGTCGAAGGTGCCCTGCACCACGGTCGTAAAATCGGGCTGAAGAGGATTCGCAGGCGTCTGGGCCGCGACTGTGGGAACACCCAGGGAAAGAACCAGAGCCAAGTGACGGAACCGCATGAAACTCCCCCCGTGCATCTTTATACCAGTTAACCACGGGTACCGCATTTGCGAAAGGATCTGACATGCGCTGGCTCGCAGTCGCGGCACTCGGAGCAATTGCAGTAATCGGCTGCAACGGTGAGGGTCCGACTTCTCCGAGTGAGTCCCGGCGTGTCATCGTGGCCCTCGGCGACAGCCTCACGTCCGGTCCCGGGCTGCGTCCTGACCAGACCTACCCCGCTCTGCTGCAGCAACGCATCACAAGCGACGGGCACGACCATCGAGTCGTCAACGCCGGCGTGACTGGCGACACATCGAGCGACGCCGTGCGTCGTTTCGACGATGCCCTCGTTCCCGATACCGGCATCGTCATCCTCGCAATCGGCGGCAACGATGGGTTGCGCGGTGCGCCGGTCGCCACCGTCGAGAGCAACATTTCCATGATGATCGAGCGCGCGCAGGCGCGCGGCATCGATGTGTTGCTGTGCCAGATGGAAGCCCCACCAGCTGGCGGACTGAGCTATACCATCGACTTTCATCGGCTTTTTACCCGTCTGGCCGATCGCTATAAAGTGCGCCTCGTGCCGTTCTTCCTGCTCGGCGTCATCGGAAACGGCACTGTCGACCTCGACGGCAGCCTTCATCCAAACGCTGCGGGCCACAAGATTATTGCGGATGCAATCTGGCCCCACTTGCGCCCGATGCTCTAGCGGCGCTACTCTCTCCTCACACAGGAGGAGATCTATGAGTCTTTCCCGTTTTTCGGTGTCCGCGTGTGCGCTTGCCGTGTTCATGATCGCCGGTCTCGCGATCGGCAAGGGGCAGGCACCCGCACCACAAACCCAGAAACCCGCGGCGCCGGGACAGGCTGCGCCAACACAGCCGCCGCCGCTGCTGCACGCCGGGAATCTGATCATTCTGCCGGACGACGCGGAAAAGAGCGGCAACAACCGCATTTTCGGTGCGGCAAACCAGCCCGGTTACTACGTCACACGCAACGTCTTCCGTAACAACAACACGAGCCGGCCGCACTATCACACGATGGATCGCTGGGTCACCGTCGTCAAAGGCACCTGGTGGGGCGGCACGGGCAAAGTGTTTCGCCCGAAAGAAATGAAGCCGATGCCCGCCGGCAGCGTCATGTTCCACCCGGCCTATTTCATCCACTACGACGGCAATCAGGATGGCGGGGAAACCGTCGTCCACATTGCGGGGTACGGACCTGTGACGACCGTGCAGGTCGAGGAAGATGAAAAGGGGAACCCGATGACCAAAGGCGGCGAAGGCGCCGGCTACGCGGCGACTCCTCCCGCGAAGTAACTCTACGCTTGTCAGATCAGAGGGCAGAGAGCAGATGGCACTCTCTGCCCTCTGCTCTCTGCTCTCTGCTCTCTGCTCTCTGCTCTCTGCCCTCTGCTCTCTGCCCTCTGCCCTCAGGCCGACGGCGGGGGTATCCGCGTCACTTTGATCACCTGATTGAACAGGTACTCGACATCGATGCGGTCGCCCGCCTCCAGCGATTCCGCGGCGATCGCTTCGGGCCCGACGCGCGCTGCGTTCAACTGCTCGGTTGGATCGTCGACATGCGTGAAGACGATTTCCCACGATGCCTGCCCGTGGATACTGATGGGTTGAAGGCGCTTGAGGATGGCCTCGCGGCTGCCCTTGAGCATAGCTTGATTCTACGCGCTTCGCCCCCACCGCGACACGCTGCTATGATGCCCGCATGAAGGCATCAGACACCATTCTGTTCAGCGGCGGCGCACAGGGCGCCGAGGCCGAATTCGGCGCCTGCGCCGAACGTCACGGCGTCGAAGAAGTGAATTTCACGTTCGACGGCCACAAGATCCTCCGCCATCGTGGTGTGCGGGTTTTGAATCACGAGGAACTGCAGAACGGCGACGTCAGCCTTGAGTACGTGAGTCGACTCATGCAGCGGCGCTACTCCGATGCCCCCACGATTCGAAAAGTGCTGCAGACGATGTGGTACCAGGTAAATAGCGGTCAGGAGATCTGGGTAATCGGGACGATTCTCGACGACAAGACGGTGCGCGGGGGCACGGGCTGGGGCGCCGAGTTCGCCAAGCTCTGCAACAAAAAGCTGCACGTGTTCGACCAGGAAAAGGAAAGCTGGTTCTGGTGGACGGGCGACGACTGGCACAAGCCGGACGCCAAAGACGGCCCCCGTATCATGCATCCGCACTTTACGGGCACCGGAACCCGCACGCTGCGGGAGCCTGCAAAGAAAGCCATCGAAGAGCTATTCACGCGATCCTTCCTGTAGCACATTGCTACAACTTCAGACGATCATCTGATAGGTAGCCGGGCATAAAAACTGCAGGGTGTAACGGGAATATGACGAAGAAGATCTCGAAGATCTCTCTGACTGTAATTATCGCCTGGCTGGTGACTGCCTGCTCAACGGCGGCAAGCCCGGCGAGCCAGTCGCCGAAAGGCACGAACGTTAACCCCGACGCGAAGATGGCTGCCGATTTCAAGGCGCGGATCAACGATTACATCAGTCTGCGGGAGGGTCTGCAGAAGAAAACGCCGTCGCTCCAGAACACAAAGGAGCCGGCCGACATAACACAGGCAGAAAAAGGCCTTGCTGCTCAGATCCGCGCCGCTCGCTCCACGGCGAAACGCGGCGACATCTTCAGTCCCGCGACACAGGTGATGATCCGCAACATGCTGCGACCCACGGTGAAGGGAAAAGACGGCGCGGAAAACAAGCAGGCCATCGTTGAGGATGCACCAGAGCCCAAGGAAATTCCCTTTCAGATCAATGCGGCTTATCCGAAAGATGCACCTCTGTCGACGATGCCGACCGATGTGCTGATGTCTCTTCCCGAACTGCCGAAGGATAAGGAAGTGGAGTACCGGTTTGCGGGCAACCATCTTTTGCTGTACGACGCCAAAGCCAACTTGATTATTGATTTCATGCTGAACGCTCTTCCGTAGCTGAGGTTTATCATGCGCAGATCCGCAAGATTGCTCACCTTTCTCTTCGCCTCTACAGTCGCGGCAGGCGTCCTTGCTCAGGAACTGACGGTTCCGAACAAGCCCGGCACAGTCAAGTTTGCCGTCATCGGCGACAGCGGCACCGGTAACTCCGATCAGTACCGCACGGCTAAAGTGTTTTCCGAGATACGGAAGAGATTTCCGTACGAGTTCGTATTGATGCTCGGCGACAACATGTACGGCGGTGAAAGCTCTCGCGACTTCGAAAACAAGTTCGAGAAGCCGTACAAGCCGATTCTGGACGCCGGCATCAAGTTCTACGCGTCGCTCGGTAACCACGATAGCCCGAATCAACGGATGTACAAGCCCTTCAACATGGGCGGCGAGCGCTACTACACGTTCAAGCCGAAGGACGGCATCCGGTTCTTCGCGCTCGACAGCAATTACATGGACCGGACGCAGTTGCAGTGGATTGAAAAACAGCTGGCGGCCAGTGGTTCCGACTGGAAAGTGGCATTCTTCCACCACCCCCTGTATTCGTCCGCAGGGCGGCACGGGTCTGACGCCGCGTTGCGCGACCAGCTCGAGCCGTTGTTCGTGAAGCACAGCGTCGACGTCGTCCTGCAAGGGCACGATCACACGTACGAGCGCATCAAGCCGCAGAAGGGCATTACCTATTTCGTGTCGGGAGGTGCAGGCAAGCTTCGGCGCGGCGATCTCGGAAACGACCCGATCAGTGCGAAGGGATTCGACGAAGGCTTCCACTTCATGGTGTTCGAAATGGATGGCGACCAGCTGCACTTCCAAGTCATCTCTGACCTCGGCAAGACGATCGATTCCGGCGTGATTACGCGGAACAAGAACCAGACGAACGCGCCGGCCAACGCGCCGCCGGCGACCGCAACCACGCCCAACGCAATCCCTGCGGCCGATCGCGCGCCCGGCGCCAGGCCCGCGGCGCCCTCGACGGCAAAGCCCGCAGCGCCTTCGAACCAGAAACCGGTCGCGAAGCCGTAGGACGCGGGTTACTCTGCCCGGGCGGTCGCGGTTGCAAGAACTTCTGAAGATGAGGAAGCCATCGATTCGTAGTAGCGGACGAATCGGTTGGTTTCCGCCGCGTTGTACGGCCTGAGATTCTCTGCCCACCTGAAGCCGATCGCCTGAAATCGCAACTCGGCGTCGATTTGGAACGGACCGTCGGTCCAGTTGAGGTCGATTGTGTAGCGCATGTGATCTCCGGCATCGACAAAGTCCGGGTCCTCCACCGCTCTACCAACGACGGCGATCCACGGATCGGCAGTTGACTTGTTGAATCCCTTTGGAACAAGCCGATTGTCTTTAAGGAACCGCACCGCGGTCAGCAGACCCGTGGTCGGCCGACCGGCGGAATTGCTCATTACCGATTCGTAAATCTGGACCTGATCGGACGTGGTGATCTCGGTGTGATGGGGTTCGACGCCATGCTGATCGACATCGTTGTCATTGCCGACTATCGCTCCGTTCGGCGCCACGGCACCCGACTCGAACACGACACGCCCCGCTCGATTGCGCACGGCAAAGTGAAGCCACACGCGGCGCGACGGGTAGCCCGTCGGCAACTTGTGGCCGGTGAGATTCCGCACGTGGACATCTGCCACAAGTCGTCCCTCGGAGCGCGCGACTCGTGTGATCGACAACTCGGCTGTCGCTTTCCGAAGGTTGGCCAGCGTTCCTTCGATCGACCGGTCCATCTCGGCCGCCGTGGCTGCGACACCCAGCTCCCGGCGATACCGGTTCAGCATGCGCTGCATGAAGACATTTCCGCCCACGAACGTGTGTCGCGCGAGCCCCTTGCGCGGCGCGCCCAGAACCGACGCGATCGGCGTGTCTTCTTCGACGACCGGCATATGGCAGGACTGGCAGCTGCGCTGCTCCGCGACGTATGCGCTGTGCTTCCATTCCTGAAACGGCATTTGCTCTGGCAGCTCGCCGATGACTTCCCCTTTGGGTCCGCGTGCCTTGGTTATGAGAGTGTGGCAGGTCGCGCACAGCTCAGACTGACGCACGTGGCCAGCCTCGGTGGGTTCAAAGCCCGTGGCGGACCGCATGATCGTCGTCAGTCCACGCTCGATTTTGAACGGCCCGAAAATGGGCCTGCCCCGAGCAGCGTCGAAGGGCGATACCACATACCCGCCAGCAAAACTTTCGGGCATACCCAAGTTGTGATCGGTGATCTGGTGGCACATTGAGCACGCCACGCCGTCGTGCGCAAGTCGATCCGATCGATCACCGTCGCGTACGACCGGCAAATGATCGAACACCCGCCCCTCGGCGCCCGCGAACCGCGCCTCGGTCCG
This sequence comes from Vicinamibacterales bacterium, assembly GCA_963732445.1. Classification (GTDB taxonomy): domain Bacteria; phylum Acidobacteriota; class Vicinamibacteria; order Vicinamibacterales; family JAMQPK01; genus JAMQPK01. The sequence continues at coordinate 241,154 of CAVSZJ010000005.1, read as the reverse complement.
CGACATAGGCATGTGGCAGGTGGCACACTCATCCTGGATCGCCTGGGCGGCCACCGGCAGATCGAGCACTTCCCTTCGCACGCTGGCCTGCCAGTACGGATCGCGCGAGGAGTTGGCCATCATTGACCCACGCCAGCTTGCGCCGATCGATACGTCCTCGCCCGACGGAGTGCGCAGACCGTTGTGGCACGCCATACATTGATCGGAAGTGGCAAAGATCTCAGCGTGGGGATTCGGTTGCGCGTTCATCGCCGATATGGCGAGCGCCAGGCACGCCGCGACGATGAAGTATCGGATTACCATCCCGAGAGGAAGCCACCGTCGAACCAATCCCACAAGACATACACGAGGACGCTCATTTGCCGCTCGCTCTGCTGCGAGACCGGCGCGCGGACGCCGATGTTCAGCAGCACATGCTGGCGCGTGCTGAGGCTCACTTGCACCTGTGGCAGCACATCCCACTCGGTTTGGGAGCCCGTCGCAAGCGCGCGCGCCCCGAGAATCTCCACCATGGGTGACCACGCGCGTCCCCAGCGGCTCTGCATGAAGCTTCGGCCGGCGGCAACACGCCAGAATGTCTCAGTCGAAGCCTTTTCTGTGTCGGCCGGCACCTCGATGCCGGTGTGCGCGTGGAGGAATCCGTCGCGTGGAAGCACCTGGCTCACGGTGCCGAAGACCTCGAACATCGCGACCCCGCTCCCGAGACCTTTCGGCTCGCTGCCGGTCGGCAGTTTGAGCTCTCCGCCGGCGGCCACGATAGACCCGCGCGGCAGGCTGTCGTACAGCACGTGTTTGTACCCGGCGCCGATATCTCCGATTCCAATCTGCCATGACCCTGCAGCCGACTCGCGCATGGCGAACGGGACGAATACTTCGTACTGACCGCGCCGGCCGACGCGATGCTCGTACAGAAACTGATTGCCTACCGAACCTTCGTCGCTTGGAACGATCGTGGTGGTGAGAACCGCCTCATTTTCGGGAAACGCCTTTTCCGTGACGAACGGCCTCGGCAGATTCAACTCACCGCGCGGCCATCCCCGCTCTACGCAGAACGTGCGGACATGATCAATCACGAGGCTGATCTGTTTCTCGGTGAGCTCGTCGCCGAATGCGGGCATCATGCGGTCAAAGGCGCGCGCCGGACCGCCCTGATGCACCACTGAGAGCCAGTCGAGATCCGCTTCGGGCGTCGTAAGACCGCAGTCGGTGAAATCGGGAAGATCGATGTCGAAGCCCCGAACGGTGATGTCCTGGCCACGCCCGTCGTTCCCATGACACGCCGCGCACGCGGCCTGATACAGCTGCTGCCCGTTGAGCGCAGACCGATCGACCGCTTGCGCATGCAGAGAACTGTTGATGCTAAGGAGAAGCAGCGCGACGAGTCCGCCGACGACGGCCATGGGACGCCGAAGGTAGCATGGCGGTTCGGGAAGCCAGAAACCTGAGAACTGTTCTCAGTTCAGCGGGAAGATGGACGAGGTACATGATTGTCTACTCGTCCGCTGAATAGACATGATGTAAGATTCCCGCCCTTCCTCTTTTTCAAAGGTGTGTGATGAATCAAGCGGACACTGCGTGGATGCTCGTTTCAACGGCATTGGTGCTGTTGATGACCCCGGCGCTGGCGTTCTTTTACGGGGGCCTCGTGCGCTCCAAGAACGCGCTGAATACGATGATGATGAGCTTCATCTCGCTCGGATTCGTCGGCGTCCTCTGGGCGGTCATCGGGTACTCGCTGGCGTTCTCGGCCGGCAATAACTACCTGGGCGATCTCTCACGGATCTGGCTGCGCGGTGTCGGCCTCGAGGCGCAGGGCACCATCCCGCATTACCTCTTCATGGCCTACCAGGGGACGTTCTGCATCATCACAGCCGCGCTCATCTCGGGCGCCATCGTCGAGCGGATGCGCTTCTCGGCCTACCTCATGTTCATCGTGCTATGGGCGTTGTTCGTCTACACGCCCGTAGCGCACTGGGTATGGGGCGGAGGGTGGCTCGCCGATATGGGCGCCCTAGACTTCGCGGGCGGTACAGTCGTCCACGTCAACGCCGGCGTCGCCGCGCTCGTTGCGGCCCTCGTCGTCGGCAAGCGCAACGACTATCCGAGCTCGTCGCTCCTGCCCCATAACGTGCCTTTCACCCTGCTCGGCGCGGGGCTGCTCTGGTTCGGCTGGTTCGGCTTCAACGCCGGCAGCGCGCTCGCCGCGAGCCCGATTGCCGCCCTCGCATTCGTCACGACGTTCCTCGCGCCGATGGGCACGCTGGTCGTCTGGACGATTCTCGACTACGCGCGGCAAGGAAAGCCGACCGCGGTTGGCGCGGCGACAGCCATTGTCGTGGGACTGGTGGCGATTACGCCGGCAGCGGGATTCGTGGGGCCGATGAGCGCCATCGCCCTCGGCGCCATCGCGGCAGTACCGAGCTACCTCGGGCTCGTGTGGCGCGCGAAGACATCGCTCGATGACTCGCTCGATGTGGTGGCTGCGCACGGCGTGGGCGGCACCGTCGGCGCGCTACTGACCGGTGTATTCGCACAGAAAGCACTGAACGGTCTGGCCGACGGCGCGCTGTTCGGTAACCCGGGGCAGCTCGGCATTCAAGCGACCGCGGTCGCTGTCACGATCGTCTACAGCGGCGTTGTCAGCTTCATCCTGCTGAAGATGATAGGGCTGGTGATTCCGTTACGCGCCTCTGCCGATGACGAAGTCGGTCGGTCTCGACATCAGCAATCACGGCGAAGAGGCGTACGTGCACGGCGAAGCAGGCACTGCCGGATTGGTACAGATTTTCCGACGCCCGCCCCAGGCCCACAGCGTGACCGACCATTGCTGTTTCTGGTTGCGGTGGACGACGGTGCGGGCGGTATCCGTTCGACCGCGGCGATCCAGCGAGAGACACAGTCGGAAGTTATCTCCCTTCGACGCCTGGCGCTCAGCAGACAGAACGCGCAGCAGCGTAACGGCGCTGTCGCTGCGGTTCTTCTTCTTCTGATCGCCGAGCGCGAAGTTGAGCGCAGTTCGGACCTCGCGGTCGTCGGTCGCCACTGCGCGATACGCGTTAGGGCGAACGGCTGGCGGACGGGGCGACGACTGGCCGGCGGTCTCGAAGAGCACCGTTGCTGCGGCGACGAATACCACACCGCCGACAACCCACCGTCCCGTGCCGAGAGTGCTGGCCTGCATCAGGGGTGAGGATCATACCACCCTGGCAGGGTGTATGATTTCTGGCCATCAAGCCGATAGCAGGGGTATGTGCCAACCGAACAAGGAGCGCCGATGATGCCCATCAGGCCAGGTAAGGTTACGTGCGCAGGTGTCGTCGTCATCTTCATGGTGCTGCCGAACAGTATTTGGCAGGGGCCGGACGCGAAGTCTCCGACAGCGCCTGAGCCGAAGGTCGAGAGAATTACGCCGATACCGGGCTCAGACGGTGCCCGCGTGAAGTTCCGGAAACAACGCTGAGATCAATCGATCGGCCGCACGACGACGTACCCATCGATATAGGTGTAGGACGTCACACCGGCAATCGTGTTCAGCCCTTCAGTCAAACGAATCGTCGCGCCCCACGGATCGGTCAGCGTTGCGGACATCAGCCCGAGCTCTGGGTCTTTGCCGTAAGGCACGTCGAACGTGATGCCGTTTCCCGCAATCTTGTCGACGTAACCTTTGAGGTTCTGCACGTCGAACCCAATGCTGTCCATGAGCCGCCCTTTCATGGGCACACCGGGTACTTTCTGGTTGCCGAGCGGAGCCAGCGTGAGATTCATTCCGGGCAGATCCCCTGATTCATATGGCCCCCGCATCGTGGGCTTCAGCAGCAGCTTCTGCACGTACCACTTCTTCACTTCGACCGGCTGCTCCAGCCAGTAGTGCAGGTGATGACTCACCACAGGCACGGGAATTCGTGAATCTTCGACGAGCTCCATGCGGAAGGTGTCCGGTCCCGTCACGTAGGTCTGCAGAGTTGTCTCGCGCCCGACCCGCGGCGGATCGTATTTCAATCCCGCCTTGTCGAATCGTGCGGTGAAATCCGACAGCTTGCTCAGCTTCAGGCCCATGTGATTGATCGTGGTCCCTTCACTCGGCCCTGTGCGCGGCTGCAGGCGAAAAAGAATCACCACCCCCGGGATCGTCACCCCCTGCAGTTTTCCGACCGTCACCGGCTTCGCGTCGAACTGCGACGTCCAGAAGTCGCGATGGGCCGCTACGTCGCTGACGTTGAGAAGCACATGCCCCATCGACATGCCGGCCTCGGGTGGAAAGAGCTGCGCCTCGAGAGGACTTGTGCGCGCGAACACGGCTGCCGCGATTGCCCCAACGATAAACGCCGCAGTGCGCATGCGAGTCGTGATCACATGACCTCCCGGGAAAGAGTGGAGGCATAGTATAGCGCCGGTTGATTTATGAGATACTTATATACCGAATTGCCCGGGTCAGGTCGACAGCTTTTGCGACAGCAACCTTTTGAGCTGGGCGCCCGACACGATATAAGTCACATCGAGGCGGCTTTCGTTCAACGCGTCAAGCAGAGCGCGGATGATTTCGGCGCGCGTAAGACTCGCGCCGGTATTGCCGCGAATCGTCGCGGTCAGTCGATCGAGCTCGAGCACTTGGCGCTCGAACATCACGACCGACACCTTAGTCCACGCCTCACGGTGGGTACGTGGCCGGCCGCGTTTTGCGCGGGGGCGAACGACCGTACGGCGTATAGTGCGCGTGGCCATTTCGAATTCCAGTTTATCGGAAGTTGTTGCTAGCACAAACCGTAAATGCGCATGTCGAATCCGTCGAAGCGGAATCCCAGGGCTGGAAAAGTCGGGCGCCCTCCGGCGGGCGACCGCGGAGAGCGCGTCAAGGACTATCCGCAGGTGAGTTTTCGACTGCCGAAGTCCTCGCGAGACAAGCTTGTGGCTCTCAGCGAGGTACGCAAGCAGCCGCAATGGCGACTAATCGTTGAATCAGTGGAATGCTATCTGCGCGATCTCCCGCATCAGGAGCAGACACAAATCGCGCAGATGCTGTCTCGCAGACGGCCAAGGGATGCGAAATAAGACAACGCGTCTGCTGTCACGGGTACTGCCGGCGAAGATCATCGAAGAGCGCCAGCCGAACGTCACGTAACTCCTGAACGTCGTACACGGCGGGATTAGTTCGCGTAAGAAATCCCAGATTGGTTTCGCCGCCGCTCATGAGAAAGTCGGTTGTCGCGATCGTATATCGCGCTGAGACATCGAGCGCCTTCCCGCCGATCATCCACTGAGTTCCGTCACGATCCGCGCCTCGCGTGTGGAGGAAGCCGCCTGTGCCGCGGTTTGCGAGACCGGCATCCAGCACCGACCTCAGCAGGGCGCCCTCCATCGTCGCTCGTGTGACCCGTCCGCCGAACGGCAAGATCCGCAGCACGTCGTACTCCGTGACAGGACCCGGCTGGATCACATCGTCAATGCGAATCGAGCCCCCGTTCATTATCGCTACGTCTACTCCCCCGGCCTCATGGTCAAATGCGCCCGTAATCAGTTCGGTCAGCCGTCCACGCTGATATCGCACCATGGACTCGCGGCCGTCGAGCGGCTCTGTCACGACCGCGACCACACGCGAGGGTTCGAATCCGTTGTCTCGAAATGCGTCGAAAGCGATTGATGTCCACTTGCGCACGACGGCTTGCAGCGTGGAGTCCGGCGTGACGGTCTCGTCAAGGACGTCGAGTCGCGCCGTCACCGTGGGCCTCGTAGCGGCGCGCCCGAACGCCAGCGTCACGATCGCCACGCTGCGCACGTTTGCATCGGCCTTGACGATTGGCGTGAACCGCGGCCCGCGGCGAAGGATCCAGTTCTCGTGTTCGTGTCCGCCCAGGACGAGATCGATGCCCGGCACCTGTGTCACGAGATCCTGATCGCTTGCCAGCGACAGATGTGTGAGAGCGATGACCGCGTCCGCCTTCCCACGCAAGTGCTCCAGCTGTTCTTGGGCCGCGACGACCGGGGGCGAGTACAGCACCCACGGCCGCCGGCTCGAGTCGATGGTCAGTCCGATGATTCCCAGGCGGATTTCCCGTCCTGCTGCCCGGACCGGGACGACAACGGACCGCACCGTTCCCGGAAACGGCTCGCCGTTCACGTCGGACACGTTGCTCGACACAATGCGAAATCGACTTTCGGCAATGCGCGCACGAAATGCGCTCTCAGAAACGTCGAATTCGTGATTCCCGAGTACGGCCCAGTCGAGACCGACGTGATTCAGGACATCCACCATCTGCCGGCCGCCCAGCGGCTGACCGTCGATGATCGCTGTTCCGAGTGCCGACGGAGAGAGAAAGTCTCCGCCCAATGTCATCAGGACCGGCGGCCGTTCACGCTCCAGGCGCTGCAGCACGGTCGCGACCCGGCTGAGGCCGCCGTATCGGCCGCCTCCGATGGCATCGATCTCGTACACGTCGTTGATGTGGAGAAGCGTAATCGTTGCGATGGATTGCGCATCGATCCCTGCGTGCATCATCCCGCCGATCGAGAGAACGCACAGCAGGAATGTGGCGATGCAACGTGCGCGCATGCCGGCCATTTTAGGGTAGATCGTTCGGGGACTCGGGCGGAGGCTGGTAGTTCAACACGAGAAATGCGGCAGCGACAAATGCCATCGCCGCCGTCGCGTACGCGCTGCCTTCGCCAAAACGCTGGAGCGCACCGTGTCCCCACATTGGTCCGATCGCGCGGCCCAGGCTCTCGAGCGCGCCGGCAGCACCTTGCACGGTGCCCTGCTCATCCTTCGAGCCAGCATGGCTCACGAGCGTTACGATCGATGCATTGCACAATCCCACACCGACGCCCGCTGGAACGAGCGCAAGCAAGAACATCGGCACGGTACTCGCAGCGGCAACGAGCGCCCACCCCGCCGCCGCAATTACGAGCCCGACAAGGAGCGTCCGGCGCACGCCAATCGCCCGAACGACGATGCTGACGAAGCCGCCCTGCACGATGACGCCGAGCAATCCAAACGCAGCGAGCACGTATCCAGTACGAACGACGTCGAATCCAAAGCGCCGGGATGCGAAGAGTGCAAACGTCGTCGTGCAAACGGCAAACGAACACCAGTACACGAAGTCGGCGACGAGCAGCGGACGCAGATGCGCGCGCGAGAGTACTTCCGGCAGCGCACGGAGCGGCGACACGGACGTCGCGCTGCCGCGATGAACGGTCTCAGGAAGCCACAACCACGCCATCGTGGTCGCGACGCCCGTCACAGCGGCAGCGGCCCAGATGGGAGCGGTGTAGCTGATCTGGGCGAACAAGCCGGCCAGACCGGGTCCAACGATAAAGCCCAGGCCGAAAGCCGCTCCGAGAAAGCCGAATGCTTTCGCGCGCTCCTCTGGCTCGGTGACATCGGCGATATATGCGCGCGCGATCGTAATATTGCCGCCCGATAATCCATCGATGACACGCGCGGCGAAAAGCATCGCGAGGCTCTGCGCAACCGCGAGCATCGCGAAGCTGACCATCGTCCCGATAAGGCTGAAAATCAGAACCGGACGCCGGCCGAATCGATCGGACAAAGCACCGAGGACGGGAGCGGCGATGAGTTGCGCCAGAGAAAACGCGGCGAACAGCAGGCCGATGACAATGGGGGACGCTCCGAACGTTTCCGCGTAGAACGGCAGCAGCGGAATAATGATGCCGAAGCCGACCAGGTTGACGAAGACCGTGAGGAAGATGACGAGCAGCGGACGCGACACGCGCCACGATTATCTGCCAGCCCGCCTCGATCCCCAAAACACGTTCTGATTTTGCGGACTCAAAACAGCAAATCGGGCCCGCGCGTGCGCGCGAGCCCGACCTTCGGGTGCTGTGAGCAGGGGGAGCGCCCGATTACGAAACGACTAGTGCATCTTCGCGCCCCAGACGGCCTTCGGGCGAAAGCGATCGTCGGGCAGAATCGACCACAGCGCCTGATCTAGGAGCCGGCCATTACGAAGGAATGATTTTCTCAAGATACCCTCCCGTACCGCGCCGACTTTTCGCAGCGCCCCGTTCCCCCGGCCGTTCTCGACCGCCGCGCGCGCTTCGAGCCGATGCACGCCAATGACATCAAAGGCGAAATCAATGATGAGTTCGGCCCCGGCGACGAACAGGCCGGACCCCCAGAACGCCGATCCGAGCGCAAAGCCCCATTCGGCCGTCCCGAACGTCGGATCCAATTGCCGAATCTGAAAGAGCCCGACGGCCGTGTCGTAGCCCTCGGGCACCACCGCGAAGCAGACGTAGCGGCCCGCTTCGCGCTCGCGCTGCGCCCACTGAATGAACCGCGCGAACCCCTCGACGGTCGTCGGCGGCGGCGAGATGAAGCGGGTCACTTCCTCGGTGGTGAAGAGCGAGAGGAGCGATGTCGCGTCAGTGACGCGCAGCTCGCGCAGCGTGAAGCCGTCGCCCTCGAGCACCGGCACCGCCTTCCTCCAGTGTGCGTCAATGACGGAGTGCGGACGGGCGACCGGAGCCGATGCCGTCGCGACCATTTGGGTGGCCATTAGTTGCCTCCCTTCCCTGATGTACCCAGGAGGCTGTTGCCCCACACGATGTTGTCGTCATCGCTGTTGCCCCAGACGATGTTGTCGTCGTAGAGATTGCCCCAGACGATGTTGTCGTCGTTGAGAATGCCCCAGACGATGTTGTTGCCCCACACGATGTTGTCGTCATCGAACGACATGCCCACGAGACCTTTGCCCCAGACCACGTTGTTGCCCCAGACGATGTTGTCGTCATCGCTGTTGCCCCACACGATGTTGTCGTCGTTGAGGTTCCCCCAGACGATGTTGTCGTCATCGTTCCCCCACACGATGTTGTTGCCCCAGACGATGTTGTCGCCGGTGTCGAGCGCGTTGCCCCACACAATGTTGTCGTCGTCCGCAAACTTGTTGCCCCAGACGATGTTGTCGTCTTCGCTGCCGAGCCCCTCGCCCCACACGATGTTGGCCGCCCAGGCGGGCCGCTGCTCGGTCATCAGCGAGGTGCCGGAGAGCCGGCGGGCCCCCCAGAGAATGGACTGCGCCCACGTGTACCGCCGGCCACTGATCTCGGTCGACGGAGTAATCGTTTGGCCGGCCATCAGCCACTTGGCACCCTTCGGCGCATCCGCGGTAATCACCCACGCCAGGGCCACCGCCCCGGCGCCGTTGATCTGGCCGGCGCCCTGCGTCAACGCGTCCGCTTTCGCGCCCGTGGCCGCCGTCAGCACCGGGATCGCGGAATATTGCAGAATCGCTTTCAGGGCATTCGCCGTGAGCTTTGGGTTGATGTCGATGGTGATCGCGATGACCCCGCTGGTCACCGCCGCCGCCATGCTCGTCCCGCTCAAGCGCATGTACTCGCCCACGTTCCCGCGGTCTTCTTGCAGCTTCCGCAGCCGGCTGCCCACCGCGGCCACCGACAGGAGGTTCTCGCCAGGCGCGACGACATCGGGCTTCAGGAACCCGTCGTACCACGTGGGACCGCGGGAGCTGAAGGTGGAGACGCGATCATCCAGGCGATCGACCGTGCCGAACATGTTGGTCGACCCGCTCGTAATGGCGGACGGCGCATTGCCCGGTGAGGCAATCCCCGCATAACCGGGCAGCGCGAGTTTCTTGTTGATGCCGTAGTTGCCGGCCGAGACGCTGACCACCAAGCCGTGCCGCACGGCGCTCTCGACGGCCTGGACTAACGGGTCCGTCGCGGCGAGCTCATAAATCGGGTGGCCGAGCGACAGATTGATAATGTGCAGGTTCAACGCCGCCCGGTTGGCAATCGCAAACTCGAGCGCGCGGAGGACATCGCTGGTCGACCCCTGGCCCTTGTCGTCAAGCACGCGCAGCCCGATGAGGCGCGCCCCCGGCGCCACCCCGACGTTGACGCCGGCGATCAGGCCCGCCACGTGTGTGCCGTGACCATACGGATCGATCGGCGCGGCGAGGCGCACATCGCCCTTCGTGAAATCGTAGAACGCGGCGATGCGGTTCTCGAATTCGGGGCCGGGCGCGATGCCCGAGTCGATGACCGCGATGCCGATGCCGCCCGCCTTGCCTTTGATGCCGTAATTCATGAGCGTGCTGACGGTGTCTCTCAGCACGGAATCCGTCGAGGTATACGGTGACCCGAGATAGCTGGCCGCGCGCAGCGGCGTCCAGGACAGCATCGACTGGAATACCGGCGCCTGCAGCGTGCCCGCCGCTTCGCCCTGCGTCGGAGGTTTCTTCGTCGTTTTCCTGCTGCCGGCGTGCGCGTCCATCGGACCGTCCACGGACACCGACACGGTCGCCGTCATGTTGGCGAGCGCCGTGAGGTCGTCGCAATGCACGTTCGCGGAGACGGCGTCGATCGATTTGAACTCCGCATTGACCTTATCGCCATGCGCTCTGAGCGAGTCCCCCATGCCTTTGCGGTACCCACTCTTCACGCTGATGATGACGCGCCGCGCTCCGCCCGAGCAGCCGTCGGCAACGGCCGCTTCGAGGTGCTTGTCGAGTTTCCGGCTGGGGCGCTCCTGCCCCCACACCGCTTTTCCAGGGACGGCCGCGATCGCAATCGCGACTATCGCATTACGGACACAACGGGATTTGACCATGCCCTCCACAGAGCAAACCCACGACCAGCTCCGCGTTCCAGCGCGCCAACCTCGTAAACCTCTGTAGCTGGAATACTTAACGGGGCATCCGCACTCACTGGGAGTGAGCAAACGCCGGATGGCAAGTCTGTAATTTGGAACACACGAGGGGGCCGAAGCGGCGCACCCGCGCGGAATAGGGCGGATCTACTAGCGTTTTGAGGCTTTGGCGCGCTGTGCCATTCCGGCCCACACGTTCTCACTTTGTAACGTCAGAGCAGCCTCCCGACCACCTTCGCCGCCGACGTAATTGGTGATCCGGTCGATTCGTGCGGCACTTCTACGATGCGAATGCCGTGAAGCATCCGCCCAAGCGAGGCGGGGTTGGTCGACTCAGCCAGGTCCGGCTCAGCGCTCCGCCCATTCAGAACTATTCCCCGGATCGGGATCTGATGGGAGCGCAACATCATTACTGTCAGCGCAACATGATTCAGCGTGCCGAGGCCGGCTCGAGCGACGACCACCGCATCGAGATCGCACGCTTGTGCCATGTCGAGAACGGTATAACCCCAGCTTAGCGGGACCATGACGCCGCCGGCGCCCTCAACCACCAGCGTGTAGCCATCCTGGCGCAACCGCCTGATCCGAGCTTCGATCTCGTCGGGATCGAGCGCGACACCGGCGCGCTCGGCCGCAACAGCTGGTGCGAGCGGCTCCGCGAGTTGTAGAAGAGGGCGGGCCAGGACGTTCTTCTCTCCCGACGCAATTGCCAGCACGTCCGAGTCTGTTGGTTGAACACCGCCGACGCCCGTTTCCGCAGGTTTGAATCCGAGCGCACGTAAACCGCGAGCGCGGAGGGTCGTCACAACCGCAGCGGCGATCGTCGTCTTGCCCACACCGGTATCCGTTCCGGTTATGAGGAGATCACGCACCGAACCGCTCCACGATAACGGCGTGAACCGACCGAGCGAGATGCTGAAGCTCCGCATCGGTCACCGTCAAGGGCGGCATCAGGACAATCACATCACCCAGCGGACGAAGAAAGATTCCACGGTCGCGAAGCGCAAGACAGATGTGATGCCCGTGACGGTCGCCGGCATTGAACGACGCTTTCGTCTGGCGATCGGCGACGAGCTCGATGCCGCACATGAGACCGGCCTGACGAACATCTCCGACGTTGCGGTGCCGTGCAAGGGGCAAGAGGGCATTCCGCAAGACAGCAGCTTTCTGTGCGACCGCGCCGATGATGGCACCGTCGGACAGCAATCCAATCGTTGCGAGCGCTGCGGCGCACCCCAGGGCGTTGCCCGTATACGTATGTCCGTGAAAAAAATGGCGGTACTCATCGTAGCGACCCAGGAATGCGTCGTACACGCGATCGGTGGCAAGCGTTGCCGCGACGGGAAGATAGCCGCCGGTCAAACCCTTCGCGACGCACATCAGATCCGGCGTCACGCCTTCGCGCTGACAGGCGAACATCGTTCCGGTGCGGCCAAACGCGGTCGCGACCTCGTCGAGGATCAAGAGCGCCCCGTGCGCGCGACACGCTTCGGCGGCACGCGGGAGAAATCCCTGAGGAAGAGTCAGCATGCCGGCCGCAGCCTGAACCGCGGGCTCGAGAATCACGGCACACACGCGGCCGTTCGCCCTGCGCAGCGCCTGCTCCAGCTCATCGGCGCAATCGATAGAACAATCTCCGGGCGTCTTGCCGATCGGACAGCGATAGCAATATGGGGATGGCGTCTTCAACGATGGAAGAAGGATCGGCTTGAAGAGGTCGTGAAACAGTTCGACGCCACCGACGCCGGCAGCGCCCAGGGTGTCGCCGTGATACGCGTTGTCGAGGCTCAGATACACGGCATGCTGCGCGGCCTCCCGTCCTTGCGTGAGCAGCCGGTACTGGAAGGCCATCTTCAGCGCCGATTCGACAGCCGTTGCGCCGTTGTCTGAGAAGAACACGTGACTGAGGCCGACCGGGGCAATCTCGACGAGCCGTCTCGCAAGCTCTGCGACGGCAGGGTGAGTGGCGCCAAGAAGCGTCGTGTGCGCGACCCGGCTGAGTTGTTCGGTAACGGCCGCATCGATTTCCGGAACACGATGGCCGAGCAGGTTGCACCACAGCGCAGAAGTGCCGTCGAACAGCCGTCTTCCACGATCGTCGATCAAGTAGTGCCCTTCGGCACGGTCGACGACGAGCGGCTCGCTCGCGAGATACTCACGCATCTGTGTGAACGGATGCCAGACGTGATCGGCATCCCAGCGGCGAACGTCGTCAGGGGTGGGCGGCAAGAGGGTCAGACCCCTTTTTTACGTCGTACGTAAGTCGTGCGAGTTCGGCCGCAAAACGCGTGAGCTCGTCGTCGGCAACGGGATGGCGCACCGTCACCCGCAGGCGTGCGGTGCCGGCAGGCACAGACGGCGGACGGATAGCGCGCACGTCGAAACCGGCCGCCAGCAGGCGAGATTGCCACTTCATCGCCGTCTCGTTCGCGCCGGCGATGATTGGCACGATCATCGACTCGCCACCGGCCGGCACGCCGACATCCCGCAGGGCGCTTCTCAAGAGCGACGACTTGCGGTGCACCTCGCGCCTCCGTTCGGGCTCGCGCTCAATCACATCGAGGCCCGCGCTCAACACTGCGGCCAGCACCGGCAGCGGCGCGGTCGAAAAAATGAACGAGCGCGCGCCGTTCACCATCACATCGCGCAGTGCGCGTGACCCTGCCACCCAGGCGCCGCCCGATCCGAGCGCCTTCCCTCCTGTGTGAATAGTGGCAACCACGCGGTGGCGCAGTCCGAGCTCTTCGACGCGCCCTGACCCTCGCGCCCCGTACATCCCGGTTGCGTGCGCCTCATCGACAATGACGACTGCGCCGGCACGGTCGGCAATCGCGCACACATCACGAAGGGGCGTGAGATCGCCATCCATGCTGAAGACGCTTTCCGTGATGACGATCGCCCGCCCCTTCCTCGGCCGTGCAAGCGCCGCCTCGATGGCCATCAGATCCTGATGCGGATAGATCGCCGTCGCGGCCTTCGTCAGCCGGATACCGTCGATCAAACTGGCGTGATTGCGCTCGTCGGACAGAATGAGATCGTCGGGCGAGACAACCGCCTGCAGCAATCCGATATTCGCAGCGTAGCCGGACCCGAACAGCAGCGCCGACTCGGCGCCGGTGAACGACGCAAGCCGCTCCTCGATGATCTCGAATACTTCATGATGCCCGCGCAGAAGGCGCGACCCGCCCGACCCGGCCGGGAGGCCGGCGGCGATGTCGCGCATCGCCTCTGTTAAGTGCGGATGCCCCGCAAGTCCCAGATAGTCATTCGAGACGAGATCGATCCCCGCTGGGAGCCGCATCTGACGAAGGAGTCCCGCGCCTCGCAGCGCTGCCAGTGTAGCTGCAAGGCGATCTTCGAACTCCTGCCGGGGGTTCATGCCTGAAATCGAAGACCGAGCCGGCTCATCAAACGCTGGTCGTCGTCAACAGCAGGGTTGGGCGAGGTGAGGAGTTTTTCACCCGAGAAGATGGAATTGGCGCCGGCCACAAAGCAGAGCGCCTGTGTTTCGTCAGACAACGCGAGACGCCCGGCCGACAACCGCACGCGCGCCTTCGGCGCGATGAGTCGCGCCGACGCCACCGTGCGCACCAGCTCGATCGGATCGAGATCATCGACCGCAGCGAGCGGCGTGCCCGCCGTGCGAACGAGCACGTTGACCGGCAAGCTCTCCGGATGCGGGTCGAGCCTGCCGAGCTGTGCGAGCATCGCACAGCGATCGCGCGGCGACTCCCCCATCCCGACGATGCCGCCGCAACACACGCTCAAGCCGGCTTCCTGCACATGCCTCAGCGTGTCGAGACGATCCTGATAGGTACGCGTCGTGATGATGTGCGGATAGAACTCCGGCGAAGTGTCGAGGTTGTGGTTGTACGCGGTCAAACCCGCCGATTTCAGCCGCTCCGCCTGCACGGCCGTCAGCATGCCAAGCGTCGTGCACACTTCCATACCCAGCGCCGCGACATCGCGCACCATGTCGAGAACGGCGTCGAATGCCGCGCCATCGTGCACCTCGCGCCACGCCGCGCCCATGCAGAAACGCGTCGATCCGTTATCGCTCGCGGTGCGCGCGGCCGCGAGAACGGCGTCGCGGTCCATCATCCCGTCGCGTGCGACGCCCGTTTCATAGCGGGCGCTCTGCGGACAGTACGCGCAATCTTCGGGACAACCGCCCGTCTTGATGCTCAGCAGCGTGCAGCGCTGCACCGAAACCGCATCGTGATGCTGACGGTGAACAGTCTGGGCGCGAAAGAGCAGCTCGGTCAGCGGGAGGTGATACAGCGCGGCGACGCTGTCGGTCGTCCAGTCGTGACGAGTCATGGGTTGCGGACCCTATCTTAATTCAGACGACGAGTTCGTAGGCCTCCGGCACACGCTTCAACATCTTGACGATTTCCGTGAGCCCGTCCTCGAGAGCCGAGCGGGTTGATGGTGGCCCAAGGGTGATGCGTACGGCCTGCACGTCGGTCTCGTGTCCAACGGCGAACGATTCGGCGCTGTTCAGCAGCATGCCGCGGTGCCGCGCGCGCGCGACGAATGCATCTGTGCGCCACGGCTCCGGTAAGCGCACCCAGAGGTGCGGGCTTTTCGGCTGCGTCTGTACGTCGAGCCCGGCAAGCACGCGGGCCGCGATGACCTGCCGTTCGGCGATCTCCTTGCGCTTCCACTCCGCAATGCGGCCGGCCACGCCGTCCGTAATCAGGCTGGTGGCGAGTTCCGCCATAGCCGGCGGCGCATTGACCATCGTCCGAAGCACACACACAGAGAGGCGCTCGATGGCCGACGCGGGTGCCAGCAGATAGCCGATGCGAATGCCGGGCGCGATGCTCTTTGATGTGCTGGTGATGTAGAAAAACTGCTCGTCAGGCAGGTAGCTCGACAGCGGCTTCACCTCGGGCGCGAGAAAACCGAATACGTCATCCTCGATGACCGTAAGCCCGTGCTCGATCGCGATCGACGCAATCTGCTGACGCCTCTTGTCTGACATGAACGCGGCGGTCGGATTCTGAAACGAGGAAATGCAGTACAGCGCGGTCGGATTGCCGCTGCGGCATGCCTCGTCGAGGGACTCCGGCACGATGCCTTCGTGGTCCAGCTCGACGGTACGCAACCGCAGGTGCAGATGCCCCGCGAGGTCGGTCATCCCTGGATAGGTGAACGCCTCAACCAGAATCTCGTCGCCTGGTTTTGCCAGCGCCATCAACGACAGCAGAATCGCATGCTGGCCGCCGCCGGTGACGACGATGCGATCGATGGGCGCGTCGAGACCAGTCCAGCCAATCCACGCAGATCCCGCCGCGCGGTTATGGCGTGCTCCGGTGTGATGTTGATAGCCGAATATCCGCGGGCCGGCCGATCGAGGCACCGCCGCGGCGAGACGGTCGGCGAGTTCTTCCATATACGGAAGAGGCATCAGGGCGTTGATCGCGAGATCGAGGACGCCCTGTTCAGGACCGTCAATCTCAAGGACGCCTGGCCGGACGAAGGTCCCGCGTCCAACCTCACCGCTGAGCAACCCGCGACGCTGCGCTTCCACGTACGCGCGCGTCACCGTCGTGAGCGTGACGCCCAACTGACGGGCGAGGTCCCGCTGGGTCGGCAGGCGCCCGCCGGGCTTCAGGCGTCCGGCTTCAATCTCGCGTCCAATCGCGTCGGCAATGGCCTGATAAATCGGCCCGCTGCGCTGCCCCCTCGGCGGCAGCTTGATTGTCATGCAGACAATATGTCGCTTGATTGCTTACAATGTCAATGCACGATGCATTCAATATCTTCACACCTAGTTTCGTGACTCCAGTCGTGAGTCCGCGTCCGGGTGTGAGTACGCTTCTTCGAGTGGCTCCCGCGTGTCCGATGCGGCGGAAAAGCGCAGATTGATTCCGTGGCGCAATCCAGAGATTGTGGTATCCAGCAGATCCTGCGCGAGCGCGTCGCTGTCCTCTCCGGTCGCGAGCCGATGACTCAGCCGGAACACCGCGACCCCGTAGGCTGCCGTCCAGAGAAGTCTGAAGATCGCTCCCGGTGCATGGATGCCTGGGAAAATTCCCTCGTCGATGCACTGCTGTATGTCCTGCTCGATCTCCTGGCGAAGTTCCCGCATCGAGCTGAATCGCTCCCAGTCCCGGCTGATGCGCGGAACCGCGCTGTCGACGAAGATCAGCGAGAAGTATTCCGGCTGCTCCGTGGAGAACGTGTAAAACCGCCAGAAGGCATCGCGAACCCGTTCCAGGGGCGTGCCTGCATGCGACGCCGCCGCACAGTGCGTCCGCACAAACTGCAGTCCCTCCTCGGCCAGCGCGAAAAAAATGTCTTCCTTGCTCGTGAAATAGCTGTATATCGCTCCTGGGCTATATTCAATCTGCTCTGCGATCTTACGCATCGAGACGTTGGCGTAGCTGTCGTTCAGAAACAGGGTGCGCGCCGCGTTCAGAATCTTTCGGCGAACGGTGTCGCGTTCCCGGCTTTGTCGTTCTCTGATGCCCATTTCACCTCTCGACATGAATCGAACACAACGTGTTAGCATTCCGCCGCTTTGCCATGACTATCACTAACAAAAACGACGCCAACAAAGCCTCTGTCCTCGAAAGACTTAGCGCCGTCCGCGGGGCGCTCGAAAATGAGCCCCACAGCCCTTTCACGGCACGCGCGCTCGAACAATGCGACCGTCTGGAGCTGGCAATCAACCAATTTCATGCAGAAGGGCTGCGTTTCGCGGCCTTTACGCTCTTCCGCATGGTGTTCAGCCAGGGTACGGTTCTTACAGAGCCTGTCCACATCGCGACACACGATCTTAAGAGTGCGCTGGACGCCGCCGGCTACCCGCACTGATGGAGCGCATCGAACCGGGCTCACGGGACGCTGCGCGCAGGCGGGCCGACCTCATCGGCACGCCCGTCTTCTGGCTGACCATTGCCGTGACCCTCTGCGCGCTGGTGCCATTCGCCCTCTTTCCTCGGATGCGCGCGTGGTGGGGGTTCGCGGTATTGCTGATGTGGGCGTGCTTTTTCACAGCCAACGCGGTGCGGTCGCACCGGACACATTCGATTATTTCCGCGCCGGTCTACTTCGCGGCGGCCGCCCTGCTTGCCGGCCATGCATGGGGGCCGGTGGCGGTCGATGTCTGGATGGTGTGGCTGCTCGGCGCCGGCATCATCGCCGCGAATTTATCGGAGCGGGTCGTCGGAAAGTATCTGTAGGTCTGCAGGACACTTGATCACAGACCGATACCTGGCACGGATGATTTGGTTCTTCGAGCGACCGGGCGAGAGGCTGCAGTGCGAAATCAGGCAGGCGGCGTCGGGCACGGGCTTCGAGCTGATATGGACGTCGAACGACGGCCGCGTGCATGTCGAGCTGTCAGATGATCCGTCCGAGCTTATCCGGCGCCGCCGCGCCCTCGAGCACTGGCTCAGGCTTGACGGCTGGATCCGCCCTGGCGGCCGGGTGACGCCGACGCCGCCTCGCCCGTGCCGCACGGAACGCACCCGCAAGACCGACACCCATCTCCACTAGCGCCCACCGGGTTTTTCCTTTCCAGCAGCCGCGCGCTCCGCGGCCCGCTGTTGCCGGAAATACAGCACCTGGTATTCCCTGACGTTCTCGTTGTGCTCGACGAGCGTGCGCGCGAAGACGTGAGAGCCGTCGTTGCGGCTGACGAAGTACAGGAAATCCACCGCGGCCGGCGCAACCGCAGCCTGCAGCGAGGCGAGCCCGGGCGACGCGATCGGTCCGGGCGGCAGACCTGGGTACCGGTAGGTGTTGTACGGCGAGTCGAACGACAGATCGTCGCGCCGAAGATTGCCGTCGTAGCGTCCCGCGCGCTGCAGCGCGTAAATCACCGTGGGATCGGCTTGCATACCCATGCCGATTTTCAACCGGTTCACATACACGGCGGCGACGATCGGACGCTCGGCGGGCTGCGCCGTTTCTTTTTCGACGAGCGACGCCAGCGTCACGGCCTCGCGCGGCGTCAGCTCGAGTGCGCGCGCGGCCTGCTGCATGTCGGCGGTGAACAGCTGCCGGAAGCGCGCCACCATCATGGCGACAAGCGTCGCCGCGGTTGTGTCGCGCGGGACCGCATACGTTTCCGGAAAAAGATATCCCTCGAGATCGGTTGCCGCGGAGTCGATGTCGCGAATCGCGCCGGCGTCGCGCGCCGCCTGTTCGAAGTCCGCGGCTTTCCCGAACTTCTGCTGCTCGTAGATACGCGCCATCTCCCGGATGTTAAGCCCCTCGGGAAACGTGATGCGCCGGTTGTGGACATCTCCGCGCGCGATCTTGTCGATGACTTCGCTGGGCGTCATGGGCCGGTCGAAGCGAAACTCGCCGGCCTGCAGGCGGCGTGCGCGCCCGCTCCGCCACAACGCGGCCCGGAACGTCGCGTCGTTGCTGATGACCCCCGCGTCGATCAAGCGCTGCGCGATCGTGCGCGTACCGCTGCCCGGCTCGATCGTGACAAATTGCTCGGGCCCTTCGTAGCCCTTGAACGGCTCGCTCGTGCGCCTATACAGCGTGCCGCCGGCGGCAAGCGCGGCAATGACGGCCAGCGCCAGCAGAATCAGGAATGCGCGCCTCACTCTGTGTCCCCTTCGCTGTCTGTCTGCCCTCTGCCCTCTGCTCTCTGCTCTCTCACGGATCGGGCATCAAGATAATCCTGCAGAATCACGGCGGCAGCGGCCGCGTCGAGCCTGGCCTTGCGCTTGCGCCAATCCTTTTCGCGGAGCGACAAACGCTCCTCGGCTTCACGGCTCGACAGCCGCTCATCATAGGTCAACACCGGCACGGTCAAGCGCGCTGAGAGGAGCGACAGCATCGCGCCGACCCGCCGCGTCTGGCGATTCGGCGATCCGTCAAGCCGCGTCGGCAACCCCACGACAACCGAGCCGACTTCGTCCTCGGCGGCGAGCTCCGCGATCAGCGTGCGCAGCTGCTCGGCCGCGTCCTCGTCCGATGTCCCGCGCTCGATCGTCCTCAGCGGCCGCGCCAGCGTCCCGGAGGCGTCGCTCACAGCCACCCCGATGCGCCGTTCTCCGAGATCGATGCCAACCACTCGCACCACACGAGAGTAGCATCGCGGGCCTGCCGCGCCGAAGCGCAGAACCCAGCCGGCCTGCCGCGCCGAAGCGCGGAGCGCGTAGGCGGGGCCTGCCGCGCCGAAGCGCCGAAGCGCGTAGGCGGGCGGTGGTCCATGGTCCCGGGTCGACCGATATAGAGCACATGCGACAGTCGAGGCTGACCTGTGGACCATTGACCTTCAGACTGATTGTCATGGTCGGAATCCTGACAGGGGCCTCGCTCGTCGCGCAGACGTCCGACCGCGCGCGAACGGAGTCGCAAGCCAAACGGGCAAGTGAACGTCTCATGGCGCTGCAGCGCGAGGCCGACGAACTCGCCAGGCAGCAGCGCTCGCTGCTCGGTGACTTGCGGCGCCTCGAAGTCGAGCGCGACCTCAGGACCGAGCAACTCAGGCAGATCGAGACTGACGTGAAGAAGGCCGGCCTCGAGCTCGGCAATACCGGCAACCAGATTGCGGAGCTCGAGGAAGCGACTGAGTCGTCCCGCCCGATGCTCGAATCGCGCATGGTGGAGCTCTACAAACTGGGGGGCGCCGGCTACGTGCGCCTCGTATTCAATGTGTCGGATCTACGGGAAGTCGGCCGTGCGTACCGTATGGTGGCCGCGGTCGCCGCCCTCGATCGTCATCGTGCCGAACAGCATCGGCAGAACCTCGTCCGTCTGCGCGCCGCGTATGCCTCGCTCGAAGCGAAGCGAGCCGAGATGGCCAAGCTGCAGCGCGCCGCCGCCGCCGCACGGAACTCGGCTGAGCGCGCCGCGCAGTCGCGCGCCCAGCTCATCATCGACATCGATCGCCGGCGCGATCTCACCGCCGAGCTCGCGGAGGAACTGCAGAGCGCGCACCTCAAGCTGCAGCACACGCTGTCGTCGATGAATGCTGGCGCGTCACGGCTGGCGCAGGACGCATCACCGCTGCCGATTCGCCCGTTTCGCGGCGCTCTCGACTGGCCCGTCGCCGGGCGCATGCTGACGCCCTTCGGTCAGCGCGGCCCGACCGTGGCGCGCGCGCCGGGACAGACGGGCGTGCAGTTCGCGGTCGACGAAGGATCCTCCGTTCGGGCCGTGCATGAAGGTACCGTAGCGTTCGCGGGACCCTTCGCCGGCTACGGCAATCTGGTGATCGTCGATCATGGCGGGCAGATATATTCGCTGTATGGGCAGCTGGGCGCTCCACTGGTCGAGCGCGGCGCGAGGGTCGACCGCGGACAACCCGTGGGCACCGGCGGGCGCATTCTCGCTGGAATTCCCGGGCTGTATTTCGAGATGCGCGTCGACGGCAAGCCCGTCGATCCGCTAGAATGGTTGAAGAAAAAACCATGACTTCACGCACGCGCGTCATCGCCATCCTTGTCTCGGCGCCGGTCATCGCCTTCACGGTCATCGGCGGCCTCCTCGGGCACGCCATGGCACGCGCCGACGAAACCTACGCGAACTTGCGTGTGTTCAACGACGTCGTGTCGCTCATCATGAGCAACTACGTCGAACAGCCGAATATGGACAGCGTGATGCGGGGGGCCATGCGCGGCCTCGCCGAAGGGCTCGATTCTGACAGCGCGTATCTGACGCCGGCTCAGGTCCGGCAGCTCGAGAGCGGCGAACAGGCCGCACCGGCCGACGTCGGCATCGCGCTGACGCACCAGTACTACCTTCGAGTCGTGGCGACTCGCGACGACTCGCCCGCTGCCAGGGCCGGTATTCGCCCGGGCGATTTCGTCCGCCTGCTCGATTCGCGTCCCACCCGCGACATGTCCGCGCTCGAAGGACAGCGTCTGCTCGCCGGACCCGCGGGCTCGAAGGTGAAGCTCACCGTCATTCGCGGAGGCGGCACGGCCGAACCCCACATCCTCGAGCTCACGCGCGAGGCGCCACAGGCGGTCGATGTGAAAAGCCGCCAGCAGGGCGACGGCATCGGCTACGTCCGCATTGCCTCGTTCGGCCGCCGCACCGCTGAGCAGGTGCGCTCGCAGGTCGCATCCCTTACGAAAGGCGGCGCCACGCGCGTCATTGTCGATGTGCGGAACACCGCAGGTGGAGATCTCGCCGAGGGCATCGCCACGGCCAGACTGTTCGTCGGTTCAGGCACGATGGCGGTTCGGGAGTCCCGGTCGAACGGACAAGTCAAGATTGCCGCGGAGAAGGGTGATGGCTCCATCACCGCGCCGGTCACGGTGCTGGTCGATTCCGGCACCTCGGGGCCCGCGGAAGTGTTTGCGGCGGCGCTCGCGGGGAACAAGCGCGCCGAGCTCATCGGCGAGAGAACGGTGGGTCGGACAGGAGTGCAGGAGCTGGTGAAGCTGCCCGACGGCAGCGCCCTGTGGATTACCTCAACCCGCTATCTCACGCCGGCAGGCGCCCCGCTTCAGGCCAAGGGCCTCGAGCCCGACGTCGTTGTCGATCAGCCGGAAGGCGACTTCGGCGCCCCGGCCCCCGCCGATGAAATTCTGAAACGCGCGATCGAGAAACTCAGCGTCAAGAAAGCCGCGTAGTCAAACAGGGCGGCCGCCCATCTGTTATAATTTTCCGTTCTGGTGTTGCCTATGTTTTGACATGTAGGCGCGTAGCTCAGCGGTTAGAGCGCCTGCTTGACACGCAGGAGGTCAGTGGTTCGATTCCACCCGCGCCTACCAGCCTTCGCTCTTGAATTCTCGCGAAGGCTGTCCGCCGTAGCTTCAGCGAAGGCGGACCGAGTGAGCGACGGCTGGCAAGCCACGTGACTTTTGGTATTTAGATTGTAGATTTCAGTTTCTAGTTGTCTCAGCTCACCATCACCCTCCCGGACGGCTCCACGAAACTGGTGCCACGCGCGACGACGGTCGGCGATATCGCCGCATCGATATCGCCACGCCTCGCGCAGGCGGCGTATGCCGGCATGGTCAACGACCGCGTGGTCGACCTGACGCATCCCATCGAGGAGGACGCGAAGATCCGGATTCTGACAAACAAAGATCCGCAGGCGCTGACCGTCTATCGGCACAGCGCCGCGCATCTGCTCGCCGCCGCGGTGACACAGCTCTTCCCGGCCGTGCAGTGCGGGATTGGTCCGCCGACCGATGAAGGCTTCTTCTACGACTTCGTCGTCCCGCGGCCCTTCGTGCCGGACGACCTGGAAGCGATCGAGAAGAAGATGAAAGAGATCGCCGCGGGCGATTTCGTCTACGAGCGGCAGATGTGGCCGCGCGGCGAGGCGATCCGGTTTTTCCGCGAGCGGGGCGAGCCGTTGAAGGTGCAGCTCATCGAAGAGAAGACCGAAGGCCAGGAGGACGTATCGGTCTACACGATCAAGGACCGCGACCTGTTCGTGGATTTCTGCGTCGGACCGCACGTGCCGACGAGCGGCAGGCTGAAGGCGTTCAAGCTGCTCAGCACGTCGAACGCCTACTGGAAGGGGGACGCGCGCAATCAGCCGATGCAGCGCCTGTACGGCACCGCGTTCTTCAGCGAGAAAGATCTGCAGGCCTATCTCACGCAGATCGAAGAAGCGAAGAAGCGCGACCATCGCAGGGTCGGACGTGAGCTTGGTCTGTTCATGTTTCACCAGTGGGCGCCGGGCTCTGCGTTCTGGCTCGCCAAAGGCACGACGCTCTACAACACAATGGCCGACTACATGCGCGGCATGCTCTTCCCCGCCGGGTACGTCGAGGTGAAGACGCCGCTGATTTTCAACAAGGCCCTGTGGGAAACGTCGGGCCATTGGTCGCACTACCGCCAGAACATGTTTCTCATCGAATCAGACAACGAGAAAATGGGCGTCAAGGCGATGAACTGTCCCGGTCATATGCTCGTGTTCGCGAGCGAAGTGCGAAGCTATCGCGACCTGCCGCTCCGGCTGCACGAGCAAACGCCGCTGCACCGCAACGAAGCCTCTGGCGTGCTGTCGGGCCTCACGCGCGTGCGCCAATTTTCGCAGGATGACGCGCACTGCTTCGTCGCGCAGGACCAGATTGCCGAAGAGGTTGTACGGCTGCTTGGGCTCGTCCAGGGTGTGTATGCGGATTTCGGTCTCCAATTCGAGGCCAAGCTCGCGACGCGGCCACCGGAGTTCCTTGGCGAGGCGGCCACGTGGGACTCCGCTGAAGCGCAGCTTCGCGCGGCACTCGATCAGGCCGGTCAACCCTACACGCTCAACGAGGGCGATGGCGCGTTTTACGGACCGAAAATCGATTGCGATGTGACCGACGCGATCGGACGAAAGTGGCAGTGCGCGACGATCCAGCTCGACTATCAGATGCCTGCACGCTTCGGTCTGAAGTACATCGGAGCCGACAACAAGGAACACATTCCCGTTGTCATTCATCGAGCTATCTTCGGCAGCTTCGAGCGGTTCATCGCCATCCTCATCGAGCATTACGCTGGAGCCTTTCCGTTGTGGCTTGCCCCGGTGCAGGTCATCGTGCTGCCGATTGTCGACAGGCATGTGGCGTACGCCCGAAGCGTCAAGGCGCGCCTTGCCGACGCGGGATTGCGGGTGCAGGTCGACGAGCGCCAGGAGAAGATTGGATATAAGATCCGTGAGGCGCAGCTTCAGAAGATCCCCTACATGCTCGTGGTAGGCGACCGCGAAGTGACCGAAAGCGCCGTGGCCGTGCGCAGCCGCTTCGGAGGCGATCTGGGATCGCAGTCACTCGAGGCGTTTGTCGCATCGGCGCGCGAGGAAGTGAACAGAAAGAGCTCACAGCTGTCAGCTATCAGCTCTCAGCAGCTGGAAGCGTGACAACTTTGATAGCTGAAAAGCTGATAGCTGTGAATTATCAGCGCCAGGAGGTTTTATAGCTTTCGATCGATCGGGACCGCGGCGTGACGACCGAGTTCGCGTAAACGAGCGCATCCGCGTGAGGGAAATCCGGGTCATCGATGATGACGGCAAGCAGCTCGGCATCATGCCGCCGCCGCAGGCCCTCGTCATCGCCAAGGCAAAAGGACTGGACCTGGTGGAGATTTCTCCAACCGCGGTGCCTCCCGTGTGCCGGATCATGGATTTCGGCAAATATCAGTACCAGGAGCAGAAGCGGGCGCGCGAAGCGAAGAAGCACCAGAAGGTCATCGACGTCAAAGAGATCAAATTCAGGCCCAAGGTCGACGAGCACGACTATCAGTTCAAGAAGAAGCACATCGAGCGCTTCCTCGCTGACGGCGACAAGGTCAAGGCGACGATTTTCTTCCGGGGCCGCGAAATGGCGCACCCCGAGATCGGGCGGCGCATTCTCGAGCGCTTGTGCGACGAACTGGCGGACGTCGCGATTGCCGAGACGATGCCGCGCCAGGAAGGCAACCAGATGCACACGATACTAGCGAAGAAGCCCGCTGGAGGCGGCGGACGGGCGCCCGCGCGCCAGGCGGCGGTGAAGACAGAAGAATAGCTGAAAGCGATATATGCCAAAACTGAAGACGCACAGAGGCGCCGCGAAGCGCTTCAAAAAAACGGCCGGCGGCAAATTCGTGCGCAGCAAGGCCTTCAAGCAGCACATTCTGACGAGCAAGTCGGCGAAGCGGAAGCGGCACATGCGCGGCACCGTGGTCGTGGCAAAGGCCGACGCCGCAAAGCTCGCGCGGATGCTGCCGTATAAATAGTTCGCCGTTCGCCGTTCACCGTTAACCGTTCACCGTATGCCGCTCGGTAAACGGTAAACGATAAACGGTAAACGTCAGAGAGGAAGCAGGAAATGCCGAGAGTAAAGAGAGGAACAGTACGCAGAGCCAAGCGGAAGAAGCTGCTCGCGCGTGCCAAGGGCTATTACGCGAACAAGAGCAAGCTGTATCGTGCCGCGAAAGAGTCGGTCGATACCGCGCTCAAGTATGCATTTGTGGGGCGCCGCCGCAAGAAACGCGACTTCCGCACGCTATGGATCGTCCGCATCAACGCGGCTGCGCGCGAGCATGGCCTGACCTACGGGCAGTTCATGGCCGGCCTCAAAGCGGCTGGCGTGACGCTCGATCGAAAGCTGCTCGCCGATATGGCCGTGAACGAGCCGGCGTCATTTGCCTCGATCGCGGCTCAAGCCAAGTCGGCCAAACCGCTTGCCACGCCGCGGCCGGTGCGCGCCGAAAAGGCGCCGCGTCCCGCGAAGCCCGTCAAGGTCCGCGAAGCCCGCGCCTGATGTGACGACCGACGCCGATATTGCCCAGCTGCGCGCCGAGTTCCACGGGAACTTGGCGCGCGTGTCGTCAGCGTCGGAACTCCAGTCGCTCCGCGATAAATATCTCGGAAGGAAAAACGGCCTCGTCACGGCGTTGATGAAGTCGGTGGCTTCGGCGCCTCCAGACCTCAAGCCGCTGCTCGGCAGGGGAGCCAACGATCTCAAGCAGGAAATCGAACGGCAACTTGCCGAGCGCCAAACCGCGCTCGACGCGGCGAAGGCGCCCGTCGGCGCCGTCGACATCTCCCTCCCCGGCCGGACATCTCGCATCGGTCATCGCCATCCACTGACCATCGTCCGCGAGGAAATCGAAGCGATCTTCACGCGCCTCGGCTATCAGGTGCTCGAGGGCCCGGAAATCGAAGACGATTACCACAACTTCGAAGCGCTCAACATGCCGTCCGAGCATCCTGCGCGCGACATGCAGGATACGTTCTATCTCTCGGGCGAGGTTGCCGGCACCGGACGTCCGGCGACGCTCCTGCGCACTCACACGTCTCCGATGCAGATTCGCTACATGGAGACGCACGGGCCTCCAGTGCGTGTCATTGTGCCCGGTAAGGTATACCGCCGCGACGATCTCGATTTGACTCACACGCCGATGTTTCAGCAGGTCGAAGGACTCGTCGTGGGAGACGACATCACGATGGCCGATCTCAAAGGGACCCTGACGGCCTTCGCGCGCGAGCTGTTCGAGCCGGATACCAGGGTGCAGATTCGTCCCAGCTTCTTCCCGTACACCGAACCGAGCGCCGAGGTGTTCATCGGCTGCGTGTTCTGCCAGGGCGGCGGCTGCCCCATCTGCAAGCGCACGGGATGGCTCGAGATCGGCGGCAGCGGCATGGTGCACCCGGCGGTATTCGAATCGGTCGGCTACGATCCCGAACGCTATACGGGTTTCGCATTCGGCATGGGGATCGAGCGTATCGCCATTCTCAAATACAGCGTCGACGACATCCGCCTCTTCTACGAGAACGATCTCCGCTTCCTGGAGCAGTTTCCGCTGTGAAAATCATCCTCTCCTGGCTCCGCGATTTCGTGGACGTCACCGTCTCGCCCGACGAACTCGGAGAGACGCTGACGCAGCGCGGGTTCGAGCTCTCGAGCATCGAACGATCGTCGATCGTCGATCGTCCATCGTCCATCGACCGTCCAATACCCATCGACCGTCCAATGTCCATCGACGCGACGATGGACGCTGGACGATCGACGATAGACGATGGACGATCGACGACCGACGATGACGCCGTGCTGGATTTCGAAGTGACCGCCAACCGGCCAGACGCGCTCAGTGTGATCGGCTTTGCCCGCGAGGTCGGCACCGCGTACTCGCTGCCCGTGAAGCCGCTCGTGCCGAAGCCGCTGACGTCAAAGCCCACGGGCGACGTGGCGGTGAAACTCGAGGCGCCAGACCTGTGCCCACGTTATGCGGCAGCGGTCGCCGACGTCACCATTGGCCCCTCGCCCGCCTGGCTCGCGTCACGGCTGCAGGCGGCCGGCGTGCGTCCCATCAACAACGTCGTTGACGTGACCAATTACGTGCTCCTCGAACTGGGTCAACCGATGCACGCGTTCGACCTCGAGACCCTCGCGGGAAAAGAAATCCGGGTTCGGCGGGCGGCACCCGGCGAGCAGATCAAGACCCTTGACGGCGTCGATCGCACCCTCGATCCGGAGATGCTGGTCATCGCCGACGCCGACAAGGCACAGGCGGTCGCGGGTGTGATGGGCGGCGGCCGGTCGGAAGTGAGCGCGAGGACGAAGACCATCGTGCTCGAGAGCGCATGTTTCGACCCGAAGAGCATTCGCCGGACGAGCAAGAAGCTGGGGCTCAAGACAGAGGCCTCGGCGCGGTTCGAACGCGGAACCGATGTCAACGCTGCGGTAACGGGCATCGAGCGGGCCATCACGCTCCTCGAAGAGGTTGGCGCAGGCACTGCGCGCGGCGGCGCCATCGATCACTATCCTGCACCCGTGACACCCAGAAAGGTCGCGCTGCGCCGGACCCGCATTCAACGCCTGCTCGGAATGGAAATCGGCGACACCGACGTGGAGCGCATCCTCGAGGGCCTCAGCTTTCAGGTTCGCCGGAACGACGCAGGGTGGGAGGTGGGGGCGCCGACATTCCGCGTCGATGTCCTGCGCGAAGCCGATGTCATCGAGGAAGTGGCGCGCCATTACGGCTACGACCGCTTACCGTCGGCGTTTCCGGCGTTGAGTGCGCCCCCTTCGCCGTCCGATCCGGCAATTGCGCGCGATCGGCTCGTTCGCCGGGTGCTGTTGGCGGCCGGCTGCTCGGAAGCCCTCACGTTTTCGTTCATCGACGCCTCCGTCGCGGCGCAGTTTGCCGAGGAACGCGCGATCGTGAGGATTGAAAATCCTCTGTCGGCGCAATTTGCGGTGCTTCGACCGTCTTTGCTCCCCGGCCTGCTCGCCTCGGTCGCGCACAACCGGCATCGCGAGCGCGCCGATGTGCGGCTGTTCGAACTCGGAGCTGCGATGACGCGCGCGGGCGAGTCTCGGCGCGTAGCCGTCGCGCTGACCGGCGGCGCGGACACGCACTGGAGTGCCGGCCATCGATCGGTCGACTTCTTCGACGCAAAGGGTGTTGTCGAGGCGCTCGCCGGCGCGTTGCAGCTGGACGCGACCTTCGAGGGAGCGTCGGTACCCGCATATCTCGTCCGCGGACGCGCCGCGGCGATCGCGGTTGCGGGCCGCGCGGTTGGCAGCGTCGGCATGCTGGCGCCCGCCATTGCCGCCTCGGCCGGATTGTCGGCCGGAGACGATGTATACGTGGCCGAGCTCGATCTTGACGCCGTCACCGCGGTGCAATCGTCGGCGCCCCTGGCGGTGACGCCGCTTCCCCGCTATCCATCCATCGCGCGCGACATCTCGATCGTCGTCGACGAGATCTTGCCCGCGGAAACAGTTCGTGGCACTATCCGTGCGGCGGCGCCCGACACGCTCGTTTCCGTGCGCGAGTTCGATCGGTATCAGGGCAAGGGCGTGCCGGACGGGCGCGTCAGCCTCTCGCTTCGCCTCACGTTCCGCTCGCTCGAGCGCACGCTGACGGATGCGGAAATCGAGAGCGCGATGAAAACAATTCTGGATGCGCTGAAACAGGCGCATGAGGCGATACAACGGTAGGAGGTCCCCCAATGTCACGTGCTGCTGCAGTCCGCTCCGTCGATCTCGAACCCATCGACCGTCTGGAAGAGAAAGTCAAATTGCTCGTCGCGATGATCGGCCGGCTGAAGGCCGATCAGGCGCGCGCGTCCGAGGAGAATGCCCACCTCTCGCGCGAACTCGAGTCAGCCCGGGCCAGGATTGTCGAGTCTGAGACAGGACTTGCCGAAGTCACCTCGCTGCGGAATGAGCGAGAATCGATTCGGGGCCGGGTCTCCGACATGCTGGAACAGCTGGAAGGACTGAGTCTGTAGCCCCTATGTCTGAGCCTCAAGTCGTGTCGGTGAAGATTCGCGGACAGCGGTATCCGATCCGCAGCAGTCTCGATGCGAGCTACGTCAACGGACTTGCGACCTACGTGGACGAAAAAATGCGGGCGGCGTCGGAATCGACCCCCTCTGGCGACTCCCTCCGGCTTGCAGTACTTGCGGCCCTGAACATCGCCGATGAGCTGTTCCGCTGCCAGGACGTGCAGCAGGCCGGCCGCGGCGCCCTTGCCGAGCGCGCCGAGGCCCTCGAGCGCCTTATGGACGCGGCGCTTGCCCCCTAGCCCGGAGGGGACTAAGATCACTTCGGAAACTGAGAAATTGAGTTCCCTGCTTTGCTCGTGATGGTTTCGGAGGCTCGCTTGGGCCAACGTTTAACCTAAGAGAATCGCAACGCCGCGTGGTGCGCATGCCTCGGTGCGAGGAAGCCTAAAGCGCGGCTCCCGAGCGGTTCCACCTGCTTACGCAGGTCCATGCGACCTCCCCACACGGCAAAGCGGGGCCTTTCGCATACTCTCCTGTAGGTTCCACGTTCTGCGTTCCACGTTCCGGGTTTCGTTCCGGGTTCGAGTTCTGGTTCACCGCACGGGTTCCAGTCGCGGAACCCGATCCGGTAACGGGCACTCCTGAACCAGAACCCCTCGGAACCGGAACCTGGAACCGGAACCAGTTAAGGACCCGTCCGTATGGGCCTGTATCTGGTCTACCTGATCAATGTCGTGATCACCGTTGTGATTGCGGCTGCCGCCTTCACCTATTGGGTCGCAAACCGCAAGCGCATCGCTGCCGAGACGATCGGCCGCGCCGAAGAGCAGGCGATGCGCGTGATGAAAGACGCAGAGCGCGACGCCGAGAGCCGCAAGAAAGAGACGTTGCTTGACGCCAAGGAAAAGGCGCACGAGCTGCGCACCGAAGCGGAGCGGATCTCGCGTGAGAAATCCCAGCAGCTCTCCGACACCGAGCAGCAGCTGCGCCGCAAGGAATCGACGCTCACCGACAAGATGTCGGCCGTGGACAGAAAAGAGCGCGAGCTGCAGGCCCAGTCGCAGACAATCGGCGACCGTGAGAAAACTACGCTCGCTGCGGCGGCCAAGTACGAGCAGCTCGTCGCCTCTCAGCAGCACGAGCTCGAGCGGTTGTCGGGATTGACGACCGAAGAGGCCAAGGACCTTCTGCTGAAGCACATCGAGGCGGATGCGCGGCGCGACGCGGCGAATCTCGTGAAGCGCCTCGACGCCGAAGCGCGCGAACAGGCTGCGGCCAAGGCGCGCCAGTACATCACCGAAGCGATCCAGCGGAGCGCGGCCGAGCACACGACCGAGACCACCGTGTCGGTTGTCGACTTGCCGAGCGACGACTTGAAGGGTCGCATCATCGGCCGCGAGGGGCGGAACATTCGCGCCCTCGAGCAGGCCACCGGCGTGGATCTCATCGTCGATGACACGCCAGGCGCGATCATTCTTTCAGGCTTCGATCCCTATCGGCGCGAGATCGCCAAGCAGGCGATCGAGCGGCTCATCGCCGATGGCCGCATCCATCCGGCGCGGATCGAAGAAGTCGTCGAAAAGGTGAAGGCCGAGATGGAGGAATCTGTGCGGAAGGACGGCGAGGCCGCCGCGTTCGAGCTGGGCATGCACGACCTTCATCCTGAGCTGCAGAAGCTCATGGGACGGCTCAAGTACCGAACCAGTTACGGACAGAATGTACTGAACCACTCGAAAGAGGTCGCGTATCTCGCGGGAATCATGGCGAGGGAAGTGGGACTCGATGCGAACGTCGCCGTCCGCGCCGCATTCCTGCACGACTGCGGCAAGGCGATTAATCGTGAGC
The DNA here is from genome assembly GCA_963732445.1 of Vicinamibacterales bacterium. GTDB lineage: Bacteria > Acidobacteriota > Vicinamibacteria > Vicinamibacterales > JAMQPK01 > JAMQPK01. The sequence continues at coordinate 210,042 of CAVSZJ010000005.1, read as the reverse complement.
TCGAAGGAACCCACCTGCAGATCGGCATCGACCTGCTGCGCAAATACGGTGAGACCGAGCCGGTCGTGATGGCGATGGCGGCGCACCATATGGACATCGACTGGCCGTCGCTCGAAGCGATGATCGTGCAGGCGGCTGATGCCATCTCGGCGGCCCGGCCGGGGGCGCGGCGCGACATTCTCGAGTCCTACGTGAAGCGGCTCGAAAAACTCGAAGAGATCGCCGATTCATTCAAGGGCGTTTCGAAGGCGTTTGCGCTGCAGGCGGGTCGCGAGATACGCATCATGGTCGAAAGCGAGCGCATCTCGGATGAAGAGGCGGTATGGCTCTCGAAGGATATCGCCAAGCGCATCGAGAACGAGCTCGAGTACCCCGGTCACATCAAGGTGACGGTGATTCGAGAAACGCGCGCCGTCGAATACGCCAAATGATGGGGTCTGACCCCTCCGTTGCGGAACTCGGTGAGCACGCGCTCATCGCGCGTATCCGGCAACGCATCCCGCCGTCTCCCCCCTTCGTCGTCGTCGGCATCGGCGATGACGCGGCGGTTGTCGAGCCCGAGCGAAACATGCTCGAGGTCCTAACGACCGATAGTCAGGTCGAGGGTGTGCACTTCGACCAGGCGTTCGTCGGCGCGGCGGATATCGGCCACAAGGCGCTCGCGGTGAATCTGAGCGATCTCGCGGCTATGGGGGCGGCGCCACGCCTGGCTCTGCTGTCGCTCGTGCTGCCGCCGGACATGCGTGTTTCGAAGGTCGATGAACTCGTGGACGGACTCACGGCTCTGGGGGCGCGGGCCCGCATTGCCATCGTCGGCGGTAACATCGCCCGCTCTCCAGGACCGCTGATCGTCGACGTGACGGTAACCGGATCGGTCCACCGGCGGGGCATTCTCGTTCGTGGCGGCGGTCGCGCGGGCGACGATCTGTACGTCACGGGAACGCTCGGCGGCGCCGCAGCCGGCCTGCGCCTGCTCCAAGCGCATCCGGCGAGCACCGGCCCTGCCGTCGATCGATACCGGCGCCCCGAGCCCCGCACACGGTTCGGGCTGATGCTGAGTCGGAATCGCGCGGCACGCGCATGCATCGATCTCAGTGATGGCCTCGCCGACGGGATCAGGCAAATCGGAGAGGCCAGCGGTCTTGGCGCGATCATCGAGGTTGACGCCTTGCCTGTACAAGAGGGCGCCACGTTGCGCGATGCCCTCGCTGGCGGGGAAGATTACGAGCTCCTGTTTGCGGTATCGCCGAGAATGCGCTCGCGCCTGAAAAATGCGAGACGACTGGTGAGCGATCTGACCGTCACGCGCATCGGCCGCCTGACGACGGATCGCGCGATGCTCATGAGCCGCAACGGCGGCACCGAGGAGCTGCCGGCGGGGTTCGAACATTTCGCATGAAGAAGTATTTCTGGCGGCGCGTCTTCCCCAGCATGATGCTGGTGGCGGCCTTCGTGCTCTTGTACGAAGCGACGGTCTCCGATTCGCGCTATGGCTCGCGCCAGGCGGAGCTGCTCACAGGCAGGCTGCGCCCCATTCCCGGCGCACGGCTCCACTTCAAGGCGACGGCGTACTGCAAGGGACACACGACCGCGTCGGGCGTAGCGGTTCGCAGCGGTGTCGCCGCCGCAGATGCCGAGCTTCTGCCGGTGGGATCGGTCATTCAGGCCGACTTCGAATCCAACCAGTACGATGGCGTCTACACGATTATGGACACGGGGCCTGAAGTGCAGGGCAACGAGCTCGACGTGTACATGTGGAGCTGTTTTGACGCGCTGCGTTTCGGCCGGCAGGATGTGCATCTTGTCGTCCTGCGCCTGGGGTGGAACCCTAAAAACACGACTCCTCTCATGGAAACGCTCTTCCATCGGCGCATCCCGTACGTGAGACCGGACGACGAGCCCCCGCAGCCCCCACCGCCCGCAAAGCCCCGTCCCGAGCGCATTCCGGATGGCAGCGTCGCACCGCTGCCGAATCCTACGTTTGAGAAATCCGACTCCGCGGCACCCGACGAATAAGCCGCTACGGCCTCCTTCGACGGGGCTCAGGACGGCCCGAGCGGTGAGTCGAGGGCCGCGGCAGGCCTCAACGCTCCACTTCACTAACAGCCGCCGCCGGATTAGCCGCTTTGTACTGCAGCTGAAAGAGCTTGTAATAGATTCCGCGCATGGTCAGCAACTGCTGGTGGCTGCCCGCCTCGCGCAGCCTGCCCTTGTGGAATACGAGGATCTTGTCCATGTCCTGAATCGTCGACAGGCGGTGGGCGATCGCCAGCGTCGTGCGGCCGGACATCAGCACGCGCAGCGCATCGCGAATCAGCAGCTCGGTCTCCGTGTCCACGCTCGAGGTCGCTTCGTCGAGAATCAGCACAGACGGATCGAACGCCAGCGCGCGCGCGAACGACAGCAGCTGCTTCTGACCGACCGACAGCGTGGCCCCTCGTTCCGCGACTCGCGCGTCGTAGCCTCCGGGAAGCGATTCGATGAACCGATGCGCGTGAACCGCTCGCGCCGCGTCCCGCACACGCGCATCGTCGATCGAGTCGTCGCCCAGCCGGATATTTCCGGCGATGGTGCCTGAGAAGAGATGCACGTCCTGAAGGACCAGGCCGAACATTCTTCGCAGCGCCCCGAGATCCATCGAGCGGACATCGACGCCGTCGATGAGAATGCGCCCGCTCGTGACGTCGTAGAACCTCAAGAGCAGGCTGATGAGCGTGGACTTGCCAGCGCCCGTCGCACCGACGATACCCACGCGCTCCCCCGGCTTTACGTCGAACGACACGTCCCGGAGCACGGAGTCGTCGTCTTTGTACGCAAAGGACACATTCTCGAAGACGATATGCCCTTTGCCTTCTGCCCGCTGCCCTGCCGGGGAACTTTTTACAGCGACCTCTGTATCCAACAGTTGAAAGATCCGCTCAGAGGACGCCATGGCCGCCTGCAGCGTGTTGAACTTCTCCGACATGTCGCTGATTGGCCGGAAAAACCGCCCCGCGTAGAGGATGAAGGCCACGAGGGAGCCCAGCGTGAGCGTGTTGCTCAGGACGAAACCGCCGCCGTACCAGAGAATCAGTGCGGTCGCAATGGCCGCCACGAATTCCACCGCCGGCAGAAACACGGCGTAGAAAAAAATCTGCTCGACGTTAGCGGTGCGGTGTTCGCGGTTGATGAGCTCGAATCGGCCGTAATTCACCGCCTCCCTGCGGAACAGCTGGACCGTCGCCATGCCGTTGATGTGCTCGTTGAGAAAGGCGTTGATGCGCGCAATCTTCATGCGAACGCTCCGGTACGACTCGCGCACGTGGTGCCGGAACCACTGCGCCAGAACCAGGATCAGCGGCAGCACCGAGAACGTGATCAACGCGAGCCGCCAGTCCATCCACAGCAGCGTCGCCATGATACCGGCCAGCATGAAGAGATCGCCGAACGCGGCGACGACCCCTGAGGTGAAGAGATCGTTGATAACGTCGACATCGGTCGTCACCCGTGTCATCAAACGCCCCACGGGATTACGGTCGTAAAACGACAGATCCAGCCGCTGCAGGTGCGTGTAGATCTGCATGCGCATGTCGAACATGATGCGCTGGCCGATCATCTGCATCATGTAGGTCTGTACGTACTCCAGGGTGAATGCGGCGGCGAGCACAGCGAGGTACACGAGCGCAATGTTGTTGAGACCCGCGAGATCGCCCTGGGCGATGTATTGGTCGATGGCCATCTTGACCAGATACGGCGGCACCAGTTGGGTCGCCGCGTCGCCGACGAGCGCCAGGAGCGCGCCGAGGACGTACCACGTATGCGGGCGCAGATAGGCCAGCAGGCGGCGCATCAGCCGCGCGTCGTACGCTTTGCCGAGGATCTCTTCTTCGTGGAAGGACATCAGGAGGCTGCGAGTTCCTCCTCCAATAATTGCTTTTTGTACAGCTCCGCGTAGAGACCGCCGTCCCGGATCAGCTGGTCGTGCGTGCCTTTTTCGACCACGCGTCCGGCGTCCAGGACGACAATCTGGTCGGCATCGCGAACGGTCGAAATGCGATGCGAGATGATGATGGACGTTCGTGACTTCATGACGCTGCGCAGGCGGGAGAGAATTTCTTCCTCGGTGTATGTGTCCACGGCGGACAGCGCGTCGTCCAGAATCAGAATGCGGGGATCTGTCACCACCGCACGCGCGATCGCAGTGCGCTGCTTCTGCCCGCCTGACAACGTGATACCCCGCTCCCCGACCATCGTCTCGTATCCGTTCGGGAAGTCTCGAACATCTTTGTCGAGCTGTGCGACAGACACCGCGGCTGCAACACGCGCGGGATGCTCGTCCTTCATTCCGGGGACGCCGAAGGCGACGTTGTCGGCCAGCGTGTCTGAAAACAGGAACGGCTCCTGCGGGACAAACCCTATGATGCCCCGCAGATCGCTCAATGGAACATCGCGAACATCCCGCCCGCCCACGAACACCGTACCCCTCGGCGGGTTATGCAGGCGAGGCAACAGGTTGACGAGCGTCGATTTGCCCGATCCTGTGGCGCCCACGATGGCCACGGTCTCGCCCGCCCGCACCGTGAACGACACGTTGCTCAGTACTTCGCGGTCGCCATAAGAAAAACTGAGATTGCGGAAGTCAATCGCGCCGCCGATCTCCAGTCCCTTCTCCACGCCATCCTCGTCGCGGACCGCCGGAATCGTTTCCATCACCGTGAGCATCCGCTTCCATGAAGCCATGCCCCGCTCGAGCAGGTTCGTGACCCACCCGAAGGCAATCATGGGCCACGCCAGCTGCGCCAGATATGCGTTGAAGGCCACGAGCTCGCCGACGGTCAGGCGTCCGCTCGCCACGTCCCTGCTGCCGAGCCACAACGCCAGCAGCGCGCTGATGCCGAGAAACAGTGACATCGTCGGAAAGAACGCCCCTTGAAGCCGGCTCAGCCGCTTGTTGTGCCGCAGATAGTCGATGTTCGAGTCGCGAAAGCGGGCGATTTCGGCCTCTTCCTGACGATAGGCGCGCACGACACGCACACCCGTCAGCGACTCCTGCACCACCGCGCTCATATCCGAGAGTTTTTCCTGCACCTCTTCGAACGTTTTGTGGATGGCAGTGCCGAACATCTTCACCGTAATCGAAACGATCGGCAGCGGCAGCAGCACAATCAAGGTGAGCTGCACGTCCAGCGAGAACATGAGGGACAGGCTGACGACGGAGGTGATGAGCGTGTTTGCCAGGTACATGACCGCCGGACCGACCATCATGCGGACGGAGCTGAGATCATTTGTCGCGCGCGACATCAAATCGCCGGTGCGGTTCTGATGAAAGAACGACATGGGCAGCCGTTCGAGATGGGCAAAGAAGTCGTTGCGAAGGTCGTACTCGAAGCCGCGGGATGCGCCGACGATGATGCGCCGCATCTGATATCTGAAGTACCCGCGAGGCCCGCGATAAGCAGCAGCACGCCGGCGTAGAACGCCAGCTTGGATCGGGTCACGCCTGCGTAGAGATCGTCGATCGCGAACTGAAGCACGAGCGGCGATACCGCGAACAACGTGGAGCACAGCACGAGCGAAGCGAAACCCAGCAGATATTCCCGGCGATAGCGGCGAATGTAGGGGACAAGCTGGCGAACCGGAGTCACTATGGCATTTCAGTATAGCGTGCTATTGTTGATCGGCCTTCTCCCAGCAGGCCGGCGCGCCGCCCGCGGCAATCTACGCAATCATCCAGTCCGGCTAAAGCTGGACCCCACAAACTTCGAAAAGAAGGTTTGATGACGATGTCCCTGAGACACCTGACGACCGGCCTGTACCTGTGCACCGGATTGCTCCTGTTTGCCGCGGAGACGTACGCACAATTTACCGCGACGCCATTTTCTGATCCGGCAACCGGCGAGCGATATCACATCGAAGCGTCAGGCGTATTCTGGTTTCCGCCGCCCGATTTCCGCATCGCGAGTGAGGCGCTGGGCCAGCTCGGGACGACGATCGACGCGGTCACCGATCTGGGCGTCAAGCAGAAGCGCATCAGCGAGCTCAGGATCGTGCTCCGTCCCGGGCGGAAGCACAAGTTCCGCGTGAACTATCTGCCGATGAGTTACAGCGCACAGTCGACCGTGAAGCGTGAACTGATTTTCAACGGCATCCGCTACAACGTCAACATACCCGTGTCGACCGAGTTGTCATGGAACACGTGGCAGCTGGGGTACGAGTACGACTTCATCTATCGCGATCGATTCTTCATCGGGTTCGTGGTTCAGGCCAAAGCGACTGACATCAGCGCGACTCTCAGCAACCCGGTGGTGGGCACCGAGTTCGCGCGCGTGCAGGCGCCCATCCCTGCTCTCGGCGGCATCACGCGCGTGTACGTCATCCCGAACATCTCGATTACCGGCGAATTTCTGGCGTTCAAGATTCCTGACTCCATCGACGAGCGGTACAGCGCCCACTACTTCGACTTCGACTTGTACGGCACCGTGAATTTCAACGACTACGTCGGCGCCCAGATCGGGTATCGCCGGCTGGATCTCGGGTACGTCATCGAAGACGACCGCGGCGACTTCAAGGCCAAGGGAATTTACTTCGGTGGAGTGGTGAGATATTAGTTTTACCGGCCGACTCGAATGGCAAGTTTCGCGAGTCTCTTGTCGGCTTCCAGAAGCGTCTCGTCTTTCTTGCTGTAGACGAATCGCACTTTGGTTCGGCCTGCCTTGCGATCGTTGAAGAAGCTGCTGCCCGGCACCACGGCGACGCCCACCTCGGTCACGAGATATTTCGCGAACTCGATGTCGCTGTCGAAGCCGAAGTGCGCGATGTCGGTCATCACGTAGTACGCGCCTTGTGGCGGCTTGAATCTGAAGCCGTGGCGCTCGAGGATGTCGCACATCATCCCGCGCCGCCGCGCATAACCCGCCGCCATATCGGTGTAGTAGCTCTCTGGCATCGACAGAGCCGTCACGCCCGCTTCCTGCAGCGGAGCAGGCGCGCCGACGGTCAGAAAATCGTGCATCTTTCGAATCGGGCCGGCGAGATTGTGCGGTGCAATCGCCCAGCCGACACGCCAGCCCGTGACGCTGAAGGTCTTCGACAAGCCGTTGATGGTCACCGTCCGATCGGCCATCCCGTCGAGTGACGCAATCGGCACATGTCGATGCCCGTCGTAAATGATGTGCTCGTAAATCTCGTCGGTAATCGCGAGCACGTCCCACTTCTGGCAAAGCGACGCAATCACTCGCAGCTCGCTCCTGGTGAAGACCTTCCCTGTCGGGTTGTTCGGGGTGTTGATGATGATCGCGCGTGTCCGATCGGTGAACGCCGCAGCCAGCTCCTGCTCGTCGAACGTCCAGTCGGGCTCGCGCAGCCGGACGAATCGCGGCACCGCACCCGAGATGATGCTGTCGGGGCCGTAATTCTCGTAGTAGGGCTCGAAGATGACCACCTCGTCGCCGGGATCGACCACGGCGAGGAGCGTCGACAGCATCGCTTCGGTGGATCCGCAGCACACCGTCACCTGCGCGGGGCTCGTCGGGCACACCGTATCGCCGCGAAAAATCGGCGGCAATCGCTTCGCGGAGGTTCTCGGCGCCCCAGGTGATCGGGTACTGGTTGATATCGCGTTGAATCGCCTGGCACGCGGCGTCCTTGATGATCTGATGCGCCGCGAAATCGGGAAATCCCTGCGACAGATTGACCGCGTTGTGCTCCTGCGCCAGCCGCGTCATCTCGCGGATGACGGACTCCGTAAACTGGGTGGCTTTCTTCGAACCGCGTGGTTTCATCGTCCGGAGATTATACTGCCCGAGGCGCGGTCAATTCGATCCGTACAGCCTGCGATAGTCCTCCGCCGTTCCCAGCAGCCGCTTCACGTATTGCTGCGTTTCCGGGTACGGAATGCTGTCGATGAACTCGTCCTGGGGGAGGCCCGCGTTTTCGCGCATCCAGCGGCGCACCGGCGTCTCGCCGGCGTTGTAGCTGGCCAGCGCCAGAGGGACACTGCCGAACCCGCGGATCAAGTCGGCGAGGTACATCGTGCCCATCCTGATATTGGTCTCGGGGGTCGTCAGCAGCCGCAACGAATAGCGCAGCTTCAGCTTACGCGCGTATTGCCGGCCGGTCGGCGGCATCATCTGCATCAGGCCATACGCGCCTGCGTGGGACTTGATGTCGGGCACGAACGTCGATTCCTGTGCCATCAGGGCGGCGATGAGATGAGGATCGAGTTTGTGCTGCGCGGCGTTTTTCCTGATCAGATCCCAGTACTCGATCGGGAAAATCGTCGTGAGTATCTCGCGCGGCAGCTGATCTCCACCGGCCGCCATGAACTGGGGGTACGCCCGTTTTATCTGCGTAATCGAGCCTCGGGCAAGGGCGAACTGATCGGTGCCGGACTTGGCCTCCGCCATCTGCTTGTTGGCCCATGCGATGGTCGCCGTGACGCCCGGTGAATCTCCCCACTTCGCACGCGCGAACTCCAGCTCTTTCACCGCGGGTTCGAACAAGCCGGCAGCGAGCAGCATCCGGATCGTGTCCTCGGTCGGCGGAAAGTAATCGTCTTCGCCTCCGAGCGGCACCGCCGCAGGCGCGAACGCCAGGCGGCTCACCCCCAGCGAGGCTCCCTGCTTGCGCAGGATCCCCTCGGCCAGCCGCCCGTAGTAGGTATTGTGATAGTCAGCAATCGTGAGTTGATAGCGGGCAAGCGCGCCAGGTGCATCACCCATCGCGGCGCGCGCACGGGCGGACCAGTACAGCCATCCCGGACGGTAGTCTGATCGCGGGAAGCTCGCGGCCGCCGACTCGAAGTACTGCGCCGCCTCCCGCATATTGCCCGCACGGTAGGCGGTCCAACCGGCTTTCCACGCTGCGCGTTCTGCATATCGGCCGCGCGGGAATCGGGCGTACATGTCGCGAAGCACCGTGTCCGCTTCGGCATCGCGATCGCGCTGAATGTACAACGTCGCGAGGTGGTTCAGCGCTTCCTCCGTCCAGGTACTGTCGGGAAAATCGCGCGCCAACTGCCGTGCGAGATCGACAAACACGTCTTCATTGCGCAGACCGCGCTGGGACATCAAATAAAAGAAGCGCGCCTCGGCTTGTCTGGCGCCGCTTGTGAGAAACGGCTGCAGCGCATCCCGCGCGTTGCTGTAGCGCCCCTGGAAATACTCGATCTCCGCCAGGCGAAGCGACACGACCTCGGCATCCTTGTCGTTCGCCGCGTGCGGTTTGAGTCGCAGAAAACTCGTGCGCGCGTCCGCGTACCGCCGACTCCCGAACAACCGCTCGCCGCGCCCCATTTCGAGGGCGTAGCGTGTATTGCCCGCAGCGATTTTCTGCACTTCAGGCAGCGTCTGCAGCGGGCCCTCGGCCTGCACCGCGTGTTCGCTGAGGGGAAATTCGTAATACAGGTGCAGGTACGCGTCAGCCGCGCGCCTGGCGTCTCCGTCCGCCTGGGCGGCCGTGGCAAGGCTCAGCCAGACGGCCGGCAGGTCGACAGCGGCTTCTTTGAGAATGCGTTCGTATATCCTGGCGGCGTCACCAAAGTCACCCAGTGCGTGGGCAGCGTCGGCCTCGCCCAGCGCAGCGGCTTCGCCTACGAAACCTTGCACGTCTTTGAGGGCGGAGAATCGGCGTTTTGCCGCCTCGAGCCGGCGAAGACGCAACTCACAAACCCCCGCGTAATAGGCGGCGTACTCACGCAGAGGTGATTTCGGGATCGCCGCCGAGGAGAAACGGCCGAGCGCCAGCTCGTATTTTTCGTCAGCGTAGAGCCGCAGCGCGGCCTGCATGTGGACGAGGACGGGGTGTGCCGCGGCGCTCGTGCGATCCGACGAGGAGGGCGCCATCCACAGTTGCCTGGCGTCGCGAGCAACGGGCGGATGAACAGTATGCGAAAGCGTCCCGACCGCCACGTCCGCAGGCGGGCTCGCCAGTGGCGTCGCTGACTCGGTCAACAACAGCGCGACCAGGACACTCGAAGCCGCCACGGCATGCCGGATCGCGAGGAACCTCACTCCATCGATTATCGGGGTCCGATCGACCTAAGTCAATCCCTGTCCGACAGTTAGCCGGGCCCGCCGACCACCTTGATCGCGCTGCGATCCACGGACGCGCTGTTGTCGTTGCGCTTCACCGTGGCGCGCACGTCGAACTCTCCACCGGGGAGATCTTTCACCATGAACACGTAGCTGCGCGCCGCGGCAGCGCCGTCGAGCGAGATCGAGCTGCTGCGGTAGTAGTTCGGTCCATCGACTTCCCAGACGAGCGAGCGGTTTCGTTCATTGCGCGACACGATCACTTTGAGCAGTGCGTTTCCGCGAAAGGATGTGACCGCAGGACGGACCGTTATCGAAATCGCGTCATCCGCACTGAGATGCATCGAGCCTGCGAGAACCGCCGCCGCGAGTGTGAAGCCGAAACAGCGAGTCATGGCGTCCCTCCTGGTCACCCGTTGCTGCTCAATTGCCAGCATCAAAGCGGACATTGAGAACAACGACCAGATCGACACAAATGAACGCGGATGCTGTTTCGGTGTCTAACTTAACTAGCCAGGAGGTCCCATGCGGCCACGAGCACTGCGCGTGAGCGCAGACATGAATATCGCTCCGCTGATCGACGTGCTCCTCGTGCTTCTCGTAATTTTTCTGGCGGCACTGCCGCTAACGCAGAAGGGCCTCGATACGAACGTGCCCGCGCAAACCACACCCGGCGACGTGCCTCCGCCCCCCGACACAATCGTGATCGAGTACGACGCCGAGCGGCATCTCTCAATCAACCATCAGCAGGTCCTCATCATGGACCTTGAGGACCGGCTTCGCGCCATGTTCGACGGCCGCACGGACAAGACGGTCTTCATCACCGCCGCCCGGACGCTACGGTATGGTGATGTGGTGGATGTGATCGATGCGGCGAAAGGCGCCGGCGTTCAGAGAGTGGGCATCGTGACCGACGGCATGCGGCGCGCGGCGGGGTTGCAGTGAAGGCAGTGCCCTACCGAATCGAGATCGTGCCCCCGTAGTAGACCAGCGGTTGATACCGGATATAGGCTTGCGCTGGTAAAGCGGGCTCGATGAGCACGCGCTCGTGCGGATATGCGCCCGATCCCTCGACGAATTCCACGGTGCTGGTGCCACTCGTCACCCCCTCACGGAGACGTAGACCGAACAGCCAAATCTCTCCGCTGCCATAGGCCAACAGTGGGGGGACGGCGCCGCTGCCGCGGTGCACACAAAAAGCGTGGGTGCTGCCCTCCACCGCTTGAGACGACGCCGGCGGCTGAGAGACGATTACCGTCGCACCGCCCTGACGGAGAAAATCTCCCGGCCCGCCGCCTGTCAGCTCGAGTAGGGCGCCATACCATTTCACCCGGGCGCAGACGGTTCGCACCCCGGCACCTGTTCCTGGGCTCACATGATCATTTTTCAGGTTGAAGCCGGAGATGGCGAGCCTGAAGATGCCTGGCGTCGGCGATGGGGTACTCGCCAACGTGATCCCAACCGATTGACCCACGTGAGCCGCGGTGTCGGACGTAAAGGTGAGCGTCGGAGCTGTCGGCGTTGGTGTGGAAGGCGCTGTCGGCGTTGATGGAGAGGAAGATGACGAGCTGGTTCCTGCACAGGCCGTAAGAAGCGAGGCGAGACACACAGCCGCGAGACGCGTGATTGACATCGTATCCTTTGCGTTGAAGGCGCCACTGAGGACGGCAGCGCGCCACTAGTAGACCGGCAGTGTGAATTGTACTTGCAAAAACGCCTTCAAGCCCCATCTGATCGTTAACGCAGCAAACGTTGAGCTTCGAGTGCTGATTGCACGATCGGCGACTGCGGTAGTACTGGAATGATTTCAGCACGACAATCGCGTGTGACAACAGTCGGCGTGTAGCGCGGCAGTTTTCGCCGGCGGCGGTGAGTCGTGTTTTACGTCTTCAGTGCACCGGAACAGTCGAGGCCGACAGAGAGGACGAGTCACGGTTGGAGCGCGTCGGCTGGGGGTCGAACCCGTGCGTCGCCAAATCGACCGCGAGTCGAGATTCCTCCCGCTGGCGCTCGGTTCGACGTGCTCGGCAAACGAGAATTATCCTGCCGCTCATGCGTGAAACGCCGCGGGAGGACGAGATCGGGTCGAAGGACGCCCGCCTTTGACACCCGCTCAGCAGCATCAGGCCGTCCTTCGACTTGGAGTAAACATCCCTGCCGTCCTTTTCTCGCCGATTTTCTAGTACAGTCACGCGGTCGCGCGATAGTGCGCCGCAGAATTGCCTACATGCTCGTGCCTCTCACCACGGCGGTGGTCTTGTCTATGTCGATGGTGTGCCAGTCGCCGTCGACGGATCGCATTTGTGCAGCCGCTTCCCACCGCGACCATCCGCGGGGTCTACCGGTCGATCAGCGAGCCCGACGTCGTGGTGGTCGACAAGGAGAATGGCGGGTGTAAGTCGGACGCGGCTAACGCCGGCATCAATGTCGCGTCGGGCACCCTCGTGTTTGTGATCGATGGCGACACCCTGCTCGAAGCCGACGCCCTGACCCGCGCGGTGCTGCCGTTCCTCGAAGACCCGCTGACCGTCGCGGTCGGGGGGACTGTTGCCATCGCCAACGGCTGCCAGATTGAGCACGGCCGCATCGTTGATGTGATGCTGCCGCGCAGTTGGCTCGCGCGGTTCCAGATCGTGGAGTACATGCGCTCATTCCTCTTGTTCCGACTCGCCTGCGCGTCGCAGAATGCCGTGGTGCTCATCTCGGGGGCTCTGGGCCTGTTCCGCCGCGACGCCGTCATCGCCATCGGCGGGTTCGATCGGACCGCGATCGGCGAAGACATGGATCTCACCGTCCGGCTGCAGCGGCACTTCCGCGAGCGTCGCGAGCCGTTCCGCATCGCGTTCGATCCCAACCCGCTCTGTTGGACGCAGGCGCCCGAAGACCTGCGGTCGCTGCAAGCACAGCGGTCGCGGTGGAGGCGGGGACTGCTCCAGGTGTTGTGGCGACATCGCATCATGATTGGTAATCCGCGGTATGGGACCGTGGGATTGGGGGCACTGCCGTACATCACGTTCTTTGAGGGGTTGGGACCGCTGCTCGAAGTCGGCGGTTATCTCGCGATGATGCTGGGCGCCGCCCTCGGCTATCTCAACTGGAAATACTTCGGCCTGATGATCACGGTCTCGGTGGCATTCGGCGTCGGCGTGACGCTGCTGGCAGTCCTGATGAACGACGTCGCGATGCGACGGTACATGCGAGGAAGAGATTTGGCGCTGCTTGTCGCTGTCGCCCTGCTTGAAAGCATCGGCTACCGCCAGCTGAACTCGCTGTGGGGGTGCCTGGGGACGGTACAGGCGCTGAACGGCAAGGGCGGCTGGGGGCCGATGAAACGCCGCGCATTCAACGTATGAGCAGCCAGCCGGTTGCTGCAGCTAGTGTTCTAACTCCGCAGTGATTGCTGCCGGGGGTTACCGGCGTCCACGTGCTCCGGCATACGTTCTGTTCGCATCTCTCGATGCGGGGTGCGCCGGCGCGGGCGATTCAGGAGTTAGCGGGACACAAGGATCTGGCGACGACGCAGCGGTATATGCACTTGAGTCCGGCCGCGACGGATGGGGCCATTCGCCTCCTCGATGATCCGCGCGAAGCGAAATTTTTGGAGACATTGGGGAGACGGGATCTACCGAGATCGCTAATTCCTCTCGGTAGAAGCAGTTAAGTGGTGGAGGCGGCGGGAGTCGCCCTCGAAGGGCGAGCGCACAGCGCGATGCCCGAGAGACGGACAACGCCGCCGACATAGACCGAGCGAGCGCAGCGAGGAAGGGATATGGAGGCGGCGGGAGTCGAACCCGCGTCCGAAAGCACATCGTCAAAGAAATCTACATGCGTATCCGCTTCCGGGTTCTCGTATCCAGCGTGAGGAAGCGGCCAAAACCGCCGGATACCAGACTCGGTTTGTCTCACTCCCGAACGCCGAGCCGCCGTTCGGAAGCCAGCCTGTTTAATGACGTTCGACCCCCAGCCACCAGGCGAGGCCGGGGCGAACGCTCACATGCTTATTTGATTAAGCAGCGAGAGCGTACTGATTGTCCGCAGTTAACGGATGTTCCATCAGATTTACGAGTTAATGGTGCTCGGCATGCATTCCTTGAGTCCATACCTCCGTCGAAACCGGAGCGCCCCCAGAGGAACTACAGAACGATTATCGCATGTACTACAATGCCCGCATGCATTTTGTGTACATGGTTCGATGCGCGGACGGAACGCTGTACACCGGGTATGCGCGCGATTTAGAGCAGCGCACCAAGGCCCACAACACAGGCCGCGGCGCGAAATACACCGCTCGACGCCTTCCGGTATCGCTTGTTTATTGGGAACCATGCGATTCGCGGAGCGCGGCACTGAAGCGCGAGTACGAAGTCAAACGCCTCGCGCGAGGCGAAAAAGAAACTCTGCTGGTCCGGCACACCACGGGTATCCGTCTTGCACGTTCCTGCCCAGAGGAGAAACACAATGAATTTACGCGACAAGTACAACCACGCCATTCAGACCGCAAAGGGCTTCAGAATGGACGGCTCGGCCCAGGAACGTGACGGCAAGCTGCATTTCAACGGCACTGTCGGTTCCGAGGCGGAAAAAAATGCCATTTGGGATGCCATCAAGACAATTCCAGACTGGAAAAACGACATCGTCGCCGACGTCAAAGTCGTTCCAAAGCCCGGAGGGGCGACCGCTGCAACTGCGACGGCGACCGCCGGCAAGACCTATACCGTAAAAGCGGGCGACACGTTGAGCAAAATTTCCCGCGAGTTGCTTGGCGATGCAAACGACTACATGCGGATCTTTGAAATTAACAAGGACCAACTCTCGGATCCGGACAAGATCAAGCCTGGTCAGGTCCTGAAGATTCCCGTAAGCCAAAAGCAGTCGACCTAACCGTCACACATCATCGTGTCTTGTGGTGGAGGCCATCGAACTTGGCCTTCACCCTCTCAACGACATTCTGAAATTTGTACGGAAGACCGTCCGAAGCGCCCTGCGCGGCGGCGCGCTGTTCTGATGTTTTCGCGTACGGAACGATGAACACAAGCATCAGGTACAGGCCGATTGCCATAAACGGCGGCCGATCGTAGTTCGCTGTTTCTACAACAGTAGCGATGACGAACATGACGCGGACGAGCGTCGGGTCGATATCGAAATATGCCGCGAGGCCATTCGCGACCCCGCTCACGATCGCGCCTTCGCGAATCTGGTAGAGACGCTTCGGGGACGGCGCCGCGCCCAATCCGCCGGGTTGAGGCCCAAATGCAGGACTCCCACCCTCGACCGGACCAATCTCGCGCAGCACCTGGGCAATCTCCGCAGCCGTGACCACGGTCTTGCCCGGGCCAAGCAGCCGTTGGCACTTCTCGGCGATCGCCTGCTCGAGATCTCGAAGAATCTCGGATGTGTCAGGGTTGCCGTGGAGCTGCGCCCCCGCGTGCTCGAGATAGGCACGCAGCGCATCGTATCCGTGCTCATCGAGTTGATACGCGTTGCCGTTGAGACTGATCGTGATGACTATCTGCATGATTAGCCTTGTCCCAGGTTGTCGAGCGTCTGGTTGATGTATGCCCAGTACTCCGTCAATTCGTCGAGTTGCGCCTTCCCCTGCACCGTGAGTTTGTAATATTTGCGCGGCGGGCCGACGTCCGACTCCTGCCACTCGTAATCGACCGCCCCTTCGCGGCGCATCTTGCTCAACAGCGGATAGAGCGTGCCTTCCTGCGTTGCGAATTCCGTTGTGCTGAGGCGCCGCAGGATATCGGCGACATAAACTTTGTCGCTGGCCACGATCTTCAGGATCAGAAATTCGAGCAGTCCCTTCCGAATCGACGCGAATTTCTCCTGGATGAGCAATGTCTCCATAAAGCTACCTTGTGTAGACAAGGTAGCATAGGTAAGCAAGGCCGTCAAACGCCGTCAACCGAGCTAGGAATTTAGACTAGAATGTGAGACTTTAGGGTGATTCATGGCGAACAGATCACGACCATCCCAGCAGAAACGACATAAAGAGCGGGCGCGGCAGGAAAAACAAAAGATCAAGTTCGAGCGCCGGCAGGAAGCCAAAACCGATCCGAAGAGCCCACGCCAGCCAGGCGAAGATCCAGATATCGCGGGCATCATCCCCGGACCGCAACCCCCACGGGAAGATATGCTTATAGACGACGATGTCGATGAGGTTGTCGAGGTCGACAAGGTCAACGAGGCTTAGGTTTCGCTCGTCTTCCTGTTCCTTTTTCGACTTTCAAACACTTCGAGAACGGTCTGCACGGCCTCGTTCTCTTTATGGCGGAGTTCCCGTTGGATCCCGGGAATCATGTACCAGGCGCGGAGTGCCTTGTAGACTTCGTTTTCCTGGTTCTGGAGCTCTGACGGGCTTTTTTTGACGGGAGCGGGCATGGCTAACTCTAACAAAACTAACGAACTAAGGGAAGGGGGGTCTACTTTCGAATTTCTACCAACCCAATCTTGTTCACCCCGCTCAATGCCAGCGCGAGATTGCCGTCCTTCGTCACGCTGACGTTTCGCACCACGCCGCCGCCCGACGGAATCGGCCACGTCTGAAATTTCTCGCTCGCCGGATCGAACATCACGATCGTATTCGGCTGAACCCCAGCTTCGCTGTACCAGACTTTGCCGTCGATCACGGCGATGCCATACGGCTGAGACGTCGCGCCGCCCGGCGATGCCCACTCTTTGACTTGTGACGTCGCAGGATCAAGCTTGCCCAGAAATCCACGCGAGTAGTCGGAGTACCACACGTTGTCCTGCCGATCGATGGCCAGCCGGCGAGGGCGGGAGTCGGCGTTCGGCAGGGTCCACTCGCGGATGACCATCGTCGCCGGATCGATGCTGGCGACTTTGTTCGCGCCGAACTCGACGAAGAACGGAACGCCCTTGGAGTTGATCATGATGCCGTAGGGCAGCGACTTGGTTGTCGGCGAGTTGCGCAACGCGAGCTCGCCGGTCGCAGGATTCAACTTCCCCACCATGTTTGCACCCTGCACCGTGAACCACAGCGTACCTTTCTGATCGAACGCGAGTGAGTGCGGATCCTTTGCCGCCGGATCGGGCATCGGATACTCGGTGACCTGCCCGGTTTTGGGGTCGAGTTTTCCGATGAGCGCTTTGGAATTGCCCGTATACCAGATGTTGCCGGCCTGGTCTTCGGTAAGACCGTGAGGACCAGAGGCCGGCGTCTTGAGCGCGAACTCCTTGATTTGTCCCGTTTTCGGATCGAGCCGTCCGAGCACGTTCACCATCTGGCCCGTATACCAGATAGTGCCATCCGAAGCCGCAAGGGGATCGTGCGGACGCGATTTCGCCGTCGGCACGTCCCACTCGCGAATGGTCACCGATGGGCCGTGCGACGACGCCGGCGCGATCGCGCCGGGCGCGACCTGCGGAGCGGGCTTCTCGGCCGGCTTTTCGCCGGGTTTTTCCTCGGCGGGCTTCGCGCCCTTCAGGGGCCAGTTCTTCGCCAGGTACTCCACCAGCACCTTGGCTTCCTCTTCGTTCACCTCGGCGCCAAGATCGATCATGTTGACGACGACTTCATGCCACTCTTCGGCGCTGCGCCCGAACGTCGTCACCTGCTCCGGCGCGTGGCACGTGCTGCACTTCTTCTCGAGAATGTCCTTACCGGGTCCAGCTGGGAACGCCTGGGCCGCGGCAGGGGCCGCAGACGCCACAAGTGCGGCCATGGCCAGCGGTATCAATGCATGCTTCAACATAAATCCTCCGTCTCCCTAGTCTACCTGCCTACTCGCCTCGCGCGAAGTAGTAGCCGTCGTTTCGGTCTACCTTCATTCTTCCCTCGAACGCGTCGCTGAGGTGTGCTTCGGTCAGCATGTCGCCTTTCGCTCCGTCGCCCGCGATCCGCCCGCTTCTCAAGAGGATAACCCGGTCGATCTCGGGAATGATCTCCTCGACGTGATGCGTAATCAGGATGAGCGTAGTGCCGTCCCGCGCGATGCTTCGGACGCGTTCCATGAACCGGTGTCGCCCGACAACATCGAGGCCGGTCGTCGGCTCGTCGAGGACAAGCGCCCTCGGATTGGTCACGAGCGCCCTCGCCAGCAGCACGCGACGCGCTTCGCCGCTCGACATTTCATTCATCAACCGCCGTGCAAGGTGGCCGGCGGCCATTTTCTCGAGCGCTTCGTTCCCACGCCGGCGCATATCATCCGTGATGGTGCTGTACCGCAGAATGCCCTGGGAGGCGACGAAGCCTGAGAGTACGGCTGCGAGTCCGGTGATGCGGCCCTCGCTGTTCCCGCTCACGAATCGTTGATGCAGGTCTGCGGACACGATGCCCAGTTGAGGCCTGAGCTCGAAGACGTTCCAGTTGTCGTCGCCAAAGACGCGCACCGGCGACGTATCGTCGGTCAGCGGAAGCGCCCGCTCTTCGTGTGTCAGCAGCCGAACGAGCACAGACTTTCCCGCGCCATTGGGCCCGAGAATGGCGGTGTGTTCGCCCGTGCAGATTTTCAGCGACAGTCCGTGAAGGACGGTCGCATCGCCCTTCTTCACGCTGGCGTTATGTAACTCGA
This sequence comes from Vicinamibacterales bacterium, assembly GCA_963732445.1. GTDB lineage: Bacteria > Acidobacteriota > Vicinamibacteria > Vicinamibacterales > JAMQPK01 > JAMQPK01. The sequence continues at coordinate 191,495 of CAVSZJ010000005.1, read as the reverse complement.
GAACGGGCTCGCTCATCGTGGCTGCTCCTCAGCGTAGCGCGACACCAGCTCGCACGACGGCTCCGCCCGCCAGCGTCTCGCCCGGCACGAAACCCTGCGACTTGTAACCGGCGGCGATATAGATCCCGTCCGACCAGCGCGAACGCAGCATCCGCGGAAGCGGCATGACTGTGATTGCCAGAGCGCCCGCGCCCATGTGCTGCCGGCCAGACGTCTGGTCGGCCAGCAGTTCGGGTTGACGCCACACATCGGCCGCGATCCCGATGTGAAGTCCCCGGACACGCAACACGTCCGCCGCTCGCGCGCTGATGCCCCATGTGGAGGAGGCGCCAGTATCGCCTGCGCGCAGCGTGACGCCGGTGATCCGCCGCTCTCGGCTCTTTGCTTTCTGATCGTGCTGGAATGCGGCGCGCACGCTCCATTCCGCGCCGTACGGCGCGAGGGCATACCCCAGCGAGGGCATCAACCGCACTCCGCCGCCGACGGGAATCAGCGGCATCGGGCCGGTCGTGCTTCCGTTTCCGATGTAGGAAACCGCCAGTCCGTACATCGAGTAGTAGATCAGCGGGTCAGCGAGCGCAAGCAGCGAGCGCCGCTTGACGTCTTTCCGCGTCAGTGGCTGGCACGGCGCCTGGCAGGCCTTCTCGAACGTCTCGAGAAAACTGGCAACGTCGTGTCCCTCGGATGACGTCGAAGACGCGCTCTGGATATAGCTGACCGACGCCATACGCGATTCGAAGTACAACCAGGCTTCGCGGTAATGAATACGACCTCGAGCGACAGAACGCTCGGCGATGGCGTCGGCAAGGGAGTGTTGCGCTTCCATGCCGGCGGCCGAGACCGTGAGGTCTGCGAGCGGTGAGATTGGGAAGGCGCCGTTGAAACTCGTGAACGCCTCGCCGGAGCCGTATGGAATTGGCGCGTCGAACCCGTACCGGATGCTGCCCTCGCCGAGCTCCCGAAACCGCGTCCCATGCCCGAATATTTCGTGCGCCACAACCAGAAGAAAGTGATCCACCGGAAGGTCGAGGCCGAGAAACTTTCCGGCTCGGTAGAGGATGCCAAGAGCAAGAGCGGGCCGGCTTTGCTCCGCACCGATCTTGAGCGGCAGCCACCGATCCGTGGTCGTGGCAACAAGGTGTTGCGCGGTCAGGAGGTCCTGCGCCCCCGCTGCCGGCGTCATGTATGAATCGAACACAACCGTGTACGGAATCGCCGTCTGCGCGGACGCAGTCCCCGTCACCGCAAGGACGAACAGAGTCGCGATAAGCCCACGCACCAGTCGAATATAGGCCGTCATGCGTGTTTTGCGCTACGTCGGGGCACGCGGGTTGGTACTTGCATTGCAGACCCACGCGCCATGGACACACAACAACCGAATCCAGCGCCTGCAAAGGACCGAGCCGAACCCGGAAAGTGCGCGGATGATTTTGGAAATAAAAACAAAAAGGAACTGGATGGCAAGTCCGACTCGGGACCCGAGCCGGACGTGGCTGGGATGGAAATTCCGCCGCAAGACTAGGCAGCCGACTATCGACTGACGGCCGCCCAGTTTTTCACGAGATACTCCGCGGTTCGCCAAGCCAACGCCTGCACGGTCAGCGTCGGATTGTGCGAGCCGCTGGTGCCCATCACCGACGCACCCAACACGCCGAGGTTTGGACACTCGTGCGCAAAACCCCACTGGTTCACCACGTTCGTCTCAGGGTTGCTGCCCATGCGGGTGCCGCCATATGCATGCGTCGACGGTCCCATCGTCCCCAGTGGATTGCGCACAATCTCGATGGCCCCTGCCGCGCGATACCACTGCTCCATTTTGTCGGCGGCGTACGCCGCAGCCTTTCGTTCGTTGTCTTTGAAATCGGCGGTGATGCGGCAGACCGGCAGCCCCAGAGGATCTTTCACTGTCGGATCGAGATCGAGATAGTTGTCCTCATACGGCAACGTGGTCTTCTGGATATAAGCCCCATGCCAGCGGTCGGCGTTCCGTTTGACGAATGCCTTCCACGCCGATCCCCACTGCGGCGCCTTGTTGAAGGTATTCATGCTGGCGGCGCCGATCGGCCGCCGGTCTGAATACACAAAGAGGTTTCCGCCGCCGATGAAGTCAACGCTCGAGTGATCGAAATTGTCGGCGGCAAAATCGTCGACAGACACTCCCTGCGCGGGAAGGCCGTACCAGTTGTTGAGATCCTCGGAGAACAGCGCCTGCACGCTGCCGCCGGTCGCGTGCGTCATGTAATGCCGGCCGACCTGGCCGCGATTGTTCGCGAGCCCGTTCGGGAACGCCTTCGACTTCGACAGCAGCATCGTCCGCACGTTTTCGTAGGTGTAAGTCGCCAGCAGAACGACACTCGCCGGCTGGAAGAACACCTCGGTGCCTTTCACGTACGTCACGCCTGTCACGCGGCCGTTGTCATCGACGTTCACTTCGGTGACGTGCGCTTCGGTGACGACGGCGAGATTGCCGGTCTTCTGCGCTTTCGGGATCGTCGTGACGGCCGTGGACCCCTTGGCGTTGATGTGACACCCGCCGCGCGCGCAGAAGCCGTGATACGCGCATCCGGGCCGGTTGTCATAAGTGCGCGTATTAATCGCCGCGGGCCCTGGAAACGGATTCCACCCGAGCGTGCGAGCGGCCGTGGCCATCTTCTCGTGCCAGTCGCTCCATCGCAGCGGCGGCATCGGATACTCGCGCCGGCGCGCCGCCTCGAAGATGTTTCCGCGTCGATCGATTCGTCCATCGACATTGCCCGCTTTGCCGGAGACGCCAAGTTCCCGCTCGGCGATGTCGTAGTAGCGCTCGATCTCCTCGATTCCGAACGGCCAGTCTTCGACCGTCGATCCAGAGGGAATGCGCGAGGCACCGTATCGCTTCCTGGTTTCAGTGACAACCTTGAAGTCCCACGCGCTGAGCCGCCAGCTCTGCGCCCAGTAATGCAGCGACGTGCCGCCGACGCCGTTCATCATCGGGTGAAACGTCGGGCGCGGCGAATACGGCGCCGACGCGTTCGGGCGGTGCGTCGGCACTTCCCGGTTCGCCTTCTGCACCGACTGGGGCCATGCGCGATAGTTGTTTCGCAGCTCGTCGGGCGCGAAATCTTTCGGGGTGAGCCATGTACCGGCTTCAAGTCCGATCACTTTCAGACCCGCCTGTGCAAGCGGGAGGGCCGCCACCCCGCCGGCGGCGCCCATCCCGACGATGACGACGTCGGTGGGCTTCAGGTCAGTGGCCATGGGTCGCCCCCATCGTATTGGCAAACATGGCGTAGTCGTAGGCCGACCGGCGAATCGGTTTTGCAGAAGCGTCCATGCGCTGATCGGCTGCAGTGACGTTGAGGCGGACGCCGGGGTACCGAATAAGATCCCACCCCACAAAATTCGCATTACCGCCGTAGGCCGGATCGCAGAAGGTGCCTTGTATCGTGTGCGCGCGCACGAGCGCAAAGAACGGGGTCTGGTCGAGTGTAGCGAGCAGTGCATCCTGCTCAGCCGGTGCAAGGTCGACAAAGCGCTGCGCGCCTCGCGTGCGGGCCGCCGTGTCGATTGCAGCGAGCCCGGTCGTGTAGGCCTCGCGCGACGGGGCAAGCCATCCGCCGAGCGCGCGATCGATGTATTCAGCCGCGTGGGCCTCAGTGGCGCCAGGTCCGTTTTCGTCGGTTGGGATGATGCGCGCGCACACTGCAGCCAGGGTCCCCGCGTCCGCCGCGCTCAACACGCCCGCATTCATGGCGGCCTTCAACACATCCCGTTGAAAGGCGAGGACACGATCGAATTCCGGCAGCGCCAGCGCGAGCGCACCGGCCAGACCCAGCCGTTTGAGGAGCTCTCGCCGCGAAACCGCCGTCTCACCAATCATTCGTTGCTCTCCGGGGAGGCCGTCATTATAGGAGGTTTCCAGATTTCAGATTTACCGATTCGCGTTCGGTGGTACAGTGGCCGCTCCAAAAATTTCTCGAAGGAGTGAGTATGAAAACAGCGATCTGTCTGATGTTTGCGTGCGTGCTGATGGCGTCGACCGCTCAGGCGCAGGCACCTGCAGCCCCAGCCGCCGGGCAGAAGGTTCCGCTCAGCGAAGGGCTCCGCCGGTCGTACAACACATTGAAGATGAACCTCACCGAAACGGCTCAGAAGTTCGACGAGGCGACGTATGGGTACACGCCGTCGCCGGACATCCGTGGCTTCGGCGCCCAGCTCGCCCACGTCGCCAACTCGCAATTCAACGCCTGCGCGGCGGCCAAGGGCGAGGCCAATCCGCACCAGGGTTCGAACCTCGAAAAGACGAAGACGACTCGAGCCGACATCATTCAGGCGCTGGCGGATTCGTTTGCGTTTTGCGATGCGGCGTACGCGAACCTCACCGATACAAGCGCGCTCGAGCTGGTGCGGCAAGGGCAGAACGAGGTTGCCCGCGGCTCTGTCCTGACGAACCTCATCGTGCATGGCAATGAGGAATACGGCATTCTGACGGTTTACCTTCGCACTAAGGGGATGGTGCCACCATCGACCGAGCGCGGCATGCGCGGACGCGGCGCGGCGCCGGCTCCTGCACGGGGACAATAGCGAAACGAACAACGAACACCGAAGAACGAATAGAGCGGTACGCCGAGCGTTCGGCACATTGCTCTGTTCGTTTTTCGATCGTCGTTTTTCGTTTCCTGCCGCGCTATCGCCGGCGTGAACAGAAACGAAATCACGCTCAAACATAGCGCTGTCGTCGATCGCGCCCGCACCATCATGGACGCGCCATGAGCAACCCGCATGCCGGGCGCATAGTGTGAAAATCGGCGCAAAACCGCGTTGTTTTGCAGGAGCCTGCTTTCACTTTGGAACGCTCGAGTACCGATTGCGAAAGATGCCCCCCCGAGACCACACAGCAGCAGGCCCGCAGAAACCCGAACCGGACATTCCGCTTCGCATGCGGACTCGGCAGATGCTGGCCGACCTTGCGGCCACGGCGCGTCTCGTGTGGTCCGCAAGCCCTCGTCTTTTTTCGCTGATTCTCGTCGTCAGCGTCCTGCTCGCGCTCGTGCCTGCCGCGGCGTTGTGGGTTGGCAAATTGCTGCTCGACGACGTCGCGAGAGCGGTGTCTGGTGAATTTCAAAACGCCGCGAGCGCGTATCAGAGACTGGCTGCACTGCTCGCGCTGCAGGTCGGCATTGCCATCGGCGCATCGCTGGTGCAGACGGTGTACGGCACGGCGCGGGAGCTGCTGGGCGATACGCTGCAAAACCGCATCAGCCTGCGGATTCTCCACAAGGCCGCCGCGCTCGACGTCGAAAGCTTCGAGAACGCCGAGACCTACGACGCCCTGCGCAACGCGTACAACGAAGTAGGCTCCCGGCCGCTCGGCGTCATGTTTCAGGTGATCGGCATGGGACAGGCGTTGATCACGCTCACGTCGATCGGCGGCCTGATGTCCCGCCTCGGATGGGAAGTGCTGCCGCTGGTGCTGCTCGCGAGCATTCCTGGGGTCCTCGTCTCGAGCCGATTCGGCGCTGAAGGCTATCGCGTGATGCGGCGGCGCGCGACCGACGCCCGGCATCAGAACTATCTCGGGTCGATCCTGACGTCGGACAGCCTCGTCAAGGAGGTTCGGCTATTCGGCTTCGAGCGCTATCTGCTGGACGGCTGGCAGGAGTATTACCAGAAATTTCGCGCGCAGTTCGTCAGCCTGCTGGCGCGCCGCAGCGCGTGGGGGCTGGCGGCGACGCTCGCGTCTTCGCTGCTGATCGCGTTTGCCACCCTGTCGGTCCTTCGCCGCGCGGCTGAGGGCACGATCACCGTCGGCGACTTTTCGCTCTTCGTCGGCGGCATCGTGCAGATTCAGAGCCAGTTCGCGGGACTGCTCAACGGCGTCACCGGCATCTACGAAAGCCTGCTCTACATGCGCAACCTGTTCGAATTTCTCGAGCTGCCATCGCGCAATCTCGATGAGGGAGAGACATGGCGCGGGCCCATCGACGCGATCGCATTCGATCGCGTCAGCTTCCGCTATCCGCTGACAGAGCGCAACGTGCTGACGGATGTGTCATTCACAATCTCGAAAGGTCAGGCGCTCGCCCTCGTCGGCGAGAACGGCGCCGGCAAGACGACCGTCGTCAAATTGATTACTCGCCTCTTCGAACCAACGGCCGGCCGTATTCTGCTCAATGGGGTTGACGCGAGCCGCTTCAGTCCCCGCAGCGTCCAGAGCGAGATGAGCATCATCTTCCAGGACTATGGGCAGTATCAGATGACCGCCCGTGAGAATATCGGCCTCAGCCGCACGGACAAACTGCGCGAGGATGCCGCGATTCAGCTCGCCGGCGAAAAGTCCGGCGCAGCCGATGTCGTGAACGATTTGCCTGACGGATACGAAACGATGCTGGGACGATTGTTCCCAGGCGGACGTCAGCTCTCAGGCGGACAGTGGCAGCGGCTGGCACTGGGTCGCCTGTATTTTCGGCCAGCGTCGGTCCAGATTTTCGACGAGCCCACCGCCGCGCTCGACGCGATCGCCGAAGCCGCGATGATCGAGCGGCTGCGCGAGCATGGGAAGGACCGCATCACTCTTCTGATTTCTCACCGCTTCTCTACCGTCCGCATGGCTGAAACCATCATCGTCCTTCATGAGGGCACCGTGGTCGAGGCAGGGGCCCATCAGGAGTTACTCGCAAAGGGCGGAATCTACGCGACGCTGTTCAACCTGCAGGCCCGTGGATATCAGGCTGTAAACGCCTAAGGACAGTCCAGTTAGGGCCCTTACACAAGTCTTACAATCGTCGCGGTCCCGACTTGCTATTGTCATGACGCGTTCAGACCGGCCGAAAACCGGCCCGACTTCCCAGGAGCCAACACTTGTCACCAACTGCGGCCCAGCTTGGGCGCTACAGCAAATTATCGTGGTCGACCGCCTTTTTCATGGGGCTGTTCCACGTCGGCGCGGTCTGGGCGTTGTTTCAGTTCACGTGGGCCGGACTCGCGGTCTTCTGCATTACCTATTACATTTCGCTCTCGCTCGGCATCGGCATGGCGTACCACCGGCTGCTCACGCACCGGTCGTACAAAACGCCGAAAGCCGTCGAGTATTTCCTGACGACATGCGCCACTCTAGCGCTCGAAGGCGGCCCGTTGTTCTGGGTCGCCACCCATCGCAAACATCACCAGCACTCCGATTCAGAACACGATCCGCACACGCCGCAGCATGGCGGATTCTGGGCCCACATGGGCTGGATTCTGTTCGGCGATGCGATGCACAACGACAACACGATCACGGCGAAGTACGCCCCCGATCTCGGACGCGACCCGTTCCACGTGTGGATCAGCAAATACCATTGGATTCCGCTGACGACTCTGGGATTCGTTCTGCTCGCGCTTGGCGGCTGGAACTGGGTCCTGTGGGGTGTCTTCCTGCGGACGACCGTCGGGCTGCACGCGACGTGGCTCGTGAACTCCGCGACCCACATGTGGGGCTCGCGCCGCTTCGAGACGCGCGACGATTCGCGCAATAGCTGGTGGGTGGCCGCGCTCAGCTTCGGCGAAGGCTGGCACAACAACCACCACGCGCATCCGACCTCGGCCGCCCACGGCCTGGCGTGGTACGAGATCGACATCACCTACTGGCACATTCGAGCGCTCGAGATGCTCGGCCTTGCCACGCAGGTGCGGCGAGCATCGGTGGACGACACGCGGCTCGAGATAGCTGCCTAGGACCTCATCCGCTTCGCGTATCTAGAGATCTATCAGATCTATAGATCTAAAGATCTATAGTTATCCGAATGTCCGTCGCCCCAGGCCGCCAGGGTGTCATCGCGTTTTTCGTCACCTTCTGCGTCTGTCTGGTGGCGTTGGCCGTGGCGCTCAACGTCGGCTGGGTGGTGCTCACCCTTCGCGAAATCGTCCCGCTTCTCCTCGGCAGCCTCGTCTTTGCGGCCATCATCACCGGCCTCATCCTGAATACCACCTTTCTGGTGCGGGAAATCCGGCTGAACGAGCAGCACGACGCATTCGTGAATGCGGTCACGCACGAATTGAAAACGCCCGTCACATCCATTCGTCTGCACCTGGAAACGCTGAAGGCACGCGGCCCCGCCGTCGACGAACCGAAACGCCACGAGTTCTACGATGTGATGTTGAAGGACAGCGATCGCCTGATGCATCTCATCGAACAGGTGCTCAGCGCCGGCCAGAAAGGGCGGGTGCCGATACAGCAGATGCGCGTCGATCTGAACGGGCTGGTCGATGAATGCATCACGGTGACACGTTCGCAGCGCCATCTGCCTGACGAGGCAATCCGGACGATCAATGCGTCAGCCTCGCCGATCGAAGTCATGGGCGATCCCGATCATCTCCGCGGTGCGGTCCTCAATCTGCTGGACAACGCGGTGAAGTATTCGCGCGACAAGGTGCACGTCGACGTCGAGGTGTCCAGGGGAGAGCACGATCTGGCCGTCGTCCGCGTGCGCGATCAGGGCATCGGTATCCCGCCCAACGAGACCAAGCGCATCTTCGGCCGGTTCTATCGCACGCCGTGGGCGCTGACGCAGCGCGTCAAAGGCACCGGTCTCGGTCTCTTCATCGTCGCGCAAACGGCGAAACGCCACGGCGGCCGCGCGTTCGCGTTCAGTGAGGGCGTCGGTCGCGGCGCGACGTTTACGCTCGAGCTGCCGTCGGCGCCAAACGCGCGCTCGCGCGGCTGACCCCCACGCACATGTCCAGGCTGCTCATCGTCGAAGACGAAGCTCACATCGCCTCGGGGCTGCGCTACAACCTCGAGACCGACGGGCACGACGTCACACTGGTGGACAACGGCGAAGCGGCGCTCGCGGAGCTCGAAGCGGACCCTGCGCGCGTCGATCTCGTCGTGCTCGACGTGATGCTGCCCGGCGTCAGCGGGTTCACGGTCGCGGCCCGCATGCGCGCCAGAGGATGGCTGATCCCGATCCTGATGCTCACCGCCCGCGGACGCGCGGAGGACGTCCTTCGCGGATTCGAGGCGGGCGCCGACGACTATCTGCCGAAACCGTTCGACCTCTCGATCCTGATCGCGCGCATCAATGCGCTGCTCCGCCGCCACGCCTGGCACGCGGCGAGCCGCGGCGCGGGTCAACCGTCAGCGGGCCGCACCGCTGCGACACCGGACGTCTTCAGCTTTGCGGACAAGACCGTGGACTTCGATGCGCAGGAGCTGCAGGTCGGCAGCCGGAAGTACCCGCTCACGCTGATGGAGGCCAACTTGCTGCGCTACCTCGTGCAGCACGAAGGCAAAGCCGTGTCGCGCAAGAGCATGCTGGAGGATGTGTGGAACCTGCGCGAAGATACCGACACCCGCGCGATCGATCATTTCATTGCGCGCCTGCGCAAGTACATCGAGAAACAGCCGGCGCGGCCGCGGCACCTGCAGACCGTCAGAGGCGTGGGTTATAAGTTCGTGAGGAATCCGAAATAGCGCCCCTCGTGGCCCTAGCGGATATCGAACGCAGCCATCTCCTGGAGGTTTCGCACGAGCAATGTTCCGCCGGCGATGACCGGATGGTTCCACGTCTTCCCTTCAATCGCCGCAAACCTTGCCACTTCTTCGTGCTTCGCGGGCGTGGCATTCACCAGCACGACATCGCCATCCTCAGTGAGCACGACGAGATGATCGCCGGCCAGCATCAGTTGTCCATATCCATAGCGGCCGCCCTTCCAGTTCTGCTCACCGGTCTCGGCGTTGACGCTTGCGAGAATCGACTCGTCGAGCCCGTAGATGTGCCCCTTGTGCAGCACCGAGCTGGTGAACTTGTTTTTCATCCGCTCGTTTTCCCAGATGGTGTTCGCCTGCAAGCGACCGCCCACAGCTGTCAATTCAAACACCGCAGCGCCATGGCCATATGAGGCGGACATGAAGATGCGATCGCGACCGTTGTGCGTGAACACGATCGGCTGCGCCACATTGATGCCGTTGAACGTGCTCCACGGGTACTCCCACAACAGCGTTCCCTTGTCGGGTGTGAGGCCGACCACCCGCGTCGCCGTCACGACCAGAAGCTGCCGGATGCCTCCGAGCGTGACGAGCATCGGCGAGGTATACGACGCCTCGTCGTCTAAGGCCTTCCAGACGGGATCGCCCGTGGCTCTCGCGTAGGCGACCACCGACCTGCCTCGTGGGCCGCCGGGCAAGACGACGACCGTGTCGTCGACAATCAGCGGTGCCGCCGACATGCCCCAGCTCACGTTCTGCGCGCCGTTGTCGGAAAGGATATTGCGCCGCCACACGAGTGTGCCCTTCGCGGCATCGAGCACCCGCAGCTCCCCTTCGGCGCCGAGCGCGTAGACCCTGCCCTCGTGATAGGTCGGCGTGGCGCGCGGTCCGTCTCCACCCATCGATTCCTCGAAGCTGGCGTTCCAGGCGTTCGTCCAGACCTCGCGTCCGGTCTGCACGTCGTACGCCGCGACCACTTCCTGACTGCGCCGCTGCTCGATCGTGAACGCGCGGCCATCGGCCACCACGAATGACGCGTAGCCCCCGCCTACCGGTTGTTTCCACAGCCGCCGAAGTCCTTCACGAGGCCAGTTCGTGCGAATCGGCGTCGCCGTGTAACGCCCGTCGCGATTCGGCCCGCGGAAATCGGTCCAGGTGGAACCGGGTGCGATGGGTGCGGTGGGTGCAATGGGTGCGACGGGTGCGGGTGCCGCGTTCGAGGCTTCCTGCGGCGTGTTCGACACCGGGACCGCCGCTGGCTTGCTCACACGTGTCGCGGGCGAGCTCTGCGCGTCGAGAGCTTTCTGTCGAGCGCGATCCGCCTCGAGCACGTCGTCGTTCGAGTGCAGCAGGAAACGCGGCCATCCGCTGCCGCCACGGTCGAGCCGGAAACCCGCCGCAGCGAGACCGATCGCCACCAGCACGAGACAGCCGCGAGATGCCAACTTTCTCCAGAATGAGAATCAGGATAGGGCGCATCGACGATGGACTCGAAGAGGTCTGCGAGGGCCTCTTCGACAGCGCTGGTCCGAAGCCTGCCTGAACGTCTCGACGCTCAGAATTCTGTCGACATCCGGCAGATGAAGAAAGTGACGATCGATCGACACATGCTGCGTGCGATGCGCGCGAAGCGCTGCGGCCTTCGTTTCCCGGTACGGTGAGATGTCCACCAGAAAGTCCACGCCGGGCTCGCTCGCGAGGTCGGCCGACTTCGGCGCGTCCCATGGCATCACCGGCGATATCCACAACAGGCGCTGAACAGCATGCGCGTCACCGGTATCCGGGTATCCACCGCGGATCACCCGCCGCTGCAACGGCGTCGATCGCGAACCGCGAGATCGCAACATGGTCCGGATGCTGATTCGCACCATCCGGATCGAACGTGACCACGATCTGTGGACGATGACGGCGAATCACCTCGACCAGCGCGCGACGAATCTTGTCGGAAGGTGCCTCTGCGAGGTGCTTGTCGAGATAGTCCAGCACCGTCACGTGGCCGATGCCGAGAATTCTCGCGGCCTCATGCAGCTCGGCCTCGCGGCGGGCCGGTAGATCGGCTCGGTCGCAAATCGGCGGTTCGCCTGCGCGCCCGGCGTCGCCGCGCGTCGCAGTCACGAGCGCAAGCTCGGCGCCTCGATCGGCGTACATTCGTGCAATACCGGCCACGCCGAAGCTCTCGTCGTCTGGATGCGCGTAAATAAACAGGAGGCGATGGAGGCATCGCTATTTTCACCGTACAATATCAGCGATTCATGGTCAAGCCCAAGGCGAAAACCCGGCACGGTGCGCGTCATCGTCATGCTGCGGCCGCGTCAAGAGCATTGCCATCACGCTGGGCGTGCTCGCCGTCATTGGCGGCATCATCTACGGGCTGGCCAGGTCGCCGAGCATCGCATACAACGAGAGAGACCTGACCGACATCGATTTCACGTCGTTGAACGGCGGAACAGAAACGAGCCGCGCTCGTCGAGGCGAATGCCGACCGTTGCACGTGCAGATGCGGGATGGCGCTGGCGCAGTGCGTGGCGACCGACATGACCTGTCCAGTCCGCAGCGGCAACATCGCAACAATTCGTGGAATGGTTCAGAAGGCGCTGAACTCTGGAGGGGGATCGTGAAGAAGTTTTTCGTGTGTCTGGCGGTGGCCCTTATCGCGGTGGGATGTAGTGACGACGACGGTGGCGGAGGCACCCCGACCGATCCATCGCAGGTGAACGTCGAATTCAGCACGACCGACCTCGTTGTTGGAACGGGTGCAGAAGCCAGTGCTTGGCACACGCGCAACGTTCGCCAACTGGGAAGGTCTTTACAACCCTGCAGGTACAGAGAGCAAAGGCGCCAGTGTTCAATACCAGCACCATAATTCAGGAGCGCCGGTCGGCCAATCACCGTTCGTCGTTGGATCAGGGCGCGCATCATTCCCGGAGTTCGATCAGGGTCGTGCGCGGCATGAGAGTGGGTGGAAGGCGTCGCATCTACGTGCCGCCGAGCTCGCCTACGGTGCGTCTGGGAAGCGGGCCCATCCCGCCAAACGCGTCAATCGTCTTCGAACTTGAGCTCACCAGCATCCAGTAGTCGGTCGAGAGGGCGGGCCCTATAAAGGCATGAAAACGACCGAATGCGCTCGTTGCAGCTCCGCATTCGCCGCCAACTGTGGCGGCGCACCTGAGCCGCCGGCTCAACAGCCCCCCGCCCAGACAACACGCAGCGCCGCGAGGCGCAAAGCCCCCGGCTCCAGAACCATCAACGCCCGCGCCCGAGGCTGCAAAGCCGCCAGCGTCCACCTCCGCGCCGTCTTCGCAACCGCTACGAGGACAAGCCCGCCGCGCCTAAGACACCACCGGCGCGTCCGGCATACACGCGGACGGACCTGCAGGTCGGAACAGGCCGCGAAGCTCAGAAAGGCAAGGGCCTGAGCGTGCACTACACCGGCTGGCTCTACGATCCCACGCGGCCGGAGATGAAGGGACGCATGTTCGATTCTTCGAAGGAACGCGGGCCCTTCGAGTTTCAGCTCGGTGCCGGTCAGGTGATTCCCGGATGGGACCAGGGGTTCGATGGGATGAAGATCGGCGGGCGGCGGCGGCTCATCATCCCGCCCGCTCTCGGCTACGGCGTCGACGGTGCCGGCGGCGGCATCATCCCGCCGAACGCCACGCTGATCTTTGAAATGGAACTGCTCGACGTCCAGCAGTGATTGCTGTCTCAACGCCAAGACGCAGAGTCGCAAAGAATTTTCTCATGAAAGATCTTTGCGTCTTTGCGCCTTTGCGTTGGGACGACAAACTCAGGGCACGAACGTGAATTTCGCGAGGTTGGTCACGCCGGTCGCCCAGCCCAGCAGTGTCGCACCTGGCGGACGCACGCGGGCGCTGATGCGAACGTAGTACTCATGATGCGTGTCGAGCTTCGATGTCCGGCACAGCACGAGGCCGTTCAGCGACGTCAGCCACTTCTTGGCGACGGCCTCACTCTCGGTCCTATCCACCTGCACCACTCGACCGTCAACGCTGCGTGACAGATTATGCACGCGCGTCAGCGTATCGTAGTGGTCGGTCGTCGTGACGACGGCCGTCGCAATCGTGCGATCGACCCAGGCGGGCACGATCATCTTGAGATCGACGTCGTAGGTAAACGTGGTGCGCACGCCGCCGTTGATCACCTCGCGCACTTCGTCGCTATACCCGTTGTCGAGCTCGACCGACACCGTGACCTGCTCGGCCCTGCATGAGCGGCACGATGCGCAGCGTGCCCTGCGCGTACGCCGCGCTGCTGAGCGCCACGACTGCGAGCGCAAGCATCGCGATTCTGAATTTCACTTTCCAGCTTCTGGATTCCAGTTTCAAGATTTTAGATTCCAGTTTCCAGCTTCTTAGAATTAACTATCACCTAGTACCTCAACGCGACCGCCATGGTCGCTCGCCAGAATGAAAGCTGTTCACGTCCCAGACTATTGCCGAGCGTCTCGCCTTCGCCGCGCATCGTGCTCAACCGCCGAATATCCCAGCTCAAGCCCACGCGGTCGGTCAGAAACCCCGTGACGCCGCCTCCGAGACTCAATGTTGGCAGCGTGCGATGGATCTCGACAATCTGAATCTGCCCGACCGTGTCGATATGCATCAACCCGGCGCCGCCTGAAAAATATGGGCCGCAACCCTACCCTGCCATCCGCGCGGGAAGCGCAATGACGACATTGCCTGTGAGCGTCGTCACCGCACTGCTTACCAACCTGAGATCGGCGAGCCCCGCATTTGCCGTCGTCGCGTCAGTTTGAAAAAATCCTGGCGCCCGGCCCAAGTCCGCTTCCAAGCCGAAGATTTCGCCAAGCCAGCCACCCGAAACGCCGACGACCGCGTTCTTGGTCCCTATCGCTTTCTCAGGATCAACGAACGTCGTCTCCCCGCCAAACGTAAACCCGATGAAACGGCCGAATCTGCCATTCAGCTGCGGCCGGCTGCGGGCGACAGCAAGCCACAGCGCAAGTGTCAGGCTCCACGCCCGCATTACCGGACGAACACGTTCAGGAACAACCGCGCAAACGGCGACAGCGTGACGTCGCCGTTGGCTGGCGAGTACAGCTTCACCAGGCCGTCGCTGTTCGCCATCAGAATCAACGTAACTCCACGTGCCGGGAGCAGAATCATCAGCGACGAAGACGCGTTCTCGGCCATGCCGAACTGCCACACCACTTTTTCGCCGTTGTAAGTCTGCACGAACCAGCCAATGCCGTGCGGCAACGGCTAGCCGTTCCTGCTCGGCACACTCCAGGCCTGCTCGAGCGTCTCTCGCCGAGCAGGATTCCCTGTTTCAGCGCGAGATCGAACTTCGCCAGATCGCGGACCGTCGTCACCAGCCCGGTCGCAGGTGTCAGCACCGACGAAGATCGCGGATACGAAGACTGTGACGCCCGCGAGTCGCTGTCGACGGATATGGCGTTGCTCTTCGCTGCAGGATTGCGACATAGCGCTCGACATCGGTGGGATGAGGCACCCCTTCGTCCGCCCGAGCGATCGTGAGCATGTTGGGGCCGGGAATCGAATCGAACATCGCGAGTCGATGAAGCAGGTTCGCAAACGTCTCGCGAAACGAGTCAACGGCGCATGTGCGCACGATGGGCCACAAGGGCGCGAGCCGCTCAGGACGAAGCAAGAACGTGAGATTCTCCGGCACTCCTGACGTGTGCGTCAGAAGCTGGCGAACCGACGCATCCGGCTCTGACGTGTCGACGTCAAATGAGCCGATCGTATCGTCGAGCGACAGGCGACGCTCTTCAGTACACCGCAGCACCATGGCCGCGGTAATCGTCTGGGTCAGGCCGTCGGCGTTGAAGGGGGTGTCGGTGCGTGTCGCCAGCGAGCGCGCGACGTCCTGTCGCCCGTAGGCGTTCTCCCAGACCACGCCATTGCCATCGACAATGGCGGCCGCCAGCCCGGGAATGCCGGCCTGGTCACGGAGAGAGTCGAGATACGCCCCGAAGACTTCGTAAACGAGGACCTGCGCCTGCGCAGGCACGCAGAGGCTCACGAGCGCGACAATGAGGGCGGCACAGTTGCGACGACGCATTTACTCGCCGCGATTGTAGCGGAACTTTCGCGGTTCGGAGAGCGCAATCTCGGCGGCAAGTTGAACTGTCGCATCGACATCGGGACGCCCCGCCTGGACGCGATTTTCCGGTGACAATGCCATGGACAATAGTGTCCACGAGGGAACGGGCCTGGCCTGCCGGGAACGCAAGGTCATCGCCCGGCGCTCTCGGCTTACCAAGCGCGGGGCTCTAGTTCCCCACATACGTCGTCGCCTTGTTCTTACGCTGCCGACGGGTCTTCACCCAGTAGCCACCGACGAGAGCCATCGCGAGAATCACAATCCAAATAAACATTTCCTGCCTCCTCCCCCACGCTTGAGCAAGGCAGGGGCCGTATGCCGCAACACGTCTTGGAGTCCCTAACTATCTGTATAATATAGCCTTATTGCTTGCCATTCCCCCGCAGACACGGCCTGGACATCCCCCGGCATGCAAGTTCGGGCTCCCGGTTACGAAATCGTCTGTGTCCGCGGTGTTAACTTACATGGCATGCCGACCGTTCTTGTCCTCGATGATGAGCCGCTCATCCGCCAGGCGGCTCAGAGATTTCTCAAGGCCTCCGGGTACGACTGCGTCGAGTCAGAAACCGCGGAAGCCGCGATAGCCCTGCTGCGCACAACGCCAGTGGTCGCAGCCATGCTCGACATGCGACTGCCAAACGGACGCACCGGGATCGACGTGCTGGCTGAGATACGGCAGGTGGCAGCGTTCAATGAGATTCCCGTACTGATCATCACGGGCAGCGTGCTTACAGACACAGAGAAGGCCGCGATCACCAAGCTGCGGGGGTTTGTATTCTTCAAGCCCGAAGGATTTTCGACGATCGTGCATTTTCTCGACCAGCTCACCGGCCGCGATCGCAGCGGATAGTTTGGAGAGCCTGCGCAGAGGTGGATGATGGAGCCGCGACAGATCAGCGTAGACGTCGCTGCGAATCGCACAACGGCGCTGTTATACGCCTCGCAGACTCCAGCGCGCCGGCCGGCGACACTCATCCTGGCCCACGGTGCGGGCGCGCCGCAGCGACATCCGTTCATGGTCGCCTTCGCGCGTGCGTTGAGCGAGCGAGGGCTCGACGTGCTGACCTTCAACTTTCTCTACACAGAGCAGCGGCGCAAGGTTCCCGATCGCATGCCCCAGCTGATCGCGTGCTACCGCGCGGCGATCGGCGTGGCCCGCGCGGAATGCTCGAGCGCGCGTGCGCGTCTTTTCATAGGCGGCAAGTCGATGGGCGGCCGCGCAGCAACCCACGTTGCGGCAGACGACGCGACGATTGATCTGAAGGGTATCGTGCTGCTCGGGTATCCGCTGCATCCGCCCGGACGGCCCGATCAACTTCGCGACGCGCACCTCCCCAGTGTCGAGCGACCGATGCTGTTCGTGCAGGGCGCGCGCGACACCTTTGGCACGCCGTCAGAACTGAAACCGATTCTCGCCAGTCTGTCACCGTTGCCCACGCTTCACCACGTCGATGGCGGTGACCACTCGTTCAAGATCACTGGACCCGACGCCAAGGCACGCCAGGCGGCAATTTACACAGGGATTCAGGACACCATCGCGGAATGGATCCAGCAACAGGTCTAGGCCGTCCTAATACCGATTGTGAGGTTTCCATGTCCCTTCGACCAGTAAAGGATGTACGGCAGTCAGTTGCAACAATGGAAGGCGCCGGCGTGTCGCTCCGCCGGGCATTCGGCTTCGGCAACACGAGCGAATTCGATCCGTTCCTGCTCTTCGACGACTTCCGCAACGACAACCCGGACGCCTATCTCGCGGGCTTCCCGTGGCACCCGCACCGTGGGATTGAGACGATTACCTACGTGCTGGCCGGCACCGTGGAGCACGGCGACAGCCTCGGCAACCGCGGCCAGATGGGCGCCGGAGACGTGCAGTGGATGACCGCCGGCAGCGGCATCCTTCACCAGGAGATGCCGAAGGGGGATCCGCAGGGGCGCATGCACGGCTTTCAGCTCTGGTCCAATCTTCCGTCTTCCTTGAAGATGACCAGGCCGCGCTATCAGGACATCACGGCCAACGACATCCCCGAAGTCACCGATGACGACGGGACGCGGGTACGCGTCATCATCGGAGATTTCTGGGGGAAGTCGGGACCGGTAGAAGGCGTTGCTGCCGAACCGCGATACCTCGATGTGTCGGTGCCCCCGGGAAAAACGAAGAGGCTCGCAGTCGATCGCGCGAACAACGCGTTCGCGTACGTATTCGCAGGATCGGGGACGTTCCGGGATGCGTCAGACCCTCAGGCGGTTGCAACCGAGATGGTTGGGGGAACTGAGGACGGCACGTTCGATCTCGTCACAAACCGCTCGCTGGTGCTCTTCGACCGCGGCGACGAGATCGTCGTCCAGGCCGGGCACGACGGCATTCGCTTCCTGCTCGTGTCGGGCAAGCCGCTCGAAGAACCGGTCGCATGGCGCGGCCCGATCGTGATGAACTCGAACTGGGAGCTGCAGCAGGCCTACGCCGAGCTGCGGGCGGGCACTTTCATAAAGTGAAAAGTGAAAAGTGAAAAGTGAAAAGTGGAAAGTGAAAAGTCACTTTCTACTTTTTACTTTTTACTTTTTACTTTCTTCAGGGCCGCCAGGTCACCGCCCGACCCACATCACACGTGGCTGGAAGGCCCGCGTCTTGCGGCGGGATGTTGCCCATATAGCACCCCGGAATCAGGTAGAACGTGGTGGGGCGTGACGTCACCGGTGGCGGCAGCGCTTTCAAAGTACCGCGAATGGTGACGGGTTGTCCCGCCGTCACCGACAGGTCTGTCGTGATCGATTCGTAGCCGGGCGCACTCACATCGAGCCGGTGCAATCCGGGCTCGAGCAGGCCGCCTCCGCGGGCGGCGCTGAAATCCTCGGTCAGTCCCACGTAATAACCATTGGCAAAGACCTGCGCACCCGCCGGCGCGATATCCAGAATCACACGACCTGGCACGCGCGGTTCCTCGACCTGTTTCGGCGCAGGCTCTGGAGGATACACGACAGGCTCCGGGACGTAATACAGCCATGACGACCAGGGATACCACGCATGGTCTCGAGAGCGGCGTCCGTGCTCGCGCGGGCGGGGCGGCGTCAGTCCGATTTGCGGAAGGGGCAATCCGATCGGCCCAAGCGCCCCGCGCAGTGCAATCGTAAAGCGCGGCAATGGATCGCGCGGCGCAGGCACGTCGCGAACTGCGGGTGCAGCCGTCCTCTGCGCCTGTGCGGTTGCCGCCGGCAGGAGCAGCGCGATTAGAGCGCACGTCATCACACGCATCGTCTGTCTCTTCCGCCATCATAGCGCGTTATCACGTGCCCGGGCTTACGTTAGAATGCTCGCCATGCGTCCGATTCTGCTGGTGGAAGACGACCCCAACGATGTGTTGCTCGTACGCGACACGCTCGAGCAGGTGCACCTGATCAACGACATCGACGTCGCGACGACTGTGAATGCGGCCCGCACCTATGTGAAGCGCAGAATGCCCGCGCTGATCATTTCCGACATTCACCTGCCCGGCGAGTCGGGTCTGGATTTTCTCCATTGGCTTCGTGACCAGCCGGCGCCCCTGGGCAGTGTCCCGGTCATCATGATGAGCGTCTCTACCGACGAAGTGCACCACCTGCGCGCATCGGCGTTGCGCGCGCTCATCTTCATGACCAAGCCCATCAAGCAGGACGTCCTGCTCGATCAGCTCCGCGGTCTCGGGCTGCTGGTCACCCATATTCCCCAAGGTGAGCAGGCCGGCCTCATCATCGACTACCGGACCCACTGAGTCGACGGCCATCGTCCGGTAAAAAGTCTTGGACAAAATCGTCTGTTTCCGTACTATACTTAATTAATTAGTTGATGAGCATACGCATCCACCTGATCAATCCCTCCCACGTCTCATTTGGCGTGGCCGTCATAACCCCCCGTTGGCTCTATGTTTTGGCGGCCGCCACCCCCGCGCAGTACGGCGACCCGCTCATCACAGACGAGACCCTCGAACGGTTCGATCCGTCCACGATAAGGGCAGGTGACGTGGTCGGCATCGGTATCCACACCGGCAACGCCTTGCGTGGGATACGAGGTCGGCCGGATTGCCCGCGACAGGGGGGCGTTCGTCGTGTATGGCGGCATTCACGCAACGTTGTATCCCGACGAAGCGATGGATTTGGGCGGGGGCCACGCCATCGTCAAGGGTGATGGGGACCTCGCATGGGGCGAAGCCATCAAAGGATGCCTCAACGGTGAAGTCCACAAGGTGTATGAGGGCGGAAAGATCGATGCCGAGCACTTCCTGCGTGCACGCTGGGATCTGCTGCCGCCCGACCGGTACATGTGGGCGTCGGTGCAGACCGTCCGCGGCTGCCCGAAACATTGCTCGTTCTGTTCGGTGTGGAAGACAGATGGTCAGGAGCCGCGCCAGCGCGGCGTCGACGCGGTCGTCCATGAAGTGGTCGATTTGCGGCGGCTGGGCTTCCGGTTCATTGCGCTCGCCGACGACAACTTCTACCCCGTCACGCTCGAGGACCTCGAACAGGCGTCGAAGCGCTCCGATCACACGCGCCTGAACGAGCTGAAGGCGATGCGTGCCGAGCGGTTTGAGCTGATGGAGAAGCTGGCAAAGCTGCCGAGCGACATGAACTTCTTCACGCAGATCACGATGGAAGCGGCCGAAGATCCGGAATTTCTCGACGCGATGCGCAAGGCGCGCATCAAAGGTGCGCTCGTCGGCGTCGAGTCGGTCACCGCCGAGGGATTGAAGGACGTCTACAAGGGGTTCAATCTGCACGGCGAGGCGCTCGTGCAGCGGCTGCGGCAGTTCAAGGAGCACGGCATCCACGTGCTCGGATCATTCATCTTCGGATTGCCGAGCGATCGCGCGGAGACGTTCAATGCGACCGCCGCGCTCGCGCTGAAGGCGGACGTCACGTTCGCGCAGTTTGTGATGCTGACGCCGTTTCCCGGCACCGTCGATTTTGCGAAGTGGGAGCTTGGCGAATCGAAAAAGCAGGATGCGGAGGCCGTCGACGGCATCCCCATCACGCGGCACTGGCTCATCCCACAGGCGCTCCGCCCGAAGGTCTATACCCCGCACCCGACGCTGTCGGCCGACGAAATCCGCGAGCGCACGCAAGGTGTGTGGGACCAGTTTTACAGCCTTCCCCACGTCTGGCGCCGGTCGCGCGCGGTGAAGTCCCTGAAGAATCGGATCGGTTTCGTCCTGTGCTCCAAGCTCTACCGGCAGATGTATGCGAACACCGGCATCGCCACCGACAGCGCCCGGCACGCCAAATCCGAGCGCATGGCCCGGCTGCTCGCCAAGCCGTGCCGCAGACTGTTCATCGCGAAACCGATGCCTGACCTGCAAGTGCCGGCCTAGCCCGGCGCCACGGGTAACCCGGCGCTGCAGGTAACCCGGCGCTGCAGGTAACCCGGCGCTACAGATAACCCGGCGCTGCAGGTAGCCCGGCGCTACAGGTAGCGCAGGACTTTAGTCCTGCCATTGTTCGATAGTTCGACCTTGATCGTTCTCCATAGGGTAAACTTCGCCTGATTCCCACTTTCCGGAGAACGCCCATGACACACTCCGTAGCGCTCGCGCTCGTGACGTTGCTGTGCTCGTCGTCGCTTGCCTTCGCACAGGGTGGGCAGAAGCCCGCGGGACAAAAGCCTGCACCATCGACGGCAAAACCGTCGACAGCCAAGCCGGCGACGGCCAAACCTTCACCGGCAAAACCAGCCCCTGCAGTCAAGCCCGCGCCGGCTGCACCAACCGATATTCGATTCAAGTCGAAATACACGACCGGTGACCAGGTCACCGAGAGCGTGACGTACGTGCGCGGCAACCGCGAACGCTACGAGCTTGGCGACATGATTCTGCTGCGGCAGCACGACTTGAAGCGGACGGTGCAGATCAGCCGAGCATCCAACACCTATCTGGTCGCGCCGGATGCCGCTCCCGAGGCCGCCCCTGTCGCAGAAACATTGGCACCGGGAATCCCGAAGCCTTCCGGGGTTGTGAACATCGAAACCTCTGTGGCCGACGTTGGCGATCGCAAACCGCTGTTCGGGCAGCAGGCACGCCACGTGATGACGGTCATCGACCGCCAGCCTCAGGCCGGCGCATGCGATCAGTCGAAACAGCGGATGGAAACGGATGCGTGGTATATCGACACGCCGAAAACGATGGCCGCACAGCCTGTCAGCGCTCCTCAATCGAGCGCCGCCGCATGTCGCGACGAAGTGAAGGCCACACTGGTGGGTGACGCCGCCCTGCTCGGTTTCCCAATGGCGTACTCGACGACGATTCCGGGCGCTGATGGCAAGCCGGTCGTGGTCATGCAGATGGAGGTCACGGAGTTCGAGATCACGAACCTCGATGCCGCGCTGTTTGAAATCCCCGAGGGGATGACCGCCGTGGCCAGCGGACGCGAGCTGTCGAAAGCCGTGAGCGACGCCAACGAGACAAAGCTTGCCGCCCGTGCGCCAGCAGTGGCGCCACCGGCCAAAAAAGCGGGCGTCATCCGCGTGGGCGTTCCCGAGCTTGCCAACAAAACGACGCAGAGCGTGGATACGCGGGCGCTGCGCACGCAGCTCATCGCCGAGCTGGCTGAGCAGAAAATGGAGGGTGTGCCGCTCGCTGCTGCCGCTCCGGACGAGCTCAATGCCTACGCGAAAGATCTTGGCTGCGAATATCTGCTGATCGCGAACATCACGGAGTTGAAGGCATCGAAGCCGGGCCGGATTGGACGGATGATCAAATCCACGGCCGGCGAGGCGACAAACAAGGACATCACCGAAGCGAAAGTCACACTGCAGCTCATGCCGGTGGGCGCCACGAAATCCCGATTCTCGACGAACACGAGCGGAAACGATGGGGGCATCGGCTTCAAGACCGGCCTGCGGCTCGCACGCACCGCCGGCATGCTCTACCTGCGGTACGCGAGCCCGCTTGGCGCGCTCAACTCGATGCAGATGATGAACATGGGCGGCATGGGCGGCTTTCTCAGTAATCCGATGCTCATGCAGATGCAGGGTGGCGCAGGCATGAGCGCCGGACTGGGCATGGGCGGACGCGGCGTGGATCGCACAGCGGGCGCGGCGATGTTCATCATGGAGCAGGCCATGGCCGGTGGGTCCGGCGGGTCGCAGGAGGGCCCCTCCTTCGACGCCTCGCTCGCCGAAGCGTTGGAAGAAGGCGCGAAAAAAGTCGCCGACAATCTCAAGCGATAGTCGTTCCCATCCGTGCTCGCTTTAATTGTGGCCGTCGCGCGGCAGCGCGATCAGATACGGCGATTTGCGCAGCTCGTGGCTGAGCCGCGCATGACGCCGGCGCCACGGCTCGAAGTGCCTCCCAATCATGTCGAGCAGTTTCGCCTTCGACGCGGACTGCTCGGCAACAGCTGCCCTCCGGAAGAATCCCGCCCCAAGCTCGGAATACCAGTGAATGTTGTGGCGGCGGCGCATCTGCTCTTCGAAGAATCCCGCAAGGAGCAGGCACTGTGCGCCTGCTGTTTCGAGCATGAGCGGATCGGTGAGGACGTTCATGTCACCGACGAAGTGGTCGAACACCGCGGTGAGGTCGGTTGGAGCTGCCGTCGGCGTGTCGCGATCTACTGAAATCTGCGCGTAGTGCGCGAGCACACTGGCGTTGTAGAGAAGCTCCTGCTGATCGACAGTGGGCTCCGACACGTCTTTCAGGTTCATGACGAAGAACTCCAGGGTGCGGCGGTGATCGCTCGTCAACAGCTCGCCAAGTGGGTCCATGTGTCCCTCTCCCCGATGGTATCGGCACGAGGACCATCCTCGTCCACCGACCGTCCTCAATTCAGCTCACTACCAGCGCAAAGTGCAAGAAACACACCTGATTTCCGTGGCACATCCCGTGCACAATGAGGCCTCACGTGCCGCACAGCCTGCTGATCGGCCTCCTCTTTCTGGCGTTCGCCGTACCCGCCGTTGCGCAGACCGGCAGTATCGCCGGCACCATCATCGACGCGCGCGACGGTACCCCTCTCGAGAAAGTGGCGGTGCGCGTGTACGACACGCAGCTCGTCGCGATCACCACCGGGGAGGGACGCTTTCAGCTCGATGGCGTTCCCGCCGGCCGGCGCGAATTGTTCGTGTCTTCAGTTGACTACGTGCTTGTGCGACGGGTCGTCGATGTAACTGCGGGCGAAGTGCTCGTGATCACCATACCGATTGCCGCCGGAACGGGAACCTATGCGGAAACGGTCAACGTAAACACCGGCCCGCAGGAGGACAAGGCGCCCTCTCAGCAGATCCTGCGCAGCAACGAGCTCCAGCAGCTTCGCGGCGTCATCACAAACGATCCGATGCGCGCGATTCACGTGCTGCCTGGCGTGGCGACGGGCGACGACCTGCGCAGCGAGTTCAGCGTGCGCGGTCTTCCCGTGCACAACATGAACTTCACGTTCGAAGGCATTCCCACGCCACTGCTCGTTCACACCGTGCAGGGAGTACAGGATACAGGGTCTATTGCGATGGTCAATGGTGACGTGCTGAACGAGATCGCGCTCGCCGCCGGCTCCTACCCGCAGCGCTACGGCGATCATACCGGCGCGGAGCTGAACTTCCTGATGCGCGAAGGATCGCGCGATCGCCTGCGCGGACAGTTTCGCCCGAGCATCACGGATTTGTCGCTCGTCCTGGAAGGACCGCTCGGATCGTCAAAGCGCGGCTCGTGGCTGATCTCCGCACGGAAAAGCTATCTCGGCGCGGTGATCAAGCGGATCGATCCGGAGAATACATTCGCATTCGGCTTTCACGACGCGCAGGTGAAGGTCGTGCACGACCTGACGCCCGCGCATCAACTGCAGTTCGGGCTCACAGTCGGCCGCTCTCGACTGGATCAGGATCTCGAGACGGTGGGTCTGGACGAAGTGAAGGACGGGGTCAACGATGTCGCGGTCGCCGCGGTGACGTGGCGCTATCTCGTGTCACCCAGTTTCATTGTCACGCAGAAGCTCGCGGCCGACGGCAACACCTTTCGAAACGTCAACCGCGATGGCCTCGAGCTGCACCGCGCGCGCCGCAGCGATCTCATCTATCGGGCCGACTGGACGTACATGCGCTCGCCAGGCGTGATGCTCGAAGGAGGCGGCGAGGTTCGCCGATCGAGCGAATCGCGCTTCGAGCAGGGTCTCGAGCTGCTTCGTCCCGAATTTGTGATACGCGAAAATTTCAGCGCCTCAGCGGTCGCCGCATCGTCTTACGTGCTGACGCGCATCACCCTGGGGCGGGTGGCCGTCACGCCAGGCGTGCGCGTGGACCACTCGACGCTCACCGGCCGCACGTCCGCATCGCCGTGGATCGAGTCGCGCTGGGCCGTATCTTCGGCGTTCACGCTGCGCGCGGGCGGGGGCATTTACCGGCAGGAACCGCAGTTTGCCGAGGTGAAGGGCTTGCGGGGGTCGGATCTGGATGAACTGCGGTCCTATCACGCCGACGTAGCCATCCAGGGACCGCTCGTCGGCTCCGTGACGTGGCAGGTGTCCGGTTACAACCGCGAAGACCGCGATTACCTCTGGCTGCCCGACTCCGAGTTTCGCGTCTCCAACGGCCGCCTCGTCCTGCCCTCGTACACCACGCGATACGAGAACGCGCTCGACGGCCAGTCCCGCGGCGTCGAGTTCCTGGTGCAGCGCCGCAGTCCGAACGGCCTTTCCGGTTGGATTGCCTACAACCTGGCCTCGACAAGCTATCGCAATCGTCCGGGGAATCCGGCACCGGAACCCGGAGCCTTTTCTGGTGACTATGACCAGCGCCATACGCTGAACGTCTACGGCGTCTACCGCCTCAGCGATCGCACAAGCTTCAGCGCGCGCTTTCGCGCCGGCAGCAACTTCCCCGTGCCCGGATACTACGAGGCGCGCCCTTCGACGATCTCGGGGCAGGACACCGCGTACTTTTTGAGCACCGAGCGCAACACGGTGCGTGTGCCGGTGTACAGCCGGCTCGACGTGCGCGCAAACCGGGCGTTCTCGATGCGCGCCATGCGCGTCACGCTCTTTGCCGAAGTGCTGAATCTCTACGCCCGCGAGAACGTGCGCGCCAGCCAGCCTGGGATCAACGGCATCACGCATCAGGTCTTCGGGCTGTTCGATTCGATGTTCCCGCTGATTCCATCGGTGGGCCTGTCGCTGGAGTTCTAGATTCGAGCGCACGAAATCCGGTCACGGTTCCGCGAGCGCTTTCTTCCCTGCAGCGAGCGTCCGGAGAATTGCCTCGGCGTCATATACTGCCCCGCCCCACGTTCCCCCGCTCACGTCCTGCAGAGCGGCCCAAATCCGTGTGTCATCGGGTAACGACGGATCCGGAGCGAGGTCGGGCCTCTGTTGACGCGCGGCCAGAATGCGCGAGCCCTCTTCGACGCTCACGTCGACGGCATTCTCGCCCACCAGATTGACGGTACCGTCGAGCGTGGTGCGATCGACCATGAGCTCGATCATGTCGCCGTCGCGCAACTTGCCGACGGGTCCGCCGGCGAGCGCCTCGGGGGAGATGTGGCCCACACATGCGCCGGTGGAGACGCCGCTGAATCGGGCATCGGTGATCACGGCAACGTGCTTGCCGAACGGCAGGTGCCGCAGCGCGCTCGTGATCTGATAGGTCTCCTCCATGCCCGCGCCCATCGGCCCGCGGCCGATCAGCACAAGCACCTCGCCCCTCGAAATCTGATTGGCCTTGATTGCGGCCATCGCGGATCGCTCCGATACGAACACTTTGGCGGGACCGGTCAGCCGATAGACGCCATCGGCGCCAACGACCGATGGATCGATCGCCGTGCTCTTGATTACCGAGCCCTCCGGCGCGAGGTTGCCCTGCGGAAAACAGACGGTCGACGTCAGACCCCGCCGTCGCGCGTGCTCGGGCGCCACGATCACGTCGTCCGGGTCCACGCCTTCCCTCTCGAGCTGCGCTCGCAGCCGCGTACGGCGCTCGGAAGCCTCCCATGCATCGAGTTGCACATCCAGCGCGCTCCCGGACGCGGTCATCACGCTCGTATCGAGGAGCTTCAGACGGCGCAGGTGCAGCATCACTTCCGGCACGCCTCCCGCCATGAACACCTGCACCGTCGGATGATTCCGCGGCCCGTTGGGCAGCGCATCGACCAGCCGAGGCACCAAACGATTCACCTCGGCCCACTCGGCAGCGACCGGCCGCCGCAGCCCGGCGGCATGCGCGATCGCGGGAACATGGAGAATGAGATTCGTCGATCCACCAAACGCCGCAAACACGACCATCGCGTTGCGGACGGCCGCATCGGTGACGATGTCGCGGATTTTTATCTGTTGGCGCTCGAGCGCCATCAGTGCCGACGCCGAGCGGCGTGCCATGTCGATCCAGATCGGATGGCCCGACGGTGCGAGCGCCGAATGCCCGAGCGACATGCCCAACGCTTCGCCCACAACCTGCGACGTCGCAGCGGTTCCCAGAAACTGGCATCCGCCGCCTGGCGATCCGCACGCGCGGCATCCGAGATCAGCGGCTTCCTCGAGCGTGATGCTGCCGTGGACGAAGCGCACGCCGAGTGTCTGAACCTTGCCCGCATCCTCTCCTTGCTCGGGCATCAGCGTGACACCGCCGGGTACGAGCACGGTGGACAGATCGTGGCTCGCCGCCAGCGCCATCATCATCGCCGGCAATCCCTTGTCACACGTCGCCACGCCGAGCACTCCGCGCCGCGTCGGCAGCGATCGAATCAGCCGCCGAAATACCGTCGCCGCATCGTTCCGGAACGGCAGGCTGTCGAACATCGCGGTCGTGCCCTGCGATCGCCCGTCACACGGATCGGTGCACGCGGCAGCAAACGGTATTGCCCCGGCCGCCTTGAACACCGCGGCCGCCGCCTCGAGCAGCAGTCCCACCTCCCAATGGCCGGTGTGATAGCCGAGCGCAATCGGCGTTCCGTCGGCCGCCCGAATGCCCCCGTGCGTCGACAGCATCAGAAATTCCTTCCCGCCGAGTGCGGCAGGGTTCCATCCCATGCCCGCGTTCTGCGTCCATCCGAACAGATCGCCGGACGGCCGCTCGCGCAGCATCTCGGCCGTCAGCGGCAGCGCGCCCGCTGGTCCGGCCGCGCGCGTGGACACGTCAAACAGTCGCCGGTCTTCAGAGTCGAACGGGTTCATATACGTAAGGCTACATTGGATTTCTCCAGCCGCGGGATCCGTTCGTTTGAGCCAGGGGGGACGTTATGAGTAGTGATGTTACGAATCTTGCTCGTGATGCTCCTGCTCGCCGGCTCTCACGGCATCGCGGCGGCCGATCCGCAGGGTACATCGGCTGACGATCCCGGTTGCCGGCAGATAGCGGCTCTCATCGACGAGAGCGCTGCGCTCTCGCTGCCCGCTCGAGTGGAGCGCGCGTTTCGGCTGACGCTGGTCGCAGCGGGCGATGCCGCTCACAAGGGCGATTTCGCGAAAGCGCTGACGCTGCTGAGAACGTTCACCTTTGAAGTGCGCGGGGTAACACGAGCACGCCGCCTGCGCCCGGAAGCTGCCGACCTGCTCCTCGCGAGAGCCGAGGAAGCCATGGGCGCGCTTGCCCCGCCGCAGTAGACTTTTCATATCAGTGGAGTGTCTGGCGCGAAAGCGATGGCTAAACGCTATGAAAAGGCGCCAGCGGCGCATTCCGTAGCGTTCCGGTAGCGCAGGACTTTAGTCCTGCC
Source organism: Vicinamibacterales bacterium (assembly GCA_963732445.1). Lineage (GTDB taxonomy): Bacteria > Acidobacteriota > Vicinamibacteria > Vicinamibacterales > JAMQPK01 > JAMQPK01. The sequence continues at coordinate 163,292 of CAVSZJ010000005.1, read as the reverse complement.
CCTACCAATTCGCGCGTAGCGGAGCCGATCCGCGCTGAGTCAGCAGGGCACGCTCACTTCCGCGACCAGCTCGACGACGCGGGAGAGGCTCCGCTTCGCATTTAGCGCCAAGCCACATCGGGCGGGCGGAACACCGCGTACAGTTGCGACCAGCTCGACGACGCGGGAAACGCATCTCTCGGCGAGGTGTCGCCAACGGTCCAAGAGTCCGTTCTTCGCTGCGGGCCGGCGGATCGCACGCCTTATCTTCTGCAGCGTCATCGGCCGAGAGTGCCGCTGCAGCAAACAATGAAGGCGGCGGGCGTTTCCGGCTACGCCTGACGTCCGAGCGCCGCAACGATCTCGGGTAGTGCCTCGATGTCTTCATCCGACGTGCGGAAGTTCACGATACAGGCGCGCAGCGCATACTTTCCGTCGATGACGGCGTTCGACAGGAACGCCCGGCCGCTCTTCTCGACCCGGGCGAGCAGGTCTTCGTTCAGCGTGTTGAGTGATGCCTCGATCCCCGGCTCGCCTATTCTCGCTCGAATGGCTCGCGGCACGTATCGGAACGTCGTGATGCTCAAGTTCTGCGTCAACGCCTCGAACTCGGGATGCGTGGTCAGCAAATCGAAAAGCTTTCGCGACAACCGCATGTCTTCGGCCAGCGAGTCGACGTAGCCGGAGCGGCCCAGCTGCTGCAGCGCGAGCCACACTTTCAGCGCGCGAAACCCGCGCGAGTTCTGCAGACCGTAGTCCACGAAGTTGAGCGCTTCTTCGCCGAAGTGATAGTACGGCGGATGATATGAGAAGGCGTTTCGCAGATCTTCAGGCCGTTTGACGAGCGCGCATCCCGCCTCGAGCGGTGCGTAGAGCCACTTGTGCGGATCGACTGCAACCGAATCGGCCTCCGCCAGCCCGCGCAGATCTGACGGCGCTCCAGGAACCGCAGCCGCAAGCGCTCCATATGCACCATCGACGTGGAACCAGAGATCGTGTTCGCGGCAGATCGCCGCGAGTTCCGGCAGCGGATCGATGGCCCCTGTGCTCACTGAGCCTGCGGTTCCCACGACCAGGAACGGCCGGTCGCCGCGCGAACGGTCCGCATCGATCTGTTGCCGAAGCCCGGCTGTATTCATCCTCTGGTGCGCATCTACCGCGATCCAGCGGATCGCGTCGGTTCCGAATCCGAACAGGTCAGCGGCTTTCTGAATCCACGTATGCGTTTCGGCGGACGCGTACAATAACAACCGTGGATGGCTGCCGCTGACGCCGGCTTTCCGCACATCCCATCCAGCCCGGGCGGTTCTCGCCGCGAGAACGCACACAAAGTTCGCCATGTTGCCGCCGCTGACGAGCAATCCCGGCGTTCCGGTGCTTGGAGATGGAAACCCGATCAACTCGGCAATCCACCGCACCGTCTGCGCTTCAATCTCGGTTGCCATCGGCGCCAGCGTCCACGACCCACAGTTCTGGTTGACCGCGCTCGCCAGAAAATCGGCGAGCGCGCCGATGGGCGCCGGGCTCGACGTGATGTAGCCGAAAAACCGCGGATGGCCATTGAAAAGCGAATGGTCGAACAGCAGATTGGCGGCCGACGCGAGCAGCGCGCCCGCATCAGAACCGCTGGCCGGCAGGCCCCGGCTCGCGTTCAATGCCGCGCGCACAGCTGCGCCGGTTTCGTCTGGCTTCACCAGCCCTTCCGGCATGCGCGCCATATGCTCGGCAATCTGATCGACGAGCCGATGTCCCAGCCTCTGAAATTCCTCCCGCGCCATATCGGGCTTACGCATCTATCTCAACCCTTCAAATAAATCCGATTCCTGTGTGCGGCCGCCGTTGACGAGACTGAACACGCGATAGAACTCTCCCGTCCCCCATATCACTTTCTGATCGTCTGCTGTCAGGCTGGCGATGTTCTTATAGATGCTCATCTGGGTCTTGTGGCACTGAACGGCGCGCCACACATGCTGCCACACGCCGCGAGCATCCACCTTGGCGGTGATCGACCAGTCGGGCCACGCGAAGGCGGCACGCACGTGGCCGTCCACGTGTGACGTCAGCGTCTTGAACGCTGCCTGGTATGCGGCCCACTTCCGTTCGCCGTTGACGAAGTAGTAGAACTTCGAGACGCGATGCCCGTCGGCCGCGCGCGCGATGGCCGCGGCCGTCAGTTGCGAGATGGCGATGTGATCGGGGTGTCCGTAGGCACCGAATGGATCGAAGGTGACGATGACCTGCGGCTGGACACGTCGTATATGACCGGCAATCTTTTCGCTCGCTTCGTCTGCATCCACCCGATCCAGCTCGCCATCGAGGTAGTCGAGCAGGCTGACTTCGTGCACGCCGAGCTCTCGTGCGGCCGCCCTCAGCTCGGCTTCCCGGGTCTGTCCGACCACAGTCGGCCCAGGCAACGTGCCTTTGTCGTCGAACCGCCCTCGCTCGCCGCGGGTCGCTGTGAGTACGAAGGTCTCGACCCCGTCTCTCGAGTATTTCGCGAGGATTCCTCCCGTCCCGAGGGATTCATCGTCAGGATGGGCCAGCACGCACATCAGTCGAAGCTGCATGGAGGCTGATTCTAGTGGGGGATCCGGGGTCGTCCGCAGAATCTTCTAATTGGAAGCTTGTGGCGCGTTTTCCGCGGGAGGCTCCGCTTTGCGTTTAGCCGAGCGTTTGCAGCGCAGGCTAAACGCTATGAAAACGCGCCAGTGGCGCATTCCGGTTGCGTTCCGGTAGCGCAGGACTTTAGTCCTGCCCCTACCGCTTCGTACGTAGCGCGGAGCCGATCCGCATTGAATCGGCGGGGCACGCTCACTGCCGCGACCAGCTCGACGACGCGGGAAACGTATCTCTCGGCGAGGTGTCGCCGACGGTCCAAGAGTCCGTGCTTCGCCGCGGGCCGGCGGATCGCACGCCTCCCGATACGTTTCCGGCTACGCAATGATTCGCGTCGCTCGCGATGGTCGCGACAGCGAGCGTGCCCCGCCGACTCAACCGATATCGACTGGCGCCACGTGCGCATGGAAACGTCACTGCGTGACGTTTCCCGCGGAGGGCATCTCTCGGCGAGGTGTCGGCGACGGTCGAAGAGTGCCCTCTTGCCCGGGGGCCACGGCAAGCGCCTGCAAGCGTTATCGGCCGAGAGGTCCGCTGCAGCAAACAATGAAGGCGGCGCGATAGCGTCAGTGGACAAAACACGGAGCCGACCACCTCCGCGCGGACCAAGCCTGGTCCGAGCGCCATGGCACTGCGCCACCGTTGTCGGCGACGTGTTTTGCCGCGCCGAGCTTCCTTCCTTGCGGAAGCGCCGCTCTCGGCCGATGGCGCGCTCGCGCTTCGCACTGATCTCGCGGGCAAAATGAAAAGGACGTTGCGATCGCCCTCAGCGCTCACAACGTCCTTGAACTTTCTACTCTCTACTTTCTACTTTCTACTTTCTACTTACAGCGTAAGGAAGTCGATCTCCGCCGTGCTGTCGCCGAACTTCTCCGTCTGCACGTCGAACCTGTCCATCACGCCGAGCATCAGGTTCGCGAGCGGCGTGCCCTTCGGGTACTTCACGTGGCGGTTCCCCTTCACGCGCAGGTTCTGTCCACCCACGACAAACACGGGCACGTTGAAGTTATTGTGCGTGTTGCCGTCGCTCATCCCGCTGCCGAAGAGGACGACGGTGTTATCCAGCAGATTGCTGTCCCCGTCCGGAATGGCCTTGAGCTTGTTCAGGTAATACGCGAGCGTATCGACGTGATACGTGTTCAGCTTCGTGTAATCCTTCATTTTTTCCGGATTGTTCCCGTGATGCGAGATGGAGTGATGCGCCTCGGGCAGGCCAATCTCGGGATACGAGCGGTTGACGTTTTCGCGCGCCATCATCAGTGAGCTCACGCGCGTGATGTCGGCCTGGAACGCGAGCACCTGCAGGTCGAACATCAGCTCGATGTATTCCTTGAACGTCTCGGGCACGCCGACCGGCTGCTCAGGCACCGAGAAATCGCTGTTGGTCGACTCGGCTTTCAGGATCCGCTGCTCGACGTCGCGCACCGCGTCGAAATACTGACCCAGCTTTGTGCGGTCGCTCGCACCGAGCCGTCTGCGCAGGCCGGCGATTTCCTCCGTGAGGGCGTCGAGGATGCTGCGATCCTCCCTGGCGCGTGCCAGGCGCTCTTCGGCCGTTGCGCCGATGCCGAACATCCGCTCGAAGACGAAGCGCGGATTGGTCTCCGACGGCAGCGGGGTCGTCGGGGTTCTCCACGACATCGAATTCATGTAGGCGCAGGCGTAGCCGTGGTCGCACGCACCGACCACGTCGTTGCGATCGACGGAGACTTCGAGCGACGGCAGCTTCGTCTCGCGGCAGATGCGATCCGCGATCATCTGATCGATCGTCGTCCCGGCCTGCACGTCGGACCCTTCGGTCTGCTTCGGATGCGCGCAGCTCATGAAGGCCGGCGCGGCACGCGGATGCTGCCCGCCGACGTCGCCCTGATCCGTCGCCTGGAAGTTATCCAGCCCGGTAAAGACGACGAGCCGATCGCGAAACGGCTCGAGCGGCATCAGACTGGGCGACATCGCGAAGCCCACGCCTTCAGCAGCAGGCGTCCAATCCAACATGTTGGCGCCGTTTCCACAGTAGATAGCCGTAAACCGAGGTGCAGACTTGGCCTGAGCTCTCATGGCCGGCACCATTGCATCCAGAAACGGAAGCGCCACCGTGGCGCCGATTCCCCGGATGAAGGTCCGTCGTGGCAACGCTAGCTTGGTAATCACCATCTCACACAGCCTCCAAAATCAGTTCCCAACGTCCTGCGCCAGCTTCATTGTAAACGGTGTGCTCGTCACAACGCCCTGAATCAACGCCTCGAACCTGTACTTGTCGCGGGTCGCATCCCGCTTGATCTTACGGACTGCAGGCGCGTCGACCGCCTCCAGCCCCCTCCCAAGCGCATACACCATCAGCTTTTCGGTCATCGTTGTCAGGAACTCGTCGGAGTGCGACATCAGCACCTTCCGCAATTCCGCCGGCCCGTTGAACTTCGCGCCGTCGGGAAGCTGCGCCGACGCATCAACCCTGGCGCCCGACGTGTAGATGTCACGCCACTCGCCAATCGCATCGAAGTTTTCCAGCGCAAACCCGAGCTGGTCCATTTGCGCGTGGCACCCCGCACACGCGGGATTGGCGCGGTGGGCCGCGAGCCGCTCGCGCATCGGCAGCACCTTGCGCGGATCTCGCTCGTCCTTCAGCTCAGGCACATTCGGCGGCGGCGGCGGTGGTGGCGCGCCGAAGACGTTCTCGAGAATCCACTTCCCGCGGATGACCGGAGACGTGCGATTCGGGTACGAGGTCGCCATCAGGATCGACCCCTGCCCCAGCAGCCCGCCGCGCGGGCTTCCGACCGGCAGCGAGACGCGTCTGAACCGCTCGCCGAGCACGCCGTCGATGCCGTAGTGCCTGGCCAGGCGCTCGTTCAGGTACGTGTAATCCGCGTCGAGCAGGTCGAGGACGCTGCGATTCTCTCGCATGATGCTTTCGAAGAAGAGCTGCGTCTCCTTCTCGAACGCCTTGCGCAAGTTGTCGTCGAAGTGGAACAGCGTTTCCGGACTGGGCTGATGTACCGCCACATTCCGGATGTGCAGCCACTGACCGGCGAAGTTGTCGACGAGGGCCTGCGAACGCGGGTCCGCGAGCATCCGCTTCACTTGCTGGGTCAACACGGCAGGATCGCTCAGGCGCTTCTTCTCGGCCAGCGCGAGCAAATCGTCATCAGGAATGCTGCTCCAGAGAAAGAAGGACAGGCGCGACGCCAAATCCAAGTCGGTGACGCGATACGGCGTGCCGACCTTCGCCGTCGGGGGCTGCGACTCGATGCGGAACAGGAACTTCGGACTCATCAGGATGCTGCGAATCGCCATCTCGAGGCCCGCCTCGAACCCGCCGCTGCTCGACGGCGCCGCGATACGCCGTGAGCGGCGCCTGCAAATCTTCGTCGGTCACCGGCCGGCGGTACGCCCGACGCGCAAGCGTCGAGATGATCTTCTTCGCGCACGTCTCGTCTTTCGGTGAAGCAGACGTGCAGGTCAGGATGCGCCGGCGGCTGGCCGTATCACCAACCGTCGCCGTTGCCGGCTGAGGGCCGGTGATCGTGACGCTGGAAATTCGGGGCTCGCCGCTGCCGTCACGGTAAGGCTCTCGACGCAGCGACGGATCGAAGAGATCTTCGACAAAGGCCGTCGTCTTCGAGGCGAAGTACGCCTGCACCATGTGAGACCCGGCCGTGACCGGCACGCGGAACGTCATCAGCGCGATGATTTTCTTGTCTCGATCCTCTCGCGGGTATGCAGGGGCGGCGGCGCCACCGTCGCGCCGCGGGGCGAAGTCAGGCCCGCCCAGCGTGACGGAGCCGACCTTGACGTTATCGATCGCGATGTCGAGTTGATGCGGCTCGGCGGTAATGCCCTCGAACCCGCCGCCGGCGCCACCCTCCTTTGGCCGCAATTCGAAGAGATATTCGCCGTCCGCAGGAAAGTAATATCGCAGCGCTACGCCGCCGCGCGATCCCAGCGGAAGATCATCGCTCATGCGCACGTTCTGATTGCGGTCGGTCGGGACGAAGAAGGTTTCCGGCAGGGGTACGCCCTTCGGCCGTGCGAGCGCCAGTTGACTGATCTTCGCCGCGGCGCCCAGATATCGCTCCGTCAGCATCGGAGACAGCGTCAGCGCATCGGCGTTGTTGTCGAATCCATGACCGGCGATGTCGTTCGGCAGCAACGACACGGCGTCGATGTCGAGCGCCAGCACATCGCGAATGGCGTTGCGATATTCAGCGCGGTTCAACCGCGGCAACGCCGCCCGGCCGGGGTTTGGCCGCGCGAACGCCGACTTGTCCAGCTCGGTTTCAAGATACTCGACCAGATTGTCTGACAGCGTTTTGTCCGGGCGAGGCCGTCCGGCGGGCGGCATCGCTCCCGTTCGAACCTTGCGGATCACCTGTTCCCACACCTCGGCGTGCTCCGGAGCGCCCGCGAGATCCAGGGTGCTCAGCGTCAGCCCGCCCGATTTCACTTTCTCGTTGTGGCAGCTTACGCAGTACTTCTGGACGACGGATCGTCCATCGGCGATCGGCGATCGTCCATCGGCGGTCGGCGATAGGCGATCGGCACTCGACGCTGGACGATCGACGCTGGACGCTGGACGATCGACGCTGGACGCTGGACGATCGACGCTGGACGATGGACGATCGACGATGGACGATGGACGATCCTGAGCGGCACTCAACACGACGACGCCAATGAAACAGGCCGTCGCGACCCACAGTGCGTGTCTCATCGGACGGGCTCCTCTGGCGGCAATGCTTCGTCCGGGATCAGATTGGCGCAGAGACCAGGACAGGGAATGTCCTTCGCGCCGAGTTTGCGCAGGAGCACGGCCGTGTGCGGGTTCGCGGCGAATGAATTTCCGTATTCGACGCCATCGGCAACCTGCAGAGGCGTTCGCCCGATCTTGTCCTGCACGTCGAGCCTGGCGCCCTTGTCGAAGAGATACTGCACCACGCTGTTGGCGCCGCGGTACGCTGCCGCGTGCATCGCGGTTTCGCCGGTATCGGCGACGAAGTTCACGTCCGCACCAAGCTCTTCCACCAGCATCTTGACCGCGTCGAGCACCTGTTCTTCGCCGGCGCGATCCTGATTCGACGCCCACGCGATGCCCGCCGCCAGCATGAGCGGTGTGATGTTGAGCGGGGTGTTCATCTTCGGATCAGCGCCGTGCTGCAGGAGCACCCGCATCACCTCGATATCAGCCTGTCGCGCCGCGGCGAGGAACGGCGTCAAGCCCACCTGCCTCCGGCGATACCGCGCGCCGGACCAGCGCGGCTCCATGTCGGTATTCCTGGCGTTGATCTCGGCTCCGTGCTTGAGCAGCGCGTTGATGACGCGCATCCTGTCGATGTTGACCGAGATGAACTCGTCGCTGATGTGCCAGTTTGCGACGTGTACCGCCGCCTGCAGCGGTCTGCCCCAGCTGTTGTTCCCGCCATTCCCGCCTTCCGTGCCGACGTCCTTCAGCTGATCGCGATACGACGGCGTCTTGAGCGTGATCTTGATGGGGCGGGCTCTCGATCCCTGCACCGACAGATCGGTCGATCCCCCTTCGGCGTTCGGATTGGCGCCCTTCTCGAGCAGCAGGTCGACGAGATCTTCGTGGCCGTTCAGAATGGCCACGAGCAGCGGCGTCGCAAGGTCAGGGCGCTTCTCGTTGACGTCCGCTCCTGCGGCGAGCAGCACGTTGACCGAGGGCATGTCCCCCTTGCGCACCGCAAACATGAACGGGGTCGTTCCCGCGTTCGAGCGCTGGCGGATATCGGCGCCCCCTTCGATGAGCGCCGCGACGACCGCGGCGTGTCCTTCGGCGGCGGCCCAGTGAAGCGACGACTGCCCGTTCCAGCTTTCACGCGCGTTGACCTGCGCACCGGCGATGAGCAGCATGTTGACGGCCTCGACGCTGCCCGCCCGCGCGGCGTGCATCAGCGGCGTTTCATCGGCGTTCACGTAGTTCAGCTTGTCGTTCGGATCGGCGCCCGCCTTCATCAATTGGCCGATGATCTTCGCGTTCCCGCTTTTCGCCGCGAGCGCGAACGGCGAGACCCCGTAATTGTTTTTGATGTTGACCTTCGCGCCGGCGTGGAGGAGGAGCCCGGTGATCTCTGCGTCCTCGGTGTACGCGGCCCAGTGCAGCGCGGTCGCGCCGTCGGCCTTCGTTGCCTGGACATCGGCTTTCTTCGCCAGCAGGGACTGGACTGCCTTTTTATCCTGGCGTTGCGCGGCGTCGGCAAGGGGCGAGGGACTTTGCGCAGCGACACCCAGACCGGTTGCGACGACCATGGCCGCAAGTGACAGTCCGGAAAGGGCTCTACACCGCATATGCATGGACCTCGTTGGAGCCTAGATTTTACTATGCCCGCACCCGGCTTTCTTGTCGCGTTTTGTCGCGATCGAAATTCCAGACCGGGGTCAAACCGGCTAATATCAGCACCTCCTTCCCAGGGAAACCTCGCCCGGCACGTCTATAAAGGAGTCGCCTATGAGTCGGTGTCTACGGTTGTGTATTGGACTCGTCTCGATGGGAGCCGCGGTCGCGTGCGGACCCAGCGCGAACGTCGAACAGGAACGCGCGGCCTTGATGGCCGCGGACCGCGCCTGGTCGGAAACAACGAAGGACCCCGGGCAATGGGCCGCGTACTTTGCCGACGGCGCCTCGATCTACCCGCCGGGAATGGGCGTCATCACGGGCAGCGACGCCATCAAGAAGTCGTTCACGGAGATGAGTGCGGCACCGGGGTTTTCGCTGTCATGGACACCGACGAAAGCCGACGTCGGTGCGGCAGGCGACGTGGGCTACACAGCCGGCGCCTACCAATCGACAATGGGTGGCGTCGCGGAAAAAGGCAAATACATCACCGTGTGGAAGAAGCAGGGTGACGGCGCGTGGAAGGTGACCGAAGACATCTTCAACGCCGACGAAGCGCCGAAAGCCGCCTCGGTCACGCATGCGATGGTTCCTGCGAGCGCGCTCAAATGGGGAGAACCGCCCCCGGGATTGCCCGCCGGCATGCGCGCTGCGGTCGTCTCGGGTGATCCGGGTCAGGCGGGACAGCCATACGTGCTGCGCGCGCAAATGCCCGCCAACTATCGCATCCCGCCGCACTGGCATCCGACCACGGAGAACGTGACGGTGCTGTCAGGTACCGTTGCGCTGGGGATGGGCGAGACGTTCAACGAATCGGCGATGCAGGTTCTGCCGGTGGGGGGGTTCACGTCGGTGCCCGCGGAGATGCGTCACTTTTTCACGACGAAAACGGCTGCGACGATCCAGGTGCATGGCATTGGACCATTCGGCATTACGTACCTGAATCCGGCAGACGATCCGCGAACGAAGAAAAGCAACTAGACGGAGGTTTCCTGCACGGCCGCGGGCGACGGCACCGGCTGCCGCCCGCGCTCTCTCAACTTGCCCGCGCACGGCGGCAACGGATCGCACGCCAGAAGGTACAGCACGGCGGTCGTCAAGACGATGAGGGAGTAGGTCAGGAGGAGCACGGGCAGGTGCAGGCTGACGTACACAAAGACGGCTGGATAGCCGAGCAGAACGGCGAGCGTCAGGAACGAAATGCGCAGCATCGCATCGCGAAGCCGGCGCGGATTCCGCATCCCCTTCTCCACGCGCCGATACGCGCTGTTCTCGTACGCCTCAATCGATTCGCGGAACAGCGTCTGGACCAGGACGTACATCAACCCGACGCAAAAGACCCCGACGACCAACCGGAGCTGTGCGTCGGCCGTCCAGAACGCCGCTGCCGCCCACACGAAATAAATGATGATGCTGAGATTCGTCAGCTGCACAGCGAGCCACACGTTGGTGCGCCCCGTGAGCCGCTGAAACCGGCGGCACGCGCGTTCGATCATGTTCAGGATGACCGAATCGATGTACAGCATTTGTCCTTCAGAGGATTGTCTCCCAGAAAAACAGACACCGTGCGAGCAAAAAAGTTTCCCATATCGATTGCCGCCGCACTGATGTGCATGGCTCTGCTCGGCTGCGGCATGGACGACGCAGCACCCGCAGTAGCGTCCTCTCCGGTAGCGCAGGCCTTTGGTCCTGCCGCACTCATCACCGCCTCTCGCCTCTCGATGGGCTCCTCCCTCAATCTCACGGCATGGACTGCGGACGAACGTGCCGCGAAAGCGGCCTTTGACGAGGTCTTCACCGAATTCGCCCGTTTGGAAAAGCTGATGAGCACGTGGATCGCCGACAGCGACGTGTCGCGCGTCAATCGCGAGGCTGGCGTGCACGCGGTGCCGGTCAGCTCCGAGGTCCGCGACGTGCTGAGGACGGCACGGCAGATGAGCGAGTGGACGGGCGGCAAGTTCGATGTCACGTTCGGCGCGCTGTCCGGGGTCTGGAAGTTCGATCACGACCAGGACAATGTCGTTCCCGACATGCGCGAGGTGCGCCGGCGCCTGCCGCTCGTCGACTACCGCGCCATTCACATCGATGACACGGCGGGCACGGTATTTCTGTCGCGTAAAGGGATGTCGCTGCACCTCGGCGGCATCGGCAAGGGATACGCCATCGATAGCGCCGCCGCTATCCTTCGCCGCGCCGGTGTCCGCGACTTCATGGTGCAGAGCGGCGGCGACATCTACGTGTCCGGCATGAAGGATGGCCGTCCCTGGCGCCTCGCGATTCAGGATCCGCGCGGCCCAGCGAATCGGACGTTCGCCCAGCTCGATCTCTCGAACGGGACGTTCAGCACATCAGGCGATTACGAGCGATACTTCGTGAACGATGGGCGACGGTATCACCACATCCTCGATCCTGCGACCGGCGAGCCCGCGCGCGGCACGCGAAGCGCCACGGTCGTCTCCAACCTGGCTGTTCTGGCCGACGCCCTGTCGACGGGCGTTTTCATTCTGGGTCCCGACGCAGGCATGGCGCTCATCGAGCGGTTGCCGGACGTCGAGGGGGTGATTGTGTCGGACAGGAACGAGGTATTGATCTCGTCGGGATTGAGAGGCCGCGTCAGGCTCGTGGCGCCTCCGACCGACGCGCCCTGACAGACCGGTGAACTCAGGTGACTCGTGTCAGGAGGACGCCGATGGCGTGCTTGATGATCGCCAGGTCGGCCCTGATCGGTTTGAGTTTGGCGTCGAGACGATCATTGAACGCCGCGAACCTCACATCGAGCGTCGCGTCCCACGGCCTGTCGGATTCTCCATATCGCTCCCGAAGGGTTTCTGCATAGCGGCGGTCGAGCAGTTCTGCCTGTTCCCTGAAGCTCTCGGCGAGGCGGCGCTCAATCCGTTCGTCCTGTATCTGAAAGCTTTCAGCGAAGCGGCGGTCGAACAGTTCGCCATACTCCCTGAAGGTCTCAGCCAAGCGGCGATCGATCAGCTCTGCCTGTTCGCGAAAGTGGTCCTGCAAGGTTTTGCTGCCCAATTGCGCCTCGAGTGCTGACACGCGTCCTTCCAACGTTCTCTCGCTCATGCGCGTCACTCGTGCGAAAGCCGCGCCACGACGACGCTAGCATCGTCTCCCAGCAAAAACAAGAAACTGCCGGACGAAGTACGCAGATTCTGATTCGCCTGCGCATTTGCGATGTCGCAGTACGTGGAGTCCATCGCATTTAGCGCCCAGCCACATCGGGCGGGCGGGACACCGCGTACAGTTGCGACCAGCTCGACGACGCGGGAAACGCATCTCTCGGCGAGGTGTCGCCAACGGTCCAAGAGTCCGTGCTTCGCTGCGGGCCGGCGGATCGCGCGCCTTCTGATGCGTTTCCAGCTACGCAATGATTCGCGTCGCTCGCGATGGTCGCCGCGGCAGGCATGTCCCGCGCACTCTCACGGACATCGGCTGCGCTAAGTGGGCATGGAAACGTCGGAATACTTCAGCGCGGTCGGCGGCGTCATCGGCCGAGAGTGCCGCTGCAGCAAACAATGAAGGCGGCGCGACAGCGTAGTGGACAAAACACGGAGCCGACCCCCTCCGCGAGGACCAAGCCTGGTCCGAGCGCCATGGCAGTAAGCAACAGTTGTCGGCGACGTGTTTTACCGCGCCGAGCTTCCCTTGTTTGCGGAAGCGGCGCTCTCGACCGATGGCGCGCTCGCGCTTCGAAGGGGCGCGGACTCCCGCCTTCCGATGCGTTTCCAGCTACACGGTGATTCGCGTCGCCTGTGAAGGTCGCTGTCGCAAGCGTGCCCCGCCGAAAGACGCCGGTCTATGAGGGTCGCGGTGTTTGCGGCAGCTTGGCCTGGCGCGCCAACACTTCGCTCTTGCGGCGGATGATGATCCAATGCGGGCACTTCTGCTGGTCCATATAGAGCCGCTCGCAGTCGTCGCACCGCACGCACTCGCTCATGATGATCTTCGGTCCCTCGATCGCGCCCCACTGGCAGGCTTTCTCGCACAGCTTGCAGGAGTTGCACTCCGACCAGCGCTTGATGCCGAAAATCGTCACCTTCGACAGCAGTCCCAGCGCGGCGCCCAGCGGGCACAGGAACCGGCAATAGAGGTTTCGGACGACGACCGTGGCCACGAGCAGCACGGCGAGCGCGATCCACATGGCGAGCGTTTCGTGGCCGGTGAACATCCAGAACGGCTCCACGTAGCGATAGATCGACATATCGCGCGTGGCGAGAAAATACATCACCACGGCCGCGAGAATTCCGTACTTGATCTTCGACGCCTGACGCTCGATGCGCAGCGGCACGTCGTAGCGGAAACGCGCGGGCACGACGGGATCGAGCAGCTGCGTCAGCGCTCCGTAGGCACAGACGCGTCCGCAGTACAACCGCCCGAACAGCACCGTCGTCACCACGGAAAACCCCGCGAACGCATACCATCCGAGGTTGTATTTGAAGATCGGCAGGTTGCCGCCCATGATGCCGAACACGTTCACGATCGACAGGAGCTGGCTCTTGTAGATCCCGAGATAGGCGACCGACGCCACGAGCGTGACATATTTAATCGGGACGCTCTTCCGAAAGAAGCCCCACAGCGCCAGCGCCGCAAACGCCGCGAACAGAGCGACATCGACCGCCTGGCCGCGGGCGATCTGCTGCCAGGTCTCCACGGGCTCGTCCGCTTCGTCAAAATTCCATGGATCGTCGGACGGCGCCTGCGTCTGGGCGAACGCAGGCGCAATTGACAGGTGCGAGATCGCCGGCGCGCATAACAGCGCAACGATCAACGCGAGACAGGTTTTCATTTGGCCGGCGGCGTCAGCAGCTGCGTGGCCATCCGCCGCGCGCTGATACGGATGGCGCGTGCCGCGCTGGTGATGGTGATGGTCGCTCTCGACACCGCGTCGATGTCGGCCCCCACGCGGAATGGATCGCGAATGCTCTTCCCTTTGAATTGCGCCGCGAACTCAGGACGATCGACCGAGAAGTCGCCGTACGGCTCGTTGTGGGCGGCGACGACCACACCGGAGAGCATCCCCTTGGTGTCCATACCGACGAGGATTTTAATCGGACCATCGTAGCCCCGCTCCAGCGGCTCGATCTCGGTCGTCCAGAACGTCAGCCCCTCCACCGTCTGCGGGTTTGGCGCGAACGCCTTGTAATGCGGGGGATCGGGAATCTTCGGTGAAAACGTGGCGGCTGGAAATAGTTGCTTGAGCTGACTCTGAAGCCTGGGATCGAGCGCAGGTCCTGACTGACGAGCGGTCAGTGTGGACAGCGCTTCAGCGACCAGCGTGATAGTAAAAAGAAAATTGCGCACGACGGTCGCGATTATTGCTCAAAATGCAACCGCCGTGCGCGCCGAAGGGCGCTACCGAGGCGCAACGCTGACGTTCACGCTGAACTCACCTCGGTTATCCGCGAGGTGGTCATCGTTGACGCCGAAATACAACCGCCCGCTGACGGGCGCCGTGAAAGTACGCCGGCCGCCGATGAAAACCGGCCCGTAGTTATCGATGTTCGCGATCAGCCCGCCCGCGAGCTGATTCAGCACCGGCGCATCGGGTGCGCGCCGACCTTTGGTCGATCCAGTTGGCGTGGCCATATCCTGCGCATCATCGCTCAACTGCATGTTGCCGTTGGCGTTGATCGTGATCACATCGCCAGCGCGCACGATGATACCCGAGTCGACCCAGCGCTCCTGTCCGGTAACGCGAACCGTGCGCTGCTGCTGTGTGTTCCCGGTCGTTCCGACCGTCCCCGGACTTCCGCCGGCGGCCGCGAACTCCTGCCGTGAGATCCTGCCGTCGCGATTCGTGTCCTGGCGGTTGTACGAATTCGTCGACCAATGCCATTCGTCGCGCGCAATCGATCCGTTGCGATCGTAGTCGAGAGACGCGAATTGATCCCACGTGTCGTTGGGCGTATCGACGCCGCCGACCACCTCGAAGCGGCTGAGCACACCGTCGCGGTTGCGGTCGAGGTTCGTGAAGACCGAGTCGCCGCCGTACCATTCATTTCGCTCGACCCGTCCGTTGTTGTTCCAATCAAGGTCGTCGAAGCCGGCGTCGCGTACGTCGTCTACGTCCTCCCCAAGGAACTCTGTCTGGTCAAGCCCACCATCGCGGTTGCGATCGACGCGCCGGAACGTTTCGATGTCGTAATGCCACTCGTTCGCCGATATTTTGCGATCGCGGTTGTGGTCGAGGTTGTTGAATCCGGCCTGAGTCCAGCTGACAAAACGCTCGTATCGATTGGGCACGTGATCGGCCTCTTCGATATTTGCGTTGCGATTTGCGCCAACTCTGACCTCATTGCCGGACAGTTGTCCGTCGCCATTCCAGTCCTGATTGGCAAACGCGCGATCGTTCCCGCGCCATTCGGCGCGCGTGATGATGCCGTTGCGGTCCGTGTCCATAGCCTCAAAACGCATCGCCCCCTGGGCGGGCCGCTGGGCGGAGAGCGTGACCGGGACGAAAATGGCCGCGGCCAAGGCAACCGTCGGCACCATGAGCGTAGTAATTTTGAACGCCATAAAATCCTCCGACGACCTATGTGCACAGACCGTACCGAACAGTGATTAACCGGCGAATCCGTTTATGATGGCAACCCATGGCTGGACATTTCCGACTACCGATGCTGGTTGTTTTCGTCGCCCTCGACATCCAGGTGCCGCACGCGCAAGTGAACACCCCGGTGCCGCTCGCCAGCGTGCAGCGACTGGAGTGCGCCTTCACACACAAGGTACTCGGAACATGGCAAAAGGATCTGGTCCCGGCGATCGAGACCATGCCGGCCAAATTGTCGATGGTGTTCAACGACATCGACACACAGGACGGGACCGCGAATGTGTTGGATGTGACAGCGCCCGATGCCGGGGCGCCGCACATTACCGTTCGGCTGCTCGCCAGCAACTTGCATCTGCTGGCGATGAACATCTCCGGCTCTGTCTACCTGACGACGGTGTTTGCAGATCGGGCCAGCTCCGCAGGGCAGGCGTTCAAAGCCGTGCACACACGCCACGAGTTCACGCCGACACGGTTGACCGGCTGGACGTCGCGGCCGGAGCAGGTACTACGGCCAGTGTCAGGCCATCAAGTAGCGTCGGAAACGCATCGCACGCCGCTGCGCACCTAGCGCGGAGCCGATCGGCGTTGAGTCAGCAGGGCACGCTCACTGCCGCGACCAGCTCGACGACGCGGGAAACGTATCTCTCGGCGAGGTGTCACCGACGGTCCAAGAGTCCGTTCTTCGCTTTGGGCCGGCGGATCGCACGCCTTCCGATACGTTTCCGGCTTGCGCCGCGCGTCGCGTCGCTCGCGATGGTCGCGGCAGTGAGCGTGCCCCGCCGACTCAACCGATATGGGCTGGCGCTCAATGCGCGGGTAGTGTCGGAACGCACGTGCGCAATCGGCCGAGAGGGCCGCTGCGGCAAACAATGGAGGCGGCGCGACAGCGTCAATGGACAAAACACGGAGCCGACCACCTCCGCGCGGACCATGCCTGGTCCGCGCGCCATGGCAGTGCGCAACAGTTGTCGGCGACGCGTTTTGCCGCGCCGACTTCCCTTGTTTGCGGAAGCGGCGCTCTCGGCCGATGGCGCACTCATGCATCGCAACGGCTTGCGACCCCGAGACTGCCACCCCGGCCTGACGGCGCCCGCCCTAACCCCGCCGACGGTCTATACTTGATGCTGTGTTTACTCCTGAGGCTGCGACGACACGATGATGGACGTTGAAATCGAGCTGCGTATCCCTACGCTGACGATCAAACTAGACGAAGACAAGACCCAGCGCATCGACAATTCGCTGGTACGCTTTCGCAAAGTCATTCAGGTGCCGGCCTTCCCACCGCCCGGGTCGAAAATCGCGCTCAGCATTGGATCCGAGATGGCCTTCGAATGCGAAATTGGCAGGGCCGACTGGCACGAGGAAAAGCAGAAATTCGTGCTGTCGTGCAAATATCCCAAGCAGCGGATCTTTCCGCACGAGTACGACGCGCTGGTCAACGACCCGCAGTGGGAGCGTACGGAGTTTCCGGCCTAGTCAGTCTCTCCGGCTCTGCAGCTTCGCGAGCAGGCGCAGGATTTCCAGATACAGCCACACGAGCGTCACCAGCAGTCCGAACGCGCCGTACCATTCCATGTACTTCGGCGCGCCCTGCTGCACTCCGGTCTCGATGAAGTCGAAATCCAGCACGAGGTTCAGCGCGGCGATCACGACCACGAACAGGCTGAACAGAATTCCCCACGTGCCCGCTCGAGTGAATCAGCGGCACGCTCATGCCGAAAAATCCGAGCACGAAGCTCGCCAGATACACGAGCGCGATGCCGCCGGTGGCCGCGAAGATTCCAAGCTTGAAGTTCTCGGTCGCTTTGATCAGTCCGCTGCGATACGCGACGAGCAGCGCGGCGAGCGTGCCGAACGTGAGAAATACCGCCTGGCTGACGATGCCGGGGTACTGCGATTCCATGATCACCGAGATGCCGCCAAGCGCGACCCCTTCGAACGCCGCGTACATCGGTGTCGTCACCGGCGCCCACGTTTTCTTGAAGGCGGTCGCTATCGCGACGATCAGCCCGCCAATCACGCCGCCAATCATCCACACGGGCAGCGCCGGGTCCGCCGGCCCGCGGTTCCAGATGTAGCTCGCCGCTATCAGCAGGATGAAGAGCGACAGCGCCGTCTTGTTGACGGTGCCGCCCAGCGTCATTCGTTCGGCGCCAGGCATCGCCGGAGCGCGCGAAAACGTATCGGCGTGAAGCGCGGGGTTCCCCGAGCGCATCGGAACAGTTGAAGCCATGGGCCTTATCTTAGTCCTATCGCGCTGGTCAGCCGTCGAGATGGGATTCAGTAAAAGACTTTGACAAGGAGATAGCTGAGGGGCTCGGGGATTTCGGAAAACCAGTGCGGCATCCCGGCAGGAACCCACATGACGTCTCCCTTGCCGAGCTGAAACGTTTGCCCGCCGTCGGTCTTCGAGCCGCGAATTTGCCCGGGCCCGGTTTGCTTTCCGTCCACGATCGTTCCGCCGAGGACCTGCGTCGCCCGGCCGCTGATGACAAAAAACAGATCGGCTTCGTTATCGTGAAGCTCAGAGAGGGGGCTGGCATTTGCCGTCGCATGAGGACGGTAGCCGCCCGATACCCGGAGATTCGGGCCATCCGCAAGCGGCCCCGCCTTCTTCATCGTGGCGGCAACTTTGTCGCGATCCACGTACACGACCTCGGCCTTCGCGTCCTTCGCGGTGACCGGAACTATCACCTGCAGGTAGCTGATTGAGGGCGACACGCTCGCGAACGCCTGCGGCGTCCCGGCCGGGACGACGAGCACATCGCCTTCATCAGTCGCTGCGATCGCGCGCCTGCAGCAAACACTCCGTCGCCGCCGGTCACGTAAATGATGGTGGTGCCGTTCTGTGTCTGGAGCGCGCCCGGCTCGTCGTGGTGTCCGCCTGCAACCTGCACGTGCGGCGATCGCGACAAGCACCCCACCCTTCGCCAGCGCCGCATCGACCTTCTCATGGGGCACGTAGAGGGCGGGCGACTGAGCGGTCGCTGACGCCGCGAATATCAGCCAGACACAAACAGGCAGCGGCCGCGCGGACGGATGTCATGGCGTGGGTCAGTGGATCACTTCCCCGTCAACGACTTCGTCGTCTATGGTGTCGAAATGCGGAATCGCGAGCGTGCGTACTGCCTCAATCGCGAGGGCGATCGTCTGTTCGGCGTCGCGCGACCCGTCCGGACCCTTCAATTGCTGCCGCATGAGCGCGAAGCGCGCGCAATACCTGCGCACGATCGAAGCGCTGCCCGTCACAATGGTCACAGAAGCTCATAGTGTCCTCAACCTGTAGCTTAATTCATCGCGCGAGATAGCCGGAATCTATCGGAAGAACGATGCCGGTGACGCACGTCGCGGCGTCGCTGCAGAGAAACAGAATGGCCGCCGCCACATCGTCTGCCTCGGGCAGACGGCCGAGCGGCGTGTGCTGCATGACGGTGTCGAGCAGGTCGCGGATTCGAGAAAATCGCCGTGGTCATGTCAGTGTCGACGAAGGTCGGCGCCACCGCGTTCACGCGAATGCCGTCTGCCGCCCATTCGAGCGCAAGTGCCCGCGTCAGATTCACCACGCCGCCCTTCGCGGCCTGGTACGACGCGTTCGGAAAGAGCCCGCCCGACAGACCCATGATCGAGGCGACGTTGACGATGGCGCCGCCGCCGCGCCGCTTCATGTAAGGCTGCGCGATTCTCGAACAGAGGAAGGTCGCGGTCAGATTGACGTCGATGCACCGCCTGCCACTCGACAGCGGCAAATCGATCGCCGGTTTCGCGCCACGCGCCCGGCGTTGTTGACGAGGATATCGACGCCGCCGAATCGCTCGACGACGCAGCGAGAACGCGTCTGTCACAGCAGACTCGCTCGTCACATCGACCGAGGCGCCGCCGAAGGCGAGATCGTTGGAGGCCAGCGTCCCGAACGTCGAAATCATCGGCGGGCTCGATGTCGAACACGACCACGCGTGCGCCGGCCTGCTCGAGCATCCGGCCGTGGCCGCGCCGATACCCTTCGCGCCACCGGTGACGACCGCACTTTTCCCTTCGAGACTGAGAAGATCTGTCCGGCACGGTGCGAAGGAGTCTAGCGCCGAAATCACTGAGTCAGCGTAGGCTCCGGCCATTTGAACGGTTTGGGCGAGTAATCGGGCTCGCGTCCACGCCCGTTGCGGACTCTCCATCGCTTCGGACCGAGCGGCTGATGCGCGGCAATCATGTCCTCGGCGGCTTTGGCGGACAGCGGTCGTGAGAAGAGATATCCCTGCGCGTGCGTGCATCCGAGGCGCTCGAGCTCCTTCGCCTGCACGTCGGTCTCGATACCTTCTGCCACCACGCTCGTCTTCATCGTCCGCGCGAGGGCGAGAATGCTCTCGACGATCGCCGGCCGGTCTGCAATGACCATGCTGCTGACGAACGAACGGTCGATCTTGAGCGCGTCGACCGGCAGCTTGTGCAGGTGGCTCAACGACGAGTAGCCCGTGCCGAAGTCGTCGAGATAGATCTTCGCACCGAACTCGCGCAGCTGGCGCAGCACCTCTGCGGCGGTGGTCGGGCTGTCCATCAAGGCGGTTTCAGTAATTTCCAGTCGCAGGTCGCGTGGCTTCAGGCCCGACTTCTCAACAGCCTGCTCGACGATCCGCAGAAAGTTCTGCTGCATCAACTGCCGGCTCGAGACGTTCACCGTAATGTAGTCGAGGCCCGAGTCGGGATATTGCCGCTGCCACTGCGCAAATGTCTGACAGGCCTGCTGCAGAATCCACGTGCCGAGCGGCTCAATCAGTCCCAGCTCTTCCGCCATGGGAATGAAGTGGACGGGCGACACCGGCTTCCCGTTGCGCGTCCATCGAACCAGCGACTCGAACCCCACGCACATGCCGGAGCCCAGCAGCACGATCGGCTGATAGACCACTTCGAAGTCCTTGTTGCTGACGGCGTGGCGCAGATCGTTTTCCAGATCGAGGCGGTCGCGCGTGCGCGCGTGCATGTCGGCGTCGAACATCTCGTGGCGCGCCTTGCCGCGCGACTTGGCGTGGTACATCGCCGTATCGGCGTCCCTCATGATCTCGTCGGGACTGTTGTGCTCGCTGGTGCCGAAGGCGATGCCGATGCTCGCGGTCGTGAACACCTCGCGGCCGGCCACCATAATCGGTTTGCTCAGCGACTCCTGAATGCGGAAGGCGATGACGTTTGCCTGCTGCTCGTCGCCGATCGTCTGCAGGAGAACGGCGAACTCGTCACCACCGAGACGCGCCAGCGTGTCCCCGTCGCGAAGGCACGACTCCAGGCGCCGCGACACGGCGATCAGCATCTCGTCGCCCACGAGATGGCCAAGGCTGTCGTTCACCACTTTGAAGCGATCGAGATCGAGATACAGGATGGCAAACCGGCCGCCGCCGCGGTGCGGCTGCTTGAACGCATCGAGCCGGCGGCCGAGCCCGTCCACGAAATCCGCGCGATTGCGCAAGCCGGTCAACGGATCCCGGAAGCCCGCACTGCGAAGCTGCTGCTGCGCCAGGGTGTAGTCTGTCGTATCGCTCAGCGAGCCCGCGATGCGCGCGGGACTTCTGCCTGTTCCCCGCCCCGCGACGCCGCGGCAGAGGAACCAGCGATAGGTGCCGTCTTCCTGCTTGATGCGATGTTCGTACAAGAAGTGAGGCGTCTTTCCCGACAGATGCGCTTTCAGCGCGTCTTTCAGCGGCCCGGTATCTTCCGTGTGCACACGGTCGAGCCACTCCTCGGGACGGCCGATGCCGGCGACGCCAGGCAATCCGACGATTTCGCGCCATCGCGCCGACACGTAAAACTCCTGCGTGCGCAGATCCCATTCCCACCAGCCGTCGTTCGCGCCATCGGCCGCCAGCGTCAGCCGCTCTTCGCTGCGCTTCAGGGATTGGTCCTCGCGCGTGCGTTCGGTGATGTCCTGCCAGAGCAGCGTCAGCCCATCAGGCACGGGAACGATCTTTACCTCGAGAACCTGCGTTCCGGTCGTGCGCGCCAGGCGAACTTGCGGAATCGTGCGAGCGGTCCGCTCTTTCAGCGCTTCACCAATGACCTTCGGAACCTCGGTGTTGGCGAGCGCGGGCAAGGCGAACACGAGCGTATCGCCGAGGGCATGCTCATGAGAAGCGCCGGTGATGTGCTCGAGCGTATCGTTCCACAACGTAACGCGGCCACTGTTGTCGACGACGCACATGCCCTGCTCCAGCGATTCCATTACTTCGCTGCGCCGATGCTCGGCGTCGAGCCTCGCCACGTAGTCGGTGTAGGTGCGAAGCGCAAACCACAGCGGCACGGCCGCGACCGGAAGCACTTCCCACAGACGGTGATCGATGAGTTCGACGAATCCCACCGCAATGCCGGCGCCGATCACATAGAAGGGGCCGTCGATGAGAAGCAGTTTCGGGAACGCCCGGTTGATCGGCTGTTTCGCGAGGAGCGGCCGCACGACTTCCGCCGACAGCACCTTGATGATCCAGTACGCAACAACCGCAGCTGCGATCGGCGCGGCCTGCAACGGCCATCGGAAATGTCCCAGCGTGCCGCCCAATGCCTGATGCACGAAGCCCGCGGCCTGTGTGGCGGCTGTGACCGTGACGACGTTCATCAGCGTTTGAAGATATTTCTGCGGGCGCTGCGTATCGGCAAAGCCTTTGGCCAGCACACCGGCGATCGCGACCAGCGTCGCCGCGTGGACCCCGAAGATGAGCAACGCCGTGAGCTCGACGACGAACGACGGCGGCATCGTCGCGCGCTCGTCCGCCGCCGGCGCCTGCGCGAACGCCGACAACAGGATGCCCGTGAGTATCAGCACGCAGAATTCCACTGGACGATGGGGATGGAGCACCCCCAGAAACCCAAGTAGGAATCCGGCGCCGATGGCTGCCGCCGCAATAGCGATTAAGAAGGAACGACGTGTAAACACCGCGTGTCACAAAGCAAGGCGAAGACCGAATGGGCATCAAAACCTAACCCATTGCTGAACAACGCGTTAGGGCATATCAGGTATGTAGATGGTCATAGCCTCGTGTTCCATGGCGGCACATCGATGCACGGAATGGTGCACAGGACGAAGGCTGAACGTTGTGAAAAGGCGCCCGTGGCGCATTCCGGTAGCGCACACGATAACGCACCGGTGCGCGGTAACGCACCGGTAGCGCAGGACTTTCGTCCTGCCCCTACCGCTTCGCACGTAGCGCGGAGCCGATCCGCAGAAAACGCGCCGGCCGAATTCGTCAGTCAGTCCTGCCGACGCGGTGGATCTCGCCGAGCTCGGGCGTCGTGCCGGTCATCCAGCCTTTGACGAGCTCGAAGAGCACAACCGGCTGCGGCTTGTTGACTTCGAGAAACACCGCCGCGTGCACGTTGACGCCGATCAGCACCATCCGGGGATCGTCGGCCGTTCCATGCCGTGGGTCGTCTCCCTTCGGGAACCACATCTGCCAGTCGGGGGCCCACAGCTCGTGAATGATTTCTCGATCGCGGCTGATCGTCGCAAAGCCCGAGACAGAGACCCATTCGCGCGTGCGGTCCTTGTAATACGAGAGGTTGACGTGCGGATCGAACGCGACCTCCGCGAGCTTCCCCGAATCGTCGAGCGTGACGAACCACAGGTCGGCGCCCGCCGCGCGCTTCTGCGTCGCCATCGCGCGGGAGCACAGATGCCCGTCCGGCCGCCGGGTTGTCAGCATTGCTATCTCGATGTCGTCGATGTGTTCAAAAAGCTTGTCGATTTTGGCCATAACAATCCTCCGCGCGATGACGTGCAATACCGACGCCCATGCCGGCGTCTCACCCCGTCACGATGATCGCGCTGCACACGCGGCCGCCGCTGCGCCTGTACCCGTGGGGCACGCTCGAATCGAAATACATCGAATCACCGGCCGCGAGCTCGTGCTCTTCCCCACCAATGTACACGCTCAGGGTGCCCTGCAACGCGTAGATGAGCTCGACGCCGGCGTGCTCGTGCAACCGCTGCGCCGCGCGTGAGACTGGAAAAAAATCCGCGTAGTACGAATCGAATTTGCGCTCGCTCACGGGATAGTCGAGCGACTCGAATTTATAGGCGCTGTCGCCGCCCTCCCGCTCGGGAAGCCGCACGCGGTTCGCTTTCCGGACGACGGCGATGACCGGCTTTTCGCGGGACCCGGCGAAGAAGAATTCGAGGTCGACGCTGAAGACCAGCGCGATGCGCAACAGCGTCGGCAGCGTGGGGAACAGACGATCGCGCTCAATCTTCGAGAGCAGCGCCGGGGACAACCCGGTGTGTTTCCCAAGCTCGACGAGCCCCATCTTTTTCTTCAGGCGCAGCGCCCGAATCTTTGCGCCGATCGCATACTCACTCAGCCCCTTCTGCAGCGTCGCTGACAGCATCTCATCCTCCGATTTTTACTGAGAGTCACATTCCGCGCGGTTCTTGTCGTGACGCTCACACGACTTTCGCAGCCGTGCGCATTTTACTTGCATGCAACTTAATTTGCATTAAATTCAAATAGTCGCGCTCGGAACCAACCGGCCCGGACATCAGGAGGAGTCGAACAATGTTGAAGAAACTCGCAATCGGAACCATGGCAGCACTGGCGCTGTCGTTCGTCGCGCCCACACACCGCAACCGCACAGACCAAGGACATCGTCGACACGGCGGTCGCCGCCGGATCGTTCAAGACGCTCGCGAAGGCGCTCGCAGCGGCCGACCTGGTCACCACCCTCAAAGGCGCGGGACCGTTCACCGTGTTCGCGCCCACCGACGAAGCATTCGCGAAGCTGCCGGCAGGCACGGTCGAGATGCTGCTCAAGCCGGAGAACAAGGCAAAGCTGCAGCGCATCCTCACCTATCACGTCGTGGCCGGCAAGGTGATGGCCGCGGATGTGATGAAGATGAATTCGGCGAAGGCTGTCAGCGGCGATGCAATCACCATCGCGGCGCACAACGGCGCCGTGATGGCGGACAGCTCACGCGTCGTCAAGACCGACATCGCGGCAACGAACGGCGTCATCCACGTGATCGACACGGTCATGATGCCGAAGGGTAGCTAGGCGATTACCGATGAGCGTTGGCATTCTGCTCACCGGAGCGACGGGATACATCGGCGGCCGCCTTCTTCGACGACTCGAAGAGGGCGGCCGCGCGGTGCGGTGCCTCGCGAGGGAGCCCGCAAAGCTTGCAGCGATTGGAGCGAAGACAGAAGTCGTCGAAGGCGACTGCCTCGACGAAGCGTCGCTCGACCGGGCGCTCGCTGGAGTGCACTCTGCCTATTACCTCGTGCACTCGATGGGGGGCCAGCACCGACTTCGCGGAGGCCGATCGGCACGCCGCAGACAATTTCGGACGCGCGGCCGCGCGAGCCGGCGTCAAACGCATCATCTATCTCGGTGGGTTGACCGGCAGCGCCGACTCGCTCTCGACCCACTTGAAAAGTCGCGTCGAAACGGGCGACGTGCTCCGCGCGAGCGGTGTCCCCGTCATCGAGTTCAGGGCATCCATCGTCATTGGCGCCGGAAGCCTGTCGTTTGAAATGATTCAGGCGCTCGTCGAGCGGCTCCCAGTGATGATCTGCCCCCGCTGGGTCGCGACCCTCACGCAGCCGATCGCCATCGCAGACGTGCTGGCATATCTCGTAGCTGCGCTGGATCTCCCCGAGGATGCTGAAAGCTCGATCTTCGAGATCGGCGGACCTGAAGTGGTCTCCTATGGCGACATGATGCGTGAGTACGCGCGGCTGCGCGGGCTTCGCCGTCTGCTGCTGCCAGTGCCGCTGCTCACGCCGCATCTCTCCGGACTCTGGCTCGCGTTGGTCACGCCGGCACAGGCTCGCGTGGGACGCGCACTCGTCGAAGGCCTGAAGAATGCGACCGTCGTCCGATCGACGGCAGCGCGCGATATTTTCAAGATTCGTCCTATGTCGTTGCGCGAGGCCTTGAGGCTTGCGATCGAAGTCGGCACGCGCGCGCGGTTGAAGAGGGATACGCGCGTCACCGAGGTCGACGTGCCGCCCGCGCAGGCGTTCGCGCCGATCCGCCGCATCGGCGGCGCGACCGGCTGGTACTTCGGCACCTGGCTCTGGAGCGCGCGGAGTCTATTGGACCGGTTGTTCGGAGGCTCGGGCATGCGCGGCGGCCGCCGAGATCCCGAACACTGCGTCGAGAATGATGTCATCGATGGATGGACGGTTGAAGGGTGGGAAACCGATCGGCGGCTCCGGCTGTCGGCCGGACTCAAGCTGCCGGGGCGCGGCTGGCTCGATTTCGAAGTGACGCCCCTGGACAATGGGCGGCGATCGATGATCCGTCAGACCGCGACATTCGATCCGCGCGGCATCCTGGGCCGCGCGTACTGGTATGCCGTGTTGCCCCTTCACGGCCTGATGTTCCGTGGCATGCTTCGGCGGATCGCCCAGCGTGCCGAACGCGGCGATTCACCATCAGATGTTTCACTCTTCGTTCACTGCTCGCTCGTCAAGAGCAGTGCCGATGCGGTGTTTCGATGGCACGAACGGCCGGACGCGATTCTCGACCTGGTCCCGCTTCGCCGACTCGTTCGGGTCGAAAACCAGACCGGCGGGTTGCGAGACGACGGCCGCGTGACATTCTCGATCGGTGTCGGGCCGCTGCGTCTTGTGTGGGAGGCGCGCCACTTCGGCTACGTGCGCGGCAAGCGGTTCTGCGACGAACAGGTGCGAGGGCCGTTCAGAATCTGGAGGCACACGCATCGGTTCGAAGCGATTGACGCGACCACGAGCCTGTACGAGGATCGCGTTGAATACGCCATGCCTGGCGGACGATTGGGACGGTGGCTGGCGGCCCGACTGGTAGCGCCTCTTCTTGCCCGGGCGTTCGCGCGACGTCACGACATCGTCCGTGCGAGCGTCGCAGGCGCCATGTCTTTGCTGCTCACGTGCGGCAGTCCGTTGCTCGCACAGGACACGGCTGGTGTAGGGACGCTGCGCGGCCATGTGACAGACAGCTCCGCGGTACGCGCTGCGAATGTGGCGGTGTGTGTGCCCGTGACATCGCAGTGCGCAGTCACCGACGCCGAAGGAAATTTTGTTCTTGGGGTGCGACCAGGTACCTACTCCCTCGAGGTTTCCGCTCCCGGCCAACCGCTCGTCGTCACCGAGAGCGTCCAGGTGCGCGCGGGCCTCGACGCCATCATCGATATCGTGCTGCCTGTACTCGACGGGCTGCAACAGACCGTCACCGTCACCGCCCCTCTGTTCGTTCGGCCCGAAGAAGTCAAGACTTCGAGCTTTCTCGTTACGCCGACGGACATTGCGGGGAGCGCCGGCGCCTTACAGGACGTCGCACGTTACGTGCAAACGCTGCCGGGCGTCGTCATCGGCACCGACGATTTCAGAAACGATCTGATCGTGCGCGGCGGCAGCCCGCTCGAAAACCTCTACATCGTCGACAACGTCGAAATTCCCAACATCAACAGCTTTGCGAACTTCGCATCGGCAGGCGGAACGGTGAGCATCCTCGACGTGCAGCTCATCGACAGCGTGACGTTCCTGACCGGCGGCTATCCGGCCCCTTTCGGTAACCGTACCTCAAGCGTGCTGCAAGTCGCCCAGCGAGAAGGCCGTCGCGACCGCATCGCCGCGCTCGCGACAATCGGGTTCGCGGGCGCGGGTGGAGTGATCGAGGGACCTATCGGATCGTCGCGCAAGGGTTCCTGGATTGTATCGGCGCGCCGAAGCTTTCTCGATCTGTTCACCGATGACACAGGCATCGGCGGCGTGCCTGTGCTCTACACGGTGAACGGAAAAGTCGTATACGACCTTTCCTCGCGCGATCGCATATGGTTGGTCAACCTGACTGGGGTCGATACCATCCGTCTCGGACTCACTGACAGCAGCGATCTGAGCGACGAGCTCAGCAATCTCGACATTCAATACGAGGGACGGCGCAGCGCAACCGGCTTCAATTGGCAGCGCGCCTACCGGCGGGGCGTCGGCCTTTTTGGGGTCACGTATTCGCGCGCGTCCGTCGGGCAGCGGGTCTCTGATCTGCTGCGTAATGGTGTCCCGGCGGCAGGCACGCCAGTCACCGATCAGATTGCCGCCGGGGAAACCGTCTTTCGCGAACAGTCGTCCGAATCGGAGACGACGGTTAAATACGATCTTTCGGTATCCGTCCCATTCGCGCAGAAGATTCAGGCCGGCGGCAGCGTACGGGCCTCACTCATCGATTACGACGCTGCCTCGCCGTTAGGCACCGACAGCCCGTTTTTTGCCGTGCCCGATGCCAACCCATTCACGCTCCGTGAGCGATTTACGGCGTTTCAGAGCAGTGCGTACCTCCAGGCGACCCGCCCCGTCTTCGGCGCGCTCACAGCGACGGTCGGCGCGCGGGTCGATCACTATCCGTTCAGCTCTGCAACGCGGATCAGCCCGAGGGTGAGCGCTGACTATGCCCTTACGACCCGTCTGGCGATCCAGGCATCGTACGGGCAGTACTACCAGCAGCCGTTCTTCCTGTTCCAGAAAGCGTATCCCGAGAATCGGTCGCTCGAGCCGTTCGCCGCCGATCACTACGTTGGCGGCCTGACGTTCGAGGCCGACGAGTCCACCCGCATGACCGTCGAAGGCTATCGCAAGAATTACCACGACTACCCCGTCTCTACGCAGATCCCTTCGCTGTCTCTCGCGAACGTGGGCGATACATTCGCCGTCCGCGACGTCTTATTCCCCATGGTCAGCGCCGGAGAGGGAACGGTCACTGGCATCGAGGCCGCAGTCGAACGCCGCGCACGCCCCGGCGCTCGCTGGAGTGGCCAGGCCAACCTCGCCTTCTCGCGCGCGCGGTATGCGGGTCTCGACGGTGTGGCGCGCCCGGGGTCGTTCGACTACCCGGTTGTTGCGAACGTGCTGGGCTTTTATCAATTGACGCGCGGGTGGAGTCTGTCGTCGAAAATGACGTATCTCGGGGGACGACCGTACACACCGGTCGATCCCTTAATCTCGGCTTCGCAAAGGCGCGCCGTGTACGATCTATCTCGCGTGAACGGCGAACGGGCTCCCGACTATTTCCGCGTCGATATCCGCGTGAACCGCACCTTCCGGAGCGCGGACCGCCGCGTGTCAGTCTTCGCGGGAGCACAGAACATCACGAACCGGAAAAATTTTGCTGGCTATTCCTGGGATCGGCGGAACAATACGGTCAGAGCATTGGAGCAGCTCGGCCTGTTTCCAATTCTCGGCCTCGAATGGTCTCTGTAAATCCTTTTGACGCAGTACTCGTCATCGCGTTCGGCGGTCCTCACGGTCCCGCAGACGTCCGTCCCTTCCTCGCCAACGTCCTGCGCGGCCGACGCGTGTCACCCGAACGGGTCGAGGAAGTCGCCCATCACTATGAGCTCTTCGGCGGCGTGTCGCCTCTCACGGCAATCACCGTGCGGCAGGCGCGCGGGCTCGAGCAGCGCCTTGCGGCGCACGAGCTCAATCTGCCGGTCTATGTGGGAATGCGCAACTGGCATCCGCTGCTTGCCGACACCATCCGGACGATGGCCGCGGACGGTGTCCGGCGCGCGGTCGGCCTGATCCTCGCGCCTCACCGCTCGCATTCCAGCTGCACGCAGTACCGCCAGAACGTGATCGACGCGCGTGTCGAATCGGCGGGCGCTGTCGAGGTCATATATGTCCGCGATTGGCACAGACATCCAAAGTTTGTTGACGCCAACCAGCGGCACGTACGTGCGGCGCTGGGCAAGCTGCCCCCCGATGTGCGGTCGCGCGCGCGGCTCGTGTTCACCGCACACAGCATCCCTGTGTCGATGGCCGGCGCAGATCGGTACGCGCAGCAGGTCACCGAAACAGCAGAGCTCGTGGCGTCTGCGGTCGGCTCCCTCGATTGGGCCGTCGTCTTTCAGAGCCGGAGCGGCCGTCCCGAGGATCCGTGGCTCGGTCCGGACGTGTGCGAGTATCTGCGCGGCGCGGCCGCAGACGTGCCGGCCGTGGTGCTCGTGCCCATTGGCTTCGTGTGCGATCACATCGAGGTGCTGTACGACCTCGATCACGAAGCCGCGGCGGTGTGTCGAGAAGTCGGGCTTCAGATGGCGCGCGCCGAAACCGTCAACGACGACCCTGTATTTCTCGACATGACGGCGAATGTCGTGCTGGATGTTGTGGAGAAGTACCGATCCGGCCGGCCGCTGCCGATCGTCAAGTGAAGCGCAAGGTCATCGTCGAGGACAAGATGCAGCGCGGCTACGTCTATTGGCGGACCGAACCTGTTGGCCGATCATTCGCGCCTGGGTTCGCGCCCGAGCTGACGCCGAAGGCGATGCTGCGGCTCGGCGTCTTCGGTGGAAAGTACATGACCGATTGCCGCGACGAGTTTCCGGAGAGCTGGTTTGCCGCAGCGAAACTTTGCGCGGAGCGTCACGATGCGCGGCTGAATTACTTCGGCGTCAACGCGTCGCAGTCGCTCGCCGTATGGCGGCGCAACGGCTGGATTCGTTCTCAGGATCCGCGCGGCTGGTTTCAGTGGTACTGCCGGTACTACATGGGGCGCCGGAGCAAAGACGACGACCGCCAGATCAGACGATGGCGGGCGATCGCGCGCCACGTGGCGGCAATACGGAAAAATTGCGAGGCCGGCGATCTCGAGTGCCGCCGCAGACAAAGACAGGCGGTACTGCATTGGGCGTACGACAGCCGGAAATTGTGACGCCAGCGATTCGCATCGGCATCTCCTCGTGCCTTCTCGGCGAAAGCGTGCGGTTCGATGGCGGGCACAAGCGCGACGTCTATCTCATCGAGACGTTCGGCCGATTCGTAGAATGGGTGCGCGTTTGCCCCGAGGTGGAGTGTGGGCTGGGTACCCCGCGAGAATCGATGCGGCTGGTCAGCAGGGGCGATGGCATCCGGCTGCTGACGGGCAAGACCGGCATCGATCACACCGATCGGTTGACGCGCTATTCCGGGCGGCGGGTTGACGAGCTCGCGTCCGAGGAGCTCTGCGGCTACGTGCTGAAGAAAGATTCGCCGAGCTGCGGCCTCGAGCGCGTCAAGGTGTATGGCACCCACAACGTGCCGATGAGATCCGGACGCGGCATCTTCGCCGCCCGGCTGGTGGAGCGCTTCCCCAGTCTGCCCGTAGAAGAGGAAGGGCGGCTGTCAGATCCCCGGTTGCGCGAGAACTTCGTCGAGCGTGTGTTCGCGTATTGGAGGCTCCGCAATCTCTTCCGCGACAAATGGAACGTGGGCGCGCTCGTCGCCTTCCACACCGCGCACAAGCTGATTCTCATGGCGCATTCACCAAACGCGTATCAGAGCCTGGGGCGCATGGTGGGTCGGTCGAAAGGCGTGGCCCCGAACGATCTCGAGCGCCGATACACCGAGGCCTTCATGGCCGCGCTTACGGCCATCGCCACTCCGCGCCGCCACACGAACGTGCTGCAGCACATGGTGGGGTATTTCAAGGAACACCTCGATCGGGCATCCAAGACAGAGCTGCTAGCCTCGATCGAAGACTACCGCCGCGCGTCTCGTTCCGCTCATCGTCCCCATCACCCTGCTCCGGCATTACGTGAGAGTGCACGACGTGTCATATCTCGCCGGACAGCTCTACCTGGAGCCCCACCCGAAGGAACTGATGCTGCGGAACCACGTGTAGGCGGGGTCTATGCAGCGCCACGACCGTCCGGCAATCAACGCGCCGCCCGGCAACGATTACGGTAGCAACGATTACGGTAGCGCAGGACTTTAGTCC
Organism: Vicinamibacterales bacterium; assembly: GCA_963732445.1. GTDB lineage: Bacteria > Acidobacteriota > Vicinamibacteria > Vicinamibacterales > JAMQPK01 > JAMQPK01. The sequence goes on along the minus strand of CAVSZJ010000005.1, from coordinate 132,090 downwards.
TGCCTCTGCGCCACGCGTCAGTGGTCGGGACCACCAGCTCCGCAAACAAAGAAGCTCGGCGTGGCAAAACACGTCGCCGGCATTCGTTGTTCAATGCCATGGCGCTCACGCCAGGCTTGGCGCTCGCGGATGTGGCCGTCTCTCGTGTTTTGTCCTCTGACGCCATCACGCCGACTTCGATTGTTTGCTTCGCTGATGCTCCCGACCACTGACGCCAGCGCCGGACGCCGCGACCAGCCTCAACGAGGCGGGAGCGCATTGCGGTAGCGCAGGACTTTAGTCCTGCGACTGCCGACTGCCGACTGCGACTGCCGACTGCCGACTGCCGACTGCCGACACCGAAGGATCAGTTCAACAAGTCCACCAGCCGACTGAACTTGATCGTCAGGCTTCGATCCGCGCGCTGCAGCGTCGAATCCTCCAACCCCTGCGTATCGTTGTACACGACGAACAACCCCGTGTTCGCCTGATTGAGCCAGCCGAAACGCACGTTGCTCGACCAGATCTTGGCTCTGTCGTTGTACTGCAGCAAGGCCTGCACGTAGATGCGCGGACTGAAGGAATACGACACCCTCGAGCTCATGAGATTGGTCACGAACGCGCCCCCGCTGAGGTCGACGTCATTGCGCGTCCAGATGACCTCGGTGTTGAACACGTCGCTGATTTTGATCAGCACCTGAGGCGCGGTCACGACGCGTGATCCCCCGAAGAACCCGCCGAACGTCAGCCTCATTCGAGCCGACACCGGCGCGCCCTGGTTCGTAAATGCGACGAATTGCGCTTCGGTGCTTTCATAATTTCCGATTGGGACGATCACGCCGGGATAGATCTCGAACGGTTCGACGACCCCTTCGCGGAGCACGTTCATGCCTGTGTGAAACTCGTGGCCCGCCCGCAGCTGCCAGTGCTGGTCGAGGTGCAGCCGAGCCGATTCGACAAGACCGTCGAAGTTCCAGTACGTGTCGTAGCCGACATGCGGACGCAGCTCATGGAATTTCCAGAAAGCGCCCGGCTGAAGCCGGATGTTCCGGTTCACTGACGCCTCGACCTTGCGGAATCCGTTGTCGCGCGCCAGGAAACCGACCTCGGGGTTGAAGTCGTCACCAACTTCGGCGTAGCCGGCGCCCAACCGCCACTTTTCTGTGTTGTGAGAAGCACCGATGTTGAACGCGTGCTGGTCGCCCGACAGGCCTGGCGTCTGCGTCATGGCGACAAACCCATTGACGAGGCCGTTCTGTCCGAACCCTACGCGGGCATCAGCGGCATAGCTGCGGTTGTAGTCGCTCACGCCAGCGAGATCGCCGGTCGCCTGGCGATTCACGAACATGGCGCCCACCGCCGATCGGTTCGGCAGCTCGCGCTGCACGCGCGCGACGCTGAAATTGTTGGCCGGGATGCCGCGCCCAACCTGTTCTTCCGTCTGCATGTTGATGATGCCGACGCTCGTCCGAGGCGACAGTCGTCCCGACAGCCGGCCACCGCCGACGATGGGGATTTCCAGCCCGTCCGGACCGATGCCGATCGCCCGGCTGAAAAACACTTCGGCTTCACCGCCGATGCCCACCGAGAAGAGCCCGGCGTTCTCGAGGAAGAACGGGCGTTTCTCGGGAAAGAACAGGTTGAAGCGATCGAGATTGATTTGCTGTGTGTCGACTTCGACCTGGGCGAAGTCGGTGTTGTAGGTTCCGTCGAGGGTGAGGCTGGGCGTGAGGCTGTACTTCACGTCGATGCCGAATTCACCTTGTTCTTTCGAGCTGCCTTGCTCGATGTTCCCATCCTGCTTGCTCGTTCCAAGGAGATATGGCGTTATCTGCAGGTTGCGCTGCGCCGGAATCGCGAGGCCGGACAACGTGCCCGCCAGCGACACACGGTTCAGGTCGTATTGCCGCGGAAGCGGCGCCCAGTACGACGTCTCGTTGCGGCGGCGAATGTTCCGCTGAAAATTGATGCCCCACTCCTGTATGTCGCGCGCGGGATAGCGAAGCGTGCGAAACGGGATGGCAAACTCCGCGCTCCAGCCTCCGTCGAACGTCTGCGATTCAACTTGCCAGGAACCGTCCCAGTTGATGTTGAAGCCGCCTCCCGATCCACCGGCCTGTCCGCCTCCCCCACCACCACCCCCGCCACCGCCGCCGCCGCCACCACCTCCACCACCACCCCCGCCGCCCCCTCCACCGCCCCCGCCTTGTCCTTCGCCGATCACCTGCCCGTCGTACTCGATGCCAGCCGGGCTGGTCCCGAACACGAATCCGTTCTGACGATCCCGAAAAGTATCGAGAATGACGAGGAAGCTATCCGTGTTGGTGAGCGAGGCGTCGCGCCGGCTCTCGGAACTGATGATGAGCGCCGGTTCGCGGTCGTAGTTGACGACCCCGATGTACAGGGCCGTGTCGGTGTAGAGCACGCGAACTTCGGTGTTCTCCGTTGCCGGCTGCCCTTCGTCCGGGGTCGTCTGCCAGAACCCGGTGATGACCTTGGCAGTGACCCACGCCTTGTCGTCGAGCACGCTGCCATCCATGACGGGCACCGTCTGGGCCGCAGCAGCCTCGGCAGCGACCGATCCGGCCGGGGGTGCTTCGGCTGGAGGGGACGCGAGCGCGGGAGCCACAAAGCCGGCCAGGACGCAAAGAACGTAGGCGAACCGGGCCATCATCGGGTAAATTTGCCGAATTCAAAGGAATTACGCATGCGCATGTTCACCGTTGTGCTCCTGCTCGGTCTCGGCGCTCCCGTCATAGTTTACGCGGCAGGCCCCTGCGAAGACATCATGTCGTTGAAACTGCCCGGCGCCACTATTACCCACGCGAAAGTGGAGGCCGCCGCTGGACTTCCGGGAGTCAAGATACCGCCAGCCTCGAAACCTCTCCCCGATGCGTGTCGCGTCGCGGCCACGTTGCGGCCCTCATCGGATTCCGAAATCACGATGGAAATCTGGATGCCGGTGTCGAACTGGAACGGCAAGTATCAGGCGGTCGGCAACGGCGCCTTCAACGGCGCCATCGGGTATGGCGCGATGCTCACCGCGTTCACGCGCGGTTATGCGGCCAGCTCAACCGACACCGGACACACGGGCGGCGGCGCGAGGTGGGCGCTGGGGAATCCGGAAAAGGTGATCGATTTTGGATCGCGCGCGATGCACGAGACAGCCGCCGCGTCGAAAGCGATCATCGCGGCCTTCTACGGCAACGCGCCGAAGTTCTCGTACTTCAACGGCTGCTCCGCGGGCGGACGGCAGGCGATGAAAGCCGCGCAGCGCTTCCCTGCCGATTTCAACGGCATCATCGCGGGAGCGCCAGGCCTCGATTGGACGGGACGCGCGGCGCAAGCCGTGCGCATTGCGAAACATCTCGAACACAACGACGCGGCGCGTCTGGGGCAGCCGCAGCGAATGCTCCTTCACTCCGCGGTCGTGGCGTCCTGCGATCTGCTGGACGGCGTGCAGGACGGGGTGATCGACAATCCGAGGCGTTGCAAGTTCGATCCTGGCACCCTGGCGTGTAAAGGCTCCGGTGACGTGTCGTGCCTGACAGCGGCGCAGGTCGAAACGGCGCGGATGATCTATTCGGCTGTGGTAAATCCGAAGAGCAAGCGTGCCATCCATGGCCTCGAGCCCGGGAGCGAGTTGGGCTGGACCGATCTCGGGTGGACCGCCTCTGCGCGCGCCACTGGTCTCGATCAGTTTCGCTTCCTCGTGCTCGGTGATCCGAGCTGGGACGTGCAGAAATTCAATATCGACACGGACATCGCCCTCGCGGAAGAACGGGACAACGACATCATCAACGCGCTCACGCCGAACCTCGAGCCGTTCATCAGCCGCGGCGGCAAGCTGATTCAGTATCACGGCTGGAGCGATCCCCAAATCGCGCCTGCAGGATCCACGCAGTACTACGACCGCGTCGTCGAGGCGTCGGGCGGCAGGAGCAAGGTGCACGGATCCTATCGGCTGTTCATGGCGCCGGGAATGGGACATTGCGGCGGCGGTGAAGGTCCGAACACAGTCGACATGCTGTCCGCGCTGGAGCGTTGGGTCGAGGCCGGCACCGCGCCAAACCAGATCACCGCTTCCATCACTCGACGCGACGCGAATCTCGACCGCTCGCGTCCGCTGTGCCCTTACCCGGAGGTCGCTGTCTTTAAAGGCACCGGCAGCACCGACGACGCGGCGAATTTCACATGCGCATTACGGTAGCGCGCCTTCCGGTAGCGCAGGACTTCAGTCCTGCCTCGTGTAGCGCATTCCGGTAGCGCAGGACTTTAGTCCTGCCTTGTGCCTCTGTCGCTTCGCACCTCACGCCGTGCGCTGCCATTCAGGCGATCACGGCGGCGCAGACGATAGCGTCTTCATCGAGAAAGTAATTGTGGCTGGGCTAACCCAATTGCATGGCGACGCGATGCGGCTGCCCGTCTTCGCGGGCGGGGTTGGTGATCAAGAGCTTGAAGTCCTGTGGCCTCGAGCCGATCTTCGCGAAATCGCGGACGCCCTCTGATGATCGGCTGTATCGAAAGACGCACTGATAATACTCAGAGCGAAGCCGACCGGCGGTGGTAACGGGCGAAACCGGTGCAGGCCCGGTCCTGATTGAGTTTCCCGCGGCATCGATGATGGACATGCTGTCGATGAATGAAGATGAGAAGCTGTCTGTGAACGGGGGCGAGTCGTCCTGCTGCAGGCGGATACGGACGACGATCTCACGATAGGTGCCCTCAGCGGACTCCCACTGCTTGCCTTGAGTCGCGGAGATCACGGAGAACGTGTAGGGCCCCATCTCGATGGCTTCGCCGATGACGGCCTGCTTCGTCCCTTCGCAAACCGACAGCCCGAACACCGAGAACGCGACGAGCGCGACGGCGCGCGTCATCTATCGGACCCGTTGATAGTGACCGCGCACCTGCTGATTTCTCTGTATAGCCGCGCGAAGTTCCGCCTCAGCGGCCTGTCGAGTCTGCGCAGCGAACTGTGCGGGCTCTTCCATGACGCGAATCATATAGAAGGCCTCATAGCGTGCCACGGCGTTGCTGATGCTGAGGTTCAGGTTGGTGAGCGCGCGGTCGTCCCAGCGCTCGAGGAGGTTGCGTCCGCCGGCTGACTTCATCAACGCGTTCACCCGCGTCAGCGTCGCCCGTCCATCGGCTCGAGCCTTCCGATCGCCGCGCGAAGCCGCCTCGCTCTGCCGCTCCAGTTCGTCGAGCGCCGCGACGATCTCTCCTGCGCAGGGCAAGTACTCAGAGCGAGACAAGCCCTCTTCTTTGTAGACGAGATTGCGGCAGCCGCTGTCGTTCGGCACGTCAGAGGCGCAGGCCATTACGACGAGCGCCGGGCACAGCACGAGCGTTCGCCATTGGTTCAGTGCAACGATGTGCATCGGGAACACCGCGCGTCGATAACGCAAACCTGATACCAGAGAAGGCATGCGTTCTTCTGTGGTGATCGCGAAGGACGAGATAGCGATGCAAGCAGAATCCGTCGGCGGCTTACCGATGTGTGCTATGGGGCGCTCAATGCTCATGGAAAACGTCACGCGTGACTTTCGCCCCTTTTTGCTTCGGCGTGGAAACTGAGATACTTTCACGCAAATCCGGCCCAGTTCAACCATGACCGAACGCCCTGCAGTGCGGATCTCGATAGAAGCCGACACGGCCAATGAGCTGCGGAACGCGGTGCTAGCTGGACTGTACGGCTATAACGAGCAGTTTGCGGGACCGATGGGCAACAGCACTCTCACGATTGGCGCTCGCGATGCGGAGAAGAAGATCATTGGCGGCCTGATCGCTCATCTGCAACCAGGATGGAAGTGGATGCATGTCGACCGGCTCTGGGTCGGGGAATCACACCGACGCACCGGAATCGGTCGCCTGCTGCTCGAGACAGCGGAGAAAGAGGGCCGCGAGCGAGGATGCCTGCATGCCGCTGTCGATACCTTCGACTTTCAGGCACGTGGGTTTTACGAACGGCTGGGGTATCACGTCTATGCGGTGATGGAGGATTACCCGGTCGGCCATAGAAAATTTCTGCTGCGAAAAACGTTTCCGTAAAGGCACCACTTGGGCGCGGCAAAACACGTCGCCGACGGCTGTTGCTCGGTGCCATGGCGCTCGGACTATCCCGCCATCTCCTCTTCCGACGGAAACCCATGCTGCTCGCGCCCTTCACCACCCTCGTGCTGTGCGGATGTTTTGTACAGCTCGAAGCGCCCATCGAGCGCGTCTGGTTCGAGGCGGCGCTCATATGCCCGTCGTTCGCGTTCGCCCATGGGCGCGAGCGCGCGCACGATGCGCAGGTTCTGCTTGAGGACTTTCATTGAATCGATGCCCGATACCGTTGTGCACACCGGCAGGCTCATCGCGTAGCGGAGCGCATCGGTCACTCCGGCGCGCTTTTTCTCGATCACACGTCCGTCTCCGCCCAGGCTCTTCATGCCGATCGCCGCGATCTGGCGGCGCGCCAGCTCCGGAAGCACACGCTTCTGAAAGCTCCTGAAGTGCGCGTCGAAGCCGTTCAATGGAAGCTGGCAGGCATCGAATGGATAGTCGAACGAGAGCATTCGCAGGTGGATATCGGGATCCTTGTGGCCGGTGAAGCCCACAAAGCGCACCTTCCCCTGCTGCTTGGCCCGATCGAGCGCCTCCACCACACCGCCTCGCGCGAAATGGAGGTCGGGGTCGTTGTCGTACACGCACTCGTGGATCTGCCAGAGATCGAGATAGTCTGTGCGCAGGCGGCGCAGCGATTCCTCGAGCTGCCGCATCGCCACCGTCGCTGTTCGTCCGTGGGTGCAGACCTTGGTCATCAGAAACACGGCATCGCGCCGGTCTTCGATGGCCCTGCCCATCCGCTTTTCGCTCTCCCCCTCGTGGTATTCCCAGGCATTGTCCAGAAAGTTGATGCCCGCGTCGATGGCGGCGTGAACGATCCGAACCGCCTCGGTAGCGGTTTTTGGCTTTCCAAGGTGATACCCGCCAAGGCCAATGATGGACACCCGGTCGGGATAGCGTCCAAACGGACGACGATCGACAAGACTGTCAGGTGATGAACGTGGCATGGAACACGACCGTTGCAAATATAATGCGAGGAATATGAAACATCGCACGAAGCTGGCAGTCCGTTTGTTCGCGTGCCTGGCGCTCCTTCCTGTCACCCTTGCCGGTCAGGCACCGACGGCTGCGACCGGAGGCGAGGAAGACACGTCGAGCCTGCCCTGGGTCACCTTCGAGGAAGGCAAGCCCGTGGACAGGCGGCCCACCGAGAAGAAAGACAACGTTCCGGCGTTCAAGGAGCAGACGCGCGCGCCGTATCGCAAGACCGCGCCCTTCAAGATCACGACGCTGATCGATAACCTCGAGGTGCCGTGGAGCCTCGCATTTCTGCCAGGCGGCAACATCATCCTCACCGAGCGGCTGCCGGGAAGGCTGCGCATTCTGGGCACGGACGGCACGGTGTCGAAACCGCTCACCGGTGTCGCCGCCGCCATGAGCCCTGGCGCGAAGGACATTGGGCTGCTGGACGTCGTGCTCGCCCCCGACTTCGCTGACAGCCGGCAAATCTTCTTCAGCTTTTTCAATTACATCGATGGCACGAACACCAACACATGCATTGCGAGCGCGCGCCTCGACGAGAAGGGGCTCGCGGTTGGCGACGTCAAGGTGATCTTCCGCGCACTGCCTGTCATGCCGTCCAAACGGCTGGGCGCGAAGACAGGCGGACGCATCGTCATCGATCCCGCCGGCAATCTGCTGATGACGCTCGGCGATCGCTCGGATTCACCGCCGTGGGACGTTGCGCAGAAGATGGACAATCACCTCGGCAAAATCATCCGCATCGCGCCGGATGGCAGCGTGCCGCGCGACAACCCGTTTGTCGGCAAGCCGGGCGTGCTGCCGGAGATCTGGGCGTACGGCATGCGCAGCGCTGAAGGCCTCGCCTACGATCCGCGCACCGGCCGGCTCTGGCAGAACGATCACGGCCCGCGCGGCGGCGACGAGCTGAACATCGTCGAGCGCGGCAAGGATTATGGGTGGCCGACCGTGGCTCGCGGCATCGACTATCCAGGCGGAACGATCGGCGTCACGCGCAAGGACGGCATGGAAGAGCCGATCTACTTCTGGGATCCCGTGATCGGGCCTTCAGGTCTGGCCTTCTACACCGGCAATCTGTTTCCGCAGTGGAAGAACAGCATGCTGGTCGGCGGCCTCCGGGGCGCGATGCTCACCCGGCTGGAAATGAAGAACGACAAAGTCGTGGCCGAAGAGCCGCTGCTGACCGAGCTACGCTCGCGCATCCGCGACGTGCGGGTCGGACCAGACGGCGCGGTGTATGTGTTTACCGACAGCGGCACACCGACGATGAGCGCCGATACGCCGCCGACGAGCAAGTTGTTGAGGCTGACGCCTAGGTGATGGAGAAAGTAGAAAGTAGAAAGTAAAAAGTGGAAAGTAAAAAGTAAAAAGTAAAAAGTCCTACTTATCACTTTCTACTTTCCACTTTCTACTTTCTCCAACCCCGTGCACATTCTCCCACCCCTCATCGCCGCCATCCTGTATGTGGTTGGCGCGCTGCTCTTGAAGCGCGCGTCCGATCTCGGCGCCGACGTGTGGCGCACGACACGCGTCATCAACTACACAACAGCCGTCGTCAGCTTGCCCTTATGGCTGCTCGGCGGAACGATTCCGTCTTCGTCTCTGTGGTGGCAGCCACCAGCCGCCGCCACACTTTTCTTTGCAGGACAAGTCTTCACTCTGCTCGCACTCAATACCGGCGACGTGTCAGTCGCCACGCCTGTGCTGGGTGTGAAGATTCTGCTCGTCGCGCTGCTGAGCACCGTGCTCATTGGCGACCCCATGGGCGTGCGCCTCTGGACGGCTGCGGCCTTGAGCACAGTCGCGATCGCGCTGCTGAACATCGACCGCGGGCATTCCCATTCGCGCGTGGGGAAAACGATCGTACTGGCCGCGCTCGGCGCGGCCTCGTACGCGTGCTTCGACGTGCTCATTCAGAAGTGGTCGCCTGCGTGGGGCGCCGGACGGATCCTGCCGATCGTGATGGTCACCGCGGCTGTCTATTCGATACCCTTGCGTCTCGCCGAGGCGGGCACGCCACACGCGAGCACAGGCGGACGCGCCTACTCACCCTGGCTCGCTGCCGGCGCCGCTGCATTCGCTGTGCAAGGGCTCATGTTCATCACGTCAATCTCCATCTGGAGGCAGGCCACGACCGCGAATGTGCTGTACAGCTCCCGCGGACTTTGGAGTGTCATCGGCGTGTGGGGCGTCGGCCACTGGTTCACGAATCGCGAGCAGCATCTCGGCCCGCGGGTGCTCGTGTGGCGGTTTATCGGGGCGATCCTGTTGATGGCGGCGATAGTGATGGTGCTGCTCGACCAGTAGCTGCACAGGTAGTCCTGCCCGTGAGGTAGCGCAGGACTTTAGTCCTGCCCGTCAGGTAGCGCAGGACTTCAGTCCTGCCGCTGCCACTGCCGTCTAAAGTCCACCTGCCGGCAGAGAACTTCGGGGAAAACGCCCGCCTGATGCGACTCTTGCGGGCATATGTCTTGCTCTGCGTGGGGCCATGGCGCAATCCTCCACTCACTCACTGCGCAGCGCATTCCATCAACCGGAAGTCGTCGTCGGGCGCACGGCAGCAGCGTGCGCGCATCCCGTAGCGGCGTGGCGGGTGCTGCCGGCCTCTTGGCGGGTCGTGGTCCTGACGGTGTACACGGTCACCAGCTACTTGACGGTACTCAGCGCTCTCGTCGCACTGAACCCGTAACCGCGCTTCCCGACTTCGCCCAAGGCGACGGCGGATTACTGCTCGATATTCACCGCGTAGTAGCCAACCGAACCCGTCTTCGACGTGTCTTTCCACCAGTGCGGCGTGTTGGCCGGAATTGTAATCACGTCGCCTTTGCTCAGGTGATGCGACTGCCCGCCCTCGATTCCATCCGCGCGCGTCTGCCCGGGTGACAATTCCTTCGCGTTGGTGAGCTTCCCGCCGGTGACGAACGTTGCCTCGCCCTCGACGATGATGAAAATGTGGTTGGTTTTGTCGTGCATCTCGGCGCCGCGCTGCACCGCGCGGTTGGCGAGGACGATGAGGCCGTTGTCGCCGATGATCTGCCCGCCTTTCACCATCGTCGACGCGACCTGCTCGTGCCCGACGTAGTGAACCTTCATCGGAACGCCGGCAGCGGTGACCAGCACGCCAGCGGTGAACGACGCGAGAATGGCGAACAGATATTTCATGTGAGCTCCTGTGGCGTGATTCTACGCGAAGAGGTGGCGTCAGTAGCCAGCATGGCAGCTTCGCAGCGCAGTGCAGCTCGAAACGCATCGGAAGCGGATCCGCGGGTCAGTGCGAATCGCGAGCGCGCCGCCGCGGGCCCGGTGCGAAGGGCGTGCACTCGTCGAGCTGGTCGCGGCCGTGCGTGTGCCTCGCCCGCCTGAACCGGATCGCACATCGTTAATAGCGAAGCGGAGCCCTCCTCGGCAAAGGTGCCGACAAAGGCAGACCCCTACGGCGCGACCGATGGCGCGCCGAGTCCGGTGTAGGTGAACTTCTGCAGCCGCTTTCCTTCGTAGGTCTCGCCGATGAACAAGTCCCCTTTCGAGTTCACGGCCAGGACATGCGCGCCGTAGAACTGACCGACCTGGTGTCCGGCGCCGCCGAAGGTGCTGACGACCTGCAGCGTCTGCTCGATGGAGGACGTAGATCAGCTGGTTCGTACCGTCATTGATATACAGGAAGGTCTGCGCGGGATCCGTGGAGAAGCCGACGTCCCACACCGAGCCGCTCCCGAGCGTGTCTTTGTTGATGACGACCTCGCGCACGAATTCGCCGGCTTTCGTGAAGACCTGCAGGCGATCGTTCGTGCGGTCGCACACGTAGACGAGGCCGTCTTTCGAGATGCGCACCGCATGGACGATGCGGAATTGCGGAGACGGCGGGCCGTTCGGATCGTACTGGCTGGGGCGGTTTTCGTTCTGGACGACGCCGCGAAACGGTCCCGGCAGCGTCTCCCCCGCGCGCGTAAAGAACCCATCGTCCGGCGCCTTGCCGTATGCGCCCCAGTGGCGCTTGTACGCACCGGTCGTCGCATCAAAGACGATGACGCGGTGATTGACGTAGCCATCGGCCACGTAGAGCTCGTTGGCCGCCGCATCGACGACCATGTTGGCCGGCGCGCCGAGGTTCGCGGTGTCGTTGCTGCCGTTGCCCTGCCCCGGTTTCCCGATCTGCAGCAGGAACTTCCCGCCGCGCGTGAACTTCAGAATGTGCGCGTCTTTCTCGCCGCCGGCGCCGAGCCACACGTTGTCTTTGTCGTCGATGTAGATACCGTGTTCGTATTGCGGCCAATCGTAGCCGGCACCCGGCCCGCCCCACGAGGAGACGAGCGTGCCGTTCGCGTCGAACTCGAGCACGGGCGGCGCCGCTTTCCAGATCGATCGCGTTTCGTTCGGCTGCAGCGTCGATGGACGATGGGTCATCCAGACGTGATCGCGCGAATCGACTGCAACGCCTGCGACGGCGCCGAGGATCCATCTATTCGGCAGCGGTTTCGGCCAGAAGGGATCGACGCGGAATGTGGGGACTTCCAATGGAGTTGAGGTACGGGTCTGCCCAGAGGGCCTCGACTGATAGGCGAGCAACGTACCTATGAAAAAGAGCAGAGCGAGATTGTTGAGTGCTTGATACATACTGGCTCCGGCGGCATGAGTCTAATGCTTCTCCGGTATCTGTGGGCTGGCCCGACGACGCTCATCGGCATCGTCCTGGCGGGCGTGTCGCTGCGGCGCGGCAACGTCGCGATCGTTGATGGCGTCCTCGAAGCCCATGGCCCATTCCTTCGGCGAGCGCTCGCATCGTTGACCCCGCTGGCTCGCGGTGCCGAGGCCATGACGCTGGGGCACGTGGTGATCGGGAGAGATGCGCGTGCCCTGGAGCTCACGCGCGCCCACGAGCGCGTGCACGTGCGGCAATACGAATGGTGGGGACCATTTTTTATACCGGCCTATCTACTCGCGGGCGTCTGCGCATTCGTGCAGGGCGGACATCCATATTTTGACAATCGATTTGAACGAGACGCCCGCCTCGCTGAGGTCCCTGATAGGAAGTAAGTCCGCCTACGCGTTTAATTTCTTCAGGATGAGCCCGAGGTCGCGGCGAGTGAAGCCCAACTCGTAGTCGACGCGGGTGAACCGCTCATCCATCGCCTCGAAGCCTCGCGAAAATGCTCTTCCAAGGTTTTGCCGCCCATAGATCTCTCCAAAAAAGCGACGCGCTCATCGATCGACTTGTTTGCCATGCCTGCGGGACGACGGTAGCATCGTCGTCGACCGGAAAACAATACTCGAAGAGTCGGAGTGAACATCTTGATCGCGTCGGCTCGATCCAGTACGCAATCTTGGTCAGGAGTGCTTGACGCCGAACCGAGCCGGACACTCAACTGCAGGCAGGCACCGCCGATGTTCGGCGGAGCGGCCGTGGATACTCAGGAACACGCGGCCGCGAAGCTGAACGTCGGCGGCGCCGGGCTCACAGTGACAGGTCCGCACTAGACGGTGATCCCCATGATCCATAATTGTGAAGTGCCCCGCAGCCGTCTCCTGACTCTCCTGCTCACCCTCGCAGCTTTCGCTTCACTTGCCTGGTGGGCCATACCGAACGTCGCCGCTCAGACCGAGCAGCCGCCCACCATCCTCATCACCCGCCAACTGGCGACGGCGGAAAAGCTGCAGCGTCGGCGATACGGTCTCGCTCTCGAGCAAGCCCGATGGCACTGCTGCCCGCCAGTTTCCGCATTGCCGGCATCTATGAGCCCGTTGCCGATCCGATGCGTCTTGCCGTGAAGCGGTACGAAGCGCGTCTCCATCTTCCGGATCTCCTGTCGCTCACGGCGGACCCATCCGATCCTTTGTCCACCGAATCTGTGACCGCAATCAACGTGGCATTGACAGATCCGCGCGATGCAGAGGCATTCGCCCGCGACGTGTCGGCGAAAATCCCGATTCCGCAGCTCACGGCGCGCGCCGCTCAGGGCGGCGAAGGCACAGCCACGGTCTTCGTTGTGCTCGACCGCTTCCACTTCGCCATCGCCATCGTCACCGTCGTCGCGAGCACCGTGTTCCTGCTCGCGCTGATGCTGATGCTGGTCGACGAGCGCCGCGGCACGGTGGGGATTCTGCGGCTCATCGGCCTGCGGAAGAGTCGAATCCTGCTGCAGGTCTTTGCCGAAGGTCTGCTGATTGCGGCAGCCGGTGCGGCATTCGGCATTCTGTTCGCGGCGGCGCTTCAGGGCGCGGTGAATGCCTTCTTTCAATGGAGGTACGACACCGCCCTCGTCTTCGTCCGCATTACTCCGCGAATCGCCCTTCGATGTGTGCTCCTGGCGGTGCCGCTCGGCGTGCTCGCGAGCCTGATCTCATCGTGGACCCTGCTTCGCAGCAACGTCCTCGACCTCGCCAGACGATGAACCCGTTCGCCTTCGCAGTGCGCGGCCTCATACGTCAGCCCGGACGCGACGATTCTCGGCATCGCGGGAATCGCAGCCACCGGCGCGCTTCTCTTCGACATGCTGATGCTGTCGCGCGGCCTGGTCGTGTCGATGGAACAGCTGCTCTCCGGCGTTGGATTTGATATTCGCGTCTCGGCGACGCAGGCCACGCCATTGACCGGCCCGCCGATTACGAACATGGCAGACACCGTGGCCGCTCTCGCCGCGCTTCCGGAAATTGAAGATGTGGTTCCGCTTCGCATCGGCGACGCGCTGGTCGACATCGGCAAGCGCTCGCACGACGTGACCTTCATGGGAGCCGACGTCGGGGTCCGCCGGTCGCGCAGCTCCGGGGCGGAGAGCCGTCGCCTTCGCGGAGGCGGCCGTCCGTGGACGCTCGTCGAGGGGCGCGACTTGACGATCGACGATGGACGATCGACGATGGACGATCGACGATCGACGATCCTTGTCAACCGGAACCTGGCACGGCGTCTTGCAGCTCCGACCCGGCTCGAGCGTCACCCTCCGCGGCGCGTGCACGACGAACTCGAGCGTGCCTCCAGTCGTCTTTCACGTAAACGGCATCGTCGAATTTCCATTCGATCAGGCTCGCCAGCTGACGGCCATCACCGGCCTCAAAGACTTCGCGCGAACGTGCGGCGACGCGGCGCAGGACGAAGCCGACATGCTGATGATCGCGTCGCGACAGGGAGATGGTCCCGCAGCAGCGGTTGAAGCCATCAGACGTGTTCGCCCGGATCTGGCGGCGGTGACGAACGAGGAGCTCGTCGCCCGGTTTCAGCAGGTTGAGTTTTCCTACTTCCGGCAGATCTCGGTCGTCCTCGCGACGATCACGATGTTCTTCGGACTGCTTGCTGATAACGGTGCTGCTTTCGGTGTCGACCAACCAGCGCCTCGGCGAGATTGCGGCACTGCGCGCGCTCGGCTTCTCGCAGAAACGGATGGTCGAGCGACGTCCTGTGGCGGTCGGCGCTTCTCGTCGGAGCCGGCGGGCTCGTCGCGCTCCCACTCGGCCTCGCGCTTTCGATCTGGCTCGATGAGCTGCTTCAGACGATGCCGGGGATTCCGGCGAATTTGCGGTTCTTTGTGTTCGAGCCGCGGGCATTGCTCGTTTATGTCGCGCTGCTGGCAGTGACGACGGCCGTGGCGGCCGTGTATCCGATGTGGACCGTCGCGCGGCTCCCGATTTTGTCAACGCTGAGAGCTGAGGTGATCGGGTCGATTGTCGAAGCGCGCGAGATCACCAAGGTGTTTCCGATGGCCGCTGGTCCGGTCACCGCGGTGCACGGCGTCTCGCTTCGGATCGAACCCGCGGAATACGTGGCCATCTGGGGACCATCCGGCTGCGGCAAGTCGACGCTGATGCACATCCTCGGATGTGTAGATACGCCGTCGAGCGGCGCGCTGCTCTTCGAAGGCCGGGATGTCAGCTCGCTGCCCGATGCCGCACGCAGCGACATGCGGCTGGCGAAGATTGGTTTCGTCTTTCAGCGATTCTTTCTGCTTCCCATGCTCACCGCCTGGGAGAACGTCGAGCTTCCGCAGGCCGAAGACTGCGCAGTCGGCCGCGAGCGCGCGGCGTGCGCGCACTGCCGAGCTTCTGGAGTACGTCGGCCTCGCGCATCGTGCGCATCATCGTCCCTCGCAGCTCTCCGGCGGCGAAATGCAGCGGGTCGCCATTGCGCGCGCGCTGGCCAACCGGCCGGTGCTTCTGCTGGCCGACGAGCCGACAGGAGAGCTCGATCGCGCGACCGGCGAACAGATCGCCGAGCTTTTCGACCGCGTGCAGCAGGACGGCACGGCCATCGTCATCGTCACGCACGACCAGGCGATCGCGTCGCGCGCCGGCCGAACGCTCGTGATGCGCGACGGCCGGATCGAGCGCGAGGATCGCCGGCAGTGATCCTGAGGCTCGCGCTTCGATCGCTGTTGACCCATCCCATTCGCACCCTCGTGCTGGCGTGCGGCTTCGGACTCGGCGTCGGCGTGATGGCGATGCTGCTCGGCGTCGGCGAAGTGATCCTCGACCAGGCCCGCTCCCCCGCCGTCAGCGGCGGCGGCGACGTGGTGATTGCGAGCTCGACCGGCGAGCTGCCATCGGCCCGCTGGATTCTGTCGAGCGCGCTTCGCTCCGGCGGCTTCGAGGGCCGAGTCTCGGCGGCATCACCTTCACGCCGCGCGACGCTGTATCTAACGCGGTCCAGCTTTCCCGTCCGCCGTAGCGCGGAGCGCGAAGGCGGAAGCCCTGCCATCCCCATTCGCGTACACGGCGGCATCCCCAGTCTCGAGCGCGCCATCGGCGATCCCGAAACGTCTTCGATCAGCTCGTGGACCGATGCCGTTTCGGATGCGCCGTGGTCCTCTCCCGATCCAGGAGCCGCGCTGGCGGCGCTCGATCGATTTCATCCCATTCCGGATGTTCCTGCGCGTGCCGAGTCGTGGGCCGAATGGCTGTATTTCAACGGGCACGCGGGAGACAACCGCTTCTACCTGACGTTTCTTGTCGGACCGAAGCGAGCCTGTGGCAAACGCGCATCGCCGGCGTTCGACTTCAACTCGATCGCGCCGGCCAGCGTTCGTCGTATTCGCAGACGCAGGAGGTGAACGAAGCGGACGTCCTCAGCAGCGCTCCGAATCTGACGATTGGCTCGAACCGTGTGAGGCTCGACGGGATGCGGTATCGAGATCACGCTCGATCTTCCGGCCGAAAATCAGGACATCGCGGATTACCGGCGACTCATCATTGAGGCGTCCGCCGGGCGCGCGCTTGCCGCCGCTGACGATTCGCGGCGCCGGCGGCTGGGTATCCGGCTACGTCGTCCCCGTCATGTCGGGCCGGCTCAGCGGCACGCTTATTCAGGTAGCGCAGGACTTCAGTCCTGCCACTGCCCGCTCACTTTCGACAATGGCGCCGGCTATCACGATCACAACTGGGGATTCTGGAAGGATGTGTCGTGGCGATGGGGCCAGGTTCATCATGGCGATCTCTCGTTCGTCTATGGCCGCGTTCGTCCGCCGGCCGATGCTGCAGACGCCGAACGCATTCCTGGATTTCTCGCCGCGATCGGACCCGATGGCCCGGTGGGATACGCCACGAATGTCTCGATCGAGGAAACCAACGACCCGGCAACGGGCCATCCGCGCAGCATCAAGGTGACCGGCCGCAGTTCGTCGCTGGATGTGACGATGGAGCTCACCGTTGACGAAGCGATCGTGACAAAGAGGGGCGGCGGCTTGTTCGATGACGAGTTGGATTTTCTTCAGCTTCGGGCGCGGTATCGCGTTCGCGGTCGCGCAGGCGATCGGTCGATCGACTTCACGGCACCGGGAGCGGCAGAGACGTTTCGAGGGCGGTAACCCAGACCGCCGCTGCGGGTCTTGACGGGCGACACAGATGCGCAACGGGTCCTGTCACCGATTTTCCTTCGTCCGTCCTCGGGCCGAACTACGCGTGTACGTGGGACGGCCCTGCGGGGCGGACAAAGAAAAATCGGCGCCACCCGTCGCAAATGACGATGTTGCCCAATCATCGACCGCCAGCATAGTCGGCTCACCAAACGAGCTGGATTTCTTCAGCTTCGGGCGCCAACACGTTCGCCGCCGCGCAGACTTGCGACGGGGCCTGTCACAAACCTACAGACAATGGCGCTGAGGGTATACGATTTCACTCCATGAACACCGAATCGTCTGATTCCGAAATCGTCCATGCGGCGATCGACGCGCTGCTGCTCGTCGTCGGCAGATCTGCGGAAGATTTTCAAGCCTTTCACGACGCGGTCTCCAAGGCGCGAATGACCGAGCGCCCGCCATTCCCGCGGATCGCCGTTGCAACCACGCAAAGCATCATCGATCACTTGAAGACCGTTGAAGAGAAGTTGCAGGAAGTGACGGTGGCGCTGGGTCTGACGCATCCGCCACGGCCGTAACTATCTCGCGCAGCGCGAAGGCGGGTCCTGTCGGCGACACTGGCCTGCGACGGGTCCTGTCACCGATTTTCCTTCGTCCGTCCTCGGGCCGACATACGCGTGTACGTGGGACGGCCCTGCGCGGCGGACAAAGAAAAATCGGCGCCACCCGTCGCAACGGGGGTCGCCCATCCACTACCGACTGTCGACTACCGACTGCCGACTGCCGACTGTCGACTCCCCCTAGCTCCCCCGCACAGGCGCGCGGGCCGAGATAGTGGTGCCACGTGCCGGGTGCGACTCGATGAAGAGCTCGCCACATACGAGCTTCAGACGTTCCTTCATGCTGGTCAGGCCCAGTCCCGTGCCGCGGCTCGCCGCATTGACGTCGAAGCCAACGCCTTCATCACGAACGGTGAGACTGACGGCGTCGACGGTTCCGCGAAGATGCACATCGATGTGGCGGATTTGGCTGTGTCGTACGGCGTTGTGCAGGGCTTCCTGGAGGACCCGGAACAGACAGAGCGACGTGTCGTTCGGTACGTTCGCCGGAACGTTCTCGGAGCGAAAATCGATCGCGACGCCGTTCTGCTCCGATACCTCACGGCAGAGCCCCCGCATTGCGGCCACAACTCCCAGCAGCATCAACCGTGGCGGGTGCAGCTCATGCGAGAGTGCCTGCAGATCGCTTATGATTTCCGCGGTCTGCTTCTGAAGCGTGTCCAGACAGCTGATGGCGTCGTCAGACGCATCCGGCTGCAGTCGTTTCAGTTGTCCCAACCCCACGGACAGCAAGGCGACGCGCTGACCGATGTCGTCGTGCAGGTCTCTGGCGATCCGGGCGCGCTCCGATTCCTGGACTTCAAGGAGACGGCGATTCACGCTGGACAGCGCTTCTTCGGCGAGCTTGCGCTCCGCGATGTCCTGGACGGTGCCGCGAAGCCCGATGATGCGGCCGCCGGCATCGCGCCGGGCCTCGCCGCGTGCCCTGACCCACCGATGCGTGCCGTCAGTCAGGATCATCTCCAGATCGAGCTCGTAGGGCGTACCGGTGTGGAGAGCCGATTCGACCACGCCGCGCAGCCGATCCCAACTCTCGCTGGTATAGAGCTGTGAGTGCTCCTTGTAGGTCGGGGCCGGCGAGCTCGGATCGCGACCGGCAATGCGAGTGAGCTCCTCGGACCACACGACAGTGTCGGTGTCTGGCTCCCAGTGCCAGCTGCCGACGCCAGCAAGGCGCTGAGCTTCTTTGAACTCCAGTTGGAGCCGATCGCGGGCCACGTTTCGCTCGGCTTCAGCGCGCCTGAACTCCGTGACGTCGAAGGCCGCGCCGATGTAGCCGGCGAACGACCCGTCGGGCTTGAACACCGGCGCTCCCTTGTCCAGGACCCACCGGTATTCGCCGTCATGCCGGCGAAGCCGATATTCCATCGTGAACGTTTCGCGGCGGTCGAACGCGCGGGAGTATGTCTCGAGGCACCGCTGCAGATCTGCGGCGTGTACACCATCTGCCCAACCGTCGCCGAGCTCAGACTCGAGGGGTCGCCCTGTAAAATCGAGCCACGGCTTGTTGAAGTAGGTACAGCGTTTGTCGGGATCCGACACCCAGACGAGCAGCGGCAGCCTGTCCGCCACCAACCGGAACAACTCGTCGGTGTCCTGGCGCGTTCGAGTGGCCACGCTCATCTGGTCACCTCAGTTGTATTGAGCGAGCGCTTCGCGAAAATCCCGGACGTCACTGCGCTGTGCGCCGCGCACACGTTCGAGAGATCATCCATGGCGTCTGGACCCTCGAAGCAGTCGATCGGATAGCTGCAGACCGTGAAAAACGGCAACGCGCGCGTCACCTCGTTCCAGATCCGTTCGAGCTCCAGCGCCGCCTCGAAATCGCCATTCCGGCAAAGGTGGGTGGTCATGTCGCCGAAGATCGTCAGACGACCTCGCGGTCCGTTCGGACCGGCCAGGCGCAACTGGTCGAGGCCGTGGACCATCTCCGCGAGGCGCTCCTTGTCAGGTCTTCCGTCATGCAGCACTTGTGACAGGGCCAGTGCCGAATCCTGCGCGACGTACTGTCCACGCTCTTCGAGCATCGTCAGATCCATCTGCCGCGCCTGCAGGCGCTGAGCGACGCCAACGCGGGTCGCTTCATTGGCGAGCATCACGACCTGCTCACCCGACTGAAGCGTCGCATCAATGAGGTGGCTCACCTCGTCCAGGTAAGTCGCTGTCGTTGGTATGGAACTGGACTGTATGCCCATTGCCTGCGACAGTCGAGAGCGACGTCAGGGATGGCACGAACAGCCGGCCCGCGAGGGCGTGGTCGATGGCGCCGATCAGATTCCACTGGATGTGCGATTTCAGCACGTAGCCGTGCGCACCTGCGTTGATGGCCGCGACGACGAATTCGTCTTCCCGGTGCATCGTCAGGAAGACGACTCGGGTTTCCGGGCCATCTCGCCGGAGATGATCGAGCGTCTGAAAGCCGTTCATCCCCGGCATGGCGAGGTCCAGAACGACCACGTCGGGGCGGAGGCTCGCGGCCAGTTCCAGCGCCTGAGCGCCGTCGCCCGCAACGGCGACGATGTCAAACGCGGGAGCGAGAAGGCGGCGGACCGATTCCAGAAACGGAATGTGATCGTCGACGAGGAGCAGGCGCGGTCTGGGCATTGGGATAGTTAGTGGAAGAAACGTAGATTCTGACGGATCCTCACGGGTCCTGTCACCGATTTTCCTTCGACCGTCCTCGGGCCGACACACACGTGTACGTGGGACGTCCCTGCGGGGCGGATAAAGAAAAATCGGCGCACCCGTCGCAAACGGGCGTCACGGCGGAGGAAATCTATCGGCGGCGTGTTGGCTCTATTCGTTTTTCGTTCTTCGCTTTTCGTTAAACCTGCACGGATCATATGCGCATCAACACAACCGTCGTCTCCTGGTCTGTTGCCGCCTGCATCGCCTTTCCGTACAAACCAACCTGCATGGCGTAGTTCGAAAATCGCGTCAGCTCTTCGTCGGTCTTGAAATCGACAAGGGTCCATCGCTTCCCTTCCTCGAAGGCGAGGTCGACGACCCCTTCGATGAGCGTTGTCGCCATTACGCCAGGCGATCGGCGCTTCACGCCTGCAGCGATTCGCCTTTGCCGCTTCGCGTGCGCGTTCGAGAATCGGCAGCGCCAGCACGGTCTGCACGACCTTCGCGGCAGACTCGACTTCCTCGTCCGTAGACCCAAGCGTGCGCGCCTGGAGCTCGGTCACGCGCCGGATGACATCAGCATCTCCATCGAGCGGCACGGTTCCAAGAACAGCGTGCACGAGCGCGCCGAATCGAATCCCTGTTGGACGGTCGGGTTCCCGCGGCACCTCCATGATCTTCACCGGCGGCAGCTTCACGCTGCCGTCATCGCGCGCTACATCTTCGACCACTGCGTCACGGTCTGCGCCGCAATCGACCGGCGGCCTCCCTCAGCGACGGCAGCGTCGGTGCGCTGTCCGCCACGCGGTGTAGTCGGCGAGACCGGCCTCGACGGTCCGCGGCGCCACATCCTTGACGATGAGCTCGGAACGGCGAATGCCCGAGCGGCGGCTCGGCGTTGAGCTCCAGGTTGCGCGGATCCCACCAGACGACCGAGTGACTCGTCGCCGAACGCGTGCAGGCCCGGAGCAACAGTGTTCGTCGACGCAGGATCGCCGTTCGGACGCATCAGAACCGAGTCCTTCGATTTGAACGCAGGACATCCCGGCGCAGCGACCTGCTGGCGTCTTGTTTCGTTCGGCGGATAGATCGCGCGGTTGATCGGGTCGATCCAGCCTTCGCGCTCCTCGTCGCCAACGGCGGGCACGACCAGCAAATCGCGCGCGCGGGTCGCGGCGACGTACGCAAGGCGCACGCCTTCGGCCTCGTCGCGTGCGAGCTCTTCGGGCTCGTGCTGAATCAGATCGAACGGCGAACAGCCGGCAATGCGAATGGCGCAGGTGCCGCGCTCGGAATCGATGTACCGGCTGGCGGATGCGCTGCGCATCTTCGCGGTCATGTCCGCGAGAATGACGACGGGGAATTCGAGCCCCTTCGCCTTGTGCACGGTCATCAGGCGCACGCCGTCGCTGCCCTCTTCGAGAATCGGCGCCTCGCCGGCCTGGCCGTCTTCGGCCTGCTCGCGCAGCTCCTCGATGAACCCGCGGAACGAAATCCCTCCATCGGCTTCGTAACGGCGCGCGAGCTCGGCGACGTGAAGCACATTCGCCAGCACCTGCTCGCCGCCATGCTCGAGCGCAAAGCGCACGTGCGCGCGCGTGGCGTCGAGCAGCGTCGAGATCGTCGTCGCGACGGAGACGTGGTTGCGCGAGCGATGCAGCGCGCTGCAGAAGAGAAAGCGCGTCGACGATCGGGAAGCGCTGCACGGCGGCGCAGGAGTCGTCAGGCGCAAGGCCAGTCCGAGTCGACAGTCCGGAGTCCATCGTCGCCTGAAGGCGGAATCCGGAACGGATGGAAATGGCCGAACTGATGGCGATATTCGAGCAGCTCCTCATCCCCGATCGCGAACAACGCTCCCCTCAACGTCGCAAACACCGACAGCTCATCGTCTGGCCACTCGATCGCCGCGAGCGCGGCGCGCAGCGTCTCGATTTCGCCGCGGTTGTGAAACGACCGGCCGCCGACGAGCAGATGCGGGACGCCGCGCGCTTCGAGCGCCCGCACGTACGGCCGCGTCATGTCCTCGCCGAAGCTGACGAACCGGCGGAACAGCAGGCAGATGTGCCTGGCCTGGATCGGAACGAGATGTTCCGTCTCGCCCGGCTTGAAGCCGATGCGCCACCGAAGGCTGACGCCTGCGGAAGCCGAGACGCGCGTTCGGCTACTTTCCAGCCGCTTTCGTTGAATCAGCCAATCCACGAACGCGCCGACGGCATCGGGAAGAGACTCCTCAATTGACGTGTTCGCGATCCGCTGTTTGCCGTACGGCTCGGGGACAGGAAGCACAACGACCGATGGCTGCTCCGGCGAATCGGACCGGAACGGCTCGAGCGGAACGTAGCTGGCCTGCGCAGCCTGCACATCTCCGGTCATGACAGGCTCAAACGACGCGTTGATGGTGCGCTGAATGTTCGGCCTGGCGCGGAAGCTGGTGCGCAGCGTCACAGGCTTCGCTCCCGCCGCCTGCAACATCTCGTAGACGCCGCGGTAGATGCCGACGTCCGCGCGCCTGAATCGATAGATCGACTGCTTCGGGTCGCCGACGATGAAGAGCTTGCCGGGGATGGGTCGAACCTTCCGCCAATCCGTGACGGAGGGATCGTCCGCGGCCAGGAGCAGCAGGATCTCGGCCTGCAGCGGATCGGTATCCTGAAACTCGTCGACGAACAGACGCTTGAAGCGCTGCTGAAAGCTGCGCCGCACCTCGGCATCGTCTCGAACGAGATTGCGCGCCTTGAGAAGCAGATCGAGAAAGTCGAGCGCGCCGGCCTTCGCCTTCGCCTGCTCGTACTTGTCGGCGCACGCGCGCAGCTCTTCGCGCAGGAGCGCGGCGAGATCGGCGTTCGCATCGGTCTCGAAGCGCGTGAGCTCGGCCTGCAGCTCGTCGCGCGCGCGGGTGACATCTTCCCTGGGCACGCCGGGCCGATACTGCTTGCCGCTGCCCTTGCGCGCCTGCCGGAACTGGCGGTTCCTGCAGAGATCGATGAGCGCCCCTTCCAGCCGGCTGTAATCGCGCGGCGCGACGTTCTCCGTGCGCGACGATCTCTTCGCTGAGCTGCCGCGCCGGCCGGGTATCGAGGCAGAAGGCTGTCGTACTGATACGCAGGACTCGCCGACAGATCGGCGAACTCGCGCAGCCGCTGCACGAGCGCATCGATGCGGCGCTCGACGATCGAACGGCGGACGCTGCCAGTCCCCTTCGAAGTCGCGCCACTGAATCAGCTCCCAGCCGGCATTCCGCAGCCGCTCGACCGGACCGTCCTCGTTGCTCGCGCGCCAGGCCCGAATCCCGCGAAGCTCGGACGCCGAAGCGAACGCTGAATCCCCTCGGGAGGATTCGAGAGCTGTTCCTGAAACCACGTCTGAAACGCCGCGTCGTACAGCCGGCGCGGCCTGCGCCTCGGTGAGCACGGCAAACAACGGATCGACGCGCGCCTCGACCGGACGTTCGCGCAGCAGGTCGGCGCAGAAGCCGTGGATCGTGCTGATTTGCGCTTCTTCGAGCCGGCGAAGCGCGCTTCGTCCAGCCGCTCGCGTTCTTTCGATCCCGCAGCCGCCGCGCTGCGCGATTCTTCGAGCGCTTCGCGAAGCCTGAGCTTCAGCTCGCCGGCGGCTTTCTCGGTGAAGGTGACCGACACGATCTCGGTCACCTCGGCGCGGCCGGTTTCGATCACGCGGACGATGCGGTGAACGAGCTCGGTGGTTTTGCCTGTGCCGGCGGCGGCTTCGACGATGAGCGTGTCGTCGAGCGCTGTCGAGATGAGATCGCGATCGTGCTGATCGGCCAAGACGCGACCGTCGATTCGTTTTTCGTTTTTCGTTTTTCCTTTCTGTCATGGGCGCTCCCTGAGCTCGATGCAGATCGGCGATCTCCTGTTTCGATTTGCGATTGCGCGCGCCGCTCCTGATCGGGACCGCAGACGTAAGGAAGTCGCACAAGCTGCAGGCCCTCTCGTTCGGAGCCGGCGGCAGCATGCCGAGCTCCACGGCGCGATCGACGATCTCGAGCACCTCGATGCCCATCCGCCGGGTCTTCTCGTTGATCGGAACGGAGTGATCCGTGAAGCCGCCGGACGTCGTGCAGTACGAGAAGCGCGCCGCTCTCGCACCGTGCAGCCGGTGGCCTGCTCGACCGCGAGGCTGTAGATGATCGGCTGCAGCTGCGCTCCCCCGCCGATGATGGCGCCTTTCGCCGAACGGTTCTTTCCTGTCTTGTGATCGGTCACCCGCAGAATCTTCGTCCCCGGCTTGCGCTCGACGAGATCGATCGAGCCGCGAAGGATGAACTTGCCGTTGATCGTGACCGGATCCTTGAGGCTCGCCGGATCGTGTCCCGGCTGACCGGGCAGACCGAACGCAAATTCGAACAGCCACGGCTCCCATTCGGCGTTCGTCGCAAGCTGATCGACCCACACGCGCAGATCGGTCCGCATGCTCGCGATTTCGTCCTGCCAGACGCGATCGATCGCCGGCGCGAGGCGCTCGTAGTATTCCGCGGCGATGCGCGTGAGCGTGTCGTCGAGCGTCTTCGAGCACGCGATCTCTTTGAGCCGGTGGCGATGGAGAGCTTCGCCTTCTGCAGCGCGCGGAAGAACTCGGCCTGGACCTGATGAAACAGGCTGCCCTTCGTCAGCGGGTCCATGCGCTGCAGCGGCTCCGGCTCTTCGAGCGGCGAGAGACGATACGCAGCCGACAGGAAGAACCGATACGGACACGCGGCGTACTGCTGCAGCGCGGACACCGAATACGGCCGCGCGTTCAGCCGCTGCTTCTGCGAGGAACGGCCGTGTCGCGTCGGTGACGCGGACGAGGCCGTCGTATTGCGACCACTCCTTTCGCGCACGCGCCCAGCGTTCTGTGACCGATCGCTTCAGGCACGTCGTTCAACGTGAGCATGTAGTGCGCGCGGCCTTTGACGTCGTCGCCGCTGAACATCAGCCGGCGGAGCACGGCGAGGTCGTGCTCGAAGTCGTCGATCGCATCTGCCGCATCCGCCGGCGCCGGCCATGCGAGGCTGGCTCTCGACTCGTGCGCCGCCGTGCGCTCGAGCGTCTGATGATCGGGCACCCGTCCGGTGACCGCGCGCATGATTTCGAGCGCGTAAAACGACGGCACGCGCGCGCGCGCTTCAGACGACTCGATGCGCGGGAAGGACGCGTAGAGCCGATCCGTCGCGGCGCCGACCGCGAGACGCAGGAGAAGCCGCTCGAGCTCGGCGCGATCGCCCTTGAGCGAGAGGTCGCTTTCGAGATCGCTGCCGCAGATCGTCGAGCAGCAGCGGATCTTCGCGCAGCTTCTGCGGAAACAGCCGCTCCGCCAGGCCGGGCACGAACACGACCTTGAACGCACGGCCTCTGGCCTGATGCGGGCTGCCGACGAACACGCGTCCGTATCGATTCGCCGGCGGCTCCACTTCGAGCGACAGCAGTCGATCGGCGAGGACGTCGCGGACTTCGAGTCAGAGAGACCGGTCCGATTGCCGCCATCGGCCGCAGATCGGCGAGCACCCGCAGCACGTGTTCGGGCTTTCGAAGGATGCGCGGCGCGAACCCCTCGAGGCGCTGCAGCCAGTCGCCCCAGGTCGCTTCGTCCGGCCACTCGGAGATCGTCTCGACCAGCGGGAGCGCGAAGGCGCGCAGGTGCTCGAGATTCTGCAGCTCGCGCTCGAAGTGCGGGATGCGCGACGAGTCCGGCTCGTCTTCCGTCAGCTCGCGAATCTGCAGGCGATACTGCTCCGCCAGACCATTCAGGCGCCGCGCCCAGCGTTCGCTGCCGCCGATGACGGCGGACTCGACCAGCAGCGCTTCCCACTTCCACGGCGCGCGCAGCGTGCCCGCGACGATGGCCGCTGGTCGATCGGCGATCCGGCGATTCGGCGATTGGGCGATTGGCGATCGGCTGAGCGTCCTCATCTTCGTCTGCGCTGTCGGCTCTGAAAGCACGCCGAACACCTCGTCGTTTGACGGCACCCACGAATCGGTCGGCTTGGCGTTCTCTCGATCTCGCAGCGACGGAACCTGGCCGAGCGACAGATATTCGGCAAAGCGCTTCGCCGAGAAGTTCTCCGCGGCGCAGCTGAGCATCGCCAGGAATGCGCGGCCGGCCGGATGTGGACGCCTGATGCCTCGATCGAAATACGCCGGGATCTTCGCCCGGGCCAGCGCGTGCTCGAGCACGCCGACGTAATGCTGAGGCGAGCGGATCAGGATGGCGATTTCGTCGAAGCGGATCGCCGTTTGCTCGGCCTCTTTCGAGCAATCCGCCGCGCAATTTCGACGCACTCGCGTCCCTCGCCGGGCGCGGAAAACCAGACGAGCTCGCCGCTGCGCTCACGTTCGGGCGGCGGCTCCGCGGAAAACAGATGACGCGAAAGCCGCGTGAGATCGGTATCGCCGTCCGGCTCGCAGTGTCTCGATCGTCGACGCCGCGTTTCTCGAGCTGCGCGACCGTCCGCATGTCGCCGTCGGGAACGGTGACGAGCGCCTTGCGGCGATGCCTTTCGACGCAGCGTCCAGAGAAACTCGCGCTTCGGCATCTGACTCGAACGGCACGTCGAGCAGCAGCACCGGCATCGACGGCCAGGCGTCAGTGATCGGGTGCGAGCGTCAAGCGCCTTCGTCGCCGTCGCGAACAGCGACGCGCGGTCGCTCGCGCCGGCCTCGCTCATCAGCGTCTCGACGCGATCGAGCAGATCGGCGAGATCCGGTCCGCTTCGCAGCAATCCGCCCAACGGTCCTGCGGCGACGCCGGCTAACCGCAGTTCCTGCAGCGTGCGCGCGAGCGCTTTCGGAAAACCTGGAGTGTTCGAAACCGGAGAGAAGTAATCGAGCGCTTCGTCTTTCGCCGCTTCGAACGCCGCGCGCGCGGCGACCGCTTCGTAACCGAGCGCCGAAGACGGCGCCTGTCCGCCGGCCGCCAGCTCCGATGCCGCGAGGCGCGCCGCGAGCTGCGTGAACGACAGACGATGGAGGCCGAAGGTCGCGCCTTTCTCCATCGCGATCGTGCGCGCGAGATCGTCGACCGCCCCGCGCGACGCGCCGAGCAGCAGCACTTCAGTTCCGCGGGAAATTGAGAGACGAATTGGTGGGCTTGACGCAGACGGATGCGAGCCGAACCGGATTGAATAGCTCGAAGATTCATCATCACATCCTTCCCGGACTCCATGCCGGGAACATCGGGTTACGGTGGCGCCTCGCCACCGAGAATTGGCAGAGCCTAACATGGGGGCGGGTCGATAGTCGAATTGCAGTCGACTGCGCAAGATCGAGCTTTCGAGCTTTTACTTTCCCTCCACTCATCCGTGCCGTGATCGCCGCGCGATCGATCGATCGATCGCACCGCCCCGCAGATACACCGCGCAGATCTGCCGCAACCCGATGCGCGAGCTCCGTCGCCGGCATGGCGGCGGCCGATAAGGCGCACGGCCGCTGGCCTGTTCGTATCAATCACCAAGGGCTGGTGGATTCAAAGCGAGGAAGATGCGACGGGTCCTGTCACCGATTTTCCTTCGTCCGTCCTCGGGCCGACATACACGTGTACGGGGGACGGCCCTGCGGGGCGGACAAAGAAAAATCGGCGCCACCCGTCGCACACCCCCTCGCACGCACCCCCAATCGATGAGCAAATATTGCGGGCCGACGACGTACGGAAAATCGGCGCCACGCGTCGGGCTACTCACGCCATGTAACGTCCTGTCGCGCCTCGTCCCAGCGCCAGTGAGGCGTTGAGGGTTCGATCCGCACGCCGCCGACCCACCGGACGGGCGGTTGCAGCGAGAGCCAATCGGTCACGCCCTCGAGTACCTCACGGCCGGTCTGAGTAATGGCAAGGCGATCGCTGAACGGACGCTGCGGATCGAGCACAGACCGTTCGTACACGGGCGGGTGGGCACCTCCCATTTCGTTGAGGATGTGCATCCGCAGCCGATGTGCTGGTGGAAGAAGCCGGCCGTTTCTACGCAATAACTGGGATGCCGATGAGCGCCAAATACTCGAACGTCGAATCGTAGTACGCAGAATTACGGGTCGGGTCGGACTTCTCACCACGAGGAACACAGATCACCATGCCCTGACGCGCTCGCGTGAGCAATACACGATAGGCATTCAGCAGGTACTGCTGTCGAGTCGGCTTCTTGACATCATTCCACTTCATTCCCCGAAAGGAGTGGTACTTCCATCGCGAGCCGGCGAACCGAAGGTCTGCGTCCCAGACTGTGCATACCCAATCGAGCTCCAACCCTTGCACCTGAAATTCAGTGGCAGCATCCTCGAGATAGTAGCTCGACCGCGTGTCATCGGCGTCATTCAGAAACCAGTGCACTGGATTGATTTCCATCCGGACATCGATCGCGTGCGGTTTTAGCCGCTGAGCGCCGGATGAAGCGACGAGCCCGAACCGCTCCGTTCCTCGCGCGTGCTCGCGAATCCATTGCTTCGCTTGATTTAAGTCGCGGGTGAGTGCGACGGGGTAGCGCTCGGATATCTGCTTGAGGATCTCGCCGGCTCGACCGCTCTCGCAGTCCAAGGCCGCTTTGACAAATGCAGACACTTTCTCTGCGCGGAAGGACCTCATAGAGACGGCGAGGTGTAGGCTTTTGTCAGTCTTGACGTTTGCGCGCCCGGCGAGCTTCTCCAGTACGTGACCGGCAGCGTACTCACTGTCCGTGAGATCGGGGGAGACGTATACGCGCCAAGCCGCGAAGCTCAACTGCAGTGCGTCGAGCCATTCAGAAATACCAGCTTCGCCGCGGTTAATCTCCTGCCCTCCTCCAACGAGACAGATAATGACCGCCCAGTCGCGGTGACGATCCAGATATGAAATGAGAAACGCTGGTTCGGACTGACGGAACCCTGGACGCCCCTTCTTCCTGGCCATGAAGTCTGCGGTCATCGCGCAGTCCCAAGCCCGTTGAGCTTCATCGAAAATCACCACGCGATCGCTAGGAGGGCCGTCGTCCTGGAGTCCAGCATCTCGAAAGTGATGGACATTTTGGATGAACGCCTTCACCTCCTGCTTGACGGCTGATCTGTCCTGGCGCTTCGGCTTCTTGCTAAGGCGCTTCATCGCGTCTCGCGTGAGCGCCTCTCGGAGTACCGCTACCAAGGGACCGTTTCCTGATAGAAAGACGGCGTGCGTGTCCTGGCTATTGTCGTATTTCTTAGTGGCAACGTTGAGACCGACTAGCGTTTTACCCGCACCCGGAACACCAGTAACAAAGACGATTGTCTTCCCACTTGTGGTCCTGGCCTCATCGATCAACTCGTCGATCCGACGCGAAGTCATCCTTAGGTTTAGTGCCCAGCGTCGTTGCGCGCGATCTCGTCGACCGAGTGGTGCGCGTAGAGAGCGCGAGCGGCTTCGATGATCGTCGGGGTCGGATGGTATGAGGACCTGCTCCACTCTTCTGCGTTGATTGGCACTCCTCCAACATCACGTACACCTGCAGTAATCAAATCGGAGAGACTGGCTTCATCGCACTTAGTTGGTGGATATACCCTGTCACTGTAGGGCTTAGGAAGATCCACGTCAGAACCCGTGCCACGCGTGGCAACCAGAATCGGGACGATCGCCGCGTCGTGGCTCCCTTGATGGAAGTTCTTGAGGTCTAGCGCATAATCCCAGACCTGATCCATGGCAGCGGGGGTGAACTTTTCGTTGCCTACCTTGAATTCGATCACAAATATGACCGGTCCTGAGATTACTACCGCATCGATTCGGCTCCCAATGCGCGGCACAACGAACTCCAGGAAGACTGTCCCGTCAACGCCGGTGAGCGCAGCCTTGAGGATCCGAATTTCCTCAAGCCACGCATCTTTCTGAGTGAGCTCGATACCAAATTCACTGTTCTCGGCAAGCTCTCCAAGAATGGACGCGGCGGACGACGCCACAAACTGTGCTGTGCTTGCCGAGTAGTAGGCGCGCTTCATATGTTTATCGAAAGTGGGGCTGGCGGGTCATTCTAGGCTGTGTAACGAGTGGCCTCAAAATGGCGATCTCGGATCTCCACGAACACCGAAGATGAATACTTTAACCGCGCCAAGGCTCTCAGGGTGGTCCACAAATGATCTGCTGAGTTAGGGGTCGGCGCGGGCTTGTCCATTCCTGCGGTCGCCAGCGAAGTAGGCTCGCCGTCGCTCCGTTAACCGGGGCAGGTAGCGTCAGAGTGCGATGTCGCCCTGACAGCCGTCTGCCGGCTGCGAGACACAAACACCGGCGCGCAAAAAATGTGTGGTCCAGCGCGTGAAGAAGACCGCTCTACTTCAGAAGCGCGGCCAGCGCCGTATAGTCGAAGGTGTCCTTCACGCGCTGTTGCCACTCGCGCCGCTCGGTGTTTCGCGGGTTCGGATCCATCGAGAACATCAACGCAATAAGCTGAATCCGGTTCGGTTCCTTGAAGTTTGGAAATGACGGATCAGGCTTGACGCTGATCGCGCGCTCTGCCGGCCCGGCCTGGAAATTCGTCAGGTCGTAGCGTGCGATCGCATCGGCGATCAGGGGCGCCGAACGCTCGGCATGGGCCTGACGGAGCGCGCGCGCTTCCTGCGCGCGTCCCTGCTTCGCCAGGGCGTTGATCTGCTGCTGTTCCGCGGCCGGAATCGCACGCAGGCGCGCAACGTCGGCGTCGAGTTTTCGTTTGCCATCGCCCGAGATGTCACCGCGTACGGCCGGCGACCGCAGAGCCTCCGGTGATTGCGACGCGCGATACTCGCGGTACTCCTGGAGTTGCCGCTCCAGCGACGCCAGCTGGAGCGGATACACATCTCGCTGCAGGCGCGCGAGCTCGTCTCGCTGCTGCCGGGCGCTGGCGAGGAACTTGTCCGCTCCGGCCGCATCGCTCTTCTTCAGCATCTCGTAGGTTTTCAGAGTCGCTGCTTCATCCGGCATCTTCATGCTGGCCATGCGACTTTTCCATTCGGCCAGCGCGCG
This sequence comes from Vicinamibacterales bacterium, assembly GCA_963732445.1. Taxonomy (GTDB): domain Bacteria; phylum Acidobacteriota; class Vicinamibacteria; order Vicinamibacterales; family JAMQPK01; genus JAMQPK01. The sequence continues at coordinate 101,063 of CAVSZJ010000005.1, read as the reverse complement.
CTCGCGCTTCTCGCCTTCCACATCAAGTTTCTCGCCAAGCGTGACCGGGATCCATGGCAACCGGCCGTCCTTCGTCATCAGCACCCAGTTCTCGTACTCGGGAAACCCGCCGGCACGACCGGTGAGCTTCGGGACGGCGCCGGTCGATCCGATGAGGTAACCACGCGGATCGACGTTGAAGAAGACCGAGATCTGCGAGATGGCGCCGCCGATCCGATCGAGCTGTGGAATCACGCCGCAGTCGCTCGTCCACAGGCGGGTGCCGTCGAGCTTACGCTCCGGAACGACCTTGACGTGAATGCGGGCGCCACCCTCCTCCAGCGGTCCCGCGGACTTCGATGATCGCCAACGGACCGGCTCGAGCGGCGCAACAAACGCCGCATTCCTCTTCAGAATGTCTTCGACCACGGTCATCGCTTGATTGAGCCCGCCGAATCGCGGACTCGCGGCCGCGTCTTCATTGATCGGCGCTGCCCAGCACCCCGACGCGCCGCCCCGCGGCGCCGGATTCACGACATCCGCCATCTTCGTCGTCGCGCCCGTGCCGCAGAGAGAAAGGCCTGCGCGCGGCACGAACGTGCGGCTCCCATTCCCACTGGAATTCACAACACCGCCGTCGCTGTCGCCAGTCACGCGGACCGTGCAGCCATCGGCGCTGACCGCGGCGTAGTTGCCGCCGGCGACGAAAACGCCCGACGTCACCGCGCCCGTGGTCACCCGGGCAGGTTTGGGAACCACAACGGGCGTTCCGGCGCCGAGACCGCCGAACTGATTGTCTCCACAGGCGTAGATGGCGCCGTCAGCGGTCTGTATCAGCGTGCCGTGGCCTCCAGCCGTGACCCGCAAGACCTTGTCATCGTCCGGAAGCGAAACCTTCGTCGGCACGGCGCTGTTTGTTGTGGTGCTGTTGCAGAGTTGCGACTTGATGTTGTTGCCCCAGACCCACACCGCGCCATCAGCGGTCACTGCGGAGCTGTGCCAGGTACCGGCGTCGAACGATACGACACTTGACAGCGCATCGATGATGCGTGCGCCATTCGTGACCAGGCCGTTACCGAGTTGACCATCGCGACCGCGGCCGAACGCAAACAGCCGACGGTCTCTGGTGAGCGCAAGCGTGTGGAACGATCCGGCGCTGACGGCATCGAACGCGCCAACATTCGGCGGCACCGCCACCAGCCTGAATACTTGATTCGGCACGCCCTTAACGGCCGGGCATTGTCCCATATCGCTGGCGCCTGCACAGTAGAGTTCGCCGTTCCGGCTGAGCGCCACGCTGAAATTCTGGCCGGTCGCGACCTGAACGATACCCTTGCCCTCGAGCGACTCGATCAATGCCGGCCCTTCACATTGATCGAATTCATTGCCGATGCCGAGCTGCCCTTCCGCGTTCATCCCCCATCCGTAGACATGCCCGTCGCGGGTGACCGCGATGGAGTGGTCCGCTGCGGCTGCGATATGGATGCCGTTTCGCAGCACGAGCCCGGGATCGCCGTTCTGATTTCCGCCGCGCCGGCCGAGCTGGCACATGACGTTGTTACCCCAGGTGACGATCTCGCCGTTCGTGCGCAGGGCGATCGCATGACGTGCACCGAATGCGATCTGACCGGCGTCGGTCTGTGAGTAGGCGGCGACGGGCACCAGGACAACGACAACCGTGACGAGCGCAATGAGTCGCATGCCAATAAGGTTACAGCGTTGAGTTACTCTCTTCAGCACTTCATGGACGCTCACCCCGCGTTAGCAAAGACCATCGTTCCAGATCGACACCGGGCTCAGCGAGGCGGCCTACGCGTTCGGCGCAGGCGTGTTCTTCGCCGGCTACGCGCTCCTCGAGGTGCGGTACGCCGATTCTCTGCCAGAGTCCGGTCGAATGTTACAGCGCGCTAAGATGGCTTGATAGCTCCATGCGCAGGCGCTTCTTAGCGGTTATCGCGGTCGTTTTCGGCGGGATCGCCGCTCTGGCTGTGTTGCTGGCCATCCGCGGCTCGCTTATCGCCGACTTCGTGCGGGATATTGCAGAGTCGCGTCTCTCGACCGCCCTCGGTCAGCCGGTCGCTATCGGGCAGCTTGGCTTCTCGCTGATCCCGCGACCGGCATTCACCGGGTCGGACATACGTGTTGGCGACTCCGAGCAGCAGGCGCCTGCGGTCAGCCTCGATCGCATCGAAGTTTTCCCCGTGCTGCGATCATTCTTCAGGGGACCGGTCCACATCACGGAGGTGAGTCTCGACGGGTTCACCGTATCGATCCTCCGCGGCGCCGACGGCAGGTGGCGAGCTCCGGCCGTGTTCCCAGCGCCAACGCGCGGCGCGGGCGCCGGTATCGGAATCGATCGAGTGCGCGTCGCCGGCGGACGACTCCTCATTTTCGATGTGGGCGCGGACGATGCGATACGTGAGAGATCGCGGATCGACGATCTGAGCACGGAGTTGATCGTGACTCCGGGGGGACTCCGTCTCGCACCGCTGACGGGCCGCGTGGGCAGCGCCGTGATAAGCGGCCAGGCGGAGACCGATCCGCAATCAGTGCAACTCACGTTCTCCGCGCCCGCCATTCGCGATGCCGATCTGCCGGCATTATTCGGGCTCCTCGCCGCCTCGCGTCCAACGGTGGTTCGCATCGAGGAAGCCGAACCGGCAGCGGCATCGGTGAGCGTCAGAATCGACCGCGCGACCTCCGGCCTCTCGGGTCGCGGAACGCTTCGCGCACCCGCAATTACGATCGAGCCGCTGCGGCTGCAGCAACTCAACGCGCCCTTCATCATCCAGGGAACCCAGCTTACGTTCGCACCGACGACTTTCACCATCAACGGAGGCTCGCATGAGGGCCGCTTCACGTTGATGCTCGGCGACGCGCCGGCGTGGGCGATGGATGGGGTCGTCCGCGATCTCGATGTCGGCGCGCTTCTGGACACCGTCGCAGGTCGCGACGCGAAGCTCGACGGCCGAGGGCGTATCGACGCGAAGCTGAAGGGCCGTTTCGAGCCGGGGTTCCTCACGCGCATGGAGGGTGGAGCGCACCTAGTGGTTTCAAACGGCGTGCTTCATGACTTCCCGCTGCTCGCTGCGGTCAACCGTGCGCTCCGCCTGTCGGAAGGCGACGGACAGGACACGCGCTTCGAGGCGCTCAGCGCCTCTCTGGTGATCGCGCGCGGCACGGCCACAACAGACGACCTCATTATCCAGGCTGGTCACTTGCGCGCGTCGCTGAGCGGGCGGATCGGCTTCGATCGATCGGTGGATCTGCGCGGGCGCGCGTTCGTCTCTGCAGAGCGCGTGGCGGCGGGTGTCGACAGCGTTCACGAGCTTGCCCGCCTTCGCAAGGGCGGCGAAATCGTCGTCCCGCTGACGATTACCGGCTCGCTCGATGCACCAAAATTCGATATCGATCTTGGAACCATCATCCGCGAAGGCATCGTAGACGAGCTGAAGAGGCGCATGCGGGGGCTATTCAAATAACGGTAACGAAGAAGGAAGAACGACAAACGAATAACGCACTGCGCGTCCCTCTGCGCCTTCGCGACTCTGCGGTGAGGCACGAGGCACTCTATCCCGCTACATACCTCGCACTTTTCCGTTCAGCGTGACCTGACGCGCTGCTGCAACCGCCTCGTGGGCTTCAGCGATGGAACGGAAGCGTCTGTTCTCAACCACGCGCGCCGCGATGTCGATGTCGATGGTTCGGCCTTCCAACGGGTCCGGCGTGATCGTCAGCATGGTCCCCTCCAAGTGCATCGAATAGCCGCAGCCGTCATCTTCCGCATCCGTCCACTGGTTACAAAACACCAGCGACGCGAGATCGCCGGCACGCACAAAGCGGTAATCGCGCAGCAACTCGTCTAACGAACTTGCGCCAGCCGCACGGAGGTACGAATCCCGCATTGAGATGACCTCCGCAAAGAACGCCGCCCACGCGGGATCCTCTTTGTATCGACGATACACGTGCACGCGATGCTGCGCCGCGAGTGCGGCGGCATACGGGTCGGACGCGAGCGGCGGGATGCCGCGAGATGACGTCGCACGTTTCACGTCATCAGGAACTTCGGTGAAATCGAGGAGCTGTCCGGTCTCCTCGTTGAGTACGAGCGTTCCATCGAACTCAGCCCACCCGCAGTCGTGCTGCTCGACCGCATGGAGGATCGACATCTTCCGCGGTGTTTCGGGAAAGTGATTGCTTCCCCACTCTCGCATGATGCGTTCGGACAACGCGGCGTGATCCGGCTGTGTAATGAGATGCAGTGTTGAATCGGAGCGTCGGATGATCATCACAATTTCGCTGTCACACATCGGGACCGTCGAGTTGTCGGGCGAGACCAGCCGGATGAAAACGGCGACCGGCCCGAGGCGCAGCTCATCGCCGTCTTCGATAGTCGTCCGGCCGCTGATCTTTTCGCCGCGCACGTAAGTTCCGTTCTGGCTGCCCAGATCTTCGACAATGACATTCGCGGCCGAGACGATGATGCGCGCGTGACGGCGTGAGACGCCCGGTACGTCAAATCGAATCGTCGCGTCGAGCGCACGGCCCAGAACCGTCTCGCCGTCGCCAACGGCAATGCTCTTGTTGCCCCAGATGACCCAGGCGCTTCGGGTCGCCGCCGCGATCTGCGGCTCGCCGGCCCTCGAGACGGGCGCGCAGAATCCGTAGCCAAAACGCCGCACGGTCCTGATGAACCGCGGCTGCTCCGCATCATCCTGCAGCACCTGACGAATCTCGGCGACCAGAATCGTCAGGCTTCCATCCGTCACGAACGTGTTCGGCCACAGATGCTGATGGAGCTCGGCCTTCGAAAACGCGCGCTCGTGATGTTCGGCCAGGAGCCTCAGGAGATCGAACGCTTTCGGGGAAAGAGACACCGGGTCGGCGCCGCGCAGCAGCACGCGGCGATCGGCGTCGAGCGTCCACACATCAAAGCTGAAACGCAAAGCTAATGGAATCCTAATCGCTCGCTAACGACCCCGCCGCCCGCGCCATTTTCAAATGGATCCACCAATGACGAAGTGGTGGGCGACGGTCGCGGTTCTCGTCACGATTGTAAAAATTGCTGCTGCAGAACCCTTGCATCCTCTCACAACCTCCCTGCAGATGACCAACGAGGCTCAGGTTCCCGCGGGCGTCCTCGAGGAATCCCAGGAGGCAGTGACGCGCATTTTCGCCCGTGCCGGATTGACCGTGCGGTGGGCCGACACGGGACCGCGGCTCACCGTGCAGATCGTCCCGCAGGTTCTCGGGTATGCCAGAGCGGGATCGCCCGTGATGGGCGTGGCGCTTCGACGCGCGAACAGCGCGAAGGCGCAGATCTTCTTCAAGCAGGTGCAGGACTTCGCACGCCTCCATCGCCTCGACACGGCCTCGGTGCTGGCCTGCGTCATCGCCCATGAAATCGGCCACCTGCTCCTGCCCGGCACCGCCACACTCGCCAACCGGCTTGATGCAGGCGCAATGGGACAGGGCGCTGGTGCATAATGCGGCGACAGGTTCGCTGACGTTTACCGATGCGCAAGCGGCCCGAATACTGGCGTCTCGCTGACCGTCCGCGCGCATCTCTCTGAGACCCGCGCGATCTGCGGCAGAATTATCCCACAACGATGGCGTTACAAGCGGGCGACCGGCTCGGGGCGTATGAGATTGTCGGTCTGATTGGTCACGGCGCGATGGGCGAGGTGTATCGCGCACGCGACACACGCCTCGGCAGGGATGTCGCCGTCAAGGTTCTCCCCGCTGCGTTCGCCCACGATACGGACCGTCTCGCGCGTCTCCAACGCGAAGCGCGCCTCATCGCGCAGGTCAACCATCCCAACATCTGCACCCTCTTCGATATCGTCGAGGGAGAGAGCGCGCCATTCCTGATTTTTGAGCTCATCGAAGGAGAAACGCTGCAACAGCGCCTCCTTCGAGGACCGATGCCGGTGCGCGAGGTGCTCCGCTGCGCCGCCGGCATCGCCGCGGCGCTCGAGGCCGCGCACAGCAAGGGGATCATCCATCGCGATTTGAAGCCGTCGAACATCACGATTACCGCGGCCGGCACGATCAAGGTGCTGGACTTCGGCGTCGCGACGCTCGCGCGGGATGCCGCCTCGCAATCCGGCGCACCCGATCTCACGCTGACGCTTGGAGGGACGAAAGAAGGCGTGCTCGTCGGGACTGTCGCCTACGTCAGCCCCGAGCAGGCCATGGGCGATCGTCTTGACGGGCGAAGCGACATCTGGGCGTTCGGCTGTCTGTTGTACGAGATGCTGACGGCGAAGCGTGCGTTCCCCGGAATCGCAGTCGCCGATACGCTCGGGGCCGTCATGCGCGGCGAACCCGACTGGACCGCTCTGCCAGCCGGCACGCCGCCGGCACTCCGGACGCTGCTGCGGCGATGCCTCGAGAAAGATCGCGCTCGGAGGCTCGCCCATATTGCCGATGCCCGCCTTGAAATCGACGATCTGCTGACCGGACGACCCGAGCCCACAGCGGAACGTCATCACTTGCCGCCTGCGCCTGCGCCAGTCGCTCGCTCGAAGCCGCATCGAGGACGTTCGATCGTTGTCCCGGCCTTCGTGGCTGGCGTTATCTTCGCGGCGGTGATCGCGCGTCTCGCGCTGGACCGGCAGACGGACGCGGAACCGCAGGTTGTCGCGCCTGCGACGCTGTCACCCCGCGCAGCAGGCTCGCGCGACATCCACCGGCGGCGCCGCGGGATCGAGAGTTCGTCACCGTCTGTTCCGGCGCGGCGCTTCATCAGTCCTCCAGACGGCGTGAGATGGGCGCGTGCGTCGGATAACAATGTGCCGAATACCATCCTTTCGACGTCACCGGATGGCCGGCTGCTCGTCTACAGCGGAGAGATCGGAGACGTGAGGGCGCTCTGGCTTCAATCCCTTACGTCCGAAGACGTATGGCGGCTGCCGGGAACGGAGGGCGCTATCTCTCCTTTCTGGTCGCCAGACAGCACGTCCATCGGATTTTTTGCCGATCGCATGTTGAAGCGGCTGGATCTGGACGGCCTCGGCACACGCACGCGCGACGCAAACCAGATTTCTTCGCCGCTCACTCTGACGCGAGTGGGCAGCCAGCGCGGCGGCACATGGGGTCCTGACAACATCATCGTCTTCGCCCCATTTCCCGGCGGACTGAAACGCATTTCGGCGGACGGAGGAGACGTCACGTCCCTTACGTCTCCTGATTCGGGCGAACCTCATCACGTGCGTCCGCATTTTCTGACGGGCACGAGACGGATTCTCTATCGCGTGTCGTCAGGGAACGGCCGGAACAACGCGTATTACGTCACCTCGCTCGACACGCGAGAGAAAACGCGCATCGCCACACTCGACTCCGGCAACGTGACGTACTCCCGCGGCCACCTGCTTTTCGTGCAGAGCAACACGTTGATGGCACAGCCGTTCGATGTGAACAGCGTCGCGACGACTGGACCCCCGCGGCCCATCGCGAACGGCGTCCTTCTCTCTCCCGGCTCGATGCCGCGGTTCGGTGTGTTCTCGGCGTCGCAGACGGGCGGGCTCGTGTATTTGTCTCAGGATCGTGAGGTCAACGGTCCGTTGACCGTGCTCTCGAATTGGGCGCCGTGATCGCGAACGAGCGCTCTAAATTCTCACCAGGAAAGCCTCGACCGGTGTCGAGAATGAAATCGGTGACAAGACCCGCCGCAAACGCGCGCCGCGTGAACGCGCCTACTTCGCTCCAGTCATACGCGCCCTGATCGCCGCGCGATCGACAGCAGCGCCACGCAGATACACCGCGGAGATCTTTCGCGTGTTCGTGATGTCGTCGAGCGGATTGGCATCGAGCACGATGAAGTCGGCGCTCTTGCCTGGCGCGACGGTGCCGAGATCGTCGAGCCGCAGCAACTGCGCGGCGTTGCGGGTTGCAGTGGTGATGACCTGCGCCGGCGTCATCCCGGCCGCCACCATGTCGGCCATCTCGAGGTGATGCGCCCACGGCACTCCGCCGTCGGTGCCCATCGCGATGAAGAAGCCTTCCTTGTTCATCCGCGCAAGATTCCGCGCTTGAATGCCGAACAGCTTCTGCACATCGGGCCGATCGGTTGACGCGCCGGCCTGAAGCTTCGTGAGCTCCTGCGCGCTGACGGAGTCGCTCAACCAGCTGAGGTCGGTCTTGACGCCGGAATCAGGCAGATTCGGCACGTAGAACAGGCCCTTCTGCTTCTTCGCCAAGGCGACGAACTCGTCATCAATATCCTTGTCGCGCACGGTATGCGCGAAGCCGTCGAGACCAGCCCGCAACAGGCCCTTCGCGTCGTCCAGCGTGTAGATGTGGGCCGTGACGCGAAGCTTGTTCTTGTGCGCCTCGTCGATGATCGCGCCGTAGAGCTCGGGCGTCAGCTTCTTGTACTTCCCGTCGCGATCGTCGACCCAGATCTTCACCATGTCGACCTTCTTCGCCGCGAGCTCCTGCACAGCCTTCCGCGCCTCTGCCTCCGTCGTCACCCAGTACGGCGCTTCGGTTCGGCCAGGCTCTGGAGCTGTGATGCCGCGGCCCACCGTTCGCAAGCGGGCTGCGCCCGGAACAGGATCCTGCCGCAGCTGAAATGCGACGTCGTTGTTGTCCTGCCCCATGCTGATGACGGCGGCGACGCCGAAGTAGGCCTTGCGCTGCAGCAGATCCACGAGCGCCTGCCGCTCGGTGGGCATGTGCGTATGGGCATCGACGATGGCCGGCATCACGGTCTTGCCGGTCAGGTCCACGCGCGACGCGCCCGCTGGAACCTTTGATCTGTCCTCGAGCCCCGACCTGAGAGATGCGGCCGTTCTCGACGACGAACGCGGAGCTCTCGATGGTCTTGCCGTCGCCGACGATGAGGCGCGCGCCCTCGTAGACGACGGCACCGCCGGCTGTTGAGCCTGAGCACCGGCGATTGTGAGAAACGCAAGCACAGCCAACGCTGCGCAACCGATCCAGCGACAGAAAGTCATACTGACCATGGGAGCCTCCCGATTTGCGAAATATAGAGGGCTGTGTCCCACCGCGACGGCGCAACGACGCAACGAGCCTCTGAAAGTCTCCTGGCGTCGTGGCGTCGCAGCGGTGAGATGATGCCCTATGCGTTATTTCTCGAACACGGCGATATTGTGCACCTTCTGCCCCAGTGTATCGGTGCCGGTCGTCGTGACCGTCCGCGATTTGCCGTCGGCTGAGAGGGTGTTGCGCTGCGTGATGGTGACCTTGCCGCCCTTCTTGCTGATAGCCTCGAGCGTGCTGGGACCGATACGTCTGACGTCAATAGTGTCCGCATTGGGGTTGTTGCCGGTCACCTTCGATTCTCTCCCGTCGAGGTTGGTCGTGTAGCTGTACTGAACGGTGCCGCCGCCGGTGTCGTTCTTCACGGTCACCCGGTAACCCTTGCCCGCGGCTTCATAAATAGACGTGATGCTTTTCGGCGCAGGCCCGGGGGAGTACTTGCTCTTCGCTGTGTTCAACCTCCAGGGTACCGACAAACGGATCGATCGCCTGAGCGTGGGTCATCAACACCGCCGCGAGCACCGCCGCCGAGGTCATCGTTGTGAGGCGCGCAAGCTTCATATGCCCTCCTTCTGATGCCGGAATCACTCTGGCGCTGAATGAAGCGGGAAGGATAGCGTAACTTCGACGCTGCGGCCATACCCGAGCGAGCTGCGCAAGCAATCGGCTCGCGGGAGCGGATGACGCCGAATGCGGCGGGTCCTGTCACCGATTTTCCTTTATCCGTCCTCGGGCCGACACGCGCGTGTACGGGAGACGGCCCTGCGCGGCGGACAAAGAAAAATCGGCGCCACCCGCCGCAAAACAATGTCGCCGTCTCGCCTAACCACATCGCCCCAGGTGCGCACGGTGAGCGGCGTCGTCCGGGAGTGCCGGTCCGCAAACAATGAAGGCGGCGCGACAGCGGCAGTGGACAAAACGCGAGAGCCGACCACCTCCGCGAGGACCAAGCATGGTCTGAGCGCCATGACACTAGACAACGAATGTCGGCGACGCGTTTTGCCGCGCCGAGCTTCCTTGTTTGCGGAACCGGTGCTCACGGGCGATGACGCTCGGGCTTGCACTTGGCCAGCATGTAGGTTGGCTGATCCGCGTCACCTCGTCTTTGCGGTGAAGACATCGGAATACCGCGGGGTGTATCCTGTCGGGATGATGCCGATGAATGCCATCAACAGAAGAAGCGCCGTGCTCGCCGCGATCGTCGTGTTCGGCACGCTCTCGATCGTGGTCTCGGCACGTCAGGCGCTGCCACAGGGGCCGACGGCGGCATCGCTGAAAGCCACCATCATCGAGAAAGTGAAAGACAACCTGTATGTCATCACCGGCTCGGGCGTGTCGAGCATCGAAGCCTTCAGCGGCGGCAACACCGCCGTGTTCGTCACCGAACGGGGTGTGGTCCTGGTCGACACGAAGCTCCCCGGCTGGGGTCAGCCAATCCTCGATCGGATCAAAACGGTGACCGACAAGCCGATCACCACGATCATCAACACCCACACCCACGACGACCACACGGGCAGCAACGATTTCTTCGGCGCGTCGGTCGAGACCATCGTCCATGAGAACACCAGGACGAACATGACGAGGATGGACGCCTTCAAGGGCGCGAAGGCGCAGTTCGTGCCGAAGAGGACCTACAAAGACAAGTTATCGCTCGGCAGCGGGCGGGATCAGGTGGACCTTCACTATCTCGGTGCCGGCCACACCAACGGCGACACCTTCGTGGTGTTCCCGGCGCTTCGCGTCATGCACACCGGCGACATGTTCGCGTGGAAAGCGCTTCCCTACATCGACACGTCCAACGGCGGCAGCGTCGTGGCCCATGCGGAGACGCTCGGCAGGGCGGTCTCGACGATTCAAAACGTCGACACCATCATCACCGGCCACACACCCGTGCTGCCGTGGAACGATCTGAGGGAATACGCCGAGTTCAACCGCGATTTCGTCTCGTGGGCTCAGGAACAGATAAAAGCCGGGAAATCCGTCGGCCAGGCCGCGACAGAGTACCGCGTGCCCGCGAAGTACAAGGGGTACACCGTCTCGGCCAATCCTCAATTCGGCGATGCGAAGGCGAACGTGGAGATTGTTTACAAAGAGCTGAAGAAGTAGCGCGACTGCCCACTGTTCCCATGTCTCACCGCAAAGACGCAGGGACACTGCGCTTCTTGGATCCGAAAACAACACTCTGCGTCACCGCGCCGTTGCGGTGAAGACATAGCAACGCCTCACAACTCGCCAATCTCCGTCAGCCTGCGCTCCAGAAACCTCCGCTCCGGCTCCTGACGCGCAAGCTCCAGCGCGCGCTGATAGGCGGCGCGCGCATCGGCAACGCGTCCGAGACGCCGGCACAAATCGGCGCGTGCCGAGTGCGCGAGGTGATAGCCGTCGAGGTCGCCGCGCGCCAGGATGGCGTCGACGATCGCAAGGCCCGCCGCGGGGCCGTCGCGCATCGCGATCGCGGCCGCGCGGTTCAGCTCGATGACGGGAGAGGGATCGGCACGCGCGAGCACGTCGTACAGACCGACAATCTGCGCCCAGTCGGTCGCGTCCGCGGTCGCGGCTTCGGCGTGCACGGCCGCAATCGCAGCCTGTAACGTGTACGGTCCGAAGCGCCGCGACGAGATGGCGCGCTCGACCAGCGACACGCCTTCCGCGATCAGCGCGCGATCCCACAGGCTTCGATCCTGATCGGCGAGGAGCACCAGCTCGCCATCCGACGTCGAGCGCGCGGCGCGCCTCGACTCGTGCAGCAGCATCAGCGCGAGCAGACCGACGGCTTCCGGCTCGGGCAGGAGCTCCACGAGCAGCCGCCCCAGGCGAATCGCTTCGGCCGAGACGTCGCAGCGCGTGAGCGACGATCCGGAAGACGCCGAGTACCCTTCGTTGAAAACCAGATAGACGACGTGAAGGACGGCGTCGAGCCGGCCGGGCAGCTCGTCGCGCGAGGGCACCTGATACGGGATGCGGGCGTCGCGAATCTTCGCCTTGGCCCGGACGATGCGCTGAGCGACGGTTGGAGGGTTGACGAGAAACGCGCGGCCGATTTCCTCCGTCGTCAAGCGCGCACACTTCGCGGAGCGTCAGCGCGACCTGCGCATCCAGCGTCAGCGCAGGATGGCAGCACGTGAAGATCAGCCGCAGCCGATCGTCCTCGACGTCGTCGTCGCCTGACTCGGCGGGATCGGCGGCGACCGCGGCTGATCCGCTCGGCGAGCTCCGCCAGCGACGCGTCGAAGCGGGCGCGCCGGCGCATGGCGTCGATCGCCTTGAAGCGGCCGGCAGAGACGAGCCACGCGCGAGGATTGTCGGGCACGCCGTCGCGCGGCCATTGCTCGACGGCCGCCGCAAAGGCGTCGTGCATCGCCTCTTCGGCGCGATCGAAATCGCCGAGCAGGCGGATGAGCGTCGCGAGCACGCGCCGCGAGTCGGCGCGGTAGACGGCATCCACCGTCTCCCGCGCGCGCTCGCCTGATATGTCGCTCACGGCCCTATCTCACCGCGAAGACGCCACGACGCTACGGAATCCTTATAAGATCTTTGCGCCTTTGCGTCTTTGCGGTGAGACATGTCTCTAGCCGAACACCTCGATCGGCCGCACTTCGACGCTGCCGATCCGGGCCGACGGAATCTTCGCCGCGATCTGAATGGCCTCGTTCAGATCCTTGCGCTTCGATCAGGTAATACCCGCCGAGCTGCTCCTTCGTCTCGGCGAACGGGCCGTCGGTCGTCGACATCTTGCCGTTCCGGACGCGAACGGTCGTGGCCGTGTGCACCGGCTTCAGCGCCTCGCCACCCACGTAGTGGCCGGACTTCTTGATGCCCTCGGTAAAGGCGAAATACTCGCCCATGAAGGCATCGGCCTCGGCCTTCGACATGCCGGCCTACGTCTTCTCCTCGTCGTAAATCAGGCACAGATACTTCATAACCGCCTCCTCAAAAGATGATGTCAAAACGACGTGAACACCAGATAGTCGTCGGCGACGGCCTGGATCGACATCGTCGTCGAAATTTTTATCGCATTCTCGCTGCAGTGAAGCTGTGGAAGGGCTTCAGATTGTCGAGGCGCTGCTCCGGTTCATCCATCTTCCAGCTGAACATCTGCCCCTCGATACGGTCTTCAGTGAAGTCGATGATGGAGAAGCCGTTCTTTTCGAGTGGATTCAGCCCGGCGTCGACCTCGATGCCGGTGGGCGTTCGGGGTGGCGTGCCGCGCCACGTGGAGGGCCAGGCTTTAGGACCCGTGCTGATCGGGCCCGTCAGCACCGACACGACAGGGTTTTTCCAGAAGTCGAGGGTGCCGTACCGCAGGATGCGTCCTTCGCCGAGCGCATGCAGATCACCGCTCAAGAATAGTGGAATCCCCTGCATCGCCGACGCGGCCTGCAGCAGCCGGTTGTGCTGCAGATTCCAGCCCGACTGCCAGAGATACTTCGGCTTGGAAACACCCAGGGTTCCGTCAGATTGGAGAAGATCCGGGTACCACTCGCCCCACTTGCCCGCACTCCATCCCACCGGCGTCGACGGCAGATTGACGACGTGCCGGGTTTCCTGCGCGGCCATTCTTCGCATCACCCAGGCCTCGGCCATCTCGGGCAGAAATCCGCCGGCCGGTCCTGCGAGCGACATGTAGCGACGACAGTCGTACATCATGATTTCCAGCAGCCTGCCGTAGCGCAGCGTGCCAAACGACTCGGACACTCCGGCCGCGCGGTCTGCGGCTCCACTCGACGGCAGTCCGATTGGTCGGCCGCTGTCGGGCAGGAATTCCGGGTAATACAGGCTTTGCGTCGCGCGCGCCAGCCGCAGCATGAAGTCATCGGGCGGAAACGTCACCATCTGCTCGGTCGCTTCGTCGTTCTCGAAGTAGTCGTGATCGTCCTGAACGAAAAAAACCGGAGTGGAGCGAAAATCCGTGCCGTAGAGATCGCTGACCTGCGGAGTGACGACGAGTTTGAACTTGCGCTCGTTGTCGGTGCCGAGCACAGGCATATCGCGTGTGAACGGGCCGACCAGTTTCTGCGCTTCGGGCGCATTGCCCAGCATCACGGATCCCACGGGCGCGCGCAGATCCCAATAGACGTGATCGCCGATCGCAATCATCGCATCGGGTCTGTACGACAAGCCTGTCAGCAGCAGTTTTCTTCGGTTGGCAATGGACACCCAGTACGGACTGTTCGTGTCGGGATTGATGGTCGCGGGATGGCCGCCCGCGCAGGTGAAGACGAACAAGCGGAATCTTTTCGGCGTGGCCTGGGGACTGGGAAATGTCGAGATGGGCCAGGGGTCGCACAGCGCTCGCCCTCCCCCGTCCTCCAGAAGCAGCTGGTATGTCTGTTCAGGCTCCAGCCCTGCGAGATCGAACGAGTAGAACTCGCCAGCGGTGTCCAGACGAACACCCGCCGCTTTCCGCGCGCCCGCTCGAAGAATGGGCGGCGCTGCCATTGGGCGCACGAAACTGGCTTTCAGCAGCAGGCGATCGTGGCTGACCCCGGGAAGCAGGTGCCGCACGGTGCCGGCCTGCCAGCTCTTTTCCTGCGCGCGCCCTGTGATGGCAAAGGCCGCCGCTCCCGAGATCGTCGCCGCAAGAAGCTGCCGCCGGGAAAGAGGTGTTGTCATTCGGTGGTATTCTGCAGCCAAAAGGAGTTTTCATGACACGTTGCGTCTTCTTTGTGATGTCGCTGCTGATGGTCTTCGCTTCCACTGCGACGCGCGGCGCTGAAACCTTCGGCACCGCCCCGACCGTCTCCGAGGTGACACCCATACCGCAGTTGCTCGCGAAGCCGGCGGATTTTCAGGGCAAGACCGTACGCGTCGAAGGCGTCGTGACGGGAGTCTGCACGATGATGGGCTGCTGGATGGCGCTTGCACCCACCGATGCGCCGAAGGGGCAAGCGATTCTCATCAAAGTGGATGACGGCGTGATCGTCTTTCCGGCGAGCGCTCGGGGCAAGCGCGCGACGGCGCAAGGGGTTGTCGAGCGCGTGGGCGCAGCCGATGCGGAAGGCCAGGAAGCTGCCCGCGAGCATGCGGAACATGAGGGGCGCAAAGACGCGACAAGCTGGCAGATCAAGGCAACCGGCGCGATCGTCTATTGATAGCCGGCGAGTCCGCGACAGCGCGCGCCATCGACCGAAAGCGCCGTTTCGCACTAGCGATGCGGTAACACATCGCCAGCGCCATCGGCCGAGAGCGCCGCTTCCGCAAACAAGGAAGCTCGGCGCGGCAAAATACGTCGCCGACATTTGCTGCTCACTGCCATGGCGCTCGGACCATGTTTGGTCCTCGCGGAGGGGGTCGGCTCCGTGTTTTGTCAACTGACGCTATCGCGCCGCCTTCATTGTTTGCTGCAGCAGCACTCTCGGCCGATGACGCTGCAGACGCCGCTGCGATGAATCACGACGTCAATGCACGTAGCGACCGTCGGAGGACGTTCAGGCGGGTGAGGCACGCGTGCGGCGGCGACCATCGCGAGCGACGCGACGCGCGGCGCAAGCCGGAAACGTATCGGAAGGCGTGCGATCCGCCGGCCCGCAGCGAAGAACGGACTCTTGGACCGTCGGCGACACCTCGCCGAGAGATACGTTTCCCGCGTTGTCGAGCTGGTCGCAGCCGTGCGCGTGTCTCGCCTGCCTGAACTGGATCGCACATCGCTGCGTACGGAAGCGGCGCTCTCGGCCGATGGCGTGCTCGCGGCGCGTTTCCGCGTCGAGCGGCTCGAAGTGGGCTGCAAAAAACGGGGTTAGCAGGTTGAACACGAAATAAATTCGCCAAATTGCGCAGTTTGGCAAGGATCACGCAAGAGCGTAAGTATGTCCGCCGGCAACGACTTAAGCGAGGCGCGTCAGCGCGCAGGTCTGACCGAACGTCAAATCAGCGAACGCACGAAGATTCAGCTCTACAAGATCAAGGCCCTCGAGCGCGACGATTACGCCCAGCTCCCCCAGGGCATCTATCTCGACGGCATCGTCCGGGCCTACGCGCTAGAGGTGGGAATCGACCCCGAACCTATGGTCGAGCGTGTGCGCCTCGAACGCGGAAAGCTTCCGGGCGACTGGGACATCCCTTTCGCCGGACCGATCAAGCTCCATACCGGCGCGATGCGAGACGATCTCACCCCAGCTCTCGATGACATTCCGGTTCTACACGATCTTTCGGTTGACAACGATCTGGACGGTTTTGCAGCAGAAAGCGACCTCCAGACCGCCCCAATCCCGCAACGCGAGCCGCAACACGAGCCGCGATACGTGCCGCAATACGAGCTCGGAGACCCCGAGGTGGTCCCCATCTCTCGGATTCCCGCGCGTCCAGCTCGTCAGCGTGCGGGATTGCTGATACCCCTGCTGGCTCTGCTCGCCGCTGCAGGTTTGGGCATATACCTCTATATGTCGAGTACCGCGCTAGACCATGATGGGAGCACGTCCGCGAAGAACCTCGAAACCACGCGTCCGGAAAGTGCGAATCAGACAACGACGGCAAATGTGCCGTTCAGTGAAAACGTCATCACTCCAGAACCTCCGCCCGCGCCGGCTGCTCCAGACGCGGGTGCAGCAAGCCAAGACACACCTAGTAATTTGTCTACGGCAGTGACACCGCCCCAACCGCCGGCTCCTGACCCTCCCGCCGAATCTGCGAAAATCCCCGCGGCTTCACGCCCGGAAAGCGTCGCTACGTCCGGCTCATCACCGGATGTGACTGGCTCCTGGAGCCTTGCGACGCAGATCGAATCGAGCAGTCTTACGCGCTTCGAAGGCCTGAAACTCGGCTATGAAATGCAGCTGGAACAGGACGGCGATCGCGTGACTGGGACCGGGCGCAAAGTCACTGAGAACGGCAATGGGATTGGTCCGCGGGCACAGACACCCGTCACCGTGACCGGCACCATCGCCGGCGATCGGCTGACGCTGACCTTCGTGGAACGCGGCACGCGCCGCCCCACTCAGGGCAAGTTCGTGCTGATGATGGATGACGCGGGCACCATGCGGGGACGCTTCTCGAGCAACGCGGCACAGTCGTCGGGCCGGGTGGAAGCACACAGAGTTTCGGCCCAGTATTAAAGACTTCACGCCACGACGCGTCCGCCCTTGCCGGGCTTCGCGGGCGGCACGTCTGCGGGGATCTCGATCGTCTGCGTCTTGTCGTTCCGCCAGTAGGTGATGCGCACCTGTCCCTCGCGGCGGCACGGCGCGAACCGCTGCGAAGAACGCCGCGGGTTCGACGATCGCCTTGCCGTTCACCTCGATGATGAGATCGCCGCGCCGCACGCCTTTGTCTCTCGCGCCGCCGAATGCGCTCGTGACGACAACGCCTCGCTGATCGCCGAGCTTGAACTCCTTGCGCAGCGACGGCGTTGCGATGACCACCGTCATGCCGAGCGCCTGCACGACCTGATTCGGCCCTTCAGGCGCGATGAATTCGAACTCGGGAGCCATCGCCAGAATCCTGCGCGCCACGCGAATCGGCGCGCCGGTGCGCAGCGCCAGCGCGAGCGCGTCGCTCGGCCGGCTGTCGACGTCGCGAATCTTTCGCTCGCCTGCGACGCGAAGGCGCACGATGCCGAAATAGGTGTTGTTGCGCAGATCGGTGACGACGACCTCTTCGACCTCCGCGCGCAGCTCGGCGATGAGGCTGGCCATCAAATCGTGCGTCATCGGACGCGGCGGGACGACGCCGTGCAGCGCGAGCGCGATCGCCTGCGCTTCCGCGGCACCGATCCAGACCGGCAGCACGCCGCCAGATTCCGGATCGCGAAGCACGACGATGGGCGTTCCGGTCCGGCCGTCGATTCCGATCGGTCGACAGCTCGACGGGAACCGTGTCGTCATGCCGCTGCTCTGGGCGCGGACAGCGCGATGCTCGTGACACAAGGAAAGACACGCGGGACGAGCGACACGACGGCACCGCAGCGCATGCCGTCCGCCTGACGGCGACGACACTATTGCCTTCTCGAACACCGCGACGTTGTTGACCTTCTGCCCTTTCGCGTCGGTGCCGGTCGTCGTCACCGTCCGCGTCTTGCCATCGGCTGAGAGGACGTTCCGCTGCGTGATGGTGACCTTGCCGCCCTTCTTGCTCACGACCTCCAGTCGTGCGCGGATCGATCCGCCTGACCGTCACCGTATCCGCATTCGGATTGTTGCCGGTCACCGGCGACGTCCTTGACCGTCGAGGTTGGTGCGTGTAGCGAATACTGAGTCTTGCCGGTGGCCGACTCGTTCGTCACCGACACCTTGTATCCCTGTGCCCGCCGCTTCATAGATTGATGTGATGCTCTTCGGCGCGGGCCCGGGGCTGTACGTGCTCTTCGCGACGTTGAGCCTCCAGGTGCCGACAAAGGGATCCGACTGCGCAGTGGCCGACAACGCCCCCGCGAGCACCGCCGCCGAGAGAACCATCGTGACGCGCGCAAGTCTCGCAATCATCGTCCCCTCCTTCGTCCTACCACCCACCACCTACCACCTACCACCTACTCAAACCGTTCCATCCCCCTCGGCTTCCACACCTTGTTCGACTCCGGCCGCAGCAAATACCGAATCAACGCGCGCGCATCGTCGGGATGCGTCGCGCGCGACGACACCGCGACGCATCGTGTCGATCCACAGACCGAACTCTTTCGGCACCGGGCCGACCAGCTCGATCTCCTTGTACGGAAGAATCTGGCTGATCGTCTGAATCGCCATGTCGCCTTCGCCGCGCGCGAGCGCCTGGCCGCCTTCGCCCTTGGTGCTGGGCGGCGCGTTGATGCCGGCAAACTCGGGCCGCTTGAACATGTCGTCGATGATCGTCGCCACCATCGTCCGCGACGCGGGATTCGAGCGCATCACCGCTTTCGCGGTCTTCAGCGCAGCGACGAACTTCTCGGGTGTCGAGATATCTGGCTTCGGCGCGCCGGCTCTCACGGCGAGACCCATCCGGTTGCGGCCGAGCGGCGTCATCGTCCCCGGCACGACGCCACCTTCGAGCGCCAGCGAGTTCATCAACTGGAACGGCAGGACGATGACGTCGGGCGGCGGAGTCCGCTTGCCAATCTCCTCGACGATGGTGCCCATGCCGACGGTGTTGATGCCGACGGTCTTGCCTGTTTCCTTGGTGAACGCGGCGGCGATGTCGGGCAGCCCGGAGCTGAACACCACGCCCGGCGTGAGCACTCTGATGTCTGCCGGTCGCATAGTCGCCGGCGTTCGGGGCGAATACGGCGCGGCGCGGCGGGTGTCTGCCCGCTGACACTGTCAGTGCGATGCGACGGACCACGATGCGAGCGACACGCGAATGTGAAAGCAGACGCATGAATGGCTGCGCACGTGGCATCTCCTTTTCTTGTAGTCTTGTGAAGCGTCATTATTCACCAAACACCAACGTCGAGGTCCTGTGGCAAAAACATCAGACCGTAAAAACAGCAAACCGACCGACGCAAGACCAGCAACCGCAATCTCCCA
Organism: Vicinamibacterales bacterium; assembly: GCA_963732445.1. Lineage (GTDB taxonomy): Bacteria > Acidobacteriota > Vicinamibacteria > Vicinamibacterales > JAMQPK01 > JAMQPK01. Next base: position 81,648 of record CAVSZJ010000005.1, on the reverse strand, counting down.
ACAAAGCCGGCAAGGGTGGCGAGACGCACCAGACGCCGCCGGCCGGCGGTCCGGTCTTGACGACGAACCAGGGCACGCCGATCTCCGACAATCAGAACTCGCTGCGCGCGGGCACGCGCGGGCCGACGCTGCTCGAGGACTTCATCTTCCGCGAGAAGATCACCCACTTCGATCACGAGCGCATCCCCGAGCGCATCGTCCACGCGCGCGGATCCGGCGCGCACGGATTCTTTCAGCCGTATCAGTCGATGTCGAAGCTGACGCGCGCCGCGTTCCTGCAGGATCCGAAGGTGAAGACGCCGGTGTTCGTGCGCTTCTCGACCGTCGCCGGCGGCGCCGGCTCCGGCGACACGCCGCGCGACGTTCGCGGCTTTGCCGTGAAGTTCTACACGTCCGAAGGCAACTTCGACCTGGTCGGCAACAACATCCCGGTCTTCTTCATCCAGGACGCGATCAAGTTTCCCGACCTGATCCACTCCGTGAAGATGGAGCCCGATCGCGGCTTCCCGCAGGCGGCGTCGGCGCACGACACGTTCTGGGATTTCGTGACGCTGATGCCCGAGAGCATGCACATGCTGATGTGGGCGATGTCGGACCGCACGCTGCCGCGCTCGTTCCGCATGATGGAAGGCTTCGGCGTCCACACGTTCCGCTTCGTGAACGCCGACGGCAAGTCGACGTTCGTCAAGTTCCACTGGCGGCCGAAGATCGGATCCGCCTCGCTCATCTGGGACGAATCGGTGAAGCTCTACGGCGCCGATCCCGATTCGCAGCGCCGCGATCTCTTCGACGCGATCGCGATGGGCGACTTTCCGGAGTTCGAGTTCTCGGTGCAGGCGTTCGACGAGAAGACCGCCGCGAAGTTTCCGTTCGACGTGCTCGATGCGACCAAGCTGATTCCCGAAGAAATGGTGCCGCTCGACGCCGGTCGGCCGGATGGTGCTCGACCGCAATCCCGGATAACTTCTTCGCGGAAACCGAACAGTCGGCGTTCCATCCCGGCCACGTCGTGCCGGGCATCGACTTCACCGACGATCCGCTGCTGCAGGGACGGCTGTTCTCGTACACCGACACGCAGCTCATCCGGCTGGGCGGCGCGAACTTCCACGAGCTCCCGATCAACCGGCCGAAGTGCCCGATGCGCGAACTTCCAGCGCGACGGCGTCCGGCGCATGGACATTCCGAAGGGACAGGTCGCGTACGAGCCGAACAGCATCGCGCCCGACGGTCCGCGCGAGGATCCGGAGCGCGGCTTCACGTCCGTTGCGGGCGCTCGATGCCGGGCGACAAGGTGCGCGAGCGATCGGAGACGTTCGCCGATCACTACAGCCAGCCGCGGCTGTTCTAGCGCTCGATGTCCGAGCCCGAGCAGCGGCACATCGTCAATGCCTTCACGTTCGAGCTGAGCAAGGTCTCGACGGCCGAACATCCGGCAGCGGATGCTCGGGCACCTCGAGAACATCGATGCCGAGCTGTGCGCGCGCGTCGAAGAAGGCCTCGGCATGGAGGGGCAGGCCGAGCACGATCAAGCCGGCGCGCGCCGCCGATCGACATGAAGCCGTCGCCCGCGCTCAGCCTGATCAAGAAAGCGCCGAAGACGCTCGAGGGACGCAAGGTCGGCGTGCTCGTCACCGACGGCACCGATCCGGCGTTCGTCGCATGCGCTGCGAACGGCCGTCGAGAAGGCCGGCGCGCGGCTGCAGGTCGTCGCGCCGAAGATCGGCGGCGCCAAAGGCAAGGGCGGCAAGCTGATCGACGCCGATCATCAGCTCGCCGGCGGACCGTCGATCTTCTTCGACGCCGTCGTCGTCGCGGCGTCGGCCGAAGGGGCGGCGATGCTCGAGAAGGAAGCGGCGGCGATCGACTGGATTCGCGACGCGTTCGGTCACCTCAAGGTGATCGGCGTCCTCGACATCGTCGCTGGGGCTCGCCGAAGAAGCGGGCGTCGAAGAAGACGAAGGGGTCGTCGAAATGGACGGCACGAAGGACATCGCGGCGTTCATCAACGCGGCGAAGAACGGCCGCGTCTGGGATCGCGAGCCGAGGTTGCGCACACCGAAGTAAAAAGATCTTTTTCCATGTCTCACCGCAGAGACGCTGAAACGCAGAGAGAATTCTTCAAAGAAAATACTCTGCGCCGCCGCGTCTCTGCGGTTAAGACAAGAAGGACGGGGAGCGGTATGTTTCAGCATCAGACACTCGCGCGCGCTGTCGGTACCGTCGTGGCATTCGTATCGGCGGCGGGAATGGCGTTCGCGCAACCGGGCGCGAACAGCTGCTCAGCGCTGCCGAACCATGGCACGCTGAAGGCCGCGCTCGACAAGGCGACGGCCGAGGAAAAGAGCGGCCTCAACAATCACATGTGGGCCACGATCGTCGATCGCGACGGCGTCGTCTGCGCCGTCGCGTTCTCCGGATCGGATCGCGCGGCGCAGTGGCCGGGAAGCCGCGTGATCTCCGCGCAGAAAGCGAGCACGGCCAACGCATTCGGACTCGATTCGACGTCGAACTCGGGCGGCTCCGGTCAGCCGACCGGTCTCGCGCTGTCGACGGCGAATCTGTATGCGGCGGTGCAGCCCGGCGGAAGCCTGTTCGGTCTGCAGCTCAGCAATCCGGTGACACGTCGACGTCGCATACAACGGTCCGTACGCGAGCTACGGGACGGCGAAGGATCCGATGGCCGGCAGCCGCATCGGCGGCGTCAACGTGTTCGGCGGTGGTCTCGGCCTCTACGCTGCCGGGAAGAGAATGATCGGCGGCGTCGGCGTCAGCGGCGACACGTCGTGCGCCGATCACAACATCGCGTGGCGCGTGCGCGCGATTCTCGGCCTCGATCATCTGATGGGCGTCGGCGGCGTCTCCGGCGACAAAGCGCGCCCCGACAACATCATCTTCGACATCGCGAACGGCGTCAGCAAAGGCGGCTTCGGACATCCGCAGTGCCTGAACACCGGCGATGTGGCGATGCTGCCGGCCGTCAGAGAATAGAAATTTCCACGTCTCACCGCGAAGACAGCTCTTGTATTTGCGCCTTTTCTTGTTCCCGCGTGGGCCGCATGCGCGGCCCACGAAGTCGATGCGCTGCCCACGGAGAATTACACAATCCACTCTGCGCGTCTCCGTGGCTCAGTGCCCCCGTGTTGAGAAGACCAGTCAACCAGCAGGCATGGCGTCGTTGCGTCGTTGCGGTGAGGTCATAGAACTCACTCGGGCCGCTGCACCAGCTCGATGCGGACGCCGTCGGGCGCGTCGGCGAACGCGATGCGCGCGGTGACACCGTTCGCGAACGTCAGCGGCCGCGGCTCTGTCGTGATCTTGACGCTCCGCGTCTTGAGCTCGGCGACGGCGGCATCGAGGTCAAGCGGCCGGAATCCGATGTGATCGATCGAATGGCCCTGGCTCGGATCGGCGGCGCCGGCCTGGGCCAGGATCCATACGCCGCTCATGTTGATGCCGTCGATACGGCCCTTGAGCTTCTCCACCCTTCCGCCGAACTGCGCCGAATACCACGCGAGCATCGCCGCGGGATCAGTGCCGCGGAGATGAACGTGGTGCACGCCGATCCCTGCAGAATCCTGCACCACTTCGATGCGCGTGCCCCACGGATCCTCGATGAACGCGAGCGGAAACAGGCCGGGCACGTCGCGTGGGGGCGTTGTGATCTTCACACCGGCAGACTCGAGCGCCTTCATCGTGGCGTCGAGATCAGCCACCGAAAAGCCGATGTGATCGATTGCGCTTCCCTGACTGGGCAGCGTCTTCTCCCGTTTCGAGAAGATCACGCGCACGTCACCGATCAGCAGCCGGTCGGCCGCCTCGGTCATCGTCTTCCCGCCAAAGTACTTCTGATACCACGCCACCGCGGCTGTGGGATCGGGCGCCGCGAGATGCACATGGTCGACGATCGGGCGGTAAGTCTGGGCAAACACCGCCGGCCCGAGCGCAGCCATGCAGGTCATGACTAGAAGCATTTTATGACCCGAACTCAGCGTCTCTGCGTCATTGCGGTGAGACATGGTCACCATATGAGTTTGACCGCGAGCTGCACGACACGGCCGGGCCCCGATCCCGTGATGCGCCCGAACGTCGTCGATGAAATGTTTGTCACCGGATTGTTGAAATTCACCTGATCGAATGCGTTGAAGAACTCGCCGCGCAGCTGCATGCGCATGTCCGGCCCGAGGCTCACGTACCGCAGGATGGCCAGATCCGTAGTCGAGTCTCCCGGTCCGTAGATGAGCCCTCGCGTCGCATTGCCGTAGGTCCCGCGCGGAATGCTGTTCAGCGGCATGAACGCCGACGTATTGAAGTACATCCGCGATCATGTCCTCGGTGCTGGAAAAATCCCTCCGCAGGTCATCGGCCGTCGCTCCGGACACCAGCTGGGGATACTGTCCGCCGAAATTCAGCACGCCGTTCTGCGCGACGTCGGCGCCCGTCGTGAACACCAGCGGGCTGCCCGACTGGAATGCGATGGAACCCTGTGACCGTCCATCCGTTCAGCAACGCACTCGACACGGCATTCGAAAAGCTCCGCTGCGGACTCCACACCCACGACGCCGCAACCACGTGCCGGCGGTCGAGGAACGACGGTCCCCACAGCGAATCGAGATCGAACGGATTGGGAATGTTGCTGATCAGTCCGGTGGTGTTTTCCGGCTGGTTCGTCAGATTCTTGGACAACGCGTACGACACCGAGAATGAGAAGCTTCGAGCCATGCGGCGCTCGGCTCTCAACTGCAGGCTGTGATACTCGCTTCGGAAGAAGTTGCCGAGCACTCTCGACGCAGCGCTGATGATCCCGGGGCTGAACGGCACCCGCTCCTCGACGTTCTGCAGCGTCGGCGGCTGGCCGTTGATGGGCGAATTGATGTACGGCGCGGCGTTGAAAAAATTGTGGCCCACCAGCTTCTTGGCCGATCTTGCCGATGTACGAACCCTCGACGACGAAATTCGGCGTGAGCTGGCGCTGCAGCGACGCGCTCACGTGATGCGTGTAGGTGGTCCTGAGATCCTGGTCCGTGTAGACGATCCGAATCGGTGTCGGATACAGCGTGCACGCGCAGGCCCGGGATATGCCGGAATCGGGGAGCACCCGAACCGGCCCGGCGATGCCGGCGGCGGCTCGGTCTGTCCGAGCGAGCCGAACGGATCTTCGATGCGCCCCTGACGCAGCTGCGTGGTTCCCCGCCACGGCCCCTCTGCCGCGTGCGTGGTCTCACCGTTAATCTGCTGGTAGAAGATGCCGTACCCGCCGCGGACGACGGTCTTCGCGTTGCCGTCCACATCCCACGCCACGCCCAGCCGCGGCGCAAAGTTATTGAGATCGCTGTTGGTCAGCCGCGTCGGGATATCCGGATCGCCGGGGAACAGGATGCCTTTCGGCGCGTCGGGCACGACGGTCGACTGCACGCCCGGCACCCAGGTGGTGTGACGGCCGCCCTTCTGATCGAACGGGATGAACGGCTCGTACCGCAGGCCGTAGTTCACCGTGAGCCTCGGATGCATCTTGTACGAATCCTCGATGAACGCCTGATGCTTCACCGTGGACGGACTGTGGTCGGCAATGCCGAACTCGATCGTGGAGATGCTCGAATGCGCCGACCATGAAGTCGGCGATCGGCATTTCCCGTCCGCGTGCCCTGGAAGTTCGCGTTCCGGTTGAGCGCCAGATTGAACTCGAAGACCGGCCTGATGAACTCGTACCCCCACTTCAACGTGTGGTTGCCCACGTTGTAGGTCATCGTGTCTTTCAGCTGGTAGCTGTAATAGTCCTGAGAGTTGACGCCCGGATAGGTAAGGTTGATCGATCCCGATATCGAGTAGCTCATGCCTCGCCCGTCGTTGCCGACGTCGACGTTCACACCCTGATCGCGCGGAGCGATCTGCGTGACGGCGCCGCCGCCCGATTTCGACGTCAGGTACGAGAACGTGACTTCGTTGACCAGCCTCGGACTGAAGATGTGCACATCGCTGACGCCGAATTGATTCACATCGCTGAAGACCGACTGCTGCACGTAATTCAGATTTCCCGGCCACGAGCGTGCTGTCGCTTCGGTCGGCGAAGAAGTGCGCGTTCAGCTGATTGCTGCTCGAAAAATGATAGTCGCCGCGGCCCATGTAGACCGCATGGTCTCGCGGAGCGGGCGTCAACGTCACGATGGTGCCGCTGTCGGACGCCGGCACGTACTAGTCCAGCAATCCTCTCGCAACGGGGCTGATACACCCGGCCCTGATGATGTTGTTGGCCACACACGGCGCACCCGAGCTGTCGGTAAACGGGCGCGTCGTAATTGGGTTCATCGGATTCCTCAACGTGCGTGCTCAGCGCGCGTGAAGTTGCCGGTTCGCTGCGCGTTGGTCGGCACGGTCGTCTGACTCGACCCGGCCTCGGACCGGTCCCAGAGCCGCTGATACGAGCCGAACCAGAACAGCTTGTTCTGGATGATGGCGCCGCCGGCGCTGGCGCCCGCCTGGTTCTGCTTCTGCTCCGGCTTTCGCGACCCGGCGAGCTTCAGGAAGTAACTGTGGGTGTTCAGCGCCGAGTTGCGGTGGAACTCCCACGCGGTTCCGTGGAAGGCATTCGAGCCGGCTTTCGTGACGATGCTCACCTGGCCGCCGGCGGTGTGCCCGTACTCGGCCGAGAAATTGTGCGTCTGGATGCGAATCTCCTGAATCGCATCGGGCGGCGGCGGATTGAACCCCGTCGTCTGGTTGAAGTGCGTGAACATCGACCCGTTCAGCGTGAACAGGTTGTGGTTCGTATTTCCGCCGTTCACCGACATGATCGGCCCCTGGCGGCCGTCGGACGTATCCTGATTCGCGCGAATGGACGTGACGCCCGCGTACGTGCCGGCCAGCGCGACGACGTTGCGGCCGTTCATCGGCAGGTCCTGCACGCGCTGGTCGTCGATTAAGATTTGACTGCGTCGCGCTGCGCGACTCGACCATCGTCGCCTGCCCCGAGACGACGACCTGCTTCAGTGACGCCGCCGACGGCGAGCGAAAAATCCAGCCGCACGTTTGCGCCGGCCGTCACCTCGACATCCCGTTGAATCTGGGTCTGAAAGCCGGCGATCTCGACCTTGACCACATACATGCCGCGCGGAAGCGCCTGCAGGTCGAAGAACCCGGTTTCGTTGGATTGCGTCGATCGAACCAGCTGCTGTCCGGCCAGCTCGGCCGTGACGGTCGCACCGGGCACCCTGCCGGCACCCTGATCCTGCACATACCCGCTGATCGTGCCGGTGACCTGCGCGTGCAATGGGATGGGGTGGAAGAGAACGGCCAATGCGATGGCGAGAGCGGACACAGAAATGCGGCGCATGTGTGTATCCTTTCGCGATGGGGTAGATTATGCGGACGATACCACGACCGTGCGCTTTGTGTCTCACCGCCGAGACGCAAAGACGCGGAGACGGAATTCGCATAAATTAAGCGGACATGATCAAGGTCCGTTTCACCGCGGACATGCAGAGGTCCCATGAAAAAACTGACAACGCTCGCTTTGATGTTGTTGACGATGGCTGTGTTCGCCCAGACGCCGCTGCCCCAGGGGGTCCCCGGACCCAATATCCCGAAAGGCAAGGCGCCCGAACAGGGTTACGTGCCCGATGGCTGGCCTGCGCACCCGGGGGCTTCCTGAAGTACAGCGTCGAGATTCGCTTCGGCGAAGAGCCGGAAACGATGCCCGAAGGGATGAAGTTCGGGCGGGTGTCGGCGGTCACGACCGACACCGAGGGCAACGTCTACGTGTTCAAACGCGACCCGAAAACGGATCAGATCGTCGTGTTCAACGCGCAGGGAAAGTTTCTGCGCTCCTGGGGCAAAGGGATGTTCACACGTCCGCACGGCCTTCGCATCGATCGCGATCAGAACGTGTGGGCGCTGGACGATGCGGGGAACCAGATTTTCAAGTTCACGCGCGACGGCAAGCTGCTGCAGACGTTGGGCGTCAAGGACACGCCGGGCAACGACGCGAAGACCTTCAACCGGCCGACCGACATCGCGTGGGACTCGCAGGGCAACTCCTACATCTCGGACGGCTACGGCAACCGCCGGGTCGTCAAGCTCGACAAGGCCGGCAACTTCGTCACGACGTGGGGCACAGAAGGAGACGGTCCGGGCCAGTTCCGCCTGCCGCATTCGATCGCGGTCGACTCGAAAGATCGCGTGTATGTGAGCGACCGCGAGAACAACCGCATCCAGATCTTCGACACCGGCGGCAAGCTGCTGAACACCTGGACGCATCTCGGCTGCACGCAGGGGATGTACATCTCACCGAAAAACGAGATGTGGATCATCACGCACCGCAACAACACCGAGAACGTCACCTACGACACGCTTGCGGGGCAGCTGATGAAGATCGACGTCGAGAGCGGCAAGATCCTCGGCTCGATGGAATCGCCAGGTCACATGCTGACGGCCACGCCGCAGGGCGTCGTCTACGTCGCAAGCCTGACCGGCAACGTATTCAAGTGGCAGCCGGATCCGTGGTGGCCTGCGCGTGCGCACGAAGCGCAGCGCGCGGGGATACCCGCGCCAAAATAGTCGGTAGTAGTCGGTAGTCGTCAGTCGTCAGTCGTCAGTCGGTAGTCTCAGTCAACCAGTCAGCAGTCAGCAACTTGCCGAGTGCGACTAAGACTCCTGACTACTGACTAAGACTGACGACTAACGACTACACGACTGACGACTGACGACTATCTCGTATCGTTGTCCAGCCGCTCGACGGAACGCTCCACGCGTTCGATATATTCGCTCACGCGTTTCGCGCTGATATCCCACCAATCGTCGGCGGATGCCCTCTCCAGTCTGCCAACATCCTCTTTCAGCTTGTTCACGCGTGCCCGGGTATCTTCCAACTCCGTCTCTACCGCAGCCCGCGCGCGTACGCTCTTGAGCTGTTCCTCCATCCCTCAACTCTCGCCCGCATGCGGCTGACGAATTGATCCCGTCGCGATTCGAAGGGGCCGGCATTGGCCATCGTCTCTGGCTGTGCGGGGGCAGGTTGCTTGGACTTCGAAAAACGCCGCACGTCTTCCTCGATGTCTCCGGCGCTGCGGTCCATCGCACGCTCGTGGCGTTCCCACCAGTTCTCGCGCGTCGTCGTCTTCAAATCGGCTACGGCGCCGCGGACACTCTTGATGTCTTCCTGCACCTCAGCCCTTAGCCCCGCCGTCGGCGCGGCTGACTTTCCCTTCACTTTCCCTTCCATCTCCGTCCACCGGCTCTCGAGATCCGCCGCGCGCTTCTCCAGTTGAGCGGCTTCGTCGTTGTGCTTCCGCTGGAGCTCGGCAGCCGCGGTCTCCGCCGCAGACTCCTGGCGCACCGGCTCTCGGACCGGTTCGGGGCTCCCACACGCGGCCGCGACCAGTGCGGCGAACACCGCAACGCCCATACGCTTTGCACATTGCATTTTTTCTCCTCCTGTTTGTCCTTTTATCCGTCCGGCGCAAGGGGAGGTGCCAGAATTGTGCCGTCACGTCTTTCTCTGCCCGCCGAGTCTGGAAAGCTTATTTTTCGCTGGCGCGCTGCCCGTTGAGCATGTTCGGCAATGCGTAGTTGCCCTCGTGGCAGGCGAACTCGTAGATGGGCCCGGGTGTCCGCGTCATGGTCAGTTCGCCTTTCCAGGGTTGGGTGAAGGCGGTGGGATTGTCGACCTCGAATCGGTACAGCAACGTGTCTTTGTCGAGCAGGCTGAATCGCTCTATCAGATGAAGATTCCGGTCCCACCCGAAGTTACCCCCGGCGTCACCGTAAAAGCCGCCGCCGTCGTTGAAGTTTGTCGTGTCCACGACGAGCGTGTCCCCCTCCCAGCGGCCGACGGAATCGCCTTTCCACAGCCTGATACTGGGGGGCAGATGCGGCCGGCCGTCGAGACGAATGATCCTGGTGTCGTGAATCATCTCCGCGTGAATCACGAACGCATCCCTGGTCTGGATGATCTGGTAATTGCTGTTGTAGGAATAGGGCAGCATCGGCGGCCCGGTGGTCACCATCGCCACACAGCGATCCTGTAGTCCCGTTTCCTGGGCGCTCGCGGGACTCTTGAGCCCTGCGAGGCGGCGCCGCTTGACCTCGGCGGCTGCGGGCGTGAGCGCAGGAATGCGGCCATCGGGTGGGTCAGTGATGATCGACGTCCGAAGGGTCTTGACCGTGCGGGTGCCGAACTCGCGGAAAAACGTGTTGTAGGTTCCGGTTCCGGTTCCAGTTCCAGTTCCCTGATTGCGGCTGGCGATCTGCCGTTCCCATTCGGCAGCTTCCTCCGGCGTGAAGAACGCTTTGTCTTTCAACTGCGCGGGCCGCTCGAGTGGGGTGGCCGTACCGGAGTTCCAGATGCCGTCGAAGCTGGGACGGACGGTGGGTCTTGGGCTTTGGGCGGTAGCAAACGCACCGAGCACAAGAAACCCGAACAGGAACGGGAACCGGAACCGCGGCACCACAGGTCTATTTCTCCCCTTGCTCCAGGACCCTTGCCCCTTTCAGTAGATTCACGATGCCGTAGTTTCCCTCGTGGCACGCGTACTCGTAAATCTGTTCATCAGTCCGCGCCATCGGAATCGCCGCGGTCCACTTCCTGGTGAACGTCGCCGGATCGTCGATCGTGAATTCGTATCTGACCGTGTCGGCATCGACGCGCGTGAAGCGCTCGACGAGATGCAGCCCTGACGTGGATCCTCTGTAGTTCGCCTTGTCGCTGAAGTTGGTGGTGTCGACGACGAGCGTGTCACCTTCCCATCGGCCGCGCGAGTCGCCGAACCACTGGCGAATGGTCTGGCCGACGTGCGGACGGCCGTCCAGCGGCACAATTCGGGCGTCGTGAATCATCTCGTGGAGAATCGACGACGTGAGTCGGCGTCTGGAGAATCTGATAATTGTTGTTGTACGGACCGGGAAGCATCGGCAGCCCGCGCGTGATGCAGCGCTCCCACAGGCTGCGATCCTGCCAGGAGTCGAAGCCGCGCTTCGCACGCTCGGCCGCGCGCTGCCGTCCCTCGGGTGTCAACGCCGGCACCCGGCCGTCGGGCGGATCGACGACGAGCGACGTCTGACGCGTCGCCACCACTTTCGTCCCGCGATCCCACCAGAAATCGTTGTAGGCAAGCGCGACGTCGGCATCGGTCCCCGCACCGTCGCGTCGATCCTGATTCTGGGTCGTCAGAAACGTTTTCTCCAGCTTCAGCGGCTTCCGGTTCGGTCAACTGCGCCTTGTCCTTGAGCGCAGCCGGCCGTTCGAATGGAGTGATCGTGGCGATCGACCAGATGCCCTGCAGGTCGGGATCGCCCCACGGTGTGTGGACGCGCATCCGCCTTCGCGCTCCGCGCTTCGGCGCGATTCGCGTTCTGCGCTTCGGCGAGTAAGGCCCGTCACGGCGGCCAGCCCATGCGATCGCAAGCGCGAAGCGCGCTTTACGGTTTCTTTCGAAGATGGCCATACATCAACTCCTCCACGAACTCCACGCACTTGTATTCCAGGAGCTGCGCGTTCTTCTCGACGCGGCGGTAGAGCGGCATGCTCATCTTCCAAGGGCGCGTAAATACCTTCGGGTCTTCGATGGTCACGTCGTATTGGAGCACGTCGCGGCTGATCGGCGTGTACCGCTCCACGACGTGTAACGCATCGCTGTGAAAGTTGCCGGCGCGATCGAACCACGTTTGACCGTTGAAGGCGTTCACATCGACGACGAGCGTATCTCCCTCCCACCGGCCGCGCGACCATCCCATCCAGGTGTCGGCAGGACTTTCCTCGTTGCTGTTCATGTACACGGTGCGGCTCGCGCTCGCGAATTCATACGCCATCAGGACGTGCGTCGGCGTCTGCACGATCTGAAATGGATATGGCATGTAGGTGGCGCGGGGCACCCCGGGCATATAGCACTTGATCTCAGGATCGAGCTTCACCCAGTTCGCGGCGTTTTCTGCCTTTTTCGCCGCGGCCCATGGCTGGTACGGAATGTCGTCCCCCTCCACCACCCCGAGGCCGGCCGGAATGCTGAACACCGCGCCGAGCTCGAGAATCGGTCCCTGACGCGCGGCATGGCCTTGAATATCCCAGTTCGCGGTGTTGTTGGTCTGCCAGATACCGTTCAGATCGGGTTTGCCATCCTTGAACGGCGACCGAGGGGCTTTATACGTCGACGGAGCCTGTGCGGCGATCGAAATGATCGTGAACGAAAGGATCGCGAGGCCGACAATCCAATGGCGCATGCGGATCTCCAGACTCCAGGCTCTAGGCTCTGGGCTCTATTTCTGCGGCGGCTGCGGATCCCCTGGCGCGCCGGTGCCGCTCGAGCCGATGAATAGTTTGCGCCCGTCCAGAAAGGTGATGTCCCTGCCGTTCCCTTTCAGCGTTCCATCTTTGGCCTGATAGCCATCGACGATGATCACCGTTCCGGCAGGCAGCGAGTTCTTGTTGACGCCCCGCCGAAACAACGTATTCGGCGTGCCGCCTTCGATCATCCACTGCTCGAGGACGCCGTCGGCCCGCTTGACCTCGATGTGGATCCAGGCGTGCGGATTGATCCACTCGACCTTGGTGACGGTTCCCTGCAGCTTGATCGGTTTCTTCGCGTCGAACTCCGCCGCAAACGCATGATGGGCCGGCACCGTTCGGCCAGCAGACACAAACATTGCTCCCGCCAGCACCATCGTCAGCATTGTACGCATGGGCGCACGATAGACCGTTGGAATGGGCGTGTCAATTCGTTCGAGAGGGTTTAGACTTCGGCGAACATGAAGCTCACCGTTCCCATCTTCATCGCGCTCGCGTGCGCGACGAGCGCCGCCGTGACAGCACAATCCAGTGGCACCGAGCGGCCCCAGATGGCCGAGCACGTCTTCAGGAATATCCAGGTGCTCAAAGGGATCCCGGTGGACGATTTCATGGACACCATGGGAATCATGTCCGCCGCGCTGGGCTGGGATTGCTCGGAATGTCACATGGGCGCCGGCACCGACACCGTGAAATGGGAAGCCGACACGGACAAGAAGCGCTCGGCGCGCCGGATGACGCTGATGGTAGGAGCGATCAATCGCGGCAACTTTGGGGGCCGTCAGGTGGTCACGTGCTGGACCTGCCATCGCGGCCGCGATATCCCCGTCACCATGCCGACGATCGACACCGTGTATGGCGAGCCACTCCTCGAAGCCGACGAGATTGTCAGGCAGTCGGTTCCGGGCGAACTGTCTGCCGACCAGATTCTCGACAAATATCTGCAGGCCCTCGGCGGCACCGAGCGGCTGGCGGCGGTCACGAGTTTCGTCGCGACCGGCACGAGCGAGGGCTTTCGCGGATTTGGGGGCGGCGGCACCGTTCAGATTTTTGCGAAAGCACCGGATCAGCGCGCGACGATCATCAAGTTCGACGCAAGCATTGGCCGGCAGGATGCCATCCGCACCTTCGACGGCCGCGCGGGATGGGTATCGGCGCCGCTCGCGGTGGTGCCGCAGTACACGCTCGGCGGGAGCGAGCTCGACGGCGCCAGAATCGACGCACAGCTAGCGTTCCCTGGGCAGATCAGGAAAGTGCTCACCCAGCTTCGCGTGGGTCCTCCCGATCATATCGACGGGACGGACGTGCACGTGGTGCAAGGTTCCGGATCGCGCGGTCTTGTGGCCACGTTGTATTTCGACAAGCAGTCCGGCCTGCTCGTCCGGATGGTCCGATTTGGAAGTTCACCGATCGGCCGGGCCCCCACACAGATGGACTTCGCTGATTACCGTGAGATTGCAGGGGCCGGAATAAAGATGCCGTACCGATGGACGTTCGGCTGGCTCAACGGTCGCGACACGTTCGAGATCAAAGACGTGCGGGTGAATGTGCCGCTCGATGCGGGGGTCTTCGCGGCACCTGGAAAGTGGAAAGTGGAAAGTGGAAAGTAGAAAGGCCCAGAGCCAGAGCCCAAAGTCTAGAGCCCAGAGCCGGCGCTATAGCTGAATTCAACCGTGCTCGTTGCACCGTCGGTGACGCGCACTGTCTGAGTGATGACGCCGAAGACCTCGTGCCACGCCTGGATGGTGTAGTTTCCGGCGGGCACGTTGGCGATGGTGAACGCACCTCCGCCGTCACTCGTCGAAAAATACGGGTGGCTCACCACGCCGACAAAGGCGGTCATCCACCGGTGCACGTCGCACGCCACCCGCACCATGATCTCGTGATCCTTCAAGCGCAGCTCTTGAACGATTCCGGCTTTGGGTTGGCTGATGTTGAATCCGTTGCCGCGTTCCGAGACCCCGTGGACGTTGTGGTAGAGCTCGTCGCTGTTCCGCACCTGCACTGTCTGTCCGACCCGCGCCCCAACCACTCGAGGCACGTACATGCAGCCTCGTTGATCGATCGTCACACGCTCTGCAGGAACAGGCGAGGCAGGAAACGATCCCTGAAGGCTCAAGAAGACATTCGCCAGGCTGCCGTCAGCGCTGACGGCGACGGCTTCCTGGACTGGGCGTTTCCCCGCATTGAGCGCCGCGCATTTCGGATCCATTCCCATCCGAATGAGCGCATTGCCAGGCACCTTGCCTTTCACGCCGATGTGACCCCTGATCGTGCCGCCGTTCCCTGGCTGCACGCGTGCCACCGCCGGCTCATCAGGGATGCGGCCTCCAGGCTCGTGCTTCCACGCTGACGCGGCTGCCGGCGGATACCAATATTGCTGGTGGCACGCTTCGCAGGCCTGTTCCATATGTTCCCCGGCGTCGAACAGCCCCTTGGCGTTTTTCTCGTCGATGGCCTTCAGCGCCGGTACCGCGGCATCGTGAAGCTGGTCGACGAGTCTTGCCCATCTGGCGGCGTCTTCGGCGATCATCTTCTGAATCGTTTCGGGCTGCAGCTCGATGCGCGGGTTCTCCGATTTCTCACCGGGCTTCGCCACTTGACGGCCGGGAATGCGCAGCAGGTTGGTGGCTTCCACCAGCTGCACGGCACTGCGTCGAACCACCGCCCACTCCTCGTCGGTTTTTGGCGCCCGCTCCTCAGTACCGCTCAGGCTGACGATGGTCGCAACGGAGTTCCAGAGGACGTCGGCCTCGGGATCGACGATCGACGTCATGATGTCTTTGATTGTCGCGGTGGGCCTGAATGGCGATTGCGGCGCGCGTTCCTCGCGCGTGTTGCAGCCGCCGGCGACCACGACGCACACGCCCACGACGACCGCAATCGTTTTTTTCATAGCCTCCCGATGAAGCCGAAGGATAGCGCAAACCGTGTATGCTGTCGCCAGAACCCCAAAGTTCGGCAAGCGCTGGAGGACATGATGCTGCTCCGATTCCTCGCTGCAAGCCTGTTCGTGTCGGTCACCTGGTCGCCGGCGCTGGCCGAGGTCGTCCGTATCGAGGTGCGGTCTCGTGCAGATCTGGCAGGCGGCAAGCCGTTCGGCGGCGTCGGGCCGTACGAAAAGCTTTCCGGCCGGATCTACTTCGAAGTCGACCCTTCTGCTTCGCCCAACAAGATCATCACCGACATCGACAAGGCGCCGAGAAATGCGCGCGGGCGCGTGGAGTTCTCGTCTGACTTCTTTCTGATCAAGCCAAAGCAGATCGAACGCGGCAACGGCACGCTCCTCTACGAGGTCTCGAATCGCGGCGGCAAAGGCATGCTCGCCTTCTACAACCACGCAGCCGGCAGTCTCGATCCGGCTTCGGATGCGGAGATGGGCGACGGCTTCCTGATGCACGCAGGGCTTCACGCTGCTCTGGGTCGGCTGGCAATTTGATGTGCCGCAGCGCGAACGGCCTCGTCCGCGTCTTCGCGCCTGTCGCCACAGACAACGGCAAGCCGATCGTGGGCATCGTCCGCAGCGAAGTCGATCGTCTCGCGCGTGGCGTTCGATGCGTCGCTCGCCGATCGCGATCACATCGCGTATACGGTGGCGAATCCGGAGGATCCGGCGAACACCCTTTCGGTGCGCGACTCGATCGAAGGGCCGCGCCGCTTCATCCCGAAGAGCGAATGGAAACTGGACGCGACGCGGGTCTTATCTGCCGGGCGGTTTTCAACCGGCGAAGATTTACGAGGTCGTCTACAAGGTCTCAGGATCCCGCTGTCGCCGGCGCGGGACCGGCTGCGATCCGCGATACGGTCTCGCACCTCAAGTACTCGTCGCGCTTTCGGCGACGCGTTGTCGATTCCGGCGGGATCGATTCAACGCGCGATTGCGTTCGGCGTATCTCAGAGCGGGCGCTTCCTGCGGACGTATCTCTACTACGGCTTCAACGAAGACGAGCAGCACCGAAAAGTCTTCGACGGCGTGATGGCGCACGTCGCCGGCGGCGGCCGCGGGAGCTTCAACCTGCGCTTCTCCCAGCCGTCTCGCGACGGCCATCCGTATCTGAACAAGTTCTACCCGACCGACATCTTCCCGTTCACCGACACGGCGCAGACCGACCCGCAAACCGGTGACAAGGACGGGCTGCTCCTGCGCGTCAAGCCGGAGCTCACGCCGAAAATCTTCTACACGAACTCGTCGTCCACGAATACTGGGGGCGCGCGGCGTCGCTGATTCACACCGCCATCGACGGCCGAACCGACGTTCCTGCCCCGGACACGACGCGCATCTACGTGTTCGCCGGCGGCCAGCACGGGCCGGCCGCGTTTCCGCCGCGCCGCAGCATCGGGCAGCAGATGAACAACCCGAACGATTACCGCTGGTCGATGCGGGCGCTGCTCGTCGGCATGAACAAATGGATCAAAGACGGCGCGGCGCCGCCGGCGAGCCGCTATCCCAAGATCGACGACAAGACGCTCGTTCAGATTGACGCGCTGAAATTCCCGGCGCTCGCAGGAGTTGGGAAGCCGACGGAAGCGCACAAGGCGTATCGCGTGTTCTACGGGCTTGACTTCGCGTCGAAGGGGATCATCAGCGTCGATCCGCCCGAAGCGAATGGATCCTTCGCCATTCTCGTTCCCCAGGTCGACAACGACGGCAACGAGCTCGGCGGCTTGAAAATGCCGGAGATCTCAGTGCCGCTCGCCACCTACACCGGGTGGAATCTCTTCAACGCCGAATCCGGTCCGACGTCCCTGCTTTCCAGCATGCAGGGGTCTTACATTCCGCTGCCTCGCACGCGCGCCGATCGCGAGCGCAGCAAGGATCCGCGGACGTCGATCGAAGAGCGTTACGAGAGCCGCGAACGTTATCTCGCTCTGTGTCGGCTGCCGCGCGCGAACTGGTCGCGCAGCGTTACCTGCTCGACGATGATGTCACGAGCGTCGTCAAACGGGCGCAGGAGCATTGGGAGCTTGTGGTCGGTAGTCGGTAGTCGGTAGTCGGTAGGAACCTATGAAATGTTTGCTCGCGACGATGATCGCAATCGCCATTCCGGTGACCGCTGCGTCACAGCAACCGGTCACGCGCGCGCAGTTCGAGCGGTGGAAGACGGAGCTGTCGAACTGGGGACGGTGGGGCAAGGACGATCAGATCGGCGCGCTGAATCTGATTACGCCGGCCAAGCGGCGCCAGGCCGCCGCGCTCGTGCGCGAAGGGATTTCCGTCTCGCTCTCCCGCGACGCGGATACGGAGAAAGCCATCGACAACCCCGATCCGTTCGAGCACAGCATGATCGCGATCGGCACCGACCGGATGGGCGTCGTTCCGCACGGCGTCGCCCACACGCATCTCGACTCGCTGGCGCACATCAACTACGACGGCGTGTTCTACAACGGCTACAAACCGGACGCCGACAGCGTGATGAAGAACGGCCACACCAGAAATTCGATCCTCAATCTGAAGAACGGGATGTTCACGCGAGGCATCCTCGTCGATCTGCCGCGCCTGAAAGGCGTGCCGTATCTGGAGCCGGGCACGCCGATTTATGCGCAGCGACATCGAAGCGTGGGAAAAGATCGCCGGCGTGAAGGTCGGCCGCGGGCGATGCGCTGTTCATTCGCACGGGCCGATGGGCGCGCCGCGCGGACGTCGGTCCGTTCGACACGAGCCGCACGGCCAGGCGATCCGGGCCGAGCGCCTCGATGCTTCCGTGGTTGAGACAGCGCGATGTCGCGCTGCTCGGCGGCGATGTTCCACCAGCCTGGCGCCGTCCGACGTCGAAGGGGAGACCGGCGCCGTGCACGACTTCGCGCTCGTGTATCTCGGCGTGCACATCTTCGACAACGTCGATCTCGAAGCGCTCGCGGAGGCAGCGCCGGCGCGCAAGCGGTGGGAGTTTCTGCTGACGGTCGCGCCGCTCGCCATCCGCGGCGGCACGGGGTCGCCGGTGAATCCGATCGCGAGCGTTCTGATAGATCGTTAGTCAGTTAGTCGGTAGTCAGCTCGCTCAAGCGAGCCATCGCGCGCTTGGCTTCCGCCAGTTGCGGTAAGTCGGCATCGGCGCTCTTCCACAACTCCAGGAAGCGCTGATATTCGGCTGAGGGCGGCCTTGCGGTCGCCCTTTTTTTCGAGCAGCCGCGCAATCTGCAGCACGTAAAGCGGCTCGTACGCCGCAACCCACTTGCTGTCCGGGGCCGTAGCGAAGCAGGTCGCGATAGATGTTGATCGCGCCATCCAGATCGCCGCGCGCGATCGCGACGCGCGCGAGGCCGTCGCGCGACGGGAGATCGTTGAAGCAGCAGCGACCTCCCGGTGGAAGTCCGCATCGAACAGTTCGTCGCGCGAGGCTCACTCGCCGTGAAGGCCGACGCCGCCTGCTGGAGGTCGCCGCGCGCCAGCGCGATTTCTGCCTCGAGCATGCGGCGCCACGACGCGTCGAGCTCGTTCTGCACCTTTGTAGACCCGCCCCTGCGCCTCGAACTGCGAGACAGCGTCTCGCCAGCCTGCCGGCCTGAATGTACGCGAGGCCGACATCAGATGCTCCGACACCTTGCACGACAGCTGCCGAGATCGTCCGGCTCGGCCGCATAGAACTTGTCGCGGCAGGAGCGTCGCGCAGCGCGCGCGCGTGATCGCCGCGCTCGAGCGCGAGCAGCGCCGACACCATCTTGCAACCCGCCGATCCTCGTCACGTCGCCGCGCGCCGTCGCTCCCTTCTCGGCCTCGTCGAGCACCTGAGCGGCTTCTCGATAACGGCCGGTGCGCGAAAGAATCATCGCCTTGAAGTGCGCGCAGACTCGATCGGCTCCAGCCAGCGCAGCGTCGAAGCGCCCGAGCACGGCAAGCGACCACGCATGGAGCGTGCGCGCAGATGGGAACGTCGGGTCGACCGCAAGAGCGCGCGCATAGGCAGCCGCCGCCTTCTCGGCGTCCCCCGCCTTCAAATACGCCTCGCCCAGACTGTCGTGCGGATTCGGCTCGCGCGGCGCAATCCGCGCATACGCTTCGAACTCGCGCGCGGCCTCCTGCGTAGCGCCCCGCCCCGAGCAGCGCATAACCATGCGTGTTTCGCGTCTGGCTGGACGCAGGCAGCGCCGCGGCTCCGGCCGGCAGTAATTTCCAGCAGCCGGTTCTTGTCCTGTCCGGTCATCTCGCCCGCCTGGTAGAGCTGCAGCGCAAGCGCATACGCTTCCTCGGTGTCGGGATACTTGGCGAGCAGGTCGTCGAGCATCCGTCTTGGCCTGATCGACCTGCCCTCGTTCGCGAGCGACCTCCATGTCGAGCATGCAGACGGTCCCTCTCGCTCAACCGGTCTGCATTGTCCAGCGCCAGTCTTGAAGTACTGCTCGCGTTCCGCCTTGCGTCCGAGGTGGCCGCTCACGTGCGCAAGATGGAGATATGCCTCGGCAAACGACGGATCGATGGCAATCGCCGCCTTGAACAATTTTTCGGCGTCGGCCATCCGGACGTTCGACGCCGCCTTGACGGCTTCGGAATACAGACGATACGCCTCGAGCGACCTCGACGACACGTTCGCGACGTCGCGCACCTCGCGCGTCCTCGAAACCGACGACGTCGCGGATTTCAGCAGGCGAGCTGATCCACGAGCGCAAACACGTCGGTTCCGCGCACGGTCTGCGCTCCGAGGACGCGGCCGCTCGCGAGATCTTCGACCTGCGCGTCGATGCGAATCTCCGGCCCGCGCGTGAAAAATGCTGCCGACGACGATGGCGCCCGCACCGGCGCGGCGCGCCACGTCCGCGGCCTGCGTCCGATCGAGCGATGACAGGTTCGCATCGCCGCTCTCCCCGAGCGCCTCCAGCAGACGCCGCTCGCTGACGATCTCCAGTCCGCGCGTCTGCGCGAGCCCCGTGACGAGCATGCTCGGCACCCCGCTCGACAACCACGCGGAATTGGAATCTGGCGCGCCGGCGTTCTGGAAATGCATGACGGCGATCGCCGGCCGGCCGGATGCGCCGACAGCCACGGGTTCGCATTTCGCCGCCGAAGAACGAGTAACGTTGCGCAGACGCCAGGAGAATGCTCGCGACGACGACCGGAAGCCTGAACTTCGACGACGGCGGCCGGCACACGCCGCACGGGCGGCGCCACGTTCGTGGCGTCCTGATTCGAGCGCCGCCCGGACATCGCCGGCGGTCTGAGACCGATGCTGCGGATTTTTGTCGAGGCATTGATGAATAACGCGCGCGAGCCCGCGCGGAACACGTTCTGGCAGCGGCGCAGGCGGCGCGTGGAGAATGGCGCCGCTCAGCTCGAATCCCGTTGCGCCGCGGAAGGGACGCTCGCCGCTCGCCATCTCGTACAGCAGCACGCCCAGCGACCAGATGTCGCTGCGCTCATCCGCCGGCTCACCGCGGAGCATCTCGGGTGCCATCACCGCCAGCGTGCCGGCGACCACCCCTTCGGCAGTGATCGACGCGCGCGACTGCGACATGTCGCTCAGACGTCTCGCGCGACAACGCGCGCGCCAGGCCGAAATCCAGCACCTTCGGCCGCCCGTCTCGCGTGATCAGCACGTTCGCGCTTTTCAGGTCGCGATGCGTCACGCCGCCGTGGTGCGCGTGCGCGAGCGCATCGGCGATCTGCGTCCCGTAGCGCACGACATCCTCGGCAGGCAGGCCGCCCTGCGGAATGATGTCGCAGAGCGGCCGTCCTTTACGAGCTCCATGACGATGAAGGGCTGGTTGTCGTGGGTGCCGACTTCGTGGATGGTGCAGATGTTGGGATGGTTCAGGCGCGACGCGTGCTGGGCTTCGCGCTTCAGACGCGCCTGCGCGTCACCGTCGCTGGCGATGCCGACCTTGATCGCGACCGCGCGTCCCAGGTCGAGGTCTTTGCGCGGCGTAGACCTCGCCCATCCCGCCGGCGCCCGACAGACGCCCGATCTCGTAGCGCCCGATCACCAGCCCCGTGAGCGACCGCCGCGCCGGGACGACCGGTAGGGCATTACCCAGAGCGAATTCGGGCTCGATGAACGTCGCGGCGTGCTCGTGCGCGCTTAAAAGCCGCTCGACCTCGGCGCGAAGTGCCGCGTCTTCGCCACACGCCCCCGACAGAAACGCGCGACGGTCGCGCGAGTCACGATCGAGCGCCGTATCAAACAACTCTTTTACAAGCAGCCAGCGTTCGGGTGTCATTGTATCCCTGCAGCTGCGCGACCGTGTCGACCGGGGTTCGATTGAACAGCGTGGGATCCCACCAGAGATCGACGAGCGGATCGAAGTCTGTCCCCGCGCGTGGGCGCACGCCAGCCGGTCTCATCGAGCACGGTCAGCCGATTGCCGCCGCTGAAGAGCGGCAGGCCATATCCGGGGTCTACCGACAACGGGAAACCTGAGGCATACGACTGAACGCCAGACGATTCGCCAGCCACCCACGACCTTCGACAGCAATCCGTCCTCAGAAACGGCTTGTCGGGACCGAACGGCAGCTCGTAGCTGTAGTTCAGCTTGACCGAGTGGGTCTGATCGAACGCCGACAGCCCCCAATCGGCTTTCGATCGTAGTGATTGATCGCGCGGCCGTCGCCGGCGTTGGCGCGATCGGAGCGCAGCGACATCGTCTTCGAGAACACGTACGAGGTGAGGAACGTGAGCCCCGAGGCGTAGCGCTTCTCTCCCCGAAGGACGAACGCGTGATAGCTCGATCGGCCGCTGCGGTCGCCGCCGTCAGCGCCGGTACTGATGTCGAGGTACTGCGGGTAGCGGACGCAACGCCTGCCGCACCGGCTGCGCGCCTGGGAATTGCGGATAGGGAAACGGAATCCCGGCCTGGCGCGCGAGAGGCGAATTCATGGCCGAGTTCATCAGGTTGATAGCACCCGCCGGCCCGTACTGCCGCACGAACCCGTTGAAGATTTCGGGATCGACCTGATTCAGACTGAGCAGGTTCGTCGTGAGATGCCGCCCGATCTGCGCGTTGTAGCCGGCCTCCACCATGAATCGGCCGGGCAGCTGCCGCTGCACGTTGAGCGTCCACGAGTGGTATTCCGGAAGGCGACCCGCGTCCTCGGGTTGCCAGTACGGAATGTTGCTGCCGTTGAGCGTTTCGGGGACGAGGAACGGCGGTTCCGGCCACGCGGCCAGCCGGTGTCCCAGTTGAACGCGGAGCTGGCCGGGAACGCCGGCGCGGTCACGTTGTACCCGCCGAAGAATCCGTTCCAGTGGAGCTGCCGCCGGTGTTCTTGACCGATCCGAACGTGCGCGCGGCGCTGAGACGAGCGACGGTGTTGTTGTCCACGCTGTACACGACGCCAAGCCGCGGACTGAAACCCCACGGCCACGCTTCGTACATCGTGTTCTTTCCGGTCCGGCCCGGTCCTTCTCCTGCGAATTCGGACGCGCCGAGCCGGCCGCCCGCGGCCGGGTTCGGCAGGTTCGGATTGAAGTTGGAATACCCGTTGGGGAAATACCCTTCCCATGTGGGCGGCGTGTATTCGTACCGCACGCCGTAGTTGACGGTGAGCTTGTCGCTTACGCGCCAGTCGTCCTGCGCGTAGCCGGAGTAATACCGCCAGCGGTCGGACACAAAGCGATTCGTCGTGATCTCGGATGACTGCACTTCTCCGAGGAGGAACGAGGCGAACGCGTTTCCGGTGGCGCCGGTCGCGTCGAGCGTGCCGTTGGGCAGGAAGCCGGCGGTCGCGCCGCGATTGAAGTTGTACGTGCCCGCCGCTGTGTGCCATCCGTATCCGTCGTAGTGGTCCTGCTGGATGGTGAAGCCGAACTTCCAGGTGTGTTTCGGTTTTCACCCAGGTGAGGTCGTCGGTGAGCGCCCAGAGATAGTTGCCGACCCTCCCCACTCGGATCGGCCCCAGTTCAGATAGTCGTTCGAGAAATTAATCTGCGGAAACAGCAGGTCGGGGCCCGGCACGTTCTTCAGGCCGATCTTCGATCCCCAGCCCTGGTCGCGATTGTACGAGGCGCGGAGCTGCCACCAGTTGTTGTGCCCGAACGTCACGCGATTGAGGAGCGTCGGGCTGATCACGCGATCCCAGTTCGCCCGATACACGTAGGTGTGCGAGTCCTCGTCGCGGAAGTTGTTCAGCGGGACGGGCAGCCCACCTGCGGGCCCGCCGCTCGGCGGAATCACGAGCACTTCGCCCCAGTGGAAGAGAAATCCCAGCCGATCGTTGATCGAGAGGTTGTGATCGAGCTTGACGCTGAACTTGTTCCACGGGTTCGTGCTGATGGCATCGCCCGGCGTGTACACGAAATTGTTGCGCACGCCCGGCAGGTCGGGCCGCATGGTCGCCAGATTCAGCACTTCGCGAGAGATTCGGCTGAACCGGTTCGGCGGGATGATATTTCCCGGAAACGGATCGCGGAGGAGTCCAGTCCCGCTCGGATTCACACGCGTGGTCGCCGGGTCGTAAATGGGAATGAGATTGCCGTTCGCGTCGCGCCACTGCGGAGAAGTCTCCGGCATGCATGGCCGCCGTCGGGATCGTCACGGTCCTCGGCGCCGCGGACGTCTTGTTCCGGTAGGCCTCGTAGGACGCGAAGAAGAACGTCTTGTTGCGTCCGTTGTACAGCCCCGGCACCATGACTGGTCCGCCGAACACCCCGCCGAAGTCATGCTGCTCGAGCGGCGGCTTCGGACGGCCGAGCGCCTTGCTGAAGTAATCGATCGAATCGAGCGCATCGTGCCGGAAGAACTCGAACACTTTGCCCTGCCAGGTGTTCGTGCCCGACCGGGACACGAAGCTCACCCCGCCGCCGCCCGCGTGGCCGAACTCGGCCTTGAACCCGTTCGTGTCGACCGCGAACTCCGTGATGGCTTCGACCGACGGGGAATTGAGCGTCGTCCACAACCGCTGCTCGAACGGCGCGCCTGGCGTCGCCGACACGCCGTCGACGGTCAGATCCCAGCCGCCTTCCTGCCCGCCGCCGATGACGATGTTCCCGCGTCCGCCGTCGCCGCTGGTCCCTGACTTGACCTCCGGTGCGACGAGGCTCAGGTCGAGCGGCGAACGCAGCTGCCCGCCGACGACGAGCGGCAGATCCTGAATGAACTTGCTGCTGATCGCCGTCGTCACCTTCACGCTGTCTGATTGCACCTGTCGGGATTCCGCGGTCACGGTGACCGCATCCAGCAGCGCGCCGACGGCAAGCCGCGCGTCGACGCGCACCGTGCTGCCCGCCGTCACCTCGATGTTCTCGAGTGTCGTCGTCTGGAAACCCTGAACGGTCACGATCACGACGTAACTGCCGACCGGTAGTTGCGTGACGGTGTAGGAGCCTTCGTTCGAGGTCGTCACCTGCCGCTCGAAGTTGGTCGCGACGTGAATGGCTTTGACCGAGGCGCTCGGGATGATCGCGTCCGACTGATCGGTCACCTGCCCGGTGATCGTTCCGCGATCGCCCTGCGCGTGAGAGCGGCGAAGCATGGCGAATCAGGGAAACGAGGGCAAGGAGGCACGCCTGGAGGGACGAGCACCAAACATAACCGCTCCTTTCGCCACCCACCACCTGGCCCCAGTGCAAGCTTTCCGGCCTGCTCCGTTCTAAGAGCAGGAGGATTCATGGCTCACAGATTCGTCAGTCTGGTCGTTGCGGGTGTGACGTTGTTCGCGGGTTCGCAGGCAGCTTCGTCGGCTCAGTCGAGGGGTTATGCGGCCCCCGAAGTGGAAATCCTTGTAAACGGCACTCCCCAAAAACGTTACGCCCATCAGGGTCGCTGGTACGTCGAGGCGCTCAAGGGCCGGGAGTACGCGATTCGGCTGCGCAATCCCTACCCGGTTCGAGTGGGCGTGGCGCTGTCGGTCGACGGCCTCAACACCATCGACGCGCGCCATACGGGTGCAGGCGAGGCACGGAAATGGGTGCTCGGCCCCTACGAGACCGTCACCATCAGCGGATGGCAGACGAGCCGGATGGAAGCGCGGCGCTTCGAGTTCACGACCGAAGAGAAATCATATGGCGAAGCTCTCGGTGTGACAGCCAATCTCGGGGTGATCTCAGCCGTCTTCTTCAAGGAACGTGCAGCGACCATCGTTCGCGAGACATCGAGGCAGGATCGCCAGTCACCGGCAACACCTGCAGCACCCGCGGCCGAGGCGTCTCGACAGGGACAAGGCATCGCCGACGCCGAGAGCCTGGCCAAACTGCTGGGCAACGAGGAATACGCCGCAACCGGCATGGGGCAGTCAACTGATCATGCGGTCAGGGAAGTGTGGCTGGATCTCGAGCAGACGCCGGCCCGGACCGTCAACGTCCGCTATGAATATCGCTCGCAGCTTGTCAGGCTTGGCATACTGCCGACAGTTCCGGTGCCGGATCCGCTGCAGCGTCGCGAGCGCGCTCGCGGATTCGAACCGGGTTTCAGCCCCGAGCCGCCGCGGCGGTGAACGATTCCTTCATCCGCTCCGGCGTAAACGGCACCTGCCGCAGACCGTACGCCGGTCGCATCGAAGATCGCGTTGCCGATTGCCGCGGCGGTGACGGTGATCGACGTCTCCCCTGCGCCGCACGCTTCGGCTTCCATCGTGTTGATGAGCACGGTCTCGAGCTTCGGAATCTTGAAGCCGACGGGGAACGTGCGGTACGTGCGCCAATCCACCGACGTCACCTTCTCGTCGTCCCACATCACTTCTTCGAACAGCGCGCGGCTCATGCCGTGAAGCGCGCCGCCCTTCGGCCTGATTGCGAAGGCCGTCGGGATTGGAGATGGGACCGGAGTCGAGCGCCATCACGAGGCGCGTCACGTCGACGACGCCGGTGTCGAGATGGACGTCGACGTCGGCGACCATCGCGCAGTAGCCGTTGTCGCCCTCATACAGGACGCAAGCGATGCCGCGACCGGACGCACTGCGGTTCTCGGTTCTGAGTTCTGGGGTTCTGGGTTCCGGTTCCGGGTTCCGGGTTCGGAGACGGACGCGGCTTGCCAGTTGGCGGCTTTCGCGGCGGCCTGCACGACGGCCGCGCAATCGCGGATCGCGCAGATGGCGCAGACGATACTCGACCGGATCCGCTTTCGCGGCGGCGGCGAGCTCGTCCATCATGCATTCGTGCGCGAACGTGTTCTGCAGGCGGTTTGGCGAACGGAGCGGACCGGTCCAGAACGGCGACTCGACGACGCGCGAGAGCATGCGCTCGCACTTGACGGTGCCGGTGCCGCCGGCGGCGCCGTCGACCGTGCCGGTGACGTACGACGGCACGACGTTCGAGCCGTTCGCGAGCGGGCCGGTCGGCGCAGGCGCGGGCGATCGCGGAGCGAACGGCGCCGGCGCAAATCCGGCGAGAAATCCCGTCACCTGATTGCCCGGCTGCGTGTGGCCGGGACGGCCGCCGCGGATCGGCGACCACGCCTCGTAATCCCACGCGATGATGTTGCCGGCGCTGTCGAGGCCGACGCGCTGATCGACGACGAACGCGAGGCCGAAGTTTTCGTGCACCATCTCGTCTTTGCGCGAGAGCTGCACGCGCACGGGACGGCCGACGGCCTGCGACAGCAGCGCGGCATCGTACGACACCGTGTCGGCGCCGTTGATGCCGTAGCAGCCCGAGCCGCGCGTGTAGATCACCTTCACCTGCTGCGGCTTCATGCCGAGCACCATCGCGCAGCTGTCGCGCTGCGGATAGACGCCCTGCGTCGGAGACCAGACCGTCGCGCTGTCGGCTTTGACGTCCGCGACCGCGCACGAGGCGCCGACCGATCCGTGCATGTGATACGGATGCAGATACGTCGAGCGCACGACCTGCGCGG
Source organism: Vicinamibacterales bacterium (assembly GCA_963732445.1). Classification (GTDB taxonomy): domain Bacteria; phylum Acidobacteriota; class Vicinamibacteria; order Vicinamibacterales; family JAMQPK01; genus JAMQPK01. The sequence goes on along the minus strand of CAVSZJ010000005.1, from coordinate 54,659 downwards.
CCTTGGCGAGCGTCGCGTCGACGTCTTTCGAATCGACGAGCAGCGTGTCGCGGCTCGGCTGCTTGCGCATGTGATCGTAGAAGCTCGCCTGCGGCGGAAGCGCGGGCCCGGGCTTCCACGTCACTTTCAATCGGTTCGCCGCCTGAACGGCCTGCCACTGTTTCTCGAAGACGACGCCGACGAAATCTTTCTTCGACGACGACTTTGATGAAGCCGGGCATGCCGCTGACGGAGCTTTCGTCGACAGCTCGCGACGGTGGCGCCGACCGTCGGCGGCCGGACGACGCGTCCGTGCACCATGCCGGGCACGCGCACGTTGTGCACGTACTCGAAACGGCCGGTCACCATCTCCGGCATGTCGAGGCGCTTGACCGAATTGCCGAGGATGGTCCACTCGCGCGGCAGCTTTGCGCTTCGCGGCCGGATTGAGCGACAGATTGAATTTCCTGCCGCCGATCAGCTCGCCGTAGCTGATCGTTCGCGTCCCGTGGCGGACGACGCCGTTGCCGGCGGTCAGCCGATCGACCGGCACGCCCCACTGCTTCGACGCCATCTGCAGCAGCGCTTCGCGCGCGGTCGCGGCCGCCAGCGCAAGATTCGCGTGATTGAAATTCTGCGGATGCGACTGCGCGCCAGACGTGACGCCCTGATCGGGCGTGATGCCGGTGATGCATTGAATCAGCTTGACGCGATCGAGCTGGCACGCCCAGCTCTTCGGCCACGAGCTGCGTCTGCGCGGTGTAGAGCCCCTGCCCCATCTCGCATTTGCCGGTCAGCGCGGTGACGGTGCCGTCGGCGTCGATCGACGAGCCAGCCGTCGAGCTCTTTGGGCGGATTGCCGACGAGCGTCGCGACGGCCTGACCGAACAGATCGATGCGGGCGCGATGCGCAAAGCTGCACGACAAGCGCGCCCGTCGCTTTCAACATGCGCGCCGGACGCGATCCGACCGTCCGATCTGCGCGTCATGCCGCACCTCCGTCCGCGTATCGCTTGACCGCGGCAATCATGCGCTGGTGCGCGAAGCAGCGGCACAGCACGCCGGACAGCGCCTGCTGAATCTGTTCGTCGGTCGGCTTCGGCGTGCGATCGACGAGCGCCTTTGCAGCGAGGACGACCCCGCTCAGGCAGAAGCCGCACTGCGCGGCCTGCTCATCGATGAATGCCTGCTGGATGGGATGCGGTTTCTCCGGTGTGCCCAGGCCTTCGAGCGTCGTGATGTCGCCGCCGGCCACAGACTTCACAGGTGTCACGCACGACCGGATCGCCTGCCCCTTGACGATGACCGTGCACGCGCCGCACTGGCCGAGCCCGCAGCCGAACTTCGGCCCGTTCAGCGCGAGCTCGTCGCTGAGGACATACAGCAGCGGCGTCGACGGATCGACGTCAACCGTCTGCCGCCGGCCGTTGACCGGGAGGTTGATTGGCCATGGCAGAAGGTAACACAACGGGAGTCGGGGAGTCAGGTATGAAAGAGAAGTTCGCGCAGTCGGCAGTCGTCAGTCGGTAGTCGTCAGTCGCAGTCGAGAGTCACTAGACTAGTGGGTGTCGCCAGACTAGTCGGTAGTTGTCGAGAGACCTCGACTGGCGACTGTCGACTGAGACTGTGGACCGTCGACTACCGACTACCCGACTGATTACCTCCGCACCAGCTTCCTCACATTCGTGCCGTTCACTTCGCCGATGTAGATCGCGTCGTTCGCATCGACGGTCACCGCGGTCGCGTTGCTCAGCCCGTCGACGCGGTCGAGAATCTTGCCGTCCTTCGTGCTGACGATGAGCAGGCAGTTGGCTTCGGTGCCGTCGACGACGTATAGCCGATCGCCTTTCACGAAGACGCCCCACGGCGTGCTCAGGTGGTTCCACTGCGTGAGGAACTTGCCTTTCTGGTCGAACACCTGCACGCGCTTGTTGCGGCGGTCGCCGACGTAGAGGCGGCCGTCCGAATCGATGGCGATGCTGTGCGGCTCGTCGAACTGCCCGGGCTCGGTGCCCTTGCCGCCCCACCAGCGTGACGAACGTGCCGTCCTTCGAATACTTCACGACGCGCGTGTTGGTGCTCTCGCCGTCGGCGATGAAGATGTCGCCGTTCCTCGCAATGACGAGATCGGCGACGCCGTTGAACGCATCGCGCGATTCGTTCTCGCCGACGACCCCTTTACGGCCGAGCGTCATCAGCAGCTTGCCCTCGGGACTGAACTTGAAGACCTGATGGTCGCCCCGATCGGTGACCCAGACATTCCCCTCGCGATCGGTCCGCAGGAAATGTGTCGTCTTGAACATCCCCTGGCCCCACGCCCGCAGGAACTTGCCGTTCTTGTCGAACGCCATGATCGGCATCGCCTCGTTGCGATGGAAGACGTAGATGTTTCCGTTGCGAGGATCGATGTCGACGCCGGTGGCCGCGCTCCACGCCGTGACCCCTGCGGGAAACGTCGCCCAGTTCTCGACCACCTGATAACGGCTTTCGGCGCTTTGCGCGCCCGCCGCGCCGGCGAAGGCCGTCAACATCACACAGATCACGGCCACGATGCGATTCATAACGCTCCCTTTCGTGCGGCGATGGACGGTATGGAGCGCATGTTACCGCAAAGCGGTGCGCATTCCGGTAGCGCAGGACTTTAGTCCTGCCCCTACCCTTCGCGCTTAGCGCAGGGCCGATCCACGCTGAGCCAGCAGGGCACGCTCACTGCGGCGACGCCAGCAATGACGCGTCGGCACGCCAGCGCGTCGAAACGATCCGTCGGCCTGCCGGCCGGAACTGACGCTGCACGAACACGTCCGGCTGGCCGACAGATCGTCTCGACGCATGGTGCAGCCGACCGTCGAATGGGCAGGTGACTCTCGAGAGATGCCCTCCGCGGGAAACCTCACGCGTGACGTTTCCATGCGCACTTAGCGCGACGGGGCACGTCGGGCGGGCGGGACACCGCGTACGGTTGCGACCATCGCGAGCGGCGCGAATCACTGCGTAGCCGGAAACGCATCGGAAGGCGCGCGATCCGCCGGCCCGGAGCGCAGAACGGACTCTTGGACCGTTGGCGACACCTCGCCGAGCTTCCTTGTTTGCGGAAGCGGGGCTCTCGGCCGATAGCGCGTTTAGCGGCCAGCACCATAAGAGGCAAGCTGTCAGAATCAATCCGTGGGTATTGTCCTCACCCCGATCATCACCAAAGCCGTCACCTCGCTCGCTGAGTTGCGCCGGTCGAACGCTGGCGGTCGACGGCAACGGCGAGCTCTATCAGTTTCTCGCGCTCATCCGGCTGCGCGACGGGACTCCGCTGAAGGATTCGAAGGGCCGCATCACCTCGCATCTGTCCGGGCTCTTCTACCGCACGACGCGGCTGATGGCGGAATACGGCGCTGAAGCTCGTGTTCGTGTTCGACGGTGCGCCGCCGGCGCTGAAGGCGGGCGAGATCGACGAAACGGCGCGCGGTGAAACAGAAATACGACCGAGACCATGCGGCGGCGCTGGCGCGAGGCGATATGGCCGAGGCCTACTCCAAGGCGACGATGACCTCGCGGCTGACGACGAGAGATGGTTGGCGAGGCGCGTGAGCTGCTTCGGTTGATGGGAGTGCCGACGGTGCAGGCGCCGTCGGAGGGAGAAGCGCAAGCCGCGCACATGGCGGCGAGGTCGCCCGATATCTGGGCGGCGAGCAAGGACTACGACTCCCTGCTGTTCGGCGCGCCGCGGCTGGTGCGATTCCTCTCAATTTCTGGCAAGGAATTTCTGCCGAGCCAGGGGACGTTCCGGCCGATCGTGCCGGAAACGATCATGCTCGATCAACTGCTGAGTGGCTGGGGTATCACGCGCGAGGCGCTGGTGGATCTCGCGATACTCGTCGGCACCGACTTCAACGCGGGCATCAAAGGCATCGGACCGAAGAAGGCGCTGGCGCTCGTGCAACGGTACGGGCGGATAGAGGACATGCCAGACGACATACGAGAGCGTATCGGCGACCCCGACGCCATCGATGACGTTCGGCGGATCTTCCTCTCTCCCAACGTCACCGATGCCTTCGACGTCGACACAGCGCGAGCCCGACCTGCCGGGCATCGTCCGATTCCTGTGCGACGAGCGTGAGTTCGGCAGGGACCGAGTGAACGCGGCGCTCGAACGGACGTTCCGGGAGCGCTCACTGTGGTGAAATGCGTGTCTTCACCGCGGAGACGCGGCGCGCCCCTGCGTCTTTGCGGTGAGACACAAATTCTAGTGCTTGACGATTTCAAACACCCGCAGCGTGCCGCTCACCTCGTTCGACACAATCAACAACGGCTTGCCGGTCGGGCTTTCGTCTCCGGGGATGAACCGTGCAGCTTCGGGACCGAGATCGCCGGCCGCCACAGTGCCGGGCGCAGTCGGCGAAGCTCCGCGTGTTGATGTACTGCTCGAACTGCGGAGAGCCCGGGTGCGTCAGGTCGTACACCGCGACTGCCGCCGATACGCTCGAGCATCACGAACAGATAATTGCGCCCGAACAGCTTTGGCGACCGTCACCCCTTCCGGCTCGGGACCCTTGTCGTCGCTGCGATCGTCGCGCGTGTTGTTGGTGCTGCTCGCGTTGAAGTTCGCGGGATACGCCGCAGCGGTCAGCTGCTCGAGATGCGTCACCGCTGTCGAAGACGAGCGTGCCCTCGCTCGGTCCAGATCGAGAACGACCTCGCGCCGAACGGATACAGCTTGTCGTAATCGCCATCGCCATCGGTGTCGCCGTTGAAGCTCGTCACCTTCAGGCGTGCGATGCCCAGACGGTCTGCTCTGGATTGTCGCGGCGTCAGGAAACGCGATCGGAATCGAGCACGATGTCCTCGATCTCGACGGCCTCGTTGCCGGCCGCGTTCAGCCCGTCGTACTCGCGCACGTCCCCTTCGTTCGCCGTCACGAGAAACGTCTCCCCTCTGTCGCTGAACGCGGCAATCGCGTCGGGCTGATACATGCCGAGCACCGGCCACGTCGCGATCTTGTTGCCGCCGTCGTCGCGGCCGCCGTCGAGCCCGTTTCCACGCATCGAGTGATCCTTGAAGCCCAGCGCAACGAGGCTCGTCACCTTCTTCCGCTTCAAATCGATGATCCCGAGCGCGTTGTTCTCCTGAAGCGTGACCCACGCGGTCTTCGAATCGTGCGAGACGGCGATGTACTCGGGCTCGAGATCCTGCGCGACGCGTCGCGCCAGGGCCGTAAATGCGGATGCGTGGATCGATGTGCGCGTTGTTGAAGGCGGCGAAGCCGGCGGTCGTCACGTCGGCATCGGTCAGCGATGCCGCGCCGCCGCGCATATCGATGATGCTGACGCTGCCCTCGGGATCCAGCGAGTAGTCCCCCATCGGCTGCCCTTCGTTCGCGGTCAGCACTGAGCGCCGTTCGGCGTGAACGTGAGCATGTCGGGCAGCGCGCCGACGGTGACCGCGCTGAGGAATGTTCCATACGTGTCGAAGAACAGCACTTTGCCGGGCGCCGTATCTTCTTCTCCCTGCGGTACGGCGATCGCCAGCACGCCATCGTGCACGGCCACGCTGGTGGCGTGGGCGTCGAGGCCGCCCCACGGTGAAAGATCGATGGTCAACGCGAGCGTCGGGGTCGCTGGATTGGCGAGACTGATGCCTTCGACGCGCGGCTGCTCCGCGAAGGTCACGAACGCCCGCTTGGTCAGTCGGATCGTACGCTGAGATTTCCACGGCACCTTCGTCGAACAGCAGCGTGCGGTAGACACCAAGCGGCACGAGCGAGATGCTCTTGTCGCGGTGCGCGGAAACAGACTGAGTTGGTCGCAAGCGCGGGCAGCAAGGCTGCGGCAGTCAGGATCGTTCGAACGATTGGTCGCATGTGTCCTCCGTGCCGCGGTGTGCGGCCCGGGGATCTATATCAACCGATGCGACGGCAGTCTGACCGATGTGTGACAACGGTGAAACGCATAGCGAAGAGCGAAAAACGGAATAAAGAGAGACACGCGCATCCTCAATTGAGCGCGCGCGTCTCTTTTCGTTTTTCCTTGTTCGTTTTTCCCTACAGTTTTCTTATCTGCACATTCCGAATCTTGATGTCCCCGCCCTGATACTGCAGCGCGATCGGGCCGCTCTTCAGCGTGCTGTCGTGCGCATCGACCGTCTTCGTGCCATTCAACACCACGACGATGTGGTCGCCGCGCATGGTGATTTCGTAGGTGTTCCACTTGCCTTCGGCATTGACGATCGCGATCGGCGGCGCGTAGTTCGGAATGCCGCCGGTGCGCCCGGACTGATCGGGGCGGTTGTCGAAGACGTTGGCTTCGTAGCAGGTCTTGTCGGTGATCTTCGAGCCGTCGAGGCAGCGCATGTAGACGCCGCTGTTGCTTTTCGGTCCCGCGAAGAACTCGACCTTGATCTCGAAATCGGTGTAGCTCTCCTTCGAGACGAGATGGCCGACGCCCATGTTGGCCTGGACGACGCCGTCGACGATCTGCCAGTTGGCGGTGCCGACCTGGTTGAAGTTATTCAGATCCTTCCCGTTGAACAACGTCACCCAGCCGGTGCCGGTCTGGGCGGAGAGCGCGAACAGCGCGAGCGCGATGATGGACAGACGTTTCATGGCTACCTCCGTTTTTTTGCGGTTTTCTTGCGGTCTTCGCGTCTGAGGGCGCGCTCTTCGTCGGTGTCTTCTTTCGCGGCGCTTTCTTCTTCGCCGTGGTCCTTCGTCGTCGTTCTTCGTGGTCGGCACGTCCTTCGGTGGCATCGACGCGTTTCTTCGAATGCGCCGCGAACATGGCGCCCTGGCGATCGATGCCGGTGAACACCCAGTCGCCGCCGGGCACTTCCGATGGTCCGTGCGCGATGGTCGCGCCGAGCTCTTTCGCGGTTTCAGCCGTGCGCCGCGCGTCGGCGACCATCACGTACGGAATCCAGAGCGGACCGCCCGGAGGCGGGCCCGGATTGAACATGCCGCCGAGCTGATGGCCGCCGGTGCCGAAGATCTGATAGGTCCCCTGCGGACCCATGTCCATCGCTTCCATCTTTTCCCAGCCGAACAACTTCGCATAGAAATCGAACGCGGTCTGCCAGTTCGTCGTCAGCAGCTCGTGCCACGAAAAATCGCCGAGCTGCGGATCCGTGTAGCGCGACCGCTGCTCCTGCGACGACACGGCGAACAGCGCGCCCTGCGGATCCTGCAGATGCGCCATGCGGCCGACCGACGGCACGTTGTACGCGGGCACGACCACTTTGCCGCCGAGCTCGACCGCCTGCCGCACGGTCGCGTCGACATCGGGTGTGCCGATGTAGCTGAGCCAGCTGGGCGGCGGCGTCACGGTGTTGGGCGATTCGGTAATCAGGTAGAGCCCGGCCTTCGATTCGCGCCTCGCGACGAACAGCTTGTAAGAAGGGTTCTGGCTCCAGCTTTCCGCTTTCCATCCGGCGACCTTCGCGTAGAAGTCTTCGCCGGCTCGGAGGTCGGTGGTGCCCACCTCGTGCCACACAAATAAACCGCGATCAGAAGATGTCGACATGCGCAGATTATAATGAGCATCTTCGGCGCGCGATCTGCGTCTAAACAGGGTCAAGTACGCCGCCATTCGCCACAGTTTGTCCTACATACATATGAAAACGGACCGAAATCGCTATCTTTCTCGTTATTTTTCTGTTATTTGCCGCCGTATCGTGCGGCGGGGGCGAGGGCGCGCCGGGGGGCGCCGGCGGCGCCGGCGGGGGCCGGAATGCCCGCCATGGCCGTCGAAATCGTCACGCTCGAGGCCAAGCCGGTCGAGCAAACGACCGAATTTGTCGGAACCGTGAAATCGCGGCGATCGACCGACATTCAGCCCCAGGTCGAAGGATTCATCACGCGGATTGTCGCGAAGCCCGGCCAGCGAGTCGGCGCCGGCGCGGTGCTGATGGAAATCGACTCGCGCGTGCCGCAGGGGCAGATCGCGGGCCTCGAGTCGGTCCGCGCGCAGCGCGAAATCGACGTCACCTACGCGCGGCAGGAAGCGGAGCGCGCGAGCAAGCTGCTGACGGCGGGCGCCGCGAGCCAGATGGACGCCGACCGCGCGGCGAACGAGCTGAAGGCCGCCGAAGCGCAGCTGCGGACGGTGCAGGAACAAATTCGCACGGCGCGCACCGATCTCGGCTACTACCGCGTCACCGCGCCGACCGCCGGCATCGTCGGCGACATTCCCGTTCGCGAAGGCGATCGCGTGACGAAGGCCACCAAGCTGACGTCGATCGACGCGAACGCCGGCCTCGAGGTGTACCTGAACGTGCCGGTGCAGCAGGCGGCGAAGCTGCACGTCGGCCTCCCGGTGCGCATCGTCGACGACACGGGCGCGACGATCGCCGAAGAGAAGATCAACTTCGTCTCGCCGTCGGTCGACGAGCGGACGCAGACGGTGCTCGTGAAGACGCCGGTGTCGGTGCCCGGCACGCTGCGCACCGATCAGTACGTGCGCTCGTACGTGATCTGGACGACCGAGCCCGGACTGACGGTGCCGGTGACGGCGGTGACGCGCATCAACGGCCAGTGGTTCGCATTCGTCGCCGAGCCGGGCGAAGGCGGCAAAGGGACTGGTCGCGCAGACAGCGATCGCTCGAGCTGGGACCGGTCGTCGGCAACAACTACACGGTCGTCAGCGGATTGAAGCCCGGCGAGAAATTGATCGCCGGCGGGATACAGAAAATCCGCGACGGCGCGCCCGTCCAGGCAGCGGCTACGCCGACTCCGGCGCGACCAGGGCGGAGGCGCGTAATGGTTACCGACGTCTTCATCAAGCGGCCCGTCCTCGCGACGGTCTGCTCGATCCTCATTACGCTCGCCGGCGCCATCGCGATTCCGACGCTGCCCATCGGCCGCTATCCCGAGCTCGCGCCGCCGACGGTCAGCGTCGGCGCGTTCTACACCGGCGCGAACGCGCAGGCCGTCGAGAGCGCCGTCACGACTCCGCTCGAATCGGTCATCAACGGCGTCGAGGGCATGGTCTACATGACCTCGTCGTCGACCAACAACGGGTTCTCCTCGATCACCGTGACGTTCGAGGTCGGGCGCGATCCCGATCTCGCGGCCGTCGACGTGCAGAACCGCGTCAACTCGGCGCTCGGCCGCATGCCGCTCGAAGTGCGCACCAACGGCATCAACGTCACGAAAGGCTCGGCGGGCTTTCTCGCCGGCATCGGCTTCTACTCCGACAACAACCAGTACAGCTCGCTGCTTCATCAGCAACTACCTCGATCGCTACGTGCGCGATGCCCTGAAGCGCGTGCCGGGCGTGGCGAACGTCATCATCTTCGGCGAGCGGCGCTTTGCGATGCGGCTGTGGCTCGATCCGAACCGTCTCGCCGGACGCGGCCTGACGGCCAGCGACGTGACCAACGCGCTGCGCGAGCAGAACGTGCAGGTGGCGGCCGGCTCGGTCGGCGCGCAGCCGTCGTCCGAAGATCAGATGTTCCAGCTCAGCGTGCGCGCGGCCGGACGGCTGACCGAAGTGCAGCGAGTTCGAAGACATCGTCGTGAAGGCCGGGCAGGACGGCGCGCTCGTGCGCGTGCGCGACATCGGCCGCGTCGAGCTCGGCGCCGAAGACTACTCCTCGCGCCTGCGATTCGCGGGCGTCGAAGCGTCGGGCATCGGCATCAGCTGCTGCCGTCGGCGAACGCGCTCGAAGTGTTCCGCGGCGTCATCGCCGAAATGGACCGCCTCGACGATCAGTTTCCGCCCGGGCTGAAGTGGCAGCTGGCGTTCGACAACGTCGTCGTCGTGCGCGAATCGATCATCGAAGTGCTGATCACGCTGGCCGAAGCGATCGCGCTCGTCATCCTCGTGATGTTCCTGTTCCTGCAGAACTGGCGCAGCACGCTGATTCCGGCCATCACGATTCCGGTGTCGCTCATCGGCACGTTCGCGTTCGTGAAGCTGCTCGGCTACTCGATCAACACGCTGACGCTCTTCGGCATCGTGCTCGCCACCGGCATCGTCGTCGACGATGCGATCGTCGTCATCGAGAACATCGAGCGGCACATGCGCGAGTTCGGCAAGAGCGCGCACGACGCGGCGGTCGACGCGATGCGCGAAGTGTTCTCGGCGGTCGTCGTCATCGGCATCGTGCTCGTGGCGGTGTTCCTGCCGGTCGCATTCTTTCCCGGGCACGACGGGGCGGATGTATCAGCAGTTCGCGATGACGATTACCTTCGCGGTCATTCTGTCGGTGTTCAACGCCATCACGTTTACGCCGGCGCTGTCGGCGCTGCTGCTCGACAAGGAGAGCCACACGCACGGCAGGTTCTTCACCGGCGTCAACCGCGTCATCGACGCCGGCACGAATGGCTACGTGCGCGCGGTCGGCGGCGCCCTCCGGTGGAAGTGGGCGATGGCGCTCGTCTTCGTGCTGTCGCTCGGCGCGACGTGGTGGGTGTATCGCGCCGTTCCCGGCGCGTTCGTGCCGGCCGAGGACGAAGGCTACTTCATCACCATCGTGCAGGCGCCGTCGGGCGCGTCGATCGAATACACGACGAACATCATGAAGGAGGTCGAGCAGATCTACTTCAAGCAGCCGGAGATCGCGGGCGTGTTCTCGGTCGCCGGCTTCAGCTTCAGCGGTGCGGCGTCGAACAACGGGCTGATGTTCGCGCGGCTGAAGGGCTTCGAAGAACGCGAGGGCGACGAGCACTCGCTCGACGCGGTGCTGAATCGACTGCGCGGCCAGGTGTTCGGCATCCCCGGCGCGATGGTGATTCCGGTCGCTCCCCCGTCGATTCAGGGCGTCTCGGCGTTCGGCGGATTCCAGATGGAAATCCTCGATCTGGGCGGCGGCGACATCACCGAGCTTGCGCAGCGTCACGCAGCAGGTCGCGGCGCGCGGGCAATCAATCCGGGCGCGTGGCCGGACTGTTCTCGGCGTTTACCGCGAACGATCCGCAGCTCGTCGTGACGATCGATCGCGACAAGGCGCGGTCGCTCGGCCTGCCGATCCGCGAGGTGACCGACGCGCTGGCGGTGCTGCTCGGGTCGCAGTATGTGAACGACTTCGACTTCAACAACCGCGCGTATCGCGTGTACGTGCAGGGCGATCAGCAGTTCCGCGCGCAGCCGGCCGACCTCAGCCAGTACTACGCGCGCGCGTCGAACGGCGACATGGTGCCGCTCTCTGCCGTCGTGCGCACGAGCGAAACGACGGCGCCGGCGGTCATCAATCACTTCAACCTGTTCCGCTCGACGGAGATTGACGGGCTCTGCGCTGCCGGGCGTGAGCTCGGGCCAGGCGCTGCAGGAGATGGAGCGCATCGCGCGCGAGACGCTGCCGCAGGGCTACGACTTCGCGTGGGCGGGCCTGTCGCTCGAAGAAACGAAGTCGGGCAGCCAGGCCGTGTATCTGTTCGCGCTGTCGATCGTGCTCGTCTATCTCGTGCTCGCGGCGCAGTACGAGAGCTGGGTGCTGCCGTTCATCATTCTGCTCGGCGTGCCGCTCGCGGTGTTCGGCGCGCTGAGCGCGCAGTGGATTCGCGGCTTCTCGAACGACGTGTTCTGCCAGGTCGGTCTCGTCATGCTGATCGGGCTGGCCGCGAAGAACTCGATTCTGATCGTCGAGTTCGCGGAGCAGCTTCGCGGGCAGGGGCGGTCGATCGTCGACGCCGCGGTCGAAGCCGCGCGCATCAGGCTGCGGCCGATTCTCATGACGTCGTTTGCGTTCATCCTCGGCGTGCTTCCGCTCGCGTATGCGACAGGCGCAGGCGCCGGCGCGCGCAACTCGGTCGGCACGGCGGTCGCCGGCGGCATGCTCGCGTCGACCTTCCTGTCGATCTTTTTCATTCCGGTGCTCTACGTGATTATTCGAACGATCGCGCCAGGAAAAGTCCGCCATGCACAGGTGGCGGCTGCAGGAGGCGCGCATGTTTAGGTGCCTGACAGGTGCAGCAGGCTTAGGCGACTCGCGCCGTCTGCTGGCAGCTCTGCTTCTGGTCGCTCCGCCACGCTGACGTCCGCACAGACGCCTCCTGCCGATGGAGGCCGTCACGCTCGAACAGGCGGTCGAGCGCGCCATCAAGAACAATCCGACGGTCGCGCAGGCGGCGCAGGGAATCCTGCGCGCCGAGGGGCTGCTGCAGCAGGCGCGCGCGGCGACGATGCCGTTTGTCACCGCGAACGTCAGCAGCCTCGTCGAACAGCACCGAGCGCCGGTTCGACGATGTGGTTACCAGCCCGCGAACGCAGGCGACGCTGTCGGCGCAGTTCGGGGTGCCGGTGCTCGCCGCGTCGAGATGGGCGGCGACCGCGCAGGCGCGCGATCAGGTCGAGATCGCCAATCTGTCGACCGCGGACGTGCGCACCAACATCGCTGTGTCGACGGCGCAGGCGTACCTCGCGATCATCGCGCTGAAGCGCGAGGTCGAAGTGACCCTGCGCGCGCTCGAAACGTCGCTCGCGCACCTCGACTACGCGCGGCGGCGTCTCGAGGCCGGCGCCGGCACGCGGCTCAACGAGCTGCGCGCCGGTCAGGAAGTCGCCACGAACGAGGCGAGGCTCGAGACGGCCCAGCTCGGCGTCCGCCGCGCGCAGGAAGCGCTCGGTGTGCTGATCGCCTCGAACGGCCCGGCCGATGCGGCCGGCGAGCCGGTCTTCGACATTCCCGCCGGTCGTCGACGAAGCCGGATGGATGGCGCTGCGTCCCGATGTGCGGCTGTTCGCCGCGCAGGAACGCGCGGCCGATCGCGTCTGGCGCGACAGCTCGAAGGACTGGTTTCCCACCGCCATCGCGTCGTTCGATCCGCAGGCGCTCGTGCCGGCGAGCATCTTCAGCTCGGCGCGCAGCTGGCGGTTTGTCGTGAATTTCTCGCAGCCCGTCTTCGATGGCGGCCAGCGGCGCGGGCTGAGGCGCGTTGCGCGAAGCCAACTTCAACGCGTCGCGGCTTGCGCTGCAGGGGCTGCAGATTCAGGCGCGATCGGAAGTGCGGCTGGCGCAGGAAACGGTGCGCAGCACGCAGCGCGCGCTCGACCAGCCTGCGCTCGGCGGCCCAGCAGGCGGCCGAAGTGCTGAAGATTACGACGTTCGCCTTCGAAGCGGGCGCGACGACGAACCTGGAAGTGATCGACGCGCAGCGTCAGGCGCGCGACGCGGATTCAGCGGCCGTCGTGGCGGAACACGCGGTGCGGCGGGCGCAGCTCGATCTGCTCACCGCGCTGGGACGGTTCCCGCAGTAGATCTGTATCTCACCGCAGAGACGCTAAGGCGCAGAGAATTTCTTTCGAAGAATTCTCTGCGTCTAGCGTCTTGCGGTGAAGACTGAGATCATCTTCCGGCCGTCGATCCACACGGATTCGATCGTCCGCGTGTTCTTGATGTCGGCGAGCGGGTCGGCGGTCAGCACCACGAAGTCGGCGCGCTTGCCGGGCTGCAGCGTGCCCACTTCCTTGTCGAGGCCCATCACCTTTGCGGCATTGCCGGTCGACGCGACGAGCGTCTGCATCGGCGTCATGCCGGCCTTCACCATCAGCTCCATCTCGACCTGCTCGAAGTAGCCCTGCCATCGGCCGATGCCCGTGCCGCTGTCGGTGCCCATCGCGATCATCACGCCGCCGTCTGACAGCAACTTGAGGTTGCGCAGCCCCTGATCGAGCTGCCGCTTCGCACACCGCCGTGCCGGGATTCGCCTTGATCTTCGCGTGCAGCGCGGGATCTTTCACGCGCGTCGATCTGCGCCGCGTAATGCGGCATGCCCCGCAGGAAGAACGGATCGTTGATGTAGTCGGGCGTCGATTCGTACTGAAACACCGACAGATCGCGCGTGAGCGTCGGAATGTAGCCGATGTTGCGCCGCTTCAGCTCGGCGATGAAGGCTGCGTCGACGTCCTGATCGCGAATGCTGTGCGCGATGACGTCGAGCCCGGCGTTCACAAGACCCTTCGCGTCGCGCCAGATTGACGAGGTGTGCCGCGACACGCAGCTTCCGCTTGTGCGCTTCGTCGATCAGCGCCGTATACACCTCCGGCCGCATGTCCGCGCCGGGGCGTTGCTGCCCTCGCCGATGCCCGTCTTGATGATATTGACGCGCAGCGCATGGCGATCGGCAATCGTTTTCCGCGCCTCTTCGGCCGTAGCGGCGGTTGCGCGGGCCCCGGACACGAACAGTCGCGCGCGAGTGAGCGGGCCGTTGTTGTTCTCCTCGCTGACACGCACGCTCTGCACGCCGTCATCGCCGAGCGCGTACACCGTCGTGACGCCGAATTTCGGATAGAGCTGCAGCTGCTGGATGATCTGGTCGTAGACAGGAAGCGTGCTGTCGCCGTGGCCGAGATGGCCGTGCGCGTTGACGAGGCCGGGAATGATCGTCTTGCCGGCGACATCGATGCGCGTCGCGCCGGCGGGAATCTTCAGCGACGCCGCTCGGCCCGATGCGCTCGATGCGGCCGTTGGTGACGAGGACGGTCGCATTCGCGATCGGCGCCGCGCCGGTGCCATCGATGACGCGCGCGCCGACGAGCGCGACGGTTGCGGTTGGCGGCGCCTGACCAGATACAGCGACAGCGAGCAACAGCGCCGCCGACAAAACACTCAGATACGCGCATGCGACTCCCGACTTTGCACGTTCGCCTAAGCCTACAGCCTGTCGCCTATCAGCCTAACCCGGTGAAGATCCCTGTGTGTTCGTATACACCGCATAGAGCGACTGCCCCGCGGCCATGAAGAGTCTGTTGCGCTTCGGGCCGCCGAACGCGACGTTGGCGCACACTTCCGGCAGACGGATGCGGCCGATCAGCTTTCCTTCGGGATTCCACACCGTGACGCCGCTGTAGCCGACATTCGCGCCGGCGTTGCTGCTGGCCCACAGATTCCCGAACACGTCGGTGCGGATGCCGTCGGTGCGGCACGTGATGCCGTCGACCATGAAATCGGCGAACTGCCTGCGGCTTGCTCACCTGATGGGCCGGACCGGCGACGTCGAGCACCGACACGAGGCCGCGATTGACGACGTACAAGCCGCTTGTAGTCGGGCGAGAACGTGATGCCGTTGGGGATGGCGCCGAGCGCTTCCTCGCTGATCACCATGTCGATGCGGCCGCTCGGATCGACGCGATACACGTTGCAGCTCAGCTCGCGCTTCAGCACGCCCGATCCCGCCGGCTGCCCGACCTTCGCGTTCAGGCGTCCCTGCTGATTGCTCGGGCCGCCCGCCGCGTCGGGCATCCCTTCGTAGAGCTGCCCGCCGTACGGCGGATCGGTGAACCAGTAGCTGCCGTCCGGATGGCACGCGATGTCGTTCGGCGAATTCAGCCGCTTGCCCTGGAACGAATCGGCGATCACCGTGATCGATCCGTCGTGCTCGTAGCGCACGACGCGGCGGCCGGAGTGCTCGCACGAGAGCTGGCGCCCCTGATGATCGAACGTGTTGCCGTTGCTGTTGCCCGACGGCTGGCGGAACACGGTGACGCGCCCGTCATCCTCGATCCATCGCATCTGCCGGTTGTTCGGGATGTCGCTCCAGATCAGATACTGCCCCTGGCCGTTCCACGCCGGTCCCTCGCACCACATGCCGCCGGTCCACAGCCGCTGAATCGGCGTGTTGCCGACGCGCAGCGCGTTGAACGACGGATCGTGCGTGATGATGTCGGGATCGGGATAGGTGACCGGCCTGCGAAAAATCGCGCGGCGGATTCGAGATGACGCTCGGCGGATCGGCTTTCTGCGCTGCTGCGTCTGCGCGCGAGCGAGCGCGGGCGTAAACGCCGCCACGCCCGCGGCGCTGCCGATCCTGATCAGGGCTTCACGACGAGAAATCATGGACATCCTCCGAGATCAGCTCGATCTTCTCGATCTTGTTCGATTCGTCTTTGAATTTGTCTGTATCGCCAGAATCTCGTCCAGGCATTCGAAGAACACATCGACGACGCGCGGGTCGAAGTGCTTCCCCTTGCCGTCGCGCAGTAACTGTAGCGCTTCTTCGTTCGGAAAGGCAGGCTTGTACGGCCGCTCGCTCGTCACCGCGTCGAACACGTCGGCGACGGCGCAGATGCGCCCCCACAGCGGAATGTCGCTGCCCGACAGGCCGTGCGGATAGCCGCCGCCGTCCCAGCGCTCGTGATGATGCAGCGCGATCACCCGGCCGGCCTGCAGAATCTCGCGACGACGAGTTGTCGAGAATCCGGCTGCCGATCGCCGAATGCTGCCGCATCACGGTCCACTCCTGCGGATCGAGCGCTGCCGGCTTCCGCAGAATCGCTTCCGGCACGGCGATCTTGCCGACGTCGTGCATGCGGCTCGCGTGCAGGATCAGCTCGACCTCGGCCGGCGGCAGCTTGAGGCCGCGCGCGATCACGGCGCTGTACTCGCTCATGCGCTGGATGTGCCGCCCGGTCACCTTGTCCTTGTACTCGGCGAGAATCGCGAGCCGCTCGACGGTCTCGAGCTGCGCCTGATACGCCGTGCGCTGCGCGTCGGCCATGTGCTCGAGCGCCTTGCGCAGGCTCGCGGTGCGCTCCTCGCACATCGTCTCCAGGTGCGTCTGATAGCGCTTCAGCTCGTCCTGCGCCGCCTTCAGCTTCAGAAGCGACGTCGCGCGGACGCGCAGCTCGGTCTCGTCGACCGGTTTCGCGATGAAGTCGTTCGCGCCTGCTTCGACCGCGTGCAGCCGATGCTCCCGGGTCTCGAGCGTCGTCACCATGATGACGGGCACATCCCGGCCCGCGGGATCCTGACGAATGCGGCGGCACACATCGAAGCCGTCGAGCCCGGGCATGACGACGTCGAGCAGGACGAGATCGACGCCGAGCTGCAGCTTGGCGAGCCCTTCGATGCCGTCGCGCGCGGCCTCGACGTCGTGCCCCAGGCCTTCGACGAGCATCTGCGTGATTCTGCGAATCCCGTCGTCGTCGTCGATGACGAGCACGCGCTTGCGGCCGACGCCCGTGGGCGGATACGCGCGCAGCGCAGGCGCCGCGCGGCCGGCCGGCACGCTTTCGGTCCAGCCGACGAGCGCCTTGCGAATGGCTTCGATGCCCGACTCGACCTGCGCCACGATCGGCGTGACGTGCTCGAACGAGCCGTTGCGCGCGGTCTTCACGAGCTCGCGCGCACGCGCGCGCGACGGAATCGGCGCCGACGATGGCGACGCTGCCCTGCAGCGAGTGGGCCGCGCGATAGAGCGCCTCGCGATCGCCGCTCGCGGCCGCCTTTCGGACGGCTTCCATCTGCCCGGAGCTCTCGCCCATGAGCGAATCGATGAGCTGCGCGACGAGCCCGCGCGACCCGCGCGCCTCGAGGCCGCGCAGATGCCGCGTCACTTCGCCGGCCGGATCGGACGTGTTGCCATTCATCGGTTACTGTTCCGTGTGCTACCAGCTACCACCTACCAGCTACCGGCTGCAGCCGAAGCCGTTCCGAGCGTGTCGCTGCAGAATCCGACGAGCTGCTCCGCGGTGAGATCGGACGCGAACTCTTCGGTGAGCTGCAGCGTGTGCTGCTCCCAGTCGCGCACGACATTCTCATACTCGTGGCACGCGCGCGCAATGTCGCCGCGCTCGCGATAGAGATTGCCGAGCCAGAAGTGCCCGAGCGCGAGTGAATCGTCCAGATAGAGCGCGCGGCGCAGCGACTGCAGCGCGTCGTCGTGGCGCTGGCGGCGCGCGGCGATCATGCCGAGCAGCAGGTGCGCGCGCGGCTCGAGATCGCTCACCTTCAACACCGCCTCGGCCTGCTCCACCGCATCGTCGAAGCGGCCGCGATGCACGTACACGCCGCCGAGCAGCAGAAGCCCGGGCACGAACGTCGGACATGACGCGACGAGCGCGATGAGCGCGGACTCGGCAGCGTCCCACTCGCCGGCGCGAAAAGCCGCGAGGCAGAAGTCGTATTGCGCGAGTGTCGCATCGACGACAGGGTCCGCCTTCGATGGTCCGGCTACCGCCGCCGCTCGGCTCGACTTCTACGAGCTCTGGCGGACCTCCGTAGCCTTGGCGAGGCGCGCAGACGCGCGAGCTCTTCCTGTAACAGAATGCCCGCTCGTGCTCGACGAGCGTGAAGCCTTCCGACATCTGCCACAACGACTCGGCGTGGCCGAGCAGCAGATAGCCGCCGGGCGCGAGCGTGTCGTGCAGCCCGCGATCAGCTTGCGCGTCACGTCGGCGCGGAAATAAATCGCGACGTTCTTGCAGAACACGATGTCCTGAGGACCGGTCGACGGCATCGGCGTCTGCGTCAGGTTGCCGAACTCGAACGTCACGCGCTGCTTTGATCGCGTCGCTCAGCGCAAACGTCTTGCCGTCGCGCACGAAGTAGTCGTCGAGCAGCCGCCCTTCGACGTTGCGCACGGCGCGCGCCGAGTACACGCCGCGGCGCGCCTTCTCGAGCGCCTTCGTGTTGAGATCCGTGCCGATGATCTCGATGCTCCAGTCCGGGTACGCTGCGAACAGGCCCATCTCGTCGAGCGTGATCGCAATCGAGTACGCCTCTTCGCCGCTCGAGCAGCCGGCGCTCCAGATGCGGATCTTTCTCGAGCCGTCTGCGCGCGCCGACACGCTCGGACATCAGCGTCGGAATGATGTGCTCGCGAAGGAGGCGGAATTGCGAGGCGTCGCGAAAGAAACAGGTTTCGGTGACCGTCACGAGGTTCAGCAGGTTGCGCAGCTCGGCCTCGACGATGGCTGGGGGCCGCGCCGCGCAGGCGATCGAGATACTCGTCCTCGCGCACGAGCCCGAGCTGCTGCATGCGCGCAGCGACCGAGGCAGACAGCGACGCGCGCTGGCTGTCGTCGAAGCGAAGCCCGCAGCGCTCCTCGATGAGATCGCGGACGGCGGCGAACGAGGCTAGATCAGCGATCGCACACGCTCCACGTGCAGGGCGTTGAGGCTGCGGATGATGCCGGCCGGCGGCAGCACCTGCTGCGCGGCGCCCAGCTCGATCGCCGCGCGCGGCATGCCGAAGATCGGGCTGCTCTCTTCGTCCTGCGCCATCGTGACGCCGCCGGCCTGCCGGATCGCCAGCAGACCCTGCGCGCCGTCCGAGCCCATGCCCGTCAGCAGCACGCCGGCCGATCGCGCGCCGTACACCTTGGCCACCGACTGGAACGTGACGTCGATCGACGGACGATGACCGTTCACCGGCGTCCGCATCCGAGAGATGCACGCGGCCGCCGATGCCGACGACCAGATGCAGCGTCTCCGGCGTGAACAGCACGCGCCGCGGCACGATGGCGTCCCCTTCTTCCGCCACCTTGATCTGCAGCGCGCAGCGTTCCTGCAGCCACCGCAGCATGCTCGTCGTAAATCCGTCGGTCATGTGCTGAACGACGACGATGCCGAGCGCGAAGGTCGATGGCAGGCTCGAGAGCAGCGCCTCGATGACGCGCGGTCCGCCGGAAGACGCGCCGATCGCGACGACGTCGGCGGCCGGGCCCGACGAACGATTCGACCTGCGACTCTTCCTGCGCGAGCAGCTTGCGCGCGCCGTGAATGTGCGCGATGACCGGCACCTTCGCCAGCGACTTCACCTTCTGCACGAGCTTGCCGGCGGCGTTGTGCCAGCGCCAGTCGGGCATCAGCGCAGGCTTCTCGACGACGTCGAGCGCGCCGGCGGCGATCGCGTCGGCGCGCGAGTACGTGCCTTCCTTGTCGAAGAACGAGCTGAGAAACAGCACCGGCGTCGGATGGCGCGCCATGATGCGGCGCGTCGCCTCCATGCCGTCCATGCCCGGCATCATCAGGTCCATCGTGACGAGATCGGGACGCAGCGTCGCCGTCATCTCGACCGCCTCGGCGCCCGTCGACGCCTGGCCGATGACGCGGATCTCGGGATCGGAGTTGAGCAGCGCGGTCAACACTTCGCGCGTGACCGCCGAGTCGTCCACGATGAGGACGCGCACCGGCGCCGCCTTTCGACCGCCTGGGTCTGTGGCCTCAGACATGAGTGTCCTGCCTGGTCGCGCGCCCGATGAGGCGCCTGACCGTGTCGAGCAACTGGCTCTGATCGAACTCGCGCTTCAGCACGTAGGCGTCGGCGCCCACCTCGAATCCGCGGCGGCGATCGTCGACCGTGTCGCGCGAAGTGACGATGATGACGGGAATATCGCGGAACTGCTCGTCGGCGCGGATGCGCTCGGTCAGCTCGAATCCGGTCATGCGCGGCATGTCGACGTCGGCGACGACGAGATCCCACTCCTTGCGGTGCAGGCACTCGAGCGCCTCGACGCCGTCGCTCGCGATTTCCGACTCGTATCCGGCGGCGAGCAGAATGTTCTTCTGCAGCTCGCCGGCGACCAGCGAGTCGTCCACGACGAGCACGCGGCAGATGCGCGGCGCGACGCGGCGCGGCATGCACGGAGCGGCGCCGACGCGACGGGCCGCGCGACGCGAGCTCGAAGAGCGCGTTGACGTCGAGAATCGGCACGATGTCGCCGTTGCCGAGCAGCGCCGCGCCGGTAAACGTCTTCTGATTGCGCAGCGGTCCGCGCAGCTCCTTGAACACCAGCTCCTGCTCTTCGTGGACCGCCTCGACGAGGATGCCGAATCGTCCGTCGCTCGCCCTCGGCCACGATGACGGTCTGGCGCGCGGCCGGCGGCGACGCCGGCACCTGCAGCATCGCCGAGAGCGGCGTCAGCGGAATGTTCTCGCCATCGACCTCGGCGACCGGGCCCTGCTGCAGCTGGCCGATGTCGCCGGCGCTCAACCTGAAGAATGCGGCGGATGGCGGCGGTCGGCAGCGCGAACAGCTCTTCGCCGGCCTCGAGCAGCACGACGCGCAGCAGCGCGAGCGACAGCGGAAGGTTCAGCGTGATGCTCGTGCCCTTGTCGAGCTCCGACTGGACGCGCACGGTGCCGCCGAGGCGCTCGACGACGCTCTTGACGACGTCCATGCCGACGCCGCGGCCGGAGACGTCGGTCGTCGAGCGAGCGCGTGCTGAAGCCGGGCTGGAAGATCAAATCGAGAAGCTGCTCGGGCGACCATCGATCGATGTCGCTCGCGGCGGCCACCCGCCGCTGGATGGCGACGGCGCGCAGCATCTCCAGATCGATGCCGCACCCGTCGTCTTTCAGCGTGATCAGAATGCGGTTGCCCTGCTGCTCGGCCGACAGGATCAGGTGCCCGGCGGCCGGCTTGCCGATGCGCACGCGATCGGCGGGCGTCTCGATGCCGTGATCCACGGCGTTGCGCATCAGATGAATCAGCGGCTCGGAGATCTGCTCGATGATTTTCTTGTCGAGCTCGGTCTCGCGGCCGCGAATCGTGATCTCGATTTCCTTGCCGAACGTGCGCGCGAGGTCGCGCACCGCGCGCGGAAACGCGTCGAACACCGACGCGACCGGCAGCATCGTCAGCTCGATGACGTTCTGGCGCAGCTCCTCGGTGATGAGATTGAGGCGCACGCGATCGTCGCTGAAGCTGACGAGAAACTCGCGCATGCGGCGCGTCACCGAGTCGAGCGCGTCGGCGTAATCGGCGAGCTGCGCGCCGCGATCGAGATCGGTCGTGTCGGGCGTGAGGCGCGCCTCGCGCACGCGATCGCGCAGGCGGCTGAGCATGCGCTCGAGCCGGCGCAGCTCGGTGTGCCGCTCGAACGCCTTGAGGCTCTGCACGACCATCTCGGGCGCGAGGTGCGCCAGCCGGTCGAGCTTCTCAATCGGCACGCGCAGCGACTGCCGCAGCTCCGGCGCCTTCCGCACGCGGCACATCGGGGTCTGACCCGGACGTACGGGGTCAGACCCACGGCGGATCGGGCCGTCGTTCTTGACGTTCTCGGTGCCGGGTCAGACCCCGATGTCTCGAGCAGGCCGCCGAGCTGCGCGCAGATGTCGCCGACCTCGACGGCATCCATCTGGCCGCGGGCGAGCTCTTCGATGCGCGACGTCATCTGGTCGACGCCGCTGAAGATGACGTCGAACGCGTCGCCGTCGAGCAGCGATGGATTGGTCTTCGCCGCGACGAACAGCTCTTCGAGCTCGTGCGAGATCTGCGAGATGTCGGTGAACCCGAGCATCAGCGCCGAGCCCTTGATGCTGTGCGCTTCGCGCAGCGCTTCGGCAATCGCGTCGACGGCGCCCGGCGTCTGTTCGAGCCGCAGCAGCGCGGCGCCGAGCGCCTTGAGGCGATCGCGCGCCTCTTCGACGAACTTGCCGACGAAGATCGACGTGTCGATCGGGTTCATGCGCATCCGCAGATCAGCCGGTCGCCGGATCCAGCAAGCAGAAACACATCGTCGCCGCGGACGCCGGCGGCGAGAAACGCGCGCGTGCGGCGCTCTCCGCGCAGCAGCGTCGGCATCGGCGTCAGACGCCGACAGTGCGATCGGCACGACATCGATGACGCGGCGCACACGCAGCCACGCGCTGCGCGCGCCGCGCCCCCAATCGCAGCCACGGCCCATCCGATGTCGCGTCCGCTGAAATACTCGCCAAGATCGAACGCCGGCACGGCTTTCGGTTTCCGTAAAAACGAGGGTCTGACCCCTCCAGGTGCGCGACCTCGGACGCGGGAACCGCCATCAGGCAATCGGCGGCCTCGAAGACGAGAAGCGGCACGACGGTGGTCGACGTGGCGGTCATACCTTCGTCACCCGGGCGAGATCGAGCAGCCCCATCAGTCCGGCCGCGACGCGCGCCGTGCCGATGAAGCACGCGGCGCGCTCGGCCGGCCAGGTCGCCGGCGGCGCTTCGATGTCGCTCGGGAGACACCGCGTAAATGTCGGCGATCGAATCGACGATCAGGCCGAGCGGATCGCCGAATCCGCGCAGCGCCACGAGAAACGGCGATTCGGCTGAGCGCCTGCGCGCGGCAGGCCGAGAATCGCGCGCACGTCGAGCGCGCACAGAATCTCGCCGCGCAGATTGACGAGCCCCGCGACGCCCGCCGGCGCGCCCGGCACGCGCCGCAGATGGCTGACGCGCGCGACCTCGCGCAGCTGCTCGAGCGGAAGCCCGTACACTTCCGCGCCGAGATAGAAGCCCAGATACGAAACCCGCTCCTGTTCCTCGCGAGGCTCCGCATCGCTGTCGCGCTGCTGCTCGATGGCGGCGAGGATGGCTTCCGGATCCATGCGGTCCCTACAGCTTGAACTCTTTGATTCGGGTCTTGAACTGATCGGCGAGCAGGTTGAGCTCGCCGACGGAATTCGCGGACTGCTTCATGCCCGACGCCGCGTGCCGCGTCACTTCCGCCACCTCGCGCATCGTCTGCACGATCTGCTCGCTCGCGCTCTGCTGCTGCTGCGTGGCAAACGTAATCTGGCGGATCGCCTGCGTCGTGCGGTCGACCATCTGGATGATCTGCTCCAGGCTGCCGCGCGCGCGCGTGGCCAGCGACACGCCGTTCTCCACTTCCTTCACGCCCTGCTCGGTCGCCAGCACCGACGTGTTGGTC
The DNA here is from genome assembly GCA_963732445.1 of Vicinamibacterales bacterium. GTDB lineage: Bacteria > Acidobacteriota > Vicinamibacteria > Vicinamibacterales > JAMQPK01 > JAMQPK01. The sequence goes on along the minus strand of CAVSZJ010000005.1, from coordinate 31,356 downwards.
GCCGACTGAATCTCGCCGACGATGCCCTTGATTTCTTCGGCGGATTCGCGCGTGCGCTCGGCCAGGCGGCGCACTTCGCTCGCGACCACCGCGAACCGCTTGCCGTGCTCGCCCGCGGCCGCCGACTCGATCGCCGCGTTGACGGCGAGCAGGTGAATCTCGCCGGCGATGTCCTTGATCAGGTTGAGCACTTCCGAGATGCGCTGCGAGCGCTCGCCCAGCAGCAGCGTCTTGCCGGAGATGTCGGCCACGCGGCGGCGGATCTTCTCCATCGCTTCGAGCGCCTCGCCGACCGACTCGTATCCCGCGTGCGCCGCCTGCGCGCTGTCGTCGGCGATCTTCTCCACCGAGGTGGCGCTCATCGCAATCTGCTTCGCCGTGTTCGTCAGCTCTTCCATCGTCGCCGTGACCTGCGCGATCGACGCGGCCTGCTGCACCGAGCCGGACGCGTGCTCCTCGGCCGCGGTCAGCACCTGCGTCGACGCGCCGGTAATCTGAATCGACGCCTGCTGCAGATCCTGGAGCAGCTTGCGAAGCTGATCGGCCATGTCATTGGCCGCATCGGCGAGCATGCCGAGCTCGTCGCGTGCGCTTGATGGAGATGCCGTTCGAGAGATCGCCGGCAGCCACCGACTTCAGGAACGGCACGAGCGACATGATGGGACGCGAAAACTGCGTCGCCCAGTACAGCGATCCCGCCGCCGCGAGCGTGCCGAGCACGATCGACAGCACGACGATGGTCCACAGCAGATTGGCGAGCGGCGCAAACGCGACGTCCGTGCGCATCAGCAGGATCGTTCGCCACGCATCGGGCAGGTACGGCCGCTTCTCTGTCGTGGCGTAGCCGGCGAGGTACGTCGCATCGCGCACTTCGATCTCGCCGCTGCCGGCGGGCGCGTTGATGATCGTGCCGATCGCGTCGAGGCCGAGCGCGTTCAGCCGCGTCCGGCCGGGCTCCCACCCCGTCAGGAACGGCGGCGCCGCGAGGAGCACGCCCTGCGAATTCGTCAGCACGAGGTACCCGCGCTCGTCCTGCCCTTCGGGCAGCACGCGAACGGCCTGAAGCGTGGCGAGAATCTTCGGCCAGTCGAGAACGGCGACGAGCACGCCGACCGGCTTGGAACGATCGAAGCTGGCCTGCAGCGGAAACGCGAGCGGCATGCCGACGCGGCCGGTCAGGTCCTGCATCATCGGCGACCCGACCCACGCTTCGCCGCGGCGCGCGGCCTGCAGAAACTCGCGGTCGCCCACTTCGCGGCCGCGCAGCGTCGGCAGCGTCGACGCGATGACGGTGCCGGCCGCGTTGGCCACCCACAACTCCTGCGCCACGTCGGTATTGCGCTTGGCTTCCTGAAGGAACTGCTGAATGCGGCCGTCGGCGTCGCCGGTCACCGCATCGTCGCGGATGAACCCGAGCTGCGACCAGACGGCGAGATTCTGATGCTGGTCGAGCAGCAGCCGCTCGAGCTTCTCGTCGCTCTGCACCGCGAGCGTCTCGAGATTCATGCGGATGCGCTCTTCGAGCGCGCCGCGCGCAATCTGATACGCGAGGATGCCGACCACCGCGATGGGCAGCAGCGACAGCGCAACCGACACGAGCGCCAGCTGCCATCGGATGTTGAGTTTCAGCGCCAACATTCTCCCTGTCGACCGCGTCCTTACTTGACCGGCACGACGCGGACGGTGTCGTCGACTTCGGACGGCGGCACGTACGAGATCGCGCCTGGCACGCTCGCGACGAACCGCAGCACCGCGCGCGCCGATCGCTGCGTCGACGGCGGCGTCAGGCCCTGCGTCATCGACTGCTGCACCCAGTATTCCGGCCATCTCGCGCACCGACCGGTTCAGTGACCTCCTTCGAGAACACCGCACGCAGGTAGTGCGTGCTGTCCCAATCGACCGGCACCATCGGCTCGCCGTGCGGCCACATCCGCGACTGCTTCATGAAGATGCGGCGCAGCTCGACCGGCGTGAGCGACTTCACCGGATTCGCCGTTGTTGACGATGACGACGAACGGGATGATCTCCGTGGACGCGTGCCCGGTCCACATCAGAACGATCAACGCCGCCGTCAGGAGTCTGCGCGTCACCGCAATCAGAAGAAGAAGACCGCCGCCGCCGCGAGTCCGTTGAACGGCTTGCTGCTCTTCATCGCCTTCCGTGTGAATGAAGTCACGCTCGAGCGGCTGCGACCGGTACAGCTCGCCCTTGAACGCAATCTGCGGATACGGCCGGAAATTCAGGCCGCGCCAGATGCCGCCGCTCGGCCCGCTGAATTCGCGGGCTCTCGAGCTGCTCGAGCCGGTAGAACGCGATCCAGTCTTCGTCGATCCGCAGCGCCGGCTGCAGGTAATAGCCCGTGCGCGTCTGCTCCAGCGACTTGCCGCGCGCCCACTCGGTCTGAAAGAGAAACTGCGACACCTCGAGCTGCGTTTCGAACCCGACCACGTTGTCTTCGGCGAGCTCGTTGTTCGTCAGCCCCACATTGCCGCGATACATATCCACTGCCACGTCGAAGCGCCGCAGCGCTCCCGCCGGTCGGGAAGCGAACCTGCGCCGCGCGCGCCCCACGATTTGCCGTCGCGGCGGTCGGTGCGGCTGTTGCCCTCGAAGTTGTTGTTGGCGACGTAGAACTTGTAGCCGACGCCGAACTCTGACGTGCCGACGGGCCTGGCCGCCGATCCCTGCACCGTCACGCCGACCAGTTCCGCCGGGAACAGCTCGCGGAGATAAATGGGAAGCGTGGTCGACAGCGTCAGGTTCGGATAGTGGTTCTGCCACCAGTACTGCGGCGACAGCTGCTTGCCGACCCGGACGCTCAAAAAGCGGTTGTGATTGTATTCCATCCACGCGTTCTCGACGGCGACCTGCCCCTCGCCGCTGATGTCGCCTTCGTGCCTTCTTCGGCTTCGCGGTGCTCTTCCTCCTCGTCCTCGTCTCGCCGGCGATTTCCGGATGATGCGGCACGTTCTGCAGCTCGAGCTCCATGAGGAAGTTGAACTTGCCGAGCTGCTTCGACATCAGCACGCCGAGATGATGCTGCTGAAAGGCCATCGGTTCGTCCGAGCCGTCGGCGAAGAACCTGAAGTTGTAGTAGCCGTTCAGGTTCACCTTGCTGTTGATGGTCTCGCGCAGCGAGTTGACGGAATCTTCCTGCGCCTTGATGTCGTCCTGCAGATCCTGCAGGCGGCGGCCGCCGGCGGCGGGCTGCTTCTCGAGCGCTTCGATGCGCCTCAGCAGCTGCGCAATCACCACCTCCTGCTTGGCGATCTCGGCGCGCAGGACCGCAATATCGTTCTGCTGCGCCGACACGGGACGGGCGCCGGCGACGAACAGAATCGCCGCCAGTAAGAAGAAGATGCGTTTCATCGATGCTCCTTCACACAGTTGCACGGACAGCGATTCCCGGAGACACACTGCCGCTGCTACCGGTTATCGGCCGGAAGGTCCTATTTCAGTACATCGCTGGCTGAGGTAGGGATGGGGGATTAGGTGAGATCGAGCTGGAGGCATAGAGCGGGAATCGCCAGTCCCTAATCCCGCCGTGAGGTAAGCGTCTAGTTCGTCTTTCTTGCCCGGTTTGCTCTCGCACGCCTCGAATGTCAGCACCTTCAGCTTGCTGGGCACCGACTTCGGAATCAGGTCGCAGAGGTTCTCTTTCTTCGCGCGCGGATCGAGCAGCCCGGTCTTGACGAACTGCGTGACGTCGCGAATCTGCCGCCTCCGACAGGTCGATGCCGCCGTTCTTGAACAGCGGATGGAGATACGACTCGTCGATGCGCGGTCCCATGCGACGGGTCGAGATCCTTATCGATGCCGGCCGTTCGCCGGGTTGTAGCGCTGCGTCGGATCGAGGTGGAAGCGAATCGCATCTTCGAGCCTCGCAAACGCGCCGTTGTGGAAGAACGCCGGCGACGAGCGCGATGTTCCTGAGCGGCGCGGTGCGGAACTTGTACTTGTCCGCAGGATCGCCGGAAATCTGCATCGCGCCGAAGTCCTCGTCCTCGCCGGGGCCGTCGTAAATCATGTTGCTCGTGCGGCGCCGAACGCGCGGCGCGAGCTGCGGAATGCCGGCGACGTGATTCTCGAAGTCGCTGAACATCTCGTTCGACTTGCCCTTGGTCGCGTGGCACGTGATGCACTTGCCTTCGCCGAAGAACACGAGCGCGCCGCGCTTCTCGGCGTCGGTCATCGCGTTCTGCTGTCCGCGCGCGAACCTGTCGATCGGCGCGGTCGCGAACGTCAGCGTGAACTCGAACTCGGCGATCGCGCGGCCGAACATGTCGAACGTAATCGGCGCGCCGTGCCTCACTTCAGGAAACACTTTCCCGAACGCCAGACGGTATCCCGGCGTCGCGTTGAGAATCTCGATCACCTCCATGCGAATCGGATGATTGCGGAATCCCGATTCATCCGCGCAGCGGCACCGGCAAGTCCCTTGCCGTTGTCGAACATCTCGAAAACGCGGGCTGAGATCGGTGCCCGACGTGCCGGTGAACCCCGCCACTTCGACCAGCTCGGTCGGCGGAATGAACGCCTGCGCCTGCAGAAGATGATCGTGATAGCTCAGCGACGCGCTTCGGGTGCCGGGAACGTGAACCCGAACATGTTGCTGAACGGATCGCCGAGCTTCTTGCCCGGGCGCGGGATTGGCGAAGAACCGGCCGTTCCACATCAGCTTCGGATAGAACGCGGTGTTGATGACGAGCGGCGACCGGCGCTGATTGCGCGGGCCCGATGCGATTCGGACCGACGAGCCCGTTGTTGTCGACGCCAATCGCAATCGACTGCGTGTCGCCGAAGCCGTTCGTCGGCGAATGGCAGCCGGCGCACGTGTTGTCGCGGTGCAGCGAGTGGATGTTGTCGAACCAGAGCAGTCGGCCGAGATTCGCGAGATCGGCGTCGATGCGACGTCCGAGCCGATCCTCGAGCGTCGATTCGATGCGGCCGGTGAAGTCGTGCTGACGAAGCACGCGCGCGAGCCTGCGTATCGAGGCTCGACCACGGTCGTCGTCGGCATGGACGACGAGCGCGAGCGACGACGCCCAGATCGAGGGCTGCAGCGATGAGCAATTTTCCGACTTTCATGTGCGCCGGTCTCCTGCCCCTCCGGCACTGCACGCAAAGACGTCCCAGCCGGGAATTCGGCGATGTCGATGCGAGTGTAGCAATCTTACGCCGTCTCTGTCCTAGGAGCCGGAGGCGCGACTAAGTGCAAAGTCGGACAGATGAACTTACGAATTTGAGCTATCTCTTGTTCGAACAATGATTCACGTATGCTGTCGTTTCGGCACACTCAGGCCGCCGCAAAGGTGCAGCTACTGCAATCAGCTTAACCGTGTCGATCTCCTTTGGCACAGTGATGTCTACTCGAGGATGCCACGTCGAGCTGCACAAACGACTTACGCTAATCTGCGGTGACAGCGAGGCGAGGTGTGCCGAAACAGCACAATCACCGACAAATGCGATATCAGCGGCGGCGGGCAAGGCCGTCGCGCACTTCGGCCAGCAGAGGCCCAAAATCCGCCGATTTCTTCACGAACGCGTCGGGCTGCGGGTCTCGCACGATGTGGTCGGGATCGTGCGGATCGCCGGACGTGAGCATGATGACGGGCACCGCCTCGGTCGCCGGATCGGCGCGCAGCGCATGCAGCAACGCAAACCCATCCATGCCGGGCATGATGCTGTCGGTGATGATGAGGTCGGGCAGCGATCTGGATGCGCCTTCGCGAGCCCTTCCGTGCCGTCGGACGCGCGTGTCGACTTCGTACTTCTCGCTTTCGAGAATCATCCGCAGGAAATTGACGATGGTCTCGCTGTCGTCGACGATCAGGACGCGGCTCATGTGGCGCGGAGTATAGCAGCGCGAGCACCCATGGCCGTGAGTGCGGCCGCAAAGAGTAGCGTCGCGCGGCGCAAGCCGGAACCGTATCGGAGGGGTTTAGATCTGCGGGCCAGAACGAAGCGCCAGCGCGCCCTCGGCCGAGAGCGCCGCTTCCGCAAACAAGGGAAGTTCGGCGCGGCAAAACATGTCGCCGACAACGGTTGCTCAGTGCCATGGCGCTCGGACCATGATTGGTCCTCGCGGAGGTGGTCGGCTCCGTGTTTTGTCCACTTCGCCATCGCGCCGCCTTCATTGTTTGCTGCAGCGGCACTCTCGGCCGATGACGCCGCCGAGCGCGGGAAACGTCACGCCATGCGCACTTAGCGTCCAGCCGATGTGCGTGAGAGTGCGCGGGACATGCCTGCCGCCGCGACCATCGCGAGCGACGCGAATCACCGCGTAGCCGGAAACGCACGGAAGGCGTGAGATCCGCCGGCCCGTAGCGAAGCACGGACTCTTGGACCGTCGGCGACATGTCGCCGAGAGATGCGGTTCCCGCGTCGTCGAGCTGGTCGCGGCGGCAGGCGTGTCCCGCGGACTCGAGCCGAATCGGGGTCGCGCTAAGTGCGAAGCTGTAGAGGCAGGACTAAAGTCCTGCGCTACCGGAATGCGCTACTGGCGCGTTTCAGCGTTTAGCCTTCGGTGACAAGCGCTCGCTAAGCGCAAGCGGAGCCTTTCCCGCGTCGTTGAGCTGGTTGCAAGCGTACGCGGTGCTCCGCCGGCCGAACGTCGGTGGCACTACGCGTCAGTGCGTCATCGAGTACAGCAGGATGTTGATCCCGATCGCGTACCCTTCGACGGAAAACGTGTAGAAGAATTCCGGATCGTCGGCTTCGCGCTCGTACGCGTCGCCGAAGTCGGTGTTATGCGTCGTCAGCACGAGGATGCGGCCGTTCGAATCGGTGAGGGCGTACGCGTGCGGCGTCCGGCTGTCTTCCCCCCGCTCGGATGTCTGACCGCCCGAGCCGCGGAAGAACCCGATGTTCGGAATCTGCGGGATGCGCTTCGCCTCGAACAGCGTGCGGAAAATCGAGTGGTCGATCGGCAGGTCGACCAGCGGATAGTCAGCGGCCGGCAGGATCTTGCGCAGTTGGCCGAGCCAGTGATCCCACGCATAGCTTCCCCACGCATCGTCGGCCCACAGGAAGCCGCCCTTTTTCAGATACGTCGCGAAGCGCCTCGACCTCTTCCGGCGCGAAGGAGCGCGTTGCCGTGGTTCGTGACCATGAGAAACGGGCACTTGAACAGCTCGGGCTCGGTCGCCTGAATGACGACGTAGTCGGGTGTGCCGTGCGTGTCGAAGTTGACTGCGGCGTCAGAGAGCTCGGAGAGACGAATCGACAGATTCTCGTCGGCGCGCGGGTAGTCGACGCCCCATCCGCCGCCGTACCCGCCACCACCGCCGCGAAATGCCAGACGGCAGAAGTTGAAGTCACCCTTGAACGTGTCGGCGGTCGGCCGGCGGACGCCGTAGTAGCCGCCGCCACCTCGCTGTGCAGCGATCGTCGCGCCGGCAAGCGCGAGCACCAGCACACGACACCACGACCCGCTTGAAATGCATTCGGAACTGGATAAAGTGTAGCGCGATATGCGATGACTCATCACCCTCACCGTTCTCGTGACGGCGGGCTGCAGTGCGCCCGCTCCGCAGCCGGCATCGGCGCCACCGCCGGCGCCCGCGCCGGCAGCGCAGGCCGAGCCGCTCACGTTCGGCCGGCATCATCATCCCATTCGCACGTCGAACCCCGAAGCGCAGAAGATGTTCGACCAGGGGCTGGCACAGGCGTTCGGGTTCAACCACGAGGCCGCGATCCGATCGTTCGAGCGCGCGGCCGAGCTCGATCCGTCGGCGCCGATGCCGCACTGGGGCAAGGCGTGGGCGCTCGGGCCGAACTACAACCTCGACATCGACGAGGCGCGCGCGAAGGCGGCGTACGACGCGCTCGCGAAGGCACAGTCGCTCGCCGCTGCCGGTCCCGAGCACGAGAAGGCGTACATCGAGGCGCTCGCCGATGCGCTACTCCGACGGATCCGAAAGCCGATCGTGCCGCGCTCGCGCGCGCGTTCAGCCAGGCCATGGGCGCATTGTCGAGCCGGTATCCCGACGATCTCGATGCCGCCGTGATCTACGCCGAAAGCCTGATGAACCTGACGCCCTGGAAACTGTGGACCGCCTGACGGCAAGCCCGCGGCGAACACCGAGCAGATCGTCGCTGTGCTCGAGTCCGTGCTGCTGCGCAATCCACAATCATCTCGGCGCGAATCACTACTACATTCACGCCGTCGAGGCGTCGCGCACGCCGGCGCGCGCGCTGCCGAGCGCGCAGCGCCTGGCGACGCTCGCCGAATCGTCGGGGCATCTGCTCCACATGCCGGCGCACATCTACGCGCGTACGGGCGATCACGCGGGAGCGGCGGCAGCGAATGCGGCCGGCGCCGCGGCCGATCGCCGCTACCTGGTCACCGCGCCGCCGAACGGGATGTACGGAATGATGTACTACCCGCACAACCTGCAGTTCCTCGCCGACTCGCACATGATGCAGGGACGATTCGCCGATGCGAAGCAGGCGGCCGATCGCGTCGCCGAGCAGCTCAATCCGCACGCCGCCATGATGCCGATGGTGGAATCGGTGGTCGTGATGCCAGTGTCGGTCCTCCTGCGATTCTCGAAGCACGCCGATGTGCTCGCGCTGCAGGCCTCCGCCCGCGGATCGCACGGTGCAGCGCGCATGGCATCACTTCGCGCGCGGCACAGCGCTCGCGAAAACCGGCAAGGTGGACGAAGCGGCGGCCGAACAGAAGCTGCTGACGACGGCGATCGCGGCCGTTCCTGAAACGGCGGCGTTCGGTGGTGGTGGATGGGCGACGGCGGCGAGCGCGCTCAGCGTCGCCGCGTCTGCCGCTCGACGCGCGCATCGCCGGCGCGCGCGGCGAGCACGATCGGGCGATCAAATTCTGGCAGCAGGCAGTTGCGGCAGCCGATCAACTTCCCTACGACGAGCCGCCGGTGTGGTTCTATCCCGTGCGCGAGTCGCTCGGCGCGGCGCTCCTGGCCGCGGGGCGCGCCGCGGAAGCCGAGCGCGTGTTCCGGGACGATCTCGTCAAGCACCCGCGCAACGCGCGATCGCTCTTCGGCCTGCAGGCCGCGCTGGCGAAGCAGGGCAAGGAAGCGGATGCCGCCTGGGTGCAGCGCGAGTTCGACGAGGCGTGGAAGAACGCCGACACGAAGCTGACGGTCGAGGAGTTCTGAGGCGTCCCACGTTCACCGAAGACGAGCGTAAATCCCGGACGTGATCGCCCATGCGCCGGCCGCCACCAGAGAGCGCGCGGGCGTCCTGTGAAGTTGACGCCGCTCTTCGAGGCAGATATCGAGTATCACGCGCCGGCGCGCGAGGTATCGGGAGTGCAGATCGTGGTTCTCGGCATCGATCACCTGCTTGACGAGCGAAACCTGATCGGAGAGGCCGGGCTTGTCATCTGCACACTTTTCGGTGAGATTGTCGACCAGCTCCTGCCGATCGTGCAGATCACCGAGAAGATCCTGCGCTTTCTTGAGCTCGCGAATCGCCCAGTCCCGATCGCCGCCGGTCTCGTGGGCGATCTCCATCGCATAGCGCATCTTCTTGATCGCAATACGCGCCGCATGCGCGCGATCGGGGAAGTACACGCCGGTGGCATGCTCGATCGCTGCCGTGGTCGCTCCCGCCCGCTCGCGAAGCGTGTATCGCAGGTCGCGGCGCCACGTCTGCCCTGACCTGACACTGCTTGACAACGCACCGGCAAGCGACAGCCGATGTTCGTCGAGCATTTCAATCATCCGGACCGCCTCGAGCCGCTCGAGCCGCTTGATGAGCTTTCGCAGCAGATCGAGCCGCTCCTGCTCGCGCAGCTGTCGAAGCACGACGAGCGCCGGGGCCGCGTGCGGCATCCGGGTCTCGAGCGTCGCGAGCAGCGTGACGCGGACGTCGGCGTCGCGGACTCGACCAAGCGAACGCCCAAGGCGCTTGAAGCGCGAGTACAGGTCTTCCATCGACTTTCGGCGTCTCGAGTCACCGAGCAGCGGCAGAAGCTCGCGAATGCGGCGTGTGGCGATGCGCGCATCGTGGATGCTCACCTCCCTGCCGTCGAGTACCCCGGGCAGCGTGTCACGCAGCGTATGGATTTGTGTACGGAACAATGCGTGTGGCGTAACGAATTCAAACATAAGGGGCACCATTCACGAACGCGTGTCATTCAGGTGCAACGCGAGTACCGCCTTTAATTTACATGTGTGACGGAATGGCGCAGCCGGCACCCTACAGATACAACCACGCAAGACCAAGGAACAGAAAGAATCCCATCGAATCGGTGACGAACGTCAGCAGCACGCTCGACCCCTGGGCCGGATCGCGGCCCATCCGATGCAGCGCGAACGGAACCAGCACGCCGACGGCCGCAGCGATCATCAGGTTGAGGATGATGGCCGCCATCATCACCGCGCCGAGCGCGAGCCGCCCGTAGAACAGGCCGGCGGTGATGCCGGCCAGGCTGCCCCAGATCAGCCCGTTCAGCAGGCCGACCACCATCTCCTTCCGCAGCAAGTGGCGGCGCGTGTCGTCCGTCAGCTGCTCGAACGCAAACCCGCGAATGACGAGCGCGACGGTCTGGTTGCCGGTATTGCCGCCGATGCTCGCGACAATCGGCATCAAGGTCGCGAGCGACACGAGATCCTGGATGGTGGATTCGAAGAACCCGATGAAGCGGGTCGCGGCGAATGCCGTCATCAGGTTGACGAACAGCCACGGCGACCGATTGCGCGCCGACTGCCAGACCGACGCGAACATGTCCTCCGCGCCACGAAGGCCGGCCATCGCGAGCGCCTCTGTGTCGGCCGTCACGCGGATGAAATCGACGACCGCATCGACGGTCAGACGTCCGACGAGCTTGCCGCGGTCGTTCACGACCGGCAACGACACGAGATCGTACCGCTCGAACGCGCGGGCGGCGTTCGCAGCCAGATCGGTCGGACGAAATGCCAGCGGGTCGCGCTCCATGATGGCGTCGACCGACGATCTCGGGTTGCGCGACGACGAGCGACTGCAGGCTCAACGGCTCCGCGCAGCAGATTCCGGCCGTCGACCACGAACAGCCGATCGAGATGGTCCGGCAGCTCCGACCTGCGCCTGAAGATCGCGCAGCACTTCAGCGATCGTCTGCGTCTCGCGAACGGTCGCGACCTCGAGGCTCATCAACCGTCCGACCGATTGTCGGCGGATACGCATCGGCCTGTTGCAGAAGCGTCCGATCGACCTCGCCGAGCGACTCGCGCACCTGCCGCATGACGTCTTCCGGCAGGTCGTCGGCGATCCACGCCAGGTCGTCGGGATCGAGCGCCTCGGCGATCTTGACGAGGCGATGCCGCGTCGTTTCGCCGATCAGCCACGCCCGGACCGACGCGTCCACCTCGACGAGGGCTTCGGCGGCCTGCCGCGGTTCGAGCGCGGTCCAAATCCGCATCCGATCCTCAGGTTCGAGCCCTTCGAGCACGAATCCCAGATCGGCCGGATGGAATCCGCGCACCCTGCGCTGCAGCTCCACGGCATTCTGGCGCTGCTGCAGCTGTACGCGCGACGCCGCGCTGCGACCGATCCTGGCTGTCGGCCAGTGCCTCGAGCGTGCGGTGATGCTCGAGCAGATCGCCGTAATGTTCGAGAAGAGTCTGATGAACGTTTGCTGCAGGTCTTCGTTGCTGCATGTCACACCAAATTTACACAGAGGATCGTCGAAAATAGCGGGACCACATGACCGACGGCCCCGATCTCTCAGATCCCTCTCTGTACATCAACAGAGAGCTCAGCTGGCTCGCATTCAACCAGCGCGTGCTGGCGCAGGCCAAATCCGACGCCCACCCTCTGCTCGAGCGGGTGAAGTTTCTCGCCATCGCCGCCAACAATCTCGACGAGTTCTTCATGGTGCGCGTGGCGACGCTCGCGCGGCAGCGCCGCGCCGGCTATCGAGATCGCCGCACCCGATGGCCTCACCGCCGGCCAGTGCCTGACGATCGTGAGGGCGAGAGCCGAGGAGATGCTGCGCGAGATCGCCGACTGCTGGGACAACACGCTCGCGCCGATGCTGCGCGACGAAGAGATCACGATCGTCGAGCCGGCCGACTACACGCCGCAGGTGCAGCAGTTCCTCGAAGAGTATTTCAGCCAGAGCGTCTGCCCGGTCCTGACGCCTCTTGCGTTCGACCCCGGCCATCCGTTTCCATACATCTCGAACCGCAGCAAGAATTTCGCGGTCGTCGTCAAGGGGGACGGGCGCACGCGATTCGCGCGCGTGAAAGTGCCCGACGTGCTGCCGCGATTCGTGCCGGTGCCGCCGCTGCTGGCTGGAAGGCGCGGCCTCACGTTCGCGCTGCTCGAGGACGTGATCCGGCTGAACCTCGGCCAGCTCTTCCCAGGCGTCGAAGTCGTCGATGCGCACCTGTTCCGCGTCATCCGCGAAACCGACATCGTCCTGCAGGAAGAGGAGGCCGTCGATCTGCTCGAGTCGGTCGACCAGGGGCTTCGCGAGATTCGACACGGTCCGCCGTCGCTGCTGCAGGTCGACGCCGACATGCCGGCGCGCGTGCTCGATATTCTGATCGAGAACTTCGAGATCGAACGCGAGGTCGTCCTGCGATCGCCCGCGAGGCTCGGCTTCGCCGACTGGATGGCGTTGACGGGCGTCGAGCGCCCGAAGCTGAAGGACACCCCGTTCGTGTCGCGCACGATCTGGCATCGCCAAGATGCGGACGGCATCTTCGAGCACATCAAGTACCGCGACACGCTGCTCCACCATCCGTTCGACTCGTTTGCGAGCGTTCGAGGCCTTCCTCGATGCGGCCGTCGACGACGAGCATGTGGTCGCGATCAAGATGACGCTCTATCGAGTCGGCAACAAGTCGCCGCTCGTGGAGCGGCTGATGGCGGCCGCGGAGGCCGGCAAACAGGTGGCCGTCCTCGTCGAGCTGAAGGCGCGGTTCGACGAGCGCAGCAACATCGGATGGGCGTCGCGGCTCGAAGAGGCCGGCGTGCACGTCGTCTACGGGCTCATGAACCTGAAGACGCATTGCAAGCTGTGTCTGGTCATCCGCAAGGAAGGCGACGCGATTCAGCGGTACGTGCACATCGGAACCGGCAACTACAACCGCGCCACCGCGCAGGTGTATACGGACTTCGGATTGTTCACGGCCAATCCGCGGATTGCCGCCGACGCGTCCGAGCTGTTCAACTACCTCACCGGATACTCGAAGCAGACCAGCTACCGCGAGCTGATAGTCGCGCCGGTGGCGCTGCGCGATCGACTGACGGCGCTGATCGAGCGCGAAGCCGAGCACCAGCGCAACGGCCGGCCGGCGGGCATCATCATCAAGAACAACGCGATATCGGACCCCGGCATCATCCAGGTTCTGTACGCGCGCATCGCGTGCAGGGGTGCCGGTGCGCGCAATCGCGCGCGGAATCTGCTGTCTTCGGCCGGGCATCCCGGGTGTGAGCGAGACCATACGAGGTCCGCTCGATCGTCGGGCGCTTCCTCGAGCACTCGCGCGTCTACTACTTCGAGAACGGCGGAAAGCCGATCGTCTACCTCGGCAGCGCGGATCTGATGGAACGCAACCTCGATCGGCGCGTCGAGACGCTCTGTCCCGTGCTGGATCCCGACATCGCGCGCTTCATCCGCGAGACGATTCTCGAGGCCTATCTCTTCGACACAGAGCGCGCCAGCGTGCTGCGAGCCGACGGGTCGTACGAGCGCGCCGATCCCGGGCGCAGCCTCGGTAAACGCGCAGCAACTTCTTGCCTCACGTGCATAACGTTTCGCGAGGTGTGCGCCTCCGGTGATGCGCTTCGGTAGCGCGCTGCGGTAGCGCAGGACTTTAGTCCTGCCTCGGTCCGTCCGGTCGCCTATTCCGGTAGCGCAGGACTTTAGTCTTGCCTCGGTTCCGTCCGGTCGCCTATTTCTGTAGCGCAGGACTTTAGTCCTGCCTCGGTTCCGGCCGGCCTATTCCGGTAGCGCAGGACTTTAGTCCTGCCTCGGCACGCGGGATTTACTTCGGCATCTGTTCCCAGAACCCCCGAAGCTCGTCCTCACTGAACACATCAGATCCACTGAACGGGTACTCGCTGAATTCTGTCGCGAGCCCTTTCCGTACCGGATTCTCGAGCACATATCTCACCGCGCGTTCGGTGGCCTCGTCGTCTCGTAACACATGATCGAAATAGCTGGGCTGCCACAACACCCTGCCGGTCCGCTGTTTATGCTCATAGCCGGCGCGCTGCTTCCAGCGCGACATGAACGTGCGCAGATCAGCGCGCTCCGTCGTCGCGCCGACGATCAGGTGAAGGTGATCGGGCATGAAGCAGTACGCGAGAACTGCGAACTCCCATCTGGCCGCGCACCGCAGAATTGTGGACAGCACTGCAGTCACGACGTTGGGCTCGTCGAAGACAAGTTGCCGGTCTCTGGTGCAGATGATTAGGGAATACCGGTGAAGACCGAGATACGGAAAGCCGGAAATGCGCGGACGTTTTCGAAACATGCCGCCAGTGGATCGCAATGCCTGTGCCTCAGCCAGCAGGACTGAAGTTCTGCGCTACCGATGTTGCGCCACCGAGGGCAGGACTGAAGGCCTGCGCTACCGCTACCGCACCACCGAGGGCAGGACTGAAGTCCTGCGCTACCGCTGTCTGCACCACCGACGGCAGGACTGAAGGCCTGCGCCACCGCTGTCTGCACCACCGACGGCAGGACTGAAGGCCTGCGCTACCGCTGTCTGCACCACCGACGGCAGGACTGAAGGCCTGCGCCACCGCTGTCTGCACCACCGAGGGCAGGACTGAAGGCCTGCGCTACCGCTGTCTGCACCACCGACGGCAGGACTAAAGTCCTGCGCTACCGATGTCAGGTAGCGGTAGCGCAGGACTTTAGTCCTGCCGAGAGTCGCGGTACGGCCGCCCGACATCAGATTTCATCCCGATGAGTCAATTCCGTTACGCCTCCGTTGCGGCCGTTGTCTAGGATGGCCGGAACTCCACGGAGGTAGCTCACACCAACTTCGGCAATCCAAACGCGGATGTCACGGCAGGCAATCGCGCGACCATCACGTCCCTGGCAGGGGATCCCCGGTCGATGCAGTTCTCAGTGCGGCTGGAGTTCTAACGTGCTCCGAGCCTTCGAGCGGGAGACCGACGCTGTAGACGAGCGCGATTTATACTGCATAGAGGTCACATTTTGAACCGCTGGCAGCTTCAGCTTCTCATCATCACCGCGGCGGCCGCTGGATGGTCTGCCGTGACCGCTCTCGAACCGGAGCGGCAGTGGCTCGCCGGCGATTCGCACATCCATAGTCATTGGAGTGCGGATTACGACGAAGCCAGGAATCCCCCGGAACCGATCACCGGCGTGGACGGCCGCTATGCTACGCCGATCAATGCGCATCGAGCGCGGCTCCACGGCCTGTCGTGGATGGTGACCACGGATCACGGCGGCCCGAATCATTCGAAGCTGAATATGACGCGCGCATATGCAGAGCTGACGGCGTCAAGGGAACTCGTTCCCGAAGTGCTGCAATTCTACGGCATGGAGCTCAACATGCCGGCGATGGATCATCACACGCTGATCATCCCGAACAGCGCCCAGGAAGCCTCGATGTTGTACGACATCGAAAGCCGCTTCGATTCACAGGAGGCCTGGCCCGCCGATCCCTCGCGGAACACGGAAGCCCAAGCGGCGCGCGCGCTCGAGCACATGAAGAGCCTGCCGCTTCTGCCTGTGATGTTCGCGAACCATCCGTCGCGGTCGGCGAACGGCGTGGGTGTGTATGGATTGAACGAGCCGCGCGAGCTGCGCGCGAATCACAATCTTGCGCCGAATGTGTACAAAGGCATGGAAGGCGCGCCTGGCCATCAGGCCGCCACACTCGCACCTGACGGATCGCAAAAACGAGATGCGGCCGGCAACCCTGCGGGAGCACGTGGAGGGTACGGACGCGAGGGCGCGCGCACGTTCGGCGGCTTCGACCAGATGACGGCGATCCTCGGAGGATTGTGGGATTCGATGCTCGGCGAAGGCCGGCGCTTCTGGATTGTCGCGACCTCGGATTCCCACGCGCACTACACCGATGCCGCGCGGCCGGGCTCGGACTTCTGGCCGGGCGAATACCAGAAAACTTACGTGCACGCGGTGCGGAACTATCACGGCGTGCTCGATGCGCTGCGCAGCGGACGAATCTTCGCGGTGGCGGGTGACTTGATCACCGAGCTGAATGTGCAGGCGAAGTCGGGCCGGCGGACGGCCATCCTCGGTGAAACGCTGTCAGCTGACAAGGGACAGGCGGTCACCCTGACGATCAAGTTCCGCGATCCGGACGCGAAGAACACGCACGGCGACAATCCGCGCGTGGCGCGCGTTGATCTGATCATGGGTGAGGTTCATGGCCCGTCCGAAGACGCAAATGTCGATCGCAACCCGACGACCCGCGTCGCCGCCAGGTTCGCCGATAAGCAATGGTCGCGCGACGGCGACGTCTACACCATCACCACAACACTTCCGAAGACCGAGCGCGACTTCTACGTCCGCATCCGCGGCACGAACACGCCCGACGCCGAGCCGCCGATGGATGTCGCCGGCGAGAGCCCCTGGTCGGATTTATGGTTCTATTCCAATCCGATCTTCGTGGAAATCGCTGAGTCGAAAAATTAGCGGGAACCCTATTCCACAAACGTGCGTCCAAGAGGTTGATCTGGCGCATGCTGCCCTCCACATTCTCCGTCCTCGACTTGCCGGACGTCCCTCGACTCGAGGGGCGTGACGACCGCGACCGGTACCGGTTGCTGGTCGAAGTTTCAGAGTCCATTGCGTCACATCCTGACCTGAACGAACTCTTTGACGATCTCGCCCGCCGGCTTCCACGCATCGTACCATTCGACTACATCAACCTTGTGCTCCACGACGCCGCCAGAAACATCATGCGGCTGCACCTGCTGTCAGCCCCAGTCGACTCGACGCTCAAGCCCGGCGCCGAATTTCCAGTCGATGATTCACCCGGCGGTGTTGTGTGGACGTCGCAGGAGCCGCTGATCGTCAACGACATCACGCTCGAGCATCGCTTCCCCGCTGTCATACCGCGGTTGATTGATAACGGCGTGCAATCGTTCTGTACGGTGCCGCTGACCAGCGCGCTCGGCCGGCTGGGTGCCATGGGATTTGGCAGCCTGCAGAAGCACGAATACCAGGACAACGAGATTGCCTTGATGCAGGAAGTGGCGAAGCAGGTTGCGGTCGCCGTCGACAACGTTTTGCACGAAGAGAGCGCCCGTTCCATGCAGCTCGCGCTGGCGCACGAGCGCGATCGATTCCGGCTGCTCCTCGAGGTGAACAACGCCGTCGTCTCGCACCTGAACATGGACGCCGTCTTTGCGTCGGTCAGCGCGTCCCTGCAGAAAGTGATTCAGCACGACGGTTGCAGCCTGCTGCTGTTCGAGCCCGACACCGGACATTATCGCTGCCACGTCTTGAAGATCTCGAAGAACGAAAGCTTCGTCGAAGAGGGCCAGGCCGACCCGAGCATGAAGTCTCCGGGTTGCATCGCGTTCTCGACGCGTGCACCGGCTGTCTTCGCCGAGCAGGACCTGATCGCATTAGCAGCCGAGTCCAAAATCGCGCAGCACCTGCTCGCCGAGGGGGTCAAGTCGTTCTGCAGCATTCCGCTGCAATCGCACGACCGCATGCTCGGCACGCTCAACGTCGGCCGACTTCGCGAAGATGCGTTCGCCAAAGACGAGGTCGAGCTGCTCACTCAAGTCGCGCAGCAAATCGCGATTGCCGTCGAGAACGGACTAGCCTACCGGGAGATCGCGGAGCTCAAGGAAAAACTCAACGAGGAGAAGCTCTATCTCGAGCACGAAATCCGCACCGAGCACAACTTCGAAGAGATCGTCGGCGAGAGCGCTCCGCTGAAGCACATCCTCGCCCAGGTCGAGATCGTCTCGCCCACCGATTCCACGGTGCTCATCCAGGGGGAAACGGGCACCGGCAAAGAGCTGATCGCGCGAGCCATTCACAGCCTGAGCAGCCGCCGATCGCGCACATTCATCAAGCTGAACTGCGCCGCGATTCCGACGGGCCTTCTCGAAAGCGAACTTTTTGGGCACGAGAGGGGCGCGTTTACGGGGGCCATCGCGCAGAAGATCGGACGCTTCGAGCTTGCGAACGGCGGCACGCTGTTTCTTGACGAAGTCGGTGATATTCCGCTCGAGCTGCAGTCGAAGTTCCTGCGCGTGTTGCAGGAGCAGGAATTCGAGCGTCTGGGTAGCAACAGGACGATTCGCGTCGACATCCGGCTGGTGGCGGCGACCAACCGCGATCTCGACCAGATGGTCACTGACAAGCAATTCCGGAGCGATCTGTACTACCGGCTCAATGTGTTCCCGATTCTCAGCCCGCCGCTCCGTGAGCGAGGCGGCGACATTCCTGCGCTGGTCCAGTACTTCACCCAGAAGTTTGCGACGCGCATGAACAAGCGCATCACCACCATCCCCACCCAGACGATGAATGCCTTGTCGCGCTATCACTGGCCCGGCAACATCCGCGAGCTCGAGAACTTCATCGAGCGCGCCGTCATTCTGACACGCGGTTCGAGCCTGTTTGTCACGCTGTCAGAATTGAAACCTCGGCGCATGCTTGCGGATGGCGACTCGCGGCATCTTTCGACGCTCGAAGACGCCGAACGCGAGCACATCCGCCAGGCACTGCTCCAGGCCAACTGGCTCGTCGGCGGTCCCGCTGGTGCGGCTGCAAAGCTCGGCATGAAACGGACCACGCTGCAGTCGAAGATTGCGAAACTGGGCATCGAACGCCCCGCCGCACGCTGAAAGACCAAGAGAATACAAATCCGAACAGGAGATCAGAAGGTCAGGAGAATTCTGTTGAAAAAGAACGCTCCTGATCTCCTGATCTTCTGGTCAAAGATTAGAATCCCGATCCGGAATTAGGGCGGAACACACCAGTGGGTGCGGATGGCCCGAGTTGGATGACATTCGTTCCGGGAGGATCGACCAGAGGACCGCTGCCGAGCGCGGGCGCCTGTTGAAGCGCCTCGAAGCTAACCAGCGCAGACTGATGATCGAGCGTCGCCTGCAGAAGATTCACTTCCGTCTGGAGCAAATCGCGCTGTGCCTGCGTCACCAGAAAGCTCGTCGACAGTCCCACTTCGAACCTCCGCTGCTCGACGTCAAGGCGTTGCCGCGCGACGCCCGCGCCGGCGCGAGCCGCCTCGATGCGCTCGGCCGTGCTCTGCACCTGACGAACGGACTGCCGCAACGTCTCGGCGATCTGCAGCTGCAGGCTGGCGATACGCTGTGTCGCCTGCCGCCGCTCCACCTGTGCGCGCGCGAGGCCCGCTTCCTCGTAGCTGCGCCCGAGCGTGTAGCTCACTCTGAGACCCAGACTCCACGTGGGGTACGTGCTGTCGAACATCTGACCCAGCACGCTGCCGTAGTTTCTCTGCGTGGTACCGACAACGGTTCCGGGAAATTCCCCCGCACGCAGGAACCGGGTGCCGCCGAGCCCGCTGCCGCGATACGACGTCTCCAGGCGAACATCAGGCAACTTCTGGTCGTTGTAGAACTCCACGCTCGTGACGATGTTCTGGAGATCTTTTCTCGCCCGCTCCAGGTCATACCGCTCGTTGAAGGTGCCGGCGGCGACCGCGTCAACGTCGGGCAAGCCGCCGCCAAAGGCTGGCGCGTCGGTGGGGTCGAGGCGGACACTCCAAAACGACGCGTCCGCTGGATCCATGATGAGGCGGCGCAATCGATCTTCTGCGTCGCCGGCGGCGGTGTTCGCACGAATCAGGTTCTCGCGGCGCTGCGCTACTTCGGCCTCGGCCTGCAACAGGTCGATTGGTGGCGTCTGGCCCACATCGACGCGGGCCCGGTTCTGCCGTACCAGCTCCTGTGCCAGTTCGAGCGATCGTTGCTGCACCGTGACATTGGCCAGCGTTGCTTTCAGTGTCCAATATGCCTGCTTCACGGCCGCCGCCGTCTGCACGACCGATTCGCGCACTCTCAGCTCGGAGCTCTCGAGGTTGCGCGCCGCGACGATTGTCTGCTGGCGAGCAAGATCCATCTTGCGATCTTTCAGCAGCGGCTGGGACAGCGAGAACTGGAACCCCGACTGCAACGCGGGATCGAAGCTGGTCAACGGGCTGTTGGACGTCTGGCGCGACGTGTCCCACGAGATGTTCCAGGTGCCCGATCCCCACGGCGCGCGCTGACTTACGCCCGTCGATGTGAACAGATCATTTGTATCGACACCTCGGTCGCCGAACAGCGAACTGGACGGCGGCGCCACATTGCTCGACGTTCCAAACACCGTCGAGAACACCGGCGCGTAGGCGCTTTCGCTTTCCGAGACGCGAGCGGCCTCGATCTGCGTGCCGTAGCGCACGCTGGCCAAGTCGGGGTTGTGCTCGACAGCGCGCCTGATCGCCTCGTCCACCGTCAACTGCAGGGTCTCGGCGGCCCGGAGTCCAGACTGCGCCGACACCGCCGAAGCGATAAACAATACGCCAAACGTAAACATCAACGCGGCTTTCATATTCCTGTCTCCATTACGGGGGTCACCGGCACGAATGCCGGTGCCGCTTCCGCCGCGCGATGCGTGCGTGCGAGCAGCACGTAGATCGACGGCACGACGAACAATGTGAAAAAGGTTCCGATCACCATGCCCGTGACGAGCACGATGCCAATGCTGTTGCGCGCGCCGGCACCTGGCCCGCTCGCGAGCACTAGCGGGAAGTGGCCGACCACGGTTGCCGCGGTCGTCATGAGGATCGGGCGCAGCCGCGTACCCGACGCTTCAATAATCGCAGCCAGCTTGTCCCTGCCGGTCTCCTGCAGGTGATTGGCGAACTGCACGATGAGGATGCCGTTCTTCGCCACGAGCCCTACGAGCGTGATGAGCCCGACCTGGCTGTAGATGTTCAGGGTCGTGTAACCGAGAAACGAGAACAGCAGCGCGCCGGAGAGGGCCAGCGGCACAGAACCCGCGAGAATGATGAAGGGATCGCGGAAGCTCTCGAACTGCGCCGCGAGCACGAGATAAATCAGGATCGCCGACAAAAGGAAGACACCCAGGAATCTGCCTCCCTCCGTCCGCAGTTGCCGCGACTCGCCCGCGTAGTCGATCGTGAACCCTTGAGGAAGGGTGGCGCGCGCTTCATCCTCGAGGAAGCGCAGCGCCTGATCGAGCGGGACAGGGGGCGGGATCACACCTTGTATGCGAACCGCGTTGAGCTGCTGGAATTTCTTCAGCTCACGCGGTTGTGTGGTGGTTTGCAGAGTGGCGAAGGTCGACAGCGGCACCAGCCTATTGCCCGGGCCGGTGACGTGGATGTCGGTCAGTTGTTCGGGCGAGAGGCGTTCCGCGCGCTTGATCTGCGGAATCACCTTGTAGCTGCGCCCTTGAATGCTGAAACGGTTCACGTAGTCGCCGCCGATCATCGTCGACAGATCCTGGCCGGCCTGACTGAGATCGACCCCCTGCGACCGCACCTTGTCGCGATCGAACACGACCTCCACCTGGGGCTGGTCGAACTTGAGATCGGCGTCGGCGAAGATGAAGAGACCGCTCGCGAACGCTTTCTGCACAAGCCCGTTCGCGATCTCGCTCAGCTGTTGGGGTTCGACAGCGGAAGCGATGACCAGGTCGACGGGGAAATCTCCGCCCCCAGGCAACGGCGGCGGCAGAACCGGAATGACGCGGATGCCCGCAATCTGCGACAACGGGCCCATCGATTCCATGACGAGCTGCTCGGTGGTCTTGGTGCGCTCGCTCCACGGTTTCGTCGTCATTCCGCCGAAGCCGCCTGAAGGGAACGTGATCTGAAAGATGCTGTCGCTTTCGGGCATCGATCTGTAGACATCGTAAACAGCTCCGGTGTAGAGCTTCGTTTGATCGAGCGTGGAATTCGCGGAGGCCTGTACCGATGCCGAAGAAGAAGCCCTGATCCTCTGACGGCGCCAGCTCGCGCTGCGAGAACATGTAGAAGGGCACGGTCAGCAGCGCGACGATCAACCAGAGCGCCACAACGACAGGTCGATAGCGAAGCGTCGCCGCGAGCGTTCGGCTGTATCTATCGCGCACGCTTTCGAAACGACGGTTCACCCACCCCGCGTAACCGCGTTCGTTGTCTCCAGCGCGGAGCAGCTTTGCGCCCATCATCGGCGAGAGCGTCAGCGCGACCACGCCCGACACGAGAACGGCGCCCGCCAGCGTGAACGCGAATTCGCGGAAGAGGGCACCCGTCAGTCCGCCCTGAATGCCGACAGGAGCGTAAACGGCGGCCAGCGTAATCGTCATCGAGATAATCGGGCCAACCAGCTCGCGCGCAGCGTCGATGGCGGCCTGGTAGGCAGACTTCCCTTCATGCAGATGCCGCTCGATGTTCTCGACCATCACGATCGCATCGTCGACGACAAGGCCGACTGATAGAACGATGGCGAGAAGCGTCAGGAGGTTGATCGTGAAGCCGGCTGCCATCATCAGAAATACAGCGCCGACGAGCGAAATCGGAATCGCGACGACAGGGATGATGACCGCCCGGAACGAGCCTAGAAACAGGAAGATCACGACGATGACGATGAGGAGCGTTTCGCTGAGTGTCCTGATGACCTCGCTGATAGCGTCCTGAATGTATTCGGTTGAATCGTATGGCACTCCCACTTTCATCCCGGCCGGCAGCTGCGCTTCGATCTCGGGAATGGCTGCGCGCACCTTGCCGACGACATCGAGCGCGTTTGCCGTCGGCAGCACCCAGACACCCATGAACGTGGCTGCCTCGCCGTTGAAGCGCACATCTTCGTCGTAGTTCTCCGCGCCCAGCGCGACGTCGGCAATCTCGCCCAGGCGAACGACCGCGCCGTTGTCCTCCTTCACCACGAGCTGCTGGAATTCTTCCGGCGTCCGCAGATCGGTGTTGGCAATCAGGTTGACCGACACCATCGAGCCCTTGGTTCGTCCGAGCGCCGAGAGATAGTTGTTCCGCGCAAGGGCTTCACGAACCATCGAAGGCGAGATGCCGCGAGCCGCCATCCTGTCGGGCTTGAGCCAGATACGCATCGCGAACGTGCGGGCGCCCAGAATGTCGGCGCGCTGCACGCCGCTGATGGCGCTGAGCTTCGGCTGGACCACGCGCATCAGGTAGTCGGTAATCTGATTGGGATCAAGATCTGTTGCCGAAAACCCGATGTAGATCGACGCAAGCTGCTGGTCTGCCGTTTCCAGTTCAATTTTTGGCGCTTCGGCCTCTGGCGGCAGATCGTTGCGGACCTGCGCCACCTTCGCCTGGATCTGCGTCAGCGCCGCGTTGGTGTCGTAGTTGAGGCTGAGGTGAACGACGATCGTGCTCAGCGACTGCGCGCTGGACGACTCCATGTAGTCGATGCCGTCGGCGCTCGCGATGACGCGCTCGAGCGGTGTCGTGATGAAACCCCGCACCAAATCGGCGTTCGCGCCGATGTAGGCCGTCGTGACACGCACGACCGCGATGTCGCTCCGGGGGTACTGTCGGACGCTCAGCGCGCGAATCGACTGCAGCCCCGCAATGAGAATGACGAGGTTGACGACGATCGCGAGAACGGGGCGCCGAACGAAGAGATCTGTAATTCGCATATGTTTGTTCCATCTGGGCAGCCCTGAAGGGCTGCGCTACCGTTGATGTCGGTAGCGCAGGACTTCAGTCCTGCCGTCAGTTATCCTCGGGCGTCGGCGCCGGGTTATTGCCGGGCTGGACTTTGTTGTTGACGAGCACCGCCGCGGCATTGCGCAGCTTGAACACGCCGGACGTCACGACCTCATCGCCGGCCTTCACACCCGAGACCACACCGACCTGATCCCCGCGCGCTCCCTGGACCTTGACAATCTGCTGGCGCACGCCGCGATACGACTTGCCGTTGGGTCCTTTCAGGTTGGCAACGATGAAGACCGAGTCCCCGTACGGCGCGTAGCTGATGGCCGATGCGGGCAGCGCAATCAGCGGGCGGCCTGCGCCAAGCGCCACTTCCGCCTGCACGAACATGCCGGGCCTCAATGCGGCGTCCGGATTCGACAATGTCGCCTGCACCTGAATGTTGCGTGTCTCCGGGTTGACCACCGACTCGATAGCAGTGATCCGGCCGCGGAACTCCCCTCCTGCACGATCGTTGGTGGTAATGCGCACGTCCCGGCCGTTGCGCATCTGCGAGGTCGCCTGCTGCGGCACGTTGAAATTCACGTAGATGGGGTTGAGAGACTGGAGCTGCACGATCGGATCGCCGCTCGACAGGTACTGGCCGACGTTAACTTGACGAATGCCGAGAATTCCCGAAAATGGCGCTGTTATCCGCTTCCGCTGCATCGTCGCGCGAATCTCCCCGGCTTGCGCCTCCATTTGCTTGTTCGCGGCGGTCGCGGTATCGAACTCGGCTCGGGAGATGACGTTGTCCTTCAGGAGACCCTGCATGCGATCGAAGTTCGTGCGCGCAAGGTCGCGCTGCGCGTCGGCCGCTGCGAGCTGCGCGCGCTCCTGACGCGTATCCAGTTCCACGAGCACCTGTCCCTGGCGGACGGCTCGACCTGAATCGAACGTGACGCGCTCGACCGTGCCTGATAGATCGGCGCTCACGATGACGCCTTGGACGGCAGCAACGGAGCCGATCGCACTGAGGGTCTCGGGCCATTCGATCTGTTGCGCCACGACGGTGGTGACGGCCTCGGGAGGCGGTTGGAACGACGCGCCCTGGGCGATCGCCGTCTGAATCTGCTGGAACTTCACAAAACCGAGGCCGCCGATGATCAATCCCATCACGACCAACATGAGGAGCATGCGTTTCATCATGGCGGGATGAATGGCAATTTCCTTTCCACTCCCGCCGTCGTGGCCGACCGAAGAAAAACCCAGAAGACTCGTGATGGTGACGTTCGCGTGACGAACGTGCCTGCCGACAGTTCGGCTGCGCGCCGAAATATCGTCGCGGATTGGGTGGTAGATGGAAGGCGGTAGCTAGCAGGTAAATGCCTTTGCCACGAGCTACGAGCTACCAGCTAACAGCTTCAGCACACCCATGGCACTTGTCCTGCACAACAGCAGCGTAGGAGGATTCATATGAAAACGTTTATCGCTCTTGGATTTGTGCTCGCATCATTCGGTTCCGTCGATCACGCGTATGCGCAGGAGGGCCCGGCGGGCGCGGGCCGTGCAGAGATCACGTTCATCCCTGCGGGCGCGGTGCTGTTCACGGAGAACGCGGAGACCTCAGCCCCGAGCTTCAGCAACTATCAACTCGGCGGCGCCGTGACCTACAACATCAATCGGTTTCTTGGTGTCGAAGGTGAAGTAAGCAGCTCGATCGGAATTTCGCAGAGCCTCGACTTCGGATATCCCAGCACCGTGAGAACACCGGACGTGCTTAGCTACATGGGAAACGTTGTGATGTCATTGCCGACTGGATCGTCAGTGGTTCCGTACGTCGCGGGCGGCGCTGGGGGACTCAGTCTCTTCAGTCGCGAGGCGTTCGGCATCAACGAAACGGAGACGCTGTTCGCTGCCAACGTTGGGGGCGGCATCAAGTGGTACGCAGGGCGCTGGGGTCTTCGCGGCGACTACCGGTTCCTCGCCGTTCCCGCGAAGGACGAAGCATCGACGTTCTTTGGCAGTGAAGCACGTTACGGGCACCGTGTGTACGGTGCTGTCATGTTGAATGTCGGCCGGTGATGGTGCACGCGGCCTTGAACGGCACTCGAACACTCGCCGAGCATCCCGCCATTCCGATTACGCCTGCAGACCAGGCCACGGAGGCACGAGCCTCCGTGGCGGCGGGCGCGGCGTCAATTCACGTGCACGTGCGCGACGAGGGGGGGAACGAATCGCTCGCACCGTCTGATGTTGCAACGGCTGTCGACGCCATTCGACGTGCGTGTCCCGGTACTCCTGTCGGCATCGGCACGGGGGCGTGGATCATTCCCGACCTTCGGCGCCGCCTCTCGGTCATCCGGTCTTGGACGACGCTGCCTGACTTCGCGTCGGTGAACCTTCACGAAGCTGGAGCCGCAAGGGTGATCGAGGTACTTTTGGAAAAAGGCGTAAGCGTAGAAGCGGGCATCTGGAACGCCCCGGCGGCCACTGCCCTCGTCAAGTCCGGGCTCGCCGATTACTGCCTGCGGATATTGCTCGAGCCGGCAGAAGCGTCGTGCAGCGCAAGAGCGAATCTGCTGCAGATGGAGGGAGTACTGACTGGCATCGCGACGCCACGGCTTCTGCACGGGCTCGGACCCTGCGCGTGGACCCTTGTCGAACTGGCGGCCAAACGAGGCTACGACACACGCATGGGATTCGAAGACACGCTGCGGCTTCCCGACGGTTCCGTAGCGTTCGGCAATGCAGAACTCGTATCCGCCGCGCGCCAAATCGTGGAGCGCACGCGGAGCAGTTACGGCGACCTGGCGCTACGCGGGTGACGCCGGGGCCACGGTCGACACGGCCGAGGCTACTGGTTGCGGAATGATCAGCCACGCGACCAGGTAGACAACGACGCCGCCGATGACGACCCCGCAGAAAATTGATGCGAGAACCCAGAGCAGGCGGACCGCCGTCGTGTCGACGCCAAAATATTCGGCCAGCCCGCCGCACACGCCGGCGATTTGCCTGTTCGTCGTCGAACGTCTCAGCACGCGCCCCTCTGCCGCCGGCGCCGCGAAATCGTCGCCTTCCGGCATGATGAGCCAGGCCGCCACATACACAATAACGCCGCCGATGACAGCGCCGGCAATCGTCAATATGACGAAGAGCAGACGCACCAGCAGCACGTCGACGTCGAAATACTCGGCAAGCCCCGCACATACGCCCGCAATGGTTCCGTGTGAACGCGATCGTGTGAGACGTCGAACCGTCATGATTACCTCGCTTCCCGGTCTATACGCAGTCTGTCGGATGCGGGTTCCAGTTGTCAGCGCCAGCTCGACACTATTCCGGTCGCCAGAGTCGTCCCGGTGAGAATCACCGCACAACCCACGAGCATGCTCGCCGTAATCGGCTCGTGGAGAAACAGTTGACCCCACAATACACCGAACGCCGGAATCAGATAGGTCACGGCTAACGTCTTCGAGGGCCCGACGCGCCTGAGCAATCGGAAGTACAGAATGTACGCAATGCCGGTGCAGATCACGCCGAGCAACGCCGCACTCATCCAGCTCGTGGGACTCGGTTGTGTCGCCGGCCAGTACATCACGGCCAACGGAAACAGGATTGCGGTTGCCGCTATCAGGCTGCCGGTCGCAATCACCAGAGAATCGACGCTGCTGAGCTGTTTCTTCGTGTAGTTGGCGGCGATACCATACAGAAGCGCGGCCGTGAGTCCGGCAAGGACAGCCAACCCATCGCCCTCGCCGGTGAGCGACAGTCTGCCCCACACCAGTACGAGCACACCGGCGAAGCCGACAACGAGTCCAGCTATCCGCATTGGCGCCGGCCTGTCGCGGAGCCAGACGAACGCGACGAGCGCGCCAAACAGTGGAGTGGTCGAATTGAGGACCGAAGCGAATCCCGCCGTTACCGTCAGGACCGCATACGCGAACAGGCAAAATGGGATCGCCGAGTTCATGGCGCCGAGCACGGTCAGCTTCCCAGCATTCTCATAAAGATGATGCAGCCCGCCGCGCCGGGCGAGGACGATGACCAGGAAGATCGCGCCGATGCCGACACGCGCCGCTATCAACGGGATTGCGCCGAACGCGGGAACAGCGACCCGCATGAACAGAAACGACGCGCCCCAGATGGCACCGAGGATGAGCAGGTCGACGACGTCACGCGATTTCACAGGAGATTGGAAGTTTAGGTCCTACGCTCCTGTTTCAATCAGACATTCAGCTTCAGAATCGATATCGCAGAGACATTTGGATGGTTCGTGGTCCTGCCTGATCGACGGTTTGTGTCCCGGTGATGCGGCCGAACGCGCTCGACGTAATCGCCATCTGCGACGGAATGTCGAGGTTTTCGATATTAAACGGGTTCGAGAACGCGAATTCGAGGCGCACGTGCGACGCGTTCCTGAGTGTGATGTTCTTGCCGAGGGTCATCGAAAACGTGCTCGTCCCAGGTCCGATGAGCGTGCCCACCTCCGCGTTCCCGAAGCGCCCGATGTTGTTCGCGGGTGCAACGAAGGCGTTGCGATCGAAGTACGCGTCGGCGGTGGGATTCGAGAGATTGCCGTCGGCGACGGCGTCGGGCCTCTGAGTCGCCGTGAATCCACGCACCGTTGTCCCCGTTCCCGAGGGATCACCGGTGGCGAATGACGGTGTCAGGAACGGGCCGGATTGCAGCAGGAGCACACCGGTGACATCCCATCCCCCCACCAGCGCGTCGAGCGCCGGCCCGATATCCCTGAGCCATACGCGCGAGCGTCCTACTGGGATCTCGTGCAGGAAGGTACTGACGAAACGATGGCGCCGTGTGAATGCCACGTTGCCGTAGTCGGCGTCGCCTCGAAACAGATCGACGGTCGTTGCGCCGTTCTCTGCCGCAAACGCTGTCGGCACCGTTCCCCCGGCGTCCGACAGGTGGCGCGCGAGCGTGTACGACGCATTCAGCGCCAGGCTGTTCGAGAACCGCTTGTTCAGCTCCACCCCGAGGCCGTCGTACCGCGATCTCGGATCGTTATCGCGAGTCGTGACGACGTTCCAGTCAGTAAACGGTCGGGTCTGGCTGACGGCTGCGTATCCCAGCGTGTTCGCGGGAATTTGATTCAGGTCCGGACTCCATACGAGATCGTTGGTCCTGGACCCGACGTAGCTCACTCGTGCTCCCGTGTTCCACCCCAGATCTCGTTCGAACGTCATATTCCATTGGACCGTGCGGGGATCCTTCATGTCGATCTGGTTCGCACGCCGGAAATCCAGCGTTCCGGGTGGGAGCGCGCCCTCGGCCGTCGCCGCTGAAGAGATTTGCGGAAACACGAACGGCGCAGCCGCGCTGTTCGCGAAATTCACCGCGGCCGCCGTGACCGTGGCGACCATCGAGTAGTTGACGGATCCGAGCAGCGGCACCGTGTAAAGACCGAGGCCGCCGCGAATGACGGTGCGCGAGTCGCCGAAGGGGCGCCACGCAATCCCGAAACGCGGGTTCACGTTGTTCGTGTCCGTGCGTCGAAGCGATTTCGGCAAGCCCGCCTCGGCTGCGGTGATGAACGGAGTATTCGGAACGGACTGACGGACGAAGTCCGGCACCAGTGCGAGTCCTGCCTCATCAGACACGATCACACGCCCGCCCGGGAAGTCGCGATCGAAATTGCCGAGCTGATTCGTGCGGTCGAGCATGGGCGGACGCAGATCGTAGCGCAGGCCGACGTTGATCGTGAGCGCCGGTGTGGGACGCCAGTCGTCCTGTACGAAAAACCCGTAGTAGGTCGTGAAGGGATTTACGTCGGGGGCGGGAAGGATGTATCCGGTCGATCGCGGCACGCCCAGCAGGAAATCTGCAAAGGCGTTTCCTGTGTAGAACCCGTCGAATTCGTAACGGCCGAACTCTTCACCGTCAAAGAAGGAAATCTGATCCTTGTATTCGACGTACTGAATGTCGACGCCGCTCTTCACTGCATGCGCGCCGTGTACCCAGGTCAACGTCTCGCTGCCCTGCACGACACGCGACAGGATGTTGAACGGCTTCACACCACCGGTCGGGATGAACGATCCATCGCCAAAGCGGAATGCCGGGAATCCTCCGCTTTCCGGCGAGGGCGGCAAGCCGACAAAGCCGGCCTGCGCGATCAGGTCTCCTCCATGAACGGCATTGGTGTAACTGTCCTTCTCGACAGTATTCGACCAGCCGCCGCGAATCTCGTTGAGGAGCGAACCTGAGCGTCCAATTGTGGGATCCCGCAAGCTGCCGCACCTCGGTGCGTTTGAACGGATCACCCTGCTTCGTGTTCCAGTTGCCCGTTGCACCGCGTTTGTCGACGTTCTTCGAGCTCATACGCGCGAACGTCTTCTGGCTCTGCGAGATGACGTAGTCGCCGCGGCACGTCGAAGCCGTCGACCGTGAACTCGCCCGGCGCATTCGTCACGAGGTTCGGCCTGTCGATCGCCGAGCCCGTCGACTGATTCTGACGCTCGTAGAACAGATCCAGGACACGAGCCGACACCGGGTTGACCGGAATACGGTTGCCGGGAAACGGCTGCCCGGTCGCCGGATTGCGGATGGCCGCTGCGACGCTCGACAGATCGCCGCTGCGCCATGCATCAGGCGGAACGATCTGGCTGAGCGTGGTTTCGTTGGGCTGCCGCACGCCCTCGTACGTCGCGAAGAAGAACGCGCGGTTTCGCAGCACCGGTCCTCCCGCCGATCCACCGAAGCTGTTGGTGCGCACCTCAGGCTTGATCGGTTTGCCCGATGCGTCCTTCGGCGTGAATCGCGTTGCGGCCGTCATCGCGCTGTCCTGGAAGAACCAGAATCCAGTGCCGTGCAGCTGATTGGATCCGCTTTTCGTGATCGTCGTCAGGTCGGTCTCCTGCATGAACTCGGCGTTGTTGCCGGCGGTCGTGACCTTGAATTCCTCGATGGATTCCACCGATGGAAACAGTTCGCGCGAGGGGCCGCCGAACCGGACACGCTGCGACGAGATGCCGTCGACCGAGAACGACGTCATGAACGGCAGGGCGCCCGCCATGGAGATCGCGCCGGTGCGATCCTGCTGGACGCCCTGAGCCAGCGTCGCGACGACGATCGGGCTCGTGTTGCTCGTCGCTCGGAAGTTGAGCGCCAGCTTGTCGATGTCTTCGCCCGACCGCGAGTGGCCGATCGTGGACCGATCGGTTTCGATGACAGGCTGCGCCCCTCGTCACCTCCACGCGCTCGGTGGTGCCCGCGACCTGCAGCTCCACGTCGACGCGCACGACCTGCCGCGCGAGCATCTCCACTTCGCGAACGTTGTCCTGGAAACCCTGAATACTGACCGTCAGCAGATAGCGGCCCGCGTCGAGGTTCAGGATCTGAAACGCTTCCCTCGGCGTCGCTGACCGCCTGCCGCTGGACCCCAGTCGCCAGGCTCGTCGCGAGCACAGTCGCGCCCGGCACGACTGCCGCAGACGCGTCACTCACGGTGCCCGTCAATGTGGCCAGCGTGGACTGTGCACGAGCGTTCGCCGCGGTAAGCAGCAGGCACGCGATGACAGCGACGAAGCACAACGGCCGGATCGTTCGAGGGTGCGGCATGGGCATCTCCTTTGATATCGCATTGCGCGATCGAGAGGACTGTAAGGGAGCTGCGTGACGCACCGTTGTCGAACGGGTTTCGATCCGATGACTTCATGCCGCCGTCACATTCTGACGCTACACTTCGCGTCATGCACAAACTGTTTCGCGGCATGGCGCTGACACTGTTGTTTGAACAATATGTACTGGTCCAGCGGCTACATAA
>CAVSZJ010000004.1:0-34570 GCA_963732445.1 Vicinamibacterales bacterium | reverse complement strand
TCCGGCATCGGCTTCGCGATGAACAGGCGGCGGCAGGGCTTCGCGAGCAGCCGCGCCATCCGCTCCGACTTCGCGTGGCGCGCGCTGTCGGTGGCGATGCCGGTGTTCGCGTACATCTGACGATACAGCTTCGAGCACAGCACGAACCCGATGCGGTTCTTCAGCGATTTCACCGCACGCGACCGCTTCCAGATGTGCGGCAGGCTGTAGAACTGATCCCACACGCCCTGCGTTCGCTCGCGGATCTCGTCGGGCGACAGCGTCGGATGCGGCGTGTAGACCTTCGGCCGGCGCGCCTGCGGGATGAGCCAGTGGCGCGTGATGGGAACGCCGTCAACCGCTTCGGCATCCGGCTTCTTCGCCTGCGCCGAGCTCCCACTTTGCGAAATCGACCGTGCCGGGAAACGGCGTCAGCATCACGAACTGCGCGAACGTGACGTCGGCCTTCAGCGCGAGCGCCGCCGTCGCGTTGAACGTTTCGGCGCGATCGCTCGGCAATCCGAAGATGAACGATCCGAGCACGTGGATGCCGTGCTGCTTGAACTGCTGCAGCCGCTGCACGAGCGCTTCGCCGTGCAGGTTGAATCCTTTGTAGATGTCCTTCAGGCCTGCCTCGGTCACCGACTCGACGCCGACGAGCGCGCCCTTGATGCGCGCCTTGCGCATGGCGTCGCAGGAAGTCCGGATCCTCGGCCGCTTCCATCGTGATCTGCGTGAAGAAGTTCATGTCGCTCCGGCAGCTTCGCGAGCTTTTCCATCAGCTCGAACCGCTCGGCGCGCAGCGCCTTCAGCTCGTCGAGGCGATGATGATCGGCACGGCGTGAGGCCTGCTCGAGATCTTCGAGCGTGACCGGGTAGAAGTTGTCGTCGGCGAGCGCGATGAAGCGGAAGCCGCGGCGCCGCAGCTCGACGATTTCCTGCGACCACGGCATCGACGCCGCGCTGACGCGGCTCCTGCCCGTCGGTCTTCCAGACGGAACAGAACGAGCAGTGCTTCGGGCAGCCGCGAACGGTCTGCACCGACGCCCACATGTAGCGATCGGGCGGCAGCAGATCCCACCGCGCCTTGCAGGAAATGCTCGGCGTCGATCTTTCCGCCTTCGTAGACTCTTGCCGTGCTCTCGCCGTTGAGGCAGCCTTTAATCGCCTGGCCCCACGCGATGTCGCCGTCGCCCTTGACGATGGCGTGGCCGCCGCCGAGGTCCAGGGCTTCGTCGGGATAGAGCGTGGCGTGAATGCCGCCGTACACGACCCAGGCGCCGCGCTCGCGCGCGATGCTGTCCGACCTCGTAGCCTCGGAGCGCGTTGCCCGTGTGAATGCCGATGCCGACCACGTCGCCCGCCGACGATGCGTGGAGGGGTCGAACTGCTCGAGCGTCTCGTCGGTGATCAGCGGGTCGCCGTACTCGGAGGGCGTTGCGGCCGCCAACACAAAGAGCCAGCGGGGGGTTATGACGGCCACGCCGAACGACACGTGGCTGGGATTGATCAGATGTATGTGCATTCTTAGACAACTAATGAATTAAGTATAGCGCGAAAATGTACGTAAGGTTACAATTATAGTATAGGCCGGCGGATACGGGTGCGGCTAAGCCCGGATATCACTTGATGAAGGTGCCCGCGCGCAGCTCGGCGTAGGCCTGCTGCAGCTCCATGTTCGTGTTCATCACGATCGGTCCGCGCCAGGCGACCGGTTCCTCGAGCGGCTTGCCCGAGACGAGCAGAAAGCGAATGCCCTCGTCGCCGGCCTGCACGACGATCTCGTCGCCGCGATCGAACAGCACGAGCGAACGGTTGCTCACGTCGTCGATCAGCGCCGTCGTCCGGACCGCCGACGACCTCGGTCTTGACGGCCTGCGGCGTCGACGCATCGCGGAACGTTCCGGAGCCGGCGAACACGTACGCGAACGCGTTGTTCGCGCGATCGACGGCGAGCCGCTTCTTCTTTCCGGGCGGAACCGAAACGTCGAGATAGCGCGGATCGGCCGCGACGCCTTCGACGGGTCCGCTCTTGCCCCAGAAGTCGCCGCATGATGATCCGCACGCGCGTGCCGTCATCGTCGGTCACCTCGGGAATGTCGCTCGCGGCGATGTCCTGGTAGCGCGGCGCCGTCATCTTGAGCGAAGCCGGCAGGTTCGACCAGAGCTGGAAGCCGTGCATGCGCCCCTGCGGATCGCCTTTCGGCATCTCCTGATGGAGGATGCCGCTGCCGGCGGTCATCCACTGCACGTCGCCCGCGCCCATCTGGCCGCGGTTGCCGAGGCTGTCGCCATGCTCGACCGTGCCGGCGAGCACGTAGGTGATGGTTTCGATGCCGCGGTGCGGATGCCACGGGAATCCCGCGAGATACGCGTCGGGATTGTCGTTGCGGAAATCGTCGAACAGCAGGAACGGATCGAAATCGCTCGTGTTGCCGAAGCCGAACGCGCGCCGCAGCGCGACGCCGGCGCCTTCCATGGTGGGGACCGACTGACGAACGTCTCTTACAGGGCGGATAGACATAATCGGTTATGACGCCTCCCAGCCGGACTCGGGATCCGACGTACGGGATTAGGGATTAGGGATCTGGCGCTATCCTCGTTTATCATAGTACATAGCGAATGGGGATCAGGTCGCTCTGCGCGTGCGTTGTCGCACTCACGATGCCTGCTGGAGCTGGGCGCAGACGCGGGATGCGGTGCACCGCGATCGCGCCGCCGCAGTCGTGGCTGGTGCCCGGCGTTCGGCCGATCGACCCCGCGGCCAGTTGCGCACAGATCGGCTTGCCGTTGCCGCACATCGGGCTGCCTCTTCCGCCGATCGGTCTGCGGCCGCCCGACGATCCTGACCGACCGTCAGCGACGATCGCCGACGGAGCATCGGGGCCGCCCGTACGCGCCATGGCCGGTGATGTATGTCATGGTGCCGCAGTATCGCGGCTCGTCGAGCCGGCGCCGGTCGTCGCTGCGCCGCCCCGGCTCCGCGTCGAGCAGACGGCATCGCAGAGGCAGCCTCGTCCTGCACGTGAAGCCCGACGACACCCAGGTGTTCGTGGACGGATACTACGTCGGCGCGGCTGATGATTTCGGCGGCGATCGCGGCGGCACGTTCCTCGAAGAGCGGCCCGCACCGAATCGACCTGAGCGCGCCCGGCTACGAGCCGGTGACGTTCGACGTGAGGATCGCGCCGAATCAGTCGATCGCGTTATCGTCATGAGATGAAGCCAGTTTCAGCCGCCAGCGCCGGCTCCGCCCAAGGTCAGCACCGCCAACCACGTTCTATCTGATTCCCGGATGCTACGTGGGCAACGTTCCGCCGAAGGATGCGCGGGCTGCCCTCGACGTGCGACATCGCCGCACCCTCGTCATTCAGAACTGAGCTCGCCGCGTCCAATCCATCGACGATCGTGTTCTGAATCTCTTCGTACACGGCCGCCTGCTTCTGCTTCGCGTCGCGCCCGGCGATCTTGAACGAATGATCGCCGCCGTGCACGGTGTGCAGCGTCGGCAGGGGAGACAGGCTGCCGAGAATCGGTTTCAGCTCCGATGGCGTGCCGAAGGTGTCGCGGCTGCCCTGGCACGAACAGCATCGGGCGCTTGACGCCGGGAAGATGTGCATCGCGAGTTTTGTCGGGCTGTCCCGGCGGATGCAGCGGATAGCCGAGCAGCACGATGCCGCTGATCGTCGAGTGCAGGATCCTCAGCGGCGACATGCGTCGCGGCCCGGCCGCCCATCGACTTGCCGCCGATGAAGAGACGCTGCGTGTTGCAGCTCTGGCAGTCTCGTTGCGCGCGGCAGCGATCACCGCGCGATAACACGCGACGAGCTGCGGCATGCGATCGGGCGCGCCGCGCTTCTGCTCCGTGTAAAGGAAATTGAACGTGACCACGTCGAGCCCGCGATGCGCTCAACGCGTGCGCGAAGCTCGACCATGAACGGATGCTGCTGACCCGCGCCGGCGCCATGAGCCAGAATCAGCGTCGCCGGCACGCAGTGTCTGATGGGCGCCGGATAAATGAGCGCCGTGGTGCGTGTTCGCCGACCTGACGCTGAGTTCCGCAGGTGACTGGCTCATCTAGTGACTCAGTATCGCGGCCGGTGAGCTGATCCAGAAAATTCACGATCGTCGAAAATCCCTTCGGGCTTGAAAAACACGAACGCTTTCTGTCGCGCGATGGCGGCGACTTCGGCGTCGCGTCAGGACGCTGCCCGTCACGATCAGCACCGGAATGTCGCGGAACTCCGGAACGCTGCGCAGGTCGTTGAGCACATCGAGGCCGGTGCGGCCGTCGGGGAGACGCATGTCGAGCATCGCCGCGACCACCGGCGTCTCGCGCAGAATCTCGAGCGCGCGTGTGACGTTGTCGGCTTCGACGCAACCGTAGCCCGATCCGCGCAAGAATCGCTGCGGCTGCCTGCCGGATCATCGGCTCGTCGTCCATGACCAGAACGATCGGCAGATCGGTTGGCGTTTTCGAGTCGGTTTCCACTGTGTGCACACGTAAGGTAACACCCCTGTCGACTACGGAATCCGTAATCCCGTTGCCGGAATTGCAATCGTGCGCAGGCCTGGCGACGAGCACGCTTCGATTCTGCGCCGCTAATCGACCGTGCAACTAGCTGAAAATAAAGGAGTTACTAGAGCGCTCATCGAGGCTTGGCCTTCGGCAGCACCCTTGCTCTGATGGAGGGGCGTTCCCCTAGGAGGTTCTGCAATGATGATCTGGGTGCTAATCATCGCGCATGGCGGTGGTGGGCGGATTCTGGGTGAAGACGCGGCGGCAGCGGAAGGCGAAAGCCAACACGTACGTGCCCGAACTGAATTGACGCGGAACCCCGTGTCTTGTCACGGGGTTCCGCTACAATCGCGGCTAGTTTCTCGAGCATGTCCCGTCGAATCCTTACACTTACAGTCGCTGCTCTGCTCGTCGTCACGCGCCTGCGCGCGCGCAGGTTTTTGTGTACGAGGTCTTCGGCGGCGTACCTCGACTCGCTGCGGGAGCAGGCAGGCATCCCCGGGCTGGCGGCGGCGATCGTCGATGGCGACCGGCATCGTCTGGGAGCGGGCCTACGGCCAGCAGGACGTCGGCCGCGCTGATCGCCACCCGAGTCGACACCCCGTTCCACGCAGATGGCCTGACGCAGGTCTTCACTGCGGCGATGGCGCTGCGGTGCGCCGAAGAGCGCCGCCTGTCGCTCGACGATCGCATCGGCGATTTCCGAGTCGACACCGCCGAGCCGAACGCCACAATCCGTCAGCTTCTGACTCATACGTCCGGCGCGCCCGAAAGCCTGACGTTTGCGCACCGGCCCGAGCGGCTCGCGCCGCTGTGGCGCATCCTGCGCACGTGCACCGTAGACTCGTACCGCGAGTCGCTCGCGAATCTCTTCAAGCGGCTCGCGATGATGGATTCGGTGCCGGGCGCCAACATCCTCACGATCGCGCCGCCTGACGAAGGTGTTCCGCTGCCAGAGGACGTCGATCGCTACATCGGCATCCTTCAGCGCCGCGCAACGCCGTACGCGGTCGACGGTCGCGGGCAGCGCGTCCCAATCGACGCTATCCCGAGAGCGCGTCGGTGCTCACGCCGGCGGGCGGGGTCGTTACGACCGTTCGAGACCTCGCCAAGTTCGACCTCGCGCTGCGGCAGGGCATTCTCATTACCCCGGAAACGCTCGCGCAGGCGTGGAGCGCTACCGGCGTCGAACGGCGTGCTGCTGCCCCACGGCATGGGTTGGTTCGTTCAGAACTACAACGGTGAGCAGGTCGTGTGGCAGTTCGGGATGACGGAGAACGCGTCTTCGTCGCTGATGATCACGCTGCCTTCGCGAGGCCTCACGTTGATTCTGATGGCCAACAGCGACGGGCTGGTGAAGCTGTACTCGCCGGCGAACGGTGATATATCACTCTCGCCGTTTGCGCGATTGTTCCTGAACCTGTTCGTCCGGTAATGCGGGCGGCAGGATGGGTGATAGCGCTGTGGCTGCTGGCGCCGTCGCTTGCGGCAGGCGGAATGGCAGGTGCGGCCGTTTATCGGGTTCACGTTCGGAGGCGCGACGACGTTCGTTGATCCCGAGGTGGCCATTGAGACGCAGAACGTGGTGTTCGGAGCTTCGGGCGGCTGGCTCGGTGAAATCTTCGGGCTCGAGGCGGACTTCGGGCGCTCTCCGGGTTTTTTTCAGAGAGACGACTCCCCGGAGGATGAGAAGCTTGTCAGCAGTGCGGTGACGACGCTGACCGGCAATGTCGTGATTGCGCTTGCCGAGGCGGTTGGCTGGTTACGGGCTGCGCCCCTATTTCTCGGGCGGCGCCGGCTTGATGCACGTGGACATGCTCGGCAAGTTTGCAGCTTGTCGATATCCACCGCACGCTTCCGACGCTGAGCCTGGGCGGCGGCGTCACGGGATTTCTGACGCAACCGGTGTGGGCTTGAACTGGGACGTCCGCCGGCTGAGCACCTTTCGCGGCGAAGGCGAGACGGTCGGCAACAGTGTCGGCGACGAAACGCTTTCGTTCTGGCGGGCCACGATGGCGGTTGCGATTCGGTATTGATATGAAAAAAACATTGTCTCGCGGTTGTCCTGATGATTCTGGCTTTCACCACGGCTGGGTATGCGGAGGGCACTCTGCGCATCGTCCCGCTCATCCGCGACGCTCAGGTGCAGGTCTCCATCGACCTGGACAACGGCTACAGCGACGAAGTGCGCGAGGTCATCAACGGCGGCGTCAGGACGACGTTCACCTACGACGTCGAGCTCAAGATGATCGTGCCGGCGTGGGTCGACAGAACCATCGCCACGCTGGTCGTGACCACCAGCGACCGCTACGACACGCTGACGCGCCTGCACAACCTGTCGCGCACCGTGGACGGCCGAGTGGTTGAGTCGCTCGTGACCGACAACGAAGCGGTCGCGAAGAAATGGCTGACGTCGATGAACGGCCTCGTGCTCTGCCCGACGTCGCGGCTCGATCCGCACCGTGAGTACTACGTCCAGATCAGCGCCGGCGTGCGTCCGCCCGGCGCCACGCTGCTCGGCTGGGCCACCGGCGTCACGAACCTGGCGAAATTTACGTTTGTTCCCTGATCTAGCTGTAGTAGGGCGGGTCTTGAACTGCAAGACCCGCCCTACTGATCATTACTGCACGTCGATCAGTTCCATTTCGAACACCAGCGAGGCGTTCGGCGGAATGATGCCGCCTCCCGCGCCGTCGACGCCGTAGGCGAGGTCGGGCGGAATAATCAGCCTGCGGCGGCCGCCGATCTTCATCCCGTCAAATCCCTGATCCCAGCCGGGAATCACCTCTCCGGCGCCGAGCACGAAGTCGAACGGCCCGCGGTCCTGGGACGTGTCGAACATCCGCCCTTTCAGATCGCGTTTGCTCGGGTCGTAGATCCATCCGGTGTAATTGCAGAACCAGCCGCTTGCCCTTCATTGCCTGAGCCCCTGTGCCGACTTTCAGATCGGTTCTCGTGAAGGCAGGGCGGGCGGGTTGTCCGGGCGCCGGGTGCGAGCGGGGCGTAGGTGCGACGGGCTTGTCCGCCGTAGCGCCAGGCGCGGAGGCGGATGCGTCGGGTGCGCTGGGTGCGGCGGGCTTGTCCGCCGTAGCGCCAGGCGCGGAGGCGG
Source organism: Vicinamibacterales bacterium (assembly GCA_963732445.1). Classification (GTDB taxonomy): domain Bacteria; phylum Acidobacteriota; class Vicinamibacteria; order Vicinamibacterales; family JAMQPK01; genus JAMQPK01. The sequence continues at coordinate 26,963 of CAVSZJ010000004.1, read as the reverse complement.
GTGCGGCTTGCTCCGCTGGCGGGGTGCTCCCGCCGCAGGCTGCGATCAACGAAGTGGAAGCCAGAAACGCGACAAGCAGTGATCGTGACATCCGACTTCAGCCCTATTGAACTGTCAGCAATTCGATCTCGAACACGATCGCGGCGTTCGGGGGGATCCTGCCGTCTGCGGTGCCCAGGGGGCCGTATGCAAGGCTGGACGGAATGTAAAGGCGGCGCTTCCCACCGACCCGCATCCCGCGAATACCTTGATCGACTCCCGTAATAACCGCTCCCGCGCCGATAGTGAATGCATACGCCCCGAACTCGGATGATCCCTGAAGTCTGTTCCCTTTACTCTCAGTCCCGGCCTGGTTGAACAGCCACAACTCGCAATTCATGGCTCACGGCATTTCCGACAGCGGCCTGGGCACCGGTGCCGACGACCAGATCCGTTGCGGTGAACTCGATGTTGACCTGCGACGGATCCGTCGGGCTGCCGCCGCCGTCGTCGCCGTTGCTGTTGCAACCGATCGCCAGAAGAGCCACCGCGACGCACGTTAAGAACTGTTTCACGAACCGCCTCCAGAAGTCTGGGCCTTTTGCACTATTGCTCGAATTTTTGTGATGTTGTCGGTCCGAATCGGACAAGTCATGTCGGTGGCCACGCACTGCGCCAGCGCCATGCCACAGCCGCACCCACATCTTCCCGCGTTGGCCTCGACGAGGGCCGAGTGCTTCTGATCGTCATTCAGCGACGTGAAATCGATGACGGTCAGCTGCCGCTCGCCATAGGCGATGCCCGATGTGTTGGCGAGCCCATAAATGACGCCCCCGATTGCCGCCGAGCACGACGAGCCAGATTGCGGCGCTCTTGAGCCGGCGCATCGTCCGGCTGCGTGGAGCGTATTTTGGCTTGGGCTTGGGCTTGACCACGTCTTGACATTCTAGTCCATTGCCGCATCGCCCATCGTCCATCGTCGCTATACTCAATTCATGCGCAAGAAGCTGGCCATCCTGGTCGTCGGGATCGCGCTGATTGCGGCCGGGATGTTCGCTTCGGGGTATCGTCTGGCGCTCGATGGAAGCGGCACATTTCCGCGCTTTCTGACGAAGGTCGATTTCGACGCGCTCGAGGCCGATCGCGCGCGGCAGAAGCAGGCTGCCGCGGCGTCGAGCCCGGCAGCGGAGTCGGCGTCCGTTGCCGGCGCCCGCTGCCGCAAGAGCCGCGGCCAGCCGGCGAAGCCCAATCGAACGCGTCCGCGACATCGCTGCGCCGCGTCGCTCTCTGGACCGACTTCCGCGGCCCTCACCGCGACGGCCGCTACGCCGCCGGCGCAATTCGCACAGATCTGGCCGCGCGAGGGCCTCCCGCAGTTGTGGAAGCAGCCGGTGGGCGGCGGTTACGCGTCGTTCGTCGTCGCGGATGGCCGCGCGTTCACGATCGAGCAGCGCCGCGATCGCGAAGTCGTCGCCGCCTACGACGTGCAGAACGGCCGCGAACTGTGGACCAATGGCTGGCCGGCGAATTTTCAAGAAGGGATGGGCGGCGACGGTCCGCGCGCCACGCCGACCTACCATGACGGCCGAATCTACGCGCTCGGCGCCGAAGGCGAGCTGCGCGTGCTCGATGCCGCGAAAGGCACGCTCGTCTGGCGGCGCAACATCCTCACCGAGAACGACGCCAACAACCTCGCCTGGGGCATGTCGGCGTCGCCGCTGATCGTCGACGACAAGGTTATCGTCCTGCCCGGCGGCACGCGCGGCAGCTCCGTCGTCGCCTACAACAAAGCCACGGGCGACGTGGTGTGGAAATCGCTGAACGATGAGCAGGCGTATACCTCGCCCATGCTCGTCACGCTCGGCGGGCTGCGGCAGATTCTGGTCGTGTCGGCGTACGCGCGTGATGGGCTTGACGGTCGATGAGCGGCCGGCTCCTGTGGGAATACCCGTGGGCGACGTTCAACGGCATCAACGTATCGCAGCCGATTGTCTTCGCGCACAACGGCAACGATCGCATCTTCCTGTCCGCCAGCTACGGCACGGGTGCGGCCGTGTTCGAGTTGACGCGCGCTGGCGACCGTTTGCAGACGAACAACGATCTGGGAAAACCAGCGGATGAAGAACAAGTTCTCCAGCTCAGTGCTGCACGACGGCTTCATCTACGGCCTGGACGAGTCGATTCTCGCGTGCGTCGACGCGAACACCGGCGAGCAGAAGTGGAAGGGCGGCCGATATGGGTACGGTCAAATCGTGCTGGCCGGCGATCACATCGTCGTGCTCACCGAGGACGGCGAAGTTGTGCTGGTGAAGGCGACGCCCGAGCGTCACGAGGAGCTCGCGCGATTCGAGGCACTGCGTGGAAAGACCTGGAATCATCCGGTGATTGCGGGCGGCCGGCTGCTGGTGCGCAACTATTCAGGAAATGGCGGCGTACGCATCGAGTAGCTACTTCGGCGCCGCCACGAACTTGTAGCCGACGCCGCGAACCGTCAGCAAGTGGCGCGGCCGCGCCGGCACCTTCTCGATGTATTTCCGCAGACGCGCCATGAAGTGATCGATGGCGCGCGTGTCGGTGTCTTCGCGCAGGTTCCACACGTCCTCGAGCATGCTCTTCCGCGACACCGCTTTGCCTTCGTGCTGCACGAGATAGCGCAGCAGGTTGGCTTCCATCAGCGTGAGCGGGTACTTCTTTCCGCGCACCTGCAGCTCCTGCGCGTCGAAATCGACGGTCTTGTCGGCGAAGCTGAAGACATCCGGTAGCTCGACGCGTCGGCCGCGGAGCGCGCTTCGCGGGCGGCGGCGTGCCATGCGTGCCGGCGGAGCAGCGCGTTGATGCGCGCGAGCAGGATCGACAACTCGAACGGCTTCGGCAGATAGTCGTCGGCGCCCGCCTCGAACCCGCGGAGCACGTCTTCCGCGCGGCCGCGGGCCGTCAGCATCAGAATCGGCGTGAGCCACCCATGCGCCCGCATCCGCGATGCGACGGCAAATCCGTCGATGCCCGGAAGCATGACGTCGAGCACGACGAGATCGATGGCCGACGGGATCGGCCGCGAGTGCCTGCGAGCGCGGCCTCGCCGTTGTCCGTGAGCGTCACGTCGTGCCCGTCAGCCTCGAGATTGAAGCGGAGGCCCGACGCGATGTGCGCTTCGTCTTCGACGATGAGCAGCCTTGACATCGGGTTAGAGTGACAGCGACCGCGCCGGCGGTGCCGAAGGAAGCTCGAGCGTGAACGTCGCGCCGCGCCCGACGCCGTCGCTGGCGGCAAACGCGCGCCCGCCATGCCGCTTCGCGGTCTGCGCGACGATGAAGAGGCCGAGGCCCGTGCCTTTGACCCGCTGCGTCAGCGCCCATGGCGTGCGGTAGAAGCGGCCGAAGATGCGCTTCGTTTCGTTCGGGCGGAATGCCGATGCCCTGATCGCGCACGCGAACGACCGCAAGGTCCTGGTCTTGCCTGCCGACTTCCACCTCGACGTGAACGTTCTCGCGCGAGTACTTCACGGCGTTGTCGAGCAGGTTGAGAATCGCGCCGCGAAGATGATCGGGATCGCCAATGACCTCGATCGATTCGCCCGGTCGCGGACACAAGCCGCAACGCGTCGGGCGGCAAGATGACGCTGCGTTCTTGTGAGCGTGATGCAGTCGTCTGCCAGCGCGCGCAGGTCGATCCGCTCCTGCTGCTGCGGGACGCGGCCCTTCTGCCCGGCGCTCAAGACCTGCTCGATCAGGTGCATCAGCCGGTCGCTGTCGTGCAGCATCACGTCGTAGAACTCGTGGCGCTTCGCGTCGTCGACCGCGACGCCGCGCGTCTTGAGCGTCTCGAGATGCAGGCGTATCGACGTGACCGGCGTCTTCAGCTCGTGCGTCACCGAGTTCACGAACGCGTCGTGCTGCTCGTTGCGCCGGATTTCGCGCACCAGAAAGGTCGTGTTGAGGATCAGGCCGGTGATGATGGCGGCGAAGACCAGGCTGCCGAGCAGGAGCGGAACGATTTCGCGGAGGGTGAGCACCACCCATCCCGACGTTGAGCGCCACCGCGAGCGCCACGAGGCACACGCAGAACGTGACGAAGAAGGCGATGGCGCCTTGGCGGCCCGGCGGCTGACGAGCATCGCGAGCCTAGGACTAGACTATAGATCTGACACGGATAGATCTAGTCTAGGACGCGGCTAGAGAGATCTCTAGTCTACTCAGCGCACTACGCCGCTTGCTTCCGATGGCTTCGTCGACCGACGCGCGGCGCACCTGCGTGGCGAGGCCGAGCATCTCGAGCGCGCGGATGTGCAGTAGGTGATGTCGATCTCGTACCACGCCAGGCCGTGGGCGGCCGAGGTCGGATGCGCGTGATGGTTGTTGTGCCAGCCTTCGCCGAAGCTCAGCGCGGCCACCCACCAGCTGTTCCGCGAATCGTCGCGCGTGTCGAAGCGGCGCGAGCCCCACATGTGCGTGGCGGAGTTGACCAGCCAGGTCGCGTGCAGGCCGACGGTCGTCCGGAGGAACACGCCCCAGAGCACCCAGTTCCATCCGCCGAGCGCGAGCAGAATGACGCCGAGCGTCGTCAGCGGCACCCAGTGGTACTTGCTGATCCAGACGTGGAACTTGTCGCGGCCGAGATCGGGCGCGTACTTCGACGGTGATCGTGTTGTCGTTGTGCATCGCGTCGCCGAACAGGATCCAGCCCATGTGGGCCCAGAAGCCGCCGTGCTGCGGCGTGTGGGGATCGTGGTCGGTGTCGGAATGCTGATGGTGTTTGCGATGCGTGGCGACCCAGAAGAGCGGTCCGCCTTCAAGAGCGAGCGTGGCGCAGATGGTCAGGAAATACTCGACGGCTTTCGGGGTCTTGTACGACCGGTGCGTCAGCAGCCGGTGATACGACATCCCGATGCCGAGTGAGAGCGAAATGTAATAGGTGACCAGAAAGACGGCGAGCCCGGACCAGGTGAACTGAAACAGCGCCCACACCGCGCCGATGTGGAACAGCGTCATGAAGAACGCGGTCGACCACGACAGTTTGCTGTAGCGCCCCGCGAGGGCTGCGATTGAGGACAAGTCGTTCGCTCCTGAAATGAGGAAACGATGCTGGCGGACGCTATGACAATAGCAAGGCGCGACGGGGACGTTTGTAAGACTTGTGTAAGTGTCGGTAAATATAGGAGTCAGAAGGACTTAGCTGGGTCATCTGGCCGTAGCCGCGCGCCTGCAGCTCGAACAGCTTCGCGTAAACGCCACGCTGCGCCACCAGCTCCTCGTGCGAGCCCGACTCGACCACCCCGCCCTCGTGCAGCACGATGATGTGATCGGCCAGCCGGACCGTCGAGAAGCGATGCGAAATCAGCAGCGTCAGGCGATCGCGGCCGTGCTCGCGGAGCCGATCGATCATGGCCGCTTCGGCGATTGCGTCGAGTGCCGCGGTCGGCTCGTCGAAGATCTGCACCGACGCGGGGCGGAAATAGAGACGGCCGAGCGCGAGCCGCTGCCATTGCCCGCCGGATAGTTGCCGGCCTCCAGGGAACAACCGTCCGAGCATGGTTTCGTACCCGTCCGGGCAGGTCGTTCACGATCTCGACGGCCCCCGATTTTTCGCTGGCGCGCGCCACGGCGGCGTCGTCGCTCATCATGTCCGTCCGGCTGATGGCGATGTTCTCGCGGGCGGTCATCTGGTACTGGCCGTAGTCCTGAAAGATGATGCTCATCTCGCACTGCACGCTCCGAGGGCTGAAGCGTGCGGCGTCCATGCCGTTCAGTAGAATCCGGCCCGAGGTCGGCTCGAACAGCCGCGTGACGAGCTTGACCACTGTCGTCTTGCCCGCGCCGTTTTCGCCGACCAGCGCGAGCGCCTGGCCTTTGTTCACGGAAAACGACACGTCCGACAGCACGTCGCGATCGGTGAGCGGGTACCGGAAGCTGACGTGCTCGAATTCAATCGAGTTGATCGGTCCGCGCCACTGTTCGCCCTGCTCCAGATCGCGCGACGGCAGCTCGAGAAACTCGAACAGGTTGCGCATGTAGAGAAGACTCTCGTAGATGCCGGTGATGCCGTTCAGCAGCCCGGTGAACTGGCTCTGGATCTGCACGATTCCGCCGATGAACAGGGAGAAGTCGCCGACCGTGATCGCGCCCTGAGCGGCGCGTCGAAGCACCGACAGCGTCGCGAATGCAATCAGCAGCGACGACCCGAGCGTGGCCGCCAGGCCCCACGCGCTGCGGCGCTTGAGCAGGCCGACGAACTGCGCGCGAAACTTCTTGTAGTACTCCTGCCAGCCCTCGAGGAGATAGGCTTCGAAGCCGAACAGCCGGACTTCTTTCACGAGCGTATCGGACGTCAGCAGCGAGCCCAGGTAATTCTGATGCCGCGCATCGGTCGCGCGGCGGCGCATGATGCGATAACCCTCCGCGCCGAAGCGGCTGGACACGATGACGCCTGGAATGCTGGCCAGCAGCACCAGCGGCAGCACCTCCCAGCCGAGCCGCGTCATGAGGCTGCCGATGGACGCCAGCGTGATGAGCGCCTGCGCGATGCCGATTAGCTGGAACATGACGCCCAGCGGGCGCGACCCGACTTCGTTGTACGCGTTTCGCAGGGCGTCGTAGGTTTCGGCGTTCTCGAAGCTCTCGACGTCGAGCGCTGCGGCCTTGCGCAGAATCCGAAGGCTGATGCGGTTCTGCAGTGTGTCGCCGAGCAGCTCGCGGGATGCGCCGTAGATGGTCTGCACGAGCGACGCGAAGATCGCGATGCCCACCTGCACACTCAGCAGCATCGCCAGCCGCTGATAGGCCACCTCGGCGCTTTGAAATCCGCCTATCACCGCGCGCGCCACTTCGTCGATCAGCAGCTTGCCGACCCAGAGGGTGGCCGCTGGCACGAGCGCGAGCAGCATGCTGAGAAACAGAATCAACGACAGGAGGCCAGGACTGGCAGACCAGACGAGGCGCACCGTAGCGGCGAGATCAGCCCCGAGCTGCTGCGTTCGCGCACGCAGTGGGATCGCAGGATCGGGGCGGGGCGGCTTCTGATTCCAATGTTCTCGCGGCGACACCTCTGGATCGTACGTCAGGTGCTACCGCAAAAACAGTCGACGATGGACGATCGACGACGGACGCTGGACTAGTCCGCCGATCGATCCTGTCGTCGCACATCAGCCGCTGCAGCCTGCGCTTCGCGCTCGTCGATGTCGTTTCGCTCGCGGGCCTGGCGCTGTTCCGGCGACTCGGGCGGGAGGTAGCTCGCCGTTGCGGAGTCGTCCGGAAGGGGAGGCCCACCCTGTCGCACCGCCTCGTCGTAGCCTTTGTTCTGCTCGGGCCGATGTTGCTCGCGCTGAATGCGCTTCTGACGTGCCGCTCCGCTTTCTTCGCGTTTTGCCATCAGTCTTCCTCCTCACACCACGCAGCAACTCTGGTGCCGATTGTCTAACGCCGTTATCTTGAGTCATGCTGAATTCCGTGCAAAGGGATTCCCGTAAGAACCTTGCGGCGGCCGCGCTCGTCATAGCGCTCCTCTTCGGGCCCGCTGCCGCCAGCGCGCAAGATGTCTCGCCGCCTGGACTGATTGCATTTGATGGATACATGAGCCCTGCGGCCGGCGCGCAGGGGCTGTTGGGCATTCAGCACCTCATCGCCTCTGCCGAAGATCGATGGCTGCCCCTTAAAGTGGGTCAGGAGCGCAGCCGGCCTGCGCTGGCGCTGGGAATCCTGTATCGGAGCGCGAAGCTGCTGTGGTTTGACGTGCCGCAGGATCACATGCTGATGGTCGTCGCCCACGAAGTGTTCGGCCACGGTGCACGCTTCCGTGAATTGGGTGACGGACGTATCGGCTACGGATTCGATGCACCGATTCCTTACGGTGAAGGAGGGGCGTTCACATCGTTTCGAGGGCGATTTCCGCGCTCACCGCTCGCCGCCCTCGCTGTCTCCGCGTCGGGTATCGAGGCGCAGCACGCGCTCGCTGATGCCATTGCGGAACGCGCCGTCTCCCGAGGGCGCATCCATTACCGCGAGGCCTGGCTGTACTTCGAATCGCGCCTCACGGGAATGAGCTACATCCTGACGGCCCTGCCGCATTCCGAAGAGGGTCATGACGTGGCTGACTTTCTCGACACGTTTCAGGAGGCGTGCACGACGCCATGCGAGCCACTGACGCGCAAGTACGTCCAGCGCCGTGCGTTTCTGGCGCTTGCCGATCCGCTGCTGTACTACGCGGTGTACGGATTTGCGGTCTCGTATGCCGGAGGGGCAAGTACTACCGGGCCGTTACCGATGATCGCGATTGGTGGCGGCACCGACATCATGCCATCGCTCGGTTTTGCCCTCGCGCCATACGGTACTGAATGGACCGTGCGGGCTGCACTCCGACAGGAGTCGAGATCCCTAAGGCACCGGGCCAGAATAACCGGCGTGGCGCTGCGAGTAGGCGATACAGGCGCAGGGGTCACCTGGGGCGTCGGGGTGCGCGCAGCCGACGTCTTGCGCGTGCGCGGACTGCCCATCGGGGCGAAGATGGATCTCTGGCGCCAGCCGCTGCCGCTCGCCGATCAGACGTCCGATCGGCGACGTTTGGGGGCCGGTGTGTCCGCAACGGTTGTCCTTCCCTTGCCGCGCCCGTTTCGCACACGGTGGGTAAGCGGTGTTGATGTGACGGCCGGCTACAAAACGGACGGCTATATCCCTGGTGAGCAACTCTCGGGCGGGGGTGTGCTTCGACTCGGATTGCGGATGCCGTAACTCACGACGTAAAATGATAAATAACGGAGGAATCATGTTGAAGTATTCATTGCTGCCGCTTCTTGCGGTCGCCTTTTTCGCGTCGGTTGGATCGGTCGCTGCGCAGGCATTGCCGGACGGCCCAGGCAGAGAAATTCTCGAGAAGAAGTGCAGTGTGTGTCACGGCGTCGATCAGGTGACAACCATGGGCCGAACCGCCCAGGAATGGCACGAGATCGTCACGAGCATGATCGATCTTGGGGCCGAGGTGAGCGAAGCGGAAGCTAAAGTGCTCGTCGAGTATCTCGCGACGAACTGGCCCGTGCCTGGCGCGCCGGCTGGCGAAAAGCCAGCTGAGCAGCCCGCGCCCGCGCCGCAGGCTGTGCCCTCGGCCATGGCCCCTGTTGCTTCTCACGCTCCCACCGTGACCATCCGTGAATGGGACGTGCCGACGGCGAAGTCGCGCGTCCACACGATCCGCTCGCGGCGTCGGACGGTACGATCTGGTACACCGGCCAGATGGCGAACGTGCTGGGACGCATCGATCCGAAGACCGGACAGATCAAGGAGTTCGCGCTCAAGACGCCGGCCTCGGGTCCGCACGGTATTGCCGAGGACAAGGCCGGCAACATCTGGTACACCGGCAACTCCAAGGGACTCATCGGCAAGCTCGACCCCAAGACCGGGCAGGTGACGGAGTATCCGATGCCCGATCCCGCCGCGAAAGATCCGCATTCGCTCGCGTTCGATCAGAAGCGGGACGCTCTGGTTTACGGTGCAGGGCGCCAACATGGTGGGCCGGTTGAATCCGGCCACCGGCGAGCTCGCCGCTTCGCAATTCGCCCGACCCCGAAATCGCTTCCCTACGGCATCGTCGTCAATTCCAAAGGTGTCCCGTTCTTCGTCGAGTTCGGCGCGAACAAGGTCGCGAGCATCGATCCAGAGACGCATGGTGATCCGGGAGTGGACGCTGCCCGACGCGGCGCCCGCGCCCGCGGCGACTCGCCGTCGACAGCCAGGACAACATCTGGTATTCCGACTACGCGCGCGGCTACCTCGGCCGGCTCGATCCGGCGACCTCGCAGGTGAAGGAGTGGGCTATCGCCGGCCGGACCGAAGTCGCAGCCGTACGGCATCGCCGTCATCGACGGGAGCGGTCTGGTACAGCGAGGCCGGCGTGCAGCCGAACACCGTCGTCATGTTCGATCCGGCGACGGAGAACGTTCCAGACGTGGCCGATTCCCTCGGGCGGCGGGGTCGTCCGGAACGTCAGCGTGACGAAGGACGGCAATCTGGCGCTGGCGCTCAGCGGTGTCAACAAAGTCGGTCTGGTCGAGATCCGCAAGTAGCAGCCCAGCGACCTGCTATACTGGATTCGGTTCGAATTTAGCCGCAGGTTTTGCCCCGCAGTTGAGCCGACCGAGCCACCTCTCGACTCGATCCCCTCACACTTCGCTGCAAGCAGAGTGGATGGTCCATTCAGGCTAGGTTCCATTGGTAGGAGAGAGCACATGAGTCGGAAGTTGTTCGTAGGGAATCTCCCATTCACCACTGGGGAGAACGAGCTCCAGGATCTGTTCGGTCAGGCGGGCGCCATTGAGTCGGTGCGCGTCATGCGGGACAACGCGACGGGCCGCGCACGCGGCTTCGCGTTCGTCGAAATGCAGACCGAAGAAGATGCCCAGGCGGCCATCCAGAAGTTCAACGGGGCGGACATGGGCGGACGCGCGCTCGTCGTGAACGAAGCGCGGCCGAAGCCGGAGTTTGGCGGCGGCGGCGGTGGCGGCGGACGCGATCGCGGCGGCGACCGCGGCGGTCGCGGCGGCGGCGGCGGAAGCCGTCGCTCCGAGCCTCGCTGGTAAGCACGGCGCTTCGTGCCGTAGGCACGAGTGAAGAGGGAGAGGGAAGAGAGCGAGGCCTCCCCTTACCTCCTCTCGCGCCCTTTTTTTTGATAAAGTGACCCGCATGCCCGCTCCCGTCAAAAAAAGCCCCTCAGAGCTTCAAAACCAGGAAAACGAAGTGTACAAGGCCCTGCGGGCCTGGTACATGATCCCTGGCATTCAACGGGAACTCCGCCACAAAGAGAACGAAGCGGTTCAGACCGTTCTCGAAGTCTTTGAAAGCCGAAAGCGAAATCGGAAGGCGAGCGAAACCTAGGGCTAGACTTCGGGTTTCTGCTTCCGGCTTCGGCGACGGCTCGGGTTCGAGGCCAAGGAGCATGTCTTCCCGCGGCGGTTGCGGTCCGGGGACGATGCCCGCGATATCGGGGTCTTCGCCAGGCATGGCCGTGGCGCGCGCTGGCGCGCTCTTTGGCTTCGAGGCGGCGCTCCGCCTTCATCTTCTGCTTTTCCTGCCGTGCGCGTTCTTTATGTCGTTTCTGCTGGGACGGTCGTGATCTATTCGCCATGAGTGCCCCTAAAGTCTCATATTTTAGTCCGAAATGAGAAATGGGGGCGACAGGCGATAGGGAGAAGGAAGAAGGCAAAAGGAATATTCCTTCTATCCCTACTGCCCTACTCCTTCAGTGCGTTGCGCCACTGTCAGTGCAAGCTGCTTGTCCATGGCGGGAATCTTCAGCACCTGCCCGGGCTTGATCTTGTCGGGATCGGTCAGCTGATCCTTGTTCGCGTCGAAGATGCGCATGTACTCGTTGGCGTCACCCAGGTACTCGCGGGAAATCTTGCTCAGCGTATCGCCGGCCTTCACCGTGTAGGTCTTCATCGACGACACCGGCGCGTCGACACCCGGCCTCGGCTTCACGGTGATATCGGCGACGACGTCGTTCTTCCAGTCGCCGACCGTCTTCAAGGCATCCCAGATCGCGTTCTTCTCGGCCTCCGACGTCACCGTTCCCTTGAAATATAGCTTGCCGTCCCGTTCCTCCGCGGCGCCGTCCATCCTGAAGTTCTTAGCCGTCTGAATCGCGTGGTTGTACTTCTCACGAAGAGCCATATACACCTCCATTCAGCACGTTTGGGTGCAAACGCACGGCCATCGGCGGGACGAGCCTCGCAATACTGACTTGTTTTTGGTCATCGTCCCCTATCTTGCGATGGCCTTGCGGCATGCGTCTTTGTCTGGGAAAATGCGCACTAGACTAACCCGTGGACCACCCCACCCTCGACTCCGCAGTTCTGCTGTCCGCGATCATCGAATCGTCGGACGATGCGATTGTCAGCAAGGACCTGAACGGGATCATAAAGTCCTGGAACCGGGCGGCGGAGCGCATCTTCGGCTACACGGCGGATGAGATGGTCGGGCAGTCGATCCTCAAGATCATTCCTCCCGATCGGCTGCCCGAAGAAGATCGCGTGCTGACGGCAATCCGGGCGGGCGAGCGCGTCGATCACTTCGAGACGATGCGTCTTACCCGGGCTGGTGCGCTGATCCCGATCTCGCTCACGGTGTCGCCGATCCGCGACGCCTCAGGAAAGGTCATTGGCGCGTCGAAGATTGCGCGCGATATTTCGGATCGCAAGCGCGTCGAGGCATTCGCGGAGCGAGCCACGCGCCGCGACGCGTTTCTTGCGCAGGTGACGCTGACGCTCGAGCCGCTCGCTCGATTCCCGTGAGACGTTGTACCGGCTGGCGAACATCGCCGTTCCGTACATCGCCGATTACTGCGCCGTCGACATCGTGAACGATGATCTCGCCCTCGTTCCGGTCGTCGTGGCCCATTCCGACGCGGGGAAAGCGGCGAATGTGGACGACATCCGCACGCGGTACGGCGATCCGGCATCGTCTTCGAGCCCGCAGCACGTCGCCAAAACGGGAGTGCCGGCATTCGTTCCGCGAATTACCGACGACATGATCGTGGCCAGCGTGCGCGGCGATCAGGAGCGTCTCGCCAAGCTGCGCTCGCTCAATCTCGTGTCCTACATGTGCGTTCCGATGATCGCCCATTCACAGACGCTCGGCGTGATCGACGCTGGCGAACGCGGAATCGCGAACCATCTTCGGCGAGGACGATCTCCGCATGGCCGAGGACATCGCCGCGCGCGCAGCGCTCGCCATCGAGAATGCGCGCTCGTACGAGGACGCGCGGACGGCCAATCGGCTGAAGGACGAGTTCCTCGCCACCCTGTCGCACGAGCTGCGCACCCCCTTGAACGCTGTCCTCGGCTACGCGAGGATGCTGCGCGTCCGGCGCGGTCGTCTCCCGAGCGCACCGCAAACGCCATCGAAGTGATGGAGCGGAATGCCTGCGCGCTCGCGCAGATCGTCGAAGACGTCCTCGACGTGTCGCGCATCATCTCGGGGAAGGCGCGCCTCGAGATGCAGGCCATGGACATCGAGAAGGTCGTCGAAGACGCCATCGGGACCGTCATGCCTTCGGCCGACGGCAAGGGGATCGTCGTCGAACGCCACATCGATGCACCTGTGGGCTCCCTCACCGGCGATCCGAACCGGCTGCGGCAGGTCATCTGGAACCTGCTCTCGAACGCCGTCAAGTTCACGCCGTCGGGCGGCCGTGTCGATGTGCGCCTGCGCCGGGCGGACGGGCACGTTGAGATCACCGTGCACCGATACCGGCATCGGGTTCTCGCCGGCCTTTCGTCCGCATCTGTTCGAGCGGTTCCGCCAGGCCGAAGGCGGATCGACGCGCCGCCACGGCGGCCTGGGTCTCGGGCTCGCGATCGCGCGGCACATCGTCGAGATGCACGGCGGCACGATCGAGGCGACGCAGTGACGGTGAGGGGAAGGGCGCGACCTTCCGGGTTCTGCTGCCCGTTCGCGTTCCTGTGTCAGCGCGCTGAAGCCAGCGCCTCTTTTTGCGCCCGCGTCAGGCACTTCAACTGATACTCACGCTTGAGTGCGGCGCCGCGAGACCGGCACTTTTTGCGGTAGACCAGCGTGACAGGCCGGCGCTGCGCGGTGTATTTCGCGCCGCGGCCGGTGTTGTGGGCTTTGGTCCGTTTTTCGGGATCGCGTGCGTAGCCGGTGTACAGCGTGCCGTCCGAGCAGCGGACCATGTACACGAAGTGCATGCCCGGCATTCTGTACGATATGGCGAGTAGCTGCCAGCGCAGTCCCGGCTTAGCACTGGAGCGATGGAAACTGGCAGAGGTCACTCATGGGGGCGCTCCGGTTTCGACGGAGGTATGGACTCGCGGGATGCATGCCGAGCACCATTAACTCGTTAATCTGATGGAACATCCGTTAACTGCGGACAATCAGTACGCTCTCGCTGCTTAATTAAATAAGCAGTGACGTTCGCCTCGACCTCGCCTGGTGGCTGGGGGCCGAACGACATTAAACAGGCTGGCTTTCGAACGGCGGCTCGGCGTTCGAAGGTGAGACATACCGGGTCTGGTATCCGGCGGTTTTTCGCCGCTTCCTCACGCTGGATACGAGAAATCAGAAGCGGATACGCATGTAGATTCCTTCGACGACGTGCTTTCGGACGCGGGTTCGACTCCCGCCGCCTCCACCATTCGACTCACCTGCGCTTCGCCTTCGGCGAACCGCAGGTTCGCTCTTACGCGGCCGGTTGACAGAGTGACCGGCAATATGGTTTTCTAGGCACCTGATGCTTACCACCGCGGTGCGCCGTGGCTCGATTCGGCCGTATCTTCACGGCATGACGGCCCACGTCTGTCGCTCCCATAGGTGATGTAGCCAACACAGGAACCCAATTTTTCCAAGGGCCATCACCTACCAAGGTGATGGCCCTTTTTGTTTTTAGGGAATGAACGCAATGACCGCTGCACCTGACGCTGAGCGGGATCCCAGACGCCTGTCCCAGGCGCTTCGCCTGGTCGTGCGGCGCTATGTCCGGCAAATTCGCATCCGGCCTGCTGTTGCGCTGCCTGCCCTTCTGCTCCCTGGCATCGGCAACGTCCTGGTGTTCTATGCGCCGCCGCTCGTGATCGCGAATCTGCTCGACACGTTCGCGCGGGATGAGCGCCTGACCGCCGGCGAGCTCGCACCATACGTGCTGACGTTTGCCGGTCTGTGGATGAGCGGCGAAGTGCTCTGGCGAATCGCCGCGTCCTTTATCGCGCGCGCCGAGATTCGCGGAATTGAAGCGTTGTACATCGAAGCCATGGATGAGCTGCTGGCCAAGGACATGTCGTTCTTCCAGGACAACTTCGCCGGCTCACTGACGAAGCGGGCCCTCGGCTATGCGCGACGATTCGAAGACGTATTCGACGTGATGTCGTTCCAGGTGATCGCCAACGCTCTGCCTTTAGCCTTCGTGACGGTGGTGCTGTGGCGATACTCTCCGCTGCTCATCGTCACGCTCGTGGGAATGCTCACGGTGACGTTTCTGATGGTGTTCCCGCTCATACGCCGGAGGCAACGGCTGGTTGATGTCCGCGAAGAGGCGTCGAACCGGCTCGCCGGGCACGTCGCGGACTCCATTGCTAATGCGGAAACTGTCCGGGCGTTTGCGCGCGAGCGCGAAGAAGCCTACATCCACGCGCACAACGTCGGCGATTACGGCGCCAAAACGCTACGCTCGTGGGAATACCAGAACCTTCGCGTGGACACGCTGACATCGCCGATGTACGTGCTGACGAACACACTTGGGCTGATCGTGGCACTCGCCACCAGCAGCAACTCGGGATCGAGCCTGGCGACCGTCTTCATCACGTTCAGCTACTTTGCGGCGATCACGCGCGTGATGTGGGAGTTCAATCGAATCTACAGGATGCTCGAAGGTGCGTTGACCGACGCCGCGCAGTTTGCGGAACTGCTTCTGGACCCGCCGGCGGTGGTCGACGCGGCAGAACCTCAGCCCTTTGCGCCTGGCGACTTCGCCGTGGAGCTGCGCAACGTGAGCTTTCGGTACTCTTCGGCACAACCGCTGCTGCTCGAGAATTTCTCGCTGCGGATCGAGCCAAACTCCAAGGTGGGACTCGTTGGGCGTTCTGGTGCCGGGAAGACCACGTTGACGCGTCTGTTGCTCCGCTTTGTGGACGTGGAGCGAGGGCACATTTTGGTGGGCGGCCAACCGATCGACCGCGTGTCGCAAGGCGCCCTGCGTCGCGCCGTAGGGTACGTGCCGCAGGATCCGTCGATGTTCCACCGCACGATTGCGGATAACATTCGCGTCGGCCGGCCGGACGCAAGCGACACTGACGTGCGCCTGGCCGCCCGCCTCGCGCACGCCGCGGAGTTCATCGAGGCGCTCCCGGCGGGCTACCAGACGCTCGTGGGCGAGCGTGGCGTGAAGCTCTCCGGCGGTCAGCGCCAGCGCGTGGCGATCGCGCGCGCCATCTTGAAGGACGCACCGATTCTGATTCTGGACGAAGCCACGAGCTCCCTGGATTCGGAGAGCGAGGCGCTAATTCAAGAGGCGCTGTGGACGCTGATGGCCAGGCGCACCGCCATCGTGATTGCGCATCGGCTCTCGACGGTGAAGAGGATGGATCGACTGATCGTGCTCGAGCGCGGAAGAATCACCGAGGAAGGGCACCATGACGTGTTGCTGGGCCGGGGCGGACTTTACGCGTCGCTTTGGGCCCACCAATCCGGGGGCTTCCTGGCCACCTCCAATGTCGAAGATGTCAGGGCGTGAATGCATCGCACAGATCTGTAACTCACTCCGCCCGAAGTTCCCGAAGTCATCCGAGGCGCTGAGTTCCCAGCCCGAATCATCTGTTGTGCCGAAGTAACACATGTACTCCACGCAACATCTTGACGACTTCGCAGGCCTGCTAAAAACTCAGGTTTCGTTGTTCGTCACCTCGTTCCAAGGAGGGCCAGTCCGTCCTGGGGAAGGCACTGGCCCTTCCAATTAGCATCGAAACTTTCCGGTACTAACTTTGCTCACGGAGTTGCCCGGCGTATGAAGACCTTCGCAGATGACCGTCGGCGCACAGAGAGACGCAGGGCGGTGTCAGACGCCTTCATCCGGCTCCGTGCTCCGCGGGTCTCGTATCTGCTGATTTGGCGGATGTGGGGAAAGTCGCAGGTTTTACCCACGTCCCGCGACAAGACAGTGCCTGAACGGACGGTCACCTGTCAGCATTGCGGAAGTCCGAATGTTCGGACCACTGTGTTGACGGAGTACTGCGGTACCAGCAGTGCAAAACGTGTCACCGTTCGCAGTCGGAAACCTTGGTTTTGTCAGAAGCGAGTATGAGAGGAGAAAACCTTGGCGCCCTGACCGATTTGTTTCCCTACCATGAGACCAGCCAGTGACTTCGTGCTTCAGGCCTGCACTTGCCAAATCGGTTCGCCGTTGAGCGCCTTGTGAACCTGCCGCATGAATGCGCTCACGACCTGTAGTCCCCCAAACGCCTTCACTTGAGATATATATTCGGCCGCGGCCGCCAGCTTGCGGCGCTCGTCGTCTTGATCGACCGGCGCGTCTGCGTAGGACCATGTGAGGCGCCCGACCTCCGGCATGTAGTCCTCAATCTGAGGACCGCGCGAACACATCGCAGCCGCAAATAGAAGTGCACCCATCCGAGGACTGGCCAATGCAGGCGCAGCCCATGGCTTCCAAAGTCGACGCCGCGTGACAAAGTGAGCTCGCCTGCAGCCGCCGCCATGAGCGTAAGGGTCTTCGTAGAAGCGAACGCGATCAAATCGATGCAGGGACAGCATTTCCTGCAGGACCGCAACTGTTACCTCGACATGATCGTGGTGATGTCCGACCCCTAGCGGGACGAAGAGTTGAGATCCCCCTAGAATCAAGTCGCGAGCAATCGCACGAAGTGCCGGTAAGGCGGTGAACCCGTCCAGTCCCGCGGGCGTATGGAAAATGTGGTGATCCTGACCCAGCGCAGGGTCACGCCATATTCGTTCGCGCAGGTCGAGCCACCGATGGCTCGCTCCTAGAACAGCCAGGCGCGCGGCGATCCTCTTCGCGCCGCGTGGCATAGTCGCCCAGGCCCCGCTGGGCCGGCGGTATCGTCGCGAGATCGGGACCGTCCGTGAAGCACGTCCAGATATCCACGCTACGTCCTTTGGCTACCTCACGACTGATCATTCCGCCCAGGGATATGACTGCGTCGTCGAGATGCGGTGAGAGTATGACGATATCCGCTGGACGAGCCATGATTAGGCCGGCCCCATCATGAGTTCCGCCAGGCGATCCGCTGTTTTCGAAAATGGATTCGCACGCGCATAGATCTGCGCCTGTTGACCCATCGCGCGTAATTGTTTCGGGTCAGCGATCATTCGTTGGATCGCCCCTTTCAACAACACTGGGATCTTGCTTTCGGCAGCGGCCGGCAGGAGCTCGCCGAACTCCTTGCGCACGAGGTGTTCGGTTCCGTCCGTATGCGAGGCGACAACGGGGCGCCCTGCTCCAAGGGCTTCCATGAGCGTCAGCCCGTAACTCTCGTAGCGCGAGGGAAAGACATACAGATCGGCGAGACCGAAATGCGCTTGTTTTTCCACGCCGTACACGTACCCTGGGAAAATGACCCGCACCTTCTTGAGTTTCTTTGCGCGCTCCTTCACGCGTTTCTCATAAGATTTCGCGTGCCGATAGCCGGCGACGCCGCACATCAGCACACACAGTCCGTTCTCCGGAAAATTCGGTCCTGTTCCCACTTCTCCAGGGCCTTCAACAAACGGTCCTGTCCTTTTTCGGGTGAAATTCGGCTCAGAGTGATCAGGACGGTCGTGCCATCGGGAATGGCGTACCGCTGCCGCAATTCGGCGATCCTCGTCCGCACGAGTGCTTCATCGCACTCCTCGGGGTGCGACCCCCACGGGAGCACATGGATCTTATCGGCCGGCACATCCGGATACATCCTGACCAAGACACGTTTCATTCCGTCGGAAGGGACGATGATGCCTCGACAGTGTTGGAGGCTTTCCTCTTGCTTTTGAAAGATCAGGCTCAGGAACTTAGGAAGTACAAATCGGAACGCAGAGCGCTCGATGAAGCGGTAGATGGCGGCTGATGTTTCGGGCCGAATCAAGTCGAGTAGAAACGCTTTGGTCACCACATGGACGCTGTTCATGTGGAAGATGCAGTACACCGCGTACCCTTTTCTGCGAGCAGTCGAAAACGAGGGCCGTCAGACATATCGTTGGCCAAGACCACCGTTTCACGGGGGTCATGTCGAAGGATTTCGTCTGTGACGGCTTGCTCGAAGTTAAAAATGAAGTCGATGTATTGGCGCGGCGTGTAATGAAGCAAATCTTCGTCCCGGGGCGCCTTTGAACCGATGACGTCCGGAGATAAGAGGCGAAATTTGAAATCAGACCGGTCCCGCCAGGCTTCTGTAAAGAACGCGCAGATGGGTGCGGCGCCACCTAAAGGGACTTGTCGCAAGTCAAAGCCGCTGTCCGAGGCCGCATAGAGCAGGGTTTTCAATGTTGAGTCTCGAGGCTCTAACGTTTTTTCGGCCTGAAGGCAGGTTCTTGACATACATAGAACAGCAATGTATAAGAGTTCTACGTATGGAGATGGGTAAGGACCTCGTTGCCGCATCCGCCACGCCGCTCGTGCTCGCCATCCTTGCCGAAGGCGATAGTTACGGCTACGCCATCATCAAGCGAGTGGCCGAGTTGTCAGGCGGGCACCTACAGTGGACCGACGGCATGCTCTATCCCGTGCTGCACCGGCTCGAGCGCCAAGGTCATGTTGCCGCGAAGTGGGCAGCATCGGAGAACGGCCGCAGGCGCAAGGACTACCGGATTACGAAGGAAGGCCGGGCGTACCTCGCAGGCCAGCGGGAACAGTGGAAGGCTGTCGACGGCACCCTGCGGGGAATCTGGATGCAGGCTTGCACGGTATGACAACCGTTCCCGAGCAGCCGATTCGAAGATCAAATCGCGCAGTGGCGGACGTACTTGCTCCGCCGGCAGGCGGTTCACGGTCGCGACGTGGAGGAGCTCGAGGGACATCTGCGCGATCAGTTGGCGGCGCTCACCGAGGCGGGCCTCGCCGCGGATGAAGCGTTCCTGGTGGCGGTCAAGCGCATGGGCAACCTGGATGCGCTCTCACGCGAGTTCGCACGCGCACATTCCGAGCGGCTGTGGAAGCAGTTGGTTGTGGCGCCGGATGCTGACGTGCCGGCGAGCACCTCGCGCACCGAGCTCTTCGTCGTCCTGAGCCTTGGCGTCGCCGCGGGGGCGGCCGTCAAACTGCCGGCGCTGTTCGGACTTCCGCTCAGCCCCGATAACGAAGTGCCTTCGTTCTACTTCCGCAATGCCAGCCTGTTCGTCTTCCCGCTGCTCGCGATCTACTTCATGTGGAAGCGCGGGTTGAGTGCTGTGAGCGGTCTCTGGCTCGCGGTGCCCTTCGCGGCCGCAGCCGCATTAGTCAACATCTTCCCCTTCAACAATCGAGAACAGCTCGATAACTTCCCGACGGGAAGTGACACTGAGCTGCTGACCGTTCTGCACCTGCCAATCGCGCTATGGTTGATGGCCGTCGGCGTCGCGTATGTTGGGGGCCGGTGGTTCTCCTCCGGACGGCGCATGGACTTCGTGCGATTTTCGGGCGAGCTGGCCATTTACTACGTGCTCATCGCGCTCGGCGGGGGAGTGGTCACCGCCTTCACGGCGATGTTGTTCAACGCCATCGATATGAATCCTGGATGGTTCATCGGGGGCTGGTTGATCCCGTGTGGCGCTGCGGGCGCCGTCATCATCGGATCCTGGCTGGTGGAAGCCAAGCAAAGCGTTATCGAGAACATGGCCCCGGTGCTGACCAGGCTGTTCACGCCGTTGTTCACGCTCCTGCTCCTGGCGTTTCTGGCGACGATGGCATGGACAGGCAACCCGATCAACGTAAAGCGGGAGATTCTGATCGGCTTCGATCTGCTGCTGGCCGCCGTCGTCGGACTTGTGCTCTACGCCGCCTCGGCGCGCGACCCGCAGGCACCGCCTGATTTCTTCGACGGCCTCCAGCTAGTGCTCGTCGTGAGCGCACTCGTGGTCGATGGAGTGGCGCTCGCCGCAATTGCGGCCCGCATCTCCGAGTTTGGCTTCACTCCCAACCGGGTCGCGGCTCTTGGCGAGAATCTCATTCTGCTCGTCAACCTGGCGTGGTCGGCGTGGGTCTATGTGCGCTTCCTCGGTCACAGGGGCTCGTTTGCCGACCTGGAGCGATGGCAGGTCGTCTATCTGCCCGTGTATGCAGTATGGGCGGCACTCGTGGTCGTCGTGTTCCCGCCTTTGTTTGGATATCGCTGACGCGGGTCGCGGACCTGTTAGTTTGTGACACCTCCCTTACGAAATTGTGATCTGGACTCTTTGTCAAACCGTGAAGATGGTTATCTATCAATGAGATAGAGCATTCGTGTCAGACATCTTGCGGCATAGGACATGCGTATTGCTCCGCGCACCTCCAGATGTCGGACCCTGGCAAACTCGAACGATTCCCCGGAACGGGCCCCCTATCGGCGAGCGGCGCGCCGGCCACGGCGCTACCGAGCGGAGGCCGTTCTGCCGGGCTCACCTACGAGTCGTATTACGGCCTCCACGAGAAACCGTTCGCGCTCTCCTCGATCCACGGTTCTTCTATCACAGCCAATCGCACGCGTCTGCGTACGAGGACCTGCTCGCAGGCGTGCGCCGGCGTGAGAGCCTTTGCGTCCTGACCGGGGAGATTGGCACCGGCAAGACTACGTTGTGCCGCGCTGTGCTTCAGAGCCTGGACCGCCAGACGTTCAGCGCGTTCGTGTGGGATCCGTTCGCGTCCCGGGAAGATCTGCTGAAGATGGTGCTGATGGATTTCGGCATCATCTCGGTCGACGATCTCACGACCGGGCGTTTGAACCATGCCACGCGCACCGAACTCAGCTATCTCCTGTACGAGTTTCTCGGCAAGCTCGCGCATCTCCAGGCGTTTGCGGTGGTCGTCATCGACGAAGCGCAGAACCTGTCGCTGCCGCTGCTCGAGGAAATTCGCATCCTGTCAGATTCAGACGGCCGCGAGCGCCAGCTGCAGATGATTCTGGTCGGACAGCCAGAGCTCAGCGTCAAGTTGATGCTGCCGGAATTGCGTCAGGTCGAGCAGCGGATCACGGTGCGGTGCAATCTCGAGCCGCTGACGCGTGACGAGACGGCCGGCTATGTCGGATACCGTCTGCAGGTGGCGGACGGGACGGCCGATCGAGTCAGTTTCACTGCTGATGCCATCGACGCGCTGCATGACGTCTCGCACGGCGTGCCGCGTCTGATCAACCGCATCTGCGATCGTGCCTTGCACCGTGGCCACCTGCAGCGAGCCGTTGGGATCGATGCGGCGGTCGTGCGCGAAGCGGTCGCCGACATGCGGTTGAAGACACCGGCACTCGTTGCCGCCCCGGCACAGCCCCTGCCGCCGAGTTCTGAAGCCCTGGTAGGTTCTGAAGCGACGCCCGATACGGTTGGCGCCTGGCTGACGTCGCTGCCCGATAACGCGAGTTCCTCTGCCAGTAGTGGTCTGATGGTCGAGCTCCCGCCGCCGCGCATGCTCGAAGATAAAGTTTCCGCCGCGGTTCCCGGCACCTACCTGCAGCGACTAATCCGGCGGTTGTTGCTTCGACTGAGGCTCGCCGTGCTTTGGGCGGCTGCCGTGTGCGCGATCGCCGCGACCGTAATGCTTCTGTTGAACGCATTGCAACCGCAGGTCGATCCGCCCATCGAGCTGCCTGCCGTGCCGCCCGCGCCGAAGCTCTTGCTGCGCCCGGCACTGATTCCGCCGGCGCCGCCCATCATCGTCGTTGATTTGCCGGCCGCGACGCTGCCGTGACGCACGACATGCCACAAGAAGCCCGAGACCTCGAGGATCGCTTTTTTACGCTCTCGATCGACATGCTCTGCATCGCTGACTTCAAGGGCTACTTCAAGACGCTCAATCCTGCTGGGAGAGGACGCTTGGGTTCAGTCGAGACGAATTGCAGTCCACGCCGATGTTCCAGTACGTGCATCCCGAAGATCGCGAGCTCACGCTCGAGCAGAATCGGAGAGTCAGGAGCGGGAGCAGGCGCTGGCGTTCGAGAATCGCTACCGCTGCAAGGACGGCTCGTATCGATGGCTGTTGTGGAACGCCAGGGCGGACCTCGACCGCCAGGTGATTTATGCCATTGCGCGCGATATCACCGAACGCAAACAGGCCGAACAAGAGCGAGAGCGACTACTGGAAACGTTGCAGGCTGCGTTCGCGGAAGTGAAGGAGTTGCAGAAGATATTGCCGATCTGCATGTACTGCAAGAACATCCGCGACGATCGGAACGAGTGGCAGACGATTGAGGCCTACATCTCTGACCATACGAACTCCAGGTTCAGCCACGGCATCTGCCCGACCTGTTACAGCGAGGTCATCGACCATGTTCATTCGCTCGCCCCACGGCCTAGGGATCGTTAGAACGAGACTCTGAAGCCGAGATGAGCCCGGGCTTCGGCTTTTCGGGCCACGCGACGTCGAGATCCAGGACGAACGGCCCCCCGCCGACATAGACGCCGCCGCCGATACCGCGTTCGAACTGCTGATCGCCGGTCCGCCCGCCGGCAGACCATGCGATGCCCGCATCAACAAAACGCCTTCACACCGAGTCGTCCGATGCTAAGCGGGGAGCTGAGGGGCTGCCGTATTTCAATCGTCCCTGCCGCCACGTCGTCACCGGAGCGGTGGCCGGTCGGGATAGCCTCGCAGCGAGGCGCTGCCGCCAAGCAGACGCTGCTAAGCAAGCGGTAGCACGATGGTGCTCGTTGCAACCTGACCACGTCTGCCAGCACGGTCGCTCCAACGACGCCGAGGTAGCCGCGAACGTCGGCTCGCCACAGGTTAGCGCGACGCGCTTGGAACGCGAGCCGCTCCCATTCGAGGCGAACATACACGGCATTGCGCGGAAAGGACGGATCGAGGCGAGTGTCAATTACCACGTGCCCTCCGCCGCCGGTATGGCGGGCGTTACGCGCGCCAAACTGGACGTTCGCGGTGCGCGCACCGGTTCCGACTTTCAGCCAGTTCGTAATGACCCGCTCCGCCTCTACCCGTGCCTCGCGGCGCGATCCGGCAGATGGAAATGCGGATTTACGCGTCGGCTTAGTGAAATTCCACCCCGCACGAGAGTGATCGGGCCGCCGAAGAGACGTTCGGCCTCCACGGCAATCCGGCGTTCGCCACCCCACGAAACCGGTATCGATAGGCGGCTGCGCTCGCCTAACGGGTCGTTGAAGCTGTATCGCGCGCCATACGTCAGGCCGTGACCGTCTTCCCAATGCAGGATGGGCAGCCACATCCCGGCGCTGGCGATCTTCCTCATCCGGCCTGGCGTCGGATCGCTCGTGCTGACCGCCGGATGCTCGTCGACGATGATCATGACCAGGATCTGTGAGGGATCGGCGATCGACAAATAACGCCGCCGGATCTCGACCCCTTCGAACCGTCCCGTGGCGCGTATCTTCCGTTCCGCATCGCGCAGCCTCCCCTCGCTCGGGTCTTCACCCAACGCGAGGCTACTGAGCGCGAGGATGTCGGCGTCAGGGATCGTGTGGTTGCCGTGGACACGAATCTCAGTGATGCGGTCGGATGTCTGCGCCGCCATTGCCGCTGTGAAGATCTGAAGACAGCGGAGGAAGACGAGGCCGGCCCTCATGGAACGATTCTCCCCGAGGCCTCTGGGAGCCGGTAATTCGTATACGCGACATCGTAGCGCCCTTCAAGCGGGCCAGTAGCCAGTCTCATACGGAATCGCGCGTCAATCGAGGCGGGCAGCCAGACGTTCGGGAACGGCTCGCTCATCTGCATTGCCGCACGGAATCCGTCGACGCGTACGAGCCATTGAGCCGGGAGGAAGTCCATGTCGATATTGCGGAACTCGTAGCGGAGAATTTGATGTTCCGCCGGATCGACCCAGAGAGTGACGAGTGACACCTTGCTCATTGGAGTGTCGTTGAACAGCAACTTCGGGTAGTACTCTACTCTGAGCACGTCGCGCTCCACCATGCGCTCACGGCCGACCAGTGCGTACCGACCTTGATCGAATTTGAACTTCAGAAAGTTTGCCGACTCGATGAACGCCGGCTCGAAGGACTGGCGAATGATGTCTCCGACGCGGCCATCCTGTCCGGACTGTTCCCCGGCCTGCCGCGCACGCCTCTCTTCGCGATTCTGCGAGCGGCGCAGCCAGCGATCCTCCGCGTCGCGCCTCTTTTCCTCACTATCGCGACGCCGTCGGCCTTGAGAGGACTTCGGACGAAGAAACCCTCGCGGGGAAACCAGATGGTACTCGCGCTCGAAGCCGAACAGCCGTATCACCGCCAGCGCTGTGATCTGCAGCTTTCGCGCTCGTCGAGCGTATATTGCTGCAGTTTCTTCCAGTTTCTCGTCGCGCCGCTCGAGCACGCGCAACATCAGCGCGTCGAGATCGGACTGCGCCGAAGGCGTCGCGACGGAGCGTGGCAACAAGGCATACCGCGGCAATGAGAGTCGCTGCATGATGGCGGCTCCGGAAGACGGCTGGCACCTATATTACGGACGACGGCCGGAACGGGTGCACGGGTGCCGATGCATCCTATTGGCCCCCGGATACGTATCTCATACAGCAGGCATGATAACGGCGGCTCAGGCCTGCCGGCGGACCACGACACACGCTCGCGTTGGCGCGAGCTGGTGACCCCGGCATTCGCGGCGATCGTCCGTCGACACCAGTCGATGGTGTTCAGCCTCGCGCTGCATATGCTGCGAAATCGGACCGCAGCCGAGGATCTGGCGCAGGAGGTGTTCCTCGAGCTCTATCGAAGCCTCAGCGCATCGAGTCGACGGCGCACGTCATGTCGTGGCTGCGCCGCGTCACGAGCCATCGCTGCATCGACGAGCTGCGGCGACTTCGTACCGCACTGGGGCTGCACATGGACGACGTCCCCGATCGCGGGAAGCCCCTCCTTCGCGGGAGTTCTTCCTCGAAGGGCGACTGCAGCAGCTGGTCTCGGGCTTGCCGCCACGGGCACGCATCGTCGTCGTGCTGCGCTATCAGGAAGAGCTCGAGCCATCAGAGATTGCCGACGCGTTGGAGATGCCGGTGAACACCGTAAAGAGTCACCTTCGGCGATCGATCGCGATACTGCGCATCGGTGCTGGGAGAGCGAACGGCCATGAATCTCGATGACGATCTGCGGCGGGCGTTCACACGCCAGCCGGCGCCGCCCGAATTCGCCGATTGCGTGCTCGCACGGCTCGATCGGCGCGACGTCGCCGCTCCCACGCGCCGCGTCGTAGCGCGAGCCCGCCGTTCGGTGGCTGGCGGCGACGGCGGCGATCATGTGGTGGCGATTGCCGGCACTTACTACGATCCGGATCATCAGACGATCGTCGAGGCGGAGCGAGTGCAGAGGGAAGTCAGGCTGGCGCTGCAGCTCACGGTGAGAAGCTGGCGCTGGTGCAGCGGAAGCTTCAAGAGCCACACCGGTAACGGGAAGTCATGAAGATCGCGATTCTGATACTCGTATCTCTGCTCGTGGTGCCGTCGCGGGTGCGGGCACAAGGGGCGCAGCTGCAGCTTGATCAGCTCGACCGGCTGGCCAGCCGGGCGGCGGAGTCGGTCAACCTGACCATCGACCCGGCGATGCTGAAGCTGGCGGGCGCGTTCCTCAAGGGCGATGGCGACCAGGTAGCGCTCAAGGCGGTAATCGCGGGGATCAGGGGCATTTATGTCCGCAGCTTCGAGTTCGAGCGCGACAATGCCTATACGCCTGACGATGTCGATTCGATTCGCAAGCAATTGACGTCTCCGAGGTGGGCGAGGCTGGTGACCGTCGACAGCAAACGTGAACGGCAGTTGGTGGAGATTTACAGCTGGCGCGAGGGTGACGCATCGGGCGGCCTGGCCATTCTGGTCGCAGGACCGATGGAGCTGACGGTTGTGAACATCGTCGGACCGATCAATCTGACCAGGCTGGCGGCACTGCAGGGGAATTTCGGGATCCCGCGCCTTCCGGCCGACGCTCCTCCGGCAGGCCGCTAAAGACTTGCCCGTCGCCTGAACAGCACAGCATCCAGGCTGAACGGGCCTGCACCGGCGGTAGCAAAGTACAACCAAAGGAAGCAGTAAATCGAAGCAAGCTCTCCGCCGTTGAGGATGGGCCAGAAACCTCGCGGCGAGTGCGCCTGAAAGTAGGCCACCGCCATCTGGCCTGACAGAACGAATCCCACGGGCCTGGTGAACAGTCCGAGCAACATCAGGAGCCCGCCGAAGGTTTCGAGCACCCCAGCGAACCATGTTTGCGTGAGCATGTCCGCGACGGGTCGTGCTTGGCTCACAGGCCACGAGAAGAGCTTCTGCGTGCCGTGCGTGAGAAACGACAACGCAACCGCCATGCGCAGGGCGCTGAGCAGGTAGGGCGTCAACGGTTTCAGCGACATGGCATCTCCTTCAACTG
>CAVSZJ010000003.1:937500-1246922 GCA_963732445.1 Vicinamibacterales bacterium | reverse complement strand
CCGACACGCTTTGACCGCGCGCGACTCGAATCCAGCGCTTGGATCGGATCCCGTCCGGCCGCTCTTCTTTCCTGGCTCGCTTCCGTTGACGGCTACTCCGCGCGCAGCGCGGCCCACGGGTCGATCCGTGACGCGCGGCGCGCGGGCAGCCATGCCGCCATCAGTCCCACCGCCAACAGCAGCAGCGTGACGATCGTGAACACGATCGGATCGGTCGACGTCACCCCGAACAGGAACCTCTGCAGCACGCGCGTCACGCCGGCCGCTCCGGCGAGGCCGACGATCAGGCCGGCGACGACGATGCGGAGCGCGCGCGCGAGCACGAGGCGGAGCACGTCGCCGCGGTCGGCGCCGAGCGCCATGCGCACGCCGATCTCGCGGCGGCGCTGCGTCACGGCGTACGCCATCAATCCATAGAGGCCGCACGTCGCGATCAGCATCGCGGTCATCGCGAACAGCCCCACCAGCAGCGTCCGGAAACGCGGCTGCGCCACCGACGCCGCCACCGCTTCGTCCATCGTCACCGTGCTTTGGATCGGCAAATCGGGCGCGGCGCGGCGAATTTCCGCCCGGATGCCTTCGAGCACGCTGCCGGGTGTGGGCGTGCGCGCGACGAACGCCACGAACCGCAGCAGGAACGGATCGTCGCGTTCCTGCTGGAAGGGCACGTAGATCATCGGCGTCACTGGCTGATCGAGTCCCCTCTGACGGATGTCCGCGACCACGCCCACCACCGTCAGCCACTCGCCGTGATCGCCCAGGCGTACCCGTCGGCCGAGCGCCTCGTCCGGACCACCGGGAAAGTCTTGTCCGCCGTAGCCTTGGCGAAGGCGGAATTCGCGCACGATGCGCTCGCTGATGATCGCCACTTTCAGCGCTGCCGCCGTGTCCTGTGAGGTGAACTCGCGTCCCGCCAGCAGCGGAATCCTCATGGTCTTGAAATAGCCCGACTCGATCTTCGGCCTGCCGGCATTGAGCGTCGACGTCGGCTGACCCTCGATCTCGAAGTTGTCCTGAATGAACATCCTCCCGAACGGCATCGAGTTGATCAGGCTCGCGGACGTCACGCCCGGCAGGTACTGGATGCGATCGAGCACGCCGCGCGCGAACGCACGCATGCGTTCGGGCTCGTCGGCGTAGCGTTGGGGCAGCGTCACTCTCACGGTCTGCACGACGCCGTCGCGCCCGCTCGATTCGAAGCCGGTCGACACCGACGTGAGACGCACGAAGCTGTGAATCAGCAGGCCAGCGCCGATCAGGAGGACGAGCGTCATCGCAATCTGCCCGGCGACCAGCAGCGTCCGCAGCCGCTCGCCCTGACGGTCGCCCGTCGTGCGCGCTCCGCCGGCGTGCAGCGCGAGCCCTTCGCCAAACGCGGCCCTGCTGACGCGCAGCGCCGGCACCAGCCCGATCAGCAGCGTCGAGACGAGCGACAAGCCGAGGCAGAACAGCATCACGCGGGCGTCGATCGCGATGCCGCCAAGGCCTGGAAGCATGGATGGCGGCACGAGCGGCAGCGTGGCGTCGATCGCGAGCCACGCGAGCATCACCCCCAGCGACGCGCCCAGCAGCGACAACACGACCGCTTCCGTCAGCAACTGACGCACGATCCGCCGGCGTCCTGCGCCGAGGGCCATGCGGACGGACAGCTCGCCGCGGCGCGCGGTGAGGCGCGCCATCTGCAGGTTCGCGACGTTGACGCAGGCGATCAGGAGCACGAACGACACGGCCCCCAGCAGGATCAGCAGCAGCGGCCGCACCGACTCCGTGCCTTGCTCCTGCAAGCTGACCGCGCGCGCGAGCGTGCGGGCGTTCGCTGCGAATGCGCCGGCCATCGTGAGTGCGCCGGTGGGCGCGATCGACGGATCGTTCACGAGCGCCGTCAACTCCGCTTCCGCGCGTTCCTTCGTCACGCCTGACTTCATGCGGCCCAGCAGGAAGAGAGACGCGTTCCCGCCGGTGTTGCCGGACCAGCGATTGGGGAGAAAGATGTCCGCGTCCGGCAGCGCGCCGAGCCGGGCGATCACCGGCCTGAAGGTGAAGTCCGGCGGCAGCACGCCGACGACGGTACGGGGAAGGCCGTCGATGGTGATGGACTGTCCGACGATCGACGGATCGGCGTTGAGCGACGTGCGCCACAGCCGATCGCTGACGATCGCGGCGCGATCGTCGTCTGGCGCTGCGGCGCCGGTGAGGAACGCGCGGCCGCGCGCCGGATTGATGCTCAGCGTGGCGAAGAAATTCGGACTCACGCCGAGCGCGGGCAACTGCAGCGGCTCGCCGCGTCCGGTGAGCTGCACGTCGATGGTGGTATAGGCCGCGAGATGATCGAGCGTGGTGGCGCGCTGGCGCAGTCCCTCGTACGTCACGGGCGGCCAGGTCGAGAACGTCCTGACGCCCGTCCCGGTCTGCTGCGCTGACGCGACGATGACAAGGCGATCGGGATTGGGATACGGCAGCGGACGCCAGAGCACGCCGTAGGCTACGGAGAAAATCGCGGTGTTGAGGCCGATACCGAGCGCAAGCGTGGCGAGAGCCGTGAAGGTGAACGCCGGATTCCGCCACATCAATCGCAGCGCGTGACGCACATCCTGCATGAAGGCTTCGGCCGTCGGGAAGGTCCACGGTTCATGCGACTGTTCGCGCAGCTGCAGCACGAAGAAGAACAGCAGACGTCGGAGCACTGAGCTATTAGACGGCTCGTTGATGGCGGTGATGGGGCGGAGATGTGAAAAGACAGTGACAGGCGAGCTTCGGGGCAGGGCTGCTTCGATTCAGCGGTTCACGTCGCTGAGTCCTCGGGCTCGGAATGCTTGCACCGCTGCGAACGACGCGGCGCGCTCTCGCGCAGAATCTCGACGTACCCGTCCGTTCCCATGCGCCCACCTCGAGGAAATCGCCGTGAGTCGTCTCGAGACATTAAGGGGTCTTGACACATTTCTGTGGGCTCTCGTCATCGCAGGTTCTCAAACCGTTGAATGCAAACAAGATCGAGGAGCGATTTCGGAGCACGCCGGCGTGTGCGATAATCAGTTCGCGACCGCTCGCAAGTTGTTGATTCTAAAGACGGAGAGATGTCCGAGTGGTTGAAGGAGCACGCTTGGAAATAGATTCCGGCCGCGCGTGCTGTAACGCACACCGACACGCACCAACGCACTCCCCATCAACGACTTTCCGCAACAACGATGTGCATCAGAGTGTCCCCGTAAATCACGGTGTTTGACCGGGGTCTCGGGGCGGTATCTGACACAGTTCTGACACAAAGTATCGTTCGACTTACCGGCCGACGTCGTATCCCGCCACTGCTCGCGTAGCGTGACGCGTGCGACGTAAACAGTGCGCCGTCACTCATTACTTTCCCCCTGCCTGCGGCGACAGCCCCATATAATCACGTCGGTTTGTCGCTGACTCCAGGTACCCGCCTCGGCCCGTATGAGATCGCTGCCCAGATTGGCGTGGGCGGAATGGGAGAGGTCTATCGCGCGACCGACACGAACCTCGCGCGCCAAGTCGCCATCAAGGTGCTGCCGGCTTCGGTGGCCGCGGATCCTGACCGCCTGGCGCGCTTCGACCGCGAAGCGAAGACGTTGGCGGCGCTCAACCATCCCAACATTGCCGCGATCTACGGCCTCGAGAAGTCCAGCGGCATCACCGCGCTCGTGATGGAACTGGTTGAGGGGCCGACGCTCGCGGATCGCATCGCGCAGGGTGCGATTCCCATCGACGAAGCCCTCCCCATCGCGAGGCAGATCGCCGAGGCGCTCGAAGCGGCGCACGAGCAAGGCATCATCCATCGCGATCTGAAGCCGGCGAACATCAAGGTGCGGTCAGACGGCACGGTAAAGGTGTTGGACTTCGGGCTTGCGAAGGCGATCGAACCGGTGGGCGCCATTTCGCCAGGCGTGACGCAGTCGCCGACCATCACCACACCGGCGATGACCCAGGCGGGACTCATCCTCGGCACGGCGGCCTACATGAGTCCCGAGCAGGCGAAGGGACAACCTGCAGACAAACGCAGCGACGTGTGGGCCTTCGGGTGCGTTCTGTACGAGATGCTGACCGCCAAGCGCGCCTTCGACGGTGAAGACGTGAGCGACACGCTCGCGGCCGTCTTGCGCAGCGAGCCGGCCTGGGGCGCACTGCCGGACGATCTTCCTCCAGCAATCGTGGAATTGATCCAGCGATCGCTCGCGAAGGATCGGCGCCGGCGGATTGCCGACGTCGCGGCCGCGCTGTTTGTGTTGACTGGACCTTCGCAAGCGTCCCGCGTCACGCGCACTGAGCGCGCGAACGCCGTGACACGTCACCCGATTGCGGCGATTGCTGCAGCGCTCGTCGCCACCGTGGGTATCGCTGCCGGCGGGTGGTGGATGGGCGCGCGGTCCAGGCCTGTCGAGCCGAAACTGGTAGCGCGCTTTGGTGTCCCGCTTCGCGGCGATGAACAGTTTTCCAATCTTGGTAGCAATCTCATTGCGCTTTCGCCTGACGGCAAATACCTCGCGTACATCGCCAACCGGCGGCTGAACCTGCACCCTCTCGATCGTCTGGAATCAATTCCGATTCGAGGCACGGAATTCGCTGCGAATCCTGTTGCCACGATCAGGTCCCCATTTTTTTCACCGAATGGTCAATGGATCGGATTCT
Source organism: Vicinamibacterales bacterium (assembly GCA_963732445.1). Lineage (GTDB taxonomy): Bacteria > Acidobacteriota > Vicinamibacteria > Vicinamibacterales > JAMQPK01 > JAMQPK01. The sequence goes on along the minus strand of CAVSZJ010000003.1, from coordinate 1,242,278 downwards.
CGCAGGAGGGACAAATCAAGAAGGTCAGTATCAATGGCGGCGCGCCTGTCCCGATCGTTCCAGCAGTGAACGCATCTGGATATGCGTGGGAAGACGACGGGACGATCCTGTTCGCTCAGGGTGACAACATCCTGCGCGTCCCTGAGGCCGGAGGGAAGCCTGAGGTGATCGTCGCTGGTGTGAAAGGTCGTGTTCAAAGCCTGCAGCTGCTGCCTGGGAAGCGCACAATCCTCTTCACGGTGTTTCCGGAGGGGACAGCGAATGCGGAGGCTGAGATCGTTGTGCGATCGCTCGACACGGGCCAGCAACAGACGCTGATTCGAGGTGGGATCGCCGCGCGGTACGTGCCAACGGGCCACCTCGTGTACTTTGCCGCAGGCACGCTGCTCGCGGTCCCCTTCGATCTTCGCGCGCTCGCGCTGAGCGGTGCGCCTGTCCCGGTTGCGGAGGATGTGGCCAGCGCTGAAACGCCCGGCCGGGCGGCCGCCAATGCCCATATCGCCATGTCGCCAAGCGGAACGTTGGCCTACGTTGCTGGCAGTTTCAACGCGTCAGTTCCGCGCACACTTGTCTGGGTCGACCGCCTCGGAAAGGAGGAGTCCCTGGGCGTCCCCGAACGTCCGTATGTGTACCCCCGGCTTTCTCCGGATGGCAGCCGCATTGCCGTCACGGTTAACGATCAGGAGCGGGATATCTGGATCTGGGACGTCGGCCGGAAAACATTGAGGCGGTTCACAATCGATCCGGCGGAGGAGCGGTATTCAGCCTGGACGCCGGACGGCAAACGGATCGCCTTCGGCTCGCACCGTGGTGGTGAAGCCGGGATGTGGTGGCAGGCGGCCGATGGCACCGGTACTCCGGAGCGTCTCGCGGGATTTCCGTTCAACCGATACGGGAACTTGCAGCCGACAACGATATCGCCTGATGGTTCACGTCTGGTTGCTACCGCGACCGGAAGATCTCCCAATCTATGGATCCTGACACTCAATGGCGACCCTCAGCCCACCCCCTTGCTACAAGCTGGATCGAGTCCTCGCGATATCGGCAGTTACTCCACCGAACGGAACGCGGAGATTTCACCTGACGGCCACTGGATCGCGTACGAGTCGCTCGAGGCCGGTCAATTCGACGTGTACGTGCGGCCTTTTCCGGACGTGACCGGCGGCAAGTGGCCGGTGTCGACCAACGGCGGATCGCAGCCGCTGTGGGCGCGCAGCGGCAAGGAGTTGTTCTTCATCGATCCGTCAGGCGCGTTGACGGGCGTTCGTGTCGAGGGTCAATCTTCGTTCACGATTGGAACGCCTGCGAAGATCCTGGACAGTTCGTATGTGTGGTCCGTGCCGACGTACGCCGGACGCATGTACGACATATCACCCGACGGCCAGCGATTCCTGATGTTGAAGCAAAGTAGTCTGCCTGACCGAACCAGTGCGCCGAGGAGCATCACCGTTGTGCAGAACTGGTTTGAAGAATTGAAGCGCCTCGTGCCGACGCACTGAACATCGCAGGCAAGCGCTCGAGGTTCCATCGAGACGCCGAGCCGGCTTGCGTCCCTCCGCGCGGATTGTGCGAGGCACGCCGGCGGCAACGCTGAAACGCTGTAAGTGGTCTGACAAGATTTGACGGTCTGACACAATTCGAGCGGCGACGCGCTACGCTCGCCCGCAAGCTGCTGAATCGAAACGCGATCGCCGCGGGCCCGTCGCCGCCGCCAGCGTGTGCGATAATCAGCGTCAGACCGCTGGTAATTCGTTGATTCTAAAGACGGAGAGACGGCCGAGTGGTTGAAGGCGCACGCTTGGAAAGCGATTCTGGCGAGGCTTACCAAGCGACATCGAAACACCTCGTAGCGCACACGGTTCAAGGACTTACCGCTACAAGATGCAGCTCGGTGTGACTCCGTAAATGCCAGTATTCGTCGCCAGTGTCGAGCCCACCTTACACAGTTCTTAAACGATTCCCAGTCTCAGTTAAACGAACGCCCCCATAGAAGAACGCAATCGCCATCGGTCAGAACTCGATCAGGACCTTGATCGCCTCGCGGTCGTTCATCGCGCGGTAGCCCTCCGGCACCCGAGGTCAGTGAGGCGATCGAACACGCGACCGGGTTGGTTCTTGCCCTCGAAAACGTCGGGTAGCAGTTCTTCCACATAAGCGCGCACTGCAGCCGGTCCGCCGGCGATCGTGATGTTGCTGTAGAAGGTGGGCTGGACTGCCGGCATGAACGCGTGCTGACGAATGCCGTCGCCTCCGTCAGGACGCGTGATGGTCATCGCCGTCAATGTCGACTGCTCCAGGCCCACGCACTCGAGTACGGAGTGGGCGCCAAAGCCATTGATGAGCTCCGAGTCTTTCCGTTTAAGCGCGGCAGGCCTTTATGGCTACCATGGCGCATCAGCGTGCCCGCTTCGTGAGCACCGGTTCGACAACGCCCTGCACACCGACCAGCGCGAGCACCGTCGTCAGCGCGATTTGCGCCCCTTCCCAAGCGTTCGTGGGGTCGTACCACTCGTCGCGCGTGTGCCAACCGCTCGAGGCGCCGCCGCTGCCGAGCGTGATTGCCGGGATGCCGAGCGAGATGGGTACGTTGGCGTCGGTGCTAAATCCGACGAGCGTCACTGGTCCCTTACCCGCGCTGACGATGGACCGCACGGCCGCTTGGACGATACGCGCCGACGGCGCGGTTTCGCCGCCGGGGCGGTCGCCAATCAGTCTCGCGGAGAACCGCACGTGTTTCGCGGGGTCAGTGGTGCCCCACCGCCGATTCTCTTCAGCCACCGCCTGCTCGAGCGTCGAGAGGATCTGCTTTTCGGTCGCCAGCAGTTGTTTCATGTCGTTGGAGCGGATGTCGACGGCCATCCTCGCGTCGCCGGCAATCGTATTGACGGAGGTACCGCCCGCGACCGTACCGACGGTAAACGTCGTCTTCGGCTCGTCGGGCGTTTGGATCTCACTGATCTTGGCGATCGCCCGGCCCATCGCGTGGATCGCGCTGACGGCACCGAAAGCCTCGAAGCTGTGCCCGCCGGGACCGGTGAACGTCACCTCGTAACGGTGGCTCGCAGTACCGATTGTCGTCACCGTGTTCACAGGGAACGGCTCCAGGCCAACGAAGCCGTCGATGCCTGGCCGGTCGCGGAAGATTGCCTTCATACCACGCAGGTCGCCGAGGCCTTCCTCTCCGACGTTCGCTGCGAACACAAGATCGCCAACAGTCTGCACTCGATTATCGTTGAGCGCTTTGAGCCACGAAAGGAGCACGGCCAGGCCTCGCGTGTTGTCGGCGATACCGGGCGCGTACAACCGACCGTCGCGATCCTTGATCGTCACGTCCGTCCCAGCAGGGAACACCGTGTCGAGATGCGCCCCGATGAGCAGGACCGGGCCATTGCCGGTGCCCTTGCGTACGCCGACTACGTTTCCTTCGGAATCTATCGATGCGTCAAGGCCGAGCGCCTTCGCGCGCGCGAGGAAGTATTGGGCGCGCTGCTTCTCGTTGAAGGGCGGCGCTTCGATTTCGGTCAGCCTACGCAGTTCATCGTGCGTGCGCGCGTCGCCGGCCCTCACATCGTCGAGCAGCTTCTTCATCGTCGGCGATGCGAGCAGCGTGGTATGGGCCGTTTCGATGTCGGCCGCAACCGCTGGCGCCGGGCGCGTCTGTGTGAACGCCGGCCGCGCCATCCCGAAGACGACAAAGACCGCCACAGCAACGGGGAGCAGTAGGAGCAGGAAGAATCGGCGCATGTGGTGGATTCTAGGAGAGCGAAGGCGGCGGCGACAAGAAGAGACTCGTCCCAAATGCCTGCGCCGTGTCCCGAAAACAACCGATTCTGAGACGGCTATCCCGGTTGCCGTTCGGATCCGATTTCCTCAGCATTCTCGACCGTCTTTCACGTTTAGGTTTTTGAAACAGCCGTTCCCGCTCGCTAGGTACGCGCGACGCCGGAACCCCGGGCACGTTCGGGGCGCCCGGGACTGGTCCGGCATCGACATCTTTCGACTCGCGACCGTCACCCCCCCGCGAACTGTGGGCGCATCAACTGGATCGTCCGCGCAACGAGTGTTGACGATCGCGTCGGCGCAACGAGTTGTCAACCCATCCGCGGTATGGCACAGTACTCGTGTGCAGCGGCGCGAGATCGTTGAAAAGCTCAGGGCACACCGAGCGGAACTGTGTGCGGCCGGGATCGTCCACCTGCGCCTCCATGGCTCCGTCGCGCGTGGAGAAGCGTCGTCGAATTCCGACGTCGACTTGATCGCCGAGTTTGAGCCGGGGCGCCGGCTCACGCTCATCGATATGGTCAAGCTGGAAAACCGCCTGCGGGACCTGCTCGGCGTGAAGGTTGATCTGTCCCCCGCCAACACCCTCAAAGAACCTGTTCGCCGGCGAGCCGAGCGCGAGGCGGTGCTTGCCTTTTGACCCGGAAAGTGCTCTCCGCGACATTGCAGACGCCGTCGACACAATCCAGCAATTTACGGAAGGAATGGATTTCGACGCGTTCCGGCAGGATCTGAAGACGATTGCGGCGGTCGAGCGCAAGCTACTCGTGATCAGCGAGGCAGCCATTCGGCTGAAGGAGGACGCGGCGAAGTTGTGCCCAGGATTGCCATGGCCGGAGATCCGCGGCATCGGCAATTGGCTGCGACATCAGTACGACCGCGTCGATCTGGAAACGCTCTGGAACACGCTGCAGGACGACCTGCCGCCGCTCAGTGCCTCAGTGAGACGGGCGCTCAGCAATCCCCCGACGAAAGATTCAACACCCGAATCATGACCGAGCACCGTAGCCGCCATCGCCGAGATGCACGCGCTCCGGATCGAGGCCCCGACCCAGGTCTCTCCCGCGCGATGGTAATGGCCGCAGTCACCGACGTTGCCCTTTCCTGCCCGTCGGTTGGAACAAGGGGCAACCACACGAGCAAATGCCGGCCATCCCTTCGGGACGGAACCTGCCGATTGCGTTGTGGGAATATGCGATCCGGCGACGAAAGACATCGACCGGTTCTCCCGCAAAGACATCGACCGGTTCTCCCGCGGGACACCGCTCAGTTCGCGCTTGGAAACGTCCCCGCGGTTCGATGAGAATAACGGGGATCGGGAATCGGCGTAAGTGATCGCGGCACATGAGGAGGTGTTACACGATTCGCGGTCCGTTCGCCTGAGTCGCTGCTGCAAGTTATTGATTCTAAAGACGGAGAGATGGCCGAGTGGTTGAAGGCGCACGCTTGGAAAGCGTGTGTAGGGGAAACTCTACCGAGGGTTCGAATCCCTCTCTCTCCGCCAGCCTTCGCCGGGTTGAAAACAGGTAACACTTTCGGCCGAAGCGGGTTCTCAATCGGTTCCAGCCAGCACGTCTCGTCATCAAAATACCCCGAGTCGTAGTCCAAGAAGCTCACGAATCAGATGTGTTCGCTATCCTGGGCGACGCCGACCTTCTGACCGGCAAACACGGTACTCAGATTCACTTTCCTCGTCGTTCTGGACCAATGGATTGTCTAGGTAGTCGCTCAGGCGTTCGGAGACCTCGGGAAGGAGCAGCGTGAGAAGCTGACCGCGCAGGCGGCTCACTTCCGCGTAGAGAGCGTTCCGCTCGTCGCCGCTTGCGATGAACGCTTCACGAGCCTTGGCGTAGAGCGGCTCGGCGCGACGAGAGAGTGTCAATGAGCACTTCGCCCGTCCCTGCCTCCACATCTGTTACGAGGTCGACTGAACTGAACCGTTCCGACACGCGTATTCACCTGCGTGTCACCGCAGATCGCGCCGAATTTACCTACTGATAGCGCGTCGCGCGCTCGACTACGCACCAGAGAGGTGGTCTGGTTTTATGTCTTGAGCCTCGCTTTCTCGTGGCCCGCGATGCTCATCTGGCGCCTGCCAGAAGACTTTCAGGTCGGGGACGTCAATGCTGCCCGCCAGGCGTACGGACACGTCGCTCTCTTCTTCGGATTTGGCCCGATGGTCGCCGCATTGGTCATCGCGTTTGCCTTTCGGCGATTCTCCGGGCTGCGTGAGTTGCTGTCAGGCGTAGCACGCGTTCGACTCTCTCCGATCTTTTACCTCATCCCTCTCGTGCTTCCTGTCGTCGCCCAGTGGGCTGGCGTGGGCGTATGGAGCGCGACCACCGGAGAACACACAGGGTTCCCTGGCTTTGGGTCCTGGGTGACTCGCTGGTTGCAGCTGGCCCTCATACACGCGGTCTTCAGCGTCGGAGAAGAATTGGGGTGGCGGGGTTTCATGCTTCCGCGCGTGCTGGCCAGTCGCGGCTGGCTCAGCGCGTCCCTGGGCGTTGGTGTTCCGTGGGCTGTCTGGCATTACCCGCTCTGGTTTGCCGGCAGCTGGGCCGCCACCGGGTCCACCTCTCAGACCGTGCTGATTCTTGTGCTGGCGTCAGCCACGGGCATCGCCGTCTCCGTGATTGCAACCTGGCTGTTCGTCCGCACGGGGCAAAGTGTGATCCCCGCAATGCTTCTTCATGGCTCTATCAATGCCAACATGAATCTGATTAGTGAGGGGGTCAGCGACCACATCCTCACACGTCTCGACTTCATCGCAAGCACCACAGCCCTCATGCTGTGCGCAGCGGCCCTGGTCGTCGCACTTGCGCTTGTGGCGCGCTCGAGCACGTCTCTGAAGAAACCGGCGACGAGGTCGTGCTGATAAAAGATCGCGCGGGCCGCGTGATTGGTCTCGAAAAGCTCAACTTCTCCGTGCTCGCCGACACCCTCAGCTTCGTCCGACCCCCAGCTCCGCAGTCGCCTTGTCGATGCAATCAGGACAGACGCCGTGACTGATCACGGCGTCGGCTCGCTCGATACGTCCTGGGTGTGAGCCGTCCAACGCGTCGCTCTGGTGGAGGAGTACGATCGCGAGTCAGGGAGGTCTCAAATCGCTGCAGTCGCAGATACACGAGCGGCACGGTGAGCGCGCACCGATCGCACTCACCGCGCCCGTTGCACTCGAGTCTTACCGTTTCCTGCCGCGCGAACCGTTCGATCGTCCGCGAGATCCGCTCGGGGATCCGCCTCGACTCGCCCGCGAGCCGGCCGCCGTCATGTTGCTCTCTTCCTCTTCGCCCTCCCCGGCCTCGGCTTCGAAATTAATCTGGCCGGCTACCTGGGTGAGTTTTTCGTCGGCTTCCTTCTCTTCGTCCAGGGTTTGCCCCAGCAGGTCCTTCGCGTCCTGGTGGCCCATGATTTCCGCGAAGGTCGCCAGCGTGCCATAGGAGGCGATCTCGTAGTGCTCGACCTTCTGCGCCGCCGAAATCAGCGCGGCATCGAGCGTCGGTCCCTTCTCGAGCTCTTCCATCATCTCCCGGCCTTCCTCGATCAGCCCCTTCATTCCCTCGCACGTCTTTCCGCGGGCCGCCATGCCGAGCGACTTGAACACTTCTTCGAGCCGGTTCACCTGCATACGAGTGATCTCGAGGTGCTCCTCGAACGAGGCGCGCAGCTCCGCGCTGTCAGCGGCCCTGGCCATCTTCGGCAGCGCTTTGGTCAGCTGTTTCTCGGCGTCGTAAATGTCCTTCAGTTCGTCAACGAACAGTTCGTGCAGATTTTTAGCGGGCATTGCGAATCCTTTCAAAAGAGCGCGGCTTGCGCGCATGAGCTGGTATCCGACGGCGACGCCGTCGCTCTTTGGATTTTTGCAAGAGGCAGGCCGTACGGAATGGGAAGATTTGTAGATGGGAGAATGGTGCGAGTGAATTGGCAGATTGGAATGTGGATCTCCCAATCTGCCAATCCGGCGATCGTCCAGTGCGGCTTACTTGATCCTGAAACCGCCTTCGGGCAGCTTCTCGCGATGCGCAGTGTGGCAGGTCATGCAGGTGCCCGCGAACGTGGCGCGCGCGGTCTCGGCGGCGGCCATGTCGTTGGCGGCGAGCGCCTTCTGCGCGGCCTGCAGCGAGGTCACCGCGGTCTGCGCTGCGGTCGTCGCGTCCTCGACCTTCTTGTCGTTCCAGTAGCCGTGGATGTTCTTGAACAACACCTCGAGGCGCATCGCCGCCTTCGACGCCTCGTCGGCCATGGCGCCCTTGATCGACTTGTTGAGCACGCCGTTGAGCTGACCGATCTCTTTCATGTGGGTCGCGTAGTCCGCATCCGAGGCGATCTTCATGCCGGCGGTCGGCGCCGTTCCCTGGGCAGACAGTGATACCGCAAGTGCAAAGCTGAAGAGCAGACACGCAATCGAGAGCACACGCTTCATAACGGCCTCCTGAAAATGGGCGATGGTCACTGGGGCAAGTGGATTTAGTCTAATGCACATGAATTGGCTGTTCAAAGAAGAACCATCGAGCTACAGCTTCGAGCAGTTCACGAAGGATGGCGGCACCTCCTGGGCCGGCGTCCGGAACCCGCTGGCGCAGAAGCATCTGCGCAGCGTCAAGAAGGGCGATCGTGTCTTTTATTACCACACCGGCAACGAGAAAGTCCGTCGTGGGCATCGCCAGAGCCACGAGCGACGCGTATCCGGATCCGAACGACAAGTCCGGCAAGCTGGTCGTGGTTGATGTCGCGCCCGTTCGGGCGCTGAAGAGGCCGGTGACGCTGGCCGAAATCAAAGCGTCAAAGGCATTCGCGGCGTTCGCGCTCACCCGGTTGCCGCGCCTGTCGGTGATGCCGGTGAGCGACGCGGAATGGAAGGAGATCGAGCGGCTCTCAGCGTCAGCCTCCCTATCCCAGCGCTACCAGCAAGCCGCTTCCCCCGCCATTCCGGCCCTTCCAGCACGTACTTCCACTCGGGGTTCTGCCGCTCATCTCGTCAACGCGCGGCAAATCTGATCGAACACCGGCATGTTCTCGTCGGTGCACTCGAAGTAGGTGATGAAGTCGAACTCGTTCGGGCGCTGGTAGCCGTCGGGGTTGTGATACAGACGGCGGAACACCTTGGAGATGCCCGCCTCCGCCGCCTTCGCATGCCCCTTCACCGGCGAGCCGCTCGAGTCTTCGTGGTGCGGATAAAAGTACGAGTGGCGCTCGAGCGCCGACTTCTCCCACCACGCCGCCGTCTTGTTCATCGGCATGATGACGCAGTTGCCCGAGACGCGCCCGGACTGCCGCGACGAGCGCCGGCTTGTACGCGAACTTGTGCATCTCGGCGCTGCTGTAGCGCGGCAGACGCTCGGCGCCGTCAAGAATGATGATGTCGGCCGCGCCGTTGATGCGGCGCTTCAGCTCGCACGACGACCTCGTCCAGCCGCGGGCGATAGTTCGCCGACACGTGCGCAACGAAACGCGCGGCGCCGATCCCCTCGCGGCCCGGCCGTGTGCGCATCGGCTGCGAGAAACTGGATCGTCTCCTGCGGCTGCGCGTCGCGCGTGCCATCGGCGTCGTAGTCGTTGAAGAACCCGCGGCTGATATTCGATCCGGCGGTGCGAATCTTCGTCAGCGTCGCGGCGTCGTCCTGATACGGCAGCACGAAGAGAAACTTCGTGTGTGTGAGATTGGCCGCCGCGTCGGACTGACCGTTCGCGCCCATTGTTGTGTCAGATGGCCTATCGGTCGAAGAGTACAGGGAACGGAAGGTGTCGACGGGCAAGAGTGTGCAGGCGGTGTGCAGCATCGCGCGATCACCGTATTCGCGCCAGGATCACGACCGATGACGAGCAGAAAACATTCCCCAGCCCACCGTCAGCGCCTCGAAGCCGACGCGCTCGAGCAGAAATCCTCCGAGCGCGGGCGCCATCATCAGCCCGACGGCCCACGCCATGTTGTACACGCCGTACACCACTCCGTAGGATTCAAAGCCGGCGGCCGACGCCGCTTCCGCCATGTAGGCGAGCGACGGCGTCACGATCATGCTGAACACCATCCACATCGGCACCATGGCGAATGCGGCGGTGCGGAAATCGGTGGCGAGGCTCAACAGCGGAAGCAGCAGCCGCCGATCCCACCAGTCCGATCATCATCAGGCGCCGCCCGCCGAATCGATCGCTCAGCCGGCCGTAAATGGGGTGCATCGCGGTCGACGCGACCGCAGCGATCCCGAAGAGCGTGCCGATGGCTCCGGGTCCAAGCCCGAGCCGGGTGCGGAATACGAGCGGGATCACGGGTTCGAGCATCGCGATCGTTCCGCCGCCGGCGATGACGACAAGCGCGCAGATCGCGATCGGTCGATGCGTCAGCACGCGGCGCATCGGTGCCGATGTCCCCGACCCGTGCGTGCGCGGCGCGACGAGCGCGAACACCATCAAATCGACGACAGCCAGAGCGGCCACGAAGAGAAACGGCAGACGGATGCCGCCGATTTCGTACAGCCAGCCGCCGAGCACCGGTCCGATGATGATGCCGAGGCTGCTGCCCGCCATCGCGAGTCCCATCGCGCGGCCCCGCTCCTCGGGCCCGTACAAGTCCGCGATGAGCGCAAAGCCGACGATCCACGTCATGCCGTCCGCCGCGCCCTGCAGCAGCCGCGCGACGAAGAGCATCGGCAGTGACTCCGCATAGGCAAACACCAGCGTGGCGGCTGCCAGCAGCGCGAGACCGAAGATCATCGGTCCCTTGCGGCCGAGGCGATCCGAGAGGACGCCCATCGGAATCGACAGCACGAGCAGTGTGACCCCGAACGACGCAAACAACAGCCCGATCGTGGTCGGGCTCGCGTTGAATCGCGTCGCGTAGTCGGGAAGGATGGGAACCGCGACGGAGTACGCGACGAGATCCGTGAACGTCGCGGTCGTGATACATGCGAGGACGACGTTCCTCGAGTAGGGCTGAGGGCTGAGGGCTGAGGGCGAGACGACGCTCGGCGTCTTGCCCTCTGCCCTCTGCCCTCTGCCCTACCTGGATCTCTTCAGAATCAGACATGCCAGCGGCGGGAGCACGAGCGAGAGCCGGTGCGGCCGTCCGTGGGCGGGATCCGGCTCCGACTGAATGACGCCGGCGTTGCCGAGATTGCTGCCGCCGTAGATCTCGGAGTCGCTGTTCAGGAGCTCGACGTACGCGCCGGGCTCGGGCACGCCGATGACGTACGCCTCCCTCGGTATCGGCGTGAAGTTGACGGCCACCACGACGAAGTCCGACGGATCGTGCGCGCGCCGGATGAACGACACGACGCTGCCTTCGAAATCGCTGCAGTCGATCCATTCGAAGCCCGTGTGGTCGAAGTCGACCTGGTGCAGCGCCGGCTGAGCCGCGAGCGCGTGATTCAGGTCGCGCACCCAGTGCTGGATGCCGCGATGCTCGGGGTACTGCAGCAGGTGCCAGTCGAGGCTCTCGTCGTGGTTCCACTCGCGCCACTGCCCGAACTCGCAGCCCATGAACATCAGCTTCTTGCCGGGGTGCCCGAACATGTAGCCGTAGAGCGCGCGCAGGTTCGCGCGCTTCTGCCAGATGTCGCCCGGCATCTTGTCGAGCATCGCGCGCTTGCCGTGCACGACCTCGTCGTGCGAGAACGGCAGGATGAAGTTTTCGGTGAACGCGTAGAGCAGCGAGAACGTCAGATCGTTGTGGGCCCAGCGGCGGTAGATGGGATCTTTGCCGACGTACTCGAGCATGTCGTGCATCCACCCCATGTTCCACTTGTAGGTGAAGCCGAGCCCGCCGAGATGCACCGGCCGCGTCACGCCCGGCCACGCCGTCGACTCTTCGGCGATCGTGATCGATCCCGGATGCTGCGCGTGCGTCTGCACGTTGAGCTGCCGCAGAAACTCCATCGCCTCGAGGTTCTCGCGCCCGCCGTACTCGTTGGGCAGCCACTCCCCTTCTTTGCGCGAGTAGTCGAGATACAGCATCGACGCCACGGCGTCGACGCGCAGTCCGTCGATGTGATACTCGTCGAGCCAGAACAGGGCGCTGCTCAGCAGAAACGCGCGCACCTCGTGGCGGCCGTAGTTGAAGACGAGCGTGCCCCAGTCGCGGTGTTCCCCCTGCCGCGGATCCTCGTGCTCGTAGAGCGCCGTGCCGTCGAAGCGCGCGAGGCCGTGCGCGTCTTTCGGAAAATGCCCCGGCACCCAGTCGAGAATGACGCCGATGCCGCTGACGTGGCACGCGTCGACGAACGCCTTGAAATCTTCGGGCGGACCGAAGCGGCTCGTCGGCGCGAAGAACCCGGTCACCTGGTAGCCCCACGAACCCGCGAACGGATGCTCGAGCACCGGCAGCAGCTCGATATGCGTGTATCCGAGATCTTTCACGTACGGGACGATCTGCTCGGCCATCTCGCGGTAGGTCAGCGGGCCGCCGCCCCGCTCGGGCACGCGCTTCCACGAACCGAGGTGCAGCTCGTACACCGACAACGGGCGATCGATCCAGCCGTTCAGGCGCGGCCGTTCTTCCATCCACTGCGCGTCGCGCCACGTGTAGCGATCGAGATCCCAGATGATGGCCGCGCCGCTGGCGTCGGATTCGAAGAACGTGCCGTACGGATCGGTTTTCTGCAGGCGGGCGCCGTCGACGCGCGACGTGATCTCGTACTTGTACCGATCGCCGTCGCCGACCTTCGGCACGAACGTTTCCCAGATGCCGCTGACGCCGAGGCTCCGCATCGGATGCGAGGCCGGGTTCCAGCCGTTGAAATCGCCGATGACGCTCACTCGTTCGGCATTCGGCGCCCAGACCGCGAAATGCACGCCCGGCACGCCGTCGACCTCGCGGCGATGCGCGCCGAGCTTTTCGTACGCGCGATGCAGCGTGCCTTCGTTGAACAGGTGCAGGTCGTATTCGGTGAGCACGCCTCAGTCCTCTTTTTCAATGTGTCGTGGGGCCCCTCCCCCACGACCTGTACCTCACAGCCTCTCGGCTGCTCGGCATCTGTCTAATCAATTCCATCGACCTTCGGCCACGAAGACCGACGTGCCGCCGACACGCACCCGCGTGATCTCGCCGCCTGCCCTGAGCGCAGTCGAAGGGGCGGATTCGATCGACACGTGAATCCAGCTCGGCCGTCCAAGCTTGACACCTTGCAGGTTCAAAATCGAGCGCGCCTGCTCGGGGGTCACGAGCGAGTGCCGCACGAAGGTACGAGCCCGAGCGGTCCGCTGGCGCTGCCTGTCGCGGGATCTTCGTTGACGCCGAGCACGGGCGCGAACATCCTCGAATATGTGGTAGCCGAATCCGATGCGCCCGCGCGATCCGTCGTGAAGACGTAGGCCTCGAAGTCGAGCAGGCGCGCGTCCGGCACCGCGCGATCGACGGCGGCGCGGTTGGTGACCGGGACGAAGACGAACGGCACGCCACATGAGACCTGCTGCACGGGAAGTCCCGTCGCGCGAATGTCCTCCTCCTGCAGGCCCAACGCCGCAGCGACGCGCGCGACATCGTCGAACGTCGGACCGAATTCAGGGTTCTGCTGCGTCATCCACGCGAACTCGAGCCGCGCGCCGCTCCATTCCAGTCGAGACGGGCGTCGGGCCGATGTTCAACCCGAACACCCAGTCAGCGCGCCCGCTGGCGATCGCTCCGTCGCGCGCGAGCGCGAACGTGCTGCCGACCACCGGGTGGCCGGCCATCGGCATCTCCGTGCCCGGCGTGAAGATGCGCATGCGCACGTCGGTGTCCGGACCTTCAGCGGCCGTCACGAACGTGGTTTCGGCAAAACCGATCTCGCGGGCGATCTGCTGCATGGTCTGTCGCGAAAGCCCGCCGGCCTCCGGAAAGACCGCGAGCTGGTTGCCGCCGAACCGGCGATCGGTGAACACGTCGTAGTGGAGGTACCGGTAGCGGGAAATGCCCATGCTAGGATGCTTATTCTAGCTGGTAGGTGGTGGGTGGTAGGTGAGGCAAATAGCTGACAGCTACCACGAACACAACAAGGAGTCTTGCGATGAAGAGATGGATTGTTGGTTTCGTGTGTGCGCTCGCGTTGGTGGCGGCTGGTTGCGGCGCGCCGCCGGAGCCCGCGCGCCAGGCAGAGCCGCCGGCCGCGACGCCTGCACCGGCGCCGGCCCCAACCCCGGAACCGCCGCCGCCCGCTCCGGCCGAAAAGCCTGCGACGCCCGCCGATACCCGCGCCTTCAACCGAGAAGCCATCGGCAGAAGCACCGGCAGCCACCGAGAAGCCCGCAACGCCGGGGGTGTCGGCAGCGAAGTACGGACCCGGCGTGTACGCGCACTTCACGACGAACCACGGCGCGATGATCGCGCAGGCTGTTCGACAAGGAGGCGCCGAAGACGGTCGAGAATTTCGTGATGCTCGCCGAGGGCAAGAAGCAATGGATGAACCCGCGGATCCAACACGATGGTCCGCCGTCCGTACTACAACAACCTCACGTTCCATCGCATCATTCCCGGATTCATGATTCAGGGCGGCGATCCTGAAGGCACGGGCATGGGCGGACCCGGCTTTACGTTCGCCGACGAGTTCAATCCGAAGCTGCGCCACAGCAAGGCCGGCATCCTGTCGATGGCCAACCGCGGACCCAACACCAACGGCGGCCAGTTCTTCATCACGCTGGTGCCGACGCCCCATCTGAACGATCGACACAGCGTCTTCGGCGAGCTCGTCGATGGGACGGCGACGCTCATGGCCATCGGTAAAGTGCCGACCAAGGCACAAGGCATGCCCGTGAAGCCGGTGGTGATCAAGTCGGTGAGAATCGAACGCGTGAGCTAGCTGGTAGCTTGTAGCCGGTAGCTTGTAGCAATGATGAGCGCGCCCACGCTCGCGATTGTCGTCGGCGCGGGCTTTGCGGGTTTGAAGGCAGCGAAGGCTCTCGCCAACCACGAGGGCCTTCGCGTCATCCTCGTCGATCACCGCAACCATCACCTCTTCCAGCCGCTGCTCTACCAGGTCGCGACCGCCGGCCTCAACCCGTCCGACATCGCCGTCCCGATCCGCGTGCAGTTCAGGGGTGCGCCGAATGTCGAGATTCATCTCGGTCATGTCGACGGAGTCGATCTCACCAGGCAGATCGTGTCCGGCGAAGGTCACGAGATCCGGTTCGACTATCTGATCCTGGCGTGCGGCGCGCGCCACAGCTACTTCGGACATCCTGAATGGGAGGAATTTGCGCCCGGACTGAAGACGCTCGAGCAGGCCACCGAGATGCGTCGTCGCATGCTGGTCGCATTCGAGCTCGCCGAAAACGAGCATCGACCCCGACGCGCAGCGCGCGTACCTGACGTTCGTGGTCGTCGGCGGCGGGCCGACCGGCGTCGAGCTGGCGGGCGCCATTGCCGACATCAGCCGCACCGCCATGCGCGGCGACTTCCGGCGAATCGATCCGGCGAAGGCCCATATCGTGCTGCTCGAAGCAGCGCCGCGTGTCCTGACGGCGTTTTCCGACGATCTATCAGAGCGCGCCCGGCGCGATCTCGCCGAAATCGGGGTCGAAGTGCGCACCAACGCCAGAGTCGAGGCGATCGACGGCAAGGGAGTCACGATCGGTGCCGAACGGCTCGCCGCACGCACCGTATTCTGGGCGGCAGGCGTGCAGGCGGAGCGCCTGGCCATCACACCGCCGCTCGAGACCGATCGCGCGTCACGCATCAAAGTGAACGATGACTACTCGGTGCCGGGATACGCCAACGTGTTCGCGATCGGCGACATGGCGTCGCTCGAGATGGCGCCGGGCCAGCTCGTCCCGGGAGTCGCGCCTGCGGCGATACAGGCTGGCGAGCACGCGGCCCGCATGATTCTCGGCGACCTCGCGGGCGAGCCGCGCCGCCCGTTCGTCTACGTGGACAAGGGGACAATGGCGACGATCGGCAAGAGCCGCGCCGTCGGACAGATTGGCCGCGTCAAACTCACCGGCCGCATCGCCTGGTTCGCCTGGCTGCTGATACACGTGTACCAGCTGATCGGTTTTCGAAACCGCCTCGCGGTGCTCTTCAACTGGGCGTGGAACTACATGTTCTCCCGGCGGGGAGCGAGGCTCATTACCGAGAAAGAATGGAAACTCAGGAACTGAGCTTCTGTGTCTCACCGCAAAAGACGCCACGACGCAGAGTTTACGGTAGCTTAGGTTTTGCAGTCTCAACGGGCGTCGTCGGTCGGGATGACGCTGATGCCCCCGTGACTCTCGAGGATCGCATACTTGAACTGCTCCAGCCGTTCCAGGCCATGCTTCTCGCGCCCCTGCGCGAGCACATCCGACAGCGTCACTCCTTCCTTCTTCGCGCGATCCTCGATAAGCCGGCCGTTCTCCACGATCACGACCGGGAGACTGCTGATGACCCGGCTGAACAACGGCGAGCGACATTCGAACCACGAGAACATCATGTCGAGAGCGACGAGGCTCGCAATAATCACACAGGCATTGGTGATGGAGAAATCCTCGCCGACTAGCGCCTGCTGCGTCGCCTCGCTGATGATGAGCAGCAGGATGAAATCGAATGTCGTGATCTGGCTGAGCGATCGCTTGCCGCTGATGCGGAAGATGATCAGCAGGATGACGTAGACCGTGACAGTTCGCAGAACGGTATCCATGGCAACACCCCGTGTTAGAAAAGAGCCATCTGGCTGAAGCGGACTGACGGTCCGTCGACGAGTCCCACCTCTGCCTCCAGCCTGCCAAGCGATGTATGGTCCACTTCGAGAGTGACGGTGACATCCCTCGATCCGGCCCGGATGAGATAGACGTGACGGCCTGTCTCGACAGAGACCCGTTCGGGCGTCGGCGCCACGGATTCAATGCGCACCCGCTCGAAATATGGAGCACCGACCCAGAACCGTACATCGCCGGGGGCTGCGCGCACGTGCACCTTCATCTGGGATGCGCCGCCGCGACGGACGAACCGCTCGTATTCCACGCGTACAGATCCACCTGGGTCGCCAGCCTCGCCCCGGCTCATCGGACCACCCTTTCCAGTGAAGCCAAGCAGGGCAGCCGCCACGAACAGGAATAGAGCAGCGACGCCAACGCGCTGGAACCGCCATTCTTTCCGAACAAAGTTCGGGTTCTCGTCAATCTCCAGACCGCGTGGTTCTCTGCTCGTGATCATCGTTCCTCCTCGAGCTCAACGGCAATGTGCCGCCACATCCCCTGGTTGAACCGCACCACGCTCAGCACACAGCGCGTGGCGTGGCCGACGAGAATTGCGACCCAGATGTCGATCGGATCGAGCGTGGCGACCCGCTGAATGACGAAGCAGATGCCGAGCGGGACGACAATCTGCGACACGATCGAGATATAGAGCGGGCTTCTCGTGTCGCCCGTCCCTTGGAGGCCGCCGGTATAGGTCAGCGCGACGGCGATCAGCAGCCCGGAAAAGCTCAGCACGCGAAGCAGATCGATACCGATCTCGACGACCGCCGGATCGTTCATGCCGAACACCGCGAGCAGCTGCCGTGGAAAGACCAGAAAGAAGAATCCGATCGCAGCGGCGGCGGCGAACCCGAAGCGCGCAGCCGCATGCACCGCGGCATCCGCGCGATCGGGACGCCCGGCGCCGAGGTTCTGGCCCGCCACGGTGGCCGCCGCGCCCATCAATCCCACCGACGTCCAGGTGATCAGCGAAAACAGCTGCGTATACGAGATGGCGAACGCAGCCTGCGCAGCGGCGCTCTGCGGCAGCGACCCGATGAACGCCAGCATGAGCACGCCGCCCACGTTCATCGCAATGCCCTGGATGCCGGTCGGCAGCCCGAAGCGGAACAGCGATCGGATGATGCGCCAGTCCGGTCCGAAACCCTGGCCGCGCGGAAACGAAATGACCCACGCTCCGCTCCTCAGTTTCCACAGCGAATACAACGCGACCAGCCCGGAGGCGATCGATGTGCCCATGGCCGAGCCTTTCGTGCCGAACGAAGGGATCGGTCCCAGCCCCCGGATGAGGATGACATTGAAAACCAGATTCAGCGCCGTCATCGCGATACCGAGGATCATCGGCGTGCGCGCGTCCCCTGCGGATCGCAACGCTGCGCTCAGCATGAAGAACATCATCATGCCGCCGATGCCGACAAACATGATGCGGAGGAACGGGAGCGCCTCGGCCTTGACCGCCGGTGCCGCGTTCACGAAATCGAGCAGCAACGGCGAGGCGAGGTAGCCGAGCGGCGCCATGACGCCAAAGGAGAGGAACGTGGCGGTGAGAAACGCCTGGTACACCGTGCGATCGACTTTGTCCGAGTCTCCGGCGCCGGCGAAGCGCGACACCAGCACGCTCATCCCGGAGAACAGCGACGAGATGAACACGATGACGACGAGGATGATCTGCCAGCTCACGCCGATGGCAGCGTTGCCGGTGAACCCGACCAGATGACCGACGAGCGCGTGGTCGACGATGCCCTGCAAACCGCCGATGATGTTCGTGAGCATCGTCGGCCACGCGATTTTCCACACTGCCGGACGGAGAGGTCCGTCGACAATCGAACGGTCGTAACGAGGTCTATCCAGTACGGTTGCCACCCTCCATAAGCATACCTAGCCTAGTCGCGATGCGGTGCGCAGAGCATGCCGTTGTTGTAGTTGTCCATCAGCCGGTGCAATGGCTCTCCAACCTTCCACGCATAACTCGCCGCGTGCACTCCTCTGCCGACCGGTCCGTAAGTGGCCATCCACTCATCGGCCAACGCGATGGTCGGCGCCACGCAGCTGCTGTCGTTGCCCATGAGAAGGTTCAACTTCGCCGAAACCAGCGAGCTGAACATCGTCAGCGTTCTGTCCTTGCCAGGCTTGTCGATCAACGCAATCGCCTCGGCCTTCGGATACAGGACGCCGCCGATCGTAATGCCCGGAACCGGCCATGCCTCCGCATGATTCTTCCAGTATCCTGGCGTGCCCGTACCCGGCTGCTGCACCGGAGGCATCCAGAACCCGAAGTCGGTCGTCTTGTCGTCTGACGACGTCAGCACTACCGTCGCAACGCTGTTGGCGCCGGTTGCGTCGCGCTCGCCATCGCTATCGATGGTGTCGTCGCCGCCGACATTGGCCGGCGAAGGCTGTGTGTTCGGCGGAATCTGCACTGTAATCTGGTAAACACCCTCTGGAACGTTAAAGAAATACACACCCTCTTCATCTGTGGCCACTGTCGTGCCGCCGAGTGTCACAGAAGCACCCGGAATAACGCTCTCGCCGGCATCCTGAAGGCCGTTGTTGTTCGTATCGAGCCAGACGACCCCACATATGCCAGCGGACTGACAGAACGACTGAGCCTCTGCGGGGGCAGCCGCCACCGACGCGAGGGGTACGAGCGCGGCCGCAAGCGCCGCCGCCCTGGCGTGTTTCAACGGTCCGTCCAGAAAGCGCTGCGTTTGTTCGTGCAACTCGATGCGACGATGATCTCCTTGTGACATTCAATGGCTCCTTGTATATGCGTTGCTGTTGTTTACTGCTGAGGACTTGCGGACAGGTCGATACGTAGGTTGTGCGGTTCCTTCTCATCAACAATCACTGCATCAGTGATCCAACCGCCGGTGTGACGCAAAGTCTGCGAACAATCATGGAGTGGTTGGCAGACGCCGGACACGCCTGCCGGATTCTCACCACCGCACGGTTCGAGAGCCGCGTCACGTTCACGCTTGCGGAGCATCTGGCGGATCGCGGCGTCGCGCTGGCAGCAACCGAGCGTCTCGTGCACTATCAAGTGGGAGACGTGCCGGTGACGCTCCTGGTCACGCGCCACAACGATGAATCGCGCCCTCATCGCCGCGAGACCTCGGCGTTCCTCTCGGCCTTCGACGAACTGCTCCAGACGTTCCAGCCGGATCAGCTGATCGCCTGCAACGGGCATCCGATGATCTTCGAAGCCATGTCGCGCGCCAGGGCCCGCGGCATCACAACGGCGTTTGCCGTGAGGGGGTTTGGGTACTATCAGGCGCGGTACTTCAAGGACGTCGATCGGGTCTTCACCTGCAGTCAGTTTCTGACCGACGTGTACCGCGAAAAGCTGGATCTCGACAGTACTCCGCTCGAGCCGCCGATCGACTGGTCCACCGTCGTCGCGCCGCACGAGGCCCGCGCGTTCGTCACCTTCGTCCACCCCGCGCGACACAAAGGTCTTCTGCTGTTCGCCAGGCTCGCTGACATGCTTGGCTCGCGGCGGCCGGATATTCCGCTGCTCGTCGTCCAGTCGGGCCACACCGCGGGCTCGCTGAATTCCATTCCCGGTGTCGACTTCTCTGCGTATCCGCAGATCATGGCTGCGCCACCCGTCCCCGCTCCGTCGGATTACTTTGCGCTCACCCGCATACTGCTCGTGCCCTCGATATGGGACGAGCCGTTCGGACGTGTTGCGGCCGAAGCGATGATCAACGGCATTCCGGCACTGGTCAGCAATCGAGGCGCGCTGCCACATGTCGTCGGCGGAGATTTCCGCTCTGGCGGCGGTGGCCGCGTGCTGCCAGTTCCCGATTGGATGACCGAAAAGACGACGCGGCTGCCCACCGAGCAGGAAATCGAACCTTGGTACGATGCCGTGACCTCGTTGTGGGATGATCCAGCGCTCTACGCATCTCTGAGCGAGCGGGCGCGCCAAATAGCCGGCGAGCGATACGCTGAAAGCGTGTCGCGAAACCGTCACGTGGACTTCTTCACTTCCCTCAGGCACTGAGGCCACGCCTGCGACTCCGCTGCCATCGGCCAGCGGGTATATTTCTCCGACAGTTCCAGGGGTTCTTACGATTCGGTCGCGGGAACGCGCCGACAGATTTGTGAGGCCTCTTACGAGAATCGCTCAGGTAATGTGGTCCGTGATCATCAGCAGCGTGATCACGGCGGAGGACACATCAACACCGGTATTGTGTCACCGCACGAGCGCGTGCCTCACCACGTAATGCAGGTACCGCACTTCTGGATCGTCCAGACCCTGGCCGAAGGTCGTCAATCCCGTGCGCGTCTTGATCGTCACGCCGCCACTCTTGCTCAATTTGCGCACGATTCTGAGCACGCGTGCGGTGCCCTCCCCGACCATCGGCGCAGCCAACGATTCGGCCGCGGGGCAGTCGATATCCATGATCTCGGTGGACGCCAGCGAGGCGAGCGTTCGTGTTTTCCACACGCGGCGCTCCTCGATGCGCACGCCGGCCGTCGAAGCCGTCACGACCGTGCGGCCGCGGCGCGACTCGAGGAAGGCCCTCAAGCCGGAGTGCGCGGGCAGCACCCCGAATGCGAGAACGAGGAAGCCCGTGAAGATCCAGGACACGACATCGGGTGTGTGCGACTGCCGGAAGAACTGCAGGAATGGCCCCACGAGCATCACGGGCACCGCGATTGGAATCAGGAAGAGGAGAAACATCGCGGGATGCACGCGCGATTTCGGTATCACGATCGTGACAACGCCGTGTGCCTCGCTCACGTCACTGCGCATCGGCGTCGGACGCACGACCAGCTCGTCGCGCTGGTGCTCGATACGCTGGCGATGCTGCAGCGACATGTCCGCCTGTGCGGCGGATTGCCGGACCGGCCGGCCGGTCGAAGAATCATGGACCTCGAGATGGAAGAGCCCGCCGATCGCAATCGCTCGCTCTCGCGCGTCCGCGTAGTTGGTCGAGCTGAAGAGCTGCAGAGTGCCTCCGGTGCGCCCCCGCAGGCTGACGGGATACTGATCGGAGGAGTCCGAATCGCCTCTGACGAAGTCGACCATCACGGCGTTGTAATCGTCGACGCGATAGGTTTTCGTCGACATCGGTGCGAGCAGCCCCATCTGCATCACCACCGTTCGGTCGCCAGAGCTCAGCGTCGTCCAGCTGCGACCAAAGACGAGTGCCCCGCCCACCAGCGTAAAGGCGAGTCCCATGAACAGCAGCACAGGCATCAGGAACCACTGCGCCGTCTCGCCGCCCTGCAGCCGAACCACGCCGGTGGACGCCAGGAGCATGAAGAGTCCGGCGCCGAGGAAGGGCAATCCAAACGCCGCCATGCAACCGCCGCCCTCACGAACTTCGATACGGCCCGGCGTGACCTGACGGAATGAACGCGGGCGCATGCTCCCCTGCTTATCGGCCGACGGCGAATCAGGGCAACAGGATGAACCGTTCGCGGTGTTTGGGTCGCACCGTCAGGAAGTGCCGCCGGTCTGTCGTGGCAATCGAGGGCATTCTGAGGCGTTCGGCGATGGCGATGACGGTCGTGTCAACGAACCCCAGGTCTCCGTAGGCGTCCATCAATTCCGCCGCCCGCGCCAGATCGGCCCGCTGCACCGCCTCGACAGCCAGTTCCCCTTTGGCAACCGATCGGGCGAATGCGAGCTCCGCATCAGCGCCGATTCGATCGCGCAGGAGGTAGGCAACCTCAGGCAGAATCGTTACGGGCGCCAGAAGCGTATCGGGATGCGCCAGCAGATACTTGCGAACCCGCGCGTGCCAGGCGTCGCGGCGATCGGCCAGCGCATAAAGCACTCCGGTATCGACCAGCAGCGGCATCGGCTAGCGGGGCTTTGCCGCGCGGCGGCGTCGCGCGGGTCGTTTGCGGGGGACCGTGGGAACCCCATGGGGCGACAAACCTCTGAATAGGACGTCTTCGTGGGTTTCGGCGGTATCCACAACGCCGCTATCGAATGCCCCGGCAAACGACGGCAGCTCCACAGCGGAGCGGCTGCGCGCGAGGTACGCGGTCAGCGCCTCGCGCACCACCGCTGCGGCGGGCTTTCCTTCACGGCGCGCGTATAACTGCAGGTCCCGCTCGAGGGACTCCGGAACGAAGATCGTCGTGCGCTTCATTGTAGTATGATAGCATATGTCATATATCTGATGGTCGTGCACCTCATCGACGGCACCTACGAGCTCTTCCGCCATTTTTACGGGTTTCGGCGGTCGAATCTCCCGGATCAGCCGCTGGGAGCCGTCAGCGGCGTGTTAGGCACCATCGCTCAGATGCTGGACGAAGGCGCGACCCATATCGGGGTCGCCACGGATCACGTCATCGAATCGTTCCGCAATGACCTCTGGCCGGGTTACAAGACCGGCGAGGGAATTGAGCCGGCGCTCTGGGCGCAGTTTCACCCGCTCGAGGAGGCGCTCGGGGCGATGGGCGTGACGACGTGGCCGATGGTTGAG
Organism: Vicinamibacterales bacterium; assembly: GCA_963732445.1. Taxonomy (GTDB): domain Bacteria; phylum Acidobacteriota; class Vicinamibacteria; order Vicinamibacterales; family JAMQPK01; genus JAMQPK01. Next base: position 1,219,404 of record CAVSZJ010000003.1, on the reverse strand, counting down.
CTCGAGGCCGATGACGCGCTCGCATCGGCTGCGCATCTGGCGGCGCGCGATGCGCGTGTTGAAAAGGTATGCATCTGGACACCGGACAAGGATCTGGCACAGTGCGTCACCGGCGATCGCGTCGTCCAGGTCGATCGGCGGAGCGGTGAGATTCGCAACGACGCCGGCGTGCTGGCGAAGTTCGGGGTCGCACCGCCGTTCATCGCCGACTACCTCGCACTCGTCGGCGATGCGGCCGACGGTTTTCCGGGTATTGCGGGCATCGGCACGAAGACGGCTGCCCGCCTCATCAACCAGCACGGCCATCTCGAACAGTTCCCCGCGACGGTCCTCGGAGAGAATCGCGACAGCGCGCTCCTTTACAAGACGCTCGCGACGCTGCGCACCGATGCAGCGCTCTTCGATGATGTGGATTCGCTGCGGTGGAAGGGGCCGTCTGCGGCTTTCACGGCGGTTGCCCAGAAGGTCGGGAATCCGCGGCTGGCTGAGAGAGCCAGGAGGGCGGCTTATACTCGGGAACTATGACGCTGAAATATTGCCTCGTCCTTGCCGGCGTGCTGCTCAGCGTGGTGACACACGCGCAGAAGCCAGGGGACACTGGTACCGCTGGCGCCGCGCTGCACGCGCTGTTCGATCGTGAGTGGGAATGGGAGCTCACCCAGGAGCCCCTGTGGGCCTCGTATCTCGGGGATCGCCGCTGGAACGATCGCTGGCCGGACATGAGCGCCGCCGCCATCCACGCGCGCCACCGCACCGCGAGGCCGTGCTGAAAGATCTCGCCGCGATACCGCGCGCTGCCCTCTCACCCGCCGATCGTCTCAACTACGATCTGTTCCGTCACCAGTACCAGATGACGGTGGAAGGTTTTCAGCATCGTCAGCATCTCATCCGCACGTCGACGCTGGACGGCGTGCAGGGCACAGAGTTCCTCGTCGATTCCCTGCGCTTTCAAACCGTCAAGGATTTCGACGATTGGGTGGCGCGGCTCGACGCATTTCCCGCCTACATGGATCAGAACCTCGCGCTGATGCGCGAGGGCATCAAGACCAACGTCGTGCTGCCGAAGATCATCGCCCAGCGCGTCCGGCCCCAGATCGCGCAGCTCGCCACGCAACCACCCGAACAGAGCGGCTACTATCGGCCCTTCCGCAGCATCCCGGACTCCGTGCCGGCTGCCGAGCGCGAGCGGGTGGCGAAGGCCGGTCTCGACAGCGTCCGAACGCGCGTGCAGCCGGCGTTCGCGAAGCTGCTCGAGTTCATGGACCGCGAGTATCTGGCGGCGTCCTACGATGGCATCGGCTGGTGGCGGACGAGCAGCGGGCTTGCAGGGTATCGCTATTTTGCGAAGTACTACACGACGACCGATCTTGCGCCGCAGGACATTCACGCGCTCGGCCTGAAGGAAGTCGCGCGCATCCGCGCCGAGATGGAAGCGATCCGAAAACAGGTCGGCTTCGCCGGGACGCTCGAGCAGTTCTTCACGCACCTCAGAACCGATCCACGCTTTTTCTACAAAACCGGAGAGGAGCTGCTCGACGGCTACCGCGCGCTCGCGAAGCGCATCGACCCGGAGCTCATCAAGATCAGCCGGAAGCTGCCGCGCACGCCATACGGCGTCATTCAGATTCCAGATGCGATTGCGCCGATGTCGCCTACGGCATTTGCCAGCGGGGGCGCACCAGACGGCTCGCGTCCGGCGTATTTTTTCGCCAATCTCCACAAGCCCGAGACGCGACCGAAGTGGGAAATGATGCCGCTGACGCTGCACGAGGCGATGCCGGGACACTGCCTGCAGATATCGACCGCGCAGGAGCTCGGCGAGTTGCCGAATTTCCGCCGCCACGCCTTCTTTACCGCGTACGTCGAAGGTTGGGGGCTCTACGCCGAGTCGCTTGGCGAGGACATGGGCCTCTACAAAGACGATCCGTACTCGAAATTCGGCCAGCTCACCTATGAGATGTGGCGCGCCGTGCGCCTGGTCGTCGATACGGGCATGCACGCGATGGAATGGGACCGCGAGCGCGCGATCAAGTACTTCATGGACAACGCCGCGAAGACGGAGAACGACGTGACGACCGAGATCGATCGCTACATTTCGGTACCCGGACAGGCGCTGGCGTACAAGATAGGCGAGCTGAAGATCAAGGAGCTGCGCCGGCGAGCGGAGAAGGCGCTTGGCGAGAAGTTCGACCTTCGCGACTTCAACGATGTCGTCCTGCAGTCCGGAGCGCTGCCGCTGAATGTCCTCGACGATCGCGTCAACGAGTGGCTTGGGGGGAAACGGTAACGAAGAACGAAAAACGAACAATGTCACGCTGTCACTGACGCAGGCGTCGGCTTAGGTAGCGGTAGTGTCCGCCTTCAGGCGGACCAAGCACGGTATGGCTGAGCGCGGCGCTATAATCGGTCGAGTTACCATGACGTTAAGCGCGGATACGTCATCCGAAATCGAACGTCTGCAAATCGAGCGTTGGCGGCAGATGTCTGCGGCGCAGAAGGGCGCGATCGTATCAGGGCTGACTCAGGCCGTGTACGATCTCGCCCGCGCCGGCGTCACTCACCGCTACCCCACCGCCTCACCACGCGAGCAGTTCCTGCGCCTCGCAATCGTCATGCTCGGACCAGACCTTGCGCGCACGGTATACACAGAGATTGCCCTTCTGGATCTGAAGTGACGGTCCCGGTCGATCCCATAGCGATTGCTCTCTCGGTCTCGCACGTGCTCGACACCCTCGGAATCGCCCACACCATCGGCGGATCGCTCGCCAGTTCGTTCGCTGGTGAGCCGCGCTCGACTGTTGACATTGATTTCGTCGCCGCTCTCGAGGAATCGCACATTCCGGGAATTGTCTCTGCTCTGTCGGGGGACTTCTACGTGGATGGCGAGGCTCTTCGGCGCGCCGTCCGCGAGCGCTCGAGCGCCAATCTCATCCATCATTCCACGCAGTTCAAGGTCGATCTGTTCGTCGCTGGGGGCACACCGCTGGATCATCAACAGTTGCTGCGCCGGCAGGCGGTGGCACTGGGACCGGGTCGGACTCTCTATGTGCATCCGCCGGAAGATATCCTGCTGCAGAAGCTCCGCTGGTTTCGGATTGGGGGAGAAGTATCTGATCGGCAATGGCGGGACGTGCTCGGCATCATTCGCGTTCAAGGCCCGCGTCTCGACCGCGACTATCTGACCGGAAGCGCTCCGGTCCTCGGCGTAGCCGACTTGCTCAATCGGGCCCTGAATGAACCCGCGCAGTAAGTGACACCACCGACGCCGTGAAACCCTGGGAATTGCTGGGCGAAACGCAAACGCCCGACGGCACGGCGATGGCGCTGACAAGACGCGACAGGGAATACGTAATTCTTGCCAACGGCAAAAGCCTGATGTCGAGCCTGATGCATGGATCCGAAGAAGCGCTCGCCACGCTCGCCTGCCCGCACCTTCGCGCGATCGACGAGCCCAGCGTGCTCATAGGCGGGCTCGGCATGGGCTTCACGCTGCGGGCGACGCTGGACGTGCTGCCTCAGAGTGCCGGTGTCACGGTGGCCGAGCTCGTTCCCGCAGTGGTGGAGTGGAACCGCGGACCGCTTGGTCCTCTGGCAGGTTATCCACTCAAGGACAGACGCGTTGCGGTGGTCGTGGGCGACGTCAAGGACGTGATGACGTCGAACCGCGGTACGTTCGACGCGATTCTGCTCGACGTCGACAATGGTCCTGCCCCGTTCACCGCTGCGGCAAATACCGGTCTCTATGACGACCGCGGATTGGCGGCAGCGCGCGCAGCGCTCAAGGACAACGGCGTCCTTGCGATCTGGTCGGCATGGGACAACCGGAAATTCGTCCAGCGCCTTCGCTACAACAGATTTGCGGTAACGGTCGAACACGTCCGCGGCCGCCTCGAGAAAGGCGGACCGCACCACACTATCTTCCTGGCTCGCGCATCTTCCTGAAGAGCTCGTACAGAACCACGCCGCCCGCGGTCGCGACGTTCAACGAACGCTTCGCGCCGACCATCGGGATACGGACGCGCGTGTCGCACCGCTCCACAATATCCGGCGGCAATCCATCCACTTCGTGTCCAAAGACGACGAGCACAGGGAATCGAGGGCGCCACTCGAATACGTCAACAGCGCCTTCGACGGTTTCGATCGCCACTGTTTCCCAGCCCGCGCGTCGCCGCGCGTCGATGACGGCAATGGGCTCTGCGCGCGCCCACGGAACACTCTGTTCCGCGCCGAGCGCGGTCTTGGCGATCTGCTTCGACGGCGGCGAACCGGTGAAGCCGGACAGATGAAGTCGTGACAACCCTACAGCGTCGGCCGTTCGAAAGAATGCGCCGACGTTGTACAGGCTGCGCACGTTGTGGAGCAGCGCTTCCACGGAAATCATCGGACGGAGATGACCGCTTTGACCAGCGCGGGATCTCCAGCGAGCCCGGGGAACACCAGCGGGGTATCCGGCAGATTGAAGCGATGGGTGATCCAGGGCGTGGTATCGATACGACCTGCCTCCAGGAGCGCGATGATGTCCCGGAACGTGTCCGGCGGCGCGTTTCGGCTGGCGAGCAGCGTCAGTTCGCGCCGATGGAAGTTTGGATCGTCGAAGGTGACGGCGCCCTGAACGAGTCCCACGAAAACAATGCGGCCCCCTTGCGCCGCCAGATCGAAGGCGCCTTCCATCGACGCCGCGTTGCCAGTCGCGTCAATGACGACAGAAGGCAGCTCTCCGCGTCCAATGCCCTGAAGCTGCTCCGAGGCGTTCGCGCCGCCCGCGACCGTATGCACGACGCCGAGCTCGCGCCGACAGAAGTCGAGGCGCGATTCGTTCACGTCCATGACAGCGAGCGTGGTGCTGTGCAGCTGCACGAACTGGATGACGCTCAGTCCAATGGGACCGGCGCCGATGACGAGCACGAAATCATCGCGCTCGATCGCTGCGCGCTCGACGGCGTGCGCACCGATTGCAAGCGTCTCGACGAGCGCGAGCTGGTCGTATGAAAGTGTGATGGAGCGGTGAAGCTTCCGTGCCGGCACTGCGATCTCCGGGCGCATGCCGCCATCGATGTGCACGCCGAGTACCCGGAGACCGGCGCAGCAATTGGGCCGCCCACGCCGGCAGGCGATGCATTGGCCGCAATTGATGTACGGCTCGACAGAACATCGGTCTCCAGGATTGAGTCCATGCGGCTCGCTGCCCGGATCGATGATCTCGACGCCCAGTTCGTGACCGAGGATTCGCGGGTAGTTGAAGAACGGCTGCCGTCCGGCGAAGGCGTGCAGGTCCGTGCCGCAGACGCCGATGCGATGCACGCGCACGAGCGCTTCGCCTGACTTCGCGGATGGGGCTGGCCCGTCGCACGAGACAAAGTGTCCCGGTCTTTCGAGAGCGATCTGTATCACAGCCGGTGTCCGTTATAGGAAGATCAGTCTACATCCGGTCGAACACCGCGACGACCGGACCGTGATCGCTCGAGCCGAACTCACGCAGGACGAGGCATGACACAGCCGTATCGGCGAGCGCCTGGCTCGCGAGCACCATATCGAGGCGCCAGCCGATGTTGCGCTGCCGCATGCTCCTCCACGGCGCCCACCACGTGAAAATTTCGGGATTATCCGGCTCTATCTTGCGATGCACATCAACGAGTCCATGGCCAATGATGCGTTCGAGCAGTGCACGCTCGTCCGGCCGCTGGCCGATAACGCTCGGCTTTCGTTCCTTCGGATGCACATCCATGTCGGTCCTGGCGACGTTGAAATCACCGCACAGGACGAGCGGCTGCCCTGCTGCGTGGGAATCCGCCGCAAACAGCTCGAGCGCATCCAGGAACCGCATCTTCGCTTCGAAGTCCTTGCCTCCATTCGGCACGTAGATCGACGCGATCGTGAATCCCGGCAGCGCGGCCGTGACAATGCGGTGCTCGTAATCGAAGTGCGGGTGCTGAAACTCCGGCTCGGCAGGGAACGCATCCTTGCGCACGTGGAGGCCGACGCCTGAGTATCCTTTCCCGCCGTGCCAGTAACACCAGTACCCCTCGAGCTGGCACAACCACACGGGTAGCTGCTCGAGCGAGGCTTTCAGCTCCTGCAGGCACAACACATCCGGCCGCTCGCGCTCGATGAATTCCTGCAGCTGCGCGTCGCGCGCACGAATGCCGTTCACGTTCCAGGTCGCGATTTTCATCCCTACTACTTTACTGATCCCGGATTCTTCTGGTCCTCTCCGCGTCTTATGCCGATACCACAAGCAGGGGGATGACGTGATCGGCATCATCTGGGATCTCTATCAATCGCATCGGATCGGACAGCTGGACAGTCGAATCAGCGATGTGCAGGCATCCAGGACCCACGATCGGGTTGCCCGCGATGCGGCCGTTGGGCTCGAGGAGAAAGTCGACAGGCTCGCGCTGATTTGCTGCGCCTTGTTCGAGCTCGTACAAGTGTCGACCGGCATATCCGAGGAGCAGTTGCGGAAGAAGATCGCGGAGATCGATTTGCGCGACGGTGAAGCGGACAACCGCATCATCCCGCGAGCGACGAAATGTCCGAAGTGCGATGCGATGATGTCGCCGAAATTCCGGCGCTGCCTGTTCTGCGGCCACAAAGACGACTCTGGGACGATGGCATGACGGATCAGCCGGCGGCTGAAAACGCTTAGACTGGCTGCATGGCCATAGTCGTCCAGAAATACGGCGGCAGCAGCGTCGCGGATCTGCCGAAGCTTCGTCTGGTTGCCGAGCGCGTCATGCGCACGCGCCGGCTGGGGCACGACCTGGTTGTTGTCGTCTCGGCCATGGGCGACACGACCGACGACCTGCTGGCCATGGCCAAGCAAGTGTCGTCCTCTCCCGATCGCCGCGAGCTCGACATGCTGCTGACCGCAGGTGAGCGCATCTCGATGGCGCTGCTGTCAATCGCGATACGCGAGCTCGGCGGCGACGCGATCAGCTTTACCGGCAGCCAGTCGGGCATCATCACGAACGACCGCCACGTGGATGCGCGCATCATCGAGGTGAGACCCTATCGTGTACAGGACGAGCTGTCCCGGGGAAAGATCGTCGTCATTGCGGGATTTCAGGGTGTTTCGTATCGCAAGGAAGTCACCACGCTCGGGCGAGGTGGAAGCGACACCACGGCGGTCGCCATGGCCGCGGCGCTCAACGCCGAGTACTGCGAGATCTGCTCCGACGTGGACGGTGTGTATTCCGCAGACCCGCGCGTCGTGCCCGCGGCTCGCCGTATCGGAGTACTTTCGTACGAAGAAACCCAGGAGATGGCCGAGTCAGGGGCGAAGGTCCTCAACGCACAGGCGGTGGAATTCGCCAAGGAGCGAGGGATCGCGATCTATGCGCGCGCCACGAGCGGTGCGCTGCCGGGCGCGGACCCGTCTGCCGATGGCACAGTCGTCCGGAAGAACCCGCCGCGCGTTCCAGGCACGGTCGTGGGTGTCGCGAGCGAACGCGACGTGCTCGTCATCGAATCAGATGCTGCAGTCGAGGAGATGCTGGCGGCGCTCGACGAGCATCATGTCGCCGGCAAGCAGCTTCACGTGTCGACCGACACGGCCCACGCCACGCTCGTGGTCTCGCGAGAGAACCTGCACGACGAGGCCGGCGTCCAGCGCGCCTTCCATGCACGGTTCGGCGATCGTGTCAGGTTCGCCGGCGGCCTGGGAGCGGTCAGCGCGATCGGCGCCGGTATCAACGCGACCTATGCCAACGTTCGCGCGGGGCTATCGGTGCTGCGTGACGCTGATGTGCCGTGCCACGGGCTGTCGACCTCGTCGTTCCGTATAACCTGGATGGTGTCTGCAGATGCTGTCGATCGCGCGGCGCGCGCCCTCCACGCGCGATTCGTCGAGTCGCTCGCGCCCCTCGTCCCCTGACAATCGTCTCTCTATCGAGTGTGCGTGCGGATGTAGTCGAGCGCGAAGGGCTGGAACCGTTCGTTCAGTCCGAGGGCGATCGCTTCTTCGAGCGCGCGCTTCTCGTCCCAACCGTCCGCTTTCCATCGCTTGATCATCCAGAGGGCGGCGGCGCGGCCTCCGGCTGCGCAATGAATGTAGGCCGGCTGATTCTCCGCCGCCGTTACGGCCGCGATGAAATTGTCGATCAGCATCGGATCCGGCGCTTGCGGATCGAACGGGAGGTGCACGTATTTCATTCCGGCCGCTCTTACGGCGACGCCTTCGGCCTCGACGTCAGCTCCCGCTTCGCTAGCACGGCGCACGTTGATGATCGATCGGAACCCCATCTTCTTGAGCTCCGGAACGGCGTCGACGCTCGTCGCGCCGCCGCACGCAATTGTCGTATCGAGCCGGGCGAACGTCGAGATGCCGGCCACCGTCTCCTTGGTGACGCCCTGCGCGGCAACCGCGACAACGGCTAAGGCACAGGCGGCAAGCAAGGCGGAGAGGCGCATGCAAGTGGGATACATGAGCCGGAATTATACGGCAATACATGAGGTGTCATAGCGACTTCAAATACTCGACAAGATCGGCCTTCTGCCGTTGAGTGAGGCCCAGCCCGAAGTGCCGATCGTAATGGTTTACAACCGACATGAGATCGGGTGCGCTTCCATCGTGAAAGTACGGCGCGTGCTGCCAGAGACCACGGAGCGGAGTCGTCCGATATTTTCCCGTTGCCGACCGGGCGGCGTAGTCGGGTTCCATCCCCACTTCTCCGGGGTTATGCAGAAATGGCCTTCCCCATCTCGCACTGCTCAACACGTCGGTAAAGTTCTGGCCCTGATGGCAACTGCTGCATCTCGCTTCACGCCGGAATACCTGTCTCCCTCGCCAGGCCGCTCTCGCATCGAAGCTGTCGTCCGGGGGGTCTGGCGTACGAAGACTCAATTGATATTCGAGCAGCGCAGCAAGCTTGGGCGTGACGAGATCGGGAGTCTGCCGAATGTTGATTCCCACACCGGGCCGCAGATCTTTGAAGTTTCCGTGCCCGCCCATCTGCCCCACGCCGACGTAGCTGTTCCAATACGAAATCGGCCCATCGCCGGTGTAGGTCTCGAACCCGACACCTTTCAATCCGTATATCGGCGGGATGACAACGGGCAGCGATGGACTGTTCAACGGCACGATGCTCTGCCCGTCGAAATAGTGATGCCGCGGATCGTATTTGCCGGGGCCCCACATCTTCAATTCGGCTTTCAATCCCTCGTCCAGCACTGGCGACAGCGCCACGATCGCGCCGACATTGAGATCGACGGCCGCCCACCCATCGAGCCGCCTTCCAATGCCGGTGGTCAGCGAATCGTCCACCGTCGAGTGGCACAGTGCGCAGGTAATGCCGACGCCCTTCAGCGCGCCCTCGTCATCGACCCGGCCCTTCAGACCAACCACCGCGTTCAGCCGCAAGAGCTCGATGGTCACTTTCGGATCGCTCAGATCGACCTGTCCCGCTTTGAGAGCGGCGATCAGCGTCCTTGGCAGCGCCTCGACATCGACCTTCAGGCCTACCGCCAACGCCGTGGTGGGAGACAGCGATGGGATGACCTCGTGTATGCGCAGCGTGTCGGTCCACAACTGCTCGTCGCCAAAGGTATCGAATCGAAAGATCGACTGGCCGTTGCGCGTCTGCCGATGGTCGGCGAGTGTCGCAGGGACGTATCCCGACAGGCCGAATACCAGTGCAAGAACGAAGACGATCGAGCCGGCTTTCAGAAGTCGCATGGACACTGTCCCCCCTGCCGATTGGAGTCATGACGCCCTCAAAGGTGACGCGGCCGTGGTGATGTCACCTTTTGGCGCCGGATGACTCTCATATACTTGGAGTGACAAGGATGGCTGTCTTCGAATCCACCGCGCCGGAGCTGTCGGATGAAGAAGTGGTCCGCCAGGTGCTCGATGGCAACACTGCGCTGTACGAGTTGTTGATGCGGCGCTATAACGAGCGGCTCTATCGCGCCGCGCGGGCCATTACCCGGGACGACCGCGAAGCGGAAGACGTGATGCAGCAGACCTACGTCAACGCGTTTGCAAGTCTGCGTCAGTTCAGCGGACTGGCGCGGTTCTCCACCTGGCTGACTCGGATCGCCATCAACGAATCCCTCGCCCGGGTTCGACGACGGGTCAAGTACGAGCCTTTCGACGAAGATGCGGCCGAGAAGCCTGCCTCGGCCGGTATAGCGTCGGTGTCCGATCCAGAGCGCCAGGCCATGAGCGGCGAGCTTCGCGAGCTGCTCGAATGGGCGATCGACGGTCTGGCCGATGGAGCTCGCGAGGTATTCGTCCTGCGCGAGGTAGAGGAGTTGAGCACTCTCGAGACGGCGCACTTGCTCGGCGTCTCGGAGGACGTCGTGAAGACCCGACTTTCTCGCGCGCGATCGGCCCTCAGAAACGCGCTGATCGAACGGACAGGTGCCACGGCGCCTGACGTGTTCCGCTTCTACCGCCCTCGTTGTGACCGCATCGTCGCCCAGGTCCTCTCACGCCTGTAGGGGGATGCTGATCGCGTAGAATCCCCGCATGCGCACATTGCTGCTGCTGTGCCTTCTGGCTGCGCCGGCTGCGCAAACCGGAACGTTCGGCGCCTTCACCAATTCCGATGATGTAGGCGCTCCTCCACTCACCGGGTCGGCGGAGTTCGACGCCGGGTCACGACAGTACAGGATCACAGGCACCGGCACGGATATCTGGAGCAGGGCCGATCAGTTCCATTATTTATGGCGGGAGATGTCGGGGAACTTTGCGGTGAGCGCGACGATTCGGTTCCTTACAGAGGGCGATCCGCATCGCAAGGCCTCGATCATGCTCCGCAAGACACTCGACACCGATTCTCCGTTCCTGCATTTCGCCATTCACGGCAACGGCATGTCCGCACTCCAGTTTCGCAGCGCCAAGGCAGACACCACCAACACACTTGATTTTCCGTTTGATGGACCGGGAACGTTCAGTCTGAAGCTGGTTCGGCAAGGCAGCAACGTCACCGTATTCGCGGGCAAGGACGGCGCCGCAGTGAGAGAGCTGGGTACGACCGTCAGTCAACTCGGCAACCCGATTCTTGTGGGACTGGGAGTCGCGTCCCACAATCAGAAGGCACTGGCGACGGCGCTGTTTTCCAATGTCTCGATCGAGAACCAGTGAGGACACTGATGTGTCGGCTCATGACCGTGTTCCTGCTCTGCGCTTCGGTGTCGGCGCAGGGCGGAGGGTTTGGTATCTTCGAGAACGCCGCGGATGTCGGAGCTCCTGCCATCAAAGGATCGACGACGTTCGATCAGTCCACGGGACAATTTCGCGTCACCGGTGCCGGCGCGAACATGTGGGCGAAACAGGACCAGTTCCAGGACGTGTGGCGGGAGATGACCGGCAACTTCAGCGTCACGGCGACAATGCAGTTCCTCGGTCAGGGGGCGCCCCACCGAAAGGCGGGGATCGTGATTCGCCAGTCGCTTGACAGCGACGCGACGTACGCCGACGTCATCGTCCATGGCGACGGCATGCCCTCATTGCAGTGGCGAAGCAGGAAAGGCGAAGACACCAACACGTTCAACCTTCCGACCGAAGGCCCGGGCACGTTCACGGTGAAGCTCGTGCGCACCGGCATACGGATCTTCATGTATGTCGGAAAGAATGGGACGGAACCGAAGGAGATCGTGCACACCGAGGTGTCGTTCCAGAACCCGGTGCTTGTGGGCCTGGGGGTCTGCTCGCACGACGCGGCGGTGTCCGACACGGTCGTATTTTCGAATGTCTCCGTCGAAACGGCAACGCCGGCGGCCTTACCTTCCGCACAGTAGCTGGAAACCCGCCTGATGTTCGTGATTGAGCTGGTCTACAAAGCCGACCTCACCGTGATCGACGCGCACATGGCGGCGCACGTGAAGTTCCTGAAGAAGTATTACAAAGCGGGCAACTTCCTGGTCTCGGGGCGGAAGATTCCCCGGGACGGGGGGATCATCCTTGCGGTCGGCAACAGTCGATCGGAGATCGAAGCCATCGTCCATGAAGATCCGTTTTACGAGCACCAGCTCGCTGACTTCCGCATTATCGAGTTCAGAGCCAGCCAGCGCGCGGATGACATCCAGAAGCGGATTGGCGGTTAAGGCAGGACTAAAGTCCTGCGCTACGGGGTGGTCGGACCTCAGAGGCAGGACTAAAGTCCTGCGCTACCGAAGCGCGCAGGACCTCAGCGGTAGCGCAGGACTTTAGTCCTGCCTCCCAATGGCGTACAAAGAAAACGGCCAGGGATGATGGTGCCATCCCTGGCCGCTGGTGTTGCGCGAACGCCTGTCCGCCGTAGCGCGCTTGCGCGCGAAGGCGGATCTTAGAAGTTCACCTTCCAGACGAACGTGAAGAACCGCATGATGCTGTTCGTCGCGCCCGTGACCTTCCCGAAGTTCGTGCTGGTCGGGTTGACGTTCCGGATTCTGCCACAGCACCGCGTCGAACAGGTTCTGCACGTCGAGGCGGAACTGCAGCGACCGGCCGCCGCCGATGCGGAAGTTCCGGACGACGTTCGCGTTCACCAGGAAGAACCCGGGGCCGCGCACGTCGTCGACGCGGAACGGGAACGCGCGCTTCTGGAACGACGCCGGCTGCAAGCGCGGCGGGCCTCACGAAGCCTCTCCGTGTTGAACCAGTACTTCGACTGATCGAGCGTGCCGTCGCGCTTGCAGGGCAATCTCCGGATTGTCCTTCGCGATGTCGTCCGAGGTCGCCGTTGAAGAACACGTCGTTGCCCAAGTCGAGCATCGCGCCCGGCTGATACTCGAACGTGCCGCCCGTCTGCCATCCGCCGAGGATGTTGGCGGCGACGCCGCCCTCGTTCAGGAACGCCTTGTTGCTGCCGAACGGGAGCTCGTACACCGCGCCGCCGGTGATGCGGAACGGCCGCGCGTCCTGGCTCGGCTGCCACAACGTCGGCTCGCGATCGTACGCTTCGACCGACCCGATTCTCCGTGACGCTGTTCGCCGAGAACGCGAGGTTGGCGCTGAGGCCGTTCGAGTAGCGGCGGTTGACCGTCACCTCGAGCGAGTGCGCCTTGACCACGCCGAGCGGCAGGTTGTTGAATAGCAGCGCATTGTTGCACGGATTCGCGTTTGCCGTCTGAGCTGCGGATACGCGCGGATCAGGTTCTGCCGCTGCGTCGTCCGTGCCTGGAAGAACGCGTTGTTCGCCATGCGCTGATAGAGCACCGGATCCGACGTCCTCAGCGACGCGAAGTTGTCGATGTGGAACGGATTCGTGACCTGCTGCTGCAGCAGCGTCTGCGCCGACGCGTCGCGGCTCGGTGACGTTGCTGTAGTACGACTCCGGGATGTAGGACTCTGCTGAATCGTGCGATGTCGACGCGATCCGCATACATGCCGGCATACGCGACTTCGACCGACATGTTGCCGAACAGCTCGCGCTGCACGCCGACTCTCCAGCGGTTCACGCGCGCGTGCTTGCGGTTCGGGATTCTCGCGATTGAAGGTCGACCCGAGAATGGCGTTCGCGCCGAGCGAATCCGCCAGCGCCGGCTTCGAATCGGGTGCCGTTGCGCGCACCGGGAACGGATTCGACAATCGGCAGGACGCCGTTCCTGCGGATCGCCCAAGAAGCCAGGTCTGGCCGAAGTCGGTGCTCGCCACGTTGGTCGTCGCCGAGGTGTAGCCGAGCTGGTTGAGCAGTCGTGGTAGTCGGCCGGCGTTCAACGTGTCGAAGAACAGTCCGTACCCGCGCCTTGATGACCGTTCTCTCGCCGAGCTTGTAGGCGGTCGAGAGCACGCGGCATCCACATGCGACTCGCCCTTCCAGGTCTTGCCCGGATCGCGACTGGCGCCGGCATACACCGAGCCGCCAAGCACGCGGAACTCGCTGACCGGCACCTGCGGAATCGGGCTCCGCGCGTACGCCGCCTGCGCGAGCTGCGTAATCGCCAGCTGCGCATCCGGATCGAACTCGGTGATCCAGCGATCCTCGGCTTCGGTGATACCGTCCTCGAACTCGTACCGGAGACCGAAGTTCAACGTGAGGTTCTGCGTGGCGCGCCACGTGTCCTGGAAGAACCCGCCGTAGTACGGGTTGCTCATCGAGATCGGCGCGTTCTGCCCGATCGACACCTGACGTCGGAATGCCCGAGCATGAGGGCCGCGAGACTCGGGCCGATGTTGCTGGCCGGGAACACGGCTGTCGTATCGGCCGCGCGCGTGAACGTGTTGTCGAACGTGTACGTCGACGACACGTTGCCGCCGGCGATCAGTTCGTTCCGGCGCATCGCCAGGCGGTAGTCGACGCCGCCGCGCAGCGTGTGAGTCGCCCTTGACGCTCGTCACGATTGCTCTGCGCCTGGACGTGCGTGGCGTCGAGCGCCGCCGTCGGCAGTCGTTCGAGACGCCCTGGTATGCCGCCGACTTGATGACGGGCATCATGCAGTTGTTCACCGCGCTGCAGAACTCGTCGAGGTAGCTCGGAAGACCGACGTCGGTCGGCTTGTACTTGTGCAGGCCCCGGCGCTGCTGATCTTCGAAGAAGCGATTGGCCGAAAACTGCGTGTCGAACACGCTCGAACCCTGTGACCTTCGTCCAGTTGCCCGTGTAGGCCCACGAGTAGCGCGTCTTGTCGTTGACGTGCATGCCGTGATACTTCGGATTCGGCGATTCGTACGTCCAGTCGCCGAGCTGCTCGTGGAACGTCGTGCCGGCGTACCGGAAGAAGAAGCGGTCGCTTCTCGCGACGCGTTGAAGTCGACGCGGCCGCCGAAGTTCGACGCGTTCGTCAGGTTCGGCACGCCGCCCTGGTAGTAGTTGTTCGGTCGGAATCGCCCCCTGCTCGACGAAGTTCTGGTTCGGCGCCGGGATCATGTCCCTGTAGAGCGCGAACAGCGGGTTCTTGTAGGTGCCGTTCGCGTTCATGAACCGATCCTTCGGGATGATGTTGCCCGGGGAACGGCGTGCGGATGAAGCTACCCGGCCGCGCGGGATCGGGCCGCACGGTCAGCGGATCGTAAATCTGATACTGCCCGGGACTGCCCAGCGTCAGCAGGTCCGAGAAGTCGCCGTCCAGGTGCTTCGCGTTCGCGGGAACCGTCGATCGTCGGCGTGTTCCGCGCCGCCGAGTCGTCGTAGTTCCGCTGGTAGTTGAAGAAGTAGAACAGCTTGTTGCGGCCGTTCACGATCTTCGGGAGGACGACCGGGCCGCCGAGCGTGAACGCGACGTTGTGCGAGTGGCCGGTGTTGTAGAGCTCGCCGGTCTCGGGACGCTGCCCGAACGCCAGCTTCTGCTGCGGGTTCAGCGAGTTGATCTGGTTGGTCCAGTACTGGTAGTTGACCGTGCCGCGCGTCGAGGTTCGTGCCCGCGCGGGTCATCAGCGAGATGTTGGCGCCGGTGCCGTGTCCCTGCGATGCATCGAAGTTCGACGTCTCGACGCGCATCTCCTGAATCATGTCGGAGTTCGGCGACGCCGACATGCGGCGGTTGTTGCCGGCGTTGGTCGCGCCGTCGATCGTGTAGTTGAAGCTGCCGACGCCGCCGATCGGGATCGCCGGCGCCGTCGTTCGGGCCGTCGATCTGTCCCTGAAGCACGAGCTGCTGCGTGGTCGGGCCCGATGATGCCCTGCGCGAACTTCGAGAGCAGGATCGGCTGGTTCGCCGCCATCGGCAGACCCTCGATGAGCGCGCGATCGAAGTTCTGTCCGGATGACACCGATGTCGTGTCGAGGATCGGCGCCTCGGCCGTGACGTTGACGGTCTCGGTCACGTTGCCGACTTCGAGCGTCAGCCTCACGCTGAGCGTCTGGCCGACGCTGAGCACCACGTCCTGGTTGAGCGTCTTGAAATTCGGCATTTCGACCGACACGCGATACGGACCGGCTGCAGCAATGGCGCTTCGAAGTAGCCCGTCTCGTTCGTGATGAGCGACTGCGTCTGACCGTTTTCGGTGTTGGTAATTCGTACGGTCGCCCCGGGAATGACCCCCTGAGCGTCCTGGATGATGCCGTTGATATTGCCTCGAGTCTCCTGCGCCCAGGCCGGCATCGCCGCCAGGGTGCACATCAAGAGCAGCGCCCAAAATCCCTTTTGCATACGCATCTTTTCCTCGCTGTTCATATCGCGCACGTCTCGTGCCCGCCGCGACTGACACAGTCGCGGCGGCGCGCTTCCGAGATTCCAAGCCAACTGTTTGGTTGAGACGGAAGAAAAGTGTAGTGAAGGGCGCGCGATTCCGTCAAGTTACAAGAGGGCGATTTGCGCGATTTTTCTTATGAATTCTTTAAGGATTTTGCACATTTGCATCCGGCGATTTGGATTTATCGCCGTTCATTTGGATCCGTCAGTCTTCGAGCACGCCCAAGACGTTCGTGTAGTCGTCGGTCCACAAACGGACGCCCGCGCCGGACAGCCGTACCCATCGCGGAGCCGACGCGGCGAACTGCCCGAGATCGTTTTCGTTGCGGGCCAGCACGACCCACACCGACGGCCGCATGGCCTCGGCCGCTCGCTCGGGCGGCACGTCCTTATCGTTCCGCGTGTACGCCACGAGACCCTGATCGTCGGCGATGCGCGCGAGCACCGGACCGAGATTGAAAAACCGGCTCGACACGTGGAACGCCATCACGCCGCGCGGCTTGAGCCGCGACAAGAACATCGCGACGGCCTCGCGCGTGATCAGATGCGTGGGAATCGCGTCCGACGAGAACGCATCGACGACGATGAGATCGTACGAGGACTCCGGCATGCGCGCGCAGCCCGAGCCGTCCATCGATCGCCATGCGTCCGCACCGTCGTGCCCGGGCGCGCCCGCGCCTCGGACGAGGTACGTGAAGTACTGCGGATTCTCCGCGATGCGGATGACCGCTTCGTCGACCTCGAAGAAGTCCATGCGCACACCGTTGCCGGCATAGCCGGCAAGCGCGCCGGCGCCGAGGCCGACGACACCGACATCGCGGAACCGCCCGTCGGCCGAGAGCGTGAAGACGACATCGCCGAGCGGGCCGGTTGGATGGTAGTACGCAGTCGGCAGCACGCGGACCTTGCCGCGAAACGCCTGCACACCGTGGGTCGTCGTGCCATGCGTGAGCACGTGCCAGTCGCCGTTCTGCTGGGACGTCACCTCGTGCACGCCGAAAAACGTGCGCTCGCGGTACAGCACGTCGCCGCCGGTTCTGACGACGCCCGCGCCGACGAGCAAGCCCGCAGCCATGCCGGCAAACAGCAGCGCCGTGCGTCGTGCGACCAGCAGCAGGAGCGCCGGGATCGCAAACGACATCCGCACCAGACGCTGCGTGACCGCGACGTCCGCGCTCTCGTTGAATGCCGAGACGCCCCAGTATCGCGGCGACGAACAACACTGCCGCGACGGCACGCCAGACCCAGCGCCCGACGTGCGATTTCGCCATGCGATCGGCCTCGACGGTCTGAGGCCGAAGAAGAATCGCCGCGGCGATCGCGAGGGGGTACTCGAGAATCGACGAGAACACAGCGGGCGCGACGAGCGCGACTGCCGCGCCGCCCAGCACGCCGCCGAGCGAGACGCACACGAAGTATTCGGTGAGGTGCGAGGGATCCGGACGGGTTTCGGCCAGGCGCGTGTGGCACAGCATCGCCAGAACCGTGAACGCTGCGAGATGCGCGAACGCTGATGGGCAGGATCGGATAGCGCACTCGGCGAGCGAGAGCAGCAGGACGAGCAGCACGACCCGGGAGCAACCGCTCCCCACCACCGCGCGCTCCCGAATCCTCTTGAGTCGAGAACGCAGCGATAAACGTGCATCAGGTACAGCGCCAGCGGAACGACCCAGAGCAACGGCGCCGACACGACGTCGGTCGCGAGATGCTGCGTCACGCCGAGCAGCAGCGCGGACGGAACGAGTGACAGCACGATCCATGAGGACGCGGGTTCCGGTTCGGGTTCCGGTTCCAGTTCCGGTTCCGGTTCTCGTTCACCCACGCGCCCTACGCGATCCCCACGTCGCCCCACGCCGCCCCACGTACGCGCACGCGGCGATCAGCGCGGCGACAACCCAAAACGCCACCGACCAGCCGCTTACCTGAACGCTCCGCGTGGCGACCGGTTCTACGAGCAGATATCCGAGCAGTCCGAGCAGGCTTCCTGCGTTGCTCGCGGCGTACAGAAAGTACGGGTCTTTGGCCTTGGGATCGTTCGGTGCGCGAGAACCACTGCTGCAGGAGCGGAGCCGTGGCCGAGAGCGCGAAGAACGGCAGACCGACGCTGCCGCGCCAGCGCGCCGCAGCAGCCACAGCCGTGGACTCGGCACCGCCGGGCTCTCCGATCTCAGATCGGCAACAGCAGCGTGACGCTCGCAGCGATCAGCACACCTATGTGAACGGGCCGCTGCCACCGCGGCGGCACGCGCGTGCTCAACGCATGCGCGTAGAGATATCCGAGCAGCAGCACGGCCTGGAAGAAGACCATGCAGGTGCTCCACACCGCCGGGCTGCCGCCGAGGACCGGAAGCAGAATCTTTCCGGCGAGCGGCTGCACCATGAAGAGCAGCGTCGCCGAGAAAAAAATCGCGAGCGCGAAGAGCCGTGTCACTGGCGCGGATTCTAGCCGACTGTCATACAGCCTTTCCAATCGCGGCCGGATCCTTCTCGGCGAATGACTCCGGCTGTGGTCTTCTGCCCGTCCGTTGCGCGTACACGCGGGTGAACTCGGCGCCGAGCAGAAGGATCTGGCACGAGTAGTACACCCAGAGGAGCAAGATCATCAGCGATCCGGCGGCGCCGTAACTCGAGGCCACGCCGCTCTGGCCGAGATACAGGCCAATCAACTGTTGACCGATCGTGAAGAGCACCGCGGTCACGAAGGCGCCCGTCGTGACGTCGCGCCAGTGAAGACGCACGTCGGGCAGGAAGCGGAAGAGCAGCGCAAAGAGTGCCGTGGCGACCACGACCGATACGAGCACGTTGACGACGCTCCACACCAGCGGGACGCTGGGCGACAAGCGAGCGAGCCACCCGTTCAGCGCGGCGAGGCGCCGCGGTCACCGCGAGGGAGACCATCAGCAGAAAGCCGATCGCGACGACGAGGCCGAACGAACGCAGGCGATCGAGAAGGAATACGCGGACGTTGGCGCCCGATTTGGGCTTCACCCGCCAGATCGTATTGAGGGCGCACTGGAGCTCGAGGAACGCGCCGGTCGCCGCGATGACGAACGTGAGGCCGCCGAGAACGGTGGCGAGTATGCCCGTCCGCCGCTGGCTGGCTGCCTCGAGAAGGCCCTGCACCGCGCGCGCGCCTTCGCGGCCGATGAGCTGATCGAGCTGGCCCACGATTTCCCCGCGGACGGCCTCGGCGCCGAACACCATACCCGCGATGGCGATGGCCACGAGCAGGACCGGCGCGATCGCAAACAGGGTGTAGTAGGCGAGCGACGCGCCGAGGCGCAGTCGCATCATCGTCCCACCAAGCCCTGATCGCGGACCCGAAGACAGGCAGAATCGCCGGCGCGCGCATGAGACATGATCCTCAGCCGCCCGGTCCGCCGGAGTCTGTTCAATTGTGAACTTTGTCGCTCGCGCACTGCAGGTACAGTCGAAGTACCGAGCTCTATGGAGATCCCCTCGCACACGTTCAAACCGTGGCTGACGTTCGCCGGGTGCGTGCTCGTCATCGCCGTGCTGTCCTGGGCGCAGGCCGTCCTCGTACCCATCGCGCTCGCAATCCTGATTACCTTCGTGCTGACTCCCCCTGTCAGCTGGCTGGAACGTTGGATCGGCCGGGTGCCGGCGGTTCTCGCCGCGGTTACGCTGGTCTTCACGATCCTCGGTCTCGCCGGATGGGGCCTCGCGCGGCAGTTGGACAACCTTGCCGGCGACCTCCCTGCCTATCGCGTCAACATCCTGTCGAAGATCGCCGACGTGCGAGTAGCGGGCAAGGGAGGCTCTGTCGAGAAGCTGCAGGAGACGATCGAAGACATCAAAACCAACATCGGACAGACGGAGAAGCCGGCCGGTGGAGCTGCCGCGCGCAACGTCGTGATCGCGTCAGCGCCTGCCGCGGATTCCTCCGCCCTGTCGTGGTTAGGACCGGTGGTAGGCCCGTTGGGAACCGCGGCGCTCGTCGTGGCGATGGTGATCTTCATGCTCCTCGAACGGCGGGATCTGCGCGACCGGCTGATCGGGTTGTTCGGACAGGGGCAGCTGACTGTGACGACCAAGGCGTTCGACGAAGCCGGCTCCCGCGTCAGCCGGCAATTGCTCATGCAGTCGCTGGTCAACGTGCTGTACGGCATCGCCGCCGGGCTCGGTCTCTACTTCCTCGGCGTTCCGTACGCACTGCTCTGGGCATCGCTTGGCGCGGTGCTGCGGTTCATTCCGTATGTCGGACCTGTCCTCGGCGCAGGCGCGCCGATCCTTGTGAGCCTGGCAGCACTCGATGGGTGGGCCGGTCCGCTCTGGGTGATGGGTTTGTTTATCGTGCTGGAGCTTTTCACGAACCTCGTGCTCGAGACCGTGCTGTATGCCGGAGCGGCGGGAGTCTCCCAGGTGGCACTGCTCGTGTCGCTGGCCTTCTGGACGTGGTTATGGGGACCGCTCGGCCTGCTCATGGGGACGCCGCTGACGGTGTGCCTCGTCGTGCTCGGCAAGCACGTGCCGGGTCTCGAATTCGTCGGGACGTTGATGGCCGATGCGCCAGCCCTGGCGCCGGAATATGGCTACTATCAGCGGTTGCTGGCCCGCGACCAGAGCGAGGCAGCCGACCTCATCGAACGACACATCAAGACCCAGACCCCCGCGTTCGGTCTACGACGCGCTGCTGCTGCCGGCGCTCAACTACGCCGAACGCGACAGGCTGGAACAGCGACTCTCGCTGGAAGAAGAAGCGGCGGTCGTCGACGCGACGCGAGAGCTGTTGTCGGACGCGGCGGATTCGATTCGCCGGATGGATCCGGAGCCCGCGGCTTCAACGGATGACTCCCCTTCCGCACCCCGCGAGCCCTTCCGCGTGCTGGGCCTGGCCATCAATGGCGCCGCAGATGAGCTCGCACTCACGATGCTCGCCAATCTCGTCGTGGATTTGTCCATCGTCGTCGAAATCACCACCATGCGTATGCAAGCCTCGGAGCTCGTGTCGCTCGTCCAGGCGCAAGGGGTCTCGATCGTATGCCTCGCCGATCTGCCGCCCAGTCCGCTGTCGAAGACGCGCTATCTGGTGAAGAGGCTTCACGCCGCGCTGCCCGACGTGCGGATTGTCGTGGGGCGATGGGGACCGCCCGCCCTCGCCGACGACAGCACGCAGTTGTTGCGCGAAGCCGGCGCCTCGCTGGTGGCCTCGACGCTCGCCGAGACACGGACGTACCTGGGCGGTCTCACCGAGATCCCCCGGATCCCCGCACGCGAGGCCGCCGTGGCGATTTGATTCGAAAGTGCGCCCGCCCGTTCAGGGCCGCACGATGCAGCGGAACCCGAGATGACTCGTCGAGGTGTCGATCGGTTCCGGGAAGCGCGCAGCCGGACGGTACCGGCGGCAGTAGTTAGGCGCGCACAAGTGAGAGCCGCCCTTGATGACTTTTCTCGGGATGAGGATCTCAGGCAGCCTCGGGTCGTAGCTGTCACCCGGCAGTGGTCCGCGCGGGTTGTGAGGAGTGCAACAGGCTTTGACGACCTCATTCGGATGACTGGCCACGTACCAATCCGTTGTCCACTCCCAGACGTTGCCGATCATGTCGTGCAGCCCGTAGCCGTTTGCAGGAAACGCATCGACTGGTGACGTCCCCTCGTAGCCGTCCTCGGAAAGGCTCTGCCACGGAAACTCCCCCTGCCAGGTATTCGCCATGTGACGGCCGTCGTGAAGGAGATCGTCGCCCCACGCATAGGCGGCCTCCTCGAGCCCGCCACGCGCCGCCAGCTCCCATTCGGCTTCGGTCGGCAAGACCTTGCCGTCCCATGTCGCGAACGCTTCTGCGTCGGCGAATGACGCGTGCACAACGGGATGCTGCGCCCGTCCTTCGTTCGACGTGCCTGGGCCTTGCGGGTGCCGCCAGTCTGCGCCTTGCATGAAGGCCCACCAGTTCCCGATGTTGCGGCGATCGACCGGACCGTCAGGGCGCACAAAGACAAGCGACCCGGCGTACAACATGTGAGGCAGTGCGCCTGGATATTGAGCTGGATCCGGCGGAATCTCCGCCATGGTCACGTGACCCGTCGCCTCGGCGAAGCGGGCGAAGCGCTCGTTGGTCACCGGGCAGCGGTCTATCCAGAACCCATCCACCGACACCTTATGCGCGGGCCGCTCCTCGGCATAGTGGTGATCTGAGCCCATACGATACGTTGCCGATGGGATCCACACCATGTCCGGGAACGGCGCTCGTTGTCCGGTCATGCTCTGACCTTCTTCATCGGTGGTCATGGTCATTTGTCATTCACCGGATGCACGACTTTCCAGTCCCGTTTCATGTCAGCGAGGATCCACCCGCGTGCGGCGGCCTCGTCCAGCCCGCGCTCGAGCTTGCCGACGAGCGAGCCTCGGTCGTAGGCCCACTCGCGGTCCGCATCGGTGTGGTGCACGATCATCCCGAGACGCCGGCCGGGGCCCGCCGTCACGTACTCCAGCATCTGGAAGTCGCCGTCCGAGTTGCCGAACGCTGCGATGGGGCGGCGTCCGATCATCTGCGCAATGCCCACGGGTTTGCCGGGGCCGTCGTCGATGAGCTCGACTTCCGCCAGCTTGAAGACGGACGGCCTGCCGTCTCGCAGATCGTACTTCAACTTACCGCGGCTGCCCACGACTTGCTCCGGAGGAATTCCGTAAACCTGCTCGACCCATGGCCGCATGAATTCCGTGCCGCCGCCGGATACGATGAAAGTCTTGAAGCCATTTTCCCGTAGATACCTCATGACTTCCACCATGGGCTGGTAGACCATCTGCGTATACGGCACCTTCGTCGTAGGATGGCGCGCTGTTGCAATCCACTCACGGACGATGCCGTCGAACTCTTCGATCGTCATGCCGGTGTGGGTAACCGTCAGCATCTCGACGATGCCTTTCTCCCCTGCTGCAGACAGCGCTTTCATATCGCCTTCGAGCGCGGCCTTGAATGGCTGTCGAGTTTTCCATTCGGGGTGTTCGGCAGCCATTGCGCGCACCCTGTCGATCACGAACAGGAACTGGAAGTACATCGGCTGTTCCGACCACAACGTTCCGTCGTTGTCGAAGACTGCAATCCGCTGAAGCACGGGTACGAAGTCGGCGCTGCCGCTCGTGGTGACCGATGTGACGAAATCGATGATTGCCGCCCGAGCCGGGCCGTCATTCCATGACGGCAGCGAAGTGCTGGCTGACGATGCGGCCGGTTGTTGCGTAATGGGTTCAGGAGCGGTTCCGTTGCACGCCGCGCATACCAGCACGGCGCAAACGAGGATGCCCGTTCGGCCGAATTCGTGAGCGCGCAGAACCCGCAGGGATGGCAGTTTCCAGCTCATCGAGCCGCCGCGAAGATACGGCTGACGTTCTCATCCGAGAAGAACTCGGCCGGCGACGTGACTCCGGCGAACACCCGCACGAAATCGTCCATTGCTTTCTGATTGCCGTGCATGGCTCCGAAGAGCTGCTGCATCTCGGGCGTCGGAGGCGCGAAGGCGGCAAATTGAGCCGTGAACTCGTACATGGGAAGGACGTGCTCGTCCCGCGTGGTTTGGTATGCGCGCATAGCGACATCGAATGTGCGAGCACCGGAGAATGACTCGTCTATGGCATTGGAGCAGAGCTCGGCGTCTCGAAAGGCATCCGTAATACCCTGGGCCGTGATGAAGTCCTTGTTGTAGCCGGCATCGCCGACCAGGGCCCAGCCTGGACCGAACGGCTTGCGGAAAAAATTCGGTACGGCCGCACCGAAAAAACGTGCTTCACGCTTGGCCGCACGGATGCGCGCCTCGAATGCCGGCGCCCGTTCGAAGGCTTTGAGATAGTGGCTCTCGACATCTGCCTTGTTGGCCTCGAACTCCGCATACGGCCAGCCGACGATGACGAGCGTCAAGTCGTCATTCGTGGGCCACGCCGCCCATCCCCGGCTGCCGCGGTCGTACGCTTCGAATCGACCGTTCATGGGCAGCCCGCTCCAATAAGAGTAGTAGCTGGCCTCGATCGCAGGCTTCTCGCGGTACCTGCTCTGGAATAACGGTGGCGGCGACGACAGAGTGCAAGCCGTCGGCGCCGACCAGCATCCGCGCGTGCTCAGTGACAGGTGGCCCTCCCTTGCTATGTCCCCTGATGCCGGTCACCGAGCCGTCCTCCGACAGCACCTCATCGACCGTGAATCCAGTACGAACCTCGACGCCTGCCTCCGCCGCGGCATCTACGAGCAGCTTATCGAGCACGGTTCGTCGTGGACCGTACGACACGGGACTCCCCTCGATGCCGGGCGACCCTGAGATCACGAAGGGACCCATGTCGAATGCATATATCTCTATGGGTGGACACCCCGTTGAGACGAGCCTGTCGACGAGACCCCATTTCTTCAGGGCGGCCACGCCCGGCGGGTGAATCAGGTGCGTTGAAATCGTGTCGCTGGGGAACGTGGCCCGGTCGAGAAGGAGAACTCTGTAACCCTTGCGCGCCAGAAGCATGGCGGTGGGCGATCCGGCACAGCGGGCGCCAACGACAATCACGTCGTACTTGTCGTTCACTCTCATCTTCCCCTCCGCTCGTGAAGCCCCGCCATATTCCCATAATGATAGGCTCTGGCGCCATGAATCCATACATCGCCGAAGCCGTTGGCACGATGATTCTGATCCTGCTCGGAGACGGCGTCGTCGCGAACGTCCTGCTCGCGCGCTCGAAGGGGCAGAACTCCGGCTGGATCGTGATTACAGTCGGTTGGGGCGTGGCGGTCACCATCGCGGTCTACTCTGTCGGCCGCATCAGCGGCGCGCACCTGAACCCGGCGGTCACGATCGCGCTTGCGACGATCGGCAGCTTTCCCTGGAGCGACGTGGCCGGGTATGTCGCGGCGCAGATGATTGGCGCGTTCATTGGCGCCGTGCTCGTCGTGGCTGGCGTACCTGCCGCACTGGCGCCTTACGGAAGATCGCGGCCTCGAAGCTGGCCGTGTTCTGCACCGCTCCCGCGGTTCGCAACACCGGCGCGAACTTCGTGACAGAAGCGATCGCCACAGCCATGCTGCTGTTCGGTGTCCTCGCCATCGGCGCCAACGCCGAAGGATGGGCGCAGGCCGGGGACGTGGACCTGTCTCAGGTGTTCAGCCGCGCGCTGCAGCCGCTGCTCGTCGGCATTCTGGTCCTCGGAATTGGCCTGTCGCTCGGCGGTCCTACCGGTTACGCGATAAACCCCGCGCGCGATCTCGGGCCGCGCATCGCGCACGCGCTTCTTCCCATTCCCGGCAAAGGACCATCGGACTGGTCGTACGCGTGGATCCCGGTCGTCGCGCCGATCGTCGGCGGCATCGCCGGCGCCGCGCTGTATACCTTCGTCGGATTCTAGGCAGATTCTGACAAGCATGGCACGCTACGTCGGAGCACTCGACCAGGGCACAACCAGCACGCGGTTCATGGTGTTCGATGCCGCGGGCGCAGAAGTGGCGCGGCGTCAGATCGAGCACACGCAGATCATGCCGAAGCCCGGATGGGTCGAACACGATCCGGTGGAGATCGCCGCGCGCACGAACGAGGTGATTACCGGTGCGCTGCGGGCGGCAGATCTCGACGGAAAAGATCTTGCCGCAATCGGCGTGACCAACCAGCGCGAGACCACCGTGGTGTGGAATCCGAAGACGGGCCGTCCCTGGTACAACGCCATCGTCTGGCAGGACACGCGGACGGATCGGATCGTCAGCGCCCTCGAACCGAAACGGCAGCTGCTGTGCGAACGCACGGGGCTGCCGCCCGCCACGTACTTCTCAGGCACGAAGCTGCAGTGGATTCTCGAGAACGTCGACGGCGTGAGAGCCGCGGCCGAACGCGGCGAGGCGGTATTCGGCAACATCGACACGTGGGTGATCTGGAACCTGACGGGCGGCGCCGACGGCGGTGTTCACGTCACCGACGTCACCAACGCGAGCCGCACGCTGCTCATGGATCTGCGCACGCTCGATTGGGACGATGAGCTGCTGGCGCTGTTCGGGATTCCGCGCCGCATGCTGCCGGCGATCAGGTCATCGTCCGATCGGCAGGGTTACGGTGTGACGCGTCGAAACGGTCCCGTGGGCGCCGAAGTGCCGGTGTGCGGCGATCTCGGCGATCAGCAGGCCGCGACCGTGGGCCAGGTGTGTTTCTCGGTTGGCGAGGCGAAGAACACGTACGGCACCGGCAACTTCATGCTGCTCAACACGGGCGAGACGCCGACGCCGTCGAAGACCGGACTCCTCACGACGGTGTGCTACAAGCTCGGCGATGCGGCGCCGGTGTACGCGCTCGAAGGATCTGTTGCCGTCACCGGTTCGGCGGTGCAGTGGCTGCGCGACCAGCTCGGCATAATCGCGACGGCAGCCGACGTCGAAGCGTTGGCGAACACCGTGCCGGACAACGGCGGCGCCTACTTCGTTCCGGCGTTCTCCGGCCTGTTCGCGCCGTACTGGCGCTCCGATGCCCGCGGCGCGATCGTCGGCCTGTCGCGATTCAACACGAAGGGGCATCTCGCGCGCGCCACGCTGGAAGCGATCTGCTTTCAGACGCGCGCGGTGCTCGACGCGATGACGATCGACTCGGGCGTCACGCTCGCCGTTCTGAAGGTGGACGGCGGCGCAACCGTGAACGACACGCTGATGCAGCTGCAAGCCGACGTGCTGGGCGTGCCGGTCGTCCGGCCGGTCGTTGCCGAAACGACAGCGCTGGGAGCGGCGTATGCCGCAGGTCTGGCGGTCGGATTCTGGAAGGATCTCGAGACGCTGCGAAAAAACTGGCGCGCCGACCGGCAGTGGGAACCGACCTGGAACACGGACCGCCGCGAGGAATCGTATCGCGGGTGGCAGAAGGCCGTGGAGCGCACGCTGAACTGGGTCGACGTCGGAAAGGAGTGATTGCCATGATGGATGAACCCGCGCGAGAACAGTCACTGGTCAACTGGACACAGATCATCTACGGGCTTCACGCGTTCAGCCTTCTGACGGGCATCATCGGCGCTGCGACCGTCGTCGGCGCATTTCTCACCGGCTGGCCGTCGATCATCGCCGTCATCCTGAACTACGTGAAGCGCGGAGACGTGCGCGGCACATGGCTGGAGTCGCACTTCCGCTGGCAGATCCGGACGTTCTGGTTCGGGCTGCTGTGGATTTCGCTCTGCGCTGCTCTTCATCGTGTTCACGCTCGGCATCGGCATCCTCATCGCCTGGCTGCCGATCCTGCTCGTGGGATTCTGGTTCGTCTACCGGATAGTCCGCGGCTGGATGGCGCTGAACGCGCGGAAGCCGATGTATAGCTAGGCTAGCCACGTCACCTCGGGGCCCAGAACGGCTCCCCCGCTTTCACCAGTTGAACCGGTAATTCCGGGACGAATCCCTTGATCCACTGCGCCATTTCGAGCATGCCCGCCTCTTCCGAGATCGCGTGGCCGAGCATGATCCACCCTTTGTTCATACCAAGTGTGACCGCGTCGAGGACATATTCGGGACTGTCCAGCGTACCGTCGGTCTCCTGCTGCTCGCCGCTGATGACCACGTCGACGTCCGGGTTGTTGATGGCAGGCGTCGCGTAGCCGACACCGAGCTGGATTCGGCTCACCTTGGCGTTGGGATCGCCAACGACTCTCGGTGCACGCGCTCCCGTACGTGCTCTCACGTCCGCAGCCAGCGCTCCCAGCGTGGTTTCCGGAACGATGAACCGGTGCGAGTTTGGCGCGGTCTCATACTTCGCGTCGAGACCGACATCACGCGCCGAGCCAACGTAGGTGAAGTCGGGCCGCTGCGCATGCATGTGATCGTGGATGCGGAAGACGACGATGTTGTGCTGCCGCATGAAATCGGCCTTCGCCGTATAGAGCGGTTCGTGACTGACGATCGCGATGTCGTCGCGATCGCTCCAGTAGGTAACTTCGTGCGGAATGATCATGTTGCATCCCGCCGCACTCGCCTTTTGGACGACCTCGAAAGAACAGAACACCGTCGTCGCGATGCCGAGGACTTCGGTGTCTGGTGCACCAAACTTGAAGGTGTCCCGATACGTGGTATCGCGCCAGGGCACGCCGAGATTCTTCTTGATGCGGTCGACAACGTCCCCTGCGTTCACGACGGTCTCCAATAGGGATCGCCGGCAGAGATATGCCGGATTGGCACATCGGAGATGAACGTCTTCAGCCAGCTGGCGCAGATGGCCATGCCGGGCTCCTCCGAAACCACCCGGCCCACGAGAATCAATCCCTTCTTCCCGCCCGAGAAAACCATGTCTCGCGCGTACTCGACAGACTCCCACTCGCGCACTTCCCCCGCGACGATCGCGTCCACGCTCGGCAGCATGTTCAACGCCGCATGAATCGAGGTGGTGCCGGGCAGCAGCCCGACACGCCGGACCGGCGTTCCGGGAACACCGACAACCCGGATGCCGCCTCTCGACCGAAGGCCGTTTTTTAGATTGCTCGCCAGGGCGTCGAGCCTGAGCGCGGGTACTTCGAAGCGCTCGGGATCGCCCGCGGACCGATACTTCGACCAGCGCAGCGCAGTCGCGAGGCCCTCGGCGAACGGATCCGGCCGACGCTGCCGCCAGTGATCGCTCAGGCGGAAGATGACGAGTTTGTTTTGCGTGATGAACGCGTGTTTGGCCGTGAAAACAGGATCCGCAGGCGCCTGGCTGCCGCCACCGCGTCCTGCGGGCGGAGTCGTCACGTCGGCCCTCGCGTAGAACGTGGGCTGTGCGGTGATGATGATGTTCGCGCCGGCTTTCACGGCTTGCTGGAGTACCGCCAGCGTCGCCATGGAGGTCGTGACAATTCCCGTGGCAACCGTGGACGGATCACCGGCCTTGACGGTATCAACTGAGTCGAGTTTCCACTCAGAACCGATGTTCTTCTTGATGCGCTCAATCACCTGCTCTGCCGTGATTGCTGCCGCCGCGGACAACGTTCTGGCGCATACGAACGGCACGGCCGCCGCAGCGCCGGCAAGGGCGGCGAACTCGCGCCTGGAAAGCTCAGCCATGGTTCACGCATGATAGCCGGATTTCGGATCCTGGCTGTAAGGCTCGGCTACAATGCGCCGAATCTGAGCTTAATCACGTCGCCCCTGTACTGAAAGATCTCCCGCAGCCTTGGCCCGATGAAAAAGCGGTTTGCGAGCCGGCCGAGAGGTCCTAGTGGCGGCGCATAACAAACGCGGTCCACCATCACGGTGCGGTCGCCGTCGGCGTGAAATGCGTGCTCGTGCCACCACAGCCGGTATGGACCCACTTCCTGCACATCGACGAATCGCCGGTTCGGCTCCCAGTTGGTGATGCGTGTGCGCCAACGAACGCGGAGCGGACCTACGCGCACGCGGTAGGCGATCACCGCACCCCCTGACATTGGCGGGGCCTGTCCCTGGATGGAAAACTTCATGGCGGCGGGAGTGATCAACCCCAGGTTCTCTGCATTTGAAAAGAACGCGAATGCCGTATCGAGCGGCGCGTCGATCACCGTCCTGGTGCGCAGCTCGTAGCGAGCGCCGCGTGTTGCTTCAGCCCGCGAGCGCGCCGGCGCGATTGCGACGGAAGAGCCGCCGACGATGTCTGCAAGCGCCGCAATCAATGTCGGAAACTCGAACGCGAAATGACGCTCTCGAAGCACCGACGGATCCG
This sequence comes from Vicinamibacterales bacterium, assembly GCA_963732445.1. Classification (GTDB taxonomy): domain Bacteria; phylum Acidobacteriota; class Vicinamibacteria; order Vicinamibacterales; family JAMQPK01; genus JAMQPK01. The sequence continues at coordinate 1,189,734 of CAVSZJ010000003.1, read as the reverse complement.
CGCGCTGGCTTGCCAGCAGCACCGTGGCCGCCTTTCCGAAGAGTGCCCGGAGCGCCAGCGCCGGCAGCGGCAGCATCGCCGGGCGATGAAGGGCACGCCCGAGAGCGTCCGCAAACGCCCGGCTCGTCGTCTGCTCCGGCGCGACGCCGTTGATCGGTCCGCGGTAGCCATCATCTACGAGCGTCGCCGCAACAATCCTGACGAGATCGTGGAGATGAATCCACGGCAGGTATTGCGTCCCCGATCCCACGGGCCCGCCCAGTCCCACTGCAAATGGAGGAAGCATCTGTGCCAGCGCGCCGCCTTCCCGACCCAGGACTACGCCGGTCCGAAGCCGCACGACACGCAACCCCAGTCTTTCGGCTTCCTGTGCCGCGCCCTCCCACTTCCGGCAGAGTTGCGCGAGAAAATCGCCGCCTGGACTCGACGCCTCTGTGAGTGTTTCGTCGGCGCGATCGCCGTAGTAGCCGACGGCGCTTCCCGAAATGAATATGCGAGGGCGCGGCTTCGCTTCGCCGATCGCTCGTACGAGCAGAGCGGTCACCTTGATTCGGCTGTCTTCCAGAACTGCGCGACGCACTGTGGTCCACCGCCCACCCATCAAGGGTTCGCCGGCGAGATTGACGACGGCGTCACATGATTCCAGCGTCTGAACCAATGAGTCGAATCCGTTGGCCGCAGGAACGAGCTCGACGTCGCCACCTAGCAAACTCCTGGCTCGGCCCGCGTCTCGCACCCATGCCACGACGGAATGCCCCTCGCGGTGAAGGAGCGGCACGAGCGCCCGCCCGATGAAACCGGTGGCGCCCGTGACTAGAATGCGCATTACACCCTCTCCTTGATTTCCATTCGCTATCTCGCGTGCTGCGTCGCCGGCTGCATCCAGCGGCTCTGCACGCGCTTCCAGAACAGCGCCTGATACGCACCGGCCAATCCGACCAACCCATACACCACAGCGCTCAGCGGCGACACTTCACCGAAGCGCATCCCGAGCAGCGCGGCGACGAGGTCGAAACGGGCGACAGCGACCAATCCCCAGTTGAGCGCTCCGACGACGACGAGCACGGCGGCGACGACATCCATCTGCTTCATCACATCCTCCTCAGAGCCTGAATTATCCAGGCAAGGTTTGACTTTAATGCAAAACGATTTGCGTTTCGAGTCAATAGCGACGTAAGTATGAAAGTCGTGTGAGCGTCGGGAGAAAATTCGCGCGGAATGTGAGTGAGGTTAAAAACAGGCTCTAGGTTGGGTCGCGCCCCTCACCTGTAAAACGGTTGCCACGTCAGCCAGCGTGGACCGTAGCGTAGAATCGGCGCTCCCACTTCCAGCGCGCCCAGATCTGGAGCGCTGCCCGTGAACACATCGTTGACCGTAGGGATGACCACACCCGCATCGACGGCTTTGCTGGCCGGCTTCAGCGCGAAGTTCAAATCCATCGCGTGATAGACGGCGTGGCGCTGACCAGGATCGGGAGACGTTAATGTCTCGAACGCGTCGAAGTCCACTTCGATACCGTGCGCCTCCTGTCCTGTGGCGGCGCTGAAATCCCGCAGCGTCGCGAACGTCTGCCAGTCATCCGTCTTCGGCTCGTACAGGCGCTGCCCCTTCTTCGGGCCAAGGAACGCGAACTGGTCTTTCACCCCTTTGTTGGAACGATACCCGTTGTAGTCCGTGCTGAAGTTGTCGGTCGCATTGGCAAGCCGGAGGATCCCGCGGCCCGGCGTGTCGCGCCCGAGATACAAGTTGTTTCGAAAGTGCATGCCGGCGGATGGATCGCCGACGATGTGCTCGCCGATGATGGTGTTGTGATAAACGAACAGGCCCGCCGGCTTCGCGCTGAACTTGAACGCGACGCCGCTGGGAACGTGATACAGGATGTTCCGAATGAAATAGATTGGGCCTCCGAACGCGGGCTGTGCGCTGTAGCCGCCGTGGGCCGCGTTGACGCCCCGGTTGTTGAAGACGCGCACGTTGTGGACGGAGCCATCGGTTTCGATGAAATCGTCGCCCATCATGTGGATGTCGTTGTTGTAGATGTCGATCGACGACGCGCGGCGCTCCGGGTCCGGTTCGGGCGTGCCATAGGTGGAAATGCCGATGCCATCGTGGAAGTAGGCGATCGCGTTGTGGGCAATCACGTGTCCGGGCCCGTAGACTTTCACGGCGTAATAGCTCTTCAGCAGGTGGGATCCGTAGGGACCCGCGCTGGCCCACAACGGGCCGGTCCAGCCGACGAGGCGGAAGCGATCATCGCGGCCGAGGAAGAGGTTGTCGGCAATGTAGAAATCGCTGGAGCCCGCGTACTCGGTCCAGACGCCGGCGCCCACGTTTTCGAACCGGCAATTCTTCACGGCCAGGCCGACAGCGCCGAGCACTTCTTTCTGGCCCGCGAACATGGCGACGTCGGTGTTCCGGAACGTGAGACCGTCGAAGATGTGGTAACTCGACGCCATGACGTCGAACAATCGCGAATTGCCATCGCCATCGAAGATGACTTCGCCGTCGCCTGCGGCCTTGATGGTAATGGGCCTCTCTCTGGTTCCCTTGAGCGTCAGCGACATCGACCCGTCGAATGGCGTCATCATCGGGTCGACGTAGTTGAACCGTTCAGGTTTGTAGAGGCCGACGTGGACGAGGATGGTATCGCCGGGTTGGGCGCGACGCTCCCAGACGACGCTCCAATCGCCGAGACCGGCGCCGTAATAGGCCTGAAGCAGACTCGTGAAGCTCGGCTCGATTTTTTCTCCCTTGTAGTCCGCGGGATAGACATGAAGCGTGCGGCCTTCGGTGGAAGGCATCGGCTCGGTGCGTGTCGTGAGCTTGATGACGTGTGTGGTCTGCCCGGTCGTCCCGTCCGGATCGACGAGCTGGAACCGGCACTCGTACTCGGTGCCTGGCGTGAGATTCAGGATCGATCCGGCGAAGCCATCGGGAACGGTGTAGTCGAGATTCTCGCGCCGGCGGTAGACGTTCTCGCCGCCGATGCGGACGAGCGGCAATGCCGGGCGCCACGCGGTTTCGCCAACGGCGCGGAACTGGACGCTGACGCTCGCATTGCGGTTCGCATCGCCGGTGATGGCCCATTCGAAGCCGGCGCTGAGGAGCGTCGGGTGCTCGACGTGAAAGCGCCCCGCTTCCGTCGAATTCTGGACCTGAAGGGCGGCGGCCAGGAGCAGCGTGGATAGCAGCAGGCTCATGCGCGGAATACTACATGAGTCACAGGATCTTCATCGTACTGCCCTTCGTCAGGAACTCGAACGTGAAGCGTCCCTTGCCGGTCTTGGCAAGCTTCTTCACGAGCGTCTCGACCTGGGCCATGTGTTGCGGCTTCGACGGAGACGTCCTTGCTGCTGTTGAACCAGAAGCGGAACGGCTTCTGACTCGCCGGCAAGGCGCCGCCGGAACATCATCGCGATAACCTCGAGATGGGGATTGTCGATGCAAGCCGTTGCCGCAGAAGACGTAGTCGCGGGCAATGACGGTCTCGACGAAATCGGAATCGATGTTGTTCTTCGATCCGTGATGCGGGACCTTGAGCACATCCACCTCGAACGTGCCGCCGTTCAGGCGGCCGGCGCTCTTCAGGCCGTCGACGATGTGGTCGCCACGTGCATCGCCGGTGAGCAGCAGTGATGACGAATTGTCCTCGACGAGCAGCGTGAGCGACGCGACATTCGGAGCGGTCACGGCATTGGGATCGCCGAACGACTCTGCCTGCAGGCGGAGCGATGACATCAGGCTGTCGAACTCCGACGCGCCGAGCGCTTCCTCGTCGCGGCGCGCGGCATCCTCCAGCTTCTTGAGGCGGGCTTTCCCTTCCGCGCTCCGAAGCCACGTGTTCCACTCGTCCTGCAGCTCCTTCGAGCTGCCTGGCAGTCGGCCCGATGATCGTGATCCGTCAGATCGCCGATTTTGATGGGCTTCTGATCTCTTGCGCAGCATCATCAGCTTGCCGTCCGATCGCGGATTCAGCGGGATGTTGAGCTGCTTCGGCGAGATGCGCCGCGAGACCTGTATCGCCTCGGCGATGCTCGTGATCGAGGTCGGACTGCTTGAGGCCTTCGTCGCGGATCTTCGCGAGGTCGGAGCCACTCAGCATCGGCGCGACGGCGGCCAGCGCGTCCTCGATGGGCCCGGCATTGTCCTTCAACTGCTCGTGAAACGCGTTGTGCCAGATCTCCTTGACCTTCGGCGGCCGAGCCACCGCCGGAGGCTTGCTCTTCGTGTTCTTGTTCTTCTTCTGAAACTCGTGCACGCGCCAGTCCGCCTCGTCGTCGAGCATCGTCAGGACGCCGCCGATATGGTCCTGGTCGATGTGCGAGACGTAGACGACGTCGAGCGCCGCCTTCGCGGCGCCGAGCTTGCCCATCGCCGCCGCGACGTGCGCTTTGTAGGAAGCCGGCATGCCGCCGTCGACCAGAATGCGCCGCGTGCCCGAGGTGTCCGTGAGCAGCAGGCAATCGCCCTTGTCCGATTGGAAGGCAGTGAGACGCATCAGCCCAAATCCTTTCTGACGTTGAGCCGCGAGGTCTCTGTGAGACACGCCTCGGGATCGATCACGCCGAACCCGGCGGCGTTCGACCACGTGAAGCTCGCGCCCGGCAGCGGTTTCGCGGTGCGCCGGATAATCGATTCGACCTGGGCGGCGGTGAGTTGCGGCTCGATCGCGAGCATCAGTCCGACGACGCCGGTGACGAGCGGACTGGCCATGCTGGTGCCCGACAACCCGAGCCACTGCATTCGGGTCGCCCGAAAAACCTTTGGCGGCAACGATATTGGTGCCCGGCGCCGCGATGTCGGGCTTCTCGCGTCCATCACGCGTCGGGCCCTGACTGCTCGTGATGCTGATCTGATTGCGAACCGCATCGAGATTGGCGACGGTGATCACGCGGCTGCCGCATCCGAGCGAGCTGACGGTGCGTGTCGTCCACCAGCGATCGCTCCGTGAAGAACGACGGAAACGACCACGCCTCGCGTTCGCCGACGCGTCCGAGCCGCTGCGGGTCGTCGCGCTCGATCCACGCGTGATACCGCCCGTCGCGCACTTCACGCGAATGCAGCCGCACGGTCCACGTGCCGGCCGCGACACCAATGACCTGCGGCGGCTGCAGGAACGGGCTGAGGTACACGCTGATGTAGTTGAGCCCGTTGGCCGGATGGAATACCTCGTTGTAGGCGCTCAACACGGTGCCGTCCGAGAGCACACGGTTCTGGATGAACTCACGCGGCTCGATCGGGCCGATCCAGTCCATGTTCGGCGGCTTGATCGAAATCGCAAGCCGATCCTGGGCGCTGTACCAGATCTCGAGCTCGTTCTCGGACAGGTCCATGATGCCGTTGCCGACCACGACCCATCTCGAGATCCTGCTCGAGCCCGGCGGCAGGAAACGCGCCGCTCGCGTGGACGCGCCCCATGATCCAACCGAGGTCGTCCTCCGTTTCCCCTTTCTCCTGGCCCGAGTTGCCGGCAGCGACGGTGACGGCACGGCCGGGCGCCGCAAGCGCGGCGTCGATCCAGCGCGTGACCGCAGCGCTGCCGTCATGCGAATGACCGTTCGTGCCAAGGCTCACGTTGATCGACACCGGCAGTCCCATCTTCTGCCCGAGCCGCAGCAGGTAGTCGACGGCGTCGGCAAGCCGGCTCGAGTCGTAGAACGACAACCGCTTGTCCTGGTCCTCGGCCGGCAGCGAAATGAGGACGCCGGCGATCTTCGCGCGGCGGCAGACGCCGCGATTGCCGGCGGCGATGCTGGCGACGTGCGTCGCGTGCGAATTCTCCGCGCGCTGTGACTGCCGTTCGATGTCGGTGGGAGGCAGGCCGAGCCTGGGCGCTGCGCCCAGTGCTTTGTTGAGATCGACGTCCTGAAATTCGGCGCCGTACTCGAACTGCGTGTCGAAGAAGGGGTCTCGTTCGTTTGGAGACGGCCGTGCGTCGCCGCCCTGATCCCAGATGCGCACGAAGCGCGTCCTGCCGGCCTCGTCCAGGAAATCCGCATGGCTGAAGTCGAAACCCTGGACGTCGATGATGCCGATGAGAATGTCCTGGCCGAACTTGTGCTGCGCGGCGGATCCGAAACGCCGCTCGCTCGAGGCTGGCGCTGACGGCGCCGCATCCGCGGTCGTCACCACCGGTGTGCTCAGCGTCTGCGCGATCTCGACGTAGGTCACCCCTGGCCTGCCGGCGATGGCCGGAATCTCGTCGAGCGGCGCCTGCACCTGAAGGATCTCCCCTTTGCGGCATGTCGGGCGATCGACGTCGGGTGTCTCGACCCTGGGGTCTCGCAGGTAGACGAACACGTTCGCGCGCACCGCGCCCGTGATGTGCTTCAGCGCCTTCGGCTTGCGGGGCTTCCTGTCGAGATCCTCGATCGCCACGGGGACCGTGTCGGCTCTCCGGTATTCCTTGACCTTCTTGATCGTGGCCGGCGATTCGACCGCGAGAGCCGCGGCGCGCTCGGACCGCAGGATGTTCACGGTGCCATCGCCGTCGGTGATCATCCGCAGCTTGGGGTGGAGCTTCTTCAGCGTTTCTTGCGGGATCTTTGGTGGCATGTTCGCCTCACTCTGACCGATCTCCGTGACTGCTTAAACGCATCGTGGAGCTGAACCGAACATCCCGGTGCACATCAGCGATAGACGGTCGACATCGACCGCGGCGGATAACGCTCGCCGGCAGCGGATCCGGCCGGCGCACTCTCATCCAGCGTGACGACATCCTGTGCCGTGAGAGCGACCTCCGCAGCACCCGCGTTTTCTTCCACACGCGAACGACGCTTCGACCCGGGGATTGGCACGATGTCGTCGCCCTTCGCCAACAGCCAGGCCAACGCAAGCTGCGCAGGTGTGCATTTCTTGTGTACAGCAATCTCCTCGACTCGCCGAACAAGCGACATGTTGTTTTCGAAGTTCCCGGGCTGGAAACGGGGATACGTGCGGCGGACGTCGTCTTCGGCCAGGTCGGCCATCGTCGTGAATCGGCCCGTCAGGAATCCACGACCGAGCGGACTGAAAGGAACGAACCCGATGCCCAGCTCGCGGCAGGTGGAGAGCACACCGTTGTTCTCGACGTCACGCGTCCACAGCGAGTACTCGCTCTGCAGCGCTGCGATAGGATGGACCGCCGCTGCACGCCGAAGCGTACCAGGAGCAGCTTCCGACATTCCCAGATATCGCACCTTCCCTGCGGACACGAGCTCTGCCATCGCCCCAATCGTTTCTTCGATCGGCACGTTCAGATCCACACGATGTTGATAGTACAGGTCGATGACGTCGATCCCCAGCCGCTTCAGCGACGCGTCGCAGCACTGGCGCACGTATTCGGGCGAGCCGTTCACTCCCATGTGCGCCCCTGCAGCGTCGCGCACGTTTCCGAACTTCGTCGCGAGCACAACCGAGGCCCGGCGATCGCGGATGGCCTTTCCCACGAGAATTTCGTTGGTGAACGGACCATACATGTCGGCGGTATCGAGGAACGTGACGCCCAGATCCAATGCTCGATGAATCGTCCTGATCGACTCTTCGTCGTCGCGGCCCGAGTAGAACTCGGACATGCCCATGCACCCAAGACCGATCGCCGACACAAGAGGACCGTTTCTGCCGAGCTGTCGATTTTTCATGGCGTGGAGCACCTTCCGTCGAATGCTACCGCACTATACTGGGCGCGATGCTCCCGCTGATGTGGCTTCTCGCCGGAGTGACGGCGCTCGGCGCGGATCTGACCTCCGGGCAGATCAGCGACCCGGTCACCTGCACGGCCGACCCGTCTCAGAGCTACGCGCTGTTCGTGCCCGCAGATTACACGCCAACCCGTCAGTGGCCGGTGATCTTCGCGTTCGATCCCGGCGGGCGCGGGCGCGTACCAGTGGAACGGTATCAAGCGGCGGCCGAACGATACGGCTACATCGTCGTCGGGTCGAACAACTCGCGCAATGGATCCACGGAGATTCCCAGAATCCTCGCGGCGATGACGAATGACGTTGCCACGCGCCTCGCCATCAATCCGAAGCGGGTGTACCTGGCGGGCATGTCGGGTGGTGCTCGAGTGGCGCTCGGCATCGCGCTCGCGTCGAAGGATATCGCGGGCGTCATCGCGTCGAGCGCCGGTTATCCCGACAGCCGTGTCCGCAAGGAATTACCGTTCCCGATCTTCGCGACGGCCGGGACCGACGATTTCAACCACCTTGAAATGCGGCGTCTCGATCGCGCGCTCACAACCCCCCATCGCCTTGTGGTGTTCAGCGGAGGGCATGTGTGGCTGTCGAGCGGCCTTGCGCTGCAGGCCGTTGAATGGATGGAGCTTCATGCGATGAGGACGGGCCTTGCGCCTCGAGACGACGCCGCCATCGAACGCATGTTTGCGTCGCGAATAGCTGCAATCGGAGCGTCTGCCCACAAAGACACGCTCCGCGCGCTGCGGGCAATCGTGGAAGATTTTCAAGGATTGAAAGACGTGTCGTCCCTCGCGCAGCGAGCCGCCACACTCGAACGCGACAAGGCGATCCGCGCCGCCATGGACGCGGAACGCGAGGACGACCGGCGCGAGGAGAACCTGCTCCGCGACGTCGCATCCATGACGATTCAGCTCTCGTCCGGCGATCGGCTGACTGCGCTCGCCCACCTTCGCGAGGTGTGGCGCACGTTATCGGCTCAGGCGAAAAATCCTGTCGATTCATCGGAGCGCCAGCTGGCCCGCCGGGTTATGGGAGCGTTGAGCGCTGACGGCACCACCGACGCGGACTACTCGAAGATCATCGCGGAGTACCGCTTGGAGCGCGATCCTCGCCGATGACGCGGGGTTCCCGCAACGCAGCGGCAAGACGCCCGAGATACGCGCTTCGTGGAATGGCGATCGCGCCGAGCGACGCCAGATGCTCATTGCGCCACTGCACGTCGAGCAGGCTCATCTTGCTCGACCGCATGAGATCCACCAACGCCATCAACGCCACCTTCGATGCGTCGCGAGCGATGTGAAACATCGATTCTCCCGAAAAACACCCGCCGATCCGAATGCCGTACAAGCCACCGACGAGCTCGCTGCCGCGGTCGAACACCTCGATGCTGTGGGCCCAGCCCAGCTCGTGCAGCAGCGTATAACCCTTGATGAACTCCTCAGTAATCCAACTGCCCCCACGCGACGGATTGGCGCAGGCGCGTATCACGCGCGTGAAGCACGTATCGACTCGAATCTCGAAGCGCTTCGCGCTCTGCCGCATCGATCGCGTCACGCGCAGACCGTCGAGCGGCAGAATGCCCCGCGGATCGGGCGACCACCAGCCGAGCCGGTCGTCCAGCTCATCGGCGCCCATCGGGAACAGGCCGCGCCGATACGCGTCGATCACGGTGGCGGGGTCGAGATCGGCGCCCACGGCCAGGAGGTCGCTATCAGGCCACGTCGACGGAGGCGGCAGGCGCCAGCGGCTCTTCCCCACCGGACGCGGCGCTGCCTCCCAGCTCATCAACCTACGCGGCGCCTCGGACTTTCAGCATCCGAGCGGCGAGCGCCCGCAGCTCCTCGCGGGAAAAAATGCCTCGCGCGAGGCGGAACATGATTCGTTCCTCCTCCTTGATGTGGTGCTCGATGCTCTCCTTCAGCACCTTGAACTTCGCGCCCCACACCTCATCGTTCGTGGCCACCTCGCTGAGCTCCTTGACGATCAGATCGGCGACATGGTGCTCCTCGTAGCCCTCCAGGACGATCTCGTGCGCCTGCGAATGGCCTTGCAAGGCGGGATACAAAACCTTCTCTTCCATCAGTTCGTGAGCATTCAGCTCGGCGGTGAGGGTCGCAAGCAGCTCGCGGCGCGTCTTGCGCGCCCGCTCGGTGGTTTCTTCCCCCTCTTTCAGGAGCTGTTCGAAGCGACGATGCTCGCGCTCGAGCATCTCGATCGCATCGGGCTTTGCCGCACCTGGAGCCACTTTGCTGGTCGCAGTTGCGACCGCGCCCGCAACAACGCCTCGCAGCAGTGTCGCTGAAGTGGATAGTGTCGAGGGTTTGGGAGGTGGCTTCCGTTCGCGACGCCTGCGAGCGGCAACCGAACGCGCGGCGGTCTTCTTCCGTGCGGTCCTGGTGGTTTTTTTCTTTTTCGGCGTTGGCTTTCCCGTTTTCTTCTGCGTCTTCTTCTTTGCCACTCTCACCTCCGCACGATCGCGTGCACGTTTTCACTTCCCTGTAGTACGTAGTGTCCGGCTTCAGCCGGACTTGATCATCCGGGCTGCGGACGTCCGCACCGCTAACGCGCCGACGTCTGCTCTCGGTCGAGAATTGGGCAGCGGGGTTGCGACGGGTGGCGCCGATTTTTCTTTGTCCGCCCCGCAGGGCCGTCCCACGTACACGTGCGTGTCGGTCCGAGGACGGACGAAGGAAAATCGGTGACAGGACCCGTCGCGCCTCGTTGCCCGTAGAAGGCGGATACTACGTACATGTAAGAACCGCTCTAGCGTTTCGCCCAGCCGATGTCTTCGTAGACGATCTCGGCAAATCCGAACGCGCCGTGGTTGGCAACTCCGCTCTTCGTCACCCACATTTCCGGGCGCTGATAGAGCGTCAGCGAATGCACCAGCTGCCAGATCTGCGCATCGACCTGATTGGCGAGCTCAATCGCTCGCTTGCGGTCGAGCTCCTGGGTGGCTTCGGCGTGCAGACGATCGATCTCATCCGTTCCCACGCGCGCGTAGTTCTGCTGGATGGCGAGTACTCCGCCTGGTCCCATCGTCGGCTTCGCGTACATCCCTTTCGCCGAGGCGATCGGATACGGAGTGCCCAACCAGGCAAACACCGTGAAGTCGTACTGGCCCGGTCTGATGTACTTCTCGAAGAAGTCCTGGCTCGGGACGGTGTTGATGAGCAAGCGCACGCCGACCTGACCGAGCATGTTCTGAATCAGCTCCGATTCCTGACGTGAGGCCGTCACGGCTGCCGGAATCACGCAGGTGATCTCCAGCGTGCGGCCGCCTTTTCTTCGCACCTTGCCGTCGAGGGTCCAGCCTGCCTCGTCCAGTAATTGCGCCGCGCGTGTCGGGTTGTATTTGCCGACGTCACCGGAGTTGTCCGTGTAGCCGGTCTGGTTGCGCATGAAGATGTGATTGCCGAGCGTCGCGGGCTCGATCCCGAGCGGGCCGAGCAGGGCGCGCGCGATCGCGGCGCGATCGATCGCCATGGCCAGCGCCTGCCTGACCTTGACGTCTTTCAGAATCTCGCCGGTGCCGTTGATCGTGATATGACGAAAATTCGGCCCTCCAGCCACACGGATATCCGTCCCCGCAATGCCCTTTGCGCGTGAAAACTTGTTGACGTCGGGCCCTATGTCCATCAGATCGATTTCGCCGTTCGCGAGCGCGTCGATCTGCGCATCGGTGTCAATGGTGCGAAAAACGATGGCGTCGAGCTTTGCCGGCTTGCCCCACCATTTTTCGTTGCGCACGAGCGTCACTGTCTTTGCCGTCTGGTCGATGCTCCCGAGCTTGAACGGCCCGGCCGTCGTCAGCGGTCCCTTTCTCCATTCCTCGTTGAAGATCTTCGCCGACTTGGTGGTCGAGGCGGGAAGCAATCCATAGAACATCCCCTGCCAGTCCGCCACTTTGTTCTTGAAGGTCACCACGACTTCCCGGTCGTCGCGACCGCGCACGATGCTCTCGATGTCTTCGTAGCCGGTTGAAGAGGAAATCTGATAGGCCTTGTTCGAGCCGTTGAGGGCCCGCCAGTGCCAGTGAAAGTCTTCCCACGTAATCGGCGTGCCGTCGTACCAGATGGCTTTCGGGTTGATGTTGTAGGTGATGACCTGTTTCGGCTCGGTCACCAGGACGGGCTCGGATGCCAGGTAGTCAGGATTCCAGAACGGCGTCGCGCCGGCATCCGCGAGAAAGATCCGCGGCAGCAACGACAACTTCGAATAACTGTGGTCGGCCTCTGTGCCGTCGAGATGACTGTAGTTGTAATGAACCGGCATCGATTCGATGGGCCAGGTCAGCCTGCCGCCATCCTGCACCCGATCGCGCGGCATCGCGTTGATGTTGTTCTGGGTCGCCGACGGCGGCGCTTCCCCACCCTCTCCTCCGCCGGATGTGGCGTCGTTTCGCGCCCCTCCGCACGCAAGCGGGCCGACCGTGAGTATCAACGCGGCGATGAATCGAGACGAGATGCGCCAGCAGTTCATAAGCCCTCTCTCCTCTTTATAGCATTGCCTCGGCGCTGGCGTAGTGGCACGCGTCGAGATGGTCCGAACCGCCGGTGCGCGGCAGAAGCGGCGGATGCTGCTCGAGGCAGAGCGCGCGCTCCTCGTCCGTCAGCTCGTGGGCAAATTTCTGGCAGCGCGTGCGGAACCGGCACCCTGACGGCGGATCGGCCGGATTGGGAAGGTCCCCCTCCAGGACGATCCGCCGCCGCTGGCGCTCTTTGCGCGGATCGGGCAGCGGAATGGCCGAGAGCAGCGCCTGCGTATACGGATGCGCCGGCCGTTCGAAGACCTCGTCGACTCCGCCGATTTCGGCGAACCGCCCCAAATACATCACCGCCACCCGGTCTGCGATATGTCGTATCACCGAGAGATCGTGGGCCACGAACAGGTAGGACAAACCAAGCGACGCCTGCAGCTCCTCCAGCAGGTTGATGATACCGGCGCGAATGGAGACGTCGAGCGCCGATACGGGCTCGTCGAGCACGACCACCTTCGGCTCGAGCGCGAGCGCGCGCGCGATGCCGATGCGCTGTCGTTGTCCTCCGGAAAACGCCTGCGGATATCTGTTGGCGTGCTCCGGCTGCAAGCCGACAAGCGTCAGCAGCTCGCGGACGCGGCGAGCACGGTCGGCCGGCGCCACGCCGTGCGTCTCGAGCGGCTCGGCCAGGATGTCGCCAATCGGCAGGCGCGGATCGAGCGACGCGAGCGGATCCTGAAATACCACCTGCAGGTCGCGGCGGATCGCAAACCGCTCACTCGGCGTGAGCGCGACGGTGTCGTGTCCGAGCACGACGATGGTCCCGGCTTGCGGCTTGACGAGGTTCAGAATCTCCATGATGGCCGTCGTCTTGCCGCAGCCCGACTCGCCGACCAGCCCCAGCGTCTCGCGCTCGCGGATGTCGAAGCTGATGCCGTCGACCGCGTGCACCGTGCCGATGCGCCGCCGCATCATCCCCTTCTTCAGCAGCGGGAAATGTTTGACGAGGTCCCGGACAGCGAGCATCGTCGTGCGCGTATCCCGCGACGCCGCGTCGGCCTCCGCCGGCTGCGACTGCGCAGGAAAAATGTCGGCGCTCGTCATCTTCCGCTGTTCGATTTCATCGCTGCGGTGGCACGCCGCGAGATGCGACGGGTCGTGTCCCTGGATCGGCAGCAGCGCGGGCTCCAGCTGCTGACACTTCTCGATGCGCAGCGGGCACCGCGGCCAAAACGGGCATCCCGAGGGCAGGTGAACGAGCGAGGGGGGGTTGCCATCGATTGGCGTGAGACGCTGCCTGCGTCCGAGGTCGAGCCGCGGAATCGATCCCAGCAATCCCAGTGTGTACGGCATCCGCGGCCGGTAGAACACGTCGTCGACATCGCCGATTTCGACGATGCGCCCTGCGTACATCACCGCCACACGGTCGGCGAATCCGGCGACGACACCGAGGTCGTGCGTGATCAGCACGACCGCCGCGCCGGTCGCCTCTTTGGCCGTCCTGAGCACGTCGAGAATCTGCGCCTGGATGGTGACGTCGAGCGCGGTCGTCGGTTCGTCGGCGATGATCACGTCGGGCTGGTTGGCCATCGCCATCGCAATCATCACGCGCTGCCGCATGCCGCCCGAAAACTCGTGCGGAAACGCCGACGCCCGCCGCCCGGCGTTCGGAATGCCGACGAGCGTCAGCAGCTCGACGGCCCGCGCATGCGCCGCCTGCCGCGTCACGTCGTTGTGAGCCAGAACGGCCTCGGCGATCTGGTCGCCGACGGTGTAGACGGGCGTCAGCGCCGACAGCGGATCCTGGAAAATCATCGAGATGCGCCGGCCCCGAATCTCCGACAGCTCGCGATCGCTCAACCCCACCAGGTCGCGCTCGCGAAAGCGAACCGCTCCCGTCACGCGCGCATTCGCCGGCAGCAGACCCATAACCGCCAGCGACGAGACCGACTTGCCCGACCCCGACTCCCCGACAATGCCCAGCACTTCGCCCGCCCGTACCTGATACGAGATGCCGCGCACCGCGGCGACGTCGCCGGCCTCGCTTCGAAACGTGACCGAGAGGTCTTCGACGTCAAGAAGTGGAGCGGCGGCATTGCGTCCGGTCGAGGCGTGCGGATCACGCTCGCGAGGGCGTCGCCGACCAGATTGATCGACAGCACCAGGACGACGAGCGATGCGGCGGGAAAGTAGAACTGCCACGGATACGTGAGAGCGGCGTTCGCGTTGTTGCCGATCAGCGTACCGAGCGACACGTCGGGAGGCTGCACGCCGAAGCCGAAGAACGACAGCCCGACTTCCGCGAGAATCAGTGCGCTCACGTTGACGGTGGCGTCGATGATGAGCAGCGACGACATGTTCGGCAGAATGTGGCGGAAGATGATGCGCCATCCCGGCACGCCCATGAAGCGGGCTGCCTGCACGAACTCGCGCTCCTTCAGCGACAGCGTCATCCCGCGCACGATGCGCGCGGTCACCATCCAGTGAAAGACCGAGAGCAGCACGACGAAGACCAGCCACGTGCGACCGCGGAACGCCGGTGACAGGATCGCGATGATGAGAAATCGCCGGCAGCACCAGCAGCAGGTCGACCAGCACCAGCAGCACGGTGTTGAGCCTGCCGCCGAAGTAACCGGCGAACGACCCGACCACCGCCGCCAGCGACGTCGAAATCAGCGCGCCGAGCAGCCCGATGATCAGCGACTTCTGCATCCCCCTCATCGTCAGCGCGAACATGTCGAAGCCGTTCTGCGTGGTGCCGAACCAGTGGTCGGCCGACGGGCGGCGACAGGAACGCCTGGTGTCGAGCTCGTTGTACTGCCAGATGACGAAGTACGGGCTCAGGTAGGCGAGCGCGAACAGCAAGCAGGACCAGCACGAGGCCGACCACCGCACGCCGGGTGCGGAACATGCGGCGGCGCACGAGCGTCCACCGTGACGTCGCTTCGTCCGCCGATGCAGGCTCGACAACGGCCGGCGGCTGGACGATTGCCGATGCGCTCTCTCGGGCTCCGGCAGTGAGGACATCACGTCAGGTGCGCACGCGTGGATCGAGCAGCCGCGTAGGCGACATCGGACAGGAAGCCGGCGATGAGCACGAGCACGGCGACGAAGAGCGTGACGGCGGCCACCGAGTTCACGTCGTTCTTGGTGATCGAGTCGACGAAGAATTCGCCCATGCCGTGCCAGCCGAAGATCTGCTCGGTGAACGTGGCGCCGACGAACAGCAGCGCGAACTGGTACGCGAAGAACGTCGCCATCGGGATGAGCGCCGTGCGAAGCCCGTGCTTGACGAGCGCACGCGATCGCCGCAGTCCCTTGGCCCGCGCGGTGCGCAGGAAGTCGCTGCCGAGCACGTCGAGCATGGCGTTGCGCTGATAGCGCCCGTAGAACGCGACCGCGATCGTAATGAGGACGAGCGACGGCAGGACGAGGTGGGCGGCGCGGTCGACGAGCCCGTCCCACGACCAGAACTCGAGGCCCGGCGTGATTTCACCGGTCGTGTAGAGCAGCTTGGTATCGCCGGTGAAGCCGAGCGCGTCGTTCAGCGCGATGCCGGCGTTCTTGAACAGGACCGCGAGGACCACGACCGGGGTCGAGAGGATGACGAATGAGAAGACCGTCACGAAGTGGTCCGACGGGACGATGCTGCTTGACGGCGCTGTAGGCGCCGGCGGCGACGCCGAGACTGGTGCCGACGAACGCGCCGATCAGCACCAGCCGCAGGCTCACCCACATGCGGCGGCCGATCTCCTCGTTGACCGACGTGTTGTCGACGGTCCGCCCGAGGTCGCCGCGGACGACGCCTCCCGCCCAGCGGCCAAAGCGATCCACGAGCGGCGTCCTGTCGTTCATGTTCAGCGCGTCGAGGACAGCGTCGACCACCTCCGGCGGCGGAGGAGGGTTGCGTCCTTCGTAGCGCGACCGCGGGTTGAGCTGCGTCGCTGCCAGCACGTAGGCGACCGATGTGGCGATGATGACGAGCAATACCGTATAGGCAAACCTGCGGAGGAGGAACGTCGTCATCAGATCCTGTGTTCCGCATCATAGATCGGGTGGCGATTACAAACCTCGTCGATTGCGTCGAGTCTTGCAATCGCAGGTATCGCTGGGACCGGGCGCGACTCGGAATCACCTGCGAATCTCGCCGTGAACCAAAGGCACAGGTCTTGAGTCGCGACGGCTATGACTCACTTCTTGTCGCTCATCCTGGTGCTCTCCGGTGTCGTCTTGTATCTCATGACGCCCCCCGAGCGGACCCGGCTTCTCCGAGTCATCGTGGCAGCCCTTCGCGCCGCCAAAGAGGCCGTGACCCTGGAAGGGCTGCAAGCTTCCCCGTTCCTCGACGCCCTTCGTGCGCGAGCCATTGCGCGGGTCATCGCGACACCGTTACTCATCGTGCTGAGCACGATCATCTTCATCCGCTCGCCGGTACTTGATCTGTTCGTCAGCGCCGTATGCCTGTGGCAGATCGGTTTGATTCTGGAGCGCCTCGTGGGGCGCCTGGCGTTCGCCACGATCTACATCGCGTCTGGTATCGCCGCCGCCATCGTCACTCTCGCCGTATCACCCGGTGGCATGAGCGCCGGGCCGTCGGCATCGGTCCTTGGCCTGTATGGCCTGCTGCTCGTCACATCGATCTGGAGCATGATCCAGCGCTCGAGTCTCATGATTCCACTGGACGTCGCGAAACGTCTCGCGCCGGTTGCCTTCGTCTTCGTTCTGTACAAGCTCACGACGACGGGAATTTGGAATGGTCCGGAGCTTGCGGCTCTCGCCTGCGGCCTCGTCGGTGGAATTGTGGTTGCCCGTGATCTCGACGAGGGAACACCGCAAATCCGTCGCCTTGCAACTGCCATGGCGACCGTGGTGGCGGTCGTCCTTCTCTGCGCGCTGATTATCGTGCCCCGGCCGTTGAACGAGACCTTCGACGTCCGCCAGGAAATCGACCGCGTCATCTCCGTTGAGGTCCGAACGGCTGTTCTCTATGACAAGGAGGTCGACCGTTTTCGGCGAGGACGGATCTCCGTGGCGGCGCTGGCCGGTGTGATTGAGAAAACGATCGTACCGGACCTCGATGCCGTGGCCGGGCGGCTGCGGGCACTGCAGGAGGTGCCCCCGAAGCATCGGCCCCTGATCGCCTCGGCCGAGGCGTTTCTGAAACTGCGCCATGACAGCTGGCGACTGCGAGCCGTGGCATTGCACAAGGCCGACATGCAGGGGTTAAGGCACGCCGAGAGCAAGGAGCAAGCGTCGCGGGAAGCATTGCGGCGACTCAGCAACATGCCGCCACCCGCTCTCTAAGAAGCTGCCTCCATTTTCAGGCCAGCTGATATTCGGGCGTGCTCATGATCAGATGCACGGTCATCCGCAGCGCGTCTTCCATGTAGGTGCTGGACCTGCCGACACTTTCCGTTCCGAGCTCTTTGGTCAGAAATTCCACAAGCGCATCGCGAGTCGCCTTCGCCGTCGGCACTCGGAGCATCCGCCAGAGCAAATAGTCCACGGCCTCCGCTGTCGTTTTCGCGCCGCCCTGCAGCACCATTTGGGTCAGATCGAACTGCGCCGCCTGGCGTGGAGTGGGAATCAGCTTGCGGGCCGCCTGCTGCCAGCCGATGTAGCCCGAAATGCGCGTGTTGAATTGCTCGTCGCGCCCCAGGGCGACCATGTCGAACGTGCTCATCCGTGAGGGATCGTTGACGGCGGTCGCCGCTCCGATGTCATAGCCATCGCGCAATCGGCTGCCGAGCACGCCGTCGCTGCCGGCGGCGAAATTCCAGTCGCGGAAGCCGGTCATGTCGGGGACGAGCACCTCACGGGCGATGTTACCCCGCGCGATCAGCAGGCCCGGTGTGATCCACGCCTTGCCGCCGGCCCACCCGGCCACCGACGGAGGGTTCAGCAGATGCTGGCCCATCGCGATCGTCGATTGATTGAAATCCGGCACTCCCGGAATCGCATCGGCGCCCAGGTGTTTGATCATCGTGACGAAATGCTCGACCGGCCCCTTGATGTGGCCGCCGTAGCTCGCCTGGCTGTAGAAATCCTTCGATGACAGGATCGTCGTCAGCAGGGGCTTGATGTCGTAGTTGTTCGAACGCAGCACCGCGCCCAGCTTCTTGCGCAGGTCGGGCGACAGCTCGTCGCGCACCAGGAACTGATAAATCTTCGACGCCAGATACTCCGCGGTCACCGGCTGCTCGAAGATGATGTTGATGACCTCGACGCCGTCGAAGCTGCCTGTCCGGCCGAGGAACGTCTTCGCGCCGGCGTCGTGTTTCTCCGGGTCGACCTTGAACGCCAGATTGTCGAAGTACCACCCTGTGAACGCCCGGGCGCATTCGCGCACGTCCTTCTCGGAGTAGTTGCCGACGCCCATGGTGAAGAGCTCCATCACCTCGCGGGCGAAGTTCTCGTTCGGCGCTCCCTTGACGTTGTACTGCGCGTCGAGGAAGTACAGCATCGCCGGGTTCTGGGCGATCTTGATCGTCAGATCGCGCAGGTTGCCCGTGGCGCCGCGCTCGAACAGATCGATCTGCTGCATCATCTTGCGGTAGTCGCGAACCTTGTTCTCGTGGGTCGCGAAATGGCCGTGCCACAGCAGCGCCATCTTCTGCTCGAGCGGGTGCGACGTCTGCACCATCCGGTTCGCCCACCAGTACCCCAGCCGCCGCGTTTCGAGCATCGTCGCCCGCAGCCAGTAGAAGAATCGATCGGAGACGGCCTGCACGGGACGGTTGCCCGCCGGCTTGACATCGACGCCCATGGAGGCGCCGGACTTCAGCGCGCGATCTGTCGCTTCCGGACGGCTCTCGGGGAATCCGTTCAGCGTCGAATCCCAGAGCCCCGATTCGACGAACGGCTGCATCTTCGGATTGGGGATGCTCTCGTAATGCACGAGCGAGCGGACGGCCCGCTCGAAGCCAAGATCGGCGAGCGTCTGAATTTCGGGGGGTGTTCCGCCGAATCCCGCGTGGGCCAGGAGGTGTGCGGCGCGGTCGTAATTCCAGTCCGCACTCGTGATCGGCGCGAGGTCGTCCTTCCAGTTCGCCGGTCCCGGATTCATGGCCACGTCTCCCTCCTACGCGCGGAATATCTTCAGCGTCTCGAACTTCTGTCCCAGCACTTTCGTGGCGTCGGCGCCCAGCCATCCTTCGATCAGCGTTGCGTATACCTGGCGGAAGTCGGTGGTGGTCTCGAGGTTGTCGCCGAGCACGAGGTTGCTGAGACTTGGCGGTGTGCCGTAGAGCCCGCCCTTCACGCCGTTGCCGATGACGAAGTTCACCTGGGCCGTGCCGTGGTCCGTGCCGAGGCTGGTGTTTTCCGGCACGCGCCGGCCGAACTCGCTGTGGATGTACATGACGACGTCGTCTGCGCGCCCGACGCGCTGCATTTCCTGAAAGAATCCGGCCACGGCATCCGCGCAGTATTCGAGCTGTCGATCGTGCGGCGCGGCCTGATTCACGTGCGTGTCGAACAGACTGTTGCGCAACGGCACGTAATAGAGCTTCGTCGGGAAATCCGCTTCGATGAGCGCCGCCACCTTGTCCAGATCGAGCAGGCGCAGGTCAGAATTGTCTTTGCCCCGGTAATCGCTCCAGGCGGCGCGCACCAACTCGGATGCCTGCGCCGCGCTCCTGGTGACTTCCAGCACGTACTTGTGCGCGTCGCCGACAGGTTCGCGCGGCGCGCCCAGCGCCTCGAGCACGGCCTTCTCCTGTGCGAACACACCGCGTTGAAATCTCGTCGGATCGATGAACACGAGCGGGACGTGATTTTCGCCCTTGACCGCCAGGGTCTGGCTGTCGGAGATGTTCACGATCATGTTGGCGCGCGTGCCGGAGGCATCCAGTGCGGAAGCGGTCCGTCCCAGCCAGCCGTACTCGTTGCCGCTATTGGGGGCCGCCGTGTGCCAGAACGACACCGACGTGAAATGCGAGAACGACGGCTGGTCGTAGCCCACGCCCTGAACGACGGCGACTTTGCCGTCATCGAATAGCTGCTTCATGCCGCGCATCGACTTGTGCCAGCCGAACTGCGCGTCGATCTTCAGCAGGTCGCGTTCCTTGATGCCGATCGTCGGCCGATGCTTGTAGTACATCGGGTCGCCGTACGGCACGACGGTGTTCAGCCCGTCGTTGCCGCCGAACCACTCGAAGACCACGAGAATTTTATTCGACTGCGCCTGCGCGGCTTCCAGGCTGGCGCGGTTCAAGACGAATGGGACGGGCCCGATGCCGCCGAAAAGGCCAAAGCCGAGGCCGCCGGCGCCGATCCGGATCATGTCGCGCCGCGAGACGCCGCAGCCGCTCAATCGACTCTTTGCTGTCATCAGGCTCCACCTCTCGGGGGACGCACTCTCCTGGAAGAATACGCTCTCCCGCCAAGGATGGCGATGGCCTTCCGGATCAGCGGGAGAACACGACGCCCGCACCCAACCGGAACGCATTCACGCCCTCGACAGCGAGAACCCGAATGTAGTCCGCGCCGACACGAACGCCGAAGTTGTTCGCGATTCGCAGCTGCATACCGCCACCCGCCTGCAGAGCTACGTCCGTGCCGCTCGCCTCATCGCTGAAGGAAAACCCCGGCGAGCCGGCGACGCTGCCTGATGCTGTGACCTTCGCCGAGGCATTGATCGCGCCAACCAGGAAGTGCCCGAACGGAACGACCGTGCGGTGCGCGCGGCTGCTGTAGCGCACCCCACCCATGAACTCATGCACCCTCAAGTCGAATGACGCGCTTGCAGCAAGACCGCCAAAGCTCGCCGATTCAGTGATCGACTTGTAATTACCGCCTGCGGCGAACACCACACCGAAATGGCGGCTCAGATTCCCGGCAATATCAACGTACCAGCCGGCTGGCAACGACTGATCGACATTCCGGACCGGAATGTCACCAGTGTCGATACCCTCCAAATCTGCCGAGATATTGAGAAACTGATAGCCTCCCGACACTTCGAAGCGGGGCGTCTGTGCCGCCGCAGAAAGCGGTGCGCCCAATGCGGCCACAGTCAAGAGCAGGCCGCGGATAACGGGTGCACAGTTCACGTTGTTCCTTTCGTCAAGGTTTGGTCCGACCAGGATTCCGATCGACGATGATAGCTATATTTGTGTCCGCTGCCGAAGCCATGCGATTGCCGACTGACGATTGAGAGAGCCACGGTATTTCGTGGCGCAACGGCACTCCTTCGCTTCGACCTCACGTTTTCGGAGCAGAAACGGCCGATCACGTGCCGACGCGGCGGCGGGCATCTTGCACTCCGCCACGTCGAAGGGAGAAAGAAATGGCGAAACGGCATTTCATCATCGGCGGGTTGGCGGTGTTGTTGGCCTCGGCTGTGGAACTTCGGGCGCAGACCACCACAAGCAATGTCACCAAGGCCGCAGGCGAGGCCAAGGTCACCACTGAGCAGATCGCGGGAGAAGTGGTGGTGGTCGAGGGCAATTGGCTCCTGATCAAATTGCAACCGAGCGGCCAGTACCGCTACTTCGACATCCCACCCGGACGGCATTTCATCGTCGATGGTCAAGCCAGAGTCATCAGCGACCTGCGGCCGGGAACGGTTCTCAGGGCGACGGCGATTACCACCACGCAGCCGATCGTTATGCGTACGACGACCGTTACCAATGGCACGGTATGGTACGTCTCAGGCAACTACGTCATTCTCACGCTCCCAAGCGGCGAGAACCGGGAGTACAACGTTCCTCCGTCGTTCCGGTTCGTTGTGGAAGGTAAGCCGGCCTCAGTCACCGACCTGAGGAAAGGCATGAAGGTCTCAGGGGAAAAAGTAATCGAGGAGCCCCGAACCGTAATCTCGACCAAGACCGTTATCGAGGGCAAAGCTCCCAAATAGCGGGCCACTCACCTCGGCAGAAAGTGCGCGTAGTAGTGAGTACTGCCGACTTTTCGCCACCGGTCCGCATCAGACCAGATGGGCACCACGTCGGAAACAATCACGTTTGCGCCGGTCGACGCAATCGCCGTCATGGTGGCATCCTCGCTGAGCGACTCCTTGGCGCCACGTGCGTCAACGTCGGCGACAATTCGAACCCGCGCCAATCGCGCCCAGTACCGAGTGGGTCAAACCCGACGAGGAGACAACCCGCATGGCTGCGACACGGTCTCCTGAGCGCAGACCCATCTGCTCCAAAGCTTGTACTGTGTGCCAGTGCGTATTGGTCGTCGCTCCCTCGGTGAACCGCAAGTCGGAGAGCATCGATGCCGCCGCACGTCCAGTCGGTCTGACGAGCGAAACGATAGTCATCAGTACCACGATCGCGGTTACTGCACGGAAAAGCCTTCTCGCTTCGGTTGAGTTTGGCAGCCACCGGCTGGCGTAACCGCCTAGATAGGCCAGGAGAATCCAGGGCGCGATCATTCGGGGAATCGCCCAGACCGTCATAAACATCGCTAAGGCTGCCAGAGCCGGCGCCAGCACGACCCGGTACTCCCAGAGTTCGCCTACGCCCAACCACGTTCTCTCGCGCATGACCGACAAGATGAGCAAACCGATGATCGCGCTACCCTTGAGACTTAGAGATTGACCATACTCGGCCAAGTTACCCGGTATGAGCCGCAGTCGTCCGCGAACGTCGATTCGAGGCGTGAAACCGTCGTACCAGTAGGAAAGGTCTTACCACAGCGGGTACGTTCCTCCTATCGGAGTGCCGAATTCGTAAATCGGAATCGCCGCGGGGATTAGTCGTATTGGGTGTGTAGGTATGCCGCGATCGGCTTCTCCTCCCACCCAATGACGGCTCGAAGACGAACCACCAGCCCAGGCGTAATTCAGAGCCGGGCTGGAACCGAATGTGAAACGATTTTTCGCCACCGATAGTGGAATGAGCCAAACACTGGCGACGACCAGAAATGCGAGGGAGGCGGTCAGGACTCGCGGCAGTGCTCTCTCCGCAGCGGGCCGGCGACGGTCAAGCCCGTGCCCAAAAAAGCAAAGGCCAAGGGAAACATCGCCGCTTTCACCAGATACCCAATCCCGAGCACCACGCCCAAAAACAGGAAAGCGAGCCAGTCGGCGCGGTTGCTGGAAATTCGAAGCAGAACGCCGGCCGCCACGTAAGCAACAGCAGCGACGAGCATGTCAGGCCCGAGAAGGCGCAGCCCTATCAAGACGAGCGACGTCCACAGAAACAAGGCGTTGCCCAGCACGATCAGTAGCTCAACCGGCAGTCCCGTGTGAGTACCGCTCATCCGAAACCCTATCATTCTGTGGTGGTGGATGAATTCCTTTAGAAAGAACTGGAATGACGCGAAGGCACACAGATAAGTCGCGAATTGCACAATGTGTGCGGCGGGATACTCCCAGTTGGGCGATGGCGCGAACGTTCGCAGGGCCAACGCCCATCAGCCACGGATACAGCGGGCTCCAGTAACCGTTGATGGCCATCCTCCAGTCACGGCGCATGAACGCATCTCCCATTCAAGGTATGAAATGGCATCCGGATCTGCGGCGTGACGATGGGCGTAAGTGTGGAGCAATCCAAGGAGAACCGTCAGCGAGACGAAGATCCGCTGCAGCCGCCGCTGTTGGTCAGACCATGCCAGCAACGCCGCACCTGACATCACTGCGAGTTTAAACCGAAACGCAGACCGTCGGGCCGCCCCAGGAGCAGGCGCGACCACCCGGGTTGCCACTTTCCATCGATAGTCGATTATAGTCGTCACACTTTCCCCTGGAGGCGACTATGTCTCGTAGACTTCTCGGCCTGGTAGCAACATTCGCCGCGCTGCTGACTGTGCCTCTGGCTGGCACGCGAAGCACATTCGTCCCGGACTGGACATTCAAGGGCAGCACGCTCGCCGGCTGGCACGTGCTCGGCGCGGCCGATTGGAAAGCGATCGACGGCGAGCTGGTGGGCACGCCCACGTCGGCGGACGGCGGCTGGCTCGTCCTTGACAAATCATTTCAGGATGTCCAGTTCGGCGCCGACTTCAAATGCGTCGGCGCGTGCCGCACCGGTGTGCTGCTGCGCGCCGAGAAAACGGCGACGGGGATGAAGGGCATCTTCCTCTCGCTCGATGCCGGCGAGGTCGGCGGCCATGCGGTCACGCTCGATGCCGACGGGAAGATCCTGACGCGCGAGCGCCTGCGTCCGGGCGGCGGACTGATGCGCATCGCGCCATCGGCGGAAGCGGCGGCAGCCGCGGCCGCCGCGCGCGGCGCCACGCCAGGACGTGGTGCAGGCGCGGCTGGCGGGCAAGGCGGACGCGGCCGCGGTGTGCTGCCTTCGGGAGCGACGCTGCCCAACCTGATGCAGCCCACCGCATTGAAGCCGAACGACTGGAACGACATCGACGTGGTCATCGACGCAAATATCCTCCGGCCCTGGGTGAACACCGACGCCGGCGGCGGCGGCGCTGCCGACGACGAGGTGGGCGCGTTTGGTCCCATTGCGATCTATGCCGGCGGTTCGGGCGAAGTGCGCTTCCGCGACGTCTCGTATCGCGATCTGAGCCTCAAGCGGTTAGTCAAGGAAGAGCTATCGGCCAATTACCGTATGCTGCGGTTAACGCCCTTCTACTACTCGTTCGCGTCGGGCGCCGCGGATTTCGACCGCGACGGCAACATGGACATCGTCTCGGGACCGTTCATCTTCCTCGGTCCGGATTTCACGAAAGTGCGCGAGTTCTACATGGCGCAATCCACGAACCCCTCGACGAGCTTCTCGTCGAACTGGCTCGAGTTCGCCGGCGACTTTACTGGCGATGGTTGGCCCGACGTGCTGCTGGCATCGACCTCGGGTACCCGGTTGTACGTCAATCCGAAAGAAGAGCCGAGGCGGTGGGACTCGCACGCCGGCGTCGTGCCGCCGGCGCCGAACGTCTCCGAAGTTTCGGCGATGAAGGACGTAGACGCCGACGGCAAGCCGGATCTCGTGTACGCGAGCGCCGGCGCAGTTCGCTGGGCGAAGCCGAATCCGGCGAACCCGGCCGGCCCCTGGCTTTCGACGCAGGTTGGCGAGGCCGGAACCTACGCGGCGCATGGCATCGGCGCCGGCGATATCAATGGCGATGGCCGCGTCGATATCCTCAACGTCTACGGATGGTGGGAGCAGCCGGCGAAGGCCACAACCGAGATGTGGACGTACCATCCCGAGGCCTTCGGCCGCCAGAACGGCCGCGGGTCAGCCGGTGGCGCCGAGATGTGCGTGTACGACGTCAACGGCGACAAGCTCAACGACATCGTGACGTCGCTGCAGGCGCACGTGTTCGGGCTCGCGTGGTTCGAGCAGAAGCGCGATGCCGGCGGGACAATCTCGTTCGTGCAGCACATGATCTCCGACAACTTCGCTTCCAGGAACGCCGGCGGCGTCGTGTTCTCGCAGCCTCATGGCTCGGCGTGCGCGGACATGAACGGCGACAGCATCCCGGACTTCGTGATCGGCAAACGGTATTACTCGCACAACGAAAGCTACGCCGATCCCGATCCCTACGGCGCACCGGTGCTGTACGTCTACCGGACGGTTCGCAGCAAGCAGGCGCCTGGCGGAGCCGAGTTCGCGCCCGAGCTCGTGCACAACCAGTCGGGGGCAGGCTCGCAGGTGCTGGCCGTGGATCTCAACAAGGATGGCGTGATGGATCTCGTGACATCGGGCGAACTGGGTGCGTTCGCGTTTCTCGGCAACGCGCGCCCGAAGAAGTAGCCGCTCCGATGCAGCTGTAGAAGGAGCTCGTGAATGTCTCTGTCTGTCTGGCGATTCCGGCGACATCTCGCAGGGGCTGCAGGACTCGCAGCGGTCCTTGCCGCCGTCACGACGAGCCTGGCTCAGTCCTCCACGGGCAGGTGGTGGACTGGATACGGGAATGGTCCGGATAACTCGCGATACTTCGCGTCGAGACAGATCAACAAGTCCAACGTCAATCAGCTCCAGGTCGCGTGGACGTACCCTCACGGCGAGACCTTGAGCAGTCCGATTGTCGTGCGCGGCGTGATTTACGGCCGCGGGCGCAACGGATCGATCGTCGCGGTCGACGCGAAGACAGGGCGCGAACTGTGGGTGCGCGAGAACATGAACGGCACGACCAGCCGCGGCATGATGTACTGGGAAAGCCGCGACGGCCGCGATCAGCGCCTCATCTTTGCGATGAACAGCCTGCTGCAGGAGTTGGACGCGAAGACCGGGAAGTCGATTCTGTCGTTCGGCACGAACGGCGTCGTCGACTTGAGGGTCGGCATCGACGGACGTGCCCCCGAGACCATCGCGAACATCCAGTCGCAGACTCCGGGTGAGGTGTTCGAAAACCTCGTCATTCTCGGCAGCGCGCCGGGTGAAGGCTACATGTCGCCGCCCGGCGATATTCGCGCTTACGACGTCCTCACCGGCGATCTCGTTTGGACCTTCCACACGGTGCCTCGTCCAGGCGAGTTCGGCTACGACACGTGGCCGAAAGACGCCCGGAAATACATTGGCGGCACCAATAACTGGGGTGAGATGACGGTCGACACGCAGCGCGGGATCGCCTACGTGCCGACCGGCTCGCCTACCTATGATTACTACGGCGCCGATCGTATCGGCGCCAACCTCTTCGGCACATCGATCGTGGCGCTCGACGCACGCACGGGCAAACGCCTCTGGCACTTCCAGATGGTGCACCACGATCTCTGGGATTTCGACAACAACGCAGCGCCGCAGCTCACGAGGATCCGGCACAACGGGCGCAGCCGTGATGTCGTCGCCGTCGCCAGCAAGACGGGCTGGCTCTACGTTTTCGATCGCGTGACCGGAGAGCCGATCTGGCCGATCGAAGAGCGTCCGGTACCGCAGACCGATATGCCTGGCGAGCAGACCTGGCCGACACAGCCGTATCCGACCAACCCGCCGCCTTTCGCCAAGCAATCGTTTGGCGTCGACGACATCAATCCCTATCTCGAGCCCGCGGAGTACGAGCGCTTCAAACAACGAGTACCTCGCAGCCAATAACAAAGGGCTGTTCACGCCGATCAATCACACCGACACCGTCCACATTCCGGGCAGCAACGGTGCCGCCCTCTACGGCGGCACCGCAGCCGAGCCGACGACCGGCGCCGTTTACGTGATCACCCAGGACAATCCCGGCATGCTCCGCCTGCTCACGCCTGCCGAGAACGCTGCGCGCACGGGAGGATTCGGCCCCCCGGGACAACTGCTCTATCAGCAGCATTGCCAGCAGTGTCACGGGGTGGATCGGCTCGGAACCGGTGAGGCTGTGCCGCTCGTCTACGCGAACGCCGATCCAGCGAACGCCATCGTGGCCGGTGCCTCGCGGTTCAGTGCAGTGGCGATTCGCACCGTTCTCGAGACGGGCAAGGGCCAAATGCCTCCGTTCTCTCATCTCAGCGCCGCCGATGCGGACATTCTGATCAGGTATCTCACCGCGGTGCCCGGCCCAGCCCGCGGTGCGGGTCCGGGAGGCCGCGGCACAGGCCCGGTCCCGTCAGGCGCGCCACCCGAGCTGATTGCCGGATCTGGTTCGGCGTGGACGCGTCCGGAACCTCCAGGCGGGCGCGGTCGCGGTGCGGCGCCGCCGTATCCGGAAGGGGGGCCTCAAACCGAACGCCTGGTGATCAACGAATACGGAACGATCGGCTCCCGCATGAAGCCGCCCTTCACGACGATCGTGAAATACGACCTGAACGTGCCGGCGATCAAGTGGCGCGTCGGATTCGGCGACGATCCCTCGCTGGTGGAGCGTGGTGTCACCGGAACGGGCGTGCCTCAGATGCGCAACAGCATCATCGTCACCGAGTCGGGTCTGGTGTTCGGCGCCGGCCGTGACAATCAGATTCGAGCGTGGGACAGCGAGACCGGCAAACAGGTGTGGTCGTCGCGCTTCGGAGGCAACTTCGTCGGTTCGCCGGCGATGTACGAGATGGACGGCCGCACGTTCCTGCTGGTCCCAGCGGCAGGCTCAGCGCCGGCCGGGCGCGGCGGGGGTCCGGTGCCGACGCCGGCTGGCACACCAATGGGCTGGGTTGCGTATTCTCTGCCGCAGAAATAATTGAGCCTCACCGGGAGGGATTCCAGTCGACGATGATCGCCATACTTGTGTCCGCCGCCGACACCTGGCGATTGACAAGAAATCGTGAACCGTCGGCGTTCACGTCGTACTCATACGTTGCGAAACTCCCACGATCCGCGTGTGCGATCAGCTTGACTTCAAAAAGCGGCGCAGGCGTCCCGATGAGTGGCGGTTTGCCCGGCGTAAAACTGACCGCCATCATGCGGCCGTTTGGCGACAGAAAGTACAACTCGCGTCCGTCGTCTCGCCATCTAGGATGCCCGCCACCCTCGAGCGACACCAGATACGCCTGTCCGGGGTCCGGAAAGCTACGCACTTCGATCTCGATTCGGCCGGAGCGATTGGTCGCATACGCTATCCAGCGCGCGTCGGGAGAGAGTCTCGCCTCGAAGAAAATCTGTGCGGTATCTCGCAGAAATGACACTGGTTGTCCATCGGTCGGCATCGTCCAGAGTGACGTTCCGCCCTCAATCCACACAATTCGCCCGTCGCGGGTCCAGCCGACAGGCTTGACCAGGTTCGTCGCTTGGCGAACAGTGGTGATCTCGCCGGTCGTCAGCGACGCCGTGACGAGATCGAATGTGCCGACGCCTCGTCCTTGAAATAGCGACAATACGCTTGCCCCATCTGGCGACCAGATCGGATGCCGGTACGCGGCCCCTCGCGTGACTCGCGTTGGCACGGGGCGAGCAACGTTGATCGTCCAGATTTCAGCGGATCTGTAGGTTGCCAGCTGCTGCCCGTCGGGCGAGAGCTCGACGCCGAGTTGGTTCGCGGGCGCGCCGACGGTTTCGAGCAGGCGACCGTCGCGGCTGACCCACGTGAACTGTCCGATGCCCTCTACCCGTCCGAGCGTTGCCACCACGCCCGCGGGCGAGGTGGCCATCACCTGGCGGCCCAACGTTTCCGACATACGGGCTCGGCCAATTTCCGTGGGTTCGCCACTCAGTTGCCCGCCTGGCAGCGCCATCCGCTGGGCGAGCACGGGGTAGACCAGATCTCCGGGGGTCGATCGAACAAACACGAGGAATCCCTTGACGTACTCGGCGGCTCCCATGGTATGGACGAACGCGATGACCCGGCCGGGATCGTCGATCGCGACGAGACGTGTTCCGCTCTTTTCAGGCGCACGATTCACGGAGAAATACAGCAGCTGGCGCCCAGGCAGTCGCTGCGGAAACCGGTGCGATGTCTCGTTCTCTCCGAGCGTGGTGAACGGCATCGGTTGTCCGCCGGCCGCGCTCACCCGCACCAGGGCTGCGGTGGACGTCGGCGCAAACACGATCGTGTCGTCATCGAGCCACAGACCCCCACGACCGGCAGACGCTTCGCAGACAATGACAGGATTGCCGCCCGCGACAGCCACGCGTTTCAGCTGCCCGTCGGCAAAGAACGCCACGAACCGGCCATCTGCAGACCAGAATGGAAAACTCGCCCCGTCGGTGCCGGGAAGCTGGGCTGCCCCGGCGGCGGCCAGCGGCCTGAGCCAGAGTCTTGCCGCGCCCCCGGCTTCGGGAGCAGAAGCGAACACAATGTGACGGCCGTCCGGCGAGACCGCCGGCACGCTGACGAATCGCTCGCCTGGCGGTGGCGGCAACTGCAGGCGAACTTCCTGCTGCGAATTTTCGGTCCTGGGCAAGAAGATGTAGGCGGCCACTGACAGCGCCGCGGCGCCGACGATCGCTGCGACGAGCGCGCGGCGTCTCGAGAGCCACGAGGCCGGACGATGCGCGGGGGCGTGTGCGCTATGCGGATTCTCGCCGCGCAGCGCCCGTTCCGCATCTTCGATTTCCAGTCGCGCATCGCCGATGTCATGAAGGCGAGCCTTCGGCTCGCGCTCGAGGCATCGGCGGATGAGATGCGCGATCGCAGGCGGCGTCGCTGGTGGCAGCGCGCTCCAGTCGGGAATTTTCTCCAGGATCGCCGCAAGCACATCTGCCGTCGTCAGCCCGGCGAATGTGCGCCGGCCGGTGAGCATCTCGAACAGAATCGCGCCGAACGACCAGATGTCGGAGCGACGCGTCACCGTCCCTCCGCGGGCCTGTTCGGGGCTCATGTACGGTGCGGTTCCAATCAAGAGGCCCTCGGCCGTCACGCCGACAGTCGTCAGGCTGTCGGATCGCGCGTCGGCCGAATCCAGGATCTTGGCGATGCCGAAATCGAGCACCTTGACGGTTCCGTCCGATCGAATCTTGATGTTGGCTGGTTTGAGATCGCGATGCACGATCCCCTGCTCATGGGCCGTTTCGAGCGCGTCTGCCACCTGCCGGGCAATGGCCAGGGTGGCCTGGACAGGCACTGGTCCCCGAGCGATGCGGTCTTCCAACGTTTCGCCGTCGACAAACTCGAGCACGAGCGCCGGCACACCGTCGACGTCTTCCAGTCCATAGATGGCGGCGATGTGCGGATGATTCAATGATGCGAGGACGCGCGCCTCGCGATCGAACCGCGCCAACCGGTCGGGATCGCTGGTGAAGAAACTTGGCAGGATCTTGATGGCCACGTCGCGACCCAGCCGTGTGTCGCGCGCGCGATAGACCTCACCCATGCCGCCCACACCGATGCGCTCGTACACCTGATAGACGCCGAGCCGACGATTGGTCAGCAGCGAATCCTCGGCATCTCGGACGATCGACGACGCGCAAGCCGACGTCCCCTCGAGGAAGCCGACCATCGGCGCTGGCTGGGCGAGCAGCGATTCCACGTCACGCTGGAGCGTCATGTCTCCACCGCACGCCTGGGCGAGAAAGACCGCCCTCTCGCTCTCGACACGTGAGAGCGCTGCATGAAAAATCTCTTCGACCAGCCGAAACCGTTCGGGCGTCATGGTGATCGATGGCAGTATCTGGATTATACGCACCGCATTCACCGTCGTGCCGATTTCATCGCACCCTCCCCCTCAAGGGGAGAGACGCGAAGCGGCGGTGAAAACTGTCACGGTTTACCGTTGACCGCGGCTCGTAGAGGGCTCAGGATACGCTCTCCGAGGCGGCGCTCGAGGGCGTTGCCGAATTGATGACAACCGCCAGCGCTTCAGACGACATCGCCGCACGCACGCGCCGGCACATCACGCGCCGGCTGATGCCGTTTCTGTTCGTGCTGTACGTCTTCAACTACCTGAACCGCGTCAATGTCGGCTATGCGGCGCTGCAAATGAGAGGCGACCTTGGCTTCTCGAACACTGTCTTCGGCTTCGGCGCCGGGATTTTCTTCATCGGGTATTTCCTTCTGCAGATTCCCTCGACGCTCGTCACCGAGCTGTGGAGCGCGCGCAAATTCATCACGCTGAGCCTCGTCGTGTGGGGTGCGCTCGCCGCTCTCTGCGGGCTCGTCAACACGGCCCAGCAGTTCTACTGGGTGCGTTTCTTTTTGGGCATCGCGCAGGCCGGCTTCTTCCCCGGCATCATCGTGTATCTCACGCACTGGTTTCGCTATGAGGACCGCGCCAAGGCCGTGGCGATGTTCATGATGGCCATTCCGACCTCGAACATGGTGGGCGCGGGCATTTCGGCGGCGTTGATGCGCCTCGACTGGCTCGGCATGAACGGCTGGCGCTGGCTGCTCATTCTGGAAGGGCTGCCGACGGTCGTGCTCGGCGTGGTGGCGTTTTTCTATCTGACCGACCGCCCGAAAGACGCGCGCTGGCTGGCCGAGGACGAACGCCAGTGGATTACGGGCGAGCTCGATCGCGAACGGGAAAGGAAGAAGAGCGCGCACAAGCTGAGCACATGGGAAGCGCTTCGCAACCCCCAGGTGATCATCCTCGCCCTCGCCTGCTTCTGCTACATCACCAACAGCGTCGGCCTCAGCTCATGGCTGCCGACGATCGTGCGGCGCATCTCCGGACTCAGCACCACGCAGGTAATTCTCATCTCGGGCATTCCGTGGCTGTGCGCGATTCCGATCATGTTCCTCACCGCGTGGCACTCGGACAAGACCCGCGAGCGGCGATGGCACACGGCTATCCCACTGTTTCTCGTCGGGATTGCATTGTCTTTGAGCATTGCCGCCGGCAACAATCTTGTACTGGCCATCGCCGCGTTCTCGGCCGCGACCATGGCGCTCTACTCGTTTCCGTCGCCGTTCTGGGCGTTGCCGACGCTGTTTCTGAGCGGACCCGCGGCAGCCGCAAGCATCGCGCTGATCAACGCCACGGGCAATCTCGGAGGGTTCGCCGGCCCGTATTTGATTGGCTACTTGGCCGACGTCACCGGCGGCTACACCGCGGGCTTGATGTACCTGATTTTTTGCGGCGTCCTCGCCAGCGGGTTGATCCTGTCGCTGAGGACGACGCGGCAGGAACCTGAGACGTTGGGATCGTAGGGAGCGTGGGTCGCGTGCGGGATCGTGGGTTGCGTGGGTTCACGGCCCAGAATGCGCATTTGACGCATGCGCGCAGCAGCATCCACACGTTGTCACACCATCCCGTCCACGTGTAGCCTCAATCCGTGTCAACAACCACGCGCATGCCGCCCGTCGGCGATCCACCCATGCTGGGGTTCGTAACCGAAAGTCCGACGATGCCGGGGCATTATGTTGAAAAGGGTAAGTCGGTGATAGATGTGAGCGTCGGGGGGACCATCCTCGCGATCTGTGCACCTTTCGGGGGCAAGGTGATGCGCGCCAGAGAAGTGGCGACATTGTGGAGGCCGGTGAACATCTTATCGAGGTGACGGGAGTTGGAACACAGACTCGGGAGCTGTTCGTTGCATACCGTCGTGCCGCCTCCGCCGGCCATACCGGGCGTGTCGGAGATCATTTAATCGCTGCCTTCGGTGATGGTCAGATATTCAAGGACATCGAGGCATTGCCTCCCGGCCGCGACTTTATTGAGGTCGTTCGGGAAATGCTCCAGCTTGCGGTCGCGATGGTCGTAATCATCGGTCCTCAATGGCTTTGCGCGAGGCTGAATGAGCAAGACGATCTCCATAGAGAGGAAATAAGAACTGCATTGCAAAGGGGACTTCAGGTGATCCCAGTGCTGGTCAACGGTGCACATATCCCCCAACGCGAAACCCTGCCGGAAGACATTCGCCAACTGGCGAACATGCACGCTATCGAGGTTACAGATGCTCGCTGGGAATTCGACATGGGTCGTGTGGCACGCGCAATCACACCGACTCTCCTGAATTCGCCACGGCGGCGTGCGTTTGTTGCTCAGGTCCCGCCGCTGGGTGACGCTCCGGTTGACAGTGGGTGGAAGACAATCCACCAGTCGACAGATTCAACATACGATGATCTCGAATTGCAACCACAGGACGGGCTTGAACTACGTGATTCCTGTGGCAAGTGACTAATCTTTCGCTACCGACCCGAGCCGCGCGTGCACGCGGCGACCTTCGCGCGTTAAGGCTCTACGCGCCCCGCGATCCCCAAGATCCCTACGAACCCCACGCCGACCCACGAACCCCACGATCCCTACGATCCCCACGATCCCTTCTTACGGAAATGAGATTTGAACGCCGGCGCGCGCGGCGCGTGGCACTCCAGTCGTCAGGATCGGCGTCCGGCCCACGTCATACGTGCTGTTGAACGCATTCTCCACCGCGACAAACGCGCTCACCTTGCCTCCTAGGCTCCGGCTGCCGAACATGTCGACGACGGTCGCGCGGCGAAGCGTAAACGCGTTCAGGTCATCCTCGAATTGCGCTCCCGTTACACGAAGCTGTCCGGACGCCGTCCACGTGTTGTGGCTGTAACGCATGCTCAGTCCGACGTTGTACTCCGGCACCTGGGGCACGCGATTGTCGCGGAGGCTCGTCTCGCCCTTGAAACGCGCGTCGACGATCGCGCTCGAAAGCGCCATCGACCATGAGGTTCGCACGCGTACGCTGGTTTCGAATTCGACGCCGGCGGTCCGCATCTTGTCCGCGTTCGCCCGCTGCTTGATGATGAGTTGTGGCGTGCTCGACAGCGTGACGTTCGTTATGACGTCATCCAGGACGTTCCAGAAGCCAGTCACCCGTGCCGACAGCCGGCCGCGTGTGGCAAGTACGCCGGCGTCAGCACCCGTCAGTTTTTCAGGGGCGAGCGCCTCATTCGGATTCGTCTGGGTGTTGCCCGCTCTGAATCCCCGGTAGAGCTCATTCAGCGTTGGCGCACGAAAACCTTTGTAGGCGGAACCACGAACGGAAATGCCGCTACCCAGACTGTGGGCGAACGACGCTCGCGGACTGAACGATCCCAGCGTCTTGTCGTAACTGGTGTTCTTCGATTGCGTGTGCCACCGGTCTAAGTGGGCCCCCATGACCACCGTCAGACGATCGTTGACGAGAAACGTATCCTGCACGAACGCGGACCACACATCCTGTGTCCCGCCGTTGTTGAGGGTCGCCAGGACGCGGCCTGCTGCAAGCTGCGTCTCTTGCGTCTCTCCTTTGATGAACTTGGCTTCGGCTCCCACGAGCACGGTGTGCCTTCCAGTTGGCCGTGCCCACTGCGCCGCGGCCCCGCTGAATTTCGTCGGCACACGCTGCAGGCGATTGAGATCTTCGCTCGTCCGGTCGGCCGATACCGACGAAAACGTCTGGTCGTAGCCCTGCGTGCCCGCGAATGCGCGGGCAGAGAGCAGCCCGCCGGCCAGTCCACCGGCAACTTCGCTGGCCCCCTGCCGGGAAGCGGTGTCGTTGATGACGGCGGGAGTGCCATTCAGGCGATTGTCGGTAAACACGCTGCCGGCGGTTTCGAAGCGCCAGCCGTTGCCCGCATGGTAGCCAATCGAAGCAATTCCAGATCTGTGCTTCGAGGCAATTTCGGAATCGATCGGACCGCGCGGGGCGATTCCCGGATCTTGCTCCTCGGCCACCGCAATGTAGCCGTCGGTGCTGAACCACTCGCCCCCGGCCGTGTAGCTCCAGCCACGGGAGCGACCGCCACCAAACATCGAGATGCGGCCGGTCTGCATGCCGCCGCCTTCGACCAGCGCGCGGGCCGCGAGCCGGCTTGGGTGCCATGTCAGGATCTGCACGACACCGCCGACGGCATCCGCGCCGTACAGGTCGCTTCCGCTGCCTCGCAGCACTTCGACGCGATCGATCGCCACCTGCGGAACTTTGTCCCAGTACACCCATCCTCCGAATGCGTCGTTCAACGGCACACCGTCGGTCAGCACAAGCGAACGGCTTGCGCCGGTGCCGCCAAGGCCGCGCAGCGTGACACCTTGTGCCGTGGGATTCGACACGCGAGAGGATGTACGGCGGAACAGCGTGAAGCCGGGAACCATCTTAAGCGCGTCATCGAGCGTCAGGGCGGCGCTCGTCAGCAGCTCGGCTGCCGGAAGCACCGTCATCGTCACCGCAGGATCCGCCCGCGGCAGGTCGGTGCGCGAAGAGGTGACGTTGACGGCCTCAAAGAAAGGCGCTGGCTGCAACATTACCTGCAGGTAGCGCGAGTCGAGTGAGACCGGTTCGATGAATTCCGCGAATCCCGCAGCGGTCACAACCACGCGCAGGGATCCGGAGGATTCCGCCTTCAACTGGAATCGCCCGTCGCTGCCTGTCCGAACTTCGTCGACCGTGCGCCCGGACATCTCGAGGCGAACGGTGGCATTGGCGACGAACGCTCCTGACGGATCCACGACTGCTCCGGTAATGAGGCCCGGCAACTGGATGAGCGCAGCGCCGTTGAAGAGAAGGGCAAGAAGAACGTGCATGTTTGGGCGGGTTGCAGGTGCATTGTAACGGCGCGCGCAAATCGGCTAGACTCCGCCCATGAATCCAGCGATCAGAGCCGTCCTGGGTCTGGCGGCCGTTGCGCTCATCGCTTTCGAGATTCCGTCGGTCGCAGCATTTCAGGCGCCCGCGCCTCCCGCCGCCGGCCAGGGGAAGTTGATTGTGTACGGCGATGTGACGTTGTTTGTCGGCAAGCCTGGGATGGCGGGCAATTGCGTGTTGCAAAGCCGCTTCAAGCGCGGCGACCCGGTCGGATTCCGGATGACGGCGATCGATCCTGTCACCGGCCAACGGGAACCTTCGGCCCAGTTCGTCGTTCACCTGACATATGGCGGCATGACGCAGGATCTCCCGATGCGATACCGGGGAACGGTCAAGCAGCCCGAACGTGAATTCTGGGTGGCGAAATGGGTCGTGCCCGACACCGCACCGGTTGGTATCGTCCGATACACGGTTACCGCGACGGATAAGCACGGCCGCACCGGCGAATTCAAGCCCTTCGTCGTCGACGACTCCCAAGTAACGATCGTGGAGTAGAGGTCACGCGTTTCCTCATCACGCTGCTCGCATTGGTGAACGCGATCGCGTGCGGGCGCGATGTCCCGCAGCCAATTGCCTCTGCTCCAGCCGCCAACGACCAGACCGCGCCGAAGCCCGTCTCGACACTGAAGAAGCTCACACTCACGTATCCCAACAACACGAAGCCTGTCGCAGGCGCCGAGATCGAAGCGAGCGCTGAAGGGCTGCCGGCCAATCGAACGATGGATTTGGTCTGGGGCACCGTCAGCGGCGGATGGGTGATCGAGGAGTATTACCGTTTTCGTGGGAAGCGATTCGCGAACACAACCAAAACTCTGGCGCAGGTGCAGGTGGATCGTGACGGCCGCGCCTCGATGGTCTTCAAGGTTCCCGAAGACTATGGCGGCGTTCACGAAGTGTTCTTATCGGAGAATGGCGTGCCCGTTGCCCAGGGTGGGATTGAGGTGGGCCAGACGTTCGAGATGCACCCGACTGAAGGTCCGGTCGGCACTCCGATTGAAATTCGAGTCAAAGGACTTGGCTGGCGGACGCTGGAAAGCACCTGGGTGGTGAACTGGGACAACCAGAACGTCGGGTGGGTCTCTGCGACCGAGACGCGTGGCTCCTCGATTGCCCGGTTCCGCGCTGCCGGCGCCATCGGCGAGCATCAAGTGAAGCTTTACACCGGGTACATGGGGCAAGGCTATTTGAATCACGAGCAAGCGCCAAACTCGTATTTGCCGAGACCCGGTTTCGTCTTCCGCATCACGCCAGGGAACGTCGCCGCGCCCGCATTCGCAGAGCCATATCAGAAGCAGCCGGTGCCAACGGCAGAGATCGCCGGCGGTGGCGGAAGCCTGAGGATCAGCCCGACCCAAGGTCCGGTGCTGACACGCGCGTCACTCAAGGGAAGCGGTCTTCCTCCCAACGCCCCGCTGTCGCTCGTGTGGGAAACGCAGGCCGGCAACCGGGTGTCGGGTGGAGGGTTTGCTCCTCAGGAGAACGAGCTGACCAAGCTGACCGCTGGTGCAGACGGGCGAATCGACATCCCTCTGACTGTTCCCGACGATCTCGGAGGCCTTCACGCAATTTCGATTCGGAGCGGCGACAAGACGCTTGCGCGTACCCATTTCGTCATCGAAACGAGCATCGTCGGCATCTCACCCGCATCGGGTCCGGTGGGAACACCGGTCAAGATTCACCTCAAAGGCGTCGGGTGGACCGACTACGACAACATCTACGTGGTGACCTACGACAACGCGTACATGGGATATGCGTGCGGGTTCAACAGTCAGGGAGACGTTGTCGTGAATTTCACGGCGGCCGGCTCGCCCGGGGTGCACCTGATCGATTTCTATCCGGGCATCTACCAGGGACCTGAAGGTGGCCAGCAGCTGTATCGATTGCCGCAACTCACCTATGCCGACGATCATCCTGGGAACCGCATTCCGGCGTTGCGCTTCGCTTTCGAAGTGACGCGGTGACCCGGGATTTCCTGAATCGGCAACTTCGCCGCTTGAGACGCGTCGTATTTCCCCGGCTTCGGCGGCCGGATCTGCTGACGGGCTCAGATCGTGATGCGGGTCTCGACATTCTTTACCGCCTGCTGCTCGCACGAGCCATCGACGAACGAGGACGGCGCCATTACCTGGACCTCATTCATCACGACGGCTTGACGCTTCGCGATGTGGCGGTGGAGCTGGCCGCGTCCGACGAATTCCACGACCGGCTGCGGCGGCGCACCACGCGGCGCTTCTACGATCCGCCGGCCGAGCGGCCGGACGGCTTCGTTGACGTTCGCGACTTGATCAAGAACCACACGCTCGAGGATTTGCTGGGTGCCGCGGAGGAGTACTACCGGCGGACGAGAGACCTGGCCGATCGCTACCACGCAAAGCCGCTCGCCGACATTCACGACGCTCCGGATCTGCTGGGATCGTTTGCCCATCTGCTCAGCGGCATGCGCCTCGTTGCAGGGATGCAGGTGCTCGATTTCGGCGCGGGCGCGGGCTGGACCACGCGGTTTCTGACGCAGCTCGGATGCGCAGTCACGTCGATGGACGTGTCACCGACGGCGCTCGCGCTTGGCCAGGAACTGTTCAACCGTGTGCCAGTGGTGGCACCCCTGGCGGAGCCGCGATTCCTGCTCTTCGACGGCCGGCGGATCGATCTGCCATCCGAAAGCATCGATCGCGTTATTTGCGTCGACGCTCTGCATCATGTACCGAATCCCGCGGACGTGCTGTCCGAGCTCGGACGAGTACTCCGGCCCGGTGGCATTGCGGGCTTTTCGGAGCCTGGACCGAATCAATCGAAAGCGGCGCATTCGCAGTATGAAATGAAGAACTTTGCGGTCGTCGAAAACGACCTGGTTCTCACGGAGGTGTGGGATTGGGCGAAGGTCGCAGGCTTCACCAGCCTCGAACTGGCTGTCTTCAGCACCGAGCCCTATCTCGTATCGCTCCAGCAGTTCGATGATCTGATTGCCGGAGGTGCGGAACTCGAGGCCTACGGAGACAAGCTGCGCGGCTATCTGATGGGGCATCAGACATTCTTCCTCAATAAGGGTTCCGCTTCCGGGTCGGACAGCAGGGCGCGAGTCCAGCTCAAGGCGAAGATTGCAATCCGGCTGGAACAACAGGTTGTCGCTTCCAACGAGCCGCTTCGTGGTCACGCGACGCTGACGAACGTCGGCCAGGCGACGTGGCTCCCGAGTGCAACGAGGGTCGGGGGCGTGAATCTGGGAGTTCACCTCAGAACGAGTGACGGCAAGCCGCTGGAGGTCGACTACGCGCGCATCCATCTCTCAGTCGAGACGCCTCCAGGTAGTTCGCAGGGGATCGACTTCATCTTGAATCCGCCGCCACCGGGCGAATACACGCTTGAATTCGACCTGGTCAGCGAAGGCGTTGGCTGGTTCGAGGCGAACGGTTCCGCGACCGTGAGCGTCCCGATTAATGTGCACGCGGCGCGAAAATAATTGACGGGATGCCTTATCGCGCCGGTTTCGCGAATACGTCTCCGATCTTCAGGCCGAGCGCAGACGTGTTCGCGTGCGCGATGTTGGACAGCACGGCGACGACGATACCGCTGTCGCCGAGCGTCATCAGCGACATCACCATCCCGCCAGCCAGCTCGCCGTTGATGCTGCCGCCGTTTGCCAGGCCGACGCGCACCAGATCAGACGGCGTGGAATAGGACGCCATTGTCCCCGCGCAGCACGCCAGATCACGCATGCGCATCAGCCGCCTGCCACGCCGTGGATTGTCATCAGCTCGCGGGACGTAGAACGTCGCGCGATCGCCACCTAATGGATACTCGGCGGGGGCCAGGCCGATCGGTTGAAAGATGACGTGGCGCATGATTGTGAAGAGCGGGAAGTCCTCTTCCGGCTCGCCGATGTGCTCCGGACTCCACTCCGCCGCCGAGTCAGCGCCGGTGTTAGTCAGCCCAAGCGGCGCAACAGCGGCGGCAGTGACCGCCGACGCTGCCGTGCCGATGTTGAATCGGGTATTCGGTGTCACCGGCGTCCCCGTTTCAACGTCCCTCCAGCCGAATCCTTCGGCCCAGACGATGGTGCCGCCCTCCTTCGCCAAGGCTCCGGAGGGCAGGCCCGCGCCAACCGCCACCGAGACCCCCGGCAGGTTCTGCTCAAGGACGGCCGCGCGCACGAGCGACCGTGCGCGCTCGACGGCCGCCGCATATTGCGGCGACGGCGCCGAATTGATGACGGAGGGCACGTCCTGCGGCTGCGCGAAAAGAGGCGACCTCACGGCGAGGTCATGAGTCAGAAATGCCGCGACGGCCGCAATGAGGACGCCGACGGTCAGCGCGGTTCGCGCGGCCCAGGCCGGCAGCCGGTTTCGCGCGGCCTTCACGCCGAGAATGACGGCGCCAATCATCAGCAGCAGCCCGATGGCGGCGGCGCCGGGCGCGTCGTCCGCATCCGCCACGTAGATGCCCATGGGTCCGATTGCCAGAGCGAGGGCGATGAGAGCGGCGGCCCTAACGTTGTTCACAGTGGATGTCATATTCACCACTGTGACCGAAAGGCACTCGCGAAGTCCTCAGCGAATCATGAGCAGGCCATGAGATTTGAATGAGATATGGGCATGGAATTCCAGTTCCCAGTTCCCAGTTCCTGGTTCCGGTTCCACATTAGTTCCCGGTTCGGATTCGCGAAGGAGCCCAGCGGAACCGGGAATCGGACTGGAACTGGAACCCTGGGTGTGTGAATTGGCGGAGAGGGAGGGATTCGAACCCCCGTGCCCCTTACGGGACAAGACGCTTTCGAGGCGCCCCCGTTACGACCACTTCGGTACCTCTCCGCAGAGGAAACGGCCGCGCAGAACTTTCTATTTTACCTGATTCACATGCGACTCGCCTGACCGCCTGTTCTGAGATAAAGTCAGAGACCTCTAGGAAGCGCCCAACAACCTCGTGCAAAGTAGGGAACCGTAATGAGATCACCACGCGTTGCATCGCTCGCCGTGTATCTTCTGATGTGCGTCGCGGCGGTGCAGGCCGCAGACTTCCCGCTCACGATGGCTGCCAGTGCCACTGTCAGCAAGGGCGCCACGACCGTCACAACGACGTTCACGATTCATGTCGACCGTCTCATGAACGAGACATTTCGCACGCGCGTGACCGACGCGCTCAAGTTCGGGGGCTACCCGAAATTCCTGTCGGCGCTCCGCGCGCTTCCAGAAATCGGCGCGATCGAATTGGAAGGACGCCGGGTGGAGATCCGCTATGCGCGCGAAGAGCCTCGCGGGAAAGGCAGCCGGCTGGTGCTGGTCGCGGATCGCCCGCTGTTCTTTCTTGGGGACCTGACAAAGCCTCGAGCCGGTTACGAGCTGACGATGGTGGAGCTGATCCTCGACGCGCAAGGGGCAGGGACCGGGACGCTGACGGGCGCCGCTCGCGTGAAGCCGGCGCCAGACGATGGTGTCGTCGTCGACGAGTTCGAGACAGCGCCTGTGCAGCTCACGGTCCGCAGGATTCCACCAAAGTAAGCACCACCGGCGCTTACTTCGCCGCGCAGCTCGTCGACACCATCTTCAGCGACTCAATCTGAAGATCCCGCATCTCGATGGCGATTTTTTCTTTTGTTTCCACTTTCGGATCCGGCTTGTCCGGGATGCGTTCCCGCGTGACGCTCGAATCGGCAGACGCGGCCTTCTGTGCATTGCCCGACGTCCGTCCGGTTATCTCCACGCGATGGCCGACATGTGCGCCGAGATTGGAGCCGCCGCTGAGCACGTACGTCACATTGGGCACCGCTCCGGTTGTGGCAACCGCGACCCCCTTTGAAATCGGATCGGCCGTCGCAGCAAGGACGAATTGATTCGGCTGCGCGCCGGCCTGCAAGCAGCCGACCACCGTCGCGGGTTTGCGATCGTCGTCTTTCGACATTGTCTTGGTACCAGACTGCTGCGCCATCGCCGTAGTGGATACAGACAACACAGCGAGAGCGAGGATGGTTTTGAGATGCATTTTTGCTCCTTTGCCGTAAATTTGAGCAAGAATGCTGCCGCGGGAATAGCAGGGCTGAAGCCCTGCGCTACCGTTGACAAGCCTTGATTCAGGGCTCGAGCCATTTCACGAACCAGTCGGCCATCACGAGCTCGGCGACACGGGTGACAACGTGACCGGCATTCGGCTGGAGATAGAGTCCGAGCTTCTCCTCGGCTTTCATCTTTAAATAGGCGGCGCGCGCCACCTCGACCGCCTCCTGCACCCCCGCCAGCGGCGTGCGCGCGTCCGAGTCGCCGTTGATGACGAGCACGGGCCGCGGCGCCGTGATCGCGAGCATCGACCCCGCGTCGTAATCACCGTAAATGCCTTGGCGCGACCCGATCGTAGAAGCGGCGCACGAACGCGGCATCAACCGGCACACGCTCGTCGCGCGCTGCGCTTTCAATCGCTGGTGCGAATGTGCCCACCCGCGCCTGCCACTGGTCGTTGTCGAGCGCCCACCGGAATCCCTGCACCCCGATGATCGGCACCGCAGCCGCGATTCGCGGATCGACCGCCGCTGCGAGGTACGCTTCGGTGCCACCCTTCGAGATGCCCATCACCCCAATGCGCTTCGGGTCGACATCAGCGCGGGTCTCGAGATAATCGACGAGCCGCATCACGTCCCACACGGTGTCATACAAATACGGACGGCCCTTGCCGGTGCGATACGTCTCGAGCATCGCCGCGTAATACTGCGCATTGTCCTGTCCGTACTTTGCCGAGATGCGCGCACCGTGATGCCGGGCATCGATCGCAGCGGTCGCAAGCCCTCGATCGGCGAACGTTCGCATGAGCGCCAGAAATTCCTCTTTCCGGCTTCCGGTCCCGTGCAGGAAGATGACCACCGGACGCCGGTCCGTCGCGGCTGCAGCCTTGAGCAACACACCAGGCACACGCTCGCCCGCTTCGGACGCAAATGAGAAATGCTCGGCTCGATAGGCTCCCGCGTCGCTCCGCGGGTGCGTCTCCGGCGCGAGCGGCACACGCGGCCGCGCGATCATCTGGAGGAAGGCCGCTCGAATCCGCGCGGCATCGGGTGTCTGCGCTGAAGCATTCACGCATGATGCGGCCACCAGCGCAGCGGCGAGCATGACGCGTGACATCATTCGTTTTTCCTTTTACGTTTTTCCTTGAAGAACTCCTGCAGCAGTGCCTTGCACTCGTCCGCCATCACCCCCGCCACCACCACAATCCGATGGTTCCAGCTCGGATCATCAATCAGGTTCAGCGTCGAGCTGACTGCGCCGGTTTTTGGCTCGGACGCGCCGTAGATGAGCGTGCCGATGCGCGCGTGCACCATCGCACCGACGCACATCGCGCACGGTTCGACGGTCACGCAGAGCGTCGCGTCCGTGAGGCGGTAGTTACCGATCTTCTGCGCGGCCGCGCGAAGGGCGCGAATCTCGGCATGCGCCGTGGGATCAACCGTGGTAATCGGCTGGTTGAATCCAGTCGCGATGATTTCGTCGCCCAGCACGACGACCGCGCCGATCGGCACCTCATCGATGGCCAGCGCCTTGCGCGCTTCCGTCAGTGCCGCCCGCATGAGTTCCTCGCTAGAGACAGCCAAGACAGCGGCAGGTTACTATGATTCATGAAGCTTTTTGCCGCTACCCTGATGCTGGCCACCTTCGTCATGGGCGCGCCGTCCGCGCAGACGAAAACGACGCGAGCCGTCGGTC
This sequence comes from Vicinamibacterales bacterium, assembly GCA_963732445.1. Lineage (GTDB taxonomy): Bacteria > Acidobacteriota > Vicinamibacteria > Vicinamibacterales > JAMQPK01 > JAMQPK01. The sequence goes on along the minus strand of CAVSZJ010000003.1, from coordinate 1,146,170 downwards.
CCGTCACCGCCGCCGTCAGAATCGACCTGTTCAGCGACTTCGAATGTCCCTCGTGCAAAGTCCTGCACGAGCAGACCGTGAAGCGCGTCAAGGAAGAGTTCGCGATGAAGGGAAAGATACGACTCGTGCATCATGATTTCCCATTGCCGCAGCACAAACATGCGAGGCGCGCCGCCATCCTTGCCGCCGCAGCCGACGGGCTCGGCAAGTTCGATGCGGTGGCCGATGCGCTCTTCCGGCAGCAGGAATCCTGGAGCCACTCCGGCAACGTCGACGCCGTCGTCGACAGTGTGCTGACGCCTGAGGAACAGAAGAAGCTGCGCGAGCTTGCGAAAGATCCGGCGATACTCGCCGGCATCGAGCGCGACATCCAGCTGGGCCAGCGCATGAAGGTCGGCTCGACGCCGACGATGATCGTGACGCACGATGGGAAGCCCAATCCTGTTGTGGGTGCGGTGAGCTACACCGTGTTCAGCAAGTACCTGAACACGATCGTCGGCCCGTGATTCGACGCGACGCGCTGGCGCTGCGTCTGCTGCTGGGCGCGGTGTTCATCTACGCCGCATACACGAAGCTGCGCCAGTCGTGGCTGCTCTTCGCACTATCCATAGACTCCTATCAACTCCTGCCCGAATGGGCGGTGTTCGCGGTCGCCAGAACGTTGCCTGTGTTCGAGCTGGCGCTCGGCATCCTCCTCATCGGCGGGGTATGGCTGCGTTACCTGTCGATCGTCGCAGCCGGCATTCTCGCCTTGTTTTTTTCGGTGATGGTCGTGTCGTACTTCCGCGGAGCGGGAATCGACTGCGGATGCTTTGGGGTGGGAGAACCGCTGTCTGCGAAAACGCTCGCGCGCGACGGTGTGCTGCTGGCGGCCGCGCTCGCACTCGCGGTGCTCGCGTGGCGGGCTCCGGCCTTGCGGTAGGGTAGACACCACCTCTACGGCCCGGATCTGGGAATGGATTGGGCAAGCTGCTAAGCTCCCCAACCCATCCTTCATGCGCTCTCAGCCGTAGCTACATATGTGGGTCATGCTTGCGCTTCTCGGACGATCGGCCGCTTCAGAGGAAGAACGTCTTGCCGATCGCGCAGCGCTTGCTCGGATGGCGAGCGGTGACGAGAGCGCGATGGCGGAGCTGTATGATCGCCGCGCGCGGCTCGTGTTTTCGCTGGCGCAGCGCATCCTGCAGAACGGCGCCGACGCCGAAGACATCGTCCAGGAGGTGTTCGCGCAGGTTTGGGCCCAGGCGAACCGCTACGAGCCCGAGCGAGGCGCGGTCGCCGGCTGGATGCTGACGATGACGCGCAGCCGCGCGATCGATCGCCTGCGGGCGAAACGCGCGCGACCGGAGAGCGGCGGAGACACGCATTCGGCGGAGAAAGTGGCGGATGCTGCTCCGTCACAGGATCTGCAGTTGCTTTCGAGCGAAGAGGTCGACCGGTTGCGTGAGGCGTTGAACGAGCTGCCTGCAGCGCAGCGCACGGCGCTCGAGCTTGCCTATTACGAAGGATTGAGCCACCCGGAAATCGCCGCTCGGCTGTCGGAGCCGCTCGGCACGGTGAAAACGAGGATTCGCCAGGCCGTCATCAAGCTTCGCGAATCTCTGTTGAAGACATGACAGATTCGACTGAAGACCACGATCGTCCGGAGCTGGAGCCTCCGATCCTTCAAGGGCTTGGGCAGGCCGTGCCACAAGTGGATCCTCCGGCGGAGCTTCGCGCGCGCGTGTTGAGCGGGACGTCGGCGCGCGCGCCGATGGCGCGTCCTGGGACGTCACGCTCCTACAGGCCGTGGCTGGCCACAGCGGCCTCCCTCGCGCTTGCGGCCGGCCTCACCATCTACACGTTGCAACTACGCTCACGTATCACAGCGCTCGAAGGAGAACTCCGCGAGACACGCGATCGTGCCGACGCGACAGGGCGGCAGATGGCTGACGCGCAGAGAGCGGCGGCTGTTGCGCAGACGTCGGTAGCGGTGCTGACGGCGCCCGACGTCGCACGAATCGATCTCGCTGGCCAGACTGTCGCTCCGAAGGCATCCGCTCGAGCATTCTGGAGCCGATCGCGCGGGATGGTGTTCACAGCTGCGAACCTGCCGCCGCTGCCCGCGGGACGCACCTATCAATTGTGGGTTGTCACGGCGAAGGCGCCGATCAGCGCGGGGCTGCTCACCCCGAACGCCGCGGGCAACGTGAGCGAAACGATCAGCACACCGCAGGATTTGCCTCAGCCCGTGGCGATGGCCGTCACGATCGAGCCGGCGGGCGGGGTGCCGGCTCCGACTGGCGAGAAATATCTGGTCGGCGTCCTCTAGCTAGTGGCCCGTCTTCGGGCCACTAGTCTCGATCCGGCTTATCCGGGTGCTCGTCGTCCACCGCAGGCGGATTCTCGTGAGTGTAGTGATCGTGCTTGGGCGGCGTGCCGGGCTTCCAGTCGTGCCATGGCCGCTCGGAGTAGATCGTATTCATGCGGCCGAGCTCTTCGATGCGTTCGCGGTGCGGATCCTTGGGTTCTGCCATCGATTCTCCTGATGACAGCATACCAAAACCATCATCTTCACTACGCGCTGCGATACACCGGCGGTTTCGGTGCGGCTTGTTCTTCGTTCGAGCCGGCGGACTTGGGGTAATCCTCTTCGAGCGCGATGACGGAGGTGATGTCGTAGATGCCTCTGAGCTCGTCGATCAGCCGATCGCGGCGGAGCCGCGCGTCGGCCAGGCTGAGCGCTCCGTCGTGAAGGTCCGAAAGCAGCGATCGATACCGCTCGCGCAGCCCCCAGAGATGAGCGCCGGACGCTGCGTGTGCGCGCGCGGATGCATCGAAGTCGAATGTCAGGGTGATGAGCAAGACGAGCAGCGCGACGCCGCACAGGGATGCGGCGACGATAGCCAGGATCTGGCCGTGTCCGAACGCAGCTCCGGCGGCGGCGAGGGTGGCGCCGCCAACGAGCACAGTTTCGCTCCCTCGAAGCCGGCGGCTCCACCGCCCGCGCGATTGTGCCTTGAGCGCGTGGGCATTGTGGCGCTGGGTAATTTCGTTGAACGTAAGATGAAGATGATCGTGCAGCGTGAGATTGAACATGGCTCACCTGTCCGCGTTTTTCGTCGGCGGGGCCGCTCGCGGAACTGGGGGAGTCCCGGCGTTCAATATACTCGAAAGGCCGGCCAATGCGGTATATTGCCCGCCCGGAGGAATTCATGGCGAGAAAGTCACTGACGCTCGAGGAAATATCGGCCGAGGTCGGCCGTCTGTTCGGCACGACCGAAATGCACGCGCGGCGATGGCTGGATCAGCGCAAGACGCTGCTCGTGGCTCTTGGCACCGTTCGAGACAAAGCGTCTACCTTGATGGGCGAACTGGGGGGTGATCTGTCGCTCGCGTGGCCCCGGGGAAAGCGCAAGCGTGGAAGACCGGCGAAATCGGTTCCCGCTTCCCCGCTCAACGACACGCCGCGAAAGCGCAGAGGCCGGCGCAAAATTTCCGAGGAAACCCGGGCGAAGATGCGCGCCGCCGCGCAGAAGCGCTGGGCGGCGAAAGGCTCGAACCGGAAGGGCTGAATATGGCGAAGAAAACCGGCAACCGAAAAGATCAGAAGAAAAAAGCGCAAGGAACGAATCGCGCTGGACAGACCAATCAGTACCGGGGCCGGTCTCGCGGATCGATCGGGTCGAGCAAGCCTGGCGGCGATGGGCCGGGGACGAAAAAGTGGACGAAAGAATGAAATCCTAACGGTCGCCGCGGTCTCCGTAGCCCTTCTTCACCTTCGTTTTCGCCTTCTTGCGCCGATCGGTCGAGAGTGACCGTCCTACGCCGTCAATTTCCTTGAAGGTGCCGCTCTTCCGCCGCTTCGCGTACGCCGTGTTCTTGCGACCGCTCTTCAGGGTCGTCCGTCTCTGCCCGCCCGCCTTTGCGGCCCTCTTTCGACCAGTTTTTCTTTTTGCAGTCTTCTCGGCCAATATGCCTCCAGTTATTGAAGCGAACCCTCTGGCTTGGTTGTAGAGGGATGAATCGGGAGTTTTGCTTCTACCCTTTTATAGGTTTGTGTCGCCTCGGTCAAAACGGCTTCTCGCTCCTCCGGAGCCACGGTCGCCAGTAACTCATCGACTTCCGACTGGATATCCTCAGGACTCTTGTCACTTTGCATCGCGTTGACAAGTACGAGTACCGCCGTCTTATGATCCATTGGTAGATTTTATCGCACTCCACCCAAGTAGTGAGAGCCGCGTCGTGTTCGCGTCTTGCTCTGACCGCCGCCGCGTATAATTCGACCCGGGGAGCAGAACGAAGATGCGCCGAGTGGGTCCCGGGAGCCTTGCGGTGTCCGTCACGGTCGCAGCGCTGATGACTGCGTCATGCGATGGAGGGAAGCAATCACCGGTCACGTTGTTCACGCGCCCAACCTCTGTCGATCACGATGCAATACAACGGATTTCGATCGTTGGAAACGTGATCTTCAACGGCATCAGTCAAACCGGCCAGTTTACCGCGACGGCAACTTTCAACAACGGCAGCTCCAGGGATGTTACCGCTGACGGTCAGTGGCAGTCGTCCGACATGCACGTGGCTACGGTCTCTGAGACCGGGGAAGCCAAGATCGCCGGGTTTGGCACGTGCGTCATTTCCTTTGAATACGAGAAACAGCACGCCGCGGTCAACGTAAGGGCGAGTCCGCCTGATACCTTTACCTTGCGCGGGCGAGTGCGCGAGCCAGGGGGCGACGAGTACCGCGGCTGGTTCCCCGGCACAGAGGGCAGCGGGTTGCCCGGCGTCGTTGTCGTTGAGACGCTATCCGGTCGCTCCGCAGTAACCAGCGCGAATGGCCAGTTCGCGATAACCGATGTTCCACGACGGCAATTACGCCTCAAGGTGGAAAAGGACGGCTACGAAACACGCGAAGTCGAGACGACGACGACAGAAAGAGAGGAGGTCGACCTGCCGATGCAGCGCGTCGTGCGCCTCGCCGCTGGCGAGACTGTCAAACCCGCGGATCTGGCGCCGCACGACGTTCCATACGTCATCGGTGAAGAGGTGTGTATCTGCCGTCTGATTCGTGTCGCTGTTCCGCGTGCCGGCACAGTTGGCGTGCGCGTCAGCTGGCCCAACGTGGGCGCCACGATGCGTTTGTTTGCCGAAGGCGTCACCGTCAGTGGCGAGGATGAGCTGTCCGCGGATGTCCCAGTGAGCACGGCGCGAGAAGTGCTGATGTACTTCGGAGGGATGACAGGGCGTTGGAGTGGGCACGTGGCCTTTACGTTCGAGACGACGATCCGCTAGGACTTGACTGTCAACCTTAGGGAATTGGTGCGCCCAGCACGACTCGAACGTGCGACCTCCTGGTTCGTAGCCAGACGCTCTATCCAACTGAGCTATGGGCGCGACAAACCGACCGTTGAGTCTAACATAGGGGATACGTAGGGTTCGCGGGGTTCGTGGGTGGCGTAGGGATCGTGGGTAATTACCCGCGCGACCTGCGTTCCCCACGCGCCCTACGATCCCCAGGCGACCCACGATCCCTATATGAGCCACCTCGATCACAAAGCGACCTCACCGGCTTCCGTCCGCTGTTACGTGCTGACTATCAGCGACACGCGCACGCCCGCGACCGATACGAGCGGCATCGCCATCGCAGAATTGCTGCAGGCGAACGGCCACGAGGTGGCCGGGCGTGGAATCGTGCGCGACGATCCCGAGGCCATTCGATCGGCGCTGCAGCAGCAGCTCGATAACCCTGCGCCGCAGGTGATTGTCACGACCGGCGGCACCGGCATCACGTCTCGAGATTCCACATACGAGGTCGTCTGCAATCTGCTCGATAAGCGCCTCGAAGGGTTTGGCGAGCTGTTCCGCATGTTGAGCTATCAGGAGATCGGACCGGCGGCGATGATGAGCCGCGCCTGCGCAGGCACATCGCAGGGAAAGATCATCGTCTCGCTCCCGGGATCGGAGAACGCCGTCCGCCTCGGGATGATCAAGCTGCTGCTGCCCGAGCTCGGCCATCTCGTCCGCGAGTTGTCCCGGTAGCAATGGCCCACCCTAGAATGCGGCCCTTCGACGAGGTGATTTCTCTCGAGGCGGCGCACGCCATCCTCGACGCTACGGGCGCGCCCATCGAGACAGTCGAGTCCATCATGCTCGGCGACGCAAACGGGCGGGTGCTCGCCGCCGACGTCATCGCGCAAGGAGATGTCCCGCCGTTTCCGCGGGCGGGCATGGATGGATACGCGGTGCGGGCGCGCGACACGCAGGGCGCGTCTCGATCCGCGCCGCGAATGCTTGCGAAAATCGGGACGGTCTATACAGGTGAATCGTCTCCGCTGACTGTGCGCGACGGCGAGTGCATCGAAATTTCCACAGGCGCGCCAATCCCCAATGGCGCCGATGCGATCGTCATAGTCGAAGAAACCGGCTCGGATGCCGAAACGGTGGTGCGTATCTTCGCCGAGGTTCAGCCGCAGCAGAACGTCGGGCGCCAGGGCGCCGACATTCGAGCCGGGCAAGTCGTGGTCGCTGCTGGCGAGATCGTGAACTCGAGCCGGATCGGCGCGCTCGCCGCGGTCGGAAAAGCCCAGGTCGATGTCTATACGCGTCCGCGCGTCGCGATCCTTTCAACGGGTAACGAAGTCGTCGATCCCGGTCGCGTGCTGAAGCCCGGACAGATTTACGACATCAACCGCTTCACGCTCGCCGCCATCGTCTCGGACAACGGCGGCATCCCTGTCGTGTACCCGCCTGCCCCCGACACACTCGACGCGCTGCTGGCTGCGCTCGACAAGCTCGCCGCCGACGACGTCGTCGTTTTTTCTGGCGGCAGCTCGGTCGGGGAACGTGATTTGATTCGCGATGCAATCGCAGCGAAGGGCACGATGCTGTTTCATGGAGTTGCCGTGAAACCGGGCAAGCCTACGGGATTGGGCATCGTCAATGGCAAGCCGGTATTTGCACTGCCGGGTTATCCAACGTCGTGCCTGTCGAACGCGCACATGCTGCTCGTGCCCATGCTCCGGCGCATCGCGCGTCTCGGTCCGAAGATCAGCAGGAGGTTGACCCTGCCGCTGGCAGCGCGGATTTCATCGGCAGCGGGGCGCCATCAGTTTTATACGGTTCGGGTTGACGGTGGGAAAGCGGTGCCTGCGTTCAAAGCATCGGGCGACATCACGAGCATGTCGCGCGCCGATGGCTATATCGAGATTCCCGCCAACACCGACGCCGTTGAAGCGGGAACCCCGGTTGTCGTCACGCTGTTCTAGCGTTATTTCTTGATTGCGTCGCCGACTTCCTTGATAGCCTTGCCCACTTCACGGCGTGCCTTGCCGAAACCATCCTGAACCTTGCCGCCGGCTTCCTGGGCCTCGCCTTCGGCCTGTAAGCTCTCGTTGTCGGTGGCATCGCCAACCGCCTGTTTCACGCGGCCAGCCACCCGATCAGTTTTACCTTTTGCCTCGTCTTTGTTCCACATTCCGGAGACCTCCGGCCATAGCGTTGCATGACCCGTGCCGAGGGCTGGAGCAGAAGGGCTTGCGAGCCTTGTGTGCCAAGGCGCGACGGCAGTTCTATCTGCGACCGATTTTCCGCTCGTATTCCTGTTCTAGAACATCAGCTGTTTGCAGATCGAAGTGAGACGCCGTCCGCTCGAACCTCCCGCGGAACTCGCTATGGCATCGATAACAGACGGTCACGTCCCCCAAGCGTCCGTAAACGAACAGGTCGATGAGTGCGGCCCCTCCCAGGATGCTGTAGGCGATCAGGTCTTCCCCGAACCAGTAGAAGACACCGCTGATGAGCGCGCCGATGATCACGACCGTCAGGCCGACCTTGGGATCGAAATCCTTACGGATATAGAAATCGCTGCCCTGGCACACCGGGCACACGTCGACCTTGGCGTCGCTGCGGATCGCATCGCTGAAGCTCAGCGACAGCACATGCCCGCATCCGCCACACTTGATGGACTCGGGCGTCTCCGCAGCGATCACGAGCAACCCTGCATCGCACTTCGGGCAGTGCGCGATGACCCGCATCAGACAGGCACTTTGGTGGAGAGAAGCACGTACTTGGCGAGGACTTCCCCGACAATCACGGTGAAGAAATCGACGTAGAGAATGCCCGTCGCAGACTGCGTCGACTGAATCTTCGCGGTTTCCCACGTCAGGTACGACAGCACCGCCGGGCCACCGAGGCCGAACAGCACGCGCTGCCAGAAGAAAATCCCGTCGATCGAGAAAATGTAGCGCTCGAAGTTGGGCACGCCTGGCTCCCACGAGACGATCGCGATCAGCACCGCGGCGCCGACGACAACCACGCGGACCACTGTCGACCCGATGTGCAGCCTGACGATCGACTGCAGGTGCGCCACGTCGAGCGACGGGACGACGAGATACCAGTGGCCGAGTACCATCGCGCCGCATGCTCCGCCGAGCAGCGCGACAGAACTGAGAAAGCTTGCGACGGTGAGGAGCGGCATCAGGCCAGGCGCGTCGCGCGACACCTCGAAGGCCTGCAGCGTGACGCAGATCAGGCCGGCAGCGATCGCCGTCCAGAGCAGTGCCGGCCGAATCCTCGCAAGCATGCGGCCGATCGTGGCCCAGTAGATGACGAGCGCCGCTTCACAGACGAGAAGTGCTGCAGTTCCGGCCGTATGAAGCGCTCCGGCATTGGGCACTTCGGGCCTGAGGGCAAAGCCGACCGCTATGAGCAGCGCCGCAGTCCCCGCATTGAACCGAAAAAACTTCACCCCCGCCTCGCGTCCAACCCAGGCGAGGACGAGGGTGATGCCGATTCCTAAATGGACCAGGAATAGAAACAGAATCGCGGACAGCGACACTGTCTATTTGCCGAGCTTGTTCGAGACTTCAGCCCAGTTCACCGTATTCCACCAGGCCGCGAGGTAATCCGGACGGCGGTTCTGATATTTCAGATAGTACGCGTGCTCCCACACGTCGACGCCGAGGATCGCCTTCTTGCCTTCCATGATCGGCTGATCCTGGTTGGCCGTGCTCTCGATGCTGAGCTTGCCGTTCTGCTCGATCAACCACGCCCAACCGCTGCCGAAGCGCGTGACACCGGCCTTCGTCATCTGCTCCTTGAGGCCGTCGTAGCTGCCAAACGTCGACTTGACGGCGTCGCCCAGCGCGCCGGTCGGCGCGCCGCCGGCCTTCGGGCCCATCCACTTCCAGAACGCGGAATGGTTCATGTGGCCGCCGCCGTTGTTGCGCACCGCGGGGCGAATGTCTTCAGGAACTTTGCTGATCTCGCGGAGCAGATCTTCGATGCTCTTCGATTGCAGCTCGGGATATTTCTCGAGCGCGGCGTTCAGGTTCGTCACATACGCGTTGTGATGCTTCCCATGATGGATCTCCATGGTCTTCGCATCGATATGCGGCTCGAGTGCGTCGAACGCATACGGAAGCGGCGGAAGTGTGTGGGCCACGATTGTCCTCCTCTGAGGCGAATGATTAATGAACGGAAAGCATCCGATCGAGCGCGACCTTCGTCCAGTGCTTCTGCTCGTCGGAGACGACGATTCGATTGTGCACCTGGCCCTCGACGAGCCCCTCGAGAATCCAGAGCAGGTGGTTCGGCGACACGCGGAACATCGTCGAGCACAGGCACCCGAACTGGTCGAGCGAGAGCACGGTTTTTTCCGATGCAACGCTTTTCGCGAGCCGGTTCACCAGATGGATCTCGGTGCCGACGGCCCACGTTGAACCGGGCGCGCCTTCGGTGACCTGGCGGATGATGTATTCGGTCGATCCGCTGTCGTCCGCAGCCTGCACGACGTCCCACGGCACTTCGGGATGCACGATGACGCGCACGCCGGGATGCTGCTCACGGATGCGCGCGATCTGCGCGACGGTAAAGCGCTCGTGGACCGAGCAATGCCCTTTCCACAGAATCATCTTGGCGTCGATCAGCTGCTCGGGGGTCTGGCCGCCGTACATTTCGTGCGGATCCCATACGACCATCTTGTCGAGGGGGACACCCATCTTATAGGCCGTATTGCGGCCGAGATGCTGATCGGGCAGAAACAGGATCCGCTCGCCGCGCTCCCACGCCCAGCGCAGCGTCGCCGCGCAATTCGTTGATGTGCAGACGATACCGCCGCGCTCACCGACGAAGGCTTTGATAGCCGCGGACGAATTGATGTAGGTGATCGGCACGACAGATCGGCGATCGTCCAACGGCGATCGTCGATCGTCGACGATGGACGATGGCCGATCGACGATCGACGATGGCCGATCGACGATGGACGAGAGCTCCTCCCAGCACGTTTCGAGCTGATCGATAGCGGCCATGTCGGCCATCGAGCAGCCGGCCGCGAGGTCGGGCAACATCACTTTCTGGTGCGGCGCTGACAGGACGTCGGCGCTCTCTGCCATGAAGTGCACGCCGCAGAACACGATGAACTCGGCCTCGGGATGCTTCGCGACCTCACCGGACAGGCGGAAGGAGTCGCCGATGTAGTCGGCGAACTTGATGACCTCATCGCGCTGATAGTGATGGCCGAGAATGATCAGGCGCGTGCCGAGCGCCGCCTTCGCAGCGGTGATGCGGCGATCCAGCTCGTCATCGGACAGACCAAGATATCGCTCGGGCAGCGGCTGGCGCTCCGCGATGTGCGACTTCTCGAACTCCGTCAGGACAGGAAGCAGCGTCGACATATGAACTTTTGATTATAGCGGTTTTACAGCGGCGGCGTGGGTCGCGTGGGCAACGTGGGTCGCGTGGGACGGAACTCCGGTTCCTACCACGTTGTAGAACGTGTCGCGTTCGACGGGGATACGGCCGGCTGCCAGGATGATGCGCTCGATGTCGCGCGTCGTCAGGGCTTCGGGCGTGCGCGATCCCGCCATATGGTAAATCTTCTCTTCCTGCACCGTTCCATCGAGATCGTCGACGCCGAACCATAACGCGGTCTGGGCCAGCTCTACGCCCGTCGCAATCCAGAACGCCTTGACGTGCGGGATGTTGTCGAGCATGAGCCGCGACACCGCGTGCACGCGCAGTGTGTCGGACCCGGTCGGGGCAGGCAGCTTCCGCATCTGATTGTTGTCGGGATGGAACGCCAGCGGAATGAATGCCTGAAATCCGCCGGTCTCGTCCTGCAGCGCGCGCGCCCGCACCATGTGATCGACGCGCTCTTCGTTGGTCTCGATGTGGCCGTACAGCATCGTAACGTTCGACTTCATCCCGAGACGGTGCGCCGTGCGGTGAATGGATAGCCACCTGTCGGCATCCGCCTTATCGTGGCAGATTTTCCGCCGCACACGCTCGGCGAACACTTCGGCGCCTCCGCCCGGGAGCGACGCCAGACCCGCCTCCATCAGTTCGCGCAATACCTGCTCGTCCGTCATGCCGTACAGCTCGGCAAAGAACGCGATTTCGACGGCGGTGAAGCACTTGAGATGAATCTCCGGCCGGATTCGCTTGAAGCCGCGCAGCATGTCGAGGTAGTACTCGAACGGGAGATCAGGGTGCAGGCCGTTGACGACGTGCACTTCGGTCAGCGGCTGGTCGTGGCGTACCCGAAGCTTCTGCCACGCGTCTTCGAGAGACATGGTGTACGAGCCGGGGTCGCCCGGACGCAGGCGCGCAAACGAACAGAACAGGCAGCTCGCCACACAGACGTTGGTCGCTTCGATGCGGATGTTGTAGTTGTAATAGGTCAAGTCGCCATGACGGCGCTCACGCTCCCGGTTGGCGAGCGCCGCGACGTCGAGCAGGCTGGGATGCTCGAACAGGCGGACGCCGTCCTCCAGCGACAGCCGCTCGCTCCGATCGAGCTTGTCGGCGATATCCTGCAGCATTCACGTCGATCGTATCCCAAAAGCTCTCTGCTCTCTGCTCTCTGCTCTCAATTGCCTAAGCCCTCAGCCCTTAGCCTTCAACCCTCGGCGCGGTGCTATACTGCGCGCCGCAACGACGTTTTCCCGGTGACCACGCGAAGTGGGTGAAACGCCCACACGGTCACGCCACTGTAAGCGGGGAGCGGCGCTCGACGCATACGCCACTGCATCCTTGACGGGTGTGGGAAGGCACGAGCCGCCGGCTGCGATCCGCGAGTCAGGACACCTGGGCACTGGGACGTCCCTACTTCCGCTTGTCACGCCGAAGCCGCACCTGCGGCGAAGGCGGACCGCGGACGACTGGCGCGAAAGACGCCAGAGGAGGGCTCATGCTCCGCTTCCGTTTTCCTGTTACTGCGTTCCTGTTTCTCCTTACCTCATTCGTCGCATACGCGCAGACCACTCCGCCGCAAACCCCGCCGACGATCCACGAATCGGTTGTCGTCACTGCCACCGGGCGTGACATGCCGGAGTCGAAAGTCGGCGCCTCGATCACCGTGCTCGATCGCCGGCAGATCGACGAAAGGCACGCGCTGAGCACGATTGACCTGCTCCGAACCATACCGGGCGTCGTGGCCGTCCGCTCGGGGGGCGTCGGCAACCTGACTGGCGTGTTCGTGCGGGGCGGCGAGTCGACGTTCAACAAAGTACTGCTCGACGGGATGCCGTTGAACGAGCCGGGCGGCGCATTCAACTTCGCGTCGCTGTCTCCGGAGAACATCGAGCGCATCGAGGTAATGCGCGGGGCGCATTCGGCGCTGTTCGGATCCGATGCGATGGCCAGCGTCATTCAGCTGTTCTCGGTGCGGCCCGACGCCGGACGCCCGCAACTCAACCTGACGGTCGACGGCGGCACGTTCAACACCGCGCACGTGGCGGTTGGAGCCGGGGCGCGAACGGGGGCCGTCGACTACTCAATATTCGGATCGCATCTCGATACCAACAATCAGGAGCCGAACAACGAGAACAGGACGTCGACGGTATCGGGCAGCGTGACGCGGCTGCTGAAATCGGGCGCGTCGGCGCGATTCCTCGGACGCAGCGAGTTCGGGCGCACAGGGACGCCGGGGACGACGGCGTTCGGGCGGCCCGATATGGACGCATTCTTCCGCCATCGCGACATCAACGCGCTCGGAGGATGGAATCAGCCGCTCGGATCGCGGGTAACGCAGCAGACGAGCTACTCCTACATTCTCACGAACTACCGGTCGACGAATCTCATCTCGGATCCGCCGTATACGCCGCGTTTCAACGATCTCGTGGGGGCGTTCACGTCGTCTGACTTCCTGTACGACTCGGAAACCAAACTACAGCGGCACCACTTCGAGTATCGCGCCGATGCAGTCGTCGCGCCGAATCAGACGCTGACAGCTGCATTCGCCTACGACGGCGAGCGCGGCGTGCTGACGAACCATCTGTCAACGGTGGCGCCGCAGCGGCCCGAGCGCAACAACACCGGCACCACGGTGCAGTACGAAGCCAGCGGAGAGCGTGCCTCGCTGGTAGGCGGCATCCGCTTCGAGAACAACGGCAGCTTCGGCTTCTATGCAGCGCCACGCCTCGCTGTGTCATGGCTCATGAGGACGAGCAGCGACGCGATCGGCTCCAGCCGCCTTCGCGCCAGCGTGGGGCGCGGGATCAAAGAGCCTCTGTTCGTTCAGTCGTACAGTCCGTCGCCGTTCTTCCTTGGCAATCCGGATCTCGCGCCGGAGAGGTCGCGCGGATTCGATGTCGGCATCGAGCAGCGATTTGCCGGCGATCGCGCGGCGATTGAAGCGACGTACTTCGCGAATCACTTCGACGATTTGATCAGCCTCGGACCAACCGACCCGGTCACCTTCAGCGCGCAGTACGAGAACATCGGTGAAACTCGGGCGTCCGGTCTCGAGCTGGCTGGCACCGCCATGGTCAATGCGGGATTTCGTGTGGGTGCCGGTTACACCTTCCTCGATTCCAAGGTGATTCGCAGCATCAGCAGCAGCCCGATTTTCTCGCCCGGCAGGGAGCTGTATCGGCGTCCGACCCACTCGGGCTCGCTGCAGGCGTCCTACACGCGCAGTCGCATGAACCTGGCGCTCGGCGGCGTGTTCGTCGGATCGCGTGTCGACACCGATTTCAACTTCCCGACTCTCAGCTCGAGCGAAGGCTACGCACTGTGGAACGCGAGCGGCGAGTTCCGCTTCGCTCGCAGGACCGCCGCCTTCGTCACCATCGACAATCTGGCCGGCAACGAATACATGGAGCCGCTGGGCTACCCCGCGCTTGGCCGCTCGGTGCGGGCCGGTATACGGACCAGGTTCTGATGGCGCGCCCCAAGGCGGCCATCTCGTGGAGTGGCGGCAAGGACTCGTGCGCGGCGTACCACCGCGCACGAGACACCTTCGACTTCGTCGCTGCGCTCACCATGTTCAACGATGACGGGACGCGCAGCCGATCGCACGGCCTGCGGCCGGAGATACTCACGGCGCAGGTTCAGCGGCTCGACCTCGAGTCGATCACGCAGACGTGCACCTGGGACACGTACGACAGCGCGTTCGATCGCGCGCTCGAAGCAGCGGCGGCGATGGGCGTGACCCACGTGGTGTTCGGTGACATTCTCTTCGACGAGCATCGCCAGTGGGCCGAGCGGCTGAGCGCAGGGCGCGGCCTCACCGCTGTGGAGCCGCTCTGGAAGGAGTCGACCACCGATCTCTATCGCCGGTTCCTCGACTCGGCTGCCCGCGCACGCATTGTCACGGTGCGATCGACGAAGCTCGACGAGTCGTTCCTGGGGCGCGATCTTGCCGATGATCTGCTGGACGAATTCATCGCGCTCGAGGTGGATCCGTGCGGCGAGAACGGTGAGTACCACACCGTTGTCACGTCATGCGAGGCGTTCTCGCATCCGTTGCGCGTGCGTGCGGTCGGGAGAGCGACCAACAGCGGATGCGTGGCGGAAGATTTGATCCTCGATGAGTAGCGCTGGTCTCGCGGCCGAGCACGTATCGTTCGCGTATCGAGGCTTTGTGCTCGATGACGTGAGCGCGCGCTTCGCGCAAGGCGGCCTCGTCGGCGTCCTCGGCCCTAATGGCTCCGGCAAGACGACTCTGCTGCGATTGCTGGGCGGATTGCTGCGTCCCGCGGGCGGGCGCATCTCGCTCGACGGCGCCGACCTCCGCACGGTCTCACGTGCAATCGTTGCCAGGCGGATGGCGATGGTTCCACAGGAAACGCAGCTGGCATTCGAGTACACCGTGCTCGAGATGGCCACGATGGGCCGCTATCCGCATCTTGGAGCGTTCGAAATCGAAGGGCCTGAGGATCTCGAGATCGCGCGCGAGGCGCTTCGCGCGACCGGCACCGAACACCTCGCGTCGCGTTTCTTCAACACGCTGTCGGGCGGGGAAAAGCAGCGCGTCGTGATCGCCGGCGCGCTCGCGCAGTTGAGCTCGGCACCTGGGCCGGGCACCGCCGACTCCGCAGATATTCTGCTGCTCGACGAGCCGACGGCGTCACTGGATCTCGCATATCAACTCGAGATCCGCGCCATCCTGCACAAGCTGAACCGCGAGCGGAGCCTGACGATCGTCGTGTCGACGCACGATCTGAATTTTGCAGCCAGCCTCTGTCGGGAACTCGTGCTCGTGCACCAGGGGCGCGTCCTCGCTGCCGGCCCAACCGAGGCGATGCTCGATACCACGCTGATTCGCAGGCTCTACGGGGTGGACGTCGACATCACCACAAACGCGAGAACCGGCCAGCTCACCGTGATCCCTGTTGCACGGGTCACTGAATCGCCGGGGCCATGAGCATCGCCCGCCGCATCGCGATCACGTGGCTTCTGTTTGGGATGGCGGCCGTCATCGTCTGCCTGCTCGCACCACTCGTGGGGTCGACGTCGATCAATTTCTGGCGTGTCTTCGACTCGACGATCCCATTCGCTGACAACACAGACGCGCAGATCTTCTTCGTTGCGCGCCTTCCGCGCGTGCTGGCGGGCGTGCTCGTGGGCTCGTCACTCGCCGCCTCCGGCGTTGTGCTGCAGGCACTGCTTCGCAACCCGCTGGCGACGCCGTTTACGCTCGGCGTTTCCGCCGGCGCAGCACTCGGCGCGATGCTGGCGCTGACGCTCGATCTGCCGTCGGGCATTGTGGGGTTCTCAGCGGTGCCGATCGCGAGCTTTGCCGGCTCGCTTGGCGCTGTTGGCATCGTCTACGGTCTGGCGCGCGCGCGGCATCGAGGCCTCTCGACCAACGTGCTGCTGCTCGCAGGGGTGACGCTGAACTCGTTTTTTTCGGCGCTCATTCTCTTCGTGCAGTTTCTATCGGACTTTACGCAGACGTTCCGCACCGTCCGATGGCTGATGGGGGACCTCGACGTCAGCAGCTACGCGCCGCTCCTGGCGGCACTACCCCCTATCGGATTATCGTTCGCCGCCTTCGCCGTCCTGCCGCGACGGATGAATCTGCTGTCGATCAGCGACGAAAGCGCCGCCAGCCGCGGCGTGGACGTGCATCGCACACAGCGGTTGGCTTTCCTGAGCGCATCGCTCGCCACCGGCGCGGCGGTGTCGCTCGGCGGTCCCGTCGGGTTCATCGGTATCGTCGTGCCCCACCTCGTCAGATTGATGGTGGGCGCGGATCACCGCCTCGTGCTTCCGGCATCGGCGTTCGGCGGCGCCGCCTTTCTCGTCGCCTGCGATACGATTTCGCGCACCGCC
The DNA here is from genome assembly GCA_963732445.1 of Vicinamibacterales bacterium. Classification (GTDB taxonomy): domain Bacteria; phylum Acidobacteriota; class Vicinamibacteria; order Vicinamibacterales; family JAMQPK01; genus JAMQPK01. The sequence goes on along the minus strand of CAVSZJ010000003.1, from coordinate 1,129,634 downwards.
CTCGCGCCCCTGGAAATCCCCGTGGGCGTGATTACGGCCATCATTGGTGGACCATTCTTTCTATGGCTGCTCATAAGAAATCGCTGATCGCCTTCGCGCTCTTGCTGTTCGTATGGGCGGGGTTCAACTCTGCACCGGCCGGGTTCGTACCGGTAGGGCTCGATTTTAGTCGAGCTACTCATGCGCAATCCCCGCCGCAACGCATCATCTCCATCATTCCCTCCACCACCGAGATGCTGTTTGCGATGGGGGCCGGCCCGCGGGTGATCGGCGTCGGCAATTTCGACAGATATCCGCCAGAGGCGCTGACGCGGCCTAAGGTCGGCGGGCTCATCGATCCCGACCTCGAGCGCATCATGTCGCTCAAACCGGATCTGGTCGTCGTGTACGGAACGCAGAACGACCTGCGCGCGCAGCTCGAGCGCGCCAGCATTCCCATGTTCCTGTACCAGCACGCCGGTCTGGCCGATGTCACCAGCACCATTCGCGAGCTCGGCGCGCGTGTGGGCAGCGCAAAAGAGAGCGGCGTGCTCGCTAACAGCATCGAAGCTGAGATTGCGGACGTTCGAAAACGGGTCTCGGGGCGCCCGCGTCCACGCACGCTGCTCGTCTTCGGGCGCGATGCAGAAACGCTTCGAGGCATCTACGCGAGCGGTGCTGTGGGATTCCTGCACGACATGCTCGACGCCGCGGGTGGCACGAACGTCTTTGACGACGTCAAGCGCCAGAGCATTCAGACGACGAGCGAGCTCGCCGTGGCGCGCGCGCCCGACGTGATCATTGAGATTGGTGTCGACACCGCGAGCACGAGCAGTCGGAACCTTCGCGCGTGGGAAACTCTGCCCTCGATTCCGGCGGTCCGGAACAAACGGATCTACCAGCTTCGCGGCGACGGCATGATGAATCCGGGGCCGCGGATCTCCGCGTCCGTGCGTCGGATGGCCGAAGTCCTCCATCCCAAATAGGGGTCAGACCCCCTTTTTGCGTTTTACGAAAGCTGAAACTGAAGAATATGAAAACGTTGGTGTCGTGGAGCTCGGGGAAGGACAGCGCGTGGATGCTGCATGTGCTCAAGCAGAATGCGTCGGTTGAAATCGGCGGGCTGCTGACAACGATGAACGAGGAGTTCGATCGTGTGGCAATGCACGCCGTTCGTCGGCGGCTGCTCGAGGCGCAGGCGGTTACCGCAGGTGTGCCGCTGCGAACGGTGCAACTGCCCTGGCCATGCACCAACGAACAGTACGAGGAACGCATGCGCACCGCCGTTTCACAGGCTGTCGCTGAAGGATTCACGCATGTGGCCTTCGGCGATCTGTTCCTCGAAGATGTTCGCAAGTATCGCGAAGAGAAGCTCGCGGGCACGGGCCTCACGCCACTCTTTCCTATCTGGGGCATTCCCACCGGCCAGCTCGCGGAGCAGATGGTCGAGGGCGGCCTGCGATCCGTTCTGACGTGCGTCAACCCGAAATACCTCGATCGATCGTTCGCCGGCCGCCAGTTCGATCGCGCGCTGCTCGATGACCTTCCGGCCAGTGTCGATAAGTGCGGAGAGCGAGGCGAGTTCCACTCGTTTGCATGGGACGGTCCGATGTTCAATCGTCCGGTTGCCATCGAAGTGGGTGAGGTCGTCGACCGGGATGGGTTTGTCTTTGCCGATCTATCCTAAACAGTGCATGGCGGTCGATCTTCTGCTTTGCGTCGCGACAGAATTCGAAGGTGCGCTGTTGCGCGAGCGGCTCGATGGGTCGCAGCGCGAGGTCGCAATCGTGCGCACCGGCGTCGGGCCGGTCAATGCCGCGCACGCGGTGACACTGTTTCTCGCCCAGACGGGCGCGCGAGCTATCGTCGTGTGCGGCGTCGGCGGCGCGTACCCGTCGTCGGCCCTCCGCATCGGCGACGTCGTATGTGCGGAGACCGAGCGGTACGGCGATCTCGGCGCGACCAGCCCTTCCGGGTTCCTCGACATGAGGGCGCTCGGCTTCCCGATTGTGGAAGGCCCGACGCCGCTGTTCAATGAACTTCCCATGCACCTGTTCCCTGTCAAGCGCCGCGTCCCGTTCGTGACCGTCACAACGTGCACCGGTACAGACAATGCGGCGCGTGAAATCGAACGGCGCACTGCCGGCGCCGTTGAGAGCATGGAGGGTGCGGCGATCGCGCACGTCGCCATTCTTCACGGCGTCCCGGTTGGCGAAGTGCGCGGCATCAGCAACGTCGTCACCAATCGCGATACCTCGAGCTGGCGATTGAAGGAGGCCGCAGCCGCGGCCCAGGAAGCCGTCCTGACGTGGATCGCACACCGCTAAGCTTCGCTTTTTCCTCCTGTCCGAATGACACCTTCGCGTTTCACGCGCTGGTGCACGGCGTGGTTCCAGGGCCACGGGTCGTTCCCCATATCGATGATGTGGAAGCCTTGAACGCACGGGCCGAGCGCGGCGATGCAGAGGTAACGAAGGTTTCCATTGCCGCGTACGGGCGCATACGAGATCGATACGCGCTTCTGCGCGCGGGGGGCGCCGCCGGGTTTGGTGTAGGGCCGATTGTCGTCGCCCGCAGCGCGCGCGAAGTCGGCGGCCGCGTTGCGATTCCGGGCGAGCGCACGACGGCAGCGCTGCTTCTAGGGCTGCTCGGCCGCTTCGAGACGGTCCCGATGCGATTCGATCGAATCGAGCAGGCGGTACTGCGTGGAGACGTCGATTGCGGCGTGCTGATCCACGAGGGGCGCTTCACCTACCAGGCGAAGGGTTTGACGCTTCTGGAAGATCTCGGTGCCGTCTGGGAGGAGCGCATGAATTGTCCGCTGCCGTTGGCCGCGATTGCGATACGCCGGGACATGGTGCCGGAGCACGGATCGGTTATGGATCGCGCGCTTCGCGCGAGCGTCGAGTACGCGCTCGCACATCCTGACGAGAGTCGTGAATATGTCCGCGAACACGCGCAGGAGATGGATGCGGCGGTTGTCAAGCAGCACATTCAGCTTTACGTCAACGACTACACCGTCGCGCTGGATGAAGGCGCCGTGCATGCGCTGCTCAACTGGCAGGAGCAACAAGGACTCAGCATAGCAGCCCTTCCTGGCCCCTCTATCTTCATCTGACTTTCTACTTTCCACTTTCCACTTTCCACTTTCGAGTTTTTTACACATCATCGTCCTCAGGAATGGCATACGCGCTTGGCACGCGCTTGACGACGATGGTGAGGCCGAAGAGGACGAGCACGGTGGCCGCGATAATCCCCAGGTATATTCCCAGCCCGACGGAACTCGAGGGTGCCGCGCCGGCAGGAACGTCGTTGACGATTGCCTGTGCCTGCGCCTGTGCCCACGCGGCATCGCGAACGGTACGCGACATCCACTGGTAACCGAGAAAGAAGATGGCGAACGCCGCAAGCCCGACGAGCAGCAGCGGATGGCGCGAATTCTTGCGCGTCCAGAGACTGAGGCCCGCAAGCACGACTGCGAGACCGCCGAGACCCAGAATCCACAAACCCGCAGTCTCGGGCACGCCGCCGAGCGGTACATCTCCGACGCGCATCCACGGCAGGAAAGCGCTTACGATCAAGAGCACGCCCGCCGACGCCGGAATGTAATACACGCGCATCCTGAAGTCGCCAGTCTAGCATTCCATGTGCGCGAGGAAACCTCTGCGAATTCATGTCGCGGCCCATATAATCGCGGCAAATCTTGGTACTCACTCCCGGTAGTCGCCTCGGCGTGTACGAAGTCATCGCGGAGATCGGCAAAGGCGGCATGGGCGAGGTGTATCGCGCCCGCGATACGCGCCTGGGCCGCGACGTCGCGCTCAAATTGCTGCCTGCCGACGTGTCCTCGGACGCCAACCGACTGGCCCGTTTCGAGCGCGAGGCGCGTACGGTCGCGGGCCTCAACCACCCGAACATCGTCGTGCTCTACTCGGTTGAGGATGAGAACGACCTTCGTTTTCTGACCATGGAGCTGGTCGAAGGCGAGAGCCTCGACCACCATGTGACGCCCGGTGGGCTGCCGATCGCTCGCGTGGTAGAGCTCGGAATGGCAATAGCGGACGCGCTGGCTGCGGCGCATCAAAAAGGCGTTGTGCACCGAGACTTGAAACCAGCGAACGTGATGTTGACCCGCGACGGGCGTGTCAAGGTACTGGACTTCGGACTCGCCAAGCTCGCGACTGCGGATGCCAAGCTCGAGGCGACACACGCGGCAACGCTCACCGCACCTCTGTCGAGTGAGGGACAGGTGATGGGGACGCTGCCTTACATGTCGCCTGAGCAGATTCGCGGCGAGACCGTGGATGGGCGATCGGATCTCTTTGCTTTGGGGATCATGCTCTACGAGCTCGCGTCCGGGCGACGGCCGTTCTCGGGAACCACGACGGCCGATCTGACGTCGGCGATTCTGCGAGATTCGCCTGAGGCACTCACGAGCGGGCGGCCGGAACTTTCAGGTGAGCTCGAGCGGATTGTGGAACGCTGTCTCGAGAAAAACCCGCGCGACCGCTTCCAGACCGCGCTCGACTTGTACAACGACTTGCGAGCCTTCTGCCGCAAGATCGAGCGGAGTCAGGCTATCTCCCCTTCACTGAACTCGGCCTCGCCGCCCGCCGCGTCGATCGCGGTGCTGCCGTTCGTGAACAGAAGCCAGAGCGCCGATGACGAGTATTTCTCGGATGGGCTCTCGGAGGACCTGATTAACGCCCTGTCCGCCGCCGGGGGAATTCAGGTCGCATCACGCACGTCCGCGTTCCGTTTCCGGAGCAGCACGCTTGACATCCGCGACATCGGTACACAGCTCAACGTCGCCTGTGTCCTCGAGGGGAGCGTGCGCCGCTCGGGTTCCACGCTTCGGGTCACAGCTCAACTCGTGAACGTGACGAGCGGCTTCCAACTATGGTCGGAGCGCTACGACCGCGAGATGACAGACGTCTTCCAGATCCAGGACCAGATCGTGACGTCGATCACTGAGGCGCTCGTGCCTGCACTGACGGGCAGAGCCCGGCGCCCGATGCGTCGCGGAACCGAGAACATCGAGGCCTACGAGCTCTACCTCAAGGGTCGCCACTACTGGCATCAGCGCTCGCCGGCGACCGTGCGCGTCGCCATTCAGTCGTTCGAGCGGGCGATCGCGCTGGACGAGAGCTACGCGCTAGCGTATTGCGGGCTCGCAGACTGCTACGGCATCCTTCGCGTATACGGGTGGACGCGCCGGGAGGAGAACCAGGCGACGGCCGAGACGTCGGTCGCCAAGGCAATGGCGCTCGATCCCGCTCTTGCGGAGGCGAACTTTTCGCAGGCGTTTTACGATTTCTATTTCAAGCGGAGTTGGCGAGACGCGGGTCCACACTTTGCGAGAGCGCGGGAGCTCAATCCCCGATCATCGCTGATTCAGGTCTACGGCGGACTCTTCGCCACAATGGAGCGCAAGCTCGACGCTGCGGTTCGGCTCGTGGAGCGCAGCAGCGAGCTTGACCCGCTGTCGCCGTTCATCCATGGGTTGTCCTCTTGCGCCTTCTATATCATGGGACAGTTTGAACGCGCCGAATCGTCGGCGCGCCGCGCGCTGGAGCTGCAGCCGGACTACCTTCTTGCTCTGTGGACCCACGGGCTCGCCTTGTGTGCCTTGGAACAATTCGACGCGGGCATCGCCGCGCTGCAGCGATCAGTCGCGCTCTCGCGGGCGCCCTTCTTCATCGGTGCCTGCGGCTTCGGGCTCGCACGTGCGGGCCGCAACGACGAGGCCCGTCAGTTGCTCGCCGAGCTCGAAGAGCGCGAGAGCCGCGGCGAGTTCGTTCCCGCGCACGCGCGGCTGAGCATTCTGGTTGGATTGCGCGAGCTCCCGGCACTACGACGTGAGTTGGCGATCGCTCTCGATGAGGTGACGCCACCCTTCAGCCTGTGGGTGATCGCCGGCGTATTCCTCGATGCGTACCGCGAGGACCCCGAAGTCAGTCGCCTGCTCGATGCGTGGTACGAGGGCTCGCATCCCACGACACTCCCACCGGACATTCAGCCGTCCCGCTCATAGGATTTTCAGTTCCGCTGCCGGCGCAACTGCCGCGCCGCTGCGATAACAATCGCCGCAGCACGGTCGATGTCCTGCGCGCTGGTAAAGCGGCCGAGACCGAACCGGATTGACGCGCGCGCGTCCTCGTCGCGCAATCCGATCGCACGCAGTACGTGTGACGGCTCCGCGCTCGCCGTCGCACACGCGGCGCCAGACGATACCGCGAGATCGGAGGCGATCGCTTTCAACAGCGACTCCCCATGCACATCGTCCACCCGCAGGTTGAGATTGTTCGGCAGGCGCGGCTCGACCGGTCCATTCAGGTGCACCCCCTCGAGACTCCCGAGAGCAGTCCACAGCCGATCGCGCAGTGCACCCACACGCAGAGCGTCGGACGCCCTGGCGCCGCCACTACATAGCTCTGCCGCTTTGCCAAAACCAACGATGGCGGGGACATTGAGGGTGCCCGAGCGATACCCGCGCTCGTGACCGCCGCCGTCGAACAGGGCCTCGAGTTCCAGCGCCGGATCCCGCTTCGCCACATACAGCGCGCCCACACCCTTCGGGCCGTACATCTTGTGCGCGCTCAGCGAGACGAGATCGACGCCGAGCTCTTTGACGTCGAGAGGCAGCAGTCCCGCAGACTGCACCGCGTCGCAATGAAACAGGGCACCGTGGGCGTGTGCGATCTCCGCGATATCGGCGAGGGGGTGCAGGACGCCAATCTCATTGTTCGCCGACATCGCGCTGACGAGCAGCGTGTCGCGCCCGACTGCATCGCGCAGCCGGTCAAGATCGATTCGCCCTTCGGCATCGACATCGAGATACGTCACGCGGAATCCATCGCGCTCCAGTGCCGGCACGGATCGAGAACCGCACGATGCTCTGTGGAGATGGTGACGATGCGCCGGCGCGTCGGTGCCGCGCGCCGCGCCAGCCCTTTGATGGCGAGGTTGTTCGATTCGGTCGCACCGCTCGTAAACACCACGTCGCGGAACCGCGCGCCGATGAGCGACCCTACCTGCTCGCGCGCCTGCTCGACCGCCTTGCCTGCCTTCCACCCGAACGGATGGTTGCGGCTCGAGGCGTTGCCGAAGTGCTCGCCGAAAAACGGAAGCATCGCCTCGAGCACACGCGGATCGACGGGAGTTGTCGCGTGAGAGTCCAGATAGATGGGAGCCACACGGTGAACGGTGAACCGTTAACGGTGAACGTCGAGCAGTAAGGGGCGGGAAATCGAAATCAGGGCCGGTTCGGCGGCTTCGGCTGCAAGCTCACTGACCGAACACATCTGCAGCGCCATGAGAATGCGCTCTTTGATCTTCCACAACGGATCGCGCACGCTGCACTTGGAATACTGATCGCAGTTTTCCTCTTCGGTCGAGCAGGCCGTCACGGTCAACGGCCCATCGACGGCCTGGATGACATCGGCTACGGAAATATCGGAGGGCGGCCGGCTGAGCTGATAGCCGCCGCGCGTGCCCTGATGGGACGCGAGCAGACCTTCGCGGGCAAGCCGCTGCAGCACCTTGGCCATCAGCTCGACGGGAATGTCGTACTGCTCGGCGATTTCGCGCGCGCTGGAGGCGGCCTGGTCGGGCCGCAGCGCCAGATGCTTCATCGCGATGAGCGCGTAGTCAGCCTTCTTCGATAGCCTTAACATATTGTGTTAGTGTTACGCTAGTACTCAACTAAAGTTGATCGGGCTACCTAGATACAGTCTATCAGATCCTCAGTATTTCGGTACTTTCGGGTCTATTTTGTCCGACCAGTCCGTGATGCCCCCCTTCAGATTCTTGACGTTCGTGTAGCCCTGCTGCCGGAGGAAGGCCGCCGCCTTCGCGCTGCGGCCGCCCATCTTGCAGTGCACGATAATTTCCTTGTCGCGCGGAATCTCGCTCACGCGCTGCGGCACCTCGCCGAGCGGAATGAGCGTCGACCCCGGAATCTTGCCAATCTGGTACTCGTTGGGCTCCCGCACGTCGAGCAGGTAGAAGTCTTCCTTCGCGTCGATCTTGCGCTTGAGCTCGGTCACGTCCGTCTCGGTTTCGTTGCTGTTCGCTGTGTTCACCGCCACCTCCGTCGCTGCCGGCGCAATGCCGCAGAATTGTTCGTAATCGATCAGCGCGGTGACGGTCGGATGCGTGCCGCACACCGGGCAATCAGGATCTTTCTTCAGTTTGAGCTCGCGGAATTTCATGCGCAGCGCGTCGTAAATCAGGAACCGCCCCACAAGCGGCTCGCCGATGCCCATGATCAGCTTGATGGCCTCTGTCGCCTGTATGGTGCCGATGACTCCCGGCAGGACGCCGAGCACACCACCTTCGGCGCAGCTCGGCACGAGACCGGGCGGAGGCGGCTCCGGATACAAGCATCGATAGCACGGACCGTCCTTCATGGCGAAGACGGACGCCTGCCCTTCGAATCGGAAGATGCTGCCGTAGGCGTTCGGCTTGCCGAGCAACACGCACGCATCGTTGGTGAGATAGCGCGTCGGAAAATTGTCGGTGCCGTCGAGAATCACGTCGTACGGTTTGAAGAGATCCAGCGCGTTCTTCGACGACAGCGCAGCCTCGTAGGTCTCGATGTTGATGTGCGGGTTCAGCTCGAGCAAGCGATCCTTGGCCGACGCGAGCTTCGGATCGGCCGACGTCTGAAGTGCCGTGGATAATCTGCCGCTGCAGATTGCTGAAATCGACAACGTCGAAGTCGACGATGCCGATCGTGCCGACGCCTGCCGCAGCGAGATACAGCGCCGCCGGCGACCCGAGCCCGCCCGCGCCGATGCAGAGCACGCTGCCCTGCTTGAGCTTCTCCTGCCCGTCGACACCCACCTCCGGCATGATGAGATGCCGGCTGTACCGCTGGACTTCGTCGTTCGAGAGCGCCATTTACCTGCCACCCGCCACAGAAGGAATGATGCTGATCGTGTCTCCGGGGTTCACCGCCGTCTTCTCTTTTTCCAGATAGCGAATGTCTTCGTCGTTCAGATAGACGTTGACGAAGCTGCGGAGCTTGCCCTGCTCGTTGTACAGATGCGGCTTCAGTCCTGCGTACTTCGTCGTCAGATTGGCGAGCAGCTCGCCGATCGTCGCGCCATCCACTTCGACGGCATCCTGCTTGCCGGTGAACGGCCGCAGCGGAGTCGGGATCAGAATTTTGTTAGCCATGTTCTCTCTTCGTGGGACCCAACTTAAGTTGAGCCCTACTCCTGAAGTTGCGCGTCGCTGAAGTGCGAGCGGTCGTCGGCCAGCCGCCATACCGTCATGTTCTCGGGCTGGGCTTGTTGAATAGACACGATCACGTACCAGAAGAATGGAAACGCGTGATCCAGATCGTATTGCGAAGGCCGCGCCGGATGGTCAGGATGCGAATGGTAGAATCCCAGCAGCTCCCGATTCAGACGAGTGGCCTCCTCTTCAACGAATTTGTAATCCGACGGCCTGATTAGAAAACGCCGGCGCGCACCTTCTTCCGTCGTGTTCGGAAGCGGGGCCACATGCTCGACGACGCCCTCGACGCCAATCAACGCGCCGCAACACTCGTCGGGATATGTGTCGACGCCGTGACGCCGGATCGCGTCCGCGATGCCAGGCATGAGCCTCAGGGATTCAGACATTCATAGCTCTCAGCTGTCAGCCTTCAGCTCTCAGTCGTTTAGATGCAATTCACGGCTCGGCAGATTCCCCTGATAGCTGATAGCTGAGGGCTGATAGCTTCTACGCCGGCGCATTCCAGAAGCGCTCGGACATGTATTTGTCGGCGCTGTCCGGGAAGATGGTGACAATGACGGCATTTCGGGCATTCCTTGCGACCTTCAGAGCTCCCGCGACCGCGGCGCCGCCCGAAATGCCGACCAGCAGGCCCTCTTCTCTCGCCAGGCGCCGCACCATCGTATATGCGTCCTCGGTGCTCACCCGCATATCTTCATCGGCCAGCGCCGGATCGTAGATGCCGGGCACGATCGCCGTTTCCATGTGCTTGAGGCCCTCGAGTCCGTGCAGCGGCGAGTCGGGCTGAAACGAAATCAGCTTGATGGACGGGTTCGCTTCGCGGAGCCTGCGTCCGGTGCCCATGAACGTACCGCTCGTGCCCAGGCCGGCGACGAAGTGCGTAATGCGCCCGCCGGTCTGCGCAAGAATCTCCGGCGCCTGTCGTCTCGTAATGGGCGCGCCAGTTCGCGTCGTTGTTGTACTGGTCGGGATAAAAATACTGCTCCGGGCTGGCGGCGACCTGCTTGCGCGCCTCGCGAATCGCACCGTCGGATCCGTCCATCGGATCGGTGAAAATCAGATCTGCCCCGTACGCGTGCAGCAATCGCTTGCGCTCGACGGTGACATTCGACGGCACGCAGAGCTTGACGGGAAATCCCTGAGATGCGCCGATCATCGCGTAGGCGATTCCGGTATTGCCTGACGTCGCATCGAGCAGCGTCTTGCCCGGCCGCAGCGCGCCGGATCGCAGCCCTTCGCGCACCATATTGGCGGCGGGACGATCCTTCACGGAGCCCCCAGGATTGAACCACTCGGCTTTGCCGTAAAGCTCGACCCCGCCGAGTCCGGCTTCGAACTTTCTCAGCCGAATCAGCGGCGTATTGCCGATGAGGTCGAGGACCGTCTCTGCTCGTCTCGGCCCGCTGTCGGTTGTCTGGACGCCCATTCCAGTCCGAATTATATCGATTATCTACTTGCCGACCGGCGCCCCGTCTGCGTCCCTGACTTCTGCCGGCGTGCCGAGCTCTTTCTCGAGCGCGTCGCCGATCTTCGAGCGATCGCCGACCGCCACGACGGCAAATTTCTCAGGCACCAGATACTTTTTCGCGACCTCCTGCACCGCCTGCGCATCGACAACCGAAATCTGCTCGGACAGATTCGAGTAGTAGTTCAAGGGCAGGCCGTGGGTGAACAACGTCGCCAGGCTGGCCGTTGTCCGATCGCTCGTTTCGAAGAGAGCCGGCAGCTGCAGCGTAATCGCGTCTTTCGCGAGTGTCAGCTCCTCCGGCGTCACGCGCGTCTCGCTCATTCTCCTGAGCTCGAGCATCACCTCGTGCACCGCGGGCGCCGTGACATCCGTGCGCACGCCGGTCGCGACGGAAAACGGGCCGCCGCTGCGCCAGTACGCGAACGACGAATTCGCTCCGTACGTGTAGCCGTGCTCCTCGCGCAGGTTCATGTTGATCCGGCTGGCGAACATGCCGCCGAGGATAGTGTTCATCACGCGCACCGGCACGTAGTCGGGACTGCTGCGCGGAACGCCGAACGTGGCCACGCGCAGCTGTGTCTGCGGTGATCCGGGGCGATCGACGATGACGAGGCGCGGCGGGGCCGCGGCCGGCACGCCGAGCTTCTGCGGGCGCGACGGTGCCTCGCGGCCAGCTGCCGAACGCGGTCTCCGCGAGCTTCCGCAGCTCGGGCACGGCGATCGCGCCTGTTACGACGAGCGCGGCGTTTCCCGGAACGAAGTGCTGTCGCCAGAATGCCTGGAGATCGTCGCGTGTGAGCTGCTTGTTCGATTCGGCGGTTCCGGACTCGCTGAATCCATATTGATGCGTGCCGTACAGCGCCTTGCCCGTGACGATGCCGACGACCTGAACCGGATTCCCGCGCTGCTCGACCAGCTCGGCCAGCCGCGTCGCGCGAACGCGCTCGACTTCTTCGACAGGGAAGCTGGGCCGAAGCGCCACGTCCGCCACGAGCGCCAGTGCGGCCGGAAAGTTCCGGCTGAGGCTGCCTGTGGATACGGTCGTGGCATCGCGCGACGTCCCGGTGGTAAGCGACGCGCCTATCTGCGCCACCTGCTCGGCGAGCTGTACGGCGTTGCGCGTCGTCGTGCCCTGATCGAGCACATCGGCGGTAAAGCTGGCGAGCCCTGGCTTGTCGAGGGGGTTGGCATCGCCGCCGCTGCGCAAGACGAGGCTTGCCGAGACGACAGGTACGCCATCTGTGCGGGGCAGCGCGATCACCGTAAGGCCATTCGGCAACGTGAACGACTGCGGCTCGGGCACGCGCACGGCACGCGCCACGGCCGCGGCAGGCTGCTTCGCGCGCCACGGCTCGTCCGGGTTAATCGCCACCGTCGGCGCGGCTCCAGTCGCCGCCTGCTCCGCCGGCTTCGGCACTTCCGGGCCGAGATTCTGTTTTCCGGGAATGCCGTGCACGATCACGCGCGCATTCGGCGCGAGATAGCGCTGCGCGAATTGGCGCACTGACTCGGGCGTCACCCGGCGCCGGCGCATGATGTCCTCGGTCAGGTAGTCCGGATTCCCCGTGTAATGGTTGTACAAGTTCAGCTGGTCGGCTACGCCGCCGAATCCGCCCACGAGCTGTAGTCCGTTGAAAATCTGGGTCTCGAGCACGTTGCGCGCGCGCTCGACCTCCGCGGCGGTCGGCCCCTTCATCCGAAGCAACTCGACCTCTTCGTTGATGACGGTCTCGAGCTCCTGCAGCGTGTGACCGGGCCGCGCCGTCGCCTCGATGCTGAACACCGATCCGAGCATCGTCGAGTACTGATAGGCAGTCACGTTCTGCGCGATTTGTTTCTCGTACTCGAGCTTCTTGTAGAGCCGGCTCACGCGTCCCTGTCCGAGGACGCTGCTCGCGATGTCGGCGTCGGCGTCTCCGTCCTTGAAGAACGGAGGGGTGATCCAGGCCATGTACACGCGCGGCAGCTCGACGCGATCTTCGACGACAAGCCGGCGCTCGGCGGTAATAACCGGCGTCTGCGCCTTCACCGGCGGAACGGCCGGTCCCCGTTTCAGCGTCCCGAAGTACTTCTCAATCAACTTCCTGGTCGCCGCCTTGTCGATGTCGCCGGCGATGGCGATCGTTGCGTTGTTGGGTGCGTAGTATTGGCGGAAAAACTCTCTCACATCGTCCAGCTTCGCCGCCTGAATATCGGCGTGGGAACCAATGACGACGCCGTGGTACGGGTGCCCCTTCGGGAACAACGCCTGAAACAGCGCTTCTTCGACGATGCCGTACGGCCGATTCTCTGTACTCTGACGCCGCTCGTTCCGGACGACATCCTGCTGGTTCGTCAGCTTGGCCTGATCGACGGTCTCGAGCAGGTATCCCATGCGATCGGACTCGAGCCATAGCGCGAGCTCGAGCTGATTCGACGGCATCGTCTCGAAGTAATTCGTGCGATCGAAATTCGTGGTCCCGTTGACGCCGGTCGCACCGGCGCCGGCGAGCAGCTTGAAGTGCGCATCGCTCTCGATGTGCTTCGACCCCTGGAACATCATGTGCTCGAACAGGTGCGCAAAGCCCGTGCGGCCGGGCGCCTCGTGGGCGGGACCCACGTGATAGAAGACGTCGACGCCGACGAGCGGCACGCGGTGATCTTCGGAGAGGATCACTTCGAGCCCGTTCGCCAGCGTGTACTTCTCGACGTCGAGTTTGGGGATGTCGCCGGCGGGGGCCTGAGCACCCAGCGTCACGCTCACCAGAGCCATCAGCAGCAGCGCGGATAGTCGTTTCATACTCTTCACTTTCTACTTTTTACTTTCTACTTTCTACTTTTTATTTATTTTTCTTATTTTCCAAGCTCGCCCACAGATACCACGACGCAACCGACCGGTACGGGCGCCAGCGCTCGGCGATCGCTTCCAATCGTTTGACGTCCGGCGTTTTCCGAAGGTTGTAGGCCTTCTGGACCGCCTTCACAATACCAAGATCACCGGCCGGAAATACATCGGGGCGCGTCAGACGGAAGATCAGCAGCATCTCGACCGTCCAGCGGCCAATCCCTTTGATTTTCGTGAGTTCCGCGACGATCTGATCGTCGCTCATGTCCGGCAGCGCTGCCGTGTTTATCGATTGATCCAGCATCTTGCGGCTGAGATCCCGCATGTAGCCGAGCTTCTGGCGGCTCAGACCGGCGCCCCGCAGGGCTTCGTCCGTCAAATTCAGCAGGGCGTCCGGGGTGGGCGTTCCGCCGTTCGGGAGCAGCGCCCGCAGCCGCCCGTAAATCGTGGCCGCCGCGCGCGTCGAGAGCTGCTGCGACACGATGGCTTCGACGAGGCCGCAGAAGATGTCGCGCTCGCGGCCGGTCTTGATGCCGCACGAGCCGTACTTCTTCATAATCTGCGCGAGCACCGGATCACGCCGCATGAGCACGCGCCGGGCACGCGCCATGTCGGCGGGTGTCATCGCCTGCATCAGCGCAGCGAGACCGTCATCACCACTCGCGCCTGAATCTCTATCGTGGACGGCTCAACCGGCGTCTCGATGTTGCCCGCGACCGTCGCCTGCGCCGCCATCCGCATCATCGGGCGCGGCGGCTCGAAGTGGGTGTCCTCCTCGACGCGCACCACGCGGTCGATGCTCGCCCCCGCGCCGGCCGCTGCCGCGTCGGCACGCGCACGCGCGTCCGCCACCGCCTGCCGCAGCGCATCGCGCTCGAGCGCGGCGCGATTGCGCACGTCGAACCGGATTCCGGTGATCGTCGTCGCACCGCCGGCGCCGGCCGCGTCGATAACGACGCCGACGCGATCGATGTCGTCGACCCTCACTTCCACCGTATTGCGCGCGACGTAGGTGCGGAATGTCTGCCGCCCATTCGCGTAGTCGAATTCCGGCTGCAGGTCGTAGCCGATGGTGCGGATGGCATCTTTCGGCACGTCCGCTTGATCGATCTTCCTGAGGAGCGCCGTCATCGCGGCGGCATTCTGTTTTGAAGCGTCGGCGGAATTCTTGGAGCGCGATTCGGCGGAAATCGTCACGAACGCCCGGTCGGGTCTGGCGGTCACGATCGCGTGCCCGCGCGTCACAATCGACGGCTGCGGCTGCGGCATTCCTGGCAGCTGAGCCTGGGCAAGCGCCGGGGAAGCGACCGAGAGGACGAGGAAAGCGGAGATGATGGACGTCATCTCCTCAGTTTACCGTTTAACCGTTCACGTCTATGCCAGCGAGTACGCCACCCGAAATCCAATGCTGTACGCGTAGCTGTCCGGCGGAACCTTGTGACGATAGGCGCACCGCAGGTACCGGCCATCGGCGTTCACCCACGCGCCACCGCGCACGAGACGCATCAGCCCGGTTTCCGGTCCCTGTGGATTGATGTACTGCGCGCGTTCGTAGTAATTGGGTGCGTACCAGTCGGACACCCAGTTCCAGACGTTTCCCGCCATGTCATGCAAGTTGAACGCATTCGCGGGATAGCTGCCGACAGGGGCAGTGCCGCAGTCGGCTTTGGAGGCTGTTTGTGGAAGAAAATGCGCGCACGACGAGTCGAGCGTGTCGCCCCATGGAAAGCGCTGGCCTTCGAGCCCTCCACGCGCCGCGCGCTCCCATTCCGCCTCGGTAGGCAGCCGCACCGGCTTCCCGGTCTTGACTCCAAGCCACGCACAATACGCGACGGCGTCGTCGAATCCCACGAGCGTCACTGGATGGCGCTCGCGCCCTTCGGGCGGTGTCCCGTTGGTCCAGAAGTACGACGAGGCCAGCGAGCGGAATTTCGATTCGAGCACGCCCGACACCATGAGCGGCAGCGCGCGAATGGCGGGAGAGGGATGACCAGTCTCGCGGATGAACTGCGCGTACTCTGCGTTGGTCACCGGGCAGATGCCGATCGCAAAGTCGTCCACGTAGGCCTTGTGACGCGGGCGCTCGTCCTCTTCGCCATCCTCGGCGCCCATGACAAATTCGCCGGCAGCGATTCGAGCCACCTGCGGCAGCAATTCGTCAGCCGTTTGTTGTGGATAGAATGTACTTACATCCATGACGCGTCAGCCCGCCGCTATTGAGATCTCTGAACTCCGAAAACGTCTCCGCCTTGCCATCGAAGAGCGGCGTAAGAGCACCTCCGCGCGGCGCGCGATGCTCGATGACGCGGCGATGGCGTATACCGAACTGCTCGAAATGACCGCGACACCGCTGGTGCAGAAGCTCGCCAATGCCCTGCGAGCAGAGGGGCACAACTTCACCGTCTTTACGCCGAACGGCGGCCTGCGCATGGCGCTCGCCAAATCGGCTGACGACTACATCGAGTTCGCGCTCGACACGTCGCAGGACGAGCCCTTCGCCGCATTGCGGGTCAATCGCACCCGCGGACGGCGCGTCGTACAGCACGAGCGTCCGGTCAAAGCCCGGACGCCGGTAAGTCGACTGAGCGAAGACGACGTGCTGCAGGCTCTGCTCGATGAAATTGCTCCATTCGTCGAGCGCTAGGCCCGCTGCTCGACGAACGACGTGTCAATGCCCTGCCGCTTGAGCAGCGCCAGGAAGCCCTGCTGATCCGTCGCCTGGCGGTAAGCCTCTCGGGAATCGACAACGCCGCTTTGCACGAACGCGACGAGCGCGTCGTTCAGCGCCACCATTCCGTGCTTGCGTCCGCTGTCGATGGCCATCGGAAGCTGCGATGTCTTTCCTTCCCCTATCAGATTGGCGACAGCGCTCGTATTCAGCAGAACTTCACGCGCCGCGACGCGACCGCTGCCGGACTTGCGGAGCAGCACTTGCGCGACGATGCCCCGCAGGTTCGCCGCGAGCGCGAGCTGCACCTTTGCGCGCCGTCCGGGGGTGGCCTGATCGATGATGCGATCGACCGCGTCGGTCGCGTTGTGCGCCGTGACGGCACCAATGACCAGATGGCCCGACTGCGCCGCCTCGAGCGCCAGCGCCATGATCTCCGGTGAGCCAAAGTCTTCGATGACGAGCACGTCGGGGTTTTCGCGCATCGCCGCGCGCGCTACCGACAACACTTCGTCGCGATCGCCGCGCACCTCGCGCTGGCTGACCAGCGACCCGCGATTCTCGTGCACGAACTTGATTTGATTTTCGATGGTGATGACGTGATCGCTGCGCGTGCGGTTGATGAGATCCACGAACGCGGAGATGAGGGTCGATTTGCCGCTCGAGCGCTGGCCCGCGACGATCACGAGCCCGTCGGCTTCGGCGCACAATGCCTGGATTTCTCGCGACAGCCCCAGCTGCTCGGCCGAAATCGCGCGCGCGGGAATCATGCGGAAGATCCCACCGGCGCCGCGATGATCGCGGAACGTCACGCAGCGGATGCGCCCGATCTCCGGCACGTCGCACATCCACTCGGTGCCAGCCTCGCTGCGGAGCGCTTCGCGGTTGCGCTCGGGAATGATGTCGAGCATCAACGTCTCGACGTCGCCCTCGCTCAATGTGGCTTCCCCGTCGATCGCGGTGATTTGTCCGTCAACGCGAATGGATGGGCGGGCCTGCGACGTGAGGTACAACGCCGACGCGCCTCGCGCGGCCGCAATCCGCAGCAGACGATCGATGCCCGTAGCGTGCAGCGACAGCGTAAAACGCGCGCTCTGATCTCCCCGGACAGTCTGGCGCGAGAGCGGCAGCACGACCGCGGGTCTTGGCTCGGGGACATGTTCGGGTTCGACCTCCACCTCGACCTCTTCAATGAGGGCTACCGGCGGCGCGGGTTCGGAGTTCCAGTTGACGGTTTCAGGAATTGGAAGCTCGATGTCGAAGGTGATATCGACCGATGCGACCGCCGGTTCCGGCTCGGGATCGGCGACAGGCTCTGGCTCGGCAATGGGTTCGGGCTCTGGCTCAACCGGCACCGCCATCTCGGCTGCT
The DNA here is from genome assembly GCA_963732445.1 of Vicinamibacterales bacterium. GTDB lineage: Bacteria > Acidobacteriota > Vicinamibacteria > Vicinamibacterales > JAMQPK01 > JAMQPK01. Next base: position 1,112,078 of record CAVSZJ010000003.1, on the reverse strand, counting down.
GGCTCTGGCGCCAGGTCCGGTGCAACGACTGCCGTGCGGTGCCTGCGGATTTCGATCCAGATATCATCGCCGCCTCGAGCCGCCACGACGCTGAAGCTCTGGTCCGGCGCAAAGGCCCGGACTCCGAGGTCGTGCTGCACGGCGCCGATATCGTCGAGCGACTGGCGTGCCTCGACAGTCAGCAGCTCATTGAGCATGCCTTTCACCGCATCGAGCGTGAGCGCCCGCGACGCAAGCTCCAGCTGGCCTCCGGGAGTGACCACGTACGGACGCTCGCCCGCATGCAGGACCAGCGCGTCACCGTTCGCGCGAACAATGGCAGTCAACAGCGACGTTACGAGCGGCACAGTTCTCCCAAAAAAGTAAGTCCGTCTCCCACATTTTCGGTCGAAACACTCCGCTACTTTATTGTGAAGACGACGCCGTGCTGTACTGGCAGGAAATCCAGCAATTGGTCGACAACAAACCCCATCGGCTCGATCTCGCGGCGGATCTCTTCGAAGCTCATCTTGTGGAGAGGTGATGCGGGCGCAATCTTGCTCTCCTTTGCATACTCGAGGATCACCACGCGCCCGCCAGGCTTGAGCGCGCGGCGGATGCCCGCCATCATCGCGTCCGGGTCGCCGAATTCGTGGTACGCGTACGCGATGAACACGAGATCGACCGATCGTTCGGGCAGCCGCGGACTCGAATCGGTGGCCAACACGTATTCCACGTTGGAAAGCTTGCGCTTCGCCACGGCCGCCCTGGTCAGATCGAGCATCGACTGTTTGACGTCGATCGCGTACACCTTCCCTTCGGGGCCCACCTGCTCGCCGAGCCGCCACGTGAAGTAGCCCGTGCCCGACCCGACGTCCGCCACAGTCGCGCCCCGACGGATCTGCAAGGCGCGCATCAGCATTTCGGGCCGCTCTTCTTTGTCGCGCTCCGGGCGATTGAAGAACGGGGCATTTTCCGTGGCAGGCGCAATTTCTCTCTCTGCCAGGCCGGGCGTGAGCGCCCATAGCGTGCGTCGAGTGCGCAGGTAGCGCAACCAGTCGGTCGACCTCCTGGGGTGTAAGCGCTGACGCTCCGGGGTGGTTCGATGGATTGGCGACCGCGGCGCGCAACGCGTCGGGCGTCCGCAACAATCCTATCCAACTCAAATCTCGCGCGGTACCGGTGCCGGTATCGTGGATTCGGTGGCACGAGAGGCACTGCCCTCTGCCCTCGAACAGGGCTCGTCCGGCTTCGACATCCGAAGGTGGAGGCGGTGGCGCCTGCGCAGACAGGGCGATCAAAAAGAAGGCCATCGCAGGCGTGACGAGCATGGTCACACTTTATCGCTGGACCGCTCGAAGGCCAACGGGTATAAGACTTCCCATGCGCTTATTTCTTCCGAGAACGCTGGCCCTGTTGTGCGCTGCAGCGGGCCTGTTGGGATCTACCGCCGCGGCGCAGACGCCGAATCCGACGCTGGAAGGGCATCCCGGGGATTACGGCCGCGCCGATATCGAGTACGGCGCGCGCCTGTATACCCAACACTGCGCCAACTGCCACGGCCCCACGGGTGATGGCGTTGCGAACGTGGATCTGCGCAGCGGAAAGTTCCGCACCGCCCGGACCGACCTGCAATTGCGCGCGGTGATCACGAATGGCTTTCCGACCGCGGGAATGCCGGCGTTCCGATCGCTCGACGCGGCCGAGCTGACCGGTCTTGTGGCCTACATCCGCAACATGAACACGTTCGACACCGGTTCGATGAAGGGGGGCGACCCGGCGCGAGGACATGTCATCTTCGAGAATAAGGGCGCGTGCTTGAGCTGTCATCGCGTCAACCACAAGGGCAGCCGCAAGGCGCCGGACCTGTCCGACATCGGCCTGGTGCGAAGCGCTGGATCGCTCGAGCGATCGCTGCGCGATCCGAACAGCCAGATGTTTCCGATCAACCGCCCCGTCCGCGCCGTGACGCGAGACGGCAAAGTGATCAACGGCCGCCGGCTGAATGAAGACACCTACACGGTGCAGCTCAGCGATGAGGAAGGACGGCTCCACTCGCTCGTGAAATCGGATCTCCGCGAGTACAGCATTTCGACGAAGTCGACCATGCCCTCCTACGAGAAGGAATTGACGCCGGCGGAAATCGCAGACGTCGTGTCGTACCTGCTTTCATTGAAAGGCCGATGACCATGCGCCGCCACTGGATGCTTACCGTCGCGTCTGTCGTTCTCGCCGCTGCGTCGCTTCGCGCGCAGTCGCCTGTCACCTACGAGCGCCTGCTGAACGCCGCGAAGGAACCGCAGAACTATTTGACGTACGGCGGCGACTACTTCAGCACGCGATACAGCACGCTCTCGCAGATCACGCCGGACAACGTCAAGAACCTGAACCTCGCATGGGTCTACCAGGCCGGCGTCACCGGCAGCTGGCAGCCGACGCCGCTCGTCGTCGACGGCATCATGTACCTGACGCAGCGGCCGAACGACGTCATCGCGATGGACGCGACGACGGGGCGCGTCTTCTGGATCTATCGGTACAGCAACGAGAACGTGATCGCGTGCTGCGGATCGAACAATCGCGGTGTGGCGATACTCGGTGAGCTCCTGTACATGGGCACGCTCGATGGCCACCTCGTCGCCATCGATGCGAAAAGCGGCCGCCAAGTCTGGAAGACCAGAGTGGCCAACAACAAGGAGGGGTACTCGATCACCGTCGCTCCGCTTGCGTTGAAAGACCGCATCGTCGTGGGTGTGGGTGGGGGCGAATATGGCATCCGCGGCTACATCACGGCGCACAACGCGCAGACCGGCAAGGAAATGTGGCGCTTCTACACGATTCCAGGTCCGGGCGAGCCGGGGCACGAGACGTGGGAAGCGTGCCCGCCCGATGCGAAGACGTATTGCGATCCCGAGGCGTGGAAGCATGGCGGCGCCTCTATCTGGGTAACCGGATCCTTCGATCCCGACCTCAACCTGACGTACTGGGGCATCGGCAACGCGGGACCCGACTACAACGCCGATCAACGTCCCGGCGACAACCTCTACACGGCGTCGGTCGTCGCGCTCGACGCCGATACCGGCAGGCTGCGCTGGCACTACCAGTTCACGCCGCACGATCACTACGACTACGACGCGGTGCAGGTGCCGGTGCTGGCGGACATCACGTGGCAGGGCGCGCCGCTCAAGGCGATGTTCTGGGCCAACCGCAACGGCAACTTCTACGCCTTCGATCGCGCGACGGGAAAATTTCTCCACGGGAAGCCGTTCGTGAGAGTGAATTGGATGAAGGGATTCGAACCAAACGGCCGCCCGATTCAAACGCGGCAGCCCGAAGGCCTGCCGACGTATCCGGGCATTCAGGGCGGCACCAATTGGTACTCGCCCTCCTACAGCCCGCGCACGAAGTTGATGTATGTGTCGACGTGGGAATCCAATGCCCACATCTTCGACGGCACGCCGGTCGTGTACGAGTCGGGGCGTGACTTCACCGGCCGCAACAATCAGACGTTCGTGCCGACACCGGGGGAGCCGACGCGGAACATTCCAGGCGCGCCCGGGCTGCCGAATCTGCGGCGGGGACCGATCAATAACTGGACCTCGGACGCCGGCCGCGGCATCGTGCAGGCAATCGATCCGATTTCCGGCGACGCGAAATGGAAGTTCGAGATGGTGGACGTGACCGACACGGGTATCTTCACCACCGCGACCGACTTGCTCATCACCGGCGGGCGCGAAGGGTATCTGCAGGCGTTCGACGCGCGCACGGGAACCTTGCTGTGGAAGACCAACCTCGGCGCGCAGATGCTGAACAACCCGATCACGTACGCCGTGAACGGCAAGCAGTACATTGCGGCGGCGGCGGGACTGTCATTGTTTGTCTTCGCGCTGCCGTAATACGGTCCGGCTGAAGCCGGACACTACCGAAACTCCACCGCAGAGGCGCGGAGACGCAAAGGATTTTGGGCACTTACATCGTGTCTTCGCGCTCTTCGAGTCTTCGTGTTTTAGTCTTCGTGGTTACTTGGCTTCGTAAATTCTTACCAGCTCAACCAGTTTGTACCCTCTGGTCTGATACGGTGGGATGATGCGCTCTGTGCGGAGATACTGGATCATGCCTTCGTCGGCGTAATCGGCAGGTCCGATTCCGTCCGATTCTTCCAGCGCTGTCACGAGCTCATCGAATGTCATCGCTCTGGCGCTCACGCGTCGCCGTCTGGTGAAGACGCCCAGGATCTTGAAGGGCTCGTATCGCTCCTCCATCGCAAACGTGACGAAAATCTCGTTCGCGATGAAGTTATAGTCGGCCTCCGAACGCGTCGCCGGTGCATCTTCGATCCTCACTGCCACCACCGTCTCGATCGCACGAAGCCGATCGACGACGACCTGTGTGAAGGCCCCTTCGCCCGACCACGCTCCGCTATCGACGTGCATGCAGCAATCCCGTTATGTCGGAGGGTCTGTCGACGAGCCACTCGTCGCCGCGCAAATCGCCAACCGGCAGATCAGCGAAGCCGAACCCGTAGCGTACAAGGCAGATGCGCACGCCGGCGTTGCGCGCCGTCTGGAGGTCGATCGTGGAATCCCCGATGAGAACCGTCTCGCTCGGGTCCGCCGCCGCCTGATCCATGAGGAATCGCAAGCCATGGGGCTCGGGCTTGCGCGGGAAGGGTCCGTTGCCGCCGACGATCCACCGGAAATGCTTCGAGAGCCCGAAGACATCGAGAATCTTGATCGACGGCTCCAGCGGTTTGTTGGTGAGAAGCGCCATCGCAACGCCACTGGCCAGCAGTTCGTCGAGCAGGGCCGGAATCCCGTCGTAGGGGCGGGTGTGATGGGTGAGCCGCTCGTCGTAGGCTGCGAGAAAGCGCGCGAGCGCCTCTTCCGGCGGTACGTCCACGCCAGCGGCAGCGATCACACGCTTTATGAGCGTCGCGGCTCCGCAGCCGACCATGCCGGCGACCGTTTTCTCGTCGAGCGACCTCGCGCCGTAGCCGGCAAGCACCGCGTTGGCGCTGTCGGCAAGGTCGCGCCGAGAATCGATGAGCGTGCCGTCGAGATCGAACACGGCCAGGACGGTCGGGGGCATCAATCCCCGAGCGGCCCGCCGCCGAATGTGGCAAACGAGGTCGGCGTTTCCCACACGGTCACGCGCACGACCGGAAACCCCTGCGAATGCGTGTAGTCGTACAGCAATTTGGCGATATGCTCCACCGTAGGATTGCTCTGCACGATGAAGACAGGCTCGCCGAGCCGCTGCAGCGGCCCGACCAGCGGATCATCCGCACGAAGGATCATCTTGTGATCCAGCTCGCGATCGACCCATCCCTTGACGATGCGCTTGATGTCGGAGAAATCGCACACCATGTTGCGATCGTCGAGGGAGCCGCTGCGGACTTCGATCTCGGCCACCGCATTGTGGCCGTGCGGGTGCTTGCAGATGCCGTCGTAATCAAGCAGCCGGTGGCCGTAGCAGAACTCAATTCTCTTGGTGACTGAATACATGCATTCACTCGTGATGTTGTCGGGCGGCCTGGACAGCGCCGTGCTGGCCGCTGAGGAAACCCGGACGTATGTTGTCCATCCAGTTTATGTCGCCGGCGGGCTCGCGTGGGAAGAAGGTGAACAGGGCGTGATCCGGCAGATGCTGCGCCGCCCGCCGTTCAGCGCCGCCGCCAATCCGGTGCAGCCCCTCGCGCGCCTGGAGTTCAGCATGCGCGACGTGTACCCAGGCACGCATTGGGCCCTCACGGGCACGCCGCCTTCGTACGACACACCCGACGAAGACGTCTACCTGCACGGCCGCAACATCGCGCTGCTGTCGAAGGCGGCTGTGTACGCCGCGAGCCGGAAGATCTCACGGATCGTCGTGGCGTCGCTGGCCGGGAATCCGTTCCCCGATGCCACCGCAGCGTTCTTCGATGCGCTCAGCGCGGCATTCTCGCTTGGATTGGCCGCACCAATAGCGATCGCCGCGCCGTTTGCGACCCTCCACAAAGAGGACGTGGTGAAGATTGGTGCGCGTCTCGGTGTGCCGTTCGAGTTGACGCTCTCCTGCATGAACCCCGCGGGCATGACTCATTGTGGGTTGTGCAGTAAGTGCAGGGAACGGCGCGATGCGTTTCAAGCGGCCGGAATTTCAGACCCGGCACCTTACGCGAACGTGAGCCCACGGTGAATGTATGTTTCGGTTTACGGCAGCTCCGATCCGAACTGCGCGAAGCGTGCGGCGCCGATAGGAGCGGAATCGGCGCCGAGCTGTGAGACCTCGATGCGGACCTGCTCGTAGATGCCCGGCGGCATACGGCGTGCGCACTCCTGGCGCGTCGGCTCGAGCATCAGGTCGGCCGCCGACTGCATGATGCCGCCGAGTACGATGACTTTGGGATCGACCACGGAGGCGATATTCGACACCGCCATCGCAAGGTACTTCACCGTATCGCGGAGGACCGAGATGGCGACGCCATCGTTCTGGTACGCCTCCTTCAGGATCATGTCGAGCGTGATGGCGTTGAAATCGCCGCCGGCCGTCTCGAGTACGCGCGATGTGTCGCCCGATTTGATACGCCATACAAGGCGCCGCACGATACCCGCCGCACCCCCCTCTGCTTCCAGACAACCGATCCGCCTGTAGTCTTCACGCTCCACCGGGTTGAGCGCCAGCCATTGCACCGAGCTCGCGAGCCCATGCGCCCCCGCTAACAGCGCGCCGTTGGAAATAATCCCTGCAGAGACGCACGGCCCGATCGCAAAGGCGATGAGGTCGCGCGCGCCCTTCCCGGATCCATAACAGCTTTCGGCGAGCGCCGACGCATTGCCAGTGCTCAGCGTGGAGACAGGAACGTTCCCGCCGATCGCAGCCGCGAGGAAGGACAGATCGGACGGGCGGTTTCGGGGATCGGGATCGGGAAACGACACCGCCGCAGCCGATGGGCGACGGCCGCTCGCCGCCGCCAGCGTTTCGCGCGCGGCCACGACGATGGCGTCGATCACGTCGCGGCCTCTCGACTCCGCCCGCGCTGCGACGGTGCCGTTCGCATCCGCCAGCACGGCCCGCGCGTGCGCACCGTCGACACTGATACCCAGATTCACGACGGCGCCGTTTCGCCTCGCCAGTCTGAGTGCACGTGCAGCTTTCGCCCGAACAAGGGCATCCGTGAGGCGTCCACGCCCGGCCGTTTATCGGCCGGATCACGAAACAGGGCGCGATCGACTTCCTTCAGCAGGCGCTCGAACTGCTCCTGGTGTGGAGCACTGAGAACCAGGACTCCGCTCCCTTCCGCCGGGGGAAACCGGACATCGTCGAGGTAATCCTTGTCGAGAGTCACCAGCGTGCGGCGAAGCTGAGCCGCCATGCGAAAGTGCTCGATGTCCGAGGCCCTGCGCAGATCCTCTTCCTCCATGACGAAGAAGACGTCCCAACGCAGCTGCCCGCGCATGAATCGAATGAGACCTGCCGGAAGATTGGCGTCACAATAGACGCGCGGTGCGTCGGTCACGCTGTCGATGATGGCTCCGAGTCGGGACGCTAATGTATCCATAGGAGTTTCTACGTTTTCTGCGCTTCCTGACGCGCGGCCATCGCCTGCCGTTTCAAGTCGGCGACCAGCGCGTCGCGCTTGTGCACCAAGGCTTTGCGGGGCCGCGATCCATTGGGCGATCCGATCGCGTACTCGCAAAACAGCGGGAAGGCGATCGTCGAGTCGCAGTAGGCCACGACCGTGTCCGGGAGCACGCCTGGATTCACCTTGCCCCAGCTGACCGCTTCGGCGGGCGTCGCGCCGGAAAGTCCGCCCCAGACGACCGAGTCAGTGGTGATCTGAATAAAGTAATCGTTGCCGCCCTTCTGAATGCCGTAGACCTCCCAGAGCGTGGGCTGCCCCTGCAAGTAGAAGTTCTTCGGCGATCCGCCCCCCAGGATCACGCAGCCATTGCGCTTGCCGGCGAGGATGATGGCACAGACTTCGTTGACGTCCTTGTTCGGATCGATCATCAGGGTGCTGCCGTTCAGCAGCTCGTGGTAGGCGATGTTCATGCCGATCGAGCTGTCGCCGGGCGACGATGTATATATCGGCACTCCGACCTGTGCCGCGCGGGCGACGACCGAATGCTCCTCGCACCCGGGAAATTTCTGCAGCAAATCCAGGCCCAGCCGATAGTGCAGTTCGGACGTGGTGATGGGACCTTCGAGCTTCGACCTCACCAGGAACTCGCGTATGTACGCGTCGGTTTCGAGCAGCACGGTCGCGGGAAAGAGCACGTCGTAAATGCGGATGATTCCCTGCTCGTACAGCGCCACGTCATCGACGAAGGGCGAGCCGCGATGCAGCGTGAAATTCAGTGCATGATGAAGGTCGTGATACAGGTTCGCGCCCGTGCTGATAATGAAATCTACCAGGCCGCGATCCATCATCTCGACAACGCAGCCACCGATGCCGGCCGGCGTCATGGCGCCGGCGATCGTGAGCCCGATGGTCGTGTCCTCGCTGGCGTCGAGCATTTTGTCCGAGAAGATACGGCAGGCCTCGGACAATCGTGCGGCGTTGAACGCCTGAAAGCCTTCATCGATCAGATGCCGGACTTCCTGGCTGCCTTTTGGACGATAAAAACTGATTGGCTTACCGGAGAGCACGCCTTTCGGTTCTGGTGCGCCTGGATTGCGGTACGGCATAGAATGTAATCTTACATCCCGTGAATGAATTCTCGACCGATCCTCGCCTGTTGTGGACGGCTGCAGCGCTCGCGGCAGCTGTGCTGATTTTTCTGTTTGTCGTCTGGAGGAAGGGGCGCCCGTTTGCGCAGGGAGATGTATTTCGGGCCAGCCGCTTGAGCGGAGGAAATCGACTCTTTCCGACACAGGTGGCAATCTCGCCGACCAGCGTCGTCCATTTCACGCCGGAGTGGTTCGGCCGGCTCGAACATTCGATGCACATGGCCCACGTGGCATCGGTGCGCATCGATACCAACCTGATGTTCTCGGATGTCTACATCGAAACGACCGGCGGGGCCAGCCCCATCAAATGCCACGGTCACCGAAAGGCCGACGCCGTCCGTATGAAAGAACTCATCGAGCGGCACCAGACCGCCTACTACCGAGGTCAGCAGGGCCAGAACCAGCCATAATTTCCTCGATCTTCCGACCCTCCAGTTTTCAATTCCGAAGGCCTGTGGTTCCGGCGGGCACCGTCCGATAATGAGACCGGTAGCCATTCTGTGGATGATTTGACATTTTCAGCCAGACGCGCGACGACCGTCCGTCCCGAAACCGAGAGCGATCTCGACACCCGGTTCCGTAACCTGGTGCAGAGCCCGCTCCGCGCCGGAATCCTTCGGTATCTGAGCGCGCGGCCCGAAGAAAGCTTCGACGCCGACTCGCTGATGCAGACGTTCGGCCGTCTCCGGATGGACGTCGAGAACTGCATCCGCGAGCTCGTCGGGTTCGGCGTGGCGCGCGCGGTGTCTGGAACGCCTCAACGCTATTCCGCCGCTCGTCCCGAGAATCCGGGGATCGAGAAGCTGCTCGACCGTTTCCTCGAGCGGCGGGCGACGATCAGCACGGAGGATCAGTCGCCATCGGTCCAGCGCTTCCGCGAGATGATCGGGCGCGACGAGAAGATGCTCATCGTCTTCGAATGGATCCGGACTGCCGCCAAATCCGACATTTCGGTGCTGATTCTCGGCCCCACCGGCTCGGGCAAGGAACTCGTCGCGCGGATGATCCACGAGCTGAGCCGCCGGCAGACAGCCAAGTTCCAGGCCGTCAACTGCGCGGCCCTGCCCGACACCCTGTTCGAATCGGAAATCTTCGGTTACGAGAAGGGTGCCTTTACCGGCGCGCACGACCGCAAGCCGGGCCGCCTCGAGCTGGCCAATGAAGGCACGCTGTTCCTGGACGAGATCGGCGATCTCTCGATCATCGCGCAGGCGAAGCTGTTGCGCGTGCTCGAAGAGCGTCGGTTCGAGCGTCTCGGGGGCAACAAGTCGATTCACGTTGATTTCCGCCTGATCTCGGCGACCAATCGGCCGCTCGATCAGTTCGTGCGCGATAGCCGCTTCCGCGAGGATCTGTACTACCGCGTCAACGCGTTTTCGATTCGGCTGCCGTCGCTCCGCGAGCGGCAGGTCGACATCCCGGTTCTCGCGAACAGGTTCCTTGCGCGCTATTGCGCAGCGAATGGACTACCGCTCGACGCAAAATCGTTCGCGCGCGAAGCGCTTGATTTGATGCAGTTGTATCACTGGCCAGGCAACATCCGTGAGCTCGAGAGCACCGTGTCCCGCGCCGCGTTATCTGCGCCAGGCAGATCGATCCGTGCCGCGGATATCGAGTTCCTCCATGCCACCGAAGCGCCGCCGGAAGATAACGGTGAGCGGCTGCCGTCGCTGCGCGAGGCCGAGCGGGCGCATATCGTGCGCATCCTCGACGCGTGCACGTGGAATAAGAAAGAGGCAGCCCGCATTCTCGAGATTAGCCGCGGAACGCTCTATCGGAAGATTCTCGAATTCGGCCTGGAGCCCCAGGCGCACAACGGCCAGTCCCGAAACCGAGCACGCCGTTTGACGGCCATCTAACCACGCCGGGCAGGTCCCACAATGGCACATTCTGTCTTTAGGCTATGTGCCTTATGAATCAGGTACATACGGCGATTCCTGAAATCGGCGTGCCATTTTGGAGCACGTTATTTCATTTCGGAAGCACCGCCTGCTACTTCGGAGTCTCCGCAGATAGTTCACAGTGTTGGACTTACGTGTCTGTTCAAGCATAAGTCCCTTCAGGCGAACCTTTTGCAACGCATCTTCTAGACCTAGGTTCATGAAGCACCTTCCCGTCGCCGCGCGGATTTACGTCGGCTTCGTCATCGTCGGCGGAGCTGTGCTTCTGACAGGGTTTTTTCCGCTCGGGCGCTTTCAGCATCCCGAGTGGTTCGTCACGCTGCTGCTGCTGTCCTCCATCACGTCGGCGTTCAAGGTGAACCTGCCCCTGGCGCGCAGCGGATCGACGATGTCGGTCTCTTACGCGGTTGATTTTCTGTCGCTGATTCTGCTCGGGCCGGCTCAGACGATGATCGTCGGCGCTATCAGCGCGTGGAGCCAGTGCACCTTCCGCATGACGACGAAGAACCCGCCATATCGCACGATGTTCAGCATGGCGAGCCTTGTCATCAGTGTGCAGGCGGCGGGGGCGGCGTTCCATGCGCTGGGCGGCGTTGCCGGTCTCGCATCGATGCCGCTCGCGGCGATGGCGAAGCCGCTGCTGGGCGCAGCGGGCGCGTATTTCTTCTGCAATACGGTGCTCATCGCGACAGCGATCGCATTTTCGACGCGCCAGAGTCTCGTCAAGGTATGGAACGAGAATTTTCTTTGGAGCGCGCCGAGCTATTTCGTCGGGGCGGTGGCGGCCGCCGGGGTCTCTATCGTCATCGGCGGCACCAGCAACTACTGGATTGCGCTGCTGGCCGCGCCCCCGCTGTACCTGACATATCGCAGCTACAAAATCTATCTCGGCCGCATCGAAGACGAGCAGCGGCACGTGCAGGAAGTCTCCGACCTGCACCTTGCCACGATTGAAGCGCTGGCGCTCGCGATCGATGCGAAGGATCGCACGGGCAAATCGCACATCCGGCGCGTGCAGGTCTTTGCGGCGGGCCTCGCCAGGGCAATCGGGATGTCCGAGAACGAAATTCAGGGCGTCAAGACCGCCGCGTTGCTGCATGACATCGGCAAGCTGGCGGTGCCGGAGCACATACTGTCGAAGCCCGGTCCGCTCACGCAGGAGGAGTTCCAGAAAATTCGCATTCACCCGCAGGTAGGCGCGGAAATCATCGCGGGCGTGCCGTTCCCCTATCCTGTTGCACCGCTCATCCTCAGCCACCACGAGCGCTGGGATGGCAAGGGTTACCCGGCCGGAATGAAGGGCGATGAGATCCCTGCAGGCGCGCGCATTCTGGCGGTTGTGGACTATTTCGACGCGCTCACATCCGAGCGGCCGTATCACAAGGCGATGAGCGACGAGGGCGCTGTGGGCCTTCTCAGGCAGGAAGCAGGCAAGGCGCTTGATCCGAACCTTGTCGTGATCTTCGTCGGAAATCTCGAGAAGCTTCGGAACGAAGCGGAGACGACATTCGAGACGGTGCGCACCCTGGCGCTGCCCACGGGCACCAACGAAAAGGGTCGTCCGGCCGTCGGGCTGCTTCCAGAACCAACCAACAAGACCGTGTTCGACGATATCGCGCTCGCACATCGCGAGATTTACGCGCTGTACGAAATCGCCCAGGCGATGGGCACCAGTCTGGGCGTCGCCGACACGATGGCGCTCATTTCGTCGAAGTTGAGCAACCTGGTGCCGTTCTCGTGCTGCGCGCTGTTCCTCCACAACGAGGAGCTCGAGACGCTGCGATGCCGCTTTGCGACGGGTATCGACGCAGAAGTCATCCAGCAGATTTCGGTGAAGAGCGGCCTTGGGTTGACAGGGTGGGTGGCGCGCAATCGCCGCACGCTCGTCAACGCGCGTCCGAGCGCGGACCTCGAGGCGGCCGGCATCTCGTCCACGACATCGCTTCAGTCGGCGCTCGTCTGCCCGCTGGTGTTCAACGAGCGGTTCATCGGCACGCTGTCGGTCTACCACATCGATGCGGGCTGCTATACGGATGACCATCGCAGGCTGCTCGACCGTGTGTGCGAGCAGGCAGCTGCGGTCATCTACAACTCGATCGTCTTCGAACAGACGCAGGAAGATTCGCTCACCGATCCGCTGACGGGGCTGCCGAACACCAGGTTCATGTTCATGCATCTCACCCGTGAGCTGGCGCGCGCGGACCGGCTGAAATCGGAAGTCTCGCTCCTCGTCATGGACCTCGATCACTTCAAGGCGATCAACGATAATCACGGACACCACGTCGGCGACCGCGCGTTGCGTGAGATCGCGGGCGTCCTGCGTGCAGCCATCCGGCCGTACGATATCTGCGTGCGTTATGCCGGCGACGAATTCATCGTCGTCCTGTCCGGATGTAGTGCGGAGGAAGCAGAGAGAAAGCGCCTCGAACTGCAGACGGCGATTGACGACGTCGTCTTCGAGGCGCGGCCCGGCAAGCGTCTGCAGCTGGGCATCAGCATCGGGGCGGCAGTTTTTCCGCACGACGGCAGTACTTACGAGACGCTGCTGGCGACCGCGGACAGCCGGATGTACCGCGATAAGACCAAGCGCAAGCGGACGCTGATCGAGAAGCCGGGCGCGGAGGCAGGCGCCACCGGCCATGAGCCTACACCCGCCATCAGCGATTCAGAGCTCGAGCGCGCGGCCGCTGGACTGCTGTAGTCACTCGGGATCGATCCAGTCAGGGCGGCGTCCCCCAATTCCCGTCAACAGAAGCGCCGCACCGGTTGCGCCGAGGACCAGTCCAAGTCCGTCTGTGGCGGGCGTCTCCCACGGGAGTTCCTGAACGAGCAACCACAACGAAGGCGCGATCAGCACCACGCCGAGCGTCATCGCAGCCGGCCTGTTCAAGACGAGCCGCAAGAGATAACCGCGCAAGCGCTTGAGATGCATGCGATCTAGAATTCTAAATCGCAATGCTCACTTTGCCGATTCGCGAGGCCATCGCCGCCACACCCCGCGCGCACATCATCAGGCTGGATCTTCAAGGGCAGCCATTTCCGTATCTTGCCGGACAAGCTGCGTACCTGCAGCCTTACGGAACCGACAAGCGGCGTCCGTACTCCATCGCATCGGCACCAGAGGAAACCGCGCGTCACGGTTTGATCGAGTTCCTGGTGCAGACCGGGTCTGAGGGTTCGTCCGGTCTCGCACCGGAGCGTGTTGTCCCGGGCACGTCCGTCGACATCGACGGTCCGCTGGGTTCGTTTACATTTCCTGCTCACCCGCGCGAGCGCAGATTCGTCTTCATCGCAGGCGGCACCGGCATCGCGCCGCTGCGCTCGATGCTTTGGCATACTCTGCTTGCTGAGCGTCATGGGCGGGCGTCGCTGATCTACAGCGTGCGCTCGCCGGAGGAGTTCGCATATATGCAGGAATTTCAGCGGCTGGAAGACGACGGCCGCATCGAGTTTCGCCACACCGTGACACGCGAGGCATCCGATGGCTGGCTCGGCCGGAAGGGACGGATCGATGTGAGATGTCTGGACGGCTTGATCGACCCTGGTGAGACGCTGTGCTTCGTATGCGGACCGCCGTCCCTCGTCGGAGAACTTCGCCCGCAGTTGAAAGAGCTCGGCGTCAACGACGAACAGATCCGTATTGAAAACTGGGCCTAGGAATTGGCCGATTGGAAGATTGGAGGAGTGGAAGATTGCTGGCAGATTGGAGATTGCGGATTGGCAGACTTACCAGATAAATTCCCGCCATCCTCTGACAACGTGTAGCTGGTTCACCCAGGCTATTGCGCGCGCAGCACCTCGATTGGATCCACGCGCATGGCTCGTCTCGCTGGCAACCATGTGGCCACAACGGCTGTACCAACCAGCGCGAGCGCAGCCGTGCCGAGGCTCACGGGATCGAGCGGCTCCGTTTCGAACAGCAGCCCGCGCAGCGCGCGAGTAGCGGCGAATGCCAGCACCAAACCAGCGATGGCGCCAGCCACGGCTAACCTCAGGCTTCGCGGTGATCCAGACGTCGCCGAAGCGCCAGTCCTGCTCGAACGCGCCGTGATAGCCAACACCCGTGATCTTCTCGAACGAGCGGCTCACGCGCCGGATCTCCTCGACGTCTGCGGATCGATAAGGTACGTGTGTGGCCAGCCCCGAGCGTGGCACGCGCCACGACACAACAAGGCGGTCTTCGTTCGGCACGGGCAGCGGCCTGAGCAAGATGCCGCGAACCAGCGTGAACATCACCGTGGCGCCCGCGATGCCCAGCGCCAGTGTCAGGACAGCGCTGGCGTAGAAAGCCTTGGCGCGACCAACGTGTCGTAGCGTAAGCCGGAGTTCGTGAAGTGATGTGCGCAAGAACATTGATGCACCCTCTTCGGCGGCGGGAGGCTTGCGGATTCTTGCTGCGCGTAATGCCCAAATGTCACATGTCAGTTAATCGCGCGATCGTCATTCATCAATCCGACAACATTCCGCCAATCTACCAATCTACCAATCTTCCAATCTACCAATTCAGAAGCCCATTACCGAAAAGCCCGCGTCGACCATGATGATTTCCGCGGTGACTCCGCGTGCAGCAGGACTAAGCAGGAACAGCGCAACGTCTGCGACTTCGCCGAGCTCCGTGTTCTTTTGCAGCGGGGCGTGCTCGCGATAATGGCCAAGGATGCTCGAGAAGCCTGAGATGCCCATCGCCGCGAGCGTCTTTATCGGCCCCGCCGAGATCGCGTTGACACGAATGTTCTCTTTGCCCAGCTCGGCCGCAAGATACCGCACAGACGACTCGAGGGCGGCTTTCGCGACTCCCATCACGTTGTAGTTCTTGAAGACCCGCTCGCTGCCGAGATAGGTCAGCGTGAGCATGCTGCCGCCGCCGCGCTTCTGCATCAGCGGCCGCATCTCGCGCGCGAGAGCGATGAACGAATAAACGCTGACGTCCAGGGCGATGTGGAAGCCTTCGCGCGACGTCTGCGAGAACGGCGCGGCGAGCTCTTCGGACTTCGCAAACGCAGCGCCGTGCACAACAAAGTCGAGACCGCCGAATTCCTTGTCGAGCGATCGCCCGAGCTCGGCGATCTGCTCGTCGCTGGCGACATCGCACGGCAGAATGACGGGATTATCGAGCGTCGCGGCCAACTCGCGGACGTTCTCCTCCAGGCGCGCGCTTGGATAGGTCAGCGCGAGGCGGGCACCCGACTTTGCAAGAGCCTGCGCGATCGCCCACGAAATGGAACGCTTGTTGGCAACGCCCACGACAAGTCCAAACTTGCCGGAAAGGTCGGTCATAGGAGCCGTCTCACGGTAGACGGCGAACGGTTGACGGTTCACGCATTATCGCGAGCGTTTGCGGGGCCCGGCGGGACCTTGAGGCCGTCCACCGCCCGGGCGCATGGGACCGCCGTGCCCCTGAGGCCTGCCATGGTTTTGCCGGCCACCCTGGCCGGCTGACGGCCCGCGAGCATTGCCCCCCTGCCCACCAGGTTTGGCGAACCGGCCGGGCCGGGAGCTGTTGTTCTGGAACCGTCCCGGCCGCTTGGTCGCCTGCCGGATGGTGAACTCAGGTGCGGGGCGCGCGGTTGGCTCGCGCTCGACGCGCGGCAGTTGCGCTCGAATCAGCGGCCGATGCAGACGCACCTCTTCGGGTGCCGTCTGCGCCGGACTATCGCCATTGTCGCTGTGCGCCGGAGACGCCGGCGCGTCCTGTGCCTCTTGGGCGCCCGCCGGCGAATCAGCCTCTGCGGCGTCCGGGTTTGCCACCAAAACTGCTTGCGGCTGCGTATCCTGCTTCACGGACTCGAGTACCTCGTCATACGCCGCTTCGACCGATGTCTTCTTCTTGCGGAGGCGCGGCACCTTACCGCCCTTGAACGGATGCTCGGTGTCGCATGTCGTGCAGCGGGTCAAGCGCACGTCGTTACCGACCATGGCCACGACCGTATGGTTCGCGAGGCGGCGCTCACGCGGGCAATAGTCATCGAGAATGTCACCAAGCCGTAGCTGACGCTGCTGCATGAATCTCCCGAAAAATACCTTTTAGGCCGGGGATGATCGCGGGACCGTCAGTCTACTACGGCGCGCCAACGCGCCGCAACCAGGCATTGACGTCGGCCAGCGCGCCCAAAACCGCTTGCGGTTGAGTCGATTGCGGCGTCTTTCGAGCGCGCACGGATGCATGCGGGCTGATAACGCTGCGCACGGATTCGTCGAAGAGCGGGCTGTGGCGCTGCCACTCACCTATTGTCAAAGCGCCGAAATCCCGCCGCTCGGCGAGCAGTTGGCGCACCATTCCACCGACCACTTCGTGCGCCTGCCGAAAAGGTAACCCTTTGCCCACCAGAAAATCGGCAACGTCGGTGGCGAGCATTAGTCCGGATGCGGCAGCTTCTGTTGTGGTCGCAAACATTTCGAGTCCGTCGATGACACCGACAAGTGTTCCGAGCGCTCCGGCCACTGTGTCTTCGGCATCGAACACCGCTTCCTTGTCTTCCTGCAGATCCTTGTTATACCCGCTCGGCAACCCCTTCATGGTCGCCATCCATCCGGCGAGGTGGCCGATCAGCCGACCTGATTTGCCGCGGATCAGCTCGAGCGGATCCGGGTTCTTCTTCTGCGGCATCATGCTGCTGCCGGTGCTGGACGCATCGGAGAGCTGAAAAAATCCGTGTTCTTCATCGCAGAAGATGATGAGGTCCTCCGACAGCCGGCTGAGATGCACCATCAGCATGGCGCACGCATGCAGAAACGCCGCAACGAAGTCCCGATCGGACGATGCGTCGATGCTGTTGGCGACGACGCGCGAAAATCCAAGTCGCGACGCGAGCCGTGGCGTGTCCATCGCGTAGTTGGTGCCCGCGACAGCGCCAGACCCAAGCGGCATCGCATCAGCTTCCTGCGACGCCCACTCCATGCGGTCGTAGTCTCGCCGCAGCGCTGCCACATGGGCCAGAAAGAAGTGTGAGACGAGCACCGGCATCGCGCGTCGAAGATGGGTGTAGGAGGGCATCACGGCGGTGCCGGCCGCCTCCGCCTTCCTGGCCAGCGCGTTGACGACTGCGGCGATCTGAGTCTGCAGGCCGGGAATCCGTCGTCGAAGATACAGGCGCAGATCCAGCGATACCTGTTCGTTGCGCGAGCGTCCCGTGTGCAATCGCTTGCCGAGATCCCCGACTCGTTCGACAAGCTGCCGCTCGACGAAGGCGTGCACATCTTCGTCGGCACCGTCGACGAATGCCGGCTCACGCCGGCCTCGCTCGAGGATGTCGCTCAGCGCGGCCGACACCTTCCCGGCTTCTGCTTCAGTGAAGACCCCGACGCCCGTAAGCCCTTCGACCCACGCAAGGCTCCCCATCACATCGTCTTCGAACAGGCGCCTGTCGAAGCGAAAGGAAGAACCGAACTGGAAGGCAACGGGATCGGGCTCGCCGCTGAAACGTCCTGACCAGAGATTCGCCATCGGCTATTTCGTCACCGGCGCCGCGGCGCGATCTGCGGTCGTCGCGGCGCGACGCCGCGCGTTGTTGGCTACCGTTTCCACCGGAAGTCCCCAGATCTTGATGAAACCCTCGGCAGCCGCATGGTCGAACGTGTCTCCCTGATCGTAGGTGGCGAGGCCGTGATCGTACAGACCGAACGGCGATGTCCGGCCGACGACGTGGTGGTGACCCTTGTAGAGCTTGAGGCGAATTGTACCAGTCACACGCGGCTGGATGTGCTGTACAAATGCGTCGATTGCTGATCGCGCCGGGGAGAACCACAGGCCGTTGTACACGATGTCGGCGTAATCCTGCGAGAGGCGCTGCTTCAGCCGTTGAAGGTCTTTCGGAATGACGAATCCTTCGAGCTCACGGTGCGCCGCGTGCAGAAGCAGCGCCGCCGGCGCTTCGTAGATCTCGCGCGACTTGATCCCGGTCAGCCGGTTTTCGACCATGTCGATACGGCCGACACCGTGCACGCCGGCGATCGTTTCGAGCGAGTTGATCAGCTCGACGAGCGACATCTCGACGCCATTGATAGACGTCGGCACACCATCCTGCCATTGAATCTCAACGTATGCCGGCGCCGCGGGGGCATCGCCTGGCGCCTTTGTCAGCGTGTAGATGTCCTCCGGCGGTTCATTCCATGGGTCCTCGAGGAGGCCGCACTCGATCGACCGGCCCCATAGATTCTGGTCGGTGCTGTACGGGCTCGCCATCGTCGTCGGCACCGAGATGTTGCGCGCGCGCGCATATGCAATTTCTTCTGTGCGGGTCATTCCCCATTCGCGCGCGGGCGCGATCACCGTGATGGCCGGGTCGAGGGCGCGTGCCGAGACGTCGATCCGCACCTGATCATTACCCTTGCCCGTGCATCCGTGCGCGATCGCCGTCGCGTTTTCCATGCGGGCGATGTCGACGAGCTTCCTGGCAATGAGCGGCCGGCTCAGCGCCGTAGCGAGCGGATAGCGATCCTCGTACAGCGCGTCGGCCTGCAGCGCCGGGAGGATATAGGTGCGCGCAAACTCTTCTCGCACATCCAGCACGTGGCAGCGAATCGCGCCAGTCGACATCGCGCGCTCGCGAATCTGATTGAGCTCGCGCCCCTGCCCGAGATCCAGCGTCACGGCGACAACCTCGGCGCCGTATTTTTCCTTGAGCCAGGGCACGGCCACTGACGTGTCGAGACCGCCGGAATACGCAAGGACGATTCGTGTCATCTTTTCTTCATGATCTCGCCGCACTCCCGCGCGGCGAGCAACCACCGCGAGCTCGATTCCTTCGCTGTCTCACTCGCGGCGCTGTCGTTATGCAAACTGGGACCACGCCTCCAATTGCTTCGCCAGCGCCTTCGCGTGACGCGCATTCTGTGAGATGACGAGAATCGTGTCGTCTCCCGCCAGTGTTCCGACCACATCATCGAGCCTGGCGCGATCGATGGCCAGCGCCAGCGGTTGCGCCATCCCGGGTCCCGTGCGCACGACGATCAACTGCTGGACGCACGCGACTCCGCTCGCATATTCGGCCATGGCCCGCTGCAGCGCGACGCCGGCAGCCGGCGCTGGCTGGGGCGCTGCGCCCTGCGGCTGATACGCGCCATCCGATGACCGCTTCACGAGCCCGAGGTCGTGAATGTCCCGCGAGAGCGTCGCCTGCGTCACCGCGTGGCCGCGGGCCTTCAGCCGCATGCGCAGCTGTTCCTGGCTCGTGATTTCTTCGTCGCTGATCAGTTTCAGGACAATCGCCTGGCGCCGCATTTTCATAACCATACGAAGCTGCGAATTATCATACACACTTCCGGATAGTTATGCTGTATATTTATCCATCGCAATGGATACTTCCTCAATCACGGAACCGGCGGCCGCGCCGATCAGCCCGATTGCGCCGGCCTCCGTGCGAGTGGGCATCGCCGGCGCGAGTGGCTTCGCCGGACAGGAGCTGCTGCGATGGCTCGCAGGGCACCCGCGCGCGCGGGTGACGGCCGCAATGTCGTCCTCGCCGGATGGACCTGCGCGTACCCTGCCTGCGCTTGCGAGGATCTGGGATGGCGTCGTCGAGCCGTTCTCGCCGGACAAGCTGGCCGAACAGTCGGATGTCGTCTTTCTGGCGCTGCCTGAAGAGGCGGCGGCCGCGATTGCCCCGATCCTCGTCGCGGGCGGCGTGCGGGTCATCGATTTGTCCGGGGCATTCAGACTTCGAGATGCGGCCGCGCGCGAAAAATGGTACCCCGCGACGAAGCTGGGAGCGTTGAACCCGGTGTATGGCCTGACCGAGCGCAACTACGGCGCGATCGCGGGCGCGCAGCTCATCACGAACCCCGGCTGCTACCCCACGGCCGCACTGCTGGCGCTCGAGCCGCTTGCGGATGCGGGAATACTCGCGGGCGAGGTCGTGATCGATGCGAAGTCGGGCATCTCGGGCGCCGGCAAGAAGCCGAGCGACCGGACGCACTTCTCCGAAAACCACGGCAGCGTCTCGGCGTACGGCGTGTTCGGCCACCGGCATCAGCCGGAAATCGAACAAGAGCTCGGCGCGCCGGTCACGTTCGTACCGCACCTGGTGCCGCTCGACCGGGGGATCCTCGAGACGATTTACGCCCGCGTGCGCCCGGGTACGACGCCGCGCGATGTGGCCGACGCGATGGGGGCGGCCTACGCAAAGGCGCCGTTCGTGCGGCTGACGGGCGAAGTGCTGCCGGAGATTAAGCACGCGGCGTATACGAATTTCTGCGATATCGGCTGGCGTGTGGATGCAGCCAGCGGGCGCATTCTCCTTGTGTCGGTGATCGATAACCTCGTAAAGGGTGCGGCCGGACAGGCGATACAGAATTTGAATGTGATGCTCGGGTACGACGAGCGGACGGGTTTATTGCCGCTATGAAACCGGTGGTTTTGAAGTTCGGGGGGGAGCTGCTCGAGGATCCGCAGCGGGTCGCGGCGCTCTCAGCGAGGATAGCAAAGTTGGCGCGCACCACGCCGATCGTCATCGTGCATGGCGGCGGGCGCGAGATCGACGCGTCCCTCGCGCGCGTCGGAATCGAGAAGCGGCAGGTCGACGGATTGCGCATCACCGACGCGCCTACGCTCGAAATCGTGGTGGGCGTGCTCGCGGGTCTGTTGAACACGCGATTCGTGGCAGCGCTCGGCGCTGCAGGCGTGGCGGCAGTTGGACTGACCGGAGCTGACGCGGGCATCGGGCGGGTCAAAGCGGCGCCGCCGCACAGAACGACGGGCGGTGCGACGGTGGACCTCGGCCGCGTAGGAGAGCCGGTCGGAAAGGACAAGCCGTCGCTGCTTCTCCATCTCTGCCGGAAGGGGTACGTGCCGGTCGTATCGAGCATCGGCGCTTCGCGCGACGGCGAGCTTTTCAACGTGAACGCCGACACCCTGGCCGCGCATCTTGCCGGCCGGCTGACGTCGCCCCGGTTGATTATCGCGGGGGCAACCGCGGGCGTACTCGAGCAGGATGGGTCGACGATCGCTGAGTTGAGCTTCCGCGATGTGGACGCGCTCGTGGCGACCGGCGGAGCGACCGCCGGGATGGTCGCCAAGCTCGCGGCGTGCCGCCGGGCCATCGAGAATGGCGCGCGCGAGGTGTTTGTCGCCGACGGAAGGGATTTGGCCGGGCTCGCAGTGCTGGCGCGGCATGGCCGCACGGCCGGAGCGGGAAAGAGCACGCGAATTACCAAGGGAGCGTCGGCAACGAGCCGACATATCAGAAGAAAGGCTTCGTAATGCAGAGCGTCCGCGACCTCGAGTCGAAACACATCGTCCAGACCTACAACCGCACGCCGATCGTGCTGGTGCGTGGCAAAGGCGTGCGCGTGTTCGACACGGAGGGCCGTGAGTATATCGACCTGCTCGCGGGCATCGGCGTCGGCGCGCTCGGGCACGGGCACGAGGGCCTCGCGGCCGCCATTACCGAGCAAGCGCGCGAGATGATTCACTGTTCGAACCTGTTTTTTCATCCGCTTCAGGGACAGGTAGCGGAACGGTTGGCCAGGCTTTCGGGACTGTCGCGTGCCTTCTTCTGCAACAGCGGCGCAGAGGCCGTCGAGGCCTGTCTGAAGTTCGCGCGACGCTACTGGCATACGAAGGGCAGTCTTGACCGCACACACATCATCGCGATGGAGGGGGACTTTCACGGCCGAACCATGGGCGCGCTATCGACGACATGGAACGAGCCCTACCGGACGCCATTTGAACCGCTGCTGCCGAATGTCCGGTTCGTGCCGGTGAACGCTGAGGCCCTGCGTGAGGCGGTGACGGAGAACACCGCGGCCATCATCCTCGAGCCGATTCAGGGCGAAGGTGGGGTCCGGCCGCTCACGCAGGAGTTCGCCAACGCGGTGAATGAGATCTGCAAACGGACGGGCACGCTGCTGATTGCTGACGAAGTGCAGTGCGGCCTTGGCCGCACCGGACACCCGTTCTACTTCCAGAAGCTGGGGATGAATCCTGACCTGGTGCCGATCGGCAAGGCGTTGGCGGGCGGCGTGCCGATGGGCGCTGCACTCGTCAAAGAAGACGTGGCGGCCGCCCTCGCCTTCGGCGACCATGGCACGACGTTCGGTGGAAATCTGCTCGCGTGCCGGGCCGCGCTGGTCTGCCTCGATTCACTGAGCGGCGGTCTGATGGATCACGTGAAGAAAACCGGCGCGCACCTCGAAGCGAGGCTCCGCGCGATGCAGAAGAAGTATCCGGCGATCGTCGAGGTGAGAGGCGCGGGGCTGATGTGGGGCCTCGAGCTGAATATGGACGCCGCTCCCGTTCACGAAGCCGCCATCCGACAGGGCGTGCTGGTAAACCGCACGGCGGGAAAGGTCATTCGGTTGCTGCCTCCGCTGATTATCACGGAGGCCGAACTGGATCGGGCACTTGGATTGCTCGATGCCGCGTTCAGCGAAGTTTTCGCAGGAGTCACGACATGAAAAACACCACGGGTAAGCGAGCACCGCAGCTTCGCACGGCCGTTCGCGCAGATGCACGGCGGATTCACGACCTGATTCAGCGCAATCAGCAAGCGGGCCATCTGCTGCCGCGTCAACTGAGCGAGTTGACGTCGAGGATTGAGCGCTTCGTGGTCGGCGTTGACGGCCGCGGGGCGATCGTTGCGTGCGCTGAGCTTGCGCCGCTGAGCTCAACTGTTGCGGAAATCCGATCCCTCGTCGTCGGCGAAAAACGACGCGGCCAGGGCATGGGCCGACGCATTGTTGACGAACTCAGGCAGCGCGCGCGCGCGTCCGGGTATGACGACCTGGTCGTGTTTGCGCATCAGCCGGCGTATTTCGCGCACATGGGCTTCTCGATAGTGCCGCACACATGGCTGCCGGAGAAGATCATGGCCGACTGCCGGAACTGTGCGCTCTTCCGGCGGTGTGAACAATTCGCGATGGTGACCGACCTCGATGCAGCGCCCGAGGTTCAGCCAGCGGCTCAGTTGCATGTCTAACGCGACTGCTCGCACCGAAACCCGAATTCAGAAAATCGAAGGCGGCATCACGGCGCCGGCAGGCTTCAGGACCGCCGGTGTCTATGCCGGCATCAAACCGCCGACGCATGCCTGGCCGCTCGACGTGATGCTGCTAACCGCCGACCGCCCGGTGTCGGCAGCCGCCGTCTTCACGACAAATAAGACGCAGGCTGCCCCGGTCATCGTCTCGCGTACGAATCTCGAGGCATCCGGCGGCCGCGCGAAAGCGATCGTCTGCAACAGCGGTTGCGCCAACGCCTGTACCGGCGATGCGGGAATGGATGTCGCGCGCTCGACTGTGGAGTTCGTCGCTCGCCTTGTCGGATGCCGCCCGGACGAAGTGCTCGTCGCCTCAACCGGGGTCATCGGCGTCGATCTCAACCTGCAGAAGGTCAAGGACGGCGTGACGAAAGCGCTCGCCACGCTGAGCCGGGACGCGCATCACGACGCCACGCTCGCCATCATGACGACCGATCCATTTCCGAAGGAAACGGCGGTGCAAGTGGAAACACCCGCGGGGACGTTTCATGTCGGGGGCATGACGAAGGGCTCGGGCATGATCGAGCCGATGATGGCGACGATGCTGGGATTTCTCACCTGCGACGCGCACGTTGAACCCGCGGTGCTGCGAAAAGCGCTCGCCGCCGTGACGCGAGACACGTTCAACGCGATTACGGTGGACGGTGAGTGCTCCACCAACGACACAGTGTTCGCCATGGCGAACGGAGCGAGCGGGGTCGTCATCGACGAATCGCTCTATCAGGCACTCGAGGCGGGTCTCCGCGCCGTTTCGAAGGAGCTCGCCATCGGCATCGTGCGCGGGGGTGAGGGCGCAACCAAGCTGGTCACCGTTCGTGTCGTGGGCGCGGCGGAGTGGACTCATGCCGAGCGGGCGGCGCGCACGATCGCCAACTCGCTGCTCGTGAAGACCGCGATTCACGGGGGCGACCCCAATTGGGGACGACTCGTCGCGGCAGCCGGCCGCGCGGGCGTTCCCTTCGAGCTGTCGCGCGCGGCCGTGCGTATAGGCGGTATCGTGCTCTTCGATGCCGGTCAGCCGCACGACCAGAACGCGGCGAAAGCCGCTGCCTACCTTTCGGGGACAGAGATCGACATCGAGGTCGACCTCGGCACGGGCGGCTCCCAGGAGGCGACCATCTGGACGTGCGATTTGAGCGCTGAGTACGTCAAAATCAACGCCGACTACCGGACATAGATGCCATCATCCGTTCACACCAAAGACTTCGTATCCGTACTCGACTTCGATCCGGCTGAGCTCGAGTCGTGCCTGGCGCTGGCGGCCCGCGTCAAGCGCGAGCGCACACTCGGCACGTCGGCGCCAACGGCCAAAGCGCTCGGCGGTGCTCACGTGGCGCTGCTGTTCGAAAAACCGTCGCTGCGCACGATCTCCACATTCGAAATCGCTGTGCGCGAGCTCGGCGGCGACGTCATCACGCCATATCCTGTCGCAGCGCTGAGCGAGCGCGAGCCTGCGATCGATGTCGCACGTAATCTCGAGCGGTGGGTGCGATGCGTTGTGATGCGAACCAACGCGCACTCGACGCTGCTCGAGTTCGCGAACGCGGCGCCGCGGCTGCACGTCGTGAATGCGCTGAGCGACACCGAGCATCCGTGCCAGGCACTTGCAGATCTCCAGACGCTCAAGGAGGTCTGGGGCGAGTGGGCGGGCCGCACCGTGACGTTCGTGGGCGACGGCAACAACGTCGCGACGTCCCTGGCACAGGGCGCGGTGATGCTGGGCACGTCGGTCAACATCGCGTCGCCGGAAGGGTACGAGCTGCCGTCGAACGTGGTTGAACAGGCGATGAAGGTTGCGCGCCACGGCGCGACAATCCGATTGCTCCGCGATCCACACGAGGCCGTCGCTGGTTCCGATGCCGTATACACCGACGTGTGGACGTCCATGGGGCAGGAGGCGGAATCGGCGGAGCGCAAGCGGGCCTTCGACGGCTATCAAGTGACGACGAAGATGATGCAGCGCGCGCGCAATCGCGCGGCATTCATGCACTGCCTTCCGGCGCATCGCGACGAAGAAGTGGCGACGGAGGTGTTTGAGTCGCCGGTGTCCGTGGTTTTCGATCAGGCCGAGAACCGTCTGCACAGCCAGAAGGCGCTGCTGCTGACGCTCATGGCGACTCGCGCGGGCATCCTCTGAGTGCACCTCGTCATATATGGCTGGCCCGTGGACACGCCACTACGATCCCGACGTTCCTCCGAGTCTCGCGCCGTATCCGGCTAAAACCCTCGTCGATTACATTCGCGAGACTGCGGATGCGCGCCCCGATGCACCAGCGATATTTTTTAAAGGCGTCGTAATCTCGAACCGGGATCTCGATCGCCTGAGTGACAGCTTTGCCGCGGCGCTCGTCGCTGCAGGTATCGTCAAGGGCGATCGCGTCGCTCTGGTGCTCCCCAATTGTCCTCAATTTCTGATCGCAGAGATCGGCGCGTGGAAGGCGGGGGCGACCGTTCTGCCGCTCAACCCGCTCTACACAGCCGGCGAGCTTCGCCAACCGCTCACCGCCGCCGGCGCCGGGCTTGTCGTGACACTCACGCCGTTCTACACACGGATAAAGGAAATCCAGCGTGACACGCCGGTGACGAGAGTTATCGCAACGGGCATCAAGGAGTATCTGCCACCGTTGCTGCGCGTACTGTTCACGCTGTTCAAGGAGAAGAAGGGTGGCCACCGGATAACGCTCGAGCCGGGGGACCTGTGGTTTCAGGAGTGCCTCGCACAAAATGCTGCAGGGCGGGACGCTGGTCGCGCTCCAGCCCCGGACGATCCCGCCATCATGCTGATGAGCGGCGGCACGACAGGCACGCCAAAAGCCGTCGTCGGACCGCATCGCTGCCTGGTGGCGGCCGGGAGTCAACTGGCAACATGGCTGCAACCCCCAAAGCACGCCAGGCCCGATATCGCACTTGTGCCGCTCCCGTTGTTTCATGTTTACGCGTGCGTAGGGGTGCAGAGCCACTCGATTGTGAGCCGCACGCCTATGGCGCTCGTCCCCAACCCGCGCGATATCGCCGATCTGCTCAAGACCATCAAGACCGTTCGACCGACGCTCTTCAGCGCCGTACCCGCGCTGTTCATCGCTTTGCTGAACCACCCGAAGGTGAAGAACAAATCGGTCGACTTCAGCTCCATTCGCGCGTGTTTTTCGGGTGCGGCGCCGCTTATGGCGGCGACGAAGACGCAATTCGAGGAACTGACGGGGGGGCGCATCGTCGAGGGGTATTCGCTGACCGAGGCGATGATGGCCTGCGTGGTGAACCCTCTGAACGGGACCAACAAAGCCGGGTCAGTCGGTGTGCCCCTTCCGGACGTCGAAATCGCGATCGTCGACGCCGAGTCGGGAACCCGCTTTCTCCCCAACGGAGAAACTGGCGAAATTATTCTCCGCGCCCCGCAGCTGATGACGGGGTATTTCGACAACGTCGAAGAAACCACACGATCGCTGCGGCGCCATCCGTCGGCTTCTGGCGGGGCTGACCGGACGGCCACACCCGATGATTCGCGCCTGTGGCTGCACACGGGCGATCTTGGCTACCTCGATGCGGATTCTTATCTCTTCATCGTCGATCGCCAGAAAGATCTGATCAAGACGAGCGGTTATCAAGTGTGGCCACGCGAAGTGGAGGAAGTGCTGGCGGCGCACCCATGCGTCCAGGAAGTCGGCGTCGCCGGCGTTCCAGACGCCGCGAGAGGGGAGGTTGTGAAAGCGTGGGTGGTTAAGCGCCCCGGAACGGACCCGACCCTCGACGAGCTTCGCGCCTACTGCAAGCAGAACCTGGCGCCCTATAAGAGCCCGATGCACATCGAGTTCAAAGAGTCGCTGCCGAAAACGATGGCCGGAAAGGTGCTGCGGCGCGCGCTCGTCGCGGAACATAAGGGCCGGCGATCATAGCGCTCGAATATGTGTGCCCGCATGTTCGAGTGCAGTGCGCACCGCCGCTGCGAGGTCACCGGCGCCGGGTGTATCTCCATGCACGCAGATGGTGTCGATCTTCAGCGAGATCGTTGAACCGTCGCGCGCGACGACTGTGCCGTCGCGCACCATACGCACCGCTTGCTCCGCCGCGTGCCCCGGCTGCGACAACAGCGCTCCCTCCAGACGGCGCGGCGTCAAGCTCCCGTCCGGCTCATATCTGCGATCCGCAAATCCTTCCGCCGCGTTCGGCACGCCAATCTGCGATGCTGCGGAGAGGAGCTTCGATCCTGCCAGCCCGACCAGCACGAGCGTGTCATCGAAGGACGCGACCGCCCGGGCGATCGCGTCAGCGATCTCGGCCCGCCTGGCGCTCATGTTGTACAGCGCGCCGTGTGGCTTGACGTGCCGAAGCGAAGCGCCTTCGGCCTTCGCAATGCCGCTGAGCGCGCCAAGTTGATAGATGACGAGATCGGCGATCTCCTCTGGCTCCATGGCCATTTCACGGCGACCGAAGCCGGCGAGATCCGGAAAACCCGGGTGCGCGCCAATTGCCACGCCGGCGTTCGCAGCCATCCGCACCGTCTGGCGCATCACGGTCGAATCCCCGGCGTGAAATCCGCAGGCGATATTGCCCGACGTAATCGTCCGCAGCAGATGTTCATCGTTTCCGGTCCTGTAAATGCCGAAGGACTCGCCGATATCAGCGTTGAGGTCGATTGTCAGCCGCGGGGTGTGGGGGTCCTGCACCGCTCGCGGCGACATCAGTAGGTCTCAGAATCATCCGAGGGGCTCTTCCCCGTCACGCCGAGCGCGAATGCCTCCCCCCAGCGGCCAGGGCCTTCGGCGTGCACACCGAACTGGTCGAGGATACGAGCGACGCCATGTGTGACGAGGTCGTCGATCGTTTCGGGGCGCTGATAGAAAGCGGGCATCGGCGGGCAGATGACGACCCCCATGCGCGACAGCTTCAACATGTTCTCGAGATGGATGTCACTGAGAGGCGCCTCGCGCGGCGCGAGAAGCAGCTTCCGCCGTTCCTTCAACACGACATCCGCGGCGCGATGGACGAGATTATCCCCGAGTCCGTGGGCAACCGAGGCGAGCGTCCGCATGCTGCACGGCACGATTGCCATGCCGAGCGTCAGAAAAGAACCGCTCGAAATAGCGGCGCCTTGATCGTTGGGCGCATATGTGACCGCTGCAAGCCGCTGAACGTGATCGACGGTGTAGGTGGTCTCGTGGAGCAAAGTTCGCCGGCCCCACGGGCTGATGATGAGGTGTGTTTCGACCGAGGCCTTGCGCAGCATCTCGAGCAATCGCACGCCGTAAATGGCGCCGGTGGCCCCGGTAATGGCGACGATCAGTCGAGCGGGACCCACGTTCCGCAGTATATCGCCGGATGCGAATGTCCTGCTTTTTCGGAGTCCCCTGAAAAAAGTGAGGGGCATCGCGTGAGCGATGCCCCAGATTTACGCCATCGACCAGGCTCCCCCAGCCCACGGCACCTGCCGCGTTTTTCAAGTCGGTGGCGCGCCAGACATCCTCGCAAGCGTTGCGCCACCGAAAATGCCAGGGAAATCAGCAATCCATTGGAAGAAACATGGCGAAACTGCTATCGAGATCACAAAACCGTGTCCGCCTGCTCACATCGCCGCGCCTTCGGGATACTGCAGCGCAAGGCGAAGTTCCTTCGCAAGAGACTCCACCGTCGTGCCGCTTCGCTTCCATTGACCCTCGGTCTCGAACCGCAAATCGCCGATTCGCCGACCCCACGGAGAGATGACACGGCCGATGGCGCGAAAATCGCCACGCTCAGCATGCTCCTGATCGAGGCGTTTGACGACCTCGGGAGCAACGCGGATGAAGGCTCGCAAGGCTGTCGCGCTCTTGATGCTGTACTTGCGGCCGTTCCACGCGCCGCCGAATACGAGCGCGATCTGCTTGAAGTAATTGACGAAGAACTTCTTCATGTCCTCGTAGAACTCCGCCTTGTTTTTTGATCCGAAGGCGTCCGCTGCAAAGAGCTTTTTCAGCTCCTGCGCCAGCGGGGCCTGCGCCACGCGACCGGTACCGACGCCGAGCAGCTTGATCTCCCCCGCCAGCGGCGAGTCATCGCGGTCGTTGAGCGCGCGCACGATATCGTGCGCGATGGCGAGCGAATCGTCGCGGTACAGCTGGCGTCCTGAGAGGCTGACCAGATGCGACGCGTTGAGCCGCGTATGCTTGGCGTTGATCGTGACGAACATCTGTACGACGTGATCTTCGGGAAGCCGGTCGAAGATGATCGCCGGCACCGAGAAATCCTCTTCGCCGAATCGATCGATGTCGGCGTGGAGGGCAAGCAGCCGGTGTTGTCCGTCAATCGCGCGCAGGATGCCTTCGCGCTCGGGGACCTTCAGCGTACCGACACGTGAGTTGTCATCGGTTGGCTGGAATGCCAGCTTTTCGTCGCACGAAATGATCAC
Source organism: Vicinamibacterales bacterium (assembly GCA_963732445.1). GTDB lineage: Bacteria > Acidobacteriota > Vicinamibacteria > Vicinamibacterales > JAMQPK01 > JAMQPK01. Next base: position 1,082,133 of record CAVSZJ010000003.1, on the reverse strand, counting down.
GGCTCCGGGAATCGACGGCAGGTCGCGCGCCTGACGGCACTGCTCGTAATACTGCACGAGCTCGTCGATCTTCCTCCGGATGATTTGCCGTTGGTAGGCCTTCTCGTTCGAGGCGATGCGGCGTTCCAGCAGATCCCAGTTCACTTTTGACGGCGTACCGCGCCGCTTGCCGCCTCTCACCGGCGCCTCGGCCTGCTGGCCGTAGCTGAGCACCTCGAACCGGACCAGCTTGTCGATATCGCTGGCAGTGAGTGAGGCCTGGTAGAACTGAACTCCAAACTGCTGCATCCGAATAGCGGCGACGTTGATCATAGGGACACTGCCGGACCTGCCACACCGAGGCGCGTCGCGCGAAGGCGGGCTGCGAAGAGTTAAGGAATGCGAATTCTACTGAGTCTGGGTCGATCTATATAACAGATTTGCTGTCAGTTAGATAGATGGCCCTGTTCTCGAGCACCCAGGCCTTGAGTCGAACCAGGCCCAGGAGAAATACCGTGAAGAGCAGGTACGCGCCTAAGGCCCCCTCGAGGCTTAACGACCGCCTGATCGGCCGGCTGAAGAATCCGTACACCATCTCAACGTGAATCCAGTACACAAAGAGCGAAGCGCGGCCAAATTCCTCTAAAGGACTCCATACACTAATCTTATGTCTGCCGTGCGAATGCGTCCACGCGTAACCGAGCGGCAGCAGCAGCGTCAGAAGGCCCACGCGTAGAAAAAAGAACGAGGGTGACGTCGTCCAGTACTCCGACCGGGCGTACAGCGCCGGCCTGAACGATGCTTCGTGAGCCAACCATACTGTCAGGGCGCCGGTTGTCGCCAGCGCTATCTGGAGGCGCCTGGCGCGCCCCGGGTGCCTCACGCTGTCGATGGCGACGCCAACCGCGGCGCCCGCAAACACGAACCCCGCCCATGGGAAGAGCGTGAAGTTGGTTCGGCCGGGCGTCGGGCGGAGGTACCACTCGATGGGGTCTGGCAGCCAGGCGAGCGCCGGCATGACACGCACGAACGGCGTGAGCAACGAAATGGCGCCTGCACACGCCACAAAGATCGCGCCCCGCCCCAGTTTCTTCCGCGACAATCGCCCTGCCAGAGCCGTTGCGGCGATGGCCGGCCCCATCACGTTGAGAATGTCGACTTTCAGCAGGCTCAGCAGGCTGTAACCGCCACTCAGAACGTAGGACTGGAGGCGGAACACGAACGCGAGTCCGAAGACCTGCCATCCGCGCTTCTGCACCGCCCACCATGACGCCGCAAAATCACCGGTCTTACGGAGTTTCGCCTCTGCAGACAGCACGACAGCCACCCCCGCGAGAAACAGGAAGAGGGGTGCGCCAAATCCGCCGAGAATCATCGCGTAACCGAACATGGGGCGTGTGCGATCGGCGGCGTGCGTCCATGCGTCAAGGACATGGGCTTCGATCATGATCAGCACAGCAAGCCCGCGCACCCAGTCGAGGTACGCGTGACGGACCGCGCCGGACGTCATCGTCTGGAGAGATGAATTTCGAGGGTGCCGAGCTTCAGCTGGCGCGGGGCGGTCCAACTGAAGGTGTCGTGCTCCGGCGGTGAAGTGTAGAAGAGCCTGCCGCTCCTGGCATCGAACACCTCTACCCATGACGTCCCGCTGTTGCTCACGACCAACGCCAGCAGCATTCCATCAGGCGACCAGCGTGGACTCGAAAACGCGCGGTAGTTAAAGTCGATCGAGCCAAGCGGCAATCGCGATTCAACGCGGAGCGTGCCATCGGGTGAATCGGCGGGAAATACCCAGAGACCCTCGGCCGCGGTCACGGCTAGACGCCGTCCGTCGGGTGACCATGAAGGATCGCACGCGCCCAGACCCGCCCGAATCCGGCGGAGAGGCGCCCCCTCGCCCACCCACACTGCAGTGCCGCGGATCTTCTTCGCGCCCTGCATTACAGCGGGCTCCCCAGTCTCGGCGCAGAGCGCGACCAGCGATCCGTGACGGTCTTCATTGATGAGGGACACCGCGCCAGAAGGAAGCGCAGTTTGTGCGAGCGCGACCGACCGGGCAGACACGAATAACCACAAAGCGAACGTGCTGTGGACAGTCGTGACCCGCATGGGGTCTTAGTTTACTTGCGCGGGAGTCTGGGTGGGAATGGGTTTGCGCCCGCCGAACATCGTCGCGAACGCAAGCCAACCCATCGGCATCAGGACGAGTAGATACGTCAGATACTTGCCATATAGACCGTCTGGGCCGTACGGCTCGGTTGCGATATGCAGTGGTTCGCTGTACGGAAAGATATTGGCCTCCGTGAGCTCGTGGAATCCGTAAATCAGCAACTGAACCACGAAGATCATGAGGAACACGGCCGTCACCTGGAAGAACAAACCAAGGTTGACGCGATGGCCGAAACGGGACCACAGGGATGCGACGAATGCCGCGAGTACCACCCCGCCGATTGCACCGACGAGCATGTCCACGGGTGCCTGCATCTGAAAAACCAAGGTACCCATGAGCAGAGCCGTCTCCATCCCCTCGCGCGTAATCATGAGGAGCGTGAACAGAAAAACGCCGGCGAATGCCGGGCCGCCGCTCTTCAGCGTCGAGGTGTGAAGGTGCCCCTCGATGTCCCTCTTGATTCGCTTTGCGTGCCGCCACATGTGCACGGTGAGTGATGCCACGGAGACGGCTGCTGCGAGGGCCAGCACCCCTTCCCACAACGCCTGATTTCGAGCCTGGAAGAACAGCCATCCGGCGCCGATGCTCAGCACAACGGATGTGGCGATGCCCCAATGCACGGCGGGAATGAGCTCAGATCGCTGGCTCTTGCGCAGATAGGCGAGACTGATTGCGATAATCAGGAAGGCTTCGAGCCCTTCGCGGAGGGTGATGACAAACGCTTGCAGCATATGATTCGTTTTCGCTGAGCGTCCGGGATGAACCGGATCAAACTGAGACTTGATCTCGTTTTGACGAGTCTATCCAAGACATATCCGACCAGTCAAGTCGGATTTGCAATTGCACCGCCGCAGGGGTTGTCCGTAGACTGTCAATCTCCGATGAACACGACAGGTCGTCTCTTGGCTGCCATCGTGGTGCTCGGCGGCGGCTTTTCCGCCCTTGCGCAGCAGCCGACTTTTCGAACGGGCACGCGCACGGTCGCGATCTATGCAACCGTTATTGACGCCCAGAAGCGCCTCGTACCCGACCTGACACGGGAGGATTTCCAGATCTTCGACAACGACAAGCTGCAGACGCTGGAGCTGTTCGTCAACGACGTCCAGCCCATTACCATCGTCGTCATGCTCGATACGAGCGCGAGCATGACGGGAAACCTCAAATTGCTCGAACAGGCTGCCGAGCAGTTCCTGTTGCGCATGCTGCCGAAGGACAAGGGGCTGGTCGGCGCGTTCAACGACAAGATCGAGTTCTTCCCCGCGACGTTCACGAGCGACCGCGACAGGTTGATCCGCTCATTGCGCGAGCTCGACTTCGGCAACCCAACCCGTCTCTACGATGCCGTCGCCGCAAGCATGGATCGCCTCCATAAGATCGACGGGCGCCGCGTGGTCCTCGTCTTCACCGACGGTGAGGACACCGGCAGCCGCGCCGACGACAGCAGCGTCCTCGAACAAGCACGGCGTGAGGAAGTCATGATTTACGCCGTGGGCCTTCGCAGCGATTACTTCAACGGCTCCCGCCAGGTGCGAAGCAAACCAGACTCGGGATTGAAGCGCCTGGCCGAAGAAACCGGCGGGGGTTACTTCGAGCTGGACAACACCAGCGATCTCGCGCCGACTTTCACTCGCGTCGCGCAGGAATTGCACAGCCAATACGTTCTCGGCTTTACGCCGGCAGTCCTCGACGGGAAGATTCATCGCCTCGCGGTCAAGGCGAAATCCAACATGACCGTCCGTATGAGACGCAGCTACATTGCATCCTCGGAATCGAATTAACCGGTTACGAACTCATGGAACCCGGTGATTGCAGCCGCGCCTTCAATCTCGGCAATGATGGATGGGGGCTCACCTGCTTGCCGCCTCACTACGTTTCCTTGAATCGTCGTTCCGAGCACCCCCTCGTGTGTAAACTGCGTCTCTTCGGCCAGTAAGCCCATCGCGTCAAGCACCGCCATCAGCGCGGCAGTACCCGTCACGCCCGGTGAACGGCGAAACACTTCACCATCGAGTACTGTAGCGCTTCGCAGATCGGCTGCGCCACGCGAAGCTCCCGTGAAAATCGTCCCGTGGATGTCCTTCACCTTGTGGTCGAGCGGGTGCTGGATATGGAGCGTCGATTCCACGGCATCTTTGATGTCGCGGCCCATGCGCACCAGGGCGGCGGCGTGCTCCATGTCGATCGGGATTCCGATCGCTTCGGTATCGGCGATGGCGTAGAACTCTCCACCAAACGCAATATCGACCGTGATGCTCCGCGTGCCGATACGGAGGGGCACTCCGGCTGAATGGACAAATGACGGCACACCAGTCACTGTCACGCTCGTCACGCGTACGCCCGACGCGCCTGTTGCGCCCGCTGGTTCCAGTCGCGGCAGCGTTCGAAACACGCCTACCGGTGTATCAATCACCAGTTCGTCGTCTATCCCCTCAATGAGGGCCTGTTCGAGGGCAATGGTGACGGCGCCGATGATGCTTTCCCCCGATACCAGCGGAAATCCGGCAGCGTGCATCGGCAGAATTCCTGCGTGCCCATTCGGTGAAACGGGCTCGGTCAGCATCGCGCCGTGCATGCCCGCATGCCCGCGCGGTTCGAGCATCAGCAATCGGCGCAGGTCTCCGCCGTGTTTGCACAACCAGTTTCGCTTCTCTGCCATTGTGCGGCCGGGTACTGACGGCCCGCCGCTCACGATCAGACGCACCGCCTCGCCGGCAACTTCCGCATCTATCGTCTTGACTCGAATCATCGGTAAAACAAAAAAGGGCCGGCGCCTGCAGCACCAGCCCTTCGTCTCTATTCGGTATCCCTATTCGTTTCTCGTTTTTCGCTTTTCGTTACTGACCAAGCTCACTCGCGGCGGTCTCCTTCAACCAGGTTTCATAATCGGCCTGGGATTTAATCGAGTAGAAACCGCGCATGCGATAGTGCCCGAGGCCGCACAACTGCGAGCAGTTGACTTCCCAATCGCCGATCATCGTCGGAGTGAACCACACCGGGATGCTCTCGCCGGGAATCGAGTCCTGCTTCACGCGCATCTGGATAAGGCTGAAGCTGTGAATGACATCCTTGCTCGACAAGTGGATGATGACCGGCCTGTTGACCGGCAACGCCAGCTGGTTTATCGAATTGAAGTCGTCCTTCGCGGCGGGATCTGAACGGTCGATGCCGAGCGGGTTCTCTGCAGACACCAGCTTGATGTCGGTGCGACCGAATTGGCCATCGACGCCGGGATAGTGTGCGTTCCACGCAAACTGCTCAGCCACCACGCGAACCACCGTAGACTCGCTCTCGGCCGGAAACCCGTCGACGCGCGCGGCCCACGCGGGGATGGCGAACGCGACGATCAGGACCAGTTCGACGGCGGCCACGGCCCACTCGATATAGCTGGCCATATGGCTTTTGACGCCGTGGTAGTTCGCTTTGGGGTTAGCGCCCTGACGGAAGCGCACGAGCGTGTAAACGAAGAACGCGCCCCAGCCGATGAAGAGAATCGCCATCAGCCAGTGGGTGAGAACCGTCATCCGGTCGATGTCGGCGGCATGCGCCGACGCCGCGACCGGGATCTCGAGTAGTTCATGCATCTAGAAGCTCCCTCTGCTTTGACTCTTCGAACAACCTGATGCGGCGCCGCAGGTACACGAAAAAGAATCCTGCAATAGACCCGAGCATGGCGACTGTCACGACGAGCAGCGCGAGGATGCCCGTCTGGGCCGCCCTGGTCTGCGGGGATTCGGGGCCGCCGAAACACACCGGGCACGCCAGGGCGAGCCTTGGAATCGCCAGCAACGCGATCGTGGCAACGAGCGTCTTCATACGCCGAGCTTCCGCAGCTTACCCATGAAATAGTTGCCGTATAGCAACAGGCCGACCGAGGCGCCCAGCGAGACGACGCCGAGCGCGATCTGCTGGTTGAACAGCCCCCAGATGCCGAACCACAGCGACAGCAGCACCGAGAGCGAGATAAAGACGATGTGAAACCACTTCAAGGACATGGTGCTACCAGATCGTTCCCGGCGTCGTGCCGGGAATCTTGTCGGTGTTCGTGAACAGCGGAACAAACATCAGGAAAATAAAAAAGATGACCGTCAGCGCGAGCACCCAGTAAATGACCTTGCGCTCGTGCAGCAGGTGCATGAAATACATCGCGACGAGCGATCCCTTGATGCCAGCGACGATCAAGGCGACTGTGATCGCCATAGGCGTGGAGAGATGGAGATACGACACGCCGACGGTGATCGTCGTCAGCACCATCAGCGCGCCGAAGATCATGTAATACGTCTTGATGTGGCTTCGAATGTCGTCGTGAGCGGCGTGTGCGTCCATCGATCCTCCGTTTTACCGTTACCGTTCGCCGTTTTACAGTAAATACAGAACAGGGAACAGAAAGATCCACACCAGATCGACGAAGTGCCAGTACAGGCCGGCAATTTCGACGCGGTTCGTGAACTGCTCCTTCGCCGTGCGCCACATCTTCGCGCCCGGGCCCAACAGGTACGCGTTGACGACGATCCCGCCGATGATGTGCAGACCGTGCAGGCCCGTGATCGTGAAATAGATCGCGTAGTACGTGTTGTACCAGGGACCTTCGCCCGCGTGAAGATGATGCGAATACTCGAAGTACTTCACGACGAGGAACACAAACGACAGAAAAATCGTCGCGCCCAGGTAGATGCGGAACTTGCCGAAGTCGTTCATCTTCAGCGACGCCCACGCCATCACCATCGTCACCGATGAGGTGATGAGCACGACCGTGTTGAAGAAGGCCATCGGGACGCTCAGCTCTTCCGATCCCAGCGGCCATTCGGTCGACCCCACGCGCAGCAGGATGTAGGACGAGAACAGCGCCGCGAACAGCATCACTTCCGATGCGAGGAACAACCAGACGCCGAACTTGCCGTTCGACAGTCCGGTATCGGGCCGGACTTCCACCGTATACGGAATCTCCATGCGATCTCCCTAATCCCTCTGGTTCTGTGGCAGGAAGTCCTGTGCGCGGCCGGGCACGCTGTATTCGTATGGCCCGTGAAAGACCTCAGGCGCCGTCTCGAAGTTCCCGTGTGCGAGCGGCGGCGACGTGGTCGCGGTCCACTCGAGCGTCGTGGCCTTCCAGGGGTTCGACCCGACCGCCTTCCCCTTCCAGATGCTCCAGAAGAAATTGAAGATGAATGGAATCTGGAACAGCATCAGGCCCCACGCGGCATACGACATGAACTGATTCCAGTGCAGCACGGGCTGGGCGTGGGCGTACTGCACACCACCGTCGTACAGCCGGCGGTTCACGCCGTGCAGACCCTGGATGAACATGGGGAAAAAGATGCCGTTTATGCAGATGAACGATCCGATGAAGTGCAGCTTGCCGAGCATCTCGTTCATCTGGCGTCCCGTCACTTTCGGGAACCAGTAATAGATGCCTGCGAGCAGCGCGAAGATCGTCCCGGGCGCGACGACGTAATGGAAGTGACCGATGACGTAGTACGTGTCGTGCAGGTGGATGTCGCTCGGGGCAAGGCCCAGCGGCAGCCCCGTCAATCCGCCGATGCCGAACATCGGCAGAAACGCCAGCGCGAACAGCATCGGCGTGTTGTAGCGAATCGAACCGCCGTACAGCGACAGGAACAACGCGCTCAGGATGATGATCGACGGGATCGAAATGATCATCGTCGTCGTCTGGAAGAACGAGTTCATCGTGGTGCCCATGCCGGTCATGAACATGTGGTGCGCCCACACGATGAACGACATGAACCCAAGGAAGATGATCGCGTAGACCATCACCCGGTAACCCCACAGCGGCTTGCGTGTGTTGTTCGCGATGATCTCGCTGATGATGCCGAACGCCGGAAGGATCAGGACGTACACCTCCGGATGCGCGAGAAACCAGAAAAGGTGCTGCCAGAGCAGCGCGTTGCCGCCGCCTGACACCTCGAGAGGGCGGTTGCCCACGACGAGCCCGCTCGGCAGGAAGAAGCTCGTGCCCGCAACCTTGTCCATCAATTGCAGCACGCCCGCCGCTTCGAGCGGCGGAAACGCGAGCAGCAGCAGAAAGCTCGTCACGAACTGCGCCCACACGAAGAACGGCAGCCGGAAGAACCCAAGGCCTTTCGCGCGGAGCTGCACGATCGTCACGATGAAGTTGACCGATCCGAGCAGCGACGACGTGATCAGGAAGATCATGCCGATGAGCCACCACGTCTGCCCGTTGGTTGCCGTGATGACCGAGAGCGGTGGATACGAGGTCCAGCCCGATTGCGCAGCGCCGCCGGGGATGAAGAAGCTCGTGAGCATGATGCAGCCGCCCACGAAATACACCCAGTAGCTCGCCATGTTGAGCTTGGGGAAGGCCATATCGGGCGCGCCGATCATCAGCGGCATCACGTAGTTGCCGAAGCCACCGACGGCCAGCGGCACGACGCCAAGGAATACCATGATGGTGCCGTGCATTGCGCCGAGCTGGTTGTAGAACTCCGGCAGCATGATGCCGCCGGGCGCATTGGCCGCCCCGAGCAGCGAACCGATGACTGGAATCGGCTGCATCGGGAACGCGAGCTGATAGCGCATCAGCGCCATCAGTCCGAATCCGAACAGCAGAAACAGCATCGACGTGATCGTGTATTGAATCCCGATGACCTTGTGGTCCTGGGAAAAAATCCACTTCGTGACGAAGCTCTGCTCGTGATGATCTGCGTGCGCATGACGCGTGTGGCCGTGCGCGTGGATACCCGGTGCGTGTCCCGCTGTGGTCACGTTATCCAACTGCGTGACTCCTTTTTTATAGGGCTCAACTTAAGTCGTAAACGCCAGATTGAAAATTGAATTGTCGGGGGATTCTATATGCGACTCCGTCGAGGTGCAAGCGTCTCGACCGAAGTTGACCCACTGAAACGCGCAGACTAACATTAGCTGTTCCGGGTACTGATCGGGCCGCTATCGTCTAGGGGTCAGGACACGTGGTTCTCAGCCACGGGACCGGGGTTCGAATCCCCGTAGCGGTACCAACTTTCGTGTAACATTTCCCACGTCATTTCGGTGTGGTTTTCTACGTCCAGGAGATTTTCGATGCATCCAAGACTTCTCGCGGTAATTTTCGGGCTGAGCTTCGGCGTTGCGGCGTGCGGCGGCGGTGCTCCCGCACCGGCGCCGGCGACTCAGGAACCTGCAGCGGCGCCAGCAGCGACTGTTGACCCGGCCTCGGCCGCCACAGTTGCGGGCAAGATCAATTTGGAAGGAACGCCGCCGGCCAACGCGCCCATCAGGATGAACGCCGATCCGGCGTGTGTGGCGGCCAATAAGGGGAAAAGCCCGATGCAGGAGACCTTCGTCAGCGAAGGCGGTGGCCTCGGCAATGTCTTCGTTTACGTTCAGAGCGGGCTCAGCGGGACGTTCCCCGCGCCGTCCGCTCCAGTGGTCTTCGATCAGCAGGGGTGCCAGTATCACCCGCACGTGTTCGGCGTGCAGGTTGGACAGCCCATCGAAGTCCTGAACAGCGACGCCACGCTGCACAACATTCACGCAACCCCGAAAACGAACAAGGAGTTCAACACGGCCCAGCCGATCAAGGGCATGAAGACGACAACGACGTTCACCGAGAAGGAGGCCGATGTCGTTGTGCCGTTCAAGTGCGACGTGCATGGCTGGATGAATGCCTATGCCGGCGTGCTGGATCACCCGTATTTCGCGGTGTCGAAGGCCGACGGCTCGTTCAGCATTCCCAATCTGCCGCCCGGCACCTATACGCTCGCAGCCTGGCACGAGAAGCTCGGAACGCAGACCATGCCGGTGACGGTTGCGGCGAAGGAATCGAAGGCTGACGCCAACTTCACGTTCAAAGCAGCCGCGGGAGCGAATTAGTCCCGCGGCGTTCCGGGTTCCGGTTCCAGTTCCGGTTCGGGGTCAAGGCCGGAACTCGGAATCGGAACGTGGAACTCGGAACCACCTCTCATGTGGCTTCACCGTTACGCGAAATTCGTCTCAGCGGCCACAGTCCTTCTGTTAGTTGCCGGGGGTCTCGTCACGAGCACAGGCTCCGGCCTCGCCGTCCCCGACTGGCCCACCAGTTACGGCTGGAACATGTTCACGTTTCCCATGAAACACATGGTGGGCGGCATTTTGTATGAACACGGGCATCGACTGATCGCAAGCGGAGTCGGAATCCTCACAATCATCCTCGCGCTCTGGATTTGGAAGGCGGAACCGAGGCGATGGATGCGCGTGCTCGGATTCACTGCGCTCGCCGCCGTGTGTGTGCAGGGAGTCCTCGGCGGAATAACCGTGCTGTACTTTCTCCCGACGCCGGTATCGACCGCCCACGCCGGCCTCGCGCAGATTTTTTTCTGCCTCACGATCGCGATCGCGCTCTTCACGTCACGCGGCTGGACTGACCCAGTGAACCAGCAGGCCGACGATCCCGTCCTGCGGCTTGTAGCCACGACGACGACCGTCTGCATTTATTGTCAGATCATCGTCGGCGCGACGATGCGGCACTCGGGTGCGGGATTGGCAATTCCCGATTTTCCGCTGGTGTTCGGCGGACTCATTCCGCCACAGTGGACGCCGCAGATTGCGGTGCACTTCGCGCATCGCGCCGGCGCGGTCGTCGTGGCCCTCGCCATCGCCGCAACCGTTGGCCACGTCTGGTATCACCATCCGCGGCGCCGCGACCTCCGCAGGCCGGCGGCGGTGCTCGCCTGCCTTGTGCTCGCGCAAGTCACGCTTGGCGCGTTCGTCATCTGGTCTGAAAAGAACGTCGCCATCAACACCGCCCACGTCGTCGTGGGGGCGCTGACGCTGGCAACCTCGCTCGTGCTCACGCTGCGGTCGCATCGCCTCCGATTTGGCGACGCCACCGCCGTATCGCGGGTGAGCCGGCCGGTCGAACCGCACCTCGGCCGATCGGGTGCCCACGCGTGAAGAACGTGCATGCAAGCGTGCCCGACGGCTCGATAGAGATTTCTGCGCCGGCCGCGCATCGTCTCGCAGATTTCATCGCGCTTACCAAACCACGCCTGAACTCGCTCGTTGTCGTGACGGCTGGCATCGGCTACTACCTCGGCGCCGCCGGCAATCTCGATGCGTCGAGCCTCCTCGCCGCTGTCATCGGCATTGCACTGGTGGCCGGCGGAGCGGCCGGGCTGAATCAGATGTATGAGCGCGATACGGACAGTCTGATGTTTCGGACGCGCACACGTCCTGTCGCTGCACATCGCGTCGCGCCGAACGAGGCGCTGATATTTTCGATGACGCTCTCGGTGACGGGGCTCGCGGTATTGGCCGCAAAGTCGAATCTCCTTGCGGCCTGCCTCGCGTTGCTCACGCTTCTGTCCTATAACGTCATCTACACCCCGATGAAGCGCCACTCACAGCTTGCCACGCTGGTCGGTGCCGTGCCTGGCGCCCTGCCGCCGATGATCGGCTGGGTCGCGGCGCGAGGTGCGCTGACAGTCGAAGCGTGGGCGCTGTTCGCCATCGTGTTCGTGTGGCAGATTCCGCATTTCATGGCGATCGCGTGGCTCTATCGCGCCGATTTCGGCCGCGCCCGATTTCCGCTGCTGCCGGTCGTCGACCCTTCCGGAAAAAGCACGGGACGTCATGCGGTGCTGTTCGCGCTTGGGCTCGTTCCGATCAGTCTGGTGCCGTACTTCCTGCACATGAGCGGTCCCGCGTATGCCTTCGGAGCGGCAGCCGGCAGCAGTGCACTACTGTGGCTGGCGATTTCGTTTGCGCTGAAGCGGACAGACGAACGTGCGCGAGTGCTCTTTCTTGGATCGATCACGTACTTGCCCCTGCTGTGGGGAATGTTGATTCTCGACCGCCTGTGATCGATTACACCGTGCTGCCGACGGTCAACGCGACGCTGAACGCGACCGCGGGTGTCTTCCTGCTCGTCGGGTACGTGCTGATACGCCGCCGGCAGATCACCGCGCATCGCAACGCCATGCTTGGCGCGTTCGCGTCCTCTACGCTCTTTCTCATCAGCTATCTCGTCTACCACGCGCAGGTCGGCTCGCGCCCGTTCACCGGGCAGGGGCCGATTCGTTACTTCTATTTCGCGATTCTCATCTCGCACGTGATTCTGGCGATTGCCATCCTTCCGATGGCCATTTCGACCTTGTCGCGCGGGTTGCGCGGCCGTTACGAGGAGCACCGGCGCATCGCGAAGCGAACGTTTCCCATCTGGATGTACGTGTCAGTCACGGGCGTTATCGTGTACCTCATGCTCTATCGGATGTAGCGGAAAAAAGGCGGCCGCTAAAGTCCTTCACCCTTCATCATCAGCATCATGTGCTGATTCGCCTGCGCGAGACCACCTTCGCCGGTCTGCCAGCCGATGCTGCCGTCCTTGTTTGCGTCAACGCCGTTGGAAATATTGTTGGTCTGCGTCACCAACTCGGCCACGAGCGGCGCCGCTTCCGCGGCAGTGGTCGCGGCGCGGATCTTCTGGGCCGTTGCAATCGCCGCATCGGTCCACGCCGTCACATCGCCCAGCGACGCGGTCACGTGCCCGGCGTGCGTCTGCACTCCTTTCGACGCGCCTTCCGACTTGGCCGCCAGCTGAGCGTGCTGCGACGCGCCGGCGGCGGCCCTCTTCACACCGTAGCCCGAACCCGGTCCTTTCATCTCGATGCTCGGATCGAGCGCATTCAGCACATGGCCCGCGTGCAGCTTGAGCGATTCGAGCTTCTCCGGCGACTTCTGCATGTACCCGGCGTGCGTCGCCGCAACCTTCGCGTCGGCTATTGCGGTTGGGAGAAATCCCTGCATCCCCGGCGTGTCCTTCCACTGCGTCATGACGTGTCCGATGTGATTGTGCGTGGGGTTCGCGGCAGGAGCCGGCGCGGGAGCTGCGGGAGCCTGCCCCGCGAGTGTGGCGCTAGTGAGTGCAACGGCTGCGACCACCGCGGCGCCGACTCCGGCATAGAAGGTCATTGTCACAATATTGCCTCCTGGAAAAAAGGCCGCCGCGGAATTCTCCCCGGCGGCCTTGAAGACTGAAGACTGTCGACCTGCGACCGACGAACTATTTCTGAGGCTCCAGCGCTCCGGTGCCGCGCGCCGGGAACGCGAATCCGTCGTGCGACGGCCCGTTCTGCACGAAGCGCGTCGACGGGCTCAACCGATGGCCCGTCAGATACGCCTGACCTGCGTTGCCCCAGTACTTGCCGGCCTTCAGCGTGGCATTGTGGCTGATGGTCAACAGCTGCTCGTAGCGAGGGTCGCTGTTGCTCCAGCCTGAAAACTGCGAGAGGTCGCTGTTGCCCTGGATCACGACGTCCAGGCCGAAGGTGTTGGCGATCTCGTCGGCGTTGATGATGCTCTCCATCGTTTCGAGCATCACGACGACAAGGAAATTATCGTTCGCCGTCTGCCGGAATCCGCCGGGCACTTTCGCCCAGAACTGCGACGCCGTTCCGGCGCCAGAGCTCCTGCGGCCGAAGGGCGGATAGCGTGAGAACCGCGCGGCATCACGCGCTTCGAGCGCATCGTCCACCGTGGGAATGATGACGCCGATGACGCCCAGGTCGACGGCCTTCTGGATGTTGGCCTCGAGCGCATCCGGCATGCGGATCATCGGGGCACCGCCGCCGGGGCCAGGGCAGGCAGCGAGCATTTTCTGGACTTCCGCGAACGACATCGTGCTGTGCTGCATCTCAAACCAGATGTAGTCCCAGTGCTTCCGCGCTTCGCAATATTGCTCGGGGTTGAGGCTCGAAATGGTGACGCTCGTTACCTTGCCGTCGTTCAGCAGCTTTTCTTTCGCCTGGTTCCACAACGGCCGCTGGGCCTTCTCCACATACTGCTTCACCATCCAGCCCCACCCGCGCGCATCGGGTGTGAGCGCCTGTTCGCCCCATGCGCCGGTCATCAGATGTCCTGGCGTCATCGGGCCTGCCTGACGTCCGCCACGGCCGCCGCCGCCCTCGCGGCCACCGCCCTCGCGGCCGCCGCCTCGCGCGCCCGCGGGCTGTGCGGCGCCTCCGGGCTGCGCGGCGCCAGGCTGTGCGGCACCGCCGCCGCCTTGCGCGTACATACCGACTGTCAGACTTGCCGCGAGAGCAAGGACACCAACGACGATTCTGCGTCCAGTCATGAAACCCCTCCTCGTAAACCCGTGGAAATCAAAGCGCTATGCTGGGAAATTTGAGCCGGAAGTATGGCACAAAAGCACGCCGTGTGCACGATTTGCAGGCTGGCTACAGGGGCAGCCCAAGCTGCTGTAAAAGACCCGCGTATCGAGGGTCCCGGCGCAGTGGGTCGAACCGCGGCTCAACCTTCAGATTCACCACGGCAGACTCGCGCTCGACACAGGCTTTCTCGAGGAGATTGAACGCCAGATCGCGATTTCCGAGGCCTGTATGCGCGAGTGCGAGGTGATAGGCGGGCACATAGACGGCGCGAGGCTCCGCTTCGAGCGTCGCCACGATCGCAGCAGCCTCGTCGCGAGCCCCCCCAAGCGCCTTCGCGTGCGCGAGCCACGACAGGGAAATCGGGTCGCCCGTACCGGTCCCGACCGCCCCCGTCAGTTCCACAACGGCTTCGTCGGACCTGCCTGCACCGAACAGCGCCGCGCCAAGCAGGCGGCGCGCCGGCATGTAGCCGGCATCCATGTCCAGCACGTGGCGGCTGCGGTCGATCGCCGGATTGAACTCTCCTGCCGCATAACGAACCCACGCGGCGCTTGTCGTGACGACCAGGCAGAACGGATCGACGTCGCACGCACGGTCGGCCTCCGCCTTCGCCTCGCCGAAGCGCGACATTGCCGCCAGAAACTGCGCGTAAAAGCGATGCGCCGACTCGCAGCTGGGCGACAGCGCGATCGCGGTTCGATACTCGTCTTCGGCCGTGCGCCAATTCCACTCGAGCGTCCGCCGGATTTCCGCGAGCGCGAGGTGCGCGTCAGAAATTCCAGGGTCGATCGCGATCGATCGCAGCGCTGACGTCCTCGCCTGCTCGAGAAAGACGCGGCCCGGCTCGGTCGAATTATTGGCGAGCGCTATCCGCGCACGCGCCATGGCCGAATGCGCCGCCGCGAAATCGGTGTCGATGGTGAGCGCGCGCTCGTAGCACGAGATGGCGGATCGCACCCCGTCGAGGCTGCCGCGATTCCAGTGATAGCGTCCCTTCAGATACGCCTGATACGCCTCGGTTCGCCGCGGCGTCGCGCGGCCGAGCACGTCGGCCTGGTCGGGCACCAGCTCCATCGCCAGCGATCGCGCGATGTGCGCGGCGACGTCCGTCTGCAGGTTCAGCGTCTCGCCCAGCGAGCGATCGTAGGTCTCGGCCCACAAGTGCACTTCGGTGCGGGCCTCGATGAGCTGCGCCGTAATGCGGATGCGATCTCCCTCGCCGCGCACGCTGCCTTCGAGCAGATAATCCGCGGACAACTCGCGTCCGATTTCGCTCGCGCTTTTCGCCGAACGTTTGAAGAGCATCGACGAGGTACGCGCGATGACGCCGAGGCGGCCGGGGCACAATCGGCCGATCTGCGTGATCATTTCTTCGGTCAGACCGTCGCTGAAGTACTCCTGCGCCGGATCGTTGCTCAAATTCGCGAACGGCAGCACGACGAGTCGCACGTTGGCGCTGTCGGCCGGCTTTGGCGCCAGCGGTCTCACGACGTTCAAATTGCGAACCGGCTGCCCGTCGCTCTCCACGGCCGCAATGAAGCGATAGCCGCGTCGATGCAGCGTCTCCACGAACCGCGGGTTGTCGGCGTCATCGCCAAGCGCCGCCCGCAGCCGCTTGATCGCAGCGTTCAAGCTGTGCTCGAAGTCGACGAACGTGCCGTCGGGCCACAGCCGCTGCCGCAGTTCGTCGCGCGTGACGACCTCACCAGGCTGCTCCAGCATCACCGCGAGGATTTCAAACGGCTGATCCTGAAGTCTGATGCGGGTGCCTCCCTTCCGCAGCTCGCGCGAGTGCAGATCGACTTCGAAGGGTCCAAATCGTCTGACGTTCGACGAACGCCGTTCCACAGGCAGCATCGGACAGAGAAGTTTACCAGCGCGCGAGCGCGTTCGCGCCATTTCACCAAAATAGGAACATCGCATAAGTCTCAGGCGCTCAGTGGAATAGCCGGTCACCTACGTTTCTCCAGCGGGTCACCTCGCGTGCATTGCGGCACTCGGCGGGTAGCCGCACAGTGGTCGCATGAAGACCATCACGCTGTTCATGTTGATCCTCGTAATGGGAGTCGCAGGCGCAACCGATGCTGCGCCATCGTCTGATGCGACCGTTGCTGTCAGGACGTACAACTACGCCGCGGTTGCGTCCCAACCACTCACGGCGGCGAGATCGGAGGCCGAGCACATCTTCCGCGGAGCCGGCATTGCGCTCGAATGGGTCGATTGCCGCGTGCCTGGCGGAGCCGGCGGACCGGCGTGCACAGAGCCTCTGATCACGGGACGCGATTTGATGCTCAGGCTGATGGACCGTCCGCCCGCTCAGGGCGAGCGCATCGTTGCGCTCGGCGAATCTCTACTCGACCGGCAGCAGCGCACCGGAGTGCTGATGACGGTTGCCGTGATTCCCGTTCGTGCGATTGCCCTCCGGGCGTCCACATCGCTATCCACACTGCTCGGCCGCGCGATTGCGCATGAAATTGGCCATCTGCTGCTCGGCAGCGCAGAGCATTCGCGCCTGGGTTTGATGCGGGCGATGTGGTCGCAAGAGGAGCTTCGCGGACTGAAGCCGGCTGATTGGGGATTTACGGCGCGCGAAGCGGCTCGGATGCGCTTGACACTCCGGGGCACATCGCGCTCGGCGAATTGACGCCTCCAGGCTTGCGCGACTCGCGCCTAACGCCTCTCAACAATCCTGGCTTATACTCCCGCCTATGTCCCTCCCGAAACACGTCCTTGCGGCCGCTATGGTGCTCGGAGTGTCGGTTCCAGCACTGGCTCAGAACCGCATCGGCGGCGTCGTTCGCGACGAAACAGGCTCGACGATTCGGGGAGCCACCGTGCGCGCCGAAACCGGTGGCACCGCCACCAGCGCGGCGCCGGTCACGTTGACGACGGCGACCGACGACCGTGGGCGCTTCGTGTTCGTGGTCGTCCGCTCGGGTGAGTGGCGTCTCACGATTGAGGCGCCGGGGTTCGATGCGCAGACGATACCGCTCAGCGTCCGGCTTGGCGGTGCAGCGCCGAATCTCGACGTCAAGCTGGACCGCCGCGAGGCGCCGGAGGCGTTCGGCGCATTGGCCGGCGTCGATTCCAAATCTCTGACGGCGCAACTGGCGGCCGCTGCGGTGCTGTATGACGAGGGCCGTTACGATCAGGCAATCGCGGCATACCGTGAGATCAAAGCGCGCGCGCCGGCGCTATCGCTCGTGAATATGCAGATCGGCAACTCGTACCTGGCAAAGAAGTCGCACGCCGAAGCGGAGGCGGCGTATCAGGAAGTGCTGAAAAGCGACGCGGCCGATGCGAATGGGCTGTTCGCGATGGGCAAGTTGAGGGAGGCGCAGGGAAACACAGCCGATGCGCGGACCTGGTACGAGAGAGCCGCAGCCGCGGACGCAACGTGGACACAACCGCCGATGAAATTGGCGGCCCTCGCAAGCGCTGCCGGCGATCGGACCACCGCCTCGCGACATTTGACGCGCGTCATCGAGATCGATCCGGGCTCGCAAGACGGGCAGCAGGCCGCAACGTTGCTGAAACAGTAGAGCAACGAGTGGCCCGTCTTCGCTGAAGCAGTACTGGATTCCGGAGCGTGGCGCCCGGATGGCAAGGCGCGACGACCGAGAATACCGGGAGTATTTGAGGGAGGAGTAACGCCGCCAGCCGGGATGCCCCGCCCGAAAGCCAGTAGTGTTTCAGCGAAGACGGGCCACTAAGTCAACTGCTTCAGCGCGTCGTCTATCAACCGCTCGTTGTCTTCCCTGGTGATGTTCTTCTGAATGAGCTTCGATGCGATCGCCACCGAGAGATCGGCGGCTTCGTGGCGAATATGCTCGAGCGCACGGGCCGTCTCCAGCTGAATCTGCCGCTCGGCGTTCTTGATGATCCCTTCGGCCTCGGCGCGAGCCTTTTCCCTGAGCTCGCCGCGCAGCCGCTCGGCGTCCGCGCGGCTTGAGCCGATGATCGAGTCGGCCTCCACGCGTGCCTGTCGAATGATCGCCCCGGACTCCTGATTCAGGCGCTCGAGCTCTACACGCGCCTTCTCTGCGTCGGCCAGCGATTTCCGAATCGTCTCTTCGCGCGCAGCGAGCGCCTGCAGCAGCGGCCCCCACGCGAATTTCGCGAGAAGCGTCAGCAGGACGAGAAAGGTCAGGATGGTCCAGATGAAAAGACCTGGATCCACCAGGACCAGTGGGTTGTTCATGGCAGAGTCCCTTCCGGTCCTACGCGCGACCGTTCATCAGCACAATCAGCAGCACGAACACTTCCGCGAGAATCGCGACGCCTTCGAGCAGGAACAGCGGCAGGTTCACGGCGCCCGTGATCTGCGCGGCGGCGGCCGGCTGGCGCGCGATGCCTTCGGCGGCTGCAGCAGCGAACTTGCCGATGCCGAGTGCCGCACCGATGACGATCATCCCGAGGCCGATCGCTGCGCCAAACAGGTGCAGCACCGATCGGGTATCACCACCTGCGGCTGCCGCTTCCTGCGCAAAAACAACCGAGTTGGACGCGATGACGGCAAATGCGAGCATCGTCACCGTCGTGACCCTACGCAAACGTACGCTATTCATTCTCTGTCCTTTCATGTAAGAGTTCTTCAGTGATGAACGTGAATGGCCATCCCGATGAAAACGGCGGTCAAGAGCGTGAAGACATAAGCCTGGACCAGCACGACGATGATTTCGAGGGCGGAGATCCCCACGGCGAGCGGTATCGATACCGCGAGACCCACACCGACGCCGGCGAGCGTGCTGCTGAACATTTCTGCGAACAGGAACACGAACGAAAGAATCGCAAGAATCGCGATGTGGCCGCCGGTCATGTTCGCAGCCAGTCGCATGGTGAGCGCGAACGGCCGGACGAACAATCCCATGATCTCGATCGGAATCAGCAGGATGTAAATCGGCCACGCGAGCCCGTGCGGCACGAGGTTCTTCCAGTGATTGATGAATCCGTGCGCCCGCGTGCCCGCCACGATGATCGCCCCGAACGTGATGGTCGCAAGCGCGGCCGTCACATTGAAGTTCGCCGTTGCCGTGGTCCCGCCATGCACGACGTTCTTCAGAAACGAGTCCGGAGCGGTGTGCAGCACGTAGTGATCGACCAGCGCGATGACGTCGAACAACGGGATGAGGCCGATTGCGTTTGCGCTGAGGATGAAGACGAAGAACGTCAGCAGCAGAGGCGTCCATGTGCTGACCCACTTGCGGCCGACGTTCGGCTGCACAATCTCATCGCGCACATAGAGAACGACCGCTTCGAGCCCACTCATGAACCCCGTCGGCACGGGGCGACCCGACTTCAAGTATCGCTGCACCACAGTGGTCACGATGATGAACACGAGAGTCGCGACAAGCCACAGCATGAACACATGCTTGGTGACTGACAAATCGATGCCCGCAATCGTGGGCAGATGTATCAGCGGATGATCGAGCGAGCTGTTGGAGACGTGATTGATGATCGTGTCGCCGGCGTTGAAGCCTTCGGATGCCGCGTGACCGCCGCCATGTGAGGCCGCCTGGGCTGCGCCGTGTGTCGCCTGCGTCGCGTGTTCTTGAGCGGACATTAGTTTGACGAAACAAACAGACGCTGTAACCACAGCGCCTCAATCACGTGCAGCGCGATGAAGTAGCCGGTAAAGCTTGCGGCAAACGGCACCGGCTTTACGCCAAGCACGCCAATCGCCAATCCCACATACGCGCCGAAAAAAACCAGCTTACCCGCAAATGCGGTGATCATCACCGATGTCAGCCGCTCCGGTTGCGTGTTGTACACCCGCTCGGTCATGACCCAGGTCACACTCACGACGGCGAGCGGGGCGAACATCCCGAGCCAGATTTCGCTCCCGAAGCGCAAGCCCAGGATGGCCGCCGACACGACGCTGCCCGCTGCGAGCCACAGGACCAGCTTCATGACCCTTGCCCTTTGCCGGTTCCGAAGACCGTCTTCGCCAGATCGTAAAACCCGACAATCAGGCCGAGCAGAAGACCGCCGAGCAGAAACCAGGGAGACGTGCCGCGCCATTCATCGATCGCATACCCCACCCCGCCGAGCAGGAGAATGGCGCCAATCAGTGTGTAGCTGGCAGCCGCTGCGGGTCCGGATTTACGGACGCTTTCCTGCAAATACTGAAAGGACCGAGCGAGGAAATCCGGGTCGTCGGGCATGCAGACTATAGCATACCTTGTGAAAAAGTTCACCAGCGCCTGCCTACCGTTTCAGGCCTGTATTTGCGCCTTTTAAGGCAACGTCCGGGCGACGGCAGATACCCCCAGCGTTGCCGCAGACGCCTGCGCAAATTCGAAAAGCGGCTGGGGATAGACGCCAAGCAGGAGTGTCGCCACCACCGCCACACCCAAGGCAACCGCCATGGCAGGGCTCTGCCGTGGCTCCGACCCGGCAGGCTCATTCTTCAGCATCATGTAGACGACAATGCGGATGTAGTAGTACAGCGACACCGCACTATTCAGAACCCCGATCACGGCCAGCCACACATATCCAGATTCAATCGCCGCGCCGAACAGCCAGAACTTCCCCATGAATCCGGCCGTCGGAGGAATCCCACCGAGCGACAACATGAACAGCAGCATCGCCAGGGCCGCGAACGGCTGGCGGAAGAAGAGGCCGTTCAGATCCTTCAGCTCGTCGCCGACGACGTCCTGGCGCCGCATGAGCGAGAGCACCGCAAACGCGCCGAGCTGCATGAAGGCGTACACGAACAGATACACGAGCATCGCAGTGACACCGCGCGCAGTGCCCGCCACGACGCCAATCAACAGATAACCTGCGTGCGCGATCGACGAATACGCGAGCATCCGTTTCAAGTTGCTCTGCGTGAGTGCTGCGAAGTTGCCGACCGTCATCGTCACGACCGCAAGCACATAGAACAGCATCCCCCATCCGACGTCAGGGCCCGACGGCGTCAGGCTGGTGCTCTCGGACAACGACACGCGCATGGTCGGAAGGCTCTCCACGAAAATGCGCAGCAGCATCGCGAACGACGCGGCCTTCGAGCCGACGGAGAGAAAGCCGGTGACAGGTGTCGGCGCCCCCTCGTACACGTCAGGCGCCCACATGTGAAAGGGCACGGCGGCAATCTTGAAGCCCATACCGGCCACCACGAGAATCACGGCGAGGACGAGCCGCGGGTCGGACTCCTGCCCTGCCAGCGCCGTCGCGATGGCGCGCAAATTCGTGGTGCCCGACAAGCCGTACATCAGCGACATGCCGTACAGCAGGATGCCGAGCGAGAAGGCTCCGAGCAAGAAGTACTTGACCGCTGCTTCGTTCGACCGCCGGCTTGGTTTCAGGAATCCAGTCAGGATGTAGAACGAGATCGCCATCGTCTCGAGACCGATGAAGAGGGTGATCAAATCGGTCCCGCCGGCCATGAACATCATGCCGAGCGTGGCGCACAGAATCAGGAAGTAATACTCCCCCGCCCTCGTGCCTTCGACGTCGAGGTACTTCACGCTCATCAACACCGTCAATGCGGCGGAGCCGAGAAAGATCACCTTGAAGAACAGCGCGAAGCGATCGACGGAAATAAGGCCTCGCGACACCTGGATGTTCGCGTCGGCGACAAAAATGAGGGCTACTGCGGTCGCGCCGAGTATCGCCAGCGTCACCCAGGCGAGGAGCGATTGCTTATCGCGCGGTGTCATCAGATCGGCGAGCAGCAACAGCAGCGCACCGGTCGTCAGGACGATCTCCGGCATCAGATAGTAGAAATCGCTGAGATTGATGCCAGGAGGCACTAACGGGCTCCCCGTGGTTCCACGATTCCGGTTCCGAGTTCCTGGTTTGCGCGCAAGACGAGTGCGGAACCTGGAAGCGGCGACTCGGAACCCCTGGCCGCGCGATATTGGGGGTTGACTCGCACGACGACGCGGTCGACCGACGTCTGCAGACGATCGATGAACGGCTTCGGGTAGAGCCCGATCCATACGGCCAGGATGAGGAGCGGCGCGTAGGTCGCGAACTCACGGAAATTCAAATCCTGCAGATGCTCGTTCTTGGGATTTTCGATCTTGCCGAACATCGTGCGCTGGTACAACCACAGCATGTATGCCGCTCCGAGCACCACACCGCTCGCCGCGAACGCCGCCCAGATCTTGTTGGCGACGAAAACGCCCTGCAGGATCAACAGCTCGCCAATGAACCCGTTCAAGGCCGGCAGGCCAATCGACGACATCGTCATGATCAGGAAGATGGTGGCGTAGGTCGGCATGACTTTCGACAGGCCGCCATATTCAGAGATTTGCCGCGTGTGCCGGCGCTCGTACACGTTACCCACGAGCAGGAAGAGCGCTCCTGTAGAGATGCCGTGGTTGAGTTGCTGGATGATGCTGCCCATGATCCCCACGGGATTGAGCGCAAACATGCCGAGCATGACCATCGCCATGTGGCTGACGCTGGAGTACGCCACGAGCCGCTTCCAGTCCTGCTGCGCCATCGCGCACAGCGCGCCGTAGATGATGCCGATGATGGACAGCGTCACCATCATCGGGACGAAGGCCCTGGTCGCGTCCGGCAGAATCGGCAGCGAGAAGCGGATGAAGCCGTACGTCCCCATCTTCAGCAAGACTGCCGCCAGGATGACCGAGCCGGCAGTGGGGGCATCTGTGTGTGCGTCCGGCAGCCAGGTGTGGAACGGGAACATCGGCACCTTGACGGCGAACCCCAGAAAGAACGCGAGGAACACCCACCACTGCAGATCGACCGGCACGTTCAGGTTCTGGAACTGCGTGATGTCGAACGTGTACACATTCGTAACGCTGTAGTTGTAGAAGTAGAGCGCCAGAATGCCGAGCAGCATGATCACGCTGCCAACCAGCGTGTAGAGGAAAAACTTGATCGCGGAGTACAGCCGGCGATCGCTTCCCCAGATGCCGATGAGGAAATACATCGGCACGAGCATCACTTCCCAGAACAGGAAGAACAGCAGGAAGTCGAGGCTGACGAACGCGCCTACCATACCCGTTTGCAGAATGAGCAGGAAGATGTAGTACTCCTTCAGGCGCTCGGTAATCGCCGTCCACGATGAGAGGATCGCGATCGAGCCGAAGAGCGTCGCCAGCATCACCATCAGCGCGCTGAAGCCGTCGACACCCAGGAAGTACTGCGCGCCTACGGACGGTATCCAGGGCAGGCGCTCAACGAACTGGTAGCCGGGATCCTGCACGTTGTACCAGAACCAGAGCGGCACCGAGACGAGAAACCCCGCCAGCGCGCAGAGATTCGCGATCCACCGGATGGCGTTGCTGTTGTCCTTGGGTACGAACATCAGCAGCGCCGCGCCGGCGAGCGGCAGAAAGAGAATGATCGTTAGAAGCGGAAAGCCGGCGACATTCGTCACGGGTTACCTCACGAGCAAGTAAATGCTCACAAACGCGCATACGCCCGCCAGCATCAGCAGGGCGTAGTTCTGAACCAGTCCGGTCTGGACCCGGCGGAATACGAAACTCGATTCCTCCGACGAGCGGCCGACAAGATTGACCGCACCATCGACGATGTAGCGATCGAGAAGACTCGAGATCCATGACGAGAACACCGTGAACCAGCCGGTGCCGTTGACGACGCCGTCAACCACCCGTCTGTCGAACGTCCACAATCCGGACGAGCTCTTCATCGTGCCCTTGATGAACGTCGCGTCGTACAACTCGTCGACGAAATACTTGTTGTATAGAAGACTGTGCGCGCCCGCAAAACGCTCCTTCAGGCGATCGGCCGTGCCGGGACTCTGCACATACATGCGGTAGGCGGCCATGATTCCAATCACCGCAATCATCACTGAAAATGCCATCAACCCCAGTTCGGCGACGTGCGAAATGTGCGGCTCTTCGTGCACAGCTTCGGCACTCGTGGTCTCGGGTAGTGTCCCGCCAACGCCGGACTCAACAGACGAGGGGGCGCCGGGCTCCACAGCAGCGTGACCCGCACCTGCACCGGCGGTGAAGCTGGGCTCCAGAAAATGCTCGAGCATGGCGCCGCCGCCGAGCGCCGGCGGAATGCTCACGAAACCCGCCACGATTGCCCCGACTGCCAGCGCCATCAACGGCAAGGTCATCGCCTGCGGCGACTCGTGCGGCCCGTGCCACGGGCCATGTCCGTGGCCGTGCGCGTCATCGTGGGCGTGAGCGTGAGCGTCAGCCGGGCCATGGGAGACCTCGTGCTCTACCTTGTGGGCCTGGCCATGCGCATGCGCGTCGATCGGATGCGGCGCGCCATGAACCGCGGCAACGTGCGCGGCGGCAGGCGCCGCGTGTTCCCACGGAGTCCCGCGGTAGTGACCGAAGAAGGTCATCGACATCAGGCGGAACATGTAGAACGCGGTCATCAACGCGGTCAGCACGCCGAAAGACCAGATGATTTTGTTGGTCAGGAACGCGCGGAACAGAATCTCGTCCTTGCTGAAGAAACCGGCAAGCGGAAAGATGCCGGCAATCGCGAGCGTGCCGATCATCATCGTCATATAGGTGACCGGCATGTAGCGCTTGAGGTCGCCCATCTTGCGCATGTCCTGCTCGCCCGCCATCGCATGGATGACGGAGCCGCTGCCCAGGAAGAGCAGCGCCTTGAAGAACGCGTGTGTCATCAGATGGAACGCACCAGCGGCAAACGCTGCCAGACCGATGTGCGGCCATCCATGCGCGGTCGCGTAGGCGCCCACGCCCATGGCCAGGAACATGTAGCCGAGCTGCGACACCGTCGAGTACGCGAGCACGCGTTTGATGTCGTACTGCACGAGCCCGATCGTGGCCGCCATCAGCGCCGTCAGGGCACCGACGATCATGACAATCAGCGCCACGGTCGGTGCGTGCCCGAAGAGCACCGCGTTGCGGCCGACCATGTACACACCGGCCGTCACCATCGTCGCTGCGTGGATGAGCGCCGACACCGGGGTGGGCCCTTCCATCGCATCCGGAAGCCACACGTACAGCGGTATCTGCGCGCTCTTGCCGGTCGCGCCGATGAAGAGCAGCAGACAGATCAGAGAAAGGACGCCGAACTGCGCCTCGACCGGCATCGCCCCCGCCGCATTGGCGACCGCGCGGAAGTCGAGCGTGCCGAACGTGTAGAAAACCAGGAACACGCCGAGCACGAATGCCCAATCGCCCACGCGGTTGACGAGGAAAGCCTTTTTTCCCGCGTCGGATGCGCTCTTCTTCTCGTACCAGTAGCCGATCAGGAGGTACGAGCAGAGGCCGACGCCCTCCCAACCGACGAACATCGTCAGGAAGCTGCTGCCCAGCACGAGCACGAGCATGAAGAAGCAGAACAGATTCAGATAGCAGAAAAAGCGCGCGTACCCGCCGCGCGGCTCGTCGTGCATGTAGGCGGTCGAATAAATGTGTATCAGCAGGCCGATGCCGGTGACGACGAGGATCATCATCCCGGAGAGCGGATCCAGGCGGAACGCCCATGGCACTTCGAATGAGCCAATGCCGTGCGTGGTCGCGAGCGGGATCGGCGGAATCCAGTGGCCGAGGCTCACCACGTGATCGCGCGCCTCCGGCGGAAGGCCGAGCATCTGGAAGAACGCGTAGAGCGACACGACGAGCGCGCCCGCCATTGCGGCGCACGCCACCATCCCGGACGTCGCGCGGCTGAACGAGCGAATGCCGACGAGGCCGTTGATCGCGGCACCGATACCCGGCAGAATTGGAATCAACCAGATTAAATCCATCTCTGCTCTTTGCCCTCTGCTCTCTGCCCTTTGGCTACCATCGCATCAGGTTCATTTCGTCGATGTTGATCGTTTCCTTGTTCCTGTAGAACGCGAGGATGATGCCGAGGCCGACGGCCGCTTCTGCGGCGGCGACCGCGATCACGAAAATCGCGAACACCTGCCCGACGCCGTTCTGCAGCTCATACGAGAAGGCGACCAGGTTGATGTTGACCGCGTTCAGGATCAGCTCGATCGACATGAAGATGACGATGATGTTGCGGCGCAGCATGACCCCGGCGACGCCGATCATGAACAGCGCAGCCGACAGCAGCATGTAATGGGTCGGTGTAATCATGAGTCCTTACGCAATCCGTAAAAACGGGGTCTGACCCTCATTTACAATTCGCGTTTCGCCAAGATGATCGCGCCGACCATCGCCACGAGCAGCAGGATCGACGCGACCTCGAACGGAATCAGATAGTCGGTATAGAGCAGCATGCCGATGCGCTCGACGTTGTTGACGGCCAGATCGGTGTTCTGCATCGTGTGCGGATCCACGGGCGCCCCATACCCTCCCCACACCAGGATGGCCCCCAGTTGCACCAGCACCGCGGCCGACAACGCAAATCCGAGCCATGGCCGGCGCTGCGGCGCCGCGTGATCCTCGGGCTGCCGCTTGAGATTCACGAGCATCACGACGAAGAGATACAGCACGACGATGCCGCCGGCGTAGACGAGCACCTGGATCGCCGCCAGGAACTGCGCCGTGAGCAGCACGTAGAGCGCGGCGATGGCGAGAAAGTTCAACACCAGAAACAGGACGGCGTGGACGGTGTTCCTCGTCGTCACAACCAGCAGGGCGAATCCAAGGATGAGCGCCGAGATCACATAAAACGCGACCGCATTCCCCATCAGAAGATCACCTTCACGATGCCGGTCGCGATGATGTTGACGATGGCGATGGGAATCAGCACCTTCCACCCGAGCCGCATCAACTGGTCGTACCGATAGCGGGGCAGCGTCGCGCGCACCCACAGGAAGATGTACAGGAACACAAAGGTCTTCAGAAGGAACCAGATCCACGACGGAATGTAATCGAGGAAGTTCAGAAAATCGACGTTGGGAAACGGCGCGAGCCAGCCGCCGAGAAAGAGCGTCGTCGCCACGGCCGAGACGACGATCATGTTCGCGTATTCGGCGAGGAAGAACAGAGCGAACCGCATGCCGCTGTATTCAGTGTGGAACCCGCCGGTGAGCTCCTGCTCCGCTTCCGCCATGTCGAAGGGCGCGCGGTTGGTCTCGGCGAGCCCGCCGATGAAGAACAGCACGAACGCAACCGGCTGCACGAAGATAAACCACAGGTTGGCGTTGTACTGCGCCTCGACGATCTTCACCATGCTGAGCGAGCCGGCGGTCATGATGATGCTGACGAGCGTCATCGTCACCGCGACTTCGTAGCTGATCAGCTGCGCGGACGCGCGAAGGCTCGCGAGCAGCGGGAACTTGCTGTTCGACGCCCATCCGCCGAGGATGATGCCGTACACGCCGATCGACGCCACTGACACGATATAGAGCAGCCCGACGTTGACATCGGTGATGTAGAGCGGAATATCCCGGCCGAACAGATGCACGCTCGGCCCGAACGGAATGACCGCGAACGTGATGAGCGCCGGCACCATGACGATGATCGGCGCGGCGGTGAAGACCCACTTGTCGGCGCGCGTCGGCGTGATGTCTTCCTTCAGGATCAGCTTGATCGCATCCGCAATCGGCTGCAGCGTGCCGTACGGGCCGACGCGCATGGGCCCGAGGCGCACCTGCACCCACGCGATCACCTTGCGCTCGAGGAGGACCATGTAGGTCACCCCGATGAGCGTGGCGTTCAGCACAAAAAGAATCTTGATGAGCGGGATGACGTATGTGTCGATCACCGGTCGACTTCTCCCAGCACGACGTCGAGCGAGCCGATCAACGCGACGACGTCCGCCACCATGTGCCCTTTGATGAGCGGAGGCAGCGCTTGGAGGTTGCAGAACGACGGCGGCCGCACGCGGAACCGATACGGGTTGGTCGACTTGCCGTCACTGACGATGAAGTACGCGATCTCCCCCTTTGGCGACTCGATCGCGTGGTAGGTCTCGCCTGCCGGCGGCTTGATGAGGCGCGGCACCTTGCCGACAATCGGTCCCTCAGGCAACCCTTCAATCGCCTGCCGGATAATCTTGACGGACTGCCGGAACTCCTCGAGGCGCACGAGGTATCGATCGTACGTGTCGCCGGCGGTGCCGATCGGCACCTCGAACTTCATCTCATCGTAGGCCGCGTACGGCTCGTCCTTCCGCACGTCCTTGGTGACACCAGAGCCGCGAAGCGGTGGCCCGCTGAGGCCGATGGCAATCGCCGCGTCGCCGGTGATGACGCCAATTCCTTTCGTGCGCTCGAGCCAGATGCGGTTGTGGGTGAGCAGCTCCTCGTACTCATCCAATTTCTCCGACATGATGTTGCAGAACGCGAGCACCTTCTTATCCCACCCGACCGGGATGTCGAGGGGCAGCCCGCCGATGCGCATCGAGTTGTACGTGAGGCGCGCCCCGCAGTACTCCTCGAAGAGATCGAGAATCAGCTCCCGCTCGCGAAAGGCGTAGAGGAACACCGTCATCGCGCCGATGTCCATCGCATGCGTGCCCAGCCACAGGCAGTGGCTGGCAATGCGCTGCAGCTCGCACAGCGCCGTGCGCACGTATCGCGCGCGGCGCGGCACTTCCAGCTGCATCAGCTTCTCGACGGTCTGGCAATAGCCGACATTGTTCGTGGCCGCCGCGACGTAATCCATGCGGTCGGTCAGCAGGATGATCTGCGTCCAGTTGCGGTTCTCGCTCAGTTTCTCGATACCGCGGTGCAGGTAGCCGATGACGACCTGCGAGTCGACCACCTTCTCCCCATCGAGCCGCAACACGACCCGCAGCACACCATGCGTGCTGGGATGCTGCGGTCCCATGTTGATGACCAGTTCTTCGGTATCGAACATCGGGCGAGTTTCAGTGGCCATTACTCGATTTCCGATTCTTCACGCGCTTGTTTCAGTTTCAGCCAGTCGAGCGGATTTTCCATCAACAGCTCGCCAGGGCCTTCGAGCGGGTAATCCTTGCGTTGCGGGTATCCCTGCCAGTCGTCAGGCATCAGGATGCGCGTCAGATTCGGGTGGCCGGTGATCTGCACACCGAACAGGTCGTACACCTCGCGCTCGAGCCAGTTCGCTGCAGGCCAGATGCCGCTGACCGACGGCACGGGCTCGGTTTCGGCGGCGCGCACCTTCACGCGCACGCGCTTGCGGTGCCGCGTCGAGTAGAGGCAGTAGATGACGTCGAATCGCTGCGGCCGCGTCGGCCAGTCGCTCGCCGTAACGTCCGAGCAAAAGTCGAATCCTGATTCGGGCGTGTCGCGCAGGAAGCGGGCGACGTCGATCAGTTTCGTCGCGGGCACGATGATCGTCCAGTCGCCGACATAGAAGCTGACCTGCGTGACGCCATCAGGAACAGCCATCTGCAGCGCGGTGATGAACCTCGGGATGTCCGCGCCCGCGGGCGGCGGTGGATCGGTCGGGCCCGACGGAGGTGCCGGTTTCGTGTCGTGCGCGGCGGCGGCCGGCTTCGCGGCAGCGGGTTTCGCGGCCGCGGGTGCAGCCGGCTTGGCGGGTGCGGCAGGTGCAACGGGTGCAGGTGCGATCGGTGCCGCTGACACCCCGGCGCCAGGAGAATCGGTACGCGACACCTCTCCCTTGAGCGGCTCTCCTGAAGCGTCGCTCGCGGGCTTGTCGCCGGCCGCCTGGGGGTCCTTGGGCTCTTCAGTCATGGATTCGTGGCCAGGCCTCGCCTAGGCCCAGTCGAGCGCGCCTTTCTTCCAGGCGTAGGCGTATCCCGTCACCAGAATCGCCAGGAAGACGATCATTTCAATGAGACCGAACAGGGCCAGCTCGTCAACCATGACCGCCCAGGGAAACAGGAATACGGTTTCCACGTCGAAGATGACGAAGAGCATGGCGACCAGGTAATAGCGCACGCTATACCGGTCCCGCGCGTCCGTAGTCGGTTCGATGCCGCACTCGTACGGCTCGAGCTTCACTTTGTTGTACTTCTTGGATTGCACCAGCTGCGACATCATCAGGGTGAACAGCGCGAACCCGATGGCCACGAACAGGAAGATAACGATGGGAATATACGCGTTGAGCATTATGTGGAGTCAGGAACGACGTTGATGGGAAACGGCGTGTTTATAGCACGCGGGCAAAGAGACCGTCAAGAAACGCAAATATAAGATTGGCAAGGGTTTTCGTCTTATACTGACCTTTTACTGCAAGCACTCGAGCACCACGATGAAGCCCCAATCGTTGCCCCTGCTTTTGCTCGCGACAGCCCTCGCCGCGCCGGTGCTCCTCCGCGCGCAGCAACCCGCTTTTCGATCGGCCATCGACGTCGTCTCGATGAACGTCACGGTGACTGATTCGGCGAACAAATACATCACGGATCTGACCGAGCAGGATTTCGAAGTTTTCGAGGACGGCGTCAAGCAGGAGTTGACGCTCTTCAATCGCACCAACCTGCCGGTGGCGTTGTCCCTGCTGATCGACACCAGTTCGAGCATGGAAGACCGCATGGCCACGGCGCAGGAGGCGGCAATCGGCTTCGTCCGCAAGCTTCGGCCAACCGACCTGGGTGAAATCATCGGCTTCGACAGCCGCGCGGAGGTACTGCAGAAATTTACGAGCAGCACCGCAGAGCTCGAGCAGGCCATCCGCAAGACCGTCGCAGGTGGCTCGACGTCGATGAATAATGCGGTTTACATCTCGCTGAAGGGTTTGAAGAAGATTCCCATCCGTCAGGAAGAGGAGATTCGCCGCCAGGCGATCATTCTGCTCTCTGACGGCGAAGATACGTCGAGCCTCGTCACATTCGAGGACGTGCTCGACCTCGCGCGCCGATCGGAGACGGCGATTTATGCCATCGGCCTCATGGAGGACAGCCCGGGAGGCCAGTCCAAGGGCTTCCGCGAGGCCACCTACGCCCTCCGCCAACTCGCGAACGACACTGGCGGCCGGGCGTTCTTCCCAGCCGACCTGCGGACCCTCTCCACCGTGTACGGCCAGATTTACGACGAATTGTCGAGCCAATTCACGATTGGGTACACCTCGAAGAATGCGCGACGCGATGGGGCATGGCGGCGTCTCATCGTGCGTGTCGCTCGTCCCAACCTGCAGGCGCGCACCAAGCAGGGTTACTTCGCCCCGATGGCGCAAGCCGTTCGATAGAGGGGATCAACCCCCTTTTCACGGATAATCATGCTCATGAACGCGATCCTGCTGGTCCTTTACGCGGCGGCCTGCGTCGCGTATGCCGTACAGATTCGCCCGGCGCACGTTCGGCGCCAGCCGCGTAGCCACGGTGCTGCTCGTGCTGGCAGCCTTTGCCCACACGTTCGTCATCGGCATGGAGACGATGCGTGTCGGCCATGTGCCTTTCGCGAGCGCGACCTCCGCGATTTCCACATTCGTGTGGCTGCTCGCGCTCTCATACCTGTACATCGAGCTGACGACCGGCGAGCGCGCCATGGGCGTGTTCATTCTGCCGCTGCTCGTGGCGCTGCAGGCGATTCCCGCATTGAGTGGTGTCATCGATGAGCCGCGTTCAGCCATCCTCGAGAGCCCGTGGTTCGGCGTGCATGTGTCGTCGCTGTTGTTCGCGTATGCGAGCTTCGCGCTGGCAGGCGTGCTGGGCATCACGTACGTGCTGCAGTTCAAGGAGATCAAGGCGAAAGCTCTCGGTTTCTTTTACGAGCGGCTGCCGTCACTGAACGTGCTCGACGAGATGAACGTGCGCGCAGTGAAGATCGGATGGCTGTTCTTGACGGCCGGGCTGATCACCGGCTGGATCTGGGCATCGCAGCTGCCCTCCTCCGGCAATCCTGAGGCGTCGATGTCGATGGCCGATCCCAAAATCTTCGTTGCGGTGCTGTGCTGGGCCGTGTATTCGTTCGAGCTCTACGCGCAGCGCGCCATCGGATGGCGCGGGCGCCGTGCCGCGTGGCTCTCGGCCGTCGGATTCGGCATCGTGCTGCTGAACTTCGTGCCGGTAAGCTATTTTTTCACGACGTCGCATAACTTCTAGCATGCAGCTGCTTCTGGTTGGCGTCAGCCATCGCACGGCACCGATCGAGCTTCGAGAGCGGCTCGACTTCTCGGCCCGTGGTGTCGACCGGGCGCTGACGGCGTTGTCCGGTTCGGGCGTGCATCACGAAGCGACCATCGTCTCGACCTGCAATCGCGTCGAGCTGTACGTGGGATGCGATGATTCCGACGCCGCTCGCGTGGCCATACAGCGGTTCCTTTCCGAGTTCCATGGCATCCCTGGCGATCAGCTGGCGCCGCATCTCTACTCAAAGACCGGCCACGACGCGGTGACGCATTTGTACCGCGTCGCCGCGGGTCTCGACTCGCTCGTCATGGGAGAGCCGCAGATTCTCGGACAGGTGAAGGAGGCGTTCGGGGTCGCCTCGCAAATGGGGTGCACGGGCCCGCTGCTGAACAAGCTGTTTCATTCGGCGTTCGCCACCGGCAAGCGTGTGCGATCCGAGACGGCGCTCGCCGAGGGGGCGGTCTCGGTCAGTTACGCAGCTGTCGAGCTTGCGCGAAAGATTTTTGGCAACCTCAAGGGACGCACTGTTCTCGTCATCGGCGCCGGCGAAATGGGCAAGCTCACCGCCGTCCACATGCAGTCGCAAGGCATCGGCCGGCTGATCATCACGAGCCGGACGGCCGCGCATGCGACGGGGCTCGCGCAATCGATTGGCGGCATCGCGATGCCGTGGGACGCTCTGAGCACCACGCTCGTCGAGGCGGACATCCTCATCACAGCAACTGGTGCGAGCGCGCCCATCATCTCTCGCGCGTTGATCGCGCGGACGATGAAGGCGAGACGGCAGAGGCCGCTGTTCATCATCGACATCGCCGTGCCGAGAGACGTCGAAGGGACCGCCGGCGATCTCGAGCAGGTCTTCCTGTACAACGTCGATGACCTGCAGACGGTCGTGCAGGAAAACATTTCGAGGCGCGGCACCGAAGCGTCGGACGCGGAAAAAATCATCGCCCAGGAAGTGAGCCGGTTCGCTGCCTGGCTCAACTCGCGAGGCGCGGTGCCGACTATCGTGGCGCTGCGCCAGCGGTTCGAATCGATCCGGCAGTCGGAATTACGGCGCCTCGAGCCCAAGCTGGCGTCTCTGCCGCCCGAGGTACGCACGCGCGTCGACGAAATCACGCGGCTGATCATGGAGAAGCTCCTCATCAACCCCACCGAGCAGCTGAAATCTGCGTCCGATGCCGACACCGTGGCCGCCTATAGCGACGCGCTGACCAAGCTGTTCGGTCTCGCGGATGACGAACGGTCAGCCGGGGCTCCGAAGGCGGAACTTGCGGGGGGGTGGCCCGACGACACGCTGACCACCGCCGGCGCGCGCACAACGAAGAAACCCGCACAGTGAAGACGCTTCGCCTGGGCAGCCGAGGAAGCCAGCTCGCGCTCTTTCAGGCCAGGCTCGTGGCCGAACGTATCCAGATCGCCGGCGGCCCGGCGTGCGACATCGTCATCATAAAGACATCCGGGGACCGCTTGCAGGAGGCTCCGCTGTCGGACATTGGCGGCAAGCGGCTGTTCGTCAAGGAAATCGAGGACGCGCTGGCCGGCGGTGATATCGATCTCGCGGTTCACAGCAGCAAGGACATGCCGGCGGTGCTGCCTGCGGGACTCGAGATAGGTGCGGTGCTCGAGCGGGAAGATCCCCGGGATGCTCTTGTGTTGCCAATCCGTTCAGAGTCGAATGTCCAAGGCCCGGAGTCTGTGCCGCGAATTGGAACCGGCAGCGTTCGGCGCATCGCGCAATTGCGGCAGCGATTCCCCACCGCGAGGTTTCAGAACGTGCGCGGGAATCTCGACACCCGGCTGCGAAAGCTCGATTCCGGCGACTACGACCTGCTCGTGCTGGCTGCGGCAGGATTGCGGCGGCTCGGTTTTGGCGCTCGCATCTCGGTCTCGGTTTCGATCGAAGAATGTGTGCCCGCGCCCGGTCAAGGTGTGATCGCCATCGAAATACGCGCCGACGACGCCGCGACGCGGGAGTCGGTCGCGCGCGTCAACAATGACGATGCCTCGCGGGCGCTGGAAGCCGAACGCGCGCTGGTGACGGCGCTGGGAGGCGGCTGCCAGATGCCGATCGGCGGCATCGCGCAACCGGTCGGCACGAGCGAGCTGGAGATGCTCGCCGTCGTGACGTCACTCGACGGATCGCGCGTCATCCGCTATAAGAAGCTAGGTACTCGAGCCGATCCGGCAGCCCTGGGCCGCGACGTGGCGGAGCAACTCTTGACGCGAGGGGCAGCAGACATCTTGAACGAAGCGAGACATCACGACTAACATCATGCGCCCCATCGTGTATCTCATCGGCGCCGGTCCCGGCGATCCGGGGCTCATCAGCGCGCGCGGTGCCCGTTGTCTCGCCTCCGCCGATGTGGTGCTCTACGACCGTCTGGTGCACCCGCGGCTGCTCCGCTATTCGCGGCAGGAGGCGGAAAAAATCGACGTCGGTTCAGCGGCACCGCAGTCACTCGACCAGGAAGCCATCAACTACCTTCTCGTGGAGAAGGCGCGCGAGGGGAAAATCGTCGCGCGGCTCAAGTGGGGCGATCCATTCCTCTTCGATCGAGGAGGCCAGGAGGCGCTGTTCCTGCACGAGCACGGTATCCCGTTCGAGGTGGTGCCCGGCATCCCGGCCGCGATCGGGACGACGAGCTACGCGGGTGTGCCGCTGACGTATCCCGGTGGCGGCGACAGCGTCACGTTCGTGCGCGGGCACGAGGACGAAAGCACGACGGCACCCAACGTCGATTGGGCGAGCCTGGCGCGCCTTGGCGGCACCCTGGTGTGCTACACCGGATCGCGCCAGCTTCAGGAAATCCTCGACGCGCTCATCGCCAACGGTTTCGACCCGAACGAGCCGGCTGCGATCATCTACGACGGCACGCTGCCGACACAGCGCACGACCGATGGTACGCTGCAAGAGCTCGTCGACATGAAGAACCTGCGCACGAAGCCGGCGATTCTCGTCGTCGGGCGCGTCGTGGCTCTGCGCCAGCACCTGCGCTGGTTCGACGAACGTCCGCTCTTCGGCAAGAAGATTGTCGTGACACGATCGCGCGAGCAGGCCGGCGATCTCGTCGACATGCTCGAATCGCTCGGCGCCGAGCCTATCGAGGCGCCGATGATTCGCGTCGAAGCACCCGATGATTACGGTCCGCTCGACAGAGCCGCTGGAGAAGCGAGCACGTACGACTGGATTATTTTCACAAGTGCGAACGGCGTCGACTTTTTCATGCGGCGACTGTTCGCAGGCAGCGGCGACATCAGGGATCTCAAAGGGGTCAGGCTCGTCGCGATAGGGCCGGCGACGGCAGATCGCCTGGCGCGGCAGGGACTCAAAGTCGATCTCGAGCCCGCAGAGTCGCGCGCAGAGGCCATCGTGCAGGCATTGCGGGAACTGGGCGACCTCAAGGGAAAGCGCTTTCTCCTGCCGCGCGCCGACCTCGCCCGCGAAGTGCTGCCCGACGAGCTCCGCAAGGGCGGAGCGGATGTGACGGAGGTCACGGCGTACAGGACAGTCCTGGCCGAGATCGAGCGCGAAGGGGACCCTGACATCTATCGCATGCTGCTCGAGAAGCGCATCGACGTGGTGTCCTTCACGAGCGCCTCCACCGTGAAGAATTTCGTGCAGATCTTCGGCGCAGAGCAGGCCGCCGATTTGCTGAATGCGACGAAGGTTGCCTCTATCGGACCCGTCACCGCCGAGGCCGCCGACCGGTACGGCATCAAGACGGCGATCATGCCGAAGGAATACACAGTGCCGGCGCTGGTCGATGCCATCGTCGAGCACTTCAGGCAGCCGTCGTAAACTACCGCCATGAATCCTGTAAAAGCGGCGCATACGCTCGACCTGGTTCGCCGCGCCCGCCGGCTTCGCCGAACCAGCGGAATCCGCAGCTACGTCCGCGAGACGCGCCTGTCGGCCGAGCAGCTTCTGTATCCGCTCTTTGTCACATCCGGCAGCGGCGTGCGGCGCGAAGTATCGTCGATGCCGGGAGTGTTTCAGCTGTCGGTGGATGAGGCCGTCCGCGAGACAGAAGCCGCGCGTGCTGACGGTATTCCTGGCGTGCTGCTCTTCGGCCTCCCTTCCCAGAAAGACGACATCGGGTCGGCCGCCTACGATTCAGATGCCCCTGTACAGAGCGCCGTGCGTGCCATCAAACGCAGCTCGCCCGACACGGTCGTCGTCACCGATGTGTGTCTGTGCGAATACACGTCGCACGGGCACTGCGGCGTTCTCGAAGGCCACGATGTGGCCAACGACGTCACTGTGGAACAGCTCGTACGCGCAGCCGTGTCGCACGCGGCCGCCGGCGCCGATATCGTCGCGCCCTCCGACATGATGGATGGACGCGTGGGCGCCATTCGCAAAGGGCTCGATGAGCGGGGCTTCGATGGGGTCGCGATCATGTCGTACGCCGCAAAATACTGCTCAGGATTCTACGGCCCGTTCCGTGAGGCAGCGGATTCAGCTCCACAGTTCGGCGACCGGCGCACGCACCAGATGGATCCCGCGAATGCCGAGGAGGCGCTTCGCGAAGTCGAACAGGATATCGAGGAGGGCGCCGACATCATCCTCGTGAAGCCGGCATTGCCGTATCTCGATATCGTGCGCCGCGTGAAGGACACTTTTGGATTCCCCACCGCTGCGTATCAGGTGAGCGGCGAGTACGCCATGATCAAGGCCGCGGCCGCGCGCGGATGGATTGACGAGCCGCGCATCATGATGGAATCGCTCACGTCGATCGCCCGCGCTGGCGCCGACATCATCATCACCTACTACGCGCGCGAGGCGGCGCGGGCGTTGCGCGCCTCTCACCAACAGTGACGACCAGATCCCAAAGGCTGTTTGGGCGTGCGCAGAAGATCATCCCCGGCGGCGTGGACAGCCCTGTTCGAGCGTTCAAGGCCGTCGGCGGCACACCGCTCTTCATTCGAGGCGCATCTGGCTCGCGCATCACCGATGTGGATGGGCGCTCGTACATCGACTACGTGATGTCGTGGGGACCGCTGATTCACGGCCACGCGCCGGGAAGCCTGGTCAAGTCGCTCAACGCTGCCGCACGACGAGGAACAAGCTTCGGAGCGCCCACAGAGCTCGAAGTGGAACTCGGCGAGCTCGTTCAAGCGATGATGCCGTCGATCGAGATGGTGCGCTTCGTCAGCTCAGGCACCGAAGCGACGATGAGCGCGGTTCGCGTGGCGCGCGCGCATACGCGTCGCGAGAAGATCATCAAATTCGAGGGCTGCTATCACGGACACAGCGATCAGTTCCTCGTCCAGGCGGGCTCCGGCCTGACAACGCTCGGGGTGCCCACAAGTCCCGGAGTGACGCGCGCCGCGGCCGCCGACACGCTGCTCGCCACCTATAACGACGTGGCCTCGGTCGAACGGCTATGCGAATCGTCGCCCGATCAGATCGCAGCGCTCATCGTCGAGCCCATCGCCGGGAATATGGGCATGGTGCTGCCGGAGCCGCGATTTCTCCAGGGGTTGCGCGACGTCTGCACGCGCTATCGCATCCTGCTGATCTTCGACGAGGTGATCACCGGTTTCCGCATCGGCCCCGGCGGCGCACAAGGCTGGAGCGGCGTCGTTCCCGATCTCACGTGCCTCGGCAAGATCATCGGCGGCGGGTTGCCGGTTGGCGCGTACGGTGGACGTGAG
This sequence comes from Vicinamibacterales bacterium, assembly GCA_963732445.1. GTDB lineage: Bacteria > Acidobacteriota > Vicinamibacteria > Vicinamibacterales > JAMQPK01 > JAMQPK01. Next base: position 1,044,348 of record CAVSZJ010000003.1, on the reverse strand, counting down.
GATCTGATGCGGCTCGTGGCGCCATCCGGACCCGTCTATCAGGCCGGCACCCTCTCTGGTAATCCTCTGGCGATGACTGCCGGTTTGTGGAGCTTGAAGCGGCTTTCGAAGGGACTCTACAAGCAACTTGCGGAGCTCGGCGCTCGGCTGGTAGAGGGTCTCGCGGATGCCGCGCGGGAAGCGGGCGTCCCTCTGCAGGTGAATGGGATTGGATCGGCGTTGACGCCGTTCTTCACATCATCGCAGGTCAGCAATTATCAGACAGCGCTGCGCGCGGATGCTGCGAAGTACGGCGTGTTCTTCAAAGGGATGATCGCGCGCGGCGTGTATCCACCGCCTTCACAATTCGAAGCGTGGTTCCTGTCTGGCGCGCACACGGCACGCGACGTCGACAAGACGATCAAGGCCGCACGCGAAGCGATGAAGGACGTGGCGGGTTACTGAGCGACGTCGAGCGGCGCGTCGAGCCTGACGCGCAGTACTGTGCCGGGCGCGAGATCGACTTCCTTCCCCTCGGTGGCCGCAACCGTGCCGCCACCGCCGATCAGAATCCCCGCCATCGCACCGCGCATGCCGCCGACAATCGCACCGATGATCGCGCCGACGCCCGCGCCGGTGGCCACTCGGGCCGTATCGGCCTCCCCCTGCAGCGCCTGCATGACCGTCGCGCGAATCGAGTAGGTTCGCCCCTCGATCGAGAACCGGTCGAACACCAGCGTCATCTCGCCTCGGCGATTCACGCCGCGGCTTGCCGGGGTTACGGAATTCACGACGCCCCGCATGACAGAGCCGGCGGGCACGAGCATCCGGCCGTTCCGCTCGTAGGGCACAATCGTCGTGGTGTCAAATCGGTCTTCCACGCGCGCCGTGCCCGAATTCAGGCGCGATTGCAGGCGCACATCGAACTCGGTGCCGACGGGAACTTCCGTGGGGCTCAGACGTTCGTCCACGACAGGCCTGCGCGAAGCGTCCGATGTAGACGACGCAAGCGCGGGCTCGCCGCGGGCCTGGCTGCGGAGCCGATCAATGCGATCGCGGAGATCCATGTACTCGGCGCGGGTCGCTCCCGACTTGCGCAGCTTCACTTTGAGATAAATCACCTCGTCGCGCAGATCGTCGAGTTCGCGCTCGAGGCCGTCCGCAAGCCGCGCATCGCGTTGCCGCAACCGAGACACATCCGCGGCCGCGTCGAACACATTGTCCTGAAGCCGCTGAATGTCGGCCGCCGCCAGCTGCGCCTGCGCAAATGCCGGCACCGGCAACATCAGCAATACCGCCGCTGCGATGATCCATGCTTTCACGTTGTCAGTTCCTCCAGGGCATCATCCGCTCGACCAGCGGAATTCGGGTGAGGTCGTTATAAATCACCGTCACCATGAGCATCAACAGCACCGCGAACCCCGCGAGGAACATCTTTTCTTTCACTTTGAGGCTGAAGTCGCGACGCGCCAGCCCCTCGATGGCCATGATGAAAATGTGGCCGCCGTCGAGAACCGGGATCGGCAGAAGGTTGATCAGGCCGAGATTGAGGCTGATCATCGCCATCAGCGTGAAGAGCTGCGCCCATCCCTGCTGCGCCGACTCTCCCGACAGCTGCGCGATCGCCAGGGGGCCCATCAGCTGCCGCGTCGATGTCTCGCGAGTCACGAGCTGGCCGATCGTCCTGAAGATGAGGCCCGCCTGTTTGTAGTTGTGCGCGATGCTCATGCCGATCGCATCGATCGGCCCCGGGTCGATGCGGATGACTTCCTCGCCGATGCTGATCCCGATGCAGCCATCTCCCGGTGGAAGCGATGGACAACGTCCGGAGTTGGCTTCGGGCGTGACTGTCAACTCTACCGGTGTGCCATTTCGCACGACGGCGATCGTTACGGGCGTGTTCGCTTTCTTCTCAACGGCGGCGATCACGTGCTCGCGCAGCGTGATCGTGGCGCCATCGACGCGATGAATGACGTCTCCAACCTTGAGGCCTGCCTGTTCAGCCGGAGCGCCTGGCAGCAACGCCGCGACGTTGGGATGCGTATCGGGCAGCACGCCGATGTCACCGATTTCGAACTTGGTTTGTGAAGTGGGCGTCACATTGACGGTGAACTGCTTGCCATCGCGCAACACACCGATCCCGGTCTCGCGGCTCGCGCGCGCGCCCACGCCAAGGAAAAACTCCTCCCAGGTATCGACGTCGCGGCCTGCCACCGTCACGATCCGATCGCCGCGCTGAATGCCCGCGCGAGCCGCTGGCGAGTCCGGCGTGACCTGCCCGACGACCGGCGGCTTCGACTGGAACACCGGAATCTCGGCGCCGTTCATGAGCACGCCGGCCGTGACCACGACGGCGAGGATCAGGTTCATCAGGGGCCCCATGATGAGGATCTGGAACCGTTCCCATTTGCTCTTCGAAAGGAACTCGTCGTTGCGTCCGGAGCGCGGGTCGTCGGGGTTCTCTCCGGCCATCTTCACGTAGCCGCCGAGGGGGATTGCGCTGATCACGTACTCGGTATCGCCGCGTGTGAAGCCGACGAGACGCGGCCCGAAACCGAGCGAGAACTTCAGCACCCTCACACCCACGCGGCGCGCCATGACGAAATGGCCCAGCTCGTGGACGAAAATAAGGACACCAAGAACGAACAGAAACGCTAGAAGTGTGGTCAAAAATTGAACCTCAGACCTTTGATTCTACCGCCTTCGCCAAGGCTATGGCGAGTCTCGCAAAAGCGCTTCGCGCGGAGGCGGAACCCCCCGGACGACGTTCTGCGAATAGAGGCGGGCCCAGCGGTCGATCTCGCGTACCGCCTCGAGAGTCGTCGCGGGGCCTGGGGAGTGCGCGTCCATGGTTTCTTCGATAACGCGCGGAATCGACATGAACGAAATTTTTTTGTCCAGGTAAGACGCCACGGCGACCTCGTTGGCCGCATTCAACACCACAGCGTGGCTCGGGCCCGCCTCAAGAGCGCGATAGGCCAGGCCCAGGCAGGGGAACCGCTCGAGATCGGGCGCGTGAAAATCGAGCCGGCCGATCGCGGTGAGATCCAGTCGTGCGACAGGCGCTTCCCAGCGATCGGGATACGAACAGGCGTATTGGATGGGCAGCTTCATGTCGGCGCCGCCCAGCTGCGCAATGATCGATCCGTCGGTCAGTTCCACCATCGAGTGCACGATCGACTGTGGGTGAATGACAACGTCGATGCGGTCGCCGGGCAGATCGAACAGCCAGTGCGCCTCGATCACCTCGAGCCCTTTGTTCATCAATGTGGCTGAGTCGATCGTAATCTTGCGGCCCATCCGCCATGTCGGGTGGCGCAGCGCGTCTTCAGGTCTCACGTCCTCGAGCGCCGAGGCCGGCATCTCACGAAACGGGCCTCCCGACGCCGTCAGGATGATTCGCCTGATTTCTTCGCGCCGGCGGCCGTGCAGGCATTGATGGATGGCGTTGTGCTCGCTGTCGACCGGAAGAATGGCGACGCCGTGCGCGCGTGCGGCCGCGGTGACGAGCGCGCCGGCCATGACGAGCACTTCCTTGTTCGCAAGCGCGATGGTCTTCCCCGCTTCAATGGCTGCGAGCACCGCCTCGAGCGCGTCGGTGCCCGAAGACGCACAGATCACGATGTCGACGTCGGGATGGGTCGCAACCGCGATGAGTCCCTCGCTGCCGGTCGCAGATGCCAGCGCGGTGACCGTCGCGCCAAAGGCTTCGGCCTGCTCGCGCAGGCGCTCGCCGTTCGATCCGGCCGCGAGACCGACGACCTTCAGCTTGTCGGGATGCGCGCGGACGACGTCGAGCGTGCTTCGCCCGATCGATCCGGTCGAGCCGAGTATGGCGAGCCTTTTCATCTTTGATCCGGGGGCCCCTGCCCCCCGGCAGGCGCCTCCGCGCTAGAAACTGTATCGGACGAACACGTAGTACACCGGAGCGGCGAACAACAACGCATCGATGCGGTCGAGCACACCGCCGTGACCGGGAATCATCGCAGACGCGTCCTTCATATCGACGCTGCGCTTGAGAAGCGATTCAAAGAGATCGCCGACGATACCAACCGCGGCAACCGCGATACCGAGAACGATCCGCGCGGGAAGCCCCATCTGCGGGAGCCACCAGTATCCGATGACGGCGAGACTGAGGGCGGCCCCCACGAAACCGCCAATCGCCCCTTCGATCGTTTTTTTCGGGCTGACGACCGGCGCCAGCAGATGGCGTCCAAACGTGCGGCCGCTGTAGTACTGCAGTGAGTCGCTGATAGCCACCGTGACAATCAGCAGCAGGGCCGCTTCCCGTCCGAGCGTCCAGCGGGTAGCTGCGAGGAGCCCGAGCGGCAGACCGATATACAGAGGCGCAAACACCGCAATCGCTGCGGAGTGCAGCGCACCGCCGCCCGACGCCGTTTTGGTCGCACTCGACAGCGCCAGCGCCGACAGTCCGAGCATGACACCTGCCAGCACTGCATCGATTGGCAGTCCCGGCATGCCGACGGCGACGCAGACGATCGCGACGGCAATACCCACTGCGGGCCGCGACAGGTGCACGCCGGCGCGCGCGGCGATATCAAGATACTCGCGGAACGCGAGCAGCGCCACGAGCACCGCGACGCCCAGCAGAAAAATCGGCTGCAGGAACCACAGCGATGCGACGACGGCGATGAGCAGCACCGCGCCGCTGATAAATCTGGCCATTTAATTGGTTTCTCGTGGGACCCACCCCACGAGCTGTCCTCGCGACCTGCGGCCGCTCGGTATGCTTGCGGCGACGTACTGCGTAGTGCTGCTGTGTGCCACTAACGGGACAGTGCTGGCGTGGGCTTGATGCCGCCGTAGCGGCGATCTCTCTTCTGATATGCGAGCACCGCTTCGAGCAGATGGCGGCGGCGGAAGTCGGGCCAGAGGGTGTCGGTGACCCAGATCTCGGCGTACACGATCTGCCACAGCAGAAAGTTGCTGACGCGCATCTCACCGCTGGTGCGAATCAGCAGATCCGGATCCGGTTGCCCTGCTGTGTAGAGAAACTCGGCGAACTTCCGCTCGTCGAGATCTTCCGCGCGTACACCCGCCTGAATCGCGCGGCGGGCGGCGTCGACAATCTCCGCGCGCCCGCCGTAGTTGAGCGCGATATTGAACAGCATGCCGGTGTTGCGCGCCGTCGCCGCCTGGCCCGCTTCGAGCTCCTGGATGACGTCTCCGGACAACTCGTGTGTGCGCCCGATCACGCGAAAGCGGATGTTGTTGCGGTTGATCGCATCGAGCTCGAGGCGCAGATACCGCTTCAGCAGCGTCATCAGCGCGGTCACCTCGGTGACCGGGCGCTTCCAGTTCTCGACCGAGAATGCGTAGAGCGTGAGCGCGCCAATGCCCAGACGGGCTGAGGTCTCGACTGCGTCGCGCACCGATTCGATGCCCGCGCGATGCCCTTCGACGCGCGGCAGATGGCGCTGCGCAGCCCACCGGCCGTTGCCATCCATGATGATGGCGATGTGCGCCGGGAGGGCGTCGAAATTGACCTCGCGGGCGAGGCTTTCGTCTGGAGATCCTCTCGGGATGATTTCCAGCAGCTGGTCGAGAGACATGTCCGTTAAAAGGATACCGGAGCGGCCGCATCGTAATCAACGCGAACGAGATACAGCCCCGTAGGGGGTGCCGTGGGCCCTGCCGCTCCGCGGTCTCTGAAAGTGAGCAGATCGCGGAGCGAGGACGGGGGGCGGCGGCCGTCCCCGACTTCGACGAGTGTGCCAACCACGGCGCGTACCATGTACTTCAAGAAGCCGGTGCCAGCCAATTCGTAAATCAGCAGGCGCCCGCCGCCCGCCAGCGGCTCCTCGGCCCATTCCGAGCGGGTCATCGTGCGCATATCCGATGCGGTCTCGCTTTTTTCAGGTTGCCTCGCCGTCGACTTGCTTCGCTCACTCCGGCTCGGCGCGCCCCGAAACGACGAGAAGTCGTGCTCGCCGAGCAGTTCGCGCGCTGCCTCGTTCATCGCAGCCACATCGAGGTTCCGCGAAATGTGCCACGCGAACCGGCGCTGAAAAGGACTCATCACCCGGGTGTTGCAGATGCGGTAGCGGTACATCTTCGAGCGCGCGGAGAAGCGCGCGTTGAAGCCGGGAGCGGCCGCCTCGGCCGTCAGCACGCGCACATCTTCCGGCAGCTTCGCGTTGAGCGCCCGGAACAGATCCCTCTCCGCTATTGCGCTCGACAATTTGAAGCTTGCGACCTGCCCCAGCGCATGTACTCCCGAATCCGTGCGGCCAGCTCCCGCGACCGTGACGTGCTTTCCTTCGATCGCCGCCAGGGCCCGCTCCAGCTCCGCCTGCACCGACCGCGCATTCGCCTGCCGCTGAAAACCGGAAAAGTCCGTACCGTCATAGGAGAGCGTCACTTTGAACGTACGCATAACAGAGGGTTCCCGGTTCCCGTTCCTAGTTCCGGGTTCGCGGTGGGAGGCGCCACCTCGAACCGGAACAGGAACCGGAACCTGGATCTTATGTTGGCCTCGACCCCGGTTTCACAACTGGGATGCCCTGGGCACAGAGCGGGCATTCTCCTGGCTCGTACGCCGGCATCGCGAGGCTCACGAGCGCGAACGACGGGACGCCGAAATCTGATCGTGCCGCCGCTGCGATCGACGATGGCGGCCGCGCCGACGACGGCGGCGCCGGCCTCGCGCGCAACGTCGATCGTCTCCCGCGTTGACTTCCCGGTTGTGAACACATCCTCGACCACGAGCACGCGGTCGCTCGGCGCGAGGGCGAAGCCGCGGCGCAGCGTGAGCGCCTGTCCGGCGGCGCGCTCAGCGAAGATCGCGCGGACGCCGAGCGCGCGCGCGACTTCGTGGCCGATGATCAGACCACCCAGGGCAGGTGACAACACAACCGCCGGCCGGACGGTTCGGATGCGCTTCGCGATCCCCTCGCCGAGGGACGCGGCATCCGCCGGATGTTGCAGCACGAGCGCAGACTGCATGTATCCCGCGCTGTGCAGCCCCGAAGAAAGCCGGAAGTGCCCCTCGAGATACGCACCAGTCCGGCGATACAACTCCAGGGCTTCGTTCTGTTCCATATCAGCCGCGTAGTATACGATGCCGCTCTGTGCCAGCCGTCTCTGCGATCATCATCACGAAGAACGAAGCCGACGCAATCGGCGATGCCTTGGCGTCTCTTTCCTGGGCCGACGAAATCATCGTCGTTGATGCCGAGAGCACGGATGACACCACATCGATCGCCCGGCAGTTCACCAAGCGCGTCTACGTGCGCCCCTGGAACGGCTACGTCGATCAGAAGAATCACGCGGCCAGCCTGGCCACACACGACTGGATTTTCTCGCTCGACGCCGATGAGCGTGTCCCGGATGAGCTCAGCAGCGAGATACGCGCGCTCCTCAAATCGGAACCTGGCGCGCGAGGGTATCGGATGCCGCGCGTGTCGTTCTATCTGGGACGCTGGATGCGCACGACCGACATGTATCCTGACTATCAACTGCGGCTCTACGACCGGCGCCGCGCGCGATGGGACGGGTTGTACGTGCACGAGTCGGTCAAAATGGATGGGGGCGATGCGGGTTACCTCAGGAGCGAGCTGCAGCACTACCCCTACAAGGATCTATCCGAGCATTTGATCCGCATGGACCGGTACACCACGCTCGCGGCGCGGCAGATGTTCGAGAAGGGCCGGCGTGCGACCCGGCTCGAGCTGCTGTTCCATCCGCCCATCGCCTTCGCGCGCAACTACATCCTCAAAGGTGGCTTCCGCGACGGAAAGCCGGGACTCATCATCTCTCTCGTCAACTCGGTACTACGTAATGCTGAAGTTCGCCAAGCTCTGGGAACTTCAGAGAGATTGAGATGTTCTCCATTCACGTCGACACCGCGAGAACGTGGCGCGGCGGACAGCGCCAGGTGCTGCTTACCGTGCTCGGCCTGCGCGAGCGAGGTCACCGGACGGTGCTCGTCGCGCATCCGGAAGGCGAGCTCGCCCAGCGCGCGTCCGAGGGACACGACCTCATCCGCCTCGCGCCCCGCGCGGAAGTCGATCTCCATGCCGGCTGGAAGCTGGCGCGCATCATCAAGGATCTGAGACCGGACATCGTCCATGCGCACGATCCGCACGCCGTCGCGCTGGCGTCGCTCGCCCTCTCGTTCATGACGAGCGGTACATGTCCCGGCCTCATCGCTTCGCGCCGCGTCGCGTTCCATTTGAAGGGGCACGCCTTCTCACGCTGGAAGTATCACCAGGTCGATTCCTTCGTCGCGGCATCGAACGCGATCCGCGACATGCTGATCGCCGACGGGATCGACGCGGATCGAGTCGTGACCGTCCATGAGGGGATCGATCTCCATCGCGTGCAGGTCGAGCCGGCCGCCAACATCCATGCAGAGTTCTGGCTGCCGAAGCAGGCGCCAATCGTCGGAGCAGTCGCCGCGCTGACGCAGGAGAAGGGGCACAAGTACCTCATCGACGCCGCGGCACAAACCGTGCGCGACGTACCCGATGCCCGCTTCGTCATCCTCGGCGAGGGGGAGCTGCGGCCTGCACTCGAACGGCAGGTCAAAGAACTGCATCTCGAGAAGCACGTGGTTTTGCCCGGGTTCCGCGCCGACATCCTCTCGTTCATCAGGAGCTTCGATCTGTTCGTCATGAGCTCGCTGTTCGAGGGCCTCGGCACATCGCTCCTCGACGCCATGGCGTTGTCGAAGGCGACCGTCGCGAGCGACACAGGAGGAATTCCCGAAGTCGTGTCAGACGGGGAGACGGGCCTGCTCGTCCCGCCGCGCGATGCACGCGCGCTCGCCTCCGCAATAGCGACGCTGCTGAAGGATCCGGAGCGCCGCGAGCGGATGGGCCGGGCAGGGCTCGACCGTGTGACGCACTTGTTCAGCGCCGACCAGATGGTCGAGAAGACGCTCGACGTGTATCGGAGACATGCCGGCGCACATGTGGGTGACACGAGCCGCGAAGCGGGCACGCCGAATCCCCCTGCGCGCGGTTGAAGCCGCATTGGTCCGCCATCCCCAAGTGGCACAGCGAAAAATCGTATTTCACAGGGTCGTTCGGATCCAGTTTGCGAAGCGACGCGGTGATGTCGGCGGCCATCTTCCATCCCGGCGTTGTATAGCGCGTCAACCCCAGGCATCGGCCGACGCGAATCACGTGCGTGTCGAGCGGGACGACGAGCTTGGATGCGGGAATGCTCTTCCAGATGCCGAAATCCACCGCGTCGCGGCGAATCATCCACCGCAGGAAGAGATTCAGCCGCTTGCACGCGCCGCCGCACGAGGGCCGCGAGAAGAAGTACGCCACGCCCGGACGCGGATGCCGATTGCCGTACGCCGGCCGCAGGTCGGTGTGCATCGCCCTGATCGAGAACGATTCGAGCGCGGAGGACAGGTCGGAAGCCTGCGGATCGTAACCCTCGGCAAAGAACGCTTCGATCGATCCACTCTGCAACATGCGTTGCAGAATGATGACGAGAGCCGCGAGGTCGTCTCCCTTCGTCCACCGGTGGACGATCGGCTTCAAATCACGCACCTGCCTCTGCGGTTCAAATCCTCGAACGTATGCGGCCGGCGAGCCACCCATCACGGCAAACAGCCGCTCGATTGACTGCAGTACGCTCGCGACTCGCCCGAACGCGAGCGCCGCGGCGCAGAACCCCGCGACCTCGCGGTCGGCGGGTTCCGCAAAGCGGCGCACAAGCTGGATCGGATCTGTGGCTGAATCGACGCAATCAAATGTTGCGTAGAGGGTGTCGAGCCGCTTCTTGAGGGCGTCTTGCCCCACGCGACCTGCGCGACCCACGCTCCCCACGCTCCCCACGCACCCTATTGAAATCGCTCTGCGCCTGTGGCGTTGTCGTTGACGTATACGGTTCGTCCACCCACGATCGTCGCCGCCACCCCCCCTTTGAACTGCCATCCGGAAAAGGGCGTGTTGCGCCCTTTCGAACGGAATGTCGAGGGATCGACGGTGACGGCAAGATCCGGCGCGAGCACCGAGATATCGGCGACCGCACCTTCGCTGAGTGTTCCCGCAGGTGTGTTGAGCAGACGGGCGGGGTTCGTTGACAGGAGCTCGACGAGCCGTGGTAACGCGAATGAGCCCGGGGTGAACCAGCCGATCGAAACAGATCGACACGCAGGTCTCGAGGCCGACGATGCCGAAGGGCGCCAGGTCGAATTCCATCTTCTTTTCATCGTAATGATGGGGCGCGTGATCGGTGGCGATGACGTCGACGCTGCCATCGACGATGCCCGCGAGCATCTCATCCCGGTCGACCGAGCTGCGCAGCGGGGGGTTCATCTTCATGTTCGTGTCGTAGCTGACCGGCGTCGCCAGCGACTCGTCTGTCAGCGTGAAGTGATGCGGCGCCACCTCGCACGACACCCGTGCGCCGTGCTGCTTCCCTTCGCGCACCGCGCGCAGCGACGTGGCCGCGCTCATGTGACAGATATGCACCGTTCCACCCGTCATCTCGGCCAGCGCCACATCGCGCTGCACCATGATTGACTCGGCCACTCCGGGAATACCGCGCAGGCCGAGCGTGGACGCGTGGTATCCCTCGTGCGCGACGCCCTCACCCTTCAGCGACGGATCTTCACAGTGTTCGAGCACCGGCATGTTGAACATCCCCGCGTACTCCAGCGCGCGCCGCATCAACAACGCGGTCTTCACGGGCCGCCCGTCGTCGGAAATGCCGACGCACCCGGCCGCACGCAGTTCGGCGATATCGGCGAGTTGGTCGCCGTTCGAGCCCTTCGACACCGCCCCGATCGGGTACACGCGCGCGAGGTTGGCCTGTGCCGCCTTTTGCAGGATGTACTCCGTCACACCGGCGTTGTCGTTGATCGGCGATGTGTTCGGCATGCAGGCGACCGCCGTGAAGCCGCCGGTCACCGCGGACGCCGTCCCGGTCGCGACGGTCTCCTTGTGTTCCTGGCCCGGCTCGCGAAGATGGACATGCATGTCGAAGAGGCCGGGCGTCACGATGAATCCTGCCGGCACGTCGATGACCGACGCGCCATCGACCGGCAGATCTTTTCCGACGCGCGCGATCCGATCGCCGTCGATCAGGATGTCGAAGATTCCGTCGCGCCCGTTCGCCGGGTCGACGACCCTCCCCCCCTTAAGCAGCCGCTTCATGTTCCGCTCCACCCGCCAGTAGATACAACACTGCCATTCTTACCGCCACACCGTTGGCGACCTGTTCGAGGATCACCGAGTACGGGCCGTCGGCGACCTCCGAGTCGATCTCGACGCCCCGATTCATGGGACCGGGATGCATGATGATGGCATCGTGTTTCGCGCGCCGCATCCGCTCGCGCGTCATGCCGAACACCGTGAAGTACTCGCGCAGCGAAGGGAAGAACGCGCCCTGCATGCGCTCGAGCTGCACACGAAGCAGCATCACCACATCGGCGCCCTCGACGGCTTCGTCCACCGATGTCGTGCGGCGCACGCCCGACTGCTCGACGCCGGGCGGCATCAGCGTCGGCGGCCCGCTCACCCAGACGTCCGCACCCAGCTTCGTCAACAGTTGCACGTTCGATCGCAGCACGCGGCTGTGCAGCAGGTCACCGACGATCGCGACCTTCAGGCCCTTTATGCGCTTCTTGTGCTCGCGGATGGTGAACGCGTCGAGCAGCGCCTGTGTCGGGTGCTCGTGCATCCCGTCGCCGGCGTTGATGATGCCGGCGCGGCAGATGCGCGACAGCAGGTGGCATGCGCCGGAATACGCATGCCGCAGCACGATCATGTCAGGCGCCATGGCCTCGAGGTTCAGCGCCGTGTCGACCAGCGTTTCGCCCTTGACGAGGCTCGATGTCTGCGCCGCGATGTTCAGCGTGTCAGCGCTCAACCGCTTTTCGGCAATCTCGAACGATGTTCGTGTCCGCGTGCTTGCCTCGAAGAAGAGGTTCACCACCGTCTTGCCGCGCAGTGCCGGCACTTTCTTGATGGGCCTGTCGCCGATCTCGCGCATCGCCTCGGCGGTGTCGAGAATCAGGAGAATCTCGTCCGGCGTCAGATCCGAGATGCCGAGCAGATCCTTATGACGCAGCTTCGAAATCGGGACTGCCTGCTGGGTCGTCATATGGCCGTCCTCATGGCGCCTGGCTGACCGACACTTCGTCGGCGCCGTCGGTTTCCGTCAGGTGCACGGTGACTATTTCCTTCAGCGACGTCGGGACGTTCTTGCCGACATAGTCGGCCTTGATCGGCAGCTCCCGATGGCCGCGATCGACCAGCACGATCAGCTGGATCTCCTTCGGACGGCCGAAGTCGATCAGCGCATCGAGCGCGGCACGAATCGTCCGGCCGGTGTAGAGCACATCATCGATGAGCAGAATCTTCTGGTCGTCAATCGAGAACGGAATCTCCGTCCGTCGCACCAGAGGCTGGGGCCCGACGGTATGTCGCATCACGTCGTCCCGGTACAACGTGATGTCGAGGGCGCCGGTCCGCAGGGGCTCGCCCGTAATCTGTTCGAGTCCTTTTGCGAGGCGTTTGGCCAGCACATCGCCGCGCGTGCGGATGCCCACCAGCGCGAGGTGCTCGGTGCTTCGATTGCGCTCGAGGATTTCGTGCGCGATGCGCGTCAGCGTCCGCCCCATACGATCGGCATCCATGATCACGGGCATCAGCCCGCCTCCGCCCGATTGAACTGGTCGAGCTTCGGCCCGCCTTCGCGCAGCTTCGGCGTGGTCACGCCAGAGTTCGCTGTGAGCCCGCGAACGACGGCGGACGCGGCAAGGCGCGCACGCAGACTGCTGTGTGAGGATTTCGCGAGGAAGGAGTCGGGCGTTTTCATGGCTCTTGTCGGCCTCGCAGGGCCGCTCTTAAAGAGATGGTGAGAGTATACCGTAACTAGAGATCTAGAGATCTACCCCTTATACTTCCAGCGTGCCGCTGGACGTGGTCGCCGAAGTCATCACGAACCTTCATCTGTCTCCCGATTACAACGTGCTCGGACTCGCCGCTCCCGACATCGCACAAATGGCGCGTCCCGGCCAGTTCGTGATGGTGAAAGCCGGCGATCGTCTCGAGCCGCTGCTTCGCCGCCCATTCTCGATCTTCGAAGTGCTCGAAAAACGCGGCACCCTCGTGGGGCTGTCATTGCTCAGCAAGCGCATCGGGCCATCGACCATGCTTCTCTACGATGCAAAGCCGGGCGATCGCATCCAGTGTCTTGGACCGCTGGGGCGGCCCTTCGTGCCGGTTACAGCGCCCGATCACGCGTGGCTCGTCGCCGGCGGCGTGGGCCTTGCGCCGTTCGCGACGCTTGCGCGCGTGTTGTGCGAGCGGGATGTCCACGTGACGCTCTACTACGGCGCGCGCCGAGCGGATGATTTGTTCTACCTCGACATGTTTACCGCGATGGGGGTCGAGCTGGTGCTGGCCACGGAAGACGGAAGCCGGGGTGAGGCCGGACGGGTGACGGTTCCTCTCGAGCGCGATCTGAAGGCTCGGCCCGCCGACGCAGGCGTGATGCTGTATGCCTGCGGTCCCGAGCCGATGCTCGAGGCCGTGGCCAGGCTGGCGGCGATCCATGGCCGCCCTTCGCAGGTGTCGGTCGAGCGCGTGATGGGATGCGGTGTCGGCGGGTGCTACAGCTGCGTGATTCCGATTAAAACGGCAGCGGGGACGCCGCATTTCGTTCGATCGTGCCTCGCAGGCCCGGTGTTTCGCGGTCACGAGATCAGCTGGTGATGGACCTTTCGATTCGCATCGGTTCGCTCTCGTTGAAGAATCCGCTGATCGCGGCGAGCGGCTGTTTCGGGTACGGCACGGAGTACGCCGAGCTGGTCGACCTTGCATCGCTCGGTGGCGTCGCCGTCAAGGGGCTCTTTCTCGCGGAGCGCGAAGGGCATCCTCCACCGCGCATCGTTGAAACACCGGCGGGCATGCTCAATGCGATCGGCCTTCAGGGCATCGGCGTCCATCGCTTCATCACGGAAAAGATGCCCGAGCTGCGCGCCAGAGGCGCGGTGGTGATCGTCAACATCTGCGGCACCACCCTTCAGGAGTACGTCGAGCTCGCAACGATCCTGTCCGACGTCGAGGGCGTCGCTGCGCTCGAGCTCAACATCTCGTGCCCGAACATCAAGGAGGGGGGCATCACATTCGGATGCAGCCTTCACGGCACCGCCGATGTGGTAGCCGCGGTTCGCGCCGCCACACGGCTGCCGGTCATCCCCAAGCTGACGCCCAATGTCACCGATATCAGCGCGATTGCCAAAGCGGCCGAAGACGCCGGCGCCGACGCCGTCTCGCTGGTCAATACCTTTCTTGCGATGGCGATCGACGTCGAGACTCGGCGGCCGAAGCTGTCGAACATCGTCGGTGGACTCAGCGGCCCGGCGATTCGGCCGATAGCCGTGCGCATGGTGTACGAATGCCGCCAGAAGATTCGCATTCCGATCGTCGGTATGGGCGGCATCGCCACCTCGTCGGACGCACTCGAGTTCATCATTGCGGGCGCCTCGGCTGTGCAGATCGGCACCGCCAGCTTCGCCGATCCGCTCATATGGCCGAAGCTGCTCGACGGAATCCACAGCTACGGAGAGCGCCATGAGATCCGCGCGATCCGCGACCTCGTCGGCACCATCGATACGCGCGCGCGCGAAAAGGAATGGATCAGCTCCTAGTCGCACTCGACGTAGACAACGAGGTCCATGCCCTCGAGCTTGCGATCCGCCTCAAAGGCAGCGTGGGCGGCATCAAGATCGGCAGCACTCTGTTTACAGCCGAGGGACCTGCGCTCGTGCAGAGACTCGTGGCCGAGGGCCACCGCGTATTTCTCGATCTGAAGTTCCACGATATCCCGCACCAGGTCGCAGGGTCGGTCGCGGCCGCCGCGAGGCTTGGTGTCTGGATGATGACCGTACATGCGTCCGGCGGAGCGGAGATGTTGAAGGCCGCGAAGCGCGCCGCATCCGAAACGGCTTCGCGGTTGAACAGACCGTCCCCCCTCATCGTGGCCGTGACCGCGCTGACCAGCCTCGACGACCACGCGCTCGTCGACATCGGCGTCAATCGATCGATGGAGCATCACGTCGAAGAACTGGCGGCGCTCGCCGCGCGCTCGGGACTCGATGGGGTAGTCGCGTCGCCGCACGAGCTCACCGTGCTGCGGGCGCGATTCCCGTCGCTGACGATCGTCACGCCAGGGATTCGCGCCTCCTCGGCACCCGCGGACGATCAGTCACGCACGCTGAACGCCCGCGACGCGCTGGCCGCCGGCGCCAGCTATCTTGTCATCGGGCGCCCGATCGTTGCCGCTGCGGACCCGCGCGGCGCCGCTGAAGACATCGCCCGATCGTGCGACTGACGATCTACAGCAAGCCCGGCTGCCATCTCTGCGACGACATGAAGTCGCTGGTCCATCGCGTCATTGCCCGGCACTCTGGTCATCTGTCGATAGCCCTCGACGAGATCGACATCTCTGGCGATCGCGAGCTGCTCGATCGTTATGCTCTCGAGATTCCCGTGCTGCTTATCGATGGGAAGAAGGTTGCGAAATACAGAGTGTCTGAGGCCGAACTGACGCAGATGCTGGACGCGCGATGGGGAGCGTAGGGTTCGTGGGTCGCGTGGGGAGCGTAGGGATCGTGGGGAGCGTAGGGGACGTAGGCTTCGCAGGGAACGTGGGGGTCGTAGGGATCGTGGGATTTCCCCACGCGCCCCACGAACCCTACGCCACCCACGATCCCCACGCGACCTACTTAGCCGTGACTATGTGGAAGCCGCGACGGTTGCGCTGCCAGCACGCCTCGTTCTCCTCCGAGCACACGGGCTGCTCCTTGCCTTTGCTGACCGTCGCAATCCGATCGGCGGACACACCCAGGCTGACGACGTAAGCCTTCACCGCAGCCGCGCGGCGCTCACCGAGAGCCAGGTTGTATTCAGAGGTACCGCGTGTGTCGGTATGTCCTTCGACGGTAATCCGGACCGAAGTCCATCGCTTCAGGTAGTCGGCATTCCGCGACGCAGCCGCCCGGCCGTCATCGCGCAGCGTTGAGCTGTCGTAGTCGAAGAGGATGTCTGCGAGCAACCGTTCTGCGTTGAGTTGATCGACCGTCTTCTGCGCGAAGATCTGTTCTTCAGTCAATGGAGCCGGCGGCGGCGGCGGTGGTGCAACAGGCTTCGGCGGTGGCGGCGGTGGCGGTGGCGGTGCCGCCGGTGGTGGTGGCGGCGCCGGCGCCGGGGCGGCCACCGGCCTCTTGCAGGCCGCGGCCGTCAATCCCAGGATGGCGCACAGTGCGCCGACCAGCAGGAAACGTCGCATGACATTCTCCTCAGCTGAAGTTGTGTGTCGGACGAGCGGGTGAATTGCGGGACAGAGTACCGTGCCGGCGTAGGCGTGTCAATGAACTCAGGCATGGTCGGGAGGTTTGCCACGTCCGCGTTGGTTCGCCGACATCACGCGAACTGTGGCGAGACCGCGGCGAAGCTCGCGAAGGCGGGCCGAAGCGACGTGCGCCGCGTGCGCGAAGGCGGGGCTGCCGCTAGAATGCGGGCACATGGATGCCTTGCTCGAGCGCACGTTCGAAGCCGAACGGCGGCATTTCTGGTTTCACGGCTTCAAACGATTCGTCACACCGCTCATCAAGGAAGCCACGGCGGGGCGATCGAATGCGAGACTGCTCGACGCGGGCTGCGGAACGGGTGCGAATCTGGAATTGCTTCAGCCGTACGGCACGCCGTTCGGCCTCGAACTGTTCTCGCGCGGCATCCGATTCGCACACGGACGCGGTCTGTCCCGGTTGATACAGGGCAGCGTGACTGACCTGCCATTCGCGGACGCCTCGTTCGACGTCGTGCTGTCGTTCGATGTGCTCTACTGCCTCGAAACGCGGGCGGAGCAATCCGCCCTGCAGGAAATGTTCAGGGTGCTCGCGCCGGGCGGCTTCGTCGTGATCAACGTCGCCGCCCTCGAGATGTTGAAAGGGGATCACTCCGCGCTTGGAGGCGAAGTCCGACGCTACACGAAACCAGAGCTCGGCGGAAAGCTCGAACGCACCGGCTTCGAGCTGCGACGGCTCACCTATACGAACGCGTCACTCTTTCCGCTTACGGCCGCTGTGCGGATGCTGCAGCGACTGCGTGGTGTGAAAACGGACATTGGGAACCACGGGGACTTTCAGGTACCGCCGACGCCTATCAACGCGCTGTTCTCTGGCATGCTCGCGTTCGAGTCGACGATCGTCGGCGCCGGCATCGATATGCCGGTCGGCAGCTCGCTATTGTGCCTGGCGAAGAAGCCTGATCTTTGACAGGAGTTATTGAATTTTCAGATCGAAAATCCGTAATCCCAGCGTGCGTCGATCAGGACTCCCCGATCGGTCGTGAGGCACGAACGACTGATCTGTTTCGATCGTCAGGATGCCGTCCGAGGCCGCAAGGGCTGCGCCGGGCACCTGGACGGTCAGCTCGAAGTCGCTCGCCGGCTGGGCTGTCGCCAGCACCTGGGTGCCGGCTCGGATGGTGACGTGAGGCGCAGTATCGAAATACCGGAGCGGCGACTCACCTGCAATCGTCAGCGTCAGATCGCGTCCGGCTGCATTGATGAATGTCTCCGCCCGAGCGGTGGTCCATCGCCAGCGCCGCTGCATCTGATCGCTGTACTCCGATTCGTTCCACCCGCCGCGCTCGACATGAAAGATGGACTGTGGCGACGCGACCATCAACTGCGTGAGCCGCACGCGCTCCGGCCGGCCGTCGGTTCGTTTGTACGAAGCGACCAGCTGAGTGAATCCGCCGTCGCCGGCCAGCGTTCCCGGCTCGAGCACGATGCGTTTGAAGAAGCGCGCGCCTGCAGTGACATCCCATTCCTCGATCACGCGATCTCCGACCGCAACCGACACGCGAGCCGTCTTGCCATCTGCCGCCTCGATGCTCTCGCCGCCAAGTACGAGCAGCGCGGCATCTGCGCGGTTCCTGATGTGCGCGATACCCTCGGCGCGTCCCTGCTGCTCGGAAATATTCAGTGTTTCCGGCGTGAGATGCCATCCAGTTTCGGCAAACCATCCCGGGGGCGAATCAATCGATACCAGGTCTACGATGTCGGGCCGTACGCCCGAGATGAACCGCTCGCGCGGAAACATCCAGCCATAGCGCGCCTGAACCCGGCGGCTCGAGGGATCGACCAGCTCGAGATCGCCGCGCGCGGGATCTGACAGGTACCATACCGGCGCGTGCCCGCCGCCGCGCCAGTACGCGGCCAGCTCGGTCGATTCGCGCATGACCGGCGACGGCAGAATCTTCATTCCAAGATCCCGGGTCTCGAGCACCCGTGCGAACCGCTGGTGGGCGCCGATTACACTGCCGGGAGCGCTCGACGCACGCCGCTGCAGCTCGTTGACAGCGGCGTACGCCGGGCTCGGGTAACGGGAATACGCCCTCACAGCGGGCAGGGTTACCACCAGCGACGCCACGACAATCGCGGCGGACCCGATCGCAGCCGCTTTCGTCCCGGCAGCAGCCAGGCCTCTTACGGCGAAATAGCCCACCGCGGGCACGATCGGCAGCGCATAGCGGCTGTACGTCTCCTGCACGATGAGATGAAAGATTGCATACGGAAGGTACGCGACGAGGAGCACCGCTGCGGCCAGCCGTGCGCGCCAGGCCAGCAGCGCGAACCCCGCTGTGGCGATGGCCAGGACAATCCATCCCAGGGGCGGCGCCGCCCACGGCCCGACGAGGGCCGCAACGATCCCAAGTGCCATTCGCCTGGGCGTCGGGTTACTCAGGAAGATGTCGAGGCCGGTAAACTGCTCCGCGGCCTGTCCAGCAAAGGCCGCGCGATACGCCGCGAGCCCTCCACTGGCGATGATGAGCGGGATCGCCCACGCGAGCACGCCAATCGCAAATGTCATTGCGCTGCCGAGCAGCGCCCCCGCCGCGCCGCGTCCGGCGCGGTCGAGCAGGACGAACGCAAGCAGTGGAAGCGTCAGCCAGATCGTCTGAGTGCGCATCCCGACTGCCAGCCCCGCGATTAAGGCGCCGACGACAATCAACCGGCCCGATTCGCCGATCGCCGCCGGATCGGCGCTGTCTGCGCGACGCCGCCGCACGAACGCGGACGCCAGGCACGCCTGCGACGCGAGTGCCGCGGCAAATCCCGGCACGTCGCTGAGCGGCCGCAGAGAGGTAAACCAGAACAGCGGCGACGCAACGACCACGAGCGTCGCAAGCGCGGCGCGGCGATCGCGCTCTGCATCGATCGCTGTTCGATCCAGGGCCTCGATGCTTCTGAACAGCACCACGAGCGGAAACACAGATAGCGCCCCCAACAACGCGCCCCACAATGACAGTGAACCAGCCTCGGACGGCCAGACTGCGTGGGAGAGTTTGCCGAGCGCGATGAAGACGGGATAACCCGGCGGGTGCGGCTGGTGCTTCGACGGATCGAAGTCGCGCACCCCCAGGGCGAAGTTTATCGAGTCGACATCTTCGAGCGTCGGCGGAAGAAAGGCGAGGTGCGCGACGAAGAAGATCGCCGCCAGTGCAGAAGCCCAGAGAGCTGTAGGGGAAGTTTTCATAGCTGCCTGCGCCGGGCGCGAAGGCGGGTCAAACCTGGCGGAGAATCAGACCTTCGTTCAGGCTGCCGGTACGGTACCCCTTCGGGTCGATGGTAACCGACTCATAGCCGGCGGCCTGCAGTTCTCGCACGATCACGCCGTGCATCTCGGGCTCGAGCGCGCGCTGCAGCTCTTCGCGCGCCACTTCTACGCGCGCCTCGGTGTCGTGATGGCGCACGCGACAGATGCGGAAGCCGAGGGCGTGCAGCGCGTCTTCCCCGCGCTCGATCTGGCGCAGTTTCTCCGGGGTCACTTCGTGGTGATACGGAATGCGCGACGACAGGCAGGCAGATGCCGGCTCGTCCCACACAGGCAGACCGGCGAGCCGCGACTGGCGGCGAATCTCGTCCTTCGTCATGCCGGCCTCTTCAAGTGGGCTCCGCACGCCAAACTGCTTTGCGGCAATGCGGCCGGGCCGGTAGTCGCCGCGATCGTCGGCGTTCGTGCCGTCCGCGATGCGGGCGAAGCCGCGCTCGTGCGCGAGCTGCGTCAGCCTGGTATAGAGCTCATGCTTGCAGAAGTAGCATCGATTCTCGGGGTTCGCGCGGTACTCAGCGCGCTCGATCTCGCCGGTGAGAATGATTTCGTGATGCAGATTGAATTCACGCGCGACCCTGAGCGCGAGCTGCCGATGATGCTCGGGGTAACTGGGGCTGTCGGCGGTCACGCAAAGCGCGTTGTCGCCGAGCACCTCCGTTGCCGCCCACGCCAGATACGCACTGTCGACGCCACCGCTGAAGGCCACCACGACCGAGCGCAAGTCGACGAGAATCGACCGCAGCTCAGGCGTCACTCGTCCCAGTCCTCTTCCTCCTCGGTCTCTGCATCCTCCTCGATGCCGAGCTCGTCAGTTTCCGATTCCTTTTCCTCATCGTCATCCTCATCGTCGTCGTCGTCATCGTCGCCGGCGACGTCCAGTTCTATGGGGGCAATCCCGCTGACTTCGAGGCTCGAGCCGCACTCTGGACAGCTGAGGAGGTCGCCTTTGTCCACGTCGTACTCGTCCACCTCAATCTCTGCGTCACACTCGGGGCAGATAGCCATTTGTTCCGGATTATATCGATAACCTGATAAATTCTGCAACGCAGGCTAACGCTTTCGACGTCGTATTCCGATACATAAACTGGAACGTCCAGCACCTCATGACCACGACCGCCATCAGCGCAAAAACCGTCCTCGTCGCGGACGATACCGCGTTCGTACGCGACCGCTTCAAGAGTGCGCTCGAAGGCGCCGGTCATCGCGCTGTCACCGTGAAAAGCGCCGCCGAGCTGCTCGCCCGCGTGCGCGCCGACCTCGCGCAGCTCGATTTGCTGGTGATCGACCTTCGGCTCCCGCATGCCGCGGGGGTCGATCTCGTGCGCAGCATCCGCAAGCTCGACGACGGGCGGCTCCCTATCCTGATCTTCAGCGGTACGATCACGAGCGCGGAAGAGGTGCGGGAGCTGGCCGCGCTCGGGGTCGCCGGCTACGTCAATGAATACAGCGCCGTGCAGCACATTCTGCCGTCGCTCGCGCCGCATCTGTTTCCCGACAACTTCAACCGCCGCGGCAGTCCGCGGGTTGTCCTCGGCATTCCGATCGCCTACCGGTTCGGCAACACCATTGCAGCCGCACTGACGCTGAACCTCAGCCGCGGCGGCATCGCCATCCGCACCACCAGCCCGCTCGAGAACGCGGCCAGCGTCCGCCTTCGGTTTCGCCTTCCAGGCTCGAAGCGCGACATCGACGCCGAAGGTCGCGTCTCGTGGAGCGACCGACGCCATGGAATGGGACTGCAGTTCGAGAAAGTCGAGCCGCAGGACCAGGCCGCCATCGACGAGTTCGTCGACGCGCACTTCTTCAGCAGCAGAAAAAACTAGCCCACCAGCTACCAGCTAGAATCAGTCCGGAGGTTCGCTCAATGGACAGCCCCGTGTTCGACGTCAGCATGCGCCTGCTTGCGGTGCTGGCGCTGGTTCTGGCCAACGGTTGGTTCGTGGCTGCCGAGTTTTCGATCATCTCGGTACGGAAGACGCGCATCGATCAGTTGCTCGCCGAAGGCAGCCGAATGGCGCGCCCGGTGAGTCGGGCGCTGAAGAATCCCGACCAATTCATCGCGGCCACGCAGCTGGGCATCACGATGGCGAGCCTCGGGCTCGGGTGGATCGGCGAGCCGGCACTCGCGAGGCTGATCGATCCGCTGCTCGCGAGCGTGCCCGCGCCGATCTCAGAGACGACCTCGCACACCATCGCGTTCGCGATCGCGTTCTCCATCATCACCGCTCTGCACATCGTGCTCGGAGAGCTTGCGCCGAAGACGGTCGCTTTGCAGTATCCCGAGAAGACCGCGCTGATCGTCGCGAAACCGACCGAGCTCTTTCTGCGGGTCTTCCAACCGTTCATCAGAGTGCTCAACGGGATGGGCTGGGCGGTCGTGCGCATGTTCGGGATGAAAGCGGCGAGCGGCCACGGCCTCGTACATTCCGAAGAAGAGCTGAAGATGCTCGTGACGGCGAGCCAGCAGGCGGGGGTGCTCGAACAGGACGAATTGCAGATGCTGCACCGCGTGTTCCACTTCGCCGAGTTCACCGCTGCCGAAATGATGGTGCCGCGCACCGAAATGACCGCGGTGAGGGCGGACGCGACGATCACGGAAGTTGTGGATCGTGTGTGGCGCGGACGCCACACCAGTCTTCCCGTCTATCGCGGCGAGCTCGACGACATCGTGGGCATCATGCTCGTGCCCGACCTGGTGCGTGCCCTGGCGTCTCCCCCCGCCAACTTCAGCGCCTCAGCCATCGCGCGCGAAGCGCTGACCGTTCCAGAGACGATGAAAGCGGATGAGTTGCTGCGGCAGATGCGCCGCCACCGCACCCATCAGGCCATCGTCATCGACGAATACGGCGGCACAGCCGGCCTCGTCACGTTCGAGCGCGTGATGGAGCGGATCGTCGGCGAGCTGGGCGGAGACTTCGGCACGGGGGCGTCGACGCCGATCCGCCAGCTTCCAGACGGTTCGGCAGAAGTCGACGGGCTCGCGCTGGTCACCGACATCAACGAACAGTTCGCCCTGAACATCGACGAGGAGACGTACACGACGCTCGGGGGGTATATGCTCGGGCGTCTCGGCCAGCGTCCGAAGATTGGCGACCTCATCGAGACCGGGGGTCGGACGCTTCGCGTGGAAGCGGTCGACGGGCTGCGGGTCTCGCGAGTACGAATCATCTGACAGAGCAGATGGCAGAGAGCAAAGAGCATTTCTGCCCTCTGCCCTCTGCTCTCTGCTCTCTGCTCTCTGCTCTATTTCAATCCGCCCGCAGCAACCGCATTCCATTTGCGATCACGAGCAGCGATGCGCCCATGTCGGCCAGCACCGCCATCCATAACGTGGCGGAGCCCGTGACGGCAAGCACAAGGAAGACGGCCTTCAGCCCAAGCGACAGCGCAACGTTGACCTGAATGTTGCGCAGCGTCGCGCGGCCCAGGCGGATGGCGAACGGGATCTTCATCAACTCGTCAGACATCAGTGCAACGTCAGCGGTTTCGAGGGCGGCATCTGTGCCCGCAGCGCCCATCGCGATGCCCACATCGGCCGCCGCCAGGGCGGGGGCGTCGTTCACGCCATCCCCCACCATCGCAACTGTTCCGTAGGTCTGCCTCAGGTGGTGAATGATTGCGACCTTGTCGTGCGGCAGCAATTCCGCGTGCGTCTCGTCGACGCCAATGTCGCGCGCCAGCGCCTCTCCGCTCGCCTGGTTGTCGCCGGTGACCATCACCACTCGTTGCACCCCCTGACGCCTGAGCATTTCGATTGCATCGCGGGCCGACTCGCGCGGCCGATCGGCCAGCGCGATGATGCCGAGGGGACGCCCCTGCCTGGCCACGAGTACTGCCGTCCGGCCCGAGGCTGCGAGCGCGTCGAGCGTGGAATGAATGGCCTCAGTGCAGAGCCCGCGTTCTTCGATGAGGCGATGGTTGCCTACCAGGGTGTGATGCCCTGACACGAGAGCTTCCGCCCCACGGCCCGGTATCGACTGGAACTCGACAGACGCGGGGAGCGAGATGCCCGACTCGACTGCCCGGGCGAGAATGGCCCGCCCGATCGGGTGCTCAGAGCGCGCCTCGAGGCCCGCGGCGATCTCGAGAATCTCGTCTATGGCCGTCTCGTTCAACGGGATCACGTCGACGACATGCGGCACGCCTTTCGTCAAGGTGCCGGTCTTGTCGAACGCGATGCATCGGATGCTGCCGATGCGCTCGAGATGCACGCCGCCTTTGATCAACACGCCTCGCCGTGCGGCGGTTGCGATCGCCGAAACGACGGCCACGGGCGTTGAAATGACGAGCGCGCACGGACACGAAATCACGAGCAGGACGAGGGCGCGATACAGCCAGGTCTCGAACGGCTGGCCCAGGACGAACGGCGGCACGAGGAAGACCCCTATCGCCAGCGCGATCACCGCCGGTGTGTAATAGCGTGCGAACCGCTCGACGAACGCCTGGCTCGGCGCGCGCTGCGATTGCGCGAGCTCGACGAGCGCGATGATGCGCGCAAGCGTCGTGTCCTGCCGCAGGTGCGTCACGCGGATATCGAGCGCTCCGTAGCCGTTGATGGTGCCCGCGAACACGTCATCACCGACCGACTTTTCCACTGGAAGCGATTCGCCGGTGATGGGCGCCTGGTTGACGGGACTCGAACCTGACGCGACGACTCCGTCCAATGGAATCTTCTCGCCTGGCTTCACGAGCAATATCTCGTCGATGCGCACATCATCCACGCCCACGCGCCGCTCATGTCCGCCCCGGCGCACAATCGCTTCCGGAGGCGTCAGGTCCATCAGCGCCCGTATGGCGTGCCGCGCGCGATCCATGCTTCGCGCCTCGAGAACCTGCGCGAAGGCGAACAGGAACGTCACGGTTGCGCCTTCGGACCACTCGCCGATCAGCATCGCGCCGGCGACCGCCACCAGCATCAGCACATTGATGTCGAGCGACATGACGCGCGTCGCGGCCCACGCGCGCCGCGCGGTGTAAATGCCACCCGTGAGGATGCACGTGAGGTACGTGCCGCGAACGAGCAGGCTCGGAAGGTCGAAGAACTCGAACAGCAGGCCGGCCGCCAGTGCTGCGCCGGATGCGATGACGAGCGCCTGCCGCGCGGTTCCGGCCGCGCTGACGCCGACGGGCTCTTCGTGCTCCAGCCATGCGCGCATGCCCGTCTGCGCGACAGCCTCGACGATCGCAGCCGTGGACAGCCTCGCCGCGTCATACCGTACGCGCAGCCGCTGACCCACGAGGTCGGGCACGATGTCCTCGAGCCCCGGCAAAGGTTTCAGCCGGCGCTCGAGGATGGCGACCTCCTCGCGGCAGTCCATGCCGTCGATCTTGAAGACCGACTCAGCGTGGACTTCGCAGACGCCGCATGCAGCCGGCTTATTTGTCAATTTTTCGGAGCGCCTCAATCAGCCTGTCGTAGTCGGGCTCGTTGCGCGCGTCCTCCAACACTTCGCGGTACCGGACGACGCCGCCTTTGTCGATGACGAAGACAGCCCGCTTTGCGATGTTCTTCAGTCCGATCATGTCGGGATTGACAACCCCGTACTTGTGAATCACCTCTTTGTTGTAGTCGCTCAGCAAGGGAAATCCGAGCCTCTGCTGGTCGTCCCACCCCTTCAACGCGAAGAACGTATCGGTGCTGATGCCCAGCACCTGGGCATTGACGTTCTTGAAGTTGCTCATCGTGTCGCGAAAGTTACACAGCTCTTTCGTGCACGTGCCGCTGAACGCGCCCGGGAAGAAGGCAAGCACGACATTCCCCTTACCCAACTCACCGCTGAGCGTGACGTTCTCGCGATCCTGGTTGACGAGCGTGAAATCCGGAGCCTTGCTGCCTACCTCTACCGCCATTGTCGTGTCTCCTGTAGAAACCGTTTACCGTTCACCGTTTACCGTTCACCGTTTACCGTTTACCGCCGGAAAGAGTTCCAGCTGTGACACCGTCGCAGCTTCAACCGCCTGGCGCGCGAACGGCAGCGGGCGATACTCCCCTTGCTGCCATAACCTATTCTGATCGAAATAGTGGGGGCTGCGAGGATGCCCTGACTGCCCGGTGATGTTGACGCCGATCGACGCGTCCCATGCGCCTACATCAAGTATCTGCCTGTACGTGGCCGCTTCGGAAGCCGCGTACGGCCGGCGCAGATCCGTCGTCGTTTTGTTGACAGTGGTGCTGTCGCCCGCGACAGGCACGGGTCCACGGCTGAAGAACCAGTCCAGGACACGTCCGCCGCCCGCCATGGGATGCGAAAACGTGATGGCGTGTGCCTCGTCCCAGCGCCAGCCGGCTCGCTCGCCGAACCGCGCCCCAAGTCCGGCGAGCGCGTCGGCCGCCGCCTGCCTGATGACGTCGTCGCGCGTTTCGGTGACATTCCGAGTGGAGCGATCGTCAAACCACGGCGAGCGTGGATCGCTGATAACCGCGTGGAGGCCGGCCACCCGCTCCCTGCCGGCGTAGCGATAAAAACGATCGTAAAGCGGTGCCGGCATTTCGTCGGCGAACGTTCGCCGCCAGAGCGCCTCCTCGAACGCTGCGTACAGCAGAGCTACAGATCGATGGTCGACGCGGCGATCCCACGCGCGAAGCTCTTGCAGCGACTCAGGCAGATCGATCGCCTTCAAGATGACATCGGCCGACACGCTGGTGATATCCGCCTGGATCCGCCGCATCGCGGCGAGATCGAGATCGATCCGGTCGCCGAGCAGTTCGGTGATGCGCTGGGCCCGGAACGGCGCCGCCCAATCACGAGTCACCAGGTATGGGAACCCGCGGTCGACCTCGTTGTTCGCGGTCACGATCTGACCTGACGGCGGATTCAGCTGCGCCGGAAGCTGATCGACATCGACCCATCCGTGCCAATCGGCATCGCGCGCCTCGCCGCGGACCGGCAGCGCGCCGTCCGATCCGTCACGAAGCGGCAGCAGTCCCGACATCGCATAACCGATATTCCCGTCAACGTCCGCGTATACGAAATTCTGCGCTGGTGCGGAGAAGGCTCGGATCGCGTCCACGAACTCGCGCCAGTTGGCGGCACGCCCGACCTTATCGAACGCGGCGGCTGCGTTCCCGTCGAGCACGGGATGCCACTTCAGCGCGAGTACGGTCTCCGGAAGCTGCACAGGCAGCGCCGGGTCGCCGGCGTATATGTCATGCCAATGCTCAGGACTGCGAACGGGGCCATGCCGGGTCGAGCGCACTTCAAAGACGACAGGCTCGTCGCGTCCGCTCACGCGAATCTCGTGGCGCTGGATCTGAAGCGGCACCCACTCGTCGCCGACTCGATAGTGTCGCCGCGGAGGATCGAGCTGCTCGACGAAGAAGTCCTGCACGTCGGATCCGGTATTCGTCAATCCCCATCCGATACGCGCGTTGTGGCCGATGACGACGAAGGGAATACCGGGGATCGTGGCGCCCGCCACATTCAGCGTGCCAGAGACGGCGTGCACTTCCCACCACACCGATGGCATTTCGATGGCGAGATGCGGATCGTTCGCGAGCATCGGACGGCCCGACGCGGTGCGCGATCCATGGATGACCCAGCTGTTGCTCAACGCATGCGCGTCCGGCGACAGCCACTCGAGCCCTGGCGGATATTCCAGCGGTGCCCTCTGCTCCTTGCGCTCTGCCCGCTGCCCTCTGCTTTCTGCTCTCTGCTCTCGGTTCTCCCGCTCAGCGCGCTCGAGGATCACAGGGTCCGAGTCGGGCGCGTCGGGGAAAAGCTCGAGCGCCCTTGGGCCCACTTCCCTCACGAGTGCGTATCGAAGCAGCTCGGCTCGGTGGTTCTCCCCGAGCCGCCACGCGAAGAGCTTGCTGATCGCGAGTGAATCGATCGGCGTCCAGGGCTCGGGCTTCAGGCGCAGCAGTTGATATTCAAGCGGCATCCTGCCGCCGGGTCCCGTCATCGCGGCGTTCACTCCCGCTGCGAAGTTCTCGAACGCTGTTCGAACGCCTGTCGGCGTCCGCGCCCACTCGCGCTCAGCCGCAGACCTGAGGCCGAGCGTCAGGAAGTGTTGATCGATCGCCAGAGTTGCCTCTCCCAGCAACTCCGATAGCCGGCCCGACGAGGCCCGGCGGTATAACTCCATTTGCCAGAGGCGGTCGCGGCCCTGCAGGTACCCGACCGCGCGCCACAGGTCAGGCTCGTCTCCGGCAAAGACGTGGGGCACCGCAAAGCGGTCAAAACGCACTTCGACCGGTCCATGCAGGCCAGCCAGGGGGATTCGTCCGTCTAAAGGCGGGACTGAGCGGTATGTCCACCACCATCCCACGACCAATGCCGCCGCGAGGGCCAATGCAATGATGGCGAGCCCAGGAAAAACCAGGCGTCCACTTGCTGCTTTTGGGGCCATTCTATTAGGATTATGGGTTGGTGGCACGGTCGCTGCCGCGTTCAGAAGCTTACAACGAGTAAATTCATGGAGAGCACCCGTTGATTGAGGTCCAGCACCTCACCAAACGCTACGGCCGCGTCACCGCCGTCGACGATCTCAACTTCCGCGTCGAGCGGGGAGAAATCCTCGGATTCCTCGGCCCGAACGGCGCGGGCAAAACGACGACCATGCGCATTCTGACCGGGTACATGCCGGCGACAGAAGGCAAGGCCGTGGTAGCCGGCTTCGACGTGTTCGATCAGCCGATCGAGGCGAAGCGCCGGACCGGCTATCTTCCGGAAACGCCGCCGCTCTATCCCGAAATGACGGTGCGCGAGTATCTGCTGTTCGTCGCGCGCATCAAGACGAGGGGCATGTCCTCGAGCGAGCGGAAAAACCGCGTCGAGGAATCGATGCGCCGCACGCGTGTCGATGACATGGCGAACCGGCACTGCGGAAAGCTCTCGAAGGGCTACCGGCAGCGCGTCGGCCTCGCCCAGGCGATTCTGCACAACCCTGAAGTACTGATTCTCGACGAGCCGACGGCCGGCCTCGACCCGAAGCAGATCATCGAAACGCGCCTGCTCATCAAGGAGCTGGCCGGGACGCACACGATCGTCCTGAGCACGCATATCCTGCCGGAAGTCTCGCAGACCTGCGATCGCGTGGTCATCATCAACAAGGGGCGTGTGGTGGCGGTCGACACGCCGGCGAACCTCACGGCGCGCCTGCGCGGATCGGAAACGATGTACCTGCAGGTTGACGCGGCCGGCCAGGATGCGGCACCGGTGCTGCGAGGCGTTCCAGGGGTGCTGAACCTGGCTATCGCCGAAATGCACGACGGCGTCGTCGCCTACGAGATCAGCAGCGACCGGGGGCGCGACATTCGCCGCGATCTCGCGCGCACGGTGGTCTCGAACAACTGGGGCCTGCTCGAGCTGCGGCCCTCACGCATGAGCCTGGAAGAAATCTTCCTCAGTCTCACGACCGAAGAAAAGGTCGAAGAGCGAGTGGACGTGAAGACGGAGGACGCGGTCCATGAGTAACATGCTCGCCATCGCCCGGAAAGAGCTCAACGGCTACTTCGCCTCGCCGATCGCCTACATCATCATCGGCTTCTTCGCGCTGGTGTTCGGGTGGTTCTTCTTCGTGTCGATTACCTTCTTCATGCAGGCGAGCCTGCAGATGGGCATGCCCGGCCAGGGCCAGATCAACATCAACACGATGGCGATCCGGCCGCTGCTGCAGAACGTGAGCGTCGTCGCCCTTTTCATGCTGCCGCTCATCACGATGCGCACGTACTCCGAGGAAAAGCGTTCGGGGACAATCGAGCTGCTGCTCACCTCTCCGCTGACCGATTTACAGATCGTGCTGGGTAAGTTCCTGGGAGCCGTGGCGCTCTACTCGGTGATGCTGGCCGTCACCTGGATTCACATCGGCATCCTTTTTATCTACGGCAATCCCGAATTCAAGCCGATCCTTTCCGGCTACCTCGGCCTTCTGTTGATGGGAGCGTCGTTTATTTCGATCGGGCTGCTGATCTCGAGCCTGACGCGAAATCAGATCATCGCGGGAGTGGTGACCTTTGCGGTGCTCCTGCTGCTCTGGACGATGAACTGGATGTCCGAGTCGGCGGGCCCGATGATGCAGAAGGTGCTGTCGGCGCTTTCGATTACGGATCATTTCGACGACTTTTCCAAGGGCGTCATCGCCATGAGTCATCTCGTTTACTACCTGAGCTTCATCACGTTCGGTTTATTCCTGACCGCGAAGTCGGTCGACAGCGAACGCTGGCGCGGGTGAGTCTGCATGCTTAATACGATTTTCGGCATCGTTGGATGGATTGGGACGCTGCTGGTGTTTGCCGGCGTGGCAATCCGGCTATTCCGGCCCGAGTGGGATCAATACGCGTACTGGGCTGCGGTCGCCGGCCTGGTCTGCGTCGTCCTCTACACGCTGACACAGTGGCGTGAGATTGGCCGGTCGTTCCAGAAACGCGAAACGAAGCTCGGCGCGATGATGAGCATCAGCGTCGTCGCCGTGCTCGCGATCCTCGTCGGCATCAACTGGGCCGTCACGCGGCGCGACAAGCGGTGGGATCTCACGGCCTCTTCGTCGTACACGCTCTCCGATCAAACCGTGAAAGTGGTGCAGAACCTGAAAGCGCCGGTGAAGGTGCTGGTATTCGACGCGCCGGGCGGCTTTCAGCGTTTTCGCGACTCGCTCACCATGTACACGACGGCGAGCCCGAACCTTCAGGTCGAGTATGTCGACATCGATCGCGAGCCCGCGCGTGCTCGTGAGTACGCGATTGTCGCCCCAGGGACCGTGGTCATGGAGTACGACGGCCGCCGCGAGAAGGTGATGAGCGAGCGCGAGCAGGACCTCACCAACAACCTCATCAAGGTGACGACCGGCCGGCAGGTGAAAGCGTATTTCGTGCAAGGGCACGGCGAACGCGACAGCCTGGGCAACGATCGGCCCGGGTACGCCAGCGTCGTCGAGGCGTTGAAACGCGACAACTACACGGTCGACAAAGTGGTGCTCGCGCAATCGCAGGCGGGCGTCCCGGCGGATGCGTCCGTGCTGATTGTCGCGGGACCGACCGCGGACTACCTGAAACCGGAAGTTGACGCGATCCGAACGTACTTGCGGAAAGGCGGCAAGGCGCTGTTCCTTCTCGATCCGCCTGTTGGTGAGTCCGCGCGAACCGCCCCGACGCTCGAGGCACTGCTGAAGGAATGGGGCATCACGCTCGGCCACGACGTCGTCATCGACGCCAGCGGCATGGGCCAGCTGCTGGGAACGGACGCGTCGGTACCGGTTGTCGCGACGTACCCGCAGCACCCCGTCACCGCCAACTTCGATCTGCTCACGGCCTTTCCGCTTTCGCAGTCTGTGAAAGGCGAGGCGGGGGTTGAGCTGGGCACCGCGAACACGCAGAACGTCATCAACACGAGCGATCGCAGCTGGTCGGAATCTGACGTGAAGTCGCTCGCATCGGGCGGCAAGGTGTCGCTGGATGAAGCTGCGGGAGACCACCGCGGCCCGATCACGATCGCGGTGTCGCTGTCGATGGATGCGCCGGATGCTTCACCCTCCGCGGCGGACAAGACGGCGGACAAGCCCGCTGCGGGAGAGAAACCGGCCGACGGCGCGAAGCCCCCTCCAAAGCCGCAGATGCGCCTCATGGTGGTTGGCGACTCCGACTTCGCCACGAATGCGGCCGCAGGTATTCAGGGCAATGCTGATTTGTTCGTCAACATGAACAACTGGCTGACGCAGCAGGAAGATCTCATCTCGATCCACCCGCGCGATGCCGGCGATCGGCGGGTGACGATGACCGCGGATCAACAACGGCGATTATTGTGGCTGTCGTTGCTGGTCATTCCCGGCCTGATTCTGGGCTCGGGTGTATACACCTGGTGGCAGAGGCGCTAAATGGGACGCGCAGGCTCGACGCTGATTCTCCTGGTCGTCGCACTCGGTCTCGGCGGCTATCTCTACTTTGTCGAATCGGACCGTCCGGTCGCGGACGAGAACGCGAAAGCCAAGGTCTTCACCTACGACGCCGCGAAGATCAATCAGGTTCAGATCAAATCGAGCAGCGGCGAGGTGACGGCCCTTCGTAAAGGCGCCAACGACACATGGACGATTGTGGAGCCCGTGCAGGCGGCGGCGGATCGCAACAACATCAGCGACGTCGTGACGAATCTGGCGAATCTCGAAGAAGCGCGGGTCGTCGACGAAAATGCGTCCGACCTGAAGGCGTACGGTCTGGCCGAGCCGCGCGTCGACGTCACGTTCCATGTCGACGGCGACAAAGAACCCAAGCGAATTCTCCTGGGCGAGAAAACGCCCGCAGCGTCAGGCGTCTACGCAAAGCTGCCCTCCGGCAATCGAATATTCCTCGTCGGAACCGCCGTCGAGACTGCTGTCGACAAACCGACCTTCGACTTCCGCGACAAGACCGCGCTCACGTTCGACCAGACCAAGGTGACGTCTCTCGAGCTGACGTCCGCCGCGCAGACGATTCGGCTGGAGAAGAGCGGCGAAGACTGGAAACTGGTGAAGCCGGTGCAGGCGCCCGCAGACTTCATCAGCGTCAACGGTGTTCTCGGCCAGCTCCAGTCTGCGCAGATGACCAGCCTGAAGGACCGCCCGGACGATCTCAAGGATCTGAAACAGTACGGCCTCGACAAGCCCGTCGTCGTGGCAACGATTGGTACCGGCAGCTCGTCGGTCAGATTCGAGCTTGGCAAGGAAGCCGACGCGGGCGCGGTCTGGGGACGCGACCCGTCGAAATCCACCGTGTTCAGCATCAACAACGGCGTCGCGATGGAGCTTCAAAAGAAGGTCGAGGACTTCAGGCGGAAGGAAGTATTTGATTTCCGGCCGTACAACACAACGCGGTTCGAGATTACCCGCGGCAAAGAGCACCGGGCCTTCGAGCGCGTAAAGGGTACGGGCGAGAACGCCGTCGACACCTGGAAGCAGGTCGCGCCGGTCGCCAAGACGGTCGACTCCAGCAATTTCGAAGGGGCGCTGCTCGAATTCTCGAACCTCCGCGCCGAGAACTTCGTTGCAACGGCTGGTGCAGCCACTGGCCACGGCAGCCCGTCGGCAGTCATCGTGGTGAAGTTTGATGACGGTAAGAAGGAAGAGCGCGTCGGCATCGGCACCGCGGGTTCGGGCGTGTTCGCCACGCGCGCCGATCAACCAGGCGCGCTGAAGATTGAAGCCGGCAAGTACGAAGACGCGATCAAGAAGCTCGACGCCGTCCAATAACATGGGGGGCGTGACTCGCGCCGCCGTCGCCGTCGCCGCCCTGGTCACGCTCTCCGCGTGCGCATCCTCGAAGACGGTGGCGGTCGCAGCGTCCGCCCCTGTCGCCCCCCGCACTCCAATCCAGCAGCTTCACGACGATCTGTCCGGCATCTTCGAGGCGCCACAGTTCGAGCGCTCTCTCTGGAGCGTTCTCGTCAGGTCCGCCGTTTTGAATGACGATCTCTACGCGCTCAACTCCGCGAAGCTCATGATGCCGGGATCGACGATGAAGCTCGTCACCGCCGCCGCGGCTGCAGAGCTGCTTGGATGGGAGCACCGGTTCGAGACCAAGGTCGTGTCTATTGCTGCGATCGACCAGGGCGTCCTCCGCGGCGATCTCGTGATCATCGGGGGCGGCGACCCGAGTATCAGCGAGCGCGGCGATGCGCCGGGCTCTTTGAGGGCCCTCGCGCGCCAGGTCCGTGACGCGGGCATCACGCGAATTGAAGGCGGGATCATCGGCGATGATGACCTTTTCGACGACACGAAATTCGGCGACGGATGGACGCTCGACAATCTGCCGTACGGCTATGCGGCCGCCGTGAGCGCCCTCGAGTACAACGAGGGCTCGGTGGATCTCGTGGTTCGGGCAGGCGCCGCGGCGGGCGATCCTGTGAGCATCCAGATTCGCCCGAACAGCAGCGGCTTGCTCATCGACAATCGTCTTGTAACGGTGGAGGAATCGGGAACCGGCCGACTGACGCTGCAGCGCCTGCCAGGATCCTCCCGGCTCATCGTGGATGGGCAGATCCCGGCGATGGCCGCTCCGTTTGCTCGCACGGCATCGGTAGACAATCCCACGACGTTTTTCGTCTCGGCCTTCCGCGAGGCGCTGCTCGCCGAAGGTGTCGAGGTACACGGCGACGCTGTCGACATCGACGAGTTTCTCGCGAAGCCCGACATGAGCGGCGCACGCACGGTAGTCCTGCAGAGGTCACCGCCTCTTCGGCAGATTGCGGCGTCCATGATGAAGGTCAGCCAGAATCAGCACGCCGAGACGCTGCTGAGGACTCTGGGCCTGCCGCGCCAAAGCCGCGAAGCGGCGGCGACGGCGGGCAGAGAGCGGGTGCGTCGGGTGTTGAATGGTTGGAACATCGCCGACGACAGCTACGTCATGGCCGATGGATCCGGGTTGTCGCGCTACAACTACGTCACCTCCGATGCGCTCGTGCGCATTCTTCAACACATGCGCGCGGACCCGAAGCACGCGACAGCATTTGCCGACACGCTTCCTGTAACCGGTCGCGACGGACCACTGTCGAGAAGGCTGGTGGGAACTCCGGGCGAGGGCCGCGTCAAAGCAAAAACCGGGACAGTGGACAACGTGCGGGCGATAGCAGGCTATGTCGATTCGGTGAGTGGAGAGACGCTGGTCTTTTCGATTATTGCGAACAACTTCACCGTGCCGGCGAGCACGATCGATGCGGCGGCCGACCAGGCGCTGACCCGCATCGCGACATTCTCGCGGCAGCCCTAAAGGGCTGCGCTACCGGTATCGCTACCAACATCCACAACGGTAGCGCAGGGCTTTTAGCCCTGCCTACGCAGCATCAGCCATAATTCGGGCGTGCTCCGGGTTGCGCTTTGGACTGTGGTCGCTGCCTCCGCGACTCTGCTCTTCCTGTCGGTATGGATCGTCGTCCCTGCGCCACACTTCGTGCTCTACCCCCTCGCTGTCGGATCGGCGGAAGTCGCGCCCATCCTTCTGGCGTGCGGCATTCTTCTCGCGATGATTTCCGCGCGATATGCCCGCAGCGGTCCCGTCCCCCGGCTGGCGTTCGTGTTTGCCGTCATGGCGTCGCTGCTGTCGCTCGCGCCTGTCCTGCAAGTGCCAATCGCGCTCGCGCGATTCAATGGTTCGATGGCACAGACGACCGCCGAACCGGGCGCGAGAATTCCCGGGGCAGTCGGTGTGACGCGCGGCGTGCCATTCTCGAGCGCGGATGGCGTGCCGCTGTCGCTGGATGTGTATCAGCCCGGAGAGAAGGGAACGTTTCCGATCATCATGCAGATTTACGGAGGGTCGTGGCAAAGCGGATCGCCCGTGAGCCAGGAGTGGTTCTCCCGGCACTTCGCGGAGCGAGGCTATGTGGTAGTGGCGATCGACTACCGCCACGCTCCTGAGTGGAAGTGGCCTGAGCAGATCGTTGACGTGCGCGCGGCGCTGTACTGGATCACGCAGCACGCGCAGACATTCAGCGGCGATTCCAGCCGGATCGTACTGGTCGGACGGTCCGCGGGGGCGCAGCTTGCGATGCGTCTCGCCTATCAGGAAGGGCCGTCGTCCATACGCGGGGTTGTGAACTACTACGGGCCGGTTGACCTCGCTGAGGGCTGGCGCCATCCGCCACGGCCGGACCCTGCTGATGTGCGCGGCATACTCGAGATGTTCATAGGCGGTACGCCGGCACAGAAGCCCGAGCATTACCGGCACGCATCGCCGATTACCTGGGTATCAAAAGCCGCAGCGCCGACGCTGAGCGTCTACGGCAGACGCGATCATATCGTCGAGGCACGCTTCGGGCGCATGCTGGATGCGGCGCTGAAAGACGCGGGTGCCACATCGGTGCTGCTTGAGCTACCCTGGTCGGAGCACTCGTTTGACGCTGTTCCGAATGGGATGGGTCGGCGGATCGCGATGCACTACACGGAGCGTTTCATTGCGTGGGCGGTGAATCGCTGAATGCTGCGGTAATAGCCGCGCGCGCAGCGTCGAGAATCGCGTGAGAGTCCCCTGCAAGCCCGCCGCCCTGCGCCATTGCCCCCTTGCCTCCACCACGCCCGCCAAATTGATCGATCAATGTCTTCAAAATGGCGCCGGTATCGAGCGCGAGATCCTCTGAGCGGGAGACGACGATGACAGATGGAGACTCGCTCGTGATGAGGACGGCGACCGTCGCCGGTTTCGCGGCGATCGAGGCTGCGAGTTTCTTCAGGCCGTTGGCATCCCATCCTGAGACCGCGGCCGCGACGACGTTGGCCGCGCCAATCTTTTCGCCAGACGACGCGAGGCTTGCGGCTTCGTGAGCGGCCAGGCGCTCGTAGAGTCCCTCCTGCGACTTCTGATGGGTGCGACCCGCGGTCTGCAGCTTCTCGATCGCCAACGGCAGTTCGTCGGGCTGGACCGACAGCAGCCGCACACTGCCCGTGACGGAGCTCTTCAGAGTTCTGTACGCCCGCAGCACGCGGCCGCCGCACACAAACTCCACTCGCAATCCCCCCTTGAAACGCTCGACGCTGGAAATCGCGATGACGCCGATTGCTCCTGTGCGAGCCACGTGCGTGCCGCCGCACGCCGAGAGATCGTAATCCTTGATGTCGATGATGCGCAGCTCCCCTTCGCGCAGCGGCTCCTTTCGAAGGGGCAGCTTCGCCGCCTCCGCCGCCGTGACGAACTTGACGCACACTTCGCGGTCTTCCCAGAGGATGGCGTTGACCGCGTCCTCGACGCGAGCGATGTCATCGGCCGGCAGCTCCTTGTCCAGATCGATCGTCGATGCCGACGTGCCGAGATGGAAGCTCATCGTCTTCGCGCCGGCTTCGCGCTCGAACGCCGCCGACAGCAGATGCTGCCCTGTGTGCTGCTGCATGTGGTCGAAGCGCCGTCTCCAGTCGACGTGCCCTCGTACGCGTGCGTTCACTGCAATCTCGCGATCCACCAGGTGGCCGATGGTTCCGTCCTCTTGTTCGAATACGTCGAGGACCTTCGCGTCGTCGAGGGTGCCGGTATCGAAGGGCTGGCCGCCAGAGGTCGGATAAAACGCCGTTCGGTCGAGCACAACCTTCCATCGGTCGTTTTGAGGCCCCACCTCGCGGACGACGGCGTCGAATTCGACCAAGTAGGGGTCGGTGTAATAGAGGCGCTCAGACGACATGGGCCACCAGGGGATCCTTCACGCCCGCCTCTTCGAACCCGCGCGCGCGCAAAATGCAACTGTCACAGGCGCCACAGGGCGTGCCCTGGGGCAGCGGGTCGTAGCAACTGTGTGTGAGTCCGTAATCAAGAGCGAGGGCAAGGCCTCGCTGGATGATTTGTGCCTTCGTCATCGAAATCAGCGGCACCTGAATGCGGAACTGCTTTCCCTCGACCCCGGCTTTGGTGCCCATCCTTGCGGTTTGCTCGAACGCTTCTATGAACTCGGGCCGGCAATCCGGATATCCCGAATAGTCGAGCGCATTGACGCCAATGAAGATGTCGTACGCGCCGAGCACCTCGGCCCAGGCGAGCGCTAGAGACAGCATCACGGTATTCCGCGCGGGCACGTACGTCGACGGAATGACATTCGGCACCGGTCCACCCTTGGGCACCTCACCCTCTCCGAGCAGCGCCGAGCCGCCCAACGTTGCGAGGTCCACTCCGAGCTCGCGATGCGCTTTCGCGCCGAGCGCCTCCGCAACCTTGCGAGACGCGAGAATCTCCTGACCATGGCGCTGTCCGTACTTCACGGTGAGCGCGTAGAGGTCGAAGCCCGCCTCGCGCGCCAGCGCACCGGCGGTGTAGGAGTCCAGCCCGCCGCTGAGCAGCACGACAGCCTTGCTAGACACCGCGGACATCGGCACCCCAGATGTGCTTATGAATTTGGAGTTGAAGACGCACGGGCAGACGATCCTCGAGGATCCACTCCGACAGATCCTTCAGGTTCATCACGCCATGCACGGGCGAGAACAGGACGGCGGCGCACCGGCGATCGAGCGCATGCCGTGTGACGATGTCGCGTGCAAATTCATAGTCGGCGCGATCCTGGATGACGAACTTCACCTGATCGCGCGATCCGAGTCGATCGATATTGCTCCACTCAACCTTGTCCGACTCTCCGCTCGCCGGGCACTTCACGTCGAGCACTTTGACGACGGCGCCTGGAACGCGGCTCACGTCAATCTGACCGCCGGTCTCGAGGAGCACCGTCCGACCGCTGTCGAGCAGCCGCTCCATCAGCGGATACACATCATCTTGCAGCAGGGGCTCACCACCGGTCACCTCGACGAGCGGACTGCCGTACCGCTCGACCTGCTGCAGGACATCGTCGACCGACATCCTGTGTCCTTCACTGAAGGCGTAAGCCGTGTCGCACCACGTGCATCGCAGATCGCAGCCGGCCAGCCGGACGAAGACGCACGGCTTGCCCGAGTAGGTGGACTCTCCCTGAATCGAATAGAAGATTTCGTTCACGCTCAGCACAACATCTCATTCTACCGTCTACAATTGGAACGGTGTCTAACCTGCGGATCGGCACCTCGGGGTGGAACTATCCAGCCGGAGGTGGCACATGGAACGGCATCTTCTACCCGTCGGCGCCCAAGGGGCGTCGCGGCAAGGGGAGCGCTAGACCGGGATTCGACGAGCTCGCGTACTACGCCGATCACTTTGACACCGTCGAGGTCAACACAACCTTCTACGGTCAGCCCAGAGCGACTGTCGCACAGACGTGGGCCGACCGCACCCCGTCTGGATTCGAATTCTCCCTGAAGCTATATCGCAAGCTCACGCACGCCGCGATACGCGGCGTGCCGGCACTCAATCAGGAGCTGATCGACGAATACCGGCGCGGCATAGAACCGCTCGCGGCCGCCGGGAAGATTGGCGCCCTGCTCGCGCAGTTTCCTCCAAGTTTCAAGCAGACCTCGGAGTCGCAGGCCTATCTCGATTCTCTACTCGGCCGGTTTCGGGACTATCCGATTGCCGTGGAATTGCGGCATCGAAGCTGGAGCGACGACTTCGTTTCCACCCTGTCGCTGCTGAACTCGCACGACTCGGCGCTGACCCAGATCGACGAACCCAAGTTCAAGTTGTCCATCCGTCAGAATCAGCTGCCGAACGTGTCGGGCTTCTACTACATGCGGCTGCACGGCCGGAACGCGCAGCAATGGTGGAAGCACGACACATCGGAGGACCGCTACAACTATTTGTACTCCGCAGAGGAGCTGAAGCCCGTCTCTGAAACCGCTGACGCTGCCCGCCGACTGGTGAAAAAGTTCTATCTTTATTTCAACAATCACTTCGCCTCGAAGGCGGTCGTCAATGCCGTCATGATCAAGAAGCAGCTCGGCGAGCCCGTTCCCGGCGTCTACCCGCAATCGTTCGTGGAGCGCTACCCCGAAACCGCGTCGATCGTCTCCACGGACGCGGAGCCTCAATTCGTGCTGGAATAGCCACGGTGAGCCGCATCTCGCGATCGGAGTTTCGCGAGGCCATTCGCCGGGGCTGGAGCAAGCGCTGCCCCCACTGCGGCAACGGCGCTCTCTTCATCGGCTGGAACAAGCCGCACCGGCACTGCCCCGCCTGCGGCTATCTCTATGAACGCGACTACGGCGACGTGTGGTGGGTGTGGATCGTGACCGATCGGATTCCGATCGGGATCGGGATCGTTCTTCTCTACTTCGGGTTTCGAGTCAGAAGCTTCTGGATGGGTGTGCTCTTCTTCGGTTCCCTCGCACTGCCTTTGCTGCTCACGATCCCGAGACGTTACGGCCTCGCGATTGCGATCACGTACCTGATTCGAAAGCG
Organism: Vicinamibacterales bacterium; assembly: GCA_963732445.1. Taxonomy (GTDB): domain Bacteria; phylum Acidobacteriota; class Vicinamibacteria; order Vicinamibacterales; family JAMQPK01; genus JAMQPK01. The sequence goes on along the minus strand of CAVSZJ010000003.1, from coordinate 1,005,052 downwards.
CTGGCCGGATCCAAAGGATAACTTTCCGGCTTCGTCTTGCTGATCGCCGTCACGCCGATGCGCGGGCACAAGTCCTTGACAGCGCACGCCGGGCATCGCGGATAGACAGGACGGCATACGTTCTGTCCCCACGTGACGAGGTAGAGATTGATGTACGGCCACCATCGAGATTCCGTAGCCTCATACAGTGCCTGCTCAGTCTCGTCTGGCGTCCGCGTATGTACCCAGCCCAGCCGGTTCGCGATTCGATGCACGTGCGTGTCGACACAGATGTTCTTCCGGCTTTCGTACACGAGGATCAACACCAGGTTCGCGGTCTTTCGCCCGACGCCCGGCAGCGTGAGCAGCTCTTCCATCGTCGAGGGCGTTTTCCCGCCGAAATCCTTCATCAGCTTCGCGCACGTCGCTTTGATGTATCGCGCTTTGTAGCGATAGAAGCTGACGGGATAGATCAGCTTCTCGATCTGCCTCACGGTCAACTTTCCCATGGCGTCCGGCGTCGCAGCCTTCTTGAACAATCGCTCCGACGCTGCAAAAGTCGTCGCGTCCTGAGTCCGCGCAGAGAGCAGCGTGGCGATGGTGACCTGGAAGGGATCTTCCTCGCGCGACTGCGAGATCTTCTCGACAGCAGGCAGCTCGAGACCGGTAATGGCGACCGCGAGCCTCTGCATGACGGGCTCGACGTTCTTAAGGTATCGGCGTGATCGGAGTCCGGCCGTTAAGGACATTCACCACGTTCCGCGCAACAAGGTCGTACATGGCGGCGCGCGTTTCGGCGGTGGCGCTCGCCATGTGGGGCACGAGCACGACGTTCTCGAGTGCCAGCAGGCCCGGGTGGATCTTCGGCTCTTCCTCGTAGACATCGAGCCCGGCGCCCTTGATGATGCCTTCGCGCAATGCCCACGCAAGTGCGTCTTCATCAACGACAGGCCCGCGGGATGTGTTGATCAAGTACGCGGATCTCTTCATTCGCGAAAGGGCCGTGCGATCAATCAGGTGCCGGGTCTGCGGCGAGAGCGGCACGTGCACCGACACCACATCCGACGTGGCGAGAAGCTGATCGAGCGACATGCTCTCGTACCCCGGAGCCGATCGCGCCGATGGATTGTGATACGCGATCGTCATCCCGAAATGCCGCGCCTTCTCGGCGACCGCGAGACCGATGCGCCCGAGTCCGATGATGCCGAGTTGCCGCTCCCGAACGTCCGATCCGATCATGAAGTCGAGCGCAAAGCCTTTCCATTCTCCACGCCGTACGACGCGATCGCCTTCGACGATGCGCCGCGTCACGGCAAGGATGAGCGTGATCGCCATGTTCGCGGTCGCTTCCGTCAGCACGTCGGGCGTGTTGGTGAGAACGATGCCTTTGGATCGCGCGTACGGCACGTCCAGGTTGTTGTAGCCAACCGCCACGTTCGAGACGATCTTCAGATCGGCGCCGGCATCGATGACGTCCTTGTCGATCTTGTCGAGCGCGGCAACGACCAGCGCCTGTTTGCCTTTGACGCGTTTCATCAGCTCGTCTTTCGAGAGGACGCCGTCTCGATAGACCTCGACGTCGCCGACCGCCGTAAGCGGTTCGATTGCAGACGATGGAAGCTTGTAGGTGACGAGGATCGAAGGCTTGGGCATCGACTAGTGACCGTACGACTGACAGAAGCCGCAGTGGTTGCAGCGCACCATCGGTTCGATGACACACATGCCATCGTCGACGTCGCTGCCCGCGATCACTTTGAGAAGTATGTGGCTGGGGTGATCGTGGCTCGACTGAAGTCGAGCCCTACGGCTATCCGGAGATTCATTCTCGATCCGGGGAGGCTCGATCCGGTAGGGCGCAACTTCCGCCTCCGCGCCGAAGGCGCTTCGGCGAGACTCGCCGTAGCCTTGGCGAAGGCGGTTGGTTGCGCCATCCGGACGACCCAGATGCCTCTCTATCGCCTCGCGGACCAGCGCGCGGACGTCCTGCTCGTTCATCAGCCCTCGCAGACCGTCACGGCAGGTCCACCGTGTCGACGATGCCCACGATCGCCGCGTCGACGGGCGCGGCTTTCTTGCCGATGGCGTCGCTGGCGGCCCTGCCCTCGAGGACAATCAAGACCTTCTCGTGCACGCCTGCGCCGACGCCGTCCACCGCGAGCAGTTCAGGACCGCGCGGGGTGTCTTCGAGCGTGAGAGGCTGGACGAAGAGCAGCTTCGCCCCTTCCAGCTTTTGATTCTTGTGAGTGGCGACAAGCGTACCGGTGACGCGCGCGAGGATCATGACGCTACCCGATGTGCCAACTATCGACGATGCCGACGATACCGGCATCGGCAGGCACCTCGGCCGGATGGAATGGAAAGCTGGCTTCCTTCCCGCGAACGAAGAAGACCTCTTCGCCAACGCCGGCGCCCAGGGAGTCTGCGGCGACAATGACGCGCCCCACAGCCTCTCGCGCCGATGACATCGGCTGCACGAGCAGCAGCGTCACGCCGTCCAGCGTGTCGTTCTTTATCGTCACGACAACGGTGCCGACTACTTTACCCAGCTGCATGTTATTTAATCCGCGCGGGGCCCCACCCCCGCGCGCTGCCGTCCCGCCTTCGCTTCGCTTCGGCGAGGCTTCGGATCTTCAGCCGCTCGACGGTCTGCGTGGTCAACATCAATCATTGATTTCGATCTCATCGACGATGCCGACAATGGCGGCATCGACGGGGCAGTCTTTCAGCCCGGCCGCCATGCGCGCTGAGCTGCCGCTCACGATCAACACGGTCTCGCCGAATCCCGCGTCGACAGTGTCGATTGCGACCACGTAGCTGCCTTCCGGTTTGCCTCTGGGATCCATGGGTCGCGCAATCAGAAGCTTGCTGCTGACCAGGCGCGGATCTTTGCGAGTCGCCACGACGGTGCCGACCACTTTGGCCAATATCATTGGTAGCTACCAGCCCTCAGCCGTCAGCTCTCAGACTAGGCCTTGACGCCGGATTTGCCAATCGGCAGCGCATCTTCGAGGTTTGCGTGCGGACGCGGAATGACATGGACCGAGACGAGCTCGCCGACGCGCCGCGCGGCGGCCGCGCCGGCATCTGTGGCTGCCTTCACCGCGGCTACGTCTCCGCGCACGATGGCGGTCACGTACCCGGCGCCGATTTTTTCCCAACCGACAAGGGTCACTTTGGCAGCCTTGACCATCGCATCCGCCGCCTCAACCATGGCGACGAATCCTTTGGTTTCGACCATGCCGAGCGCCTCACCCATGCTGACCTCCAGAAATTGCCCGACTTCACGATAACCCGGTGAAAAAATCGAGGATGTTCGTGGCGAGCGTATGCGGATTCTGCCCCGGCTTCAGAAAGATGTAAAGGCCGGGTGTTTTGGAGGACGCAAATGCGCTCAGGCGGGGACAACGGGGCGTCTACGCAGTCACATCACGGTGCGCATGATGCGCCGCCGCTCAGCGAATTCCGCCCAACCTTCAGCGATTAGAAGCGCCGCCTCTTGCGCGCTCAGGAAGAGGTAATCGCCCACGTGATGAGGGGCCAGATCGACGCCGTCGATCTGTTCGGCAAACTTCTTGATCAGTTTCACCCTCATACCCTATGTAATTTAGCAAGGCGTTTGCCACCTTACAGGGCGACTTTTCTGTATGGAATCTGGTCAGGCGCCGGTCTTCGGGGGGTCCGGTTTGGCGGCCCACGCGTGGCCGCAGTAGGGGCACCGAAAATTGAGAGTGGCCGCGCTGGTTTCGCGTTTCAGGTAGTAGGGCTTGCCAATCCCGTCACACCTGGGGCAGCGATAGGCGGGTGAGGAAGTGGGGAGCTTCTTCACGGCGAACAGAATTATGGGGGAACGAATTCCAGCCGTCAAGGACTGGCTCACCCATGCTGACCTCCCAGAAGAGCCTTCACGGCGTCCTCAATGAGGGCCGTCAGCTCGCGGTGTGAAAGCCGGATTTCCCCGTCCAAATCCGGAGCCCCCAACGCGGCAGCCGCAGTGGGATGGAAATCCGCGGGATCGGTTGGAATGAGCCGAGCGCCGCGCGACACCGGCGCTTCCACAATCTGGCATGACGCCTGATCATTCGATGCCGGCTCTGACCCATCCGCGCAAATCGGCGCGGGCGACTTGATCCCGTAATTTCCCCGCAGCTCCTGCAACCGATGCACTTCCTCGCGCGAGAGCAGATTCTCGCGGCCGAGCTGCCGAGTCACCAGGCTGATTTTCGCGAAGTGCTCGATCGTCTCCATCTTGTAATACGCGGCATACACGTCGGGCCCGATCGTCAGGGCTCCATGATTGGCGAGCAGTAGTCCGTCATGCGCCTTGATGTATTTGCGCACGGCGGCCGGCAGCTCCGGCGTCGACGGTGTCCCGTATTCGGCAATGGGAATGCTGCCGAGCGTCGTGACGACCTCGGCGAGCACCGCACGATCGAGCGGAATGCCGGCGACGGCAAAGCCCGTGGCGATCGGGGGATGCGCATGCACCACCGCCCGCACATCCGGGCGATTCCGGTACACCTCGAGATGCATGAGCAGCTCGGATGACGCGTCGCGCGTACCACGGAGCTTCTTTCCGTCGAGATCGACGACGACCATCATGTCGACCGTCATGAAGCCCTTCGACACGCTCTTCGGTGTCGTCAGGATGGTCGTATCGTCAAGCTTGATGCTGATGTTGCCGTCATTCGAGGCGACGTAGCCGCGCGCGTACATGCGCCGGCCGATTTCGACGATGTCGGCGCGGAACGCGTCTTCGGCTCTCTGGTTCATTGCGCGTTCCCGTGCGCGGTCGAGAGGCTTTCGAGCGCCTGCCGTGCCTGGCGGCCTTCCGGGCTCTCGGGCGCCACCTCGACAAGACGGCGCCAGACCTCTGTGGCCCCCTTGAGATCCTGCTTGCCGAACGCGCGCACGACGCCCATGTTCAACAGCGCCTTCGTATGCTTCGGATCGACCTGCAGCGAATGCTCGAGCTGTTTGATGGCGAGGTCGGGCTGGTTGTTGTAGTAGTAGCTCACGCCCAGGTCGGTGCTGACGCTGGCATCCTTCGGGTCGAGCGCGATTGACTCGCCGTACCATTTGATGGCATCCGGGAAACGCCCCGCGTCGTAATACAGATTTCCGAGCTGGGCGCGCGCAACAGCATTCTTCGGATCGCGATCGACCACGTTCCGCAGCGCCTGCACCTGGGACTCGTCGAGGATCGCCGGCGCGGGAGTGCCGGGAACGGCTCCAGACGAGGCCTGCGGTGGCGGCGCAGCTTCCGCCATGGGCGCGCCTGGACGCGGCGCCATGGACGCCTGCTGGCTTCCGATAATCCAGCCCGCGATCAGGCCAAAGAAGACGCCGGCGATCGCATATATGACTGATTCAAGCTTCATTCAGGTTTCGCTACGGTTCCGGTTCTCCGTGAATCGCTGATCATAACAGCGTGCGTTTGAACCAGTCCACCAACGCAGGAATCAGTTCCGGATCGCGCGAGAGCAGCACGGTTCCGTGCGCGACCGCGTCGGTCAGGCGAACTTCGCGCAGTCCTGGACCGATTGTCGTGAGATGCCTGATAGTGCGCGCGGAGTACGGATCCTTCGTGCTGCCCGCAAGCAGGGCCGGCCTCGCACCATATCTCTTCATGGCGGCTTCGGTGCGCAATCCTTTGTAGTCGATGCCGGGCGACAGAAGCGCAATCGACAGAACCCCGGGATCGTCTGCGGCGTCCAGCACTGCCAGGTTCGCGCCAATAGAGGCACCGGCGATGCCAATACGGCCCGGAATCACTTCCGGGCGTTCGCGCAGGAACGCCTTCGCCGCCTTCACGTCGCTCGCGTAACCGACTTCATCACCGCCGCGATAGTCGAGAGCAACGACCGCAAACCCGGCGTCGGACAGCTGCGATGCGGTTGTATCCCAATCGGCGTGGGTTCGTCTCAGCATGGGCAGGAGGACAATACCTGGAGCGGGGCGCGCCGACGGTTCGTAGTACGCGCCAGTGAGAACGGCGCCGTCCGCGGCACGAAACGTCACGCGCCGCTGCGCGGCGGCATCGACAGCAACCGCGAGCAGAATGGCGGCGACGGCGAAGAAAGATTTAGCGCAGCGCATGCAGATAATCACGCACCGAACGCTCCAGACCCACGTACAGCGCGTGGCTGACGAGCGCATGGCCGATCGAGACTTCCTGCAGATGGGGCAGACGGGCGAAGAGCGTCAGGTTGTTCAGATCGAGATCGTGGCCTGCGTTGATACCAAGCCCCAGCGTATGCGCCAGTTCCGCGGCGTCGGCGTAGGTCTTGAAGCTCGCATCGCCCCGGTCCGACTCGAACGCTCGCGCGAATGGCTCCGTGTAAAGTTCGACGCGATCGCCGCCCACCGCGGCCGCCCACTTCACCGCCTCGGGAACAGGGTCGATGAACAGGCTGACGCGAACGCCCAATGCCTTGATGCTCCCGACTACTGACCTCAGTTCGTCCACGTCCGTATGCGCCGGCCAACCGGCCTGACTCGTCACCTCGCCCGGCTGGACTGGAACAAGCGTGCATTGCGTGGGCCGGACCTCGAGCACCAGTTCGAGGAAGTCGGGACGGGGATCGCCCTCGAGGTTGTACTCGACCTCGGGCGAGCGCTTCAGAAGCTCCGCAATGCCATACACATCCGACGCCCTGATGTGACGCGCGTCGGCGCGCGGATGGGCCGTGATGCCTGGTGCGCCCGCAGCAACGCACGTAGCGACCGCCTGCAGTACGTCAGGCTCGCTGCCGCCTCTCGCGTTACGAAGCGTCGCAACCTTGTTAACGTTGACCGATAGCTTTGCTGACGGCATCGACAATTTGATGGGCCCACCGATCGATCTGCTTCAGGTCCTGCCCTTCGAGCATCACTCGCAAGAGGGGCTCCGTTCCTGAGTAGCGCACGAGCAGCCGGCCGTTGGCGCCAAGCTCCTGCTCGACCTGCTTCATGATCGCGGCGACCTCTGGAATGGTCTGGAGATCGGCCCTTTCCCGCACGCGCACGTTCAACAGCACCTGCGGATACGTCGTGAGATCCTCCGCGAGATCGGCCAGCTCTCTGCCGCTTGCCGCCATCGTGCGCAGGACGCTGAGGGCAGTGATGAGCCCATCGCCGGTAAAGAGATGCTCCGCAAAGATAAGGTGGCCGGATTGTTCTCCGCCAAGTGACAGACCCCGGGTTTGCATCTCTTCCATCACGTACTTGTCGCCGACCTTCGTGCGAACGAGCTCGATGCCGAGCGCCTTCAGTGCAATCTCCAACCCGATATTGCTCATCACGGTCGCGACGACCGCGTTGCCGCGCAGCCGGCCTTCGGCTTTCATCTGCCTGGCGCACATCAACATGACATGGTCGCCGTCGAGCACGCGCCCGTGTCCGTCGACAAGAATTGCGCGGTCGCCGTCGCCGTCGAACGCGACACCCAGCCGGTAACCACCCTGTTTCACGACCGCAGCCAGTTTCTCGGGATGCGTCGACCCCACACCCTTGTTGATGTTCTGCCCGTCCGGCTCATCTCCCAGCACGGTGAGGTCGAATCCGAGCTCTTCGAACAGCGCGGGTGCGACCGTCGTCATCGCGCCGTTCGCGCAATCGACGGCGAGCCGCACGCGACCGAGCTGTGCAAGGTTTGGCAGCACCGAACGAGCGTGCGCCGAATACTTCCGGAGATGATCGGCGTGACGCACGTCGGGGGCCTCGCCGCGCGACAGCTCCCAGGCCGAGTCGGCCACAAGAGCCTCAATTCGGTTTTCGAACTGCCCGCCGTACTTCACTCCGGCGCCGGAGAACACCTTGATGCCGTTGTCCTGATACGGATTGTGAGACGCCGATATCACCACTCCAGCGTCGAAATCGAGCGACCCGGTCAAGTAGGCGACGGCCGGCGTCGGCCCGACGCCGATGCTTTGCACGGTCGCGCCGGCGAGACGCGCACCGTGCGCGAGCTCCCGCTCTATCCACACGCCCGACTCCCGCGTGTCGCGGCCGATAAGAAGCTTCGCGTCCTGGTGCGGCAGGGCCTTCACCAACGCCGCACCGACACGCCGTACCGTCACCGCGTCGAGCGGGAACGTGCCCGCCGTTCCTCTGATGCCGTCTGTTCCGAAAAGGGGGTCGCTCATTCGACGTGGATGCTCACAATATTAGGGTCCAATTGATCGACGCCGACACCGGCGGTCGGCTCGAGGCGGACGGGAAGTCCGTAGTCGCCGCGACCGATGCCTTCGAAATCGACGTACGCGACAACCGACGCAGCTCGTATCTTTGCGAGCGCTTCTTTCGTTCCGCGCACGCGCACCTTCACCATCGGCGGAGCAATCGTCACACGAAGGCCGGCGCCCAGATTCCGGGTCCGGACCACCACGCCCGTGAGCTGCCGCTCTTCCGGGGCGGGCACGATCGCGACCGACACGACCGCCGTCTTCGCACTCTTCAGCCTCACCCCGTCATCTGCGACCCCGACAATGACGCTCGATCGCACTTCGGTTTTCGCCGATCCCACCCACAGGGGCTCGGTAATCGCCTCGGTGACGCGGCGCAGCATGCTCTCGGGGCCGATGACCTCGACCGTTGCCGGATCTGCCGAGATTCGTCCGACGATGAAGCCAGGAGCCGGTTCACCCTCGATGGACGGCATGACCGGCACCATGCGCGTCGCGGATGGCTCGAACCGGATGGCGACAGAAGAAGGAGTGACCTGCGTGACAGCCACCGCGAAGGGAGCTTTGACGCGCTCCGGCGACAAGTGAAACAGCCTGCGGCCGGGCTGGGCGGCACTGAGATCGACGGTGGCTACGAGATCGCCTGGAGCGATTCGGCCGAGCGCGTCCGCAGTGCCTCGTACACGCACGTCGACCGATTCCTGCGGGGGCTCGACCATTTCGAGATTCTCCGGAAGGTTCTGGAGCTCGAGCGGAATGCGCAGGCCGCGCTCAACGGAGGCGCGCTGCGACGACACCAGTACCCACAGCAGCACGGCAAGCGCGACCGAAACCAGCTTCAACCCGGTGTGGGCAAACGTTCGATCGCGCAGGCTCATTTGAGCAACGCTCTCAGTCGGCGCTTCAGGTTCTCCGAATCGTACGGACCTTCAATTTTTCCGTCGAGAGCGACGGTGACGCGGCCTGTTTCCTCAGACACGATCACGGCGACCGCATCGTTTTCCTCGGTCAGACCGATTGCCGCGCGATGGCGGGTGCCGAGATTTCTCGCGAGCTGCGGATTGACCGTCAGCGGCAGAAAGCACGCGGCCGCCGCTACCCGATCGTTCTGCACGATCACCGCGCCGTCGTGCAGTGGCGACTTCGGTTGGAAGATGCTCACCAGCAGATCGTAGGTAAGCATCGCGTCCAGCGGAAGACCCGCCTCGATGTAGTTGCGCAGGCCGATCTGGCGCTCGACGACGACGATGGCACCGGTTCGCGCGGCCGAGAGTTGCGCTGCCGCAACGGCTATCTCCTCGATCGTCTCGTCGGCGCCTTCCTGTGTCAGAAAATATCGAAAGAACGGTGCGCGCCCGAAGTGCGCAAGGGCTCGCCGGATGTCGGCCTGAAACAGCACGATCGCGGCAAACACGATGTAGGGCAGCAGGTTGCGAATGAGCCAGTCGACCGTTTGCAGATGGCCCCACCGCGAGACATAGAACATGAGGAGCAGCAGAGCGAATCCTGCCGCCATCTGGATCGCTCGTGTGCCGCGAATGGCTTTGAGCACCTCGTAGATCACCAGCGACACGATGGCGATATCGAGGATGTCCCACCATGTCATGGCAGGCAGTCGCGGAAGCAGGGGCAGCCAGTTCAACATTGTTCGCGTATAGCGTCGGCGACCCGGACAGCATCGACCATGGCCGGCACATTGTGCACGCGCACGATGTGCGCACCGAGCAGCACGGCGGCAGCGACCGACGCCGCTGTCGCCATATCGCGCTCGACCGGCGCACGTGCTCCGACGGCAGCGCTGAGAAACGACTTGCGCGACGGTCCGACGAGCAGCGGACAGCCGAGCGCAGCGAATGCCGGAAGCGCCGCCAGCGCCGCATAACTGTGCTCCGGCCGCTTCGCGAACCCGAGTCCCGGATCGAGGACCACGGCTTCAGGGCGCACACCTGCGGCCACGGCGCGCCCGAGGCTCGCGCGAAGCTCATCGGCGATCTCCAACGGCACCGAGGCGTAATTCGCTTCCTTGTACATGTCCCGGGAGCGCCCCCGCGCATGCATCAGGATGAGCCCGGCGCCTGAACGAGCGGCTGTTTCGGCGAGAGACGCATCATATCTCCCTCTCAGGCCCGTCACGTCGTTGATAATCGAGGCTCCTTCGCCAACCGCGACTTCCGCGACCTCGGGCTTTGATGTGTCGACCGAAATGGGAATGGTGAGCGATCGCGAGAGGCGCTCGAGCACCGGCTGAATACGGGCAATCTCGGCCTCCGCGCTGATGGCGTCGGACCCGGGTCGCGTCGACTCGCCGCCGACGTCGATGATATCGGCGCCGCTTGCTTCCATCTCCAATGCGGCAGCTTCGGCAGCGGATGGATCGAGATACAGGCCGCCGTCCGCGAACGAGTCCGGGGTGACGTTGAGGATGCCCATGAGGAGCGTGCGCGCGCCGAGATGAAGGGCTCGACCGTGCGGGAGAGGCAGCGTGAAAAGGGGTCGAGGGGTCACGGGAAGGGTAAGGGGGTAAGGGCCCTTACCCCTCCTATTATTCCTGCGGTAGCGGATCCGCGAGCGGTGGAACAATGCCCGGGCGCTCTTTCCTGCGGCCGGTCTCTTCGTCATGGGACGACACTGGACCCGCCGGCGTGTGCGGCTTCGCTTCTTCGAGCGGCAAGCCGGCCACGATACGGCGCACCTGCTCGCCGTCGAGCACTTCGCGGATGAGCAGTTCGGAGGCGACCTTCTCGAGGCTCGCCTTGTACTGCATCAGCACGCCTTTCGCGCGCTCGTAATTGTCGGTGATGAAGCGCTTGACCTCGTGGTCAATCTTCAGCGCCGTGTCCTCGCTGTAATCCTGGTGCTGCGCGATCTCCCGGCCGAGGAAAATCTGCTCTTCCTTCTTGCCGAATGTGAGCGGCCCCATCGCCTCGCTCATACCCCACTCGCAGACCATGCGGCGTGCGAGCTCGGTGGCGCGCTCGAGGTCGTTGCCGGCGCCCGTCGTCATCGCACCCTGCATCGTGATTTCCTCGGCGATGCGACCGCCGAGCAGAATCGCAATCTGATCGATCAGATAGTCGCGCGAATAGTTGTGCTTCTCGTCGACGGGCAGCTGCTGCGTCAGGCCGAGCGCCATTCCCCGCGGAATGATCGTCACCTTGTGCAGGTCGTCGGCGTGCGGGAGCAGCACGCTGAGGAGCGCGTGACCGGCTTCGTGCACCGCCGTGATCTTCTTTTCTTCGTCGCTGATGATCATGGAGCGCCGCTCCGATCCCATCAGCACTTTGTCCTTTGCGAACTCGAAGTCGATCATCCGCACGGTCTTGCGGTTGTAGCGCGCGGCGTTGAGGGCGGCCTCGTTGACCAGGTTCGCCAGGTCCGCTCCTGAGAAACCAGAGGTGCCTCTCGCGAGCACCGGCACGTCGACATCGTCCGACATCGGGATCTTGCGGGTGTGGACCGACAGGATCCCCTCGCGGCCCTTCACATCGGGACGGTTCACGACGATGCGGCGATCGAAGCGGCCAGGCCGAAGCAGCGCGGGATCGAGCACATCGGGTCGGTTGGTGGCGGCAACGAGGATGACACCTTCGTTGGATTCGAATCCGTCCATTTCGACGAGCAGCTGATTCAGCGTCTGCTCGCGCTCGTCGTGCCCGCCGCCGAGGCCGGCGCCGCGGTGACGGCCGACCGCATCGATCTCATCGATAAAGACGATGCACGGCGCGTTTTTCTTGCCCTGCTCGAACAGGTCGCGAACGCGCGAGGCGCCGACGCCCACGAACATCTCCACGAAATCAGAGCCGCTGATCGAAAAGAACGGCACGTTCGCTTCACCTGCGACCGCGCGGGCGAGCAGCGTTTTGCCGGTTCCCGGGGGGCCCATCAGGAGCACGCCCTTCGGAATGCGGCCGCCCAGCTTCTGGAACTTCTGGGGCTCCTTGAGGAACTCGATGATTTCCTGGAGCTCTTCCTTCGCTTCGTCCACGCCCGCGACGTCCTTGAACGTCACTTTCTTCTGCGAGCTCGACGAGAGCTTCGCCTTGCTCTTGCCGAATGACAGCGCTTTGTTGCCGCCACTCTGCATCTGGCGCATGAAGAAAATCCAGAAGCCGATCAGCAGAAGAATGGGAGCCCACGAATAGAGGAGCTGAGCCCATGGGCTTTGCGTCGGCTCTTTCGCCGTGACAAGCACGCCCTTGGCGATCAGTTGATTCGCCAGGCCCTCGTACTGGTTGGGCGCGTAGGTGTGGAAGGTCTCCTTGTCAGCGCGGTAAATGCCGCTGATATCCTGGCCGGTGATGGTGACCTTTTCGATCTTCGAGGTCTCCACATCTGACATGAAATCACTGAACGGGACCGGTTTCGACGGGCTCTGGAACTTGCTGGAAAAATTCCAGACGCCCAGGGCCACGACGACCAGGACCATCCAAAACACTAAGCTTTTCAACGTGGAGTTCACCCTGTACCCTCCCACGACTAAATAGGTAACCGCTTCAAGATTACCACGTCTCTTGTGGCGCCCGTGACCCTAAAGTCCTCTGCGACCGCGTGGCCGGCGACCCACACAATGTGCCCCTTGGAATCGACGATGACGGGCGTGATTTCCCGCTCGAATCGGTCGATTTTCGCGTCCACGAAGAAGTCCTGCAGCGCCTTGCGCCCCTGCAACCCCAGCGGTCGAAATCGGTCCCCGGTGCGCCTGTTCCGTACCGTCAGCGGCGCTGTCAGGCTGCGGGCTTCCAGGACGGCCTCATCGCTGCGTCCGGCGAGATGCCACAACTCTCCGGCCGAACGGCCCGGCGGAACTGTTCTCTCTTCAGCTGAAATCGCGCATGCGGCCTCGGGCACGGCCACCTCTCCCGGCACCTCGAGCTGATACGTGAAATCGCCGGCGGGAATCGGCTTCTCACGGCCGCGACTCTCCGTTAAGACGAGCACGCCGCCGCGACGGTTCACACGATGCCCGGGAAGATCGAGCTGGCCTGTGGACTTAGACACCGCGAAGCGGCGGACGGCTTCGCCCGCATCGAACCCGATGAACCGGTTGCGGCCTGCGGCCATTTGCTGCGCAAGGCGAATCACCCGCCGGGCGATGGCGGCCGGCTCCACCAGCAGCGCGTCAGCGTCGAGCTCGACACCGTTCGCCGTTTGCACGATCACGCGCGCGGCGACCGCTTCTGCAACATGCTCGAGATAGTCGGCATCCTCGCGCGCAATCGCGGCTTCGCGATCGAGGATGTCGACGACGCCAGGGGCGAACCGCGCGTCGAGCAGCGGCAGCAGTTCATGACGGATGCGGTTGCGCGGAATCGACAGATCGGCGTTCGACGCATCCTCGCGAAACTCAATGCGACCGGCGCGTAGAAAATCTCTCACCTCCGCGCGCGGCGTGTCGAGGAACGGCCGTACGACGATGCCGGTGCGCGGATGGATGCCGCCCAGCCCGCGCGGCCCTGCGCCGCGCAACAGGCGCAGCAGAAACGTTTCGGCCTGATCATCCTGCGTGTGCGCGACGGCGATCGCCGCGGCACCGAGACGCGCTGCCGCGCGCTCGAAGAAGGCATAGCGCGCGATGTGCGCCGCATGTTCGATGGATGCGCCCGATTCACGCGCCAGCGCCGCAACGTCAGCCTGCTCGACAACGATCGGCACATCCAGTCTCGCGGCGAGATCGCGGCAGAACTGCGCGTCCGAGTCCGCGTCGACGCCGCGGAGCTGATGGTTCAGGTGCGCGGCGCCGACAAGACGAAATTTCTCGTGCGCCGCAAGTTCGCCGAGCGCGAACAGCAGCGCCACCGAATCGGCGCCGCCAGACAGCGCGACAGCGACACGCGTGCCCGCCGGAAGCAATCCGTGGTTGCGAATCGTGAGGCGGGCGGAGTCAATGACACTCATGACAGGTGCAATGGGTGCGAAGGGTGCAACAGATGCAACCCCACGCACCCAGGAAAGTGGTGCCGGTGCAGGGACTTGAACCCCGGACAACGCGGATATGAGCCGCGTGCTCTAACCAACTGAGCTACACCGGCGAATGGAGAATTCTAACATTGGAAGATTGGCTGATTGGAAGATTGACGGAATGTTGTGGGATTGAAGAATGGTGATTGATAGATTCCTGCGAGTATTCTTCCAATCGACACTCTTCAATCCATCAACACTCTCTCAATCTTCCAATCTTCCAATCTTCCCATTCAGATAAGCAGCATCGCATCCCCATAACTGTAGAACCGGTACTTCTCGGCGACCGCATCGCGATACGCCGCGAGCACGGCGTCCCGCCCCCCGAACGCGCACGCGAGCATCAGCAGCGACGACTCGGGCAGGTGGAAGTTGGTCATCAGCGCATCGACAACGGCGAACTTGAACCCGGGATAGATGAACAAGTCGCTCCAGGCCGACTGCGGCGTCACGATGCCGCGCCCCGACCGGCCGGCCGCCTCCAGCGCGCGGGTCGTCGTCGTGCCCACAGCGACGATGCGCCGCCTGTCGTGCTTCGCGCGATTGATCGCATCGCTTGCGGCTTCGCTGATAGAGAACCGTTCCGCATCGATCGTGTGTGACTCCACTTGCTCGACGCGGATCGGCTGGAACGTCCCGTATCCCACGTGCAGCGTGATCGCGGTGCGCTCGACGCCTCGCGCATCCAGGAGCGCGAGCAGCTCGGACGTGAGGTGGAGCCCGGCCGTGGGCGCCGCGATCGAACCGCGCTCGCGCGCATACACCGTCTGATACCGATCGCGATCGTTCGCCGTATCGTCGCGCTTGATGTAAGGGGGCAGCGGCATGTGGCCGATGTCGTCGATCGCATCCTCGACGCTCGCGCCCCCCTCGGACCACAAACGTATCGTGCGCCGGCCGTGGAAGTGGCGGTCGACGACTTCGCCGTACAGCACATGCCGGGTGCCACGAAAAATCATCTGCGCGCCAGGCTGCAGCTTCTGGCCAGGATGCACCAGCGCGTCCCATCGGCCTTCGGCCGGGGCATCGTCTTCGAGATTCGCGAGCAGCAGGCATTCAACCGCGCCGCCGCTGGGAACGCGTGCGCCGAGCAGGCGCGCGGGAAATACTTTCGTATCGTTGACGACGAGCAGATCGCCCTCGCGGAAATACTCCGCGAGGCGGGACACGTGCGTGTGCGTCACCGTCCCGGTGTTCTTCTCCAGCACCAGCAGCCTCGACGCACCGCGATCGGCCGCAGGTGCCTGCGCGATGAGTTCGGCCGGCAGATCGAAACCGAAATCGGAAACGTTCATGGCCTTGATTTCGTGGTGACGCAGGTGTGCGCGCGGGGCGTGCGGAAAACTCGCGAGGTGCTGGTGGCCCGTCCTCTAGTGCAGCTTCGGTCCCCACACCGCCTTCGCCTGACGCCAGTCATCCCTGAGAATCGACCAGAGGATCTGATCGAAATAGCGCCCGTTGCGCTGGAACGATCGACGAAGAATGCCCTCCTGCAGCGCTCCCATTTTCCGCAGCGCGGCGTTGCCGCGGCCGTTCGAGGCGATCGATCGCGCCTCGAGCCGATGCGCACCAACGGTGCCGAAAGAGAAGTCGATGACGGCTTTCGCGCCTTCCGCGAACACGCCACGCCCCCAGAAGGGCGAGCCAATCGCAAATCCCCATTCTGCGCTGCCGAATCCAGGCTCCAGCTGCCGCACTTGAAACAAGCCCATCGCATCGTCATAACCGTCGGGCACGATGCCGTAGCAGAAGCTGCTGCCCCGAGCCCGCTCGCAATGCGCCTCGGCAATGAATCCCTCGAACCCTTCGACCGTGCGCGGCAGCGGAGATACGAATTCCGCCACTTCCTCGGTCGTCAGCATCGCGAGCAGCGCCGGGGCGTCGCTCGTCTGCACTTCCCGAAGCGTCACCTTCTCGCCGGAAAGTGTGGGAAGCCCGAAATGCCAGTCGAACGGGATTGAGCCCGTTTGCACTCGCAGTTGATCCTGGTAGGGCATCTTCTCCATGCCACCCCAGGGAGCAAGACGTTGACCAGCGCGAGCCTTTTCTCACGCTCTGCCAGTAACCATAAGCAAACAAGAGAGATGACGGAATAATTGGACGTGAAGCTGACTGGTGGGCATCACCCTTCGAGTGTGCCATTACGGCACTAAATTCTGCTGATATTCCAATAACTTATTGTTTAAATTGCGCTTATATCAAATGTTCTGTTATGGCTCAACGTGTGTACCGCTCACGAGACCAGCCGGTCAGATAGACCAGCGGAGGAGAACGGAACCCACCGTGAAACCTGCGCCTACCGAAGCGAGCAGCACCAGGTTTCCTTTCTTCAGACGGCCGTCGGCCACGGCATCGGCAAGCGCGAGGGGAACCGTCCCTCCGGTCGTGTTGCCATATTTCTCGATGTTGATGACGACCTTCTCTTCGGGAAGGCCAAGCCGCCCGGCGGCCGACATGATGATCCGGCGATTGGCTTGATGGGACACGAAGAGGTCGATGTCGGCCGCGGTGACGTTGTTGCGCTGCATGACGCGCGCGCAGATCTCTTCTGTCTTCTTCACGGCGAATTTGAACACCGCCTGCCCATCCTGCTTCACGAAGTGCAGCCGCTCATCGACCGTCTCGTGCGAGGCCGGCCGGAGACTGCCGCCCGCGGGCATACATAGCGCGTCGCCGCCGGCGCCATCGATTTCGTGCGCGAAGTCGATGATCCCGCAATTGTCCGTCGCAGGGCTCACCACGACCGCGCCGGCACCGTCGCCGAAGAGGACGCACGTGGATCGATCGGTGTAATCGATGATGCTCGACATGACGTCTGCGCCGATGGCGAGCGCGTGCCGGTGCGTCCCCGCTGCCACCATGTGCGCAGCCGTCGTGAGCGCGTAGGTAAACCCGGAACACGCGGCACCCAGGTCGAAGCCCCACGCATGGTCTGCGCCGATCTTGCTCTGGACGAGGCACGCCGTGCTCGGAAACATCATGTCCGGGGTTGTCGTCCCCACGACAATGAAGTCGATGTCTTCAGGCCTCAGGCCGGCCTGCGCGATGGCCCCGCGTGCGGCTATTGCGGCCAGATCGGATGTCGCCACGCCCGCATCCACAATGTGACGCTCACGAATGCCGGTGCGCTGGAGGATCCACTCGTCGGACGTGTTGACGAGCTTCTCGAGATCCTTGTTGGTGAGCAGACGAGGCGGAACGTACGTTGCGAGGCCGCTGATCTGTGTCGGACGGTATCCGGCGTTCTTCACCACAAACCCCTTCCGGGTGCAGTCAATCCAAAGTAGTTGTAGGCGCGCGCTGTAGCCACGCGCCCCCGCGGCGTGCGATCGAGAAATCCAATCTGAATCAGGAACGGCTCATAGATGTCCTCGATGGCGTCTCTCTCCTCGCTGATGGCCGCCGCGATGCTGTTGATGCCGACCGGGCCGCCGCCGAACTTGTCGATGATCGTGCGCAGCAGCTTGCGATCGACCTCATCGAAGCCGTGCTCGTCGACTTCGAGCAGTTTCAGCGCATCGGCGGCCACCGCCTCGGTTATCGTCCCGTCGGCTTTCACCTGCGCGAAGTCGCGCACGCGGCGCAACAGCCGGTTGGCGATGCGCGGCGTGCCGCGCGATCGCTTCGCGAGCTCCGCCGCCGCACCGTCCACAATCGGCACGTTGAGAATCCGCGCCGACCGCCGGACGATCTCCTGCAGGTCGGTCTCGTTGTAGAAGTCGAGACGATGCACGATGCCGAACCGCGATCGCAGCGGACTGGTCAGCAATCCTGCGCGCGTGGTGGCGCCGATCAGCGTGAATTTCTGCAGCGGCACCTTTATGGAGCGCGCGCCGGGACCCTGCCCGATGATGATGTCCAGCTCGTAGTCTTCCATCGCGGGATACAGCACTTCCTCGATCGCAGGAGACATGCGATGAATTTCGTCGATGAAGAGCACTTCGTGCTCGCCCAGGCTCGTCAGGATCGCGGCAAGATCGCCGGGCCGTTCGAGCACGGGGCCCGCGGTCGAGCGGACCGCGACGCCAAGCTCCTGCCCGATAACATAGGCAAGCGTCGTCTTACCCAGGCCCGGCGGTCCGTAGAGCAGGACGTGATCGAGCGCTTCGCGGCGTTGGCGTGCGGCGGCAATCGAAACGTGCAGGTTGGCGCGGACGCGCTCCTGGCCGATGTAGTCGTCCAGCGTGCGGGGTCTGAGCCCCGCTTCGTACTGGACGTCCTCATCGACCCGCGAGGCGGTCACGATCCGCGGGTCATTCATCAGTCGCGGGGGCCCCTCGCCCCGCTCCGCGCCGCTCGCTTGCGGGGCCCCACTGCCCCGCGCCGCTCGCGGCGCTGCGGGAGATTCTATGAGACGGCAAGCCCCTCAGCAATCTTCGCTTTCATCTTGCTGATGAAACGCGCCCTCACCGCCGGGCTGTAGTCTGCGGCCCTGAAAATGTCGTCCCATTGTGCGTCGGTGATGCGGTTGAGCAATTCTGCCGTCCACCGCACATCAGATGGACGCACGAGATCGACGACCGCACCATAGAAAGTGCGAAAATCGAACGAGACGCGGCCGTCGTCGACGCGCTTGATGAATCCCTGCGACTCGAAGTGGTCGATATCATTGCGCGTGCCTTGACCAAAGCCCCGCATTGGAATCGGCAGGACCCACAGGAGACGGGAGGATCGGGTCGCGCCGAATGAGGCGCCGAGATCGCGGACCACGAAGCGCCGCTCGGGCTGCGTCCCGTTCTTGACGCGATAGATCCGGTTGTTGTTGGTCTTCCAGTCCCAGCTGTTCATCAGAATGTTCGCAGCGATCAAACCGTGGTAGGGCTGTGTGCCGACGAACTCGTTATCCCACCAGGACCACTCACCGATCACTTCTGCGTCCTCGGCCTCGAGGCGGAACCGTGCACCCTGTTGCTCTCCGCCAGGTCCGCCGGAGAGCTGCCAATTGGCAACGTAATACGTCGCCGGCTGGTGATAACCCATCGCCCATAACACCCGCGCCGCCGCAACTTCTGATTGCGCCTCAGCGCCGATCTTCACGTCCCATTTGCGTCCGTCGGGACCGCGCACTTCGTACCCACCGCTGTAACCCGTCGTATCGGTCGCCAGCCATGTATATGCCGCGCCTGCGGCGGGTTTCATTTCGGCACCGCCGGGGCCGTGGAAAACGTCGCGCGTGGAGAGGTTCTCAGGGAGCTGCCACAACTCGGCGAGCTTCTCTACAGACGGTGGTGTCGTATTCGCATCCCGCACTCTCGGGGCGCAGGCGGTGGCAACTGCGAAAGTGACCAGGAATAGTGCACGAAATGGAGCGCTCATGCACCCACGGAGTGCAAAACGCAGTCCTACTTGGCCAGTTCGCGAAGGGCGTGCTTGAGGACGCTTTCGAAGCTGGAGCCGGCGTCCCGTTTTAGCGCAGAGTCGGCTGCGCGCTCTGCGAGCGGGCGGTGATATCCGAGGTTCATGAGAGCCGACAACACGTCGGTCCGAAGCGATTCGCCCGCGGTGGCAGCCGGTGACGCCGCCATTTCCGCCGGGAGGAACGACGCCATCTTGTCTTTCAGTTCGAGGCCGATCCGCTCGGCGATCTTTTTGCCGATGCCCGGGATGCCTGTGAGCCTCGCGACGTTCGCGGTGCGAATCGCCGCTACCAGTTCGTTCGGCTCGATCCCCGAGAGCACCGCGAGCGCGAGCTTCGGACCAATGCCGCTGACACTGAGCAGCCGCTCGAAGATCTGCAGCTCGAGGACGGTCGCGAATCCGTAGAGCAGCAGTGCATCCTCGCGGACGTGAGTGTGAATGCGGAGCGCGACCTGTTCGCCGGTTTCCGCCATTTCGTAGAAGGTGGACAGCGGTACATGCACGTCGTAGCCGACGCCATTGACGTCGACGATGACGCGATTCGGATGCTTCTCGAGCAGCCGCCCGCGCAGGTGCGCAATCATTCAGCGTGGGAGACGAAACGCGCGCCAGCTCGAGGCGCGGCCAGCGACTTTGGGCGCCTCAGGCAGCGGCCCTGCCACGCCGCGCAGGTTTACGCGGTGAAGATGACAGACGGCGATCGCAAGCGCGTCCGACGCGTCGAAGGGCGTGGGCGGGTCGCTGAGCCCCAGCAACAGCTGCACCATCGACTGCACCTGGCCTTTTTCTGCGCGTCCGTACCCGACAACCGACTGCTTCACCTCCGCGGGCGTGTATTCGAAAATGGGCACGCCGGCTTCGACCGCGGCGAGCATCGCCACTCCGCGCGCGTGGCCGAGCTTCAACGCGCTTCTCGCGTTCACGGCGTGAAAGAGATTCTCGATGGCAACGATGTCGGGACGGTGACGCGCAATCAGGGCGCCCAGCTCGACGTGAATGATTCTGAGTTTTTCGGGGAAAGAGTGGGCGGTGGGAATCACGATGGCGCCGCAGACGATCAAGCGATGGCGGCTGCCGTCGCTCTGCACGCATCCGTAGCCGGTGCGCGCCGAGCCGGGGTCGATCCCAAAGACCTTCACGCGAGCGAGGCCTCGATCTCCTTTTCTTCGATGTCGAAATTCGACCACACGTGCTGGACGTCGTCGTGGTCATCGAGCACGTCCATCAGCTTCACCATCTGCTGTGCGGTCTTGCCTTCGAGCTTCACATAGTTCTGGGGAATCATCGACACTTCAGCCGATGCGGGCTCGATGCCAAGCTGCTTCACCGCGTCACGCACGCCCTGGAACGCGTCAGGCGCGCTCAACACTTCCCAGTTGTCGCCGTCATCCTGGAGATCGTCGGCGCCCGCTTCGAGCACCGCGGTCATCAGCTTCTCTTCGTCGGCCTTCGATTTCTCGACGACGATGTAGCCCTTCTTCGTGAACATCCACGCGACCGCTCCCGCGGCTGCGAGATTGCCGCCGTGCTTTTCGAGCATGTGGCGCAACTCGCCGACCGTGCGGTTCTTGTTGTCGGTCAGCGTATCGATGATGACAGCCGCGCCGCCGGGACCGTAGGCCTCGTAGCTGACCTCTTCGTAGCTGACACCCGGTTCTTCGCCCGTGCCGCGACGAATGGCTCGCTTGATGTTTTCCGCAGGCATGTTCGCGGCCTTGGCGTCCGCGATAATCGTGCGGAGCCGCGGGTTCATATCGGGGTCGCCGCCGCCGCCCCTGGCTGCGACGGTGAGCTCTTTGATGATGCGGGTGAAAATCTTGCCGCGCTTGGCGTCGAGCGCGCCTTTTTTATGCTTGATCGACGCCCATTTCGAATGGCCTGACATGGCGAAATTCTAGCACTTCTCCGCGAGGATCAGCCAGACGTCAGCCCGCGGATCCCACGGTTCGCCGCTGTAATCGCCAAGGACGGCTTTGATGCGAAATCCGGCGTGCTCGAGCCGTCTGGTCATCTGCGGCACTGTGAGCGTGCGAAAGACGAGCGCGAAGCGGCGCGTCGTGCGGGCGCGGCCGCGCTGCTCGATGTACTTCTGCTCGAAGAGCGTCAATTTCTGTGCGCGATTCTGCCGCACTGATTCGACGAGCGTGATGCGCGACGTACCGCCGCGCCGTGCTCCGCGCAAGCGGACCTTGTTGCGGTACTCTTTCCACACGGGCAGGTCGGGCACAAGGTCGACCCCGAAAATGCCACCAGGCGCGAGCACGCGGGCGACCGACGCCAGCGTCGCTTTCAAATCTGATTCTCTGACGAGCGATTGCAGGATTCCGTAGGGCGCCATGACGAGATCGAAGCGGGCGGACGCGCGGAATGGAAGAAACCGGATGTCGCCCCGCAGCCAGAGCGGTCGCGCCCGCGAGCGTGTGCGCCGGGATCGCTTCAGCGCGTGACCGAGCATTTCGGACGATCGATCGACGCCAATCACGCGCGCTCCCGTTCGCGCGACAGGGATGGTGACCCGGCCGGTCCCGCACCCGAGCTCGAGGATTGAGCCGTTGGTGCGCTCCGCCATGCCTTGCCAGAATTTCACGTCGCGCCGGTCGAGCGTCTGCGCGTTTTCCCAGTCGTAGAAATCCGCGTAATCGTCCCAACCGCTCCACCCTTCGGCGGAACGCGCGGCTTTAGACTTCCGGCTCTTGGCTCTAGGCATGATCACGATCCGGCCCATGAAGCTCTCCTGTTCAGGCCCAAAGCCTGAAGCCCAGAGCCTAGTCAGACACAGCGAGTTCTCCAGGTACGATCGGCCGCGTCCTCGGCATCCGTCCCATCCTCGCCAGATTGCCGACGAACGCGAGGATGCCGAGAAAAATCGCGAGCTTGAGTGCGTTGCCCACCCGGGTATTCGGCAACACATACCACATCAACCACAACGCCGGCTGCGCCAGGCACATCGCCCACACCGTCCCGTAGAAATAACGCCGCTCGTGGCCCTCGCCCCTGGTCGACGGCATGACGCGCGGAAGCCTGCCGAGCGCGCCGAGCAGCCAGATGGTCCCGGCGATTGGAAAATAGGCGTAGCGGTAAATCTGCTTCAAATACCACTGACCGGTGATGATGGCGACGACAAGACCGGCGATGTTGAGAATGGCGAACGTGATCGCCGCGCTCCACGCAAACGTGTAACAGACACGCCGGTACAGCGGATTCGGGCGATCCTCGGTAAAGCGAATGATATAAGGCGCCGGCTCGACGCCCGGCAGCTTGCCGCGCACGCCGGCAATGCCGGTGAGCAGCAGCACGATTCCGAGCCACAGCGCCATGCGCCCGTCGAACCCACGCTCGAACAGGTCGAACGTCAGCGGCCCAGGGGCGATAAAAAACACGAAGATCCAGATCGGCCAATGGTTGAACCGGTAGTACAGCTTGTTGCGCGTGCGGATTTTTCGTTGCGATGCGTATTCGACCGGAATCGAGCTCACAGTTGTTCTGTGCTCCTTGCGCAGCTGAAGTTGCGCCCTACCGTGGGAGTTGCGCCAGCAACTTGTCCAGGACCTGCCTTGGCGTCTCGCAGCTCCGCGCGACGCGGCTGTCCGTGAGATAGGCTCGTAGCCGGCTTACAGGCCCTGCGTAAGGCGACGCCGAACAGTAATACTTCAACGACGTGTGTGCTTTCACAACCCCCGCCACATGAGCGTGATTCCCCGCATCAGGGCGCGGCGGCTGCGCGTGCGGGACGGCCCTGAATACACTTGTCAGGTTTCCGCCATCCGGTGAGGTCGTTGTCTGCACGGGCTCGAACCCTGCTTTCCGCCCCAGCGCTTCGAGCGCGGCGCGATTGAAATTATAGAAGTGCGCGAAGTGGAAGCGGTGCGCCGGCGCCACGCACGCCGCTTCGACGTTCGGTACTTCGATGATGAGCACCCCTTGCTCGACCATCCACTCGCGCAGGCGCGCCAGAATCGCCGATGGGTCCTCCACATGCTCCAGCGCGTGGTACATCGTCACGACATCAAAACTGCCCGCAGGAAACCTGGCGTCCTGAACGAAACCGGTGTCGACGGGAACCCCCAGCGCCTCGCGCGCGTGCCGCGCGTACTGTTCGCCGGGCTCGAGGCCCGAGGCGTCGAAGCCGAGGTTTCGGAGCACATACACGACCTCGCCGCCGCCCGCACCGGCGTCGAGAATGCGATCGCCGCGCTTTATATAAGGAGCGAGCGCGCGATAGCGATTCAGCGCTCCGCGGCCCGACCTTGCGATGTGGCGCAGCGACGGTGTCGAGTGCCCCTTGTAGTCAAGCCGGTACTCGCGGGAATGGTCCTGCCGTACTTCTTCGGCCCCGGGCCTCGGGTTCGACCACACAAGACCGCACCGGCGGCAGATCGTCGTGCGCAGCGGATTGCCGTCGCGATCGTGGTGGCCGATGACCTCGACGTCGGACGAGCCGCACAGGTTGCAGGGGATCGGACACTCAATCACGATTGGAGACCAGGACGAACTGCTGAAGCTCCGAGCCATCGAGAAAGTTCCTGGGCCTCAGGTCGAATATCGGCTGCCGGGCCAGCACGTACGTCTCGACTGGAAGGCGATCCCTGATGGTGTTGTATTCGACTTCGGGCATGATGAAATACACGTCGCTGCTCGAATAGAACACCGCGCGGAGATGGTCGGGGAGCACGACCTCCATGACCGGTCGATGCAGGTAAAACACCATGCTCGGCAGCGAAAATTTGTACGACCCGACGATGGCGCCTACACTCGCGCGCGATCGGATGATGTCGGAGAAGGGCCTGACGGGCTTGTAGCGCTCGAAGTCGGGCAGCGTGCACAGCACGATGCACCAGACCATGACGACAACGCTCGCCGCCATCATCGCGACGGATGCGAACAGCCTCCGGCGCGACAGCCAGATGAAACCGCCGAGCCCTCCAACGAGGGCGGCCACACCGATCAGCGCACCGCCATCGAGCGAATAACGGTTCGCGACGGCAAAAACATACAGGGCGGTGAACCCCGCGACCAGCAGGAGCGCTGCCGTCGTGCCAGCCGACCACCTGGCAGGAGCGCTTTCCGAAGCCTTCGCGAGCATTGCACCGATCAGCGCGGCCTCTGCCGGCACAATCGGCAGGATGTATAGATCCTCCTTCGTACCGGAGAGCGAGAAGAACACCACGATCGCGGCAATCCACACCACGAACAGATGGGCCACGGGCTGCTGCCGCTCGTCGCGTATCGCCCACCACAACCCGGCCGGAATCATCAGCGACCACGGGAAGAGATCGACGAGCATCACCGGAATGTAAAAGAACAGGCCGCGCGACTGTTCGCCAATCGCTTCGGCGTACCGTCCAAGGTTTTCGCCCATGATGAACGACCCGATGTACTCCCATCCGTGCTCGCGATAGAGAAACCAGTACCACGGCACGACAATGGCCAGGCTGATAAGCGCCCCGGACGGCAGCATCATGTGCCGCAGATCGCCAATGCGCTTCTGCGACAACAAGTAGATCAGGAACACGACCGCCGGCAGAAACACCGCAACCGGCCCCTTCGTGAGCACGCCGAAGCCTGCCGCAACGTACATGAGGCAGAGATAGAGACGGCGCTTCTGCGGCCGCACCTCCGCGAGCGCGAAGAAGAGCAGCACGAGCCCCATCCACATCGTGACGTGAACGTCGATGATGATGCGCCTCGCCAGCA
Organism: Vicinamibacterales bacterium; assembly: GCA_963732445.1. Taxonomy (GTDB): domain Bacteria; phylum Acidobacteriota; class Vicinamibacteria; order Vicinamibacterales; family JAMQPK01; genus JAMQPK01. The sequence goes on along the minus strand of CAVSZJ010000003.1, from coordinate 979,901 downwards.
ACACGAGTCGCGGCGAAGTCGCCAGCACGAGCGCGGCGAGCAGTCCGGCGAGCGTACCTCCAAGGAGTCGCCCGAGACCGAACGCGGTCCCGATGATCACCACGGCACCGATCGCGATCGGCAGCCGCTCGCTCCATTCGGAAATGCCGAACAGCTGATACGACGCGGCGACGTTCCAGTACGACAGCACCGGCTTGTTCATCCGCAGCTGGAAATTGAAGCTCGGCGTCACATAATCGCCGGTCTCGATCATTTCACGAGGCGTTTGCGCGTAGAACGCCTCGTTCGCATCCCAGATCGATGACACGCCAAGATTCAGGAAATACGGGAGGACGGCGGCAAACAGCACCGCTGCAAGCAGCGTGTGCCTTGAGCTTCGCGACATCGGGCTGTTCAAGGTATCACGACGAATATGAATGGTGGATGGCGGTCAGGGGTTGGCAAAATAGTACAGGGCGATGCCGGTCGCCGTCGCGAGGTTCAGCGAGTCAACGCCGGCGCAGATGGGAATGCGCACGCAGACGTCCGCCATGGCGTGGGCTTCCGCAGTCAGGCCCGCAGCTTCGCTCCCGACGAGCAATGCTGTCCGGTCTTGCGGCCCGCGTCGCGCACACGCCGAAAGATCGACCGCGTGATCACGCGGCGTCAGCGCAATGACGGTGAAGCCCTCGCTCTTCAGCGCGGCGAGGTCGCGCGGCCAGTCGGCGATGCGTGCGTACGGCGTGGACAGCACGCTGCCCATCGATGTCCGGACCGCCTTGCGATACAGCGGATCGCAGCACGCCTCGCTCAACAGCACGCTTGCCCCGAACGCCGCCGCGTTGCGAAATGCGCTGCCGATGTTGTCGGCATCGGTGACCCCTTCGAGCGCCAGCAGCAGACTGGCCTGTCGCACGACATCTCCCGGCGCGCGCTCAATCGGGCGCTCCACCAGCGCGAGGCAGCCTCGGTGCAGATTGAATCCGGTAATGGCGGTGAATTCCCCTGCATCGGAAACAAAGACCGGCACGTGCGGCGGCAAACGCGACAGCGCACTCTCGAGGGCACGGTATGACGCGTCGTTGACGAGCACCGATTCGACACGATGTCCCGCTTCGAGCACCCTTCCAACGACCAGCCTGCCTTCGGCGACGAACCGATTGCGCCTGCGGAGTAATTCTCCGTCAGACACGCTCCGATAACCTGCAAGGCGCGGATCGTCGAACCGATCGATCCGCACTACCGGCATGCAAACACCTCGAATGGCCTATTCAGGATTCCCGATCGGCCGAGCCGCGCTCTGGCTCGGCCTCGCCATCTGGACAGTCTCACTGCTTCGCGCGCCTCTTCCCGCGCTCGGTGGTTCATTCATGCACCTTGTCAATCTGGTCTTTCACGAGGCGGGGCATCTCATCTTTGCCCCTTTTGGCAGCTTCATGATGACACTGGGCGGCAGCCTGCTGCAGGTGATCGTGCCGCTCGTCTGCGCCTGGGCATTCCTGTTTCAGCAGGACGATCCGTTCGGAGCATCGATCGCGATCTGGTGGGCGGGCGAAAGCCTGCTCGATCTCTCGCCGTACATCGACGATGCGCGATCGCTGCAGCTGATGCTGCTCGGCGGCCCCGCCGCTGAAGTCGAAGGCCACGATTGGGAAGCCATTCTGATGGCGCTCGGGTGGCTTCATCTCGATCACACCATTGCCAACTGGGCATGGTACCTCGGCGCCGTCACGATGGCCGCCAGCCTGATCTATTCGTTTTTCCTTCTTCGTTCGTCGTTCACGTCGAACAGGCAACAGCTAACATCTGATAGCTGATAGCTTGATCATGCGTATAGGCATCGATCTCGGTGGATCGAAAATCGAAGGCATCGCTCTCGACGGCGACACCGAACTGCTGCGGCGCCGCGTGTCTACACCGAGAGGCGATTACGCGGCCACGGTCGTGGCGGTGGGTGACCTTGTCGCCGCGATTGAACGAGAGCTTGGCGCAATAGGAACGATCGGTGTCGGCATTCCGGGCGCGATCTCCGGGGTGACCGGACTGGTGAAGAACGCAAATTCGACCTGGCTGATCGGCCACCCGCTAGATCGCGATCTGGAGCGCGCGCTCGGCCGGCCAGTCCGCGTGACGAACGACGCGAATTGTTTTGCCCTGTCCGAAGCAACCGATGGCGCCGCGCGCGGAGCAGATTCGGTGTTCGGCGTCATCCTCGGCACCGGCACTGGCGGGGGCATTGTGGTGAACGGCCGCGTCCTCGAAGGGCGGCACCGGATCGCTGGAGAATGGGGACACAATCCGCTGCCGTGGCCGCAGGACAGCGAGCGGCCCGGTCCGGTCTGTTACTGCGGACAAACCGGCTGCATCGAAACGTTCCTGTCCGGCCCCGGTCTCTCGGCAACCTACACCGCCATTGGCGGACGACCCGCCGAGGCCGCTGAGATCGCAGCACTCGCTGACGCTGGTGATCCGTCCGCGAATCAAGCGCTGGATCTCTACGAACACCGGCTCGCGCGGGCGCTCGCGAGTATCATCAATGTGCTCGATCCGGAGGTCATCGTCCTTGGCGGCGGCGTATCGAACATCTCGCGGCTGTACACACGAGTCCCGCCACTGCTGAAGGCTTTCGTTTTTTCGGATTCAGCCGATACACCGATCGTCGCCGCGCGCCATGGCGATTCCAGCGGTGTGCGAGGCGCGGCATGGTTGTGGCCGTAGGTAGGTGGTAGGTGGTAGGTAAGAATACGTATCCCGTAACGCAAAATTGCAAGGGAGAATCCATGAGACTTCGATACGCCCCCGTCGTCCTGCTCACGATCGCCCTGTCGTGGACCGTCCTGGCCCAGACGGAATCGCCGATGCGCCCGGGCAACTGGACGGTGACAAGTAAGATGAATATGCCGGGTATGGGTGAGATGCCGCCGATGACGAACACACAGTGCGTCACGCCCGCGATGCTGAAGGATCCGGCCGGGTCAATCCCGAAGGGGCCCGAAGGCAGCGACTGCAAGATGAGCGACTACAAGTTCACGGCGAATACGGCCATTTACAAGATGACCTGCACCAAGCCGATGCCGATGACGATGTTTGGTGAGATGAAGTACAGCGGCAGCGACGCCTACACCGGCATGTTGACGATAGACATGTCCGGTCAGAAGATGACGATGAGCATTGACGCGAAGCGCCTGGGGGAGTGCCCGACTAAATAGGTGGTAGGTGGTAGGTGGTAGGCGTAGGGATCGCGATTCGATTCCAGACTTCAGTTCCTAGATTCAGTTTCCTGTACGGTTCCTCCCTCAATCGTCACCACTCGCGTCGCGAAGTCTTCGGCGAATCTCTCGTCGTGAGTGGTGACCAGCAGCGTCCTTCCAGACTCCGTCAGCCGCAGGAGCAGTGCCCCGAGCTCCGCGCGCCTCGACTGATCGAGCGATGCCATCGGCTCATCCATGAGCAGCACCGGCGGATTCACCGCGAGCGCCCGCGCGATGGCGACTCGCTGCGCTTCGCCGCCCGACAGCTCGCGTGGCCACGCGTCGGCGCGCGACTCGACACCGAGCTGCTTCAACAACTCGCGTCCCGCCTGCTCGGCGGTGTGGTAGGGCGTTCCGTATACGTGCACCGGCGCAAGGCAGACATTCTTCAGCGCTGACATGTGCTCGAAGAGGCAATGGAACTGAAACACGAGGCCGACGCTGCGGCGCAGCCGGTGCAGCATCTCGCGATTGGGCGGGCGACCCCCTTCGAGGCGCGCGTCGCCCACCTCGATGCTCCCACTCGCGAACGGATCGAGCCCTGCGATGGCGCGCAGAATTGTCGTCTTGCCGCAGCCCGATGGCCCGCGCAGCGCGATCAGGTCGCCCGGGCGCGCATCGAGACTGACGTTGGACACGAGCGTCCGCCCGCCGCGCCTGACATCCACGCCGCGAATGGAGAGCGACTCCATCTAGGTTCCCATCCTCCACCGCCGTTCGAGCGCGCGCGCGAGCGCGGCCAGCGGCAGCGACATGGCGAGATACAGCCCGGCGCAGATGGCGCCGGGAATCACCCAGCTTCCAAGATTGGTTGCGAAAATCTGTGTCTGCTTGGTCAGCTCGACAACGGTCAGCACCGACACCAGCGACGAGTCCTTCAGCAGCGCAACGAAGTCGTTGGTCATCGGCGCCAGCGCAATACGAAAGGCCTGCGGCGCGCGAACCAGCCTCAGCGTCTGGGACTCAGTGAAGCCGAGCGTGCGCGACGCCTCGAGCTGCCCGATGGGAACAGCGAGCAGCGCGCTGCGATAGATCTCGCTCTCGTACGCTGCGTAGTTGAGCGCCAGCCCGAGGAGCGCTGCCACGAATGCCGGGAGACGGACGGCTGCGGCAATGCCGAAATACAGAACGAACAGTTGCAGAAGCAGCGGGGTTCCGCGCATCAGCTCGACGTACCCGGTGAGCACGAGCTGCATCATCCGGTTGCCATACAACCGGCCTGTCGCGATTCCCACGCCGACTGCGACCGCAAGCAGCATCGCGCCGCACGACAGCATTAGCGTGATCGCTGCCGCCCGCAGCAGTGACGGCAGATAGCGTCGCGTCGCCTCCCACTTCGGCAGGGTGGCAATGCTGTCTGTCTGGTATCCCGTCACCGGTGGAATGGGTGCGCCTGACAGCACTTGTGAGAAAAGGTCCGGCTGATCGTCGTTCCAGATCTTCCACTTCCTGTAGATCGCCTCGAGCCGGCCGTCTCTCATCGCGTCTCTCAGGATCTGATCGATGCGATCGCGGAGCGCCACATTGCCGGGAGCAAGGACGCCAACGTAGTGCGACACGGCAACGGGTTGCTCGTGAGTGACAAATCCCTGAGTGGTGCGGCTGCGGCGTTCGGCCAGCACGTTGTCGAGCAGCACGGCGTCGAGCCGGCCAATCAGCAGGTCAGAGTACGGGTGCACGTCATCGTCATATGACACCGCGACTATGCCGTGGTCGCGCTCTGCCGCCAGGAGAATTTCGTACGCGATGGTGCCGCTGAGCGTACCGACCCGCCGCCCGCGCAACTCGGGAAGGCTGCGAAACTGTCCGGCGTCCGCAGCACGCACACTCAGGACCTCGCGAAACTGGTAATAAGGAAGGGTGACCGCGTAAGCGGCGCGGCGAGCGGGGGTATCTTCGATGCCGCTCAAGCCGATGTCTGCGTCGCCCCGGCCGATGGATTGATCGATTGACTGAAAGGCGACCTCGATAAATCGAGGCGCGCGGCCGAGTCCTGCCGCGATGAGTTCAGCGACGTCCACGTCGAAGCCGACGACGCGAGACGGGTCTGCGGGATCGGCCTCGACGAATGGCGCGCCCCCCTCGGCGTCGCCGGCCCATCGGAACGGCGGAGGTGTTTGTGCCAAAACTGTGGCAGGACCAGCGAGGACCAGCGCGACGGTCGCGGCGAGCCGAAGCATCGAGCGGCCAATATAAATCAAAGCCGGCGACCAGGTCCGGCTAAAGCCGGACACTACACTGGACAAAGCGGCATCGCGAAGTAGAATGGCCTTACATTCATCGTAAGAACAGAGGTCAGCCGAGAGCACCGTGTTGGACTCGCTGTTTGCATTTTTCTTCAAGTATTCGCCATACGTTTTTCAGCAGGGCGAGCTGCGCCTCGCGTTGTCGTCACCCGTCTACCTCGCAGCGGGGCTGGCGGCAGCGGCCGCGCTCGCCACCGTGCTCACGTATCGAAGCGCTCCGGGCGATGCCAGTTGGTTCGACCGCATCGTCCTGATTACGCTGCGCCTCTGCCTCGTCGGTCTCGTCCTCTTCTGCCTGTTCCGGCCGGTCCTGATCCTTCGCGCGGCGGTGCCGCAGCAGAACTTCCTCGGTATCCTGCTCGATGACTCGCGCAGCATGCGCGTCGCCGACTACGATGGCAAGCCCCGCGGCGAATTCGTGAATACGGCATTCGCACCCGACAGCCCTGTCATGAAAGCACTGTCGAGCCGCTACGCCGTCCGGATATTCCGGTTCGCGTCGAGCACCGACCGCGTCGGCGCTGCCCGCGATCTCTCGTTCGACGGCACGCGGACGCAGCTCGGCGAAGCGCTGCAGCGCGCCAAGGATGAGTTCACGGGCTTGCCGCTGGCCGGCCTCGTCATGGTGACCGACGGCGCCGACACCGAGGAATCGTCGATCCAGGAATCGCTGCTCGGATTGCGCGCGAATCAGATACCCGTGTTCACCGTCGGCGTCGGACGCGAGACACTCGGCCGCGACATTCAAATCAGCCGCGTGAGTACACCGCGAAAAGTCCTGAAGGGCACGAACCTGTCGGTCGACGTCATCGTGTCGCAAAGCGGGTTTCGTGGCACGACGGTTCCCCTCAACGTCGAAGACTCCGGGCGGATCCTGAGCTCGCAGGAGCTTGCGCTCACCAACGATGGCGAGCCGACGACGGTGAAGGTACATTTCACGGCGAACGAAGCCGGCGCGCGCACGATCAGGTTCCGAATCCCGCCGCAGGAAGGCGAGGACATCACGCAGAACAACGTGCGCGAGGTGCTGATCGAAGTGCAGGATCGCAAAGAGAAGATTCTGTTCTTCGACGGCGAACCGCATTTCGAGGTGGGGTTCATCCGGCGCGCGGTCGCCGGCGATCCGAATCTGCAGCTCGTACTGCTGCAGCGCACGACCGACACGAAGTATTTCCGGGCGATGGTCGACAGCGGCGACGAGCTCGCGGCGGGATTCCCGAAGACACGCGACGAGCTGTTCTCTTATCGGGGACTCATCCTCGGCAGCATCGAGGCCAACGCGTTCAGCGGGGATCAGCTGCGCATGATTGCCGACTTCGCCGATCGCCGCGGCGGCGGCTTGATGATGATCGGCGGCCGACGGTCGTTTTCCGAAGGCGGCTATGGAGGTACACCGGTAGCTGATGCCCTTCCAGTAGTGCTCGAGTCGAAGCAGCCGGACACCACTTCGCGCATCCAGGTGACGCCGACGCGCGCGGGGCAATCGCACGCGGTGACCCAGATCGAGAAGACCGAACAGGCCTCGATGAAGCGGTGGGCCGAGCTGCCGCCGGTCATCAGCGTGAATTCCATTCGACAGGTCAAGCCTGGCGCCACCGCACTGCTGCGCGGCGTCGACGAGAGCGGCCGCGAGTCGGTTGCGCTCGCGTACCAGCGTTACGGCCGTGGGAAGACGCTGGCCTTCCCGATCTACGACTCATGGACGTGGCAGATGGACGCGAAGATTCCCCTCGAGGACATGACCCACGAGACCTACTGGCGACAGTTGATGCGCTGGATGGTCGACGGCGTGCCGGATCACGTGGAACTGACGACGACGCCCGATCAAGTCGAGTCCGGCGAGCAGGTCACGCTCATTGCCGAAGTCGCCGATTCCGGCTTCCTCGAAGTGAATGACGCCGGTGTCAGCGCGCATATCACCGGGCCGAAAGGGTCCGTCATCGACGTGCCGCTGCAGTGGACGGGCGAGCGCAATGGCGAATACCGGGGAACGTTCGCGCCGAGCGAAAACGGCATGTACGAAGCGCGCATCGAGGCGGCGCGTGGCGGCACGACGCTCGGCACGACCCTCGCGCACGTGCGCGTCGCCCCGAGCGACAGCGAATATTTCGACGCGGCCATGCGGGCGCCGCTGCTGCGGCGCATCGCCGAGGAAACGGGGGGCGTCCATTACACCCCCGAGACCGTCTCGTCGCTCGCCGACGACATCAAGTACACGGGACGCGGCGTGACCACCGTCGAAGAGCGGGACCTGTGGGACATGCCGATCGTCCTCTTCCTGCTGCTCACGGTGATGCTCGCGGAGTGGAGCTATCGCCGGGTGAGGCATCTGGCATAAATAGCTATCAGCTGTCAGCTTTCAGCTATCGGAACTGAGAGCTACTGAGAGCTGACAGCTGAAAGCTGAAAGCTATTTGGAGGATTCAGTGGCACAAATCGAACAGGACATGCAGCAGGATGACGTTGCGCTCGCCGACCGGATGAAGCACGGGCGCCAGCGCATCATCGAAGAGCTCAAAAAACTCATCATCGGCCAGGACGAGGTCGTCAACCAGGTGCTGCTGACGCTCTTCGTCGGCGGCAACAGCCTCATCGTCGGCGTCCCCGGCCTCGCGAAGACGCTGCTCATCCATTCGATGGCGCGCGTGCTCGACCTGAAGTTCAACCGCATCCAGTTCACGCCGGATCTGATGCCGTCCGACATCACGGGCACTGACATCATCAACGAGGATCCGGCGACCGGCCGGCGGCAGATGCAGTTCGCGCCCGGGCCGATCTTCGCGAACATCGTGCTCGCCGACGAAATCAACCGCACGCCGCCGAAGACGCAGTCGGCGCTCCTCGAAGCGATGCAGGAACATCGCGTGACCGTCCAGGGGCGGACGTACACGCTCGAAGAGCCGTTCTACGTATTCGCGACGCAGAACCCGATCGAGCTCGAGGGCACCTATCCCCTGCCCGAAGCGCAGCTCGACCGTTTCATGTTCCACATCGTCATCGAGCATCCTCCGGAAGACGAGGAATACGAAGTCGTCAGGACGACGACAGCGATTCTGAATCCGCAGTTCGAGCGCCCGGTGAGCGGCGCCGATCTCGTCGCGTTTCAGCGGCTCGTGCGCCGCGTCCCGGTTGCCGAGTCGGTGATGCGCTACGCGCTCGAGCTCGTGCGCATGACACGCCCGAAGGGAAAACAGGTCCCCGACGTGGTCAAGAAGTGGGTCGCTTTCGGAGCGAGCGTGCGCGCGGCGCAGTACCTGATTCTCGGCGCGAAAGCGCGGGCGCTGACGAGCGGCCGCTATCACGTGAGCTTCGACGACATCCGCGCGCTGTCGCATCCCGTCCTGCGCCACCGCGTGCTGACCAACTTCCACGCCGAGTCGGAAGGCATCACAAGCGACTCGATCATCGATCAGCTGCTGGAAGCGGTACCGACGCCGAGGTCAGGAATGTAGCAAGGAAAAACGGAGAACGAAAAGCGAATAATGTCTCGCTGAACGCGCCTGCGCGACACGCGTCTTTATTCGTTTTTCGTTTTACGATTTTCGTTACAGAGTGACATGGAACAGCATTCACTACCCGGCGCCCGTTTCGTCGACCCGAAGGTGCTTGCGCGCATCGGCAACCTCGAGCTGCTCGCCAAGACGGTCGTCGACGGCTTCATCAACGGCCTGCATCGCTCGCCGTACTTCGGCGCGTCGGTGGACTTCGCCGAGCATCGCGGGTACATGCCCGGCGACGATATCCGCCGCGTCGACTGGAAGCTGTACGCGCGAACCGACCGCTACTACCTGAAGGAATACGAGGCGGACACGAACGCGAATTTTTCGGTCATTCTGGATATCTCGCGATCGATGGATTTCTCGAGCCGCGGCGTCTCGAAGCTCGAGTACGGAAAGTATCTGTGCGCGTGCCTCGCGTACTTCGCGCAGCGGCAGCGCGACCGCATCGGCTGCATCACGTTCGACAGCGACATCGTCACGCACATTCCGCCGTCCGCGAAGCACCTCGACCGCGTACTGCACACGCTCGATCGCGCCAAGTCCGAGCGGAAAGGCGACCTGAAGGTGCCGATGCAGAAGATGGCGGAGCACTTCGGCCGGCGCGGCATCCTCGTCATCGTGTCGGACTGGTACGAATCGCCCGAGGTCATCATGGAGGCGGTCAAGCCGCTGCGGTTCCGCGGCAACGACCTGGTCGTGTTCCACGTGCTCGATCCATCGGAGATCGACTTCAACTTCACCGAGGCGGCGAGCTTTCAGGACCTGGAGACCGGCGATCAAATTCCCGTCGTGCCGACGGCGCTCGCAAAGCAGTACCGTACGCTCGTGCAGGAGCACATTGCGGCGCTGACGTCGAAGTTCTCGCAGAACCGCGTCGACTACACGCTCGTCAACACAGCGACGCCGCTGGATTTCGCGTTGTTCAAGTATCTATCGGCGCGCCAGCGCCTGAGCCGGGTCAGATAAATGGCGTTTCTCGCACCTCTGTTCTTCGCCGCCCTCGCCACGCTGGCCATTCCGATACTGATCCACCTGACGCAGCGTGAACGGAAACAGGTGATCGAGTTTCCGTCGCTCATGTTTCTCGAGAAGATCCCCTATCAGTCGGTGCGCAGGCGCCGCATTCGCGACTGGCCGCTGCTGGCGATGCGGCTCGCCGCCATCCTGCTGATTGTCCTCGCGTTCGCACGGCCGTTTTTCGATCGGCCGATCGCGGCGCTCGTGAACGCCGCCGGGCCGCGCGAGGTTGTCATCCTGCTGGACCGGTCGTACAGCATGGGTTACGGGGACCGGTGGACGCGCGCGCAGGCCGCGGCGCGTCAGGCGGTTCGAGGGCTCACCGCAACCGATCACGCCACGCTCATCCTGTTCGGCACCAACGCGCAGGCCGAGGTTCGCGCCAGCGCCGATCTCTCGCGCGTGATTGGCGCCATCGACGCGGCCAAGGTCGGCGCCGAAGCGACGCGCTACGCGCCGGCTTTGAAGCTGGCGCAGCGCGTGCTCGCGGATTCGACGCTGCAGACGCGCGAAGTCGTGATGATCAGCGACTTCCAGCGCAACGGCTGGGTGCGCGACGAAAATCTGCGGCTGCCCGAAGGCACGACATTCAGGGCTGTTCCGATTGCCGATGCGCAGACAGCCAATCTCGCCGTCTCGACCGTGCTGCCGCAGCGATCACTCTTCTCGGGGCAGGAGCGTGTGACGGTAGCGGCCAGCGTCGTCAATCGCGGACCTGCTGCTGTGAACAACGTGCAGGTGCGTCTCGAGCTCGATGGCCGTGCCGTGGAAACGCAAACGATCTCGGTGCAACCGGGGGCGCCTGCGTCAGTCACATTTCCGCCCTTCACCCTCGCGCGCGCCTACACCCGCGGGACCGTACGGATCGGCGATGATGCGCTGAAGCAGGACAACGCGTATCACTTCGTCGTGTCACCAGCGCAGCGTCTTCCTGTGCTGCTCGTCGAACCAGCGCGCGCGCAGCGCGAGGCCAGTCTTTACCTGCAAAGGGCGCTGTCGATCGGCACGACCCCCCAGTTTCAGGTGAACGTGCGGCAGGGAGAATCGGTCGCCACCACCGATCTCGACCGCCATCGCGTCGTGATTCTGAACGACGTCGCTGCGCTCAGCTCCGGCGAGGCTCTCAAGAATTTTGTGTCGAAGGGGGGCGGACTGCTCGTCGTGCTGGGCGAGCGCGCGAACTGGGGGACCGACTCGAACGACATCCTTCCTGCGCTGCCGGGCAACGTGGTCGATCGGCCCGGGCGCGGGGGGGCGTTGGCCGAGCTCGACACGAGCCACCCGGTGCTCGAGCTCTTCAAGGCGCCGAGGAGCGGTAACCTCTCGACCGCGCGTTTCTTTCGATATCGCGCGGTGGCGCAGAAACCGGAGCCGGCTGGCGACAAGGAAGGCGAGCACGGCCCGAACAACCGCGTCGTCGCTCGCTTCGACGATGGGGCCATCGCCATGGGCGAGCGGAGAATCGGATCGGGGCACGTCATGCTCTGGACGTCGACGCTCGACAACTACTGGAACGACCTGGCCTTGAAACCGGTCTATCTGCCATTCGTTCACCAGGTCGTGCGGCATCTGGCCACATACGAGCAACCGAAGAACTGGTTCACGATCGGCGAGGTCATCGATCCCGGTCACATGCTGCGCGCATCCGGGCTTGGCATGCAGAGCGGTACGGGCGCGATGGTCCTGACGCCCTCCGGGCAGCGAATCGAGCAAACCGGTACGCCGACCCCGGTGCAGCTCGATCAGGCCGGCTTCTACGAAGTACACGGCCGCTCGAACCAGGCTGGTACGGTAAGCCTTGCCGCGAATCTCGATACGCTCGAATCCGATCTCACGGTGCTGGACACGCAGGAGTTGTCGGCAGCGTTATCGGGGCGTCCCGGTTCGGTAAACCCGGCGGCGGCTGATGCCGCCACCCTCACGCCGGCGGACAAGGAGCGCCGCCAGAACTTCTGGTGGTACCTGCTGATGGCGGGCATCGTATTGCTTGGGGTCGAAACCGCGATTTCGAACAGGATGAAGGGGCCTGTCGAAGGCACTCGCATCACGCCGACCGCCAGTGCTTAACGACTGCCATATCCACTTTTTCTCAGAGCCGTTCTTTGCGGCGCTCGGTCGCCAGCGCCCGCCAGACGCCCGGTTATCTTCGGCCGACGTGGTCGCGACGCTGGGTTGGGATCCGCCGGGCACGGCGGACGACCTGGCCGATCGGTGGGTGAAAGAGCTCGATAGCGGCGGGATCGCGCGCGCGGTGCTGATCGCCAGCGTTCCCGGAGACGAGGCGTCGGTCGCACGAGCCGCCGCGCGGCATCCCTCGCGCGTAGTTGGCTTCTTCATGGTCGATCCGACCGCCCCCGATGCCGCGTCCCGAACCGAGCACGCGCTCGAGCAGCTGGGGCTGCGCGCCATCTGCTTATTTCCGGCGATGCAGCGCTACTCGTTGCACGATGCGCGCGTGCGGGCGATTGTGCAGATCGCCGCGACGCACGCCGGCACCGCGGTATTCGTGCACTGCGGCGCGCTGTCGGTCGGTGTGCGAAAGAAACTCGGACTGCCCAGCGCTTTCGACGTGCGCCATGGCAATCCCCTGGATCTCCACGCGCTCGCCGCAGACCACCCGGCCGTGCCCTTCATCATTCCGCATTTCGGCGCCGGACTCTTCCGCGAGGCGCTGCTCGTCGCCGACCTCGCCCCGAACGTGTATCTGGACACCTCCAGCACGAATCGGTGGATGGCGTATCACGACGGGCTCGCGCTGGCCGGCGTCTTCAGGCAGGCGCTCCAGGTCGTCGGTCCGGAGCGGCTGTTGTTCGGCAGCGATTCGTCGTTCTTTCCGCGCGGGTGGAACCGGGCGATCTACGAGGCACAGGTAAGCGCGCTCGATACGGAGGGCGTAGACCAGAGCGACCGCCAACGCATTTTCGCAGGCAATTTCGACCGATTGTTTCCTGCCTAAACCGGCCTGACCCGGCCCCTTTGGTGTTACGATCGGGTCATTCATCCCTCGACTGACACTCGGGTTGCCCTGAGCTTGTCGAAGGGCACAGGGAGAGCGCCATGTCTCACGAACAGGTGTCCACCGGCGGTCGATCGGAACTGACGGGCATCATCCGCGAAATCCGGAACCGCTGGCGGATGAAGCTGGCCGTGCGAGGGGCCGCGTTCGTCGTCGGCGGCTTCGTGCTCACCCTGCTGCTCTCCGCGTACGCCCTCGAGACGCTCAAATTCAGCCCTGGCTCGATCATCGCGTTCCGCGTCGCGATGGTGATGATTCTCGGAGCGCTTGCCGGGTACTTTTTCCTGCTGCCGCAATGGCGGCGCGTGAACGACGAGCAGGTCGCGCTGTACCTGGAAGAGTGCGAGCCCACCCTCGAGACCGCCATCCTGAGCGCGCTCGAGGCGGAAAAAGGATCGTCGTCACATTCGCCCGCGCTGGCGCGCAAGCTCGTCGAGCATGCCATCGAGCGTTGCGGTGTGATCGAGCGTGGCCGGCGCCTCGAAGCGCAGCCGCTGCGCCGTTATGCGGCTGTCATCGCGGGCACGACAGTGGCGGCGCTGCTGCTCTTCGTTCTCGGCCCTGCGTATCTCAGGCAAGGCGCTTCTGCGCTGCTGCTCATGGCCGGGGACGTCATCGAAGCCAGCCCTTACCGCATCGACGTCAAGCCCGGCAGCACGACGGTGCCCCGCGGATCCGACCAGGTCATCACCGCCTCGGTGCACGGGTTCGAATCGGACAAAGCCGAGCTGCTCATTCGTAAAGCGCTGAATACGGCGTTCGAGCACGTGCCGATGGTCTTCAACAACGACACCAAGACATTCGAAGGCATGCTGTTCGATCTGCCGACCTCGATCGACTACTACGTCGAATCGGGCGGCGTGAAGTCGCACGTCTTCACGATGCACGCGGCTGAACTGCCGTACGTGAAGCAGCTCGAGATGGAATACGTGTTCCCCGGATACACGGGGCTCGCGCCACGCAAAATCGAGAACGGCGGCGACATCGCCGTGCTGCAGGGCACGCAGGTGCGCGTGCGCATCACGTCGACCATGAAGTCTCCGTCCGGCCGCATCTTGCTCGACGGCGGCACGGTGATCGCTCTCGCACCCGACGGAGACGTGTTTACCGGCACCATCCCAGTCAGCAAGGACGGCTTCTATCGCATCGAGCTGCAGGGTGGTCCCGAGAACAAGCTCGTGAACGCCTCGCCGCAGTACACGATCGACGTGCTCGAAGATCAGGCGCCGACCGTGTCAATCGCAAAGCCGGGCCGCGACTCGACGGCTTCACCGATCGAAGAGTTCGCGGTGGAAGCGCGCGCCGACGACGACTTCGGCGTGCGACAGCTCGAACTGGTGTATTCGGTCAATGGTGGCCCCGAGCAGACGAAGAAGCTGATCGACGCGAGCGGCAGAGCGCTCCCGGAAATTTCGGCGGCGCACACGTTCTATCTCGAAGAGCTCAAGGTCGGGCCCGGTGATTCCGTGTCGTACTTCGCGCGCGCCACCGACAACATCGGCCGGAATATTTCGAGCGATCTCTACTTCATCCGCATCCGCAAGCTCGATGAGCAGTTTCGCTCTGCCATGTCGATGGGTGGCGGCGGCGGGGGTGGGGGCGGGGGCGGGGGGAACATGCAGGTCGACGCGCTGTCGCAGCAGCAGCGCGAGATTATTTCCGCGACCCACAACATCGTTCGTGATCGCAAGTCGATGACCGCGGCAAAGCTGCGCGAGAATCTCGTCGTCGTCGCGCTGTCGCAGTCGAAGCTGCGCGAGCAGGTCGACGGACTTGTGAGCCGCATGAACAGCCGCCTCGTCGAGCCGGACCCGGCTTTTCAGCGGATCGCGGAATTGCTGCCGAAGGCAGCCGAGGAAATGCGCGCCGCCGAAGGAAAACTGCAGGCGCAGGCGGCGGCCGATGCGTTGCCTCCGGAGAACCGCGCGCTTCAGCAATTGCAGAAGGCCGAGGAAGAGTACGAGAAGCAGGTCAGCCAGCAGCGCGGCGGTGGCGGCGGTGGCGGCGGCGGCGCGGGATCGGTGCAGGAGGATCTCGCCGAGCTGTTCAAACAGGATCTCGACAAGCTGGCAAACCAGTACCGAGACCGCGCAGAGCGCTCAGCAGCAGCAGGCGGATCAGCAGGTCGACGCGCTGATGGAAAAGCTGCGCGAGCTCGCACGCCGGCAGCAGCAGGAGGCCGAACGGCAGCGCCAGCAGGCGCTGGCGGGTCAGGGTGGCCAGGGTGGCGGATCGAGCCAGCGCGCCCTGGCGGAACAGGCGGAGGAAGCCGCGCGCCAGCTCGAGCGCCTGTCGCGTGAGCGCAATCGCCCCGATCTCGCGCAAGCCGCGCAGCAAATGCGGCAAGCCGCCGACGCCATGCGCCGCGCGGCGTCATCGGGAGATCCAAGCAGCGCCGGTCAGGCCAGCGCCGCACTTGGCCAGTTGCGCGAAGCCCAACGCAGGCTCGAGCAGGAGCAGGGTGCGCGCGGGGAGCGCGACATGCAGTCCGCGCAGCAGCAGGCCGAAGAGATTGCGCGCGAGCAGCGCGAGCTGTCACAGGAATCGATGTCGCTCACCCAGTCGAACACGACGGGGCGCGCCGGCGAGCGTGCGCGCCAGGTTGCTCAGCAGAAGTACGACCTCGAAGCGAAGGTCAACGAGCTCGAGAAGCAGATTGACCGCATGTCGGGTGAAATGCGGCGGACGGATCGCGACGCGTCGCGCAAGCTGCAGGAAGCGGCAGACGGCATTCGCAATAACCGGCTGGAAGAAAAAATCCACTACACCGGCAGCATGATGCGCCAAAACGGCCAGACGAACGCCGACCTCGAGCGCGACATCAGCAACGAGATCGACAATCTCCGGCGGAAGCTGGGCGAGGCTGCGAGTGCCGTCGGAGAGGGTGACAAGACCAATCGCATGGCCGATAGCCTCGACCGGGCGCGCAACCTCGTGCGCGGTGTTGACTCGATGCAGCAGCAGATGCGGGATGGTCAACAAGGCCAGCAAGGCCAGCAAGGGCAACAGGGCCAGCAAGGGCAACAGGGCCAGCAGGGGCAACAGGGCCAGCAGGGGCAACAGGGCCAGCAGGGCCAGCAAGGGCAGGGGCAACAAGGGCAGGGGCAACAAGGGCAGCAGGGCCAGGGCGGACAGAACGCGCGCGGCGATAACCGCGGTGATGGATCGTTTGGCGGTTCAACCACCAACGGCGATAACTGGGGTGGATGGGGCCAGCGCGTATACACGCCTGGTGAAATCCGAACCTTCCGCGATCAGGCACGCTACTGGACCGGCGAAGCTCAACGTCTACGCGATCAGTTGCGCAACGATGGCGCAAACCCAGGCGACCTTGAAGAGGTTCTGCGCGCCATGCGCCAGCTCGACGACGATCGCGTTTACAAAGACGCGCGCGAGCTGGAGCGGCTGCAGACCCAGGTGGCCGAAGGGTTGAAGCGGTTCGAGTTCACATTGCGGCGCAAGGTTGAAGACTCACAGGGTGATCAGCCCGCGCTTACCGCCACCGACGAGGTGCCTCGCGGATTCCGCGACCTTGTGGATGAGTACTACCGCTCGCTCTCGCGCGCTGCGAAGTAGGACGAAAGGTTCCGCGTTCCCGGTTTCGGGATCGCGGTTCTTGCTGCTCGGGGGAGCTGCGCACGCGCAGATCTGGACGGGCACCGGCATGTGGGGGGCTGGCGCGGGGAGCCGCCCCGCTTCGCGACCAAAGCTCTGAAAGACGGCCGGTTTCACTTCTGCAGGCTGATGTATCCCAGCGCCTATCGCGAAGCCGGCGGTCACGGCTGGCGCACCGACTATCCAGGCGCCGACATCAATTTCAGCATCCGGCTCGGTGAGCTTACAAAGAACGCGGTCGGCCTCGATGTTCCAGACGATCTTCAAAGTCACGCGTATCCCACAAGTACCTGCGATAAACCGGTGGCGGAACAACCGCGGAGAGACGTCAGAGCGCGGTTTGGACAGCGCGGTCGTGCACACGCGCGGCATCTTCGACGCAAAGGGCCGCCTCATGGTACTGATGACGCATAACACCGATATTTCCGATACGTGGGAGCGAGAAGGCGAGGATATTGAATATTTTTATCGCTTTTCACCGGAAGGATATGCGGTTGCGATCAATGTCATGTTGTACACGATGACGCACTAGAACATGTCGAGACCGAACTTCGGGGCCTTCCGGGTGCCGGCAATCTTGATGGGCAGCACCAATCCCGAACCCTTTTCCTTGAAGAACGGATTGAAGGGCTTGAGGAAGAATCCTTTGACGCCGCCTCCAGCCACCTCCGACAACGTCGCCTGCATCTTCAGCTTGCCCTTGAAGTCGATCAGCTCGTCGCGCATGCCGTAGCGGCCGGCAAGCTCGACTGCGGCGCCGGGCACGGAGAAAGTAAGGCTCGAAAACCGCACCTCGGCGTTCGCCACCGCAAAGCGGCCCCGCAGGTTGGACAATACATCGCCCATTTCTTCGTCCTTATCCATGCCCTGCCCGCGGCGGCTCAACCCTGTCAGCTTCGTCTGCACCCCCGCATCGGTGAATGTCGCCTGCGAGAGCAGGAACTCTCCGCTGAGCTGCAGCTTATCGATGACTTTCTTCTTCTCGGGTGGAATAACCAGTTTCGCCTCCAAGCGTGCCGCTCCGAGAAGGATAGGCTTCTCGGAGTTCACGGCGAGCCTCAGCAGGTCCTCGATCCTGCCTTTTTCCATGATGACGTCGACTTCTATCCGGCGGCCTGGTACTCCTTCGAGCCCGATCACCGCTCCGCGCGCCGTCATCGACGTCTCGAGAAACGACGCATCCACCTGCTTCAAGTACGTGTCGCCGTCGGAGCCATCGACGATGGCGGTAAAGCGGGTCTTCAGGGGAACCGGCTGCCCGCCCGCGTCTATCTGAAACTTCGGAGCGTCGGTCGTGCCTTGAACCTCAATGCGGTTGATTGGCCCGTTGAATTCGCCCGTCGAGCTCAACACGCCCGCCAGCCCATTGATCGTGTCGAGATTCGCATTTGCGAACACGTATTTCCCGGCGATGGGCGTGCGCGAAGGATGCGCGACGTTCCACGGTCCGAAGGTACCTGAGGTTTCGATCTCCCCCTTCGGCACGGGGTTGGTGAGTGTTGCGATATACGGGATGGTCTGCCCAATGCCAAGGGATTGCATCGTCAGATGATGAACCGTAAAGACTTTGGGCGGTTTGCCCGGTTTCCTGGGAATAAGCGTGATGACCGTATCGGGCGCCTCGAACCTTTCAATGATGACGCGGTTCAAACGGTGAACCTGAGCGTCCGTCTCGGCCTGGGACTTCTCGCCGTTGTCCACTTCTTTCGCGGCGGCATCATCATCGCCCGGAGAAATTTTGACTTGCAGTCCCCGCAGGCGCACTTCCGAGACGCGGCGGGGTTGCTGCATGAGATCGCGCAGGGATCCGTAAATCTCGAATTCGTCGATGCTGATGAGCGGGGGGACGTCGGTGCGCCCCTTGTGCCGTATCACGATGCCGGTGCCCCGCACCGACACGCGCGGGAACACTCGCCCCTCGAACGTGGCAATAGTGACTTCGCTCTCGAGTTGATCGGTCAGCAGTGCGATGACGCGCTCCTTGAGCGTTGCCGATCGGATTGGGATCGTCATGAGCGCCACGAAGACGACTGCCCCAAGAACGCCAAGAGCAGCCAGCAGCACCCACAATCGCTTGCGCCGTGTCAATTTTTGTACACCTCAGTCATTGCGGCAGGCTTAAGAGCAAGGACCGAGCCAGCCCCAGACGCGCCTGAGAACCTTATTTCGACGAGACCACTGACGCGACCACGTCAGCCGCCGTTTCCACGGCGTCGCGTGCCACGTCCAGATGCGTCACCATTCTCACCCGGTCGGCGTCCACGGGAACAGCGAGCACACCGCGATCACGGCATCGCGCCAGAAAGTCGGCCGACGACAGACCGCTGGGCTGTACGCTGAAGATGACGATGTTGGTTTGCACTTTCGAGGGATCGAGCCCGATTCCGGCGATACGCCCCAGTTTGCCTGCGAGAATCTGCGCGTTGTCGTGATCGATCTGCAGCCGCTTGGGGCCCTCGTCGAGCGCGACGATGCCCGCTGCCGCAAGTATGCCCGCCTGGCGCATGCCGCCGCCGAGCATCTTGCGAATGGATCGGCACCTCTCGATGAAGTCATGACTGCCGACGATCATCGATCCGACGGGGGCGCCGAGGCCCTTGCTGAGGCAGAACTGCACCGAATCGAATTTCCTTGTCATGGCAGAGACAGGCTCGTTCAGATACGTTGCGGCATTGAAGACCCTGGCACCGTCGAGGTGGACGTGGATGTCCTGTTCGTGTGCTCGATCACAGATCTCCTCCACAACAGCGGTGCGATACACCGTGCCACCCGCCATGTTCACCGTGTTCTCGAGGCAGATGAGCGACGTCTGAGAACGGTAATACACCTTGGGACGAATGGCGGGAGCAATCCGACTCCAGGTGAGCACGCCGTCTTCGCCGTTGACCACCCGAGGAAGCACTCCGGCAAGCGCCGACAGCGCTCCCATCTCGTAGTTGTAAATGTGGCCGTTGGTTTCGCAGACGACCTCTTGTCCTGGCCGCGTCTGCGCCATGACACAGGTGAGGTTACCCATCGACCCCGAGGGAACGAAGAGCGCCGCTTCTCGTCCAAACACCGATGCCGCACGGTCCTGCAGCAGGTTGAGCGTCGGGTCCTCGAGAAACACGTCATCGCCAACCTCAGCATCCGCCATCGCACGGCGCATAGCGGCCGACGGCCTCGTCACCGTGTCGGAACGTAAATCGATCGGGGGCATGAGAGCCCTATGATGGTCGAGGAGGCGGAGGTTGTCGAGGCTGGACAGACGAGAAACGCTCAGGCGATTCGGGCGAGCTTGCGGACCACTATCCGAGCCGGCTGATCGTCGTCGCACTCATGCCACCACAGGCCGCTCTCGATCCACCAGCCGTTTTCACCCTGGTCATCGAACAGCGTGCCACATCGGCCGCACACGTCGTATTCGAGTCGTATCTGAGAATTCTTCTTCACAGTCATTTAGACTGCGGACCAGACGCACCGGTTCCAGGAAAAAACAGGTTTTCAGGTCTTTTTTGGCTGAAAAGCCAGCGATGCGCCGTTCATGCAGTACCGCAGGCCTGTAGGCCGGGGTCCGTCTTCGAACACATGACCGAGGTGCCCGCTGCACCGTGCACAGTGGACCTCGGTCCGCTGCATCCCGTACGCGCGATCTGTGGTTGTGCCAACCGCAGCGTCGAGCGGCGCCCAGAAACTCGGCCATCCGGTCCCGCTTTCGAACTTTGTAGTTGATGCGAACAGCTCCTGTCCGCAACCGGCACAGCAGAACACTCCCTCCCGATGCTCCGTGTTCAGCGCGCTCGTCCCAGCGCGCTCGGTACCATGCTTCCGCAATACCTGAAATTGTTCGGGTGTTAGTTTTGCGCGCCATTCATCCTCGTTGACTGGAATGTCCATCACATCAATCTACCAGATTCGTTAGACTCCGAAGAGTTGAGACTCGCGCTTATCGGCTTCGCCGTGTTTGTATCGATCGTCATCCTTGCGTGGACCCAGCAGCGGAGGCTCATCTATTTTCCGTTTGGTGAGGTACCGAATCCAGGAACGCTGGGGATTGACGGCGTCACGGCCGTGTCGTTTCCAACCGGCGACGGTCTCACACTGCATGGGTGGTTGGTGAGCCACACCGACACGCCGCAGTTCACAGTGATCGTCTTCAACGGCAACGCAGGGAATCGAGCGTTTCGGGCTCCGCTCGCCGCTCGGCTGGCGCGGGCGAATCTGGCGGTCCTATTATTCGACTATCGCGGCTTTGGAGAGAATGCCGGCTCTCCGAGCGAGACGGGACTGACGAACGATGCGCGGGCGGCGCGAGACTACATCGTGGGGCTCGGCGCCGGGCATCAACAACGACTCGTGTATTTCGGCGAATCCCTGGGGACAGCGGTCGCTGTCGAACTTGCGGTCGAGCATCCGCCCGTTGCGCTGATTCTGCGTTCGCCGTTTACGTCGATGGTCGACGTCGGACAATATCACTACGCGCTTCTGCCGGTAAAGTGGCTCCTGCGGGACCGGTATGCCACGATCGATCGTATCGCGCGTGTGAGCGCGCCGCTTCTGGTGATAGGCGGCGACGCCGACCGCATCGTGCCGATAGCACAGACCCGGCAGGTCTACGAAGCGGCGCGCGATCCAAAAACGCTCCTCGTCATCCGAGGCGCTGACCACAACGACGATTCGCTGCAGGCAGGCAGCGAGATGGTCGAAGGCCTCATCCGGTTCCTTCGTGACCTGCCGCTGTGATATGCCACAATCGAGCGGCACATAGGAGACTTTTATGCCCGCAATGCGACCCGCTCTGTTCGCCCTTGCCGTCCTGCTCGTCTCGTCAGTCGCCCGCGGCGACGCGCGTCAGTTGGGCACGCGCACGGCTGATGCGTGGATCACGACACTCGAGAACCCAAATCGCGTCGCTGGATTGAAGATCGACGAGGTCGTGTCGAGATTACGCCTTCGTCCGGGCAGCGTCGTCGCCGACATCGGGGCTGGGGCCGGGGCGTTCGAAGGGGCCTTGTCGGCCGCAGTGACGGGGACAGGCACTGTGTACGCCGTTGACATCGAGCAGGGCCTGCTCGATCACATCGCGGCGCGCGCGAAGGCGCTCGGGTTGTCGAACGTGCGGATCGTGCTTGGACAATACACGGACCCTGCGCTGCCGTCGCGCAACGTGGACACCGCGCTCATCTATGACGTGCTTCACCACATCGAGGATCGCGAAACGTACCTGAAGAATCTTGCCGGCTACCTCGCTCCCGGTGGTCGCGTCGCCGTGGTGGACTTCATCCCCGGCAAGGGCGGGCATGTCACAGACGCGGGCCAGCAGATCACCAGGCAGCAGACCGATGCGTGGATGGCGACGGCGGGGCTGAAACCCGTCGAAGAGGTGGCCCTGTTCGATGACAAATGGTTCGCGATCTACGCGAAGTAACAATTCAGGGCGGCGCCGGCGGACCTTCCGGCATTACAAATGTATATGGAAGGCCCCTCTCTCCACCTCGCCGCGGAGCAACTGCAACCCTTCTCCGGCCGGCGGATAGCAAGCGTTACCGGTAACAGCAAGATCGGCATCGAGCGGCTGGCCGGGCAGAAGGTCGAGGGGATCTTTGCCTGGGGAAAGCATCTTGTCTTTCAATTTGACGGGTTTGCGCTTCGTGTTCACTTCATGCTCTGGGGCACCTTTGCCGCAACCATCAGAGGCCGCTCCGTCACCGGAGATTACAGACGCAGCGGCCCTCCGCGCCTTGTTCTCAATTTTCCAAACGGGGAAATCACCATCTGGGCGGCGTCTGTCAGATACGTGGAAGACGCGAATGCAAAATCCGCATACGACCTCTCCGCCGATATCATGGCCGACGAGTGGAACGGGCGGGCGGCTCTCGCGAAAGTTCGAGCGTTCCCGAACGCCGAGATCGCCGACGTGTTGCTCGATCAGGCGATCTTTGCCGGCGTGGGCAACATCATCAAGAACGAGGTGCTGTTCAGGACGCGCGTCAGCCCGTTCGCCAAGGTCGGCGACATATCCGCGCCGAAGTTGAGGGCGATTGCGGCTGACGCGCGAACCTTTTCCTTTCGCTTTCTGGAGCTGCGGCGGATTTTCTCGCTGCGCCGGAATCTCGATGTATACCAGCGGAGCGTCTGCCCGCGGTGCGGCGGAAAGATAGAGCGTCGCGTGCACGGCCAACGCGCGCGCCGCAGCTTCTTTTGCAGGCGATGCCAGAACGTGCGCATCAGCGAACCCGCCAGGACGCAGACACGACGCTCAGGATCCGGTACGAATACTCGTACCTCCCTTCTACGCGGTGCAGCCGGCCGGCCACGTCGAGCACGGCGGCGCCCGCAAGCCTGAATCGCCGCGTCAGTCCCGCTTCCGAGTAATCCCGCGTGCCCGGGTATCGATCGCCGCTCCGCATGACCGACTGATAGTTCAGGTCTCCCTCGTCCTTGATGAAATTCCGTCCTCTCCAGAAGATCACGTGGCCGCGCCACCCTGATCGTTCCGCCGCCGCCCGGCCGAATATAGCGCTGCCGCCAGGGCTCAAATTGGTGAGACTACGATCGGGGACGTAACGTGAGCTCAGCCCGAACACCTCCAACGTCGCCGTATAACTGCCCGCAATAGTCCCGCCGACAATCGCGCCGGCGGCGATCGCCATGCTATCGGCAACCGCCCCCGATTGGTGAAGTTGCCCTCCTTCGTGGACGAGGTGAAATTGCAGCGGGATCGTCACGTGATCGGTAAGGCGATACGACGTGTTCAACCCTCCGTCAAACCGTTCACGATGCTCCGGCGTGTTGAGGCGCTGCCACGCGAGCCAGAAGTGATGTCGCAGGTCGCTGCCGTTGAATGTCCATGCGAGCCCCGTCTCATAGGGTCGATCGAAGGCAAGCGTTTCGCGCTGGAGTGGCGGGAGGAGACCATGGGGTCCATTGCGATCTGGACCCGCAGGGAGCTCGCTGGTCAACGCCGGAAAGGCGCCGAATACGAACGCCGATCGCCGCCCACGGACAGCCAGCGCGATCACTGGCCTCACCTGTTCGAACGCAGCCTCCGAACCAAAGCGCTGGTTGGCAAATCCGCCGGCTGAGAGCGTAACGCGATCGTTCAGCGCGATCTCGGCAGTCACACGAACGGCCGCGCCGAAAATGGTTTCGCCTTCGCGGAAGGGATTGCGGAATTCGGTGTTGTCGCCGTAAAAAAGGAAATCCGATCGAATCGCGAGGTGCTCCTGCGCCGACGAGCTCGATGGCATCAGCGCTGCGCAGAGGAACAGCCCGGCCAGCCGCATGCGCTATACAATAGCCTACCTGTTCCGACGGATCGTCCTGCCGGCGGCGTTCACCCTTCTGCTTCTCGGCCTGCTTTCCGTGGAGACGCGCGCGCAGGGTACCGCCTCTCCTTCCCAGGACGCATTCGCGAAGGGCCACTGGAGCGCGGAGTTCCTTGTTCAGGCGGCACTCGAAGCCTGGAACTACAATCCTTCGCACGAAGAACTGTATGGACTGTCGCAGGGGCTGACCTACGCTGTGCGCGATGGCCTCGCTGTGATTGTCAGGCAGCGTCTGTATTACGTATCACAGAGAAGGAACGATTCGAGGGCACTGGGCCTCAGTTCGGGATTGCGCGTGCGCGTGTATCGCCGCGGACGCGCGTCGGGCTTCCTTCAGGTCGAGTTTGGCATTGCGGATGCCGCTGTCGCGCTGCCGCCTGGCGGCACTCGTTTCAATTACCTCGCAATCGGCGGGGGCGGTCTGATGATGCAGATGAGTGGACGTATTCGGGCCGTGGCTTCACTCGAAGTGATCCATATCTCGAATGCCGGCCTCGCCGGGCACGACCGCAACCCCGACATCGAAGCCATCGGGCCATCCCTGGGCATCTCGATCGGGTTCTAGTGGCCCCTCTAGCGCGCCTGCTCTTTCCGCCGCCGTTCCAATGCATCGAGGGTTTTGGGCCAGTCGTCCTTCAGTAGTTTCGACAAGGCACGATCCGCGAGCAATCGCCCATCCGTCTGACACGTCGGGCAATAGTTGACCTCGTGCTCGCCATGCACGATGCGCTGCACCGCCGCGGCGCAACGCGGGCACGGTTTGCCGAAGCGGCCGTGCACGGCCATACCCTCATGGAAGGCTGTCACCTTCTCGGGAAATGTGTCTTTCGCCTCCTGCTTGAGGCGTTCTGTCCATTCGGCGAGCGTCGCAATCGTCGCCGCATGGAGGACCGCGATATCTTTGGCGGTCAATTGACGCGTCTGTTTGAACGGCGAGAGCCGGGCACGATGAAGGATCTCATCCGAGTATGCGTTGCCGATGCCGCTGATGAGATGCGGATCGGTAAGCGCACGCTTCAGGGTGTGACTCTCCTTCTGCAGCGCTGCCGCGAATGCAGTCGCGTCACTCTCCATCACCTCGAGCCCACCGGGGTTGAACGATGCGAGCGCGTCTTCTCCATGCACGACGTGCAGCGATGCCCGCTTCTGGGACGCGGCTTCGGTCAACAGCAGCGTGCCGTGCGCAAAATCAAACGCCGCGAGCCCAATCCTTCCCGGGATGATCGCGCCGCGATCGCGCCATTTGAAGCGACCCGCAATCATCAGGTGGAACACGAGGAAGAGATCGTCATTCATCTCCCAGACGATCCGCTTGCCGATGCGGCGAAACCCGGCTACGTTCCGGCCCTCCGCCCGACCGAGCGGCGGCTCGACGGAACGCAGCAGAAACGGCGCCGCAAGTCTCACGCGTTCGAGCGTGTGCCCGGTGAGGCGCGCACCGAGTGCTGACAGATAAAGCTCGACGTCTGGGAGCTCAGGCACTGATCAGGTTCGTGGCTGGGGCGCATCGCGTCCCGTCATGCTGTGATAGATGCCCTGCAGCGTTTGCAGCGTGTCAGCGTCTCCGGCGGTCTTGTCGGGTCGATAGCCTTTCACGCGCGCAAATCGCAGCGCCAGCCCACCTGGATACTGCGGGCTCTCCTGCAGATCGTTGAACGCCACTTCGACGACCAGCTCAGGGCGCACGTACACAACATGCCCGTTGCGGCGGACCTCGCGCTCGAGCAGCGCGGCGGTCTGCCACTCGAGGAGCGCATCGGTCATCCCCTTGAATGTCTTGCCGAGCATGACAAGGCGATGGCGTTCCGGATCCCGGGCCCCGAGGTGAAGATTACTCAGCCACGCGCGACGCCTGCCGCTACCCCATTCGGCCGCGAGCACGATCAAATCGAGTGTGCGGACGTTTTTGATCTTCAGCCACGCGCGTCCCCGGCTGCCGGCGGCGTACGGTGCGTCCAGCGACTTCGCCATCACGCCTTCATGACCATGTGCGATGGCGTGATCGAAGAACGCCGTAGCCGCAATCGGATCGGCGATGATGCGATGTGGAACCGTGTACGCACCCACGAGAGTCTCCAGAGCGGCAAAGCGTTCTCGTTGCGGCGCTGCGGTGAGCGATTCGCCCTCGGCGTAGAGACAATCGAAGAAGAATGGAGTCAGCGGTAACTCCGATCGAATGCGCTCGACATCGAGCCGACGACCGAACCGTCGCATCGTCTCTTGAAACGGCAGTGGCGCCCCGTTCTTCTGAAGCGCCAGCACTTCGCCGTCGAGAATGAGCTCGCGGGCCGACAGCGTCCGCACGGACTCCACGACCTCTGGCACCGCGGCGGTCACGTCCCGGAGCGCGCGCGAGAACACGCGCACGTCATCGTTTCCCTTGTGCACCTGGATGCGCGCGCCATCAAGCTTGAGTTCGAAGGCCGCCTCTCCGAACGTCTCGATGGCGTCAGCTACGCTGTCCGAGGTCGACGCAAGCATCGGCTCGACCGGACGGAACAGCTGAATGGCGTACCGCGCCAGCGCCGGCGCTCCTTCGACGAGCGCGCCACACGCCACCTCGCCCAAATTTCCGCTCATCATCGCCGCATGTCGAACGGCAGCCGGCGGTACGCCGGCGGCCTTGGCTATGGCGTCGGTGAGCACTCCTTCCTGCGCACCCTGACGGAGCTCGCCAGACAGCAGGCGCGCGAGAAAATCCTGTTCAGTCTCGGTCGCACGGCTGAACAAATCGCCGAGGGACTGCGCTTTCGCGCGAGTTGCGCCCGTACCTTTGACGCTCGCGATCCGTTGGAATATGTCATGGACGTCTCGCAGCTCGAGGGATGGCTGCGTCGCAGGCGCAGCCGCTCGCCCGAGCGAGGCGACAGACCACCCGATGCCGATGCGCCCTTGTGGAAGGGAGCCCGAGAGGTAGGCCACCGCGATGGAAATTTCGTCAGGAGGCAGTCGCTGCAGCAGCTCCGCGAGCCTGGCAATCTTGTCGAGGCGCCCTCGCGTGCGCGACACGGCATTCGAAACCTCCGCGAGGTCGTGCAGCTGCATCCTTCTATGCTACCGCGCAGAATCCGGCGTTAGAACGTCAGACCCGCCCCAATATGGACGCGTATGCCCGACCCGATGCCGCGCGCGACGGCGGCGCTGATGCGAAACAGCGGAGCGGTCGCCCAGACTCCGGCTCCGACCCCCTTCTCCAGCTTCTGATCGCCGAAGCGCTGCCCTTTATCGTAGGTCGCGCCGGCATCCATGAAGATGCTGTATCCGAATCTCGCCATCCGCAGCGGCGACGTCGTGGGAATGCGCAACTCTACGGATCCGGCGACCAACGTGTCGCCAACGGCGCGGCCGGCGCGAAAGCCTCTCAAATTGCGCGAGCCACCCAGTATCGATTTGTAAAAGGCAGGCGCGGGCTGGCTGAAGTCTTCGCGCACGGCTCGAAGCGCCACGACCATTCCACGGTACAAGCCGACATAGCCGTTGGCATCGATTTCTGTCCTGACCGCCATGTTCGCAGACCCGAAGTAGAGGCGCTCCACGGCCGAGCGCACAAAGATCGCGTTATGCGGCATCAGCGGATCCACTCTGGTATCGACGATCACGTCAGCGCCGATGGACCGGGCCTCAACCTCCTGACCAGCGAGCGACGAAGACTGCCATGCGACCTCGGCGGCGGCTCGAACGTCTCGCAGAATCGGCCACTCGGTCCGTCCCCACACACGCGTGCGATCCGCATCATCCTCATAGAACGGATGAGTGCGCCTCTGCAGGAACGCGCCCGTACGCAGTCGGGGCGCGAAACGCGGCGAAAGCTCCTGCTGATACTCGACGCCGATCCGCTTGTCCCCGCCCCAGCTCGCCGGCACGACAACTCGGCGCTGCGCGCTGCGATGGCCGGAAAAGGCGAATTGCGCGCCGTATGTGAATCCGTAGCCATCCTCGGCGCTCAGGATGGGCACGAACATCACACCGAAACGCGATCGGCGCACGACTCTTGGACGCTGCACCTGCGGGGCTGCGACATCGGGGCCCGGCGCACCGATGTCTGGCCTCTCGATCCGGACCGGGCCTTCGTCGACTTGTATCAGAATCAGGACGCGAGTCAGGTCCGAGATCGACGCGAAGCGCTTCAAGACTTCGACGTGCTCGAATTTCACTGCGGATCTTAGGCGCCCTTCGGCATTGGACAGGTACGCGTCCGACACCTGATCGCCGACGGCGATGCCCGAGGCGTGAATGATGTCCTCGGTGGGGGTGAGGGTATTGCCGTGGACCTGAATTGCCGCCACCACCTCCTGCTGCGCCGCGAGCGGCGACGAAAGCAGCAGCAGCGCGCTTGCGAGAAGGGCGGCGGTCTTACTCACGTCAATCAGCGCGGGCGGGTGGATGGTCCGAGGTATTTTCCTGAGGCCGTCGCTTCGCGGTAACCCGAGTACTCAATGTCGTAGCTCACGGCGAACGGACCCGGCGCAAGCACGAACGATCCGAGGACGTCGATCCGCTTCGGCAGCCACACGCCGGCAAAGGCCTCGGTCATGCTCATGTTGGCGCGCAATTCGGTCACCCTCACGAGCCACGACGCGGGAAGAAACTCGAGGCTGACATTCTCGAATGCGTATTTCACGATCTGTTTCTGGGCCGGCTCGACCCACATCGTTACTCGCGACACCTTGTTCATGAGCCGCTGCAATTCATACCCGTACGCGTCTACCTCTGACTTGGGACCTGCCACCTGATTGACTCTGGCCTCGGCGCGCGTGTCGGGATCATCGGAGAACAGCCTGGTTGGGTAGTATTCGATTCGCAGGACCGTCTGCTTGTCGATTGTCTCTCGCCCGACCAGCGCGTATCGGCCGCCTTCAAACTTGAATTTCAGGAGATATGCCGATGACACGAACTGCGGCTCGCGGGTCTGCTGGATGAGGCTCTGGATGTCCGACGGTGTCGCATCGGCGGTACCTTCTGTCTCTTTGCCCCGCTCCCTGGCACGCTCGTCGCGGTTCTTTGTCCGACTCAGAAAGTTCTGTTCGTATTTTTCGCGTTCGCTCTCGCTGATGGCGACCCCGTTGAAACGCACCGGGCTCCGCACGAAGAAGCCGTCTCGCGGATACCACATATATTCACGCCTGGCGCCCCACAGGAGCATCTCGCCAGGGCCGCGAAACTCGACCCGCTCACGCTCGTCCAGGATGTACTGCTGAACTTTCTTCCAGTTCTCGTCGCGCCGCGCGAGCACCTGCGCCATGAACGCATCGAGTTCGGCCGTGGGTGACGGCATCTGGGCCAGGCCGGGGCTGGTTGCCAGCCAGACCCCCAGCGACACAACGACAGCGAGATGACCACGCATAGCCCTTTTGGCCATATACGTCCGCGCGTGTCCAAAAGGTGCACCTACCAGTGTGTCAACGATCCATCAGAGCGACTGTAGACATTGCTCGGTCGTGCCTGATCGAAGTCGCCGATCTGTGTCAGCGCCTTGAAATCGACCGTCACGCCGATCCCAGGGCGATCGTTCGTATAGAGCTTGCCGTTCTTGAACGTCAGAAACTCCGGCAGATATACAGGTGGACGATCGCCGTAGTTGTATTCCATCAGCACCGGTCCGGAGAAGGTCGACAGCGTGTGGACCAGCGCGGCTGTCGCGATTGGGCCGGTGAAATGGGGCACGATTCCGACGGCGGATGTTTCGCACAACGCCATGATCTTGACCATCTCGGTGATGCCGCCGACGTTCGGCAGCGTCGCGCGGATGTAGTCGATGTCCTTGTTGTACACGAGACGATGAAAATCCCAACGCTGCCCCCACTCTTCGCCGTGCGACAACGGACAGGTGGTCATCATGCGAAGCTTTGGTATCTCCTCTAGTGCCTGCTCATCGCGCACCGGATCCTCGACGAGGAGCGGCTCATATTCTTCGATCAGCCTGCAGCAGCGAAGCGCGTCGGCAAAATCGAACTTCTGGTGAAAGTCGATCATCCAGTCGCCTTCCCCCACCCCCGCACGGATTTCTTTGCACGCCGCGGCAACGAGCCGCACACGCTCGCGGGTGTTGAAGACGTTATCGGGAATCGCACCGCCGATGCTGGCGTCGACCCTGAAACACCGGTATCCCGCCTCCATCGCGGCTCGTGCCCGCTCGCGCAGCGCCGCGCCTGAATTGCCTGCTCCACCGCCGCCGCGGCCGGCGCCCGGCTGCGCCTGAGCAGCACCCGGCCCCGCTCCTCGTTCTGGAGCCGGCGCCCCGGCTGGCCTGAACGTCGTCGCATAACACTCCACGTGGCTGCGCATGGTCCCGTGAAGCAGGTCGTACAGCGGAAGCTGCAGCGCCTTGCCTTTGATGTCCCACAGCGCGAGATCGAGCGCCCCCTGCCCATGCACCTTCTCGCGGCCCGGCGGATAGAACCTGTCCATGTACATGTGGTGCCAGATCCGCTCGATCTCGAACGGATTCTTGCCAATCAGGCTGCCGGCCAGGTCTTGAATCAGATCGGGCGACCCCCCCTCGCCAATGCCGGTGATGCCGATGTCGGTCTCCACCGTCACGAGCATCCCGCTCTGATTGAATGAACGGTTCATGCTCGGGTGGGCCCAGCATTTCACGCGCGTGATCTTCGCCTTGGGAAGCGCCGCCTCCGACCGGGTCACGGGGATCAGGGCTGCCCCCGCGCCGGCCGCCAGAAACTTGAGGAGCGATCTGCGGTTGATCATGCGGCCCGCCTTTCGTGTTAAGGTTTGGGCCGACATCCTACCACGCGGGATCAAGTTTCATCATGCGCGCTGCCGCGCGTCGCGGAGCCTGTGGACGCTCAGAGAGGAGCCCAATATGCGAACGATGTTCGTCGTCGGCTTGCTGTTGCTGGTGGGCATTCCGGCTGTCGCTCAGGAAACCAGAAGCACCATTTCAGGAACGGTAAGGGACGACCAGGGCGTTATCCCCGGCGCCAGCGTGAAGGTCACCAACACGGGTACTGGTGTCACGCAACAGCTCACTACCAACGCGAGCGGGTACTTCGAGGCGCGGCTGCTCAACGCCGGCACCTACGATGTCCTCGTCGAGATGACGGGCTTCAAGACGCTGCGGCGCGCCGGCGTCACGCTGTCCTCCGGACAAACGCTTGTGATTCCCCTCACGCTCGAAATCGGCACGATTGCCGAAGAAATCACCGTTACCGGCGAGTCTCCCCTGCTGGAAGTCACCACGCTGCGGCAGGGACTGGTGCTCGACGAAAAGAAACTCGGCGAGCTGCCGCTTCAGTCGAACATGCCGGTGCTGTTTGCGCGGTTCGCACCGGGCATGATGGCGAGGGGCGTGATTCCCTTTGCAGGTCAGGGATTCGTCGGAGGGCCTACCACCAATGCCACCCCTCTGGGCGGTGTGGGCGGCGTCGACTGGTCGATCGACGGGGCGACCAACAGCGGTGTCAACCGGCAGATGTCTACCTCTCCGAACACTGACATGGTGCAGGAGATGCGCGTCGAGTCGACGAACTTCACGGCGTCAATCGGTCACGGCACCGGCGTCGGCATCTCGATGATGACAAAAGCAGGTACCAATACAGCGCGGGGCACAGTGAACCACCAGTACTGGACGAACAAGCTCAACCCACCGAACCGGTTTCAGCAAGTCGTGTTCGACCGGGATCCCCGCGCGGGGGTGGCGTACGAGGAAGGGCTGTCGAACAACCTGTCCACGACCTTTGGGGGCCCTGTCCTGATTCCGGGCATCATCAACGGCACGAACAAGCTGTTCATGTTCGCCAACTACTCGTACGGACACGATGATTTCAACGGGAAGTCGGCCAGCCCCAACAGAACGCTGCCGAGAAGCGACCCCGGTCATAACCATCTGGCCGGCGACTTCTCGGACCTCCTTTTACTGCCGAATCCCGCTCAGTACCAGATCTACGACCCCTTGACGACGCGGCCGGATCCGGCGCGGCCCGGGCACGTCATTCGCGATCCGTTTCCCAACAACATGATTCCCGCGGATCGAATCACCAACCCGCTGTACAAGCTCTACACGGGATTTCTGCCGGTCCCGAACACGAATCCGACGGCGTCGAATCAGCAACCCATCAACAACTACTACGACACCGGCCAGCCCGATCCGCTCAGAAGCCACGTCTTCGGGGTGCGTCTCGATTACAACCATTCGGACCGCAATCGATTCTTTGGACGCGTCAGCGGCAGCAACTTCACCGAAGGCTCCGGGGATTGGACGTACGAGAGCGCCCCAGGGCTGCACTCAACATCGCGGGTACGAAAGACACGGGCCGGCACCGGCACCTGGACTCGCGTCTCCGGTGACACGGTTATCGACGGCCAGCTCGGCGCCAACCGCTTCCTCGAGACGGATCAGCGCCTCGGCCTGAAGGAGTTCACGCCGAGCGGAATCGGGCTGCCTGCCTACATGGATCAGTTCTGCCAGTCCCGCGGCGACTTCGGCGGCGTGATTCCCTGCCAGTTGCCGCGAATCAACTTCGGGGGAGCCAATCTCAATGGCAACTTCTACCAGGTCATGAGTGACAACGCCGGCACGTTCGACCAGGGCACCCACTACCAGGGCCAACTGAACCTGAGCCAGGTCCGCGGCTCGCATACCCTACGGGCTGGCGTGGACGTCCGGAGGCACGAGCGCTTTCGCAACTTCCCCGGAAACGCGTCTGGCAACTTCACCTTTGATAACACTTACACGCGCAAGGCTGACGACACGGTCGAAGCGCCCGCCGCGAATCTCGGTCTGGGCTGGGCGGCGTTCATGCTCGGCATTCCCACCCGCGTGGAGGCCGAGATGTCAGCGAGCTCTCTCATTTCGAATCACTGGGTTGGCACCTTCGTCCAGGATACGTGGCGGGTATCCGAGAACATCACGCTGAACTTCGGTCTCCGGAATGAATACGAGACCGGCCTCACGGATCAAAACGACCAGATGCTCATCGGCTTCGATCCGAACGCGGGCGTCGCGATCGCGCAGCTGGCCGAGTTGGCGTATGCCAGGAATCCGATTCCACAACTTGCACCGAGCGCCTTCGACGTGAGCGGCGGAACCGTCTACGCCGGAGATTCGGGCCAAACGGGTCAAAGCTGGGGCGGACAATCGATGTGGATGCCGCGCGTGTCAGGCTCCTGGTCGATGAACGAGCGAACCGTGCTGAAGGCCGGCTACGGTTTGTACTACGACGTGTTGAGTGCCACGAACTTCACGCCCAATCAGCTTGGATACAGCGCAACGACGATCAACGAAGCCAGCGTCGACTTCGGGCAGACGTGGCTCCTCGGCGATCCGAAGAGAGGCATCTCGCCATTGTCGGATCCGTTTCCTGTGCGAACAACCGGAACGCGATTCGATCAGGCGATCGGCAACTCGCTCGGCGCCAACACGGCAGTCGGTACCCGTTTCCAGGCTCAGAATCCCAGTCGCGTCCACCCGCGCGTGCAGCGATGGCGCGCAGGCGTGCAGCGCGAGTTGACCCGCAACATGGCGGTCGAGATTGCATACAACGGCAGCCGGGGCGACCGGCTCGACCGCACAATCCGTCAGGATTACTTGCCGGAACAGTGGTTCAACGGCAGCAATGTCCGCGATCTCACCCAGCAGAACCTGCTGAACGCCAACGTCACGAACCCATTCTTCATCAATAACTTCGCCCCGCTCAAGACGTCGGATCCGGCGCTGTACAACCAGATGGCGGGAAATTCATTCTTCACAAGCCAGACCATTCAGCGGCATCGCCTGCTGCGCGCGTTCCCCCACATGTCGAGCGGGGATGGTCTCGATTATCTGACCCTTCCACTGGGAGAGAACAGCGCACACTCGCTGGAGCTCAGCTTCAACCGCCGGTTCGCAAATGGCTTCACCGCAAACGTCTTCTATACGGCGACGAAATTCAGGGAGAACAGGACGGTTGAGGAGTACGATCGCGAGCCGACGATCTGGCAGACGAGTCAGGAGTCACGGCCGCACCGCGTCACCGCCGACTTCATCGTTGAGCTTCCGTTCGGCAGCGCCAAGCCGTTCTTGAGTGACGGGGGAGTGCTCGCCGCCATCCTGAGCGGATGGCAGGTCGGCGGGACGTACGAATTTCAGCCTGGCGCGCTGCTCGAGTGGCCCGGCAATATTTTCTTTTACGGCGACATCGACGACATCAAGCTCGACGACCCGACCACCGATCGCTGGTTCAACACTGACGCGGGCTTCGAGAAGGATCCCGCAAAGGTGCCCGCCGCATTCCAGAAGCGCACATTCCCATTCCGGATCGACGGCGTCCGTGCGCCGGGCCTCCGGCATTTCAACATGAACATCGGCCGGACGCTGCGGCTGCCGGGCAACAAGACGCTGCAGCTGCGCGTTGACGCGCTCAACGTCTTCAACAACGAGACGTATGACACTCCGAACTTGAACCCCACGTCGACCCAGTTCGGTATGGTCACGGCGAACAACGGCACCTACATGCGTTTCGTCACATTTGTCACGAAGTTCAACTTCTAGCACCAGGTGTTGCCGACACTGAGATGGGCCCATCATGAGGAATTGTCCCGTGCGTATGTTCTCAGGTCTCCTGCTCGCGGCCAGCGTCATTGTGCAGTCGGGTGCGGCTCAAGCGCCGGCCAAAGCACTGCAGATTTATTACATCGACACTGAAGGCGGCCAGTCGACGCTCTTCGTAGCTCCGTCCGGGGAATCCCTGCTCGTCGATGTGGGCAATCCCGGAGGGCGCGATACCGACCGCATCATGCTGGCGCTGGAAGACGCCGGCGTGAAGCAGATCGATCATCTCGTGCTGACTCATTATCACGGCGATCACGTGGGTGGGCTCGCCGAGTTCGCGAAGCGGGTCGCGATCAAGAAGTTTTACGACCATGGTCCGGCAGCCGAAGGCGATCGCGCCGGCGGTCAGGGCTTCATGGAGCAGTACGCGCAGATTCACGCCAACGCCGTGCGCACCATCGTCAAGCCAGGAGACAAACTCACCATCCCCGGACTCGACATCACGATCGTCTCGTCAGCCGGGCAGGTGCTCAAAAGCAATCTGCCCGGCGCCGGCCGTGCCAATCCCACGTGCGCCGGGTTCACCGAAAAAGATCTCAGTAAGGTGTTCGATCCGGACAACGCGTATTCGGTTGGCTTCGTGCTGGGTTTCGGCCGGTTCCGCACGATCGATCTCGGCGATCTGACCTGGAATCACGAGGGGCAGTTGATGTGTCCCGCGAACCGGCTTGGAACGGTGGACCTGTATCTCGTCACGCATCACGGCATCAATCAATCGAACGCCGCCGCGCTCGTGCACGCGCTGCAGCCGCGCGTCGCCATCATGAACAACGGGACGCGCAAGGGGGGCTCGCTCGAGACTTTCCAGACGCTCGAATCATCGCCAGGGCTCGAGGACTTGTGGCAGTTGCACTGGTCCCACAACGTGATGGTCGAGCACAACGCGCCTGGCGCCTTCATCGCAAACATCGAAGACAACGAGACGCTGGCGAGCATTCTCACCGCACCGCCACCCGCGCCGCGCGGGGCGGGCGCGCCCGCCGGAGCAGGGCGCGGAGGTGGTGGCGGCGGTCGTGGCGCGCAAGTACCTCCCCATACCCCGGCATACTGGATCAAGGTGACTGCGGCGCAGGACGGCACGTTCACGGTTGCGAACGCGCGAAACGGTTTCAGCAAGACCTACGCTGCACGCAAGTAGGACGCAGACGCCACGACCGGATCAGCCGATTCTGAAAATATGGATTGACTGATCTGTTTTTGTGCCTCGGGTCGGATGCCGTTTCTTCACTAGATCTGACACCGCAACGAGCGTCCTCGGCGACAGCCACGAGATTCCTTCGACAGTGAAGTATCGTTTTTTGCCTTTCTTCGTCCGTGGAAGGTCGTAGACCCGCCCTTTCCCGGCGACTGCCCACTGGCCGCGCCTCAGACGCCCGACCCAGACGCGCGACGATTCCTGCGACACCACGGCAATGCGATCGCCGCTGAGGGCCATTCCCGCGTAGTCCTTGAAATTCACATTTTCAGGCAGCTTGATTCGCGCCACGGGTTTCCACATAGCACCGCGCCGCTCGAGCGTGTGGATGCGTCCCTGGCCATGTTTTTTCCTGCTGTGGCTGTCGCGGCACTTGTTGCCCTCGCATAGCGCGAGAAGGTAGTGATGGCCGCGCCACTCGAGGGACGCGAGACCCTCGAAGCCTGTGTTGCGCTTTTCGAAGGAAAAATCGACCCATCGCCGGCCCTTGAACCGCCAGTCTTCGTCGTACTCTTCGACCGCTCCTTTGAAGGTGCCGTCGGGGTGCTTCTGCGCCTCGATCATCAGGTAGAACCTGCGCCGCGCGCGGCTGTAAGTGATGGCTTCGTAGCCTTCGCCCTGCCGGGCACGGCCGACCCATCGGTGGTCGCCGGAGTCGGGGCGCAGATGCGTTTCCACACGCGCCACACGCCGGACGTTGTCGAGCGCCACGAAACAGTGCGTGCCGACGGCGATGACGCCGCTCGCCTCGTACACGGCGCCGCTTCGCGGGGGCTCGAGCAGATCGGCGAGCTTGCGCTCTCTCAAAAGACGGAGGACAGGACGTTTCGCCACGTCGTGATTCTCTCACGGTCGCGCAGCCGGGCGATGAGCGACTCCGCACACGCCACCGATAGCCCTAAACAGAAACGCCCAATGCCATAGCGGCACTGGGCGTTTTTGTAAATCGGCTGTCGTCCCGGCCGCCTGTTCGGCCGAACGCATGTCATTACTCTTGATCGGGTCCTGACCTGCGCTTGTATCGTCGAGCCGCCACCAAGCCCAGACCCAGCAAGCTGAGAGTGGCCGGCTCCGGGACCGGCGTCGGAGCAACGGCGCCCTCGAACTGGAACCTGTTATCGTCGTAGTCCAAGTCTCCGCCGCCGTACAGATCCTCGAACCCGACGACGTACGCTCCGCCGCCGATGTTATCGACGCCCGCATGGAGAACGTTGTCGGGATTGCGGGTGGCGGCGCCCATGAAGTACTCGCGATTGCCGTCGCTGATAACGCGGATTCCAAAAATGAGCTCCTGGCCCGCTACGAAGCCGTAGTCGGACGGATTGAACGTCACGCTCACGTTAGGGGGCTCATCGTCCATCAGGTCGATGAGGCGTACGAAAGTAGAATTATAGAGACCAAGCTCACTGAGATATCCCGAACTGACGGGCAAACTTTCCACCGTAACTTCGCCGCCGGTGTAGAACAGCTGTGCGCCTAGGATCGGAGCTGCTTGTGCCCCGCTTGCAAAGGAGAGGAGCATTACGACGAGGATCGGCAGCGACACTGACTTCATGGACATCTGATCTCCCTTCTAAAATTTGGTGAGAGTGACTTCGAGCCAGACAGTGTGCAACCCCTGCTCCATGAAAAATGTATACATTCTAGGCAAACAGTGATGGAAATCCCCCAGCGAGGAGACTTTTTATCCTCAAGTCCGCCAAAGTTAGGGAAGCCTGTGGAGCTCTCGGATGGCAGTGAGATTCGGCTGGGGCGGGGAAACGGAGCG
Source organism: Vicinamibacterales bacterium (assembly GCA_963732445.1). Classification (GTDB taxonomy): domain Bacteria; phylum Acidobacteriota; class Vicinamibacteria; order Vicinamibacterales; family JAMQPK01; genus JAMQPK01. Next base: position 942,461 of record CAVSZJ010000003.1, on the reverse strand, counting down.
CATCGGACAACAAAAAGCCCTGTGAGCACCGTCAGGGGTGTTCGACAAACTGCAGGCGACGCTCGCGAGGTAGTGGATAGAAGAAAACGTGTTCTACCGACCCGAAAAAGCCTCGCGCGCCTCCCGATCACGGTCGAACTCAACCCGGCAACGATCATCGAACACCATTGTCGGTGCGCTGCCAGAATCAAATTGCGGCCACCGTGGGATCCCGCGATGACTGGGATTGCCTGTTCGCGCGAACGCAGTCCAGGTATCGCTCATCGTCCGGGCCATTGCCCGTGCCCGCTCGGTTCCACCGGTGAGGTGAGCCGCGCGGTCAGTATTGTTGAAGACAAAAGCGATGTCGCTCCGATGAAACGCACGCGGCCGACCGTCCGCGATGTCGGTTTTCCACGCGAATACATAGACGAACGCAGGCGCACTTTTTTGCGCCGCTTTTCGAGACGCGTGAAGCACCGTGGCAATCCGATAGCTCAGCGTACCTCCGTCTGGATCAGCATGGCCAAAGATCTCCATTGGCTTTGCAGTCGGATAAATCCTCCGAAGCGCGTCGATCGTGCGCGGCGCACGCGATCCAAGGGTGCGCTCCAATTCCTCGCGCATCTGTTCAGCGGTAAGCTGCTCGCGGGCCACGTTGAAAATGCTGGCACCCTCGTTGAGGGTATTGCCAATGATCATCGGGATGTCGGCCGAAAGCGCAGGGGCCGTAGGGTTGAACGGCTGGTCAACGACGGCGACGCCATCCGCGATCGGACCGACCCCGCCGGCACCCAGCTCTGTGGTGAGTTTCGCCGCAACACTCTGCGACGTCAGCCGCAGCGTGTCGGCAGGGATCTCGTGCAGTCGTTCGATCGACGCAGCATTGAGTCCGAGCGCTGACACGACGCCCGCCGCGTGGCGAGCAGAGAACTCGGTGGACGTCACATTCGTGATCATCGGTGTGGCGCTCTGCGCAATCGCTTTGTGAAACAAGCCTTTGGCTGAGGGCATCGACATCAGGAAGTTGACCTTGGCGCCGCCTCCCGACTGACCAAACACCGTGACATTATTCGGATCGCCACCGAAAGCCCCCACATTGTCCCGCACCCACTCGAGAGCGAGCACGATGTCCAGCAGGCCGGCGTTCGCCGACAGGCGGTAGCGCCCGCCAAACCCGGCGAGGTTGAGATACCCGAGAGGCCCAAGGCGATGGTTGATCGAGACGACAACAACGTCGCTGCGCTCGGCAAGGTTACGACCATCATATGAGGGCATCTCGAAGCTCGATCCGCCGGAGAAGCCGCCTCCATGCAGCCAGAACATCACTGGACGGCGCCGGCTTCCGGTGAGGTCTGGAGTCCACACGTTCAGCGTGAGACAGTCTTCATCCATGCGCCGCGGACCGCGGTAGATCTCAAAGAGAAACTCGTAATCGTCTGGCAAATTCCCGGCGGGCTGCGGACACGCGGCGCCATATTGGAGCGCATTCCGAATGCCTGTCCACGCCTCTGGTTTTTGGGGCGGTTGAAACCTGGCGCCGCCTGCTGTCGTAGCCCCGTACGGGATTCCCTTGAACGTGTGGATGTCGTGTTCTGTGTATCCGCGCACTTTTCCGTTTGTCGTCTCGACCACGGCATTTGTTTCTGAAAACACCGTTCCCAACCGCGATGGCGATTGCGCGGCGCTGCTCCGTGAGATCAGCCACAGGCCGCCACCAGCCGCTGAGCATCGCAAGAGTTCGCGGCGTGTCAGCATAAGAAGAATGTCCTGAGCGGCGCAATTATAGCGTCCGGACATCGGCTGCCGCCCGCGCGCGATTTCTCTGGCGGTGCCCATCGATGGCCGTTGTGGGAAACTGCAGGGAGATCAGTCGATCTCTAGATCAGAAGATCAGTAGTTGCAAAAAAAGCCGCTGTGATTTCTCACAGCGGCTTTTCACCTAATACTCCCGGCAGCGATCTACTCTCCCATGCAGTTTCCCACACAGTACCATCGACGGTAGCAGGCTTAACTTCCGTGTTCGGAATGGGAACGGGTGTGGCCCTGCTCCTATGACCACCGGGAACTCGACACCAGAGCGTTCGCTCGTGGCGGCCACAGCCGGACGCGGGCGATAACGCTATGCAAAGATTCAAAGATCAGCTGATCTTCAACAACTCAATATTCTGCACACGATCGCTTTTTCCGAATCCACATTGCACGCAGCGGTGCAAAAAAATATGGTCAAGCCTCACGACTTATTAGTACCAGTCAGCTAAAAGCCATCACTGCGCCTTACACACCTGGCCTATCGACCTGGTCATCTTCCAGGAGTCTTTAGGAGCCTTATGGCTCGGGAGATCTCATCTTGTGGAGGGTTTCACGCTTAGATGCATTCAGCGTTTCTCCCTTCCGGACGTAGCTACTCGGCGCTGCCACTGGCGTGACAACCGATACACTAGAGGTCCGTCCAACCCGGTCCTCTCGTACTAAGGTCAGCCCCACTCAAATCTCCTGCGCCCATGATAGATAGAGACCGAACTGTCTCGCGACGTTCTAAACCCAGCTCACGTACCACTTTAATCGGCGAACAGCCGAACCCTTGGAACCTGCTACAGCTCCAGGATGTGATGAGCCGACATCGAGGTGCCAAACCCTAGCGTCGATGTGAACTCTTGGCTAGGATCAGCCTGTTATCCCCGGCGTACCTTTTATCCGTTGAGCGATGGCCCTTCCACGCGGAACCACCGGATCACTAAAGCCTGGTTTCCCACCTGCTCGTCTTGTAGGACTCGCAGTCAAGCTCGCTTATGCTTTTGCACTCTATGGCTGATTTCCAAACAGCCTGAGCGAACCTTCGCGCGCCTCCGTTACTCTTTAGGAGGCGACCGCCCCAGTCAAACTACCCACCTAGCAGTGTCCTCGATCTGGATGACAGATCTAAGTTAGAACGCCGGAACAATAAGGGTGGTATCTCACCGTTGGCTCCCCCAAGCCCGAAAGCCTGGGTTCAAAGCCTCCCACCTATCCTGCGCATATTGCGCCAGCATTCACTACTAGGATGTAGTAAAGGTGCACGGGGTCTTTTCGTCTAATCACGGGCAACCGGCGTCTTCACCGGTACCACAAATTCGCAGTGCCCCTCGTTGAGACAGCGCCCAAATCATTACGCCATTCGTGCAGGTCGGAACTTACCCGACAAGGAATTTCGCTACCTTAGGACCGTTATAGTTACGGCCGCCGTTTACCGGGGCTTCAGCTCGAAGCGTCGCCTTGCGGCTAACCTCTCCCTTTAACCTTCCGGCACCGGGCAGGCGTCAGACCCTATACGTCGTGTTCGACTTCGCAGAGTCCTGTGTTTTTAGTAAACAGTTGCTTGGGCCTCTTCACTGCAACTCTTTCCCGCTTCGCGGCGCGAGGCCGCTGACGGTAATAGAGCACCCCTTATTCCGAAGTTACGGGGCTAGTTTGCCGAGTTCCTAAACGAGGGTTCTCACTTGCGCCTGAGGATTTTCTCCTCGCCTACCTGTGTCGGTTTGCGGTACGGGTACCCGAAAGACTCCTTAGAGGATTTTCTCGGCAGCGTGGCGTCTGCGACTTTGCGGGCCTTGCGGCCCTCGCTATAGCCCCTCAGGGAATGTGACTCACCGGATTTGCCGGGCGAGTCCCCCTACAGGCTTAAACCCACACGTCCAATCGTGGGCTCGCATAGCCTCCTGCGTCTCCCCATCGTAATAACGTCTTCCAAGTAGTTCCGGAATATTAACCGGATATCCATCCGCTACGCCTTTCGGCCTCGCGTTAGGACCCGACTGACCCTGAGCGGACGAACCTTCCTCAGGAAACCTTAGGCTTACGGCGGAAAAGATTCTCACTTTTCTTCTCGCTACTTATGCCGGCAGGGTCACTTCTCAACGCTCCACCAGTCCTTACGGTCTGACTTCACTGCGTTGAGAACGCTCTTCTACCATTGTCAGGATCCGAAGATCCTGTTCCAATCTATGGCTTCGGTTCTGTGCTTGAGCCCCGTTGAATTGTCGGCCCAGAGCCGCTTGACCAGTGAGCTATTACGCTTTCTTTAAAGGATGGCTGCTTCTAAGCCAACCTCCTGGTTGTCTAAGCGTCTCCAGATCCTTTCCCACTTAGCACAGAATTAGGGACCTTAGCCGATAGTCTGGGCTGTTTCCCTCTCGACGATGAAGCTTAGCCCCCACCGTCTCACTCCCGGGATACGTGTCGTTGGCATTCGCAGTTTGGTTGGATTCAGTAAGCTGGTAAGCCCCTTAGTCCATCCAGTTCTCTACCACCAACGCCGACCTCCCGAGGCTGCCCCTAAAGGCATTTCGAAGAGAACGGGCAATCACGAAGTTTGATTAGCCTTTCACCCCTACCCTCAGCTCATCCAAGCTGTTTTCAACCAACACTGGTTCGAGCCTCCATACGGTGTTACCCGTACTTCACTCTGGCCAAGGGTAGATCACCTCGCTTCGCGTCTAATCCCAGCGACTTGTCGCCCATTTCGGACTCGCTTTCGCTGCGGCTCGCTTTCGCTTAACCTTGCCACTGAGATTAACTAGCCGGCTCATTATGCAAAAGGCACGCGGTCAGGCGTGACCGGAGCAAGCTCCGGTTATAGCCCTCCCACTGCTTGTAAGTGTACGGTTTCAGGTACTATTTCACTCCCCTCACAGGGGTTCTTTTAACCTTTCCCTCACGGTACTGGTTCACTATCGGTCGCCAGAGAGTATTTAGCCTTACGAGATGGTCCTCGTAGATTCCCACGGGATTTCACGTGTCCCGCGGTACTCAGGAACCTACCCAGCGAGCCAAAAGAATTTCGTCGACGGGGCTGTCACCCTCTATGGCCGATCATTCCAGATCGTTTGACTACTCTTTTGGTTTTTTACTCGCCGGCCTTACGGCCTGGTAGGCCCTACAACCCCAACGTGCAAGCACGTTGGTTTGGGCTCTTCCGCGTTCGCTCGCCGCTACTAGCGGAA